>OW818645.1:0-4191220 GCA_942492835.1 uncultured Clostridia bacterium | reverse complement strand
TTTCCATAATATTATTAGCTAATAACATGGTACTAGTAATTGTGGTTTCTGTCGGTCCATATTCATTATAGAAATCGCAGTGTTCACTCCAATATTTGGCTAAATTTATAGAGCATATGTCTCCCCCTGCTACTACTCGCTTAATTTTATATTCTTCTCTATAATTAATATTATTTAAAAATGTTGGTACTGTATGTATATGTGTCACTTCATGTTCTATTAGATATTCTTCAAATGCCTTTACATTTAATAATGTATCTTTATTTATTAATACTAAAGCCGCTCCGCTTAATAATGCTATAAATATCTGTTCAATTGATGCATCAAAACAAATAGTTGAGAATTGCAATATCTTATCTTTTTCATCAACTTTAAATTGGTTTATTTGTGAGTAAGCTAGATTAATTACTGATTTATGTTCTATCATTACTCCCTTTGGTTTTCCAGTACTTCCTGACGTGTATATGATATATGCCAAATCAGTTGCTTTGCTTGTTTTTCTAGCATTGATACATTCTGAATTACATAATATATCTTCTATAATTATAGTTTCTCCATCAAATTCCACATTTCTAGTTAAATTTGATTGAGTTAGCAATATTTTTGTATTACTATCAGACAACATGTATTTTATTCTATCCTTTGGATATTCAGGGTCTATTGGCAGATATGCTCCTCCAGCCTTTAAAATAGCCATTATCCCTACTATCATATCTAAGGATCTGTCTATCATTATTCCTACAATGCTGTCTGCTTCTACTCCCTTGTTTTGTAATATCATTGCTAATTCATTTGCTTTTGTATTTAGTTCTTTATATGTAAGCTTTGTATTTTCATACTCTACTGCTATGTTGTCTGGTGTTTTATATACTTGTTCTTCAAATAATTGATTTATTGTTTTTTCTTTTGGATATTCTGCTTTAGTGTTGTTAAAGTCTATAAGCACTTGATGTTTTTCTTGTTCTGACAGCATTTCAACCTTTGATAACATTAGGTTTGTATCATTTGCTATGCTGTTTAGTATATTTGTTAAGTGCTTACTCATTTTTTCTATTGTTTGTTTGCTAAACAGCTTAGTGCAGTAGTTTAGGCTTATTCCTATTGTTTTATTTAGTTCTATAGCTGTAATAGTCATATCAAACTTTGCTATGCTATTGTCAATTTCGTAGGGTTTAAATCTAAGCCCTTCTATTTGCATTTCTCCTGCATCCATGTTCTGCATAGTGAACATTACGTCAAATAGTGGGTTTCTGCTTAGGTCTCTTGTTATGTTTAGCTTGTCTATTAACTCTTCAAATTGATAATCCTGATTTTCAAAAGCTTGCAGTGCATTTGTTTTTACTTCTGTCAAAAATTCCTTGAAGGTCTTGCTGCTATCAGGATAATTTCTCATAGCTAGTGTGTTTACAAACATACCCATTATGTTCTCTAAATCAGCATGCGGTCTGCCTGATATTGGACTCCCCACCACTATATCTTCTTGTCCGCTGTATTTTGATAGTAGCACATTGCAAGCTGATAACAGCACCATGTACATGGTACTTCCTGTTTCCTTTGCTATTTGCTTTAGCTTACTTGTTACCTCTTCGTTTAGTTCAAAGTTGATATTATCTCCCGCAAAGCTTTGTATGCTTGGTCTTTGATAGTCTGCTGGCATGTTAAGCACTGGTATTTCTTCCTCAAATGCCTTTAACCAATATTCTTCTTGTTTTTTAATTTCTCCAGACTTAAACATTTCATTTTGCCATGCTGCAAAGTCTTTGTATTGTATTCTTAATTTTGGTAACTCTTTACCATCATATAGCTCTATAAATTCCTTAGTTAAGATTCCCATAGATACGCCATCAGAGATTATATGATTCATATCTATCATAAGTATATGTTCTTTGTCATTGATTTTAGTTAGTGCCACTCTGATTAGTGGTGCTTTGCTTAATTTAAAGGCTTTTACAAATTCTATTGCTATTTCACTCGCCTTTTCTTTATCTGCTTCTATGTACTCTATTTCAAATCTCACTTCCTTATGAACTACCTGTACAGGTTCTCCGTCTATTATCTCAAAGGAAGTTCTTAGCGCTTCATGTCTTTGTATTAGTCTATTAAAGGTTTCTTCAAGCTTACTCTTGTCAAGATCTCCTTCTAGTGTCATCACCATTGGCATATTATAGCTTATACTGTTCTCTTCAAACTGTTGTAGTGCATATATTCTCTTTTGAGCTGAGGATAATGGATAATACTCACTCTTCTCTACTGGCTCAATTCTGCTATATACGCTTTTACTTGTGCCTTCTACATATTTAGCTAATCCCTTTATTGTAGGTGTTTTAAACATCTCTCTTAAAGGTACTGATACATTTAATGCCTTATGGATTTTTGCTACTATATTTATTGCCTTTAGAGAGTGTCCACCCAATTCAAAGAAGTTATCATTTATCCCTACTTTTTCTATTTCTAATACTTCTTGCCATATTTTTGCAAGCTTATCTTCTATTTCGCTTTCTGGTGCAACATATTCTGCTCCTGTGGTTATGCTTCCATCAGGCTCTGGTAATGCTTTTCTGTCTATCTTTCCATTTGCTGTTAATAGCAGCTTTTCTAATTGTATGAAGTATGATGGTACCATATATTCTGGTAGTTCTTTTAATAGATATTCTCTTAATTCACTTACTGTAAATTCCCTATCTCCTGTTATATATGCACATATATATTTATTTTCATCTGCTTCTCTTGCTATTACCGTTGCCTCTTCTATTCCTTCATAGCTTAGAATTCTAGCCTCTATTTCACCAAGCTCTATTCTAAAGCCCCTTATCTTTACTTGATTATCTATTCTTCCTAGGTACTCTATGTTCCCATCTGGCAACCATCTTGCAAGGTCTCCTGTCTTATACATCCGCTCTCCCAAGATGTGAGGATTTTGTATGAACTTTTCTTCTGTCAGATCTGGTCTGTTTAGATAGCCTCTTCCTACTCCTACTCCTGATATGCATAGTTCTCCTGGTATTCCTACGGGCAGTAAGTTGTTATGCTTGTCTAATATCAATAAGCTTATATTGTCTATTGGCTTTCCTATTGGTATTACATCAAGCTTCTCTCCTGTGGAGCAGTCAAAGTAGGATACGTCTACTGTTGCTTCTGTTGGTCCATATAGGTTTATCAGCTTTGTTCCTAGCTTGCTGTATAATATTCTGTTAAATCTCTCAACCTGTGGTGCTGTCAATGCTTCTCCACTTGAAAATACTTGCTTCAAACTGGATAATTTCTCTATATCATCTCTGCCTTCTATGTATTCTAGGAATATGTTCAGCATTGATGGCACAAAGTGCATTGTTGTTATTTTTTTCATCTCAATTGCTTTCATTATTTCTTCTGGATCTTTTTCTCCTCCTGGTGTTAAGAAGCATACCTTTGATCCTTCTATTGACCACCAGAATAGCTCCCATACTGATACGTCAAAGGTATATGGTGTTTTTTGCAGTATTACATCATTTTGTCCTATTGGGTATCTTTTTTGCATCCACTTTATTCTGTTTATTGCTGAGTGATGCTCTATCATTGCGCCTTTTGGCTTTCCTGTGCTTCCTGATGTATATATTACATATGCTAGGTTGTTTGGTCCACTTATTGGCTGTAATCTACTGCTATCTCCCTTGTACAGCTCTTTATCATCTATTGCTAATACAGTTGTATTCTCAAATCTGTAATTGTCCTGTAAATTAGTTTGGGTTAATAGTACACTGGCATTGCTGTCCTCTAGCATGTACTTTATCCTATCCTCTGGATATTCTGGACTTATTGGCAGGTATGCTCCTCCTGCTTTTTGTATTGCCATTATGCCTATTGTCATTTCCAGAGAACGATATAGAGACATAGCTACTATGCTGTCTGCCTTTACACCCTTTTCTATTAGTACTCTTGCTAATTGGTTTGATTTCGCATCCAATTCCCTGTAGGTTATGGATTCTTCTTCATATATTGCAGCTATATTGTCAGGGGTTTTTGCTGCTTGCTCTTCAAATAGCTGATATAGTGTTTTGTCCTTTGGATATTCTGCTTTAGTGTTGTTAAACTCTATAAGCACTTGATGTTTTTCTTGTTCTGACAGCATTTCAACCTTTGATAACATTAGGTTTGTATCATTTGCTATGCTGTTTAGTATATTTGTTAAGTGCTTACTCATTTTTTCTATTGTTTGTTTGCTAAACAGCTTAGTGCAGTAGTTTAGGCTTATTCCTATTGTTTTATTTAGTTCTATAGCCGTAATAGTCATATCAAACTTTGCTATGTTATTGTCAATTTCATAGGGTTTGAATCTAAGCCCTTCTATTTGCAACTCTCCTGCATCCATGTTCTGCATAGTGAACATTACGTCAAATAGTGGGTTTCTGCTTAGGTCTCTTGTTATGTTTAGCTTGTCTATTAACTCTTCAAATTGATAATCCTGATTTTCAAAAGCTTGCAGTGCATTTGTTTTTACTTCTGCCAAAAATTCCTTGAAGGTCTTGCTGCTCTCTGGATAATTTCTCATAGCTAGGGTGTTTACGAACATACCCATTATGTTCTCTAAATCAGCATGCGGTCTGCCTGATATTGGACTCCCCACCACTATATCTTCTTGTCCGCTGTATTTTGATAGTAGCACATTGCAAGCTGATAACAGCACCATGTACATAGTACTTCCTGTTTCCTTTGCTATTTGCTTTAGCTTACTTGTTACCTCTTCATTTAGTTCAAAGTTGATGTTATCCCCTTCAAAGCTTTGTATGCTTGGTCTTTGGTAGTCTGTTGGAATGTTAAGCACAGGCACTTCGCCCTCGAATGTCTTTAACCAATATTCTTCTTGTTTTTTGATTTCTCCAGACTTAAACATTTCATTTTGCCATGCTGCAAAGTCTTTGTATTGTATTCTTAATTTGGGTAGCTCTTTACCATCATATAGCTCTATAAATTCCTTAGTTAATATTCCCATAGATACACCATCAGAGATTATATGATTCATATCTATCATAAGTATATGTTCTTTGTCATTGATTTTAGTTAGTGCCACTCTGATTAGTGGTGCTTTGCTTAATTTAAAGGCTTTTACAAATTCTATTGCTATTTCACTCGCCTTTTCTTTGTCTGCTTCTATGTACTCTATTTCAAATCTCACTTCCTTATGAACTACCTGTACAGGTTCTCCGTCTATTATCTCAAAGGAAGTTCTTAGCGCTTCATGTCTTTGTATTAGTCTATTAAAGGTTTCTTCAAGCTTACTCTTGTCAAGATCTCCTTCTAGTGTCATCACCATTGGCATATTATAGCTTATACTGTTCTCTTCAAACTGTTGTAGTGCATATATTCTCTTTTGAGCTGAGGATAATGGATAATACTCACTCTTCTCTACTGGCTCAATTCTGCTATATACGCTTTTACTTGTGCCTTCTACATATTTAGCTAATCCCTTTATTGTAGGTGTTTTAAACATCTCTCTTAAAGGTACTGATACATTTAATGCCTTATGGATTTTTGCTACTATATTTATTGCCTTTAGAGAGTGTCCACCCAATTCAAAGAAGTTATCATTTATCCCTACTTTTTCTATTTCTAATACTTCTTTCCATATTTTTGCAAGCTTATCTTCTATTTCGCTTTCTGGTGCAACATATTCTGCTCCTGTGGTTATGCTTCCATCAGGCTCTGGTAATGCTTTTCTGTCTATCTTTCCATTTGCTGTTAATGGCAGCTTTTCTAACTGTATGAAGTATGATGGTACCATATATTCTGGTAGTTCTTTTAATAGATATTCTCTTAGTTCACTTACTGTAAATTCCCTGTCTCCTGTTATATATGCACATATATATTTATTTTCGCCTGCTTCTCTTGCTATTACCGTTGCCTCTTCTATTCCTTCATAGCTTAGAATTCTAGTCTCGATTTCGCCAAGCTCTATTCTAAAGCCCCTTATCTTTACTTGATTATCTATTCTTCCTAGGTACTCTATGTTCCCATCTTGTAACCATCTTGCAAGGTCTCCTGTCTTATACATCCGCTCTCCCAAGATGTGAGTATTTTGTATGAACTTTTCTTCTGTCAGGTCTGGTCTGTTTAGGTATCCTCTTCCTACTCCTACACCTGATATGCATAGTTCTCCTGGTATTCCTACAGGCAGTAGGTTGTTGTGCTTGTCTAATATCAATAAGCTTATGTTGTCTATTGGCTTTCCTATTGGTATTACATCAAGCTTCTCTCCTGTGGAGCAGTCAAAGTAGGATACGTCTACTGTTGCTTCTGTTGGTCCATATAGGTTTATCAGCTTTGTTCCTAGCTTGCTGTATAATATTCTGTTAAATCTCTCAACCTGTGGTGCTGTCAATGCTTCTCCGCTTGAAAATACTTGCTTCAAGCTGGATAATTTCTCTATATCATTTCTGCCTTCTATGTATTCTAGGAATATGTTCAGCATTGATGGTACAAAGTGCATTGTTGTTATTTTGTTCGTCTCAATTGCTTTTACTATTTCTTCTGGATCTTTTTCTCCTCCTGGTGTTAAGAAGCATACCTTTGCTCCTTCTATTGACCACCAGAATAGCTCCCATACTGATACATCAAAGGTATATGGTGTTTTTTGCAGTATTACATCATTTTGTCCTATTGGGTATCTTTTTTGCATCCACTTTATTCTGTTTATTGCTGAGTGATGCTCTATCATTGCGCCTTTTGGCTTTCCTGTGCTTCCTGATGTATATATTACATATGCTAGGTTGCTTGGTCCGCTTATTGGCTGTAGGCTGCTGTTATCTCCCTTGTATAGCTCTTTATCATCTATTGCTAATACAGTTGTATTCTCAAATTTGTAATTGTCCTGTAAATTGGTTTGAGTTAATAGCACACTGGCATTACTGTCCTCTAGCATGTACTTTATCCTATCCTCTGGATATTCTGGACTTATTGGCAGGTATGCTCCTCCTGCTTTTTGTATTGCCATTATGCCTATTGTCATTTCTAGAGAACGATATAGAGACATAGCTACTATGCTGTCTGCCTTTACACCCTTTTCTCTTAGTACCCTTGCTAATTGGTTTGATTTCGCATCCAATTCCTTATAGGTTATATATTCTTCTTCATACATTGCAGCTATATTGTCAGGAGTTTTTAATGCTTGCTCTTCAAATAGCTGATATAGTGTTTTGTCCTTTGGATATTCAGCTTTCGTGTTGTTAAACTCTACAAGCACTTGATGCTTTTCTTCCTCACTCAATATATCTATTTCCAACAGAGAAACATCAGGATTTTCTATTATTGCTGTTGCCACCATCTCGTAATGACTTATAAATCTTTCCATGGTTTCTCTCGTAAACAGCTTGCTGCAATATTCGAGATTGAGTATTATGTTATTGTCAGTCTCTACCGCTTCTAAAGTCATATCAAATTTGGAAATCTTGTAAATAAGGGGGTAAACACTCAGCTTAAGATTGTTATTGGCATCTTGCATATTATTACCATTTTGTATTGATGTTGTATTTTGCATATTAAACATTACATCAAAAATGGGACTTCGGCTTAAATCCCTTCTTAGACTTCCATTTGAACTGCTATTTAGCTTATTCACCAATTCTTCAAATTGATAGTCTTGATTTTCGTAAGCTTCCAAACAATTGTCCTTAACCTCCTCCAAGAACTCACTAAAGGACTTGTAGAATTCGGGGTAATTTCTTATAGCCAATGTGTTGACAAACATTCCAATAATATTTTCTAAGTCTGCATGAGGTCTCCCTGATATAGGGCTTCCAATTATTATATCTTCCTGTCCAGAGTATTTTGATAGCAGCACGTTATATACTGATAAGAGTAGCATATAAAGGGTTGCTCCTGTTTTTTTAGCCATTTCTCTAAGTTTTGAAGTCAGTTCTTCATTTAGTTTATAGCTTAAAACCTCTCCTTCAAAGCTCTGAATATATTGTCTTGGATAGTCTGTAGGCATACTTAGCACAGGTATTTCAGAATTCGCAAATTTGCTCAACCAGTATGCTTCTTGCTTTTTCATATTTTCTGAATTTAAAAGGTTGTTTTGCCATACTGCATAGTCCTTGTACTGTATTTTTAAAGTCGGCAACTCTTTGCCGTTGTATATATCGAAAAATTCTTTTGTCAAAACATCTGTGGATACACCATCGGAAATAACATGGTGCATATCACGGAAAAGTATATATTTATCTTCTTCTATCTTTATTAAACCAACTCGTAAAAGAGGTGCCTTGCCTAAGTCAAATGGCATTACCCAGCTTTGCAAAATGTCCTCTACTTCATTTTCCTTTGCTTCCTTGTAATTCATCACAAAATCAGCTTTTTCTTGGATACATTGTACTGGGCCTTCATCTGTAAGCGTAAAGGTAGTTCGAAATACTTCATGCCTTTCTATAAGCTTACTAAAAGTTTCTTTTATGAGTTCTGCATCTAAGCTTCCCTCTATAATCATTGGTATAGGCATATTATAGGTAGTACCTTCCAAATCAAACTGCTGTAGTGTAAAGACACGCTTTTGCGCTGAGGACATAGGATAATAAGCCCTCTTTTCTACTGGCTCAATTGCCGCATAGATATTTTGGGCTGCTTTTTGTATATGCTCTGACAATGCTTTTATTGTTGGTGTTCTGAATATCTCTCCTAGGGGTACTTCTACATTTAATTCCTTGTGAATATTAGAAGCAATTCCGATAACCTTTATAGAATTTCCACCTAATTCAAAGAAATTATCACTTATACCGATTCTTTCTATGCCTAATACATTCTGCCATATTAAAGCTAGTTTTTCTTCTAGTTCATTTCTAGGTGCTTCATACTCTGTACCTGTCATTATGTTTCCATCTGGCAGAGGTAATGCTTTTCTATCTACCTTGCCACTCTGTGTAGTGGGCAGCTTTTCCAACTGTACAAAATAATCAGGTATCATATATTGAGGTAGCTTTTGAAGCAGATGCTCTCTTATTTCTGGAACTGTTATTTCTTCATCTGATACTATGTAAGCACATAGGTACTTCCCTCTTATTTCGTCTTCTTTTACAATTACTATTGCATCTGATACCGCTACATAGCTAAGAAGCCTGTTTTCTATTTCATCCAGTTCTATACGGAAGCCTCTTATCTTGACCTGTTGGTCTATTCGACCCATGAACTCTATATTTCCATCTGGCAGCCATCTTACCAAATCGCCAGTCTTGTACATTATTTCTCCAGGCATGAACGGATTTGGTGCAAACTTTTCAGCTGTCAGCTCTGGTTTATTCAGATATCCTCTTGCAACTCCGTCTCCAGCTATACAAAGTTCTCCTGCTATTCCTATTGGTAACAGCTCTTGTCGGCTTCCCAAAACGTAAATTTTATAGTTTGCTATTGGTTTTCCAATAGGTATGTTTAATATATCCTTTTGACCACATCTGTAATAAGTAGCGCATACAGTAGTTTCAGTTGGGCCATAGGTGTTATAGACCTTGGCATATTCCAGCAGGTTACTTATATACTCTCTCTTTAGTACATCTCCGCCGCTTATAAAGGTGTGTATACTTTTTAACTGTTCTGCTTTATTTATTTCATTCAATAGTAATGGAGAACAGCTTATCAGATTTACATTATTTTTTTCAACTATTTCACTTAGCTTATTTATATCTAAAACCTTTTCCTTTTGTGCTATTACAAGTTTTCCACCTACTGACAATATTGGGAAAACCTCTTCTATAAATGCATCAAAGCAATAAGTTGCCTGTTGAAGGAAGGTATCCTCTGCGGTTATAGCAAATTCACTCTTAAAAGCGGTAACATAAGCTGTTATATTGCTGTGTTTAACCATAACTCCCTTTGGTATTCCAGTTGAACCCGATGTATAGATTATATAAGCCATGTCTTCAGGTGCATTTATTATTTCTAAGTTTGAGCTGTCTTCATGGTAACATTCATCTTCATCCAGAATTATTATCTCAACTGGTAATTGTACAGTTGACTTAAACTTTGACTGTGTCAGTAAAATATTGCATTTACTATCTTCTTGCATATATTGTTTGCGTTCCTCTGGATATTTTGGGTCTATAGGTACATACGCTCCGCCTGATTTAAATACTGACATTATGGCAATCAGCATTTCTATAGAACTATCTACCATAATGGCTACAGTGCTTTCACGCTTTACCCCTATTTCTCTCAATTTTCTTGCTAGTTGATTGGATTTTTGATTTAGCTCTCTATAGCTCAGGCTCTGTTCCTCAAAGACAATTGCTGTTTTATCTGGTGTCCTCGCTGCCTGTTCCTCAAATAATTGGTGAATCACCTTTTCTCTAGTATATTCGACGAAGTTATCGTTAAATGTATGCAGAAGCAGGTGCTTCTCTTCATCAGAAAGCATGTCCAATTCACCAATTTTATTTTCAGGGTTAGATACCGCTTCTTTTGCAACATGTAAAAAATGTTGCATAAAGTCTTCTATAGATTCTCTTTTATAGAGTCTTGTGCAGTATTCAACTTCTAAATTCATATGTTCATAGTCTTCGTTGATATAAAATGTCATATCATATTTGGACGTTTTGTGCTCTGTACCATAAATATCTATGTTAAAATCCTTGAGCTCTTTACTCATATTTCCTTTATCATAGTTTTGAAGAATTATCATGACATCAAACAGTATATTCCTGCTAATATCCTTGTGAATATTGAGTTTATCTATCAGTTCCTCCATAGGAAACTGCTGGTTTTCATAGGCACTTAGTACTATTTCCTTCAGTCTTACGAGATATTCCTTAAAGGACAAGCTTCCATCTGGACGGCATCGCAGTGCAATGTTATTTAGAAAGAGTCCTATAAGCCTTTGTGTATCAACATTATTTCTTCCAGCAGTAACAGTACCTATCAAAATATCCTCCTGTGCTGCATATTTTGATAGGGTGACACTGTATATAGCCAAAAACACCATAAATAGAGTTGCATCATTCTCTCTTGCAAACTCCCGAAGCTTCAATACTAATTCTATATCTACTTCAAGGTCATAAATATCTCCCTCATCATTAAATATACTTGGTCTTTGAAAATCTGTCGGCATATTAAGTACTGGTATTTCTTCTGACTTAGGGAATTGTTCCATCCAGTATTTTTCATATCTTTGCATTTTCCCAGATTGATAAAGATCAGTTTGCCAGCAAGCATAATCCTTGTATTGTATTTTGAGCTCAGGAAGTAACTCGCCTTCATAGAGCTTCAAAAATTCATTGGTAAATATAGCCTGAGAGCTTCCGTCTGATATGATATGGTGCATGTCCATCATTAGCATGCATTTTTCAGGACTGAGACGTATAATACCTATGCGCATTAGCGGAGCTTTAGTCAGGCTAAAAGGTTGTATGAAGTCCTTTACGATTTTTTCTACCTCTTCTTCTGTCGCATCCCAAAGATCTATCTTGAAATCGATATCAGTATGTATCTTCTGCACAGGCTCTCCCTTTATGACTTCAAAGGAGGTGCGCAGTGTCGCGTGCCTCTCCATAAGTGCTTTAAAAGCATCTTCCGCTCTTTTTATATCTATGTTTCCACCAATCTTATATATCATAGGCATATTATATGTAGTGCTAATACCGTTAATTTGTTCATGCATGTATATTCTTTTTTGTACAGATGAGATTGGATAATATTCCCGCTCTTCTATTGGTACTATATTATTATTTTCTGAGATTTTTGCATTTTCAATATATATGGCAATAGCTTCTATGGTAGGTGTCTCAAATATCGTTTTTAGAGAAACCTCTACACCAAATTCATTTTCTATCATTGAGGTTAGATATGTTGCTTTTAGTGAATGTCCCCCTAATTCAAAGAAATTGTCATGTATTCCTACCTTCGGAACCTCCAACACTTTCTCCCACAGTTCTGCTAGTTTCTCCTCAACTGCATTAGAAGGGGCAACATATTCTGTGCTTTCAGCTATTGCAGACTCAGGCTCAGGAAGAGCTTTTCTATCAAGCTTTCCATTAGGTGTCAAAGGCAACTTGGACATAGGCATAAAATAGGAAGGTATCATGTACTCAGGCAACTCCTGCGATATATACTGTCTTATATCCTTTGTAGCAGGTACGTTATCTCCACATACGATATATGCACAAAGATATTTGTTTCCGCTCTTATCTTCATTAGGCAGAACGACCGCTTCCTTGATAAGTGGATGTTTAGTTAACTGTTCCTCTATTTCTCCTAACTCAATTCGATAGCCACGTATTTTTACCTGATAGTCATTTCTACCTATAAAATTTACTGTTCCGTCAGGGTTCCATCTTGCCAAATCACCCGTTCTATACATTCTCGATTCATCAAAAGGACAAAGGACAAATTTCTCAGCAGTAAGCTCAGGATGTTTAAGATAGCCTCTTGCTAGTCCTTCTCCCCCTATGCAAAGCTCCCCTGGTACTCCGATGGGTTGTATTTGATTTTTGTCATCTAATATATAAAGCTTGGTATTAGCTATTGGATATCCTATATTTATTTCATCTGCATTGGTTAATTCACTTATTACTGACCATATAGTAGTTTCTGTAGGACCATACATATTATAAATTTTTGCATTGGTTCTTCCTTTTAGTGTTGTCAAAAGCCCTTCAGTAAAGACTTCACCGCCTACCATGATTTCTTTAAGCCTTGATAGACTTTGTCTACAATTATCATCTGTGAGAAGCAGCTTCATACGAGATGGAGTAATTTGAAGCATATCTACTCCTTCTTCTATAATAAGTTGATTCAAACGTCTAGCATCCAACTGATGGTTTTCATCAGCAATTATGATTTTCATACCTAAAGTAAGCGGCAGCAGAGTTTCCAGTCCAAATATATCAAAGGATATGGTCGTAAGCGCCAATATAGTTTTATTGAATTCAAAGTTAATTTTGTCGGTCATTCCTTTTATAAAATTGACAACAGAGCGATGCTCAACCATAACCCCTTTTGGCTTGCCTGTAGAGCCTGAGGTATAAATCACATATGCCAGATCATTTGCATTGCTTTCAAAATCTAAATTACTGGTATCGCTGGTATAAATGGTTTCATCATCCAAATAAATTTTTTCTCCCAAAAATGATACCGTATCCGATAAATGACTATCTGTAAGTAATATTGGAGCTTCGCTATCCTCCAGCATGTATCCTATACGTTGTACAGGGTAATCTGGATCAATGGGCAGATAAGCACCTCCTGCTTTGAGTACAGCCAGTATGGCAATGATCATTTCAAAAGACCGATTTATCATGACTGCTGTAATGGTGTCACACTTTACACCTTTTTTTCTCAGTATATGTGCTAGGCTATTTGCCTTTTGATTTAGAGTAGCGTAAGTCATTGAGTTACCTGCAAAAGACAAAGCGATTTGTTCTGGTGACTTATCTACCTGCTCCTCAAAAAGCTGATGGATGGTCTTTTCTCTGGAATAAGCTGTATGGGTATTATTAAAAATCTCAAGTATCTGCACGTTTTCTTCCTTTGAAAGAATGCAGATATCATTTATTAGCATATTGGTATTACTTAGCACTTCATTTAAAAGGTTTACATAATGGGAGGCAATTCTCTCTATGGTAGTAGCTTTATAAAGAAGAGTAATATATTCAATGCTTACTTGAATACCACTTTCTGTATTAATAAAATAGAACTGAATATTTGAGTCAAAGCCTTCCAAATAGGTCTTGTCATGGATATTTTCAAGTAAAGCCGTAGTTTGCAGTAAGGATTCTATATGTCCATTGAGTGGCAGATCAAGCTTGTCCATCAATATTTCCATAGGGTAATTTTGATTTTTATTAGCTTCTATTAAGGTCTTCCTGACTTGCATCAAAAACTCCTTAAAACTCATGTTTTCATTGATTTGACCACGAAGCATAAGAGCAGTATTAATAAAGTCTCCTTGTGCTTTCTGTCTGTATATCGAAGTTCCTACGAGAATATCATAGCTTCCTGTATATTTGTAGAGAAGTAACATAAGTCCTGACAGAAGTAGCATGTACAAATTTTCATTAGATTGAGTGCTCATTTTTAACAGCTTGGCACTTAATTCTGGAGTAAAAGAAAATTTGTAGATATTCTTGTATTCTATATTTTCCAAAGTAGCTTTTTTTGTCCAGTCATAGGGAAAATTAGTCTTTGTGATTTCTCCCGAAAACTTATTTAGCCAATAGTCTCTTTCTATATCAAATTGCCCTGTAGATAGAGTGATTTCTTTTTCTAGTTTTTTGTTCATTATTGTAGTTCACGCTCCTTATTCAAGTAGTAGTAGAAGTTTATTATGATATAGGAGAAAAGCGGAGGTAACCCTCCACTAGAAAGTAAAATCTATATCCTCTTCTTCATCGCTTGTTTCAGCCATAATCAAGCTGTATTGAATAACGATATCTTCAAGCTTGATATCTATATTTTCAGCCACCGTTTCCAGTATCTGAATATAGTGTTGTTTCATCTTCTCCATTGTTTCTTTTCGGAAAAGTTTTGTGCAATATTCTAAGTTCATCACTAGACCGTCTTCGCCTTCACTGGCTATCAGAGTAATATCAAATTTGGATGCCTTTGTTTCAAAGTGCCACGGAGTAAAGGTTAGCGACTGTGTTTGTTTATCCTCCATAGGTCTTTTTATATCTGTGACATTTAGCATATTGAACATTGCATCGAACAAAGGATTTCTATTAGTTTCTCTTTGTATGCCCAGCGTTTCTATGAGTTCACCGAGTTCATAATCTTGATTTTCAAAATCACCTAATGTATTTTTCTTAAGCTCTTCTAAGAATATACGGAAGGTCTTACTTTTTTGAGGATAATTCCTTATGGCTAAGGTATTTATAAACATACCCATAATATTTTGCAAATCTTCATGAGATCTGCCCGATACAGGGGAGCCGACGACAATATCCTCTTGTCCGCTATATTTTGAAAGCAGTATATTAAAGGCTGCTAAAAATATCATATAAAATGTTGTTCTGGTATGACTTCCTATCTCTCTAAGCTTATTTGTCAAAACTTCATCTAGTTTGAATTCAATGTGCTCACCTTCAAAGTTTTGTATGGAGGGTCTTTGGAAATCTGTATGCAGTGTAAGTCTCGGCAGTTCTCCTTCAAACCGATTGATCCAGTATGACTCCTGCTTCTTCATACGTTCTGCCTCTGGTGTGCCTCCTTCTCTTATATGTTTCTGCCACATTGTACAATCCTTGTATTGCAAACGCAGCTCAGGCAGATGCTTTCCTTCATAGAGAGTCGTAAGCTCCTTTAGCATCAGCATTGCAGAGGCGGCATCAGAGATAATATGGTGCATATCATAGATTAGGATATATTTATTTATTCCATGCCCCTGTTTATCAGTAAGCTCGATTAGATTCACTCTGAGAAGGGGAACGGTACTTAAATCAAAAGGTCTGATGTAGTCTTGTACCAAAGCCTCTGCTGTCGGACAGTTTTTCTCACACAGACTAATGCGATTAATTTTGAAGGTAACATCCTTATGAATTTTTTGGACAATTTCTCCCTCAATAACTGAAAATGATGTTCTCAAGGCTTCATGTCTCTGTACTAGCTTGTTAAAGGCATTTTCTATTTTTTGTATATCAAGTAAACCCTCAATATGCACTAAGCATGGCATATTATAGGTCATATTTTGTTTGTCAAACTGCTGCATCGCATAAGTACTAGCTTGATTGAGTGAGGCTGGATAATATGCTCTTACCGCAGTAGGCTCTATGCCCCAATAGAGGCTTCTTTCACCCTTAATAAGCTTTGTATCTTTTACATATTCAGCTAAACCTTTTATTGTAGGTGTTTCAAACAGCTCTCTTAAAGGCACTGACACATTTAATTCCTTGTTAATCTTCGCTGATATATTTATTGCCTTTAGTGAGTGTCCTCCCAATTCAAAGAAGTTATCGTTTATTCCAACCTTTTCTATTCCAAGTACTTCACTCCATATTGCTGAAAGTGTTTCTTCTATTTCATTAGTTGGTGCAACATATTCTATTCCGGTTGCTATATTGCCATCTGGCTCTGGCAATGCTTTTCTGTCTATCTTTCCATTTGCTGTTAGTGGAAGCTTATCCAGCTGTATAAAATATGTTGGTATCATATATTCTGGAAGCTCTTTTGACAGATGTTCTCTTAGCTCTGCTACTGTCTGCTCCCTTTCTACTGCTATATATGCACATAGATATTTATTTCCGCTATTATCTTCTTTTGCTATTACTACAGCTTCTTCTATTCCTTCATAGCTTAGAATTCTTGTCTCTATTTCTCCTAGCTCTATTCTATTGCCCCTTATTTTTACTTGATTATCCATTCTTCCTAAGTATTCTATGTTTCCATCAGGCAGCCATCTAGCTAGGTCTCCTGACCTATACATCCGCTCTCCAGGTATGTGAGGGTTTTGTAAGAACATCTCAGCTGTCAGTTCTGGTTTGTTTAAATAGCCTCTTCCCACTCCTACACCTGATATACATAGCTCCCCTGGTACTCCTATAGGCAATAGGTTATTATGCTTATCTACTACTAATAAGCTTATGTTATCTATCGGTTTCCCTATTGGTATTACGTCAAACTTCTCTCCTGTGGAACAATCGAAGTAGGATACTTCTACTGTTGTCTCTGTTGGTCCATATATGTTTATTAGCTTTGTTCCTATTCTGCTGTTTAGTATCCTGTTGAACTTTTCCACCTGTGCTACCGTTAAGGCTTCTCCAATTGAAAATACTTGTTTCAGGCTAGATAGTTTATTAAAATCCGCTCTGTTTTCTATATGTTCTAGGAAAATATTTAGCATTGATGGTACAAAGTTCATTGTTGTAACTTTGTACTTTTCTATTGCTTTTGCTATTTCCTCTGGATCTTTGTCTCCTTCTGGTTTTAAGAAGCATACCTTTGCTCCTGTCATTGACCACCAAAATAGCTCACCTACCGATACATCAAAGGTATATGGTGTCTTTTGCAGTATTACATCATTTTCTCCTATTGGATATCTCTTTTGCATCCACTTTGTTCTGTTTATTACAGAATGATGCTCTATCATTACGCCTTTTGGCTTTCCTGTGCTTCCTGATGTGTATATTACATATGCTAGATTGTTTGGTCCACTTATTGGCTGTAGACTGCTGCTATCTCCCTTGTACAGCTCTTTGTTATCTATTGCTATTACAGTTATATCCTCAAATTTGTAATTTCCTTGTATATGGCTTTGAGTTAATAACACATTGGCATTACTGTCCTCTAGAATGTAACTTATTCTATCCTCTGGATATTTTGGATCTATTGGCAGATATGCACCGCCTGCTTTTTGTATTGCCATTATTCCTATTGTCATTTCTAGAGAGCGATATAGAGATATAGCTACTATGCTGTCTGCTGCTACACCATTTTCCCTTAGTACCCTTGCTAATTGGTTTGATTTTTCGTCCAATTCCTTGTAGGTTATGGATTCTTCCTCAAATATTGCAGCTATATTGTCAGGTGTTTTTGATGCTTGTTCTTCAAATAGCTGATAGAGGGTTTTATCCTTTGGATATTCTGCTTTTGTATTGTTAAACTCTACAAGCACCTTATGAATTTCTTCCTCTGACAGCATTTCAAGCTCTGATAGTCTTATGCTTGTATTCTTTACTATGCTATTTAATATACTTATTAGGTGCTTGCTCATGTTTTCTATTGTTTGTTTGTTAAATAGCTTTGTGCAATAGTTTAAATCTATTACTATTGTTTTGTTTGTTTCTATAGCTGTAATAGTCATATCAAGCTTTGCTATTTTGCTATCTATTTCATAGGGCTTAAATCTAAGTCCTTCTATTTGCAGCTCTCCTGTATCAATGTTCTGCATAGAAAACATTACGTCAAACAATGGGTTTCTGCTTAAATCTCTTTTTATATTTAACTTGTCTATTAATTCTTCAAATTGATAGTCTTGGTTTTCAAACTCTTGTAGAGAAGTTGTTTTTACTTCTATTAAGAATTCCTTAAGGGTCTTGTCGCTCTCTGGATAATTTCTCATAGCCAGCGTGTTTACAAACATACCCATTATGTTCTGTAAGTCGGCATGAGGTCTTCCTGCAATAGGGCTTCCTATTATGATATCTTCCTGCCCGCTGTATCTTGATAGTAATATATTGCAGGCTGATAAGAGTATCATGTACATAGTACTTCCTGTTTCTCTTGCTATTTGCTTTAGCTTATCTGTTAGCTCTTCATTTAACTCAAAGCCTATGCTGTCTCCTTCAAAGCTTTGTATGTTTGGTCTTTGATAGTCTGTAGGTATGCTAAGAACAGGTGCTTCGTCATTAAATACATTTAGCCAATATTCTTCTTGCTTTTTAATTTCTCCAGATTTGAACATTTCATTTTGCCATACTGCAAAGTCTTTGTATTGTATTCTTAGCTTTGGAAGCTCCTTACCATCATATAGCTCTATAAATTCATTAGTTAATATTCCCATAGATACACCGTCAGAGATTATATGATGTTTGTCTATCATCAGTATATGTTCTGTGTCATTGATTTTAGTCAGTGCCACTCTGAGCAGCGGCGCTTTTCTTAAGTCAAAGACTTTTACAAACACTGTTGCTATTTCTTCTGCCTTTTCTTTGTCTGCTTCTGCATACTCTATTTTGAAGCTTACTTCTTTATGTACTACCTGCACTGGTTCTCCATTAATTATCTCAAAGGAAGTTCTTAATGCTTCATGTCTTTGTATTAGTTTATCAAAGGCTTTTTCAAGCTTAGACTTGTCAAATACACCTACTATTGTCATCACCATTGGTATGTTATAGCTTGTACTGTTTTCTTCAAATTGTTGTAATGCATACATTCTCTTCTGAGCTGAGGATAATGGGTAATACTCGTTCTCCTCAGCTGGCTCAATTCTGCTATATATGCTTTGCTTTGAGCCTTTTACATAATCAGCTAAGCCCTTTA
Organism: uncultured Clostridia bacterium; assembly: GCA_942492835.1. Taxonomy (GTDB): domain Bacteria; phylum Bacillota; class Clostridia; order Lutisporales; family Lutisporaceae; genus GWB2-37-7. The sequence continues at coordinate 4,172,293 of OW818645.1, read as the reverse complement.
TTGTAGGTGTTTTGAATATCTCTCTTAATGGCACTGACACATTTAATTCCATGTTAATCTTTGCTGATATGTTTATTGCCTTTAAGGAGTGTCCTCCTAGCTCAAAGAAGTTATCATTTATTCCTACCTTTTCTAGGACTAATACCTCTTGCCATATCGCTGCCAGCTTCTCTTCTGTTTCATTGGTTGGTGCGACGTATTCTACTCCTGTCACTATACTGCCGTCAGGCTCTGGCAGTGATTTTCTGTCTACCTTGCCATTGGCTGTTATTGGCAGTTTTTCTAGCTGTATAAAGTACGATGGTATCATGTATTCTGGTAATTCTTCGTTAAGATAAGCTCTAAGCTCACTAATTGTAAACTCTCTTGTGCCGCTAACATATGCACATAGATAGCTGCTGTCTTTATCTTCTCTGGCTATTACAATTACCTCTTCTATTCCTTCATAGCTTAGTAGCCTTGCTTCTATTTCTCCCAGCTCTATTCTAAAGCCCCTTATCTTTACTTGATTATCTATTCTGCCTAAAAACTCTATATTCCCATCAGGCATCCATCTTGCAAGGTCTCCTGTGCGATACATTTGCTCACCTGGTATAAATGGATTTGATATAAACTTTTCTGCTGTTAATTCTTCTCTATTTATATAACCTTTGCTTACACCATCGCCACCTACATAAATTTCTCCAGCAATTCCTATTGGTAGCAATTGTTTTTCTTTATCCAATATATAAATTTGTACATTATCGGCTGGCTTGCCTATAGGTACAGATATGCTCTTATCCTTATCGTAATCATACTTATAGAGCATACAGCCAACTACTGTCTCAGTAGGTCCATACTCGTTGTAAATCTCAACATTTTTATTGAAACTTTCATATACTTCTCTTGCTAATTCAGCTTTTAAATCTTCCCCACCTAGTATCAGTCGTTTTATACTCGAATTACTGTTATCAATATCTTTTATCATACTTAAGTGAGCAGGGGTCAGCTTTACTATACCAACCTTATTTTCCTTAAATACTTGTCTTATTATTGGTTCATCCTCTTGATCCTTGTAAACAACTATTTTGTTTCCAGAAATCAATGGTGTAAATATTGATGTAACAGTTAAATCAAATGAAAATGATGAATACAGTGGGAAATCTAAGCTCTCATTCTTAACATATACTTTATCCGCCCAAGTAATGTAATTGACTAAGCCTCTTTGCTTTATCATGGTTCCTTTTGGTTTTCCAGTGGAACCAGAAGTATATATTATATAAGCCAAATTGTTATAGTTGCTTATAGCTTCTAAAGCTTCTGTTGAATAGCTGCTAAAGTTACCATCTAATGCTACTGCTTCTATATCATAATTATTATCTCTACCTTTTTGCAGTAAGATGTTTGTACCACTATCACTTAAAATATATCTTATTCTATCCTCTGGATATGCAGAATCAATTGGTAAATACGCCGCTCCAGCTTTTAAAATTCCCATTATACCAACTATCATTTCCAGTGAGCGATCCACCATTATTCCAACTATGGTATCAGGTTTTACACCTTTTTCTCTAAGCATTCTAGCTAGTTGATTTGATTTTTCATTTAGTTCTCTATAGGTTAAGCTTTCGTTATTATATACTACTGCTATGTTATCAGGTGTCTTCGCTGCCTGTTCCTCAAACAACTGCTGTATTGTCTTATCCCTTTGGTACTCTGCTTTTGTATTGTTAAACTCTATAAGCAACTGCTGTTTTTCTTCGTTGTCGATTATATTTATACTTGAAGTGTTTATTTCAGGGTTCTCCATAATTTGACTAGCAACCATTTTAAAGTGGTTGCATATTCGTGTCATTTGCTCCTTACTGTAAACATTTCCATTATGTGTTAATTTAAACATAATTGTCTCGCTAGGCATAATAGCTAAATTGAAATCGTAATTTGTTTGTTCAAATGCTTCTAAGCCTTTTATAGCAAAACCTAATGCTTTCTCATTATCCATGCTGCTTACTTGCTTGTCCATAGGATAGTTCTCGAATACCATTATATGGTCAAATAAATTATTTTTTAACTCTGTATTTACTTGTATGTCGGCTAAAGGCAAATAATCATATGCCATTGATTCTAAAGCATTTTGCTGTATTTCTTTAGCTAACTCAATGAAGCTAATATCACTTTTTTGTATTCTTACTGGTATGGTATTGATAAATAAGCCTACCATCTTTTCTATTCCAATTACTTCAGGAGGTCTTCCTGATACTACTGCCCCAAAGACTACATCCTTTGTATTATTGTATTTTTGAAGCAATATACCCCATACAGTTTGAAGCATGACATTTAAAGATATTTTATTTTTTTTTGCTATATTTGTAAGTCGTAAAGTCACAGCTTCATTTAGTTCAAATAGATATTCTTGATGTAAAAATACATCTTCATTTGTTTTTTTATATAGCTTCGGTATGGATACTTGTTGCTCATATCCCTGCAAATAGTTTTTCCAATATGCCATTGCATCTTCTTTATTTTGTACTTGAAGCCACTTTATGTAATCACTATAGGGATAACTATTTGTAGCACTTATTGTATTACCCTTTGTAAGCACGCTATATGCTTTGAAGAAGTCCCCCATTATTATACCTAGACACCAGCCATCCATTACTATATGATGGAAGCTCCAGATAATTTCATATTCTTCTACACCAGTTTTTATTACTGATATTCTAACCAATAAGTCTTTTGATAGATTAAAGCTCCGTTTTTTATCTTTCTGTTTAAAATCTTCAATATATATTTGTTTTGCAGCCTCACTGAAGCTGGATATATCATCATATAATATATTGCCATTCCTCTTCTTTAGCACAACTTGTAGAGGTTGCTTTACTTTTTCATAAAGGAATACCGTTCTTAGAGGATCATACTTTTCTATAATATAGTTAAAGCTTTTTTCAAATAAGGCTATATCTATGAAACCCTTTATTGAAAGCTTGGTTTGCTCAAAATATGCATTGGAGCTGCTATCTATGAGCGAGTGGAATAACATTCCTTGCTGCATTGGAGATAAATTGTATATATCATTAAAATTACTTTTAACTAGATCGTAAATTTCATCCAATTGCTCTATACTTGTACCCTGCAGAGTAATATCACTTGGAGTCACCATAGTTTCCTGTACATTAACACAATGTTCTATTATATCTATTAGGTATCTCTTATAATAGTCTGCCAGCTTTTGAATGCCAGCTCTAGTTAACTGCTTTTTGCTATAACTGAAATTTAGAACTAATTTGTTTTCTGCTATTATTCCATTAATATCTATTAAGTTAATTTTCTCCGATTCTAAGCTCATTGAATCCCCAGATGATATACCAGACATGCTAAAGATGTCTGATGTTGCATTCTCTTCAAGTTGTCCCAAATAGTTAAAGCCTATTTCAGGTTTTAAGCTACATGCTAGCTTTTGCTTTTTCTCTATTGGTGTAAGGTATTTTAATATTCCATAGCCTATACCTTTATTTGGAATCTGTCTCAGAGATTCTTTGATACTCTTTATTTGATAAGATATTGAATCGGATTTTGACATATCTAGTATTACTGGGTAGTTTGAAGTAAACCATCCTACCGTTCTTTTTATGTTGATATCGCCAACATTTTCTTCTCTTCCATGACCTTCTAGCCCAATTAATATGCTATTATTGCCTGTCCATTCCTTTAAAGCATAGCCTAATGCACTTAGCAATATATCATTTATTTCTGTGTTATATTTACTATTCACTTTCTTTTGCAGCTTCTCTGTTTGATCTTCAGTAAGCACTATAGCCACTGCTTCAGTATATTTTTGTTTGCTTTCCACTGATAAGGAGTCCTTTGCTATCATATAATCAGACATAGAATCGCTTAAGGGAATCACACTATTGTTTTCTAAAGCTGTCCAGTACTCTATTTCCTTTGATATTTCAGCACTACTGCTATAGCTATTTAGTACTTCAGCCCATGTTCTATAGGAATCTGTTTTTAGTTGAAGCTCTATATTTTGATTATTTAAGCACTGATTATAGCCCATAGCAAAATCTTCAAAGATTATTCTCCAAGATACACCGTCAACTACTAGGTGATGTATCGAGATTAGTAAATAATCTCCTTCTATAGTTTTAAATAGTGCAATCTTTACAAGCGGTCCTTTTTCTAAGTCAATACTTGCTTGTACCTCATTTGCCTTTGATTTAATGCTGCTTAAATAATCAGATATATTTCTAAAGTCATATACCTCAAAATCATACATATGTTTATTTATTGGGTTAATAACTTGTTTAGCCTCTTGTCCACTAATTTCATATGTAGCTCTTAGCGCATCATGGTGCTCTAATATTTTTGTAAATACTTTATTTATGATACTTTCATCAAAGCCTTTTATGGCATTTAACATCACTGCTTGATTCCAGTGATACTTATTTGTAAAGCTGCGTTCAAAAAACCATTTCTGTATTGGAGTTAGCGGAGTTTCTCCAGTAACAGGCTCTTGACTAGACTTATAGTTGCTATACTCAACATATTTGCTTATTTTACTTATAGTCTGATTCTGAAATAATTGCTTAACCTCCAATTTCATATTGTATTGATAAAGTCTTGAGGTTACTTGTATAGCTTTAATAGAATCTCCGCCTAAGCTGAAGAAGTTATCGTTTATGCCTACTTTTTCTATTGCAAGTACTTCTTGCCATATGCTTACCAGTTTTTCTTCTATTTCATTAGTTGGTGCTACATATTCTACTCCTGCATTTATAGTTCCATCAGGCTCTGGCAATGCTTTTCTGTCTACTTTTCCATTGGCTGTTAATGGTAGCTTTTCTAGCTTTACAAAGTATGCTGGTATCATATATTCTGGAAGTTCTTTAGCTAGATAGTCTTTTAAATCTTCTACTATCTCTTCTTTATCTACTACTATATATCCGCACAAGTATTTGTTCTTATTTTTGTCTTCTCTTGCTATTACTATTGTTTCTTCTATTCCTTTATAGCTTAGAATTCTAGCCTCTATTTCTCCCAGCTCTATTCTATAGCCTCTGATCTTTACTTGATTATCTATTCTGCCTAAAAATTCTATGTTTCCATCAGGCAGCCATCTTGCCAAGTCTCCTGTTTTGTATAGTCTTTGACCTTTTGCAAATGAATTTTCTATGAATTTCTCTGCTGTTAATTCATCTCTGTTTAGGTATCCTCTTGCTAAGCTCTCACCTGCTATACATAGCTCTCCTGGTATGCCTATGGCTTGTAGTTTATTTGTTTTGTCCAATATGTATATTTGTGTATTTGATATTGGTTTTCCTATTGGTATATTGTCATATTCCTTGTCCACTATAAAGCTTGTTGTTACTACTGTGTTTTCTGTTGGTCCATAGTTGTTTACTACTTTGTAATTCTTTCCTTCAAAATACCTTAGCTTGTCTCCTGCTGCTAACAGGTATCTAAGGGAATGGTTATCAAGCTTCATAAACTGCTCTGAGATTTGTGTTGGCAGGAAGCTTATTGTTATTTTGTTATCATTGTAGTATTCGTTTAGTTTTTCTAAATCCAGCTTTATTTCTTCGTCTATTATATGTATTGCCGCACCTGTTATTATGCCTGGAAATATCTCTGGTATTGTTGCATCAAAACCGAAGCCTGCATATTTTGTAATGTTGTCTTCTTCTGTTACTTCATAATAGTCAATATTCCATTTGCACATGTTAACCAAGGAGCTATGCTCTATCATTACTCCCTTTGGCTTTCCTGTGCTTCCCGAGGTGTATATAATATAGGCTATATCCTTTGGTGTATTTATTATTTCTAGGTTGGTATTTTCACCTTTATATAGCTCTTCATCTTTTAGTAGTATTAGCTCTGTATTTTCACCTATCATATCTTTTGGCTGGAAGTCGGTCAGCAATATTTTTGTTTTGCTGTCTTCTATCATGTAGGTTATTCTGTCTGTAGGATATTTAGGATCTATTGGCAGGTATGTTGCTCCTGCTTTTAGTATGCCTAGTATTCCTACTATCATCTCTGTTGATCCTTCTACCATTATTCCTACTATTTCATTTTGTTTTATTCCCTTATTTCTTAGTATTCTTGCTATTATATTTGCTTTTTCATTTAGTTCTTTATACGTTAATTTCTCTTCTTTATATACTACTGCTATATTGCTTGGTGTTTTTTCTACTTGTTCTTCAAATAACTGTTGTATTATTTTATCCTTTTGATATTCTACTTTTGTATTGTTAAATTCTACAAGCAGTTGATGTTTTTCGCCATCTGATAGCACTTCAACTTCTGATAGTCTTAGGTTTGTATTGTTTGATATGCTGTTTAGTATATTTGTTAAGTGCTTACTCATTCTTTGTATTGTTTGTTTATTAAACAGCTTTGTGCAGTAGTTTAGCGATAGCCCTATAGTTTTGTCAAATTCTGTAGCTGTAATAGTTATATCAAACTTTGCTATTTTACTATCAATTTCATAGGGTTTGAATTTTAATCCTTCTATTTGAAGCTCACCTGCATCCATGTTCTGCATAACAAACATTACATCAAATAATGGATTTCTGCTTAAATCTCTTGTTATGCTTAGCTTGTCTATTAATTCTTCAAATTGGTAATCCTGATTTTCAAAGGCTTGTAATGAGCTTGCTTTTACTTCTGTCAAAAATTCCTTGAAGGTCTTACTGCTCTCAGGATAGTTTCTCATAGCCAGTGTGTTTACAAACATACCCATTATGTTTTCTAAATCAGCGTGAGGTCTTCCTGCTGTTGGGCTTCCAATTATTATGTCTTCTTGTCCGCTATATTTTGATAGCAATACATTGTAGGCTGACAAAAGCACCATATACATAGTACTTCCTGTTTCTTTTGCTATTTGCTTTAGCTTATCTGTCAGCTCTTCATTTAGTTCAAAGCTGATGTTGTCTCCTTCAAAGCTTTGTATGCTTGGTCGTTGATAGTCAGTTGGCATGTTAAGTACAGGTATTTCTCTTTCAAATGCCTTTAGCCAATATTCTTCTTGTTTTTTGATTTCTCCTGATTTAAATAGCTCATTTTGCCATACTGCAAAGTCTTTGTATTGGATTCTTAGCTCAGTTAATTTTTTACCATCGTATAGCTCCATAAATTCCTTAGTCAAGATTCCCATAGATGTACCGTCAGATATTATATGATGCATGTCTATCATTAATATATGTTCTTTGTCCTTGATTTTAACCAGTGCCACTCTGATTAGTGGCGCTTTGCTTAAGTCAAAGGCTTTTACAAATTCTGCTGCTATTTCTACAGCCTTATCTTTGCTTGCTTCTGTGTACTCTATTTCAAAGTTTATTTCCTTATGAACTATTTGTACTGACTCTCCTTCTATTACTTCAAAGGAGGTTCTTAGAGCTTCATGTCTTTGTATTAGCATATCAAAGGTTTCTTCAAGCTTAGTCTTGTCAAGCTCTCCTTCTAAGGTCATTACCATTGGTATGTTATAGCTTATGTTATCTTCTTCAAATTGCTGTAGTGTATACATTCTCTTTTGAGCTGAGGATAATGGGTAATACTCACTTTCTTCCACAGTCTCAATTCTGCTGTATATACTTTGTTTTGTGCCTGCTACATAGTTTGCTAAGCCTTTTATTGTAGGTGTTTTAAACATTTCCCTTAATGGTACTGACACATTTAGTTCCTTGTTAATTTTTGCTGCTATATTAATTGCCTTTAAGGAGTGTCCTCCTAATTCAAAGAAATTATCGTTTATTCCTACCTTTTCTAATCCCAATACTTCTTTCCATATGCTTACTAACTTTTCTTCTATTTCATTACTTGGTGCAACATATTCTGTTCCTGTAGTTACGCTTCCATCAGGCTCTGGCAGTGCTTTTCTGTCTACTTTTCCGTTTGCTGTTAATGGCAACTGTTCTAGCTGTATAAAGTATGCTGGTATCATATATTCTGGAAGTTCTTTTGATAGATGTTCTCTCAGCACTTTAATACTTAATTCTGCTTCTCCTGCTATGTATGCACATAGATATTTATTCCTGCTATTATCTTCCCTTGCTATTACTATGGCTTCCTTTATTTTATCGTGCTTTAATAGCTCGTTTTCTATTTCTCCTAGCTCTATTCTAAAGCCCCTTATCTTTACTTGTTGGTCTATACGTCCTATAAATTCTATTGTTCCATCAGACAGCCATCTTGCTAGGTCTCCTGTTTTGTATATTCTTTCTCCTTCTACAAATGGACTTTCTATAAATTTCTCTGCTGTAAGCTCTTTGTTGTTTAGGTATCCCCTTGCTACTCCGTCTCCTCCTACCCATAGCTCGCCTGCTACTCCTACTGGCTGTATACTGTTGCTTTTATCTACTATATATACTGTACTGTTGCTTATTGGGCTTCCTATTGGTATGTTGCTTGTGTATTCCTTTTCTATCCTAAAACAGGTGGAGAAGGTTGTATTTTCTGTTGGTCCATATCCATTTATTACTTTGAGATTGGGATTCTTTTCTCTTACTGCATTTATATGTTTTGGTGATAGTATATCTCCACCTACTAATAAACATCTCAAACTTTTGAACATGTCCTCTTTTTCTTGTTGCAATTGGTTAAATAGTGCTGCTGTAAGCCACATTATGGTTATGTTGTTTTCTTCTATTGCTTTTGTGAGTTTATTTGCATCCAGTATTACATTTTTATCAAATAGGTATAGAGGCAGGCCATTTAGCAACGCTCCCCATATTTCAAAGGTTGATGCATCAAATACTAAGGCTCCTGTTTGTAGTATCCTATCATCTTCACTAAAGCTTATATAATTGGTGCTTTTAACCAGTCTTACTACATTTTTATGTTCTACCATTACTCCCTTTGGTTTGCCTGTACTTCCTGAGGTGTATATTATGTATGCTAGGTTTCTTGGATTATTTATTATTTCTAAGTTGTCATTGCAATCTGTCCTTAGTGTATTGTATATTTCTTGATTATCTAATATTAGTATGTGTCCATCAAAGTTCACTGTGTTAGCTCTATCTGTTTGTGTCAATAGTATACTGCTTCCACTATCCGATAAAATGTATTGTATTCTATCTGTTGGATAGTCTATATCTATTGGCAGATAGGCTCCCCCTGCTTTTAGTATTGCTATTACTCCTATTATCATTTCTACGGATTTATCTACTAGTATTGCTACTGCATCATCTGCCTTTACACCCTTGCTTCTAAGTATTCTTGCTATAGTATCTGATTTTTCGTTTAGTTCTCTATATGTTAGTTGCTTTTCTTCAAATACTACTGCTATTTTATCTGGTGTCTTTGTTACTTGTTCTTCAAATAGTTGTTGTATTGTCTTATCCTTGGGATATTCTGTTTTTGTATTATTAAACTCTACAAGAAGTTGATGCTTTTCTTGCTCTGATAGTATTTCAACTTCTGCTAGTCTTAAGTTTGCATTGTTTACTATTCTGTTTAGTATATTTATTAAGTGCTTGCTCATGTTTTCTATTGTTTGTTTGTTGAAAAGCTTTGTACAATAGTTTAAGGATAGTCCTATAGTATTGTTTAATTCTACAGCTGTAATTGCAATGTCAAACTTTGCTATGTTATTGTCAATTTCATAGGGCTTGAATTTTAATCCTTCTATTTGCAGTTCTCCTGCATCCATGTTCTGCATTGAGAACATTACATCAAACAGTGGATTTCTGCTTAAGTCTCTTGTTATATTTAGCTTGTCTACAAGCTCTTCAAATTGATAATCCTGATTTTCAAAGGCTTGAAGTGAGTTTGCTTTTACTTCTGTTAAGAATTCCTTGAAGGTTTTTTTGCTCTCAGGATAGTTTCTCATAGCCAGTGTGTTTACAAACATACCCATTATGTTTTCTAAATCAGCGTGAGGTCTTCCCGCTGTTGGACTTCCAATTATTATGTCTTCTTGTCCGCTATATTTTGACAGTAATATGTTGCAGGCTGACAAAAGCACCATATACATAGTACTTCCTGTTTCTTTTGCTATTTGCTTTAGCTTGTTAGTCAGCTCCTCACTTAGCTCAAGGTTGATGTTGTCTCCTTCAAAGCTTTGTATGCTTGGTCTTTGATAGTCTGTTGGCAGGTTAAGTGTAGGCACTTCTCCTTCAAATGCCTGTAGCCAATATTCTTCTTGTTTTTTGATTTCTCCCGATTTAAATAGCTCATTTTGCCATATTGCAAAATCTTTGTATTGGATTCTTAGCTCAGTTAATTCTTTGCCATCATATAGCTCCATAAATTCCTTAGTTAAGATTCCCATAGATGTACCATCAGATATTATATGATGCATGTCTATCATAAGTGTATGTTCTTTGTCCTTGATTTTAACCAGTGCCACTCTGATTAGCGGCGCTTTGCTTAAATCAAAGGCTTTTACAAATCCTGCTGCTATTTCTCCAGCCTTCTCTTTGTCTGCTTCTGTATATTCTATTTCAAAGCTTATTTCCTTATGAACTAATTGTACTGGCTCTCCATCTATTACCTCAAAGGAGGTTCTTAAAGCTTCGTGTCTTTGTACTAGCTTATTAAAGGTTTCTTCTAGCTTGTTCTTGTCAAGCTCTCCTTCTAGAGTCATCACCATTGGCATGTTATAGCTTGTACTGTTTTCTTCAAATTGCTGTAGTGTATATATTCTCTTTTGAGCTGAGGATAACTCATAATATTCTTTTTCTATTACTGGCTTAATTCTGCTATATATGCTTTGTTTTGTGCCTTTTATATAGTTAGCTAAGCCTTTTATTGTAGGTGTTTTAAACATTTCTCTTAAGGGTACTGGCACATTTAATTCCTTGTTTATTTTTGCTGATATATTTATTGCTTTTAATGAATGCCCTCCTAGCTCAAAGAAGTTATCATCTATTCCTATTTTTTCTATTCCTAATACTTCACGCCATATGCTTGCCAGCTTTTCTTCTATTTCACTTTCTGGTGCAACATATTCTGCTCCTGTATTTATGCTTCCATCAGGTTCTGGTAATGCTTTTTTGTCTACTTTTCCATTGGCTGTTAGTGGTAGCTTTTCTAATTGTATAAAGTATGCTGGTATCATATATTCTGGCAGCTCTTTTGACAGATGCTCTCTCAGCTCTTTACTGCTTAATTCTACTTCTCCTGCTATGTATGCACATAGATATTTATTTTCCATAGTATCTTCTTTTGCTGTTACTATAGCTACTCTTATTTTACTATGCTTTAATAGTTCATTTTCAATTTCTCCCAGCTCTATTCTATAGCCTCTTATCTTTACTTGATTATCTATTCTGCCTAAGAATTCTATGTTTCCATCATGCAGCCATCTTGCCAAGTCCCCTGTTTTGTACAGTCTTTGACCTTTTGCAAATGGGTTTTCTATGAATTTGTCTGCTGTTAATTCATCTCTGTTTAGGTATCCTCTTGCGATTCCTTCTCCTGCTATACATAGCTCTCCAGGTATGCCTATTGCTTGTAGTTTATTTGTTTTGTCCAATATGTATATTTGTGTATTTGCTATTGGTTTTCCGATTGGTATATTGTCATATTCCTTGTCTACTATAAAGCTTGTTGTTACTACTGTATTTTCTGTTGGTCCATAGTTGTTTACTACTTTGTAGTTCTTTCCTTCAAAATACCTTAGCTTGTCTCCTGCTGCTAACAGGTATCTAAGGGAATTGTTATCAAGCTTCATAAACTGCTCTGAGATTTGTGTTGGCAGGAAGCTTATTGTTATTTTGTTATCATTATAGTATTCGTTTAGTTTTTCTAAATCCAGCTTTATTTCTTCGTCTATTATATGTATTGCCGCACCTGTTATTATGCCTGGAAATATCTCTGGTATTGATGCATCAAAGCCAAAGCCTGCATATTTTGTAATGTTGTCTTCTTCTGTTACTTCATAATAGTCAATATTCCATTTACACATGTTAACCAAGGAGCTATGCTCTATCATTACTCCCTTTGGCTTTCCTGTACTTCCAGAGGTGTATATAATATAGGCTATATCCTTTGGTGTATTTATTATTTCTAGGTTGGTATTTTCAGCTTTATATAGCTCTTTATCTTTTAGTAATATTACCTCTGTATTCTCACCTATCATATCTTTTGGCTGGAAGTCAGTCAGCAATATTCTTGTTTTGCTGTCTTCTACCATGTAGGTTATTCTGTCTGTAGGATATTTAGGATCTATTGGCAAGTATGTTGCTCCTGCTTTTAGTATGCCTAGTATTCCTACTATCATCTCTGTTGAACCTTCTACCATTATTCCTACTATTTCATTTTGTTTTATTCCCTTATTTCTTAGTATTCTTGCTATTATATTTGCTTTTTCATTTAGTTCTTTGTATGTTAGCTTTTCTTCTTTATATACTACTGCTATATTGCTTGGTGTTTTTTCTACTTGTTCTTCAAACAGCTGTTGTATTATTTGATCCTTTTGATATCCTGCTTTTGTGTTATTAAACTCTACAAGCAGCTGCTGTTTTTCTTCCTCTGATAGCATTTCAACTTCTGATAGTCTTAGACTTATATTGTTTGCTATGTTGTTTAGTATATTTGTTAAGTGCTTGCTCATGTTTTCTATTGTTTGTTTTTTAAACAGCTTTGTACAGTAGTTTAGCGATAGCCCTATAGTTTTATCAAGTTCTGTAGCTATAATAGTTATATCGAACTTTGATACTTTATTATCAATATCATAGGGTTTGAAGCTAAGTCCTTCTATTTGCAGCTCCCCTGCATCCATATTCTGCATTGTGAACATTACATCAAACAGTGGATTTCTGCTTAAGTCTCTTGTTATATTTAGCTTGTCTACAAGCTCTTCAAATTGATAATCCTGATTTTCAAACGCTTGCAGTGAGTTTGCTTTTACTTCTGCCAAGAATTCCTTGAAGGTCATACTGCTGTCAGGATAATTTCTCATAGCTAGCGTGTTTACAAACATACCCATTATGTTTTCTAAATCAGCATGAGGTCTTCCTGATATTGGACTTCCTACTATTATGTCTTCTTGTCCACTATATTTTGATAGTAATATATTGCATGCCGACAAAAGCACCATATACATAGTACTTCCTGTTTCTCTTGTTATTCGCTTTAGCTTAGCTGTCAGCTCTTCGCTTAGCTCAAAGTTGAGGTTATCTCCTTCAAAGCTTTGCATGCTTGGTCTTTTATAGTCTGATGGCATGTTAAGCACAGGAATTTCGTCACTTAATGCTTTTAGCCAATATTCTTCTTGCTTTATAATTTCTCCCGATTTAAACAGTTCATTTTGCCATACTGCAAAGTCTTTGTATTGGATTCTTAGCTTTGACAGTTCCTTACCATCATATAGCATCATAAATTCTTTGGTTAATATCCCCATAGATACACCATCAGAAATTATATGGTTCATGTCTATCATAAGTATATGTTCTTTGTCATTGATCTTAGTTAATGCCACTCTGATTAGTGGTGCTTTGCTTAAGTCAAAGGCTTTTACAAATTCTGATGCTATTTCTCCAGCCTTTTCTTTATTTGCTTCTGTATACTCTATTTTAAAACTTATTTCCTTGTGCACCAGCTGTACTGCTTCTCCATCCACAAGCTTAAATGAGGTTCTAAATACCTCATGTCTTTTTATCAGTTTTCTAAAAACTTCCTCTAGCTTAAGTCTATCAAGCTCTCCTTCTATTGTTATCACCATTGGCATGTTATAGCTTGTACTACCTTCTTCAAATTGCTGTAGAGCGTACATTCTCTTTTGTGCTGAGGATAGTGAATAATATTCCTTTTCTTCTATAGGCTCAATAGTTGAGTATATGTTTTCTTCCAAGCCACCTATATATTCATATAATCCTCTTATTGTAGGTGTTTTAAATAATTGTTTTAGAGGTATTTCTACATTCAATTCTTTATGAATTTTACCCATTACATTTATTGCCTTTAAGGAATGTCCTCCAAGCTCAAAGAAGTTATCATTTGTTCCTACCTTTTCTAAGCCTAATACCTCTTTCCATATCGCTGCCAGCTTCTCTTCTGTTTCATTGGTCGGTGCTACATATTCTATTCCTGTCATTATACTTCCATCAGGCTCTGGCAGTGCCTTTCTGTCAATCTTGCCATTGACTGTTATAGGCAGCTTTTCTAATTGTATAATATATGATGGTATCATGTATTCTGGTAGTTCTTCTCCCAGATAATATCTAAGCTCTCTAATTGTAAGCTCTCTTGTACTGCTTACATATGCACATAGATAATTACTACTGTCTTTATCTTCTTTGGTTATTACTATTGCCTCTTCTATTCCTTCATAGCTCAAAAGCCTTGCTTCTATTTCTCCTAGCTCTATTCTAAAACCCCTTACCTTTACTTGACTATCTATTCTGCCTAAGAATTCTATGTTTCCATCTGGCAACCACCTTGCAAGGTCTCCAGTTTTATACATTTTAGTTCCTGTCTCAAATGGATCTTCTATAAACTTCTCTGCTGTTAATTCTTGTCTATTTAGATATCCTCTTGCTAGACAATCGCCTGCTATATAGAGTTCACCCGGTATCCCTACTGGTTGAATATTGTTATCTTTATCTAATATATATACTTTTATATTATTTAATGGCCTACCTATAGATAAATTACTAGATGTTTCCATAATATTATTAGCTAATAACATGGTACTAGTAATTGTGGTTTCTGTCGGTCCATATTCATTATAGAAATCGCAGTGTTCACTCCAATATTTGGCTAAATTTACAGAGCATATGTCTCCCCCTGCTACTACTCGCTTAATTTTATATTCTTCTCTATAATTAATATTATTTAAAAATGTTGGTACTGTATGTATATGTGTCACTTCATGTTCTATTAGATATTCTTCAAATGCCTCTACATTTAATAATGTATCTTTATTTATTAATACTAAAGCAGCTCCGCTTAATAATGCTATAAATATCTGTTCTATTGATGCATCAAAACAAATAGTTGAGAATTGCAATATCCTGTCTTTTTCATCAACTTTAAATTGGCTTATTTGTGAGTACGCTAGATTAATTACTGATTTATGTTCTATCATTACTCCCTTTGGTTTTCCAGTACTTCCTGAGGTGTATATGATATATGCCAAATCAGTTGCTTTGCTTGTTTTTCTAGTATTGATACATTCTGTATTACATAATATATCTTCTATAATTATAGTTTCTCCATCAAATTCCACATTTTTAGTTAAATTTGATTGAGTAAGCAATATTTTTGTATTACTATCAGACAGCATGTATTCTATTCTATCCTTTGGATATTCAGGATCTATAGGCAGATATGCTCCTCCAGCCTTTAGTATAGCCATTATACCTACTATCATATCTAGGGATCTGTCTACCATTATTCCTACAATGCTGTCTGCCCCTACTCCTTTATTTTGTAATACTGTTGCCACATCGTTTGCTTTTGTATTTAGCTCTTTGTATGTAAGCTTTGTATTTTCATACTCTACTGCTATGTTGTCAGGTGTCTTTGTTACCTGTTCCTCAAACAACTGGTGTATTGTCTTCTCAATTGGGTACTCTGTCTTTGTATTATTGAATTCCTGAAGAAGCTTAGCCGCTTCTTCAGTGTCAACTATATTAATACTTACTATATTTATATCCAAATTCTCTATAACTTGGTTTATTGCCATTTTAAAATGACTGCATATTCGCTTTACCAGCTCTTTGCTATAAACATTTTCATTATGTGTAAACTTAAATATAATGGTTTCACCCGGTATAACAGCTAGGTTAAAGTCATAATTTGTGTGTTCAAGCATTTCATAGTTTTGTATGGAAAAGCCTAATTCCTGACTACTAGCCATATTGTTTACCTGCTTGTCCATTGGATAGTTCTCAAACGCCATGATATGGTCGAACAAATTGTTCTTTTGTTTAGTGTTTGCTTGTACATCTGCTAGAGGCATATAATCATACGCCATTGATTTTGAAGCATTTTCTTGTATTTCCTTACAAAGCACTATAAAGCTTTTATCATTTCCTTTTATTCTTACAGGTATGGTGTTTATAAATAGACCTACCATACTTTCGATGCCAATTACTTCAGGGGGTCTGCCTGATACTACAGCTCCAAACACAACATCATTTGTGTTATTATATTTTTGTAGAAGTATCCCCCATATTGTCTGGAGAATTATGTTTAAGGAAATCTGATTCTCTTTTGCAAGTCTTATAAGTCTTTCTGTTATAGCTTCATTTAGCTCAAATTGAGTATCACAATGTGAATATATATTTTCATTTGTTCTTTTATACCACTTTGGGATGGATGCTTGCTGTTCATAATCCTGTAGGTAGTTTTTCCAATAGGCTAATGCTTCTTCCTTGTTCTGTCTCTTCAGCCATTTTATATAGTCGCTATAGGGATAATTATTTGCAGTGCTTATTTCCTTACCCTTTCCAAGCAGACTATATGCCTTGAAAAAATCACTCATTATTATACCTAAACACCAGCCATCCATTATTATGTGATGGTAGCTCCAGATAACCTCATATTTTTCTTCACCAGTTTTTATAACTGCTATCCTCATAGGAAGATCCTTAGAAAGCTCAAAGCTCTGTATTTTGTCTTTTTTGGTGAAGTCTACAATATAACTTTTTCTTTCTTCCTCATTGAGATAAGATATATCATTATAAAGTATCTTACCAGTTCTCTTCCTCAAAACAATTTGCACAGGTTGGCTTACTTTTTCATATAGAAATACTGTTCTTACGACATCATATTTCTCTATTATATAGTTAAAGCTTCTTTCAAACAGACTTATATCTATTTGCCCTTTTATAGAAAATCTACTCTGTTCAAAATATGCACCTGAAGTATTGTCCATAATAGAGTGAAACAGCATCCCCTGCTGCATTGGAGATAGACTGTATATATCTTTGAAATTGCTTTTATCAAACATGTAATTATCCCCCCATTTATTTACTCATATGTCTATATATCACACTAAACAATTTACACTTATCTTATACTTTTCTATGCATTATAAAACAGTGGATATTTTCTCCACTGTTTTATAGAACACACAAATTTATTTGATTTGTGTGTTCTATAAAACATAGGTACTTTATGCAGTTTATTATCTTTCTTCTTTTAATTGAGAAATTTCGACAAAGTTTTTATTTTCTATATAACTTGATTATTTGTAATTTGTAAATTTTATAATATTGATGTGCCTTATTAATGTACTTTATTATAAGCATACCACTATATTGTCATGTCTTCCTTTTATATGTTATGTTACCATATACTACACTTGTATACAAGATTCAGATGTCTAATTTTGTCGAATATTCTGCAATTCCATACCTTATATACAATTAAAAATATAGTGAAAAAGCTTGTGTCAGTACAGCTCCTTCTTTTGAATCCTTATACAAAACAAACTACATAAAACCTTTCAGTTTTATGTAGTTTGTTTGTAATATATATACTTTTTAAACAAATATTGTTGCTTCTTTATTTGTAAATAACTTTACTATAAAATACTATGAAGTTTTCTCCATAACTATGAATTTAAAGCCATCATCTTCCAAATATTCGCCACTCTTCACAAAGTCTAGCTTTGAAAAAAGCTTAAGAGCTGGAACATTTTTCTCTCCAGTCTCAATGTAAATTCTATTAATATCCATGTTGTTGAATATATAATTAATGGCTACACTTACAGCTTTATAGGCAATTCCTTTCCTCCAATATCTTTTATCGCCTATTTCTATACCCATTTCACCTTGCTTTTTTTCTTTGTTTATGCTAAAGAAATTTACTGAACCAATGGGGCGATCATTTAAGTCCGTTATAATAAAATATTTGTACCGTCTTTGCTCAATATTGTCGTTTAACATCTCTGTATCAAACCTCTTGCAAAAGCTTATACACTCACTTAGCAGCTCTGTACTATTCTTAGGCAGGGGTCTTGGGTCATATTTACTTAGTTCCTTATCTGTCCACCATGCAAACATGCTTATAATATCCTTTTCAGTTATATCTCTTATAATAATATTGTCGTCTTTATAGTAGTTCAAATTATCATCTCCTAATATAGTATAAATTATGTAATTCATCAGTTAATGTAAAACTTATCTTTAATCCTTTATAAATTTAAGATTAATGTTGACAATGTAAAATATATAGTCAAGGATACTGCGTCAACTATTGTAGTTATAAGCGGACTTGCCATTATAGCAGGGTCAAGCTTCAAACTCTTAGCTGCTAAGGGAAGTAATCCACCAACAAACTTCGCCATTATTACTGTACAGAATAAACTGATGCATACAACCAATCCAATAGCTATTGATACTTTATCAAATATTAATATTCTAAGGAAATTGACAGTTGCAAGGGAAAAACCCACCAATATGCTCACTCTGAATTCCTTCCAAGCAACCTTGTAAAAATCTTTCGGAGTTACCTCCCCTAATGCCAAGCCTCTAATTGCAAGAGTAGAAGATTGAGAGCCTGCATTACCCCCTGTATTCATAAGCATTGGCATATAAGTAGTAAGTATAACTACTGATTGCAATACATTCTGAAACTTGCTTATTATATTTCCTGTTATTGTTGCAGAAATCATCAATATCAAAAGCCACAATATTCTGTTCTTTGCTAATGTAAAAACACTAGTCTTAAGATATTCTTGTTCAGAGGGAGCCATAGCAGCCATCTTATGAATGTCTTCAGTATTTTCTTGATCGATTATATCTACAATATCGTCTACTGTTATAATACCTACAAGTCGTATTTCATTATCAACAACCGGCATAGAAAGCAAGTCGTATTTCTTAAACAGCATTGCAATCTTTTCTTGATCGTCATAAGTATGAATATATATGATATCTGTGTTCATAATGTCATCTACCAACTGATCTTCTTCACTTAAAATCAATCTTCTGATAGACACTATTCCTTCTAGCTTCCTATTCGCATCTATAACATAGCAGGTATCGATTGTCTCTTTGTCAATTCCAGTTTTCTTTATATGTGTCAACGCCTGCCTAACAGTCATTTCCTTCTTCAAATCAACATACTCGATAGTCATGATACTTCCAGCAGAATCCTCGGGATAATTCAAAAACTGATTGATGAGCTTTCTCATATTCTCATCAGTGTTCTTTAAAACCTTCTTAACAACCACCGCTGGCATTTCCTCAATCAAGTCTACTGTATCATCAAAAAACAAATCATCAATTATATGACGTATTTCAAAATCTGTAATAGACTGAATTATATATGCTTGATTCTCTGGAGATACATATGAAAAAACATCTGCAGCTTTGTCCTTTGGAAGTATTCTGAAGAACTTAATCATCTGAGGCATATCAATTTCTTCAAACAACTGAGCTATGTCAACTATATTCATATCTTCCAGCGCATACCTTGCATCTGTAAGCTTATTTTCTTTTATAAGCTCTAAGATATGTTCATTCATGCTAAAAACCTCCTTTACAGGAGCTGCACTACAAATGCAGTGACAGCTAAGTATTCTAAATATATTGCTATAAAGTTAAAATGTTGTTTATTCCCGGGTAAGGGACTGGAATCCATAACCATCACCAACCTTTCTTTGCAAAAAATAAAAATCTCTTACGACAACGTAAGAGATTGCATAGCATACTAAACTTAGCTCTATACGTTGAGCTTTAGCACTGCGTGACATAGGGAAAATCCCGGCTGCATTAGATAAAACCTTAGTTCGGTAGTATCTGTTGACCCGTTGGCGTCTCTGGACGTTTCTGGGCAGTAGCATGTATTCACGTAGTAGCCTCACCTAACTAGATGTTTAACAGAAAAATAACTATTTATACTTCATATATTATAATATGCTTATTTTATTAAATTGTCTATAATTATTTTAAATATTAACGTTTAATTCTTATACTTTACATTAGCTTCACATAGCTCAATGTAGCTTTATATATCTCTTTATTTCTTATTCTTTGAACTCCAATTTTTGAGTGCTGCTCTTGCTGATCTATTCATTTCATCTGCAAAATCAGCTGTATATTTTCTGGTATACTGTATCTCACCACAGTTTTTATCTAGCTTGCCTTGATTGTTGTTTCTAATTTTGTCGTTTATCTTTGCATACATTTCATCAAATTCATTTTTTTCTAATTGTTTGTATTTGTTCTCAAACACAATAAACTTCTTGTCAAATCGTTCCGGTTGTGCTCTTTCCTTTTGCTGCTCAGTAGGATAGCCAAATACCAGCATGGATATTGGGAATACATAATCAGGAAGCCCTAGAAGCTCCTTATGCACCTCATAATTCTCAATTATATCACCTATATAGCATGAGCCCAATCCAAGAGCTTCTGCAGCTATTACAGCGTTCTGTGCTGCTATAAGTGCATCACTGCAAGCTAGAAATAAATCTCCTTCTTCAGGAGTTTTGAGCTCATCTTTGCTGATTCCCAAAGAATCTGCTACACCGCATGCTTTGAAATAATCATAAGTACGCTGATAATCAGCAAAGAACATTAAAACTAATGGTGCCTTTGCAATAAATGGTTGATTATCACAGGTCTCTGCAAGCTTATTCTTAATAGCTTGATCAGTGATATCTATAATACTATATAACATCATATTTCCAGCAGTTGGCGCTCTCATAGCAGCCTTAACAATTTCATCTTTAACCTCATTAGGTACAGGCTTATCCTCGTAAACTCTTACTGATCTTCTCTGAAAAAGGATATTCATAGTTTCATTCATTACTTATTACCTCCAAAAGCTTATTACTAAAATTATAACATAAAAAAATGGATGCATTATTATATACATCCATTTTTATATATTTATTTTCTATTTACTTGCATTTGGAGTAAATAAGGCTTGTCCGTATTTATCTATTCCATACTGTCCTATAAGCTCTTGTATTTTATCAGAAAGTATCCAATCAACAAAAGCTTGTGCACCTTCTTTATTTATTTTATCATTTTTATTTGGATCAACTGCAATTACACCATATTGGTTAAATAGCGCTTTGTCACCCTCTACGATTATATCTAAATCGATTTTATCCTTCATTGAAAGGTAAGTAGCTCTATCTGTATAAGTATAGGCTTTCATTTCATTAGCCATCTGTATAACCGCTCCCATACCTTTACCAGCCGAAATATACCAATCGCCTGATGGCTCAATATTTAACTGTTTCCATAACTTTAACTCTGCTTTATGAGTACCTGAGTCATCACCTCTAGATATAAATTTAACCTTATTGTCATTTATATACTGAAGTGCTGTTAATATCTTCTGTTCAGAAGCATCCTTTACACTTGCATCATCCTTTGGTCCTATAAGTATAAAATCATTGTACATAACATCAAATCTTTCAACACCGTGTCCAGCCTTCACAAATTCTTCTTCAGATGCTTTTGCATGAACTAAAAGTACATCTGCTTCACCATCTTCACCCATCTTAATTGCTTGTCCAGTACCAACTGCTACTACCTTTGTAACTATACCTGTATCTGCTTCAAACACAGGTATTAGATAATCTAAAAGACCTGAGTCTTGTGTGCTTGTTGTAGTAGCCAAGATAAGTTCCTTTTTAACTTCTGGTGCAGGTTTTACATCAGTGTTGCTTTGCCCTTTTGAACTGCAAGCAGTAAATACTAGTGAAAGCATCAGCACAAAAGCAATTGTTAGTAGAATTCTTCTTTGTTTCATTTTATTCTTCCTCCTATAAACACAGAAATTTTAATTTGCTGTGTTTTTTAATATTTAAAAATCCTAGCTTCTTTTATATCCCAAAATAAAAACTCTCCGTAGAAGGAGAGTTAGCACAGCAAAACAAAAGACATTTTATAAAAACGTCCATAGCACAAAAACACATGTATGCTGCTCCTTTCCAAATGGGAGGCACCACCGTTTCCAATGATACCCTAACGGCTTGTAATCCATAGAAAAAATTCAACAGGCTTTGCAAGCTCGGAGCTATTCAATTTACTACATTATATCATTCATTAACTATCACTTCAATATACTATTTATATAGATTCGTAAAAAATACTTATTGACTATAATCCGTTTTCATAATATAATAGATATTGTCTCGTAGGGGTATAGCTCAATTGGTAGAGTAGCGGTCTCCAAAACCGTTGGTCGTAGGTTCGAGACCTACTACCCCTGCCACTTTCAAGATAATTTGAAATCTAAAAAGTGCACAAAAACCGAACAAAATAAAATTTCGTTATTTAGAGTAGTATATACTACTCTTTTTTATTGTACATAACTGTTCTGATATACTCCCCATTTTTTAAGTGCTTTATCGCTTCCTATCCATACGGGTGTACCTTTCTTTACATATCTATATAACTCTGCTACATCAAGGTTCAACATTCTTATACAGCCTCTTGAAACGTTTTTGCCTATAGAATAAGGATTGTTATTACCATGAATTCCATACTTATTTTTAGTACCAATATTTAGTCCTAGCCATCTATACCCTAGAGGATTATCCTTAGAACCTCCGTCTCTAGAATCTGTATATCCACCGCCTGACCATTCTGGATTAACTACCTTCATCTTAATAGTAAATCTTCCCTCAGGAGTGACAAAGCCTGTCCTTCCAAGTGCAACTGGATATTTTCTTATGGATTTTTTATTGTTATATACTGTTAGTATTCTATTACTTTTATTTACTGTTATCCATACCTTGCTGCTAGCAGGAGTTTTTACATAGTCCTTATATTGAACTCCTTTTCCATGCTGAAGTCGTTTGATTAAAACGACTCTAAATTCCTTTCCAGCTATTCCATCAGCAGTTATATTACTATCACTTTGAAAGTGCATTATTGCATTTTTATAGTTTAATTGTTCATCCTTGAAATCACTTTTATAGTAGCCAAGCTTTTTCAAGCTATCTGTATAAATCTTTTTTGCTGAGCTTTCATTTGTGATTCCAGCACTATAGCTATAGATATCATCAGAATAGAGAAATAAATTTAATGATAATATAAAAGATAGCAAAACAGCAAATAATACTCTCATAATTTTTTGCTCCTTCTTACTTTCTGTATATGTTTCTACTGTTTTTGTGAATATAAGATTTTTATCATTGAATTTATTTTTTACATTTTATTATTAAATATGAATGTTACTTATTGTTATTAATTGATAATTATTTTGCATATAGCCATGTATTAAAGAAATCATTCAACTCTTGTCCTGAAACATTTTCACTAACTTTTATGAAATCATCTGTTGTTGCATTTTTAAATTCATATTCTTTGAAATACTCTTTCATAATCTTAAAAAATGTCTCATCTCCAAGCTTATTTCTAAGCTCATTTAAAACAACTGCACCTCTTGTATATACAGTAGAACCATAGTCATCCCAATTTTCAAACTCATTTAAACTTCTGACAACGACTCCATCAATAATATCTTCTGATATTGCTTTATCATGCCTATTCTGTACATTATTAACAAAGTATGTTTTTCCGCTTTCTGCGGTTAAAGAGTTCTCAATAAATATACTTTCTGAATAGGTTGCAAAACCTTCATCTAGCCAAGCTTCATCTATTTGATCATTCCCAACTAAGCTATACCACCATTGATGAGCTGTTTCATGCGCTATTACTGTACTAAGCCTATCACTATTTGAGTATTTATTATAATACTCGTCGCTGATATATACAAGCCCTGGGTATTCCATACCACTTGGGAATACTGTTTCTACTATAGAATATGAGGGATATGGATACTCTCCATATTTTTCGTTAAATATTTTAATAGAATTTACACCTATCTCAAGTGCTTCTTTTCCTTTTTCCTCATCGCCCTTATAGTAATAGGATTTAACTACTGTTCCATTAAATATTTGCTCTTCAACCAAAAAATTGTTATTTGCAATAAAAGCAAAATCTCTCATATTATTTCCTTGAAACTCCCAAACCTTATTATTGTTTTTCTCTTCTTCCTTAACCAAGTTACCAGAAGCGGCTATTGTATATTCCTTAGGTGCTTTTATCTTTACTGTGTAGTTGGAAGAATCACTATAGAATGGATCTCCTATAGCAAAATATTTATCAAGATTCCATCCATCTTTATCATACACTGCAACTACTGGATACCAATTGCCTAGGTTAAAATGATTTTCTCCCCAGCCAAAACGTTCACTTGCAGGAGGAATAGTCACTTTAAAATTCATATCAAGCTCAATAGTATCTCCAGGTTTAATTGCTTTAGAAAGTTTAACCTTCATTATAGAATTCCCCTCGCCTTGGATGGAGTATTTCAAGTTTTCGCCTGCCTTAGTTTTTAATGAAGAAATTTCTGTATTTCCCGGCTCAAAACCTCTTTTGTATGCTCTATTAAAATCGTCAAATAAGAAAGGTGCTGTTTCCTTGCTATTAAAGGCATTGTTGTATACATGAAAATAAAGCTCCTTAAGCTCAACATTCTCATTATTCTTGTAGATAAGATTTTGTTTCGCTGTTATTATTTTATCCTTAGCATTTAACTCAGCATCAATATGATACAAATTTCCGTCTTCTATTGGTATTATGGTTTTTACATTTTGCGAAACTGTGTTTTGATTTTCAGTTAAATTTGTCTTATCATTTGCATTGCAGCTAACTAATATCATTACAATTAATAGAAAAATTAAATTCCTTTTCATATTGTCACTCCTTGTTTGAAGTTTTACTCCTATTTACGTCTATAATTTTTTGTACAATATAATCATACCCTTTTTCACCATGAGGTATAAGGCAATCTGTACAATCTTTTACGCCATTATATAACTTACAGTTGCCTCCGCACTCTTCTAAAAAATACAATGGGCAGTAACAAAAAAGACAATTAAAATTTTCATCATTTTTTATTTTGTGACAAGGAAAATACTCACATTCCTTATTTTGAAAAAATCTATAATTATTTTTCATTTTGACCTCCTATATATTATGCACCTCAGCTTAAATATATATATATATATTAAAACTGAGGTGCTGATAATTAAAACTCTGCTGTTTTTACTGTTCTTGGAAATGGTATAACGTCTCTTATATTTGTCATACCAGTAATATACATTATAGCTCTTTCAAATCCTAGTCCGTAGCCAGCATGTTTTGTGCCGCCGTATTTTCTAAGATCTAAGTACCACCAATAATCCTCTTTATTGAGACTTAATTCTTTCATTCTTTTCTCTAATATATCAAGTCTTTCTTCTCTCTGACTTCCTCCAATTATCTCTCCAATACCTGGTACCAAAAGGTCAGAAGCTGCAACTGTCTTACCATCATCGTTAAGCCTCATATAAAAGGATTTGATATCCTTAGGATAATCTGTTAAAAACACAGGCTTTTGGAATATCTGTTCTGTAATATATCTTTCATGCTCTGTTTGTAAGTCTGTACCCCATTCTACAGGAAATTCAAACTTCTGACCTGATTTCTTAAGAAGCTCAATTGCCTCAGTATAGCTTACTCTAGCAAAATCTGAGCTAACAACGTTGTTCAATCTCTCTAACAATGTGTTGTCAATAAATTTGTTAAAGAACTCCATTTCTTCAGGAGCATTTTCTAATACATAGTTGATAATATACTTTAACATATCCTCAGCAAGATCCATGTCATCCACCAAATCAGCAAAGGCTATCTCTGGCTCTATCATCCAGAACTCAGCTGCGTGCTTTGTTGTGTTTGAATTTTCTGCTCTAAAGGTTGGACCAAAGGTATAAACATTTCTAAAAGCCATGCAATAGGTTTCAGCACTTAATTGACCGCTTACAGTAAGGTTTGATGCCTTACCGAAGAAATCCTTGCTAGCATCTATTCTACCATGTTCATCTCTTGGAGGGTTTTCCATATCTAGTGTAGTAACTCTAAACATTTCTCCTGCGCCCTCACAGTCACTACCTGTAATTATTGGAGTATGAACATACACAAAGCCTCTTTCTTGAAAGAATTGGTGTATTGCATAGGCTACCATTGACCTAACTCTAAACACTGCCGAAAAAGTGTTTGTTCTTGGTCTTAAATGAGCTATAGTTCTTAAAAACTCAAAGCTATGACTTTTCTTTTGAAGCGGATAGTCAGGAGTAGAGAGTCCTTCTATTTCTATACATTCTGCCTTAATTTCAAAGGGTTGTTTTGCTCCTGGAGATTCTACCACAGTTCCCTTAACTCTTATAGAAGAACCTACTGAAAGCTTTGATATTTCATTGAAGTTAGATAGCTTATCATCGAAAACTACTTGAATAGTTTTAAAGAAGCTGCCATCATTTATCTCGATAAACCCGAAATTCTTTGATGCTCTAACAGTTCTAACCCAACCAGACACATTTAATGCTTGATTTATAAAATGTCCTTCCTGTCTATATAATTGTTTTACTGTCGTGTCTTTCATTTTGCATTCCTCCCATTTATATTTTGATAAAAAAATAAACCTTTCATCCCTAAAGAAAGGGACGAAAGGTTGTTTCGCGGTACCACCCTGATTGTCAATAAATTGACCTGCTCACTTAGCATCTATAATACTGAATAAAAATTTTATATTATTTAATGCTGTCCGATGATAACGGTTCGGTACCGTATAAGCCTACTCTTTGCATTTCGGTTATAGACTCAAGGATGTTCTTCGATATAACTATGATACCAACCTTCCACCATTGTCGGTTCGCTTTAATCAATCATTATATTTACTCTTCCCATCATTGCCTTTTCTTATTAAAAGAATAATAATACATCTAGTAGAATATGTCAAGTATAATTTATATCTGACATATTCACCTTAGTTAATATAAGGGGCATCATTTTCTATTTAAGGTTCTCTCCTATAAAGCTTTCAAACTTGTCTATGCCTTTTTCTATTGTTTCCATAGATGTTGCATAGGATAGCCTGATAAAGTTATCAGTTCCAAAGGCAGCTCCAGGTATTACTGCTACCTGTCCCTTCTCTAACAGTATCTGTGCAAAATCCAAGGAAGACTTTATTGTCTGTCCGCAAAGTTCTCTTCCCATATAACACGATATATCAACGTATACATAGAAAGCACCTTCAGGCTTCAGGCATTTTAAACCTTTTATTGCGCTCAACCTATCATACATATATGATCTTCTCTTTGTAAACTGTTCTACCATATTATGCAAATCATCTTGTGGTCCATTCAATGCTATTGCTGATGCATGTTGAGTAATTGAGTTTGGATGAGAAACCGCATGACTTTGTACGCTTGACATTGCCTTTATAAGTCTCTCATTACCTGCAGCATATCCAAGTCTCCAGCCTGTCATGGCATATGCCTTTGACATACCATTTATTAGTATAGTAAGCTCTTTTATATCGTCTCCTAAAGAAGCAATACTTACATGCTTTTTACCATCGTAAGTTAATCTCTCATAAATTTCATCAGATACTACAAATAAATTATTTGCAACAGCTATTTCAGCTATTTCTCTTAACTCCTGCTCTGAGTATATAGAACCTGTAGGATTATTTGGAGTATTTATTAGTATAGCTTTTGTTTTTGATGTTACAGCATTTTGCAATTCCTGTTTTGTCATTTTAAAATTATTTTCTTTATTAGTCTCAACTAACACAGGAACTCCACCATTAAGCTTTATTATTTCGGTATAGCTAACCCAATATGGAACAGGAAGTATTACCTCATCCCCTGGGTTTAATATAGCCGCAAATGTATTTGACAAAGAATGCTTTGCACCACTTGATGCAATTATTTGATTTGGATTATAAATTAATCCGTTTTCTCTCTCAAGCTTAGCACATATTGCTTTTCTTAGTTCCATTGTTCCTTGAGCAGCAGTATAACGAGTCATGCCATTATTTATTGCTTCCATTGCTGCATCTCTAATATATTTTGGAGTATCAAAATCAGGTTCTCCTGCTCCAAAACCGTAAACCTTTATACCATCAGCAATCATTTGCTTTAATTTAGCATCAATAGCTAAAGTTATAGATGGTGCAATCTTTGAAATCTTATCAGATATTCTTAATTCCATTGTTCGCCCTCCATTTTTTTTATTTTATTATAATGAGAAAGAACATTTATTTTATCTTAAATTGATATTCTTTCAATATAAGTCTTATAAATATTTAGATTTCTGTTTTAAAAGCTGAACATTTTTATAATCAACCCACACATTTCCTAATATAGGTTCATTATTAACGAATATTCCATGACAGTCCGAGCCACCTGTAATCAGTAACTTTCTGTCCATGGCAAGCTTATATGTACTTCTAATAGTCTCATTATCATGCTTTGAATGATATACTTCAATACCTTCAATTCCCATATCTATTATTTTGTTTAAATTTACTTTCTTGTTTATAAGTCCTGGATGTGCCAATACCGGAACCCCTCCAAGGTTTTTTATCATGTCAATTGCTTCCTGACAGTTAATTTTATATCTTTCAACATAAGCAGGGCATCCATTTCCTATGTATTTGTTAAAAGCATCCTTCATATTGTCGATATAGCCCATTTCTAGCATTGCTCTTGCAATATGAGGTCTGCCAATTGTACCAGTCTCTGCTATATTCTTAATTTGTTGTAAGGTAATTTGAATACCTAGAGCACTTAGTTTTTCTATCATTTTAATTGCCCTATTATATCTGGATTCATATATCTCACTGAGTTTTTGATGAAGCCATTCCTTTTTAAAGTCTATATAGTAGCCTAGAATATGTATCTCATATTCATCATCTTCTGTACTTAATTCAATTCCGGGTACAATCTCTAAATTGTAATCAGTACTATAATCAATAGCAGGTTGTATCCCCTTTATTGTATCATGATCAGTAATTCCTATAGCACTAAGCTTCTTATAGACAGCCCACTTCACAACTTCTTCTGGACTTAACAGCCCATCAGAGGAAGTTGTATGAATGTGTAAGTCGGCCTTATTCATAAGAGTCGGCCTTATTCATAAGAGTCCTCCTAATATTAGATAATGATTATTTATAACTTTTTACTTCATTTCACAACATTAATATTATAACACTTTCAAACAATATAATGTCAATTAAACTATAATATTAAATGTTAAATAATAGTGAACTTTAAGTATATTAAAATTAATAAAAAGGTTTCGGTTTAAGCAACTTAACAACCAAAAAAGACTTGTAAATACAAAATACCTGCATATGCAGGTATTTTGTATTTACTTTTTTATCTACATTGAATCATTAGTTTAATTGCAGTTCTTTCTTCTCCATCAATAACAATATCAGTAAATGCGGGTATGCATATAAGATCTATCCCGCTGGGAGCAACAAAACCTCTAGCGATTGCTACTGCTTTTATTGCTTGGTTTAAAGCACCTGCGCCGATTGTTTGCATTTCGGCACTTCCCTTTTCTCTGATAACACCTGCTAATGCTCCTGCAACAGAATTTGGACTAGACTTTGCTGATACCTTCAAAATTTCCATATTTATGTCCCCCCAAAAAAATAGAATTATAACCAATATTCTGCAAATAAACCTAAATTCCTCTTTATTATTACAAAATTCTTAATATTTAAGGATATTTATAGAACACACAAGTTAATTATCAACAAAATACATGACTTATTTTCATGTATTTTACGCATATTAATGAAATTCGTGTGTTCTATACATAGCAGAATATATATAGTATCTATTCTTCGAGAATATTCAACCTTTTTATAGAAGTTAATTTATTTTCATCCAGTTCCAGTAAAACAGCATTAAAAACAGCACTACCTTCTGCCACCTCAAATTTACTAGGCATCATAGTAATAAATTTCTTGATAATAATATCCTTATCTACCCCTAATATTGAATTATAAGGTCCAGTCATTCCTAAATCAGTTATATAGCCTGTACCTTTAGGCAGAAGTCTCTCATCCGATGTCTGAACATGCGTATGTGTACCAAATACTGCAGTTACTCTTCCATCTAAATACCAGCCTAATGCTAATTTTTCTGAGGTTGCTTCTGCATGAAAATCTACAATTATTATATCTGCTTCATCCTTAATTTTCTCTAAAATTTCATCTGCTTTAGTAAATGGACAGTCGTAACTTTCCATATAAACTCTTCCACATAAATTAATTACAGCTATCTTCTTTCCTCTATGTTCCACTATGGTATACCCCCAGCCTGGATTATTTGAGGGAAAATTTGCAGGTCTAATAATATTTTTTTTATCTTCTAAAAGCTCTATTACTTCCTTTTTCGCCCAAGTATGATTACCCAGAGTTATTACATCAACCCCTGCATAGATTAATTCATCATAAGTATTTCTTGTTATTCCTACTCCGTGAGCACAGTTTTCTCCATTAGCTATAACAAAATCTACTTTATATTCAATTTTAAGTTTTTGCAGATTTTTATTTATAAAATCACGTCCTGGTTTTCCTACAATATCTCCAATACATAGTATATTCATGATGACCTCCTTGTGTAAATATGTATAGTTTTATATAACTTATTATTTCTTATAATATAATATTGAATGCACTTACTAATATCATTAAAAAAGGCAGCTTTCGCCGCCGATTTTATTTTGCATATTCAATTGCTCTAGTTTCTCTGATAACATTAATCTTAATTTGTCCAGCATATTCAACTTCACTTTCTACTCTCTTAACTATATCTCTAGCTACTGATACTATATCAGTGTCACTAACTTCATCCGGTTTAACCATTATTCTGATTTCTCTTCCAGCTTGAATTGCAAAAGATTTTTCTACTCCATCGATTGAATTAGCTATTTCTTCAAGCTTCTCCAATCTCTTAATATAAGACTCAAGTGTTTCTCTTCTTGCGCCTGGTCTTGCGGCAGATATTGCATCCGCAGCCTGTACCAGAACTGCTTCAACGGTAGTAGCTTCTATGTCTCCATGATGAGCTGCTATCGCATGAATTATCTCATTATTCTCTTTATATCGTTTTGCTAAATCAGCACCTATCTGAACATGTGTCCCTTCTATTTCATGGTCAACTGCTTTACCAATATCATGAAGTAAGCCTGCTCTCTTTGCCAGCTTAACATCCGCACCTAATTCTGCAGCCATAGTTGCTGCCAAATGCGCCACCTCGATAGAATGATTAAGGACATTTTGTCCGTAACTTGTTCTAAATCTTAATCTTCCAAGTAATCTAATTACTTCACTGTGCAATCCATGCACTCCTGTTTCGAAAGTTGCTTGCTCTCCTTGATCTCTTATATAAGTGTCTACTTCCTTCTTAGCTTTTTCAACCATTTCTTCAATTCTAGCAGGATGTATTCTACCATCTACAATTAGTTTCTCAAGAGCAACTCTTGCTACTTCTCTTTTAATCGGATCAAATCCTGACAATATAACTGCTTCCGGTGTATCGTCGATAATCAGGTCTATGCCAGTTAATGTTTCTAATGTTCTTATGTTTCTACCTTCTCTGCCAATAATTCTACCCTTCATTTCATCATTTGGTAAAGTTACTACAGATACTGTAGTTTCAGCAACATGATCAGCTGCACATTTTTGTATTGCTAGGGATATTATTTCCTTCGCTTTTCTTTCGCCTTCTTCTTTTGCCTTTGACTCAATATCTTTTATCATAATAGCTGCTTCATGCTTTACTTCTTTTTCAATATCACTTAAAAGTAATTGCTTCGCTTCTTCTGATGATAACCCTGAAAGCCTTTCAAGTTCTTCCATTTGCTTTTTGTATAATTCTTTTACATCGTCATGAGACTTCTGAATTTCTTTTTGCTTTTTTATAATATTCTCTTCTTTTTCTTCATGAGCTTCTATTTTTTTTTCAAGAAGTTCCTCTCTTTGTATCAGTCTTCTCTCCATACGCTGAACTTCATTTCTTCTATCTCTTATCTCTTTATCCAGCTCAGATCTTAGCTTGTGTACTTCTTCTTTGGCTTCCAGTATTAATTCTTTTTTATGTGTCTCGGCTTCTTTTTCGGCATTTTCGAGAATTCTTTTTGCCTCTGTTTCTGCGTTCTTGATTTTTGTCTCTGCAATATATCTTCTAACTAAATACCCTACTATGAAGGTAATAATTGCAACTATTCCATATATTAAAAATTCTATAGCTTTTTCACCTCCTTAATGTATATGAAAACTCCACTTTATGGAAGAAATTCATCTATTTAAATTGTATTAGATTTTGATACACCATGAATTAATTTTATATCTTCTGCAATTTTTTGTCAAGTTTAATGCATTTTATATGTGGCAGATAGTATCCAGCCCTCACATTGTTATATTTTTCCTATTTAGTTTAATAATTATTCATTGATTTCGATACTATCTATTATCCTACTGCAGGTTTCATATTCAAAACCCTTACTATATAAGAAAGAATATAATTTTACCTTTTTCTCTTTTGCGCTTCCTTTTAAGCTTTTTAACTTTTTTTCTACTGCTTTCATTGCGATATCATATTCATCAATATCTGCACTTTCCAGGCTATTCTGAATTAGTTCCTTGTCTATACCTTTTTGAAGAAGTTTATTATATAAGGTTTTTTTGTTTATTGTTTGATTAGATCCTTGTTTGCTTCTTATATAGTTCTCTACAAACATCTCATCATTTATATATCCCAGCTCTTTAAGCTTTTCTATTACAGAACTTATAGTATCGTCCTTATACTCTTTTTCTTTCAGCTTTTGTATAAGCTCATGCTTTGTTTTGTAATATCTTGCAAGAAGATGCAAAGAATAATTCAAAGCTTTCCTATATGCTGATTGAATGGCTGTTTTTTCAAGTAGCTTAGCGTCCACCTCGATACCTTCTTCTAGCTTCATAGTATATACCGATACATCATCTATTGAACAGAAAAATTCTCCGTCAATAAAAATATTGTAAAATTCCTTATTTCTTTTTTGTGGTGTAATAGCAGTAATTTTCATTTCTATCACCTTTTCGTTGTATTATTATTCATTATAAAAAAAGACTTGTATTAAAGCGTTATTAAAAAAGAGACATGTTTAGACCTTAGCCCTTAACACATGTCTCTATATTACTACTATGTTCTATATATCGTCTTCTGAGTCGAGGTCTTCTATTATTCCCAGTTGCTTTGTATCTCCCATATTAAACAGCAATCTGACTTTATCTTCAACTTCTCGTGTAAAGTCAGGATTATCCTTTAGATACTGCTTTGCATTTTCTCTTCCTTGACCTATTCTCACATCTCCATAGGAATACCATGCGCCACTTTTTAAAATAATATCATTGTTTGCAGCTACATCTAATACGCTTCCTTCTCTGGAAATACCCTCTCCGTACATTATATCAAATTCAGCTTGTTTGAATGGAGGCGCAACCTTGTTCTTTACCACCTTAACTTTTGTTCTTGTACCTACAACATCGTTACCTTGCTTTATGTTTTCTACCTTTCTTACTTCAAGGCGAACTGAGGCATAGAACTTAAGTGCTCTTCCACCAGGTGTTACCTCAGGATTGCCAAACATAACTCCTACCTTTTCTCTAAGCTGATTGATGAATACAGCGCAGCACTTTGACTTGTTGATTGCACCAGTAAGTTTTCTTAAAGCTTGAGACATAAGTCTTGCTTGAAGACCTATATGAGAATCACCCATATCACCATCTATTTCTGCTTTTGGTACTAAGGCTGCAACTGAGTCTATTACTACTACATCTAGTGCACCACTTCTAACAAGTGTTTCACATATTTCTAAAGCCTGTTCACCTGTATCAGGCTGTGAGACTATTAAACGGTTGATATCTACACCAAGATTTTTAGCATAAACAGGGTCTAGAGCATGCTCAACATCTATAAAAGCTGCTTCTCCGCCTATTCTTTGTGCCTCGGCAATGATATGCAGAGCAACAGTAGTCTTACCAGAAGACTCAGGTCCATATATCTCAATTATTCTTCCTCTTGGTACTCCACCAATTCCAAGAGCTAAGTCTAAATCTATCGAACCTGTACTTATTGACTCTACATTTAATTTTTTATTATCACCAAGTATCATAACAGAACCTTTACCAAATTGCTTTTCTATCTGGCTTATAGCCAATTCAATTGCTTTTTTCTTATCGTTCATAAAATGCAGGAAAACCTGCTACACCTACCTTTCTTACATTTGGTCGTATGCGAACAAATGTTCTATATTTATTATATTATATTGTCTTCGATTAGTCAAACTTTTGTTTGAAAATATTGCTAACTATTGTAATTGTTATATTAGTGCTCTTCTGAGCAAGTCCAAGGCTCTGGTAGTAGCATTCCATCTAATCTTTTCTCTACTGTTAGGATATAAAAATCTATATGTTTCTACCTTATCTTTAATAGCAATGCCTATATAAAACAATCCAACAGGCTTTTCAGCTGTTCCACCATCTGGTCCAGCAACTCCAGTAACGGATATTCCGATATCAGTTCCAGAAACTTTTTGTATTCCTTTTGCCATCTCTAGAGCTGTTTCACTACTAACAGCACCAAATTTATTTAAAGTATCTTCTTTTACATTTAAAAACTTCATTTTTGCTTCATTACTATAAGTTACTATAGAATTCATAAACACAGATGAAACTCCTGGTACATTTGTAAGCCTGCTTGAAATCATGCCACCTGTACAAGACTCTGCAAAAGAAACCGTCATATTTTTTTCTTTTAAAAGCTTGTAAACCACATACTCCAAACTTTCCTCATTATAACCGTAAATATTATCTTCTAATATATCTTCTATTCTCTTCTCCATATCAATAATAAGCTTATCAGCCTCAGCTTTTTCATTACATTTTGCAGTTATCCTTAAATGTGTCTCTCCATCTTTTGCATAAGGTGCTACAGTAGGATTACACTGAGTATCAAATATTTGCTGTAGCATTTCTTGTATTTTTGATTCACCTATACCTACTACTCTCAAGGTTTTAGATACAATCAAAAAGTCAGATTTTGCTTTTAAATATGGATATACCTGTTGATCAAACATAGGCATCATTTCCTTTGGTGGACCTGGTAGTAATATAACTGTCTTTCTATCTAATTCTATGATTATACCTGGTGCTGTACCATTATTATTTTCAATTACAATTGCGCCTTCTGGTATGTAGCCTTGTTTTCGATTACACTCAGCCATAGGACTATTTATTGCTTTAAACATGTCTTCAATCTTATCTAGACTGTACTTATGAGGTACTAGCTTTAGTCCTAGTGCTTCAGCTACCCCTTCCTTAGTCAAATCATCATCTGTTGGACCAAGACCTCCTGTAGTAATGATAATGTCTGACCTTTCTAGAGACTTAGTTATAACTTCTTTAAGTCTGGTCAAATTGTCACCTACTGTAACATGGTAATAAACATCTAGTCCTAACTCAGCAAATCTTTCAGAAAGGTATCTTGCGTTGCTGTTCACTATATTGCCCAGCAGCAGCTCTGTACCAACTGCAATTATTTCACACTTCATATGGCACCTCCAAATTTTATAAATTAAAGCTATGTATCAAATGCTTGCTGCATATAATACATAGCCATTTTTACTATTTTATTATGCTTAGTACTCTAGCTCCTTTGATTTTAAAACATGCAAGTTCTTAATGAAATAGTCAAGTCCTGACCATATTGTTATTATCAAAGTAACATAGATTGCAATTATATCAACAGGTAGATTTATTAGATTAAAAGGAAAGTTGTTCAGCATTAATATACATATAGCAACTATTTGAGAAACTGTTTTTAGCTTTCCAAAGTTGCTGGCAGCTATTACTATGTTCTGCGCTGAAGCAATGCTTCTTAGACCAGTTACCGCAAACTCACGGGCTAAAATAACAAATACAATCCATGCATCTATCCTACCATACTGTATAAGTATCAAAAAAGCGCCTGTTACTAGTAGTTTATCTGCTAAAGGATCCATAAACTTGCCAAAATCAGTTATAAGATTGTACTTTCTAGCTAAGTATCCATCAAGCTTATCTGTTAGTGCTGCTATTAAAAATACAGCAAGAGCAACTTCCATGTGAAATGGGAATTTCACTAACATTAATATCATAAATATTGGTATCATCGCAATTCTTAATAATGTAATTTTATTTGCTATATTCATTGATTTCTTCTCCCATTAGATCATATTCTGATGCTTCTGTTATTTTTACATAAGTAAAATCACCAGGTTTTAGCATATCCTTAGAAGCGAAAAAAACGATTCCATCTATTTCAGGTGCGTCTTTGCTGCTTCTTCCATAATACTTATTTTGTTCAGTGCCTTCTACTAATATCTTTAATGTTTTACCTATCATAAGTTGATTTTTATCATAGGATATATCGCTTTGTAAAAGCATTATTCTCTCTTGTCTTTTCAGTTTGATCTCATCATCAATTTGAGCTTCCATCTCATAAGCAGGAGTATCCTCTTCTCTCGAATAATTAAATACTCCCAATCTGTCAAACTTTACTTCCTTTACAAAATCTACTAGCTCTTTAAAATCATCCTCTGACTCACCAGGAAAACCAACAATTAATGATGTACGCAGTGTGATATCAGGTATCATTCTACGCAGTTTTTTTATAAGCTCTAATACTTCTTCATTGGTAGTTCTACGTCCCATTCTTTTTAGTATTCTATTACTTGCATGTTGAACTGGAATATCAAGATACTTACATATCTTATCATTACTTGCTATCACATTTATGAGCTTGTCATCAAATTCATCAGGATATGTATATAAAAGTCTTATCCACTCTATTCCTTCTATATTACTGATTTCTTGGAGCAGCTCTGATATTTTGTATTCTCCATACAAATCTTTTCCATATCTACTAGTATCTTGAGCTATAATGTTTAATTCCTTTATTCCCTGCTTAGCTAGAAGTTTAGCTTCTTCTACTATGTCTTCAAAGCGTCTGCTCCTGTACTTGCCTCTAAGCTTTGGTATAATACAGTAAGTACATCTGTTGTCACAGCCCTCTGCAATTTTTAGATAAGTTGAAGAAGCTGTAGTAGAAATCACTCTTGGCAGATCATAAATATCTACATTTTCTTGATTCCCAAACATTACAACCTTATTACCCTGCAAAGCGCTTTCTATGACTTCCAAAATGTTTTTATAATCTCCTGTACCTATGACAGCATTTAGCTCAGGCATTTCATTTAATAATTCTTCTTTATATCTTTCGGCAAGACAACCGGATGCAATCAGAACCTTGCATTTGCCATTTTTCTTAAGCTGACCAAGCTCTATTATATTATCTATAGACTCTTGCTTCGCACTTTCGATAAATCCACAGGTATTGACTATTATTATATCTGCATCCTCTACATTCTTTGTTAAATTGTACTTATTACTTGCTAGAATATTTAGCATGACTTCTGAATCTATAAGGTTCTTGGAGCATCCCAAGGAAACCAGTGCTACATTTAAATTCAAAATAATTCCCCCTTGCATAACTATATAAAGTATATTATATAGCCCAATCTCTGTCAAAATTATTTGTACTATTACCCAGGCAATAAATACAGGCATTTTAAGCTAAATACATCAATTATAGCCCTCTGTATGTATAATGCTTTTATTTTCTATGATTATCGTCTATTTACGACATAACGAATCATTTAATTATCTATTTCTACATCATTTCTTCATATTCTTCTTTGGTCATAATTACTTTTCGCGGCTTACTGCCTTCATATCCGCCTATTATCCCGCGTTCCTCCATTTGGTCTATAAGTCTCGCTGCCCTGCTGTAGCCTATTTTTAATCTTCTTTGCAGCATCATTATAGAAGCTTGCTCACTTCCTACAACCATCTCTATTGCAGAAGGAAGCAGCTCATCTGTTTCACTATTATTATCACTCTTTTCTGCATCCTCACTCTGTTTCTCTAGACCTTTCATTACCTCATCGTTATAGGACGGTGGAACCTGTTCTTTTATATTGTTAACAAGCTTCTCAATTTCCTTCTCAGATACAAATGCACCCTGAACACGTAATGGTTTAGCTTCTCCAACAGGGTAGAAGAGCATATCACCTTTACCAAGTAGTTTTTCTGCTCCTCCCATATCTAATATAGTCCTAGAGTCTATATGAGAAGAAACAGCGAAGGATATTCTTGATGGGATATTTGCTTTTATAAGTCCCGTGATAACATCTACTGACGGTCTTTGTGTAGCAACTACTAGGTGTATGCCTGCAGCTCTTGCCATCTGAGCCAATCTGCATATAGAATCTTCTACGTCACCTGGAGAAACCATCATAAGATCTGCCAACTCATCTATAATTACAACTATTTGAGGAAGCTTCGCTATATCCTCTTTGTTTAAAGCATTATATCCTGTTATATCACGAACGTTGTTTGCTGCAAATTTCTTATACCTTTCTGTCATTTCTACAACTGCCCAATTTAGTGCCCCTGCTGCCTTCTTAGGATCAGTTACAACAGGCACTAGTAGATGAGGTATGTTTTTGTATATGCTTAGTTCAACAACCTTAGGGTCAATTAGTAGTAGTTTAACCTCATCCGGCGTTGCTTTATAAAGTATGCTGGATATTAATGTATTTATACACACACTTTTACCTGAACCTGTAGCCCCTGCTATAAGTAAGTGAGGCATTTTAGCCAGATCTGCAACTATGCTTGCACCTGCAACATCCTTACCAATAGCGAAGGATAACTTGGACTTATTAAGCTTAAATTCATTTGACTCAATAACCTCTCTAAGGTATACCATAGTTATGTCCTTATTTGGCACTTCTATGCCTATTGCTGATTTGCCTGGTATAGGAGCTTCTATTCTAATGCCTGCTGATGCAAGACTTAGAGATATATCATCTGAAAGACTAAGAATCTTACTTACCTTTACTCCTGGGCTTAAGGATAACTCGTATCTGGTTATAGCAGGTCCCACAGAGACCTGAGACACATTAGCGCTAACTCCAAAATTACCTAGAGTCTCCTCTAGCACTTTAACATTATTTATAACCTCTTTTTTTGTATTTACTGATTTGTTATCATGGCTTATATTTAATAGATTAGTAGGAGGTATTACGTATCCAGTATAATTTTTAAGCTCTGGAACTATGGTAGGTATGATTTCTTCCTCCTGAGATTTCTTATCTTTTGTAGTTTTGGGCTTATGCTGCTCTACTTCTGTTGCATCAATTTGATTTGACTTCTCCTTATGAGCCTCAGTTGGTTCCATTTTGAAATTGGTATCAAAGCTTTTGGTAAAATCTAAAATTTTAATTTTTTTATCCATTTCTTTTATCTTATCATTCTCATTTTTTAAGAGTTCATTGTCTATTAAATCTTCTTGTGCTTTTTTAATTGATTTCTTCTGCTTATTATTACTTTTTCCTTTTATTATTTCAGTCAACATAGTAAATAATTTCAATAATGATGTTTTTATATAATCAAGTACTGCTTTAAAGGGGGTTTCTGTAAATATAAGTGCAGCAATAATGAAAAGACCTGAGGTTATAACTATTGTTCCGCTTTTGCTAAAAAGCTTTATAAGAGCATATCCAAAAACTGCACCTAAGGCTCCACCGCCTTTTCCATCTACTTGTCCTATTATATATGAGTTTGTTATATGTTCTGTCCAAGTTAACTCTAGCCCCAGCTCGTTAATACTATCTAATGTAGCTATGTATAGGCTAATAAGCATCGCTATTGTAAACAATATGAAGGCAAAGTACTTATGATTGAGTTTAAACTCACCCTTCATATAGATAGCAGCTATACCCAGTATCAATATCATAACTGGGAAAACATATGATCCTAAGCCTAATATTCCCAACAGTATAGACTTAATTCCATTTCCTATGAAGCCAGAATCAACACTAAATAAGCTTATGTAAAAGTAAATACTTATCATTATAAGTATAACCCCAAATATGTCGTATTGTATTTGATATTGCTTTTTTTTCTTTGGCATAGCTTACCTCCACTATTCTGATAAATTGCTGAAATCCTCATATATCAAGGCTTATCTATTGTTATTATACCTTAAAAAGCTGTGGTTGCAAACAATTTATAAGTGTACACTGTATATACAAAGAAGCTGATATACTATATTACCAATTAGCATATCAGCTTCTCTTAAACGTATTTACTTAAGCCAGAATTTCCATCTGCTTTTATTCTCTTTACTTTCCTTTAAATTTCTTTTATCCAAAAACAACCCTGTGTCAGTATCTAAGGCTCTCCAACCAGTTTTATTGCATAGCTTTATTATATTATCTATGGGTAGCTCCTCCTCAGAGCTTATTATGAAGTTTGATACTGGGGTATGTTTACTTATCTCTATATTTATGCTGCCTTTATCCTTTCTTACAACTATATTAGTAGGATCAGAAAAATCTCCCTCAGGAAATATTTGTCTAAGCATACCTATGACTTCTCCAAAGGCACCTAGAAAATACTGATGCTCGTCACTTAACTCCTCTATGCCTGTTGCACTATCAGGGGCTTCCATAATTATTATTGTTTTGCTCATTTTATCACCTGTATGTTTTGCACTAAACATTTTCCTTCATAATTTTATTATTGATATTTTATAAATCTTATTTAATACTTAAAGATAAGCTGTGTCAAGAAAATAAATTTTAAAATTACAAAAAAATATAAAAGCCAAGTACTATGCAGAGTGCTATACAATAGTCCTTGACTTTGTGGGATTTTACATACAAATATATCTTTTACAAATTTATGAGCTTTTATTCCCCTCCGCTTTATACTTTTCTATTAAATCTCGGAGCTTATCCATAGCATCTTTTAAACCTCCGATTTCATTTATTAATCCATAATCTACCGCCTCACTGCCTATAATAACACTGCCTACATCATTTGCAAGCTCACTGGTAGTAAACATTATTTTTTTTAATATCGCACTATTTATTTTGCTATGATCAATAATAAAGTTTATAATTCTTTCTTGCATTTTATTGAAGTATTCAAAGGTTTGAGGAACTCCGATTATTAATCCATTCATTCTTATAGGATGTATTGTCATTGTAGCTGAAGGAACTATATAAGAATATCTTGTACACACAGCCAAAGGCACCCCTATACTGTGTCCACCTCCTAGAACCAAAGACACTGATGGTTTCTTCATACTAGATACTAGCTCAGATATTGCTAATCCTGCTTCTACATCTCCACCAACAGTATTTAATATAAGCAGCAAGCCATCTATATCCGAGCTTTCTTCTACTGCTAATATCTGAGGTATAATGTGCTCATACTTTGTTGCTTTACTTTGTGGTGGAAGCAGCATATGACCTTCAATCTGACCAATTATAGGTATGCAATGTATGTTGCTTTTTGTTTGTGGAATCTTTTCTACTCCCAGCTCCTTTATTGCTTCTGTTTGTTTATCAACTCCCGTATTAGGAGCTTGTGGATTTTGTGGCTGTTCCTCTGGATGCTCCATTCTTAAATAATCATTGTATATATCCAAATTATCACACTCCTGTTT
Source organism: uncultured Clostridia bacterium (assembly GCA_942492835.1). Taxonomy (GTDB): domain Bacteria; phylum Bacillota; class Clostridia; order Lutisporales; family Lutisporaceae; genus GWB2-37-7. Next base: position 4,130,940 of record OW818645.1, on the reverse strand, counting down.
ATGCTATATGTATTATTATTTGATTAATATCCAAAATTATTAATGAATATCAAAAAAGCACCTATTAATCATTTATTTGATTAATAGGTGCTTTTTTAATTTTAAATATTTTATGTGTTATTTGAGTTAAAACTGCTTAATTTATAGAAAAATTATAATTTAAGAAGCAAAATAATTACTTTATTCTTCAAGAGTAGTTTCTTTTTTAGCAGCTTCTTCTTTTTCCTGCTTTACTTTGCGTTTACCTTCGGCATAGTTTTCTTTAAATATACTTTTAATCTCAGAATTACTCATTGTTCGTTCACGCTTAAACATTGCTTTAGTAGTATATCCCAAGGCATATGTAATACCTCCGCATAGAGCCGCATCTAGTGCACCACCAATTAAAGTCGTTCCTCCCATTGTAATTACACCTGCACCTTTTAACACTTCAACAAAAAATTTCAATCCCAAAGTTGTCATGAAAAAAGTACTACCAACTGCGGTAAAAATTTGCTTTATCATTTTTGAAGCACCTTCATTAGTTAATGTTAAGCCATAAGTTTTTCCTAAAAACACTGTCATAATAGTGGAAACTCCAATAAAAGACCATACATTTATTCCCAGAGGGATAAAGCCCATACCTGCATTAACACTTACAGCAGTCCATATTATCTTATCTGCTGTTTCATCACCATGCTTCTGTTCTTTAATTATTGCTTCGAATTTTTGTTTTGCAATTTCACGTGGATCAACTGACATAATTCACACACCTCTCATTTCAAATTAGAATAATTTTATAATAAAATAGAATTTTATTTAAAAAGACAACCTCTAATTCATATTGCTTCGAGGTAAAAATCCTTTTATCTTCTGAATCATTAGTAATAACTTTAAATCATCACGAGACAATTGTTTTTTTTGCTTAACTGATGCTAACCAATAACTGCAATTTGCAAGGTACTGAAGTAAAAACAATTTACACAATGTTGGTTGGCGCTGTGCTGGGTCTCCAGTATCCCGAAAGTTCATGCCATAGCAGGTTGGACATATCCTCATAAGTGGACATTTTTTACATTTGCTGCTCTCAAACAACTCTCTGCAAGTAAAATTAATATCTTTTACTTTTGACAATTTAGGTTCTTTAATCACTAATGGAGAAAACATATGACACGGATATATACTTCCATCTACATCTACAACCTCAAATCCAATACCTGCTCCGCAGTATTTATTCTCATTGGGTGCAGGTTGACGTAATAATGCAAATAAATCTAAATCTAGCAGTGAAGATTTCTTAACCTGAGGATTTCTACAATAATAATCAACAAGTATGGAGAGTTGATGTCCATACTTAGCAATACTATCTTCCTTCCATTCTGGCATTCCATTGGCAGGGTTAGCATTTATTAAAAATCCACTTTCATGTAATGCAATAATACCTTCTGCTAAGCATGATACATTATCTTCCGTAATAGTCATCTTTACTGGTTGAGTAGGCCAATTGTTTAAAAAGAATTGTTTATCTATATGTTTTGATGAAACTGATCGGTTTGTGTCCTGCATTTCGTCATTACCATCATAGCTTAAACCAAGTACAAACTTATCTCTATGTGTTGTAACCCAATCTTTAATGCTACTATTTAGAAGTGTACCATTAGTTGTGGCATATAGTATGTATGGTTTTGACCACTCTTGGCTCCAAACCCATTCAGCGATTTCCTTAATTAGCTCAAATTCGCACAATGGTTCCGCTCCCATAAAATCGATTTCAAGTTCATCAAAAATATAATCATTTGTATCACTAAATCCGCTTATAATAGCATTCTTCATTACTTGCAATGTCATAGCTTTATTTGATTTGTTTTCTATGTAGCAATATAAACAATCAAGATTACATTTATATGTAGTAATTAGACCTCTTATTTTTCGCTTAAAATGCATTGCAGAATCACTTGTTTTTAAGATGTTATTGTTATTTTGCTCTATCATATTTAAAATACCTGTACTCTCAAATATTCTAATCCAGTTTTATTATATAAAGTTTTAATGGGAGTATGAGCTTAGACAAGCGGATGCGCAAGAGTTTTGACACACCATATGACAATTTCCCCCACATGAACACCCAAAAGAAACTTCTGAGTCCAAGTTATTGCCTATTTCTTGTGCACTATCATCAATAAATCCTTGTTCACCTATATCAATACCCTGACCATCTAAGTAGTCAATCAAAGCGTCCATATCCTCAGAACTAAGATTCGATAAGTCAACACCACTATCTGTTAATAATTCGAAAAAATCGTTAACATCGTCTGGCAATCCTGATGCATTATTCCCAAAATTATCAAAAATATCTTGTATCCAATCTAAAAAATTGTCAAAAATCATTACAAGCCCTCTTTTCCGGTAAAATAATCCCTTATTTCCATATAATATAATAATCAAACTTTTTTGTCAATATTCTTAATATAAGTTTCTATTGAGCTATTTTAAGTCCACTCTTTCAGAATAAAATTCATTTAAAAAGCACGTATTTCTACGTGCTTTTCTTATATATCCAGCATCTTTCCTAATTCAAATTCCTCATGAAGTGCATTTACTGCTTTATTTGTATACTTACTATCTATCAGACACGATATGGTCGTATGAGAGTCAGATGTTTGCAATAGCTCAATATTCTGACTGGATAATGCTTTTACCACCTTTGCCATTACCCCGGGAACACCTCTCATTTTGTTGCCTATTATTGTAACCTTGCTGCAATTTCTCTTTACTTCATACTGAAGTTCTCTGTTCTCCATAAGTCTTTTCAACCTGTCCAGTTGACTGTCGTCAATAATAAAAACCTTTGATTCAGGATATAAATTTATCATATCCAAGCTTATATTTTCAGCTGCAATTAAGCTGAATAAGAAATCATCTCTTTGATATTCATCCATATTTTTATTGGAGAAAATCTTCACCTGTGTTCGATTCCCTATTTGCGCTACAGCAGTAATTATTTTATCCTTCTTATCCAAACGATACTTTCTACTTCTATCACAGTTTGTTATTAAAGTACCGGGAGAATCAGTCATTGTATTCTTTATAATTAGAGGTATATTGCTTCTCATTGCTATTTCTACGGCTCTTGGATGTATTACCTTTGCACCATACTCAGCCATTTGAAAAATTTCATTGTAGAATATGGTATTCATTACTCTTGCATCAGGCACAATTCTAGGATCAGCAGTCATCACACCCTCTACATCGGTGTAAATTTCTACTGCATCTGCATTTAATGCTTCACCAATTATAACTCCGCTTACATCACTGCCCCCTCTGCCCAAAGTAGTTATATCTCCGTTTTCATTTACTCCTTGAAAGCCTGTTATTACAGGTATTATATCTTTTTCAATATATTTAAGGATATTTTGTGAATCAACTTTTATAACCTCAGCATCGCCAAAATTATTATCGGTTATTATGCCCGCTTGCCCCCCTGTTAAAGCTACACTTTCATGTCCTCTTTTCTTAAGAGTACTTGCCATTACTACACTAGATATTATTTCTCCGCAGGACATAAGCAGGTCTAATTCTCTTGGATTTATTTCACAGCTACTAGACTTGACGATACTTAATAAAGTATCTGTTGCATAGGAATCACCATCTCTTCCCATTGCTGAAACAACAACTACCGGGAAAAATCCATTCTTTAAGGCCGCCTCTACTTTGTCAACTACCATTTCTCTTCTATCCTCTGTGGATACAGAGGTGCCCCCGAATTTTTGAACAAGTATCTTCATAAAAAAACTCCTCCGTCTAAAACTTCAAACTTATTCATTTACATTATAAACAACAAGCTCAAAATTATATATCTAAATTTATATTATGATGAATTATTTGTACTCAACAAGCATTGGTTGTAATTGTTTACCCTCCAATGCTTGCTCAATAGTTGGAATAGTATATTCAAGCTTAGCAACTAAGGAATTCTTCTTTTCTAAAGGATTATCCTGTCCATATGGTATAAAGAAATAGTGCTTTGAGTTCAAAAGGATTCCAAGGTTTTTTGCGTTCATTCCTAAACCATCATTTGTTGATATCGCTATTACTAAAGGTCTTTGATTTCTTACATGGGACTTTGCAGCCATTAGTACGGGTGTATCAGTCATTGCGTTTGCAAGTTTTGCTATTGTATTACCTGTACATGGTGCTATAACTAAAATATCAAACATATTTTTTGGTCCTACTGGTTCAGCTTCTTGAATGGTCATTATTGATTTACTGCCTGTCAATGTTTCAAACTTATCTATCCATTCCTTTGCATTACCAAACCTTGTATCTAATGATGCTGCACTAAAAGAAAAAATAGGTGTGACCTTAGCTCCTGTACTAACAATATTTTCTACCTCTTTATAAACCTTGCCAAAAGTACAGAAAGAGCCTGTAATTGCCAGACCTATTTTTACTCCGCTTAAATTCATATATTTCACCCTTTCAGTCACTGATTAATTGCTTCATAACCGTATCAAAGATATATTTTGCTGCTGACTTTGCAGCAATCTTACCCGGTATTCCTAGTGCATGTATTGTCTTTACACCCCTTTGTTTAGCAGCTGAAAAATCTACTCCGCCTGGCAATGACGCTAGATCAAGTATTAATGTTTCTTGCTTAACAAGCTCAAGCTTATTTGAGTCTATTAAGAGCGTAGGAACAGTGTTTATAATGATATCCATATTGCCAATATAATCATCTAGATCGTTTAGATGTACTGCATTCATTCCCTTTGTTTTTATCCAAGTTAAATCTGCGTCATTCCTCGCTTCAACATATACCTTTGCACCCAATGCCTTTGTATATTCAGACAGAAGTTTACCTATTCTACCATATCCAAGTATTAACACTTTACTATCAAAAACTGTTTTCTCTGTTTCGCTTACCATAAGTGCAATGGCTCCTTCAGCAGTGGGTATTGCATTTAGTATCTGATAACTGTCATCATAATGGTAATCAGTATATTTAATATTATATTGTTCTGCCAACTCTCTACATATTTTGTTCAGGGCACCAAAAAATAGTTTTTTGTCAGGTGTGATTTTACTAAATAGACTATCAATTTTTATTTCATCCTCTGAATAAGATGAATTTACTTTGTTCTTCTCCTTCGAGAAGGGTATAGGACCTATTATGACATTGCACTCAGAAATAGCTTCATCAAGGCTGGTGAAATTTTTAGCCTGACAGCCAGCTGCTTTTTCCATACCATAGGTATAAACATTATAGCCCTTCCCAGAGAAAATATTAGCAAGCTCCACTAGTCTGTCATCCCCACCTATTATCAGGAAATTCATAGTTTTGTTGTCTTCCTTGCAAAGCATAAATATCTCCTCCACTTTTCTAAAACTAATATATAGTATGTTTCTAGGTACATATCGGTGTTTGTACTTTTTAATAAGCTATACTAATATATAATGCTTATGTAGTGGATGACCTGTGCGTCAAACCATAATAAAAAGACTATTTCTATTAAATAACAGAAATAGTCTTTTTTTAAGGTCTTCATCTACTTCAATATATCAGCAAAATCTATGATTATCATATCGCTGCCTACTTTTCGTACTCTATCCCAAGGTATTTCCAAGTACCTTTTATCAATAAAAAATGACAGCTGGTTCTTATTTTCAGGCACTATAAGGGATTTGATATAACCCGTTTCTTCATCAACCATTAAATCACAATCCCCCAGAAATCCCAATCTTTCACAAGCAGGAAGTGAAACTATTTCCTTACTGCCAAGCTTACTGAATCTCATACACTCACCTCTTACAGTATATATTTCATTAATATATATGCTGCTATGGGACAAATATTCCAAAATCTGCGAGTGTTATTTAACCCCAGTTGATCCAAAACCGCCACTTCCTCGTTCTGTCTCCATAAGCTCATCTACTTGTACCAGTGAAGCATTGCATACAGGCATAAATACCAGTTGAGCAATTCTGTCTCCAGGATTTATTGCAAACTCTTTTTCACTGTGATTTACCAAAGGGCATATTATCTCGCCTATATAATCAGAATCTATAACCCCTACACAGTTGATTAAGGATATTCCGTTTTTACTGGATAATCCGCTTCTAGGAAAGACAAAGCCACCTGTATACTTATCTGGTATTTGTATTGCTATACCTGTAGGAAGCTTAACTATTTGCCCTGGAGCAATAGTAATAGGCTCTTCTATGCAAGCCTTTAAATCCATACCTGCTGAGCCTTGTGTAGCATATGATGGTATGAAATCAACCTGTCCACCTATTTTATGCATTAATTTTACCTTAACTTCTATATCCATAGAAAATCTCCTCTCTATAAACATTGCTCGGACTATAATGTGTCCGAGCAATCTGTTACCTGCTTATAATATATCCTTTAATTCAAAACCTTTTTCTAAGGGGCCAATGACTGCTCCTCCGATTTTGTCCAAATTAAATACCTGTTTAATAGCACGATTCACACTATCCATATCAACTTTATCTATTTTTTCCAATACCTCGCTAGGTGTTTGAATCTTATTATTCATCAGCTCCGACTTACCTATGGATATCATTCTACCGCTTGTACTCTCTAGTCCTAGAGTATAGCTGCCCTTCATCTGTTCCTTAGAGTCAAATAGCTCTTCTTCTGTCAGACCCTTATCCATAATTTCATGTATTTCTTGCATAATTATCTCTGTTACATTCTTTAGCTGTGTAGTCTTCATACCTGCATATATTGAGAACAAACCACAGTCCAGATAAGAAGAAGGATATGAAAATACAGAATACGCTAAGCCCTTATCCTCTCTAATCTTCTGAAACAGCCTTGAGCTCATAGCTCCTCCAAATATGTTGTTCATTGTAAGCATTGGATAAAAAAGTTCATTTTGATTCTCCATACCATCAAAGCCTAAACATAAATGAATCTGTTCTGTATCTTTGTTTCTAGTGGTTTTTATTGGTGAAAAAACTGGTACTTCTATATTTGAAGATCTATTTTTAGTTCCAGTTAAATCGCCAAAATATTTTTCTACTTTATTAATAATAATATCATGCTTTATATTTCCAACTACAGAAATAACAATATTCTCTGGTATGTAATTTTTATAAAAATAGTCAGTTATTCTTTCTCTATCTAGTATATTTAAAGACTCTTCAGTACCTAGAATTGACATTCCTAGAGAATTGTCTGACCATACCCCTTGAGAAAATAAATCATGTACAAGATCCTCTGGTGAGTCCTCATACATATTGATTTCCTCCATAATAACACCTTTTTCCTTTTCAATCTCTTCTTTTGCGAAGTTTGAATGAAGGAACATATCTGCCAACACATCCAACGCAATATCAAAGTGACTATCTAGCACTTTAGCATAAAAGCATGTACTTTCCTTTGAAGTGAAAGCATTTAGCTGTCCGCCTATTTTATCTATGCTATTTGCAATTTCTTTAGCTGTTCTCTTTTTCGTACCTTTAAATAACATATGTTCTATAAAATGTGAAACTCCATTATTGATATCTTCTTCATTTCTTGACCCTGCATTAACCCAAATACCTACTGATACAGAATTTACATAGGGAATTTCTTCTGTTACTATTCTTATTTTATTTTTCATTTGATGCTTTTTATACATTAAATACCTCCAAAAGTATATAAATTACAGAAAGTTTATTTTTATATATGCTGTAAACTAAATTATAAATGAAAAAATTTGTATTTACAATTAATTTTTATTCCAATACTTCACTTACATCAACAATCTCATAACCCTTCGCCATAAGGCTTTTTATCATATCAGGAAGAGCTTTTATAGTTACCTCTGTAGGATGCATCAAAATAATAGCACCATTATGCTGCTTTTTCTCTACTCTTTCTAATATCTTGTTATAATCCTTAGTATTCCAATCAATTGTATCAATGCTCCACATAATAACCTTATAGCCTAATGCTTCTGCGCTGTCTGATACAGTATCATTCACATCTCCGTAAGGTGGAGCAAATAATAATGTTTTTACTCCTGTAGCATTTTTTATAGCTTCTTCTGCTTTTAGTATTTCCTGTTTATTCTGTTCTATGTTAAGCTGAGATTGTTTTTTATGGTTCTGTCCATGATTACCCAGCTCATGACCTGCACTATATATAGTTTTTAATTCATCAGGATACTTTTCTGCCCAGTCGCCACCTATAAAAAAGGTGATTTTTATATTATTTTCTTTTAAAATCCTAAGAATTTCAGGCAAATACTCATTTCCCCACACTACATTACAGGCAAATGCTACTTCCTTATCATCAGCATCACCGCTATATATAGGGTCATAATAATTCATAATATTTATGCTAATTTCTCTAAGTGAAATCAAAAAAGAAACTATTATAAGTACTAATACGAGAATTAACAAAAGTTTTTTCTTGTTTAAAATAAATAATCTTATCTTCACTATTACCCCTCCAAAATACGAATTATTAATATATTCTCTTAATAATTTATATTCAATAAGTAACAGCAAAATACTGATAGAAGATGAGAAAATATGGTTTTGTTAAATTTTGTGTAGACTGTAATAATTATCTTGAATATGTGGTAAATTTAACGATACAAATTTCAAGATAAGTTGTACAATTAAGTGCTGAAAGGTATAAAAAAGTGACGAAGCCAAACATTTATAGAAGTATCCATGAATCAAGAAAACTATAACACAAATAGCAGAAAGAATAAACACCTAACTTATAATAACAAATTCATGGCATGTCAAGTACACCCTTCAGAAAAGGGTGTCTCAGCTCTTCATGACATTGGGATAACGTTCTTGCTATTTATCTGTAATTTAACGAGTGGTTAGTCCCTTTGCATTCATGACAATGATTTTTTGCTATAAAATACAGCCTCCTATGATAATTTGATTTTATTATATAAAAACTGAATATTTAGCAATTATATATCGCACTAAACAATTTACATTTATAAAATAGTACGATATATATTCCGCCGTTTATAGAATGCACAAATTTCATTGATTTAGATAAAATACAAGAAAATAGATCATATATTTTCTTGTATTTTAATTTGTGTGTTCTATATAGATTATATAATACTTGGCATGCCTATTTTTACTTGTCCTAGTACATGCCACATACGATTGGTAAATAATATTTTCCCATCTTCATCTACTTTAGCAAACTTCAATTCAACAATATCCGAAACTACTTTTTCATACCGGTTTTCAATTGGTATATTATAATATTCTTCAAAGTTATAAGTTATGATTTCTTTAATATTTTCTAATGATCTATTCAGATATATAATGCTGAAAAGTATGTATCTTTCATAGCATTGTTCCAAAGTTAAAGGTCCAGTTGCTGCACTTCCATAATCTCCATTTTTAATAGCTGCAATATAGTTATCTATATTATCATGGTTACGATATTCTCCATAATCGATTAGTGTTCCAGCACCTGCTCCAACTCCTAATACTCTAGTTCCTGTAGACAAATATTTATGCTCCTCTGATTTCTTACTATGATAGAAAACAGAAGCTAGTTCACGTTTAAACCCTAACCTAGACATGTTTTGCTCAACTAGCTTATCTAAACGAAGTAGCTTATCAAAATGCTCAGAAATTCTCAATGCCTCACTATTATAAAGCAATTTTTCCAAGCTTGTATTTGACATGATTCTTAATGGGAAGTATGTAATATGATCTAAACTATCAAATTTTGCTATTTCATTAATATCTTCTAATAATTCCTCTTCACTCTGATTTATAAGTCCAAAAATCAAATCCACATTTACAATCATTCCATGTTTTAGTAAATCTTTAACCACTTTTCGAGCTAAATTTTTATTATGAGCACAATTCATTTCCTTCAACAGGCGATCATTAAATGTTTGAATTCCTAGACTAACACGATTCATACCACACTCTTTTAATGCAATGATCTTTTCTTCTGTCAATGTTGCAGCATTTGACTCAAAAGTAAATTCTCCACCTTCCACAAATTGAAAGCTAGCAAAAATCTTATTAACTAATCTTTTAATTTCATCAACTGATAAAACAGAAGGGGTTCCACCACCAAAATAGAGACATTGAAAAACTGTGGATTTTGCATAAGGAGTGTCTTTTATACGATCAATCTCAAGTATTAATGTATCTAAATATTCTGCACTTTTGTTTCTATTATATTGCTCAACGTAGTAGGGACAGAACTCGCAGCGTGTTGCGCAAAATGGAATATGTACATACAAAACATTTCTATTATCTGGATATAGATTGATTTTTTCTAGCATCTTTCCTTCAAATTCACTACTTTCATTTGAAGTAAATGTACAATATTCATCACATTGTTTTAAATTCTCTATCTCTCTAGAAAGACCTCTAGTTTTTACATTAAAGTAATCGCAATAGGTCATTTTTTTATAAATATTGTATTTTGTATATATATCATTATTCATGCTATACCCCCTAATTATTTTGAAAATCTATATGAGCAATATGTTCTCTAATCATAGTATTTAAAATTTTTGTATCGAAAAATCCTATTACATGACCGCTGTCTTCAAGTATTAACAATGTACTATTAGGAAGATAACTATCTAATTCTATCTGATTGTTTACTGGTGAAATCCTATCATGTTTACCAGCTACAAGTAGGGTTGGAACTTCTAATTTTTCCACAATTGGCTTCAAATTTAGATTTATTATCATACCAATAATCTTTATTAAAGCCTCCCTAGTATTATATTGCGAAAACACATCAATTTGGTCTTTTTCATTGTTCTTTATCATATTATATTCCTCATCAGAGAATGGCCAAGGGATTAATAGCCAAAAAACATCTTCTATTTTAGAACCTCTCATTAACATTTCTCGTGCAGCGAATAGTACACGCTCATAAAAAACAGATACTCTAAAGGAAGGGCTAAACAGAACCATGCTTTTTACATAATCAGGATAATAATAAGCAAATTCCATAGCTACTACACAACCAAAGGATAGTCCTACCAAATGACTACCTGTGCATTTTTCAGCATCCATGATTAACTTTATAGATTTTAACATATCAGATAATTCATATTCATTCTCTATTTTTTCAATAGACTTTCCGCTTCCAAAGTAATCCATTGAAATTACTTTATAGTTATTAACAAAATACTCATATCGAAATTGATTAATCCAAAATTGAGGTCCTGGACCTGCAAACCCATTTAGTAAAAAAATGCAAACTTTAGCCTTTGCATTTCCGCTTATATAATATGCAATTGTTCGTTCTTTTGTTTCAATAACTTTTTCTATATATTTCATATTTACCTCTTATAATTTATTTTTCATAGTCTGAGTGAATCCTCCATCTAAAATCAAGTTACTTCCACTTTGAAATAAAAATACATCTTTTATAATATGCTCTACGAATTCCGCAATTTCCTCTGGTTTAGCATATCTTCCTAATGGTATACGATCTAAAGCATTTTTATCATTATACCATGCTGTTTTTTGTATTAATCTCGTATCTACGGGTCCTGGAGATATTGCAAAATACTTCTTTTGATTTTCTATTGAAGCCATGTTTTGTGTCCATTGTATTAACATTCTCTTAGATACCGCATAGGCAAGCTGTCCATTTCTAGGAATAACCCCAGAAATACTGCACATATTTATGATGACTGCATTATCGCTTAATTTATATTCTAACGCCCTATATAAAGAATCAACAGAATAAAAATTCGTATTAATAACATCCATCCAGTCCTCTAGTGGAATATTATAAATTAAATTATCTCTCAAAATTCCTGCATTATTAATTAATACATCAATTTGAGTGATACTATCTATCTTCTTTGTTGCTGATTCTATATCTCTTATATCAAATATAATCGACTCACAGTCCCCACCTAGTTTCTTAATCTCTAGCATTAATTCAGCTACAGCTTCCGAACTCCGTGCGTTAATATATAAAAAGTATCCATTGTTAACCAACATCTTGCAGAACTCTCTTCCAATTCCTCCAGTAGCACCTGTTACTAATGCATTCTTTTTTTTCATAATCTTCTCCTTACTGTTCTGCATACTAGTTATAATTTAATACACTGTAGATTCAGATAAAGAGGTTTTCCTGATATATGTGCTAAGAAGCGTTCTAATTTATCTGAATCATATTGTTTGGTACACTCAATACTATTGACAATAATTTTCTTCTTTGTTAATTCGTTTCCTAACACCATTGACATTGCTACAATTCCCTCATTGAGACACTTTATTGCATTAATAACCATTGCCTCTTCAATATTAGAAGTACTGCAGGATAAATACCATATTCTTAAATCTTTTGTATGCATTGCCAATAGATAAAAACTCTTTGTTATAATAAATAATTTTGTGAGGACTTTCTTACACTCCTCCATTATACCCACGTTAAGCTGCATACTTGATATCGACGTTAAGAGTACTAAATTGCCAAGATGAGGTAACGATTCAATTAGGCTTTTAAATGAACTTTCATTATCTGTATCAAAAAATAAGATATCTGTCCGCTCTTCAGTCTGCACCTTTCCTCTTAATTCTTTATCTAGCAGGAATAGATAGGAATCTTTTTTTATTGAAATTAACTTTTGATTTATATCTGAGACTTCATTTCCAACGAATACAAATGTGGTCATTTTTTCCATTTTTAAAATCTAGGTTTTCGCCTATCCTTTCTACAAGTTATTTGTACTATAATACTTTATATTGATCCATCCATTGATCTAGCTTTTCACGTTGCATACTCTTATGATATGGCGACTTACGGACTATAAAATTCTTCATTCGGACATACACACCATCATCATCATATGATGTAATATTACAGTGCATATCATCATTTATTTCTAAACATTCTACTAGCACTTTAACCTTACCATCCATAGGAATTTTACGAATAATTTCGATTTCTTCTCCACCAATTGGTAATCTACCGATTAAGTTGATCATTCTAGAAAACAAGACTGCAATCTGAAGACAGGCATCGTTTCCTATTGGTGAAGTTATAAAAGTGGATTCTATTCGTTCAATACAAGAAGCTTCCTTATTTTTAATATCAAATTCCCCAATGCAAAATCTCCTTCTTCTATCAAATAGAAATGTACTCTGACAAGTTTGAAAATGATATCCAAGTGACGGAAAAAGTATTTTGTACATCTCGTTTACTGGTAAATGAAACACATCCTCTTCAAATTGTGGGAGATTCATTAAAACATTGATACATTGTCCTTTTTTAAGAAAAACCTTTGCAGTTACATTATTTCTAATGCCAAGAATCTCTCCGGCTCTATTAAAACGATTAGAGTAAATCAACAATTCCATTTCATAAATATCATCTATCATACCCTTATATATAACTTTAATATGTAAATCCATTTTTTTACCAGGTGATAATGTTAGCCCACGCATAATAGATAAATCATGTAATTTATATGGTTTCATTTCTTCCATATCAGTTTTTAGTTCATACTCACAAAAATAAAATGAAGCTTCAAAGAGCAACTCTATAATCATAGTGGCAGGTACAAAGCAATTCTCACCAAAAACATGCTCCATTAAATAAGTTTGCTTTTTTGTATCTATACAAACGTGTAAATCCATAGCATGATGATCTTGTGTCTGATCTAAAATGCTCTCATAAAAATGTGGATAACGAGAGTAAATTTGCATTCTTATCTCCCCCTAACTATTTATTCATACCTTTTATATATAATAGAAGAATTTTGACCACCAAAGCCAAAGCTATTAGAAAGAGCATAATTTATGTCTACTTGACGCATCCGTTCAGCTACATAATCCAAATCTAAATCATCATCTCGTTCTTTCAAATTTCTCGTTCCATGTATTTTTTCTTCCATTATGCTCTTTATACAAACAATGCCTTCTAGTGCAGCTGCTGCCATAATAGAATGCCCAATCATCGACTTTGTAGATGAAATTGGAATTTGATATGCTCGTTCACCAAATACATTTTTCACAGCAACCGTTTCCATAAAGTCGTTCATTTTGGTTGATGTACCATGAGCATTGATGTATCCAATTTGATCTTTTGATATTTCAGCCATCTTAATACACTCTTCTATTACCCGAGTAGATCCTTTAGCTAAAGGGTCTGAATCAGTGGCACGAAACGCATCCGAATTAGTAGCATATCCACATATTTCGCCTAAAATATTAGCCCCTCTATGTTTCGCATGTTCAAGTTCTTCTAATACTAAAATTCCACACCCAGAACCCATAACAAAACCATCTCTATTTTTATCAAATGGTCTGCACGCGCAGTCATAATCAGTATTTGTAGTTAGGGCTCCAAGTCTACTAAATCCAATCATACTATTCAAGTCCAAGCTATAAGCACCACCAGTTATAGCTACCTTTATCATTCCATTCATTATCTTTAAAAAACTTTCACCAATTGCATTATTACCTGATGCGCACGCTGTTGCAATACTGAGTTGTGGTCCTCTTATAGCGTAGCTTCTAGATACATAATGATTAATACTCTCCATGTCATTTTCACTATGCACTTTAAAATTATTAACTAATTCGCTAAAATACATATTTTCCTGATGTTTTGAATTTTGTACTTTTAAAAATATAGGCACCATCTTATCAATATAAGATATAAGACTTGGCTTTCGATCAGCAATAGACACCATAATATTTTCTGTGCCATCTTGAAAAAAATCATATAATTTTGCTTGATTTACTGCTTCAGTAACCGCTTGAAAAAAACACTTTTCATCTTCCCTTGCTGGTATCAAGGGATATTTTTCCTTTTTAAACTCATGTTCTACATAGTTTGGTAGACAAGTACCAATCTTAACAATATCACCATAAAGCAATAAATTCTTTATAGGACCAATTGCATTTTTTCCAGCAAGCAAAGAATTCCAAAAAGTATTCACACCAAAACCATATGGGGTAACTGCACCCATTCCTGTAATAACAACTCTTTTCATATTCTCAACTCTTTCTTAAAACTAATGTGCATAATTCGCCAAGATAACTAAATGCGTTAACGATACATATATTTACATCTCGATTCACAGGTTTTTCCTTTACATATGTAATATCCTTCTCAAAATAAAGCTCATCTTGCGATAAAATTGGATAAACACACCCTTCCTGTAAAGTAAGACATGCTATAGCTGTAGAAAATGCGCCTGAAGCCGCCCTAGTATACCCTAGATAATTTTGAGATGAGGTTACTAATACGCTATTTGTAAATATCTCACGAATCGCTCTAGCTTCTGCTGAGTCAAGTATGCCATATCCACATGCACTAGCTTGAATAAAATCAACGTCCTTCTCTGCAATATTTGCATCCAAAATAGCTGTTTCCATGCATTGTATAAAGTAATTAGTAAGTTCATCTTCTTTAACAGAGTATAAGTTTGGAACATATTGATTACAATATCCTATCACTTCTGCATAATATAAATTATCTAACTTTGCATTTTCATCTTTATTTTCTAAAATTAAAATACATGCACCTTCTGAAAAAGTATATCCTTTACTATTAACACCAAATGGTATTGATTCTTCTGCTCCATTTGCCACCATTTTTTTTTGCATCAATTCATTTAAATATTCTGGATGAATTCTGACATCGACACCACCACATACAACTTTAGTAGCGCGGTTTTGTCTAATTGCATGAAAGGCTTCACCGATTGAAACAATTCCGCTATTCATCCCATTGACAATAGTAAAATTAATACCACTAATCCCATTTTCTATTGAGATTTGTCCAGCTGTAGTATTTGGAAGTCTGCTTAACATCCAAAGAGGAGGTAATTCTCGCATTCCCCTCTCGCCTAATAGTTTATAATCTATCTCATTTTCATTTGTTAGGCAATTATTAAGTGTTAAACCTATATCAAGTTGTGAAGGAATATAACTTCCTCCTAAAATTAAGCCTACTTCATGACCCATTTGTTCTAGCATTTCACTCTCAATCTCTGCATCTTTTAATGCTAGCGAAGTAGCGACACATCCAAGGATTGTATCTAATCCATAGAATCTCATTGCTTTTTTATTCTTTATGTACGCTTTAGGATTGTCTACTGACACATGATTTACTAGTTGATCAAAGCTACCATCTGCTCTACTTTTTAATGCTTTCTTACCCATTTTTAAACTATCTTTATGTTCCATAATTGTCTGACCTAATACACTAATTAGTCCAATTCCACTTATCAAAACTTTTTTCATATATTTCTCCTCAACTATCCTGTCGTTGAAATAATAAAGATGCATTACTTCCCCCAATTGCACTTGTATTTGTAATGACATAGTTTAAGTCAGTACAAGAAAGATTTTTAGTCAGATAGTTCAAATCACAATCTTGATCTCCTACTACAAAATTTCTATTTTTATGTACTATTTGTTTCTTCAAGCTTTGTAAACATATCGCACTTTGTATAGCACCGCAAGATGCAAATGTATGACCAATAAAGGATTTTGTGCTGCTAATCGGAATTTTTTTAGCTTCTTCCTTAAATACGCTCTTTATTGCTGCACTCTCCTCCTTATCATTAGAAATAGTTGATGTTCCATGAGCATTAATATAATCAATTTGCTTATAATCAATCTGCGCATCTACTATAGCCTTCTCCATTGCGCATTTTTTTCCATCCATGGATGCATCTGATATGCTTGTTGCATCTACATACGTACCATAACCAACAATCTTGCCATAAATTTCCGCTCCGCGTGCTAAAGCACTGCTCAAACTTTCTAATACTAAAATACAAGCGCCTTGTCCCATAACAAATCCGTTTCTATCCTTATCAAAAGGGCACATTGCTGATTCTGGGTCTCTTGAATCTGAAAGCATGTTAAGTCTTCTAAAGCTTGTTGTACATAACTGATTGATCTTATCATCAGTACCTCCAGCCAACATGATCTGTTCAGCTCCACTTTGTATTTTTTTATATGCCTCTCCAATTGCTTGCATACTTCCGCAACAAGCATTTACAATTGTTGTCCCATAACCCTTAATAGATAACAATTTAAACATATGTCCTATTAGCATATTGGGATAAGTATCAAAAAACCAAGTAGGTTTTCTTTCCTCATATGATATATCATTATATCGATCAGAGTTATTGATTCCGCATCCAATAATTGCACCAATTAAAGATTTATCAATTTCTAATTTAGCATCTTCAATCGCAGACAAAGCAGAATATATCAGCATTTGTGCTTGTTTATCCATTTTTTCCAGCTTGCTTTGATTTTTTTTTGATAACTTCTCAAATTGATAGAAGTCAAATTTTGAAGCAATCCCAGCTATGTTCAATTTAAACTTATTTAGATATCGGTACTCATCATTAATATAATTTATACCATTATCACCTTGTAATATAGCTTTCCAAAGTGTTGTTATATGTGCTCCTAACGGAGAAATTAGTCCAATTCCCGTTACAACAACTTCCTGTTTAATCTGCATTCTCCAATCTCCATTGTATAAAATCAACAAGACATCTAACTGTTCTCATTGGCTCAAAGTTTTCTTCACTTTTCATAATTTCAGCCATATTTTTTTTCAAATAAGGAAAAGCACACAATACTTTATTTAGATTTTCTTCACTGTAACTTAATCCTACTAATTCATCAGGATATATATCTGATAATAAAACCTTTTTAATATGAAATACTTTTTCAAACTGAAAACAAATATCAATAAAATCAATGGATTCTGCACCTAAATCATAAACCAAATGTGAGTCTAATGTAATACTTTCTTCCTCAATACCCAAAATATCCACTAAAAGTTCTATAATTTTCTTAGTATTGTCCACCATGTTTTACCTCCTAATAAGATATAAATTTTTATTTTTTTTCATAACATTTTTCTAATTTCACAACTGTATTTCTTCCAAAAATTAATTATAAATTACCTTTTTATCATATAAATAATGATAAAGAATAAGAGAGTTTTTGTTCTATACTTGTTATTAAAATTCTCAAGGTGCGGTACTAGTTAAAAAGGCTGAGAATAATATAATCCCATATAGATGCTTTCCTATGGCTATCAGAATACTCAAAAGTAATGTCATTTTTGTTATAACACACTTTTGGGGAACTTACAAGCCATAAATCTACAAAAACCCACATTTTATGTCGCTTTAACCTATATAATTTCTCTACGATTTTTAAATTTTTGTATCTGATTACTAATGCATAAATTTTTTTGGATATTCACTTCTCTACTTGTTACTTATTTTTAATTAGTATTAAAATAAAAAAATAGAATCAAACCAGCAAAACCTTTGTATTTAAGGCATCACCAATTTTATCCTATTTTATCAGAATCTCTACTTTATATATGGTCATATTAGTTAATAGTATTTGTGCTTAACATACTAATCTTATCTTCCCTTTTACCACTCCAAAATATGAATTTCATATATTCCAATTTATAATTCATATTCAATAGGTAACAGCAAAATACTGACAGAATTAATAATTAATACATTCTACCTGTTCCTTGCTAACAGTTTTCAGCAATGCTGTAAGCTCTCCAGAATAAACTATACAAAGCTTATGCAGTGCTCTAGTACACATAGTGTACATCAGTTTTCTATGTTCCTCGCTATCATAGCAATCCCTGCTTGCATCAAATATAATTACTCCATCAAATTCTAGTCCTTTTGATAAGTAGCATGGAATTATACATATACCTGCTGCTAAATGTGAGCTTTCAGATGTAATCAAGTTTACAAGTTTAATATCTACTTTGATTTTCCTATAAACCTCTTCACATTCCTTTGCAGTTTTACATATTACGGCTATAGATTTCATACCCTGCTCTAACATTTCCTTAAGCTTCTCTACAGTATATTTATGCATGTTATCCTTAATTCTTACATTAACAAGCTTAGGCTTATCTCCACGTCTATATATTGGCTGTTGCTCATTACTACTAGTCAGAATCGTCTCAGAAAGCTCCCAAATTTCTCTTGTGGAACGATAGCTTTTGGTTAAAGTCATAACACTTGAGCCAAAATCAGAAAATATCTCATTAACTTTTTTGTAGTCAGCAGTATCCATATAAGTATAAATTGCTTGATTTACATCTCCTAATATAGTGAAGGAAGCATATTTGAATAATCTTTTTATTATTTGATACTGTATATAAGAATAATCCTGAGCTTCGTCTATTACTACATGTCTTATATCTGCTATATACAAGCTACCTTCTAGCATCCCCTTGAAATATATATATGGCGCAAGGTCTTCATAATGCATCTTACCCATTTTCAAATATCCCAAAGTATAATCAAACAATTCTTTTTTATCTTCTAAAACATTCTTAGACAAAACTTTCAATAGTGCCTTATCTTCAAATAATCTTATAAATAACTTATAGGTGTCTATCTCAGTCATAGCTTCCACCTTAATGTGTAGCTCTTTTAACTCAATAGAAAGCCTTGCACGGCTTACCTGATGTATATTAAATTCTATCTCGTCTCCATCCTCAACCTCTTTTGTTATTTCTTTTAACCTTGAGATTGTATGAGGCTTTAATAAATAAAATATTCTATCTCTAATTTTTTGAAATCTTTTAATTGGAGCATAACTTTTATAATCTTTGTTGTATAACTTTTCCAATTCTTGTTTAGTAATCACCAAATTCTTATTGAACCTTATATCAACAAATCCATTATAATTCTCATTTAAAAATGTCAGATATTCATCCAAAATATCTAAATATTCTATAGAAGACTTATATCTAATACTAGCTTTTCTAAGCCTATACTGCTTAGTATCCTTGCTTTGTGAAAGCATATATTCCATTTGATCATTAACATTCTCAATTTGAATTTCCTGATTTATACAGCTTCTTGCATATTCAAAGAATGTAGTTTGATGTACATTTTCTTCTCCCAGCTCTGGCAATACATCAGATATATAATCATTAAATATTTGATTTGGTGAAAATATAGCGACATTCTTGGACTTTAAGCCCTCATCCTTCTGTCTGTATAATAAATATGCAATTCTATGTAAAGCGATAGAGGTTTTGCCACTTCCGGCAGCCCCTTGAACAATAAGTACTCTTGTATTTTCGTCTCTGATTATTTTATTTTGTTCCTTTTGAATGCTTATAACTATGTTTTTCATCTTATCATCGGCATTTTTACTAAGTATCTCTTGCAGTATTTCGTCATCTATTTTGATACTGCTGTCAAACATCAAAAGAAGCTTTGACTTTAATATTTTGTACTGACGTTTAAGCTCTATCTTACCTGTTATAGAATTATTATCAGCGTTAAAAGAAGCGTCTCCCAGCTCATATTCATAATACATACTAGATATTGGAGCACGCCAGTCATATATTAAAATATCCATAGTATCATTGTCTATTAGTGTAGACATCCCAATATAAATTTTTTCTTTATCTTCACATTCATCATATATAAAATCTATACGTGCAAAATATGGTGATTCTAACATTCTTTCTAATTTCTTGACTTGCTCACTTGTATGCTGATGATTTTTTTCTTCTTGTTTCATAAGATTTATATATTGCAGTATCTCTACCGATTCATCAAATTCTCCTGACAATACATGAGCAGTGTTATCCCACATGCTTCGTCGTATTTCTATTACATCTTCCTTATATTCTTCTAAGCTTATTCTCTTATTCTTTATAAGAGTAGTTATTATATCACATATTTCTTCAAGTTTGGAGGCTTCAATAACCCACTCTTTTTCATTCAACTTCATAGTATTTCCCCCTTTTCTATCTTGACTACATATTAATGTTGTGCTATCATATATTATGAATTATTATGCTCATTATACTATTATTAAATAAGTAGTACATATATTGTATTACCTAATCCTTGTTATGTCAATATATAAAAGACTTTAGATTTTCATTTGTATAATAAATATGCAGAAGTTTTACACTTCTGCTTTAATTTTAAATAGAAAAGGGAAAAACATAAACCTTAGGTTTATGTTTTTATTTATTTTCTTCAGTTGTATTTTCTTTTGTTTCATCTATCATAGCATCTTTTCTAGAAAGGTTTATACGACCTTGCTTATCGACTTCAGTGACCTTTACAAGTATTTCATCACCTATGTTAACTACATCTTCTACCTTTTCTACTCTCTTATTATCAAGCTTTGATATATGTACCAAGCCATCCTTACCTGGAAGTATTTCAACAAAGGCACCAAATGTCATTATCCTTACAACTTTTCCAAGATAAATCTCGCCTTCTTTAACTTCCTTTGTCAGGTTCTCAATAATCTTAATAGCCTTTTCTCCGTCAGCCTTGTTAATAGCTGCAATAAATACGCGTCCATCTTCATTTATATCTATCTTTACGTTTGTCTCAGCTATTATCTTGTTTATCATCTTACCACCTGGGCCTATAACATCTCTTATCTTGTCAGGATCTATCCTTGTAGTAAGAATCTTTGGAGCATATTGTGAAAGCTCTGTTCTAGGCTTACTTATTACAGCATTCATTTTATCTAGTATAAACAGTCTTCCTATTCTAGCTTGCTCTAAAGCTTTCTCAAGTATAGGTCTGTCTATGCCTGCAATTTTTATATCCATTTGGATTGCTGTAATGCCAACAGAAGTACCTGCTACCTTAAAGTCCATATCTCCTAAGAAGTCTTCCATGCCTTGTATATCTGTAAGTATTGCTACATTTTCATTTTCCTTCATAAGTCCCATCGCCACACCTGCTACAGGAGCCTTTATAGGTACTCCAGCATCAAGTAATGCTAATGTACTGCCGCATACGCTGGCTTGTGATGTAGAACCATTTGAAGCAACAACCTCAGATACAAGTCTAATTGTATATGGGAATTCTTCTTCTGAAGGTATCATAGGTTCCAATGCTCTTTCTGCAAGTGCACCGTGTCCTATTTCTCTTCTGCCTGGGCCTCTCATAAATCGTGTTTCTCCGACACTGTATGGTGGGAAGTTGTAGTGATGCATATAACGCTTAGTCACTTCTTCTTCACTAAGACCATCCAATATCTGAATGTCGCCAAGTGCTCCAAGTGTTGCTATTGTCATAACTTGTGTTTGTCCTCTAGTGAAAAGTCCTGTACCGTGCACTCTAGGAAGTACTGATACCTCACAAGAAATTGGTCTGATTTCATCTGTTTTTCTATCGTCAGGTCTTATACCTTCAACAGTTATTAGATGTCTAACCTGTTCCTTAACAATGTTATACAATACCTCATCAACACTCTTAAGGTTTTCTGGATAAATTTCTGCAAAGTGGTTTAATGCCTCTTCCTTTACTGCATCAATATTAGCCTGTCTTTCTTGTTTTTCAACTGTTCTAATCGCTGTTAAAAGCTTTTCTGTAGCAAATTCTCTTACTGCATTGTTAATTTCAGGATCAGCTACAAACAGCTTTACCTCTTTCTTAGGTTTACCAACCTTTGCAACTATCTCCTCTATAAATGCAACAATCTTTTTGATGTTGTCATGAGCAAACATAATTGCTTCCAGCATAACCTTTTCAGGTACTTCTTGTGCACCGGCCTCTACCATCATCACTGCATCCTTTGTGCCGGATACAACTAGGTGAAGCTTACTTTTTTCTCTTTGTGCCACATTTGGGTTTAATACAAATTCATCATCAACTAAACCAACTAGTACAGAACCTGTAGGTCCCTTAAATGGAATTGATGAAATAGAAAGTGCTGCTGAAGAACCTATCATAGCTACAATTTCTGGTGAATTGTCTTGATCAACAGACATGATAGTAGCAACTACTTGTACGTCATTTCTGTACCCCTTAGGAAAAAGTGGTCTAATAGGTCTATCTATAAGTCTTGAGGATAATATCGCTTTTTCTGTTGGTCTTCCTTCTCTTTTGATAAATCCTCCTGGTATCTTACCTACAGCATATAATCTTTCCTCATAATCGCAGCTCAATGGGAAAAAGTCGATTCCTTCCTTTGGCTGATTTGAAGAGCATGCAGTAACCAAAACACTGGTTTCTCCGTATTGTACGAATACTGCACCGTCAGCAAGCTGAGCAATACGTCCTGTTTCAATACTAAGTGTTCTACCTGCTAGTTCTAATTTAAATCTTTCCATCATATACCTCCCTTCTAATTAACATGTTTCTATTTACTTTTTATTATTTCCTTCTTATACACAAAAAAATCTTAGTATGCTCATAAATAAGTAATTAAGTAGATTTTTGTCTAAACATATTTTTTAATGTGTAAATTTGGAAATAAGTGGTATGACAAGTATTAAAAATAAAGAGCGGGATGATTCCCGCTCCAGTTATTTCTTTACCCTTAAGCCAAGTTTATCCATTACAATACGATATCTCTCGATATCTTTATCCTTAAGATAATTTTCTAAGCCTCTTCTTTGACCAACCATCATTAGTAGACCTCTTCTTGAGTGATGATCTTTCTTGTTAGTCTTTAAATGATCGTTTAGATAGTTGATTCTAGCTGTAAGCAATGCGATTTGAACTTCTGGAGAACCTGTATCTCCTTCCTTCATACCATATTGCTTTATGATATTTTCCTTTTGATCTTTTGTTAACATATTTTCACCTCCTATTTTATTCACCATAAGCCAAGCGTATCGTTGGTGAGTCGATATACTGAGCAAATAGTATTACAACCAAAAATAATTTTAACATATATAATTATATATGTAAAGGATAATTATAACATACTCTTATATCGGATTCTTGTTTCTATATCACTATTAATCTGTTTTTTTAAATTCTCTATATTTTCAAATAAAACTTCATCTCTTAGGCGCTTAATAAAATATACCTCTATATCCTTATCATATAAATCTCCTTCAAAGTCTAAGATATGTGTTTCTATGCTCAGCTTGCTTCCTTTGAAGGTAGGATTTACTCCAATGTTTGTAACGCTTTTATATATATTATTGTCTATCTTAGTATCACTAATATAAACTCCTTTAAGAGGTATAATTGTCTCAGTACCTGCTTCTATATTTGCTGTTCTAATTCCCATGGCTTTTCCATTCTTCTTTCCATGAACTACTTTTCCCTGTATAGAATAAGTTCTGCCCAAATATTTATATACATCATCTACAAATTCATCTTGTATATTATGTCTTATTAAGGTGCTAGATACAACATCATCATTTACAACAACTGGTGCAACTACCTCTATCATTACTCCATATTTTGCACCAAGCTCAGTTAATGTTGCAGCATCACCTTCGTTATTTTTACCAAATTTAAAATTATAGCCTACTATCAAACACTTTGCATTAAACTTTTCTATTATTATGTCATGGAAAAACTGTTCTGCACTTAAATTCATAATCTTTTTAAAATTTTCTAAGAAAACTATATCAACACCCATTTCAGCCATTATATCTGATTTTTGGCTATTGTTTGTAATCATGTATAATAACTTATCCGGTTTTAAAATTTTCCTAGGATGCACTTCAAATGTGTATATCATGCTTTTGCAATCAAACAAATTCGCATTGTATTTTAATATTTCTATAAGTTTTTGATGCCCTATGTGTATCCCATCAAAGCTGCCTAATGCTATACAGTAAGGTTTATGCTTTTCTGTTTGCTCATAAGTATTAAAAATCCTCACATAACCACCCTCATATATTATACAAACATTTTTTCTATTTTAATGTATTTTCTATTATCTTCACTACTATATTTGATAACTCCAATACCTAAAAATTCATCGTCACAATAAATAGTAATATTTGTTTCTTCGTCTATTAACTCAATATCTTGTAATGTACCTTTGCCATATATAGGACTTCCATTTAATGCGGCATTTTTTGCTGTAGGTTTTAATTCTACAGAAGGAAGCTCCTTAAATATTATATCAGTATGTATTAGTATATTGTCAATGGTATTCGTAACGGAAGCTCTCTCAATTTCTTCTAGAGTATAAGCTTCTTCAATACAAAAGGGTGTAGATTCAGTTCTAATAAGCTGCCACATACAAGCTCCACAGCCCATCTTCTGACCTATATCATGGCATATTGACCTTATATAAGTACCCTTGGAACATTCAATATCGAGCACTACCTCATCAATATCGTTATAATCCATTATATCAATGGCATAGATTTTAACTTCTCTTCCTTTTATCTCTACTTCCTTACCAGATAATGCATATTGATAAAGCTTCTTTCCATCAACCTTTATAGCCGAATATATAGGTGGAAGCTGTGTTATATTACCTTTGAAATCTTCTAAAACATACTTTAGCTTTTCTATATCTATCTCTTTTACTTGTTGTTCCTTAACTATCTTACCATATCTGTCATAGGTTTCTGTATGTATTCCGAACTTGACAATAGCTCTATATTTTTTCCTTTTGTCAGTAATATACTGTACTGCCTTTGTAGCTCTTCCTAGACATACAGGAAGTACTCCTGCTGCTTCTGGATCAAGAGTACCTGTATGACCAACCTTTTTAATATTTAGTTTTTTTCGTATAAAGTGTACCACGTCATGAGATGTCATTCCCGGTGGCTTAAGTACATTTATTATTCCATTCATCTAATTCACCACTTAAATTTCTTATTCTATAATGCAAAGGATAGAATATTTCTACCTAAAAAGAGCCTTTTCTATTTCAAGTAGAATTATTTCCTTAGCTTGTTCAAGTGTACCTGAAAGTCCGCAGCCTGAGGCTCTTATATGTCCTCCACCACCAAATACTTTGGCAATTGCACTTACATCAACTATACTTTTTGAGCGCAAGCTTGCTTTTATTTCATTTGGTTTCTTCTCTTTTAGGAAAACAGCTACTTCTACGGATTCAATATCTCTAGCGAGGTTTACTAATCCTTCAGTATCCAGTTCATCCTTAGAAATATTATCAATCTGTGCTTTGCTTAGTGTTATACAGGATACTTTATCATTGAAATGAAAATCCAAGGATTTCAATACTTCTTTTATAAGCAATACCTTTTCTTTAGGATTATTCTGATAAATCCTAAAGAAAATATCAGAAGGATTTACCCCTGCAATAATCAGCTCTGCTGCTATGACATGGGTTTCTTCTGTTGTGTTAGTATACTGAAATTGACCAGTATCAGTCACAATGCCTGTATATATACACTGAGCGATATCCTTATCTATAAATATTCCCATTGATTTTATAAGCTTATAAGTTATTTCAGCTGTAGCAGCTGCATCTGATTCCACAAGATTTATAAAACCAAAGTTTGTATTGCTTATATGATGATCAATATTAATAAGTTGTATTCCTTCAGTCAAATCGCGAACTTTACCTAACCGTTCAAAGTCCCCACAATCCATGGATATAACCAGATCAAAACCATGATTGAAAAAGGAAGCAGGCTTTTGCACTTCCTTTGCTCCTTCTAGAAACTTGTATAGCTCAGGTACATTGTCATCTAGGACAAATACTGCTTCTTTCCCTAGTTTTTTTAGAGCTAGGCAAAGTGCTAAAGCTGAACCAATGTTGTCACCATCAGGATTTATATGGGAGGTAACAATTATTCTTGAGCTAGCATTTATGGCTTTAATAACTTGTTCGTATATCAAGCTTTATTGCCCTCATCTTTCTTATTAATCTCGCTCAATATATTCAGTATTTTGGCGCCATGCTCTATGGATTGATCCAATTCAAAATGTACTTCAGGATTGATTCTAAGATTAATTCTAGCACCAATCTCCTTACGTACATAACCTGCCGCACTATTTAAACCTTGTAGTGTGGATTTTTTTTCTTCCTCATTACCCAAAACACTGATAAATATCTTTGCGTATTTAAAATCCGGTGTAACCTCTGCTGCAACTACACTGCAGAGAGTTGAAATTCTAGGATCCTTAAGTTCAGCCATAATTATTTTGCTGACTTCTCTTTTTACTTCTTCATTTATTCTGTCTAGTCTGTGTTTTGACATCTCTATGCACCAGCCTATTAATTATTTTCTTGGAACAGCCTCAATTATAAAGCTTTCTATAACGTCACCTTCTTGAATGTCATTATATTTTTCCAAATTAAGACCACATTCATAACCGGAATTTACTTCCTTTGCATCATCCTTGAATCTCTTTAAGGATGCAAGGCTTCCTTCGTGAACAACAATTCCGTTTCTAACCAATCTTACTGAGCTATTTCTTGTTATCTTGCCATCTGTAACCATACAGCCAGCTATAGTTCCTATACTAGAAACCTTAAACAATGTTCTTGCCTCGGCATGTCCTTGTATAACTTCTTTATACTCAGGCTCAAGCATGCCCTTCATAGCTGCCTCTATATCTTCTATCGCTTTGTAGATTATACGATACATTCTTATATCAACCTTATTTTTCTCAGCAAGCTCTGCTGCTGCGCCTTGTGGTCTTACATTAAAACCGATTATTATAGCATTTGAAGCTGCTGCAAGCATAACGTCAGTCTCAGTTATAGCACCAACACCGCCATGTATTGTTCTTACTTTAACTTCATCGTTGCTAAGCTTTACCAATGATTGTTTAACAGCTTCAACCGAGCCTTGAACATCTGCTTTAACAATAACGTCAAGTTCCTTCATTTTTCCTTCTTGAATCTGGTTAAACAGATCATCTAGTGAAATCATTTGCGCTGAATGTTGTTGAGATTCTTTTATCTTATCTTTACGTCTCTCAGCAATTTGTCTTGCATCCTTCTCATCGTCCATTACAATAAATATGTCACCTGCATCTGGTACTTCAGAAAGACCTATTATTTCAATAGGAGTTGATGGAGTCGCTTTTTTAAGTCTCTTACCCTTGTCATCCACCATAGCTCTTATTCTACCGCTAGTATTGCCTACAACGAAGGCATCTCCTATATTTAGAGTACCTTCTTGGATTAATATAGATGCAATTGGGCCTCTACCCTTATCTATTTTTGCTTCTATAACAGTACCTTTTGCCTTTTTGTTTGGATTTGCCTTAAGTTCAAGTATCTCAGCTACAAGAATTATCATTTCTAATAGGTTGTCTATACCTTCTTTTTTCTTTGCAGATACTGGCACCATAATAGTGTCTCCGCCCCAGTCTTCAGATACAAGTCCATATTCAGTCAGCTCCTGCTTAACTCTTTCTGGATTTGCTCCTGGTTTATCTATTTTATTGATAGCTACTATTATTGATACATTTGCAGCCTTTGCATGATTTATAGCCTCAATTGTTTGAGGCATTACGCCGTCATCAGCAGCAACTACTAATATAGCTATATCCGTTACCTCAGCACCTCTGGCTCTCATAGCTGTGAAAGCTTCGTGTCCAGGAGTATCAAGGAATGCTATCTTCCTGCCTCCTATGTTAACAGTATAAGCTCCTATGTGTTGTGTTATACCGCCGGCTTCAGTAGCTATAACGTTTGTTTCTCTTATTGCATCCAAAAGTGAAGTCTTACCATGATCAACGTGTCCCATTATTGTTACTATAGGTGGTCTTGCCTTAAGATCCTCAGGTCTATCCTCTTCTTCTTTTAAAAGCACTTCTTCACTTGTTTTGTCAATAAGTTTCTCTACCTGTATGCCAAAGTCATTAGCTATTAAAGTAGCTGTATCAAAATCCAGCTCTTGATTTATTGTAGCCATGATACCAAGCATAAGAAGCTTTTTAATTATCTCAGCTACTGGCTTACTCATTCTTTCTGCTAAATCTTTTACAGATACAGTATCCCCAACTTTAATCGGTTTTTTATTTACTGGCTCTTCTCTCTTCGGTTGAGGAGTATTATTTCCACCATAATGTCTGCCACCTTTTCCAAATTTGTTATAAGGTCTGTTATTATTGGATCTGCCTTGTGGCTTGCCCTGAAAGTTTTGAGGCTTCTTGCCTATACGTTCAACCTTTTTTACATCATCTTTTATGTTTTTAGCCACTACTTCATGATCATTTTTAGGTTCTTCAGAATGTACATTGTTATTTGTTTGTGGTTGTGGTTGTGGTCTTTGATTATTAAACCCTTGAGGTTTTTGCTGATTAGATGTTGCAGGTCTTTGTTGATTATTTACTATGGGCTTCTGGTTGTTAAAAGTAGGTTTCTGTTGGTTATTTACAGTAGGATTCTGGTTGTTAACAACAGGTCTCTGCTGGTTATTTACAGTAGGATTCTGGTTGTTAACAACAGGTCTCTGCTGGTTATTTACAGTACTTGTAGCAGGCTTATGTTGTATATAGGCCGCTTTTTTTGCTTCTTCAGCAATAACCTTACTACCTTTGTAAAAATAGTTTCTTATTTTTTCTACTTCTTCAGTCTCCAAAGCACTCATGTGAT
This sequence comes from uncultured Clostridia bacterium, assembly GCA_942492835.1. GTDB lineage: Bacteria > Bacillota > Clostridia > Lutisporales > Lutisporaceae > GWB2-37-7. The sequence goes on along the minus strand of OW818645.1, from coordinate 4,101,669 downwards.
TGTTAGCATTTATATTAAGATGCTCTATCTTGTTTAAAAGTTCTTTGCTGGATGTATTAAATTCTTTTGCTAGTTCATATATTCTCATTTTATTCATTCGGTTCACCCCCTGATTTTTTCCCGACATATTCTATCGGATTGGAAACGACGTCTGACAAAAGTGAACTTATACTTTTCTTAAAGCCCTCATCACATATGCCTACTACTGACCTATCGCTTTTCCCAATACTTGATCCTAATACTTCCTTTTGACCCCAAATAACTACAGGAACCTTATAGAACTCTGCAGCGTTTAGGAATCTTTTCTTGGTGTTTTCTGATGCATTCTCAGATATTATCATTAATTTCACTTTATTTTTCCTGATTGAATTTCGTACTATATCTTCTCCTGATACAAGTCTTCCCGCTTTGCATGCAAGACCCAGCATAGAATAAATTTTATTCACTTTTACTCAATTGCCCCCTTAGTTGTTCAAATAAGTCTGTATCAACTTGAACCTCTAAAGCATTTTGTACCCGTTTAGCTTTTACTGCTTTTTCGAGACAATCAATGTTATGACAGATATAGCAACCTCTGCCTGCCGCCTTACCTGTTTTGTCAATACTAACCTTGCCTTCAGGACTCCTAACAATTCTTAATAATTCCTTTTTGGGTTTCATCTCATTGCAACCCAAGCATTTCCTTAGGGGAATTTTTTTGATTTTCTGCATATGATTACACCCCCCTTATTTATTTGATTGTGATTCACTCTTTATGTCAATTTTCCATCCAGTAAGCTTTGCAGATAGTCGAGCATTTTGACCCTCTTTACCTATTGCTAAGGATAACTGTGAATCGCTTACTATTACATGAGCGGTTCCTGTTTCCTTCTCAATTTGCACTTCAATAACCTTAGCTGGACTGAGTGCACTAGAAACAAGTAAAGCTGGTTCCTCACTCCACTCTATTATATCAATCTTTTCTCCCTTTAGCTCATCAACTATAGTCTGAACTCTTTGACCCCTTTGGCCTACGCAAGCTCCAACTGCATCAACATTCTGATCATGAGAGTATACAGCAAGCTTTGTTCTGGAGCCCGCCTCTCTTGATATGTTCTTAATTTCTACTACACCTGTTTGTATTTCTGGAACCTCAAGTTCAAATAGTCTCTTTACAAGACCCGGATGAGATCTAGAAAGGATTATTTGTGGTCCCTTGGTTGTTTTCTTAACTTCTAGTATGTAACATTTAATTCTATCATTTAAATTGTACGTTTCTACAGGTACTTGCTCATTTGATGGAAGTACTGCCTCAGTCTTGCCAAGATCAATATAAACGTTGTTCTTTTCCTTCCTTTGTACAAGTCCTGTAACTAACTCATTTTCTCTTGTTACATATTCTTCAAATATATTTCCTCTTTCAGCTTCTCTGATCTTTTGTACAACAACCTGTTTAGCTGTCTGTGCTGCTATTCTACCAAAATTTCTTGGTGTTACTTTATTTTCTAAAGTATCTCCAATTTCATAGTTTCTATTTATTACCTTTGCATCTTCTAGACTTATCTCCAAGAAGTCATTTTCAACCTGCTCTACAACTGTCTGAAGGGCATACACCTGAACCTCACCATTTTGCTTATCTATTAAAACCTTTACGTTTTGTGAGGTTCCAAAATTCTTTTTGTAGGCAGATACTAATGCCAAATCAATGGCTTCAAATAATAAATCCTTAGATATTCCTTTCTCTTTAGATATTTGATCCATTGCTTCAAGGAATTCCCCGTTCATTTTATTCCCTCCCTTTGAATTCTATATAAATTTAATATTGGATTTCATTAATCATTAAATGTAATTACCGGCTTTATAATAGCAATTTGCTTTTTATCAATTATTTGTTTATTTCCATTTTGCTCTATCTCTATATTATCCTCAGAATAGCCAGAGAGTGTACCTTCAATTGCTTTTTTCCCATCAACAGGTGCAAACAGTTTCACCTCTATAAGCTTACCCATTGCTTTCTCAAAATCTCGTTCTGTCTTTAAGGGTCTTTCTATCCCAGGTGAAGAAACCTCAAAAATATATGAGCTATCTATAGGATCTGTCTCATCAAGTATCTCACTTACTTCTTCACTAACAACCTGGCAGTCATCAATAGTTATGCCGCCTTCCTTGTCTATGTAAATTCTTAGATACCATTCTCCGCCTTCTTTTTTGTATTCCACTTCCACAAGCTCAAATTGATGATTATCAATAATGGGTTTACTAAGCTCGTATACAATGTCTTCTACTTTTGTCTTGCTCATGTTATACTCCCTTTCTCTAAGATATTGCGCTCATATTATAATATAAAAGAGTGGGAAACCCCACTCTGACAAATCAAAAAATAGATTGACTAATAACTAATAGCATTATGCGTAAAATAATAGAAAATTATTCACACATTGGATTATAACATTTATTTATATGCTATGCAAGCAAATATGCACTTATATTTACCTGTAAAAAACCTAAAATAAACTTATTTGACTGCTTTCAGGAATATTTCTTAAGCATCCGTGGTTCCTTAGAATCTCAATTACAGTCTTTGAAACCTTTGTCCTCTCCCTTAGCTCATCTATAGAAAAGAAATCCTCTTTCTCTCTTTCCTTTGCTATACTATAGGCTGCGTTTATACCTACCCCTTGCAATGCATTAAGAGGTGGTAATATTCCTTCCTCTACTACTTTGAATTTGTCAGCAGCTGACTTATACAAGTCAACTGGCAGTAACTTAATGTTTCTCAAATACATCTCGTATATGACCTCTAGTAGTATTGCAAAGCCCTTCTCTTTTGTTGTTGCCGCATTGCCAAGTCTTTCAATTTCTCTCCACTTAGTCAATACCGCATCCTTGCCCTTTACAAACAATTCAGCATCAAAATCTTCTACCTTAACAGTAAAGAAGGTAGCATAGAACGCCTCTGGATAATAAACCTTATAATAAGCAATTCTAAAGGACATCATAACATATGCTACAGCGTGAGCTTTAGGAAACATGTATTTAATTTTCTTACAGGATTCTGTATACCATTCTGGTACATCCTGTTCTTTCATTGCAGCTTCGTACTCTGCTGTCAAGCCTTTGCCCTTTCTTACATTCTCCATTATCTTAAAGGCAGTCTTTGGTACTAAGCCTTTATATATAAGATATACCATTATGTCATCTCTTGTAGAAATAACTTCCTTAAGAACGCACGTTCCATTTCTTACCATTTCTTGTGCATTATTAAGCCAAACATCCGTTCCATGAGATAAACCAGAAATACGTGCCAATTCAGCAAAGGTTGTTGGTGTAGTATCAATAAGCATCTGTCTTACAAATTTAGTTCCAAACTCTGGTATACCCAAGCTTCCTGATTTGCACTCAATATCATCCAGCTTAATACCCAAAGCTTCAGTGCTTGTAAAAAGACTCATTGTTTTTTTGTCATCTAATTTTATATCCGTTGCTTTAAAATCTGTAATATCCTCTAGCATTTTAATAATAGTAGGTACATCATGTCCCAGTATATCAAGCTTCAACAATCTTCCACTAATAGAATGATAATCAAAGTGTGTAGTAATTATGCTTGAATCTGCATCATCTGCAGGCTTTTGAATAGGTGTAAACTCATATATGTCAGTATAAGAAGGAACAATCATTACTCCTCCTGGATGCTGACCTGTGGTTCTTTTTACGCCCGTACAGCCCTTTATAAGTCTGTTAATCTCTGCATTGTGCAAGCTTTTACCTCGCTCATCGGAGTACTTTTTGATAAAACCATATGCAGTTTTTTCGGCTATAGTACCTATTGTACCCGCCCTAAACACACAGCCCTTACCAAATAATTCCTCCGTATACTTATGAGCCTCAGGCTGATACTCCCCTGCAAAGTTCAAGTCAATATCAGGCTCCTTGTCACCATCAAAACCAAGGAAGGTTTCAAAAGGTATATCATGCCCATCCTTTTTATATGGTTTACCGCATTGTGGACAATTCTCATCAGGCAAATCTGCACCAGATAATATTGAGCCATCCAAGAAGAAATAAGATTTCTTACAGTCATTACAGATATAGTGTGGTGGTAGCGGATTTACCTCAGTAATATCACACATTGTTGCGACAAAAGAGGAACCAACGGAACCTCTAGAGCCAACTAGATAGCCATCCTGTAAGGATTTTGTAACCAGCTTCTGTGCTATAAGGTACATAACAGAGTAACCATGATTTATAATTGAGTTTAGCTCTTTTTCCAATCGCTTTTCTACGACCTCTGGAAGCACATCTCCATAAATCAAATGCGCTTTGTCCGTTGCCATATTTCTTATCTGATCTTCAGAGCCTTCAATTATAGGTGGAAAGGTTTCTTCTGGTATAGGTATTATTTGATCAATAGAGTCAGCAATATTATTTGGATTGCCTATTACTGCATTATATGCTCGCTGCTCTCCAAGATAACTAAACTCATCTAACATTTCTTCTGTAGTTTTAAGATACAAGGGTGCCTGTTCATCAGCATCACTGAAGCCTTGTGCTCCCATAATAACTCTTCTAAACACTTCATCCTCAGGATCAAGGAAATGCACGTCTCCAGTAGCCACATAAGGCTTATTCAACTTTTCAGCCAGTTGAACTATTTTTAAGTTTATATTCTCTAATCCCTTTGCTCCATTAACTCTACCGCTTCTAGTCAAAAACTCATTATTACCAGTTGGTTGAATTTCTAGGTAATCATAAAACCTTGCATTGTTCATTAAAATGTTTTCATCAACACCGTTTAATATATTCTTATATAGTTCTCCAGCTTCACAGGCAGAGCCAATAATAAGCCCCTCTCTATACTGTATAAGCAGACTCTTTAATATTCTTGGTTTTTTGTAAAAATAATTTAAATGGGATTCGGATATAAGTTTATATAAGTTTTTTAGACCAGTTTGGTTTTTTACTAAAATTATAATATGATGGCTTTCGGCCTTCTTAAAATTAATTGCCTGTGACGAAATAATACTATTAATCTGATCTACGTCTAAAATATTTCTATCACTTAGCATTTCTGTAAACTTTAAGAACATTTGTGCTGTAGCCTCAGCATCATTTACCGCTCTGTGGTGGTTTTCCAGCTTTATTCCAAGATGCTCGCAAACTATATTTAACTTATGCTTTTTTAGCGTAGTAAGTAGTGTCCTAGATAGCTGTAGTGTATCTAGTACTGTATTTTTAAGATCACTGCCAAGTTCAAAGGCTTTAGACCTTATAAAGCCCCAGTCAAACATAGCATTGTGCGCTACTAAAGGACAATCACCAATAAAATTTATAAACTCAGGCATAACATCCTTAATAGTTCTTTGATCTGCTACCATTTCATTTGTTATACCAGTTAATTGTATAATGTTATATGGTATCTCCATCTCGGGATTTATCAAAGTTGAGAAGCTATCTATTATCTGTCCTGCCTTTAGCTTGACAGCACCTATTTCTGTTATCCTATCGGTTCTGGGAGTAAGTCCCGTTGTCTCTATATCAAAAACAACTATTTCCTCATTTAGTGGAAGACTTCTTGAGTTATATACTATAGGCACACCATCATTTACATAGTAGCCTTCTACTCCATAAAGTATCTTAATCCCTACCTTTTTTGCAGTTTCAAAAGCTTCAGGAAAAGCCTGTACTACTCCATGGTCAGTAATTGCTATAGCCTTATGTCCCCATTCCTTAGCACGCTTAACAAGCTGCGAAGCTGGACAGAAGCCATCCATAGAACTCATGGTTGTATGAACATGAAGCTCAACTCTTTTTTCAGGAGCATTATCCATTCTGATGCTCTTATTTGCTTCCACAATATTTATAGGGTATATCACCTGTTCCTTTGCATAGGTATCATACTGTACATCACCCTTAAGCCTTACGAACTTTCCCTCAGCGATACTCTCTAAAAGCTTTGCAGGACTTACATCCTCTTTGATAAACAACTTAACTGTTATGGAGTTTGTATAGTCAGTAATATTGAAGGTTATGATGGTTTTCCCATTATTTAAAGTTTTTGATTCTACGCTAAAAATAGAACCCTGTATAGTGACTCTACCTGTGTCTTGAGTTATTTCGTCTATATCAACAGGTGGATCATTAAAGCTTCTACCCAATATAACAGCAGATGAGTTTCCTCCGGAGGCTTGTCCTCCACCCTTTTTAGGCTTACTATCATTTGCTGTATTGCTCATAGTAACGCTTACAAGCTTCTGTTCCTCTTTAATTAAGTTATTATAATGCTCATCCACCGGAAAATTTTCATCTTTATAATCAATCTTAAATTTTAAGCTTAGTTTTAAATAATTCTTTGCTAAAGCTTCAAATATTTCGTTGCATTTCTTTGCGTGTAAAAAGTCAGCTAATATTTTATTAGATACCTTTATGTATGCCATGTTTTCTGTACAACTAAGCTCTGCATCCTTTAGAAATCCCATTAATGATGGATTGCTCTGATAAGCAAGTAGCTTTAGCTCCTCCCAATGCTTAGAAAGCAGTTCATCCTCATTTTCTAAATCGCTCCAGTTTTCTATATTAATTTTTACACCCTTTAAGTTATAAGCAGTAATAAAGCTTTCTTCTATTGCTTTTATGTCTGTAAGCATTAAGTCTTGTTTCAATTTTATGGAAAGCTCCCAAATCTCAGATTTTTTAAAAACCTTTATTGCTTTAATCTCAAAGGCGTTATCATATCTCCCTAATATTTCCTTATCCTTTGCATTCTCTTGCATGCTGACCTCCAAAGTATACTATTTAAACTCCTCTTTACTGTCATTTGTGTTAAGTATTTTTAATATATCCCAGTACATCTTAAATCTAGCTTGCATTCCCTTTACGATTCCAAGCTTCTGTTCCTTTGTTACATGAGTCATGTCCTCCAGGTATATCTCTTTTGTCCTTATCATGTTTTTCTCCACATACTTTGTCAGCGCTACCTCTACACCATACCTCGATATGTCAATATTTGGTATGGTGTCCAATATTGACTTCTTTATTGCTCTTTGACCAGAAAGATATGGTGTCACCTTTTGAGCTAAGTCTGTTACAATCCTTCCATTTTTAAATATTCCTATTGTCATATCAGTCTCATTATTCACAACAGGTAATATTAAATTCATCACATGCTTAGGTGTAAGACCTATCAAATCTGCATCAAGAAATAATACGTTTTCGTTAATGCACTTATCAATTCCTGCCATCATAGCTCCACCCTTACCAATATTTTCAGTAAGATCTATGAGATCAATGTCATAAGTTTTGGCAACTAAGGCAGTATTATCAGTAGAACCATCGCTGACTACTATGATTTGAGATATTTCTTTAACCCTTTTTATACAATCCAAAACATTTCCTATTGTCTGCTCTTCATTGTAAGCTGGAATAATCGCTGTAATACCCATGTATATTCCTCCATTTGTGTTATTTATACTAAGCTATTTGTTTTATAAAACTTATAAGCTCATTTATAGCATTTTCTTGAGGAATTTTCTTAATGATCTCACCCTTAACAAACAGTAAAAATTCGCCATTTCCTCCTGCTATACCTATATCAGCTTCTCTTGCTTCTCCAGGGCCGTTTACTGCACAGCCCATTACTGCAACCTTTATAGGTCTTTTTGTAACCATACCTTTTACTGCTTTCTCAAGTTGCAGGGCAACTTCTATAAGATTTACATTAGTTCTTCCACAAGTAGGACATGAGATAATCTCAACTCCACCTTCTATTAGCTTAAGACTCTTCAAAATCTCTTTTGCTGCTTCTATCTCATCAAGGGGATCTCCTGTTATTGATACTCTTATAGTATCACCAACACCCATGTATAAAAGTGTACCTAATCCAACTGCAGACTTAACCGATGCTGTATATTTGGTACCTGCCTCAGTTATACCAAGATGCAAAGGGTAATTAGTCAGTTCAGATATCTTTTTATAGCTCTCTATTGAAAGCATTACGTCAGAGGATTTTATAGATATAACCATATTTTCATAATTCATTTCTTCTAAAAGTCTAACCTTATTGATTGCACTTTCAACCAATGCATCAGCTGTAGGTCCACCGTATTTAGCAAGAAGCTCTCTTTCCACCGAACCGGAGTTAACACCTACTCTGATAGGTATTTCATACTCCTTAGCAATCTCAACAATCTTCCTTACTCTATCTATGTCTCCAATATTGCCTGGATTTATTCTTATCTTATCTGCACCATTTTTTATTGACTCAATAGCAAGTCTATAATCAAAATGTATGTCCGCAACTAAGGGTATATTAATACTTTTCTTAATCTTTGAAATTGCTTCAGCTGCTTCCATGTCTGGTACTGCGGATCTTATTATTTGACATCCAGCTTCTTCTAAAGCATTAATCTGCTCTATTGTAGCTTTTATATCCTGAGTATGTGTGTTTGTCATTGATTGAATTGGAATAGGTAGATTGTCACCAATATATATTGAACCAATTCTTATTCTTTTAGTTATATTTCTCATATTGCTCCTTTGTAATATCTATACTAACGATATTATGTCTCTATAAATAATAAATGCAGAAAGCATCATAAGCAGCACAAATCCTATAAAATGCACAAGTCCTTCTTTTTGCGGATCTACAGGCTTCCTTCTGATTGCCTCTATAATTAGGAACACAAGTCTTCCTCCGTCTAAAGCAGGAAATGGTAAAAGATTGATAATACATAGATTAAGACTTAAGAAACCAGCAAATTGTAAAATAGCTGCTGTTCCAACTTTTGCCGCTTCTCCCAGTCTCTTCACGATTTTTACTGGACCTTCTACATATTGCATTGATGCATTACCTGTAAATACTTGTCCTAAAAACTTTAACATCTCAGAGGTCATATTAGTAGTATCCCTGAAGCCTTGTGAGATAGAGAAGCCTTTGTAAGCAATACTAGGCAATACTCCAATCATTGCTCCTTCTTCGCCTTCCCTTGGCATTGGCATAATATTTAATTGCTTTGTTTCACCCTTCCTTTGTAATGTTAAAGCAATTTCTTTATCTCCACTTTCGTTAATAATGTTTCTCATTTGTTCCCATTCTGTAATAGCTGTACCATTTATATCTACTATCTTATCTCCTGCTACAATTCCTGCTTTGCTTGCAGGAGAATTTTCCGAAACCTCACTAATTATTGGTACATTAGCAAATATTATAGAAAATATTAATATCGCTAGTATTAAATTCATTATTGGACCAAAAGCAATAGTCGCAATTCTATTTAATATTGGCTTGTTGTTAAAGGCTCTTGGGTCTTGATTGTTTTCATCCTCACCCAACATCTTGCAAAAGCCTCCAAGTGGAAAAGCTCTAATAGAATATAGAGTTTCTTTTGCTTGATATCCCCATATTTTGGGTCCCATTCCTACTGCAAACTCTTCAACCTTTACACCAGATAGTCTTGCCATAATAAAATGTCCAAATTCGTGTATAACCACCAATAAAGTAAATACTATTATTGCTGTAATAATTGTTAACATTTTCCACACCTCTTCCTATACATTTCCTGTATTAAATTTCTTGCCCATCTGTCAATTTCAATAATTTCTTCTAAGGTTGGATTATTAAAGCTTTTATGCTTTTCTAGTATCTCTGTAATGAGAATAGGTATATCCATAAACCCTATTTTGTTGTTTAAGAACAATTCTACCGCTGCTTCGTTGGCTCCGTTTATTGCGATACAAGCACTGTCTCCAGCTTTTAATGCATCATATGCCAGTTTCAAGCAAGGAAACCTATCTATATCCGGCTTTTCAAAGGTTAGGGTACCCAATTTTGCCAAGTCTAATCTCTCCCCTGGCATAGTAAATCTCTCTGGATATGTAAGTGCATATTGTATAGGCAGTTTCATATCAGGTATCCCTAATTGTGCAATTACCTCACCATCTATATACTCCACCATTGAATGTATGATACTTTGAGGATGCACGCATACATCTATTTTGTCTGCATCTACATCAAAGAGCCATCTGGCTTCTATAACCTCCAACCCCTTGTTCATTAGTGTGGCAGAGTCTATAGTAATTTTCTTGCCCATTTTCCAATTTGGATGATTTAGCGCATCCGCTACAGTCACTTTTTGCAGTTCCTCTTTAGATTTTTCTCTAAACGGTCCCCCTGAAGCGGTCAATATCAACTTGCTGATGGAGGATTTCTTATTACTTCCTATGCTTTGAAATATTGCAGAGTGTTCACTGTCCACTGGAAGAATGCTAATATTGTTCTCTTTAGCTGCTGACATAATTAGTCGTCCAGCAGTCACCAAGGTTTCCTTATTAGCAAGTGCAATATTCTTTTTGGCCTTTATTGCATTGTATGTTGGTATTAATCCTGCAATTCCTACAATAGCAGAAATTACTGTATCCGCTTCAGATATTGTAGCAGCAGCTATGAGTCCTTCTTTCCCTGTAGCAACCTCTGTCAAGCCACTTACTCGCCTCTTTAGCTCTAAATACTTAGACTCATCATATACAACTGCAAGCTTGGGGCGAAGTGTTCTAACTTGTTCCTCTAATATATCTACACTAGAATTTGCTGCTACTGCTTCTAGTGAGAACAACTCTCTATTATTCTTTATAACCTCAATAGTTTGTGTTCCTATAGAGCCAGTAGAGCCCAAAACAGATATTCTTTTCATTTTATCTCCTTGGTCAAATTAAAAATTTTGTAGTATCATGAAGTAAAAATATACAACAGGGGCTGTAAACAATATACTGTCAAACCTATCTAGTATTCCCCCATGTCCAGGTATAATATTTCCAAAATCTTTTACTCCTGTATATCTTTTTATGTAGGATGCTGCTAAATCTCCAAGCTGGGAGGCAATACCACATATTAAACCTATCACTATAAAATTAGTAATACCAATACTATTATCATATTGACTAACAAAAATACCAAACAAGTAGGTCAGTATACAACTTCCAACAATACCCCCCAAAGCACCTTCTATGGTTTTTTTAGGACTTATTGCTGGGCAAAGCCTATGCTTTCCGATTGAGATACCTGTAAAATATGCTGAAGTGTCAGTAAACCATGCAGTAACAAAGGGTAGCCAAATTAAAATAGCTCCATTTTGTAGACCATAAATATAAATTATATGAGAAAGCAGATAGGTAACATATAGAAATCCAAATATAGTATGTACCAATCCATTAACTCCACTTTTTCTAGTAAAAATTTCATAAGTAAAGGCAACTATAATCATCAAAGCAGTAATCTTGCCTAAACCTTCTGAACCAGGATATAAATATAATAATATATAATATGCTATTGTAAAAACATATCCTATTATGTCTATAGTTTTTATCCCTACAGTTTTTATCGCTTTATAGTATTCATATAAGCCTACTAAGGAAACAATCCCAGCAAACAGATACAAATAATCACCCTTTACAATAAGAAAAAAAATAACTAAAGGTGCCCCCACAAGAGCACTTATTATTCTTATAAGCATGATATCCTCCGTCACTTTAATACATTTGATTTAATAATGTATATTATTTTTTATGTTTTCTTTTTAATCGCTCCAAATCTTCTATCTCTACTTTGGTATTCTATTATAGCTTTTTTTAACTGAGCTTTGTTAAAATCAGGCCACATTACATCAGTAAAAATTAATTCACTATAAGCACTCTGCCATAACAGAAAATTGCTCAATCGCTTTTCTCCACTTGTTCTGATTATTATATCAGGATCATAATCTCCAGAAGTAAATAAATAACTTGAAATCAAGTCCTCATCTATATCCTCTGTATCGATTTTACCTTCCTTAACCTCTTTTGAAATACGTTTACATGCATCAATTAGCTCTGCTCTCCCCCCATAGTTTAATGCAATATTGAATTGTATTCCAATATTTTCATGGGTTAAGCTTACAGCCTTATCAATCTCTAAACGTGTATTCGCAGGTAATGCACTTAAATCGCCAAGTACCTTTATCCTTACATTATTTTTATTCAAATCATTAATTTCTTTTTTCATATACTCTACAAGTAGATTCATCAAATATGAAACTTCATCATTTGGTCTATTCCAGTTTTCTGTAGAGAATGCATAAACAGTCAATATCTTAATACCCATATCACTACAAGCTCTTAGCACTTCTCTAATTGTCTCTGTGCCTGCTTTGTGTCCCAAAAATCTTGGAAGAGCTCTTTTTGCAGCCCATCTTCCATTACCATCCATAATTATAGCAATATGCTTGGGTAGTCTGTTTTTATCGATTTCGTCATTCATAATTGCCTCCTTTAACAGCTACATAAGTTGACAAATCATTTGTATATAGCGATAAATATAGTGTTTGAATAAGAAAGACTTCTATCTAATCATTATTAAGTTAAGGAAGTCTTTTATAAAATAAATTATAAAAAATAACATTTTTCATAATTTAGCTTACAGACCAATTATATTATACTATATATTAACTATATATACCAAATATCATATATATTATAATCATAATATATATACTTTAAACTTATCTTTCTTCTTTACATAATTATCATTTATTATATTATACAATAAAAAAGGCATCTGCAATGCATTTTTTTCGTTTGGAAACCCTTGGTTTCCTTCGACGGATGTTCCATCCCTTGCAACACCATTGTATAAAAAAATATACTTTCCTATGCAATAATAAATCCCCTCCATATAGAGGGGATTTATTATTTAAACTTTGCTACTGTAAGGAATAATATGTTATCCTTAAAAATCTGTCTTACTACAATTGATGTATTTTCCTTACGTTCTTCTATTTTATCATTAAATACAGTGGATGTATCTTCTACTATTACTTTATACTCTTTCAAAAGTTTAAGTGCTTTATCCACTTCATAGCCTATAGTAATAGGAATTTCAGGCATTAACACAGTTAAACCTCCATGATTTCCTTTTCCTTAACTTCACCCAGCTTATCAATTTCTTTTATATATTTATCTGTCATCTTCTGGGTGTCTTCCTCAGATTTCTTTAATTCATCTTCAGTTATTTTGCTATCCTTTTTTAACTTCTTAAGGTTGTCGTTTGCATCTCTCCTAATGTTTCTAACAGCAACTCTTGCTTCTTCGGCAAGCTTCTTTATTGACTTTACTAAGTCTTTTCTTCTTTCCTCTGTTAACTGTGGTACCACTAATCTTATAATCTTTCCATCATTAGATGGATTCATACCTAAATCAGATTTTAGAATTGCTTTTTCTATTGCAGGTAATGTTTTAGCATCCCAGGGACTTATATTTATAATTCTTGCTTCCGGTGCAGTTACATTAGCCAATTGATTAAGTGGCATTTCGCTACCATAGTACTCCACAGTGATTCTGTCCAACAAAGCAGGATTAGCTCTTCCAGTCCTAATTGAAACGTACTCATTCTTTAAAACTTGTAAGGTTTTATCCATTTTTTCGCGAACATTCTTTTCGATTTCCTTAATCATTTAATTTTCCCTCCTTTACTAAAGTACCTATTTTTTCACCCATTATCGCTTTGATTATATTATTAGGATCCTTAAGGTCAAACACTAATATCGGTATGTTATTGTCCATGCATAGTGAAGCCGCGGTAGTGTCCATTACCCCTAATCCCTTACTGATTACTTCTATATATGAAAGGGTATCGAATTTTATTGCATCCTTATTTTTTACAGGATCACAATCGTATACTCCATCTACTTTCTTTGCTAATAATATTATTTCGGCCTCAATTTCTGCCGCTCTCAAAGCAGCAGTTGTATCTGTAGAAAAATATGCATTTCCAATGCCTGATGCAAAAATAACTACTCTACCCTTTTCTAAATGTCTTATAGCCTTTCTTCTAATATATGGCTCTGCAATTTGTCTCATTTCAATAGCTGTTTGTACTCTGGTAGGAATATCTATAGACTCCATTGCATCCTGCAGTGCCAAAGCATTAATAACTGTTGCTAGCATTCCCATATGGTCTGCTGTGGTTCTATCCATGCCTTCACCACTTCTACCTCTCCAGAAATTTCCTCCACCAACAACGATAGCTACCTCAACATTTAGACTTCTTAGTTCCTTTACCTTATAGGCAATAGAAATAATTGTATTCTGATCAAGACCGAAGTTTTTATCTCCGGCTAAGGCCTCTCCGCTAAGCTTTAAAATTACCCTTTTATACTTAACTTGATCCATAAAAATTATACCTCCATAATATCTATATATGTTGCATAAATCTTTCTACATAATTTGTTAAAATCCTGCCAATATTTAAAAAAAGAGAACACTAAGTGTTCTCACTTTTTTATAATGCATAGAAAAGTATAATTTTCCTTAACACACGTTCCTATGCATTGTATAAAAGGCTTCCTTAGTTGTTAAGCTGTGCCAATAAAAGCCTTTTTACTTTTTCATTTGACTCATTACTTCTTCGACAAAGTTGTCTTCCTTCTTTTGAAGACCTTCGCCTAATTCATATCTTATGAATCTTCTTATTGACATGTTTTCACCTATTTTAGATATCATTGAATTAAGAAGATCTTGAACTGTTACGTTTGTATCTTTTACAAAAGGTTGCTCAAGTAAGCAGATTTCTTTATAATACTTTTCTACTCTGCCTTCAACCATCTTATCTACTATCTTTTCAGGTTTACCTTCATTTAATGCTTGATGTCTGAAAATTTCTTTTTCCTTTTCAATTACAGCTTGATCAACTTGATCTCTTGATACATAAAGTGGATTAGTCGCAGCAACCTGCATTGCCATGTCCCTTACAAAAGTTTTAAATTCTGTATTCTTTGCAACGAAATCTGTTTCAGCGTTAACTTCTATAAGAACTCCAATTCTTCCGCCGCCATGTATGTAAGATTCTACTATACCTTCACTTGCTATTCTGCCTGCTTTCTTAGCAGCAGCAGCAAGTCCTTTTTCTCTAAGTATTTCTATAGACTTTTCTATGTCTCCGTCAGTTTCTACAAGAACTCTTTTGCAGTCCATCATACCTGCTCCAGTTCTTTCTCTTAATTCTTTAACTGTTGAAGCATTAACCATTATATGTACCTCCTAATATATTTATTTGAATTATGTACAATTATTTGATAGAACGCAGTTTAAATAAAAATTTAAACTGCGTTCTTAAATGCTCTTATACAGGTATTATTCAGCAGCTAATTGTTCGCCTTGTCTACCTTCTAATATAGCATCTGACATTTTAGATGTTAGAAGCTTAACCGCTCTTATAGCATCATCATTACCTGGTATTGGATAGTCAATTTCATCTGGATCGCAGTTTGTATCAACTATAGCAACTACAGGGATTCCAAGAATATGTGCTTCTTGGATAGCTATCTTTTCTTTTCTTGGGTCAACAACAAATATAGCTCCTGGAACATTAACCATTGTCTTTATACCGCCAAGGTTCTTCTCCAGCTTTTCCATTTCCTTCTTAAGTTTTATTACTTCCTTTTTAGGAAGTACATCAAATGTTCCATCTTGCTCCATAGTTTCAATAGTATTAAGTCTTTCAATTCTCTTCTTAATTGTCTTGAAGTTTGTAAGCATTCCACCTAACCATCTTTGGTTTACGTAGAACATGTTTGATCTTATAGCTTCTGATTCAATTGACTCTTGAGCTTGTTTCTTTGTACCTACGAAAAGGATATCTTTTCCTTCTGCTGCTACTGACTTAATAAAGTCATAAGCTTCTTCTACCTTCTTAACTGTCTTTTGAAGATCGATAATGTAGATACCATTTCTTTCTGTGAAGATATACTCCGCCATCTTAGGATTCCATCTTCTTGTTTGGTGACCGAAGTGCACCCCAGCTTCTAAAAGCTGCTTCATTGAAATTACTGACATTTTATAAAACATCTCCTTTGGTTTTTTACCTCCACGATTATCATTTCCCCTGAAAGCCTTTCGGCACCACTCATGGAATTAAATCGTGTGTGTATTTTCACGAATGCTAGTATACCATATATATTATTTATTGGCAATATATTTTTTTTACACAACTTATGCTTGCGTTAAACTTATTTCTTTATTCAAAAGCTAAAGCTTCTTCTTTTCAATAATGCTCAATAATAGTCTTTTTATACAAATATTTTTAATAATTTAAAAAACACCTAAATAAAGCAATCTAGCATTTTATTTAGGTGAAGTTGTTATTGTTTCTATAATTTTATCTATTGATGAACCTCTAGGAATCTTAAAACTTCCTATTTGTACTTTACTCTCCTTGTTTAGTTCTCTCAATCTGTTTAGAAATTCCTGTTTGTTGTCTAAAAGCTTACTATTTAAGAGGTTATCTGCGATAACTTCAGAATTAGTCCCACTCTCTATAACTATAACAACATTCTGTTCTTCTTGCGGATTTTGTTGTTCTATATTATCTTTTGGTTGCTCAATATCTTTATTAATTACATCTTTTTTATCAATAACAATTAGATTGTATTGTTCTGCTTGTCTTTTAACCTCATCTTTAGATAATTTCTTTGGAGTCATATATATATTTGCCATTGAAGCTAATATCAGTCCAATACCTATACCTAAGCAAATATTCTTCAAACTATATTTGGTCATATTAGTTCTCCTCGTTCTTTAGTGACAAAATCAAAGCCACTTCTCCCTGACCCATATTCATTTTCTTTGCAATATCTATTATACTAATTCCTTGTTCTGCAAACTCATGTACCAACTGTTGCTTTGACTTTTGTTTTTCTTCTTTTATTACGCTTTTATGTGAGCTTACTGCTGTTACAGGCTTAAATTTTACAGGTACAGTAGTCTTTTCTATCTGTGATATCTGCTGAGGTTCAGAGACTGTAGGTTCAGTATTTACTTGTACTATACTATTTTTAACATTTTTATATAGTAGATTAAAAGAATTGATTTTTTCTTCTATATCCTTAACTATTACATCTGATGCAAAATTAAGTTCAGAGATAATTTCCTCTGCATCTTCAATTGATTTTTTTATTTCCTGCTCTTTGACATCTATATTGAAGTACATATCATCGCCCTTTAGCTTATCAAGAAATATTAATATAAAAGCTGAAAGTACTGTAAGTATTCCTATAGCAAGTAATATATAGTTTATGAAGTTAATTGTCATAGTGTCACCTCAATTAGATTCTTATATCTATACATGGTTTATCATGCTGCTTATCTTTCTTGTCTTTTTGTTCTTCTTCATTTTGTTCTTCCTTGCCCTGCTGCTTATTTGAGCCATCTTTTTTAATCTTTGACTTATATGCTTTACTTGCATCATTTACTTTCTTAAGATTTCTCTCATTTTGCTCCTGCTGCTTATGCATACTTATATTGCTATTATTTTGTGGGTTATGTATTTCCGTTTGTTTAATTTTTTGAACCTCAGTTGCCTTTGGTATAATCATTTGATAGTCAATTGATCTGATTGGCATCGGGGGCACCCCCTTTAATTTTCAAAAGGTCCTATTTTTATATCAGCATTTGCTCTATAAATCGTTAAATATTTCAATGGATCTTTCACATAATACATACTGCTACCTATTGTTATTCTTGCACCAGGATAAATTACATCATAAACTTTTATCTTACCTTTAGAAACATCCTCTAGGTAGCCTTCCACTTCTTTTACCTTTTTATTGACAACTTCAAGCTTTTCCATCAGCTGCATCTTAGCTTGAATTGACTTCGTCAACAGCTCACGCTTCTCAGGTGGTAACTCTGATTTTTGACTTATCTTTGTAAGTAAATCTGTAGCTTTAGTTACTTTTTCTATATTTTCTAATATACTTCTATTCTCAAGTTTCAATATTTCATAGTTCTTGCGAAGATCTGGATTTACACCAACCTCAAGCTCCGTTATTGTAGCCATTGGCGAGCCAATTACCTTTGCTCTTATTTCATCAGCAACCTTGAATTGACCTCCTACCAAAAGACCTTTTCTTCCTGCAGCTTCAAGCTTCTTACCACATATAACGTTGCTATGCATAATTGCATCACTATGAACATTGCCTTTAGCTTCAATAATACTATTTTCAATAAACTTCGCTACTAAGTCGCCATCGCAATAAAGCTCGCCCTTGTTCATACCTTGTATACCTCTATGAAGTATAATGTTTCCTTTTGATATAATTTTGGCACCTTCCACTACTCCAAAAACCTCAACATCTCCTTCTGCCTCAATAGAGAAGCCTGTTAAGACATTACCTTGAACTACTACCTTGCCAATAAACCTTATATTCCCTGTTGAGTTATCTACATTGGCTGGCACCATATAAATTGAAAATACATGTACCTTATTATCTATTATTTTAACCTCACCATCAATAGAGGCTATAAGCTGCAAACCATCTTTGGAAATTACTACATTTTTTCCCTTAGGAAGTATAAGCTTTTTACCTTCCTTTGCTTTAACTTCCTCATTAAAAATATTTCTGCCTAAAATACCATCAGCAGGAGGTGTCATAGTCACAAGTACCTGTCCTATTTTTACATTCTTTATTAATGACAGTTCTCTAAAATCTATCTTTCCTCCATCATTTTCTATTAATTTTGTATCATTATTAACATCGAAATGATACTCAAACTTTGCATCAATACCCGGAATAGACCAAATACCCTCTGCTATTTTTATTTCCATATCATATAACTTATTATTTACAATGCTTCTGATTTCATTATCTTTTATGCCATATTTAATATTATTTTCCGATAAAAATTTATATATTATTTCTTCAGTTATATCTTTACCCCCATTAGGCGATATAACATATAAAAAAGCTTGTAGTTTATCTTCTGTAATTCTTATAGTACATCTACTATCAGTTTTAGCTTCTTCTTGTGTGTTTGAAATTTTTATAGGCTTCTGAATATTTCCACTTAGTAAAGCAGCTTCTAATTCTTCAAAACTTACTGAACTTACTTTCTTTAACTCAATTTTCATCTTTATTTCATTAATAGGTAATATATTAGTAAGTTTTACAAAAACACCTTCATTGTTATATATAAATTCAACATCATTTTGATTTTCTATAGTTTGGTTAACTAATGAATCATTACATATGTCATTAAGGCTTTTCTCAATTGCATCAAATCCATCAAAGGTTTTTATGTTTTTTGTTGATACCTTAATTTTATAATATGAATTAAATAAACTTTTCTTACTTTCCAACACCTGTACTTCTAATTGTTCTTTTCTTGCACCAAGTTTCTTCATAGCCTCTTGAACTAAACTATCAAGATTTTTTCCTTCTAAAACAATAAAATCATTGTTCATAAATTCACCCCCCGGCATTTAATTAAAACAGCTACTTATCTTACCTTTAAGTCTAATAATAGCCTTAGTATGCAGTTGTGAAACCCTTGACTCAGATATATTTAAAAGCTTGCCAATTTCTTTATAAGTTAGTTCCTCATAATAGTATAAGGTAATTACCTTTTTTTCCTTTTCTGGTAATGCCCCTATAGCTTCTATAAGAATTTTATTTAATGCCTCCTGCTCTATTGCTGCACCAGGGTTTGTATCCCCATCAACTATGTCACTTTGAAACTCCCTTTTCTGCTCTAGTAAATCGTCAAGTGATACAACAGAATAAGTGGACACATTTTGTATTCTTTTTTGCAATTCATCTATGCTAATACCAAGTTGCAGTGCTACCTCTTCGTCATTTGCTGAACGTCCTAGTTTACCTTCTAAATCTTGATATGCCTTCTCCAGTTCCTTAGCTTTATGTCTTACAGAACGAGGCAACCAATCAATTTCTCTTAAATAATCTATTATAGCTCCTCTAATTCTAAGTTGAGCATATGTATCAAATTTAACTCCTCTATTTGTATCATACTTTTCTATAGCATCTATCAAACCAAAGATTCCATAGCTGACCAAGTCATCATATTCAACATGATTACCATAGCTGGAGTATAATCTACCGGCTACAAATTTCACAAGATATAAATAATTTAATATAAGCTCTTCTCTAAGTTTCATATCTTTAGTACGTATGTATTTATCCCATAAAATGTTTATATCCATAACAGCCTCCATAAAGTATCATGCTGCTTAGTTAATCCTTATTCATAAACTGCTTAAATTTTTCAGGATTTATTTCAACAAATTTATCATCTTCAGATTGTGATAAAGTTTTTAAAAGCTCATCTTCATCATTAGATTCTACTCTTATATCAATACTAGAGGATGTTGTCACTTCCTCTTGCACATTACTTTTCATCTTCTTAGATTCTTTAATATTTAATAAGGCACTTCTTAGAGCACTTTCTAACACATACCCCATTATAGCAAATAATACAATTACAACAATACTTCTTATCATAAGCTCTATAAATGAGACTTTTGCATTTAAGCCAAAAATAATATTTAGTATAAGTCCTATAATTATAAAATATATAGGCAAATCGCTGAGTTTTTTCATACAAGTACCACCTTAAATTTGTTTTGTTCCAAAACCTATTGTTTTTATAAGTAGTTTACCTGTTTCTGAATAAAGCTCTATTGTACGTCCATAGCTTCCACCTGTATCTTCTGCTATTATAGGAATGTTAAATATGTTTAGTATTTCCTTTGTAGCAACAACATTTCTATAACCAATCCTCATTATTTCGCTGCTATCGTTAAAATTAAACATTTGAGCGCCACCTGCTATTTTACACACAATTTTGTTCTTGTAAGCTCCTAATCTTTGCATATCTTCGATTAGTTTCGCTATGCCTGTATCTGCGAATTTGGCTGGGTTACTGTTGTTCTTAATTTGGAGACTACTAGGAAGCATTATATGAACCATTCCTGATATTTTTGTAGTTGTATCATATAAGCATACCCCTACACAAGATCCTAAACCCAATGTAGTTAAAATACCAGGATTTCTTGTGCAGTTCATATCCGCCATTCCAACCTTAACCAATTCTTCCATATTACATTACTCCCAAACTTTTAAGTAAAATTTCAAAAGAAACTTCATCTGGTACTAGGAAAAAGTTCCCTTTTACATGCTCTGAACCTTCTATAAAGTCTGTTTCGATAAGCATTACTTTGTCGCCAACCTGTCCAAACAATATTACAGGTACACTTAGTATTGCACCTGCCATATCACAAGCCAAAGATGGAACAGAAACCATAAGCTTTAATCCTGTTAGAGATGAAAGCGAGGATAAATAAGATCCTGCAAGTATGTTGCCTACTTCTTGCAGTGCAGATATCTCCATTTCATCAAGAATATCATTTTCTGCCTCTCTTGACATGAGAAGATTAGTTAAATATCTTGCAGATTTCTTATCCATTAAGTACATTATGCTTCCTGTAATGTCACCGGTTACTTTGAAATAAATGCCAACTACAGATGCCTCAGGCCCACCTACAAGGTCAGCAACATCCTTAAACTCAAGTATATTAACCTTTGGAACATCCATATCAATTCTTTTAGATAGCATCTTTGATAAAGCAGTTGCTGCATTACCAGCTCCAATATTACCTATTTCTCTAAGTACATCAATCTGAATACTATTTAGATTTTCTATTGTTAGTGACATTATTACCCCACCTTTATTGAGCTGTAGAGCTAATTATCTTAGCAACTTCCAACAAAATAATTAATCTATCATTTACTTTACCAATTCCATATATATATGAGTGATCAATATTTGCTATTGCCATAGGAGGTTCTTCAATATTTTCTTTATCTATTTCCAATACCTCAGATGATGTATCAATTATTAGACCAATAGTTATTTCATCAATAATAACAATAATTACTCTTGTGTTATCAGTATCACTTTTCCCTGGAAGATTGAATTTCTCTCTAAGGTCAATTACAGGAATTACTTCACCTCTTAGGTTTACAACTCCCCTAACAAAACTTTGTGCTTTGGGTACTCTTGTTATTCTAAGCATTTCTTTTATTTCTTTTACTCTTAAAATATCTATTCCATACTCTTCATTTTCAAGCTTAAAAACAACATATTTATTAGTCATACTTCCTGTCATACTTAATACCCCCTATATAAGTGAATTAGTATCTACAATTAATGCTACCTGTCCGTCTCCAAGAATTGTAGCACCCGCTATAAACTTAATACCTGATAAATACTTTCCTAGTGTCTTTATAACTATCTCTTGCTGTCCTATTAAGCTGTCCACAATAAAACCAGTGTTCCGTTCACCCTTCTTTACTATAACAATAACTGGTTCCTTTTCTGTTTCACTTGTACTGCCTTCAACTTCTAATACTCTATTAAGTCTTACAATAGGTAATACATTTCCTCTGTTCAGTACAACTTCTTGACCATGAACATTACGAATGGTTTCTGAGTCTATAGTTGTAATATCTCTAATAACATTAAGTGGTATTGCATACTTCTCTTTTCCTATAGTAACCATAAGCGCTTGTATTATTGCCAATGTCAATGGAAGCCTGATTATAAACTTACTTCCCTTACCATATTCATTCTCTACCTCTACAACTCCATTTAGTGACTCTATCTTTGTCTTGACAACATCAAGTCCAACACCTCTACCTGATATATTAGATATCTTGTCTGCTGTGCTAAAGCCTGGCATAAACAATAATTCTACTAAAGCCTTATCATCTAATGCATCTGCTTCAATCTGCTTAATAACGCCCTTTTCAATTGCTTTTTTCTTTATCTTATTTACATCAATTCCGTTACCATCATCCTCTACCTCAATTACAACACTGTTTCCATCCTGGTACGCTCTTAAGAAGAGGTTTCCTGTAGCTAACTTTCCCTTTTTTACTCTTTCAGCTGTTTCTTCTATTCCATGATCAATGGAGTTTCTAATTAAATGTATAAGAGGATCTCCTATCTCATCTATAACAGTTCTATCTAATTCAGTTTCTTCACCAGACATTATAAGGTTAATATCCTTCCCCAAATCCTTTGAAAGATCTCTTACCATTCTTGGAAATCTGTTGAATACTTTTTCGATCGGTACCATTCTTACCTTCATAACTGCATCGTGAAGACTTGTTGTAATTCTTTCTAGATATTCAACAGCCTCTCCCATATCTTCACTAGTAGTGTCAACCCCGACACCTTCTAATCTAGTCTTTACAATAATAAGCTCACTTACAAGATTCATCAGATTGTCCAATCTGTCAATATCTACTCTTACTGTTTTTCCTGTTTTAGATTTTTTATTCAAGTTATCATCACTTGAGGTTTTCTCATCGTTATGTACAGCATCAGTTTGTTTAGTTTCTTCATTCTCTTCTTGAGCAGCTATAGCTACTTCTTCAACGTTTTCAACTTTTATGAAAATCACTTCGTTTACTTCAGATATTGACTCAAGATCCTTTCTGATTATTACCTCAGCCTCATTTGAAATAACACCTAATGTAAATTCACAATCAAACTTTTCATCTTCTATATCCTCTACTGAAGGCATAGCTTTTATAATTTCTCCATGTCTTTCAATAGTTTGGAAAACTATGAAGGAACGCGCTGATTTTAACATACAGCCCTTATCAAGCACTATCTTTATTTTAAATACATTATAACCCTGCTCCAAGGCTTTTGCTATTACTCCGTTATCATATTCGTTAAACCTCATTACTTCAGAGTCAGAACTCTTAACCTTAATAGATTCAACTACTTCTACATTAGCTTTATCTCCGCTTAAAATATTATTAAGCTTAGTAACTATCTCATCAGCAGAGTCATTACCCTCTTGACCATTGTTTGCAATAATATTAACTGAGTTTTCTAGAAAATCCAAACATTCAAACAAAACATCTACTGTTAAGGTGGTTACTTCCGTCTTTCCATTCCTAATTGAATCTAGTAAATTTTCCATTTGATGAGTCAGTTTTGTCATCTTACTGAAGCCCATAGTACCTGCCATGCCTTTTATGGTGTGAGCTACTCTAAATATTTCATTAAGTTTTTTCATGTCCTTTGGGTTTGTCTCAAGTCCTAGCAAGCTTTGATTTAGGCTTTGTAAATGCTCCTGCGACTCTTCTATAAATATTTCTAAGTATTGATTCATATCCATATTTTACACCCCCGTTAATTTAATAATTTCTTTAGCAATACCATCTAAAGGTACTATTTTATCTATAGCTCCAGCATTTACTGCAGCCTTTGGCATTCCATATACTACACACGTCTCTTCGTTTTGTGCAATTGTACTTCCACCATTTTTTTTAATATTTGCTATTCCTTCACTACCATCGCTTCCCATTCCAGTCATTATTACTGCAATTAGGCTCTTGTGTCCGCAAGTTGCAACAGAATCCATCATGTAATTTACTGATGGTCTGTGACCTGACATTGGTGGATCTTGATTTATATTAATGCGATAATCGCCTATTTTCTTATTTAGCATCATTTGGTAATCTCCTGGAGCTATATAAACCCATCCAGGTTTTAGAATGTCTCCATTTTCTGCTTCCTTAACGTTTATGTTGGACAATTCATCTAGTCTTGCAGCTAAAGATTTTGTAAAACCTGACGGCATATGCTGCACTACAAGTACCGCTGCTGGTAAATTAGCAGGAAGCTGCGAAATTACTTCTTGAAGCGCCCTAGGCCCACCGGTTGAAGTTCCTATGCAAATAATATGCTTCAACTTGCTTTGCAAAGCAGGACAAACTTTTTTATGTTCATCATTTATTTTTTCTAATGATGATGAGGTAAAACTAAATTTACTATAATTAAAAGTATTTGAATATATAGAATTCTTTATCTTCCTTATTAAATCCTCTTTTATATCCTCAATATTAAAATGTATTAATGATACGGCTGGTTTTTGTACAAAGTCGATAGCACCTGCTTCCAATGCTCTTATAGTAGCTTCTCCTCCGTTGTTAGTCAAACTAGAAAGCATTATGACCTTTGGAGCAGGATTTAATTGTACAAGCTCTACTAATGCTGACAATCCATCCATTACAGGCATTTCTATATCCAGTGTTACTACATCTGGTTTTAATTCTTTTGTCTTATAAATACCATCTTTTCCATTCCTTGCAGTTCCAACAACTTCAATATCTTCACAATTAGAAAGCATGTCACTAATAACTTTTCTCATAAAAGCGGAATCATCTACTAACAACACCCTTATCTTTTCCTTTGGTGTATACATATTAGATCAACCCCTTCTTAGCCAACTTTCTTTGTTCATCAAATATAAATCTCATAATAATATTTCTCTCTATCTCAGTAATTTTTTCAAAATGTATACCGTAGTTATACATTTCTTGTTTGCTTTTTATAAGTAATTCTATTCTAACTACTCTGCCATACATATTAATTGTTTTAGAGCTCAATTCCATGTCAATTTCAACTATATCATTTGCATCCAATTTCTCAGTACTATTAATTCCAATACCGCCTCCACTTAGATCTACTAAGGCTGCGCTGAAAAATTCTTCATATAACTTTTCTTTTATGTTTACTACTTTTCTTACTCTAATTTGTTTTATAACCTTAAGTCTGTAATAATTTCTTCTTTGAATTTTTATTATTTCAGAAACCCTATCTAATTGCAGCAATGGCTCTTTTCCAAATACCTTGTTAACTAGCTTTGCTTTGAATTCAAATATAGCGCTATCTCTTGCTATTATTACCTTCAAAAAAGTATCCTTTTTTATGTAAATCATTTGTTTTTTTGAAATTGGTATTAAAACATCAATAATACCATTTTCATGAATTTGTTCTACCTTGCTTAAATATTCACAATTACTATATTCATCCATTACAACTAGATTTATCTTTTCTCCAGGGATTAAAAGTTTATTATTATCCTGCATTTGTTTTTCTCCCCCATAGTCTCATTATCTGCAGTTGAGAGCTTTAACAAAACTCTTTTTATGTTCTTATTTACTATTATATAATATTTTGACAGATTTTGATATTTATTAGCTAAAAATGTTAGTTAATTTATTTATAAACATTTTAAAGCCTGATGAGCCTGACATTCCACCTTCGTTATTCAATAAAATGTTGGCAATATCTGTAATATTTTTAGTAGCTTCACATTTTGTATAATTAAGCACAAATGGTTGTTGAATCTTTACAGATTTTGATACACAGTTATCATTCATTATAAAGCCTAACTTATGTAGTTTTAGCCCCATGAACTTTTCTGTTACCTGACTTAGTTTTTCTAATATATTGATAGCTTCTTTTTCATCATCAACTCTATTTACCACAATCTTTATTATTTTATAGGAATCCTTAGAAAATATTGTTTTTATTAAGGCATACGCATCAGTTATAGCAGTTGGATCAGGCGTAGTAACAAGTATTACCTCTTTTGCTGCATGTACAAAGCTTAGTACGTTTTCTGATAGACCTGCACCAGTATCAATAAGTATAATATCTGCCTCACTGTCCAACTTTCCTAGCTTCATAAGCAAATCTACTAGCTGTGCCTTGTCTAGCCTTATAAGATCTTGTACCCCTGAGCCTCCTGATATAAATCTAACTCCTTCAGGACCCTCTTCTAGTATATCTAAGATATCTTTGTTATTTTTTATAACATCGGATAGATTAAATTTAGACATTTTACCCATTATAACATCTACGTTGGCAAGTCCAAGATCTGCATCAATAATAATAACTCGTTTTCCTGCTTGTGAAAGCTTTATAGCAAGGTTAACCGTAAAATTCGTCTTACCTACGCCACCTTTACCGCTTGTAATTGTTATAACCCTTGCTTCAGAAGTTAAGTTTGTTGACATACTAGCTGATTGCTTACTATATGTCTTAATATCATTAATAATCGCTCTTAATTTATCAGCTTGATCTTTCATATTCATAATCTCCTATTAAACTATTAATGATTTTATCTTTATCAGCTATTTCTATATCATCTGGAACACTTTGTCCTATAGTAATATAAGAAATTGCTTTTTTTGTAATATAAGCAACATTTAATAGTACACCTATAGTTGACGTTTCATCCAGTTTTGTAAACAATAGCTTATAATCATCTAGAAAGCTATAACTTTTTATTATCTCTATACAATCTGAAAACTTAGTAGTAGCACTGATAACTAGATATATCTCAAAATCTATATTGGATTTTAAAAGTGATTTTAGCTCCATCAACTGATACTGGTCCTTATGACTTCTACCCGCTGTATCTAACAGTATAATATCCTTATCCTTATAGCTGTTTATTGCACCGCCTATCTCTGATGATGCATAAATTGCTGTTAGGGGGATACCTATTATTTCACTATAAGTTTTAAGTTGTTCTACAGCCGCAATCCTATATGTATCAGAAGTAATAAGTCCTACCTTTTTCTTCTCATTTAGCACTAAGTTTGCAGCTAGTTTTGCTAAGGTGGTTGTCTTACCAACACCAGTAGGTCCAATGAAAACAATTACCCTTCTGCCGTTACTGTCAGAAAATGGTTCAGGGTCTTTTATATAACTATTTAGAATATCATATATAACCTTTCTTACAGTATCTGGCTCCTGTTGTTCCTCAATACTGAGACGCTCAATTAAATCTTCCTTTAAATCGTTAAGAATAACTTTATCTACTTCATTTCGTTCAAGCTTCTCTAAAAAAGCCTTTGATACCTCTGATAGCTTACTGCTTTCATAATCCAGCTTTACTGCATCATATACCTTGCTTATCATATCCTTTAACTCATTAATTTGTGCAGGGTTATAATTTTTTTCATCAATCTCTATACTAGTCGCTTCTGGAATACTAATTTTAGGTGCTTGCATTGGCTGTTGTGCAGTAATTTTAATTTCTTCATTTGCCTCTGCATTGAAGCTGTTAGTACTAGGCTGAGTAGGCTGTTTACCTTGATTTAAGGAGGCATTTAGTTCACTTATAAAGCTTGTTGCATCATACTCTTCATCTGGGGCTTTTTTATAACCATTTACAGCTGTCCTCTCCTGAGTCGGTCTTAACTGCTTGCTTGTTATATCATTATCAATAGTCGCAACTACTTCAATAAGAGGTTTAGAAAAAATGCCTATTAAGCCCTTTCTTCTAATTTTCCTTGTATTTAATATTATTGCATCGCGGCCAAGATCTTGTCTTACTTTATTCATTGCTTCTTGCGCCGTTTCACCTACATACCTTTTTACCTTCATTATAATCTCACCACTCCTATTGATTGTACCTCAACCGATGGGTCCAATTCATTGTATGAAAGTACAGTAAGTCCTGGAGCTACCTGCTCTGTCAGCTTCTTAAAGTATATCCTGACAACAGGTGATGCCAATACTAATGGCTGTTCTCCAATGTTTGAAAATTTTTGTATTTCTTTTGAAAGGCTGTTATATATATCTTGAATTCTTTGTGGATCTAAGTTTAAATACGCACCATACTCTGTCTGTTGCACTGCATCCATTATACTTTGCTCCAAAGCCGCATCCAAGGTTATAACCTTAGCTTTATTATTAGTAATAAAGCGCTTCGTAATACTTCTTCTCAAGGCTTGTCTAACATATTCTGTAAGCATATCAGGGTCCTTGGTCATAGGTGCATAATCAGCTAAGGTCTCCATAATAGTAACCATATCCCTGATTGAGACATTCTCCTTAAGGAGATTTGCAAGTACCTTCTGCATTTCACCAATAGAAAGCATTTTGGGTACCACCTCATCCACTAAGGCAGGGTATGATTCCCTCAAATTGTCTACAAGCTTTTGTATATCTTGCCTTCCAAGTAACTCATGGGCGCTAGATTTAACAATTTCTGTAAGGTGTGTTGCAATAATAGATGGCGGATCTACTACCGTATAACCAAGCATTTCAGCCCTTTCCTTTTGATCCTCAGTAATCCATACGGCTGGTAATCCGAAGGCTGGTTCTATGGTTTTTATACCTTCCAGCTCAACATCTGCTGTGCCGGGATTCATGGCCATATAATGGTCAAACATGATCTCACCCTTTGCAACTTCTATACCCTTAATTTTAATAATATAATCATTAGGTTTAAGTTGTATGTTGTCTCTTAGCCTTATTACCGGAACTATCATTCCTAAATCTAGGGCACACTGCCTTCTTATCATTACAACTCTATCAAGTAGGTCTCCTCCCTGATTTGCGTCAGCTAAAGGTATTATCCCATATCCAAACTCTAACTCGATAGGATCTACCTGTAGCAATGTCATTACATTTTCTGGCTTTCTTATTTCTTCTACCTCTATATCCTGTGCCTTTATTTCATCTTCGTGTTCAGATTCCTTTAAATTCTTCTGTATGGTATATGCAACAAAAGAGAACACTATTGCTAATATAATATTGGGTACAGGAGGTAACCCAATAAATGATAATATTATCAAAACTACGCTTGTAAAATATAATGCCTTTGGTTGTGAAAACAGTTGCTTACCTATATCTGTTCCAAGATTTGACTCAGAAGCTGCTCTTGTTACAATCATACCTGAAGCAACAGATATAAACAAAGCAGGTACCTGATTTACAAGACCATCTCCGATTGTTAAAATCATAAATTTACTTGCAGCTTCTCCTGCAGATAATTCCATTTGAAGCATACCTATTAAAAAACCTGCACTTATATTAATAATAGTTATTATTATACCTGCTATGGCATCACCCTTGACAAACTTGCTGGCTCCATCCATTGCTCCATAGAAGTCAGCTTCACGCTGTACTTTCTTTCTGCGTTCCTTTGCCTGTTGATCATTTATAAGTCCTGAATTCAAATCTGCATCAATTGCCATTTGTTTTCCAGGCATAGCATCTAATGTAAATCTTGCTCCAACCTCTGCAACTCTTTCTGAACCCTTAGTAATAACCATGAATTGTACTACTACAAGTATCAAAAACATTACTATTCCTACTACCATATTACCTCCGGTAACAAAGTTCCCAAAGGTATCTACTACTTTGCCTGCATCACCTTTTCCTAGTATTAGTCTAGTACTAGAGAAGTTTAAAGATGTTCTAAATAAAGTAGTTATTAACAGCATAGATGGAAAAACAGAAAACTCCAAAGGTTCCTTAATATACATTGTAATAAGAAAGATGACAACCGAAAGTGAAATATTTAATGTAAGCATTACATCAAGCATTCCACTTGGTAATGGTATTATAATCATTAAAATTATTCCGACTATACCTATTGGTAAAAAATCGCTAAATTTCCCCAATCGTCATCCTCCTTTGTAAATTTATTTCTTACTTTTCAAGTTGTAAACAAATGCAAGCACTTCTGCAACTGCTTTGTATAGCTCTGCAGGCACCATTTCACCTATGTCAACTGTTTTATATAAGGCCTGTGCTAAAGGCTTATTTTCTATAATCGGTACTTTACTATCTTTAGCTATTTCCTTTATCTTCTGAGCTATCAAATCCTTGCCCTTAGCAAGTACCATTGGTGCCTCTGATTTGCTAGCATCATATTTTATTGCTATCGCAAAATGCGTCGGGTTTGTGATTACTACATCTGCTTTAGGCACTTCAGTCATCATTCTTTTTAGAGACATTTGTCTTTGTTTTTCTCTAATCTTTGATTTTATCTGAGGATTCCCATCTGTCATCTTATACTCTTCTTTAATTTCTTGTTTTGACATTTTTAATTTATTTTCAAATTGCCAGAATTGGTAGGCATAATCAAAAACTGCTATTATAAATAATACTGCCGAAACTCTTATCCCCATATTAATTATTGCATTGCCTATAAAGCTTGCAGTCGACATCATATCCATACCTAAAAGCTCCGGTATTATAATGAAATTATCCTTCAAATAACTATAGATTACATAAACTACGATACCAACCTTCATTAGAGACTTTAAAAACTCAACAAGTGCATTCTTTGAAAATATATTTTTAAAGCCTTCTATAGGGTTTAACTTACTAAACTTAGGTATAAGAGGCTTTCCAGTAAACAAGAAACCTACTTGTAGATAATTTGCAACAATTGCCACCAAAGCAGTAATTAAAAGTATTGGTGCCATTACTTTTATAAACGTTACTGCACAATATATAAATATATTTGTCAATTCACCTGTCTTTATTGCATTCTCTGTATCTATAGGAGTACTCAAAAAGAATCTAATCAGTTCTGCAAGATTATTAAAAATACTATCTGCAAAACTCCTAATTGCCAAAAAAGTAACTAGCAAAAGAACTGCCGTTACAAGCTCTCTACTTTTTGCTACTTGTCCTTTTTCTCTAGATTCTTGCCTTCGTTTAGGAGTAGCAGCCTCAGTCTTTTCTTCTGCAAAGAGCTGTAGGTTGATAACAAACTCAAATTCTAACAACTATATCACCCTTTAGCCATACTTTTTATTATTAAATATATATAGCCATACATTTTGTCAAAAATTACATTCATAGTATTTATAAACGTAGGTATCATAGCCATAAATGTGATTAAGCCTACCCCTACCTTAAGTGGCATACCTACTACGAATATATTCATTTGTGGGACAGTCTTTGCCAATATGCCCATAGCAACCTCGGTAAGTAATGATGCAGCTAAAATTGGTATGCTAATTTTGAAGCCTATTGCAAAGGTTTCATAGAAAATATTAAGTATGTTGTTAAATAGTACATCATTAAAAACAAAGCTATTTATCGGAATAACATTGTAGCTCTTAAACAACGCTGTAAGCAATACATGATGTCCATTTATTATTAGGAAAAATACTAGACTGAGAATATACATAAAATTTCCTGTTAAAGGCACCTGACTGTCATTCATTGGATCTAGTACATTTACCATACCAAAGCCTATTTGAGTATCAATAATCTGTCCTGCAATATATAATGCGGAAAACACCAGATAACTTGCATAACCTAGTATTATGCCTACGGCAAGCTCTTTCAATATGATTCCAGCAAATCCAAAGATATTTACATATTCTACAGTTACGTCTTTTAACAAGGTAGTTAAAATAATGCTACAGAAGAAAGCAAAACCAATCTTTAGATAGCTTGGTACATTTTTACTTCCAAATACAGGAGTTATCACAAATAAGGAGCTCATTCTTACTAGAACAAGTAAGAATACGGTATATTTATCCATTATAATATATAATATATCATTCATGGCTTACTTAATATAGTTTGGAATGTTTTCAAACAGATTTACAGTAAAACTGTACATCATGTTCATCATCCAAGGTCCAAAAATCAATAAAGCCAAAGCAATAGCTACTAGCTTTGGTATAAATGAAAGGGTAGCCTCCTGTATTTGAGTAGTCGCCTGTATAATACTTACAATAAGACCTACTAATAGACTCACTAATAATACTGGGGCAGAAACCATTAAAGCTACTCTTATAGCATCTACTCCCAGATCAATAACCATCTCTTGATTCATAACTACCACCCTCTACTATTTAAAGCTCATAACTAGAGCTTTAACAATCAAATTCCATCCATCCACCATTACAAACAGCAAAAGCTTGAAAGGCAAAGATATCATTACCGGCGGAAGCATCATCATACCCATAGACATAAGAGTACTGGACACTACCATATCAATTATGATAAAAGGTATATATATATAAAAGCCAATTATAAAAGCAGTCTTTAATTCGCTAATGATAAATGCAGGTATCAAAGCTGTATTAGGAATATCTACAGACTTTATAGGTGTATCGTTTTCACCTAGCTTTAAGAATAATGCCAAATCTTTTTCTTTTACATTCTTCATCATAAAATTCCTGATTGGATCCATGGCCTTTGTTATGGCAACTTCTTGAGTAATTTCTCCTTTAACATATGGTTGATACGCATTTGCATTAACATCTGTAATAACAGGATTCATAATGAAAAAAGTGATAAACAATGCCAGTCCTATCAAAACTTGGTTTGGCGGCATTTGTTGCGTACCTAATGCATTTCTGGTAAAGGATAATACAATTATTACTCTTGTAAATGACGTAACCATTATCAGTAAAGATGGTGCAAGTGACAAAATTGTTAATAAAAATAATATTTGAATACTTAATGCTACATCCTTAGGACTATCTGCAGTCTCAATATCTAATCCTATTTTGGGTATTGGCAGCTCTGGTTCAGCCAAAACAAATACAGATAAGGTAATTGCAACTATTATTGTAAATACCAAGACTTTCAATAGAATTTTTTTATTATTCATTGTCCTTGCTACCCCTTACCATAGATTTTAACTTATGCAGACTTTGCTTTGTTG
Organism: uncultured Clostridia bacterium; assembly: GCA_942492835.1. Taxonomy (GTDB): domain Bacteria; phylum Bacillota; class Clostridia; order Lutisporales; family Lutisporaceae; genus GWB2-37-7. Next base: position 4,068,566 of record OW818645.1, on the reverse strand, counting down.
AGTTTAGGTAAGTTCCGAAATCCTTTGTTATAGCACTGTCTTCGTAACTTTCAATCTCAATTTCATCAAGGTTAAATGCATCATCCTCTTGTTCTGAAAAAAGCTTGTCCTTATCCAACTCGCTAATCATAAACATATTTTTTGAAGCACTGCCAATTAAGAAATACTGTGTTCCTACTTTGACTAAGTGTAATATCTTATCAGTGCCCATAGGCATACTTTCAATTACCTTCATAGTTTTAGTTTTTCCTTGTACCAAACCCTTCCGAGCTAGAAATTTAGTAACATAATAAGCGGCAACAAGTATTAATGCAAACATTACTATATAATAAACCATTCTAAAAAAGCTATTTATGCCGCTTTGGAGTGAGTAGGATATAGTCTTAGCGTAAACATTACTGGTTAAAACCGAAATAAAACTTACTGGTATAATAAGACATCTAAATGCTTTCATATGCATTTCTACTCCTTACTGTTACGAGAGTGCCTTTTTCACTGCTTCTAAAATTCTATCAGGTTGGAAAGGCTTAACAATAAAATCTTTTGCCCCTGCTTGAATTGCTTCTATTACCATTGCTTGCTGACCCATAGCAGAACACATTATTATTTTTGAAGCTGGATTGATTTTTTTAATTTCCTTCACTGCTTGTATTCCATCCATCTCAGGCATTGTAATATCCATTATTACTAAGTCTGGGTTTATTTCTTTAAATTTTTCTACCGCTTTTAACCCATTTTCTGCTTCTCCGCAGATAACAAAACCATTTTTTGATAATGTATCCTTTATCATCATTCTCATGAAAGCTGCGTCATCTACTATTAAAATTCCATTTGCCATTTAATAATCCCCCTTACAGTAAAATAACTATTGAATTTTTGTTAAACGTTTTGATGCACTTATGATATCTGTAATTCTTACGCCAAAGCTCTCGTCAATAACAACAACTTCACCTTTGGCAACATATTTGCCGTTTACCATTATATCTACAGGTTCACCGGCAAGCTTATCTAATTCAAGTATAGTACCAGGTCCAAATTCTAGTATATCCTTTATAAGCTTTTTAGTTCTTCCAAGCTCCACAGTAACCTCTAAAGGAATATCCCTTATCATAGCGATACTTTCCCTATCATTTGATATTTGAGTATCATCAAATGATTGATATTGTATAGGTTGAACATTTACCATTTTGGGTTCTTCCCTAACTGGTGTCTGACTTCTTTTTGGTTCTTCATAAGTTATTCGCCTATTTTCTACAACTTCACTTTGTCTAGGCTTCATTTGAACTTGTGGTTGTATATTTGATGTTTCATTAGTTGATTTAACAGTCTTAGTCTGAGTTGGTGGCATCGATGGCTCAGAAGATTCCATACTATTATATAAGTTATAAACCATAGTCTTTGCAAAATCAATAGGTAATAATTGCATTATCTCACTATCTATTACATCACCAATCTCCATTCTAAAAGATATTTTAACAATCTGCTCATCAGGTAAAAAATTCTTTATTACTGATGGATCATTTAAAGTTACAGAGAAAGCTTTGGGTGGCAAGATGTCTATTTTTTTATTAAACATCCCAGCAAGAGAAGTAGATGAGGATCCTATCATCTGATTCATCGCTTCACTTATTGCACTTAGATGAAGATCTGTAATAGGCTCATCACTTATATTACCAACTCCACCCATCATCAAATCTGTAATAATCTTTACATCGTTTTCCTTCATTATCAACAAATTGGAGCCTATTAAACCTTCTTTGTATTCTACTTCAACAGCTACATATGGCATCGAATAATCATCGGATAACTCGTCCCATGTTAAAACATCCACTTTAGGTGTTGTAATGTTAACTTTCTGGTTTAGCAGGGTATATAGTGTGGTCGCTGAAGTACCCATGCTTATATTTCCAATTTCACCGAGAGCATCCTTTTCTTCATCTGTAAGTGTTTGAATATTTGAAGATGAATCTTGCTGAGGATCTACACTATCTCCCCTAAGCAACGCATCAATTTCTTCTTGTGACAGCATATCACTCATCTAAATCATCTCCTTTCGTTTTAGTGTTTGTTATTCTAACTGAAACTCTGTTTTTCTTAAGCCCTGGCTTACCATAAAATTTATGATTATTTCCTATTAATACCTTCAAATCTTCTCCTACTGAAGTATCTAAGCTAATTACATCACCAATATGCAACTCAATAAAATCCTCAACAGTTATCTCTGATACACCTAAAATTACACTTACAGGTAGAAGTGTGGTCTCAATTTTTTTCTCTATTATCTTTAACTCATTGCTAGAAATCTCTTTAGTAATCCCAGAAAACCAAAATTTAGTGCTTAGCTTCGGAATTATTGGTTCTATAACCAAATGAGGGATACAAATATGTATCATTCCATCAATATTTCCAACTTTAGTATTCAGTGTTATAAGCGCAACAGTTTCGTTCGGAGACATAATTTGTGTGAACTGAGGATTTATCTCTATCTTTTTTAACTTAGGTTTTAGATCTATAACATTTTTCCATGGGTCTCTCATAAAGGAAATAATTTGACTCAATATTTTGTCCATCAGTGTCAGTTCTATTTCAGTAAAACCTCTTGCTCTTTCATAAGCATTACCTGATCCTCCTAATACTCGTTCAATCATTGCAAAAGATGTGTTTGGTGCCATCTGTATAATAATTGATCCAGTTAATGGCGAAAAATCTACAATTCCTAATATTGAAGGATTGGGCATAGAATTAGTAAACTCATTATAAGTTAACTGGTCAACAGATATAACTTCTATTTGAACCAAAGTGCGTAAAAATCCGGACAAATAGGTTTGTAACAGCCTAGCAAAGTTTTCATGCATTATCTGTAAAGTTCTTGTATGATCCTTTGCAAATTTGTTCGGAAGCTTAAAATTATATTCTCTTACTTTACGCTCTTCTTTAACCTCTTCTATTTCACTAACGGATATTTCTCCAGAATTTAATGCACTTAGAAGAGCATCTATTTCATTTTGGGATAGAACCTCGGACACTTTGGTCACCTCCCTCTAGAACAAAAATAAATTATTATTGCACGATTAATTCTTCGATATATACTACAATCGTCTTCTCTGTGGAAATGATCTTTTTTACAGCATCGCAAATTTCGGTTTTTAACTTTAACTGTCCATCAACACCTTTTAAGTCTTGCTCAGTTTTTCCTCGCATTATAAGATTTATCTTATCAATAATTTCTGATTTTCTGTTGTCTAAAAGTTCAACTAACTTTTCATCAACATCCATCTTTATTGTAAGCTTGACCATTCTCTTACTTTCGTTGACATTATTGGTAAATGATGTGCCAAAATCATACAAAACTATATCTTTATTGATAGTAACCTCTTTTATTTTTGATTCTTCTGGTTTATTCAACATGAATATATATATCATTATACCCGATAATATTATCAAAAGTAAAAGTATTATAACAATTATTAGAACAATATTCTTCTTATCCATATCTGTCCTCCCCAACCTATTATTGGTTTGAATTTGTTTGTTCCAAACTCGACCTTAGGATTACCACATCAACCCTACGATTATTTTTCCTACCATCAAGAGTACTATTATCACTAATAGGATGTTGATCTGCATACCCTGCCGGCGAAAGCCTTATTGGGTCTATTTTCCCAATTTCTATCATATACTTAACAACATTTACTGCCCTTGTTGTAGAAAGCTCCCAGTTTGAAGGATATTTATCGTTACTTATAGGTCTATTATCAGTATGTCCCTCTACTGTTATATCTTTTTTGCTCTGCTTTAATATAGGAGAAATATCGTCTATTATTTTTTTTGATTCAGGTTTTAGGTCTGCTTTACCAGAATCAAAAAGAACATTATCTAGAAATCTCACAGTTAGACCTCTCTCATCTAATCTAAGTTCTACCTTTCCTTTGAGATTCTGATTCTCTAACACACTTTCCAGCTCTTCCTGTATATCACTAAATTCTTTATTACTAGTAGGTGTGTCTGTAGGAGAATCACTTGGATAATTATTTATAAGCGGTTCCATCGATATTGTGGTTCCAGAGTCAAGTATACCCAGTGAACCAGAAAGAGATTGAACAACAGCGTCATACTTCTGAGAATCCACATTGGACGAGGCAAACAATAACACGAAAAAAACTAATAGTAAAGTCACCATATCGCCATAAGTAGCCATCCATTCTGGTGCCCCAGCCTTCTGCTCTTCTTCCTTCTTTTTTCTCGCCATTGTTATTCACCCTCTTTTTGTTCCTTGTCTGTTCCTATTTTTTCACGAAGCTTTGGTGCCATAAATGCTTTAAGCTTTTCTTCAATAATTCTTGGGTTTTCTCCAGCTTGTATAGAAAGCATACCTTCCAGCATAACTTCTTTCATAAGAATTTCCTCTGAGCTTCTTAGCTTAAGCTTTGTTATTATAGGGTTACAAAACACATTAGCTATAAGTGAACCGTATAATGTAGTTATAATTGCAACTGCCATGTTTGGTCCTAAAGAAGAAGGATCGGATAAATTTGCTAACATATTTATAAGTCCTATAAGAGTTCCTAACATACCAAAACCTGGACCCATAGCTGCCATAAACTCGAATACCGCTTGGTTGCTCTTGTGCCTGTCTTCTATAAACGAAAGCTCTGTTTCCAAAATATTTCTAACAAGCTCCGGGTCTGTACCATCAACTATTAAGAGAATGCCCTTTTGTAGAAAGCTGTCACTTAATTGCTGTGCTGCTTCTTCTAAAGCAAGCAAACCTTCTTTTCTGGCAACATTCGCCAAATCTATTATTGACTTTATAATGTTTTCTGCCTCAAGCTGCTTGTAGAAAAATACATATTTTACTGCACTAAAGGCTTCTTTTAACTTTTTTAAAGGATATGCAAAAATAGTCATTGATACTGTACCACCAAAGGTACATACAATTGATGGAACATCTATATATCCTGCTAAATCCCCACTAAGTAAAATTGTTATTGCTACAACTGCTATACCTCCTGCTAATCCTATAAATGACGCTATGTCCAATCAAGAGCACCTCACTTTGTTTTTCTCTACATACTAATTATAGGTAAATCGACAAAAATCCTCTTTTTATATTCAATTATTTTTTTTACTACTTCATCTGGTGTTTCTTTTACATAGTGTTTCTTACCATCACGTAAGGTAAGTAATGTATCAGGAATAGATTCAATTGTTTCTAAAAGCTCGCAATTTATATAATAGCTGCTACCATTTATATTTGTAACCTTTATCATTAAAAACACTTCCTTTAGATAGTCCCTGAGCTAATGCTCAGGGACTATCATTTATTTTATCTCTTTAAGTTAACTAACTCTTGAAGCATTTCATCTGATGTTGTTATGATTCTTGAATTTGCTTGGAAACCTCTTTGAGTGCTAATCATTTCGGTAAACTCTGTTGAAATATCAACATTTGACATTTCCAAGGTTCCTGGATTTATTGAGCCTAAACCTGAAAGTCCTGGCATACCTACAATTGCATCACCTGAATTTGGAGTTATCTGATACATGTTTTCTGATGTTTTCTCAAGTCCAGCAGGATTCTTAAAAACCGCCAGTGCGAGTCTTCCAATTACTTTGTTTTGACCATTTGTAAATACTGCATTTATCTCACCTGTAGGAGCTATTGCAAAGCTATCAAGGAAGCCTTGTGGATATCCATCACTTTCTGTAATAGCTGCGTTTGACTCTCCTGCAAACTGAGTAAGCTTTGAAAAATCTACGCTTACAGGGAATTCTACTGCTCCATTCTTAGCAGGTATTTTTAAAGTTATTTTTGGTAAAATTGTAGGATCAATCTTTCCATCTGCACCGAATTTGATTGGTATTGTTATGCTTTTTAAATCAGTTCCACCGCCAAGTACACCGCCATCTGAATAGTAATTTCCGCTATCTAAATCTTGTGCAATTACTCCCCATTCATTGTCATCACCTATAGTTGCATCGTCTTTTAAACCTCTAATAAATGTATATTTTATATTGTGTTGTCCACCTAATGCATCGGTATATTGATAAGTGGCTTCCTTGACCTCTGAATCCTTATCAAAGGTCAATTTTTCTGGTGCTTTTGGTGTCGTAGTTGCTTCAGTAAAAACAGGAAGTTTTGTAGCTTCAGCCTTTGGTAAACTGTTATCCAAGTTTCCTTCGAAAATGGAGTAGGTAGTTGCTTTTGCTGAATCTGCTTCTGCCTTTGATACCTTAATGCCTTCTAGATTACTCTTCATAACTCCTGTATTAGGATCCACCATGAAGCCAAGCACCTTATATCCATTTGAAGCAACAAGGTTTCCATCATTGTCCAATGAGAAATTACCTGCTCTTGTATAACTTCTGCTCAAGTAGTCTGGAGAGTCAGATACTAGGAAAAATCCATCTCCATTTACTGCTAAGTCTGTATTGTTATCAGTTCTTTGAACTGACCCTCTTATATGAAATGTATCAATTGAGGAAAGTGAAATACCAAGACCTATTTGTTGAGCATTGGTACCACCTCTGCCTTCTTGAGGTGAACCTGCTCCTTTTATTGTCTGGCTAAATACTTCTTGAAATGTTACTCTTTGTCCCTTGAAACCTACTGTGTTTACATTGGCTATATTGTTTCCAATTATATCCATTTTAAGTTGGTGTGCTTTTAATCCGGAAACTCCGGAGTACATTGATCTCATCATAATTGTACGACCTCCTAAAGTATTTTTTGATCCTTTCTTCTATCAGTCCGAAAGGTTAAGCCCCCTTTATAAGGTCCGGCTTAAATTATTACTGCTCCATCTATGTTTGTAAAAACATTGTTCTTTAAGTTTTCCTCTGTTGCTGCTGTGATAACAGTTTTATTCATTATACTTGTTACCAATGCCGTATTACCTAGTATTATCAGTGCTTCCTTTACACCCTTTTCAGATGCTTTGTTTACTGCATCATTAATTTTGCTTATATCTTCTTTAGATAGATTTATGTTTCTTTCCTTAAGTCTCTCAAGTGCATGTTTGGAAAACTTAATCTCGGTTTGCTTGTATATTTCCTGTTCAAATACTGAGCCGAAGCCTTGATTTTGTGTTATTTTCTGTCCTTGCTTGATATTTGAACTCGTACTTGGCTTACTAACCGGTATAATTGGTCTGTTTATATTTATACCGTTCATCGCTACACCTCTATTCTATAACTACTTTACAAAGTATACTGTATCAATAAGAATTTCTTTCCCATTAACCTGTGCATAAATGTTACCTTTGTCAGACCTTATACTTTCTACTAATCCAGCAACTTCCTCAAATACTTTTCCAGTACTATCAGGTACCTTTGCTTTAATTTCCTTTCCTATTAAACTAAAGGCTGAAGACATTCTAAGATTCTGGTTCATTGCTAGCATCTGCTCATTAGGATTTACTAAATCTGTAACTTCACTTACATCATCAAATAAAACTTCAGTGTCACCAACCTTTACATATATCTTATCGTCAGCTACCCTTGCCATAGTTACTTCACCAACAACTTCTTCTGTTTTATTAGTCTCGCTATCAGTAACTGTTGCTTTTACTAGCTTTCCAACTAAATTATAAGCTGAATCCGTTTTTATTGTCTTGTTTGTGTTTTGTGATTGCTCCAATGCAGAAAATTGTGCCATTTGTGATATGAATTCTGTATTATCCATTGGCTCCAAAGGATTCTGATTTCTCATCTGTGTTACCAATAGGTTTAAAAATGCATCCTTATCCAAATTATCACTATATATTTTTGTTTCTTGTTGAACTTTAGCTGCACCAGCTCTACTAACTTCCATTGTCTACCTCCTATGCTCTATAATCAACTTTACCTTCATGAAATTCATATGGGTTTTTTACTTGTGTATATTCATCATCTAACTCCATAAAACCACCAATTGTTTTGTTATTCATCTTTTTTGACTGCTTCCATTGGTCGAAGTTTTGTTTTGAGTTTGATCCTCCAGATTGTTGTCCCACAGATACACTAAAGTTTTGTACTTCTATGCCCTTCTCTTGTAGTGAATCCTTTAGTTGATTGAAGCTTGATTCTAGTACCTCCTTAACCTGTTGACTTTCTGCAACAAACTTTGCTGTTATCAACCCGTTTTCTACTACAATTTTAAGATTTAACTTTCCTAAGCTTTCAGGTTCCAGCTTCATTATCATTTCAGAATGACCTTCATGTATTATAATATCGGCTTTTTTTACTACTTGATTTACAATATCCGATTTATTAATAATAACCATTTCATCCTTTTTAAAATTCACGTTCATTTCTTTTACGTTGATCTGGAATTCAGCTTTGTTATTCTGTTGTATAGCAACATTCTCTAAGCTATCTGTGTTGGGTTTATCTGCTGTCACCACTGGTTTTAACATTTCTTTTAATTCTGTCTTGTTTTGAGATTCTTTGTCCTCTTCTTTACTGTCTTTGTCCATGTTTTCACTTGCACTTGTATCAGATACCGGCTTTAAGTTTACAATTTCATTTGAAGATTTAATTTCTGTCAGTTTACTTTCGGTTTTTTTGATATCCTTGCTTTCTGTTTTTGTTATCTCCAATACTTGCTTTGTAGTCTCCAAATTAGTCTCAGGTTTTTCAAGTTTTTGCTGCAGCTTTGGCTTTAGTTCATTCATTTTGTTTATCAAGTGCTTAATAGTGTTGACTTTTTTCTGTAACGTCGGCTTATCTACCATCCCTGGATGAACTTCATTAATTTCAACTTTCAAATTTTCTATAAGTTCCTTAAGCTCAACCTTTAAGTCTTTTAATACTATAACGTCATCCTCAGCTTCTTTATCAACAGGCATTGATATTATTTGCTCTAGCTTTTGGGCAATTGCTTGTATGGATTCTTCTAGCTTTGCCACATTTGTTTCTGTTGTTTGATTATTGTTTTCAACACTTAGTAACTGTACAAGCTGCTGTAGAAGTTCTTCTGCTGATTTTACCAGTTCTGTAAGTTCTGTAAGTTCTGTAAGTTCTGTATCGTCTTCTAGTTTTACTTCATCATTAGCAGGCTCTTCTACTTTAATATCTGTTTTTACTGAATCAGCTTCATCAATCTGTGTTGAATCCTTTGTTTTTGTTATTTCTTGTTCTGAAACATCAGAAGTTTTTTCTGTTTTCACATTATTACCTGTCATTAACTTTACAAGCTTTTTATTATCTATGGCTATTGATTCCTGCTTTACTGAACCAGACTGTTTATTGTCTTGATCCTTATAAGTTGTACTTTTTCTAGCATCTGCCAATTCTCTTTTAAAGCTAAACCTTTCAAAGTCTTTACCTAAGCTTGTAGTGTTTGTTTTTTGTGCTGCAATGTTGCTTTTTTGCATCATTGCCATGATATCCATAGTACCTTGCATTTTTTCACCTCCTATTTTATTATTCGTAGTTATACGCTTTGAATAACTATTGCTGTACTGTATTATTTGAAGCTTCCTTTTGAGATATATCTTCCAGAAGCTGTGCAGCCTGTAAGGGATCCATAGTTGAAAGTATTTGTGCAGCTTTATCCTTCTTCATATTTCTTAGAATCTGTACAACACTTTCCTTTTCATTCATGCTTAGTAATATTTGAGTTGCTTTTTCGGTCTCTATTTTTTCTAAGTACTCAACCTGCTCTAGCACGCCGGTAATCTTTTCACTTAGCTGTGTAGTCTGACTATTTATATCAGCTTCTTTTGTAGCCAACTCTTGTTCTTTGGCCAGAAGCTCTTTTTCTTTCTTATCTAATTCCTTAGCTTTTTCATTTAGCTGCTGCTGTTCCATTTCTAGGTTCTTTTTTTCCAATTCATTCTTTTCCTGTTCTATTTCTTCAGGAGTTTTATTTTCAATCACAGGCTGCATTACCTTTCCTATGATCGGAATGCCTGACATCGATTTTGCGACAGATCCTCGTAGTCCTCCAACATTAAATACAAAAATAGCACCAAAGACTATTATAATTATAAGAAAAATAATAATTAAAACAAGTTTAACAGTACTCTTTTTTTTGCTCTTTTTTATTTCAGAAGTTAAATCATTATTGTTTGATTTATTGACACCCTTGCTTTGATTTTGCTGCATTTCTATAACCTCCTACTACTTGTTACCATCCTTGAATGAAACAAGATCATCTACAAGCTTTTCCTCGATTTTTTGCTCTTCATAAAGATATTTTTCATGATCTATCTCCTTGAGCTTTTCCATCATTTTTCTATCCTGTACAGCTTTGATGAGCTGGTGTCTGCAGTTCTCCAAATGTTCCTGCGCCATTTTTATCTTAACCTTCTGATTTAAAATACTTTTTTTGTAGTATTCTTTATATCTTTGTTGTAAAAGCAAATCTGCCACTGATACGCCTTGTGAAGCTGTTTTTTCAATATCAGTACACACAATATACATTTCGGCATTTAACTGCTCTAACTTTAGCTTTTCATGCTCAAATCTTTGAGTTGCGACACCAAATTCATTTTTTTTATTTTTTTCTACACTTTCTTTCAGCTTCAATATATTTTGAAGCTTATACTTGTATCCTGCCATAAGCATTCTCCTTATGAAATAATACTACTCATAACTGAGAGAACCTCGTCCATTTCAATTTTCTCATTAGTTTGCTGTTTTAAAAAGTTATTGATGTAGGTTATCTTTTCTATAGCTCTATCTATATTGCTGTTGCTTCCCTTAACGTAAGCACCTATATTTATAAGATCTTCAGCCTCTTTATATACAGCCATCAAATTTTTTATTTCTCCTGCTGCTTTCTTTTGCTCACTATTTATAATACTAGGCATTACTCTGCTTATACTCGCCAATACATCAACAGCTGGATAATGGTTTTTGTTTGCTAAGCTTCTCGATAATACAATATGTCCATCTAATATACCTCTAGCTGTATCTGCTATAGGCTCATTCATATCATCTCCATCAACCAAAACAGTGTATAAGCCAGTAATTGAGCCAACCTCTGATGTTCCAGCACGTTCTAGAAGTTTTGGCATTGTTGCAAAAACTGAAGGTGTATAACCTCTTGTAACAGGAGGTTCTCCTACCGCTAGACCAACCTCTCTTTGTGCCATTGCATATCTAGTCAATGAGTCCATCATTAGCATTACATCTTTACCTTGATCTCTGAAATATTCAGCAATAGAAGTAGCAATTTGTGCTGCTTTAAGCCTTACTAACGCAGGTTGATCTGAAGTTGCTACAATAACCACAGACCTTGCAAGACCTTCATCTTGTAAATCATTCTCTATAAACTCTCTGACTTCTCTACCCCGCTCTCCTATTAAGCCAATTACATTTACATCTGCTTTTGTGTTTCTAGCAACCATACCCATCAAGGTACTCTTGCCAACACCACTGCCTGCAAAAATACCCACTCTTTGTCCCTTACCAATAGTGAGCAACCCGTCGATACATTTGACGCCCATGGGTAACGCATCTCTAATTTTCTTTCTGGTTAAAGGATTTGGAGGGGTATTTTGAACCGGATAATTAAGCTTGCTGTCAATCATTTTTTTATCGTCTATGGGATTTCCCAAACCGTCTAGAATCCTTCCTAACAAGCTCTTATCCACCTTAACCATTAATGACTTACCAGTGGCCTCAACTTTGCTTCCTGGTCCTATTCCACTCATTTCACCTAATGGCATCAGGCTTACTATATTATTTTTAAAACCAACAACTTCTGCTATTATAGGGATCTTACTTTTTATAGGATAGATATGACAGATTTCTCCAAGATTTACTGCTGGTCCTATAGATTCTATAGTTAGTCCAACTACTTGTGAAACTCTGCCTGAATATTTTATAAAATCATGAGTTGATACAGCATTCTTGTATTTTGTATAGTTAATCAAAATATCACTCATTTCTTATTAAGTAGTCAAAAGCTTTAGTAATTTCTTTCATTTGCACATCTATTCCTGCATTTATTTCGCCTGAAGGCGTTTCAACTATGCAGCTTCCTTTTATAAGAGCTTTATCACAATATACAATTAAATCATTTATGCCTTCTGTGAGCATTTTAATTCTATCTTTAATACTATTTACATAATTAAAGTCATCTTCAGATACTCTAATCGTAAGTTTATCCTTAAATGTGCATTTATTAATACATTGCTTAATTAGAGATAACATTACTTCATTGTTTTGGCTAAGCTCCTGCCCTATTACCTTTTGGGAAATATCTATTACAAGCTCCATAATTTCATTTTCAGCTTCTTTATATATAGATGCATTTCTATCATCAAGCTGTTTTTTAACCTCTTCAGCTTTTATTATAATATCCTGAGCTTGGTTAATTCCCTCTGTATATCCTGTGTTGAAGCCATCTTTGTATCCATTATCTTCAGCATTTGCTTGTATCCTGTCCTTTTCTTCTTGTGCATTATCTATAATTCTCTTAGCCTCAAAATTTGCTTCGTCAATAATCTTTAAATATAATTCCTTAGCATCTTCTATTATATTATTTGCCTTCTCATCAGCATTAGGAGCTAAAGCTGCTTCTCCTGTTATTGCCAATTCACGTTTTACAGCTATTGGTACATTTGCTTTAATTGCTTTTGGAATACCTATCTTTACATAGTTTGACTTAAAAATCCTAGACAATTATTTCATCTCCTCCGCCTCTCGAAATAACTATCTCACCAGCATCTTCAAGCTTTCTAATTAAATTAACAATTTTCTGTTGAGCTTCTTCTACATCTCTAAGTCTAACAGGTCCCATATACTCCATATCTTCCTTTATCATTTCTGACAGACGTTTAGACATATTGGAGAATACAGATTTCTGAACTTCCTCATTGGCACTCTTAAGCGCAAGAGCCCAATCTCCGTTTTCCACTTCTCTAATAACTCTTTGGACAGATCTGCTGTCCAAAGTAATAATATCGTCGAATATAAACATTCTCTTTCTAATCTGCTCTGCTAAATCAGTATCTTGAACCTCTAAAGACTCCATAATGTACTTTTCTGTACCTCTATCAACAGAGTTTAATATATCTACAATTGCACCAATACCACCAGCCATAGTGTAATCTTGTGTAACCATAGAAGAAAGTTTTCTCTCCAGTACTCGCTCTATTTCTTTTATAATATCAGGAGAGGTTCTATCCATTACAGCTATTCTTCTAGCTACATCTGCCTGCTTGTCCTGTGGTAGTGCAGATACTATAGTTGCAGCCTGTTGTGGCTTCAAATACGCAAGTATAAGTGCTATAGTCTGAGGATGCTCGCCCTGAATAAAGTTTAAAATCTGACTGGGATCAGCTTTTCTTACAAAATCAAAAGGTCTTACCTGAAGGGATGCAGTAAGCTTATTTATAACATCTAGAGCCTTCTGTCCTCCAAGAGCTCTTTCTAATATTTCCTTTGCATATGAAATACCGCCCTCTGATATATATTCTTGTGCTAGACATATCTGATAAAACTCCTGTAGTATTGATTCCTTCTCCTCTGGAGCTACTGTTCTCATATTAGCTATTTCAAGAGTTAATTGCTCTATATCTTCCTCTTTTAAATGCTTAAAGATTAAGGCTGACTTTTCTGGCCCCAGTGTTATAAGGAGTATTGCTGCCTTTTGACGACCTGATAGTCCACTTTTATTAATTCTAGCCATTACACACCACCCCTAATCCTCACTTATCCAAGTCTTTAATAGCTGTGCAACTTGTTCCGGCTTCTGACCGACAAATTTATCAAGCTTTTGCTTCAACTGATTTTTATCTTCAGTATCTATATCCTGTACAGGTGTTCCATCAGGACGTGTTGCAGCTATATAAGCATTACTATCTGGTATAAATTCATTCTGCTCCACATTTCTTTTCCTTAGAACTATAAACATAGCCCCTGCTAGTACAAGTAGTGCTGCTATCGCTGTACCTATCATTATAAGAGTCTCTCTACTCTTTGCTTCAGCTTCCTTTTTCATTTCTTCCTCTATTGAATCCTTTAAGCTTGTATCAAACTGCATAACTTTTATACTTATATTATCATCAAGTGCTAAAGTCTGAGTATTAAAACCCTGTGTTGCAAATTTAACCAGATCTTTCACATCCTGCTGAAGTACATCAACATTTGCAAGTACATCCTCTTTGAGACTATCTTTATTTATTATTACTGCAATAGTAAGAGCTTCTATGTTGCCCTGCTCTTTTACAATTTGTTTCTTAATTTCGTTAATCTCATAGTTAACTACATTACTTGCTTCACTATATTGAGCTTTTGAAGAATCAGTCTCAACATATTCACTTATTTCAGTATTGGAATCAGTACCAGGCACCCCATTAGCTCCTGCATCTACCCATTCCTTCTTAATATCCTGCATGTTCCTAACAATACCTGCACTTTTTTCTGTATCAGGTGCAACATACTCAATACTATCAACTACTTCACTATTCAAGTTAAGCTTTACAGCAGCTGTTACTTCTACATTGGCAGATCCAAAAACCTTTTGAAGGAATTTTTTTATGGAGTCTTCAATGTTTTTCTTGACTTCTTCAGTTGTATTAATGTTTGAGTCTATTGAGTTGTCTTCACCACTTTGATCTACCAAAGCTATTCCAGCTTCATTTATAATCTCAATGTTTTCAGGTTTCAGACCTTTAACACTTCTTGCTACATACTTTACAATTCCGCTTACCTGCTTTGCATTAAGATCCTCTGCTCCCGGCTTCATCTTGATTATAATTCCAGCAGTTGAATCAGTCTTATTTTCATCTAAAACGAAGCTTGAGTCATCATATATGTATAACTCAACGCCAGCATATTCAACGCCCTTTAGAGCTCTTAAGCCCTTTTCAATATCATTTTGTTTTTCTTTTAGATATCTTTGATTTTTGTCCTCAGTGGTTTCATAAAATGATGAAGTAGTTGGCTCAGGTATAGAGCCTTCATCATCTATAACACCTTCTGCAGCCAGTTGAATTCTTAACTCACTTGCTTTACCTTCTGGTACATATATTGTAGTGCCTTCTACTTTTGTTTGTATACCCATTTCTTTAAGAGCTTCATTTACAGTTCCAGCACTGGTTTTATTTAAATCATTGTATAAGGGCTCATATTTGACCCTACTGCTAATTATTACAACACTTGCAATAAGTACTATAGATAATACTCCCGCAATTATTATTCTTATCCTATGCCCTTTTTCTAAGCCGCCCCACATTTCATTAAAACCATTTTTAAGCCTATTTAATAAATCGCCCACTTAATCTCCCCCTCTAACACTAAATAGACATTCTCATGATTTCTTGATAGGCGTCCATTACCTTATTTCTAACCTGCATCGTAAACTGTAAAGCCATCTCTGCCTTCTCAGATGCAATCATAACTTGATGTAAATTATCCGTTAAACCAAGAGCTAATGATTCATTAAGATTTTCAGATTCCAATTGCAAGTCGCTTACCTGCTGTATTGCACTATTTAGATAATCCCCAAAGGAAACACTTTGTGTACTATCATCATTAGTATTTATACCTTTTTGAATGTTATTTTGTATATTTTGAACAGATGAAGTTATTTTTTCCATTGTTATCCTCCTATGCTATGCACTAATCCTTTTACTCAGTATTCAATAATGCATTAGCTTTATCCTCTGCCTATCTCTAAAGCTTTTGCTGCCATGCCCTTTGTAGAGTTAATTGCTGTTACATTTGCCTCATAAGCTCTGCTTGCAGTTATCATATTAACCATTTCAGTCATAACATCTACGTTTGGCATTTTTATATAACCATCTTCATCCGCATCAGGATTACCTGGCTCATAGACCGATTTAAAAGGTGATTGATCTTCTACTATTCCTTTAACCTTTACACCATTTCCAATTAATGATTTACTTGCGTCATTAAGATACTGACTAAAGGAAATATTGCTTTCTGATCCTTCAAATACGACCATTTGTCTTCTGTAGGGACTACCACTCGCTGTCCTAGTAGTATTTGCATTTGCTATGTTTTTTGAGATAATATCCATTCTCAGCTTTTCCGCTGTTAAAGCAGAAGCACTGATATCAATTGAGCTTAAAAAACCCATTAATTATCATCTTCCTTCCTTTATAGCTGATTTAATATTATTGAATTGCTTGCTAATCTGTGTTATAAGTGCATTATATTTAATTGTGTTTTTTGCCATCTCTGCCATTTCAACATCAACATTAACATTGTTGCCATCCTGTCTTGCAGAAGTAAAAGAATCCTGTATAACTTCTGGAGAAGATATATTCTTAATGTCATTACCTATTGGTAAAAAATTCTTATCGCTTTTTAAGCTTCCTATCTGAAATTCTGCAGATGCACTTGCAAATTGTTCTTCAAATATTACACTGGTTTTCTTATAACCGGGAGTATTTACGTTGGCTATATTGTTAGATATTGATTCATTTTTTAACCAAGCAGCATCTAAAGCTTTTTCTAGAGTTTTTGTGTTGTTTCCTATTTTATCAAATAACATTTTATACCCCCATATATCATATTTCTACAAATTAGTAATCAGATAGTTCAATTTTATATTATTCGACAAATAAATATGTATTCCTTTAAAATGTCAGTTAGTTTAGATAATTATATTATGATTTCAAAGGCTTTGCACTATTTTCTGAGTATATCTTATATATCGTTATTTTACATCTAGTTCTTTATTTAAAATCATAAAAACTTTTTTAGCTGCATTTATATGAATGTGAAATTAAGGTCAAAAAAAAAAGCAGGCATTACCTGCTTTTTTCATTTTAGTTTTTTAACTTTTTAAGTTCATCCATTAGTTTATCGTTCAGAATCTTAATATGAGTTCCTTTCATTCCTAAGGATCTTGACTCAATTACTCCTGCACTCTCAAACTTTCTAAGAGCGTTAACTATAACAGACCTTGTAATCCCTACCTTATCAGCTATTTTGCTTGCTATTAACAAACCTTCATTACCCTCTAGCTCCTTAAAAATATGTTCAACCGCTTCGAGCTCAGAATAGGAAAGTGTTCCTATTGCCATCTGTACAACAGCCTTCTTACGTGCTTCATCTTCAATTTGTTCCTGCTTTGATCTCATTATCTCAAGACCTATTACAGTAGCACCATACTCAGCTAAAACTAAATCTGATTCTGTAAATGCTTCATTGTACTTTCCAACTATTAGAGTTCCTAATCTTTCACCACTTCCAAATACTGGCACAATTGTAGAGTATTTCGTTCCCATCTGACATTTTTCACTACCTGATAGAACACATATATTTTCCTCATTTGTCTTATTTTCTTGTGTCTCCATTAAGGAAAGCAGATTATTATTGTATTCCTCAGGAAACTTTTTGTCTGCTAATATTTCGTTTTTCAAGAATTCGCATTCTTCCTCTCTGCCTAAAGCATATCCCAAAACCCTTCCTTTTCTGCTAAGGGTGTAAACATTTGCATTTAATACTTCGCTTAAGACCTTACATAAATCGCTGAAACAAACATATTGACTACCACCTATTTGTAATACCTTATTTACTTTTCTCATTCTTTCTATTAATTTAGAACTCATTGCTTCCTCCTTTTGCTTACTGCATATGTTATTTTCATTTTTGCTAAATTATATATTGATTGAAGTCCTTTTTCTTGATTCCATTTTGTAAAGCATTTTTTACAAATTGCTTATCAATTATAATCTTATTATTTTCAAGTTCTGGAGCTTCAAATGAAATCTCTTCAAATAAGCTTTCCATGACTGTATATAATCTTCTTGCACCAATATTCTCCATGTTCTCATTCATGTATGCTGCTATATCAGCAATCTCATCTATAGCTTCATCTTCAAAATCGATTTGCAGTCCTTCTGTACCAAGTAGTGCTTTGTACTGCTTAACCAACGCATTATTGGGTTTGGTTAAAATCTCAATAAAGTTTTCTTTTGTAAGACTGCTAAGTTCAACTCGTACTGGAAATCTTCCCTGCAGCTCGGGTATCAAATCTGAAACCTTTGAGATATGAAAGGCTCCTGCTGCAATGAATAGCATATAATCAGTCTTTATCGGACCATATTTTGTCATTACTGTACTTCCTTCAACTATCGGAAGAATATCTCTCTGTACACCCTCTCTAGATATGTCTGGTCCATTGGAATAGCCTTTTCCTGCAATCTTATCTAATTCATCTAAGAATATTATTCCCTTTTCTTCTGCACGTTTAATCGCTTCTTCAGTTACATTATCCATATCAATTAACTTATGAGCTTCTTGATTGGTTGTAATCTTTACTGCTTCTTTAACTGATACCTTCCTCTTTTTAGTCTTCTTTGGAAATATTCCTCCTAGCATATCCTGTATGTTCATACCTTGTTGATCCATTCCAAAGCCGGCTATAAGCTCTACTGAGCCATTTGAATTATCCTCAACCTCAAGCTCAACAGCTTGCTCATCTAGCTCACCACTTTCAAGCTTTTGTCGTATACTGCTCCTATTGACCTCGATGCTCTCATCCTTTATTTGTTCTTTCTCATTATTGTCATCTTCTTTATTCTGTGATGAAAACAGCATTTCAAATGGATTTTTAATACCGCCATGTTTCTCTGGTGCAGGCACTAATATCTCTGCTACTTTATCTAGTGCTAATTTATAAGCTTTTTCATTAACCTCACTTACCTTCTCTGACTTAACCATACGTACTGAGGTTTCAACCAAATCCCTTACGATTGACTCCACATCTCTTCCGACGTAGCCTACTTCAGTAAATTTTGTTGCTTCAACCTTTATAAAAGGAGCATTTACCAGCTTGGCTAGTCTGCGAGCGATTTCTGTTTTACCAACTCCAGTGGGACCAATCATCAAAATGTTCTTTGGAGTAATCTCGTTTTTCATTTCATCATCAAGAAGATTTCTTCTATATCTACTGCGTAGTGCAACAGCTACAGACTTTTTTGCTTTTTCTTGTCCTATTATATATTTATCCAGTTCAATAACGATTTGTTTTGGAGTTAATTCACTCATGATGACCTCCTAAATTTCCTCTACAGATATATTGTTATTGGTAAATACACAAATTGAAGCAGCTATCTCAAGTGATTTTTCTACTATTTCCTTTGCATCCATTTCGGTATTATAATATAATGCTTTGGCAGCTGCTAGTGCATAGTTGCCTCCAGAACCAATTGCGATTATACCATCATCAGGCTCAATTATCTCTCCTGTTCCAGATATTACAAGCAATGTTTCCTTATCTACTGCAATAAGCATTGCTTCTAGGTTTCTTAAAACTTTATCTTTTCTCCAGTCCTTAGCCAGCTCCACAGCGGCTCTCTTAAGATTGCCGCTGTATTGTTCAAGCTTTTCCTCAAATCTCTCAGACAATGTAAAGGCATCAGCTACAGACCCTGCAAAACCTGTAATAACATTGCCATTATATAACCTGCGAATTTTTTTTGCAGTGGCTTTCATTATTGTGCTTTGACCCATAGTTACTTGTCCATCCCCTGCAATTGCACTTTTTTCGCCCTTTTTAACTGCTATTATTGTAGTTGCATGTAACATAAACACCCTCCAATTGTGATGTAATTTTAAAATTTTAATGTTTAAATATTCACAATTATTAAACAATTATTATATTTAATATATCATAACTGTAAAAAGCATGCAATAATGCTAAATACTATTAAGAAAATTTTCCAAATCGTTTAAGGCCCTTTCTGCATGTTTGCTATTTCTTTCTGCTTTATTCTTCATTCGCTTAACAAGCTCAGGAAAAATACCATAATTAACATTCATAGGCTGAAAGTTCTTACTGGTATCATCAGTTATATATTGGCATAAAGCACCATGAGCTGTTGTAATTGGAAATATTAATGGCTCCTGATTATTCATAAGCCTACTCATATTTATACCTGCAACCATACCCGATGATGCAGACTCAATATAACCTTCCACTCCTGTTATTTGACCTGCAAACATTATATTGGGTTTTAGTTTGAGCTGTAATGTGTTTGTCAAAAGCTTTGGAGAGTTTATATACGTGTTTCTATGCATTACCCCATAACGTACAAATTCTGCGTTTTCTAGCCCAGGTATCAAGCTAAACACTCTCTTCTGCTCGCCCCATTTGAGATGGGTTTGAAATCCCACTATATTATATAGTGTTCCTTCTTTATTATCTTGACGAAGCTGAACTACTGCATGAGACTGTCTGCCAGTTCTAGAATCTATAAGTCCTACAGGCTTCAATGGTCCAAAAAGTAAGGTCATAGGTCCTCTAGCAGCCATTGTCTCAACTGGCATACAGCCTTCAAACACAACTTCCTTCTCAAACCTTTTCAACGGGGCTGTCTCTGCTTTTATTAGCTCTTTGTAAAAAATATTATATTCATCCGCAGTCATAGGACAGTTGATGTAATCACTTTCACCCTTATCATATCTAGAAGCCTTAAAGGCTTTACTCATATCTATACTATCAAATGCAACTATAGGTGCTGCTGCATCATAAAAATAAAAATATTCAAAATTAGTAAGCTTCATTATACTTTCTGACAATTTATCAGAGGTTAAGGGGCCAGAGGCAATTATAACATATTCATCTTCTGGTATATCAACTAATTCTTCATTAATAACTTGTATATTTTTATGAGCCTTAATTTTGTCTGTAACATCTTCAGAAAACTTTTCTCGATCTACAGCAAGGGCTCCTCCTGCAGGAACTATATTATCATCAGCACAATTCATTATTAATGAGTCTAGCCTTCTCATCTCTTCCTTTAATAGTCCAACTGCGTTTTCAAGCTGATTAGATCTTAAGGAATTACTGCATACAAGCTCAGCAAACTTGCCTGTGTGATGAGCTTCTGTACTGTTATCAGGTCTCATTTCATATAGCTTAACCTTTACACCACGCTGTGCAAGCTGCCACGCTGCTTCACTTCCTGCTAATCCTGCTCCAATTACTACTACATAATCCTTCAAATTTCCACCTACTTATCCTTTATCTTTTCTTCAATTTTTTGATAGCTGCATTCTTCATTCATACATTTATACACTGTCCCTGCCTTATTTTGCTTCACAGAAAGGTTTGTGCCGCATGTAGGACAGATTTCCTTTGAAGGTTCATCCCATGTTACAAAGTTACATTCAGGATATTTATTGCAACCAAAGAACTTCTTCCCTCTTTTGGATCTCCTTTGTACCAGCTCTCCTTCACACTTTGGACACTTAATACCAGTAAGTATCAATATGGGCTTTATATTCCTACACTCTGGAAAACCAGGACAAGCCAGAAACTTGCCAAACTTACCTTGCTTATACACAAGATTTCTTCCACAGTGCTCACATATTACGTCACTTACTTCATCCTCAATTTTTATCTTGCTAATCTGTTCCTCTGCCTTCTCAAGTACCAATTGGAATGGAATATAGAAATCTCTAATTATATCCACCCAATTCTTTTCACCCTCTGCTACATCATCAAGCATTTTTTCCATATTAGCAGTGAACTCTACATTTACAACACTGGAGAAATACTCCTTCAAAAGATCAGTGACCAGCTCTCCAAGCTCGGTTGGTATCAAAAGCTTTTTATCTCTTATAATATATCCTCTTGCAAGAATTGTTGAAATAATAGGAGAATATGTACTTGGTCTTCCTATACCCTTCTCTTCAAGCATCTTAACTAAAGTAGCTTCTGTAAAGCGTAGAGGTGGCTCAGTAAAGTGCTGCTTTGGTTCAAGTTCCTTTAGCTTAACAACCTGCCCCTCGGTCAGCTCTGGTAAAGTTACATCTGCAAATTCTACTTTATCATCCTTATCTTCAGTAAATACATGAAGAAAACCATCAAACCTCAATATACTGCCTGTAGACTTAAACATATAGCCTGCAGCATCAATATCTATAGAAACTGTATCATATAAAGCTGGTTGCATTTGACTAGCTGTAAATCTATCCCATATCATCTTATAAAGCTTTAGCTGATCTTTTTCAAGAGAATCCTTAATTGAATTTGGTTCTCGAAGTATTGATGAAGGTCTTATAGCCTCGTGGGCATCCTGTATTTTCTTGTTTGTCTTTTGCTGTCTTGTCTCACTGTTAATATATTGCTTACCAAATCTCTCTTCTATGTACTCTGATGCTTCCTTTTTGGCATCATCGGAAATTCTAATAGAATCAGTTCTTATATATGTAACCAATCCCACAGTTCCTTCACCTTTAATATCTATTCCTTCATAAAGCTGCTGAGCCAACATCATAGTTTTCTTTGTTGTAAATCCAAGTTTTTTGTATGCCTCCTGCTGCAAGGTGCTTGTAGTAAAAGGCCATGGAACATTTCTCTTTTTCTCACCTTTTTTAATCTTTTTAACTGTGTATTCTGCACCCTCAAGCTTTGAAAGCATCTCATTCATGCTTTTCTCGTCATTAATCTCTTGTTTTTCACCTGTAATTCCATAAAACTTTGCATCAAAAATCTTCTTACTTTTATTATCAAGAAGCTTTGCTAGTAAAGACCAGTATTCCTTAGGAACAAAACTCTTTATCTCATTTTCTCTGTCACAAATAAGTCTTACAGCAACAGATTGTACTCTTCCTGCACTAAGTCCCTTTTTTATCTTTTTCCAAAGCAAAGGGCTAATCTTGTAACCTACAAGTCTATCAAGCACTCTCCTTGCCTGTTGTGCATCAATAAGATCAATATTAAGCTTTCTCGGATGCTTTATAGCATTTGTAACCGCTGTTTTTGTAATCTCATTAAACTCAATTCGGCAGGTAGAATTTACATCCACCCCTAAAATAGCAGCTAGATGCCAAGATATCGCTTCTCCTTCTCTATCAGGGTCAGTAGCTAAATAAATCTTGTCACAATTCTTTGCTTCTTTTTTTAGTTTTTCTGTTATAGGTCCTTTACCCCTAATAGTTATGTATTTAGGCTCAAAATTATTATCTATATCAATACCAATTTGGCTTTTAGGCAAATCTCGAATATGTCCCATAGATGCTTCAACTTTGTACCCAGCACTTAAAAACTTTTTAATAGTCTTTACTTTTGCAGGTGACTCTACAATAACTAAAGTTCTTTTCAAATATCTCACCCCATTTTAAAATTCAAAACATATTATAACAGAATGATATTAATATTACCAATATTCAAGGTAAAATGTTTCTAAATTTTACTAATTAATATATTTATTTATTAAAATTACTATAATATATTCCATTAATACTACAAATTATACCCTTAAGCTCCAGTAAAGCAACTTTGCTTAATACGATACTTACACCCAAATCTGTTGCTATAGAAATCTCATCCATTGACTTGCCATTGTCCATTAAGCAAGCTGCAATTAAGGTTTCTGCCTCATCCAGCTCAAATTGCTGAGGCATAACAGATAATCTATCAGAGTCTAAATTAAGCTCTTCTAAAATATCATTTACCTCACTTACAAGCTTGGCCCCGTTTTTAATCAGGTTATTTGTACCTTTGCTATTAGGAGAATTTATACTTCCAGGCACTGCAAATACCTCTCTGCCTTGCTCCAACGCAAAATCAGCAGTAATAAGAGATCCACTTTTTACTCCTGCTTCCACGATTACAGTTCCTAAAGATAATCCGCTTATTATTCTATTTCTTGCAGGGAAATTGCCTGGCATAGGGGTCATGCCTAGAGGATATTCTGATACTACAGCTCCATTTTTAATTATTTCATTATAGATACTCAAATTGCTCTTAGGATGCACATGAGTAACTCCACTACCTAACACTGCAATAGTCCTTCCCATTGCTTTTAACGCACCTTTATGCGCAGCAGCATCTATACCAAGTGCCATACCGCTAACTACAGTAATACCATTCTGAGCTAGTTCTTCGGCTAATCGCTCAGCGGTTCTCAAGCCATACTCAGTTGCTTTTCTAGACCCAACAATGGCAACGGATTGATTGTCTGATTCACGAAGCTCACCTATAGAGTACAGTACAGGTGGAGGATCATAAATATTTTTTAGATTTATAGGATATTCCTCTTGATTAGAAAGATAAATATTTATACCATTATCTTTCACTTTTTTTAAATATTTATCAATTTTTTCTATATTTCTGTTATTTACAATTAGCTTGGCAGTCTCTTCTCCAATTAAGTTATGAGATTTAAGCTCTGCTTCTTTGCTGTTAAATACATTTTCTGCCGTTTCAAAGCGCGCTATCAAATCATAAAATCTTCTAGCACCTATTCCAGGTAAGCTCGACAACCATACCCAATACTTTAAATCCTTCATTTACACTCACCTATTCTATATTTTTGTAAAGCTAAAATTACCACAACAAATCTACTATAACACTTATTTAACATATTTTGCAAAATATTTATAGCATTTGATGCTAGACACAACATTTAATCGGTTATTTGTTTAATTTCAATCAATGTTTCACCCTGATGCTCTTCTCTCCACGGTCTACCCATAAAAAATCTCCTGCTACTATGTTAATTTTATAAAAGCAGAAGGCTATCCAGAATTAAATAACTATCTAAACGTCTTAACTAACAACCGTTGTCCGATTATTCAAACTATTTTTACATATTTTATTTACATATTTAACAATTTATGCTAATATATACACATACCAAAATTTATCACAGGAGGGATTATTATGAAAAAGCGTTTATTAATGGTTGTCAGTTTAGTGGTCGTATTAACAATGGTATTCAGTTTTACCGGTAATGTTTATGCTGAAAACAAGGAGAGTCAAAGCCAACCCAAAACTCTACAAACTATTAAGAATGGCATTAAAGTAAAGGATGAGGTTCAAGCAAATGATCTCAATATTACTGTTGTTACAGATTCTAAAGAGCTAAAAAAATTAATGAAGGAATTTAGTATCGTAGCTCCTAATGGAAAGCAACTTCAGAAAATAGAAATTTGTGAACCAATAACAAATTCTAATACTGATGATACTTCCTTCATTAATCCAGATGAATTTACTACATCTGTTGTTTGGGACTATTACATTAATTCTACTTCAGATATGGGAACAGGTTGGTATTTCCCAGATGACCCATATATGGATAACTTTTGGGATGGTCCAGACACTGCTACAATATCCCAAACTTCAAGTATATCCGCAACTGCTAATGCAGGTGTAGGTGTTTCTGTATCAGAAATTTCAGCAAGTGTTGGTTTTAGTGTTACAAATTCATATTCAGTAACTTTGACAAGTACAACCGTCGTTCCTGCTGGTTCGACTCTAGAAGTAAAAACATATATAACATATAAAAGAGTAGATTACGATGTATGGGCAGATAACATAGGTTCACCTGATACATATTATGCTACAGGCAGTGCATACAAACCACTCGGATCATACTTTATGAAGATATGGTATAATTAACACTGAAAAACAAAAGTGTGCATTTAAATTTGCACACTTTTGTTTTTGTTTCTTGGAATAAATAACCTATGTTTATTCAATACTTGTAAAGTGGCATATTAGTATGTTTACACATACAATATATAAACTAATTGGAATTGAGGTGTATAAATGAAGAAAAAAATAGTTCTAATAACATGTACCGTTTTTCTGTTAACTGTAACTCTTATTTCTGTAACCGCAAGTAATTTAGGAAATATTCATAGGACAAGACAAATAATAGATAATGGTAAAGGAAACCCCGTAATAATCACAGATCAAAAGGAAATGATAAAACAAGCTCAAATACATGGAATTGTTGTTCCCGAAGGAAAGAAGCTGCAAAAGATAGAGTTCTGTACTAACTAAATAAGTCTCTAAAGGGTATCGCCAACAATTTAGTATTAAAAGTTGGAGATACCCCATTTTTTTAATACTCCTATGATATATTCCTATTACTTATGGCTAGACAACCACACCCAACACACAATCTGGCAAAAAAATCAAGAAATATTTCGATCGTCACCCTCCTTAATTTTAAATATAAAAAATAAAATAAATTTTACAAAAAAGGAATAAATGACAAAATTAGCATTCAGAAAATTTTAAAAATACCGATATACAAATTGAGAAGGATCTCAAATAATAAGTCTATTATATGCACAAGATGCATAAACGTAGGCTATGACACATGGAGGTGTTGGGAATGAAAATAGAAAATAGTACAGTGCTAATGCAAGCAGCCTCTTTTAAAAAAGAAGAGCTTGTAACGCAAGAGAACCTTAAACAATGGGTGGATACACCTACGAAAGTGCCTCAGGGTGATGTTGTTAATATATCCCTGCAAGCATTAGAGGCACAAAAGGCAGATGCACTAAAGCCCATAGAAGAAGACCTGATGTCATCTAAAGACAATTTAAAACTAAAGCTAATTGAATTAATGCTCACAAAGCTCACAGGGAAAAATTTTAAATTTAGATTTATTTCTCTCGATTTAAAACAAGCTAAGATAGCAAATGCTGCAAATGAATTAAGTACAGCCACCCCTCAAGCTCAAGAGAATCAGCGTGCAGGCTGGGGAATCGAATATCATTACTCCGAGCAATATACAGAAGAAGAGCAAATGTCCTTTGAAGCAATGGGTAAGGTGTCTTTAAAGGATGGTAGACAAATTGATTTTTCTGTTTCTCTTAATATGAGCAGAAGCTACTCAGAATCCCTTTCTATAGATATAAAGGCGGGCGATGCATTAAAGGATCCATTGGCTATAGATCTTACTGGTAGAGGTATACAATTGACAGACAAGACCATGCATTTTGACCTTGATTTTGACGGTACAAAGGATGATATTCCAATACTAGCACAGGGCAGTGGTTATCTTGTTATAGACAGAAATAACAACAAAATTCTTGACGATGGCAGCGAACTCTTTGGTCCAAAAACAGATCATGGTTTTGAGGAATTGGCGGAATATGACAAGGACTCAAATCAATGGATTGATGAAAACGATGAAATATTTGATTCATTAAAGATTTGGGTATCTGATGGCAAAGGAGAAGGACAGCTCATTGGACTCGTTGAAGCTGGTGTAGGTGCAATATACCTAGGAGAAGTAGATTCTCCTTTCACTTATAAAGACGAACAGAACAATACCTTGGGAATGATTAAACAAACAGGAGTTTATCTTAAGGAAAGTGGACAAGCAGGACTAATACATGAGATAGATTTGAGGTTATAGATTCTAAGGGTCATATGTCAAATACAGACATATGACCCTTATTTTGTGACTGACATCTAGTTCAATTTAACTGTTACCACTTCAGGTCTGTTAAACAGTCTTATTGGTATAATACTATTTCCTAATCCTCTACTTACAACCATTGTCGTTAAATCTTTAACATATAATCCACTGGTATACTTAGGAAAAAAGCCTTGATTTGGTGCTACAAACCCACCAACAAAAGGCAACCTAATCTGACCACCGTGAGCATGTCCAGAAAAAACTAAATCTACTTCACTTTCACAATAATACTCAAAAGCTTCGGGTTGGTGAGATAATAAAATTGCGAAATCAGAATAGCCAATGTCTTTCATTAGTTCCTGTAATTTATTATTATAAATTGACCCATCGTCAAGTCCAATAATTTTAATTGTTTCGCCATGTTCATTGGTTATAACACAAATTTCATTATCTAAAATCACAGCACCAGCAGTTTCTATTCTCCCTCTGAGAGCATCATACTGTTTAAACCGCAATTCGTGGTTACCAGTAATGTAATAGACAGGAGCTATCTTTACAGCACCTTCAATAAACTCCATAGCCTCGTCTACATTTGGATGATTACTATCTATTAAATCTCCAGTTACAATAATAATATCAGGAGTTTGCTTTGATACTATGCTCAATAACCTGCTTTGGTTTTTTCCAAATTCTTTGTTATGTAAATCAGATACTTGGACAATTGTAAAGCTTGAAAAAGACTTTGGAATTTTTTCATTTACATATTTATAATTGGTCTGTACAATATCGTTATTTTGCCAGATACAAAAAATACAAAAAATAATGATTATACCTATAGATAAAATGAATTTATTAATTTTAATAGTTTCTCCTTTATGGTGTCAAGCACGACGTTTAGTCGGTTATTTGTTTACTCTCATTTTTATAAATCATGTCCTTTATCGAGCTTTCCGTTATATTGATATTATGTGCGATTTCCTTATATGTGTATTTTAAAGACAGTGCAGCTCTTGCATATTCCAACTTATATTTTGTTAGCTTTCTTTTCCTTGATCCCAATTTTATTAATGCATAGTCTTCTTGACTAATTCCAGTTTCTATTAATATTTCATCCAGTCGCTTTCTTTCCTCTGTTTTTTTCCTGCTTAAGCACATTAGCTGATATGCTTCATCCCCGATAAATTTCTCTTTTTCGTAGTCCTTTTCCTCTTTTTCAGACATCAAATCATTATATTTCTTCACTGCTTTATTTCTATCAGCATCCAGCATATTTAGCACAACATCTACTTTTACAAAGCCTTTTATTTCCCTTCTATAAAAAATATCACTGCTCCACTTATATCCACCGACTGTCTGACACATATTCGCTTGTACTGGATTTTGATGTATATACCTTAATACTCCTATCAAATATCTCTCATCTTGCACGAGAGACGCTTTGTATCTTCCTTGGAATACATGTCCTATCCTCTTATATTTTGCATTGAAATATTTGCTGTATTTGTTATTGATCTGATGCATTATGTCCTGTAGCTTCTTATCCATAGTCTATATCAAAATATGGTAGTGATTGTCCATCAAAACATATCCAAATATGCAATAATTCATTCCTTCTATTGTCTCTTTCAGCAGTTTGATAAAGTATCCCTTATCAATGCTTTCCTTAAAAATATATTCTTTATTATTACCTCGTGCAATCACATGATATATTCCGCCCTGATACTCTTCCCTCCACGGTCTACCCATAAAAAAACCTCCTGTACTATGTTAGTAGTATAATACAGAAGATTGATTTTATTTCATTACCGTCTAAACGTCGAGCCTGGCACATATGCCCATTTATACAGGCAAACAATCCCTCAACTAATTATTAATTATTTTATCTATGTCATTATACCAATTGACACTGTTTGGTGCATTCTTCTTATGGTTTTCAATATATTTCATACATTTATTTAATATGTACTTGTAAGCGGTATGAAAATCATTGTTACCTTCCAAGGTGTTTAGCGGAAAATAAACCGCATATTTATTTAAAAAACCGTAAACCAGCACATTAAAGCAATTATAAACAAAATTCGAGAGTTCTTCATTGTAGTAATTGCCATTAATGTACTTTTTATAATCAGGTTTTTCTGTCCTTAATGTATATCCACCCAATGCATGCGTGAATATTGATAACATTTTATAATCTACATCATAAAATTCCTTTAATCCTTGCTCTTTAAAAAAAGTACTAATTGTCATCCGCTTGCCATTTAAATGCTCTAACATTTTTTCTTCATTTAAAAAGTAGTATCTTAATTTTGCAAGTATCTCAAATAACTGCCTCTCGAGTACAATTGCCTCACTATAAAAGCCTTTTGTTAGCAAATCAAATACACAACTCAATGTATATGGTACTTGTACATAGTACTCGAAGCATACTCCTTTAAAGACCTCGTCATCGCTTATAACCTCAGTAAAATAGGTCATTTTTAACAAAGTATCAATGTAAAAAGGTACTTCATCAAGAACAATACTCTTATGTTCATAAGTGTCTTTATAAGTCTTTTCTACCGTGTCCAGCAAGCCTATATATCCAAAATGCTCCATATAGTCACCTCATAGTTTTTATATAAGCATATCATACATTCCCATTATTTACAATTTACCGCATGAAAACAGGGTTTTCATGTAGCCCCCCAAAGTTTTACCAATTCGGTAAACATGGTATGGTGAAAGCCCTAAATGGTCGCTTAGTTATAAGTGAGCTTCTATCCTTAAGAAGTCCTTTTTAGTTACCACTAGACTTTCCTTAAAGGACATGTCTGGAAGTATAGAAGGCAACCTTTTCACTAGCATAGTCTTACCCGATCCTGGAGGAACGATCATAATCAAGTTATAGTACATTCTCCCATTACATTAAATTGCATAAAAAAAAGAGAGGTTAATTACGTCTCTCTTTCTTTTGGCTTTGTGTTCTATGTTATTTTGCTCTTGAGATATGTAAGTATAACAAAAACTGCCATTATACCTATCATTCCAAAAGCCGTATGGTTACACTTGGCAAGCTTGCCTTGTAACCACGAGAAGACCGGCACCCCATATACACCCAAAAGGAGTATCAGCACCTCACAGAGGAATTGTAACGTCGCCTTCAGATTGAACCATTCATTCATTTCTATTACCTCGCAATTATTTATTTGTACTGGGTAGGCTTATTTTCGTTCAAGCTCTACCCAGCATATAACTAACCACAGATGCAATTGAATGAATGGTTTACTAAAGACTAAATAATTGAGGCATTTTGTTTAGGAGGTAATTTGTTTGATTGAATGGTCTGGTCTACGGCGCGTAGACCATAATTAGATACACAAAGTCATGGTGTTTTTTCCCAATGTATCATACTCTTATT
Source organism: uncultured Clostridia bacterium (assembly GCA_942492835.1). Taxonomy (GTDB): domain Bacteria; phylum Bacillota; class Clostridia; order Lutisporales; family Lutisporaceae; genus GWB2-37-7. The sequence goes on along the minus strand of OW818645.1, from coordinate 4,038,087 downwards.
TATTTTTTTCTCGGATCAGATAATGTTTCATCGTATTTATATTTTTCTCAATACAATTGGGTACCCGCCTTTTGCTAACGGGCTTAATAAATTCCATAGTCAACACTCCTTTCACATACATGCCTCACACATATTATAACACTAAAAACTGAAAATGTGCATATCAAATGTAAAAATAATACAATCCTTAAACGCCATTGCATTACATTATTTCACAAATAAATAACCTATGGCAATAACCATAGGCTCAATTATCTACTTAGAAGCAGTGGGGTCAGTTCTTTTTGCTTTTTAGTTTCTCGTACCATAAGTCCCTCTTATTAAAATAATATTTCTTCTCTTTGCTTCCTCCATTAACTTTGGCTGAATCTCTGGATATGTCCAATTCGATGCCAATTCATCCATGATCACTATCTTCTCAATCTCACTGTGAAGTTCACCTTCAAACTCTTTAACATCAGCTAAATAAAGCATACCAAATAGAAGCAGTGGGGTCGGTTCTTTTTGCTTTCATTTATTACTGCTATGTTTGAATATTTTGCTTATACTGCTTAATCTAATAACCAATACTTTCTTTCTGCTCCAAATGAACCTTTTTTATTTGCTTTAAAACCTAGCTGTTCACAATATCTCACGTACTCTTCCTCTAGTTCTAAGTTGAATACTGGTTTTGTACCAAGAATAACTGAAATTTTTGGGTTTGTCTTTCTTCCATCTTTATTATCATTATTTACATGTGCATCCATATTATTATCCACATATCCTAAAAACCTGCTAGGGTAAAACTTGTAGGTATTACCCCCTTTTATGACAACAAAACAAATACCCTTTTTTATTAAAGCTAATGCAAATTCTTTCTCTTGTTGACTTCCCTTTTTTAGATAACTGTCTATTAACTTGATGTTCTTAACAATTTCATTTTTATTCTCTATTAAATACAAATTTAATCCCTCCTTATCTAAATATTTATCATGTGTGACAATCATTGTTTTTGCTTTCTCATTTTTACTAACAAACTATAGATACCCATTGCCACCTACATCCCTACAACTTATACTTCCTATCCAAGCACCTATGCTGCAAGGCCTCCGCAATATGATTAATGCCTATATTCTCAGCACCTTCCAAATCTGCAATTGTCCTGCTAACCTTCAATATCCTATTGTAGGCTCTTGCACTAAGATTATATTTTTCAAAGGCATGCTTTAACAGTTGTTTTTCTTGACTTCCTACGCTGCAATATGTTGTTATATGCTTCGGCTTAAGCTGTGAGTTAAAATATATTCCGTCATTCTTATATCTATCCATTTGTATTTTTCTTGCCTTATTTACCCGATCCTTTATTTGTTTAGAGCTTTCACACTTTGAAGTATCAGAAATATCATTAAACTTTATAGGAGCTACCTCTATATGCAAATCTATACGATCCATCAGTGGACCTGAAATTTTTCCCATATAGTTCTTAATTTGCATAACTGAACAGGTACATCTGTTGGACTCATCTCCAAAATAGCCACAGGGGCATGGATTTACTGAGCTTATCAGTATAAATTTTGCAGGATAAGTTATAGAACCATTTACTCTTGAAATTGTTACATTTTCATCTTCTAATGGTTGTCTTAAAACTTCCAGCACATGCTTTGGAAATTCAGGCATTTCATCTAAAAACAAAACGCCATAATGAGATAAAGAAACCTCTCCCGGATGAGGAATTCTACCTCCACCAATCAAGGCTGCGGAAGACATTGTATGGTGTGGAGCCCTAAATGGTCGCTTAGTTATAAGTGAACTCCTATCCTTAAGAAGTCCTGATACACTGTAAATCTTAGTTACCTCTAGACTTTCCTCAAAGGACATATCTGGAAGTATAGAAGGCAACCTTTTCGCTAGCATAGTCTTACCCGAGCCTGGAGGGCCAATCATAATTACATTGTGCCCACCAGCCGCTGCAATCTCAAGAGCTCTTTTGGCTGTCTCTTGTCCTTTAACATCCCTAAAATCAAAGTCATAGAAATCATCTACTAAAAAATATTTATCAATATCAACAATATGCTTGTTAAGCTCTCTTTCACCATTTAGAAATTCTACCATCTCTTTGATGCTTTCTACACCAAATATATCCATATCCTTTATAAGTGCTGCTTCGTCTGCATTTTCCTTAGAAACAATCACTTTATTTATTCCGCCTGTTTTCAACTCAATGCACATGGGTAAAATTCCTTTTATACCCTTCACTGTTCCATCCAATGAAAGCTCTCCTAGAAAAGCTATTCCATCAAGACTTTCACATGTGATATCACCACTGACCTTTAATATTCCTGCCGCAATTGCTAAATCAAATATAGAACCCTCCTTACGAATATCCGCAGGAGCTAGATTTACTGTAATTCTCTTCTGTGGGAACTGATAATCTGAGTTCTTTATAGCTGCCCTTACTCTTTCTCTGGATTCCTTTACTGCAGCATCAGGCAATCCTACTATATCAAAGCCCGGTAAACCATTTGATAAGTCAATTTCCACGTCCACAATGTAACCACTAATTCCATATAATGTGCAGGATTTTACTTTATATATCATTTTATCACCTATTTTTACTTATTTGTCTATAAGTTTCTATGTAAAAATTACTTTCTCCTGCTTACCAAAAATATTTAAAAAAAAACAAGCTTTCGCTTGTTTGCTCATTCTCTTTTATTTACTTTTCCGTATTGCAAATTCATACATCAATATGGCTGCTGCTATGCCTGCGTTTAAAGACTCTGCTTTGCCTGGCATAGGTATTGTTATGTTTTGAGTTGTTACTGCCTTTACCGCAGTACTAAGCCCCTTCGCTTCGTTTCCAATTACTATAGCAATACGTTTTTGAGGTTCTACATCTATACAACTGATAGTGCTATAGGGAACTGTCCCTAATACTGACGTATCCATAGCTTTCAAATCTTCAATTAATGGAATTATATCTATATCCGCAATAACCGGTATATGAAACATAGAGCCCATTGTCGCTCTAATAGTCTTCCCATTATACAAATCTACACAGCCCTTAGATAAAACGACTGCACTCATTCCACAAGCATCTGCTGACCTTATTATTGTACCCACATTTCCTGGATCTCTTACCTCGTCTAATATAACAATATTAAAGCATTGATTTTCAAGTACCATATTAAGCTGCTGTTCTTGCTTATACAGTACCGCCAACGCTCCTTGAGGTGTATCCATTTCGCTTAACTCAGTAAATAATTTTGAATCGGTTATATACACATCTATATTAGCTTCATCACATTTTTTTAATAGGGATTCTCCCTCTTCACTTTTTAAAGCAGTCTCTGACAGCAATACTAAAAAGAAGGACTTTTGATACTCAAAAGCCTCTTCTATCAATTTATAACCTTCAATAATATATTGCTTCAAGCTATCTCTATATTTTTTTGTATGTAGTGATTTTACTAGCTTTAAATGTTTATTTTGATTGCTTGTAATGACTTCTGTCATTATAGTTCTACTTTCTTTTCCAATTTCTTTATGCCATCATTACTACCAATAATAACCAATACTGTATCTTCCTTTATTTCCTCATCTGCCATAGGAGCTGGATTTATCTTATTATTATTTTTTATAGCAACTACGTTAACTCCATATTTAACGCGAAGATTTAAATCACGTAGATTTTTTCCTATCCAAATATGAGGAACCGCAAACTCAATTATACTGAACTCTGGCGAAAGCTCTATAAATTCTAAAAGGTTAGTTGATACTAGATTATGTGCAACGCGTTCTCCCATATCTCTTTCTGGGAATACAACCCTATCAGCACCTATCTTAATTAGAACTTTTGCATGTAAATCGTTTTGTGCTTTAGCAACAACATACTTAATACCCATTTCCTTTAACATCAGGGTAGTAATTATACTAGACTGAACATCAGCACCAATAGCAACTATTCCTACATCAAAATTCCTTATACCTAAAGATTTTAGAACACTTTCATCAGTGGCATCTGCAGTAACTGCGTGAGTTACCTTATCAGATATTCTCTGAATTTCATCTTCATTTGAATCTATAGCCAACACCTCATGTCCCAGCGCATAAAGTCTCTGAGCCAAGGCACTTCCAAATCTTCCCATTCCTATTACAACAAATTGTTTCATAATTTCTCCCTTCTAACCTACCATAATCCTATCTTCTGGATATTTTATGTGTCCCCTGTTTTTATTAGCACTACGAGCTAATGCAAGAATCAATGACAAGGGTCCTACTCTTCCTGCAAACATGCATAAACTTATAATAATTTTCCCTATGAAAGTCAGATGTGTTGAATAATTCAAGGTTAAGCCTACTGTACCAAAAGCAGAAGTTGCCTCAAAAAGCAGTGTCAAAAAATCAGGATTATTATATGGTGTCTCCACTATCGAAAGTGCCATAGTAGCTACAGCTACCAGTAAGAATGACACCAATGCTACCGACACAGCCCTATATACCAAATATTTAGGCAACCTTTTTTTATAAATCTCTGTGCTTTCTCTTCCTCTGATTACAGAAATCACAGTAAAGAGCAATATACCCGCAGTACTTGTTTTAATACCACCTGCTGTTGAGCCCGGTGATCCACCAATAAACATTAAAATTATAATTAAAAACCTTGTTGCCATTGTCAAAGAGCCCATATCCAATGTATTGTAGCCTGCTGTCCTCGGAGTTACCGATTGGAAGAAGGATGCTAATATCTTTCCCGACCAAGGCAGATTTTTAATTGTTTCAGGATTATTTATTTCCAATAAAAATATGAAAAGAGCTCCTATAAGTATCAATCCAGCAGTCATAGTCAACACAATCTTAGAATGCAGTGAAAGATGGCTTAAACTTCTTTCTTTAAATGCTTTAAGACAATCTATCCATACCGAGAAACCAAGTCCACCTACAACTATTAGCATCATTGTATTTAAATTAATTATTGGATTGTTTACATAGCTTGTAAAACTTGTAAAAGGTCCTGTATGTGACCCCATTAAATCAAAGCCAGCATTACAAAAAGATGAAATAGCATGGAATACCCCATAAGCAAAACCTCTACCCCATCCAAATTGAGGAATAAACACACTAGAGAATATTAAAGCACCCGTAAACTCTATAGCTAAGGTAGCAATAATTATGTTTTTTGTTAATCTTACCATTCCCTCTAGTTCAAATTGATTGAAAGATTCTTGTATGAGCATTCTTTCTTTCAAGGTTATCTTTCTACGTATTAGCAATGCCAATAAAGTAGAAAATGTCATTATTCCAAGACCACCAATTTGTATAAGAGATATAACTACAACCTTGCCAAAGGTAGTCCAATAAGTTCCTGTATCTACAACAACCAAACCCGTAACACAGGTAGCTGATGTTGCTGTAAACAAAGCATTGATAAAACCTACTTGCTGCCCATTATTGCTTGCAATAGGCATATTCAATAGTGTTGCTCCAACTAAAATTACTATTGCAAAGCTCATTACTACTGTTTGTGTAGGTGAAATGTTAAAACGTCTTCGTAGTCCATTTAATGTATAAATGATAAACACCTCTATTAATACTTTTATGTAATTAGTAAATTCTGTAATGTATCGTATAATTATAGCATGGTATAAAATTTTAATAAACAATCACATTTCATTGCAAAGCAATGTATTAATGCCGAATATAGTATATTAATCCATTGGTCTGTCAGTTTTGTATGTTATCTTCATTTTCCTTCTATTATATTATTATTGCATTTATGTTAATTATTATTTATTTGCGAATTTAACTTTAAATATTTAACAATAAAAAATGTCTTTATATAATGCATTTTAATAACTAAAGAACCCTTATATAATACTTATTCTACATAATTTCCTAATTTAGATAGATTTATATGTATTTCTTATTATAAAAAATAGACCCCACGGGTCTATCTTAAACTTTGTTTATGCTTTTAATTGGCTCTTTGCTGCTTCTACAAGCTTTGCAAAGCCTGCTGCATCATTAATAGCCATTTCTGAAAGCATTTTTCTGTTTATTTCGATACCTGATTTTTTTAAACCATTTATAAGCTTACTGTATGAGATACCGTTAATTCTTGCAGCAGCATTTATTCTTGCTATCCAAAGTTTTCTAAAGTCTCTCTTTCTAAGCTTTCTACCTATATAAGCAAATCTTAATGCTCTAATAACAGTTTCATTTGCTGCTCTATATTTTTTGCTTCTTGCTCCAAAATAGCCTTTAGCAAACTTCATTATTTTTCTACGTTTTTTATGTCCATTTACTGCTCTTTTTACTCTTGCCATTTTTTATAACCTCCCTGTACCTTATTTATATGGTAATAATTTTCTAATGATTTTAGCTTCTGTTGCGCTTGCATATGCGCCTTTTCTAAGCTTTCTTGTTCTCTTAGTTGTCTTCTTTGTAAGTATATGAGACTTAAAAGCACAACCTCTCTTTACTTTACCTGATTTTGTAAAGCTAAATCTTTTAGCTGATGCTCTGTGGGTTTTTTGTTTAGGCATTGTAAAACCACTCCTATCCTGTGTTAATTTTTTGTATCTTATTTTGGTGCTATTGTCATACTCATGTTTTTGCCTTCAAGTCTTGCAGGCTTTTCAATAACGCATGAATCTTTGATTATCTCAAAGAATTTGTTTAACGCTTGATTTCCAAAGCTTGCATGGTCAACTTCTCTACCTCTGAATCTTATTGTGACCTTAATCTTATCTCCATCCGCAAGGAACTTTAAAGCATTCTTTGCCTTTACTTGTAAATCATGCTCCTCTATGTTTGGAGTAAAGCGAATTTCTTTTAGCAAAGTAATTTTTTGGTTCTTTCTTGCTTCTTTTTCCTTCTTGCTTTGTTCAAATCTAAACTTACCATAGTCCATAATTCTACATACAGGCGGTTTAGCTTGAGGAGCAATTTTGACTAAGTCAAGTTGTCTTTCTAAAGCAAGCTCCAATGCTTGTTTTGAGGACATTATACCTAATTGGTCACCATTAGAATCTGTAACCCTAAGTTCACGATCTCTAATTTCCTCATTGATTTGTAAATCTTTATTGCTGCTTATACATATCACCTCCGAAAAATATTTTAGGCAGGTAGAAAAATCCACCTGCCGTAAAAGCTACGAACTATATATACCTTACTGACAATATCGTAAGGTGAGAAGTGGACCTTCTACTTAAATAATTATGTTAAATTCATTAAAATGTAATTTGAATTACAATTACTAATTTAGTTTACTACTCAAGCTAGTTTTTGTCAATAAAATTATTTTTATTAATAATTTTATTGAACTAGTTCACAAATTGCTTCTGCATAAATCTTGGTACACTTGAGCAAATCCTCAACCCCGATGTATTCATCCTTCTGATGTGCTAATTCGGGCTGTCCAGGGAAAAGCGGTCCAAAGGCAACTGCATTTTTTATCGCTCTCGAATAGGTTCCGCCCCCTATGGATATCAAGGTTGCCTCTTCACCTGTTACTCTATTATATACAGATTTAAGCTTCTGTACAAGTGGATTATCAGCTGGCACATACAAAGGTTTATTACCAGATGTCTCTACACACTCCATGCTAGCCTCGGCTGCTTTCTTTTCAAGAATTACATATACTTCATCTCTTGTTTTTGTAACAGGATATCTTATGTTTATTGTAGCTTTTGCACCTTCTTCATTTAACTCAAACACACCTAGGTTAAATACAAGCTTACCAGAAACGTCATCCTCCATATAAAGTCCAAAGGACTTTCCATCAGTCTCCATACCGATATTGCTATCCATAAAATTCACAAAAGCTGCTGCTTCTCCTACACAAAGAGGCAGATTGCATAAAAACTTAATTAAATGTGATATAGCATTTACTCCCTTTTCTGGTGTGCTTCCATGTGCTGATACACCATAGGATTTTACAATACAGCTAGTATCTTTTAGTTCTAATTTAATATCAGTGTTAAATTTTTCCTTCATATAAGACACTGTCTTTTCTAATCTGTCACCAAAGTCCTTGTTGATCTCAAGCTTACATTCACAGTACTCAGGCACCATGTTTGATCTGCTGCCACCTTTAATATACTTAATTTTTAAACCAGTACAAGCAGTAGGTTCTACAGGTTTAAATTTCTTATTCAAATCAAATACCGTTATACCCATCTCACTGTTTATAATAGGGAAATCTGCATCAGGCGAAAAACCACAGCCTGGCATTTCCTCATGCTTAAAATAATTTCTCATGCAGTCCCATCTTCCTGTTTCTTCATCACAGCCAAAAATTATTCTAACTCGTTTGTTGAACTTTTCACCAGCATCTGCTACCGCCTTCAAAGCATACATAGTGGCTACTGCAGGTCCTTTATCATCTACCGAGCCTCTACCATATAGCTTGCCATCCCTTATTTCACCAGCATAAGGATCAACAGACCAGCCTGTGCCCTCAGGTACAACATCCAGGTGAACTAATATTCCTACTATTTCTTCACCCTCACCATATTCAGCATGACCAGCATAACCATCAATATTTTTAGTTTTAAAGCCTAATTCGTCACATATCGCTAGGGTTCTGTCTAGACAGTCCCTTGCTGGTTTTCCAAAAGGGGCCCCCGGCTCTGGCTGTGTTTCTACACTTTTAAACCTTATAAGCTCTTGTGTAGTCTTTATAATATCATCTTTCATAGACTCTATTGCATTATCAAATCTCATAGTACCCCGCCTTTCTAAATAATATATATGAATTTGCACTTATGCTTTCTTTCTAAATTAATTATAATATAAATCTTCTATAAGTCCATAACTAAATAAGTTTATACATTTTTTTATTGCTGATATCGACTTCAGCTATAATACCTTGTTTTATAAGATTACTAACTATATTTTCGGCAAATTGAGCAGGTTTGGTAACACCAAGCTTTTTTTTACTCCAAAATACTGAAGCTGTTATTCCTGTTATACTCTTTTTAATTTCTGATATTGAAGCAGTATTGTTAACTTTCAGATAATTCACTACTACTTTGGCACATTTTCGATAAAGATTGTTTGTAAGCTCTAAAGGCAAAGTTTTTTCTTTATAATATCCTATTAGATATATGGCCATAGTAATTATCATCACAGATACAACATATATAAAAATTTTCATACTATCACTCCAGTTTTATAAAGTTGTTATTTTTAAGAATACCTATGTATTGCAATAATCTGTCATATACAGGTTCAATCGTATCTCCAAAGTTGGTTTTCATTCCTTCTGAGATTTCATGCAAGTTTGATACCCCATCACACATTTTCCATACATAGGAACCTATTTCATCAAGCTCGACCGTAGGAGATAAAGGTGATTTAAATACTTTGTTTAATATTTTATGAATAGAGCCATCTCTTTGTATTCGCAATAATATATTATCTGAATCTTCCCAGTACAGATTTTTATTACGCTTGGGTATCATCAATAAAACATTCTTTTTCAAATGTATCTATCCTCCTATAAATTTGAATAAGGGGGAAGAATCCCCCTTATTATTAATATTACTTTTCTAAGCTAGGTTTGAGTTTTTCTTACGGAATGTATAGTAAATAAGTGAAATAGCAACTATGATGAATAATCCAAGTGCACCATATTTCCCTAGTGGCGCTCCTGCAACTGCATATTTAATATCAAAGTATGCTAACGCTGCAATTATTACACCCATTAAACCTTCACCTGCTATAAGTCCTGATGCATAAAGAATACCAGCTTCTTCTTTATTCTTACGAACTTCTTCTCTCTTTTCTATCTTTTCAAGTGCCCATCTTATTAATCCACCAGCCATTATTGGTGTTGATAGGTGAATTGGTAAATAAAGACCAATAGATACTGGAAGTGATGGAATTCCAAATAATTCAATCATTATAGAAGCTGCGCCACCTATAAATACAAGATCCCATGGAAGGTTTCCATTCATAATACCTTCTATAACCATCTTCATAAGTGATGCTTGTGGAGCTGCTAGTTCTTTTGAACCAAAACCATATGCGCTGTTAAGCATTAGCATTACAAAGCCTATAGTTATAGCAGATACTGTTACACCTATAAACTGTCCTACTTGAAGCTTCCATGGAGTTGCTCCTAATAAATAGCCAGTCTTAAGGTCTTGTGATGTATCACCAGCTATAGCAGCTGCTGTACATATTATTGCACCTACACATAAAGCTGCAATCATGCCAGATATTCCTGAATAACCAGCACTCTTCATTATTATTGTAGTTAAAAGTAATGCAGCTATTGTCATACCTGATACTGGGTTGGAAGAACTTCCTACCAAACCAACTATTCTTGATGAAACTGTAACAAAGAAGAAACCAAATATTGCTATTAATATTGCACCTATGAATCCAACTTTAAATTGAGGCAATACTGCAATAGCAATTATTATAACAGCTATACCTACTAATAACCACTTTGGATTAATATCTTTATCAACTCTTGGAACATTTTCATTTCCTTTAACTGTGAATCCTTTAACAGCTTCCATAAAGGAACCAACTATTATTGGTAATGATTTGATCAAGCTTATGATGCCCGCTGTAGCAACAGCACCTGCTCCAATATATTTTATATAATTTGACCATACTCCCCAATATCCTAACTCTGCAATTGCTACTGTTGCAGGGAATATTGGTACCAGATTGCCTGAGCCAAAGAATGTAATCGCTGGAATAAGACATAACCAACCAAGAACTGCGCCTGCCAACATATAAGCAGATACTTGAGGTCCAATAATGAAGCCTACTCCAAGCAATGCTGGATATACATCTGCTCCTATTGCAGCACCGGTAAAGCCTGGTATTTCCCATTCGATTTCAGTTGGGAAAAGCTTTAAACCATCGCCTAAGAACTTGAAAAGTAAACCAACAGCACCACCGATAAATATAATTCCTGCGCCTGCGCCGCCTTCTTCACCTGCTACAAGAACCTCTGCACATGCAGTACCTTCTGGATATGTTAGTTTTCCATGCTCTTTAACAATTAGATATCTTCTTAATGGAATCATAAAGAGAACGCCTAATATACCGCCTACAAAAGTAAGCAAACTCATTTCAATTAAACTAGGATTTTCACCCCATAGGAAAAGTGCAGGTATTGTAAAAATTGCACCTGCTGCTAAAGCTTCACCCGCTGAAGCAATAACTTGAACCATGTTGTTTTCTAGGATTGACTTTCTACGCATTACCCCTCTTAGAATTGCCATAGATATAACCGCAGCTGGAATAGCAGCTGATACAGTCATACCAACTTTCAAGCCTAGGTATGCGTTTGCTGCACCAAATACTATAGTAAGTATAATACTTAGTATTATTGATGTTGCAGTAAACTCAGGCATGAACTTGTCGCTAGGAACATATGGTACATAAACTTGACCCGGTTTTAGACCATATGCGCCTTCTGGTAGTCCCTTTTTTGACATAAAAACCCTCCTAAATATTTATTTGCAGCAAAGTAAAAATAGGGTTTAGAACGAATATATTATTTCTAATTAAACGATGAATATATTACTGCATATTAATACTTATGCTTGCACTAATGAAATTAATTCAATATAAGTTAAATAAATCCTCCTTGTTTCCATAAATATTTCTATAATATTTAAATATTTCTATTAAAATAAAGATAGCAGTAACGAAAAACGTTACTGCTATCTTTTCTGCTTAATTTACTTATTTACTTTATCTTTGATTTCCATTTGTATATTAGCAATAAATTCTTCGAGCTTCATACTGCCTCTGTCGCCTTCTTTTCTATCCCTTACTGCAACCGTATTGTTCTCAATTTCCTTGTCTCCGACTACAAGCATATAAGGAATCTTTTGCATTTGTGCTTCTCTGATTTTATAGCCTATCTTTTCATTTCTAACGTCCAATTCTACCCTAATGTCCAGTTCTTCAAGCTTTTTTGTTACTTCTGCAACATAATCATTTTGTCTGTCTGAAATTGGCATTACCTTTACTTGAACTGGAGACAGCCATATTGGGAATGCTCCAGCAAAGTGTTCAGTCAAAATAGCAATAAATCTTTCTATACTGCCAAATATAACTCTATGCAGCATAACAGGTCTGTGCTTTTCTCCATCTGCTCCAATATAAGTTATGTCAAATTTCTCTGGTAATTGGAAGTCAAGCTGTATTGTTCCACACTGCCAAGTACGACCTATTGAATCTTCAAGATGGAAGTCTATCTTAGGACCGTAGAAAGCACCATCTCCCTCATTTATTTTAAATTCTATCTTCTTTTCTTCTAATACTTCTCTCAAGGCACTAGTTGCCAAATCCCAATCTTCAACAGATCCCATTGAGTTCTCAGGTTTTGTTGAAAGCTCAACATGATACTTGAAACCAAAAATCTTATAGATATGATCAATCATATCTATAACGCCATTTATTTCATCCTTGACTTGTGATTGCATCGCGAAAATATGTGCATCATCCTGTGTAAAGCAGCGAACTCTCATAAGTCCATGCAATGCACCTGATAACTCATGTCTGTGTACCAAGCCAAGCTCTCCCATTCTAATAGGAAGATCTCTATAGCTATGCATCTCTCTGTTGTACATAATCATACCACCAGGACAATTCATAGGCTTTATTGCATAATCTCCGTCATCTATAGTAGTAAAGTACATATTATCTTTGTAATGATCCCAGTGTCCAGATTTATGCCAAAGCTCTTCGTTTAATATAATAGGAGTCTTAACCTCTTGGTAATTGTTCTTTTTATGCTCTTTTCTCCAGAAATCCTCTAAAATATTTCTTAGTATCATTCCCTTTGGATGGAAGAATGGGAAGCCTGGTCCTTCTTCATGTATGCTAAATAGATCCAGTTCCTTTCCCAGTTTTCTATGATCTCTTTTCTTCGCTTCTTCCAGCATATTCAGATACTCATCTAGCTGACTCTTCTTTATAAAGGCTGTTCCATATATTCTTTGCAGCATTTTATTTTTCTCACTGCCTCGCCAATATGCTCCAGCAACATTAAGAAGCTTTATAGCCTTTAACTTTCCTGTTGATGTTACGTGTGGACCTGCGCAAAGGTCAACAAACTCACCTTGTTTGTAAAAAGATATTATCTCATCCTCGCCAAGGTCATTAATTAGCTCTACCTTATAGTTCTCTCCGGCTTTATCCATAAACTCTATGGCTTCCTTCCTTGGAAGTTCAAACCTCTCAAGAGCTAAGTCTTCTTTAACTATTTTCTCCATTTCCTTTTCAATTGCTGTTAAATCTTCTTCTGTAAAAGGCTTATCAGCATCAAAATCATAGTAAAAACCATTATCAATAGCAGGCCCTATTGCAAGCTTAATGTTTGGATACAATCTCTTAACAGCTTGAGCAAGTATATGTGAACCTGTATGTCTTAATGTCCATCTGCCTTCTGCATCATCAAATGTCAAAACCGCAAGGCTGCAATCCTCATTTATCTCATGGTTTAACTCCACGGTCTTACCGTTTACCTTAGCTGCTATAGCTGCCTTTAGCAGTCCACTTCCTATTGAAGCAACTACTTCTTTAACTTTTATGCCTTTTTGATACTCTTTGACAGAGCCATCCTTTAAAGTAATTTTTATCATATTTCTTCCTCCTTTTGATTGTTTTTAACAAAAACAAAAACTCCCATCCCAATAAAGGGGCGAGAGTCTATTCGCGGTTCCACCCTAGTTTTTTCTTAAAGATTATAACGTAATCAACGTATAGACTTACTCTTAATTCAGTCCAAAGCTCCAAGGTGGTTTTCAAACATATTTACACAGAAATGCTTTCAGCCTATGACATTTCCTCTCTGTGAGCAATTATTGTTTTACTCTTCCTTATCAATGCCTTTAATATATTTTAAATAATTTTATAACACATTATTCCCTATGTCAATATAGTTTATGTAGAGTAACCTAAATAAACATTACAAGTATCCCTTGGAAAAGCCCTATGATAGCTCCAAGTACCCCACCCATTACCTCAATATATTTAAGTTCTTTACTAGAAAGCTTAAGAATCATTTCCTCTATCTTACCCAACTCGAACTCATCAATCTTATCTGCTACTAACTGACCAATCTTTATCTTTTCAGTTGCTTTGCTTTTAAGATCATTAACGGTTCTGTCTATTATCTCTTCTGCTTCCATATCAATCTGCTCTCCTACATAATCTAAAAGCCTATGCTTTATGGCAGATGGTATTAGGGATGGTATCTTTAAATCAACTGCTGATAACACTCTACGTTTTATGCTTTGCATTACCTCTGATTTGTTATCTGTTGTTACAAGACTATCAATTATTTCATCGATATTTAACAGTTCATTTTCTACAGCATCTCCAATGCTTCTTGCTATTTCACTTCTATTTTTGGGTATAAGTCCTTGTATCTTAATGTTAGTTAGAGGTATTTTAATGGGCTTTAATGGTCTAAACAACATTTTTATCGCTAGAACATTTGTTATCCATCCAATAATGCCTCCAACAATTGTCATTAAAGTAATTTTTAATATCATTTCATCCCCCAGGTTACATTATTATTACCTAGGATTATATCATAAAAAGTACTTATAGGCTATAGTTATTTGTTTCTTTTACAACTATTTGACCGCACAGGTCACAGCCATGGCATACACAAATTCTATCGTTGAATACATTAGTAATAGTCTTTACCAGCTCCTTATTATTAAAGCTATCTAGATTATGCATATAAATTTTTCTAGGAGAAATTGTAATCAAGGTGCTAATAAGTAAATCGTCATAGTTGATATCACCCTCTGCTATATCTGCCCTAATCTCTTCAAAAAGTTCTCCGTTTATTTTTTTCTTACTTCCATCTAAAAGTAAATACTTGCCCTCAGCTGTAGGAATAAGATGAAGTATATCAACCTTGCACTCCTGAATATCTACAAAATATTTAAGCAACTTTATAAATTCATTATATTCTCTCTCAGCTATGAATACTTCTATCGCTCTTTCAATTGTATCGCTAAGCTCCTTAATATAAGAATTAAGTCTAAAGTTTACAAAACCATCTATAATAATTGTATCGTTGCTAGAAAGATATTCTAGTATCTCCCTCATTATCTTATTTTTTCTAGTAAGCTTATAAAACCCACCAGGTAATAACCCATTTTCATCTTTAAGAAGCTTTTGTGCTGTCATGCAGATAGAATCTTTTTCTTTCTCACTTAGATAAAAGTAATTATACTTTAAGATTTTCTTTATTAGTTTTTCTTCCCAGTTATTAACAATAGCTTCTGTTACTATCCTCGATATATAAAATTTAAAATCGTCATAAGCTTTTTTATCAGTAAGTCTTGTTAGCAAATTATCTTTTAAAGCACATTTTATAAATACACTTTCTCCTGTAAAATAATGCTCGCATAATATATTAAAACCTTCTTGCTCCAGCTTCTCTATCTGTAAATAAATAATATCTTTTATATTATCTGCATAATTAGTAGCTCCGATTGTAACCAGAAACATTTCTTCAACTCCTTTCTATATGTTTTGAACTAAACATTTTAAATTGAATTTAAAATGTGCAAAACATATTCCTTGTAATTAATAAATCCTATTCGTAACATACATATTTAGTATTTACTCAATAACGACTTGTATTCAGAGTATAAAATGCTTCTGTATATCGGTAAATCAAAGTGTCAGTGGTATTATTGATCCTATATCAAATATTTGCTTTGTACTTAGTATTTTTACTTCTATTCCCTTACTGCTTAAAAAATCATATATTTTGTAATTATCCTTTATTTTTTCTAAACTGCCTGTAAAAGACAAAATGTTTCTTGATAATAAACCACTAGTTCCGCCTATAAAGCCATAATTTAGTCCGTCTAGCAAGATACCGCCTGGCTCTATCAGCAAGCTTTCTATACCATGCTTCTCTGCAATCTTAGCTAGCTTATAATCTGATGTAATAATAGAATGTTCATCTACAATGCAGGCAGAACATTTTGTATATCCTTGATTTACATGTATTATTTTAATTCCATTTTTTTCATATTCTTTTAATATAACTTTATCTGTATACTTTGTATTGTGAAACGCTAATAATCCAATTCTTAATACATTATATGCTATGTTTTGTGGATAGTTTCTATGGAGCCAAGTATCACCTATTGTCAAAGCAAATCCTTTTTTTGAAAGCAAGGGTTGCATCACAACAAAAACATTTGGTGCTACTACTAAATTGTTATCTTTTATATGATGAACAACTATATCAGGATGTCCTTTAATTGCGTCATATAGCTCTATGCAAGGTGAAGTTTTTATAAGCTCAATATCCATATCCCGAAGTGTTTTCTCTGCTTCCTGTGTTATTCTGTAGTCTACCAATGCAGCTTTTATTTTATTCTCTGGTATGTAAGGTGTATTTAATAAATTCATAGTTCATTCCTCTTTTCATAATCACAAAAAATAAAAAAACTTATTGTTTCCAATAAGCTATACTCTTTATTATGGAGGCGGCACCCGGATTTGAACCGGGGATGAAGGATTTGCAGTCCTCTACCTTACCACTTGGTTATGCCGCCATATGGAGCGGAAGACGAGATTCGGACTCGCGACTTTCACCTTGGCAAGGTGACACTCTACCACTGAGTTACATCCGCATGTATGGTGCCTTGGGGCGGAATCGAACCACCGACACGAGGATTTTCAGTCCTCTGCTCTACCGACTGAGCTACCAAGGCAAATTTAAAATCTTGTACTACTCACTTCTGACAATTCATAAATTGTCATTTGTAAAAATGGCGACCCGGAAGGGGTTCGAACCCTCGACCTCCAGCGTGACAGGCTGGCATTCTAACCAACTGAACTACCGGGCCATAAATTATGGTGGGAACAACAGGGATCGAACCTGTGACCCCCTGCTTGTAAGGCAGGTGCTCTCCCAGCTGAGCTATGCTCCCAAAATTATGTGTCATTAATGACGACAAGACATAGTATAACTTAAATAATTATCAAAGTCAAAATTCATCATTATTCATTAAGTCAAATTATTGCTAAAGATTATTTACTTTCCTTTTCATTGCTATCGATTGCTACCTTATCCAAAACTCAATATATAATATTCTTTATATGCCTATAAAGTGAATATATTGTTATTATTGACAAATATATTCACAGTATTCGGCTAGCAACTTAATTTTTTGCTTGTTCTAAAATTGTTTCTAAATCTTCTTTGTTGAAATGATATATATTGCTACAGAAGTGACATGAGATTTCAGCTTTTTCATCTGTCTCTATTATATCCAGAAGTTCTGTTTCCCCTAAGCTTATAAGTGCTCTCTCTATTCGTTCTCTACTGCAATTACATACATATCCTATTTCTTTTTTTTCATTTACTTTGAAGCCTATTTCTTTCAGTACATTCGCTATAAGCTCCTCAACTTCCATACCTCCACTAATCATTTCAGTTATTGATTTAATATGTATAAGATTGTTTTCCAGCTGTGCTATTGTATCTTCCTCAGCTTCAGGCATAACCTGAATAATAAATCCTCCAGCTGCACTGACTTGACCTTGTGGCTCTACCAGCACACCCAAACCTACAGAAGTGGGTGTTTGCTCAGAATTTGCAAAGTAAACAGTAAAGTCATCACCAATTTCTCCACTTACTATTGGAATTTGTCCTATATATGGCTCTTTTAGTCCCTGATCCTTTATTACTGTAAGATTTCCATCATAGCCTATAGCAGCTCCTACATCTAGCTTACCACTAGGCTTTAGCATAGTCTCTACATGAGGATTATTGATATAGCCTCTTACATTCCCACTATTGTCTGCTACTGTTACTACTCCGCCTGCAGGACCTTTTCCATTAATTTGAATAGTGAGTATATCTTTATCATCTTTTAACATTGAACCCATCATGCTTCCAACTGTCAGCATTCTTCCCAAAGCTGCTGCTGCAACCGGGTAACAGTCATGTATTTGTCTTGCTTCCTCTACAAGATTTGTTGTTACGCATGCAAAAAATCTCAATGCTCCGTTATCACTTGTACCTCTTATTAAATAATCTTTCATACTTCCTCCTGATTTTCTGGTTTTTGTGCTGCAAAAAATATTCTTTCACTTTTGCTTGATGGTGGTTTTAGCTTTAAATCGTCATAAATATTAACCTTGTCAAAGCCTGCTTCAATAAGTTTATCTCTTAAATAATTAACGTCGTATACTTTTTGTATATGATATTCCTCCATGCGTTTGTACAAGCCTTGCTGTGGCACAAAGAAATTCAATCTCATCTCTAAAACTTGTTCATCCTCAAAGTAGTTGTTTTCCCATACATAGCAAAAGTCATTTTTTTCTTGAAACAAGGTGTTGTCTCCAAGTATTTCTGTAAGTTTATAACTGCTGCTTATATCAAATACCAAAACTCCATTGCTGTTTAGTGAATTATATACAGCTTTTAAATATTGCTTTAATGCATTTTCATCTATAATATAATTTACCCCATCACACATGCATAATACAGCATCAAAGCTCTTATTTAATGTAAGTTCAGTTATATTTTGCTTAATAAATTTTATATTTTGATTTTTGTTTCTTGCTTTGTTCTCTGCTATCGCAAGCATTTCTTCTGATATGTCTGCACCCCAAAGAGAATAACCCTTTACAGCCATAGGGATTGTTATATTCCCAGTACCACAAGCTGTGTCAAGAATAGTATTTGGAGTCACGTTGTAAACTGAAAAGATTTTCTCTATAAATTCACACCAAAGCTCATAATTAACATCATCCATCAGCATATCATAAAATCCTGCCAAGTAGTCATAACTTTCCATATTCTCCTCCAAGGAAATATTTTAGTTTTTTAATAATCAATAAAATTATAGCAAAAGTTGATAACTTATACAATAAAAGCTCAGGACTTCGAGTCCTTCGCTCTTAGCCGGATTTGCTCCGCAAATGGCATAAATAAAGGCATAGAGTCCATTTAAACTGAACCCTACGCCTTTTTTTCTACCTGAATATTTTTATATTGATCAATTATAGCTTTCTTTTTTCTTGTAATAATACCACCGATTTTGCCCGTTTCCTTAGCAGTCAATCCTCCCCAGCCAACCTGCATAAGCTTCTCTCCAAGACCAAGCTCATTGGCAATCTCATATTTCATCATATCTTCTGGTTTAATCTCTTTATTCTTATTTGTTTTTCCGGATTTATTGCTCATAATATCACTCCTCAAGTGATATTATGAAGCAAACTTTTTCATTTTATACTATTATTGTTAATATTGTTCATAATAAATTAAGCTATCTTCCATACAAGTACCTAGAATTTTTCCTTCTCTTTCTGGTTGTTGTTCTTCTTAAAAACAAACCACAAAGCACTCCAACTAAAAATATTATTGCAGGAGTATAAGGGAAATCCATTATTTTATCATAATATTTCACAACTAAAGATGTAGGTTGCTCTGAATTTTGTGTCTTATCCTTATTATCTTCTATGGGCTTTTTATTATCTACAGACGATGGAATAGAATATCCATTGTCCTCCATCCATACAGTCAAAAGCTCTGTGCTTTCATCTGTCATCTGATAAACTTCCTTTAAAAGACCTTCAAGTTTAGCTTGATCCTTTTCTTCTGAATACACTTCAATCCTGTCCAAATATATCTTGTTTTTTAACTCTAAAGGATAAAGCTTGCTATAGTCCATAGTTTCAATTATTTGAAGGTAATTTTCATGTTTTTGCTGTTTTCTTTGGCTCTCTGCCTTAACAAATAATATTTGTTCATTAGCTATCTTCTCGTCGCTTGGATTTTTTATATACTCATCACAAAGATATACTGCTCTATCATAATTCTTTTTTATGAATGCTGAAGCTATTTCACGAGGCCTGCTCTTAGAACTTTTTGATAGCTTATCAATTGCCTGTGCTGTTAAGTCTTTATATCTTATTTCTATTTCTTCAATGTTTTCTTGATCAGTTTCAATAAGAAGCTCACCATTTTTTCCTATATTAGATGGATCAATTCCCTTGACTGACAAAATATTATACGGTTCAAAATTATTAATTTTTATATATAATGAAGACTTTTCTACTTGATTGGAAAAGTCTGTCTCTCTATCACCAAAATAACTAACAGAGTATGCACCTTCTTCATCTAGTTGTTGAGCCGCATCCAATTTTAAGTTTACTATTCTTGTCTCTTCTGCATTTAAATCTAAATAAAAAACATACCAGTAATCTTCTTGAGGAAGCTTATCTGTAACCTTAAATTCATTTTGTAACCCTTCAAGACTTCTTTTTTTCCATTTAATATTATAGCCATTCTCCATCATGCTAATACTTTCTATACCGTTTATAGGCATTCCTAAGACGACTCTAGCCTTGTCTTTAGTCATGTTCCTAATTATAAATTCTCCATCTAGCTTGAGCTTGCTACCTTGAAGCTCTATTTTTACGTCCTCTTGTAGAATTTCAATTTTGGAGTCATTAACATTATATAATCCCTGACCCTTCCACCCATCATTGGAGTCAGAATACACTGCAGAAGTAAAGATCAAAACTAAGACTAATACAATACTTAATACTAATGGAAACTTGATGTTACTAAGCCGCATACTTGTCCCTCCCTTTTACAAAAATTGTAGCATAATTTTTAATAGTATACAATATTTGAGAAAAATAAAAAAGGCTTCTATTTAAACAATAACAAATTAATGAAGCCTTATATATCTCACTAAACAATTTAAACCGCTATCTTACTACTCCACTTCCCACATCTATCGCCAAAACATCCTATTTCCATTCCATTTTCAAGTATTCTAACAACCTCGCATCTATTGGTACAGCCTTCACACTCAAAGCTTGAGGAAACAAATATGCTTTCTGCAAGTTCAAAGCCTTTGAAGTTAGTTTTTCCGTTTTTTTCTGCCTGGGACTTAGCTAATAACGCTGCCCCTATTGCTCCCATCATATTGTAATGCTCAGGAATTATTACACTAGAGCCTATTGTTTCTTCAAAAGCAGCTTTCATGCCTATATTTGCTGCAACACCGCCTTGAAAAAATACCTTGGATTCAATCGCCTTTCCTTTGCCAACATTATTGAAATAGTTCCGCACAAGTGCATCACAAAGTCCTTTAATGATATCTGATTCATTGTATCCCAGCTGTTGCTTATGTATCATGTCTGATTCTGCAAAAACCGCACACCTGCCAGCAATTCTAACTGATGATTTTGCTTTCAAAGCATAGTCTCCAAACTCCTCAATCGGTATTTCCAGTCTTTCCGCTTGTCTGTCTAAGAACGAGCCTGTACCTGCTGCACATACAGTATTCATTGCAAAATCAGTAACTATCCCATTTTTTAATAAAATTATTTTTGAATCCTGTCCTCCAATTTCAATTATAGTTCGTACATCTTTATCTATAGACAGTGCTGCCACTGCATGAGCAGTTATCTCATTTTTTACTGCATCAGCTCCAATAAGAGTTGATGCAATTTGTCTTCCGCTTCCTGTGGTTCCTGCTGCTAATATATCAGTGACCTTATATTTACCCTTAAAAAATTTAAAGCCCTCTTGTATGGCATTTATGGGTTTACCCTTAGTTCTCAAATAATGCTTCTCTACAATATTCATTTTTTCATCTAACAATACAAGGTCAGTACTGACAGAGCCTACATCAACACCTAGATAATACATCACATTTTCTCCTTTCCAGCAAATCTACAAAAGCCTCTAGCCTTGTTACATATCCAGCTTCCCCTGTCATTTCATCAACTACCAAGGTCATAATAGGGAAATCCTTGTCCCTAGATATCTTCGGTAATATTGCTTTTGATACTATTTCAGGCATACAACCCATAGGGAAAACCTGTATAGCTCCATCAAAGCCTTCTTCATAAGCTAATACTGCTTCTCCTATACACTCTCTTGCATGACCTCCAATCATTATAGGCAAATATTCCTTAGCTTTTCTTTTGATATCCAGCTGATTTAGGTGTGTAGGAGACAGAACAAGATTTTTGAACCACCAGCTGGGAGTTAATGTCCTTTTTGTTGAAATACCAAAATCCATCAGCTTTTCTTCAATGTATAAATTAGAAAAGGGTTCAATAACTGTATATATTTCTCCAATAATTGCGATTTTAATTGGATTCTTCATGTTATCAATTTTTATATTTTTTAATTTCTCCATGTAGTTTCTAAGCAAGCTTACCATGCTTTCAGGTCTATCGCAGGCAATAACTTCAACTCTACAGTTGTTTAATATTCTTTTACATTCTCCCTTATTTTTTTCATAGCCTGCAAGATATTTTGCCTTTGCTTCTATTTCATCCATTAGGTTTATGACCTTGACAGCATTTAATAGTGCTGTCAGCTTATAGCTTCTAGACAATCTACTGCCTTCAGAAACCTTTCCTAATCTTCTTAATAATTCTTTTACGCCTATATCTCCAGGGCTATCAATTACAATAAAATCCAGATTATGCCCTAGTTTTTTTAATAGATTCATCTGAAGCTCACAGTATTCTCCAAACCTGCACGGTCCACAGCTTCCTGTGAGGATTATGGTATCTGCCCCCTGCTTTATAGCTTCCAAATAGTTTCCTATCATTATTTTAAAAGGCAGACACATCTCCTCAGAAGAATAAAAAGAACCAGTTTCAAGCGCAGATTTACTGTTTAAGGGAGGTATTACATAGTCTACCTCTAAGCCGCTAAACAATGCTTTAGCCGCAATATATACATTCCCCATATGCGGAAATGTTATTTTCAAATTAACCTCTCCTTTCTATATATCCAACATATCTACAAAGGCTTCCAGTCTAGTATCCAAGCCAGCCTCTCCTGTATGCTCATCTAGCTTTATTAAAAGCATTGGGAATTCTTCTATTTTATATTTGATCAGCTCTACTACTACAGAATCAATACCACAAGCAAAAGAGGATAAATAAATTATCCCATCCACCGTTTTATTTTTTGCTACATGCGCTGTAAAGCCATAGTTATTTCTTGCAAAGCTCCAAAATGGCTTCTTATATAAGCCTGCTGCCTCATTATTTACTGCTATGTCATCAACTGATTCTATCGTAACAACTGTCACACCCAGCTTATTTAGTTTATTGATTATGTTCATATTTATGAAATTATCGTAAAGATTATATGGATGTCCTGCTAAAGCTATAGTTATATTGTAATCACCATGGGTCGCAGCTCTTTTGTAGTTTTCTTGTTCATGTAAAGCCGTATCAAATGCTTTTTGAATCTTACCTGTACTTTTTGTTACCTCCTTCCCAACCTCTTTAGCCCAAATAAACATCATTTTTTTTGAAGTTGCATAAAAAGGAGTCATAGTAACTTTGGGCATATCAGCTATACTGCAAATTATCATTTCAGGTAATCCACAAAACTTTGGACAAACATATTCTCTTTTTCTTAGCTGCATGATTCTTGGTATAACTAACATATCGCAATTATCCTTAATAGCTGCCACATGTCCATGAAACACCTTTACAGGAAGACATGCTTCATCCACACAATGCTTTACCCCCATATTCAGTATCGCCTTGTTTGTATCCTCTGATGTAATTAATTCTGCTCCCAATTCTTCAAAAAAAGTATTAAAAAAGGGATGATAATCATAATATAAAAGCCCTTTTGGGATTCCTACTCTCATAATAACCTCCAATCATAAAGTGTTAAGCATATAACATACGTCTAACTATTATTTCATAATTTCACAAATTTTATACTTTTTTCAAAGAATAATAAAGGATAGAGAGTACATATTATTACTCACTATCCTTTAAAAAGCTACAGAAAAATCCTCTATTCAAACTGTAATCTTATATTTTCAAACGCTTGTATTCCTTCAAGAAGAATGTCTTCATTAAAATTAAACATATTACTATGCAATGGATTTGTATATCCCAAGCTCTCATTACGACTGCCGAGCATAAAAAACAATCCTGGTACAGCTTTTTGGAAATAAGAAAAATCCTCTGCTATTGTCATAGGTTTTATAATCTCAAGATTATCTTCTCCTATTGCTTTCTTAAAGGCTTCAAATAGTTCTTCATTATTATAAACTGCTGGGTACATATCTCTTATTTCGACTTTCGAATTACAATTATATGCCTCAGAAACATGATTAATTATACTAACCAACCTGCTTCTCACTATATTGTATGTCTCCTCATTAAAGCCTCTCATAGTACCTTCAAGAATAGCTTCTTCTGCTATAACATTTCGTATTTCTCCACTGACTAATTTACCTATAGTCAATACCGCTGACTCTAAGGGGTCTACATTTCTGCTTACCACAGTATTTAGCGCTATTACTGCTGTTGCTGCTGTTACCAAAGCATCAATTCCCTTATGAGGCATTGCACCATGAGCATTTTTACCCTTTATCAATATATCAAACTCACCGGTCTGTGCCATCATAGCGCCAGGTCTACAAGCTATCTTTCCCTCCATAACCTCTGGATATATATGTAATCCAAATATGTAATCAACCTTATACTTATCAAGTATACCAGCCTTTACAATAGGTTCTGCTCCTCCTGGACCTTCCTCGGCAGGCTGGAATATAAATAAAATATTGTTTTTAAACTTATCCCTGTTTAAAGCTGCATACTTTGCAAAGCCTAAAAGTATTGCTGTATGTCCATCATGTCCGCAAGCATGCATATAGCCTTTTTTTGCAGAGCAATATTCTACTCCAGTTTCTTCTTCTACTGATAGAGCATCAATATCTGCACGATATGCTATAGTTTTCTTACCTTCTGTACCCTTTAGATATGCTGTAGCTCCAGTATCTGATACACCTCTATGTACCTCCATGCCAAGCTCCTCTAAATATTTTATTATAAAATCAGTCGTTTTATATTCCTTCATTCCCAACTCAGGGGTTTTATGTAAGCTTCTTCTTAATTCTGATACATGCTCTTTCATGGACTTTATATTCTCTTGAATATTTATCATATAAGAACCTCCTCAGTCTATAGCTATTCTTCATATATTTTATTAAAATTACACATAATTTGATTGTAGCTTACATGCAAAGTTTTTACAATTTAGTTATATAGATTTATATAACTAAATTTTTCGCAATATATGAATCAAGGAGAGTGATTTGTGCGATATATTGATAAGCATATTGTTAATAAAATATCATGTACAGAAATTGTGAACTTTTTAAAAAGTGGTATAATAAAATAGTTAATATATAGGATATCTCGTATATATTAACTAATATAAATA
Organism: uncultured Clostridia bacterium; assembly: GCA_942492835.1. Classification (GTDB taxonomy): domain Bacteria; phylum Bacillota; class Clostridia; order Lutisporales; family Lutisporaceae; genus GWB2-37-7. The sequence goes on along the minus strand of OW818645.1, from coordinate 4,012,844 downwards.
TATTAAAAATTCAAGGAGGTATAACAATGAACAAGGCAAATGTTGCAGTAGTGGGAGCTACAGGTATGGTAGGAAGAATGATGCTTAAAGTTCTTGAAGAAAGGAACTTTCCTATAGATAAACTATATGTCTTTGCATCCAAAAAGTCAGCAGGTAACGAAATAGAATTTAATGGTATGAAATATGTTGTTGAAGAACTTACTGAGAACTCCTTTGATAGACATATTGATATAGCACTTTTCTCTGCTGGCGGAGAAACCAGTCTAAAATTTGCACCAATAGCTGCTTCTAAGGGTGTAGTTGTTATAGACAACAGCAGCACATGGAGAATGAATAAGGATGTACCCCTGGTAGTTCCAGAGGTAAATGGTGACGAAGTAAAATGGAACAAGGGTATTATTGCTAATCCTAACTGTTCTACAATACAAGCAGTTGTTGCATTAAAACCACTAAACGAGAAATACGGGATTAAAAGAATCGTATACTCAACTTATCAATCTGTTTCTGGTTCAGGCGTAAAAGGTGTAAGTGATTTAGAGGAAGGTTTAAAAGGAAACCCAAATAAGTTATATGCTCACCCAATAGCAAATAATTGTCTTCCTCATATAGATGTCTTTATGGAAAATGGGTATACTAAGGAAGAAATGAAAATGATTGAAGAGACCAAGAAAATTCTAAACGATCAAAGTCTAAAAATAACTGCTACAACCGTTAGAGTTCCCGTATTCAATAGTCACTCAGAATCAGTAAACGTTGAGTTCCAGAAAGATTTTGAGCTTAATGAATTAGTAGACCTTCTAAAGAACAGCCCGGGGATCATTATTGAGGATGATGTAAAAAACAATGTTTATCCCCTAGCTATAAATGCTACTGGCAAAGATGAAGTTTTCATAGGCAGGATTAGAAGAGATGAATCTATCGATAACGGCATAAACATGTGGGTAGTTTCAGACAACATTAGAAAAGGTGCTGCTACCAATGCTGTCCAAATTGCAGAGCTGCTTTTATAGAATAGCTTTGTTAAAACAAAATGCTTATTTGTTATAAACAATATCAATAAAATTTCATATAATAGAATATATGGGTATATTGGATAATGAAGAAGATTTATTATAGTATAATATACCCGTTTATTTTATTTGATTCATACAGAACATTAATAGGAGGGACCGATATGCCATTATTTAAAGGATCAGGAGTTGCTATTGTCACACCTTTTAGCAAAGATGGTGTAGATTTTGATAAACTTGGAGAGCTGTTAGACTTGCACCTAAATCAGGGTACCGATGCTATAATAATATGTGGTACTACAGGTGAGTCAAGCACAATGTCAGATGATGAGAAAAAGTCAGCAATTAAATATACTGTAGAGAAGATTGCAGGAAGAATACCTGTAATAGCAGGTACAGGCAGCAACGACACCCATCACTCCATAGAGCTTTCAAAGTACGCTGAAGGTGTAGGCTGTGATGGTCTGTTATGCGTGACACCATACTATAATAAAACTACTCAAAAGGGATTAATTGCACACTATACTGCTATAGCAGATGCAGTAAACATCCCAATAATAGTATATAATGTGCCTGGAAGAACAGGTCTTAACGTAAATCCAGATACTTTAAAGACTCTTTCAAAGCACAAAAACATCGCAGCTGTTAAGGAAGCCAGCGGAAACATTAGCCAAATAGTTGAGATTGGCACTTTCTGCAATGACGAGTTTTATATGTATTCAGGAAATGATGATCAAGTAGTACCACTTCTTTCTGTAGGCGGGATTGGAGTTATCTCAGTTGTAGCCAACATCGCTCCAAAAGAAATGCATGATATGGTTATTAAGTATCTTGATGGAGATGTAAATGGTGCTAAAGAGCTTCAGTTAAATATAAAAGCACTAAATGATGCTTTGTTCTGCGAAGTAAATCCTATTCCTGTTAAGACAGCAATGAACCTACTAGGCTATCAAGTAGGAGAGCTTAGACTTCCACTTACAGATATGACAGATAAAAATCTTGAGTATCTCAAAAATACACTAGTTGATTACGGCTATAAGCTTAGGAGGTAAATCTTGTGATAAACATACTAATGAGCGGCTGCAATGGAAAAATGGGTCAAGTTATTACCAAGCTTGCAGCTAATTTTGATAATTTAACTATTGCAGCAGGTATTTCAAGACAACCTGATAAATTCAGTAATCCCTATCCTGTATATAAAAGTTTTGATGAAGTCAACGAGAAAATAGATGTTGTTATTGATTTTTCTAATGTTGATTTGATAACACAAGCTTTGGATTTTTGCATGAAAAACCAGGTAGCTTTAATCGAAGCTACAACTGGTCTGTCTCCTGAGAATTACGAGGTTATCAATCATGCATCAGAGCAAATACCTATTTTTATGTCTGCCAATATGTCGCTGGGTATAAACATACTTATAGAGCTTGCTAGAACAGCAGCCGCAAAGCTAGGCATGGGCTTTGATATTGAGATATTAGAAAAACATCATAATGAGAAAAAGGATGCTCCAAGCGGAACAGCTCTTATGATCGCAAATGAGATAAATGAACAGCTTGATAATACTATGGATTATGTATATGACAGGTCGAAGAAAAATGAAAAAAGAAGCACTAATGAAATAGGTATATCTGCTATCAGAGGTGGCACTATTCCTGGTGAGCACTCTGTATTCTTTGCTGGTAAGGATGAAATAATTGAGATCAAGCATACTGCACTTTCAAGAGATGTTTTTGGTACTGGTGCTTTGAGAGCAGCGCTATATTTAGTTTCTAAGCAAAAAGGCTTATATGACATGAAATCTATGCTTAAGGAGATGATATGATGAATAATGTTGATTTAAACGATCCATATAAAATAGCTACATATATAAAGCAGGTGAAGAAATCAACCCCTGTAAAAGCTTACATAGACGGAAATCTTCATGGCATTGATACAGGAAATATAAATAAATACGGAAACGGGAATTTTTGGGTACTTATAGGAGAAAATACTGAGATTGAGACTTTCATAGAAGCAAACAAGAGTATAATAAATAAGTTTGATGTGGAATACGATAGAAGAAATTCTGCAATACCTATGCTTGATACAAGACATATTGAAGCAAGGATTGAGCCAGGTGCAGTTATTAGAGATATGGTTATCATACATAAAAATGCAGTAATTATGATGGGTGCTATCATAAACATAGGTTCAGAGATTGGTGAAAACACTATGATAGATATGAATGCAGTACTTGGTGCTAGAGCTACTGTAGGCAAGGATTGCCATATTGGAGCAGGTGCAGTATTGGCAGGAGTGCTAGAACCACCAAGTGCAACTCCCGTTATAATTGAGGATAATGTATTAGTAGGTGCAAATGCAGTTGTACTTGAAGGTGTTAGAATCGGTAAGGGCTCTGTAGTAGCGGCAGGCTCCGTTGTAACAAAGGATGTTGCTCCTGATACCGTAGTAGCAGGCATACCAGCAAGAGTTGTTAAAAAAGCCTCTGACGTACAAGATGATAAGAAAAAGCTGCTAGATGATCTTAGAGGATAAACTAACATAAACTAAAGTCATGTATAATCAGTTACACTGCTATACATGACTTTTATTTTATCCCTATAATCCTCGGCTGGAAAAACCCTGTCCCATAACCTCAGCAGTATCGCTAACAGTTATAAAGGCATTTGGATCTACTTCTCTTACTATTTGCTTTAGCTTAGATAATTGATTTAACTTTATAATACAATATATGACTCGCTTCCTATTCCCTGTATATGCTCCCTCTCCCTCTAGATATGTTATACCTCTAACTAGTTTCTTAAATATTTCATCAGCTACCTGTTTTTCTTTATCTGTAATTATCATTATGGATTTTCTCTTATCAAAGCCCTGCTGTACCTTATCCACTACTACTGAAGATATATACATTGAAATCAAAGTAAACATTGCAAGATTCAAGTTGGTTATAAAGGATGCAGCAATAACTATGAAGGTATTTATTATCATTGATGTACTTCCAATATTCATAGAAAAGTACTTCTTTAATATAACTGCTATAATATCAATTCCGCCTTGTGATGCTCTGTTTCTTAAAACAATACCTAAGCCTACTCCATTTAGCACTCCTGCATAAATGCAGGATAGCATTATGTCCGGCACTATCATACTTTGTCTTAAAAACGAAAAAACTTCTACCCAAACAGAAAAAGATACTGTCCCAACAATACTTAAAATAACAAATTCTTTATCTACATATTTATAACCCAATACGAAAATCGGTATATTAAAAACTAGAAATACAAGACCAGTATTGGCATTAACTAAGTAGTTCAATAACAAAGAAATACCGCTTATCCCTCCGCTTAAAAGCTTATGAGGCATAATAAATACGTTAAAAGCAACTCCGCTAATAGCACTACCTAAAATTATCATAATAATCATTGCTATATATTTGAATTTACTATCATAAACTCTATCTATTAATTTCAATTCATATTCCTCCCACATTGTATTAATAATTCATTATATTATAATTTTCTAAAGTACACAATATATGCAAAAAAACAAAAGCGCATTTGCGTATACCGCTCTGCGCTCTAAAATTAGTTTTCCTCTTCTTCAAATTCCTTTACATTGTTGTCCTTATCTACGATTTCCATCTTAGAAATAGAAACCTCATATGCAATTCTTGTTATTACTTCTTCGTCGCTAATCTTCTTCTGGTATTCTCTACTCTGTATCCTTCCCCATATTCTAATTCTATCTCCAACTGCAAGATTCTCAGAATACCTAGCATTTCTACCCCATGCTATACTTGGTATATAATCCGACTTATTATAAGGCCTGTTAACAGCTATCAGCATATCAGTTATTTCCCGACCAAAAGGAGTTGTTCTGTATATTGGTCTTTTGCAAATAAATCCATCCAGATAAATTTGATTTGGGTTTTTGTTCTCCTCATCATCCTGCTTTACATCTCTTGCGAAAATAGTCAAAATCAGCTTATTGCTTCCCTCCATAAGCTTATTGTATGATCTGAGTTGACCCACTACTACAAGTTTATTGCCAATTTCTAAATTAACACCTGTCATCAAGCGCTCTGATATTGTGATAGGTAATGCATCAGAAATATCGCTTAATCTAGGCACTTCAAGATAAACATTATAGAAACCCTCACCATACATCTCATGACTAAACTCTGGCTCTGACTTCACTGTTCCAACAATTGTCACAGAATTGTTTTCAATAATATTGTCGGTCATGTAGACCCCACTCCCTTCATGTTCTTGTGTTTTTTTAGAGCTTTAATCTACACTATACATATTCATACAAGCATAATATTATGAGTAATTTTGCTAAATTTTCTTTTTTTGTATAAATTATTTTCTAATGAATAGTTTTTATCTTTTGAAATAATTCATCTTTAAGTTGCTTTTTAGCTGTATTCATAGTATTACTTCCAACCAGCACCAAAAGGTCTCCTGCTTTTGTCTTAGCTGCAAAATACTTCACTGCTTCCTGTAGACTATCTATGTATTTAATATTTATGCAGTCATTAAGCTCTCTTTTAAGAGTTCTTATATCATGAATTGAGATTGGCACTGCTTCGCTATCTATATCAACGCATCCTGTAAGTATAACCTCTTCAATTCCAAGCAGCTCACTCCATTGATTAAATACCTTGATATATCCTTCTATCTCTTCCCAATCATTTGTCGACATTAACACTAATAGCCTACTAAAATTAAGCATTTGCACTCCCTCAAAGGTCTTATCTAAATCCCCTGGACTGCTACTGTAGTTATCCACTATGCATACACCCTTTATGGCACTTACCTTAAACCTTCTTTCCAGACCAATGTATGTCATAAGAGTATTTCTTATATGAAGCATATCTACATCATAATATAAGGCACAAGTAATAGCCGCTAATGCATTATGGATATTGCCACTGCCCAGCATATTGATAGATATGGGCATTTCAAAAGGCTCCAACACATTTCCACTGCTAGTGGTAAAACTTCTCTGAAGACAATAGTTAAAGTTAGTCTGTTCGTTTATATCAATGCTTGTTGCTGTGACTGCCGCCTTCTTATTTAAACCATAAGTTACTACAATATTGTTTTTACTCGACTCTAATGCTTTTAAAACAAGGTTATCATCATTATTTACAAAAATCGGTTTTCCCTCTGGTATTTGTGATATAAAGCTTCTTATACTATCCATTACATAATTACTGTCAATATAATCAAAGCTATCTACCCCAGTAATTAATGCGCAATCAAATTTGAAGCCATTTATAAATTTAAAGTACTTCATTTTATTATCTACAATCATTGGAGTTAAGTGCTTGCCGCTGCTTGCAAATTTGTCAATATATTCATACATATCCTCTATAGTAAGACTGTCAAAAGAGCCTACATATTCTCTAAATACAGCTTCTTCATCTGCCTCAATTTTATTGCTCTTATCCTCCAGCAGCTTATAAAGTAAATCAAGAGCAATAGCCTTATCGTTACTTCCACTTACAGCAATAAGCTTAACCTTATCCTGAGGTTTGTCAAAATGTTTATTTAGCAATATAAGCATAGTCTCATATACATTACTAATCTTTATCACAGGAAGCTTTGGGTCTGTAATATTTTGAGTGGTAAAAATCAGAGATGCTCCATTATCAAAAGCCTTATAAATTTCCTTCCTGTTTTTATCATCATTTATGTCTACAAAAACCATTCCGGGAAGTACCTTTTTACAATCTGCAGTTACGCCAAATCTCTCAAAATTATTTAACAACAAACTATCAGCTCCCTAATTTAAAGAATATATAGAACACACAAATTAATTAATAATAAAATACTTTACTTATTGTCATGTATTTTAAGTAAATCAATAAAATTTGTGTGTTCTATAAACAGCGGAAAATATATCGCACTATTTTATAAATGTAAATTGTTTAATGCAATATATATTGGTCTAAGATATATAATTAGCTGATAATTATTTTTTATGTATAATATCAGCTATATATATTTATCACCTATCTATTTTTTAATTTTGAAGAAATTTTCAAGGCTTGTATCATTCTTTTTATCTTTATCGAAAATATCCTCCAATTCATCTTCTATTTCATCTAGTATACTCCATAAGGAATCCTTCGACACAAGCACAGTATCTAGCCATAAAAGCTTTTTAATAGACTTTTTTAATTCCTTATCCATAATGCCACCCCCTCAGTATATAGTATTACTGAAGCAGGTTAATTGTCCTAAAAGCAAAAATATTTTTTACTGTTCCAAAGGCTTCTGTCTACCAGTATGATCTATATAATAGTTTTCTTTATAAATTAGCTCTGAAATGGGTACTATTTTATACCCCTGCTCCTGAAGCCTATCTAATATTATTGGCAAAGCCTCCTTTGTATATGTAGCATTGTTGTGAAACAATACAATAGATCCATTTGAAACCTTCTTCATTACTCTATCTACTATAGCTTGTGTACCATAATCCTTATAATCCAACGAATCAACATCCCATTGTATTACTTGATAGCCCAACTCTTGGGAGGTTTCTATAAGCCTGTCGTTGTAGTCTCCAAAAGGTGGTCTAAGCAGTACTGTCTGCTTGCCTGTAATTGCTTCTATCTTCTCAGAGGTAGAAGTAAGCTCCTCAATAATCTGCTCTTTAGAAAGAGTTGACATCTTGGGGTGCTTGGCAGAGTGATTACCTATTTCATGACCCTCATCACTTATCCGCTTCACCATATCCGGATATTTATCAACCCATATCCCAACAAGAAAGAAAGTAGTTTTTACATTGTGCTCCTTAAGAGTTTTTAGCAGATCTTCTGTCAAATCTGAACCCCATGCAGCATCAAAAGAAATTGCTATTCTCTTCTCAGTGGTATCTATGCAATATATAGGCAGCTTTCTTTTGTTATTCATAAAAACGCTCAAAACACCGCTTTCTATCCCTGCTGTGTATACTACAGATATTCCTACAAGTAAAACAATCATAAGTGCTCTAGACATAAACTTGCGATTTATTATATATAGCTTCATGTTACACCTCCAAAACTATGTATATAATAAATTTATTCACAGATAAAAATTATAGACTTTGAAAATACTTTCATATTATTCTTGTAATAGTTAGCTCAATTTGTAATAATTATATTTGAAGATAAAATAACTTAGCATATATGAAAGGATGATTGAATTTTGGAAAAAGTAGTTGAAAGATTTTTAAAGTATGTAAAATATGACACTCAGTCCAATATGGACACTCATACTACCCCAAGCACTCCAGGACAGTTAGTACTGGCAGAGGCTCTTAGAAAAGAGCTTGAAGAAATCGGAATGCAGGATGTATCAATGGATAAGAATGGCTATATAATGGCTACTCTTCCTTCCAATATTGATGCAGCTGTTCCTACTCTTGGCTTAATTGCACACATGGATACTGCAAGAGATGCATCAGGTAAGGATATAAATGCGCAAATAGTAAAAAACTACGGTGGTGAAGATATCGTTCTAAAAAATGGATTGGTTATATCACCAAAGGAATACCCATCTCTTAATAGTTACAAGGGTCAGGACATTATCACAACAGATGGTACTACTCTACTAGGTGCTGACGACAAAGCTGGAATAGCAGAGATTTTTACAGCAGTTGAATATCTAATAAATAATCCTCAAATAAAGCATGGAGCTATTAAGGTAGCTATTACTCCTGATGAAGAAATAGGTGAAGGTGCAGACCACTTTGATGTTAAGAAATTCAATGCAGATTATGCATATACTTTGGATGGCGGCGAGATAGGCGAAATTGAAATGGAAAACTTCAATGCTGCTTGTGCTAGATTCAACATATACGGTAAAAGCATACATACAGGTTCAGCTAAAAACAAGCTAGTAAACTCTATGACAATTGCAGCAGAGCTAATGAATATGTTTCCTATGGGTCAAAAGCCAGAATTAACTGAGGAATATGAAGGCTTCTTCCATGTAGATGAAATCAAAGGTAATGTTGAACATACATACATGTATATGATAATAAGAGACCATGATTTAGGTAAATTTGCAGAGAAGAAAAAATTGGTTGAAGATATAGTAGCCTTCCTAAATGTTAAATATGGCAAAGACACTATAGTTTTAGAGCTTGAGGATCAATATTTTAACATGAGACAGCATATTGAGCCTGTTATGTATATTGTTGATATGGCAAAACAAGCTATGGAAGCAGTTGGTATAACTCCAAAACAAAGAGCAATAAGAGGCGGTACTGATGGTGCAAGATTGACATATATGGGTCTTCCTACTCCAAACATATTTACAGGCGGACACAACTTCCACGGTAGACTGGAGTATATCCCAATTCCTTCAATGGTTAAGGCTGTAGAAGTTATATTGAAGATAGTTGAGTTAAATAATAGCATTAGAAAGTAAGATTAAAAAAAGTGGTGTAAGCTTATTATGCTTGCACCACTTTTTTATTTGCATACGATTATATCAAATTCTTCAAAAGCTCAGCTATACTCAAAAAGCCTGCTTCTGTAGCTTGTCTTCCTATGACAATAGGAATTATCCCTAAGCTTTTGCAGGCTTGTATTTTTTCTAAGGTTCCGCCTTCCTTGCCACTGTCCTTCATTATAACGTAGTCAGCCTTAAAATCCTTAAACATCTGGAAGTTCATTGCTTCTGATACTGGGCCCAATATAGCAACTATATCCTCCATTTTGACCTTGTTGTCTACACATTCCTGAATACTAAAAACAGATGGTAATACCCTGTAAACAAAGCGGTTTTGTCCTCTTACTTTTTCGAAATCCTTGATGTTCTTTATACCTGAAGTAAAAAATACACAGCCATTGATTCCTTTAAGAAGCTCAGTACATTCATTGATAGAATCAACACAAACACAATCCTTAGTATCAGCACTTGCCCTAGTATATCCTAAATATTTTGTATTTGTTGTCTCACAGGCAAGTCTTGCATTCTGTGTTACCTCTAATGCATAGGGATGTGACATGTCAACTACAGTATCTATTTCATAATCTTTTATAAGTTTCTCCATAGCCTGCTGATTCATCCTATCTATGATGACATTTTCACCCTCTAGCATTTCTGCACCACTATAGGTTGCAACAGACACTATAAAGTCTTTTTTGCCTTTTAAGCTGCTTATCAAACTTTTTGTTTCACTGGTTCCTCCAATTATCCATATCAAAGAGAATACCCCCTAGGGGTTATGATTTTACCATCCTTTATATAGGTATTACTATTTCCGATTAACACCACTGTCATCATGTCTATAAAATCATAATCAATAGTACCCAAGGTAACTATACGTCTATGATTTCCTTGTCTTCCTGCATTTTTTACTAAAGCTACTGGGGTAGTTGGAAGCATATATTCTTTTATTATATCAATTGCCTTGTAAATATTATCTGCCCTTCCCTTGCTCTTTGGGTTATATAGTGCTATTACAAAGTCACCCATAGCCGCCATATGTAGTCTTTTTTCTATAACCTCCCAAGGTGTCAGTAAATCACTAAGACTTATAGTGCAAAAGTCATGCATTATAGGTGCTCCAACCTCTGCTGCTGCGCAAAACGAAGAAGTTACTCCAGGTACAATCTCTACCTCTATGTTTTGTGCTAGTTCAAGAATAGGGCCTGCCATACCATAAAGTCCTGCATCCCCTGTACTGATAATACAGGTGTCATAGCCCTTCTCAGCTTCTAAAACTGCCAGCTTGCATCTTTCGATTTCGCCCATCATACCAGTCTCGACTACTCTTTTACCTTCTATTAAATCCCTTACAAGCTCAATATAAAAAGAATATCCAACTATTACTTCACATTTTTCAATTGTATTCAAAGCCTTAAGAGTCATGTGTTCCTTGCCTCCAGGCCCAATACCTACAACATATAACCTTCCCATGTCAAATCTCCTTAGCTACTGCAAATAATATCCCATTTTTGCAGTTTCATATTAATTATCTCTCCTATAGCAAAATCTGATGTTTTTCATTGCTTTTTTCCCTTGACTATATATATAGGGTTGTTTGCCTTAAACAGCCCTATATTATCCATATTTGAGGACTGAATGAGTTTAGCTTCAATATCTTTATAGTTCAATTCCTTCAGCTTTCTTTTAAAATCAACCATATTATCAGGAATTATGAAGCTGGCTACTAGAATTCCTTCTATCTCAAGCTTCTTATCAATGGCAGCGACTATATGCTCAAGCTTGCCTGCGCTTCCACCCACAAAGCATTTATTTACATTCGGTATATTATCAATATCAAATGGAGCAGTACCATGAATAGCTTTTAAAGCTACGCTGAACTTGTCTGCATTTTGCTTTATAAGCTCAACTCCTTCTGCTTCCTTCTCTATAGCAAATACCTCTGCTCCACAGAGTGCCGCTTGAATTGAAATCGTTCCTGTTCCAGCTCCAACATCTAAGAAAACATCGTCTTTCTCAAGCTCAAGCATAGCCATTATTAATACTCTCACATCAAATTTTGTCATAGGAATACTGCCCCTTATAAATTCTTCATCCTTAATCCACTTCATTTTCTATCACCACCACTGCCAAGGTACTAATATCTTCAATATTTGCACCTATATTCTCTTCAATTATAAGCTCATTCTCATATGATAAGTTAAAGCCTGCAAATATCTTGCCTTTGACTCCCTCACCTCTTAGTAACTGAGAGATGTAATTAGGAGTATATTTGCTGTCAGTAAGTACTATTGATGTGTTTGATTTCTTTATCTCTTCTATACTGCCTTCTCTACCATGAAAGCTCACTAATGCTGCATTCTGCCAACTTTTCTTCAGCTTTGCCATCATATATTGAATAGAGGAAATACCTGGTAGTACTTGCTCTATTGCTATTCCTTTTCTTTGAATAAAATCCAGTATTCCATAGAAGCAGGGATCTCCCGAGGCTAGAATAGCAATCTCACTGTCAAAGTCTAGCATATCTATAATTTGTTCTACTTTATCTACTGCTATAACCTCCGTTCTTATCTGCTGTGCTGTCTTTGCTACTCTTCCAAAGGCTATAACCTTATCAGAATTTTTTATTACCAAAACCGCTTCCATTGTCAAATATCTTATGCTTCCTGGACCCATACCAACAAGTCTAATCATGCTTTCCTCCCAAAACTCCATAATCCATAGAATACATTATTACCTTGATATTTAAAGCTTCGTTCTTTAAATATCTTCTGATTCTATTCTCGCAGCCTTTTGACATATCCTCAAAAATATTCTGATAGTCGCTTTCAAATAACAGCTTTACCGCCTCTTCAGAAATCAAACAAGAATTCACCTTTTTTATAAGCTCTACAGGTGCTCCTTTTAGAGCAAGATAATATACAAAGGCTTCTATACGCACATCACAAAGCTTACTGTGAGTGTTGAAGGCTCCTATTGAGAGCTTGGACAGCTTTCCTATATGACCAACTAAAGTTATATTATTTACTTTCTTTTCATTGATGTACATTAGTGCATCACCAATAAAGTTTGATACCTTAATCTTAGCTCCACTTAACTCTAAGCTATTTGCTACGTTTTCACCATAATTGCCTGGGAACAATACTAATTTCTCAGCTCCACCTTCTAGCGCTGCATCAAGCTCAAGGTATATTGTTTTCTTTAATGCCTCATCAGACATAGGCTCTACAATGCCTGAGGTGCCTATTATAGATATGCCCCCCTCTATCCCTATGTTAGCATTGAAGGTTCGCTTTGCTACTTCAACACCAGCAGGCGCATATATTGTTATATCAAAGCCAAGGTTGGATATCTTCCCTACCTCATTGGCTATCATATTTCGAGGTGTCGGATTGATAGCTGCTTGACCTATATCTCCCCAGAATCCCTTTCTGGTAATAACCCCTATACCTTCGCCACCCATAATATTTATTTCTCCATCTTCACGTTTGCTTACATGAGCGAAAATTTCCATATTGTCAGTAACATCCGGATCATCACCTGCATCCTTTATAACACAACAACTAGCATATTCTTCTGTTATATTTGACTTGCATACCTTAAGCTTTAGCTCAATACCAGAAGGAGTATCAATCTCAATATTATTAATTGCTTTACCTGTTATCAGCATATATACTGCTGCCTTTGAAGCCGCCGTAGCACAGCTTCCTGTAGTGTAGCCGCATCTTAATTTCTTGCCATCTTTAATAACATAAAGATCATGCATTTCTACCCACCGCCATATAAATAATAGCGTTTAAAATCGCTGCCGCTACATTACTGCCACCTTTGGTTCCAACTGTTGTTATTGTCGGCACCTCAAAGCCTCTTATGTATTCCTTTGAATCTGCAGCTCCCACAAAGCCTACAGGTACTCCTATAATAAGCTTAGGTATAACCTTTTTTGCATTTATTAACTCACCAATTCTGTAGAGTGCTGTTGGTGCATTGCCTATGACAAATATGTCAACACCTTCTGATACTGCATAATCCATAGCTGCCATAGATCTTGTTATTTGCTTTTCTTTAGAAATTCTAAAAATCTCCTCATGGCTTATATAGCAATCAATCTTACAACCTGCTTTTTCTAAGCTTCTTTTGTTAATCCCTGAAAAAGCCATCGTAGTATCTGTAACTATCCTACAACCTGCTTTTATAGCCTCTATTCCAGCTTCAATTGCACCGTCCTTAATATTTACAATGTTTTGATAATCAAAATCTCCAGTGGTATGTATTGTTCTTTTTATTACATTTAACTGCTTCTCAGTAAAGCTATGTGTAGCCATACCTTCACCGATGATTTCCATGCTTTTTGTTTCAATAGTCATAGGATCCTTTATATACATAACAGCTCTCCAATCATTCTATTATTTTGTTTCTTTCAACACTATCTAAAATATTATTAAATACATTCATGTTCCCAAGAAAATTAATATGAGGATAGCCTCCATAGGTGTTTTTATATAAATATCCACATTCCCATGCTCCATCCTTCATAGTTCTAGAAATTGCAAGTATTGATTCATGCACTAAATTTGTTTCCGATTTATGAAATTCATGGGCAGTTATTTTGTCTCCCTTTTCTCCAAGCATACAAGTTTTTTTGAGCTGTACATCTATATATCCAAAGCGTTTAAGACTTTTGGTCATTTTACTCTCACCCTTGAATATTCCAACCATAGGCTTTGAGTCTATGAATTCACTTAGATACATGAAGCCACCACACTCAGAATATATATAGTCTCCATTCTCTGCATATTCCCTTATAGAAGTCAACATATCCTTATTACCTGATAATTCCTCTGCAAATACCTCTGGGTATCCCCCACCAAGATACAGCAGGTCACAGTCGGGAATTGACTTATCATACATAGGTGAAAAATACTCTACCTCGCAAGCCATCTCAAATAGTCTGATATTCTCTACATAATAGAAGGAAAAAGCTTTATCCAATGCAATTGCTACCTTGATATTACGCTTATTTACCTTCAGTGCTTTGTCTACTTCAACATCCTTCATAAGCTTTATAAGCTCATTTATATCTATACTATTCTGTACAATCTCTGCAATTTTCTCAATTCTAGCCTCTATATCAGCTATTTCAATGCTTTGCACTAAACCAAGATGTCTGCTCTCAAATTTAGCTTCTTCTATATTTGGTATGTAGCCCAAAACCTTTATATCTGTATGCTTTTCCATAGCGTCCTTTATCATCCAATAATACTTCTCTGATACATTATTAAAAATAACTGCCTTAATATTAGACTCCTCAAACTCTGCCATACCTTTTATCTTGGGAATTATTGAAAACATCTCGCCTTTCGGTGTATATATCAACACTGAGTTAATTCCAAGCTCTCTCGATATATCATAGCTACTGTTTATATAACCATTGCTGTTACCATCAAAATACCCCATAGCACCCTCTATTATGCAATACTCCTCTGATGCCATAGAAAGAGCAGTAAACATTCCTTCTTTGGTTTGTAAAAACATATCAAGATTTCCAGCTCTTTTTTTACTAGCCTTCTCCAAAAATGCTCTATCAATATAGTCTGGACCTGTTTTGAAAGCACATACATCCAAGCCTTTATTAAGTAAGGCTCTAATAATTCCCATTGTAATAGTTGTCTTGCCACTACCACTAGTAGGAGCAGTTATAAGTAATGTTTTCATATATACCCCCTAATAATTAACAGAATATTTCTTCTGTGCTATTTACTACAGGAATTTTCATCTCTTTTGCTGCTTTAAGTAATAATTCATTTTTCTCATTCATCTCACCAAATTCCACCCCAGTATATAAAACACAGCTGCATTGCAGCATTGCGTTATAAGCTTCCCTATACTGTTCTTCTCCTATCCTGCAAAATGCCTTTTCAGAAAAAACCTTTGTAGCTAAAGCTTCTGCTACCTGATAATCTATGTCATTTTTGTGCAATACTCCTGTATAAAACGGTATTTCCTTGCACTGAAGCTCCCTAAAATGTGAAATACCAGTTCCCCCTCCTGAAATAACAAAAAGCTTTGGTTCTCCTTCTGGCTTTGGAAGCTCAACACTTCCGAAGGTTACATTATATGTACCCTTTGTAATGTCATATAAATTTTGTATTAATGCCTGATTAAATATTTCTTTTGGATTTCCATAATAATTTATTTTATCTCCCTTAACACACATTACCTTGTCAGAAATTTTTTGAGCTAAATCAATCTCATGTAGTGACATTACAACTGTAATGTTATGCTTTTTTGCCATATCTCTTAAAATATTTAATAACTCTAGCTTATGTCTTATATCTAAAAAGGAAGTTGGTTCATCTAAAACTATAATCTCTGGATTCTGGCAAATAGCTCTTGCTAAAAGTATCCTCTGTCGCTGACCATCACTAATAGCACCAAAATCCCTATCCTTTAATTCAACTGCATGTACCTTCTCTAAAGCATCTGTTACCAATTCTTTGTCATACTCTGCTAATACTCCGAAATGTCCTGTATAGGGGTATCGTCCAGTTGCCACCAATTCCCAGCACGTCATTAACTCTGGTTGCAATTTTTCAGTAAGAACAACTGCAACTTTCGTTGAAACATCTTTATGAGAAAGAGTTTCCATATTGCTTTTATCGATATAGACTGTTCCTCCAAGCTTTTTTAAATGCTTTGTTATACTTTTTAGAATAGTTGATTTCCCAGAACCATTTGGTCCTATCAGTGTCAATATTTCACCTTTATTTAGATTTATCTCTATATCTTTAACCAATGGTTCTCCATTATAACCAACAGTCAACCCTTCTGTCCTAAAATAATAATCGCTCATATTCTGCTCTCCTTCTATAACATGTACCTTATGTATTACTTTGACGTTTAAGCATAAGTGCAATTACAACAGGAGCTCCGAACACTGCTGTAACTGTACTAATAGTAAGCTCTGTTGGTGAAAATGCAGTTCTGGCAATTAAATCACATATCATACAAAATACTGAC
Source organism: uncultured Clostridia bacterium (assembly GCA_942492835.1). Taxonomy (GTDB): domain Bacteria; phylum Bacillota; class Clostridia; order Lutisporales; family Lutisporaceae; genus GWB2-37-7. The sequence goes on along the minus strand of OW818645.1, from coordinate 3,996,364 downwards.
CCACATATAAATGATGCTGGTATTATCACTATTGGTTTTGCAGTTTTCATAAGCATTTTTGTTATATGAGGTACTGCTATGCCAACAAAGGAAATAGGCCCAGAAAATGCAGTAACACATGCTGAAAGTATGCTCGAAAGCAATATTAACATTACTCTAAAAACTTTAATATTAACACCAAGACTCTGGGCATATGCTTCTCCTAACTGATATGCACTAATAGGCTTTGCCAATAAAAAAACTATAAATGATGTAGCTAAAATAATAACTGCTGCTATCTTTAGCTCCTCCCATGATGCACCAGAAAAGCTTCCTAATGACCACATATGTAAATTTGCAATTTCATATTCATTTGCAAATGCAATAATAAACTCAGTAACTGCAGAACAGATATATCCTATCATTATTCCCGATACCAATAGCATGGACATTTTTTTAACCTTTCTTGACATCAATAAAACAAAGCCCATGGATATTAGAGAACCTATAAAAGACGATGCCACCATCATAAGTAACGAAAACTCATTTAAATACTTAAAAGCTATTATCATTGTAAAAGCAATTACCATTTTGGCTCCTGAAGATATTCCAAGAACAAAAGGGCCTGCAATAGGATTTCTAAAAAATGCTTGAAGTAAAAAACCTGAAAGTGAAAGAGCTCCACCAAGCAATGCAGCAATTAGCAAACGTGGCAATCTTATTTTCCAAATAATATTATAATTTGTCGATAATACTCCTGCTTTGGTAAAAATAATACCAAATATTTCTTTTACAGAAATATCTACGCTTCCTGTATTAATATTAAGTACAACAGCAACTATAAAGGTAAATATGAGAAGAATAAACACAACATAATATCTTGTATATTCTTTAATTTTGCTTAAGTTATATTTTATTTGCATGATTACCTCTTTCTATTTTTACAGTACACCTATTATATCTATACTACCTACTGTAGTTTAAATAAATAATCTAAATTTGTTATGCTTGTGTCATCTGTTGTTAACACTGTATTAATATCTCCAATCATATTTCCAAGTGCGTCTCCGATTTGGAAAAACTCAGGACAAGTAGCCCATACATTTCCTTCTTTGACTGCCTTAAAATCCGCAAGTAGTTTATTTTTTTCTACTAAATCAGCTAATGTTTTTGGTTTTCCACCTAAGCTATACATATAAATAATATAATCAGCATCCTTCGCCTTGGTGTAAAATTCTTCCATTTCCATAGTAGTTGAATTACTATCTGAATTTTTCATATCATCACATATATATTTACCGCCAGCAAGTTCTACCATTTTGGTTACATAATCATCTGTATTTCGTACATAAAGCTTTCCTTTTGATGATATATAGAAAATTGCTACAGTCTTTCCTGTGTTCTCTGATTTTGAAAGTTTATCAACTACTGCAGTTTGGTTATCAAATACCCTATTTGCTGAACTCATGTCAATGCCCAAAAGAGCCGCATAGAATTTTACCCATTCAATACGTCCTAAAGGATGAACTTCATCACTAGATTTATCAAATATGACTGGTATTTTTAATTCCGCAAATTTATCCTTAACATCCGGTGCCGAATCAAGCATAGTTGACTGAATTGCCAAATTGCAGTTTGTAGCCATAAGGCTTTCATAATTCGGAGTATTATATTTACCACCAAAAGTCAGGGTTCCTGCTTTCATTGCATTAGCAATATCTTCAATATACCAATCATCAACATCAGTACCTGTAAATTTTACTAAATCCAAAGCACCAATAGAGTTAATTAGTGACATACTTGGTGCATTTGCTACGTAAAGACCTGTAAAGGGTTTCTTTATAACTGTAATACCACTATCAATTCCAGCTGGAATATCCTTACCCTCTGGCACTACAAGATATTTCTCTTTATCTAGTACAGTTAATAGAACATATCCATCTTCAAAATAGTCTACACTAAAGCTTTTTGCATACTGTAATACAAGACTGCTTTTGTACTTGAGCTTTCCAACTACAGGTGTATTGCTATTATTTGCCTGAGTGTTTTTTGAGTTCATGTCACACCCTGTAAACATTGATAATGTCATAACAATTACTATCATTATGATTAAAATTCTCTTCATCTTTTCTCTCCTCATTTTCTATAATTATTAAAATTTCATTATGCTTTTCTTATCTGCTATTGCCATAGTGATTCCATTTTCTGCAAATTTATTCAATAGCAGTTCTCCGTATTCACTTCCCAAAACAGCTGCTCTTTCGCACACATTATCAACCTTAACCACACTATTAACAAAATCAGATTTTGTAAAATTACCAGGAAGCTTGTTTAATTCATCAGCTGTATAAAAAGCTTTTTCAAAATGATACTTATCACAAAATTTCAATACTCCCTCTTCATTCTTTTTTACATCTATACTGGCAATTTTTCTTACTGAATGGATTGAAATATTCATATCCTCCAGCTTATTTATTATAAAGCTCTCGATTTCTTCAAAGCTTTTTCCTCTTTTGCATCCTAGACCAATCGTAACTGTTCTAGGAATTAAATTTAATGTACTTTCAAATGGTTTTTCTTTATCGTTTAAAGAAATCTTTATACCGTATTTACAATCACTTCTATCACTTAGGCAATCAGGCAGCTCTTCTTCAAAATCTATATCAGATGAAAAACCTATTTTTTCATTCTCTAATACTGCCACCGATATATCCTTTGCAATTAACATGCTAGAAATAAATAAATCATTTTTTCGGGCAAATACATCAACTGAAAACTTGTTATTTATATCAGTTGCTGTTGTAATAACTGGCTTGGCCCCTATTAATTCTCCTACAGCCTTTGCAAGCTCATTTGCACCTCCAAGATGACCTGATAACACAGGTATTACATATTTACCCAACTCATCAATAACTAAAACTGCTGGATCTTTTGTCTTACTTACTACAAAAGGTGCAAAAGCTCTGATTGCAATTCCACATGCCCCTATAAAGATAAGCCCCTCACTACTTCTGAATTCTCTTTCAGTCCATTTTTCAAGAGGCTCTCTTAATGGAATTAAATCTTTAAAAACACAATATTTTTCCATCGCATAATTGCTACATTCGTAGCCCTTCTTAATTAACAGGTCACATAAATTAACTGATGTTAAAGCTCCTTGCTTAGAAAAAGAAATCATACTGAGTTTCATCATTTTTCCCTTTCAGTTTAATATTTTATATTTCTGTCTTTCTATATTCTGTTGAGAAAGCAGGATTGTACAAATCCGAACGTCTGTAGTCTGTATGTAGTACTATATCCCCGATAATCATTAACGCGGTTTTTGTTATGTTATTCTTTTTAGCTGTTTCCGCCAGAGTTTTTATCGTGCATATAAATTTCTTTTCATCCTCCCATGTAGCCTTGTAAACAATTGCAGCTGGTGTATCTTCACTATAACCACCTTTTATTAGCTCTTCTGAAAGCTCTTCTAATAGTCCAGTGCTTAGAAAAACAACCATACTTGTCTTATGTGCCGAAAAAGACCTTATGCTTTCACGTTCTGGTACTGGAGTTCTGCCTGCCATTCTTGTAATAATTAAGCTTTGTGAAATATCAGGTAATGTATACTCTAGATTTAAAACTGCTGCGGCAGCGCTGAATGAACTTACACCTGGACAAGAAATATACTTTATTCCTTTCTCGTCTAAAATGTCCATTTGTTCACGAACTGCACCATAAAGGCTTGGATCACCTGTGTGCAATCTGACAATTTCCTTTTCTTTAACCGCACCCTCTAACATAACTTCCATAACCTGTTCCAAAGTCATATATGCACTATTGTATACTTCACAGTCATCTTTTTTGTAATCAAGAAGTGCTGGATTTACTAGTGATCCTGCATATATTATTATGTCTGCTTTTTCAAGTAAATTTTTCCCTCTCACAGTAATTAAATCAGCTGCTCCACTTCCTGCACCTACAAAATTTATCATTTTCTTCACCTCTTTATTATTATTGAACAAAAAAAGAACCTCAAAAGAGGTTCTTTTTATAAATGTTATAAAAGCTCAATATATATACACTTCTATACGCATCAATCTCTCCCTCCGAAAGAATTTGCAAATATTAGGCAGGTCTCCTGGCTTAGCATCATTTTACTCCCTGTACCTTCCCGAAATAAATTCAGTGGTCGCAAGCTTAAGCTTGCAAACAGGTTTCATCTGCTTCACAGTAACGGTGGGCTGCAGCGGATTTTAACCGCTTTCCCTTTTCATCCAATATTGGACACCTAATACTAACTATTTAATTGTTTTCTGTGTCGATTATAACATTAGGATAATTCTAAGTCAAACCATATATTTTTCTATATTTTATATTCTACCTCAACATGTTCAACATAACTTCTATATACTTCCTGCTCCAGCAGCTCATCAAAGTTGTTTTTCAACATATCAGCATCCATATATTCCAGCCAATCTTCTTTACGCGCTACCAGACGCTTTGAAAAGTACAAAATCTTTATCTCGTATCTTTCTCTAAGCTTTATAAACATTTCCTCAAGTAGCTTCTTATATATATCATAGTAGCCATACTTCTCTAGGGGCTCCTTCTGATAAACTAGATAGGATATAAAGCTTCTATCTAGTACATAACATTCTGTGTTATTCATGTATAAATGGTTCAAGGCTGCCATGTGCTCACCAAATATAATATGTATCATTTCTGCCTCGGGAATGTTTCCCGCCAGGAAATTCTTTCTAACTTCCTGCGTATAGTCAAAGCCGCCTGGAAGTCTTAACTTGTTGTAGCTGGCAAACTTGTCCTTTGTATAGGTTGTCTTACCTGTCTTGTCCAGCCCCTCAATAATATATAAATACATAACTACTCCCCTTACTAATTAAAAGTTATCGTATTAATTATTATAGCATATAGCAGTTTACATTTCACGTTGTATGTCACAGATAATCATACTTTGTCGCTGCTCATTTTCCTCTTGAATACAACAATCGCAATGACCATTATTATAACAGCATATCCAATTACCCACCAAAGATGTGGAAAAATCGAAGCATAGTCTCCAGCAATAGCTGCTTTGGCTGCATCAACGGCATGAGCGAACGGTAGTGCATAAGCAATCGTTTTGAACGTGCCCCCAACCAGATTTAAGTCGAACCATGTGCCACTCAGCCATGCACTAACATTGGTCAACAGTGCACCGCAGATACCACCCACCTGTTTGTCGGTAAATACACTTCCAGCCAGCAGTCCAATGCTTATAAAAAGAATAGCAGTAGGAATCAACACGATAAGTGCAACTAACACGTTAACATTGAGTGACAACCCAAGAAAAGAGGCGAAAACAAAACATATGATGCTTTGCATAATTGACATTGGTATAAGCGGTAGTGCATATCCAAGGATGAAATCGGATGCAGTTAGTGGCGAAGCAAATAATCTCATCAAATACGAGGTGCTCCTGTCTTTGGCAATCAACGTTCCAGAGAACAAAGATATAAACGAAAGACCAAAAACTGCAATTCCCGGAGCAAGCTGCTCAATTTCGAATAAGCTAACTGGAATATTCGATTGAATTGCAGAAAGCAGACACAGCAATATTACTGGAAAACCGATACCAAAAGCCAAGTTCAATGGGTCTCTGAGAATCTCTTTTCTGTTACGTGAAGCAAATACTAATAATCTCATATGTTCACCTCCGATTTCGTTGCAAGTGCAATAAAGGCATCCTCAAACGTTTGGGCTCCCGTTTGGGAAATCAACTCTGCCGCAGTTCCGACTGCTTTCAATTCACCCTTTGACATAATTCCAATTCTGTCCGAAAGCGCTTGGGCTTCCTCCATATAGTGTGTTGTAAGAATCATGGTGATTTTTCCCTTTAGTTTCTCGATAGCAGACCACAGTTCACGTCGTGCGAGAACATCAAGTCCTAGTGTAGGCTCATCAAGGAACAATATCTGTGGATTTGAGATAAGCGCCATCGCAATGCTAAGACGTCGCTGCATACCACCCGATAATGTTTTAGCTTTATCTTTGCCTACCTCTGTAAGACTAAAGGTCGACAGCATCTCATTTGCTTTCATCTGTGCCATTTTCTTGTTGCTGCCGTATATTCCAGCAATTAGTTCAAGATTTTCTATGACAGTCAAATTTGGAGCTACCGCAGTTTCCTGTGGTGAAACATTGATTTTTTCTTTTACCGCATGGGACTTAGATACAATACTGTCTCCAAGCAAAACGGCATCGCCGCTTGTGGGACTTATAAGACAAGACAGCATTTTGATCGTTGTAGTTTTACCTGCTCCGTTCACGCCGAGCAAAGCGAAAATCTCACCCTGTTCAATGGAAAGGTTAAGATTATTTACAGCAGGCTTGTCCTTAAAGCACTTTGTCAAATTGATAGTTTGAATAGCATTCATTCCTTGTCCTCCTTACATTCTTTTGAAACTGCCATATTATGTTTCCTACAAGTAATAATAGTATAACTTGTAGGATTAATCATACTACGGAGTAATGTAGATGTCAATGCAATCATAAGAAGAGTTATATTAATTCGATAACTGGATAACTCCAGTGGTTAGCATATACATACTTATTTCATTAATTGTGCAAATTCATGTATTTTATCTACTAATATATTAGATTTATTTGATGTTACCTTTGATATCTTTTTTACTATCATTTTATCTATGAAGCTCATTTTATCTAGTAAAAATTCACCACCTATATATTCCTTAACTTCAGCAATTTTTAACAGCTCGGGTGGGAAGTTTGCATTTAGTTCAGTATTAATAGCTTCACCCTCTACCATACCGCATATAAATAGTCCAATTCGTTTATCTGATAATTTATCTAAATGCTTAGAACAAAACTCAGTTACCTCTTTTTGAATTTTACCAATATAGATTGAACCACCGATTATTACCTTATCATAATTTGAAAGATTAATATCCTTTACATTCTTTAAGTTAATTAAGTCTATCTGATCATTGAGTTCTTCTTTAATCAACCTAGCACATTTTTCTGTACAACCATATTTACTTGCATAAACTATCAAAGTATTCATTTTAACACCCTCATTTAATTATTTATTTTAAAAGATATAAGGCTTATTCCCCCATCTTCTCAATACAAATCGCTATCGGCGGACAATTGACCTGATTCACAAAATCGTGAACTAGCACAGAATATTTCTTGCAATCCATACTTTTAAAATATTCCATAACCTCATCTTTTTCCTCAAAACCGCTGTCCCCTCCGTAATATACCACAATCATTAATATGCCTTCCTTGCACAAAAGCTCCATACATTTTTCTATCGCCGCTATTGTAGTCTCTGCTCTTGTTCCTATGTTGTGGTCTCCCTTTGGCAGATATCCCAGATTAAACATTACTGCCTTTATGCCCTTTGAGACATACTTATCAATGTTTTGGTGTCCGTCTAATATCAATTCTGCTCTATTTATTACTCCTGCATCTGTGAGTCGTTTCCTTGTATTATCCAGTGCCAGCTGTTGAACATCAAAACCATACACTTTTCCATTATCTCCAACTAAATTTGCTAAAAATAATGTATCGTTGCCATTGCCCATGGTAGCGTCTACTACGATATCTCCGTTCTGCACTACCTTACCCACTAACTCATGGGATATATTTAAGGAGTTCTTAAGTAACATTTATTGCACCTCTCTAGTATCCGTATTTTCCACTGTACTCAAAAGCATTTTTAATTAGATTTATATTAGTTTTTTCCTTAGTGCCGTCCGTTAATACCTCTATAACATCAAACCTGCACATATAATCAAAAATCTTATTCCTTGTCATGAAAAATAGCGCAGTCTTTACTATTCTTTTTTGTTTATAATAACTTACAGCCTCAGAAGGGTTGCCGAAGCTAATGCTTGTTCTGCATTTAACCTCTATAAAAGCTAAAGTATCACCCTCCATAGCTATTATATCCACTTCTCCTACCCTACAGCTGAAATTTCTTTCTATTATCCTGTAACCTATGCTCTCCAGATAGCCGCACGCCATATCTTCCCCGAAGGCACCAAGCAACTTATTATTTCTCATAGTTCTACCTCTTTAGCTTATTTTCTATATCAGATACAAAAACTAATATCTCCGCTACAACATTAAAAAGCTCACGAGGTATCTCCTGACCCAAATCTAGCTCCAATAATGTAGTAACAAGATCTGCATTCTCAAACAAAGGTACATCGTTCTCTTTTGCTGTTTTTATTATCCGCTCTGCTATTTCACCCTTTCCAAAAGCAGTAACCTTTGGTGCATCTTCACCAGGTGAGTAAGAAAGAGCAGCTGCCTTTTTTATTATATCCTTCATATTTTTACACCTTTATATCCAAATGCATTTTATTTATAGGTGTTGCTGTGATTTCCTCTAGCTCAATTAAGTTAAATCGTTCATTCATATCAATAACCTGTATGGGGTTTAAAGTATATCCCCTTGCTTCTAATGCATCCTTAAGACCTTCACCGTTGCTTATTATCAATTGCTTAAACTCATCCTTTTCAACCTTGAAGGTAACATTAACACTCTTCTTTGTTACCCCTATCAAACTTTCTATATGTCCTAAGCCCTTAAGGTCTAGTGCTATAAGTATTGATGCGTTTTCAGGATTTATAGTCTTGCTTCTCTTTTTTTCGCTAAAAACATATAAATCTGCTGTAGTCTTGTTTTCATTGATAAGTAAAGGTATCTGAATATAGTTTATGTTGTTTAAATTTTTAGAAAAATCCAGATTATTCTTTATATCCGAAAGTACTGTTTTATCAGCTTTATCCTCTAGTCCATGCTCTATAATCAATGACTCCAGCTTACTGCTGGTTTTTATTATATCCTTTATAGTTTCTTGAACCAATTCCTTATCCTGTACATTCTCAGGTGTTAAAAAAAGCTTCTTTATACTCTGCTTTATTTCTTTAACATCTACCTTATTCTCCTCTAACACTTCTACAAGCTTTTCCAACTCCTTTAACTGAGTTCCAAGCTTGCCTTTACTTCCTATATTATCTACCAAAGCCTTTACCGTAGAAGGAGTTATCTCCATATCCTTTGATAATAGATATGCAGAATGCTCAGGCTTAGCCAAAGATGCAGTTTCAAAAGTTTTTACTATAGTATCTATTAGCTTCTCAACCTTTGGTGCTGATTTTTGCATTTCTTCTGTGTCCACTAGCTCTACTAGCTGCTGTAATACCTGTTTTGGTGTGTTTTCTAATACAGGCTGCTTTTCTATGTGCTTTTGACCTGCTTCTACCGTAACTTTTGCTTCAACTGTAAGTTCTTGTTTCATCTCATTATTTATTATTGCCTTTGGTTGTTCTATTTTTTTATCATTTGGGACATCATGTAAATCTGGAATATCCTGCTTTATTAATGTAAGAGCTTGTTTACCCTGTTCTTCTAGTACTACAGCTTGTTTTACAAGCTTGGTAAACTCTGTGTTGTTTATATCCTGCTCTGATTGCAACAATGATAGTGCATTGACCACGTCACCCTGAGCCATTGTCTCCACACTTTTTTGAGTACTTACTAAATTTAGAATATTTTCCTTAGTTATAGGCATGTTGTATTTTATAAGCAGCTTAGCTGCTTGAATATTACTTCCCTCAGGCTTGATATTTAGTTGCTTTAACACCTGCTGTAGTTTTACATCCTCAGTTATCTTTGTAGACTTCTGTTGCTCTGGTTTCAACTCGGCAAAAATTCCATCCTGTGTAATATTGTTTATTACAAGCTCAATAGTTTGACCAGGATTTAGCTCGGAATTTGTCATTAAGGCTGCTGTAAACATCTGTCCAGAGGCAGTCTTTAGAGAGATGCTTTCTCCAAGCAGCTCTATTATCTTGCCTCTCACAGTATCTCCAACCTCTAGTTTCGATAGAAACTCTGCAAGCTGAGGTTTAATATTTATTAGGTTTTGTGTAGTAATTCTCATACAATCACTTCTTTATATCTATATATTTTTTGTGAAGCTTCGTCTATGTACAGGCAACAGTCCATACTTTCTTATACAATCCATATGCTCCTTTGTACCATAGCCCTTATGCTTGCTAAAATTGTATTGTGGATATATGCTGTCATAGGCTGATACGAGTCTATCACGCTCTACCTTTGCAATAATTGATGCAGCAGCTATAGAGAGACTTAAAGTATCACCCTTTACTATTCCCTGCTGCTTAATATGAACATCCTTAAGGGTCACAGCATCCAACAGCAAATAGTCAGGCTCAACGCTTAAAGCAGTTATAGCTTTTTTCATAGCCACATAGGTTGCATTAAGTATATTAATCTCATCAATAATCTCCACCTCTGCCATACCTACTCCAATAGCAATAGCCTTTGCTTTTATCTCCTCATAAAGATATTCACGCTTTGCTTCTGACAGCTTCTTTGAGTCATTTACACCTGGAATTACTACTCCTTCTTCAAATATAACAGCAGCCGCCATTACAGGTCCTGCTAAAGGTCCTCTGCCTACCTCATCAATACCTGCTACCAGTTTATAACCTTGGCTATGGCATTGTCTTTCATACTCAGTCATGTTATGTAAACGCAGTATCTCTTTTTCATCATACTTTATTCTTACTGCCATTTGAATCTCCTTTAAATTTATATTATATATATCGCTCTATACAATTTTATCGGCAAGTTTGCACATCAAATATACATAAATTTTTATATATAATGTAGTGTCATGCCATAGCATAGCATTGCATCTTATACTATTAACATACAAAAGCATGTACATCATCCTGTACATGCTCCTATTATATCATATTCTACTCTTGCTTTTTCTGTGGTAATTCCAATGTAATGTGTCCTATTCTGCCACCTCTAAATTCATCTAAAAGCATTACAGCTACCCTTTGCTTATCTATTTCACCACCGGCTATAATACAACCTCGTTTCTTCCCTATCAGGTCGAATAAATCATATACCGAAAGCTCTTTATGCTGATCCTCCAGCTTGTATTTTTCCTTTAGATTACTAAAGAAATCCTGCTGTAATCTTTCTATAAGCTTCAGTGCCAGTTCATATACATCAAGTATATCATCTTTTATAGCACTTGTGAAAGCAAGATTAAAAGCAACCTGCTCATCCTTAAACTTTGGCCAAAGTATACCCGGTGTATCTAAAAGCTCCAATTCCGAGCTTATCTTTATCCATTGCTTTGCCTTTGTTACCCCCGGTCTATCTCCAGTTTGTGCAACACTTTTACCTGCCATTTTATTTATTAAGGTAGATTTACCTACGTTAGGTATACCAATTATCAATGCCCTTATGGTTTTTACCAACAAGCCTTTGCTTTTCAATCTATCAATTTTTTCCTTCATCAGAAGCTTCGCTGCATTGGTTACTTCCTTTAGACCTGTTCCTTTTATTGAGTTAACTAGTATAACCTTAGTGTTATTGCCGGAGTAGTGCTTAATCCAAAGCTTATTAGCATTCTCATCTGCTAAATCACTTTTGTTTAAAACTATTATTCTAGGCTTGTTACCTACAATTTCATCAACATCAGGGTTACGACTGCTCATAGGTATACGAGCATCTACAAGCTCAATAACTACATCTACAAGCTTCAAATCTTCAATTATTTTTCGTTTAGCCTTGGTCATATGACCTGGATACCATTGTATATTCAAATTAACACACTCCGTTCTGTCTGCTTTGGATTTTTCAAAGTCAGCTTTCCTTAGTTTAAATTTTCATATGTACATTATAAATATATCATATTTCTATTATTGCTAAGGAAGTATTTTTAATGCAAAGCAAAATATAAAAGGCTCCCATTAAAGTATCTTAACAGTAAGGGATGCCTTTTTAAGGTGTTTTCGATTTTCTTATGTATAATAAAAAGGGCTGAAAGCCCTTTTTACTCTTAGTATTTAATTTCTTTAATTTTGGCACTCTTACCAACTCTGCCTCTAAGGTATGTAAGCTTAGCTCTTCTAACCTTACCTCTTCTTACTACTTCAATTCTTTCCAGCTTCGGTGAATGAACCAAGAAAGTTTTTTCTACACCGACACCATAAGAAATTCTTCTTACTGTGAAAGTCTCTGTAAGTCCGCCGCCTTGTCTCTTAAATACAGTACCTTCATAAACCTGAACTCTTTCTCTAGTTCCTTCTTTAACCTTAATGTGTACCTTTACAGTATCACCAACATTAAATGAAGGGATATCTTTTCTCAGTTGCTCATTTTCAATAATATTAACTAAATCCATTGGTGTTCCTCCTTCTATCCTAGACGTTCATGTTCGTTGACAGCGGAGCGTCCGTTATACCTAAAAGATTATATCACATAGCATATGCTATTGCAACCCATATTATTTTATCCAAACTAATAGATACTATAGTAAAGTAGTAGCATTATCTGGCTTTTTTATTTATTTGTTCCAATAAATATCATAATATCAATTGCAATAGATATCAAACATTTTTTTCTCAAATTGATGTCTCCTAGAAAGCACATCTCATATTACCATCTTAGCTGAAGATGTGTGTATTGTAAATATATTCTTAAGTTCCGTGCCTGAAGCTTTGGAGTTCAAGATTCTTTAACCTTTTTTCAATAACCTTTAAATGTCTAACTGGCACATATTCAACTATTCACTAAAATTTCTCAAAAAGAAACGTGCTGCTATGCATATCCTAAGAAAAATGGGAGAAAATTTATGCAAGTGACCCTACTTGGGACATTAAATATCTATAAGCAGAACTAAAGGAGTATATAAGATATGGATAACTACATGCAAAAAATTATTGAACAATTTGATTTAAGTCAAGATATGCCTTTAAATCAAATTGTTTATAATGGATTAAGGGCAGCTATCATTAAGGGAATCATCCCTGTGGGAGCAAGAATTAATGAAAAAAAATATTCATTAGATTTAAACGTCAGTCGTACTCCAATACGTGAAGCTTTATACCGTATTCAATCGGAAGGCCTCATAGAACATATTCCTAACTATGGCTTTGTTGTTAAAAAGGTTACGATTGAGGATGCCGAAGAAATTTTCAAATTACGTGTTGCATTGGATACATTAGCTGCTGTAAATGCAATGCCATTAATGGCAGATAATGATTTTAAAGAAATGAAAGCATTATTGGAAAAAACTGAGGAAAGAGAAGAAGCAGGTGATGTTACTAGCGTTATAAATTTGTTCTCTGACTTTAACGATATGATTTACACTCATTCTAATATGCCAATTCTTAAAGGTATTATATATCATTTGAAGGATTATTTAGCAAGGTTTCGAGATATCTCTTTGTTAGATGACTACAGGCGAAGAAAGGCTATAGATGAGCATAAACTAATTTATTATTGCTTAAGAGATAAGGATGAAAAAGAGTTAATATTATTAATTAATAAACATTTAGGATATTCAAAAAAGTTTATTGTTGAAGAAATAAAAAAACAAGAAGAGTTAAAGGTATGAATAGAAAACTAATAGATGAATTAAGCTTTAAACTTGCTGAATATGCTCAAAAATCCATATTATATGAAGCAATTTTAACTCCTAAACCGGGATTGGTGGATGCAGTTGATTCTGGTGCTCATAAAGATATGAACATATATACATTTATTGACAGTTCCACTAGCCTGTTTAAGGGGTTTTATTCATATGCGAAATCAGGGCTGACCTGTAAACTGGATGAAAAGGAGCTTTTCAAAGAAATCAGAGCTATAGGCAGCATTGTTGAAAAGGATATGTTTAAAGCAACAAATAATGTCAACACCCATAAAGGAATCAATTTTTCTCTGGGCATAGTTGTTTCTGCAACCGGTTATTATCTTAAAGATACGGATAAAGAGCAAATTAATAATTTAAAACCAGATGATACATTACATATTCTTAAGATTGTAGAAGGAATGACAGAGGGTCTTGTCAAAAATGATTTTAGAGATTTGGATAAAAAAGAAAAGCTTACAAATGGTGAAAAAATCTATTTAGAAAAAGGATTTTCAGGCATTAGGGGTGAAGTTGAAGGGGGTTTTCCCACAGTTTTTAATATTTCTCTTCCGCGCCTTAGATTACTCTCAGATAACAATATAAAGAAAGATAGAATATTATTAGATGTTTTATTTCATATTATGAGTGTGTCAGTAGATTCAAATGTCATTAACAGAGGTGGTTTTAAAGCTTTAGAATTTGTAAATGAAAAAACTTTAAAATTTATCGAAGATGGAATAATTTATAAGGATGATTATCAGGAGAAAATAAAAGAGCTGAATAATGTATTTATTGAAAAAAACATTAGTCCTGGAGGTGCTGCAGACTTATTGGCTATCACAATATTTTTTGCACTTCTTGAATCTGCACTATAGATTTGAATAATTTAAAACAAAATATATTAATAAAGAATATCCTTCCAAACTTTAAATATTGGAAGGATATTCTTTATAATTTAATGCTTCCATCCCTCTTGATTAAATCACCTATACTCTTGTGAATTTCTAAAACAGAATGAGTTCGGCGACTTGCGCATAATTTAGCATCAGCGTTGCAGATAAAGCATTTTCTGTTTGGATATCCGATTTCTCGCCTCTCTACATAGTGGAGATTTTCATTCTCTTTATAAATAACGTCAATGTCAAAAAGTCTGCCAAGAATTACATTTTCTTCAATAGAGACCATTTTTTCTTTAACTATTATTGGCAAAGCCGAGATTACCTCAAAATATTCTGACCCTGTTCTTAAATTTAACTTTTTTGAGTAAACTGACTCCCACTTTTCATTTTTAACACAGGATGATATTTGATTTAATCCTATCTCAAATATTTGGGTTATATATTCGTTATTTTTTACTACTCCTGGAATGTTCAATTTATACGAAATAATACTACTTTGAGGATAGAGAGAGAACAGTTTTTTTATAAATTCTACTCTTTTCTCTCTATTTCCCAAAACCTCATCTAATGTTGGTTTGCTTCCATGTAGGAATATAGATTCAAATCCTACTTCTATATTTTCAGCCATCTTAATTAATCCACTACATTTTTTACAACATCAATTATGCTTCCATCTCTGTATTCGATTAAAGCAACTACTTTATCTCCATATTTGATTGCATCTGGTGTACCAACAACTGAATATGCTTTTTCCTTCAGCTCTTCAATAGTAAATTGAGGCACGGAAAGATTTTTATATGCTTCTATTAAATCCGTGCGTCTTGGATTAACTGCAATACCTATTTCCGTAACCACAACATCAATACTTTCACCTGGAGTAATAACAGTGTTTACTTTATCAACAATCGTAGGAATACGACCTCTTATGAGGGGAGCAAGAATTATACTTAGCTTTGCACCTGCCGCTGTATCGCTGTGTCCGCCTGAAGCTCCTCGTATTATACCGTCAGAGCCTGTCATTACATTTACATTAAAATCTGTATCCACTTCTAAGGCTGATAACACTACAACATCTAAATTATTTACTGTAGCTCCCTTATTTCCTGGATTTGCATAAAATGATGCACTGATTTCATAGTGGTTGTTATTGTTTTTAATTGATTCAATTGCACCCTTATCAAAGGATTGAGTATCAAGTATTTTATCAATCAAACCTTCCTGAAGCATATCGCATAAATGTGCTGTAATCCCGCCTAAAGCAAAGCTTGCTTTAATATTATTTTTAATCATTTCTTCTCCTAAAAAGCGGGCAACTGCTAATGCTGAGCCTCCAGAGCCAGCCTGGAAGGAAAATCCATCTTTAAAATAAGGGGAATATGTTATAACTTTACTTGCATTTTCAGCAATTAAAAGCTCTTTTGGATCTTTTGTATAACGTGTTGCTCCTCTTGCTATACCATCTGGGTCACCAATTGAATCAACTAAAACTACGTAGTCTACATGATTTTGTGGAATACTGATTGGTGTATTTGGATATGGTACTAAATTATCTGTAATTATAACTACATTATCCGCAAATTCAGCATCAACTTTTGCATAACCCATTGATCCACAGGCAGCTTTACCATGTGAACCATTAGAATTTCCATATTCATCTGAGCTTGAAGCTCCTAAAAAAGCAACATCAATATGAATTTCTCCAGATTCAATTGCTCTTGCACGTCCACCATGAGATCTGATGATAACAGGATTTTCCATTAGACCATGTGATATCACAGCTCCTATTTTGTCTCTTAAACCACTTGAGGTAATATTTGTAACTACTCCATTTTTTATATGTTCAATCAATGGCTCATGGATATTTGCCAAGGAGCTAGATGCTAATGTAAGGTTCTTAATCCCTCTTCTAGCAATCTCATCTAAGACCATATTCAATACTGCATCACCCTCACGGAAATGGTGATGAAAGGAAATAGTCATTCCATCCTTTAAGCCTGTTCTCTCTATTGCTTCACCAATAGATGATATTAATTTTGTATCGCCAGGCTGCACCGCAATTACCTTGCCTGAAGCCCTTTTATAGGTATGCCTAGTTGCAAATTCACCTTCAAATAATCCATACATTTGAGCATATTTATCAGGGATTTCTATACCTATTTTATTTTTAGCCATTTTATTCTCCTTTTCTATATAAGCCTACTGCTGTAGCAAGCATTAAAACCCTCTCGGCACGTTCAACGATAGGTTTATCAATCATTTTGCCGTTAAGTGCAATTACACCTGAACCTCTAGATTCTGCTTCTTCAATAGCATAAATAACGTTTTTCGCATTGTTGATTTCTTTTTCCGTCGGTGTAAATACAGAGTTAACAATTGGAATTTGCCTTGGATTGATTACTGATTTTCCATCAAAGCCTAGTTGTTTTATAAATTCTGTTTCTTTTCTTAATGTTTCAGCATCATTTACATCGGCAAAAACAGTGTCTACTGCTGCAATTCCCGCTGCCCTTGCAGCATGAACTATCATTGATCTTGCAAAGAATATTTCCTCGCTGTTGCGATCGGAATAACGTCTTGTTTTCATTGCTGTTACATAATCTTCAGAACCTAAAGCTATACCTATTAATCGTTTACTTGCAACTGCTATTGAGTAGGCGTTCAGAACACCTTTAGGGCCTTCAATTGCTGCCATCATTCTAGTTGAACCTATCTCTCTACCACATTTACGCTCAGCTTTTTCAATTACCTCTTCAGTATCAAGAACATCATTTGCATCTTCTGTTTTAGGAAGACGGATTACATCAATCCCTGCTTTTACTAAGGCAAATATATCATCAACGCCCCCCATATTAAGGCTGTTGATTCTCACAACTGTTTCCGTATCTCCATAGTCAAATGTTTTGATAGCATTATATAGGAGAAAACGAGATGTATCTTTTTCCTTCAATGAAATTGAATCTTCAAGGTCAAACATAATTGAATCTGCTCCATAAATATTTGCATCCCTTAGCATACCAGGATTGCTTGCTGGAATAAACATCATTGTTCTTCTTAAACGCTCCATGAGTCTATTTCCTCCCAATCATAGTTTGATGTAACATCACAAGCCCTATGAACAGCACCTATTGTTCGCGCAACAATTGTGCAATCAAGTGCACCTTTATCAACGACTATAAGTTTTGCATCTGTTATCCCCATTTTATTAAGTGTTTGTTCAATTACTTGGCGAATTCTTCTGCCGTATTGTTTTTCTACACTGCTTTTTAAGTCAATATCAATACCATTATTATCATTTTCAGCAATAATTATTTGTAAATCAGATGATTCTAATGTACCTGCTACAGCCTGTTTCTTGATTTCATACTTTTTCAAGATAATTACACTTCCTTTCCTTGTATTTTGTTTTGAATTTTTCTCCCTTCAGGAGAAAGTAAAAATTCAAATGTTGATTTGGGTACAAGATCTTTTATTTGTTCCATACGATTTTCTTTGAAAAGTTTTCGTACCCTAGAAGCACTAATAACTTCATCGTTTAACTCTTTCCTTGGTATAACAATAAGCTTTATTTCCTCATTAAAAACATCTTTTAACGCTTTATTGTAAATAGCCGTTGATTGTGACAAAGGCTCTTCACCTACATATCTTCTACTTATTCCAAGAGAAGATGCAATATGTGATTTAAAAATAATTGCATCTAAACTTGCTTGAATATATGTTACATCAGATCTTTCCTTCAAAAAATAAGAGGGAAAGGTTTTAGCTGAAACAATATAGTCATCTGTCACATGGAGGATTATGTTATGAAGGTGAGCAGTTCCCTTTTTAACCAATTCAAATCTTACTGTACTAGGAAAATCTGATAATTCTTCTGAGAGTATAAAGATGTGAAGAATATCATTTTCCTTTGCAGCTGTTTCAATAAGATAAAGATGCCCATTAGTAAAAGGGTTTGCATTCATCACAATACTTGCAACTTTATTCCCTTCTTTTCTTGTCTTTTTAAGATCTTCAATATATGAAAGGAAGCCTTTTGCAGACTGTTCTAAAAAAACAAGTTCACCTGACACTCTAGCAATTTCACAAAATCCTAAATGTATAAAGGAGTGAGCTGCTTCTTCTTTTGTATAGATGAAGCATGATACATAGCCTTTATCAAAAACTTCAGACATTAGGTGAGACATTAACATATTAAATACTTTTCCACCCATATATTCCGATTCAACAGCTATACATTTTAAAATATTTTGGAAGATTGATCCTGTTCCTATTAAATTATCCCCTTCAAAAACTCCTACAGTATAATCAATTGTTTTCTCCGGACGGATATTTGCATGAACAAGTAAATCTTCCCAATCTTTTTTTATTGAGTAATCTTTGTCTATTTGCAGCTTTTTAATTTTGAAAGGCATTTACACCTCCTGTATACAAAAAGAGAGTATTGGTTATTATTGTGTTATAGGTAATAATAAAGCTCCTGAATTTAAATACTAGATATTGTAATTATTTAATTTTACAGATATATTATACTCTGTATTTTGCATTCCACTGTGTTTTTCAAATGTCTTTTTGCAGACATGTCTTTTATAGTAAATGACTGATTTTTGCATTACATATTTGCATGTAATTACACGAACTGTATTTTAAGTGTTTTTCTAGGTTTAAAGTGTTGTTGTGATTACTTTTCTAATATATACTGGCTGTATAATTTATTAAAAACAAGTAACAGAAAAGAGAAATTTAAAGCTAGAAAAAGAGGAGGAGTATTATGTTAACTATTTTGTCTTGGTCAATGATTATCGTCTTCATGGTTTTAATCATGAAAAAGAAGCTTACACCATTTTCAGCCCTAATATTGGTTCCTATTGCCTTTACGTTGGTTGGTTCATTCTTGGGACTTTATTCTACCCAAGTAACAGCGTTGAAAGAAATAGCAAATCCTTCAATATTGGACCAAATATTGATTATCGGAAATTGGACTGTTGATGGCGTTAAGAAAGTATCTACAACTGCAGTAATGCTAATGTTTGCAATCTTATTTTTCTCAATTATGTTAAATGCTGGATTGTTCGACCCAGTTACTAAGAAAATGATTAAATTTGCAAAAGGTGATCCTGTTAAGGTTTTAATTGCTACTGCCATTGTATCTGCGGCAGTATCTTTAAATGGAGACGGCACAACTACAACACTTATTGTTTGTACTGCATTTATTCCAATTTATAAAGAATTGAAACTGAATATGATGAACCTTGGTGTTTTATTAATATTAATGAACACTATTATGAATCTGTTGCCATGGGGCGGCCCTACCGCAAGAGTAATTTCTGTTTTGGGTGTCGGCGAGCAAGAGATATTGAGAGCTGTTGTTCCAGGTATGATTGTTTCAGTTATCTACATGCTTGGTGTTGCTTATTACTTAGGGCTCAAAGAAAGAAAAAGAATTGGTATTAAGAGTCTTTCAGATGAAGATATTGAAAAATTAACTAAAGTTACCGATCCTGATGTTCTTGCTTTGAAAAGACCTAAAAATGTTTGGATTAACGCAATATTAGCAATTGGAATTGTTGTTATGCTTATTGTAGGTACATTTCCATCCGTATTCCTATTCCTAGTTGGTACTGCCCTTGCATTAGTTATTAACTATCATTCATTAAAAGAACAAAAGCAGAGAATCCAAGATAATGCCGGCGATGCTTCTCAAGTAGTTATTCTCGTTTTAGGCGCAGGCGTATTTATGGGATTGTTTACTTCATCTGGTATGGCAGATGCTTTGGCATTAAGTATAACAAACATAATCCCAACAAGCTTTGGTCATTTCTGGGGACTTATTACTGCTGTACTGTCTGCTCCAGGTACATTCTTCTTATCAAATGATGCATTCTACTATGGTGTACTTCCTGTTTTATCCCAAGCAGGAGCTCAATATGGTTACACAGCATTAGAAATAGGAACTGCTTCATTGTTAGGTCAAGCGTTCCACTTATTGAGTCCATTAGTTGCTTTTATATATCTGCTGCTAAATCTTACCAAACTCGATATGGGTGAATGGCAGAAAGAATCGGCAAAGTGGGCATTGGGGATATTTGTTATTTTCATAGTTATGGCAATCATAACTAATTCAGTACCTTTGTATAAATAGGAATTTTATTTATTCCTTTACAACATAAAATCATAAAAAAGATGTCTCAGTATAGAAGTTGTATTCTATATATGAGACATCTTTTTATATAATGTACCACCTGAATATAACTTAAGCTACAGGTGGTCTAATTGTATTTATACACTTTATTTTATCCATCGCCTTCTCATACTTTCCCATTTTTGGTCACGATTTTTAGTCAGTATCTCTATATCCTTTTCCTTGAGGTGTTTAAATCGTCCTTGCTTTTTTAAATACTCTTCTATTGAAGAAAACTCCTCAGGATTCTTATTCAGATTAAACTCACCGTTTTCATATTCAGCAAGATACCACAGTCCGCAATCCACTGCCTCTTTAGCCAAAGATACAGTTATTTCACTTGGCGTTCCCCAGCCTGTAGGACATGGTGCCAAAACATGAATATATGATGTACCCTTGACCTGCTTTGCCTTTTGCACCTTCATCATATAATCCTCTAAATAACCGACACTAGCTGTCGCAGCATACGCAATGCCATGGGCTGCGACAATCTCAAACATATTTTTCTTCATTGTCGTTGATCCTGGCATATTTTTTCCCGCAGGCGAGGTTGTTGTCTTTGTTCCATAGGGTGTTAAACCGCTTTTTTGGATACCTGTATTCATATAGGCTTCATTATCATTACAGAAATATATGATCTGATCGCCACGGTCAATAGCACCAGAAAGTGCTTGGATACCTATATCGGCAGTACCACCATCCCCTGCAAAACCTACCGAATGAGTGTCTTTTATACCTAGAGCTTCCAAGCCAGCGGCTACACCTGCTGCTACTGCACCAGTTGATGCAAAAGGTGTGATGATAGCGTTATTCATAAATGCCATGTTTGGATAAATAAAAGAAACTGCGGACATACATCCTGCTGGTAAAGAAGCAAAGGTTCTTTCACCGAGGATTTTCATTGCAAGTCTCACAGCTAAGCTCTCACCACAGCCTCCACATGCCTTATGTCCATAAAAAAGCTCTTCATTTGTCAGATTTTTGCCATTTAAGCGTTCCATTATAATTCACACCTCACATTCATATACTGAATCTTGTCGACAGGTTCGCCCTTTGCAGAGGAAAGCATCGCTTTAAACATATCTCTGATATTATTCTTAGTGACATCTCTGCCGCCTAAACCGCATATAAAATTATGAACCTTTGGTAATAAGTTTTCTTGAAGAATGGCTGAATTAACGTTTGTAAATATAGTTCCTTCATAACCAAAGGAGATATTTTTATCTACAACTCCGACTACCTTTTTGTCCTTCAAAAGATTTGTCAATTGCTTAGTCGGGAATGGTCTTAGATATCTCAGCTTGATCAATCCTACAAGATAGCCTTCTCCTCTCAGCTCATCAACTATCATTCGGGCAGTACCTGTGATGCTACCAGTAGTAATCAATACAACCTCTGCATCATCACATCTGTAGCCTTCGAGCATTCCTCCATATGTTCTGCCAAAAGCTTCTCCAAAGGTCTTGTCAACACTTTCAATAATTTCAATGGCATTGTTTAAATCTTCATTCTGCTTGATTTTAAACTCCATATTATAATTATTTCCTGCGGTAATACACAAGCTTTTGGGTTGGTCAAGACTCATGACATTTTCTGTAAGGTTAATGTGTGGCAAAAACGCATCTACTGCTTCCTGCGATGGGATATAAACGACCTCGTAGGTATGTGTAAGAACGAAGCCATCGAGATTCACCATAAATGGAGCCATTACAGACTTGTCCTCTGCTATCTTATACGCTTGAATCATCATATCAAGTGCTTCCTGTGCGTCCTCTACATACACTTGAATCCAGCCAGAATTCAGCAGAAACATTGAGTCCATCTGATCGCCATAAATATTCCAAGGTGTCGCAATTGATCGATTGGCATTCATCATGACTATGGGCATTCTTGCTCCGCTTGCATATGGTAAACACTCAGCCATGTATAACAGTCCTTGTGAAGAAGTTGCTGTAAAGGCTCTTGCTCCGACTGAGCTGACACCTATTGCTGCAGCAAGTGCGCTGTGTTCAGATTCTACATGCATGTATTTTGCTTTCAGAGAGCCGTCCTCGACATATTCTGATAATTTCTCAACAGCAATAGTTTGAGGCGTGATCGGGTATGCTGAAATTACATGAGGTCTTGCCAATCTGACTCCTTCTGCTACAGCATCATCACCGCAAATGAATTTTTTAGTCACGGCTTTCACCCTCCTTTATCATTTCAATTGCTTTCAGCTTACATTCATAAGCACAGATTCCGCAGCCTTTGCAAAAATCATAATCTATTTCTAAGTCTTCTCCGGATTTGTCAATTACACCGTCTGGACAAACCAAGAAGCATCTCATGCATCTTTTACATTTATCTTTATTGATTACTGGTCTAAAAGTACGCCACCCTGCATTTATGCTTGTAATATTATCACTTTTGCAGGTTGCACCTATCGGGTATTCACTTATTCTTACTGGTTCGCTCCACGACTTTAATTTAGGTTTATTCATGCGACAATGCCTCCTTGACGAATTGATATGCATTCTCAAAAAGACTTACATTTTTTGCAGCGATTTTAGCATTCATAGATGCCATAATTGCCTTTTGGCAATATTCCGTCTGAATCATATCGGAAACTGCAATAAGTGCTCCCATCATAGCTGTGTTTGTTATGGGAATCCCAAGATGATTTAAAGCCATCTGAGTAGCATCGAGTCCGACTACCTTGTGTGATGTTTGCTCTGAGTATTTCTTCGGAGTTTTTGTGTTGATTATAATGACTGAGTTAGACTTTAGCCCTTTTATTACGTCATCTCCCCAAAGTGTCTCATCAAGCACTACGACATAATCACAAGTGTCCAACTCACTTCTATCGGTGATTTTTGAATCACTGATTCTGGTAAAGCCTAATACAGGTGCGCCTCTTCTTTCAGGACCAAAGGAAGGAAATGCCTGGGCATATCTGCCGCCGTATACTGATGCAGCTAAACCCAAAAGACGAGCAACAGTAAAGCTACCTTGCCCTCCACGTCCATGCCATCTTACTTCTATCATTTTGATTATCCGTCCTCTCGTAAACTCAATTTAAATTTTTGGTATATAATGTACACCTGATATATCAAGTGTACATTACTATGATAGCTTGTTCTCTATTTACAATCAATAGCTCGTCTGGAAATTTCTAAATTTAACTTTATTAAAATCCCATTATAAAGTTAAAGAGATGATCTTTTCATTATATTCGATGCCTGGCACTTTAGAGTTCTGTTATTGTGATATACTGAAAGAAAGGGGTGATATTTCATATGTTAAAAGTATTAGCTATAAATTCAAGTAATAGAAAAATGAATACTTATTCGCTAATTTCTCAAGTTAAAGAAATATTAAAAAATAAAAATACCGATATCGAAATAATAAACCTATTTGATTACGATATTAAATCTTGCATTGGTTGTGAACATTGTTTAGTTAAAGGTAGCTGTGTATTAAAGGATCAAGCTTTTGATATAATGGAGAAAATAAAGCTAAGTGATGGAATAATATTAACTTCACCAGTTTATATGGAAAATGTGTCTGGAAAACTAAAAACATTTGTTGACAGAACCTGTAGCTGGTTTCATCGACCAGAAATCTATGGCAAACCAGTTCTAGTTATTTCAACAACCAAAGGCTCTGGTCTAAAATCTACTATAAAATATTTGAAGAGAATAGTAATTCAATGGGGTGGCTTTTATACAGGTAAAATAAGTAGGTCTATAAGAACAATAGATAATAAAATCACAGAAAGTGAATGTGAGAATTTTATAAAGCACCTTAATATGAAAAAGGAACACTATAAGCCTTCTTTAAATGCCCTAATAAACTTTCAAGTTCAAAAGGTACTTGCCTATAAATTAATTGGCTTAGACAGTGAGTATTGGAAAGAAAAAGGTTGGAACGATAAAGAGTATTATTTCAAATGCAGAATAAATATTTTTAAAAGCTTAATAGTAACAAGCTTTGGTAAATTCTTAAATAAAGTCATAAATAAATGAGCAAATTTCATAATAACACTATTCACTAATGTTTTAATTCTCTTAAATAGATTAACTACAAAATATCTATATACAAACTTACCAGACAATCTGGCTATTACATCATAATAATATTTTAGATGGTAATTGTTTAAATTGCTTATTAGTTAAGCTGTCCTAATATTTTATAAAGAATTGCAGCTTCTGCAACTGCTATCCGTATATTTTCATATATTTTTGTATCTATTAATTGATTCACTTTCATTCCTCCAATGTATTTCATTAACTCACTTTTGTGTGCTAAACTGAAAAACATTTGGGACAGGTACCTCGTCCAAATCCATCCATTTCTGTTTTATAAATAATACTTTCTCTTCTATTCCTGCAAAACCTTTCATTATTAAGTATCTCTTATCAATCTTTTGTTCGCATTTCTAGACATATTATATAAAACATTTTACTTTTTAGCTTATCTTCCAACCCTATTGTGAGATGTAGTGTCTGCCCCCTTTGTCTCGTTTTTTATTTATTTGTTCCAATAAATACGACTTTTGAACCTCTAAGGTTACAATAAATATCATCAGTTAATATTTTTATAATTTTGAGATCTTTATCAATATTTTTCACATAAATAATTTCTGATGCAATCCAATTATTATCTTTATAGTTGATTTGGGCTGTAGCTTCTACTATATAAGTTTTTTCTTTTTTGTCAAAGTATACATTTCGTATCCATCTTGTTGTATCAGTAGGATGAGTAATTTTATAATCAGCAGTATTTTCTTTTATTTGTCTTAAATCATTTTTATAACCAAGTTTATCATAATTTAATAGTAATAAAGCATCTTTATAATTTTCTTTCAAAAGATTTTCGTAATATTGTGACACTAAATCTATTGCTTCTTTTTCTTTATAATTATCATAATTTTGAGATACTATCGAAATACGATAATATGATATACAAAATATACATATCATAATAGCAAGTGCAATAGATGTCAAATATTTTTTTCTCAAATTGATGCCTCCTAGAAAACACACCTCATACTACCACTTTAGCTGAAGATATGTGTATTGTAAATATGTTCTTATGTTCGGTGCCTGGAACTTTAGGGTTCTTCTCTTAGTGGTGGTGTTATGTGTAATGCAATATGCTCTTATAACCCCATACTTTCGTTTATCGGCAGTTTTTTAGTTTAATTGTAAAATTTATGGATAGTATGGGTTTGGCTTAAATAATAGGATAATCAAATCAATAAGTACACCTATTCCAAAAAGTCCAGCTGTGCAAAGATATAATATTCCCAAAAGCACTCTACCTTCATAAAATTTATGTATTCCTAATACACCCAAAAACAGGCACAAGAAGAATGATACCCATTTACTTTTTGCCATTTTTATATTCAACTCCTCGCTAATCTTTATCATGCATCTTTTATCTTATTTCAGTAGAAATCGGCTCAAGGAAGAAAAGTCCTTGTTTTTCATTATATTCTACAACTTTAGCAATAACACGAATGTTTTGTCCCGCTACAATATTTTCTGGAATTTTAGAACCAGTAAGATGCAAATCAGAAACATTGACATCTTTAAACTTAAAACTAGTCCCACCACTACCAGATGTTTCACTATAATCACCAGCATAAATTAAAAAGTCATATCTTGTTTTATAATTCTCACGAGGCATCACATGTGCTATATTTGCATTAAGTTCAATGGTTTTACCAGCATATTTTTTCGCAAACTCACTAATTATTGGATCATAGTTGTCCTTGACTGCCAAAATACTTGCAAGATCTTTATTATTTTCAACCGTTAATATTTCCTGATTGATTACCTTAGTTGACTCATCGGTAGATTTCCCAACCGACTCAGAACTCACTTTATTAGTAGAGTCAGTGTTACTTTTCTTTGGAAATGTGTGATAAGTAATGACTATTTTGGCATCTTTCAGGAAACTGGTATTAGCACTAAACACTGTTGTCCCATTAATCTCTACTTGTTCAACTTCCCCATCTTTTGTTAACCAACCTGTAACCAAATCATCCAAAGTTTCGGTTTTAATATTGGTAAAACCAGCTTTTTGCAATTGTGCAACGACATTTTCGTAGTTTTTTCCCTTAAACTCACTTGAGGAAGAATTTATTTCTATTTTAGTGACATCAGCCTTATCGCTGCGCTCATTCAATATGCCAAAAGATATAATCAATATAAGTGCAATGAATGCTCCTAATAAAATCTTCGAATACTTTTTTATAAATTCAATGGTCTTTTCTCTTTCTCTTTTTGCTTCTTCTGCTCTCTTTTTATTATTCAGCATTTTTTTATATTCTCCAAAATTTCTAATTTATCTTTCCATTATTTAAATTTTTTAACATAAATGAATAATTCACCTTGCAACGCTTTTCGTGACACCGAGATGTATTTCAACCCAACAATTCACGAAGCTTTTCAGCCAAAATTACTTTCCTCTTTTCATAAAATTCCTCAAAATTCTCAAGTTCAAGAGAAACACCTTTTGGAATAAACGACTGATTGCAAAAGGTGATCTTTTGCTCATCGTTCATATCGTTGTAAAAATCAACAAGTCGCATATCATTTTTGCTACCATTGCTTCTGCCTTCCAGTAGTTGTAGATTTGCCAGTCTGTTACGATTGCCTCTCCATATTCTCCAATCTTCCATAGCTACAGAAATAGGTTTATTACCATCAAATCTGTCATATGGATGTAGATGGTCTTGCTCATATTTAAAGTTCTTGTTTATCCAATCTAGGCTGAGAAAATACAAAGCCTCTCCCACAACTCTACTGGCTTTTTCAGTATTAAGAATATCTTCAATCTTTCCGTCTGTGACTCTTAGGTCATTCATCTGATTAAGCATATCAACGGTAATTTCGCCATCATTTTCATTGATTTTGCTTTTCATCTGCTGTAACTTTCCAGTTGTACCAGATTGAAAATAAGTGAATAAAATAGCTCTAATTAAATAGGCACGAATTCCATCAAGGTTGTTGCTGTATTTAGGATTGTAGTAAATGAAGTATAGTATAGGTAATAGCACATTCCAGCTACTTGAAAAACGGTTAACTTCAATATGCATATCTTTTAGAACAGATTCCAAATTCATCAATGACTTTTTAAACTCGCTCCAATTATTCTTAAGTTCTTCAGCTATCTGCTTGCTGATATTGGATTTCACAACATCGCCATAAAGCATAAGAGCAGAACGAATGATGAAATCGCTACCAAACCCCGAATAGCCATCTACAAGAAGTCGTCCAAATTCAGTCTTGGCACTTGGCCAGTATGCCTCAAGAATAGACATTGTTATTTCTGACTTCTTGAGAGCCTTTCCACCGCTATTAAATCTAACAAACATCTCAAGTGCATCATCTTGTTTCATATCATAAATTTCTGTAAAACGGATAAGTCTTTCTTCAAAGATTTTATGACACAGCTTAACCAAAACAGTCCTCGCATACTCTTTGCTGTCTGTTGGAACATTAGCAATTGCATCTTCGATAGCTTTGTCCCTAGTTGTTTTTTCTTGAAACTTAGATTCCAAAATAAGTTTGACTTCAAATTGTGTCGGGCTTAATTTTCCGACTTTTTCACTGAATTTGATGTCATATTTCTTGCTATTGTATTCTTCTTCATCAACGGCCAGTTTGTTCTTATTGAGTTCTATCAGCAGTTTTGTAACAATACCACCACTATTATTCTTTCTTGCGTGTTTTTGACGGATAAAAGCCTCTCCCAATAAAGAAAGAAAAAGTGAAGTCAATCTCTGCTGACCGTCAAGCACCGCAGTATCAGTTACCTTCACATTAATATTACTCAATTCGTAATTAACACTATCTGCTTGTTTTCGGCTATCAAAAGTAACATCAGTTAAGAAAGTACAGAAATATGTATCCCATGTTACATTGTCATGGTTCACGTTCCAAAATAAGAATGTGGAAATTGGATAGTCAAGCAAAATAGAGTCCCACAATTTTTCAATCTGTTCCATGCTCCAAACATACTGTCGTTGAAACGCAGGCATAACATATTTACCGTTTTTTATATTTTGCAATGCCTCGTATATGCTAACGCTATCATCTTTTAGCTTGTTCATTGCTACACCTCTCTATTATAAAAACTTGATTTGTATTTTTAGATGCCCGGCACGACACATAGACAGTTATATTCTTATCAACTTGCATAATCTATGATAAAGTGACAAAGGGGACAGGTACCTCGTCCCAATCCATCCATTTCTGTTTTATAAATAATACTTTCTCTTCTATTCCAGTAAAACTTTTCATTATTAAGTATTTCTTGTCAAACTTTTATTCGCATTTATGGGTATATTATACAATACACTGTACCTAAAAAGAGGCCAACTTTTTAGCTTATCTTCCAACCCTATTGTGGGACGTGGTGCCTGTCCCCTTTGTCCCTTTATTCCTGTTCCATACTGTGAAACAGATAATAACTTTTTAACTAATGAACGACTCCACACAGTATCTGATCTGGTCTTCCTTATTAACAAAAGCTAAGTACTAATTTGTCAACGTAGCAAAGCTGTGGGGAATTCCCCATCCTGTTAAGATTAAATAAAATCATTTTCATGAATAGTAGGTATGCTCTCTGATAGTATATTTATATCTAGTTTTTTAATTCTATTAATCAATTCATTAATATATGATGCCCTTTTTACAACACTATCAGATCCTATATATTTAATCAATTGCTTAAATATTTCACTATGGTTTTGCAACAAATAATTTCCATGCCCAATAAACCATTTTGAGAATGGATGATTTGCATTTACAGGATATTTATACTTTTTCAAAGAGTTTGAGTTACTATAATAAACAAAAAACATAGGTGGAAAAGCATTTAACATGATTTTCTTATTGCTTTCAAAATTGGTTGTAATCATAAATTTATTATCGTCATGATTAAACTTGATAGAAAACTTATGATGAATCAAAATCATAGCAGCAATGTCACTAAATAGAACTTTATTGTTGTAAGCAGATAATGTTAGTAATTTTAAATCAATCCATTTATTTCTCGCAATTTTATTTATACTTATTATGTTTTCTCCATGTCTTAATAGAGGAAAATCGCACCATTCATCTAAATGCGATAGAAATTCAACATAAAGCTTTTCAAAAATAAGATTTTCAATATTCAACTGTTCAAATGGCATAAGCATATCCATGTTAAAAAGATTATTGCTAACTTTAAATTTAATTAAAGCATAATTATATTTTACATAAAATTCCCAAGTGTTTGAAATCAATTCAGATCTTGATAAACCAAGTTTTGGCCTAAGTGATCCATATAAAGATAATGATACAAAACCAAAACACCGCTCTGAAACAACTTGACAACACCTTTGCTCTATTGTAACCCCATTATGCGAAAACAATTGACTATTTTTTCGTGCAATTTTTCTGAATGTTTCTCTTCCTCTCTCTCTAAAAAAATAAATCTTGAATTTATCAAACGTATTTGATAAATCAAAATACTTCTTTTCTATATTCTCTATTTCATAAAACTCATTACAATATTCACCAATTATCTTGTCATTATAATGACGAGACACATCCTCAATATTCCCTGTATGAGCTACAATTTTGACTATTTGTCTATCCCTTGGCATTTCTTGAATGTACTGGTTTATTTTAGTTATTATCTTTTCTTTTTTACTATATATATCTTCAAGATTTATACTAAATGAACAGTTCAATTCAATACATCCAGATGCATCGAAAGAAATTTTTAATTCTCTATTTTCATAGTCTGAAAACTTGTTTTTCAAAAGATCATCAATATTATCAACATCTAATTTACAAATAATACCTTGTCCTTTCAATTCAGAATCATACGAAAGTTCCGAAATGTTTATGGGATATATTTCCAATTTCATGCTTTGTAAATTAAAATTTTGTTTATATAGTTTATTTAAAATTTTATTTTTGTAATATGATAAGTCCTCTGTACAACGTTCACACCATGGTGCCGTAATAACTGATAAGTTTTGCTCTATTTCATTGTTATTATGTAGAATTCTAATATTTGAATACAAAGTAACTTTGCTTATATAGTTTTCAAAATTGAAATCAACTTCTTCTTTTTGTGTAGATATTTTCACAATAATCCTTGTTCCAAAATCATTTAGAAATTCTTTTGAACTTGATGTTAGTTTTGAAATACTAAAAAAACCATTTACTCCATCTAAGTTAATGCAATATGTCAATTTGGAGTTTATGTGTCTTGTATAAATCTTAATATCATTAGAAACCAAAAAACACGACAATAGCCCAATTCCATATTTACTAATCGGTGTCATTTGTTTTTTCATTTTCAACAACTGAACTTTAAATTCAGCGGACTCATAATATGAAGCACCGACCTTTAACAGATAGTTTTGTATTATTCCTAAGTTCATTCCCATCCCTTTATCTATGATATCAAAACATGAATATCCTTCAGCATCAATATATGTACTTATATTGATACTATAAAAATCATATGATTTAGACTCATATAAAACCCTATGCATTGTAGTATCTATTGCGTTTTGAATTAATTCACGAATGAAGACATATTTATCTGAATATAAATTCTCACCCATGAAAAGGTTAATTAAGTTATTATTGCTAATAGAGAATTTGTAGTCCCCATAAATAAAATCTTTATTGACAATTTTTGTTCTGTCTATTTTTAGTGGAAAAACTAAGTTTTGCTTTAATGCACTACAAGCTTTGAGTGTGTTGTAAGATAACAACAATTCACCTTCGA
The DNA here is from genome assembly GCA_942492835.1 of uncultured Clostridia bacterium. Classification (GTDB taxonomy): domain Bacteria; phylum Bacillota; class Clostridia; order Lutisporales; family Lutisporaceae; genus GWB2-37-7. Next base: position 3,965,048 of record OW818645.1, on the reverse strand, counting down.
TAATATCTAAAAAACATAACAAATCATTTTGAATCAAAGGAGTCTTTGGGCATGCAATAATCTGCCACATATTTTTATCTTTATTTATACTTAACCCATTCGAGGAAAGATGTTTTAGCCACTCTATGTTTCCTTTTTTTGCCTTATCAGAGTCTAGTGTATTCAGTTTTAAATACTTATATATTTCATTAGGCGTTCTTGAATTGTCAAAATCCAATATATCTCCTAGCCTAAGCAGTATTGCACAAATTTTTAAGTCTGCTTCATAAATATAATCAGTATCAAACAAAGGAGAGTTAAGACTTTTGATATCCATGTTATGACTGCGGCAAATTATCGCAATCTCTTCTTTTACACAAATATTACTCTCCCACATGAATAAGGTATCATCCATTTCCATAATAGTATCATACGAATTATCCGCATGGTAATATCTACAGAAGGCTTCAACTGCATCGTCATCTATTTTGCTATCGACATAATACCTTAATGCAACATCAGTATTTATAGATAAAAACTCACCAAACCTAGCATTAATTATAATACTCTTTTTGTATTCCTCATCGTACACCATACCAATATCGTGGTAATATGTAGATATAATAATTATAAAAAGTTCTAAATCGGTAAAAACATTTAGCTCATCACTTATGAACAACTCAATTTTTGACAGGACGTTATAGCAATGCTCACTATCATGAAGTGTATATGTAGGGAAAGTATCTCTAACTAATTTTAATTTATCTGTTGCATTTTTTATGAGATTTTGTATGTTCGATATAATGTCAAATCTGTTTTTTCTCTTAAGGTTTTCAATTAGTAATTTATATATTTTACACTCTTGTAATCTGTCCACTATTATGCCTCCATATACTTTTTAATAAATCTTTAGGTGCCAGGGAAAGTGCTGATAAACACCACATTAATATTTAAAAAAATAATATTTAAAATTCTAAACTCTACAATACGCTATATATGATTTTATTACACTAAGCAATGATTTACTATTCCCAATAAACGTAGATTTTTTAAATGTAACGACTTTATGTCGAGTAGACTGGAACCTCACAGTGCCAGCCCCTCACGGATCCGTACAAGCCCAATTAAGGCATATGGCTCTTCATATCATCTTACAGAATATATTGTAAAGCAGTGAGGACGGTTCGAGACCACTGAAAAAGTAGCTATTTTCAGATGACTTTCTAAACGAAATGCTTGTGATATAGCTCCTTATGATGTTCCTTTATAAAAGTTGAGTTTTGGTGATAACTTAGAGGATAGTATGCTTGCTATCCTCTTTAAATTTACTGCTATTACAGTTAATTTGGCTTGTGTAGACATGCTTCGCCTACCATACCCACGGGCACGGTATAAATTATGAAAGTTTTTCATCTCTCCATTTTTCCATTCTTGGCAAGCTCTTTTTTTATATTTTTCCTTAAATTCTTCCGTTTTTTGTTCTTGGCTATAACCATAAAACTCAGGGGTGTTTATTCCTACTTCTAATACTCTAGCGATTCTTGTTCCATTTATACATTCACTTCTTTTGTTGCAGTTCCTACATTTCTCTTTTTCAAAATAGTATTTGTAGGATTGTCTACCATCTTTATCTTTTCTATGCCTTTTTTCTATAGTTTGATTTCCTTGTTCACAAAACCATTCGTCAGAGTCTTTATTGTAGCAAAATTTCTCTTCATCAATCCTATAGACACTTTCGATTACTGGTATATAAGGATTCGCTTCTATTTCCTTTATTTCATCCAGTATACTTTTTCTAAAGTATGCCTTGTCTCCATACACTTCATGTATTTTTAGTCCTGTTTCTTTTGTTAACTCAAGTAATTCTTTAAATTGTGTCCCATCTACATATGCCCCATCATTTACTCTTACAGCGGTTATCATTCTTTCTTCTGTTGTTATCATATATTCTGTTTTGTATCCGAAAAAGTTTTCTGTTCTGCTCTTATGCCCAACTCTTGCCTCCTGATCTACTATTGAACGCACTCGTTTTTGTGCTATAAATTTCGGGTCTGCTAATATCTCTTTTGCATTTTCTAATACTTTATATGTAAGTGGTTGTCCCTCTTTATATATAATATTTTGAACTTTTTCTATTTCCTTTTCCAAATATTCCTTCATTATTTTTTTTGCTTCTTTATGATCTTCTATTTCTTTATATTTGGGGATGTCTGTATTTATTGTATTGGGAAGTTCTCCAGTTTCTTTCTCTAGTGTTTTAAACATATTCTTAGCTAGATATTTCATAACTCGTTCGGGGGTTGCCTTGAATGTGTTAGCATCGCTATGAGTGGCATCTATGCTTATTCCTGTATCTTTAATTATGCCTTTTCTCACACATTGGCTAACTAATTCAACAATAATTTGGTCTAGGGTTACATCTTGAAGTCTATGTACTCTAAACTTAGCAAGTAGACTTGGGTGGGGTAATTCTTCTTCTGGATTAATCCCTAAAAAATATAGATATGCTATGTTTAAGGATGCTTCTTCAATTACTCTTATATCTGATAAGTTGTATAGGTGCTGTAATACCAACAGTTTGATCATAAGTTCTGGATTTTTGGCTGGTCTACCATAGTACTTGTTATATGACTTTTCTAAAAGTTTTGTGATAAAGCTAAAATCCACTGCATTATTTATTAATTTAAGTATATGATTTTCGGGTATTTTATCGTACAATATTGAATAGATGCTTAATTGATATTTATTGTCTTTAAGCATTGAAAAACCTCCTTTTGGTGATAGTTTCTTTCAATTCTATTTTACCAAATTCGGAGGTTTTTCGCTATCTAATAATTGATATTTATTACATATTTACAAGTTTGTAGGGTGTGTTTTTCAGTGGTCTCGGACGGTTCTTTTTGCTTTTATAAATTGTCATATTGAAACATACTGAAACCCCTATATTTATTCCCTCAACTTACCATTATAAATACATATATAATTTTACCATATAAGTTACCTATTTAACAGATATCATAATTCTTTCCTCTTAATTTCGTCAATCTATTCTCATTTGTTATATTTAGACATAAAAAAAGAGAGGTTAGTTAGGTTAATGACACAGACATTCCCACTCCCTCTTGTAGTATCAATTATTCTCAATATAAAAACAACTATCCAAACTCTGACATACAAAGTTTGGATAGTTATCTTCGATTATCTATTTTCTTTTTTTATCTCTTCCAAAAACTTAATATCCTGCTTTGATAGCTCAGTGGTTTCAAGAAGCTCTGGTCTTTTTATGTACGTTGCCTTTAGAGCTTGATAACGTCTCCACTTGTCAACATTCTCATGATGTCCCGATAGTAATATCTCTGGTACCTCCATAGCTTGAAATACTGGAGGTCTTGTGTATTGTGGAAACTCCAAAAGTCCACTGCTAAACGATTCTATCATATAGGATTCATCTTCCTTAAGTACTCCAGGAAGCAGCCTGTATACAGCATCTGTTACTGCCATGGCAGCAATCTCTCCTCCAGTAAGTACAAAATCTCCCAAGGATATTTCTTCATCAACTAGAGCATCCGTAACTCTTTGGTCTATGCTCTCATAGTGACCGCAAATAATTATTATATTTTCATATTGTGTCAGTTCTTTAGCCTTTTGTTGATTAAAGCTTTTGCCCTGAGGTGTCATCATTATAATGTGGGGCTTGCTTTCAAGCTGACCTTTTATACTTTCCACAGCTGAGAAAATCGGCTGACACTGCATGATCATCCCCAAGCCTCCGCCATAGGGATAGTCATCCACTCTATTATTTTTATTCTCAGTAAAGTCTCTTATGTTATGAAAATCAAGCTTCACCAGATCATTATTCACAGCTCTGCCTATTATACTTTTATATAACACTGCTTCAAGCATTTCTGGAAACAAGCTTAGTATGTCAATTCTCATTAAATCAATCCCTCTGGTAATTCTACAGTAATCTTTTTATTCTTAAGGTCTAAAGCAGTGGGGACGGTTCTTTTTGCTTCAATATATTGTTATACTAAATGTACTAAACCCCAATATTTATTCCTTCAGCTTCCCATTATAGACACAATAAGCATATACATAATTTTTTCATATAACTTATGTATATAACAGACACTATAACTTTTTCCTCTTAATTTTACTTATATATTCTCCCTTTAATGACGTTCAGAATTCTATAGAAACTTTTCATTATTAGAAATCTCTTATCAATCCTTTGTTCACATTTTTAGACATATTATACAAGAATACGATAGTGTTTTTGTTTGAACAGCCTACAAAATGTACAGAAATATCATACAGTATTTCAAATATAAAATATTTATATCATAGTAATATGACGCCAGTCATTTTTAACTCATAACGTAAAACTAGTAGAGTGGTTTTGACATTAACCGTCCCCGCCACTTCTATAGTTTTCTATTATATAAAAGCTCGCTGACATTCCTTCCTAGACCAGCATCAATGCTGCATCCATTGTGAGAAAAGCCATGCTTCTCATAGAAGCGTCTGGCTCGGGTATTTTCTTCCAAAACCCAAAGGATTACATTCTTGTAGCCCTTACGCATTATCTCATTCATACCCCAATTGAACAGTTCTTCTCCAATTCCACTTCCCCAATACTCAGGAATTAGATATATCCTCCAAAGTTCAATTGTATCTTCATCCACTGTAATATATCTGCTAGCTCCAAAGGACAAAAGTCCAACCTCATTGTCACCATCAAATGCTATTGCAGTTATGGGGTTCTCATCATCCAGCTCATATGTAAAGCCTTGCTTTCTTCTGCTATACGAAAAGGTATTATCCAAAGTATCATCTGGAACAATACCTTTGAACGCCACCCTCAATGATCTTGAATGAATATTCGCTAATGCATCAATATCATCTGCATTAGCATAGCGAATTATTGTTTTCACTGTGAAACCGCTCCTCTCTCAATTTTGTCTATCTATTCTCTCCCTTTATAAAAAGCTATCCAAACTCTGACATACAAAGATTGGATAGCTGTTTTCATTATTTAATCTCTTTTTTTATCTCTTCCAAAAACTTAATATCCTGCTTTGATAGCTCAGTGGTTTCAAGAAGCTCTGGTCTTTTTATATACGTTGCCTTTAGAGCTTGATATCGTCTCCACTTGTCTACGTTCTCATGATGTCCCGATAGTAATATCTCAGGTACCTCCATGGCTTGAAATACAGGAGGTCTTGTGTATTGTGGAAACTCCAAAAGTCCACTGCTAAACGATTCTATCATATGGGATTCATCATCCTTAAGTACTCCAGGAAGCAGCCTACATACAGCATCTGTTACTGCCATGGCAGCAATCTCTCCTCCAGTAAGTACAAAATCTCCCAAGGATATTTCTTCATCTACTAGAGCATCTGTAACTCTTTGGTCTATGCCCTCATAGTGACCGCAAATAATTATTATATTTTCATATTGTGTCAGCTCTTTAGCCTTTTGTTGATTAAAGCTTTTGCCCTGAGGTGTCATCATTATAATATGGGGCTTGCTTTCAAGCTGACCTTTTATACTTTCCACAGCTGAGAAAATCGGCTGACACTGCATGATCATCCCCAATCCTCCGCCATAGGGATAGTCATCCACTCTATTATTTTTATTCTCAGTAAAATCTCTTATGTTATGAAAATCAAGCTTCACCAGATCATTATTCACAGCCCTGCCTATTATACTTTTATATAACACTGCTTCAAGCATTTCTGGGAACAAGCTTAGTATGTCAATTCTCATTAAATCAATCCCTCTGGTAATTCTACAGTAATCTTTTTATTCTTAAGGTCTATTTCTTTCACCACTGTTTTTAATGCTGGTATAAGTATTTCTTTTTTATCCTGTGTTACCACATATACATCATTACTGCCTGTTTGTAACACGTTTGTAAGCTTTCCAATCAAGCCAAGCTCTATGTCATAAACCTCAGAATCTACGATATCACATATAAAAAAAGTATCCTGAGGCAGTGGTACTGCATCCCATCTTCCAACCTTAATGTATAACTCCTTAAGCTTTTCTGCATCATTTATGCTGTCTATTCCTTCTAGCTTCATAATCACTGTGTTCTTAAAGTATTTCACACTAGCTACGGAATATTTTTTCAATCCACTCTTTTCTTCAACATATACTTCCTTTAGCTTATCAAAACGAGTAATATCAGCGGTCAAAGGAAATACTTTTATCTCTCCCTTTATTCCGTGTGTATTTACTATTTGTCCTATGCTTAAGTATTCTAACATTTAATCACCTTCATTTTGCTATATTTAAGAGAACGCAGTCTTTATCAAAACTGCGTTCTCTTAAATATAGTAGAAAATGTTTCGTGTTAATAATTTTATTCAAACGCATAACACGAAACTTCTAGAATACAGTAGAAATAATATAATATTATCCCCTGTTTCTCATTAAATTATTTCTACTATAACCTTTTTATCGGTTTTTACAGCTGCTGATTTCACAACAGTTCTAATAGCCTTTGCAATTCTGCCTTGCTTGCCGATAACCTTGCCCATGTCCTCAGATGCTACAGAAAGTTCAATTAATATTGAGTTACTACTTTCAGTTTCTTTCACATGCACCTCATCAGGATTATTAACAAGACTTTTTGCAATTACTTCAACTAAATTTTTCAATTGCAACACTCCCAATAGAAGATATTTTTATGCTTCTATTATACCACTTTTCTTTAATAATGCTTTAACTGTATCAGATGGTTGTGCACCATTGTCCAGCCACTTCTTAGCCTTTTCTGCATCTATCTTTACTTCTGCAGGATCTGTTAATGGATTGTAGTATCCGATTTCTTCTATGAACTTACCATCTCTAGGTGATCTTGAATCTGCAACTACAACTCTGTAAAAAGGTACCTTTTTAGCACCGATTCTTTTTAATCTTATCTTAACTGCCACTTTATTTCACCTCCTTAAAATGTAAACAAAATGAATTTAATTATCTAAAGAAAGGTAATTTCTTTTTGCCTTTCTTGATATCATTTCCCATGTCTGTAAACTGCTTCATCATCTTCTTAGTTTGCTCGAAGTTTTTCAAAAGCTTGTTAACATCCTGGATTGTAGTACCGCTTCCAGCCGCAATACGTTTCCTTCTACTGGAATTTATAATTGAAGGCTCTGTTCTTTCCTTCTTGGTCATAGAGTGTATAATAGCCTCTGTCCTTACAATCTCATTGTCATCGACCTGTACGTTCTTAAGTTTACTAGAATTCATGCCAGGAATCATTTCAACAAGAGAGCTTAAAGATCCCATCTTCTTCATTTGCTGAAGCTGATCAAGGAAGTCTTCAAGGTTAAACTGCTGATTTCTTATCTTTTTCTCAAGCTCCATAGCCTTCTTTTCGTCCATGTTTGTTTGAGCTTTCTCTATAAGCGTGAGTACATCTCCCATACCCAATATTCTTGAAGCCATTCGGTCTGGATAAAAAGCTTCAAGATCGTCCATCTTCTCACCCATTCCAGCAAACTTTATAGGTTTACCGGTAACAGCTTTAACAGATAGTGCCGCTCCACCTCTTGTATCTCCATCTAGCTTAGTAAGTATTACTCCATCTATACCTAGCTTTTCATTAAAGCTTTCTGCAACATTTACTGCATCCTGACCCGTCATTGAGTCAACTACTAGTAGTATTTCAGTTGGTCTTACACTTTTCTTAATATCATCTAGTTCTCCCATTAACTCTTCATCAATGTGAAGTCTTCCAGCAGTATCTATAAATACAACATCATTGCCATTTTTCTTTGCATGTTCTATTCCTGCTTTTGCAATATCAACAGGATTTACCTTATCTCCTAAGGAAAATACTTCTACTCCAACTTGCTGACCTACAACCTGTAACTGCTTTATTGCTGCTGGTCTGTAAATATCACAGGCAACAAATAATGGGTTCTTACCCTGTTTCTTAAGCATTAGTCCAAGCTTAGCCGTATGAGTAGTTTTACCAGCTCCCTGCAAGCCTACCATCATATATACTGTCGGAGGCTTTGAGGAAAAAGTAATTTTGCTTTGAGTGCTGCCCATTAATTGAGTCAGCTCATCATTTACAATTTTTATAACCTGTTGTCCAGGTGTCAAGCTTTCTAATATATCCTGTCCAACAGCTTTTTCTGTAACTTTATTTACAAAGTCTTTTGCCACCTTGAAGCTAACATCTGCTTCAAGCAGAGCCATCCGAACCTCTCTCATGGCATCTTTTATATCTTTTTCATTAAGCTTGCCGGCACCTCTTAACTTTTTTAGGGTATCTTGCAGCTTACCAGCTAATCCTTCAAAAGCCATTTAACCACCTCCTGGGTTTTATATGAGCTTCTTTATATAAGAAATTGTATCAGAAATTTTACTTTTTATTATATCTATATTATTTTCTTCTATGTCTAGTATTTGATTTAGCATATTATTTACATCAAATAGGGCTTCCTTTTGCTTTAAAAACCTGTTTACAAGCCCAAGCTTATCCTCATATTCAAAAAGGGTTTTCTCTGCTCGTTTCAAAGTATCATATACACCTTGCCTACTTATGCCCACTTGTTCTGATATCTCACTTAAGGATAAATCATTGTTATAGTGCATATCTATTATATCTATCTGTTTCTCAGTTAAGAGCTGTCCATAGAAATCAAACAAAAGAGCAATCTGCACAATTTTCTCGTACATACTATACACCTCTAAAATATCTTTTAGGGTTGTAAAGGTCAAAACCTTTACAACAAATATTTTATATTAATATATGCATGTTGTCAACATTTATTCCTCAAATAAAGCATTTACAAAATCTTCTGGTATAAACTCTTGAAGATCACTTACCTTTTCACCGACTCCAACCAGCTTTACAGGGATATTAAGCTCTGATTTTATGCTTATAACTATTCCACCCTTTGCTGTACCATCAAGCTTAGTAAGTATTATACCTGTTATGTTTGCTACTTCTTTGAAGATTTTTGCTTGTGATACTGCATTTTGACCTGTTGTAGCATCTAAAACCAATAGAACTTCCTTATGTGCTTCAGGGTATTCTCTTTCTATAACTTTAAATATTTTTCTAAGCTCCTCCATCAAGTTTTTCTTATTATGAAGTCTTCCTGCAGTGTCACAGATTAAGACATCAATCTTTCTTGATTTTGCAGCGCTGATTGCGTCAAATATTACGGCTGCTGGATCAGAGCCCTCTTGATGCTTTATAACATCAACGCCTGCTCTTTTGCCCCATACCTCCAGCTGGTCTATTGCGGCTGCTCTAAAGGTATCTGCGGCTGCTATAAGTACCTTTTTACCTGATTTTTTTAGTCTGCTTGCTATTTTGCCAATAGATGTAGTTTTACCTACGCCATTTACACCTATTACAAGTATAATCTCAGGTAAGTGAGTACCTATAGGCTCTGCTGTTTTACCTAATTCATCCAACATTTCCTGCTTGAGCAGTCCCTTTATTTTCATCGGTTCTTTTATATTTTCTTGTTTTACCTTAAGTCTCAAAGCGTCAAGTATTTTCATAGATGTTTCAACACCAATATCTGCGGTAATCAAAATTTCCTCTAGCTCATCAAACAAATCCTCATCAACAGTCTTAAATTTCACAAGTGCATCATTAATTTTATTTGTAATGCTTTTTCGTGTGTTAAAAAGTCCATCCTTAAGCTTAGTGAAGAATGGTATTTTTGCACTTTGTTCTTCTTCCTCTATATCTTCTTGAACTTCACTTATTTCCAGTTCCTCTTCTTCTTTCATGGAATCAGCTTGTATCTCGCTTACTTCCAGTTCCTGCATAGTCTCTTCATCATTGACCTGCTCATCAATTAACATTTGCTCTATTTCTTCATCAGAAAGCTGTTCTTCTGAGTCTGACAATACCTCTTCTTGTTTTTCCTTATCCTTTTTAAATAGCTTTGAAATAAAACTAGCCATCATATCACTCCTAAATATAAATTTGCTATTTTTAGCTTACCTTATCCTCTTGTGTATTTTCCAGCTTAACTGAAATAAGCTTAGAAATACCGCTATCCTCCATGCTTACTCCATAGAGACAATTAGCGGACTCCATAGTACCCTTTCTATGGGTTATAATAATAAACTGGGTCGTTTTTGCAAACTCCTTCAAGAAGGATGCATATCGGTCTACATTTGCATCATCCAGTGCTGCATCTATTTCGTCTAATACACAGAAGGGTGCCGGCTTCATTTTAAGTATCGCAAACAATAGTGCTATTGCTGTTAATGCCCTTTCACCACCGGATAAAAGCAACAGGTTTTGAAGCTTCTTACCTGGAGGTTTAGCAATTATTTCTATGCCAGACTCTAGTATGTTGTCAGCATCTGATAGTACTAGCTGAGCTTGACCACCGCCAAAGAGCTGCGCAAATACCTCATTGAAATTCTCGTTAATCTTATAAAACTCAGTTATAAACTGCTGCTTCATATTTTCTGCTATCTCTGATATTACCTGTAATAAGGACTCTCTGGAATTTACCATGTCCTCTACCTGATTATTTAAGAAGGTATATCTTTGGCTTAGCTTCTCATATTCCTCAACAGCGTTTACATTAACGGTTCCCATAGCTCTGGTTTCGTTCTTCAGCTCATCACAACGTCTTGAAGCCCATGTTAGATTTATACTATCATCCCTATAGCTTTGCGCGTTATGATAGTTAAGCTCATAGGTCTCTAGAAGCTTTAGCTCAATATTTTCCAGCTCAAATTCTACCTTTGCCTTCTGCATTTCGATTTTGTGAAGACTATTTTGAGCATCTGTTGCTTCCTGTTGGTTGTCTTTAGCTTCCTCATCAGATTTCTCAATAACAGTCTGCACCATAATTTTTTCTTCTGTTTTCTCCTTAATTTCACTTTGTTTTTGTTCTATCTGTGATTTTAACTCTTTTATTACATTTTTAATTTGTTTTAGCATATCATCATAGTGAGCAGAGTCCGTATCTGACTGTTCCATTTCTTTAATTGAGTTTTGTACTTCTGCTTCTAGCTGCTTGATTCTATCATTTAACTCAATATTCTGGAGCTCTAAGGACTTCTTGTTCTGCTCTATTGCTGAAAGCTTAACCTTCAAATCCGTAATATCGTTATTGTGAGCGTCCTTCACCTCATTTAGCTGCTTCATATCAGCTTGCAGCTCAGCTATGCTTGCTTCTATTTCCTTCTTGCTTATCTCAAGCTTATTTTCTTTTTGTTGATTAATATCAATAAACTCTCTTGATTCAATACATTCCTTACTTAAGTCAGCTATTTCCTTAGTGCTTATGGATATTCTGTCATTTATAATCTGCATTTCTGATTTTAAACTTTCAAATCTGTTTTGTAAATTATTAAGTTCAAGCATTAGCTTATGATGCTCATCAGTTTTGTTTGAAATTTCTAGACCTGTAGCTGTTATATTTTGCTTTACAGCTCCTAAATCCAAAAGAAGCTTTTCAAAATTCTCTTTTATGTCTTGATATTTAAGCTTTAATTGCTCAATCTCATTTTTTCTAGATAATACTGAATGAGATACTGCATTTAAACTACCACCTGTAATAGAGCCACCTGCATTAATTATTTCTCCTGCCAAGGTTACAATTCTAAAATCATAATTTGTAAGTCTCGCAAGCTTTATGGCAGAATCCATATCTTTTACTATTGCTATTCTACCCAATAGATTGTTAATAATATTTTCAATTTTTTTATCATAAGTTACAAGCTTTGAAGCTATACCCACAAAACCATCTATTCCAAAGCTTGCTTTGTCCCTATCCGAGAAAAATCTAGGCTTAATAGAGGTTATAGGCAGGAAGGTTGCCCTGCCTAGCTTGTACTTCTTTAAATATTCTATTAGAGCCTTTGCATCCTCTTCTGTCTCAGTTACAACACTTTGCACCTGCGCTCCTAAAGCAACATCAATAGCAGCGACATACTCTGATGGTACATTAATCATCTCACCTACTGCGCCAAGCATACCCTTAGTTATGCTTCCTGCATTGCTAAGTAATGCCTTTACAGACTTACTATATCCTTCAAAGTCCTTTTCCATGTCCTCTAACACCCTAAGTCTGGAAGCTATACTATCCTTATTGCTTTTTACATTGGACACTTCATGCTCTAGCTCTAGCGCTTTATTCTCATTACCTTGCTTATTCTGCTTAAGCTCATCAAGCTTATTTCCACACTGAGCTTCACTGTGTTTAGCCGCTTGGAAGCTTTCTTCTGCAATCTTAAATGCCTCACGCTTCTCTTCTAGCTGTGTTTCCAGCCTTTTTAAATCTCCATTTATTTGTAAACTTCTTTTCTCTATATTTTCTATAAACGAGTAAGAGCTGTTTATCTTACTTTTTATTTCTGATTGTGAATTAATTAAACTTATATATTGCTGTTGAACATTATCAAGCTCTGTTTCCTTTTCAGCTATAGAGATATAATAATTATCAAACTGTGAGGATTTTTCTGTTATACTGCTTTGCAACTGCTGTAGTTGTACGCAAAGCAGCTCCAAATGCGTATTATTCTCAACAACTGCAGTCTGAGATTTTTTCCCCTCCTGCTCAAGCTCTTTTTTTCTTTGATGAAATCGCACAAAGGAGTTTTCTATATTGTTCTTCTTTTCCTGAACAACCTTATACTCACCGTCCTGCTGCTGCATATTGCTTTCAAGTTGATGAGCCTCTTGCTGCAAAGCTTCCAAGCTTCTTTCTAAAGCATTTAGACTAGCCTTTAGCTCTCTTTGTTTTTCATCTAGGTTAAGCTTTTGCTTGGCTCTTTCTTCTATATAGCTTTGTATTCCATTTTCTTCATTCTTTATATTTTCCAGTTTTGATTTAAATTTATCAATATTGCTTATAATCAAATTAATTTCTATACCCTTAAGCTCCAAGAGTATATCTCTGTATCTTTTGGCTACTTCTGCCTGCTCCTTCATAGGCTCAAGCTGAGTACTTATTTCCTCTATAATATCCATTACTCTTGTAATGTTTTGCTTTGTATTTTCTAGCTTTTTCTCCGCTTCCTGCTTTCTGCTTTTGAACTTAACAATGCCTGCTGCTTCTTCAAATATTTGTCTTCTATCTTCAGATTTATTACTAAGTATCTCGTCTATTCTTCCTTGTCCGATTATGGAGTAACCATCGCGACCTATACCTGTATCCATTAGAAGCTCAAAAATATCCTTCAATCTACAGGCGGTTTTATTTATGTAGTACTCACTTTCACCAGATCTATACATTCTTCTGGTTATATTTATCTCAGTATAATCTACTGGAAGCTTCCTATCTGCATTATCTATGCATATACTCACCTCAGCGAAGCCTAATGCCTTCTTCTTCTCACTTCCTGCAAATATAATGTCTTCCATCTTGCTGCCTCTAAGGGTTTTGGCAGACTGCTCTCCAAGTACCCACCTAATAGCATCGGATATATTGCTCTTTCCGCTTCCATTTGGCCCAACTACTGCATTTATTCCATTTGCAAGATTTAACTCAATTTTATCCGCAAAGGATTTAAAACCATGTACCTCTAACTGCTTTAAATACATTTGTCCACTCCTATAGCAAAAATTAATTCATATAACCTTTATAACATGTCTATCTAAATTATTTTATCATAATTATTGTGTTATTTAAAGAATCTTTGGATTTTAAGAATACCCAAAAAAATAGTGCCAATTACTAATATCAGTAATTGGCGTTTTTGAGTTTACTATCTTGGCTCAACAATAAATTTTATTGCTGTCCTGTCCTCACCGTCTATCACAATCTCTGAAAAAGCAGGTACTACGACAAGATCTATTCCGTTTGGCGCTACAAATCCTCTTGTGATCGCGATTGCTTTTACAGCTTGGTTTACTGCGCCAGCTCCAACAGCTTGTAATTCTGCAATAGATTTCTCTCTAAGTATTGCAGCAAGCGCTCCAGCGACAGCCTTTGGCTGTGATTGAGCTGATACTCTTAGTATATCCATTATTGTATAACCCCCTATATGCTTATAGAATAGTAATAATATTCTATATTTGCTGTCTAATCCCTTTATTTTTCCAATATTTTATAAATATTTTTTATAGACATTTTACGCATATATTCGCCAGATTTCACTATTAAACTTTGCTTATCGATTTCTGTAGTCTGTATTATCGCTATATTTCTGATATTAAACCTTTCCTTCAGATACTCAATATTAGCTCTTTTTTGTCCTATAATGTCGGAAATTTCTTTTGGATTTACAAATAATTCAACATCATCTATTGGCATCATACTGCTAATAGTATCCTCTAGTAAATCTCTATAAAGAGCAGCTACAACAAGCTGCCTCATAGAAGGGTGAAAAGGTCCTGCCACTACCTCCTTGCCCTCCATAATATTTTCTGTTGGCTGTAGTCCAATACGTATGACCTCTATATTGTTCATCTCGAAAATTATTAAGAGTTCTTTGCATATATCAATAGTCTTTTCTAGAGAGAAAGGTTTAAAAAGTCCTTTATAATACATTTGCTCCATATATGTATTTCTTATTACCAATGCTGGATAAATTCTTGCTATATGAGGCTTAAGTTTTACAAGCTTTAAAACTGTATCAATGCTTTTTTCCTTTGTATCACCAGGTAAGCCTACCATAACCTGAACTCCTACAATAAAGCCACTTTGTTTTAGTAGTGCTACAGCATTTACTACATCCTCTGAGCTATGGCCTCTGTTACTAATCTTTAATACTTCTTCATCCATAGACTGTACACCCAGCTCAACTATCTTAACACCATAATACTTTAATATTTCAATTACTTCCTCGTTTATACAATCAGGCCTTGTAGAAACCCTTATATTTCTTATTACGCCCTGTTTTAAATAACTTTGTACAGCACCTAGAAGCTCCTTTTGCTGTTCTATGGGAATAGCGGTAAAGCTTCCCCCAAAGAATGCAAGCTCTATGTGTGTGTTTTCCTTTGGTATTGTTTTTAGATATTCTTCTATTTTTGACTTTACCTCTTCACCCGATACATCACCTCCTGAGCCTGTTATTTTCTTCTGATTGCAAAATATACAGTCATGAGGGCAGCCCCTATGTGATACAAATATGGGTATAATATAATGTCTCTTATTATTATTCATATTCTATTTCCAGCTCTTCCATTGCACTTTTAGCTGCAGCTTGCTGTGCTTCCTTTTTGCTATTGCCACTACCTATCCCAATTACTTTATCATCCAGCATCATAGCCATTTTGAAGGTTCTGCTGTGAGCAGGTCCTTCTTCCAAAAGCAGCTCATAGCTTATTTTTGCTTGACTTGTCTTTTGAATATGTTCTTGTACATAAGATTTATAATCAGATATTATTTTGTTTTGTATTGCTCGCTTTATAATATCTTTTAGAGTATTTAGCACAAAGCTTTTGGCTTTGTTTATACCACCATCAAGATATATCGCTGCTAACAATGCCTCATAGGCATCTGCTAAAATAGATACTCTACTTCGTCCTCCAGTTAGCTCTTCCCCTTTGCTGATAAGTAAATAATCTCCCAAGCTTAATATTTCAGCAGCTTCATGCAAAGATGATTCACATACTATATTTGCTCTTATCCTAGTAAGCTGACCTTCAGCAAGCTCCTTACAGTTCCTAAATATGTACTGACTTACTATCATACTTAATATAGAATCCCCAAGAAACTCCAGTCTTTCGTAATGTTCAAGCTTCTCAACTCTATTAGCTGTGTAAGAGCTGTGAGTCAGAGCTATATTTAACAGTGATGAGTCATTGAAAGCATATCCTATATTTTTTTGCAATTCCTTTAGTTTTTCTTCTCTTCTGCTCCCTTTGGTTAACAAGTTAATTCCTCCTATTGTATACAAACATATATGTATACTGCTCATCAATTTACATATATACAGGTATATAAAAATATGTGAAAAGATTGGTAATAACTAAAATATTAGTCATTACCAATCTCTAAGTATATCATTTATTGATATTTTTTCAATATTATAGTTGCATTATGCCCACCAAAACCCAAAGAATTTGACATTGCATATGAAACTTTCTTCTTTATAAATTTATTTGGCACATAGTTTAAATCACAATTTTCATCAGGTGTTGTGTAGTTAATTGTTGGAGGTATAATGCTTTCATTTATTGCCATTATACAAGCCGCAGCCTCAACTGCTCCAGCCGCTCCAAGCAAGTGACCCATCATCGACTTAGTTGAGCTTATTGCTACATCCTTAGCATTTTCTCCCATAAGTCTCTTAATAGCCATTGTCTCAAGCTTATCATTCATTTCTGTAGAAGTACCATGTGCATTAATATAGTCTATTTCTTCTGGCTTTATTCCTGCATCCCTAACCGCAGCTTGCATTGCTCTAAAAGCTCCATCTCCTTCTGGATCTGGTGCAGTAATATGATATGCATCTCCTGCCGTACCATAGCCCGCCATCTCTGCGTATATGTGTGCTCCTCTTTTTAATGCATGCTCCAGCTCTTCTAATATCAACATGCCTGCTCCCTCTCCCATAACGAAGCCATCTCTATCCTTGTCAAAAGGTCTACTTGCACTTTTGGGGTCATCGTTTCTTGTAGACAATGCCTTCATCGCACAGAAACCTGCAAAAGCTAAAGGAGTTATGGATGCTTCTGTACCTCCTGATATCATAAGCTCTGCATCGCCTCTTTGAATAATTTTAAAAGCCTCACCAATTGCGTTAGTCCCTGATGCACAGGCTGTTACTACAGTAATATTGGGACCCTTTGCTTTAAATGCAATAGAAATATTTCCTGCAGCAATGTTTGAAATCATCATAGGCACAAAGAATGGGCTAACTCTACCAGGCCCTTTCTCCATAAGTATTTTATGTTGTGTCTCCAAGGTCTCCATGCCACCTATACCCGATCCAATACATACACCTAGTCTATTACTATCTATCTCCTCTAAATTAAGCTCAGATGACAAAACTGCCATCTTTGAAGCTGCAACTGCAAGTTGAGTATATCTATCCATTCTTTTTGCTTCTTTTTTATCAATATATTCTAGAGGATCAAAATCCTTTACTTCTCCCGCAATTTTTGCATCATAGCCCTCTGTATCAAATCTTGTTACTGTATCTATTCCACATTTACCTTCCTTCAAAGCAGAAAAAAACTGTTCAACCCCTGTACCTATAGGTGAAATTATTCCTAGACCCGTTATTACAACTCTTCTGTTTTCCAAATGATTCCCCTCCTTAATCCATAAAAAATATATAAAAAAGCTTATATTAAGCATAATTAATTTTTTGAGGGGCTGGTTATTAATCAGCCCTAGATATTACCTTTATTGTAATTTGTATACATATTTATCAAAAAAAAGAGCCCCGATTTATCGGGACAACTTTTATTGATTATTTTTTATGTACTCAACTACATCTCCAACTGAAGCTAGCTTCTCAGCTTCTTCATCCGGAATTTCAATATCAAACTCCTCTTCAAGTGCCATTAGTAATTCAACTATATCAAGTGAATCTGCGCCTAAATCATCTATGAAGGAAGATTCCATCAAAACCTCATCAGCCTCTACACCTAGTTGCTCTGCAACCTTTTCTTGCACCTTCTCAAATATCATCCTGTTCACCTCCCTTCGAGATTATATTTAGATAATATTACATTACCATTCCACCGTCAATATGAATTACTTGACCTGTTATATAGTCAGAATATTCCGAAGATAGAAATAGTACCGCATTTGCTACATCTTGCGGCAATCCTGCCCTTTTTAAAGGTATCCCATTGATAAATTCTTCTTTTACCTTATCAGGCAGTGAAGCAGTCATATCTGTTTGAATATATCCTGGAGCAACTGCGTTAACATTTATGCCGCGACTTGCTATCTCCTTGGCAATTGATTTAGTAAAACCTATTAAACCAGCTTTAGAAGCAGAATAATTGGATTGTCCCGCGTTTCCCATTACACCTACTACTGAGGCTATATTAATGATTTTACCTGATCTTTGCTTTATCATTACTTTAGCTACATGCTTTGTACAAATAAATGCACCCTTTAAATTTATATCAATAACATCCATAAAATCTTTCTCAGACATTCTAATCAGCAGATTGTCACGGGTTATCCCCGCATTATTTACTAATATATCTATGCTGCCGAAATCATTTAATACTTGTTTAACTAAATTTTCTATTTCTTCATTCTTTGATACATCAGCTTTTAAAGACAATGCTGATACTCCAAGCTTTTTAGCTTCATTTACAACTTCATCTGCCGCTTTGCTGCTGCTTGAATAATTAATTACTATGTTTGCACCCGCTGCAGCTAAAGTCAATGCAATTGCCCTTCCTATTCCTCTCGCTCCCCCTGTAACTATGGCTGTTTTACCTGTTAGTTTCATTTTGCTCTCTCCCTTATACAAGTTATTGTGTTTTCCAGTGAGCGAATGTCCTCAACATTAAAAACGAAAACGTTCTTGTCAATTTTCTTTATGAAGGAAGAAAGGCCTTTGCCTGGACCAACTTCTATAAAGGTATCTACTCCATTGTCTATCATATTTTGTACACTGTCTTCCCAAAGAACAGATGAACTTACCTGCTCTACAAGACATTTTTTCACTTCATTTTTATCCTTGATAAATTGTGCATGAACATTTGCTACTACTGGTACTTCCAAATCCTTCAAAGAAATATTTTCAAGATCCTTCTCAAGCTTTTTACCTGCAGGTTTTAGTAAGCTTGAATGAAACGGCGCACTTACAGGTAAAAGCTTTACTTTTCTTGCACCCTTTTCCTTTAGCATACTGCATGCACGTTCAACTGCTTTGCTATGCCCTGAAATAACTATCTGCCCAGGACAATTATAGTTTGCAGCTTCTACTACCCCATAGCCGCTTACCAGCTTCAGACATTCAATCACATCTTCCTTTGGTAATCCCATTATCGCAGCCATGGTACCTTCTCCCATAGGAACAGCTTCCTGCATGTATTTGCCTCTCTTCTTTACAAGCTCTAATGCATCAGTAAAATCTATAGCTCTTGAAGTAACTAAGGCTGAATACTCACCAAGGCTAAGTCCTGCAGTTACATCTGGTTGTATACCATGCAGCTTTAAAACCTCTTGTATTGCAATACTTGTAGTTAGAATTGAAGGCTGTGTGTTTTCTGTTTTCTTTAAATCCTCTTCACTTCCTTCAAAGCAAAGCTTTTTCATATCTATTCGTAATCTATCGCTGGCAATTTCAAATACTTCCATTGCTTGGCTGTAGTTTTCGGCAATTTCTTTTCCCATACCGCTATATTGTGCTCCTTGACCGGGAAAAATACATGCTATTTTAGCCAAAATAGTACCTCCTATATTTGATTTAACATACTGATAGTTGATTTCGCATCATTTATAATATCTTCTATAATTTTTCTTGCTGGTTTTATCTCATTTACCATTCCGCTTATCTGACCTGCCATTATTGAACCATAATCAGAATCACCATCAACAACTGCATTTTTAAGTTTTCCTTCTCCCAGCTTCTCAAGTTCATCCATAGTTGCGCCCATGCTTTCCAGCTTATCATACTGTCTAGCTAGCTTATTTTTTATTATTCTAACAGGGTGCCCTGTAGTTCTGCCTGTTACAATAGTTCCTCTATCGCTTGCTTTTATTATTGACTTTTTATAATTGTCATGGGCTGTACATTCTTCTGCACATACAAATATTGTACCTAACTGTACTCCCTTTGCGCCTAAAGCTAAAGCCGATACAAAGCCTCTTCCGTCTGCAATACCACCTGCTGCAATAACAGGTATGCTTACAGCATCAACTACCTGAGGAACTAATACAATAGTGGTTAACTCACCTACATGTCCTCCAGACTCAGTACCCTCTGCTATAACTGCATCAACGCCTTCTTTTTCCATCTTCCTTGCTAAAGCAACTGATGGAATTACTGGTATAACCTTAGTTCCTATTTCCTTGAACATAGCAATATATTTTCCAGGATTGCCTGCACCTGTTGTAATTACAGATACTCTTTCTTCGTAGACTGCATTTATTACATCTTCTACAAAAGGAGAAAGTAACATTATATTTACTCCAAAAGGTTTATCTGTAAGTTTTCTAGCCTTTTTAATTTCATTTCTTACATAATCTGCAGGAGCATTACCAGCTCCTATTATACCCAAACCCCCTGCATTAGATACAGCCGCTGCCAATTCTGCTGTGGCTACCCAAGCCATACCGCCCTGTATAATTGGATACTTTATATTAAGCAGATCACAAATCTCTGTGTTGAACATATTTACCTCCTGAAATTTTTCCATCTCATAACATTAGAACCCCAAGTCAAGCCTCCGCCAAAGCCAACCAATACAACAATAGCATCATCCTTTAATAAGTTTTTCTCATTAGCTTCATCAAGTGCTACCGCAATAGATGCTGATGACATATTCCCATATTTATTTACATTTACATAAACCTTATCTCGTGATATCTTCAGTCTTTTTATAGCTGAATCAATAATTCTGGTATTTGCTTGATGTGGTATTAGAAAATCTATATCTTCCTTACACATGTTGCAGCCTTCTAAAGCTTTTTCTGCTGCTTCACCCATTATCTTTATTGCAAATTTAAATACCTCACTGCCATCCATTTGTATGTAATGAAGTCCATCTTTTAAAGTTTGTTCTGAAGCAGGCAGCCTTGAGCCTCCTGCTGGTTTTGTAAGAAGGTGTCCTGCACTACCATTAGCTCCTATATGTGAGGATAGTATCCCATAGCCTTCCTCTACCTCCGAGACAATAGCTGCACCCGCTCCATCACCAAAAAGCACACAAGTGTTTCTATCTGTATAATCGGTTATTTTAGAAAGAGTCTCTGCTCCAATAATCAGTACATTTTTAAAGACTCCTTTGCTTACAAAGCTCTCTGCTATTGTTAGCGCATATATAAAGCCTGAGCAAGCTGCTTCAATATCAAAAGCCGCCGCATTGACAGCTCCTATATTTTTTTGAACAATACATGCCGTAGAAGGAAATGCCATGTCCGGTGTTACTGTTGCTACAATGATAAGATCTATCTCTTCTGTAGTTATACCAGATTTCTCCAGTGCCTTTAGCGCAGCTTTTGTTGCAATATCTGAAGTAGCAGTATTTTCATCAACCACTCTTCTTTCCTCGATACCAGTTCTTGAAATTATCCACTCATCATTTGTATCAACTATTTTTTCAAAGTATTCATTTGTTAATTTTCTCTCCGGTACATAGCTTCCAGTTGCAATAATACCAGCATGCTTATTCGTCATTTCCAACATTATCAGCCCCTAATTTTGATATTTCTTGTCTTATCATGTCCAGGCATTTGTTATCATATAATAGTTTTGCCTGTCTAACTGCATTCTTTATCGCTTTTGAATCTGAACTACCATGGGCTTTTATTATTATTCCATCAATACCTAGGAATGGTGCTCCGCCATACTCTTTATAATCAAATCTTTTCTTAAAAGCCTTCAAACCTTTTTTCAGCATTAAAGCCGCAATCTTGGATATAGTATTTTGCATAAATGTGAGCTTTAGAATATCGAAAATAGTTTGTGCTACACCTTCTGTACTCTTAAGAAGTACATTTCCAGCAAAACCATCACATACACAAACATCGCATACACCATCAATAAAATCTCTAGCTTCTATATTTCCTACAAAATTTAAATCCAACTTTTTTATAAGCTCAAAACTTTCTTTAGTTAGGTCATTACCCTTTCCTTCCTCTGTCCCAATATTAAGAAGCCCAATTCTTGGGTTTTTTATCCCCATAACTTTTTCCATATATATAGAACCCATGACAGCAAATTGCTGCAAATTTTTAGGCTTTGAATCCACATTTGCTCCTGCATCTATAATCATACATGAGCCCTTGGTTGTTGGTAACAGTGGTGAAAGTGCAGGTCTGCTAATTCCTTTTATTCTGCCTACTTTAAGTAGTGAGCCTGCTAAAATAGCGCCTGTGCTTCCTGCTGAAAGAAAAGCATCGAAGCTGCCTTCCTTGACTAGTTTTAAACCCACGACCATTGAAGAATCTTTCTTATGCTTGATAGCTGAAACAGGTGCATCATCGTTGTTAATTACCTCTGATGCTTCGAGAATACTTATCCTACTATCCTTTTTGTCTTCTTCACTTAGATATTTAGATATATCTTCCTTGATACCTACAAGGCAAACATTTACTCCATATTCCTTTACTGCTAAAACTGCGCCCTCTACAGTAGATTTTGGTGCGTTATCTCCACCCATTGCATCTATAGCTATTTTCATTTTTATTCCCCCTTGTTTTTGTCATTTTTGTCATTACTGAAAGAAACTAATATGAACTTGCCCCTAAACACTTCTGTTTGTCTTACTTTAATAAATACCCAAACAAAGTATTTATTGCCTCTCGTTCTAGTCACCTCAGCTTTTGCTACAAGTTTATCACCTGCAAAAACAGGGGTTTTATATTTTATATTTGCAACTCCGATTAGTGCTACACTAGCATCTATGACTGCTATAGCTAAGGATTCTGCTTGAGCAAAAATATGATGTCCCTTTACCACATCTGTTTTCTCAAAGGCAAAGCTGCTATCTGTCTCAAGTATTGACATACCCATTTTACCAAGCTCAAGGTCTATAAGCTCCCCAACTATTTCCCTGCCATGAATGGATTTAACCTTACTATAGTTGTTCTCTGCTACATTTCTTATTCGCTCTCTTAATTCTGGAATACCAAGCTCCAGCCTATCTAGTCTTATAGTCTGAATACTCACTACAAAAGCCTCTGAAAGTTCTTCATCTGTTACAAATGGTTCCTGTTCAAGCTTCTCAAGCAAACTCTTTTGTCTTTCTTTTTTGCTCATTCCATTTTTGCCCATGGTACACTCTCCTTATAGTAGTTAGAATTAGTACCTAGTGCTAATATAAAGTATATATTATGCTAGGTAGTTATGCAACTGTTTTTTATTTTTTATTTTTTTCTTGGGTTAGTCTTTATTCCTTACCATATTATCAAGTTCTATAACCATTTTAACAAATTATACACAATATGAAAATATATACTATTAAATTTGCATAAAAAAATAACAGCCGTATATTATACAGCTGTCATCCAATTATTTCTCTACATCAATAACTGTTTTATTTTTATAGTATCCACATGATCTACAAACTCTATGTGGTAGCTTTGGCTCATGGCATTGTGGGCATGAAACCAATCCTGGTAGAATAAGCTTCCAATTAGCTCTTCTTTTGTCTCTTCTGGATTTCGAGTGTCTTCTTTTTGGCAAACCCATCTCAAACACCTCCTTGCTCATCATCAAGTAGCTTTTTTAGAATCTGCAATCTTGGATCAACTTCTCCAGCTTTGCAGTTGCATTTTGTTTTATTGTTGTTTTCTCCACATACAGGACAAAGTCCTTTGCATTCCTCACTACATAGTGGCTTCATGGGGAATTCTGCAGCAATTTCATTTAATACTATTTCCGTTAAATCGATCTCATCGCCTTTAAAAAGGTGCTCATCTTCATCTACATCTGATTGATTGCCTTCCTTTACAAAAACATGATTTGCATTTGCATGTACATCCTGCACATAGGTATCTATACAGCGTGAGCATTGCATCTCTACCTTGGCGAATATGTCCAACAATACTTCGATTTTACCGTTATAGTTAACCGCATATCCTTTTACACTTAAGGGTGGCAAGGTCTTAAAGGTCTGATTATTAAAAACCAACTCATACTGATTGTTATCGATAATATCAAAATTTTCTTTGATACCCTCACACCTTGAAATCTTCAATATATTAATTTTCATTTGACCACCTCTATGTAATTAACAAATTAAATTATACAAATCAAATATTATTTTGTCAAGAAAAAAAGCTTTACATACAGATATTTATAAAAATATTTACTTTTTTTTTGATAAATTAATAAATGTAGGGGATGGAATCGCCAAAATTCATTATAAAATTCTGGCAGACACATAGGTCTGCCACTACATTTTTATTTGATGCATATTTGTTTATTTATTTAATAAAGTTTTTGTATCTCTTGCTATCATAAGTTCTTCATTTGTAGGTACTATAAGCACCTTAACTTTTGAACCTTCAGCGGATATATCGATTAACTTTCCTCTTACATTATTCTTTTCAAGGTTTATCTTTATGCCGAGGAATTCCATATCCTTACAGATTTCTTCTCTTGAACTAACTGAGTTTTCACCCAAGCCTGCTGTAAATACTATTGCATCTGCGCCATTCATAGCCGCCATATAAGCACCTATATATTTCTTAACTCTATAGTGATATATATCTAATGCCAATTTAGCATTCTCATTCCCAGCTACTGCTGCTTCTTCTATATCTCTAAAGTCACTGCTTAGCTTAGATATACCAAATACACCAGATTTCTTATTCAAAAGGTTGTTTACCTGCTCCGCTGTAAGGTTTTCTTTTTCTTGCAGGAAGGTTACTATTGCTGGATCCATATCTCCTGATCTTGTGCCCATTGCTAAGCCCTCAAGAGGAGTAAATCCCATTGATGTATCAATAGACTTGCCATTTTTGACAGCCGCGATACTTGCACCATTTCCTAAGTGACAAGTAATTATCTTAAGCTCTGAAAGTGGCTTTCCTAAAAGCTCAGCAGCTCTCTCTGATACATACTTATGAGAAGTTCCGTGGAATCCATATCTTCTAATCTTGTACTTTTCATACATCTCATAAGGAATCGCATATATGTATGCTTCCTTTGACATAGTTTGATGGAAAGCAGTATCAAATACTCCAACCATAGGTACGTTTGGCATTATCTTCTTACATGCTTCGATACCTATTATGTTTGGTGGATTATGTAAAGGTGCTAACTCAATACATTCATTTAATGCCGCCATTACATCATCATTTATTATAACTGATGTAGCAAATTTTTCACCTGCATGTACTACTCTATGACCTACTGCATTAATTTCACTCATGTTTTTAATAACACCATGATTACTATCTGTTAATGCTTCTAAAACGCTTTGAATAGCTTCTGTATGTGTAGGCATAGGCTTCTCAATAGTAATTTTGTCACCTTCCCCTGATTGATGCTTTAAGAATGAGCCTTCTATGCCAATTCTTTCGCATATACCCTTTGCCAACACTTCTTCATTGTCCATGTTAATTAACTGGTACTTTAGTGAAGAACTGCCGCAATTGATAACGAGAACCTTCATTTATTCATTCCTCCTTGAAGTTTATTGTATACAAGCTTTACTTCTATAAAAATGTTGTTTTTCCTTCTTATAATTCGGAGAAAATAAAGTTTTATACATAATTTTGTCGAAATGCGTATGTATCAAGAAAAATATTTTTCGCATTTTGAATTCAATAAAATTTGTTCAGTGCAAAACATATAGTATAATTATATATGCAGGATAAAATATCTCTACTGCAAAAGGAGTTTTTATGAATACAATCGCTATTATTTCCGAATATAATCCTTTTCACAACGGACATAAATATCATATAGAAGCTGTCAGACAGCAATTAGCAGCAGACAATATCGTGTGTATAATGAGCGGCAGCTTTGTTCAACGAGGTGAACCAGCCATGTTTGATAAATGGAGCCGTGCAAAAATGGCTTTGTATGGTGGTGCTGATCTTGTTATAGAACTGCCCTTGGTATATTCCTGCCAGCCCGCAGAGTTGTTTGCTTTTGGAGCAGTAAATATACTAAACAATCTAAAAATTATTGATGGAATCTGCTTTGGTAGTGAGATTGGTGAGACCACTTTGCTAAAGAGTGTTGCAGAGCTGCTTATAAATGAACCTGAGGATTTTAGCAGTCTTGTAAAGCAATATCTAAAGCTTGGAACTCCCTATCCAAAGTCAGTATCTCTAGCCTTAGAAGATTATTATAAAGAAAATAGTCATGTTGACAGCCATATTTGGGAAAACCCAAATAATATCCTCGGTATAGAATATATAAAATCAATTATTCAACTAAAAAGTCCTATGATACCTTATACAATAAAGCGAGTTAAAAACAATTACAATGATGCGGAATTAACTAATGAAATTGCTAGTGCTACAGCAGTAAGAAATGAAATTAAAAGCTTTGGTATGTCAGAGAAGTTAAAATTAAGTCTTCCAAAAACCTCTTTTGATATTATGGAACAGGATACTATTAAGGGCAAAGCTCCTGTATATCTTGAATGCTTATCTGATGTATTGCTTTATAGAATAAGAACTATGAAAGCAGAACAATTACAAGAATATATTAGTCACAAGGAAGGCATAGAATTTAGAATAAAAAAGGCTGCAGACCAAGCAACCTGCGTAGAGGAATTAATTGAAGGTATAAAAACCAAAAGGTACACCCGTGCTTCTATACAAAGGCTTCTATGTCATATACTTCTCGACCTTAAATGGGAAGATTCAAAAGCCTTCAAACAGCCTGGTATCCCTTCCTACACAAGAGTGCTCGGCTTTAATGATAAAGGCAAACAGCTTTTACGAAGCATTAACAATACTTCACAGTTTCCTGTCATTAACAAGGTGGCTGATTTTAAAGTAATTAACCCCCTTTTAAACAAAATGTTTGATTATGACTTGAGAGCTTCTGACATATATAATCTAGCTCGACCAGGCAACAGCTATAAAAAAGCAGGAGAGGATTATTTAAGCTCACCAATTTATATATAGGCACAAATTTTATGAATCAACACAGCATAACCAACCTTACTTATAATATATTTATATTATAGATGTACATAAGTGAGGTGTTTTTCTTGTTGAAAAAGAATATTTCAGTTTTTATATTGGCAGCTATATTCTGTATTCTTGTCATGTACATAGTAATATACCCAAATGAGTCCTTCGATTCTGCTTATTCTGGCTTGCAGCTTTGGTTTAATGTAGTACTTCCAGCTCTACTGCCTTTCTTTATATGTGTAGAAATACTTATAGGTTTAGGCATCGTAAGCTTTTTGGGAAGTTGTTTTCGTTCTGTGATGGTGCCTTTATTTAGAATACCTGGAGAGGCTTCCTTTGCATTTTTTATGAGCATCGCTTCAGGCTATCCTGTAGGTGCAAAAATAACCGTCTCTCTTTTGGAGAATAAAATATGCAGCCAAGTTGAGGCACAGCGGATTTTAAGTCTTTGTAGTACCTCTGGTCCTTTGTTTATTATTGGTGCTGTTGCTACAGGCATATTGGGGAATCCACGGTTAGGGTTACTTTTGGCTTTAGCACATTATTTATCAGCTTTATCAGCAGGATTTATTATGCGTTTTTGGCGAAATGATAAGACATATAAGCATACAACTTCAAAATTTACTGTAAAACCCAAAACCAATCCCTTTTATGAGATGCTAGAGTATAGAAAAAAAGATGGACGTTCCTTTGGAATTCTTATGGGAGATGCCGTTAAAGGTGCTATAAACTTAACTCTCTTGATTGGTGGATTTATTGTATTATTTTCTGTAATCACAAATGTTTTGAAGCTATCTGGTTTTCTATATCATGCATCATATTTAATTTGCAGGCTGTTACACTTTACAAATTTAAGCCAGCAAGCAGTTTCGAGCTTTATTGTTGGTTTTCTAGAAATGACAAATGGAATAAAAGAATGTGCTGCCTCAGAAATCCCCACTATTTCCAAACTAATGATGATAAGCTTTATGATGAGCTTTGGAGGTCTTTCTGTTAATGCACAGGTCTTAAGTGTTATAGGCAATAGCAGTTTAAGCTTTGGATTATACTTTGTGGTTAAGCTTTTCCAAGGGATTACAGCAGCTATATATACTTATTTTCTATTTGGTTTTGTAGGTATAAAGCCGGTCTTTAATGTTTTTGATTCTGCAAGTGCACATCAATATGTAAGATATATTAACAGCAGCTTTATAAGTAAAATAGGTAACACTACACTAAATTTACTCTTAGTCCTCACGCTTATGTTATTATTTGCATTAGCTATCAACATAAAAAGAGCCAAGGCATAAACCTTAGCTCTTCTTAGTCTTCAACTCAGTTCTATTCGCTTTTATGGTACCTGATATGTTATCTATGTATTTTTCTACATCACCCAATATATCGTCAGCATAAGCTCTTGAGCCTAATCTAATTTTCTTTGCATCTTGCTGTGCTGCAATTATAATTTCTCTTGCTTGTTCATTTGCCCTCTTAACTATCTCGCTTTCCTCAATAAGACCCAAAAGCCTCTTATCAGCTTCCTGTCTCATTATCTCAGCTTCCTTTGCTGCCTCAGCCAGAACTCTTTGTCTTTCTTCTTTAATACGTGCAAGCTTGTCCTCACATTCAGTTCTAATACCTTCAGCTTCCTTTTTCGCTTCAAAAAGAATTTTTTGTCTCTCTTCTTTAATCCATTGAGCCTGTTTAACCTCATCAGGTATTTTGATTCTAATATCCTTTATAATTTCTAGTAGTTCTTCTCTATTGACTATCACCTTTGAAGACAACGGTAGTGCATTAGCCTTGTCCAATACGTCCTCTAACGCTTCAAGAAGCATCATAACTTCCATAAATCTAACCTCCTATATTGATTCTTTTCATTAATTCAGTCTCTACAAGCTCTGGAACTAATCCGCTTATATCTCCTCCAAGTGTAATAACTTCCTTTATTATGCTAGAGCTTAAGTATGAATATCTGTTACTGGTCATCATAAATATAGTTTCAATATCATTGTCCAGCTTACTGTTCATTAGTGCCATTTGTTTTTCATACTCAAAATCTGAGACAGCTCTTAGACCTTTAATAATAAATCTAGCCTTATTGAGCTTCACAAAATCAATAAGAAGCCCCGAAAAACTGTCAATTTCTACGTTTTTATATTGTTCACATGTTGTCTTTAGCATTTTAACTCTCTCTTCGACAGTAAAAAGTGAATTCTTAGTTGAATTTATAAGTACAGCTACTATAACCTTATCAAACATCTTCGATGATCTGGCAATTATATCAAGATGTCCGTTTGTTACCGGATCAAAGCTTCCGGGACAAACTCCTGTTCTCAAGTTTCATTCCTCCTTAGTACTTTGCATAGGTTTATGCTTTATATGTCTATTGTGTAAAAGGTAAGCATAGTCTTACCATATTTCTTTTGACGCTTTATAGCTAAACTTCCTGCTCTTTTTGGCATTTCATCCAATAATTCATGCTCTACTACTATAATTCCATCAGTCGAAAGTAAATTCTTATCCGAGACTACATTTAGAGCATTCTTTTCATAACCCTTCAGATAGGGAGGATCCATAAAGATAATATCAAAGCTTCTACCATCTGCTGATAATTTGCTTATTGCATTTATGTAATCAGTATTATATACCTCTACCTTATCTAAAATATTCAGTTTCTGCAGATTTCCTTTTAAAACTTGAATACTCTTTGCATCTGCATCAATAAAAACAACCTTTGCAGCACCTCTACTATATGCTTCTATACCTATTGCTCCAGTGCCTGCAAACAAATCAAGAAAACTGCTGTCATAGGTCTTGACCCCAAACATGTTAAACAGTGATTCCTTCACTCTGTCCGAGGTTGGTCTGATGTCCATTCCCTCTAGCTTCTCTAGTTTTCTGCCTCTTAATTCACCTGAAATAACACGCAAAAGATTACCTCCTTTTTGACATTAATTACATTTTAGCATAAATACTATTTTTTGAAAACTTAAATAAGTACAAATAATAATGTTAAGCATATATATCACATTAACCATTATTAAATTGTTTAGTCTTGAATAAAAATAATAATTATGCACAATATAGTTGTAGGGAAATTAGTTAATTAGAGTTGAGAATAAAATCTCAATTTTGAGCAGAATGTTTCTTCTGCAAAACTATAATCCCCATAGAGCTCTTCCTTCAATTTCTCCTCTCCCGATACTGGTGATATTATCACCAGTATTTTTAATTTTTCGTATTTAATCCCAATATAAAAGGGACTGTTGCACAAGCATGGTAAATAATTAGTTGTACAACTGCCCCTTTTTGTAGTTTTATCTTCTTGTTGTTGTAGTATTACCTGACATGTTTCTTTCTGCTTGCTCAATCATTCTCTTTACCATTTCTCCACCAACGCTACCACATTCTCTTGCTGTTCTGTCTCCATTATAGCCAGTGAAGTCTATTCCAAATTCTTGTGCAACTTGATCTCTAAAACTTCTTAGTACTGCCTTAGCTTCTGGAACTAGAGTTTGATTAGTGTTGTTAGTATTATTTTGTCTCATTATGTAACACCTCCATTTATTTTAGTATTATTAATTTGTCTAAATTGTAAATTTTTAAACCATGTAATTTATAGGTAAAAATACAAAATAACACAGTATTAACAACCCATGTATTCCATTTTGCTATAGAACATAAAAAAGCTCGAAAACATGACGCTTTCAAGCTTTAAAGTCATACAAAACAAATTTCTAATTTAGAGTTATTTCTTCCAAAATTCTGTTGAAACGAATATCAAGCTCTTTCTTCATTTTTTGATATTCAAGCTCTTCTAGCTTACCAGAATCATATAAATATAAAACAGCTTCTCTCGATTGATTTAGCAGTACAGTATCATTTAAAATATCTGCAATCTTTAGTTCCGGAAGTCCGTGCTGCTTTTGTCCCAACATTTCACCTGCTCCCCTAAGCTCTAAATCCTTCTCTGCTATATCAAAACCATTTTCTGATTTTGTCATATATTTCAGTCTTTCTACTGCTATCTTACTTTCTGAGTCAGATAATAAAATACAATATGATTGATGCTTGCCTCTTCCAACTCTGCCACGAAGCTGATGCAGCTGTGCTAATCCGAAGCGTTCAGCATTCTCTATAGCCATAATTGTTGAATTTGGTATATTTACTCCTACCTCTATAACCGTGGTAGAAACAAGTATGTCTATCTCTCCCTTTCGCATCTCATCCATAACTTGATTCTTTTCCTCAGCTTTCATTTTACCGTGAACTAAACCTACCTTATATTCAGAAAAATGTTTTTGCAGTTCTTCTCTGTACTTAGAAGCAGCTTTCAAATCCAACTTTTCAGATTCCTCTACCAAAGGACATACAAAATATGCCTGATGACCCTTCTGCAACTCTTTTTCAACAAAACCATAAAATCTTTCTTTTATATTAGAATTGATAAAATAAGTCTTGATCTGCTTTCTTCCAGGAGGTAATTCATCAATAATCGATACATCTAGGTCTCCATATAATATAAGGGTTAAGGTGCGAGGTATCGGTGTAGCAGTCATAACAAGTATGTCAGGATTATCACCCTTGTCAGATAGCACTGTACGCTGTCTCACTCCAAACCTATGCTGCTCGTCGGTTATAACTAAACCTACCTTGGCAAACTCCGCTTTGTCTTGTATTAAAGCATGAGTTCCTATTATTATATCTACTTCATGCTCCTTCATTTTTTGAAGTACAGCATTCTTCTCCTTAGCACTTAAACTGCCCTTTAAAAGCTCTATTCTTATGTCTGAGCCATTAAGTAACTGTTTGAAGGTAATGTAATGTTGTTCAGCCAAAATCTCTGTAGGCACCATCATAACGCTTTGAAAGCCATTTCTTACACATTTGTACATGGCAAGCAATGCAACAACTGTTTTACCAGAGCCAACATCTCCCTGAACAAGCCTATTCATAGACTTGCTGCTTTCCATGTCCTTAAATATTTCCTCTAGTACCTTACGTTGTGCATTGGTAAGCTTGAAGGGCAGCTTATGTATATATTCCCTCTCGTCATATGACTTAAAAACAATACCTTTTTTTTCTGAGCTATTCATCCTTTTTATATGTATGAGACCTGACTGAAGTATGAAAAGCTCTTCAAACTTAAACCTTTTAATTGCAAGCTTTAAATTATACATTGACTCTGGATAATGTATATTATTTACGCAGAAGTTAATCTCTGATAGCTGAAATTTCTTGCGAAAATCCTCAGGAAAAATATCGCTTAGTTTGCCATCACATAGCTCTACAGCGGCATGTACTGCTTTGCGCATGTCCTTTTGACTTAGTCCCTCTGTTAAAGGATATTCAGGTACTATTCTAAGCAGATTTATACTTTCTCTGCTTGAAACCTTCTCATACTCTGGTGCTTCCATTACAACATCTCTTCCTACAACCTTTACCTTACCATAAAGAAACAGCTCATCCTCTTGCTTAATAGTATTCTTTATAAAACGATTATTAAACCAGACAACATTAAGGCTGCCAGTCTCATCACTTACACGAATTTTTACCATCATGAGTCCCGTTCTGCTCCGTACCTCCTGAGGTTTTGTCATTACTCTTATCTTGACTGTATAGTGATTTTCAGGCACCAGCTCCAAAATATCTGTAACAATACTTTTGTCCTTATAGGCTCTTGGATAATAGTAAAACAAATCCTCTACATACTTTAGTCCTAGCTTAGCAAATAGCTTAGTCTTGGCAGGTCCTATTCCCTTTAAACTTTGTATTGGTACGTTTAAAATACTCATATGCATACCTCAATTATTCTTTAATTAAAACAAATGCGTAAACTCAATAGAGCTACGCATTTTGAAAGTTTATTTATTCAGCAGATATTATATAAAAGTATAATGGCTGTCCTCCAAAGTGTAAATCGACTTCACACTCAGGATAATTCTCCTGTACAAATACAGCAAGTTTTTCTGCATCCTCTGCAGTAGTATCCTTACCATAGTATATTGAAACTAAAGATATATCATCATCCACCATTTGCTTCAAAAGCTCCTTGCATACTTCAGGAACAGTTTCTGATACACTCTTAATCTTACCTTCAATTAGTCCTAATATATTACCCTCTTCAATATTTATATCATCATAGCTAGAATTTCTTACTGCGTAGGTTATCAGCCCTGTCTTTACAGTAGATATTGCTTTTTCAATCTTTCTTGAGTTATCCTCAGCTTCTTTATCGTAATCTATTGACATAAGTGCTGCAATACCTTGTGGTATCGTCTTTGTCTGTGCAACTATTACATTTTTATCTGACAAAGTCTTAGCTTGATTGGCTGCTAATATTATATTGCTGTTGTTTGGAAGTATTATTATATTTTCTGCATTTATTCTATTTATACTATTAACAATATCCTCAGTGCTTGGGTTCATAGTCTGACCACCCTCGATAATCTCATCAGCACCTATATCTTTTAGTATTCCTGCTATCCCTTCGCCCATAGCTACAGCAACTATACCATATTTTTTAGGCTCGTTAATCTGCCCTTCTATAGGTGTAGGCATTTCTACCAGCAATGCTCTATGCTGCTCTCTCATGTTATCTATCTTTACTTGTGATAGCTCACCCTGCTCTAAAGCCATTTCAAGCACTTTTCCTGGGTTGTTTGTATGTATGTGTACCTTAACAATACCTTCACCACCTACAACCACTAAGGAGTCTCCTATATTACTAAGCTTGTTCTTATAGCTTTCTAAATCAATTTTACTTGTCTTTATAAAGAACTCTGTACAGTAGCCAAAGGTAATGTCTTCTGTAGAGAAATACTCTTGAACAGATGACTGGTCTTCTGCTTGATTGCCACCCTCCACCAATTCAATTACAGTATTTGTTTTTAATGCATGAAGCATTCCATCAAATATACATATAAGGCCCTTTCCACCTGCATCTACTACTCCTGCGTGCTTTAAGACAGGAAGCAATTCAGGGGTCTTGTCCAAAACTTCGTTAGCTTTTTTTATCAATACCTCAAAAAACTCCACTAGATCACTATAATTATCCTTTGACTCAATCGCAAATTCAGCAGTTTCTCTAATAACTGTTAGTATAGTACCCTCTGTAGGCTTCATAATAGCCTTGTAAGCAGTATTTGAACCATCCATAAAGGAATCAGCCATTGCTGCTACATTTAGCTCCTGGTGATCGTTTACACCCTTTGCAAAGCCTCTGAAAATTTGTGAAAGAATAACTCCTGAATTTCCTCTTGCACCCATAAGTGTTCCACTGGCAGCAGCCTCAAATACACTATGAATATCATCCTTATTTAAGCTTTTTATCTCCTTCACCGCTGAAGTCATTGTCAAAGCCATATTAGTTCCTGTATCACCATCTGGTACAGGGAATATATTTAAGGAGTTAACCATGTTCTTGTTATTTTCTAAATTGTTTGCTCCCGATATAATCATATTCTTTACTGTAGTACCATTTATTTTATGTATCTGCAAAATATAAACCTCCTTAGGCGAGTTATACTCTCACACCCTGTATATTTAAATTTACTCTTTTTACCTTTAATCCTGTTATGCTTTCCAGCGTATATTTTACCTTACTTATTATGTTATCTGCAACTGTGGATATTTTGGTACCAAATTTAACTATAACAAAAAGGTCTACAATTATATCCTCACCCTCAGCTGTTATCTTAACACCTTTGCTCAAATTATCTCTTCTCAAAAGCTCAACCAAGCCGTCCTTTGCATTTTTCGAAGCCATTCCAACCAAGCCATAGCACTCTATAGATGCTAATCCTGCTATATTGGCCAATACATCATCTGATATGTAAATTTCACCAAATCGATTGCTTAATTTTGCTGTCATTTAATCTCCTCCTACTGGATTTTAACGCAATTATTAATACTACTGCATAAAACCAATTACATATTTTGTAATGCATACGAAAGTATAACGTAACTTAAACAGGCTTAATCTTATATGCATTATATATAAGGCTTCCTTTATTGTTAAATACTTCAATAAAACGTCTTATATATTATATATATGCAATCTTAAGTAAACAATATTATAGGTCATTATTTGTAATATATATTATATATCATAATATATATTATTTCCAGCATTAATATTTGATTATTAACTTAATATGTATTATAATCAATTGTTGATAATAATATTTTAAAAGCTAATGCAATATTTTTTTGCACCAACCATTTTATTGGGAATGTGCAAAACATTTTATTGCCATTTGTTGTTTATTATGATATTATATTATTGTTTTAGTTGGGCAGTCCGCTGCTGAAGGAGGTGTATATACATGGCAAGACATTGCGAAATATGTGGAAAAGGAATGATTTCCGGAAATAAGGTAAGTCACTCAAATAGACATACAAGAAGAACTTGGTTACCAAATATAAGAACAGTTAGAGCTATTGTTAATGGCACTCCAACGAGAGTTAATACATGCACAAGATGCTTAAGATCCGGCAAGGTTGAAAGAGCTATATAATAAGACAATTTATTTTGTCATTATATATTAGACATATTAGGCGGTTTATTCGTCTGGATATTTAAATTGCTCATATTAAAAGCGCGTAATCCGCGCTTTTTGTCATTTTTGTTTTAACATTTTAAAAGATATATACCACAGCAAATCAGACATATAGCAGAAAAAACTATCCAGCCTATTATAGGCACAATCAATGCAAGCAGAATTCCTGCGCCTATTGCAAACACCAGTATACCTATAACCTTCTTTTTTTTTCTATTACTCATTAAGTTCCCCTCCTATTGCCCATATCACTAATTAATTTGTGTGTTCTATCTAGAGTAATTGTATAATAAATATAAAAGCATTATAATTATTATCGCTATTAAGCTGTAAAATAGCCAATAAGGTATAATCCTAGAAATTATCATTGTTGCAAGTAGTAAACAGAAAGCCCCTGATATTCTTTTATATGTATATCTCATATAATCACCTGCAAATTCAATTTTCTATAAGACAAAATAGATACAATAAAAAGACTCTACACTATATACTACTCGTGTAGAGTCAAAATGAGACTGTCTTATTAATTTTTAATCTCTTGATTTAATAACAGCTAAATAACCTGATTTAATAAAAACTTCTACACTGTCCTCTTCAAACATATTGCTTACTCCATAAGGGTTTCCTAACTCCATTTGAGCATCCTCAAGCGGGTAATGTGCTCCCCTTAGGGTAATTCCTTCTACCTTAGTGCTTACAGGTATCAGAGACAGTATATCTCCCTTTTTTCCTTCAAGCCTTATAGTATCCTTTATGACATAAATTTCATTGTTCTCGTCAATAATGCAAGCCATTTTACCACTGTCAGCCGCCAATCTAAGTATTGATATGTTTGCTAAGGTATGATCTAATCTAGTACCTGTAGCTCCAAAAAGCAATACTTCATCGCACAACTCCAGAGCGAACTCAAGACATATCTGCGTATCAGTCTTATCCTTGTCCCGATTGTATTTAATAAATGGAATGTCAAGCTCTTTAAAATAGTTTATGTATTTATCTGCTGAGGAATCCATATCGCCAATTATTACATCAGGTACAATGCCCATATTGTAAGCATGTCTTGTACCTCCATCGGCGCAAATAACCTTTTGTACTTTTCCTAATCTTTCCTTGCAGCTCTCATAGTCATATATATTTCCATTGCTTATTATTGCGACTCTCATAATTATCCCTTTACTATTTCCTTCATTTGTTTAATTGTTGCAGCAGGATCTTTGGAATTAAAAATTGCAGAGCCTGCTACTAGTATATTCGCACCGCTTCCGACTACAGCTGCAATATTATCAAGCCCTACTCCTCCATCAACCTCAATATCTATATTTAGATTCATATCAATTGCCAGTTCTCTAATTAATCTAACCTTATCTAGGGCAGAGGGTATAAACTTTTGACCGCCAAAACCTGGATTTACACTCATTATAAGTACCATGTCTAAGTCTTCTAAGATATAATCCAATATACTTAAGGGTGTGGCAGGATTTAGCGCTACACCTGCCTTTACTCCCTTGTCCTTTATCATTTGTATCAGTCTGTGAAGATGTGTAGCAGCTTCAGCATGAACAGTAATTATATCTGCTCCTGCAGCTACGAAATCCGCTATATAATCTTCAGGTCTGCTAATCATCAAATGTACATCAAAAACCATATTGCTTATCTTCCGCAGGCTTTTTACTACAGGTGCTCCAATTGTTATATTTGGAACAAAATGCCCGTCCATTACATCTATATGTAGAAGCTCTGCTCCTGCGTTCTCAACTAGCTTTATATCTCTCTCCAAATTTGCAAAATCTGCAGATAATATAGATGGTGCAAGCTTTATCATTTAGTACCTCCTGATATCCTTAAATTCTTCTAATAAGTTTATATAATACTCATATCTGAGCTTTGAAATTTTACCTTCTAAAACTGCTTCCTTTACCCCACACTGCGGTTCCTTATTGTGATGACAGTCAGAGAATTTACAGTCAGAATACTTTTCAAACTCAGGAAACAATTGCTGGAGCTTACCCGCATCAATGTTATTAAACTCTAATGAGGTAAAACCTGGCGTGTCAGCCACCAGTCCCCCTATTTCAAGCTTTATTAACTCAGAATGTCTGGTGGTATGAGTACCTCTATCAATCTTCTTGCTTAAGTCTCCTGTTTTTAACTGTAAGCCTGATTGCACAAGGTTAAGTAAAGATGATTTGCCGGCACCTGATGGTCCGGCAAAAACTGTTATCTTATCCTTTAAAGCTGCCCTCAGCTCATCTATACCT
This sequence comes from uncultured Clostridia bacterium, assembly GCA_942492835.1. Classification (GTDB taxonomy): domain Bacteria; phylum Bacillota; class Clostridia; order Lutisporales; family Lutisporaceae; genus GWB2-37-7. The sequence goes on along the minus strand of OW818645.1, from coordinate 3,927,572 downwards.
ATTAATTGCTTTGTACTTGTTTCTATTGCCAAATATGGAATAGTATTTAACATTTCGATTACAGCTTTGTAGTCCTGATTTTCATCCAAGTCAATCTTATTAATACAAACTATGATATTTAGTCCTATATACTCTGCATAAATAAGAAATTTTTGCAGTAGTGCCATATTTATATCTGGTTTTTTGGCAGCAAATACCATTATTACCTGATCTATATTGGCAATAGCAGGTCTTATCATTTCATTTTTCCTAGAATGAATATTAAGAACATAACCTTGCTGTGAATCTTCGTTTATATCTATATCAACCCTATCGCCTACTAGGGGAGTGATATTTTCTTTACGAAACTTTCCTCTAGCACGACATTCATATACAGTACCCTCAATATCCACATAATAAAATCCGCCGATGCCCTTTACTATGACACCTGTTTTCATAAAAAGACTCCTTTTATTACTCTATTTAAAATCATGTTCTACGCTTCCATTCAAAACACCATCAATATATATTTCAAATACAGCTTTACCTGTACCTGTTATAGGAACTTCAATTTCACCTTCTGAGGTGCTATGAATAGCTTCATACACATTTTCAATTATACTGTTCTGTACCTTTTGTACTGTGACCTTAACTTTATCCTTATCTTTAGGTAATGTAATTTGAATCATAACAGGCAGCTTACTGTTTCCCTCATTACCTTTGCTCACAGTAAAATCTACTACGCCCTTTCTGTTTACCTCTGTACCAGGTGTAATGTTTTGTGTTATTACAGCATTTTTTTCATAAACACTGCTATTCTCATATGTTATAGTGCCCCTTATCAAGTCTTTTTCTATGAGGTCAAGCTCAACATCATCAATATTCTTACCTACATAGTTTGGCATAAGGAACTTTTCTGGTCCTATGCTTATAACATAATCAATTTTTTCACCTTCATCAACGCTGTCTCCAGGATCAATGCTTTGTTTTATTACAACACCTGTTGGATATTCGCTGGTTTCCTGTTTTAATTCACCTTCTACAAGACCTTCCTTTTCTAAAATCAAGTTTACCTTTTCATAGCTTTCACCAATCAAGTTTGGTACAACGACCTTTCTAGGTCCTCCGCTTATTGTTACCCTTACAGGGTTTATTACTTTGTTTTTCTGTTTTGCCTTGGGGTCTTGTTTTATTATCTGTCCTATTGGCACATCCTTATTGGCAACTGTATCCGAAACCTCCAGACTAAGACCTATCTCTTTTAGTTGCTGCCGTGCCTGTTCTTCTGTAAGATTTGTTAAGTCCGGCACAATAACCTCTTTAACACTAAAGAAGCTTATCGATCCAAGTATAATTCCACCTACTGCTAAAGCCAGTATCAAACCACCAATTATAGCAAATACTGTCATCTTAGTGTTGCGTTTTTTGTTTGGTATTTCTGGTGTGTCAGGTAGAACATTATCTTTATTACCACTATCTGTTATGGAATTTTTGCTCCTTGAGCCTATTCCAATTACTTCTTGATCTAGCTTTATAGGCTTTATAACTCTTGTATTTTCATCAGAAAATTTATTTTTCTTTACAAAGTCGCCATTTGGCATAACAAGGGATTGCCTAAGATCAGCAATTATCTCAGACATACTACTGTAGCGATTGTTTACATCCTTTTCAATACATTTCTGTATGATATCTTCCATACTTTTTGGTATTCTAGTATTTATAGAAGTAGGCTTTAAAGCTTCCTCTTGAAGATGCTTCAAAGCTACAGCAATTGGTGTCTCTCCTTCGAATGGCAGCCTTCCAGTCATCATCTCATACATTACAATTCCAAGAGAATATATATCTGATTTCTCGTCTGTGTAGCCACCCCTGGCTTGCTCTGGTGAAAAGTAATGTACCGAGCCAATTACATTTCCTGTATTTGTAATGGTACTAGAGGATATTGCACGAGCAATTCCAAAGTCCGTTACTTTTATTGAGTTATCTTCTCTTATCATTATATTATGGGACTTGATATCTCTATGAACAATATGATTTTTATGTGCATGCTCTAACGCTGATGATATTTGTATTGCTATATTTGTAGCAAAATCAACTCCCAAAGCACCTTTTTTCTTAATTAGATCCTTTAAGGTCTGTCCCTTTATATATTCCATAACAATATAATAAATATTGTCTTCCATGCCTACATCATATATACCCACTATATTTGGATGAGATAAGCTAGCAGCTGCTTGGGACTCTCTTTTGAATTTCTTTACAAACTCTTCATCCTCAGTGAATTCTGCTCTCAATACCTTAACTGCAACGAATCTATTTAGAAGTCTGCACTTAGCCTTGTACACCAAGGCCATGCCGCCTCCGCCTATTTTTTCTATTATTTCATATCTATTGCCTAGCACCTTACCTATCATTGCAGTCACCACCTTTATCGTTATGGATAACTACTACGGTAATATTATCAAAGCCACCGTTTTCTTTTGCTCTATTTATCAAGTTCTCACAAGCTTGATCTATATCAGAGGCTTCAAGTACCAAATCCAACATTTCCTTATCACTTACTAGATTTGATAATCCATCTGTACATAGAAGTATATAATCATCTTCCGTTATATCTTGCCTGCCTAAATCCACTTCTATGCTAAATTCAGTTCCTACAGCTCTGGTTATTATATTTTTCTGAGGATGGCTATTAGCTTCTTCCGGCTTTATCGTGCCTTGTTTCACCAGTTCTGCTACCAAGGAATGATCCTCGGTTAGTCTTGCTATCTCATTTTTCCTAATAAGATAAATTCTACTATCTCCAACATGTCCATAATATAAGATGTTATCTTTTGCCAATATCATAGACAAGGTTGTTCCCATGCCGACACACTCGCTTGTAAGCAAGGACTTTTTGTAGATCTTTTCATTGCTATAAACAATTGCATCCTTTATCAATTCTAAAATCTTTGATTCATCAGTCTCATTTTCTATAAGTATACTAATATACTTATCTTTTATAAAATCTACTATTTCGTGAACTGCCATAGAGCTTGCAACCTCACCAGCATTGCGACCTCCCATACCATCGGCAACTATGCACAGGTACAAATCAGCAGTTGTATTTTTCACTTCTAACAAATCGTTAAGTCTTAAACATATAAAGTCATCTTCATTAATCTTTCTTACCAGCCCAATATCACTTTTACCTGCCGACCTCATTTGATCACCTCAAAATTATATTCTTTTTTCTTTTTTATATACCACTCAACTATTTTCGACAATATATAAAAAAATCCTTTTTTATATATAATTAATATGACTTAATCCGCCTTTTCTGAATATCTCTGTCTTAATTGTCCACATGCAGCATTTATGTCGCTGCCTAGCTCTCTTCTTACCGTTGCTTCGATTCTATTTTTTTCTAAAATGCTTTGAAATCTATCGATGGCAATCTTTGTCGATTTACTAAAGCCTTTTTCTATTACCTCATTGATTGGAATAAGATTTACATGGCAAAGCATACCCCTTAGTAATCCTGCAAGCTGTATAACATTTTGCTCATTGTCATTGACTCCCTTAATTAAGGCATACTCAAAGGTAACTCTTTTATTTGTCTTACTTATATAGTATCTACAAGCATCAATCAGTTCTTCAATCTTATACTTTCTATTTACTGGCATAAGCTTATCCCTTGTCTCGTTGTCGGAAGCATGAAGCGATATAGCCAATGTACATTGCAGCTGTAAATCAGCAAAAGCTATAATCTTAGGTACCAAGCCCGAGGTCGAAATTGTTATATGTCTCATGCCTATATTTAAACCCTTTTGATTATTAACAGTTCTTAGAAATTTTATAACCTCTTCATAGTTATCAAATGGTTCTCCAGTTCCCATAAGTACAATATTTGTAACTCGTTCACCAATATCTCGACTTACAGCCATTACCTCCTCCAGCATTTCTCCGCTGGTTAAATGCCTAGTAAGACCTCCTATTCCAGAAGCACAGAATGAACAATTCATTCTACAACCCACTTGAGTAGATATGCAAATAGTTTTACCATAGCTATACTCCATCAGTACGCACTCAACTGCATTTTCATCATTAAGCTTAAGAAGATACTTGCGAGTACCATCTTCTTTTGATACTTGTTTTACCTCTATCTCAGCTTTGCCTATATATAGTTCTTCTTCAAGCTTGCTAAGCATATCCTTTGGCAGATTGGTCATCTGCTCAAAGCTTTGTACATCCTTATATATCCATTCAAAAATTTGACCTGCTCTAAACTTAGGAAGACTTCTTTGTTTCATGTATTCTTCAAGTTCTTCTAATGTATAATCCTTTATGTTTCTCTTTTGTGCCATATATATACCCCTACCTTCTCCTTAACCTAGCGATAAAGAAACCATCTATACCATGTATATTAGGAAATATTTCAACATAGCCCAAAGCCTTGGTCTTTGTCTCAAGATTTTCAGGTAAAAATTCCGTCAAATCTTCAAGATAAAAATCATTGTTACTATCCAAAAATTTACTCACTACATCTATATTCTCACTTCTGTTTATAGTGCAAGTACTGTATACAAGCACACCCTGAGATTTTACATATTTTGATGCTGTTTCTAGTATATTAAGTTGTAGCTTGCTTAACTCTTCAAAGTTATCAGGACTTTTTTTCCATCTTAAATCCGGTTTTCTTCTCATTACCCCAAAGCCACTGCAAGGAGCATCCACCATTACTCTGTCAGCCTTGTTAACTAAGGTTTCATCTAAGTCCTTTGCATTAAATAGCTGAGTTTTGACTATATCTATGCCTAATCTGTTACAGCTTTGCGATATCAAATCCAGCTTATGCTTATGTATGTCTCTCGCTATTATTGTCCCTTTGTTGTTCATTAACTCTGCTGCGTGAGTTGTTTTACCCCCTGGAGCACTGCAAACATCAATAATCAGCTCTCCTGACTTAGGAGCCAAAACATGTCCTATCAGCATGGAGCTTTCATCCTGTATTTGATACAAGCCATCCTTAAAGGACTGTTTATCATCAATAGCAGATGTACCCTTTATATATAAAGCTTCTTGATTATATACGCCTTCACTACACTCTATCGCCTCCTGCTCCAAAAGCTTTTTCAGATTCTCTCTGTCAGTTTTTAGTCTATTAGTTCTTATAGTGAAGTGAGGCACCTCATTATTTGCAGAAAGTAGCTGTTCTGTAAATTCATAGCTATAATCATTCAACCATTTCTCTACTATCCACTCTGGGTGAGAGTAGCAAATTGAAAGATACTTTGCTGGTTCTTTTACCTTGTCAGGATACTTAATATTTATTTTTGAACGACTAATATTTCGTAGGACTCCATTAGTAAATTTCACTGCTCCCTCATTGCTGTATTTTCTTGCTAGATTGACGCCTTCATTGCATACTGCTGAGTCAGGTATTCTATCCAGATATATTATCTGATAAATTCCTGTTCTTATTATATCCTGTATATGCTTATCCAGCTTATTTTGACTTATTTTTATAAACTGAGATGCTATCCAATCAATTTTTATCAAATTCTTTAAAGTTCCGTTAACTATCTCAGTAACCAAAGCCTTGTCTACTCTACTTAAATCACTCTGCTCTAAACCCTTTTTCAGAGCTATGTTTGAATAGGCATTTTCTCTTAATACCTTCTGAATTATTAGTAATGCTGTTTCTCTTGCATTTATATTCTTCTCCATGATTTACACTCCATCTTTTTATAAAACTATTATTCATATTAATATAAAGGAATGCAGCATAATTATAGTGCATTCCTTTGCTTTTATGTTATTATAGGCTAATCTCTTCTTCCTCTTATAAAAAGCAGCCTTATCAACTGCATAATAGCAATCATTGTCGCTGCCACGTATGTAAGAGCCGCTGCACTTAAAACCTTGCGAGCAGAACCAATCTCATTGGTCGGTACTAAATCATAATCTGTAAGAAAGGCTATGGCTCTATTACTTGCATTGTACTCCACAGGCAGTGTAATAATTTGAAAAACAACTGCAGCTCCAAAGAACAATATGCCCAAATCAAGCAGTCCAGACCATCCAAACAGTATTCCTGCAATTACCAAAACCCAAGCAGCTTGTGAGCCAAAAGAAGCTACTGGTGCTATTGTATTTCTGATAGTTAGTGGCGTATAGGACTCTTGATGCTGTATAGCATGACCACATTCATGAGCTGCAACTCCTACCGATGCTAAAGAGTTGCCATTGTATACCTCATTTGATAATCTCAAAACTTGTTTTCTAGGATCGTAGTGGTCTGTCAAATGACCGCTTATCAATTCTACAGGCACATTTTGTAATCCATGATTGTCAAGTATGGTTCTAGCTGCCTGTAAGCCAGTATAGCCTTTGGTGTTTATAACCTTTAAATATATATTAAATGTTGAGTTTACCTTGCTTTGCGCATAGGCAGCAAATATCAAAGCAGGTATTAATATTATGTATGTTGGGTCAAATCCATATCCAAACACTTTATCAAAACCTCCTAGCCTAGCTTTTTACCAATTTCTATATTATGCCCTCTTAGGTATGCTTCAACACCCATTCTTTTTTCATTCTCAAACTGAAGTTCAAGTATCTTTATAGAGCCTTTTCCACAGCTTACCAGAAGATAATCCTTACCTATTTCTGTTATAAATCCAAAGCTGCTATTTTGTGTCTCTTCCTCATAAATCTCACTGCCAAGTACTTTAAAAATCTTATCCATATATGTACTATAAGCACTGGGCCAAGGATAAGTTCCCCTTATTAGGTTGTAAATTTCTCTGACAGGCTTTGACCAATCAATTTTACCTGTAGTTTTCAGAAGCATAGGAGCATAAGTAGCCTCATCATGGGGTTGCGGAGTTCTTAATGCTTTATCCTGCTCAATAAGCTTCATGGTCTCTATCAATGCATCTGCACCTATCAAAGACATTTTATCATGCAAGTCCTTATAGGTATCCATCTCTTCTATTTCAAACTCTCTTTTTAGAATCATGTCCCCTGTATCCATCCCTTTGTCCATATACATGGTTGTAACTCCAGTAGTTTTATCACCGTTTATTATACTCCATTGTATAGGTCCTGCACCTCTATATTTAGGCAAAAGAGAGCCATGAACATTTATGCAACCCTTAGGTGGAATGTCCAATATTGCCTGTGATAATAGCTGACCAAAGGCAACCACCACTATAACTTCAGGTGCAATAGTTCTTAGCAGCTCAACAAACTCAGGAGTCTTAACCTTCTCAGGCTGGTAAACAGGTATACCATGTTTCTCTGCTAAAACCTTTACAGGGGTTGGTGTCACCTTGTTACCTCTACCCTTTGCTCGGTCAGGCTGAGTTACCACTCCTATAACCTCATATTCATTGTCAAGTAAAGCCTGTAAACAAGGCACTGCAAAATCCGGTGTTCCCATAAATACAATCTTCATCTTATGTTCACCCTTTCTAAATAAGCCTTATTTATTTTCTAGTTTCTCTTGTGGTATAGCTTTATCTATAAACAAAATACCATTTAAATGATCCACCTCATGACAGAACGCTCTGGCAAGTAAATCTGATCCAGTAACTTCAAAGGTTTCACCATTTCTGTTCATAGCTCTGACAATAACCTTCTTTGGTCTTTCTACAGCTCTGTCGATTCCTGGAATGCTTAGGCAGCCCTCTTCTGCAATACATTTTCCACTTTCAAAAACAATTACAGGATTTATAAGTTCTATCAAGCCTTCACCAACATCTACTACTACAACCCTTCTAAGTACCCCAACCTGTGGAGCTGCAAGTCCAACTCCATCTGCACCATACATAGTTTCCTTCATATCTTCAAGGAGTGTTATTATTCTATCATCTATTACCTCTACCTTTTTTGATGTTTTTCTTAGGATTTCATCGCCCTCTAGTCTAATATTTCTTATTGCCATTCAAATCTCTCTCCTTACTTAGTTAGTTCTATGCTTTATTATACATCAATTGTAATTGTAATATGTTTCTACAATTATATTTACAGCATACTGTTTGGGTTTATATCAACACTTATGATAACGCCATCCATATCTGTATATTTTGATTTAACCAGCTTTAAAAGAAGTTCTCTTATCAGCTGTTCACTTTTAGCCTTCAATATTATCTGCCATCTATATTTGCTTTTTATTTTAGCTAATGGAGCAGTCGAAGGCCCCAGCTTTTCTATTTCAGGATAGCTCTTAATCTCAGCATCCATATATATCCCTATTTCATTGGCAGCTTTTATAATCTTATTCTCATCAAAGCCGCTGATTATAATATTGGCTATATGGGTAAAAGGTGGGTAAGCAAGCTCTTTTCTAAGCTTTATCTCTTCATTGTAAAAGCCAATGAAGTCATGTACCTGGGCATATTTTATGCTGTAATGCTCTGGAGTATAAGTCTGCACTACAACCTTTCCTTCTTTGCTGCCTCTTCCTGACCTGCCAGCCACCTGCGCAATCATTTGGAAAGTTCTTTCAGCTGACCTAAAGTCAGGTAGATTAATACTAGTATCCGCAGTAATAACCCCAACTAAGGTTACATTAGGAAAATCAAGGCCTTTGGATATCATCTGAGTGCCTAAAAGCACCTTAGACTTACCACTTCTAAAAATATCAAGTATTTTTTCATGGGAATTCTTAAATCTAGTAGTATCAGCATCCATTCTTAGAGTATTCTTTATACAGAATTTCTTTTGAAATTCCCTCTCCAGCTTCTGTGTACCTACTCCAAAATACTTAATATTTTTGCTTCCACATTTAGGACATATTTTAGGATTTTGCTTCTGCAACCCACAGTAATGACAGCTTAGATTGTCTTCATCTAAATGATAGGTCAAAGAAATGCTGCATCTAGGGCATTTCAAAACCAAACCACAATCTCTGCAAGATACAAAGGTTGAGTGTCCTCTTCTGTTTAAAAATAAAATAATCTGGTTGTTATCCTTTAGAGTCTGTAATATTTCTTCTGTAAGAAGCCTGCTGAAAATTGTCTTATTGCCATGCTTTAGCTCTTCTCTCATATCAACTACAAAAACCTTAGGCATTTCCTTACCGTTTACTCTATCCGGCAATTCCACAAGACCTAGCTCTCCTGTTTTCGCTCTATAGTAGCTTTCTATAGAAGGTGTTGCGGAGCCCATTATAAGCCTTGCATCCTCTAGCTGACAACGTTTTTCTGCAACTTCTCTTGTAAAATATTTGGGTTTTATCTCCGATTTATATGTATTTTCATGCTCTTCATCAATAATTATTATTCCTAAGTTGGAAAAGGGTGCAAATATCGCAGATCTTGCGCCTACAACCGCTTTTACTTCACCAGTCTTTATCCTTCTCCATTCATCATACTTTTCTCCCTCAGAAAGTCCGCTATGCAATACAGCCACCTTATCTCCTAATCTGCCCTTGAATCTTGTTATCATCTGAGGAGTAAGTGAAATTTCTGGTACAAGTATAATACAATCTTTATCTTTTTGTATATATTTTTCTATAATATCTAAGTATATCTCAGTTTTGCCACTTCCTGTCACACCATGAAGCAATACATTTTTCTTCTCCTTAAAGTGCTTCTCTATTTGTACAATACTATCCAATTGAGCATCTGTAAGAAATGGTCTTTTGTCTTCGTATATGCGCGATTCTCCGTATCTGTACTCTTCTTTCTCAATAATATTTATATAATTCTTGTTTATCAAGGTCTTTACTGAAGAATCACAGCCTGTATATACTGTTTTAAGCTTTGTTATAGAAACTCCTGGGTTGTTTTTTATGTAATCTAAAAGTTCCTTTTGTTTAACTGCATTTTTATTCAACTCAGAATTTATGTTTTGATTTATATATAACATTTTATCAATTTTTTTGCCTATTTTACTTTTAATAATTTGTTTTTTATTTATTAGCTTTAAATCTTGAAGCTTTTTTAAAAAATACTCCAGCTTAATATCGCTAAAGTATGATTTCAAGTCTGCAATGCTTGCGCTACCGTCATTATCCTCTAGGTATTCTATAATATCGAGCAGCTTTTCATTTTTTGCAAGCTGTTGTTTTTTTATTTCATAGTCTTCTTCTACAAGTTCAATTATACTGGTGGATTTGGTTCTTATAGGTGTTGGGATTACTGTCTGTATAGCATCTATATAAAAGCATATGTACTTCTCTTTCATCCACTCAACCAGCTTTAGCATTTTGTTTGGAATTAGAGGATACTCATCAATCAGACTGCATATTTCTTTTATTCGTTTAATTGGTATATCTACATGGTCTGTCAGACCCATTACATAAGCTTCCATATGTTTGTTTGATACGCCAAAGGGAACTATAGCTCTACATCCAGGCTTTACTTTATCTATAAGGCTGTCTGGTATTGCATAATGAAATATTTTATCAGTTGCTTTTGACTTATTGTTGATAATTATTTCAGCGAATAATTGTGACATTGCAACAGCCTCCTTCTTTTTGTACTTCTATGATTATAGCACAAAAAAACATATGGAGGTAGTTTTTACACCTACCTCCATATGTAAATATTAATACTTTATGATTTCAATATCAGTTATTTTTACTTCCTCTAAGGGTCTAGAATCCTCATCAACCATAACTTGCGATATCTTATCTACTATTTCCATTCCCTCAAAAACCTGTCCAAATACAGTATGCCTGTTATCTAACCATGGTGTCCCGCCATATTCTATATATTTTTTTTGAAGCTCTTCAGGAAAATTACTAATCTTCATTTTTTCTTGATTCTCAGCATTAACTTCTTTCTTTTGTACTATAAAAAACTGGCTCCCATTTGTATTTGCACCGGCATTTGCCATTGATAATGCACCTCTAAAGTTACGAAGATTTACATTAAATTCATCCTCAAAGGTTTTCCCATATATGCTTTCTCCGCCATTTCCTGTGCCTGTAGGGTCGCCGCCTTGTATCATAAAATCTGCAATTACTCTGTGGAAGATCAAACCGTCATAATAGTTCTTCTCTGCTAATGTTACAAAGTTTTTAACAGTTTTGGGAGCTTCCTTTTCAAAGAATTTTACTTTAATATCTCCCATACTGGTATGTATAATGGCAATTGTTTCTCCTTTTTGTGGCGCTGCTAATTGATCAAAAGTTGTATCTACTATGACTTCATTTTTAGCAGTATCTTCCTTTGTAGCTTCATTTTTCGGCTGACAGCCTACAGATAAAATGATTATAATGCATAGTATTATTGCAAAAACTTTTTTACTCATTTTGTCCCTCTCCCTATATTACATAATTTCCTATATTATAACATAATTTGATGATTTAATGTAGTAGGAAATTGCATAATATTCCATAACAAAAGGGAAGACCTTCGTCCTCCCTATCTGATCACACTTATAGCCTTATCTAATATTATATCAGCTAATTCGCTTTTTCTTATTAAAGGTACTTCTTCTATATTTCCTTGTCTGTCAATGATTTTTACCATATTTGTATCGCCTGCAAAGCCTGCACCTTCAGTTCTTAGATCATTGGCAACTATAAAGTCCAGATTTTTTTTCTGTACCTTTGCCTTTGCATTTTCTATAAGGTTCTGTGTCTCCATAGCAAAGCCTATTAATACCCTGTTGCCCTTAACTTTTCCAAGCTCCTGTAGTATGTCAGGATTTCTCTGTAGCTTAATAGTCATCTCATCTTCTGACTTCTTAATCTTTTCATTACTAATTTCTGCAGGTCTGTAATCTGCTACAGCTGCACTTTTTATAATTATATCTGCTTTTTCCATAAGCTTCATAACTACATCATACATATCTCTCGCAGATACAACATCATATCTCTCAACTCCAAAAGGGGTAGGTAGATTGGAAGGTCCTGATATCAAATATACCTTAGCTCCTCTGCTTACAGCTTTTTCTGCTATAGCAAAGCCCATTTTGCCCGTTGAGTAATTGGTAATAAACCTTACAGGGTCAATAGCTTCTCTGGTAGGGCCTGCTGTTACTAGCACTGTCTTACCCTCTAAATCTTTATTTGGTAGCAGCAGCTCCTTTATAGCTTCCTCTATAATTTCTGGTTCTGCCAGCTTCCCTTTGCCTATATCTCCACAGGCAAGTCTACCTTCACCAGGTTCAACAAACTTGTAGCCCAGCTGCTTTAGAGTTTCTATATTCTTTTGTACTACAGGATTTTCATACATATTAGTATTCATAGCAGGTGCAATAAGCTTTATAGCTTTTGCTGCCATAACAGTAGTAGTCAACATATCATCTGCTATGCCATTTGCCAATTTACCTATTATGTTTGCAGTTGCAGGAGCAATTACTACTATATCAGCTTTTTTTGCCAGTGAGATATGTTCTATCTCCCAATACTTCGGCTTTTCAAACATATCTGTTACCACCTGATTTAAAGACAATGATTGAAAGGTCAGTGGTGTAACAAATTCAGTCGCTGATTTTGTCATAATCACATCTACATTTGCATCTAATTTTTTTAGTCTGCTGGTAAGCTCACACGCCTTATAAGCTGCGATTCCTCCGCTTACTCCCAATAATATATTTTTGCCTTTAAGCATTTTAATCGTTTACCTGTTCTACATGTTCTACTTGCTCTGTTAATTTTCCAATTATCCTTTGCTCTTCATTGATGTCAAAGTTTCTCTCATATCCAATTTTACCTTCTGAAATTTCATTTACGGCCACTGTAACAGGCTTATTTGAAGGTGTCTTAGTAAGCTTTGGTTGACCGTCAACTATTTGTCTTGCCCTTTTTGATACTGCAACAACAAGTGTATATTTGCTGTCTACCTTTTTCATTAGGGACCTTAAAGTAGGATATATCATATTATTCCTCCTTAAAACTATCGTAATCGATTTTGCATCTTTTTATTTTACATTTTTCTGCCATTATGATACTTCTTACATCCTCTGCAGCCTTATACATATCATCATTTATTACTATATAATCATAATTTCTTGATGAACATACTTCGCTATATGCTTCATGAAGTCTTTTATGTATATCCTGTTCTGATTCTGTACCCCTGGATATTATCCTATGCTTAAGCTCCTCAAAGGAAGGAGGCATAATAAATACAAACACAGCATCAGGATGATTTTTCTTTACTTGCATAGCTCCTTGAATATCTATTTCAAGTATTACATCTTTACCCTTTTCCAGTTTACCTTTTACATGACTTTTTGGTGTGCCATAAAAATTATCATACACCTGCGCATATTCAATAAATTCATTTTGACTTATCATCTCTTTGAATTCTTCTTTGCATTTAAAAAAGTAGCTTATTCCTTCCACTTCTCCAATTCTTGGCTTTCTTGTTGTAGCGGAAACAGATAGCTCAATTTCTGGTATCTCCATAGATAACAGTTGCTTGCACACAGTGCCCTTTCCTGAACCAGATGGTCCCGATATTACAATTAGTAGCCCGCTGTTCATTTGTCCCTCCAAAATTTCTATTCTTCTATCATATCTTCTGAAATATCCTTGCTGTCCTCTTTATCAGTGAGCCTATGTGCCACTGTTTCAGGTTGAACAGCAGACAATATTACATGATCACTATCAGTAATTATTACTGCTCTTGTCCTTCTGCCATATGTAGCATCAATTAGCATACCCCTGTCTCTTGCTTCCTGTATAATTCTCTTTATTGGTGCTGATTCCGGGCTAACTATAGCTACCAGTCTATTGGCAGAAACGATATTTCCAAAGCCTATGTTTATCAATTTAATGCCCATCTTTTGACCTCCTAATATTTTATTCTATATTCTGTATCTGTTCTCTAATCTTTTCAATTTCTGTCTTAATCGAAATAACATTATTTACAACATCTAAATTTGAAGACTTTGAGCCTATTGTATTGATTTCCCTATTCATTTCCTGAACTATAAAGTCTAGCTTTTTTCCTATAGGAGTTTTTATATTTAGAGTCTTCTTGAATTCTTCAAGATGGCTGCCAAGTCTTACTATTTCTTCATCAATACCAGCTTTGTCAGCAAATATTGCAACCTCTGTCAAGATCCTGTTTTCATCCGGCTTTATATCTTTTGTAAGTTCTTTTATTTTCTCAAATAGCTTTTCTTTATATTCATCTGCTAAGCCAGCTGACATTTCTTTGATATCTGATAATATATTTTTTATGTCATCCAGCTTTAAAAGCATATCCTTATGAAGTCTTTCTCCCTCTCCGCTTCTCATATCGACAAGCGAAGAAACAGCTTTTTCCAGTGCTTCTGATAAAATAGACCACAAGAAATCAACATCCTGCTCTTCTGTATCTATCTTTAGAATATCTGAAAACTTTGTAAGCAGTGAAAGTGAAATCTCATCCTTTATCCCAAATTGTTCTTTTAGTACATTTAGCGAGTCTACATAAGCTGCTGCCAGATTAGTATCAAGCTTTACTTTAGTATCCTGACCAAAGGAATCATAGTTAATATATATATCTATTTTACCTCTGTTAAGCTTTGAGCTTACATACTCTCTAACCTTTTGCTCTAAGGCTTGAACTGCTCTTGGCATCCGAACTGATATATCACTATATCTATGATTTACAGATTTAACATCTACTGTAACTGTGATATTATTTCTTGTTGCTTCACCTCTACCGAAGCCTGTCATGCTTTTTATCATATGTATCATCCTTCCAATGTTTCGGCTGTTGGTCATTATTGTATGATTATTTACTTGTTATCCAACATTAATACAGATATTTCTATACTATTGTAATTAATTTTACCAATAAAAACAAGTGTTAAGAATATTATTTTAACATATATGCTGAGAAAAAGATTTAGTTTTTAAAAATTCCCTCATATACTTCTACTGCGGGTCCCTCCATATATATATCCTGTTTGTCTCTCCAATGTACAATCAAGTCTCCACCGCGCAGCTGAACCTTAACCTTATCATGAATTAAATTTTGTGCTACCCCTGCTGCTACGCAAGCGCAAGCTCCTGTGCCGCAAGCGAAGGTGTATCCTGCACCTCTTTCCCATGTCCGAATTATTATGTTGTTATAGTCAACTACCTTGACAAAGTTTACATTTGTTTTATTCGGAAACATATAGTGATTCTCAATTAGTTTACCATAATGCTGTATATATTCATCCTCTAAATGGTTTGTAAAAACTACTGTATGAGGTACTCCCATAGTCAAGCTTGTTATATTTATTGTCTCATCGTAAACCTTTATAGCTTCATTAATAAGCTGTGGCTTAGTAGGATTTGATGTAAGCTTACTGGCGTCAAAGTCTGGTTTACCCATGTTTACTATCGCTGACACTACTTTATCCTTTTCTACATTAATACCAATATTCATTATTCCAGCATCTGTTTGTACCGCTATTTGTTTCCCTTTTACAATGCCTTGCTCAAACACATGCTTAGCGAAGCAGCGTATGGCATTACCACACATTTCTGGTCTGCTTCCATCTGAATTATATATTATCATCCTTACATCCGCAATATTACTTTTCTCCACCTGCACCACTCCATCAGCTCCTATACCAAAGCGCCTGTGGCACATTGTCTCAATTGTCTTATTATCCAGTAATATGCTGTTATCAAGATTATTAATAATTATGAAATCATTACCCAAACCATGATATTTCCAAAACTTCATAAAAAATCTCCTATCAAAACAATAACTTAGTTCTAAAAAATATATTTTACGCAAATCAATATAATTTGTTTAGTGCGATATATATAGTATATTTATTACTTTATTATAACATAATTTATACATACTAAACACATAGATGCTGGAATTAATTATCACGTATGTTCTATAGTCCTAATTTTAATGTTTTAATACAATTATTATTTACAGTATTGATATAATTAAGCTTTCTTAGTGAAAAAGCAGGTTTTAAGTGATATACTAGCAATGTACAAAAGCTTTTATGGAGGTGTTATTATGCCATTTGATGGTTCAGTTATAAATAGTGTTATATATGAGCTCGATCAGAAGATATTAAACGGTAAAATAGATAAAATATATCAACCTGAAAAGGATGAGTTGATATTAGGTATCAGAGGCAATAGAGAAAATCTTAAGCTTCTTTTAAGTGCCAGTCCAATCTATCCAAGACTTCATCTGACAACAGAAAATAAATCCAATCCAATGACTGCTCCTTCCTTCTGCATGCTTCTTAGAAAGCATCTTTTGGGCGGAAAAATAATCTCGATACATCAGCCAGAATTTGAGCGGATTATTGAGATTTCTATAGAATGTCTTGATGAGCTAGGTTATAGTACAAGTAAAATGCTTATAATCGAAATAATGGGCAGACATAGTAATATAATTTTTGTAGATAAAGATTCAAACAAAATAATAGACAGTATAAAGAGAGTTAGCTTCGAAATAAGCAGTGTTCGTGAGGTTCTGCCAGGCAGGCAATACAATTATCCTCCTACTGGAGCAGAAAACAATGCAACAAAGCTTAGTCCTCTAAGCGTCTCCTATGAAGAATTTATAAAATGTGTGGAGCTTCAACAGGACAGCATAAAGGCTGATAAATTCCTTATGAAGGTTCTAAATGGTATCAGCCCTGTAGTAGCCAAGGAGATATGTGCCTATGCTTCAATAGAGTTTGATACAGATATCAGTAGACTAAGCGATGCCAATAGACAAGTCTTACACAAGGCTATAATTCAATATTCCGCTAAAATCAAAGAACATCAATATAAACCCAATATTATTTTTGAAGAAAAGAAGCCAAAAGACTTCTTCTGCCTTGACCTTAAGATGTATAGTCATCTTGATAAGGATTATATACTAAGTATTAGTGAAGCAATAGAAAAATTCTATTTAGTTAAGGACAACAAGGATAGGATAAAGCAAAAATATGTAGATATACAAAAGATAATTAACAATAGACTGGATAGATGCTACAAAAAGCTTGAAATATTAAAAGATGAGCTTACAAAAGCACACAAGGCTGAGATATACAAGCTTTATGGGGATTTGATTATGTCCAATCTCTATCAGATAGAAAAAGGTGTCGATAAGATAAAGCTTCTTAACTATTTCAGTGAGAGCGATGAATACGTTGATATTTCTATGGATTCTCAGCTTGCTGCTACAGCAAATGCTCAAAGATACTATAAAAAATACAACAAATCAAAGTCAGCTCTTATCTCCATAGAAAAACAGTTAAATGAAAATGAGCAAGAAACACTTTACCTTGAGAATCAAGCAGATAATTTAGAAAAGTGTACTGAGGAATTGGAGATAAATGAAATAAGAAAAGAACTTGCAGATCAAGGCTACATAAAGAAAAAGAAGGAAATCAAGGGCAAAAATAAAGTTGTCGCTCCCTCAAAGCCTATGCATTTTGTATCCTCTACAGGCTTTGATATTTATGTAGGAAAGAATAACGTACAAAATGACTACCTTACAATTAAACTTGCATTGCCAAATGACTTATGGCTGCATACCAAAGACATTCCAGGCTCCCATGTTATAGTAAAAACAAATGGCAAGCAAATGGATGATGTCACCTTATCAGAAGCTGCTAATCTAGCAGCATACTATAGTAAAGGAAAATTATCTTCCAAGGTGTCTGTAGACTATACTCCAAAAAGGAATGTAAAGAAGCCAAACGGTGCAAAGCCTGGCATGGTTATATATGAGAGTAATAGAACAGTATATATCGATCCTAATGAAGAAGATATTTTAAAACTAACGAAAATTAATTAATAAAAAGTCCGTTGAATTTTAATTATTTCAACGGACTTATTGTTTTTTGGATGACCAATGCACATATTAAAATTATAGGATTACTTTTCCTCTGAAGTCTTCTAGGCTATTGAAACCGTTTTTCCCCATGTATTGCTCTAAGCCTTGTAGAATTTCTATAGGTGCAAAAGGATTTACAAAGTTATATGTACCTATTGCTACCGCAGTTGCACCAGCTAATATGAATTCCACTGCATCCTGCCAGCTGCTTATGCCACCCATGCCAATTACAGGTATCTTTACTGCTTGTGCAACCTGCCATACCATTCTTACCGCTACAGGCTTAACCGCAGGGCCAGATAGACCACCAACTACATTTGCCATAATTGGCTTTCTAGTGTTTATATCAATAGCCATACCAAGAAGCGTATTTATTAAGGATATGCTATCTGCACCAGCTTCTTCTGCCGCTAGTGCAATTTCCTTAATGTCTGTGACATTTGGAGATAGCTTCACAATTAGCGGCACTTTGCAGTATGACTTTACACTTTTGGTGATATTGTAAACAGATTCACACTTTGTTCCAAATGCTACTCCGCCTTCCTTTACGTTAGGGCATGAAATATTTAGCTCAATAGCATCAACCTGCTTACCAAGCCTTTCTGCCATTTCACAATATTCATCAACAGTGTTGCCTGCAATATTTGCTATTACAGCAGTATCATATTTTCTTAGAAATGGCAGCTCCTGCTCTAAAAACATTTCTACGCCTGGGTTTTGAAGCCCTACGCTGTTTAATATTCCAGCTGGCGTTTCTGCTATTCTAGGAGCTTTGTTTCCCTCTCTTGGCTTTAATGTGAGCCCTTTTGCTACTACTGCTCCCAATTTACTTAAGTCATAAAATTCTCCATATTCCTTCCCAAAACCATAAGTACCAGAAGCAGTCATCATAGGATTCTTAAGTCTTAGACCACCAATATTTACTTCCATGTTAAGCATCAAAAGATACCTCCTTAGCATTGAAAACAGGTCCATCCTTACATACCTTTTTATGATGCCACTCTGCATCCTCTCCCTTTACCTTGCAGGCACATACAAGACAGGCGCCTATACCACAAGCCATTCTCTCTTCTAATGAAACATAGCACTCAACATTATTTTTGTTACATATATCAGCTACTATTTTCATCATAACCTTTGGGCCGCAAGTATACACTATATCATAGCTATTTATATTTTTTTCTAGCAGACTAGTTACATAGCCCTTATATCCAAGACTTCCATCCTCAGTAGCTATATCTACCTTATTGCAGATAGCTTGATATTCCGCAAGCTTATATACCTCGTCTCTAAAACCAAGATATGCATCGCAATGTTGTAAACCATTTGCCAGCTCCAGCAAAGGTGCAGTACCCATGCCACCGCCTACCACTGCACACCTCTTTCCATCAAATATAGGGAAGCCTTTTCCCATAGGGCCCATTATATCGAGGATGGTTCCTTTCTGTATTTCTGACATTTCTTCTGTCCCTTGTCCTATTACTTGATAAACTATTGTTACTGTGTCTTTCTCTTTATCTGTTCTATTTATGCTTATTGGTCTTCTTAGCAAAGGATACAGTCCAGCGTTTATCTTTATATGAATAAACTGACCAGGCATAGCTTCTTTTGCAATTTTATCAGTCTTTAATATCATTTCATAGACATTTGATGCTAATTTCTTATTCTGTAATACTTCACATTTTTCATTAAACATTTTAACACCTACCATGCAATTTTCTTATTCTTTTCTAATTCTTTGTTTATAGCATTTCGCATATTTATTGCCGCTTCCCTTGAAGCTAACCCAAACTCTTTATCGCTAAACTTGTCTGAATAATCCTTAGATTTGTACGCAGCTATTATACCCCTAGAGGAATTCACTATAGCTCCTAAGCCATCATCATTAAAGCAAGCTACTACATCCTCTGCTGTGCCTCCTTGGGCACCATAGCCTGGTACAAGGAAATAAGTGTTTTTCATAAGCTTTCTAAGCTTTGCTGCCTCTTCTTTATAAGTAGCACCTACAACTGCACCTACAAAATTATATCCCTTGTCTCCAACATAATCTTCGCCTAATCTTACTACAATATCAGCTACATGCTCATATATTGTCTTGCCATTGCATACTAAATCCTGTAACTCACCAGAGGATTTGTTTGAGGTTTTTACTAATATGAATACACCCTTTTCATTTTCATTGCAGTTCTTTATAAAAGGCTCCAATGAGTCAGTTCCAAGGTATGGGTTCACTGTTATAAAATCTGTGTTTAGAGAATATTCCTTATTACCTAAATATGCCTCTGAGTAAGCCTCGGCAGTGCTGCCTATATCCCCTCTTTTTACATCTCCTATAACTACCAAGCCCTTTGAGCTTGCATAGTCACAGGTTTGCTTAAAGCTATTTAAGCCTGCTATTCCATATTGCTCATAAAAGGCTATCTGTGGCTTTACAGCAGGTACAATGTCATATATGTTGTCAATAATCTCCTTATTGTACAAGAAAAAGGCTTCTGCAACACCCTCTGAATAGTCATTATGCTTTGACATAGCTTCTTCTCTAATATATTCAGGCACATAATCAAACCTAGGATCTAGACCTACCACCGTATGATTCTCACACTTAATAACTTGTTCAATTAGTCTTTCTACTATCATTATTTTTCCTCCCTTTTATATATTATTTTGCCATTAACTATTGTATATACAACCTCTCCCTTATAGCTTCTTCCATGAAAAGGTGTATTTTTGCCTTTTGAGTAAAAATCATTTTTGTTTATAGTCACAGCTTTGTTTAAATCAACAATTGTAATATCGGCTGTTTCACCTACTGCAAGCCTACCTTTATTTATACCCAATATCCTGCTGGGATTTTGACTCATCTTAGCTGACAATTCTTTAAGACTTAACAGTCCAGTCTCCACCAGTTCCGTATAGCACACAGAAAATGATGTCTCTATGCCAGATATACCAAACGGAGCCTTGTAAAAATCATTCCCCTTCTCATCCTTATGATGAGGAGCATGATCTGTAGCAATTGCATCAATCGTTCCATCCTTTAAGGCAAGCTTCAGGGCTTCTATATCCTTTTTAGTTCTAAGTGGAGGATTTACTTTACAGTCTGTATAGTCCAACTTTATTATATCTTCGCTTAAAGCTAAATGATGCGGAGTTACCTCACAGGTTACTTTTGTACCTTGTGCCTTAGCCCTTCTTATTATTTCTGCTGAGCCTTCTGTGCTTACATGAGCTATATGTATCCTATATCCTGCTTCTTTTGCAAGCATTGCATCTCTTTCTATAGGCTGTTCCTCTGACAGGTTAGAAATTCCCAGAAGTCCTAGCTCTTCTGACTTTTTGCCAAGATTTATTACTCCGCCTTTTACCAAACTTTTATCCTCACAATGATCAATTAGCAATAACCCATGTTCTTTTGCTGCTTGTAAGGCTGAAAGCATCAAATTGTTATTTGAAACAGGCTGACCATCATCGGAGAAAGCTACTGCCCCAAGAGACTTAAGCTTAACCATATCAGTAAGACATTCACTTTTCTGATTTATAGAAATAGCCGCTATAGGCAGCACATTGATAGCAGCATCTTCTTTTATTATATCCATAAGCATCGATAAGCTCTCTTGATTGTCAATTACTGGCTTTGTATTTGGCATACAGCAAATTGTAGTATACCCACCCCTTGCAGCCGCCTTAGAGCCTGATGCTACTGTCTCCTTGTGCTGAAAACCCGGTTGTCTTAAATGACAGTGCATATCCACAAATCCAGGCATTAAGGTCAATCCATCAGCATCAATAATTTGATCTGCTTCATAGGAAAGCCCTTCCCCTATGTCCTCCACATTTCCATCCTTGATAAAAACATCGCACAAAGTCGTGTAATCATCTATGGCATCTACTACATGAGCATTTTTGATAAGCATTTTCATATTATATTACCTCCTTTTCACAAAAAAACAGAGTAGCTAATACTACTCTTCTTCTGCAATGGACACTCCGTCCTTATTATCTATTTCTTTTACCATTACAACCACTATTTCATTCTTTGATGTTGGCACATTCTTTCCTACAAAGTCTGCCCTTATAGGAAGCTCTCTATGCCCTCTATCTACTAATACAGCAAGCTGAATGCTTTTGGGTCTGCCCATATCGATAATGGCATCTAATGCAGCTCTTACAGACCTGCCTGTATATAGAACATCATCAACTAATATTATCTTTTTGTTGGCTATGCAGAAATTTAAATTCTGCAATATATTATTGCTATTTACTTCCTTTATCTTATCATCTCTATAACTTGTAATATCTATAATACCAACTGGGAGCAGTACTCCTTCTATGCTATTTATCTTATCTGCCAAACGATGAGCTAAAGGGACGCCTCTAGTGTGTACCCCAATAAGAGCTATATCCTCAATTCCTTTATTTTTCTCAATTATTTCATGTGCTATTCTTGTCATTGCCCTGTCTAACGCTTTTTCATCCATTATTTCGGTTTTTAACTTCATCATAGTACCTCCTTAGATAAAAAAAATAACTGCCAAAGGCAGGTATAGGTATAGAAATATTCCATTCTATATACCTTTCCGACCTCACAGGGCTAGATTAAAGGTTTATTATATTTGATTGTACCATATGTTACATGTATTGTAAATAGTTATTATTTCCTAAGCTTATCTAAAATTATCTCAAAATAATCAGGCAAGGGTGCTTCAAATTCCATGTATTCTCCTGTACGAGGATGAACAAAGCCTAATATCCTAGCGTGTAATAGCTGGCCTTTTGTCTCAAAACGCTGTTTCTTATATCCATATACGAGATCTCCTACAACAGGATGACCGATTGATGCCATATGTACCCTGATTTGATGAGTTCTTCCAGTTTCAAGCTGAGCCTCGATAAATGTAAAGCTGTCAAAGCTCTCCAGCACCTTATAGTGCGTAACTGCTCTTTTACCGTTTCGCGTTACTACTGCCATTTTTTTTCTGTTGTTAGGATTCCTTCCTATTAGAGTTTCTATAATACCTGTATTATTCTTAACTCTACCCTCTAAAAGTGCATTGTAGCATCTGTTGATACTGTGCTCCTTCAACTGCTCTGACAGTGAGGAATGAGCTTCATTATTCTTTGCAATTACAATAATACCTGAGGTATCCTTATCAATTCTATGTACTATACCAGGTCTCATAACTCCATTAATGCCAGATAGATTATCACAGTGGCTTAACAAAGCATTGACTATAGTCCCTGTATAATTTCCATGTGCAGGATGAACCACCATGCCTTGGGGCTTGTTTATGACTATTATATCCTCATCCTCATAAACAATGCTTAAATCAATATTTTCTGCCTTTACATCAAGTGGCACAGGATCAGGTATCTGGACTTTTATACAATCATTCTTTCTCAGCTTATAATTGGATTTAATCTCTTTTTCATTGACTAATATCGCATTCTGCTCAATAAGCTTTTGGATATATGAGCGTGATTGTCCTTCTATACTGTCTGATAAAAAGGCATCCAGACGCATTCCAACCTTTTGCTCTTCTATGTTAAAAATCAAATTCTCCATTATTTATCCTCTTTAAATTATGTTTCCTTAGTAAAAAGTATTGCTATGCTTAAGCCTATAGCTCCTAGCACCACAGCAGAATCCGCTATGTTGAAAACAGGCGGAAAAAATCTAAAATGTATAAAATCTATTACATATCCAAGTCTTATTCTGTCAATTAGATTGCCAATTGCACCACCAAATATCATAGAAAGACAAATTGCTGCAAACCTATGCTTCTTATACATCTTAAATACGAAGTATAATATAACAATTGCTATTATTGATGTAGAAATAATAAAGAATAACCTTTGATTCTTTAACAATCCAAAAGCCATTCCACCATTCTCCACATAAGTAAAGCTTAAAAATCTCTCTATTAAAGTGATGCTTGCTTGATTCATTAAATTAGTTACTGCAAAACTCTTTGATAATTGATCAACTGCTATAATTGCTACAATTATTAAAATAGAATACACTATTATTCCCCCTTGAGTATTTCCTTTGAATCAATGAAAACTTTACTAATAAATTATAACATAATATACAAAAAATAATACAACAAAATACATTTAAAAATAAAGTAGGGGATGATCTGTGTGTCATCCCTTCACAATAAAATATGCATGCACTGCATACCTATTAAATTTGCTTCTTATAGCTGGAGTTGCTAATCTGGTCTACATCCTCTACATATCCCAAGTTATCTTCGTGGTCAAAGTCATTATCTGACGTTATTACGTTATATTCATTTAGAGCTTGCCAAGTATCTTCACCGTCAAAGCCTACTTCATCATATATAGTATTATCTCTAAAGGAAAACTGAAGTGGAGGGAGCGTTACCTGTTCTTCTATAGGTCTGCCTTTTTCTTCATCATTTACTTTTTGCTCATAATTATTTTCACACTCTATACAAAATCTTGCATGAGGTACAATTTCCAGTCTGTCTTCTTCTATAGACTTATGACATGCCTCACACTCTCCATAGCTTCCCTTATGAATTTTGTCTAAAGCAACATCTATTTCACTTATCATATATTTATCATTTGTCCTAAACGAGAAGTTCTTCTCAGCCTCATAGGTTTCAGTTCCTAAATCTCCTGGATGATTATCATAGGAGGATAGCTCACTAGTTGCATCCCTTATAGATACATCCATCCCTAACGTATCAGAAAAAAGTGAAGTTTCCCTTTCCTTTTTTTCTTCATTTAATAAATCTTTAAAATGCATCAGCTTATTCTTATCCAAAATATCAGCTCCTTATTATGCTTTATAAATGATCTTGAACAATCTTTACTATTTCTGCAATGAAGTTACCAATTATAGGTATATTCAAAAACACTGACTGCCTTAGAAAATAAATCAATATAGCACCAAGCAAGGTAAAACCTATAGCACTTCCAAAGCCCCTTGCTAATCCCGCAATGAAATTTCCAAATATCATAGACTTTGGTTTCGACATCATAGTGACATAATCGCCTAGTTTTGCCTTTTCAAGCATCAGTGCAATTTTATCAAGTCTGTTCTCCAGCTCCTTAACTTCAGTTTCTTTCTTATTCATAAGTCATCCTCCTGAAGTAAAAAAAATAACACCATGAAGATTCTCCATAATGTTATTTTCTTAATATTCATATAAAAATATTCATTATTAAATTATATACTACCCTCGCGCATATCTAGAAAACATTGTACTATATAAAATGAAGACTTTTATAATTTGTCTACAGTAACATTTAGCGCTTCTAACTCAGATTCTAGTAATGTTCTAAATCTTGTTTTAAATATTTGAACATCTTTCTTGAGGTTTTCATACTCTCTATGTATATCTATAACACTATTGTTTGCTTCTTCTATAATTCTTTTTGCTTGTTCTTCAGCTTCTCTGATTATTACCTCTGACTTACTTCTTGCGTTTGATACAACATCTTCAGCTGTAGTCTGTGCAACGATTAGAGTGCTTTGTAATGTTTTTTCCATTAAGGAATAGTTGTCAACTCTCTCATTAACTATGCCTATTTTGTCCTTCAACTCACCGTTTTCTCTGTATAATCTTTCAAAGTCAGTTACTACCTTATCTAAAAATTCATCTACCTCTTCTTCTTTATAGCCTCTCATAGCCTTTTTAAATTCTTTATTGTGTATCTCCATTGGAGTCAACATAATTTCAACCTCCCTTAAACATACTTTTTTATAGTAATTTTAGTTCTATCCTTTTTTGTGTTTCCTGTTACTTCATCAAGTACTATTCTGCCTTTACCCCTTATGGAAATAACATCACCTTGTTTAATACTTTTTGAGGTTAGCTCTTTTTCTTCCCAGTTTATCCGTACCTTTCCGGATTTTATAAGCTCCGCAGCCTTTGTCCTAGAAATTCTAAAACCAGCACTTATAATGCTGTCAAGTCTTAAGGAAGCAACGGTAACATTTAATACTTTTTCATTCTCTTCAGTTACATTTATATTCTCTGCAATTTTTAGCTTTACAGGTACACTTCCTACTTTATCAATGTTATACAATATATAATCTGATATTTCCTTAGTGCAAACTACATATGCCATTTCCTCCTGAAGCAAAATATCTCCTATGGTTTCTCTCTTTATACCGCTACCCATAAGACTTCCTAGAAAATCTCGGTGAGTTGGTTTTTTTGAGCCTTTACTATACCATGAGATTTCTAATATCTCATACATGGTTTCCAATTGCTCTAAATCAATATCCTCATGATATATTATACATAACTTTCTTTCACTGTTTTCTATTCCACCCTCAAACTGATACTCTATATCACTTTCGCAATCAAGCAAATCCTCTGCAATCTTCTGTTGCATGGGATCTAAAAAGCTGGTAGCTTTATAAGTAAAATTCTTCTTACAGTATTCTACTATATCCAGTATTTTATTGACCAGCAAGCGCTGATCATAGTCTGTATATTTTTCTTTTATATAACTTTTATCCAATTATATACCTCTTCTAAAAAAACAACCTAATTAAAGCATAAATAAGAGGTTGTGCGATATATTGCATAAATAGCATAGCTATAAGCGGTGACCAGTCAACCATTTGATTTGCACCAAACTTTCTAGTAAGCTTTCTAAATGGCTCTAGTATAGGCTCTGTCAAACTATATAGCATAACTACATATCTGTTATCATTATTAAATTTAATCAAAGATAAAACTACTCTGATAAGTAGCAAAAAATTTACTACCTGGAAAAAAACGGATACTGCCTTTGTTAATAAAAAATACATTTTATCACTCTCACTCTTTCATCATTATGAATTATTTTAGCCAGCTAAAAATTCCTTCAAGATCAAAATCATCCTTACCGATACCATTCTTTAGATCCCCTAGTATGTCAACATTTGATGGTGCTACTACCACTATACCGTTTGAAACCTTCTGAATAGTTCCGTCCAATGCAAATACTGCTCCGCTTATAAAGTCAACCATTCTTCTTGCTACATCTTTATCTATGTTTTCAAAGTTTATTATAATCGGCTTTTTGCTTTTTAGATTATTACATATGTCTTGAACCTCATCATAGTTTGTTGGTTCAGAAACAACAACCTTCATTGGTACCGAAGCATTATGAAGATTTACTACATTATTTTTCTTTAGTGATGTAACAGGCTCAATTTGAGGCCTTACAGTTACTACATCGTCTTGCTCATCTTGCTCGTCATCAATATTATCGCCTATTCCCATAAAATATAACACTTTATTGAAAAAACCTGAACTCATTA
The DNA here is from genome assembly GCA_942492835.1 of uncultured Clostridia bacterium. Taxonomy (GTDB): domain Bacteria; phylum Bacillota; class Clostridia; order Lutisporales; family Lutisporaceae; genus GWB2-37-7. The sequence goes on along the minus strand of OW818645.1, from coordinate 3,900,572 downwards.
CAATACCCCCAATTTACATTTCTATTAATTCTATTTATTATAATTGCGTTTACCAAATATAGCTGTTCCTACCCTTACCATATTTGCACCTTCCTCTATGGCTATATTATAATCATTACTCATACCCATGGAAAGATATTTCATTTCAGTGTTTGGAATGTTCATTTTAGCCAATTCATCAAACTTTTCTTTAAGCTGTCTAAATATAGGCCTTACCATATTTGTATCTTCATAATAAGGTGCAATTGTCATCAAACCTTTAATCCGTATATTACCAAATACAGAAATGCTTTTCACAAAATCAACTGCTTCTTCAATATTTATTCCAAACTTTGTTTCTTCCATTGCTATGTTTATTTGTACTAACACATCCTTTATTAAATTGTTTTTCTCGGCTCTTTTACTTATTTCCTCTGCAAGCTTTATGCTGTCCACAGAATGGATAAGTTCTACCTTATCTATTATATATTTAACCTTATTGGTCTGTAAATGCCCTATTAGGTTCCATTTTACATTTTTATCAACTGCATCGTATTTGTCCATTACCTCTTGAACTTTATTTTCTCCAAGGTTTAACATTCCACAGTCAACTGCATAGTTGATTCTTTCTGTATCAATTGTTTTTGTAACAGCTATAATAGTTATTTCATCAGAATTTCTTCCAGACTTAAGACAACTTTTTTCAATTTCTTCTCTTATCGCAGAGATATTGTTCTTTATACTTTCCAAGGTCCTCTCTCCTTTAGAATGATCCAGGTAACATTTGATCCTGTTTTATTTTATTTACTGTTGTTATAACCCTATCATAGGGTTTTAATACAAAATTTTTGCTGTTATAGCCTTTGTCATCCTTTTTAAGATTTTGTACCAATGTCTCTTGCTCGTTTTTTATTATTTCATTTATAGGTACAAACTTTGCCATTCCATTTCTTTCTATATATATACCTTTAAGTCCATCTTTTTCAACTATAGTCTTAGTGGGTATTATCAAGCCTTCACCATGTTTTGTGATTATTTCTAAGTTACTAACTCTAGTATTGTGGAAACCATTAACCTGCTCAGTAGTCCGAATCACTACCAAGCTGTTCTGCTCGTCGCCTATATCAAAATGCTTTATAGTACCACTTACTACAGTGCCCCCCAAATCCTTGAATCTAACCTTTATTGTTTTGCCTATGCAATCCTCTGTCAAAATTCCTTTTGGGATAACAGCTGCAACATACCACTCAAAGTTATCTACAACCTTTACTCCATATCGCTTTACTTCATCCTTCTTCTTTTGCTTGGAATTATGCGAATTTATTATCTCTTGTATGTTAGAAAGTTTGAGAGCTTCCACACCTTCCGGTTTAAGGACTTCCTCATAACCATCCAACTCATAGCTTACCAATCCACTGATTTTTGCATATACAACATTTAAATTGTTTTTCAGTAATTGCTCTAGTGTTGTTTTTTCTTTCATAAGCTGTTCATAGTTTTGACCACTAAAGCTTTCTGTTCCATATATAAGAGACTTCTTATATACATTAGCAGACAAATCGTTTTTTGCAGTCTCCAACTTGGAGAAGTCTCCTGACTTTGCGACATTCTGTAACTCTTTTAGGTCACTTGCTATGTTGGTATCGATTTTCTGCTTATCTTGTGCAAAAAAGTTGTTATCAGCTTCATTTGCTTTAATTTCTTCTATTCTTTCATTTAACTTATTTATCTTCAGCGAGATATCTTCATCTGCACCATTGCTTTTGGCTATTTCAAGTATTTTCTTACCAATAGATACTCTTTCTCCATCATTAACTTTATAATCAGCCGCTGTGTCTTGCGGCAGTGCAGTAGTCCACTCATTTTTTATTAGGACACCCTGCGTAGCAACTGTTTCTTCCATAGTATCATATTTTACCATCTCAGTATCTATTTTAAACCATAAGTATCTTACGATATATGAAATGATTACTACTGTAAAAAGTATTGTAATTAGTCTGATAGAGCTCCTAGTTTTTTTCTTTTTCTTCGCCACTTTCACCACGCCTCACTATATCCATTATGGTAACATGGACTACTTTATATATTTCTCCATTTAATTTTTTAATCCTTCAAAAGTTGTATATTTTATTGATTATGATGAAAAATAGTGCTGTACTCCTAGTTTTTTGTGCTACTATGAATGATTTTTGACTTGTTGGCATATAAAACTATTGAAAATAGTTTTGCGATATGTTATATTTGTATTTGTCAAATCTGGGTGTGGCGCAGATGGTAGCGCGCTTGAATGGGGTTCAAGAGGTCGCAAGTTCAAATCTTGTCACCCAGACCATTATAAAACAATTAAGACTTAACTGCCGCAATGGTTTGTTAAGTCCTTTTAATTTCTTATTTTATAGCACATATTTGCTTGAAAGTTGATTTAAATTGAAATAAATTGGGGGCGTTACTAACAAATTACTAACAAATTACTAACAAATTGATGTTAAAAAAAAGAAGCCTTAAGCCTCTTTTTTAGATACTCTTTTATTTATAATTTCAATTTTGAAAACTTCGACAACCAATTCGTCAACTATTTGAGGATCAATTCCTAATTCTTCAGCTTTTTTATAAACTGAAGCAAATCTTTTAACAGATTCTTCCCATGCTTTTTCTTTAGTATTTTCTGCCATTCAAAATACACCTTCCTCATAATTTTTATAGTGGTTTACAAGATTGAGGAAAAGTGATAAAATTACCCTTGTTCGCAGTTCTGCCACTTCTTGCTGGATGAGACAGATTGTGAACTGTGGGGGAAGCTGGAGAAATCCAGCTTTTCACTTTTCCGTTTAACAATGTATTCCTCTCTTACTTATTTTACGGAGCTATTTAAAACTTGTAAGATTATTGTATTCCTTATATAATAAAATGTAAAGTTTTCAGATACCATATAATGTATTTACAATAGACGATAATCTCCTGTTATTTCCCGCAAATCTATAACAACCTATGAAATGCTAGTAAAAGTGGTCATTCTGTGTCATATTTTGTCGAAACTTGCGAACACTTACTTTATTTTATTTAGTGTGTCTATTTTAAAACAATAAAAAAATACCCTATAACATTAGGTTGTTTTGTCTAATATTATAGGTGTACTTAATTTCGTATTTTCTATTTTTTTATCTATTTTTTCAAAACTATCGGAGATACTGAGCAACCTCTATAAGGATCATTGTCATCTGCCGCAAATATCAAGCTAGGAAGTGCTCCTGTTATAGTGGCTATAACCAAAATTGCGATTAAGGCATTTTTAATTTTCTTCATGCAAAATCGTCTCCTTTCCGTTAATTTTTAAATATATTTTTCCGATACACGATAATAGTTCTTCTTTAAAGATATCATTATCGGTGCGTTCTATCAAGTAACATATTATCAATTCTAACTGATTTAATAAGCTTTTATTATTCATTACATGTATCATCCGCGAGATACTATCTTTTATTACTTTTTTATCAATTGCAGAATTCGCAGTATTTTTTAACATATCAAAATACCTTGTACACGGTTCTGAGTTGCCTATTTTAAACATTATTTCGGCATAAGTTTCACTTAAAAATATGTATCTACTTGTAATACAATTTTCATCTAAAATATTCAAAGCTTTCTCAATGTGTTCCGCTGCGCTTTTGTAATCATTTAATTTACAGTGCAAATCAGCCAGATTATTCAATATTGTAGCCCTACCATTCACATCATTTTCATGGAACTCCAGTAAGGAGCGATAGTAATAATCCCTTGCTTGGTCATATTTTTTTTGTCTCATGCAAGCGGAACCTATAGCCATACATGCAACTCCAATCTCGCTCATAGTCTCCGTTTTAAGACTTGCATTTTCAAGAGCTAACAAGAAGTGCTTCATTGCTTCTTCTAAATCTCCGTCATTACTTAATACTACACCTCTTCTAAAATTATATGTATATAAAGCAGCTTTGCTTAACTGTTTTTTATCTACATAATCTTGAGCCTTGCAGAACAATCTTTCTGATTCTCTAATCTTCCTTTGCATATAGTAGTAATCTGCTAATTCACACATCAATACTACTAAAGTGTTGGCTTCCCATACATCCAACGTAGATATAGCTTGTTTGTATAACTCTATTGTTTTATCTATATTGTTTTTGGAATAATAATATTTTGCGTAGTTCCTTAGCATCAAAGCTTTATCAGTGCTTACGTCACACATTTCATTTATCTTATCAAACATAAGAATATCTTCTTCGTCCCTATATGATGTAATGTTGAAAAAAATCTCATCTATAAACCTTCTTACTTGTTTTACTGGTGGCATAGCAATATCATCCCATGACATATTCATGTTATCCGTTACCATGCACTTAAATGTCTCTGATGTAATATGGTCAAAAGTGCAATAAGTTTTTATTGATTTAAGGGACAAAGAGCTGTCGCACGAAGCATGAAAATTTCTCGTTGAGCCATATTTTGCGATTACAGCTTCTCTTACCATCGCACCTTCTATTTTTATTTTTATATCGTCTATTGTAAGTTTCCTATACATTTCCCTCACCCCTTTTGTTCAAATACTATATTATCACAGTTAAGCAATTGTTTACAGTCATTTTAATTTACAATTAATCTTTATATTTAACCCCATGTTTGATTGGAATAATAATGATACCATTCCCCGTTAGACAATCGAACGCATACGCAATTATCTTCATCAATCCACGCTTCAACAATCTGCATATTCTTCTGTCTTGCAGATCCATTACAGTCCACATGAATTTTATTGACTTCAAACATATGAGTTTTTTGTTTTTCTGATAATTTCGATAAACCCTTAATCTTCATAATCTTTCATCTCTCCTTAAATTATAAAATCCTCAATCTTTTTTCCTAAGGCTTTTGCAATTTTACCTATTGTATCTACCCTGGGTTTTGTAGCCCCTCTTTCTATTCTTGATATGGTATCATCTTTAATTCCTGACATTTTAGCAAGCTTTTCATAGGTAAGTCCTTGATTTGCACGCTCTAGTTTTAGCTTTTTAGTGTCAATTTTCATTTTTATCACTCCAAACTTTTTATTAATTGTAATAGAAATTGTCCTTACGCGCTACATTTTAAGTCCATTATAGTCCGTTTAGGCTACTTTGTCAATGTTTTAGTACCATTTTTGTCCACATAGTTGTACAATTTTATTATAATAAAATGTGAGGTATGATAATGGAGTTTGCGGATAGACTAAAACAAATCAGAAAAGAAAATTATGTAACTCAAAAACAGCTTGCAAGTGATATACATATAAGTCGTTCATCTATAGCAGGATATGAAGTAAGGGACAGATTTCCTGATTACGACACTTTAATAAAGCTAGCATTGTATTTTAACGTATCAACAGACTGGTTTCTAGGAATATCCGATAGTAAAGAACAGCTTCATAAAAGTGAGTTAATGAAATATAATTTTAGTGCTATATTTAAAGAAATGGAAGATAAGTTGGTGAAATATGGGGTATTGTCTAAGGGTGAGAAACTAAGCGAACCTATTTTAAGTACAATAATAACGCATGGGCTAGAATCTGCGATAGAAATATTAAAATTAAGGAAGGGTGATAATAATGGGAGCTGAAGAAGATCCATATGGAGAATGCGATAAGAAGCAGTCTGAAAACATGGATAGTGAGGGCAACAAAGTAATTATAAAAATAGACAATAAACCAAATATATACTTAGCAGCTCAGAGGCTCCAGCAATTCCTAATGCAGTTTGGCGGCATGAGCGAGGAACAGAAACAGGCTTGCATAGAAAGAGTGGATGAGAAAGCTCCTGGTATGTTAGCAGGGCTATATGATGCGCTAAATGAATATATGGAGTAAACTAAATCCAGTAACCCACATAGGCTACTGGATTTTTATAGATTTATATCGGGGTGATTAACTTGTTACATTTACAGGACGAACAGCAAAAGATATATAAAGCCACTGTGTCAAGAGCTGCTAATCTAACCAGCAACTCTCGCTGGTTCTCGACCACGCGCTGGATCGATGGCGAAGCGTTTACCTTTTACTATATTAAGGGCAATGGTTCTAGTTTCTATTTTATATACCAGGGTAAATGGCATAAGATTCACAAAGGAAGCTTTAAGAGCGAAGAAGTTGCAATACGATATACAAGAATTAAATAAACATATTCCAGCTGCAGTTCTTAGTCTCAAATTGTAGTTGGTATTGTATCGTTATCCCCTCTGTATATTTATTATACCAAACATATGTTCGATTTAGAAGCCAAAATAATAAATAAAAATTTCGTTTTTATTTTTTCTTAAAGGCTAATTTGCTCTTCTAAATCCACGATTTTCAGCTTCTTTTACAGTCTTAACATAGCACTCACCCTTTTTAGTTATCATAGTTCTATCATATAACCCATCAAAGGGAAGGTGATATATCTTTTCCCTAGAACCAGAAATATTGCACTTGATGCAAGGATATGTTGTATCCATATAGAATTCCTCTATCAGATCAACTTCAAGATAGCTAGCAATTTTCCTTGCGGTTTCAGAAGCAAATGCCGAAGTTACAAATACAGCTTTTGGGTCATAAGAATCATCAATGTTGTTCTCAATTTTGTATGCCTGAAAAGCTCCATATAACTGATTTATATGTTTTTCATGAACAGTCTTGTCTTTAGCCCAGTTCTTACATTGAACAATTATTATTTCATTTCCCCTTCTGCATATAAGGTCTATTCCCCCATCTTCTAGCTTTCTCTGAATCCCATTGTATCGTACCTTATACCCAGTATCCTCATAAGTCCAGCCAATAAATCGCTCATAATCTTTTCCAATTTCTTCTTTGCTCTTTTTCTTCTTCCAGTAGTTATCCAGGCGTTCTTGAGCTCTTTCAGCTTCAGTTTTATTGACTACTGGTTTTGGAGTCGCAGAAGTAAGAGTTTGTTGATGCATGCCTAAAGGAACAATTATATTTTTAATTACAGGTGCTCCTAAATTTGCAGTAGCGTTACTTTTCTGAATTTGGGAAGAATTATTTATTATAGCAGTGTCATTCTTTTTATTTTTTCTTTCACCTAGGTCATATATATTATTTGTTATATACAAGCCAAAACTTACCAATATGATACTTAATACATATTGTGAAGTAGTATCTAATCCAGGAAACAATTCCTTTGCAAACATAGCATAAATTATATATACTATGAGGACCCACATTAGCACTGACACAAGACCTACAATAATTAGAAAAATAGTTTTAATAAAATTCAGCAAAACATCGCCTCCTAGATATAGACTATATTATAAGTATATCATAAACATTTCCAATACAATAACTGAAAAATACCGTCATACAATACCTTATGAATAATCCAAATAAAAAAGGTGTAGCCGAAGCTACACCCTATAGTAAATGTTATTCGTATAAATTTCAAAACAAAGATTACAGTATAGATATTTCAGATGCTGAAACTATGGCTGAAACACCACAAAGTAAAGTAAAGGAAAGTAAAGTAGAGGAAAGTAGAAGTAGAGGAAATAAATTCTGCTGCTACTTCTGTCGAAATAGAAAAACAAAAAAACCCTAGATTTCTCTAGAGCCTAATAAACCTATTCCAATATCCCTTTCCTTTTACTGATTTTCGCCTGAAGCTCTTCCATGACCACATGAGTATATACTTGAGTTGTCGAAACGCTACTATGCCCTAAAGCTTCTTGAACCTCTCTGATGTTAAAGCCTTCTCTTACAAGTTCAGTAGCAAAGGAATGTCTCAACTTATGGGGACTGACTGGTTTCTTCTCTGTTCCGTCTTGTATGAATACCCCTGCATTTTTAGAGATTCTGTAGCATACTTCTCTGATGTATCGAGGATCCAATATGCCACCTTCCAAAGTGGAAAAGAAGTATTCACTTGCTGGTCGTATTGTTAGCCATTCTTGGCAAGCTTTGATGATGTCGTTGTCCATTGGTACGTATCTGTCCTTCTTCTTATCCTTTTTGCCTTTTGACTGTTGCACATATAATAGACCTGTTTCAAAGTTGACATCCTGGAGCATCAACTTACATATCTCTGAGACTCTTAAGCCAGCTCGATACATTGTCATAACAATAGCATAGTTTCTGATGCCAGTAGGACAGTTTGTATTAATTTGATTGAGCATCTTTGTTACGCTTCTTTGGTCAATGATTTTCGGTAATTTTAAAGCCATTATAAACCCCTCCTTTTGATTATCACATCTCAACCGGCTTTGGACGGTTCCCGTTTAGGAGCGCATTACAGGGGATAAACCCCTGCCATCTGCTAAAAAGTGCCTATTTCCAACACTTTAACCATAATTTCTGTATCATTATCAGCTTCAGGGTTCGACACCTCAAAATCTACTGTATAGCCTTCACTTTCTCCTGTTTGCCATGCAAAACATTCCCAATATTCTCTGCCATAGTCCATTATATCTGTTGTACTACCTGTTATCTTCTGCATTTGCGCATTAAGTTTAACCAAACTCATTTTCTTGCCTACTAATTCATTTACTAATTTTTTTAACATTTTTATATCCCCTTTCCAGCGGTAGGTCGCTACCCTTATTATTTCGCTTTATGTTTGTAAAATCCTGCAAATAAAGTCTAACCGGATTTGCTTAAGTACTTCTCAAACTTATCTGCAATCACCTGAGCCTCTTTATTTTCTTGCATTAAAACTGTTACTTCTTTTATTGATAAATTGCTACATGCAGGCTCCTTTCATTCCTGCACCGCTCTCCGCCTAAAGTCTTTTTATACTCGCGAAGTCGAGTTTGTTCATTCGTTAGTTCTGATGCGGACTGAATAGCCTTGCACCTTTTCAAGAGCTTCGACAAATCTGTCAAAGCATTTTTCGGTCCATCCACCGTAGCCATCGTAATTTTTAGCAACCTCTTCTATTGCTTGTTGGCATTCAGCCGAGCATGAGGCAAACAATTTCCATAAAATTTCAGCAGATACATGCATTCCTTCTCTGTAAGCATGTGCCAAAGAGTAGTTGTAAGACTCGCCTGAATTTTTCTTTTGGTCTTCTATTTCGGATTGCTTTTGTGCTTTGTTGCAAGCTTTAACTCCCTCTTCCACTGCTTTTCCAGCCATCCATACTGCCACTGGAGGTAATACCGCCTTTATTTCTGATATTGTCATTTATATCATTCCTTTCAAATTTATTTACTACGTGCAGCAGCTCCTCTCTTCCGCTCCCTGTGGCCTCTACTCGATATATCGCCGCCAGGTATTGCCGGTCAAGCCGACTCATTAAGCGGAGCTGTTATATTCAGTTTTCAAGGTCCTATTCCGTTTCGTCTTAATCTTCCAAGACTCATCAGGCAGCTTCTGCTGCGACGGTGAGGCAGCTAAACTATTTGGTAGCTGCTGCCTATCTTTTCAATTATCAAGCCTAACTCGGCAGCTACTGCCTTGGCTCTGCCTAATGTCTTGTATGATTTGCCGTTTACCGGGAGTATCCATCCTCCAGATACCTTCTTTATGCAGTAATGTCTTTCACTTATAACTTCGATTGCAAAATACTCTTTATTCATATTCAACGCCTCCGTTTGATTTGTTTCTATACTCTTATTGTACTTCTATTAGTAATACATTTCACCTCATAAAAGAACCGTATTTGGTACTATATTACACAAATACGGTATTGCTATCAGTTATACAATTCAGTATGCTTCAAGCTCACTATTTCGCTGTTTTGCTCACTATTTCATTAATTTTTCTAGTGCTTCAGGATTATTTTTTATATATTCTTCTATTTCCTTTTTGTTTTCTGCGTGCTCCTTTGTAATTAGCTCACGCACTACTGCTGCCATGTCCACCCCTTGCCATGCTGCTATCTTTGCTAGCTTCTCCTTAACTATTGGAGAGAGCCGGAAGCCTGTCGGCTTTGTATATTGTGCTTGTTTGTTGTTATTCCCCATGCGTTGTATTCGCCTCCTTATGCTACATTGTGCCATGTATTACTATTGTATATCTATTATAATACGTTTGCAATAATAATACATGCAGAGCTGCTGTGTGTATCTTATTTCGCATTGGATCCACTCAGTAAGGATGCTAGCAGGTGTATTGATCATAGCGCATATGATAGCGTTTGGTATGCGGTAGCCTATGTATTAGTAGTACTATATAGCTTAATCTTTGTATTGGTGTTGCTGTGGTATAAGATAGTTAGTGTTATATGTAGGTGTAAAGGTGTATAGCTTTACAGTAGCTATTAGCCTTAGTATGTTTATGGCTTTAGTTAACCATAATATAGTATATGACATTATGTATATGGCTGTATGTGTTGATGTATATATGTTGTGGGCTAGTTTACATATAGTTTATATTGATTTATAGGTGTAAAGGTGTGTGCCTTTACAGAGAGTATGACAGCGCGCGGAATAAAGGCTATTAATAGATAATAACTATTACTTAGTTTCTCCCCTCCCACCTCCACCACCGTTCCTTTTATCATGCTATTTAATAATTATTATCAATTAGCATGTACAGTACCGTTTTTGTATAGATTCGGTACTATATAATGCATTTACACCCCTTCTTATGCCTATTTTAGAGCAATACACTACATGTAGTGGTTGGCTATCTCTTTTTAGCTGTTTTTTATGCCATATTATTCCCTCAGCGACACCCCCGGGGGGGGGACCCTTCGTTTGGGCGCCGGAGAGTTACCTCGCGTAAAAATATCCCCTCCTTAAAGGCAATTTTAGCCCCTTTTATACCAGTAAAAACATATACGTCTTACCAATAAACTTATCGAAAAATAAAAACATCACTTTTTATGTCAGAAAACTAATTATTTCAGTCAGAATAAGCTGTAAATAAGTTACCACTTTAATTTCACAATATGGTATATTTATAGTGAGCAGAGATGGCACCGGAGATAAAACTTCAGGTGCTTTTTTCATGCCTTTTATCTGTTTTGTAGAAAACAATCTAATAGAACAAGAAGCAATTCTAAACGCATGATAGCTTAAACATAACTACCCCAAGGCTTTAGTGGACTTTTATACCTGTGGTCATTTCCCCCCAGGTGCTGTGGTCATTTCCCCCCAGGTTAGGCAGGTGGTAAATTGAAAAACGTTAAAGAGAAAAAAGTAATAATTGGACTTGAACACTCTGGAAGCTCAACGTTTAGGACGATTACCGATGCTGAAACTGGCGAAATAATAGATCAAAGTTGGATAAATAAAACCAACAGTAAACCTGGCAGAAGGGTAAATGAAGGTGCTTATTTTGTAAAACTTTATAAAACTAATCTCATGAAAATAGTCACAGAAAAAATTAAAGAGAGAAAATTAGACCTTGATGAAGCAGGTCTTTTTTTTATGCTATTAGCAATTTCGGGTTGGCAGACTCCATATATAAAGAATCCAGATACAGACGAACTTATGGGCTGTAGTGAAATTGCAAACTTTCTAGGGAGAGACAGAAAAAATATTCACAATTTACTTGAAAGACTTGTATCTAAAGGGCTGATTGCAAAGACCTATAACGGTAATGGTAGAGCTAATTGTTATTTAATTAATACAAACATTGCATTTTACGGTAAGACAATAGATGATCTAGGGCATTTAGATGTTTTTAAAACATGTCCTTTGGAACCTAAAAATTATATCAATTATCGCAAGACACCAGAAAAGAAAAAGTAATAGAGGTTATGGACTGTCGTGAATTTGAATATCCAAAATACTTAAATAAAGAGGTTGATATTATGGAAATCAACAACTCTAAAGATTCCAAGGAAGCTAAAGCTAGCACTGATTCAGATATTATATTTGTACATACCCCAAAATGCAAAGACTGCACCCCTAGTCTCGAAATGTTAAAACGCAGAAGTTGTGCTGGCTGTACAAAGTTTAATTATTATAACAAATAAGCTTCTTAGGAGGCGATATTATGGGATTACCAGCAAATTATTATAATTTTTTTGAAATATGCAAACTTGAAGAGATCCCTTCTGGTTCTGCAAAGGGTGCTATCGGACTTGGGCTTGATGGCATTATTAAAATAGCAAAACTCAAGCCTATTGCTCACTTATTTCGTGAGTTTCCTAATGGTGATAGAAAACAATATGGAATTCTTCAAAAGCATTATGACAATTGGAAACTAAAAGGCAAAGTTCCAAAGGTCAGCTCTGGGCGCCCACCAAAGTGGAAAAATGATGATTCATATGAAAATTTAAACATTCCTATATCAAAATCCCTCTATACAGGGAAGTTTAAGAAAGTGGTTGATAATGCGAATAAGCTATCAGTTGTAAAGCTTTCTTACAGAGATGCAATATACTTGGCGCTGGAAGAGTTTGTTCAAAGAAGGCCTCAATTCTTGGATGGTGATAAATGATGACTGGTAAGTTTATACCACAAATTGAAGATATTACGGTCCTTAGAAAAGAAGATATATATTTTGTTGATGATGTACCTGTCAATATATTGGAAGAACAGCTTGAACGTTTAGGACTATCCAAGAAAGTTCTAAATTGTTTAATAAGCAGTGGTATGTCAGTAATCGGTGAGCTGTTGAATTTCACAGAAGTTGAACTATTGAAAGTTCGAAATCTTGGGAAGGTAGCCTTTGAAGAAATTATAAATAAGCTGGATAATCTAGGATTATCTCTAAAAGTAGTTAGAAACACAATCATATATGAGGAGCATAATGCTCTATATGAGCCTACTACCGACATCCTTCCTGTTAATCCTCTTATGCAGAGCCAAATGATTACGCCAGCTCAGGAAACTGAGCAAAAAAATCTACTAATAGGCGAAATTGAAAGTCTTGCTGAAATTAATAAACAGGCACTTGCAGCTAGAAGACAGACGGTTGAAGTTCAAGTTGAGAGTAAAAAGCTTGAAACTGCATTAAAGACAATGGACTCCATAGATAAGATAATTAATTCGGTAACTGATGAAAAGGTATTAAAAAGAGTAACTGACAATATAAACACCCCAATGGATATGAAAATGATGGCTGAAGCTGCTGAAAGATTGACAAATACCCTTAAGAATCTTATGAATCCTAATGTTCTTGATGGTATGGGTACAAAGAAAAAGCAGAAAATCAACTTCATGTTCAAATCAACTGGAACGGTCCAAGGTGCTATACAGATTGATAATTCTAATGATTAGTAGGTGGAAACGTGACGGATAAACAAGTAATAGACATAAATAGATATAAATCAAAAAAACAACTAGCTATATCAAACATAGAACTACTAGATACATTAAAAAAATGTTTTGAAACTGGAAAGTTAAAAGAAACATTGATCATAGCACAGCTTGAAGATGGCAAAATTGGAGTACTTGGTAATCAAATACCAAAAGAAAAGGCATTGCAGATGATTAACTTTGTGTGGAACAACTCGAAATATTTAGATAACATTATTGAATAGTTGGTGATATTATGATTGATTTTTATAGATATACATATTCGGAGATTAAAAAACTCCTACAAAGCATTACCATTGTGGTAGATTCAAGAGAACAAAACAATAAACATATAATAGACTATTTCACAGCAAAGAAGATCTCTTATATTACTCAAAAACTTGATTACGGTGACTATACTTGCTTCTTACCTACTAACCCTGAACTTGGTATTGTAAGAGATACATACATTGACTGTTATGTAGAGAGAAAAGGCTCAATTGAGGAAATTAGCAGTAATTTCTGCAACGATAGAAGCCGTATAGAAGAAGAATTTCAACGTGCAAGAGGCAAGCGAATGCTAGTGATGATAGAAGAGTCAGCAGGACTCGAAAAGATTATTGAGCATAAATACAATACTGAATACAATGAGAAGTCGTTTTTGGCTTCTCTTTTTACTTTCGGACATAGATACTGCATCGACATAAATTTCATAGACAAGAAATATGCTGGAATGTTTGTCTATATGCAGCTTTATTATGCTGTAAGAGAAATGTTAAAATAATAAAATTTGGAGGCGAGTTTATGAGAGAAGTATTTCCTAACCTATACTGTGGCAATGACAATGATTATGGGAACCTTAAAAAGGAACATATTCCAGGCAGAGAAATTGACCAACCTACAGACAATTGGGCTGTGGTTCACGCTGCAAAAGAATCTTATCACCGTCAATTTGTTGGTTATATTGGCAGAGGCTGTCCAAAGGAATATTCTGAGTACCTGTGGGCTGAACGTGGCAATAGACTTGCGCTAAACATAGTTGATGCTCCAAAGCCTGAGTTTTTCGATAAGGGCATGATTGACAAAGCGCTTGACTTTATTGATGAAAACCTTAAGGCTGGCAGGAAAGTTCTTGTACATTGTAATCAAGGTGAAAGCCGTTCAACTTCAATATGCTTACTTTACCTCATCAAACATGGCATTATCAAAGGCAATATCTTAGAGGATTGTGAATCTGAGTTTATGAAGGTATATCCTGAATATAACCCTGGTGCTGGCATTAGGGGCTTTGTGAAGGAACATTGGAAGGAATATTGTAAAGCAGAATAAGCTAATAATTATAGAAATGTTGAGGTTACTGGTGTAAAACTATTTCTTGTGTTTTGTTACGTCAATAATTTTTATTGTTGAATTTGGCTTGGGAGTTGGAGGAATAGTCTTTCCTTCAACTATTGTAACTTCTGTTTTTGATACTCCACCACGAGGACCAATAATAACACCTTGACCAGATGTCTTAGCAATTTCACCGGGTTTATATGTTTTCTTTGTCATTTAATATACCTCCATGATTTACCAGTAACCTCTCTGTAAATTATAGCATAGATAATAAATAATTTGTAAAATTTTGCAGGTATATACTACCTTTTGTAGAATATTCTTCTGTGAAAGGGGGTGTATAGGATGGTTGAATTAAATGGGATTGATGAATGCTTTTATTGTGGTAACTTCATAAAATGGGAAGCACGATTTAATATTCCTAGTGGAGTTGCAATTATACTAAATAACGTGCAGGCAGAAATTGTAGCGATTGGCAATGAGGGTTCAGGAAATGAAAAGAAAACTATATTTGAAGTTAAGGTAAAATGTCCAAAATGCAAGATAAATAATAAGTTCAAACGAATCGAATAGTATTATTATTTTAAGAGCCTAAAGGCTCTTTTTTCATGTCTGAAAGTTGGTGATGTTGTGTGGCTAAGAAGGATAAACCAGTTAAAATCATAAAACAGAGAGATGAAGATACCATACAACACTCAACCGCTGATAAGGTATCATTTTGTACAGAATGTGGCAAGCCCTTTGCGCAAATATGGCGACCTGAGTATGAATCATATACCTCCTTCAAGACTTGTCCTGAATGCCGTATGCGAAATGCTCGCGGTGGCATAAATATTACTGCTGATTATACTCCACATTGGGGTCAAAAATTAATACATGAAAGTGATGCAAGATTTAAGGTCATATGTGCTGGAGCTCGTTTTGGTAAAGACCGATGCTCAATCATGGAAGGCATACAATACTTCATAGCATGTCTTAATGAGGATAGAGATTCTAGCATGGTACCTCATGCTCTTATGTGGATTATAGCACCAACTGAAAAAGTTGCAAATCAGAACTGGCGTGAGTTAATGCATAATCTACCAAAAGAAGTTGTTGCCGATGTGTCAAAGACTACAAGGACAATTGAAACTATCAATGGTGGGATTATAGAAGTGCATTCAGCTTATGACCCTGAGTCCCTTGTCGGTGTTGGTCTTGATGTTGTGCTTATAACAGAGGCTGCACGTATTGCAGATATGGAAGATGTATGGTCTAATCTTGAAGCTCGTCTTAATTCTCCAGGCAGAGGCTTGTGCGGTAAAGGCGGTATGGCTATTATTAACTCCTCCCCCCTCGGCATGAATTACTTCTACAAGATGTGGAAATGGGGACAGAAAGATACTTCTGAATGGGATCCTGATTGGGAAAGTTGGAAATTTACTACTTGGGATAACCCATACATGGCTGTGCGTGGTAATGAGGTAAACAAGAAAAATGGCAAAACCTACAGAGAAAACCTTGAACGTAGAATGTCGCGTAATAGATATAGGCAGGATTATCTTGCTGACTTTATTTCAGAAGTTAATCAGGTCTTTCCTAAATACGATAAAATCCTTAAGAAAACCCCTCCCGACTTAACAAATCAGGATGAAATAGATGCATACTGGCGAAATTGGGAAGTTCCAGAGCCTTTTGAGGTATATACAATCGGTTATGACCCTGCTTCTAAGGGAGATGGCAAGCCTTGCATTATAAGAAACAGCAAAGGTCGTGTTGTAAAGATTGATCGTATGCTTTCTCTTGGTTGGGATGCTCAATGGGATAGAATAGCATTTTACTCCAGAATGTACAATGGAGCCTCTTGCAATTTCGGTCAAACCGGTATAGGTGAAACAATAGGTTCGCAGATTACAAAACGTGGTATAGCCAATGTCCCTATTCCTGAGCAGGGACGAAATAAGGAACGCCTTGTTGAAGACTTTGCTCTTGTTGTTGAACAGGAATGGTGTGAAATTCCATGGAGCCAAGAAACTGAAAATCAATTAAAAGATTATATCATGGTTACAAGACCAGGACAGTCAACACAGTACCATAATGGATCTGACAGTGAGTACGATGATATAGTCAGTGCTCTATACTTCTGCTTCTCAGACTTTGAGATACCTGCAGTGGCTTTGCCATGGTGCGGGATGATAGGTGGAATTGATAGGGCTGGATAATAAGTTAATACCTTTGGGCGGTATAAATAACGGGGATGTATATAGGGTTCGGCTTCGCCTCCTAGCCTTCCTTCCTACGTGTACCGCCCATTTTATATACCTTTGGAGGCTAATATAAATTGGAGGCGATTGATATGGGCGAAATAAAAAGAATTGATATTAAAGAATTTAGAGAAATGGGACTTGTTTCAGAATTGAATCGAGCATTCCTTCATCCTCTCGGCTTGGCTTTGGAAGTTGTTATCGAAGATGATGGCACTGAAAAGCTTGGCGGCATTTGGGATTATAGAAATGACCCAGAAGGTATGCTTTACTCAAAAGAGGGCTTCCCCACTGAGAAAGTTAAGAAGGCTCAGGAATTCATCAAACAGAAGCATGAACAACGGATGAAGAACTTGGGCTTTATTTATCAAGACCCAGATAATCCACAATAATATTTTTGGAGGTTATTGATATGGAATCTAATAAATGTTTTCTTTGGGTTAAGCATAAAGTTAAATTTGTAAAAGGTTTTGGTTACATTTGCGTGAGGTGTAAAAAACCTGCAAGCCAATGCCATTAAAAAATAAAATATAGGAATCAAAATTAAATTATAATATATAAATTTTGGAGGCGAACAAAATGCGTATAGCAATACTAACAACGGCTTTCTTCCATGATTGCAAGGAAGTCACCCATATGATTGACGGGAAACTAGTCGGAGGTTCTGACAAAATCATCTTTGGTGGAGCCGAAAGATACACTATAGATTTATGCCACTTCTTACAACAAGAAGGACATATTGTTACAGTATATCAGCCATTCGCAGGAATTCAACAACCATTCTCAAAGCAATACAAAGGCATTACATTTGTGATGATACCTAACAATGGAGGATGGGAATTTAATACCTGCGCTGATTTAAACTGGCAATTTAATGAGTATTCGGCACTTTCAGACCTCAGAATATATTTTGCTCAATATCTTGCATTTCCAAATGCAATTTCGCCTTGTATATCTTTGAGTCATGGTATCTACTGGGACAATACCCAAGGCGTGAATACTATTCAGACACTAAACGAAGAACAAAGAAAAGAATTCATGCGTAGACAACTTTACGGCTTTACTGCTCCTGATGCTGTTGTTGCTGTTGATAGTAATGTTAGAAAAGTATTACAGGCTTTAGAGCCAGGCAGTGAGCGCAAAACTCATGTTATTTATAATTATGTTGATACAAATAAATTCAATCCAGCACCAAAGACTTGGGAAGGTATTAACGTCCTCTTCCCTCGTAGGCTCACAGTGCTCAGAGGCAGCACAGAAGTCACAAAGGCATTTATTCAGCTGCCGCAGTATAATTTCACACTGGCTGGTCAGGCCCATGATGATAAAGCAGCTCAGGCATTCTTCAAGTCACATGAGCACCGTGGCAATGTCAAGTTTATTCATCACGAGATGGACGAAATGCCAGAAGTTTATAAGCAGGCAGACATATCACTTGTGCCTACAATAAGTACTGAAGGTCTCTCCCTTTCACTACTTGAATCAATGGCATCTGGATTGCCAATTATCACTACACCTGTTGGTGGCTTGGGTGATGCTGTTATTGATGGATATAATGCTTTGATATATGACCCTAATCATGATAATATATGCGACTATATTAATTTCTTAGCTGAAGATAAAGAAGCACGCTTAAAGATGGGTAAACGCAATCGTGAAATTGCTGTTGAATGCTTTGATATTGAGATATGGAAACAAAAGTGGAGAAATATACTGGCTCAGTTTGGGGCTGTGTCAGTGAAGCAATATTCATATGGGGAACCAAAAGTACATATACCTCAGCCTTTAAAACTTGAAAAAGAATATGCCGCTGAATGGATTGGCAATGAAGAACCCAAAAAACCAAAGCTTGTCGCAATGATGCTAGCACATAATGAAGCCGACGGGTACATTGAGCGTGTAATCGAAAACACGCTTTTGTTTTGTGATGAGATAGTTATTCTTGATGATCATTCAGATGATTGCACCCTTTCACTTATCGTTGAAATAAAAGCTAAATATCCAACAAGAATATTTGTGCGACCATCTAAGGAATCATGGGAAAATGAAAGCTTGCTTAGAAAAGAGTTACTAGACTATGCTCTAGAATATAATCCTGATTGGCTCATTGCCATCGATGCTGATGAACTTTATGAAGCTGACCACATGAAAGAACAGCTACCCTACTTCATGTCACAGACCGATGCTGATTGGATTGGCTTTAGGTTCTATGACATGTGGGATGATGAGCAGCATTATCGTGATGATGATAATTGGCCTACAGGTACTGTATATGCTCCAAGAATGTTCAGAGTTTTACCTGTAGAATTTGGATATGAATGGGCAAATAAGCGAAGACATTGTGGAAGTATTCCTGTCAACATTTTAAGGCATGGAGAAGGTGTAAACAGTAGCGTTAGAGTCAAACACCTTGGATGGATGAAGCCAACTGATAGAGATAATAAATATCTTGAAAGGCTTCAAGATGACCCATTCAATGAGTTCTATACTGATGAGACTTACCTTGCAATACTGACCCCCTTCCCTACTCTTGTTAAATGGGATGATATTAACCCGTGGCAAACTTCGAAACTAACAATTGCATATCCTCCTGGAATGGAATGGAACATCATGCAACAAAGACCACATCACTTGTTGAAACTTGCTGCTTCCGAAAGAAACAGAGTATTCTTTGGAGATGATTCAGCTACTGGTGTTTATGAGCCTTTTCCATACCTTACTGTTGTGAATGCTGAAGCTTTTGATTGTCTCAATGAAGTGGATATACTTTATATTACAAATCCAGAACAGATGAAACGCTGTGGCAATATAAAATATAAAAAGCTGGTTTATGACTGCTGCGATTGGATGAATGGTGCAGACTTTGACCTAATATGTAAAGCTGACATAGTACTATTCGCATCAATGTTGCTTTATAAGAAAATACCCGCATTAATTATGCATACCGGCGAAACTGGCACCTGCTGCATTGATTATTATAAAAAGTTCCATAATCAAAAGATGGTCTACCTCCCCAACGCCTGTGACTTTGAGCATTTTTCAAAGGATAGTTATGCAGGGACAATGCTGAGCGAAAAGCTTCCTGCACCTGTTTTAGCTTATATGGGTTGTATTCATCCTACTATGATAGATACTGAAATAGTCAAGGCACTTGCTGAAAAGTTCAAGCTGCTGATGATAGGTCAAAATAAAGGTATGGAATTCAAGTATCCAAATATATATGAAACTGGACATATATCATACAAAGACCTACCCCAAATGTTGTCTGCTGCACAGGTTGCTATTATCCCCTTCTGTATTGACAGCGACTACCTTAGGTATTCAGCACCAATAAAAGTTTATGAGTACCTTGCTGCAGGCATACCAGTAGTTGCATCCCCAATTCCTGAACTTCAACCATTAGCAGACATGGGGCTTATTCATATTATTGCCAATGATGACCTTGAAGGCTGGATTAAGGCTGTTGAGCAAGCTATGACAGAGTATCCTAATGTCAAAGGTCAAGAATGGGCTACAACTCAGACTTGGGATGATAGATGGCAAGTCTTGAAACAGGAGGTGCTATCCAAATGAAAAATAAATGTTTTCTTTGGTTTGATCACAAAATAAAATATGTCAAAGGCTTTGGTTATATATGTGTGAGATGTAAGAAAACAAAGCAACAATGTAGACAAGGGCGGTGAAAGCATGAAATTAAATCTTGATAAAAACCTTGTAAATCTAAAAGGTGAACCATTGCCCGATAAGCTCAGTGATGTTCTTGCAAATATGCTGGCAACGGCTACCGTAGGCAAACCTGCTAAAATGATGACATGGGCGGTCAATCTTACCAATGATGGTGAAATCGAAGTTGATAAAACTGACTTAAAATTCATAGTAGAATTTATCGAACATAATCAAAGCTTTACAAATCTGGCAAAAGCACAGTTGCTTGATGAAATAGAAAAGCTCAAAGAATGAGGTGATTAAATGAGTTGGTGGAAAGATACATTTGCAAGGACTCGGGCTGAACCTAACATAGAAACTGGCAGGGTTTCATCTGCGGGAGATTATAGAACTACCCTCTCCCCATATCGCTCCAGAACTGCAAATCTTCTTGACGAGCTAAGAAGAATACCCGATGAAGCGAATGCAATTGAGTTTATCACAAAGAAGACTCCTGATGCTTCTATGGGCTTGTGGAACTTCGTAAGGCTTGCAAATCAAGGACACCAAATGAAGTTCTATGGTGTGAATACACGGAATAAGAATGTTGAGTTGACCGAAATTGAGGATGAATGGCGAACCTTTGCCGCAAGAATAAACTCTATTAGCAACCAAGGACTTGATGGCTTAATTGACATATTTCACAGCAATGGCATTCGGTACGGCATTCAGATGTGCGAGGTTGAAGTTAACGCCGACCGGACAGATGTTGTTGAAGTTCACCCTATTGACCCACGTACTGTTACATGGGAGTTAGAGGAACGCGACGGTAATAAAGTATGGATACCTTATCAAATGAGTATCAAGGGCAAGATTGATTTAAGCAAAGGCAATATATTCGCGGTACCTCTTGACCCTGACGGTAATGACCCTCGCGGAACTCTTATAATGGCTCCTGCTTTGCAGGCAGTTGATTCACAATTGCAGGTATTCGATGATGTCCACGCAGTACTTCATCATCAAGGCTACCAACGAGACTTCTACTCAATAAATCTGGAAAGACTTATGACCTACTGTCCAGCTCATATAAAAAGTGATTCAGTAAAACTCAAAGCTTGGATGCAAGAACAATACGACAATGTGCGGAATACATTGAAAGCTATACACCCTGATTCGGACATTGTTTCATTCGACGATGTCACAAGAAATCAAGGACAAGGTGGTAGCAACGTTTCGAGAAGTGTTGATTTTAGAGCAATTAATGAGTTGACTGACATTCAGACATTGAATGGTTTAAAACAACTTGGAACCTTTGCCAATAGGCACGCGGGGCGAACAGAAACATTTTCCACGGTAGAAATGAAAATATTTGTACAAGGAATTCTCTCGTTACAGCGTGGTAGTAAGCGACTTATGGAAGAAATAGCTCGCATATGGCTAAGAGTTAAGGGAATTCAAGCTGTTCCTGTGTTTACGCATAATGTTGTTGATTGGGAAAGCGAACTTGACAAAGAGAACGTCGCATCGCTTAAACAAAAACGATATGCCATAGCCGTACTAATGGGCTGGATTGATAATGATGAAGCCGCCAGAGAGGTTATGAAAGCTAAAAAGGCTGTTGGTAAACCATCGGCTGAATCAATCAAGGTTAGCTTTAGTTCAGGAGGTGATGGCAGTGGAAATGATAAACATTCGGGGACAAAACTTCGAGGAACCCAAGAAGAACGGGTATAACTGCTTGAAATGTTCTAGCAGAATTCACATGCAGATGTGTTTGTATTGCAATGATGGCAGTAATTTCAAGCCGTATAAGTTGTTAGAGACAGCACAGAAAGAAGGCGAGGAAAAGAAATGATGTATTTATTGTTAATGTTGTTTCTTCTATCCTTACTGTGCAGCGTAAAAGCTCCCAAAGCACGTAGCTGTAGTCCTCCTCGTCCACCAATACCCCCTCCGTTTCAAGAGAATAAGACACGAAAGAAGGTGAAAAAGATTGAGTAAATTTGGAGTACCAACTGATGAACAACTTGCCAAGATAAATAGACTTGCACCAAAGACCTTTTCTGCTGAAGATGTTTTCGTTTTTTCTGGAAAGTCTGCTGGCGACATGATAATTGAAAACCGCTACATTCAATTAAGCAAGGAACTTCTTGAAACCTTTATTAAAAACTCAAAAGAAGGTGTTTCATGGCTCCTCAATCACAGCTGGTCAAGTTTTGGTGAACCAGTAACTATATTCGGAAGAACATATGATGGCAGGCTTGAAGCAAGTAGCGCAAAAGGTGAAACTTACGCTATGTTCCTCGATAAATATATTCCTCGCAGCGATACATTGAAAAATGGCCGTAGTGCAAATAGCATAGTTGAGGATATTGAAAATGGAGTCTTATTTGATACCTCTATAGGCTGGGGTTCAAGTAAGATGGTATGTTCAATTTGCAACATGGATTACTATGGTGGAAATTGTAGCCATTATAGAGGGCAGACTTATGAGGATGCAGACGGGAATATAAAGCTCTGCTACATTATAGCTAGAAATCCTGGGTATCTGATGGAGGAATCTGGTGTATTTGATGGAGCATATACCGGAGCCGGTATTCTCTGGGCT
The DNA here is from genome assembly GCA_942492835.1 of uncultured Clostridia bacterium. GTDB lineage: Bacteria > Bacillota > Clostridia > Lutisporales > Lutisporaceae > GWB2-37-7. The sequence continues at coordinate 3,877,580 of OW818645.1, read as the reverse complement.
AAAAATGGTGACGAGTTTGAAACTCCACAGGGGAAATTCTTGGTAGTTGAAGAACTGAAAGAGCTTCCTAAAGATGCTAATGTATTTGGTTCATATTCTGAGAAAGGAGGTATTGTTACCTTCGTTAAAAAATCAGAACATGCAAAAATTCATTCATTGTCAAATATCGGCAGTACTGCCGACACGAAAGGTGGTGAAAAGAAATTGGATGAGAAAACTTTAAAAATGTTTGAATCCCTCGGAATAACTTACAAAGAAGGAGAAACAAAAGCGGAGGAATTATTACCCCAACTAGCAGAAAAGTGGGATAGTAATATTCAAGCAGTAATTGCTAGTGCTACACCTTTAATTATCCCTGAATCCTTTATGACAAAGGAACAGGCAACTGAAAAACTTGGCAAGGAAATGACAGCTGATGAAGCTTTAAATCTTGCTAAAGAAGGTCAGGAATATCATAAGAAGGTATCCGATGAAGCTCTTGCAATGGGCGTTCGCGCCATGGGTAACGACTTCAAGAAAGAGACTTGGGAAAAGACATTCGCAACAATGTCAACCAAGGATGTTCTCGACATAACTGCAACATGGGAAACTCAGGCAAAGGCTGGCATGCCTGCAGGTAGATTGACAGGCCCAGCAACAGGGCAGTATCAGTCAGCTTCTCTCCCAGATGAAGCATTCTCAGTAGGTAGAAAATAATGAAATAACCCAAACCGCTAGATGCGGTTATTTTTATGTTCAATTATATGAAAGGATGTGAAAACACATGTCAAGAGGTGGATTAAGTTTTGAAGGTATAGGCGCAAAGTATGCGACCGTACAGGCTGCAGGTAGCATCAGCGCAGTAGCTCTTGTATCAGGTGTTGCTTTTGTTGAAGGCAAAGCAGTAACAGCTACAGCTAATGGTCAGATGGGATTTGGAAGCGCGGGTGATCCGTTAAAAGGGATTATCGATAGGTATGAAGCGGATCACTACATGACCGTGCAATTTGCCGGCTACAAAGAGGATGTTCCATGTATATCAGGTTCAGTACCCGGTGCAGGAAAGTTCGTTTGTGTCAATGGTGCTGGTTCTATCAGTCAAGTTGCTTCAGCAAATGTAGGCCCTGCTTATGCAGTTTCAGTTGATACTACTGCGGATGTAAACACTGCAGTAGTGTTCATAGGTTAATTTGGAAGGAGATGAAAAATAAATGGCTAAAATAGCATTATCAGCAATGGAAAGTAACCTGTATAAACAGGCACATTCACAAGACATGACGCTTTCCATGTATTTGGAAAGTCTCGACCCAACCATTGAAGGTTCAAAATTGGATGCTTTTGAAAGGCTCATGAAGGAAGCTGGAATTCTAACCAGGAATATCGCTGAGAAGAATATTTTTTCTTCAAAGGTTGACGCTTTCTACCGCACAAATGAAAATAAGGTGCTTTTCCCTGAGTATGTAGCAAGAACGCTCGTTCAGGCTATGACAGAGTTCCCTATCTTCAAGTATTTGGTAGCTGCAAGAACACCAATCGATAGCAATGTTTATAAAGCTTCTTACCTCGACATGGACGATGCCAGCAACAAAAAGGCAACTGAAATGAAAAGAGTCACTGAGGCTGCTGATCTTCCTACTGCAAAGTTGAAGCTCGGCGAAACTGCCATCAACATATACAAATATGGTCGCGCAATTGAAGCTTCATACGAGGCTCTTAGAAGGATGACTATCGAAGTATTCAATATCCACATCCAGGAAATCGGCGCACAGGCAGCCAATAACAAAGTCTCTGAAATCCTTACCATCCTAAGAGATGGTGATGGAAATAAGAATGAAGCAACAAAATATAAGGCAAAAGACCTTGACTCCACTTTCACAACTGCCTTAACAAGAACAGCATGGATTAAGTTCCTGCTTAAGTTCTATCCTCGTAATTGTAACACTGTTGTGGCTGACGAAGATGGTCTTATTCAGATACTCGAAGTCCTCTATCCAAAAGCTGAAGTTTCAGCAAAGATGGATGAGCTACTCGCTGGTGGCTTACAGACAAGCGTGAACCTTCCTCAGAATTTGATTGCCAACGTGACACTTCTGTATAGCCCTCATGCTGAAAAAATCGGCGCCAAGAACGCTATATATGGACTCAACAGAGAATCAGCGATTGAGGAAATCTTTGAGCTTGGTTCTACTATCAACGAAGCCGACAAATTCATCAAGAACCAGACAGAAGTCATGACCATATCTGAAAACAGCGGCTTTAGAAAGATACTCAAAAAGTCATCTGCAATAATGACCTTAGAGTAAAAAGGGGGTGCTTCCCCTATGGCTAATAGAATCTTATCGGCAACTGGCTGGGAAAAGCGCATACAAGATAAGCTTGGCGTTGACCCAGCCTACTTGCCAGATACAGCTATTCAACAACCAGAAGTCATTACGGTGGCAGAGGCAAATATAATAGCACAGATACCTAATTATGCAGACCTTGCAGATGATGCAATAGTCTATCTTGAGGCTGCTGTAGTTTGTGAATGTGCTACTTTACTCTGCCCCTCCATGGCGGCTAGGTTGCCTAAAAAAGAACAGGGTCCACATGAATCACATGAGGTTGATGCGGACTGGAATAAAAAGAAGGCTGAATTTGAAGTTGAGCGCGATGGATATGTTGGGAAAATACTCCCTCCTGCCTCCACTCTTCTTCATTTTGGGCTGAGTCAATAAATTTTGGAGGTGATATAGATGTCAGTAAGGGCAAAATTTAAATGCGAATCAAAAACCTTAACCGTCAATGGCGCACAAGTAACGTTAGTTCCTGTTACTACAGGTAGCAAGGAAAATGAAGAATTTTTCAAATATACTCCGTACGGCAAACTCGAAGTAGGCATAATTAATGTAGAAGCTGCAAAACAGTTTGAACCGGGCAAAGAGTATTACATAGATATTTCCTTAGCTGAATAAGGCGGTGGTTCTATGTCATACGCTGGTAAGTTTCTAAAAGCAAAAGGGCAGGCTTGCACTATAAAACGTACTCCTGTTGTAACATCTAAGGTATCAATCAAACGTTCCACTAGGTCAAGCAGAGACCTTGGATCTAGAGAAGCATATTGGGAAGGTCTTATATTGGCTGATGCCTTGCTACAAAGTGGCGAGGTTGTCACGATTTACAGTGAAAAGTACCTAGTACAATCAGCTAATTACGACCATGGTTCTAATGAATATGCTTTCTTTGCTGCTAAGTCAAATGCTTTACTTACGCATAAACGCGAGTCTGAATCTGAAACATTGGACGAGAATAATAACCCTATCAAGTCATGGCCAACAATCAATACAGATGTTGTCGCCTATGGTGAAATTGTAACATATAGGTTAAGGCAGGAAGACCCTGGGCTTTTAGATTCTACTAAGTATGTGTTTCAAGTGTCTAAAAGTATTGGTGCTAAAATACTTGACCGTGTTATCCATAATGGTGAAAACCTCAAAGTATCATCAGTTGATAACGTAGGACTTCCCGGAGTTGACAGAATACAAACTGAGATTGATTTAAGACCATGATGTAAAATGTAAATTTTGGAGGCGAATGTTATGTATGATTTTAAAAGAGAAATCGAAAAAATTCTATTAAAATACATGGATTATTCAGATGAAAATACAGCCTTTGAAGATGGTTATATTCCAGACAACTTTGAACCTTCAATATTAAGAGATGAATTAGTTCAACTATTTGAAAAGGTTTGCAAGGATGGCGAAATCCATGTATAAGGAATATCTTGGCGAAGGCTATCATGAAAAGATACGCAAAATGCTCACTGCTGATGAAACCCTTCTTCCCGACAAAATCATTGATGCCGACTTGAATATCAACGGTATGAAAAAGCTTATTGCCCCTGCTATAGAGAAAATGCAGATGTTCGGTAAAGAAGTTGATACAGCAGAAAAGTTCAATCAACTTTCTAATGCTGCCCTGTATTATCACTGTGGCATACTCTGTGTTGCTATGAAAAGCCGTACCGCTGCCCCTCCATTTAATCTTCCAAAGTATAAAAAGAGATGGGATAAGAAGCAGATTGGATATATGCAGAAGGGCAATTTGTTAATGAAAGCACTGCTTGACTCTGCTATGGAAGGACTGAGGCGTATGGGGTAAGGTTCAATTCAAAAGCCTGTGCTGACTTCCTATACCTTAACCTTTTGGGTGCCATGAAGCAATTGCAAAAGGAATTACTAGCAGATGCTAAACAAGGCATGTTAACTGCTGAAGGTGCCGAAAGTTTACATGATGAAGCTATAGTTGATATAGCGAATGTCATTGTAGCAAGTATCTCAGGTGGTGCATGGGCGGCTATGGATGAGTTTGGCAAAGGCTCGATGATGGACATGTCAAACCCAGCCTTGCAGTATTATATGAGCAGTGGCTTATGGAATGATGCAAGAGGTAACGACCCTACAATACGTAGTAGAAGTCGTGGAACTTATACAAATATATTCGGTGAACAGGTTGAATCAAAGTCCAATGTTGCGGGTATTGATCTTGAAAAATTGGGCGGTAAATTTGAGCCTAGTCCTCCCTCCCACGCTATTGAAACTGCAATGCGTTGGATGAAGAACGGACGTATGCAAAGCAGAATTCAAGAAGTTGTGAAGACCTTTCCGTTTGGTAAATTCATAGAAGTTGATAAATTTAAGAAATAAACCCCTCCATGGGGTTATTTTTATGCCCTGAAATGAGGTGGTTTCATGTTTAACCCTTCTAAGGATTTGACAGTCATACAAAATATTCTCAGGGTTGATGAAGTACTATTGAATTCTTTGCTTCTTACTGGAAAAACACAGGCGGAGATTATTAAGAAAATCTCTCGTGAAAGCCGATGGAATGACCTTGCAAGTAGTGAAAGAAGACTATGCCTATACTTCATTCCCTCAAGGAAAATACGAAATGCAAGTTTCAATAGTGAAGTAATCCAGTTTGACTGCCATGTCCCTGCGGGTTATGGATTTTATGCTTATGAAGTCCAAGAACAAATATATAAACTTTTGCACAAGCAGAAAGTCAATAACAGATATCTCTACTTTGAAGGTCAGCTTGGTGAGCTTCCAACCATGCCTGGCTTCTTTTGTTGTGGAAGCAGATTTACATTCAATAGAAAAATTTAGTCTCGAAAGGAGTTGGAACTATGTCAATGCAACCTATTTATTTTTCAAAAGCTGGTAAACTCATGTTTACAAAATATGTGAACGGGGTACCAACAAGAAGTGCAGGTAACTCATACTTCAGAAACGGTGCTGTTCAATCTATTGTTCCAAATATCAACATTAAGACCACTTCTCTTCCAGATGGAAATAGCGATTGGGATGCTGCAGAACCTGATACTGGCAAAGAAGGAACTATTACAGTCAATCTTTCCTTTATGCCTATTGAACTTTATGCATGGCTGATGGGTACTGATGTTGAAGAATTGACCAATACACCTATGCCAGTTATAGATGAGGAAGTCGTTATTCCCTCTGCATCACCTTATGTTGTAACTCTCTCTCATACTCCTGATACTACTAGAGCTATTATACTTGTTGGCTCTGATGCATCAGCTTGGGCAAAGACAGCTAATGTAAGTGCAGTACCTACAGCTGCTCAGTACACTATCAGTGCTGCTGCTGCAACTTTCAATAGTGCAGATGCTGGTAAGAGCGTATTTATCACTTATGATTTCACTGCTCTTGCTGCACAAAGCTTTGGTCTTCCTAAAGCTGGTTCAAGACCTACTATGGAATGTGTTATATCTGGCGAAGCAACTGGCGAAGATGAAAGCACATTCTATGACACAGCTATCATCGTTGACAAATGCAAATCCACTGGAAACATCAATCCTCCTGAACTTGGCAGAGAGCCTAAGCCACAGAGTATTACTCTTAAGGTGTTGAAGCCAAGAGGTAATAACAAAGCTGTAGACTTCAAGTTTGCGCCTAGAGCGTAATGATTAGGAGATGATTATATGAGTAATACGGAGGCAAAATCTCCTGTTGACCTTTCAACTATGTTAGGTACTCTCAGTGGTGAAAGTTTTAAGGTTGGAGAAAGAGCTTATACTATCAAACCAATGGCCCTTAAACATGTTGATGAGTTCATGAAGGACAATTTGAGCATGGGTGCTCAGATATTTAGTCTTTCAAATGCAGCATCAAAGAAAAAGCTTGAGAAATGGTTGTCAGGATATTGCTACGATTCTAACGATGATGCAATGTCCTTACAAAAAGCCATGGATGACGATTGGAATGTCGTCAACCTTAAAGATTTTATAAAGAAGTTGTGTGACTTATCGGGATAGTTGTGGCCTCATCCCCAAAAGATGGGGCCGGTCCCCTGGACAAACCCCCTCCGCCTGATTGGTCGGAGATATATACTGACCTCATGTGTCATGCTCATGTTGACTATTTTAAGATACATGAAATGACAATACCAGTTATACAAGCGATACGTGCAAAGCTAGGCAAGAATATCGCAATAAAACTAGGTATGCCTAATATATTTGATTGTGCTTTAGATACTCCTGCCCCTGCCTCTACTGGCAAACCACCGAAACTATCTGAATTTATGAATTTTGCTAATGCATTCAACGGCATGTAAAGAGTGGTGATAATATATGGACGATGACAGTATGGTCAAGATTATGGATTCTCTTAGCTTAAATTTTAATCCTGCCGAGAGAGCAATCAAATCATTTGAACCTAAAGTGGCATCTCTAAATGAACAATTAGCGCAGTTGAGACTTACAGCCATAACAACAGCTACTGATGTAGAAAAAGCTTTTTCTGGAAAACTATCGCAAATAAAATCACCGATAACATCACAGACTATTCAATCTATGAAAAATGCAAAAACTATTGTTGACCAATATGGCAATGTTTTAATTGACTTTAAGACTGATGCCGAAAAAGCGGCACGAGGGCAAGCTAAATATAATAAAGAATTAACTGAACTTATTCACTTACGGAAAACAGCTCAAATAAGTGCGCAATCCTTTGTTGAGCAAGCTTCCCCTTTTCGCACCGATTCGTCCAAGTGGGAAAGTCTGGCAAAACAAGAACAGGTTAAACTAACAAGAGAGCTTGTTAATGCAGAATCCGAACACAGAAAAGTGCTTGACGAGAAGAGCAAAATTGCAAATATTATAAATAAAGAGCAAAAAGTTACTACCGAAGAGATAAAGCAAAGTACGCTTGCATCAATGGACGCCAAAGCAGCATCTATTCAACAAAAGTCTGCCGCAAAAGGGCTAAACAATGAATATGGTCAACAAGCCACCCTTATTCGTGGACAAATTGCAGAGCTTCAAAAAAAGCTCCAGTTGGAAGGTAAATTAAGTGCATCAGAAGTCAAACAAACATCACAACTTAAAGAGCAACTATCAATATTAAAATCTCAGCAAAGAACAGATTTATCAAGCAAGCAAAACCAAAATAATAATATCGTTGGAAATGAATTTCAAAGACGTTCTTCTTGGTTCCTTACAGGAGCCCTTTTTTATGGCACAATAAGTGCCGCAAAAGAAGCTACCCAAACTATATCTGAAGTTGAAATGGGCGTCACCGAAGTTGCTCGTGTCATGGAAGATACAACTTTTGTATTCAAAGATTATCGTGATGAACTCCTACAGCTTGGTGTTGATTATGGCCAGACTTTTGATACTGTACAGGATGTTGCGCTAAGGTGGGCTCAGGCTGGTTATAACGTCAAGGATAGTCTCGATAATACCAAGACCTCCCTCCTAGCTCTAAATACTGCTGAACTAGATGCTTCAAATGCTACAGAGTCTATGATAGGTATAATGGCGCAATGGAATATGACTTCTAAGGACCTTCCACTTGTTTTAGATAAAATCAATAAGACTGCTGATGATTATACAGTAACATCACAGGATCTTGTTGATGGACTTCTTCGTTCTTCTGGTGCAGCTAAGATTATGGGCTTGTCAATTGAACAAACCATTTCACTGCTAACTGTTATGCGTGAAGCTTCTGGCAGAACTGGTCGCGAGGTTGGTAATGCACTTAATTCTATACTCTCATACGTGCAAAGACCAAAATCAATCAACACATTAGAAGGGCTCGGGATTCAAGTATTTGCTGACAAGGCTAAAACACAATTCAGAAATGTCATGGAGATATTCCAAGATGTAGCAGCAAGGTGGGATACTCTCGCACCTGCAATACAGGATGGATTCGTTAAATCTGCTGATGATGCAGGGCTTTACAATGAAGAACTTGCAAATGCCATCGGCACGCAAGAAGAATGGAATGATTTACAGCAAAGAGACATTTCACAGGCTGCAGCTGGTGTATATCGTAGAAACTATTTTATTGGAATGATTGAAAGATTATCTACTGCTCAAGGCGTGCTAAACAACATGACTGATGCGGCAGGGTATTCTGAAACCGAAAACGCACGCACCATGGATACCTTGGAGAAAAAATATACATCCCTTAAAACTTCTGCACAGGAACTCGCAGTTGCTCTTGGTGATGCTGGATTACTTGATATGTTAAAAGATGTGACAGATATCGCTAAGAATGCCACAGACAGTTTTGCAGACCTTGATGATAGTACAAAAGCACTTATACTGACCGCCCTTGAACTCTTAGCTGTTATTGCTATGGTTAAGACTGCATCAGGTATATTTACCGCAAAAAACCTTGTATTTGGTGCCGAATCGGTATTGGCATTAATAGGTCCATGGGGGAAACTTGCTATTGCAGTCGCAGCTGCCGCCGCCGCAATAGGCTTATTTGCCTACAACGCAAGCAAGGCATCCGCACAGTCAATTCAAGACTCACTAAATTCTGTTGAAGCCAAAAGAAGAGATATTGCAGAGTCAAATAACCTCATACAAAAATATCAAGAACTTGAAGGTCAGGCAGCACAAACCAATGAAGTCAAAGCCGAAATGCTTGAAATTCAAAGACAACTTGCCTCTATATATCCTGAGTATGTTGATGGTCTTGATACTGAAGGCAATAAGTTAGTTACTAATATTCCTCTACTTCGTGAAATAAACGCTCTTAAACAACAAGAGATTGACCTTGAACGCGCAAAAATATTAATGAATGCTAAAAATCGTTTACCTCAACTCAAAGCTGAACGAGAGAAACTGCAAGGTCAGATAGATAAAAATAAAGAAAGGCTATCAAGTGGCGACACAACAGAGTGGAAGCGCTCGGGTGCTGAGCGCTTTGAGTTTGATGTATCAGATCAAATTAGAAAAAATCTTATTTCAGACTTGGAAAGTCTTTCTGCAAACCAAGTTGAAGACGATATGATTAACTCTATTCTGAATAGCATGAACTCTGATGATGAGCCAATAGCATTCAACACTAGAGAGTGGAATAAATTAAACCTTGGTACTCCTACGAATAGTGGCGATAAAACACCTGATGGCTACAAGTTTGATGGTCCAAAAGAGTCATACAACAACGAACCTCTGAAAAATGCACTTCAACTTCTTGACCATAAAAAGCAGATGAATCAGATGAGCCTTGAAGATGAAATTAAATATCTTAAGAATGTTGATAGAATATATGTTCAAACTGGCGAAGAACGCATGGATATTGAGGAACGTATATACAACGCTGAAAAGGCTTTGTTAGATAAGCGACTTCAAGACTCCATAAACTGGATAAATGAGAAAAAAGCGCTAGGCGAGTTATCAGCCGAAGAGGAAATTGCCGCATGGAACCGAGTGCTGAAAAATCAAAAGAATAATATTGAAGCTGTCAAGGAAGCTACTGTTAACCTGTATAGGCTAACAAAGGAACTCCGCGAAGAAGAAATCCAAAAAAATAAAGACAGTCTTAAAGACCTTCAAGATGATATTAAGGACTCTTATGATGAGCGCATTGACATGATTGAGAAGGAAACTGAGACACAGAAAAAAGCTCAGGAAACTATCATAAGGGGTATTGAAGACGAGAAAGAAGCTCTTGACCGAAGCGAAAGCACACGTGACTACGATGAAAAAATGGCTGACCTTGAAGAACAAGAAACTTATTGGAGCGTTAGAACTGGGGAAGATGCTCGCCAAAAGCTGGCTGATGTACGCAAGCAAATTGCTGAAGCCGAACATGACCGTGAACTTGAATTGGATAAGCAGGGTTTAGATGATAAAAAGCAAGCTGCTGAGGATGAAATAGATACTATCGAGGAAACTGCCAAGCAGGAAAAAGAGAAATGGGAAGCAGCTTACAAGGATATGGAGAAAGCTTTTGAGGACAACAACCTTGATATTGTAGCTAAAGCAGCTACAGCCTCAAAGGAGGCTTATCAAGAATGGTATAACAATTATATTCTTCCGATACAAGAAGCATTAAAAAATGGTAATGTTGGTGGATTTACAGATTCAGTTGGTAGTATTGGAGATTCAATTGATAACCTTCCTTCTCATGACTGGGGTATGACTGATACAGATTATCAACAGTTTATTGAGAACGGAAAGCAATGGAATGTTGCTTCTCAATCTAATAAGGCAATATTACAATCCCAAAACGATGCTTTACGTATCAAATATGGTCAAGATCCTGCTAAAGGTGAATATCCAAAATTCCATACAGGCGGCGAATCTCTCTCTGAGGGATGGGCTAAAGTATTGCCAGGTGAGTTATTCTTCCCCTCTAATCTCTCTACCGACCTTAAAACCCTTATTGCTGTAACAAGTGGTATTACTGGTAAGGTAGCTAATGGGAATAGTTCCTCTACTACAGATAATCGCAAAGAAATCAAAATCGGGAATTTGCTCAATGTCGAGAATATGCCTATGGGAGATAACATTGATGGCGAAATCCTTGCAAGAGAATTGCAACGAGCAATCCTATCATTATCTTAGTGATAATTTTTATTCATGGAGCTTGTATCAGCTCCTTATAATTATGCCGCATCTACACACTATCTACATAATAAGCGGACTTTAGAAAGTAGGTGTAAAATGCAAGAATGGATACTTAGATATTGGGTCGAATTATTGTTTTGTCTTATAAATACAGGACTAGCTGCTGGATATAAAAAATTATCTAGCAAATTAAAAGAACAAGATGCCATAAAGTTAGGCATACAAGCATTACTTAGGGACAGGATTATACAAAGTTATAATCATTATATGGACAAGGGGTTTTGCCCCATATATGGCTTGGAGAATATCACAGCTTTGTATACCCAGTATCACGCTTTAGGTGGGAATGGCACAATAACAGAGCTTATGGAAAGGCTCAAGGATATGCCAATAGAAAAGGAGCGTGCAAGATGAATAAAAATAAATTCTCGAAGTTTATCATAATGGCAGTAGTGATTTTGAATATACTTTTTGCTGTCTCTGTTTTGTATGTATTTCTAAAGGTTGGTAGCGAGCCAATAACGCTAGTTGGTTGTTGGTTTGCCTTTACGACAGGCGAGCTTTGGATGCTGTCAAGCATTAAAAAAACTAAAGTAAAGAAGGACGGTGTAGACAATGAACAAAATTAACTGGAAGCAAAAGCTCACAAGTAGAAAGTTTTGGGCGGCGATAACAGGCTTTGCAACCGCAATTATGGTAGCGTGCAACGTAAACAATCTTACCATTGAGCAAGTCATTTCCATTATTTCTGCATGCTCAGTGCTTATTGCTTATATTATTGGCGAAGGTCTTGTTGATGGCGCAAGGATAACAGAAAACAAAGATACAGAAGGTGAAAAAACAAATGAATAAGAAACCCATATATTATAAGCAATCAGATCCAAGATGGAGAAGCATACCTTATACAATTGACGGCGATAATAACGAAACAATTGGTGCATCTGGGTGTGGTCCTACATGTGCTGCTATGATTATAGCCAGTATAAAGGATAATAAAATTACGCCAATAGAAATGTGCAAGCTTGCTATAGAGTTAAAAGACAGAACAGCAAACAGCGGTACTGAATGGGAATTCTTTAAGAAAGTAGCTGATAAATATAGCATTGATTTTAAACAATCAGGAAGCACTAAAAATGCTATAGAAGCTCTTAAGCAGGGTGCTTATGTTATCTGCAGTATGAAGTCTGGTAAATTCACAAGAGGCGGTCACTACATACTAGCATGGGACTTCAAGGACAATAACCTTATAGTTCACGATCCTGCAAGCACCTTACAAGAAAGAACCTATGGAGATATAAAGACATTTGAAACTCAATGCAAGCAGTACTTCATCTTTTATGTTAAACAACAGATTGAGCTTGAAAAGCTCCCTACACTAAAAAAAGGTATGAACAATCAATACGTAAAAAAACTCCAAGAACAGCTTAACATGTATAACTGTAAGCTTAAAGTCGATGGTGATTTCGGAGCAATAACAGAAAAAGCTGTTATTGAATTTCAACGCACCAAAGGTCTTGCATGTGATGGCATTGTGGGACTTAAAACATGGAACAAACTATATGAGAGGTAGCCGAAAAGGTTGCCTCTTTTCTATTTCATCGGATTGGAGTGTGAAAATAAATGAGAATATTTTTTAATAATATTATGGCAAGAATTAAAAGATTAATATCAAAGGCTGCCTCTTCTTTCGGTGCTGGTGTAATTAATGCCACTACTGAACTTGAAGTAAAACATATAAGAGGCGGTAAGGTAATTGGTAGGAAGACTATTCTTGACAAAGTAATTACTACCGCATTTGTCAATGACATTGTTGATTGCCTTACTGCCAATGGAACAAGGCTTGCTCTGTTTGATGATTATAAGTATCATGGTAGCGGTACAGGCACAGCCAATGAAGTAGTTGGTGATACAACATTGGGTACAGAAGTTGGAACGAGAGTTGTAGGTACCCAAGTTGAAGGTGCGCAAACTTATATTTATAGTTCGGTAGGTACTGTCACATACTCTAGTACTTCTTCAATAACTGAACATGGTTTATTCAATGCAGAGACAGGCGGTGTTTTGATGGATAGGACAAAATTTTCTGCTGTCAATGTTATTAGTGGCGATTCAATACAATTCACATTTACAATTCAATTTACCGCAGGGGGCTAAAATGTTAGTACCCCCTCTCTACTTTCATTTAGTAAAGGACGGTGATATTTATGCAAGCATCTTATCCAAGCACAGTTAAATCATGGACAGACAAACAAGACAATGTAGATGATGTTTTCGCAGGAGATACCAATGGAGCTTATGCAGAAATAAAAGCAATTGAAACAGAACTTATTCAGGCAGGGTATAAAAAGTCTGTGAGAGTTGCTACTACTCAAAACGGTGACTTGGCTACTGCTTTTGCAAATGGTCAAGTTGTAGATGGTGTTACGCTGGTTACTGACGACAGAATACTTCTAAAAAATCAAACGAGCGGTGCTGAAAATGGGATATATACAGTTAATACTTCAGGGGCTCCCACAAGAACTACAGATGCAAATGCAACTGCTCATATGGTTGCTGGCTTGAAGGTCTATGTACGTGAAGGAACTGTAAATGCAAAAGGTACGTGGAAATTGACAACGACTGCCACAATAACGCTAGACACTACTCCCATCATGTTCGAAGATAGAGTTGCTTTACATGTGAATGATTTATCAACTCATGGTGACACTATCAGCACATACAGAAGTGGCAAGGATACCAATGGTATATATACCACCATTGAATATAAAAGAGCAGACACTACGCTTGCTAAGACTTCTGTTTTAAGTGGTGGCACTTCTCCTACTTATACCACAGATACTGTAATTTATTATGATGTAGATGGAATTACAATTCTGAGTACAAAGGTATACGCTTTAACATATAGCGGTTATGACCTTGTAAGTAAGGTGCTAGTATGATGGATGATTTGAGATTACATGGATTAATTGGAGGCACAACTACTACTTATTGGCAACCGCCTAGTGATTGGATTAATATCGATAATGTTGTAGATGGCAATATAAATTTATTAGTATCGGACACAACTTTAGCAACCTATGCTTTTGCTTGTACTACAGATACAGGTCAATATAGCATTAATTGGGGAGACGGTACAACAACTTTACACGATTCGGCAACTAAAGCAGAACATACTTATACAGTTGGAACGGGACAATCATGTAGTAGAGGATATACAACTTTTAAGATTGTTATAAGTCCTGTTGGCGGTAATTTATTAACTTTTAAAGTGGATTTTCATTCTTTGGCATTCCAATCACAAGAGCATGGAATATTATGGTGTGTTTGTGGGGCAACTCATCTTATAAGTCTAGCCAATGCTTTTTATAATACCGTAGGTGGATATGTTGCGTGCAAAAAACTGGAAGCTTTTAAATGCGCTTATACTATGCCAGCGGTAACAGATGTTTCGTACATGTTCCAAAGTTGTTACTCCTTACAAAGCATTGATATAAGCGGTATGACCGCATTAACCAGTGCTGGATATATGCTTAATGGTTGTTACTCTTTGCGAAGCATTGATATAAGCGGTATGACCGCATTAACAGATGCTTCGTACATGTTTTATAGTTGTCACTCCTTACAAAGCATTGACATAAGCGGTATGACTGCATTAACCAGTGTTACAAATATGCTTAACGGTTGTTGCTCTTTACAAAATGTAAATATAGGCAATCTATTAGTCTTAACTAGTGCTTCGTATATGTTCCAAAATTGTTACTCCTTACAAAGCATTGACATAAGCGGTATGACTGCATTAACCAGTGCTTCACATATGTTTGATGGTTGTTGCTCTTTACAAAATGTAAATATAGGCAATCTATTAGTCTTAACTAGTGCTTCGTATATGTTCCAAAATTGTTACTCCTTACAAAGCATTGACATAAGCGGTATGACCGCATTAACCAGTGCTGGATATATGCTTAATGGTTGTTACTCTTTGCGAAGCATTGATATAAGCGGTATGACCGCATTAACAGAAGCTTCGTACATGTTTCAAAGTTGTTACTCTTTACAAATAGTACTATCTACAAATCTTGGGCTAAATGCAACTTTAACAAATGCATACAATTGTTTTTCTACAGAGCAACTGAAAAATGTTAGTTTACCAAACGCAAAACTCACTGCTATAACAGTAAAGGGTTATTCGGGTAAATTAAACAAACTAGAAACATTAACATACCACGTAGATAGTACATTTAGTGGTACTTCCCCACAAATAGACATAAGATACAACACATTGACAGCAGAGCAATTAAACACAATTTTTACAGCGTTGCCGACTTTACCAGGAAAGTTTATAAGTATAACAGGTTGTACAGGAGCAAGTACCTGTGATACATCTATTGCTACATCTAAAGGCTGGACAGTAACAACATAGGGAGGTTTTATTTTGGTATATAAATTATTAAATGAACCAGGAGAATATATAGATGGGGAAAGTAATAAATGTAATTTACTCGAGGCAACTGTTGCATATACGCCAGAAGGAGTCAATGTTGGATGGGTTGAATTGCCCAATATAGAAACTGCTATGGAGTATTTCGGAATTAAGAAAATAGATAATCAAGAAATAACTCTACTGGCGAATAAAGAGGTGAACTAATTTTGGCGAAGTACGGTACTCAAAAATATGGAACTTTCGTATATGGTGCATTTAAAGAATCTGGCAACGGTACAGTCAATATCGCAGGTCATTCTGCTAAAACACTATTCATTGATACTGGTGGAGCAATTCTTCAATCCATTGCCATTCTATTTAAGTTTACAAGTAAATTTGCTGGTCAAGGAGCAATGTCAATAACAGGTTCTATTCAAAAGTTTAAATATTATTTCTATGTTACCACCGACATGATATTGCATCCATTAGGTTTATTAGTGAATAAAATCAATCGTTCTCTAATGCCTCCAACTAGAGACAATGTTGAAACAATACCAGGGAAAAACGGTGACATTGATTTTGGTTCTGAATTTGGAAGCGATGTTATTGAGCTTGAAGTCGCTACCGAAGAGGGACTTTCAACTACCGAAATTGAAGAAGTAAAAAGAACTCTTGCACAAAAACTAAATCCGTCAACTGGTGAAAGAGACTTAGTGCTCGAATATGAGATGAATAAGAATTATAAAGTCAAATATTCTGGGAAAATTCCGATTGAGAGATATCCAACATGGTTCAAATTCGTTATACCCTTCAAACTCACTAATCCAATCGCAAATAGTGTTGAAGAAAAGTTTTTGACAGGCAGTGGAACTATTGTCAATAATGGTACTTTTGAAGCAGGTCTTATTATTGAAGTTGCTGGAGTTGCGACGAATCCATCTGTGACTATTGGTAGTTTTACATTGACATATACAGGAACTATTCCAGCAGGTCAAAAACTTATTATTGATACAGAAAAACAAACAGCCAAAATCGGTACATCAAATGCCATGGACGGTTATAATGGAGAATTCCCCTTCCTTCAACCTGGCAGTGTAAATGTGACGGCAGGAAGTAATACTACAATTCGCTGGATTGACAAGTGGCTCTAAGGAGTTGATATAATTGCAAATACCTAAATATATTGAAATTAAGACAGCAACCGGTAACAGGGCTGCTTTTCTTTCACCTAAAGCTGATGCCCTTAAGGATGTCTACCCTGACTGTAGGCTTAATGGCGAATCAACTTTAGAATTTTACCTTCCCGCAACTTCTGAAAAGATTGCAGAGCTCACACCTGAATGCCAGATATGGGCTGGAGGGCGTGTATATACGCTTCTCAAAGAAGAGGCTGTTGATATTGTTCGTGATAGTGATAATAAGTTATGGGCGAAATTTATGTCCATTGAGCGCTGGGCTGAACTAGATACTGAATATCCTGAACCCTATATAAGCAATGACCCTATTACTCCCATTCCCTCCGACCTTGCTGTTATAATCGTTTCAGGCGGTTCTAATCTGTCAGGAGGGCTTTATACTGTTGGTAGTGCTGCTCATGCGCTTCATGCTGTTTTAGCAGGTTCTGGGTGGTCTGTAGGTACGATTGATGTGACTGGTACGCACGACCTTGAGATGGAAAAAGAAAGCCGTCTAGCACTTATTAAAGAGATTCAAAACATTTGGGGAGGGTATCTTGTTTGGGATTCTACAAATAAGATAGTACACTTAAGAAATGCTAACCTCTGGCAAAACTATACTGGGTTTCAAGTAAGGTATAGAAAAAATCTGAAGCATATTACTAGAACTCAATCAAACAGGCTAATAACGAAAATGTACGCTTTTGGACATGATGAGTTGGATATTGCTTCTATCAATGGCGGGGTAAAATACCTTACTAATCATAGTTATAGTTCAAGGGATTATGTTGGTATATATAAGAATCAAGACATATACAATGCTGCAGAGCTTAAGGAGAAGGCAACTGCCGAACTTTCTTTGATATGCAGACCAAAGTATCAATATAAGACCAAGTTGGTTGATCTTCGTACTCTTCCTGAATATTCTCATGAGGATTTTTTTATTGGTGATATGGCAGATGTAGTTGATCCTGATGTCGGTACCGCAAGAGTAAGAATTATAAGACATAAATATAACCTATTTCGCCCTTGGGAATGTGAAATTGATTTGGGAGATCCTGAAGAACGTCTGATTGAAAAGTTGAAAGCTTCCTTCAATACAAGCGACTTTGTAGATGGTAAATATAATGGCAATGGTCAAAGCAGCGGGCGAAGTATAGAAGACCTTACAATCACAAATGCAAAAATTACAAGTCTTTCTGCCGATAAAATCATCGCCAACACTCTCATGGCCAATGTAAATCTAACAATCGGCTCGGGCAATAGTATTTTTAAAGCAAGTTATTTAGGTATACATCTAGGACATGCCAATTTTGCTTCTGCCCCATTCTCTGTTGACATGTATGGCAACCTTTACGCCAACAATGCCACAATTCAAGGCAGTATAGGTAGTTCGACAATCACAGGTTCTGTTATCACAGGTGGCACCATAAGGACATCTTCTGGTGGAGCAAGATTAGAGCTAACATCAGCAGGGTTCAAGTCTTACGATTCGGACAATAACCCTCATGGCGTAGTTCTCAATGCTGGGCTTAGTGATTTTTCTATTTACAGCACTGGGGTAAAAGAGTTTGAGATTGATACTACTATTTCTGACACTCTGGATATTAGAGCGAGAGACGGTTACACAATATTGAGAGTTGATCAAACCACTCATGAATCTTATCCTCGTTACACTTGGGATTTTCAATATACTACAATTCAGAATTTTTATGTAGATTGGGGAAATATCGCAAATAATCCCTTTAGTTCATCTCTTCCGTCTAGTTTTGCAAGCGCTTCTCACAATCATCTTAATATGTATGTTAAATCTTATAGTAATTATGACGTATCGCTATCAGCTTCAGCATATGGAATAATTATAAGACAAAATGGTGTTGTACTCGGTCAGATTGCTTACACTCCATAATAGGGTATAATATTATGCAGATATGGTATATAATAGAACCATAATATTCAAAACAAATTTGGAGGCGAAACAAATGATAAAATTCAAACAGTTCATTGTAGGAATTATTATTGCGGCAATGCTTTTTAGCTTTTCTGCTGTATTCGCAGAGAATAAATCAATCGTAGCTTATTTTAACGACATTAAAATCCAACTTGATGGCAAATTTATTGAACTTAAAGACGTGAATGAAAACCCAGTAAGACCATTTATACACGAAGGTACAACGTATTTGCCAGTAAGAGCTATAGCAGAAGCCTTGGGCATGGAAGTAAAATATAACGAGACTACAAACACTGTAGAACTAACAAAAAAGAAGGTGGATAATGTGCAATGGGAAGACTCATCAGCAATTTCAGCGGCAGAGGAAAAGAAAAAAGAGGAAGAAAGACTGGCTTCTCTAGTTGATATATACGATAGAGGTATCGAAAGTTGGAGTTTTGTAGAAGAATCTCCCATAGAAGTTTTAGTTTACAAGGATGGCAGAAAATTTGTAATGCCTTATCAAGTGTATAGCATAACTAAAAACGCATTAAGTTATATGGTTGATAAAGAAAGTAAAAAGCTTACCTTTAAATGCAAGTCTTATATTGATCCTATTACTGATATTCCAGTAATATCAATAGACAGGGGTGGAATCGAATATGTTATCCCCTATGATGAGTACAAGAATAATTTACTACCTAAATTATTAGAAATTGATAAAATCCTTCCTCCGAACCCAATGTAAAAGAAGGGCATCAAAGCCCTTCTTTTTTTTCGTCCACCATATGCATTATTTTTTCATATACCGCATACTCCATGGAGTTTTTAAGGATCACTGCCATCTTTTCGATCGCTCTATTCCTTTCAGCCTTTACCGCACTCTCGCTTTTATAAGCTATTTCATCACTAATACTTGCCCTCACTTCTTTCCACACCTTGTTTTCCCAATAATATAGTTTCAATATATTTTGCTGTAATTTTGAAATTTTGCAGAAAGCTATACCAATTTTATCTGAAACAGCTGCAATAATTAAGTAATCTTTTCCAACCTCTTCAGCGAATTCCTTCCATTCTTCTACAAATCTTATATTATCGTCATTTATAGAGTTACTATATGTTATAGCGATATTTCCTGTAGTATCACTTATCTTTCCTGTTGGAGGTGCACCCTCAATTGACTTGTTTCCCATGATAAGACCTTCTATATAATCGTTATCGTTTGCGATATTTCCTATACTCTTCGATTTAGTTCTGGCCATAAATAAATCAACTTTCAGACTTTCAAGTATAGCATCTAATAATGGCCATGCTTTGAATAGTTGTTCAGTTTCATGATATCGTATATATTCCATCTTTTACCCCCTTACTATACTGCTTCATTCTTAGCGGCTAACTCCTGAAGTTCCTGTATCATAGCTTTAAAATCTGTAACTGCAAGAGCTCCTTCTTTATTTGAAATAACCAACTTGCCCCCTTGGAATGAATATATGTTTTCTTTGCCTCCCCAAGCCTTAATATTCGAAGATGGTTTTGCCACTTTATCCTCTTGCCATATAACAGGTTCTGCCTGTTTACGCACTTCAACTATTTTTACTTGTTGCTTAATTTGATTGCTTAGTGTATCAGTACTTAAATATTTTTGTATATTTTCGTATTCGTCACTTAACATTTTCTTAATGTCTTTACGTGCAATGCTATTTCTAACGCTATCAACAGCCATGTCATACTTTTCAGCGATGAGCTCTAATGCTTTTATGCCTGTACCATGCTCTCTACATTCATTTAATAGCTGCTCAGTAGTAATTTTCATATCGTACCCTCCTTTATTTCTTCGGTTGTAACTTCTAGCGATTCTATATAACAATCTGCTAACATTCACTTGGCTTTTTCCAATTTGTTTACCTATTTGGGATTGAGTGAATTCTCCTGATAAATATAAATTTAGGGCTTTTAATGCTTGCTCTCCAAATTCTATTTTTACATATTCCATGAGTTCTTCAGTGGATAATTTATTGATAACATCATCTTCAACATTTTCTTTACTTGGTATAAACTCATATATTTCTGTGGATTTATCTCCTGCAGAATTGTTATGAGAATCTTTATCAAGTGACATACAACTTTTCATGGACATGTGAGCTTCTTCTAATTCCTGTAAGGTTATATTAAGCTCTTTGCAAATTTCAGTATCTTCATATCCTTCATACTTAAGGCTTTTAAAAAATATTGCCTTCAAATCTCTTGAAACGTTCATACCGCTTACCATATCACCAGAAGCATAATCTCTATTATATCTTCTAGCTTGACCTATAATTAATGGCACTGCATAGGTTGAAAATGCAAGTCCACGACTAATGTCAAATCTTCTAGCGGCTTTTAATAGCCCAATTGCGCCCTCTTGTAGAAAATCTTCTGTAAGAGGGATGCCAGCCTTCTTTATACCCATCTTTACAAGCCCCATATTCTCTTCTATAAAATCATTCATTAACTCACTATTTGCTTGAACCTCTTCTATTGTTATCATTGTGACTCCCTCCCTCTTGCGCTTGTTCTAAATGACTTTCCCTCCATGCTTGCATGGTCTAGTTTTGTTGTATTCATGCTTTATTCTGATTTCTTCTTCTATGTCTATGTCTTCCCTGCCACAGTAATCAAGGATGCGGATAATACAGTCAGCAAGCTCGGTTGCAATGCCCTCTGACTTTCTATTCTCACAGCCTTCGCACATGTATGCTTGAGTTTTCATGGTGTTACAATTTCCATCTTTCTTACTGCACGAATAATATACCTCTGTTGGCTTATGTCCATTTCTGAATTCTTCCAATGCCTCCGATAATTCGCTATGGCAAAGTGCAATAATATCTCCAAAGCTTCTTTCATCATCCCACCAACGATGTTCTACAGCATTTTGGTGTATTTCGTCTCTAAGTTTATTTAAATCCATCAATTTCACACTCCTTCTATATCAAACTCATTTGTTCAAATCCCTGTTGAGCCTTTACCCATGGTTCAAATTCCTCAAAGTTGCAAACTGTATGCTTTCTACTATTTACCCAAGCTGCAAAGCAATGATGCTTCTTATCAGGATATTGCTTGTTGTATGGCATAACATAAGGTCTTACACCCATATCCATTAGCTTATGAAATCGGTACATATCCTCTTCAAAAGTGGTATTGTAGCCAATTAGCATAAAACACATATGCTTATAGAGCTTTACATGCTCTGAAAGTATTTTAATTCCATCCATGACTTGCTGCTCAAAGCCCATCAAGTCCCATGCGTAATGTATGCTTCTCAGGTGCTTTACCTCTGATAATGCTTTTGCAATCTCAGGTGTAAGCAAACGTACATCAATGCCCTGTGTAATATCAACAATCAGTTTTCTATCTCTAATCTCATGTAACTTCTCTATCACATCAGGATCCGCAGTAAGATTGTTATCCATGAGTATTAATACATTGCTCTTTGGGTTCAGCAACTCACCTATATTTGCAACTTGATGAAATGCTCCCTCCTTTGGAGGTACAAAACAGAATCCACAATTTCTAACACAGCCTCTTGAAGTGAATCCCATACCTGCATCAACAATCGTTTCAGCCTTCTTTATTTTGCTTTCTTTAGTTGCTATACCGCCTTTAATCCTTGGAAGAATATCAGCCACTGTATAAAGCTCATAATCAGGACTACAGGCTTCTATCTCTAAAGGAAGCTCCCTATGTATATCCCAACCAGTACCGCCGACCTCTGCATGGGGATATATCTTCAATATCTTTTCAACCTCTGACTTATTCCAAGTAAACAGACAGCTGACAAATATCTTTTCGTATTTCCTGTTAGGCTGTACAAATTCAACTTTATGACCTGCGGCTTTGTAAAAACTGCTTATCTTCATTAATGCTAAATTTGGCAGTTTACCGTCTACATCAATTAACCCTATCAATACTTCACCCCCTGTTATTTCAAATAATTATTTGGATTGCATCATACAATAATCTTTAGTTGTTGAGTATTCCTCACCATTTCATCAAATCTAATTTTTAGATGCTCAATGGTTATTTTAGGATTTGAAATATTGAAAACTTTGTGTCCTTCCACTTGATATTTTGCAATCCACCAAGCTTCTATACTGTTTAAATAAAGCTGATTTGCTTCTGTAGAAAGGCTCTGATTTCTACCAACCTCAGTCAAAACACTGAATGTCAAATCTTTAATATCTCCCTTGCCACCGTTCTTCACATGTTCCTGCCACCGGAAGAAAGGCATAAATCTTGTTTGTCCTACATAGTAGACATCTTCGGTTCTGTTGTATATTAAATAAATATATCCGAATATATCTCCATGTCTGCCTTCTTCTTTTTCCTGAAAAACCCCTTCGCTCATTGGATTTAGTTGATGCATACATTCACATTTACAATCATAACTACAGAAATAATAGTCTTCTTCATCGCTTACGCTTACATATAGCTTGGGGAATTCACTTGCCTTACCCTTTAATGGACTATGACAATGAAAACAGTATGTATCAATTGTTATATAAAACCTATCATAAAAGAATTTTTCACTATCCATTACAATTGCATAAATACCATCTTTTTTCTTAGGTTTTGCGAATGCAATTTCAGCAGCTGTATTCCCTATATACTTTTCTTTAACAATCCGTTTGGCTTCATCCCTGCCACCAGTAACGTCCTTTAGGTAAAACTCGTCTAATAATACACCTTTACCAAAGGATTCATTCTCATAATTTGTGTCTCGTTCATAAACATAATCAAAAACCCTTATCCAAAAGTAACCTGTTGAATCACTCAATTTTTTCACCTCACTATGTCGCATTATTTTCAAATTGCGAACTATCTAATACCTATTTTATTTTTCCAATGCTGAATATTTTTAACTTCTCCTGATTGTATTTTTCTCCAAATATGACTACTATTATCTCTTTCCCACTTGCTTATATTGTTTCTACACACATTCAAATGTTTCTCGCAAACCTTGTAACCTTCCAATGCTTTCTCGCCACAGAAATAACATAATCCTAACTCTGCCCTCATATTTCGTTTAACTTTAGTTGTTTTAGCATTATTCCTTTTCACTTCTTTTACATGGCATTCAATACATTTCAAGCCTACAGTAGCCTTTTTACACATACATTCTCGACAAATTCCAAAGGCTATACAAATTTCTCTTTTCCGTTTTACATACAATCTTCTCTGCTCTTTAGACAATTCACTTCTTGCCTTCTCACCTGCTTCTTTTGTTTTATCAAGGCACTCTATACACATGGTTTTGCCATTCCAAGCCCTTTCCTTACCACATCTTACACAATAACCCTTATCTTTTAACCATTTTCTATACTCAATCGTAGAATCTCACCCTTTCTTTGATTAGTAATATATTCAAAGCAGATGGTCTCCCACACGCCTCTCATGCACCTGATTCTTGTGATGCGTAACACTAGTTCCAATTTAAACCGCCTTTAAAATCGTATGTAAAACCTATGGATTCTAATTTATTTTGATATTCTAATTGTTTCTTAAAAAACTGCTCTAGTCCATTTTCCGACAATACGCTATCTCCGATTTCAAAGTCTCCATAATCTTCAACATTTTCTTCAGTCAAAGTTATAAAATTACAATTGCTTCCAACCCACTCAGCAAATTCATTATCGAAATACTCAATTATATCTTCCAGACTTGTTTCGTTCTTATTGTATTTATGCATACTAATAAATAAATTTTTAAGTGTATTGTCATTGTCAAATATTCTTTCTAGTTGCCAATCATATAAATTGTAATCTTTGTACAACAAATCTCCTGCATCCATATATACATTCTCAGTATTTGTCCATATAACAATCCCTGATAATGTAGCAGTATTATATCCACTATCATATTCATCTTTTTTTTGTATCTCAGATAGCAATTCCGTATTATACTTAATATCTAATAAGCTTACCTTTATAGTTAATTGAACCCCTGGAGCATCTACAGTTGTTGTTTTTAATATATTTACTAAATCACATTTCGTTCTCGCTGGAATTACATATTCTCCAAATTTCATTTCTTTTCTTGTTATGCAATACATATTATCCCTCCTAAACCATATCATCATATACAGATAACATTTCCTTAATTGTACCTATTTCACGATACTTTTCTAACTCACTTTGCTGTGCTTTAAGCTCTTTAGGACTAAGCCCCATATCTTCATATTGGCTAAGTCTCAGCCTTAATTCAGCATATCCTACAGTCATCCAGTAAAACATTGACAGCAAGCTATCATCATCCATATACTCGCCAAATTCCTCTACGCTTGCATCAATATCCTCATTGTAAAGTCGTTTGTATTCAGCTTTGCAATAATCTATTAGACTTATATCTTCTTCGTAAACATTTCTTAGAAATACTTCATTATTTATTGCCTTAACCATATTGAGCATTCTATCAACATTGCTTTGTGGATTTTCGGTTGTTAATCTTACATATCCCATATTTATCTATGTCCTTTCATTTGATACACTGCAGCTAATGCTAAACCGCCTCTTAGTGCTCTAACATCTTTGTTTATGTCCATTACCTCACGTACCTGTGAAGCAACTTTATTATTTATTGTAGGTAATCGCTCAGTAACATCTTTAAACACTGTGGATTTTGATACTCCGAATATCCTAGCTGTAGCTCTTAAAGTTGATTTACTACTTATGATATATTTTGCTTCTTCAATTGTTCTTTCGCTTATATGGTCACGCATTGGCATTCTCCTTTCCACTTTGTTTTAGTTTCTGAACAATTTTATTCATATGCTCAGTAGCCTTAACCTGTGCAAGCATCTTATCTTCCTCAGTCTCTGGTTTATCTCCCATGATGCCTACGAACTGGCTTACCTTTAACCCTAGGAATTCTTGAATAGTTTCATCTGTGCCCTCTTCTGCTACTAGATAATAACAAAGGATTGAATCTTGATTTATATCTACACCTATTCTTTGAATTCTATCTTCAGCTTGGCTGTGAATTGCAGGAGACCAATCAAGTTCACCGAACACAACGCATGTTGCACTTTGAAGTCCATCTATACCAGCAGCTGCTCTTAAGGACACACAACATATATCTGTCTTTTTATCTTTGAATGTTTCTTTTGAAATATCTTTTTGATCACCAGTTTCTTTTCCAGTTATAAATACTGGATTATAGTTTTTCAATACTTTTTTATACTCATCCCATACTGCATGGTGATAAGCAAACAGTAGAACTCGCTCTCCTGCATCCAATAGCATTTTTACGAATTCTGCCACATAAGGGGCTTTTGCAATTCCTATAGCCTGCCTACTTTCATTTACTATTTCTCTTGTAAGCCTGCCTTTCTCTAAAAAATTGCTTATACCATCAATCTTCCTTGCTTTACTAATAGCATCCTGAATCAATGAACTATATGTACCAGTATCAAAGTCTACGGTTTGTACTACTCTGCGTTTTGGCGGTAATTCTGGCAACACTTGGTCTTTAGTCCTTCTTAACATCAGACCTTCACGCTTTAGGTAATCACCAAGCAAGGTAGGTTTTCTTACAATATCTGAACCATATCCATAACACCATTCGCGAGTGAAGCTGTCCCAATCTCCAAGGCAGTGATACTCAATTATATTAGTTACATTCCAGATCTCGCCGCCTCGGTTGTATATTGGTGTACCTGAAAGTCCTATTACATTTTCACAACCTGAGGCTACAAGGGAAGCTGCACTGTACTTTTCAGTCCTACCGCGTCTGAGCTCTTGTATTTCATCAAATATAACTGCTTTGAAGCCCATCTCTGGAAGTGCTTTTTTCCATCCTCTGAGTAATAAGTAGTGTATAATATAAACATTTGCCTTTGGAAGTTCATACGGAGTTAACCCCTTTATCACATGTACGGCTTCATTGTTTTCATTGAACATTGTAAATTCTCTATCTGGTAGTTCTATAAACTTATCAAGTTCTTTTTGCCAGTTGCGTACTAAGTGGGGAGGAACTACTACCAGTGTAGGATAACTTTCTGTAGCTGCCATGAAAGCAATCGCCTGTGCTGTTTTTCCTAGCCCCATTTCATCAGCTAAGAGTGACTTTCTGTTGTGAAGAAGGAAGGCAAGTCCCTCCTTTTGAAATTCTTTAAGTTCACCCTTGAATTCTATTGGTGGAGTGATTTTCTGAGGCAATCTATTGAGTTCATCCCTCTTAATAACATGTTCAACGGCTGCTATATACTCTTGCTCCCATTTTTCGGACTGCATTATCTTTAAAGGGTAACGCTGCATAAGCCAGTTAAGGTCGCCGTTAATTCTTTTATTATTAGGAAATCTTGCTATACCACTCCCTCGACCTGCGCATCCGGGGAACAATCTCTTTGCCATATCTATTACCGCAGGTTCGCCAGTAACTACCCAAGAGTTTTGTAAATCTTCATATGCTAGTTCTCCATAATAATACTCAGATTCGTCGACTTTATTTAAGTATGCAGGTATTATCATTGTCATAGTGCAATCCCCCATAGCTTATTAAGTCCGAAAGATGTACAGGGTTTTCCATTAAGCTCTTTTGGTATATCAAGGTTTCTTTCAATGACTAAAACAATGCTTTTAACTTCTGGAAATTCTGCGTACCTGCGAAGTTGCTGTATTACTTGCTGGGTATATGGCTTGCCTTTCTTGACCTCAATTGCTATTCCATCACCTGTAAGAAAATCAACACGACTTCGTGGACCTAGTTTGTATTCCTTTTGAAATGGAATGTCGGCAGCAACTAAGGCTTTAGCTATTTTATTCTGAAGTTCATATTCTTCATTTATTGGATCTATTCTTAAACCACTAAGCGCTTTTAGAACAGCTGCTGTATTCATTCTTGCATCCCTCCAAATACCTCTCAACATTTGCTAGTTCTTCTAAAGTGTCAGATGGCAATTGTTCTTTAAATGGCTCAATTAAAAACCTTATAACGGTCTCAAGCATAGGAATCAAAACATGTACTTTTGCTGTCAGAGCATCATTCTCTTTATCCTTCATTTTAGTAACTGCACACATGTCTTCATATTCGCCAAGTAAGTTCTGATAGTTAGTTTCTAAAGCTCTGAAATTTGCCTCGGTATATGGTAATGCTTTTAAAATTGGTTCTGTCTCTGCACTTGTTACTGTTGCAGTGCTACATACTTCAACTTCCGCTTTAGCCACTTCCTCTCGCGCTATATCATTGTCATAAGGATTCTTAATAAGTAACTTTCCACCGAACAAAAGCTTCCATATATCCTTTAAACCAATTCTTAATTTTCGATACATATTACATCTCCTCTTTCCATTTTTCTAGTGCTTCTGTACAACTGCAGCCTTCACATAGTGATTCAGGAAGATGAGGTTTTTCAGGCCATGGACACACCATGCAAATTTCATCACCAAAGCTACTGAATAAAACTTCTTCTGAAATTTTATTGAGACCTTCCCTCATTTGTTTTAACGCCTCCACATCAGCAGGATTATGATATTCTTTGCCTGCATCAGCGGAAAGGGCTATTCTTATACAATCCCAGTCTTTGTAATGGCAAGAGTCCATCTTTTTCTCGATAGCAGCGATGGTTTTATCCTTATGCCAATCCAAACCTCTTTCAAATTCAATGATAATTCCATAAGCTGCCTTTAGTGCTTCCCTCATTATTGTCGCCTGTGCCGCTAACAACTCAACATCCTGTCTAAGTTGCCTTGCATCAAATGCCTCAATTTCCATAGCACCTTCTGCATATTTTAATTGCTCTTGCAACTGTGCAAATTCTTGCTTTAGCTTTGACATAGGATGCTCTGGACAATGCTCTATATGTTCCTTAAGTACATCAGCCATGCTAGTGGGAACTTCATCTTCGGGACCATACCTATGTCCGCAGTAAACGCAATTCACATATATACCTCTTTGCAGGTCACTTATCCACCGATGTAGTCTATCAGCCTCCTGTTGCTGGTCCACTCTAGCCTTGGTATGTTGTTCAATCTCTTGCTTTTGAGTTTCTATGGTGTCAAACAAATCTATAAGTGTATCTTCACCTGCAGTTTTAAGGAACTGCTTTATATTATTAAGTTCTTCCTGTGTCAGTTTCATTACTCTCGACCTCCTTTATATATTTACTGTATCAAGAATATCAAACAGTGTAGGTGCATCTATTTTAGCTTCAGATGCCTCTAGGTACCCAACTCCATCGCGGAAGTAATCAGCATTAAGCTCTATACCATATCCGTATCTACCCATATCAACTGCTAGCTTTGGTACTGTCATTAATCCACCAAAAGGATCTAGCACAACATCACCAGGATTAGAGTATCTATTTATAACTCTCTCAACTATATCTAACTGTAAAGGACATACATGCATCTGCTGTCTACGTTGGCTCTGTGTAGTGTTAAGTGTTCTCATGCGGTTAATATCATCCCATACTTCATTAGTCCAACTACCTGGTGCTACTACCATGAATATCGCTGGGAGTTTTCCGTCTACGTCCAACTGCTTTGCCAGAGCAACATGCTCATTGTAGTCATACACTGAAGCCCTAGAGAATTTTCTATAAGTTGCTTGGAGCTTGTTGACAGGTAAACTTGCCAACTCATCTTTAGTTAAAAGTCTGTTGCCTGACGACCTCCAATATCCATGAGCATCTATCTGCCATTGTGCTCTTGTATAATCTTCCTTAGTCTTAACTACAGGCTCATCAGCATATGCCTTGCTAGTATCACTTGGAAGTTTCCTAAACAATAGAATATACTCTGAGCAGCCTACCCCCATCTTAGTTCCGTCTTTACACTGTTCTGTCCATCCCAACCTATAGGTCTGATTATTTTCTCTTACTACATCTGTAACAATGGTTATCATTCCAAAGTATTGAAAGCCATGTTTCATATAGTGATTAATACACATTGCATGGAATGGTTCCATTGTCGGCATTCCTGTACCAGTTGCATTTCCAAAAAGCACTCGGTCCTTAACGTGACATGCATATACTCTGCCTGGCTTAAGAATTCTATATAACTCCGGAGATAAAAAGTCCATTTGTTCAAAGAATCTTTCTGTGTTGCTGTTATGTCCAAAGTCATTATAACTAGGTGTATATTCATAATGGTTGCCGAATGGTATAGATGTATGAATCAAACCTATGCTGTTTTCTTCTATTTCTTTTGTCTCGAGTATGCAGTCATTGTTTACAGCTGTGTAATGCTTGCCCTCAACTTTCACTCTATCAACCCCTATACTTCTGGCCATCTTATCAATTGTTGATAAATTAGATAAACCATTCTTTTTTATTATCTCTGTCATCTTCTCAGTCAAATATTTATGCTGTTCCCATTTCTGTAATAATACCTGCAAGATCTGTCGCTCACTCTCTGTGTAAATAATGTCTATAATAACCTGTTCCGTTTGCAGGAAGCGATATATTCTATGTATGGCCTGTATGAAGTCGTTAAACTCATAATCAATTCCTAAGAATATCGCTCTATGGCAGTGTCTTTGGAAGTTACAACCTGAACCTGACAGTTCTTTCTTAGTAGCAATGAGTCTGTTTTTTCCGTTTGAGAAGTTTATAACTCTTTCCTCTCTTGTATCTAGGTCCTGGCTTCCAAATATCTCAACTGCTTCAGGTAATGCTTTTTTTATTGCATGTCTCTCAGCTTCAAGGTCATGCCATAGTATAAAGTGTGCTTCAGGATCCTCATTAACAATGCTGGCCATTTTTGCTACTCTGTCATTTATGCTATCTCTTTTTTCTGTAGCCGCATCCTTTAGTGATATAGCTGCATCTCTTATCAGCTTCATCTGTCCATTACGGTCCTCACCAGCTGTTGAGTGATCAACAGGTATTTCATGATACCTTACATCTAAAGGCGGCAAGTCATAACCTGTATCGTCATAGCCAAGGTCAGAAGGTTTTGTAATAAACAATGCCCAACTTGATACCCATAGCCAAAACTCTTCTTCTTTATGAGGATACAATGTAAGGTTATTAGCCTTTGTGCTGTCTCTTTGAAAGAATCTTGTTAAAGCCTGACCTGTGTCCATGACTTCTAGGTACCCAGCGTAGTGTATAAGCTCTTTATATTTATTTGGTGAAGGGGTTGCTGTGCTAACTAATTTGTAAGGTACGCCTTTGAACTTATTCAAGAATGTTTGGTATGTCTTTGAGCCATAGCTCCTTAAAACAGAAGCTTCATCCAATGCTGCAGCTGTAAAGTATTTAGGATCTATATCTCCATCTCTTACACGTTCATAGTTTGTTATAACTATATTGCCTGCAGCTGTCTTTGCTTCTTCCATAGTCCTTATATATTTAGGTTTTTCCATACCTAGCAACTCTACAGCATCCCTTGTAAACTCTTGTTTAACTCCTAGGGGTAACACTATAAGTGCCTTGCCTCCAATGCGTTCCGTAATTATTCTGCAATACTCTAACTCTTGAACTGTCTTTCCAAGTCCAAAGCTTTCAAATAGTGCCCTTCGACCGCCCTTTATTGCCCATTTGACCGCATCTCGTTGATGAGGCTTTAAGATGGGATTTATATCTGAATCATTTATATCAAAGCCAGTATCTTTGGCTATTTCGATTTTACTGTGTAGAAAATCAATGTATTTCACTTTCACACCTCACATTCGACTACTTCTTTAATCCTTCAGGCAACTGTCTCAGCATATTTACTTCTTTTACAATAGGTCTCAAGCTATCTTTCATAAAAACAGGTATCGTGTGTTTTTCACATTCTGAGACTATCTTTTTTATCCATTCAAGTTTAGGAATAACTTTGTTCCTTCTGTTGCCTGTCTCGGCTCCGATAATTACCCAGTCTACAGATTTAAAGAAAAGATTATGTTTTTCTGCTAATTGTAAATCTTCAAGAATTGGCTCTATACTAACAAAACGATTACCGAACGCAGGTAGGGAATTAAACCTTGCAACCTCTGATTCTTTTGTGATTGTTGCACCATTCCAAACATTTGTTTGCAATATATATCTTCCTGTTTCGCTCATAAACTGTGGTCTTTTAGTTAGAAATAGATACTTATGTTGATGATTAACACGTATTGCTGTTTCAACTTGCTGTAACCACTCATATTTCCAATCTGCTATATCGCTCATGCTGTCCATGAAGATATTCTTTGGCTTCTTGCTGTATAATTGCTTCAACCTCTCTGGGAAGAACTGTGGCTTTAAGAAGTCCTTTACATACTGGAAGCGATTATTTATTCGTCTTGCATAGCAGAATTCACAGCCATAAGTACATCCGCACACTGGATTACAAGTGCTATCACACCATTCAATTTTAGTTTTATTCATTCCGATTGCTTACCTCCCCCATCTGTTAATCTATTAGCTCCCCTCTACTCTTTTTCAGAAGCTTTTCTTCAAGTGCATTACCATCATAAGTACGATTTTGAAAGTTGCTAAAGGAAGACTTTGGATTCTTACTACCCTTTGGCTTGTCTTTATCATTTATCTTTTCTCGCTCTACTTTCTTTGAAACATATTGATCTACAGTCCTTATGTTGTTTTTATCCGAATTAGCAAGCACCTTCTTAATCCATGGCCAAGGGTTATCTTTGCCTATTGCATCTTGCATGACTGCTATAATCATTTCAGGCTCAAAACCCTCATCAAGATACTGTATTATGGTTTCAGAATGAAATGGTGTTATTATCCCTATGTTTTTTTGATAGAACTGAAAAACTTTACCTGTGCGTTCTTCTACATCTACTACTATATTTACTTTACTTTCCTTTACTTTACTTTGTGGTGTTTCAGCTGTAGTTTCAGCATCTGAAATATCTCTGTTTTCCTGATACCTCTGTTTATTACTAATCCTTTTATTTTCAATAGGTTCCGTCCTTTTCTTTATCGCCTCACCCGTCAAAATACCAGAATTTTTATATAGGTTTTTATCGAATAAATTTAAGTCCAGACATTTTTCGATTATTTTCATAAAGTTTTCTTCGCTTAATTTACACTCTTCGCATAATATCAGCCGAGTTTCAGCATCTGAAATATCTATACTGTAATCTTTGTTCTTGTAGATATTTTCCAAAAGTATAAAATATGTTGAATAGCCATCATTCCCATATACAGCTCTTAATTTTCTAAGCTTCATATCGTTTCTTGCATCTGTATCATGAGGGAAGTAGTCCATTCCTTCTTTTTGAGGTCTTGACATTTAATCACCCCTTAGTATGGGTATAGTTCTAAATCAACTTCTAAACCTGACTCTGCAATTTTGGGTGTTATCCCAGTAATCTCTTTGATTTCTCTTATCATTCTTGTTGAATCGCTGTTCATACTAGACAAATGAAGTAACATTATTTCTCTCACATTGCTTAAGTCATTAGCCTGTAGAAACTCTTTTACATGCTCTAAACTAAAATGTGACTGCAGTAGTCTTGGTTTCATTCTCTCGTCTACATATCCAGCTTCTATGTTGGCATCTAAGGTTTCTTTGATGTAATTGCATTCAATGAGGATATAAGCTAAATTTACAAATGTATATTTGCTATAATAACTGTCTGTGAGAAACAACAATTTTTCTCCCGTAGGTTTGTATTGAATTAAATATCCTAATGGGTCAGATGCATCATGCTCCGACGAGAAAGGCAAAATTATAAAATCTACGATTGGAAACTGCACTTCACTTTTAGCAAAACCTAGTCTATATGTATTACAAGCCCAATGTTCTAAACCTAAAGCATTGCATGTTCCAACTGACATATAACAATCTATTCCTGCCTTCATGACTTCCTGAACTGCTTTACAGTGGTCTTTATGCTCATGGGTCACTAAGCACCCTACGACATTGCTAAGGTCAAAATCAAGCCCTTGTTGAATACTACTCCATGGAAGTCCTGCTTCAATAAGCAGGCTCCCTGATGGAGTTTCAAGTATATAGCAATTGCCTTTAGATGAAGAGCCTAAAACTTTAAGTTTCATAAGTAATCTCTCCTGTGTTAGAATTCACCCTATTCTGAAACCTTTGAACCTCTAACAATGTGCCTTGGTGAAAGTTGCTAGTCTCTTTTCTTATCCTTAACTCGACCTTATTTTTCTTGGCTATTGCAGATAATTCAGTCAAGCTTTCAATGGTAAAGTCCTCTATTGGATGGGATATTGTATAAGATACCTTTAGTGCATCTTCTATTATTTTTTGAAGTTTCATTACACCCTCCGCAAGTTATACAGTTGCCCTTGTATGCTACTTATATCACTCCTTGTGTTTCTCGCTTGTGACGATACCTCACCCACAATGGAGCTTTGAGCGCTGTATACCGTTTGTTCAATTTCTTGTTTCATTTGTTGCAAGTCGTTGTACATCATGTCATATACTGCTTGTGCTATTCTCTGGATATCTTCATCGCTCATAATTAATATCCAGGCCCTTCTTCAAACTGTTCACTTAAACTTTTATTTTTGATTGTTCCTTTTTCTGCCATATCAACAAGATTCTTTGGTTCTTTATCTTTCTTATCCTTCTGTTCTTGCTTTGGTGCAGGCTCAACAAGTATATCCTCTGCCTTAATGGCATCATCCACAACAGTGTATGAATCATCTGTAACATCAATCATGTTCTTGTTTGCATGCTCATCTATTTCTGCTTCAACCTCAGCCTCAGTAAACTCAGATTCTATCTGTTTCACTCTTAGATAATCATCATCAATCTTTTGGCTATCAATGGTTATGTCGCTGTATGCTGCCCTGAAAATAGTTTTGTAGCACATCTTCTCAAACCAGCCTTCAACTTTTTCAGTGCCGACTTTCTTGCCATTATCCCATTTATCTTTCTCACCACCCCAAAACTCAACACTTGCAAATCTTGGCTTTCTCTTTTCTATGTCTTTCATGGTCAGCACAACAAGCTTGTTTTTCTCAGGAGCTAAGGAGAATATATGATAATAGAAACCGCCTTTTATCTCACCTCTATCAAACGCATCAACAATATCAAATTCATAATTCTCAAAAGGATTATCTTTGCTCTTCTTCAAAATCTTGAATTTGTCATTGCTATATACAAGTTCAACGATTACACTGTCAGGAATATCAAGCCCATATTTCTTAGCTTTAAGTTCTAAGCCCCTGTAGCCTTCGATGAATACAATGTCATACTTGTTCAAAGAATTATTCTTGAAAGGCATCATGTTAATGTGATTCTTCTGAGCAGGATCAAGTCCAATTCTTGCATATGCCACTACATTTCTTGATAAGCTTTCCATGTTTATATTTTCCCAAGTAACCTGCACAGGGTCCTTATTTGTTTTCTTAGCCGCTCTTTTCTGTTCAGCTGTCTTAAGAGCTGCATCTATAGAAATGAAGTAGTTTTGTGCTAACCTCTTTTGAAATTCAGTAAGTGCAATTGCACCTACACTGCTTCCGAATTCAGCTAATACCTTATTTGTGAATCTTTCGCTTGCTGTAAGCTTAACTTCAGGTGCCTTAG
The DNA here is from genome assembly GCA_942492835.1 of uncultured Clostridia bacterium. Lineage (GTDB taxonomy): Bacteria > Bacillota > Clostridia > Lutisporales > Lutisporaceae > GWB2-37-7. The sequence continues at coordinate 3,842,740 of OW818645.1, read as the reverse complement.
CAATTTGTGTATTTTTATCACTCATTATTTCTGAACCTCCTTAACTTCTAGTAGTGCCGCTTTATCCTGTAAACTTTTAAGCATATCAGGAATATTAAGTCTCTTTATAATGTCTACCGATAATTGCTCCTTCAAATTACTTTCTAGAGTTTTGACTATCATCAACTCAGCATCTTTTCTTGCTGTTTGAAGCATTGAGTTAACTTTTATAGCAACTTCCTTTTCAAAGTAATTTTTGAGCAAGTAATCAGCGAATGTATGCTTTGCTTCATGAGAATAATTTGTTAAATTTCCATGTTCATCTAGTTTCCTTTCCGTTAAGAAAGTCTCATATCTTTTCCCTACAAATTCGGATAAAGGAATATACTCTATATTTGAATTCCATGCACCTGACTTATATGGGATTTTCAAATTTTCAATAGTGTTTCTCAGTGTTTTATCCAAGTATTCGTCCACAATTTCGTCTGCTCTCTCGCTTATTTTTTCAGTTAGTTCCTTTTCAACTTGCTTTTGCACATTTGATGAAATTCTATCCTGCAAGTTAGCTACAACAGCATTTTTTAATACTTGGTCGATATTTTCGCCATCTTCTAACCAATCTAAATTTACCTCGATATTGAATATTGCCATTATTTTACTACCTCCAATTCAACCCTCAAAGCTTTATCTGACTCATTCTTAATAAGATTTATTACCTGGCTATTTGTATCAATTATCTTTGTTACCGATTCTCTAAAGTCTATAAAAATAGGTGCTGTTACTTCATAATAGGCACAAAGAGCATTTATACAATCGATACCAGCATTGACCTTGCCTGCATGGTTTGCATCTACAAAAGGCACACCATCTACCAGAGCATCACAGCATTCATCTATGCCACCGTTTACCTGTTGGTTAAACATCTTGAACTTTACATATTGGAAGTGGCTATTGATATTTGATTCCATCATGTTGACCTTTGCCACTACAAACTGCTCTAACAAGAACTTATGTCCTTCCAGCTCTGTAATCTGACCTGCAAGCCTCTTTTCTTCTGCCTTAAGTTCTTCTATGCGTTTTCTTGTGTTTTCAGCAGTAGTCTTACTGTTGAGTATCTTATTGCAAGCATTGATTTTATCTAGGATTTCATTTTTGTTTTGCAGTAGGTTGGTTGTTGTATCTTCAACTGGTGCTTCAAGTTCAAGTTGTAGCGCTTCAATCTGACTTTCTAAGGCTACATATTGAGAATCTGCCGAGTAAACTGGCGCACAAGTTGGCTGTTCAAGTTGTCCATTAATCTCGGCAATGCGAATATTAATTTCCATTAGCCTTGTTTCAGCCTTATCGATTGATTCCTTATATCTCTCTATCGCTGTACTTAAAGTCACTGTATCCGTCTTAAGCGCTAATCCTGCTGCCTTATTTTTCTCTATGTTACTCTCTACACCGAATATATTTGATTTTTTATTGTTCTCGAACTTGGCTCGCATTTCTTCAAGCTTGCCTTCCATATCCTTTTCAGGGAGGCTTTGTCCACATGTTGGACAGGAGAAACTGTTTTTATCAGGTTCAATAAACTCTATCGCTGAGACATTTACCCATTCTGCATTCAAGTTTTTCCACTCATCAAGCAGCTGATGGCGCTTATTTGCATTTGTCTCTAATGACTTTTCGTAAAATCCTATTTGATTTACTGTTGTAGTTTTCTGAGATTCTATTTGGTATTTCTCATTTTGAAGTTGACTCTTTTCATCAACTAACTTTTTTTGACCTGAGCCTGATTCAGAATCTATTCTTTTCTTAACAGCCTCTAACTTGCCTTTTAGTCCATACAATTCTTGTTGCTTCTTACGGTATGCACTAGCGGTATTTGTAGCATTTGTCATATCAAGTTCAATGCCTGTTAACATGTCACGATAACCCTGCAGCTCTGCTTCTATAGCAGAATAATCCGCTTGCTCCTGTGGCAGAGTCAGCATTAATTCATCTATTCTTGGCGGTATGTCTGCCCTTTCTTTTTCATAAGCCTTAAGCTTATCAGCAAGCACTTTTTTATAAGCATCTATGGATTTACCATCAAGTATCGCAGTAAGCTTTGCCAGATTCTTATCAGATTCAATGACCTCTTCATCAGTCTTATTACCGCACATTTCAAGTAGTATCTTTCTACGGTCTTCCCATTTGACTTTTGTATTAAAGTACATAGGATTTGTGATCATGCGGAATATACTTTCATCAATCAGCTGCCCCATATGCTTCTTATACTCAGTCTCATTGACAGGTTCTTCATCCCACCAGTATCTTATTGTGTTGCCGGTTAGTTCTTTTTCGGATGAACCATGCTTCTTAGTCCACTTCTCTTCCTGCATCTTTTTAAGCTTCAAAGGCTTTCCATCAACAAACAATGTGACTTCAACCTCTGTTTGTAACATGTGTATGTCGTTGCCATCTGCATCCTGCGGCTTTATTTTGAATGCGCTTCTGTCTGCGCTATCCTTGCCAAACAATAGCCATAGAAAAGCATCAAACTGTGTTGTTTTGCCTGTGCCATTGTCACCATAGATACTAGCGTTTTTACCATTTATTTTAAGAGCAAAGCTTGTTATACCCTTAAAATGTTTCTGTGATAAGCTGTCTAATAAAATGTTCAATTTCTGCGCCTCCCTTACTTCTCTATGTAGTTCCTGACATTCTTCAAGACTATATCAATTGTTCCGTCGCCATTTCTCTTAATCTGGAATTTATCCTTGTCTTTATAAGCATCAGTATCAATGTACAGCTCAATTGATTTATCTATCTTAAGTCTTTTCCTCTGTAGCTTCTTTTCTGCCCAAGTTCGGTCTATACGGACATCATTTTCTATAATGCCTTCATTGACTAAGGCAGCTTTGAATTCATTTACACGTACCTCATCTTGCAAACATTCTTTTGCAACTTGGTCAATATCAAAGCTTTCTGCACTTATTAATTCCTCTGCGATACTTTTTCTAAATGTTTCTGCGCCTTGCGCATCATCTTTGAATGCTCTTCTAGCAAACCGCTCTGAAATTGTATGTAGTATCTTGGTATTCTCTAGTTTGTCCCTCACAAACTCGCACCTAAGGAATGAATGAATAAATGTGCTGTCCCATGCCTTATCAATTACTAGAAGTTGGAATTCTTCACCCTCTTTGGGTTGCTTGATGATTACTGCCTTTGAAACTCTTTGTCCTAACCCTGGCAATCCAGTTTTATTCATTGCCACGTTGATTACTGATTTATCATCAAAGTTCTTAAGGTAATGTGAGTATGTTTCAGTAAAATCAAGCTTCATAAGAACTAAATGAATACCAGCCTGTGTATCAATCAAACAAGCTACAAAGTCACCTGAAGCTTCTTGCTCGTCATTGGCAATGCATTTGAAGAAGTACTGTGCAAGCTTTTTAGTGCTGCTTATAAAGGTATTGTGGTCTTCGAATATTTCACTACAAATTGATTTAACGATATTTTGCTCTCCATCAAAACGTGCTGTTCTTGCATCATCATTTCTAAAGAGTTTTAAGATATGTTTTTCTAGGTACTCATATGAAATTTCATTTAGGATAATCTCGCTGTCTGAAAACACTATGTTGTTATTTGCTTTATCCAGCATATTCACTGTAGCTTTGCTGACTATGATTTCATTGATGTTTCTCATTGCAATCCTCCCCATATTTATTATTAAGATGGTAGCTCTTTATCTTTGGAATGTTCCATGTCCCAATATCTTTTCAACCTCTGCTCTGTTGCATCCAAGACTAACGCATTTATTTGCAAGTTGGCAGCATTCATCATTAAGAATGTTATAGTACAATGCACCACCCATTTGATTACGAATCTTTACACGTTCTCACAGTTCTTCTAGTGCTTGTTCTGTGGACATTACAGGTGTATCATTTGCCATTTTCAGTCACCTCACCATTTACTTTCCTAAGGAATTCAGTAGCAAAACCGCCTGACTTTCCTTCAAGTAATACAACCTCGCTACCGCATAAATCCCACGGTTCAGACTCAACAGTCCATACCTTATCTTTGTTCTTTTCCATCGATGCTTCATAACATGTATGCATCACTACCTTGTCACCTTTATGCAAACCACTTAGCTTTGGTTTCTTTCTTTTCATATAAGCTCCATTCCGAGATATTTTCTCAACTGCAATTGAATATCTCTTGCCATTAATAAGCGATTCTTAGGGAAACCAAACAACCTGCACCAAGTTTCAACATCAACATTTGCTAGAATATGTGCTGTATTCTCGATAGTACCACGTTCCATATATGTATAGCCTGCTGTTTTATTGCCTGGATGGAAGAAGTTATCTCCTGTTAAGGTGGCACAACTTACTGTTTGATCATATGCATTTGTGAACATTGGTGTAATGACTAGCACATTTGGATAACCACCGTTGTAATCAGTATCTTTGTACCTTATAATTATTGAATTGGTTTTTTCCATTACAGGCGCACATTTTGGACAAACCATCTTTTCCCCGCATTCAATACATGGTTTCTTTCCACTTATCGAATGTTCAACAATGTCTCTTGCATCTCTAAATGTGTGAAATTTATTCCAGTAATCGTTATCATGGTTTTCCATTGGGATTACTTCAAGTTCTTTAATCATCAGATTTAAAGAATTTAATACTTTTTCAGTTTTCAAGTTCTCTCCTCCCTTGTTTCTTTTTCTTTGCAACACTGCACATGCCGTTTAAGTGGTCAATTTCATGGCAGAAAATGCGAGCTTGTAAGTCGTATACATCGAATGTAAGTGGCTCTCCTAGTATGCTTTGACCTATTACCTTGATATGAGTTGGTCGCTTAATTGCTTTTTTCATACCTGGATAACTCAGACAACCTTCAACTGCTTCTTTAAGCCCTTCATAAAATGTAATCTTAGGATTTACTACAGTGAAATATCTAGGTGTTTCAACTGAAACATCAGTAACAACAATTACACGCTTTGTAACTCCAACCTGTGGAGCTGCTAACCCTATGCCATCATGCTTAATCATTGTTTCAATCATGTCTGTAGAAAGCTGGCTAAGTTCATCGTTGAAGTCTGTGACTACCTCACATTTGGTTCTTAGACACTTTGCATTAAACGTCATTAACTTTTGTATTGTCATTTACTTGAACGCCCCCTACCTATTCCGCTTCTTGCTCGCCTGTGCTGTTTTGCGCTTTGCTTTCTTATATGGACTGGCACCCTTCTTTTGTGGTGGAGAATACCTGCGCTCAGGTCTTTCTGTCATTACATTCATTGATTCAAGCATTGCTAAAGCAATAATTTTTGATAAATTAGACTTATCCATTCTTCGCCTCCCCTAATCCATCTGACAATACATCAGTACATCCCAGCCAGCCTCACGCATAACATTTCGCATAGCTTCTGTTGCCCTTACCCTGGAATTACCTCGACCGCATGTAGGCGGTAGTATAAAGAACCTGGAGCCAATCCATTCCCGCCTGCCTCTTGTATATAACCCTGCTGCTTTAACTGCCTCTATAACCTTCTTTTCATTTGCCCTTGGTAGTTTGATTGTCATAGTGTCAAGATTTGCAGTACCACTATCCTCACCTTTGCCAGCTTCTATTGCTGCTTCCTTTGCCTTAATAATGTCAGCTGTCAACTTTTTATAATCAATCACTTTTCTTATTCGCCTCCCTTCTCTTCACCCTGCATTTCAAACATCGTTTTGGTTGTTCCCAACCTTTGTTTTCGTACCACATTATTTCTTTGTTTTCCATTGTGAACGGTTCTCCGCATTCTTTACAGATACAACCGCTTATCCTTGTCATATGTAACACCTCTCTTATGCGAACCCTTCGCCCTTTTCATAAAGTACCCAATGACCTTCGCCTTGTCTTTGATAGTGACTTTCGCTTAGTGGAGCGACAAGATGAATTCGCCAGTCGTTGTCAGGGTCTTTACTAGCTTCATTCTCTGCATCTTGCGCTGTCCAACACTCTTCTTCTGATACAACATCCTCGTTATATACTTCTTTATCGTTTTTTGTAACAGCTGCATATCCAAAACCTACTGCAATGACTGCATCCATTGACAAAGTGTTATGTATCTGACCACAACATAAGCAACTTTTAGAACTACCCTCTATGGGCTTCATGATTTCATATTCCATATGTAACACCTCACAGAATTTGTAGGAGGAAGAAGGTTATTATCCTTCGGTGATGTTCACACTAGCGGCAACGCACGTTTTCACAATTCTCCGGAGAAGTGTTTCCCTTGCCGGTTAGCATATTTTATTTCCTCTTGAGTAGGAAACAGTGTTTCCACTGAAAAGCACCTAGCACCTTTGCAGGTCGCTTTACACTTGAACACCACGCTATTCCTCCATGTAACGGAGAGACTTGCCCTCCTTAAGTTGATAGGGATAGATTTCTTCTGCCAGCCCAATAATCATTTCCTGAGCATCAACTAGCTCTTAGATTGGGTTCTCCCTCGGCAGTCTTTATATGACCCTAGCTAACTTATGGACTGTTGTATGTACTCGACAATATCGTTAACTGTATCAAGCTTTTCTGCATCTTCATCAGGTATCTCAATATCAAACTCTTCTTCAATAGCAATTAGAATTTCTATAAAGTCAATCGCATCTGCACCTAAATCATCATCAAGATTGGATTCTAATGTAACTTCTTCTTCCTCAATCTCAAGTTGCTTCGCTGTTATCTGCTGTACTTTTTCGAATATCATTTGGCTACCTCCCTTCACTCGTTCTATTCCAAGCTCTTTATCTCGAACACTATGCCCTTGCAGTACTTCTCTTCGTCCTCCAGGATGTCAAAAGTTGCATGAGGTATATCCGTTGCATAAGTCCAAGAAAATCCATTCTTACACCAAAAAGCCTTAATTGACTTGCAATTTCCCTTAGCCTTTTCGCTATGGTTGCAATTACATTCACAGTCTTGGAATAGTCCATTTTTATCAAGAAGAATTTCTGCACCTTCTAAGCAATCTGCTTCCTCATGCATAGCCCCTCTGAACTCTGCAAGGTCGTCAGATGCTCCAAAAACTACCACAAACCCTAATTCTTTGGCTTGTTTTTCCTCGTCTTTGGTGATTTCTTTGCCATAATCTCGGCCATCAAGCATGTTTGCAAACTCTTGAATATCCAATACATTCGCCTCCTTGTTTTTATTTTTGATTAGAGTTATAATTAATTGAATATTTACTCGGCTGCTTTTTAGCAGTCATTTTTTATTTTGCATAAATCCACCTAAGACCGCCCGATGTTTTTATTTGACCCTTACAGCAAGCACATATGCCCTTATAACTAATGCCTGTTAATCGCTCAGCTTCATGCATGCTATTAAATCTTGTTGATATGCTGGTATTCAAATTGATACTAATAACAGGTTTTCCAGAATGATCGCTATTTTTTAACCCTGTTCTATATGCATGTAATAAATTTTCCTCACTTGTAGCCCATTCTAAATTACAATAGTAGTTATTTTGTTTATTACCATCTTTATGGTTTACTTGCGGTTTATTTTCAGGATTTGGTATAAAAGCCATGGCAACTATGCGATGGACCTTGTGAGTCTTTGTTATTCCATTATGATGAAGACCAACTAACAAATATCCCTTTGCATCAGGTCTGCTTTTTATTTTCTTTTTCTTATTGAACTTATAACTATAAACACTTCCTAACGTATCTACACTATAAGTCTCCTCATAGCTTGATATCCATTTTTCGTTATCGCCCATATTATTAGGTTTATTGCTACATGTAATTTGCATTTAAATCACCCATTATATCTTTTCGAATTCCACTACCCATACCCAACAATTACTATCCCATCCATAGCCTTGTGATTTATAGATACTGTCCCATAAACTCTTAAATGGGAAAATATAATCATCTATTGGATATAACTCCCTACTTCTTGGGATGCCCTTAACCCCTTCGGCCATTGCATCTTCCTCTGTGATATCTTGCAATCTCCCAACCCTTACACTCTTGACCTTTAGGAATAGTCTTGAAGCTGACCTTGGCATATGAATTGATGGGTGCCATTTCCCATCATAAAATTCAGAAGGGTTCGTTGGGTTATTTTCATCTGCCTTATATCCGTAAAACTCTTCAATGCGGCAATCATTACCCATTCCTACTCTTTTCTTAAATTTCTTCCATGTTTCCCTAACCCATAAAATATCTCCGACTTTACAAAAGCAATTACATTCTATGAAAGGTTTACCTTCAATTTCTTTTATTGCATATTTAGCTTCTTGATTTACAAATGTCGGTTGCGGTTTTACTATCCTTCTCGTCTGTGTTTTTCTACCGTCCCAAATGGCTTGTACCATAGTTGTTGAAAATAAAATTGGTTTCTTCAACTATTTCACCTCACTAAACATTGATATTTGTTCATGTTCCAAAATCTCAAAAGTTTCAACATTCTTACCGTTCTCTATTAGCGGATAGTACCACTTGCCTGCTTCTTTTGGGTCACTTGGCACTGTATAAATTGCTATTGCACCGCTTTCTGTAACCCTCGTGACATTAACTATTCTCTTACGTTTTACATCATAAGCTTGCATCTTATATCAAGCTCTCTCTGATCTCATCCACTTGATTCATAAGCTTTCTGAATTTCTTATTCTCTCTACGCTTCTCTAACCACTTTCTCAACAAACAAATCACCCCTTTCATGTCGTATGGCTTCTATACGCTTCTTTGCAACTTGTATTCTTAAATCTGCTTCATCAATTCTGAAATTGTTCTGTGCATTATTAAACATTGTTTCTGCTTGCCTTAGTTCAGCAATTGCATCCTGCATTTCCGAGTCAGGATAAAATACTATTTCATGCGCTCGACCTTTCAAAGTTAGCGACCTCCCTATTTCTAATGGCACTTTAAGTATGGGGATGAGTTCCCTGTATTTTTCTTAATGCTTCTTTCCTTGATATCATTGATGCCATATAATAAATCAATTCTTTCATGGCGTTCCTTGTAAACTTCTTGCCTTTCGCCAGAGTATTGTAGATATTTTGTACATTCGCTATGGCAAGTTACTGTTCTATCTGGACAATCTCTACAAGGCGCCTTGCTCATATAATTTGATTTAGCAGGTCAAGCACTCCGTCGCACTCTTCAAATGTCATATCTTTGCTGCCATTAATACATACATGCTTTTGTCTAAAATCAACCTGCACCAAAATATTCTTAATGTCATATTCTGCATATCCAATTTCGTAATTCAATTTCTTTGTATCTAGATCTGTGAGATATTCAGTTACTTTTTGTATATCTCGTTCTAGAAATCCAGACCCAACATTTGGTTCTTGTTTAGCTGCTTGTTTTGCTACTGTAATATCTGCTATGGTTTCACTATCAGTAATTAAGGTCACTGGCTTAACTTCCAATTCTATTTCCTTAAGCAAAGGCCCCATATTTTTCAGTGAGTCATCTAACTCTTTAATCACTGGAGCTTCTTTCTTCTCTGTTTCTAAGCTATCTATAATGACAGTGCCGGTCTCATCAAACTGTATGTCAAGTTCCTTAACCCACTTTGCAATAGTTCCTATCGATACATAGAATGTCTTTGATGCATTGCGCATTGCTTTTGTCTTTCCAACGAACCCGGATAGTGCTTCAATAAGTTTCTCCCTTTCAGGAAGCTCAATTTTAGTAATCTTTTTCATTTGTTCAACCTCCAAAATATTTTTTATCTTCTTGGGCTTGTCTTGCTATTGAGCAGTTTATTTGTGATGCGCTATATGTCCATCATGAGCTGTTGGTACTGTTCCGGTTCTTCATAGACATCTTCCCAACCTACCCCAATATAATCTAAGACCCTGCCCCAACCGTATTTCTCACCTGTTGCTTCATCAGTGCAGCAGTTGTACATCCAGAACTCCCACTCCTTTGGGTTTCTCTCCCTAAGTCTGTCGAAGCGATGAGGGCGCTTCTCCATATGTATGCCAAATCCACACATGCTACATCCAGTTCTTTGTGCAAGAGTGGTTTTTAAGGTTCCGTCAGGTTCTCTAACAATCTCTCCGTATATCTCTGGTATTGGTACCTTCAAGTCGATTGCGAGCTGTAGTAAATCCTGTCTTAAAAATGTTGCAAAAGGAGCACTTCTTATTACTGTCTTTCCGTAGTAATTACAGCCATGTTCCATAAGAGATTCTTCCCTTTGTCCTCCCTCACTTGCCATAAGTCCAAGGTAGGGATAACTATTGTTTTTCTTCGCCCAATCATCAGCAGGCTTTTCTTTCAGATAATAACAACACTTATTTGATACTAAGAAAGGAGCTTCTTTATAATCAGTATCATATTCAGTATTTTCCATTCCTGCGAAGAGTTTTAGCCACTTTTTAGGCAACTGCATCCTGCTATTTTTTGCATAATGTCCTTGTTTACCACACTCCCCCGTGATTATTGCATGTCGCACTGTTTTGTTTTTATCTGTTGGGTGTTGTAAAAGGTCTATTCTGCCTGCAATCTTCTTTGATACGACTGGAAAACCTACTTCGTTAAGCACTTCCACTTTTGTTTTATAAGCTTTAATTGATTCAATTCCAAGTTGTTTGTGAACTTGCTGTATGCTCTTGTCTTCAAGTGCAGATACCGAAATAGCAGGAACATCAATTCCTATGCTCTTTAAAAACAAATGTAAAGTTATACTATCTAATCCCCCAACTGATATATGACAATCGTGTCCTCTGGATTCTATCTCCTGTAAAAATTCATGTGCTCGAATTTCTGCTCTTCTGACTTTTATTTCATAAGGCAGTCTTTGCATTGCTATAAAAGATGCTCTTTTCTTTGACTTCTGCTCCCTCCATTCTTCAATGGTTAGTTCTTTTTCCATATTTTTATTCCTCGCCTTCCTTGATAGGTTTTTGCTCTGGTATGCCCCTATTCCAAGGCTCTGCTTTTGGCATCTCGTACATTTTGCTTACCTCCCTGTCTAAAAATTTGCAATCACTTCTAATTTCCATAATGGCAAGCCCAACGCCATATGCCACTAGCCCCAATACCGCTAATATCTCCATGCTACCCCTTAAGCTCTGCTAAACATGCAGGACAGATATTCTTGCCCTTATGTACAGTCAAGTCCTTAACGCTGTCACAGAACACGCATCCTGGCTCATATTTCCTTAGAATAATGCAGTCTTCTTCTGTGAATATCTCTAGTGGAGTGCCTTCGTCGATATTCAGCGTTCTTCTCAATTCTTTTGGTACAACTATCCTGCCTAGCTCATCTACTTTTCTTACGATCCCTGTTGATTTCATACCTTTCATCCTCCTAAATAAGATATTTTATTATCCTGCTAATTTGACTATAGGATGTCTTGCCTTTGAAAAACTTTTGCATATGCTTTATTCTCCTGGATCTTTTTCTTTGGATCTTATTCATGAGATAGCCTCCTCTCCTAACTAATCTAATTGACTAAGTTGATTTCATACCTTTCATCTTCTCTAATCTATAATTATTGTTCTTGTGCCTGTAACATTTGGGTGCAAGCTATCCGTTTCTTTATAAGTGACACTTTCCAATAATCCGTTGTTATGCACAACTAGCAACCCAAGCACGAAGTCTAGTTGCTCTTCATTTAGTCCGTCAAGATTCTTGATTATTTCTTGTTTAGCATCTGCCATTATTTATATGCCCTCCTTCTTCTACCCAACTTTATATTTAATTGCCATATCTTTAACTATTGCTATGTATACCTCAGTAAGTCTCTTATCATCAGCTATTACATCAATCTTGGTAACTTTATTGGCTTTGCTCCTACTGCCTGTCTCTTCTAAGACTTTTCTTTTTCTATTAACTAGCCTAATTTCTAGCTTTACTCCTGCTCTTTGCTCAAACAGTTTGTAACTTTCTTCCCTAACCTCCATATAAGCCTCACTACTTCCGCCACGAGCTTTAGCCATCTTATTAAGCAAGCTGTTAGCCTCAGTTCTCCAACTGTTAGGATTTAGTACGATAACATCCCTTATAGCTTGCACCTCTTGTTTTACTTCTACAGCCTTGTTCTCTGCCTCAATAGCCTTAGTAGATGCCTGTTCAACTTGTAGCCTCATGTCTTTTAATGTTTGAGCTTGCATAATGATTAAATCCTCAATACATTTTGGTTTTTGTGCCTGCTCCATTTCCTCAAACTTTGTTACATATGCAGCTGTAAAAAGCACTCCTTTTTCGCCTGTCATTTTGTTTGCTACCATGTCACAGCCTTTGCGAGTTATGAGGTAGCAAGGTCTTTGTTCGCCTTTAGCATCATTGTATGTATCAGAAATAAAGAAATCGACCACCCCAATTTTGGGGACGTTAGACTTTTCAAGGACTTCAGCATATCCATCTATGTCTCTCAATAAATGGTCGTGTCTTTTACCTATCATTTCAGCTACTTCTTTGCTGTCTACTAGTAGTTGTCCATTTTGATTAATAACTGTTAAATCTATCATGCCTTCTCCTTTCTACTTGTCCTCCTATTCCACAAATGGTAAAATATTGTAGAAAGGGGGTGTTTATTTTGATCCATATTACATACAAGCAGTATTTGATTCTGAAAAAACTATACAAATCTAAACCAGATTCAATACAGTTTGAAGTTAACAATGATCTTGTTTTTCTCTTTGACAGTAAATTGATAGATTCAGAATTGGATTTGCTAGGCATAGATCCTAATTTGACCTCTGATCTCAAAGCATGGCCAAACGGTAACGCGAAAATAACAAACCTTGGTGAATCCACCTTCAATTCCTATTTTGATACCTACATCAGTCGCATTGGAGTTATAATTAGTCTGATAATAAGCATCGCTGCCTTATTGGTTTCAATTCTTAAACCTTAATATAGTCACTATTAACGAAGTAAGAGAGATTATCAGCGATACTATCATGATTCTGATGTTTGTTCTTGCTTCTTTTCTATGCTCTTTGGGTGTCATGGTGTCCCTCCTCCCTTAGTTTAATATGCTTGACTAATTGACTAATTTGCTTTCATGTACTTAATGAACCTCTCTGTGTTGATGTAATACACCCACCTATCACCTTCTACTGCTATACCAAAATCAAACTTATTCTGCTGTAATGCAAGTTGCAGAAACCTCGGTGTAACTCTCATCATTTCAGCGGCTTCTTGTACCGTTAACTTAGGAGGGCAATTTTTTTCTATGTCTTGTATAGTCAAATATCTCACCCCTCGTTTTGTTTTCTTGCATATCGCGCAAGTCCTAAGTTAAAAAAATGTCCATCTTCTCTTCTAGTGTCAATTTTAAAAAAATTGAGAGTTCTTTTATTTCACCTATGTGGAATTCACTCTTCCCATTCATTTTGTTGCTAAAGGTAGTAGTTGATATATTTAGAGCTTTTGCGCACTCTTTATATGCGTGCTTCTTTTCCACAATTTTGCCCTTAAGCTTGTTTAATTTAATCATTCACGTGCCTCCTTTGTTTTTTGATATCTTGCACGCCATGCAAGTTTTATATTTATAATAATCCTTGCTTTTATTTTTGTCAAGCATGACATGCAAGTATTTTTATTTTTTATTGCATATTTCTTGCTTTTTGTGCAATAATATAGTAATATCATATTGAGAGAGGTGTTATAAAATGTTTAATATGGATAATATTGAAATTGGGAAGAAAATATATAATGCAAGAAAAAATATGAGCATGACACGAGCAGAACTAGGCGTTGTTTTAGAATTACACGAAACAACTATAAAACGCTATGAGGATGGAGACATAAAAACATTAAGCATTGACAAACTTAAAGAATTCGCCAACGCACTTGACGTATCCCCTGCTTATCTCATGGGATGGGATGAAGAGTTAAATACCTTAGCTGTTAAAAGCGACAATGAAGACTGGACAGAAGAAGAACAATTGGAAATAGAAAAATATAAACAATTTGTACGCTCGAAAAGAAAATAAGAAAAACTATTGAATAGAGGTAATGATAGTGGAGGAAGTAAAAAAGAAAAAACCAAAGAATAAGCCTCTTAAAAGGTTCAATGGACAAGGAACAGTTTATAAATTGTCAGGTAGGCGTAGAAAACCTTGGGTTGCCTCTGTTACTACTGGATGGGAAATAGTCAACGGCAAATCCAAAAGACAATATAAAATCTTAGATTGTTTTGAAAAGGAATCTGAGGCTAAAGATGCATTAGATTTATACAGACTAGCTCCATCTGAGCTAAAATCTACAATGACCTTAAAACAAACTTATGAAGCATGGTCTAAGGCAAAATTTGAAGAGGACATAAGCAAGAGCACCAAGAATGGAATAAAAGCTGCGTGGAGGAGATTTTCTAAGTTAGAAAATCGTGCGTTCAGTGAACTTCGTTCCGATCATTTTCAGGACATCATAAACGAGGCTAAGAATGTTGAGAAGGTCAGTGAATCAACATTAATAAAAATGAAATCTTTTGTATATACTCTTTGTGAATATGCGTATCAAAATAGTATTATTCCCAAAAACTTTTCTAGTCTAGTAAAAATTGGCAAGGTAGAAACCAATGAAAGAGAGCCATTTAATGATTTTGAGGTAGAAATTGTTAAAAAGAATATCGACATCATACCATGGGCTGATACAATATTAGTACTTTGTTATACTGGAATGCGACCCACCGAGATGCTGACCTTAACAAAATTTAACGTAGATATGGAGAATAAAGTTATTGTTGGCGGTATTAAAACTGATGCAGGAAAAAATCGCCCCGTCCCTATACACCCCTTAATCTATCCGATATTTGTTAGGTGGTACAATAAAAATGGAGATACTATATTCTGCAACGAAAAAGGCAAATTCCTTTCGGCTAGAGCGTACCGAGAGAAACGATATGCTTCTGCAATAGAAGCAATGGGCATTAGACCTCTAGACCCTTATTCATGCCGTCATACTTTTGCCACAATGATGAATAGAGTTAATGCTCCTTCTGCAAATATACAAAAATTAATAGGTCATGTTGTCGGCTCTGATACCACAGACAAAGTATATACTCACCCTGAAATTGAGGATTTAAGAAAAACAATTGAAATGCTATCATAGGCACGGTTACTAACACGTTACTAACAAACATGCTTATAACTGTTGAATCTCAATAGTATACCCTTGAATGGGGTTCAAGAGGTCGCAAGTTCAAATCTTGTCACCCAGACCATTTTAGGAAGTTAAAAGCCAGTAATCCGGATGGATTGCTGGCTTGTTTGTTTTTTGGTTCATCTGTGAGTTTTTGATTTTGCTAACATTACTTGCTTTTTATGCCTAATCGTTGCTTTTTACAAGTTTCTCTAAATCCTTATCTGTAAATATTATATCGTTATGTTCATTTAATGTGTTCATACTAGCAAATGTCGGTCCATTTAAGTTGTATTGATTAAATCTAAATATCTTTGTATTGATAAACCTGAATTTTTTTACAAGTAATCTAAAGAATTGTTCATCATGAGTAGATATGAATATTTGCCTATTAAATTTATTATTCCATATTATGCTACGGATAATGTCAATGAATGACAATACATTTATATCATCCATATTTTGAATAGGGTCATCAAAAAATATATCATCAAGGTTAGTGCATTTTTGTTCAATTGCTAGAGATAGAAATATACTAATTGCAATTGCATTTATTTGCGCAGAGCTAAATGTAAAAGCAGGATTCACAGCATATGATTCATCATTTGTGCAATTTAATAAAAGAATATTATTACTATGATTATTAACATTTAAAACAAGCTCTAAATTTCTAAAGTTTGGATGTGCATATATTCTCTTAAAGAACGCATTAATAAAGTCTTCACTTTGATCAATTATTTTTTGATTGATATTTTCAATTGCATCTTTTACTGAGTTAGAAATGGAATCTAAACGTTTTAGCAAATTAATGTTGTTTTTAATCTTCGCATCTACATCTTCTCTTTTCTTAAGTAGTGAATTAAGCTCATTGTTCTTTTGGATATACATCTTTGTATTTTCAACTTCAAAAACCTTATCCTCTAACTGTTTCAAATTAAGTATAATTTCATTATGTAATTTGATATTATTATTAATAGACTCAAGCTTTGTTTTTACTTGACTCTCAATATCTTGTTCTTTTATTTCTAGTACTGCAATACTATCTAAAAAAAGTTTAATTATAATCTTATTTTCATTAAACTTCTTAGTTAAGTTACTTAGAACACCACTATCATGGCTGAACCCTAATTTATTTATCTCGCTTTCATAAAAAGATATATATCTTTTTATACTATCGTCAATCGGATTATTTCCTAAGTTCAGATTTCTTTTATGAATAATTTCTGTAATTCTGTTGAACTTATCATCTAATTCTTTAATTTTGTTAACATGGTTACTAATTTTCAACTCCTGATCTTGCATAGAACTCTTGATATTAAGCCCAAGTGCAGTAACGCAATCTTTAAAATAATTTACAATGTTAAGAAATTCGATTATTGAATTTTTTATTTCAGTGTAAGTATTAACAATGTTTAAATTTATTTTCTTTAAACCTTCTTCAATTTTTTCTTTATTTTGAATTTTCTCCTTGATAATATAATTGTCTTCAGATAACTTACTGTCAATTTTTCGAATTAGTATTTCAATATCAAACTCAGTAGAGCATACTGGACAATTCGTTTTTCTATCTGAATTAACCTTCTGCTTTTTAATATAGCCAAATGCTTCACTTAGTATTGTCTTCATATCACTTTCAAGAGTACTAAGTTTTCTAATATCTTCATCAAATAATTTGTATGTATTCTCTTCTGTTATCTCTTGGCTTCTTAGGTCAATTATCAATTTCTTGTTTCTTTCAATCAGTAAAACTAAATTATTGATGGAAATACCAAATAATTTCGAAACCAAGCCTTCTTTGAATCCATTTAGTCTTTTTGACTCAACAATTAAATCTCCTAATAAAACATTTGTCTTATCATTATCCGTCTTTAACTCAATTTCTAGATCATTATTAAGATATAAGTCTTTGTATTTGTTTAATATTGAATTAATGTCATCCACTGCTTTCGAAAAGTCTAGTGCTGGTTCATTATTAATATTATTTATTGTATTATATAGGCTATCATAGTATTTATACAGCTCTAATAGTCTATCACGTGTACTTCCTCGTCTTTCACGCTCTTTTTTTATACTATTAATAGATTCATTAGCTGTTTTCTTCAACGTTAAGTATTCGTTATAGCTATGAAGATTTTCATTTATAAAACGAAAATCAATAAGGAATTCCATATTTTGAATAGCCTTTACTAATTTATCATTTTCTAATAATATTCTAAAGTACTCTTCCTTTTTTATATCAGCTATCTTTAATTTCTCACAATCTTGTTCTGCTTCATATAACCTTCTTGAAACTGACTCTTTCTGTCTTTTCAGTTCACTCATTAAAGACTTTATAATATCTGATAAATCGCTAGAACTGTCATAAGAGAAATTATCTAAATCTATCCTTTTAATCAAGTCATTGTAATCTTTAATTAGTTTTTCAATATTCTCATTTGAATTTATACCTAATCCTAGATTAACTTGATTAGTATTAGAAATATATTCCCTTAATACTTTTATTTGAGTATCAATAGTATTCAGAACAGCCGACAAATTATTATTACTTAACTCAATACTTTTGCCAATCTGTTTAAATTCATCAGAATACCTTAGGAAACGGTCTGTACCAAAAAGCGATGAAATTTGTTTATACCGATCAGTCGCTTTTAAGCCCTGTACAAAGTTTTTTAGTTTATCTTGTGTTAATAAATGATATTGTGAAAACACTTCATTAAATAACAATTTACCTTTCCAACTATCAGAAATCATAATTTCATTAAGAAAATTTCTTGCTTTGTTATCTACCAGTGTTTCGCCATTTTGCATAATAATTTTAAATCTTGTTTTTTCGTCACCGTAATCAGTATTTTTTCCATCATCCCCGAAAGACTCTCTAACTAGAACATATTTATTTCTATCACTTACTAAATCAATTTCCACTTTAGCTGCTTTCTCTTCGGGCTGAAAGTTTATAAATCTACTATTACTCTTTTCTTCATTACCTTCATTATATCTTGTAAGTTTTCCAGTAAAACCCCATTCTACAGCATCAAAGAACGAGGTCTTGCCAAATCCATTTGGTCCAGAAATCATTACTATATCTGGATTTTCTTTTAAGTCAAAAGTTTTTTCTTCTCTATAGCCTCTAAAATGATCAACACTAACTCTACTTATTCTAAATCGTTCCATTTTACCCCTCATTTCTTTGTTGTATTAATTTGAGCCATTTAGAAGAGTTTCTTAGAATATCCTCAAATAGGTCATATGTAAAGACATTTTCGTCTAATAAGGCTACTTTTCTTAATTCATCGATAAACTCTTCGTTTGAAATTAAGCATAAATCATCATTAGGGTAATAGTCATTAGTTGTAAAAGGTAGCTTACTTTTTAATTCATTTATAAGTATTTCTTCTGTTTCTGCACAGAAAATTAACTTTTTGCAACAGAATCTGTTTCTTTCAATATTTATATAGGTATCTTCTTTCATTCCCTTTTCATTAGCATATAAAATAATAAAATACGTATCCCATCTAATATCTTTCCGAGCATATTTATTGCTTTGTAGATAAAAAGCAATATCTTCATCCTGCATTAATCTCCATGATTCAACTAAAATATTAAAGTCTTCGTAATAAGCACAGTAAAAAAGATACTTTTCACCTTTTTCGTCTATAAAATACAACTTATTATGCTTTAGCTTATCATCATTTACTGCAATGATTTCAAATTGTTTAAAGTAGTTTTCTATTACTGATATCGCATTCTCCTTTTCCAATTACTCTCCCCCCAATACACTACTAATTCTTGTAATGACGTTTTGTAGATTATCCGATAGTGTAGAATATTCAACACATTTCTTACAATGAAAAACTATCTCATTAAATTTATCTTTTACATCAGTAATATCTTGTTTATCTTCAAATAAAAAACGAGGACAAGAAATCCTATCTATAATACTATCAAAGTCATACCTTGACCCACTAAAACAAGTGTTACATTTATCAGTACATTCATCATTTCTATCACTGCCTATAATTAATATTTTGCAATTATTTAGCTTATTTAACGGATCGTCTATGAAATGTTCCATTAATCTAATTATAGTTGTAATATAGGAATCATAATCTTGAGAAAACAAGTAACCTATATAGCTAGTATCATTGGTTTTTATATTTGCACCTAACTCATAATTCAATGATAGATTACCGTTACAAGCATATAGAATGATAGATAAATGTATAATAACTTCAGAAAGTGATTTAACATAAAGCCTATATTGCGTATCCAACTCATAGTTTATGTTAAATGTAGTTCTAATTGTATTAATAAAATCTGAAAACTCATTTACATCTAGGCATCTCACTTTTCTAATTACTATATCAGAACAAGTATGTATTATCCTTTTTATTTCATCATTAAATATATATTTATCTCTTATCGTTTGCATTACTTCATCTAGCAATTGGTTCTTTATTTCATCTTTACTCAGCATTTCAGGACTATCAAAAACAAGGTAATTAACTTTATTCTTATCTAAGAAGTTCTTCATATGAAATATGCTTACTATACCAACTGGAACCCCAGCCCTAGGGTCAACTTGTCTAATAGCTAAGCCTAATATTTTATCCCTTAATAAAAAAGGAGAACCAGATATTCCATCTAAACTCAGTGTATGATCAAAATTTTGTGCAAAACTTATATTTAAATCCCATTTCGTTTTATCACTAATACTATTTGTATAACACTTAAATACTGATGGTTTATATTTATTTGATAGGAAGCCAATTAAATTAAATGTAGTTTCACTATTATATAAATTGATTCTATTATACGGTATATATGCAAGTTCAAGGTATTCAATATCTGATATTTGAGTGTCTAGCTTTATTAATGCAACATCTATGGTACTATCGTCATCAACAACTGTCTCAGCCTTACATTCTATATCTAGTAGCTTAAAGCTTACATTAATATTTTGAGGATCGTCTATACAGTTATCTATTACATGCCTTGAAGTTAAGAGTAAGTCAGAAGTAATCAAGTATCCAGTACCATATTTCGAACCACCAGCATATTCACATTTAATTTTTGCGATACTATTTTCTAACCTGTCAGTATTACCTATCACGCTTTCACCTTCTTAGATTAAGATTTCTACAATTTCACTGTTAACCGTAGGAACTTTGTATTTATGCTTGTCCATCCACTCTAGCTTTCTAAAATTCTCACAAATATTTTCGTAATTAAAATATAGTCGCCTATCTTTATTAGTAGGTCTACATACTATTTGTGCTATAGCTTGTATATCAGGGTGGATGAAAACACTTCCATCAGTTGAAATAACATATATTTCAGAATCTATTAGCTCAAGTAATTTAGTATTTGTATTGCCACAACTACCATGGTGTGCAATTTTTATTAGATCAAAATACTCTGGCTTGTTAAAATCTCGATCTTTTGCGGTTAAATAGCTAATAATAGTATCGGGGTGTGAATCACCTAAAAAAAGTAGTCTCTTTCCTCTATACTCCAAAATAAAAGAAATTGAACTTGCATTTTTTAATGAGTCATCTTTATAATCCGAATCATTAATATACTCAGCTATGTCACAATCTTTGCCGCAAATTGGCTTATCTACTGGTACAAAGTAATTCTCGAACTTTTCAAATGTTAACGCCTCGAATGCATCATCAAATAAACTATCATGAGTAATCTTATATAGTCCGATATTTTCCAACTCTTCCGACCACTCTGCTTCTAAGTTTTTTAAATCGCCAATTTCTGGTGACACTATCTCGAACTTAATCCCATCAAATTCAAAATGATTATTTCCTAAATTTGAGCAAACTGCTTTATTATTAAAAGCTGAATTCCAATTATAACCACCGTTAAGAATTAACCCACCCAAAATAGATCCTTGCCGTCCACTAATTGGTTGGTCTTCTATCTCTTTCTGAATCTCCATACCTCTAAAAATCCTTGTTTTTAGAGTACCTTTTTGTGATGAATTTAAATCGACTTTCTCTCGATCACTAATGGGAATAATATGTCGTAACCCGTTATACCATATGTCTCCAATTTCTAATTTTTCTGAATTTCTTATATTTCCATTTTGTTGTAAAAACTTAATGCCTCCAGCAACATGATCCCCATCAATATGTGTAAAAACCAAGAGATCAAGAATACCATTCTTTGTAATTTCTTCTAATCTTTTTTTAATATACTTATTGTAGGTCGAAGCATATCCCATATCTATTAATATATGTTTATTTCTAAAAGAATCTAGACATGTTACAAGTATACTCTCTCCACACTTAGCTTTAAATACTTCAACCTTTATATCAGCCAATACAGTCACCTCTTTACTCAATTTTAAATATTACTATTAGAATAAGGAAAGTACAATACAATATTCGATAATTAACTGCATAATCCTCCAACATATAGGAAATTATTGCTAAACAACATATTTTTAGTATATTATGTATCTATCCTTAAGAATTGCTTAATTAAGCAAATTGGCAATTATATAACTCAACCTTTATTTAGTAGGGTATGTGTCGTGCTTGGGAAATGGCGAATAATTTAGCAGGTGGAAATCCTGTCTGATAAGACTAAACCAAGTCATCAGTATCGAGTCATGGATAGGTGAGAGTAATCTTACATATTAAGCGTTGACAGTTAGGTAGCAGGCTTGGAAGTGATTGAGCCCCGTTAGTCCCAAAGACAGCAGGATATGCACAAAGCAACAGGGACGGATAGAGACCACTGAAAAAGTAGCTATTTTCAGTGGTCTCTATCCGTCCCTTGTGCTTTTCAGTCAATCTCATTATTAGTCAAATATCCCTGTAGAACGGGAACACCCAGTAGCGGAGCAGGTATAAGTGATAATGGGACAGAAAAAAGGAAAACCTTTGGACTCCTCTCAAACTAGCTCAATTAAGATAAGAAAAACACTAGAACGGAGTATTATCACCTATATAACAAGCTATATTGCTATCTAAATATAATTCTTGAAGCCTCTCAATCTTTTCTTGCGTTATATCTCCATGATCACTATATTCATAATCCTTCCCTAACTGGTTCCATTTTGTTTGCCCTAATCTGTGGAACTTCAAAAGATTAATTTCATATAATGAGTTTTCATTCATAAAGTCGATTAATTTTTGTGCATTTTCATCACTATCATTATATCCTGCAATAGTTGGCTGTCTTAAAACAATTCTTCCCGTCCAACCTGATTTTTTTAGTGCTTCAATGTTTGATAAGATTAAATCGCAATTTACTCCAGTTCCTTCTTTATGTTTTTCCCCGTCCATATTCTTAACATCTATGAATGCAAAGTCAATGTATTTCAACACCTCTAAAAAGACTTCCTGTTCTGCATATCCGCTTGTTTCAATAGCTGTATGAATCTGATATTTGTGACATTCTTTCAATACTTCAATTAAAAATTCATGCTGCAATAAGGGTTCTCCTCCTGTAAAGGTTACTCCTCCATCCGCTCCCCAATTATTAAAATCACGCCTTAGTATTGTCATAATATCATCAACTGTATATTCCTTCACACACTGTTTCAAAGCGTTATTGGGACATATGCTGATGCAATCAAAGCTTTCACAGCTTTGGCATATATCCCACGATATGCTGCACCTTCCGTCTTGGTCAAATTTAATTGAACCATTCGGACATACATTTCTGCATGCCCGACATCCTTTATCCCATTTACATACACGTTCTGCAAACATTAGATGCTTTTTCATAATCCAGCTTTCAGGGTTTGCACACCATTTGCAGCGCAGAGGACATCCTATAAAAAATACATTCGTTCTGCAGCCTGGTCCATCATGTACAGAAAAACTTTGTATGTCAAATATTAAACCCTTTTTACTCATATTATCATCCTATCTTGATTGATATGCTAAACATGTACAAGCACCACAGGTAGCATATGCCCAATTTTCTTTTTCTAAACCTGTGCAGGTTCCTACTCCATATTTATCAGGGTTTAAAAAGTTCTTACAATTCCCGCACTTTTCAGCTGGTACAAAACTTGGACATGCTTGGCTTTCTTCACCATCAATAAGTACAATAGCCTTGCATAGTGCACACATTCCCTTTTCACAATCTAAATTTATATAATTTTTACAATCAACATGTTGCATAGTACATCCTCCATTCATTTTATAAATTTTGACTATATATAGTTATACATCATATTCTGTTCTGTAAATAACTTCATCCTGAATAGGCTTACCAATTTCACACCAGTATTGTGTAAATCCAGCTACACGAACCATAAGCTCCCTGTATTTGTCTGGAGCTTTCTGAGCATCTCTTAATGTATTAGAATCAACAATATTAAACTGAACATGGAAACCACCTTTTCTCATGTAAGCACGTATAATATCGAGAAGCTTTCTCGTTCCGTTTATACCTCTTACTGCTGAAGGATGAAGCTTCAAGTTCATCTGTGAATTCTGGTGCATTGAATGATCATAAATAGTTGCAGATTCAAATATAGCATAAACACCATTCTTGTCTGTTCCTGCTGCTGCGGACATAGAGCCATCTGAATAAGTTGTACCTGCAAGTCTTCCATCAGCTGTAGCCAAGGTTATAAAGCCTTGAGGGCCATGCGTTGATACTGAAATCTGACACAAATATTCAGGTTTTCCATAATATGAATGAAACTGTTGACATAAGCCATACATATAATATTCATATTCATTTAGAATACTATCTGCATATTTGTCTGCGTTTCCATACTTTGGTGCATTCACGCACGCTGCATAAATTTTTTCGTATTCAGGGCTCTTTTCGGTACTCTCTTTAAAATCAGGTGAAAACACGCCTGTTTCATATGCAGTCTTAAACCCAAAGTTGTTAATCATGGCATCAATCATTTCTTCAATCGTAAAATTCTTGTCATCAAAAACATTTTTCTTAATAGAAGCTAAGTCATTAATAAATGTAACTGTACCACAAGATTCAAAGTTGATAGTACCATTATATCTTCCACCCATCATACCAAGATCTTGACCTTTTTTGAAGCAGTCAGGCTTGAGCAGTGAATTAACAACTGGCATATTATGTTTTCTCCAAAGATCCATCTGAATATTGTTAACCTTATTAACAACATCATAAGTAACTTCAAGATATTTCTTCCATTGATCTACCATTGCTTCATAAGAATCAAGCTTTCTATTATGAGCTGGGTATACTTGTTTTCCTGTTCTCTTATCTAAACCATTTGTTAATACAAGTTCAAGTATTTTAGCTAATGCAATGAAATGAACACCTGTACCACATGTAGGTGATGCACCGCCAGGAATCATAGTTACTTTTCCATTATAATGGAGGGGTTGGAAGCATCCAGGCGAAGATTCCAGACATCCTCCAAGACACCATGCTCTTGCATCAATAATATCCATTCCCTCTGGTCCATAATGCCTTAGCATGAAGTTCATACCAGTCTGATTATTCATCCATGCAGGATATCCAAGTCCTAGCTTTATACAGGTCGCCGCTTTCATAAGAAAATCCTCTGGTGTCTTTTCATCATACAGTACACTTAGTGTAGGCTGAGGAGTTTTATTTCTCATGCCTGCTTCAAGGATTAAGTATTCCAAAGGAGTTACTGCTGTCAGGCCATCATAATTTAGTCCGCCTAACGAAAGATTATTGAAGGTATTACCTGAAAGAACTCCGCCAGATACACCCGCTGATGCAAAACATTCAATACAAGTAATTTTTATTCTATAAAGCTCAAGAAGCTCGATTATATCTTCATCATTCACGACACCATCTTCAATATCTTTCTCATAGAATGGCTGTAATACTTGTCCAATTCTACCAATTGAAAGACCAGACTGCGGATCTTCATTAACAACACCTAAATGACAGCAAAGTGTAAGTTGAATTGCTTCCCAAAAGTTCGCAGGCTTTTTGTGTGCAATATTATGCATAACCTCTTCAATTTTTTCATAATTAGCTTTAAGTGCTGAATCTGTCTCAATTGAAGCTAAATATTTTGCCTGCTTTGAATAGTTTTCACACCAAGCACTTAAACCCTTAGTAATCTCTTTCATTGCTACATAATAATAGCCTCTGCCCATGCCAAGTATACCATCATTACCTGCTTCTCCCATGAGCTCTGCAATTTTTTCATCACATAATTCGATTATTCTATCAAAACCATATTCCAAAGGCATATAATAATTAATTACTTCACGTCCTTGAGGAATTGCCCAAGAATCAAACATACAGATAACAGCATCCATAATACGTTGTTCCTGTTCATAACCAGGTGTATACTTTGCATACTTTGCACTTAAGTCTTCAATTGAAACACCATCCCAAGGCTTAGATGTTTTGACCAAAACAGGTATTTCTTCTTTCCTCATACCAAACTTTTTAGCAACTGAAATAACATTTCCATAACTTTTAGTAACGTTACCTCCACCAGCGCCAACAATACTTACTAAGTCAGCTTCACTCTCTGAGGGAGCATCTACTTCGTCCATCAAAGCTTTTGCCTGAGCATTAAAAAAACTTGCACATATCCAAGGAAACGGAAATGCACCTCTAACATTTTTTGTTTTATTCATAACAAGCTTTTCATAAGGTAATATTGTCGGAGTAATATGTGATAAACATGCAGCCATAGCCTTTGCTCTTCTAACTATAGTTACATCGCCTTCATTTTCCCACCAGGTTCTGTTGTACCAATACGGAGCTTCCATATCTGCAGTAACTTTTAAAGTATAGTATATCTCCATGAGCTTTTTAGTGCTTTCCTTTTCTTCTGGAATATCTGATTCCTTAATGTTGTCATGATTTGTTACCTCGATGCCGCGACTTTTTAATACATCTTCCAATTTACTTTCTGCTGAATTCATTTCATATACCTCCTTATTTTTCACTACTAAAAACTTTCAGGTGTTATTAATGCACACAGCTGTTCACTCCAGCCAGCATCTAATTTGAATATATTTACATATACTTTGCTCTTGGTACTTGTTCTGATTGAAGCTTTTCTATTGGCTTCTGCCATCACCTTCCTATTATTCTACATAATTTTGTAAATACCTGCCATTTTTATTATAAAGTTCCTATATTTTGATAAACTTACTATAAACAAGCTTTCTACCAAAATTTCATATCTCTACAAAATAAAAAGTCTATGATATCCATATCACAGACTTGCCTATGTAACATATATTCACCTTATCCAATTGTCTCCAATAAAAAAACCTTCTGATATTATCATTAATCTTATAATATCAGAAGGCTATATTAAATCAATAACTGGATAACTTCGATGCCTGGCACATATCCAAAAAGCATAAGGACGATTCTTTAATAGACAAGTCATTAAAGGTTTTCTTCTAATAACCATTTGTATACGAATTACTAACTTTCCAATTGTCCTTAATCTTAGACACAGTTATTTGCTTTCTATCCTTGATATTTTTTACTTCATTTCCTAAAATAGATGTTTGTGTCAATTCAATATAATAATAATATACTTCGGTCTGTGCATCCTCAGAATATTTTTCAAGTTTTATGCTTTTTACAGCTACATAATAGTTGTTTTCACTGGCTTCTTTACATCTTCTGTAAGACATTAATGAATTTGTAAGGTCTGCATATGCAGTATCAGTCATTAAGTTCTTAAACTCTTCATTTGCCTTATTAGTGTCACTTTCAAGAACATTTATATCTTTATTACCACCTTTTATTTTTTTGTACAATTCTATGTCATCTTTATTTATTGTATAATATACGTTTATATAATCAGTTATAACACTTTCAGCACTGGAATTAGCTCTACACCCTACAAAGCTGAACATAACAAAACATACTAAAAGTAAACAGCAAATATTAGTTAGTCTTTTCATAATTGCCCTATCCCCTCTTATTGTTTATTTTACCTTATTATAGCATATACTTCATAAAAATCACAGCCAATCTCGTAGCCAAACACCCAAAGAGGTCGCAAGTTCAAATCTTGTCACCCAGACCATTATTGAAAGTTAAAATCCAGTGACCCGAATGAAATGTACCCTATATATGTAAAGAAAGCTCTATTATAATATTATCTTGGGGGATTACATCTACTGCAAGGAGTATATCCATTAGATTTTGCATCTACTAATTTTGTTGCTATTTTACTTTTTGATAAGTAAGAACAACTCCCTTGATGATACTTTTTACCTGTTTTTGTTATATAAACAATGATTTCTTTCTTCTCTGTTTGACTACTTACTTGTGCAGGAGCTATACTTCCTGCTTTTATTGCACTATCACTAAATAATATCTGATTTGTTTTTGAGCCAACTACTCCATCAGCTACTAGTCCATTAGCTTTTTGAAACATAATAATTGCATTTTTAGTTTGGCTACCTGTATAACCATCAGGAGTTCCACAATTATATCCTAAATCATCTAACCTATTTTGTATCCTAAAAACTTCATAGCTATAATTATTAGCGCTTATGCTTTTAGTAGTTGTGCTACTCCCGTTGTGATAATGATAGGAGCCTACTGTATAGCCATAACCTGCTGTTCTTACATAATGTCCACCATTCTTATCTGTCCTCCCAGGATGTGCGTAAGTTATACTCATTAAAGTAAAAATAAGTGAATTTTACGTGCCAGGCATCGTAGTTATCCAGTTATTTCTCTATTTTCATATATCTAATTATAGCTTAATTACCTATCTTGGTTTATCTCAAACCTTTTACAACAAATTGAGCACTCATATGTATGAGTGTGCTCTGAAACAGTGCCATCTTTCCTAATGTAGCCTTTTGATTTCATATTATTCCTTGAGATATTTTTTAGGTCTCCCTTACAGATTGGGCAATATTTTATATCTGGTTGAGGTCCTGTCTTGTTTGCCACCTTTTTTACCTCCTTATAAAAGTAAAATAATTTTATCTTTATACAAAAATATTAATCATTGCTACATTCATTTATCTAGTATCGAATTGGCACTTTTGATTGTCCAATAATAATTTTGTTATTGTATCCCTTATGTTTCAAGTATCTTTTCAATCCTTGTTTCGCTAATTCACTTTCAAACATAGGCGATAACATTATAGAATCAATTGTTTTTTCATTTTTAATTGATAACTCGCAATAAGGTGTAAAAATCCCATTCTTAACATCAAATCCTATCGAAATAGGATCATCTGTATCAGTAATATATTCTAATGGGAGTTTTAAAATAAATCTATATTCTCTCTCATTACTAAAAACTTCATCTTTAAAAAATAATCTATAATTCTCTACATACTTTAAAACTTTTCCTAAAATATCTTGGGCACCTAATTCCATATCCTCTTCATTTATTGCATACTGCAATTTATCTTCAAGTTCTTGATCTGCTTTTAAAAGTAGGTCTCTTAAAATATTAATTTGTTCTTTTTCTTTATATATTACTTTACCATGAAAAACATCTACTTCTGAATCCTTAATACTTGAAAAGCAATTGAGTAACTGACTTATACTAAATCCTATATTATAGCCTTGATAGTTTCCACCCTTCACATAATAATTCCACATTCCTAATGAATCTTGAGCTGTTGAGGCACAAAATATATAATATCTCTTTCTCGTATAGTTCAGTATTAGCTTCGAATCTTCTCTAGAGATCTTAGCATCATCCGACTCAAAATCTTCATTAATCATATTAAATATGCTTGTTTCAAAATCATTGTGTAGATCATTCTTTACTTCTTCAAATGCTTTCAGCAAAGGCTTTTTAATATGAGTATACTCAGACTTATCATTTAGAAATTGACAATCTGTAAATCGAATAGTCCCATTACTTAAAATTCCGCATAAACCCTGCGGAGATGTATAGTGGTATATACGAGTCTTGCCATCAAAACTTTTATCGTCTGTTGATGGGTTAAAGCATTTAATATGTTTATTTATATACTCATTCATTTGTCCTCCTTTAAAGACTACACTCTATGTACATTATGTGATTACTCCTCTTTTCCTAAAACCATGTGGAAAGTAATCTTTAAATTTATAAATATATTTTTAACATAACTAGTATCAGTATTGTTACAACACAACTAATCATTTTATAAACAATATTCTCTATATTCTTCCATTTTCCTCTATATTACGTTTCTAATTATCGACAATTAGTATAATGTTAAAGACATAATCTTCATTATAGTTATTCAGAGCCTATCAAAATACTAAATTATAAAAATGTAAACATAAGTTTGCCGCAATAAAAGAAGCATAATATCGCCAACTGGGCATATTTATACTTCAAGTTACACTTTTCTATGTAACATTATATTCACTTTTTTGGGGAGTGTAGGCGAGTGGACACCTTTTTCCATTGTCTCCAATAAAAAAACCTCCTGATAATATCAGAAGGCTATATTAAATCAATAACTGGATAACTCAGGTGCCTGGCATATATCCCACCTGGCACATATTTATTCGCCATTTCCCACACGCACCAGCACTTTCTCTGGCACCTATGCCTTTGTTACCTTCATGTACCGCATTAGATTATCAACGGTTAAATACAAATCCTGTTTAGCTCTTTTCTTTGCATCTTTAAATTCAACCGCAACACGATTTATGCTAAATATTCCGCTTACCCCTTTTTCATAAGCTTCTTCGATTCCATCACCGATATCACCTACAATTGCTATCAATGGAACGTTTGCTTTCTTTGTTCTTTTTGCTATTCCGATAACAACCTTTCCTCGTATACTTTGTGTATCAATTTTACCTTCTCCGCTTAGCACATAATCAGCATCTGTCAATAAATCATCAAATTTAACGGTATCTAGTACAGTTTCTATTCCCATCTGTAAGGTAGAACCGAAAAAAGCTACCATACCGCAGCCCATTCCTCCTGCCGCACCAGCCCCCTTTAAATCTCCCAGTGATAAATTTAAGTCAGTCTGTATCACACCGCTCAGATGCCTTAATCCGTTATCCAGTTCCTTTACCATTTCAGAATCTGCACCTTTTTGCGGGCCAAAAATATATGCTGCACCGCTTTCACCATAAAGAGGATTATCAATATCACACATTGTAATAATCTGTATATCTTTTATAGATGGTAAAAGCCCTGATACATCAATATGTTCAATGTCTTTTAAAGTAGCACCAACCGGGACAAAAGCTTTTCCATTACAATCTGTAAATATAACTCCCAAAGCTACTGCCGCACCTGTTCCGCCATCATTAGTGCTGCTTCCTCCAAGTCCCACAATAATCTTTTTGCAGCCTCTCTTTACTGCGTCTTCCATCAGCTGCCCAACACCATAAGTGGTCGTCTTACTTGGATTTGGATTATTTTCAACAAGTGGTAATCCAGCACAGGCTGCCATCTCTATCACAGCTGTATTTCCATTTTCTATAATTCCGTAAAAGGCTTCCATATCCTCAAAGTAAGGACCTTTTACTTTTACAGTGATTTTTTCACCGCCTAATGCTTTCAAAAAAGCAGCAACACTTCCTTCACCTCCATCGGCTACAGGGATAGATAAAATATTAGCATCTGGATAATTATTTCGTATTGCTTTATCCATAATCGAACAGATTTCTTCAGAACTCATTGTTCCCTTAAAAGAGTCTGGTATTAACAGAAATTTTTTCATATATCCTCCTTCATTTTTCCTAGAGGTTTTTCCTCCCGATATCGCTCTAAGGCGTCTAATAAGAATGAACAAAAATATTTTACCATACTTTTGCTAAAGAGACTTTTTTTGAATGAATGGGACGGTAATTCTACCGTCCCATTCATAATATAAACTTCAAAAAGCTATCTACCCTTAAAATTTTAACTTTATCGTTTATTGATTAGTGCAAAACTAATGATAAAAGGAATACTTGCAAAATTGTAGCCAATCCAAGTACCAATGTCATTACTGTCTGAGTCTTATAACCTTTCTCAGGAGACATCGCACCAAAATTCGTAACAACCCAGAAATAGCTGTCATTTGCATGAGATACTGTCATTGATCCTGCACCAATAGCCATTACAGTAAGTACAGCCAAAACAGGTGTATCAAGTCCAAGTATAGGAAGCATAGGTGCTAAAATACCTGCTGTCGTTGTAATCGCAACAGTAGAAGAACCTTGTGCTGTCTTTAATATAGCTGATAATAAGAATGGGAAGAAGATTCCGATTGTCTGGAAAACAGTTGCATTCTCTGTAATAAAAGTAACAAGACCTGAAACTGCAATTACTTTACCAAGAACTCCACCGGCAGCAGTTACGAATAGGATTGGCCCTACTACCTTTAAGGTATCATTGGTCATTTCATAAAATTCATTCATTTTTTTTGCAGAAGCTAGTGTTATCACACCAAAAATGGTACCTACAGCCAATGCAATAATCGGGATTCCTAAAAAGGTTAATATCTGAGCTATCAAGCCTGTCATTTTAACCATAGCTACTACAGAGGAAATTCCCATTAATAAAATCGGTATGATAATCGGTCCCAGTGACATAAATCCGCTTGGGAGCTTACCGTAGCTTTTTACTAATTCATCATAAGATTGAGTAACCTCACCATTACTCATTCCAGCTTCATCATCAGATTTCACCTTTTTACCGATATACTTGGCATAAAGAAGCCCTGCAATCAAAGGGAATATGGAACATAGTGCTCCCATACCAATTACCAATAACAGATTATCCCCGACACCTAAAGTATTTGCTGCTGCAATTGGACCCGGTGTAGGTGGAATTAATACGTGAGAGATATACAAACCTGCGGATAAAGCAACTGTCATCGCAACACTTGAGGTCATTGTCTTTTTTACCATTGCTTTACGAATTGGATTTAAGATTACAAATCCACTA
Source organism: uncultured Clostridia bacterium (assembly GCA_942492835.1). GTDB lineage: Bacteria > Bacillota > Clostridia > Lutisporales > Lutisporaceae > GWB2-37-7. Next base: position 3,810,834 of record OW818645.1, on the reverse strand, counting down.
TCACAGAATACTGGAATTGAAACAATCCAACCCATCAGTAAAACTGCAAGTTCCGGACGCTTTTTGCCAACCAGTTTCACAACCATGTCAGCAAGTTTTAGTGCTGCACCTGTTTTTTCAAGAATGGTACCAATTAAAGCACCAAGAATAATTACAATACCTATACTTGTAAAGGTACCGCTGAATCCTGTTCCGATTACAGTTGCTATACCTTGTGTTTTAACAACTCCGTCCGCTTTAATATCTGTAAGGGGGATACCCGCTACTAATCCTAATAACAAAGAAACACTCATAATGGATAAGAAGGGGTGAATCTTTAACTTAGAAATTGCAAGAATCATAACTATTATAGATATTATAAAAGCAATAATTAATGAGATACCTGACATAATATTCTCCTCCACTTAAATGATATTTATTATCGACGTCGTTTTGATGTATTCATTATATCGCCGAGGCGATACTATGCCTATGTTACCAAAACCAAACATACGACCATTCAATTGTTATACTGCCCAATACTATGTATTTTATGTCTGCTTTTTTGAAAATATTATGTTCCCGGCATCGTAGTTATCCAGTTATTTCTCTATTTTCATATCTGTCCAACATATCCTTTATCCCACTATCTGTCATACAGATACTTCTTCCTATCTCTGCATACGTATAATGCTCTGCTATTGCAGCTTTTGTATATCTCAGTTTGTACTCTGTTAGCCTTCTTTTTCTTGATCCTGACTTTATTAGATTATAGTCATCTTCAGATACACCTGTCTCTTTTAGTATCTCATCCAAGTCTTTTCGCTGTTTTACTTCCTTCTTACTTGAACACATAACGATATATGCCTCATCACCTATTGCGTTTATCTTGCTGTAATTCTCTTCCTCATTTTCATTCATAAATTCTATATATTTATCTATAGCTTTTACTTTATTCTTATCTAACATTTCAAGTGCAACCTTAGTTTTGATAAAGCTATCTATATCTTTTCTATAATATATGTCACTGCTCCACTTGTACAATTCTGCTTTGCTAACCATACCAGCTCTCACAGGGTTTTGATGTATATATCTTATTAATTTCAGCAGATACCTCTCATCCTGAACTCTTATTGCCTTATACCTGCCTTGAAACACATGTCCTACTCTTTTGTATTTATGGTTAAAATACTTGCTATATTTATTGTTTATCTGGTGCATTATCTCCTGTAATTTCTTATCAAAAGTCTGTATTAATATATGATAATGATTATCCATAAGTACATACCCATACACCACATAACCCATAATTCTACTGTACTCTTTTAGCTGCTTTATAAAATAGCCTTTATCTATGCTTTCTTTAAATATGTATTCCTTATTATTTCCTCTTGCTATGACATGATATATTCCGCCTTTGTATTCTTCTCTATAAGGTCTGCTCATAAAAAAACCTCCTGATAATATCGTTAATCTAATAATATCAGAAGGTCTGTATTTAATCAATAACTGGATAACTTCTGTGCCTGGCACTTATCTACTATGTCTCCTTAGTTTATTATATATATTTTACTTTTGCGTGATGGGATGTTATAAGTCATATATCCATCACCTTTATGCTCATATCCCTCAAGTATTTCAATAATAGTTAATTTACTAATACCATTATTATCTAAACGAATTCTCGATTTACTTATTACACTGCAGTATTTATTGTTTACAACAAATAGATATATTTCTCTCTCGGTGTATTCCTTGCCTATTTCAAGCACCTTTGGAACTTCATCTTCATAGTAGCTCAATATGTTCACCCCCCTTCAATTACCATATTCTGCAATCAAAGCGAGATTCCTTTATCATTCCAAAAGAAAAAGAGCCTGTTAGCTCTTTGGATTTTAATTCTTTATTTATTTTACTACTATTACAAATAGCAGTTTGTTTTGTATTGTCCACTAATTGCAAAGAAAATATTAGAATATAATTGATACCATCAACCGTTATCTGTTTTCTTTCCATATCTTATATTTATTCAAATCAGCCCTGACTTGATTAATAACTAATCCCACTACAAATATATCATCAAAATATCCAGCAACGGGTATAAAGTCAGGTATTAAGTCAATTGGCGATACAAAATATAGGACAGCTGCTATAATTGCAATAATAGATCCAATCGGAACATCTCGATATTCACCTTTAATCCAGTCCATTACAATCCCAAACATTAACTGCAGATCTTCCCATACTTTTTCTAGGGGACCTTTCAGTCCATCAGCTTTTTTTACCGCCTCACTAAATAGTTTCTCTGTCTTTTCAGGGTCATTAGCATATTCCTGTGCCTTGCTTTTATACCCATCTAAATCACCTTTTACTTTTGCTTCATCTAATTTCACTATATGCACCCCCATTAAATAATATATTACTTATTCTATATGATTCGATACATACCTCCTGAAACTTTCAAAATGTAGAAGCAGTGGGGACGGTTCTTTTTGCTTCCTAATTTAATCTGATTTCTTTTTCTTGAGCCTGACTTTACAAAGTATAATCTTCTCTTTTTTGACTAATCCTTTTATTAAAATTTTACAGCCAACCTCGTAGCCAACACTTCCAGTCATTTGGACATATAATTAACTTTTGAAGAATGCTTTTATGGGGTTCAAGAGGTCACAAGTTCAAATCTTGTCACCCAGACCATTATTGAAAGTTAAAATCCAGTGACCCGAATGAAATGTACCCTATATATGTAAAGAAAGCTCTATTATAATATTATCTTGGGGGATTACATCTACTGCAAGGAGTATATCCATTAGATTTTGCATCTACTAATTTTGTTGCTATTTTACTTTTCGATAAGTAAGAACAACTCCCTTGATGATACTTTTTACCTGTTTTTGTTATATAAACAATGATTTCTTTCTTCTCTGTTTGACTACTTACTTGTGCAGAAGTTGTGCTTCCTGCTTTTATTGCACTATCACTAAATAATATCTGATTTGTTTTTGAGCCAACTACTCCATCAGCTACTAGTCCATTAGCTTTTTGAAACATAATAATTGCATTTTTAGTTTGGCTACCTGTATAACCATCAGGAGTTCCACAATTATATCCTAAATCATTTAACCTATTTTGTATCCTAAAAACTTTATAGCTATAATTATTAGTGCTTATGCTTTTAGTAGTTGTGCTACCCCCGTTGTGATAATGATAGGAGCCTACTGTATAGCCATAACCTGCTGTTCTTACATAATGTCCACCATTCTTATCTGTCCTCCCAGGATGTGCGTAAGTTACACTCATTAAAGTAAAAATAAGTATAAAACAAATTAATAACGCAGCAGAAAACTTTGCTCTTTTACTTCTCATCTCAACCAGCCTCCCCTAATTTACATTTAAGTAACATTACACCTCAATTTCTAAATAATGTACATGCATGTCACATGTGGTATTTAACTTAAATGTAAATTTTAGCAAGGATACAAATGAAATAATAAAAAATATTGAAGAGAATAAGTCAGAAATCAATTTTAATGATTTTATAAGTATTGAAATGAAAAGCAGACTGAGGATAATGAATTGAAGTATAACTTCGATGCTTGGCACATATCCACTGGTCATACACAAATAAACGCCGTTTCCGATATTAAGGAAACGGCGTTTATTCGTAAAATGAAACAAGAGTAAATGCTCTTGTAGGATATAAATTATTGTTTGTAAGATATTAAGTCCTTTTTATTAAATGAAATCCAAACCTCATCTTCTTCTGCATAACTATTATTATGATACAGAACATCTATATTAATGGAGATATCGTTCTTAACTACTTCATATCGTATTATATTCCCTTGATATAGGACGTTTTTTATTTTTGCTTTAAAAGTATATACATTTTCCTCATAATGAGATTCGTTTTTCCTAATGTTTATAACTTCTGGCTTTAAAAATACAGAGTCTGCCAAAATTTCATTATTTCCTATTAATGTATTAAATTCTGTTTTGCTTAATATATTATAACTGCCAATAAATCCTGCTACAAAAGGTGTTTTTGGGTTACAATATATGTCCATGGGTGTTCCTTCTTGCTCAATATTCCCTTCATTAAATAGATATATTCTATCTGAAAGTCTAATTGCTTCCTCTTGATCATGTGTTACAAATATAGTTGTCATGTTTAATCTTTTATGAATATTTTTGATTCTAATTTGTAATAACTTTCTGAGCTTAGCATCAATAGAGCTAAACGGTTCATCCATTAACATTACTTTTGGATTAGTTATCATACTTCTTGCAATAGCAACACGTTGTTGCTCTCCCCCTGATAACTGAGAGGGATATTTATTCTTACAATCTTTCATATCAATAATTTCCAGCATGTCATCAACACTTTTTTCTATTTCAACTTTTTTTACCTTTTTCATTTTTAGGCCATAAGAAATATTGTCATATACTGTCATAGTTGGAAATAGGCTATATTGCTGAAATACCATTCCAACATTTCTTTGGTTCGGAGCTAGATTAGTTATTTCTTTTCCTTCTACTGAAATACTACCACCATCTATTGGCTCTAATCCTGCAATACTTCTTAGTAACGTTGTTTTCCCGCAGCCAGATGGTCCTAACAGAGTAATAAATTCACCTTTTTGTATAGATATATTTATTTTCTTTAGAATTTCTTGATTTGCAAATGACTTTTCAATGTCTGTTATTTCAATATAGCTCATTTTACTTATACGCTTTCTCTACAAATTCCATTCTAACTATATCGCTATACTTAAAATTGCTTTTTATAACCTGAGCGTCTATTGCCATATTTTCAACTGCCTTCTGACCTTCTTCAGAAATATAACCAGTACTACTCATAGCACCTCTCAAAACTTCAATCTTTTTTTCTAAAATTTCAGGCTTCATACCAGAAAATAAAGGTGAAATTAAATTAGCTACTTCTGCAGAGCTATGTCCTTCAATCCATCTAACTCCTTTTGCAATAGCATTTACGAAGGATTGAACTGTCTGAGGGTTTTCATCGCAGAACTTCTTTGTAACAGCGATAACCTCTCCTGGGAATTCTTCTGATTTTAAATACTTTTTAACATCCTCTTCTCTTCTAGTATCAACTAAATAAGTAAGACCCTCAACATTATCTGCTTCTACATAATTGTCCATGTTAACAAATGCGGCTTTTACTTCACCCTTATCTAGAGCTGCCATTACCGCTCCCTTGTTCATTTGTACCAGCGTTACATCCTTCCCAGGTTCTAATCCTGCTTCCCTTAATACTGCCAAACAAAAAGTATATGGTGCTGATCCAGGTGTACTAGCAAAAACATTCTGCCCTTTCAATTGATCAATACTAGTTATTCCCTTTCCACCAACAAAAGCATAATACCTGGTTTTTAACATTGTTGTTATAAATACAGATTCAATTCCCTTTTCCTGTGCCTTTAATGGAACCTCCTGTGATATAATACAAAACTCCGCTTCACCTGCATGCATACCTTGAAAAGCATTTGGTCCATCATCTATTTTAAGTAACTCAGGATTCAAGCCTTCCTCTTGGAAATATCCATTTTGATAGGCTACGTAAAGTGCCGACCAAGTCAACCCTCTAAATTCCGCAATTTTTATGTCGGTTAACCCATCCTCTTTTTTTGCATCTGCAGTTTTTGTACATCCTACTAAAGAAAACATGATTGTAACTGCTAATAAAAGTGCAACTATTTTTTTCATAATTATCCTCCTTGTTTTTTGAATTTTATTATATATTTGATGTGTTAAAAGTCAACTGTGTTTCCTTTCTCCACCTTAATAAGTATTTTTCAAGCTTATCTAATAACCAGTTCATCAACATATTGACAACTAACAAAATTAAAATACATGACATAACTCTTTTTATATTGAAGTAGGATGCTGCAAAACTAACCATCCAGCCAAAGCCACCTGCTGCACCCATATATTCACCAATGATAGCTCCTACCATACTCGCGCTTACTCCACCTCTAATTCCAGAAATTATCCACGGCATACTTGTCGGAATTACCACATGTCTCAAGGTACTCAAAGAAGTGGCTCCCAGTAAATGTGATGATTCTATCCATCTTTGATCTAGGTTTTTTATCGCATTATATGTTGAGAAAAAAACTCCGAAAAAGACCATCAAACTTGCTAAAAAAACTTTAGATATTAATCCAAAACCAAACCACAATATGTATATAGGCGCTAAAGTTAACTGGGGAATCCCTGCAATCATAGAAATAATAGGTATGATTACTTTCCCAAAGGTTTTAAATTGGCTGAAAATGACCCCTAAGATTATTCCAAAAAAAGAACCTAGAAACAAACCAAAAAAGGCTTCTTTAAGGGTAATTGAAGCATGATGCGCTAAATCTCCGCTAGTATAAAACTCAACCATATCCATTACTATTTCCGTAGGATAACTTGTATAGAAAGGATTGTAATACCCTTTCATTGCCGTGAACTGCCACAAAAGCAGTAAGGAAAATACTATGATTGTACGAGCTGCAATAATTGTAAATTCTTTGTTGTTTCTATTTATTTTTTTCCTTACAATTTCCATTTAATTCATTATTCTCCTTAGTCCAATAATATGTTGACCCTAAAACTATATTTACATCGTTTATTAACCCATTGCTCTTTAACCCGTTTACTATTATCTCTTTGTTTTCATCCATCTCAGTTGGATTTATTGTACTTACAATTCCGTCTATAATCGTTTCTAATTTTGAATAGGGAATGCCTGCTACTATTTCATTTTTCCCCCATTTTGCCTTGTATCTGGTACCAGAGCAGAGCATTGATATATTAATATCATTATTTAGATATGGCTTAACTGTAGACTCTAAACATACTGCTTGGTTTCCTGATAAAGAAAAAGAACTGTTTATACCAAAATGATATGAGTAACCTTGTACTAATCTCATGATGCTATAGGAATTACCTATGACAAGTACCACATCAGGATCAACTTCGTATTGACTTAGCGGCTTAATTATCAATCCATATGGCTTTACCTTATTAATAGAGTTGGACTCAACTACTTTTTTACCTATTATACTGTCTTTATATAAGCCAAGCTCAACACCACTTTTACCTTCATAGTATTCTTTACTTGGTTCATCTATACCTAAAGCTCTATTTCCTCCCCTGCACCCGCCTTTCTCAGATAACATTTTTATTGAATGTCCTAACGACGCAGACTTTACACAAACACAATACGGTAATGGCTTTTTCAAATCTATTCCCGATATTTTATTCCATTCATCCTCCGAAAAAACGAACTTAACTCCGATTACTTCTCTTTCTACATCTACTAAAATAGATTCTAATAATTCGCTTTGCTTTTTATAGTTCATTAGTTTACCCCTTTAATAATGCTATTTCAACTTAACATAATCAATGTAGCACCATCAAAATGTTATCATTCAGCATTTTTATAGTCAAATTGATAATATGAATAGTGCTTCATATAAGTATATTTTTTTTCTATCTTGATCTTTTCATGTTTGCTATTTGTCACCCAGACCATTATAGAAAATCAAAAGCCAGCAATTCAAATGAATTACTGGCTTTTGACTTTACTAACATTTCCCTAATATGCTTAATTCTTATTAGATACTATGTAATGATTTATTTTTTACATTTTTGCCCTTCTGATAATATTCTTTCATGACCTCTTTTGGCACCATATTACCTCCAGTAGCCCATACTAAATGCGTTGCATTTTTCATGTGTTCTGTAATTTCTTCATTAGCAAGATATTCTTTACCATGTATTGTGTTAATCACATTTACAGGACCTATCATACCTGCCAATGCACTTGGCTCAAGAGCAATTTTCTCCATATCTATAAGTGTGCTAAGAAGATGATACATATTTTCATCTGAGATTGTATAGCTGCCGCTTAAAAACAGTTCTATAATTTTACCAACAAAGCTAGAAGCTCTTCCAACTGCTAATCCGTCTGCTGCGGTGAGGTTATCAATACCAAAATCTTGAACACACACCTTGTCGTGGTATCCGGTGGCTAGTCCCAATGTCATGCAAGGAGAATGCGTTGGCTCTGCAAAAAAACAGTGTGCTGCATCTCCGTAGACCTGTTTTATGCCAAATGCCACACCACCAGGTCCACCGCCCACCCCACATGGAAGATAGACAAACAATGGGTGCTCTTTATCTACTATAATACCCTTTTCTTCTAGTTGCTTTTGTAGTCTCAAAGCTGCAACTGCATATCCAAGGAATAAATTTTTAGAGTTTTCGTCATCTACAAAATAGCAGTACGGGTCATTTTCTGACTGCTTACGACCCTCCTCAACTGCCTTACTATAGTCTTGCTCATATTCAACCACATTTACGCCCTTGTTACGGAGTATATCTTTTTTCCACTGACGTGCATCGGCAGACATATGCACAGACACATGAAAACCTAGCATTGCACCCATAATTCCGATTGAAAGACCAAGATTTCCTGTTGAACCTACTGCAATTGAAAACTGCGAGAACAATTTCTTAAAACGTTCCTCTGCTAAGATAGCATAATTATCCTCTTTCTTTAACATATTGTGCTGTATTGCAATATTTTCAGCGTGTTTTAATACTTCATATATACCGCCTCTTGCCTTAATAGAACCAGATATAGGCAATTTACTATCACATTTAAGCAGAAGTTTTCCTTGTATTATACAACTATTTTCCACTTCTAAAAAGTGCTGCATTAACGGAATTTGTTCCAATGGAGACTCTATTATACCTGCAAATGCAGCTGTTTCTGGATATACAGCTGCTATATATGGTGCAAATCGCTCTAATGTATGTGTAGCATCTATAATATCAGCCATCTTAATATGACACTCCATAATAGCTTCTTCTGATCTTACCTTATTAGGATTTAGCCAAAATGTTTCTTTTAGTGAAATCAAATCATTCATTATCGTAAACTGCTCACACCATTCAATAATTGTTTTATCTAATACCATATCTTTTCTCCCTCGTATATATTTTTGTTCTTGATGAAAATAGTGGCAGGCTCCAAGTTAGACTGTTATTTAAAATCAGCTATACAATAACGGTCTAAACGTCGTGTGTGGCACAATCTAAAATACTAAGATGAACAGTATAAGCATACATCATATATGCCATTTGACTGTCAAAGTTCCAAACCCAAAAATTTTGAATTATTTTTTTCTCACTCAAGTATTCTTTAAAGTTTCTCAAATCTATTCTCGAATTAATGTCATTTCGTCCTTCCACCGAGCCTAGAACCCCATGGTTTACAGCAAAATTCATAATAGCTGTAATATCTCCATCAGCAATTTCCTTAGCTATAACTGGTAAATATTCCAATGTCCCTGCTTCTTCTGATATCTCAATCATATCTAGCCCTAGAAGGATTGAAGCATCAGCCTTAGCTACATGTAATAAAAGATTATTATATATTTTTACAGCTTGTGTGTATAAATATTTCAACTCTTCTTCTATTTCTTTCAATTCATTTTTATTATATCTTTCATAATACTTATTAAAAATCACATAATTTCTATTGCATATCTGGCTATGAACTGCAACTGACAACACTGCCGAAAATTTATTTTTCAAACCATCTAATTCATTTGGCATTTCTAACATATTCGCTTCATTTCTTATATAGCTAATAATAGTTTTTAATGGTTGGTTTTCGCTGAGCATCTCTTCTAGCTCAATATAAAACCGCTTAGAAACACCAGCAAAATCAAAACCATCAACAATTGTAATTTTACTATTTTCTAAATCAGTAAGCTGCTGATTTATTTTACCACTTTCCATTGCTTGTATATCTTTATCTATTAAATATACTTCATTAAAACGACTCGTTAAAAATCTTAAATCTATATCATCGCATTCTCCAGCACCAAATATTGCAATATTATCGTAGTTATTATGTATTTCAATCACATTATCATTGACTAATTTCATCAACATATTTCTATGGGATTCCCAATCTTTCCAATATCCACACTTTTCAATACTAATAGTTTCAATCTCACAATTCAAATGCATAAACTACCTCCAAGGTATGATTTTAACCTAGCATTATCAATTAAAAATAATCTTAATGAAAGCTTTCAATTATGTAATAAAAGGATTTCACCTCTTTATGTTAAATCTTCTTACAAACATTAAATAGGAGATAAATATATTCATCTACATATTGCTCCATAAATCAATAAGCTTGTTAAAAACTGAATAGCTGACTCTTCTTTATATAATATAATATTTTTATATTTTTGTCCTTATATTCTTAACTATAGGCTTAATTTAGCTATATAAAATTAGTGAGGAAAGTCTAAGTATACAGACTATTGGTGATGTAATATGGTAAATTAATAATTTATCTGTAAAGGCTATAGTCTTATTTATCTATGAGAGTTCATTAGCAAATTGCAGATATAAAGATCCTATGTTAAGGTTTTACTTGGATGGACTTGTTAAGGCAGGGATACTTGCATAATTTAAATACATCCTATGTTAAGGTTTTACCTAGAAGATGGTAGCATAGACATCAAAACATTATCATTTAAATACATCCTATGTTAAGGTTTTACCGAAATATATGGCGGAAAACAACAATGGACACATATATTTAAATACATCCTATGTTAAGGTTTTACTGGACTTGGTGGGGTTGAACCATATGCCGCAATAAAATTTAAATACATCCTATGTTAAGGTTTTACTTTCTTATACCTGTAGGACATGTGATATTAATTTGATATTTAAATACATCCTATGTTAAGGTTTTACAGACCGCATGATTGACAGGCAAATTAGAGGATTTGTATTTAAATACATCCTATGTTAAGGTTTTACTGGAATTTGCTAAATATTATAATGTAACAAACAAAACTTTAAATACATCCTATGTTAAGGTTTTACTCAGCTAGATCCTGTAGTTTTGCTTTGGCATCCTCATTTAAATACATCCTATGTTAAGGTTTTACGTAATACAGTTATGTATACTAATGCTTTCCTCACGGATTTAAATACATCCTATGTTAAGGTTTTACTTGTGCCTTTCTAATTCAGCATTATGAAATTCAATCATTTAAATACATCCTATGTTAAGGTTTTACGGTGGTGGAATCAATTCAATATATAGAATACCTAATTTAAATACATCCTATGTTAAGGTTTTACAAAATAACATAGACTTATTCGGACTTGAATTTTCAAAATTTAAATACATCCTATGTTAAGGTTTTACAATATAACTATTGGCAATCTATATAAGATATTAGAATTTAAATACATCCTATGTTAAGGTTTTACATTTAAAAATATAAATATAAAGGAGCTAATAATAATTTAAATACATCCTATGTTAAGGTTTTACGTTTCAGTTGTTATGTATTCACCTAACTATTGGAAATTTAAATACATCCTATGTTAAGGTTTTACGATTATGATTACAGAAAGGAGATGTGAATACAAAATTTAAATACATCCTATGTTAAGGTTTTACATCTATTGCCCAGCATAAGTTGTTATTGATACAAATATTTAAATACATCCTATGTTAAGGTTTTACAGAAAAATTGATATCAATTCTTCATGGATTTAAAGAATTTAAATACATCCTATGTTAAGGTTTTACTTCCAAGTCGTCGCATAATATATGGAGGTGAGAAAAATTTAAATACATCCTATGTTAAGGTTTTACGAACCAATAATATCTGAAGAGGTATATAATAAAGATTTAAATACATCCTATGTTAAGGTTTTACTTATGGGAAATGCACTAAACAGGAAGCTTACACCATAATTTAAATACATCCTATGTTAAGGTTTTACTTAAAAAATATTTAAAGAACATTGAGCAAAACTAATTTAAATACATCCTATGTTAAGGTTTTACAGCCTGGTCTGCTCCATATGTGATGACTGTTAATCATTTAAATACATCCTATGTTAAGGTTTTACGGGTGTTGGAGCAAAAATAACAGCAGAAAAAGACTATTTAAATACATCCTATGTTAAGGTTTTACTAAGGCAAATTATATACCTCTCCTTCCACAATTCCCATTTAAATACATCCTATGTTAAGGTTTTACCCTATAAAATAAGCCATTTATATTCATAAATATCTGATATTATATAGGCATTTCAAGTGTTACGACAATTTAATTCCAACCGTTTTTCTATTTTGATTAGAAACAAAATTATTCCTTCAAACACAAGCATTATCAATACCATAAAGTATATTTATAAAAATCTTGGCTGGAAAATTAAATACCTATTATAAAATAAGGTCTTCACTTGTAGTTCCCTTTATACCAAGTGTTTTTTCATCAAAACATTCACCATTAATCAGCTTTATAATTGTAACATAATCTTCTGTGTCAACAATAATCTTTTTTAGCTCGCCTTCAAGCTTTAATAGTAAAGATGGAGTTATTTGTCCTCTAAATACAGAGTTTTGATGATGATGAAAATATTTTTTACATACTTTAAAAACCTTATGAACTCTTTTTTCATTAATGTCATAGAATACAAATGCATAATTGCAGTTAAAGTTCTTTTTCATTTACATCATCTCCTTAAGACTAAAGGGCTTGAATTCCTTACCTTCCATTATTGATTTAATAAGCTTGTATGCGTCTAGCTTTATAGCTGTCCTATAGCTTACTTTCCTCTTAAGCTTCTCATGCTGGAAAACACTTTCAAATCTATCCTCTATAGCTTGTACAAATATCTTTTTGCCTGCTTCATTTAATAGACAATTATTAAGGTTTTTATCAAAATGCTTGCTTTCTTGTATCTTTTTATTATTTATTAGATCAAATATAGTCTTATAAACTATTGCAGGTTTAAACACTTCACATAAATCAAGGCTTAATGAAAATCTACCTTCTGAAGGTTCATGCAAAAAACTTATTGTCTGATTTAAATGTGTATTGTATATCTGAGTAATTGTTTTAGTGTATAGCATAGAATTTCCAAAGGATATCATTGCATTAATAGGATTATCAGGCGGTCTTTTCACTCTTTTATTCATAGCAAAATGTTCAGGTAAAAAATACTTGAAATTGCTGTAAAATCTTTGCCATATCTCTCCTTCAACAGCTAGCAACTGTTTTATATTGATATCCTTATCAAGCAGCTTTGGTACACTGTTGCTTATCCAGTCAATTGTATCCTTTACTTCCTTTTTTCCATGTCTATAATAGTGATATAAAACCTCATAAATATTTTCTGCAATTCCTATTACTATTGATTTTGCTATTTTCATTCTATTATTCGTAAATGTTTCTGCCTGCTTTATAGTTAATTTACCGCTTACAAGGTACTCTTTTGGATAAAAGCTACCGCTGTAATGACCATAATAATCAAAAAAATGTACTGTTATGCAGGCTCTTGATAAAAACTCTAGGAGCTTTGTATTTATCGAAATCTCATTCATGCAATATATTTCTCTGATACCTTCAACAGGCAAATAAATATTTCCACTATTATTCTTAAATACTAAAGAATTATCTTTTCGTTTTAGCTCTCCCATACTCATTAAATACTTTGTACTACCCATAATACCCCCTTATTTATATATAGCAATATTCATAATAGGCACATTTCTTACACTTTGGTTTATTTAAGACCTCAGGTACATCTGGCTTAGATGTTAATTCTTCTATCTTGTTTTCTAGCTCTACCAGTTCTTTTTCTATGGTTTCTGTCAAATCAACATATATTATCTTTTTATCCTGCTTATTTTTTTCGATAAACTCTATTTTTCCCCTTCTCTCTATTCCTTTGCTTTTTAATATTTTGAGATAATATAGAGTCTGCCATTTAACCGCTTCTATATCTGCATCAGACTTTTTTATTTCTACAAGATAGTCCTCTGTAAGCTTGTCAATCTTCACATTGTCTATGGATATTTCTGTATTCTTACCATTCTCACTTTTCAGTTCATGTAAAACTCTGCCTATTCTAACGTCTTCGCTATTGTCCTCTAAGTTTATTCTGTTTGCAAAAAGCCAGCACTGCCTTTTACAGTGAAAAAAATAGTTCATGATCGTGCCAGTAATTTTCAAAGTATATCACCCTCACAGCTTTTTTCATATTCCTCTCTGTCAAACCTGTAGCCATCAACAATATATTGCTCTCCGTTTTCCACATAGTAGATATTGCCTATATTTTCAGTTCGATTCATAGGCATTTTCGCACTTTTAAAAAGAAACATCTGCATATGACTTATAACTTGGGATAGCTTAATCATTTTTTCAGAGTAATTCATTTCATTATCATTTAATAGTGCTTTGTATTGATACCATATTTCTCTGCCATCAATGGTTATGTCTTTGTCTTTAAAAATATATGGAATGTATATTTCGTAGTTTTTTTCATCAATCAACTTCATCTTTTCTTGTATCTCTTTATAGTTCAAAGCCATCATATCATAGTATAAGCCATTTATATTATTGGCATTGGCTTCATTCTTGTTTTCATACAGTCTCGTAAAGCATAGCTCATAATATTTATCAAAGTCTTTATCTAAAAGAAGCTGTTGATATTCTGTAGCTTTTAAATCCTTCTCCAATCTAAGCTCTCCTCGATAAATCTTTTTTGCATCGTCCATGTCAAAAAAATATACAATAGCTTCTTCTCTGCTACAAGATCTATTTAATCGTCCCAAGAATTGTTCTTCATTGTCCAACATGGATATATCCTTAAAGCCTATGTCCATATCTATATCTACACCCGCTTCAATTACTTGTGTTGCAATTAATATAACATTTTTAGCTTTAAATTGATTATTTTCATCCTTACTATTTAACCTATCTAGTACCTTACCTCTAGTAAATTTATTGTCATCTCCAGTAAGTAAAAAAACTTCTCTGTCAGGGTATTCCTCTTTGATTTTTTTATAGAAGCTTTCTGCACTCCTCTTCCTAATAAATTCTATAAGGACTCTATTCTTTTTATCTTTTAAAATATTAGTTGCATTGTCAAATAAGCTTATCTCATCAATTTTGCCTAGTTTTAGTAAATCATAATTAAGCTTAACTCTATCCTTAAATAACTTATGCTTAAAAAAAACATCTCTATTCTTTATAAGTCTGACTGAGGGAGCTTCCATATCTGTAAACTTTGTAAGCAGATTATCAAGCTTTGGAAGAGTGGCAGACATAATTATTATCTTAATATTTAATAGCTTGCTATATTTATCAAGAAACCTAATAATTTCTGGCCATATTGTAATTTTATAGCTTTGTATCTCATCAAGTATAACTACACTATTGCATAAATGAATTAATGGAAGATTTATTTCACGTCCAGTACCAAACAAATAATTGAAGAAATTCACATGAGATGTTATGACTACTGGATAATGGATAAACTGCCTGTCAATATAGAATTTATCATAGTCAATACACTCTTCCCCTTTGGAATTTTCCACTTCAGTTTTTATTGGAGTTATTGAGTTAATTACTGCTACTTTATTTTTAAAATCACTTTTAAATATTCCATCAAGCTGAGCTTTTGTCTGTTCTACCAGTACATTAAATGGGAAAATATAAAACAGCTTGTTATGCTGTGGGTTATTCTTTATTATATTTAGTGCCAAATTGATTGATGTTAGTGTTTTACCACTTCCAGTAGGTGCTTCAAGATAATATATATTTTTATCTGATTCCTTCAGTAAAGCTTCTTCTGCTTCTATAAACAGCTCTGACCTGAGACTATTTATTGGAGCTTTATCAAAGCATGTCTTATCTTTTCTATATTCGTCTATACCCATAACCCTAGAGTCTGTGTTGAATTCTTTGATTATGCTATCTATATTATTGATATAGTTAAATTCAATTTTATTTCCATTTATATATTTATAAGTGGCATAAAAATCACAAGCAACTATACTAGAGTATAAAAGCTTTGTCAGTATGTATATGTCAAAACCGTCATACCCTTTCTTTTCTCTATTGGTAAGCTTTTCTACAGAAAGCTTATTAATTCTATCAACTTCTTTATAATAGTGAAGATAATATTCTGTTTTTGTAAAGCTTTTATGTGCTTGTTTTAATTTATTTAAGTAGTCATTTTTTTCCATATCGTCAAGATATGTATGATGTCTGCTTATTGCATAGGAAAAACTATATATAAAGGTTCTTAAAAAATTTCTAACCTTTTTGTTTTCATATTTCTCAACTTTATCTAAAAAAATATCAATATATATAAGTGCTGATAGTATTGAATGCTCTGAATTATTAGTTTTAGAATCGTTGCAATAGTATGTGTCAGTATTTTTCAGCTTGTGTTGGAATGCTGGATTAAGCTTACCTATGTCATGGAGCCATATTGCATTTACAAACATATTAACTATTTCTTCTGCTACATAGCCCTCAATTATTTTATCATTAAGCTCAATATTACCAACTATGTTTTTTATAATCTCCAAGAGCTTCTTTTCACTGCAAAGCTTCTCAAAATGCTTTATGCTCCTTCTCATATGAGCGTTTAGACTTTCTCTAGCTTCTAGCTTACCATCTCTATGAGCTATAAGTATATCTGGGGTAGTAATAATACTCTCTATATCAATTAATTCAAATTTCATATAGCCTCCACAAACTAAATTTCTACACCTTTGAAGGAGCTTCTAAACCCTTCAAAGGTGTAGTGTTGTTAATTACTTCAGTTATGACTTACTATACAAAGCATAGGTTTTTCCCTTCTGCTGCAAGCAGACATAGGTTTTCCTTTACTTCATCAACATATCTGTTTGTATATGCCATTTCCATAAACAAATAGGAATTTAATTCCTTATCAAGTCCAAAAGGAAGATACTCCCGATAAAAATATACGGATTTATCATCATAGGAATAACTCTCAAGCTCTACTGCATTATTAGGAAAAAGTGAATCTATATGATCTATTTCTTTTACTGCTTCAAGCTCTACTATTCTAGGATTCTTAATGTTTGCAATATGATCATTTTTGCCTAGGTAAGGCATATAAACACAACTTCCATTAATAAGCTTGTCCTTTAGGTTTCTAAAGTCCTCCTTGTCCATAGTCCCATCATTTAGAAGGTATATATCCCATTCTGGATTTTCCAGCCATTGCTCATATACAACAAGATTGCCACCTTCCTCCTGACTTGCATAACCAACACTATTGTTAAACACTTGCATTTTCTTAGTAAAATATCCCCTATCTCCTTTTGGTGCTATTGATACTTTGAGCTTTGACAGCTTACTATAAAACTCAGGGTATACCTCAGCTTTTTTCTGATTATTGTAGCCAGCGAAGCCAGCTATAGCTCCGAGAAGTCCCAATAATGCTACCTTGTGGATATTACTATATGTAAAATAGTTAATATTTACATCAGGCTTTTTAAAAAAAGCTGTTTTACCTGATAGATTAAAATATATTCCTTCCATTTTTTCACCGCCAATTGGTTTATCTATTTTATTTCGTCTTGGGTAAATATGTTATAATATTTTGCTTTTGGGAAATCAACATTTTTGATGCTTACTGCATATGGATTATAGTAAATTTCGATTTTCTCTATTTCATTTGACAGCTTATTTTCCTTAAGTAGTTTCATAGCTTCAAAATCAATTATAGATTTTTCATCTTCCTTGTAGAACTTTATGTACTGTGCTAAATCTGGCAAATATGCGGTGCTTCCCTCTTTTAGTTCAACAAACACAGCAAGCTCATTTTCACAGCCTGATTTGCTATTTGTGTTTAGAGCTGTTGCTCCTACTCGAGAAGCTGTTTTGAATGCTTGATACGCCTTTTCTGTATAACCAGTAAAGCCCTCTAAGACACTCTTGTAATTGTCAAGATTTTGAGGGTTTACAGAAAAGCCATAAAAGTAATGAGCTTCATCTGTAAATGTCATATTACCTAGACTTGAAGCATCTGCATCTGCATTTGTGGAATTTCTAAAAGGGGATAATATATCCTGAGTCTCTGTTTGTGTCTCAGAATGTTTATTAAAGCCTTGGTTTATTTGTACAACTCCTGTTATACTAATATTTTGTTTCTTAACTGCAAAGGTAGCTCCAAAGTTCATAATATCAACAGCAGCAAATAGATTCTCTAAAACTTCATTTGATGAGGTTTTTTCACCTACAACAGCTGGTGCAAATACTTGATTATATCTTTCTCCAAGATATAAGGGCTGTAGCTTACCCTTTTCTTCACCTTTATTATCAATTTTAAAGGATTTAAAATATAAAACCTTCTCTCCATTGTCTACCCAATATTTTCTTATGGAATACTTTAATGCTTTGTCACTTCCAAATATGTCTCCGTTGCTTAAAGTCTTAGGTCGTTTAGTGAAGTCAGCATTCCAATTAGCCATTATGCTTTTTATGCCTATGATACCATATACTCTATTTTCCATTTTTAAGTTCCCCCTCTTCATTATCTTTGCCTAACTTTAAAAACAGTATATTGTTTGACAGTAGTCCTGCATAATATATATCCTGCATCCTATCTGTAAATCTTGTATCACAGTCATAGCCCATAACCATAGAAAATGCGTTTTTGAATCTTAGATTATCTAGGCTTATAGCATGTTTATATAGACTAAATATGTCCTTTAGCTTATTCTTTAAATTCTGTGCTGTCTTTGCATGAATAAATGGTTCAACCATACCATAATCTTTGTCTTTTGATTTTGATTGATACAAAATATAATAGGTTAACTGCCCTGCTGTAAAATAAAACTCTTCATCACTATTACAGATAGCAAGCTCCTTTTGATTAAGCTTGTTTCTTAGTAACTCATTTAGATTTTTAATCACATCTCCCATTTTACTATCTCCTTCACCAAAATAATCAAGTAATGCTAATCTAAGATTGCATGCTTCTCCCATCTTTTTAGGAATACCCTTGGTAGTGTATAGAAGCTGTTCTGTTATACTTTCCATTGTCACCTTGTCCACCATCACCTTAAATGATGCATCTACTCCATATACAATAAAATCATATATTGCACTTTTGCTTATGTAGAATAATGACTGCATTTTGCTTGTAAATACATTTGTTTTAATCTTTGGCTCAGCTTTCTTAAAGTAACCTTCCATCTTGTTAGCGAAAAAATAATGACTGATTTTTTCAAGCAGCATTCCTCTTCCAAGTGTTTCATCTTCTTTAAGTGTTATACCATCGATTTCTGTTATTCCTAGATAGTTCTTAAGCTCAAATTCAAACTTCTCAGGTTTAAATGGAATATTGTCGAACTCCTCTATTACTCCTTCTTTCTTGTTCAAATAGATATCAAATCTTGACTCATCTACATTATTCTCTAACCCCATATCAAATTCATAATCATAATTAACAGTCAGGTTACTTTTTGTCTGTGCCTTAAGCCATAGAAAAAAATCCTTATACAAAACCGCATCATCAAAGCTTACTCTTGTTGGAACCTCGGTTTTCATGGTTCTTAATTGCATATATGGTTTTTTATCATTTAAACTCATGTTGTTTGCAGGAAGTCCCATAATTTTTCCATTTATTAATCTGTTATAATCATTTTTATTGTAAATCCTCGGAGTAACATATAAATGGTATGCCTTTTTATACTTTAAGATATCTTCATTAATAAAAATCTTTATATAATTTGTAAATTTTTCTTCTAAATCAATTTGTTTTAGTATTTTTTGAAAGTTTTTTAATTGATCTAGAAAGAATTCTTCATTTTGCTTTATTTTTTTAGTTCTTTCATCTGATTTTAGATGTTCAAGCTCATGCTTGAAAAACCTATCAAAGAATTCCTCTTTACTTAGTTTTTCTTGTTTTTTAATATCACTTTTGTTATAAATATCCCAAAATTTATCCTCAAGATTATTTAATGAATTATAATATCCCCTCACAAAATTTAGATAATCCGAATCACGCATCTGTCCCTTTTTCCCTGTATAATCACACATTCCCGGGAAATTATCTTTTTTTATGAACAAACTATATTCGTTTGTACTATGTATTTGTTTTTTTGTGTCAACAGCTTTATTCATATCGTCTTCTAACACACTGCTATAGTAGTCCGCTGCTCTAAACCATTTATATTTATCATCTTTAATAAGCTCTTGATTCTTCTTGATTACCATATAGTCATACTCATCTGGAGACTTTAAACTGAACCTTATATAAAGCCCTTCCTTCAAGTTATAGTTATCAAATATCAAGGAAGGATTTTTACCATAGGCTATCCTAAATTGTTTTGTTATGTCCTTTAGCAACCTCTCACCCCCTATTTAAGATATTGGGCAATACAATAGCCAGCCCCAATCGAAGAGTTCTTTTCTCCTAGTCCTACAGCTTCTGCAACAAAGGCTAGCTTTTGGTATTCCTCTTCTGGTCTGACATATATTTTTATTTTGTTTCCTATTAATTTGGTGTTCTTATACTTCAGTGATATAGGTACTTTGTTTAAAATCTCGATTCTTTCTATTAAGTTATCCTTTAATGCAAGCTTGTCTTGATAAAAGCTATTGTATTTCTTTTCTAAGTTATCACTTAATCTTCTTTGCAGTAAATCTAAATCATCACCCATAACCCAATTCTTATTTCCTTCAGTTGTAATAATCATAGGTGTAATTGTTTGCAGATATTCTATTGTATGTTGCTTTACAACTTTTTTCTCAATAGATATTACCTTAAAATCATTTGCATCAGTTTGCTTTAGAAGCTGTGATATTTTATCAGCAAAGCCTTTATCAATAGTTCTTATATTAAAAATATAAATTTTCCCAGCTTTATACTGCTTATCCAATTCAGTGGGATAAAATGTATTGAATACATAAAGTTTATATCTGTTTTCTGAATGATATATCGATAGCTCATTATCTAAATGCATTGCTCTATTTATATGTTTTGCTATTACTTCATAAGCTTCTCTATAATGAATATCTCTTTGAAGATATGCTGTAACTATTAATTCATAATAGTTCATTTTATTCGCTTCCTTTCCTTTTTATTTCCCATATTTACTATATTTTATTATATCATACATGATATAACCATTTTTATATATTTTATTATTAGTATTTTTAGCATACTTACTAAAACATTATATTTATTAAAATAAATATAATAATTACCTATATGTCTATCAAAAAAAATTAAACCCAGAGATTTAATTTCTCAGGGTTTAATATCTTAGAAGACTTTGAGTCATGGTCTTGTTTATGGCATAATAAAATGCAATACCAATACCCAAGTTCAGTGATTAAGCGTTAATTACATGCTTGTCCACAAAATTCTTTTCAAACTCTTCCTTTGTATATGTATATATATCATTAAAATAAAGATTTTTAAATCTTTCCAAATTAAATTTTATAAATTTCCCCTTCCCCTTTTGTTCTATAAGCTTTTTAGCAATTTCATCTCTAGAGTTTGAATTTCTTATAGTTGTCTTAGTTATTTCAGGTAAATTTTTTTCTTCATTATATACTAGAATATACTTCATGTTAGTACGAGTGTAATTTATACCTTGTCCTATAATATCCGTAAAAATGAGTAGACTATCAAAAATTTTCAATCTAACATTAAAAATCTTATCTCTAATCATTTGTCCATTTTTAAACTCAATAAATGTAATTTCACCATCTTGACCAATATACAGCACATCATTAGATTTTGGTACTTCATAAAGTTTCATATCTTTTATATACTCATCTTTAACTTTATCAAAATTAATCACTTCAAGAACTGACTCTGTCATATAAAAATCAACTCCATCATGATTATCTATGGATGTCTCTTTTAACGTTGATAAATTATTTTTAAAAATCTCAAAATCATCAATGTTAATCATAATAATTTGCCTCGTTTTCTAAATCTTGCAGAGGTCGTGCTAATTTTGCATAGATACTATCAATATTATCAGAAACATCTTTTATAATAGATTTATCATCTTGATTTTCAGCTAAATAGTATTTGCATCTATCTGCTATTTCATATTTTGCTGCATATACTTCTATCGCATTTAAAAAATATGGACTATGAGTATTTAACAGTATGTGCATTCCAAATTCTTTTTGAATTAGTACAATAATTTCGGCAAATAATAATTGCCATTGGGGGTGTAGATGTATTTCAGGTTCATCCAAAACTAACGTTCCATTTTCGACCAAAATTCCATTTGTTAAAAGTGTTTTTATAATTATAAAAGTTTTAAGACCCATTGATATATTGGATATATCCAAAGCTTCTTTAAAGCCTTTTGACTTATAGGCAATATTAGTATTATCAGTTTCTATTAACTCCCCATCGCATACTGTACTTAACTTATTAAATATCTTATCTATTTTTTTGTTTGTGACAATTTCCTCAATAGCACCCTTTATAGTAGTATTCAGTTTTCTATTAGATAATTTAGATTTTAAATTGCTACGATGATTATCATTGATCATCCCAAAATATATGGGCTCATACTTTAAATCATCTAACACAAAAGGGTCATCAATATAGACTAGTTCAGTGTATATATTAATGTTATTTTTAATAGTAATACTATCATTTTGTAAAATTGTAATATCAATCATATTATCTCTAATTTTCAGAGTTGCTTTGGATATTTCTGATGGGTTGTTGATATGAGATATTTGCATATTAAATTCCGAATTAAATCTTTTTTTTAAAATAATCGCTTTTATCTCTTCATCAGAAACATCTAAAAAATCAATAATTTTTTTGCTTGTACTAGTCAATAAGTCATCATTTAAGGAACTAGCAAAATTTTTATCCTCTGATAAATAAAAATCAGAAATATCTCGTTTCAGTAAGTCAATATTATTTATATAATTCTTATAATGTTCTACAATATTATCAGAAATTGAGTAGGAGTCAATATATAGAAATCCGCCTGTTAAATTAACATAGGCACTGTCAATTACCCTACGAATTAAACTTTCACGTTCTATGCGAATTTGCTTATCTATATCATAGAAAGAATTGAATAAGCAGAACAGCATTTTACCCACTGTGCTTTTACCAGTATTATTCTCACCAGCAATTACAGTAATTCCATTTAATTCAATACTTGCATCAGAAACTTTGCCTATGTTCTTTAGAGTTAAAAGCATTTTCCATGCCTCCCTTTACTTTACCTTTTATAATTGACTAATATGTATCATTGTTACCAATTATACCAATTTTAATACTTTCAGTCTATACTTAATACAATTATTATAATTCTAAAAAAACAAGTTACCTAAACTTTACGTTGCTTATCCAGTTCAATTTAATAAAAAATTTACTATATTTTTTGCTTAAAAAATTTACAATAGTTTATCTTTCGTATTAGCAGTAAAATCTATATAATATTATACAGGTGATGAAATGAAAAATCTTAATTCATGTACTATATGCCCTATTAAGTGCGGCACTGATAGAACGAAAAGGAAGGGTCCTTGCAATGCTGGTGATAAGGTGATAGTTGCAAAAGCATTCTTGCACCAATGGGAAGAGCCCTGTATTTCAGGCGTGAAAGGTTCTGGTACTATATTCTTTAGTGGCTGCAACCTACATTGCGTATTTTGTCAAAACCATGATATAAGTCAAGAAGGATTTGGCAAAGAGATTAGTATTTTGAGACTTTCAGAAATAATGTTGGAGCTGCAAGCAGAAGGAGCAGAAAATATTAACTTAGTTTCGCCTACTCCATATGTACTCCATATTATAGAAGCAGTAAAAGTTGCAAAAAGTAAAGGCTTGAATTTGACCATAGTGTATAATACAAATGGCTACGAAACAGTGGAAACTATTGAAATGCTTAGAGGAACTGTAGATGTATATCTTCCTGATATTAAGTATTATACAGATAAATATGCGGTAAAGTATTCTAAAGCAAAGGACTACTTTAGCTATACTTCATGTGCAGTATTAGCAATGATAACTCAAGTGGGATATCCAATGTTTGATGAAAAGGGATTGATAAAAAAAGGTGTGCTAATAAGACATATGATAATGCCTGAGCTATTAGCAGACAGCAAAAACATACTGCATTGGATTAGAGACAGCTTAGGAGAAAAAGCTTATGTAAGTCTTATGTGCCAGTACACTCCTATGTACAATGCAGATAAACATGAGGAAATTAATCGTAAGTTAGATGACTGGGAATATGAATATATAATTGATTATTTTTTTAAATTGGGATTAGAAAATGGTTTTGTGCAAGACTTTAGCTCTGCTGTTACTGACTATGTCCCAAACTTTGACTTAAACGGAGTGTAATATAAAGAAGGTGCTGATTTTTTATAAACCAGCACCTTTTACAATTATCTTTATTGTTTTTCAAACATATCCTTACCTACTCCACAAAGCGGGCAAACCCAATCTTCTGGAATATCTTCAAAAGCTGTTCCTGCTGCCACTCCACTATCAGGATCTCCTGCTTCTGGATCATAAACATATCCACATGCTGTACAAACCCATTTTTCCATCTCTTTATCCTCCTTTTTAATATTATTATGAACTGTTTCTTAATTATAATCTATATTGATAAATTTATCCATGATTGCATTTATTTTAACCAATAATTCGATTTTATATCCACTAAAAAAGAAAGCCCTTTCGGGCTTCCTCAATAAGCTTTATACAAGCGTCTTCAAAACTTTACCTAATCTCTTAATTCCTTCAACTATCTTATCTTCAGGCATGTTTGAGTAGTTAAATCTTCCATGGTTTTTATATTGACCATTTGGGAAGAAGGATTGACCAGGTACAAATGCAACCTTTTCTTCAAGTGATTTCTTCATAATATCTGCTGCATCTAGGTATTCTGGGAAGGTTACCCAAGTAAATAATCCACCCTGTGGTCTTGTAAATGTAACACCTGCTGGGAATTCTTTCTCCATTGTATCAAGCATTAAATCTCTTCTTTTTCTGTATACCTTTATAAGATTTTCAATATGCTTATCTATGTCATATACATCCAAAAATTTGTTAATATCTCTCTGTGCAATAGTACTACTTTGTAAATCAGCACCTTGCTTACTAACGATATACTTTTGTAGTATTTCTGGTGATGCAATAACCCATCCTATTCTTAAACCTGGACAGAAGGTTTTTGAGAAAGTTCCTAAATGAATAACTAATCCTTTTGTATCAAAGCTCTTTATTGCAGGTAATATTTCTCCTTCAAATCTCAGCTCACCATATGGATTGTCTTCTACAATAGGTACATTATACTTATAAGCAAGCTCAAGAAGTTTCTTTCTTCTTTCTAAGCTCATTGTTCTACCTGAAGGATTTTGGAAATCAGGTATTGTATAAATGAACTTAACATTTGAATTCTGCTCCAATGCTTTTTCCAATTCTTCAATTATCATACCATTATCGTCCATTGTAATCTCAACAAACTTTGGCTGGTATGCCTTAAAAGCATTTAGCGCACCTAAATAGCTTGGGCTTTCACAAATGATTACATCGCCTTCATTTACAAATACTCTACCTGAAAACTCCAGGCCTTGTTGTGAACCACTTGTAATTAAAATATCATCAGCTTTACATTCTACCATTACCTTTTTCATTCTTTGTACAATTTTTTCTCTTAAAGGTAAATATCCCTCTGTTGTACTGTATTGAAGGGCTGCTCTGCCATCTTCTTCCAGTACATTTACAACTATTTTCTCAAGTTCTTTTATAGGAAATAGCTCTGGAGCTGGTAATCCACCAGCAAAGGAAATAATATCTGGTTCTTCTGTAAGCTTAAGTAATTCTCTTATAGCGGAGCCTTTGATGTTATTCATTCTAGTAGCAAATTTAATTGACATTTTAAAAAAACACCTCCATGTTTAATTAGCCCGCCATATAATCCATTCTCCACTTATATTTTAACATTTTTTATATATAATGTTCTACACTTTTTTGAAACTTATAGTTTTATTTATATTAAAAGGCGAAAAATTTAAATAAATTTCTCGCCTTTTATTAGCTTATTACCACTTGCCTTTGGCTACATGAGTTGCCATTTCAGCTTTTGCTATATTTTTTATAATTTCAGCTTCTTGCAATGCCTTCTTAAAGGTAATTATACAACCAGGATCTAGATTTATTTCTATACCTTCTTCAGCTATCATAGCAACGCCATCCATAAGCTGACATAGCTCCATATGAAGATCATTGGTTCTAATTGACTTTGTTATCAATGCCTCCTGTTCTTCTGTAAGCTTCACAAACTTATCTGCAGTTGCACCACATTTGGGACATTTTTCTGGTGCTTCTGTACCATTATGTATATATCCACATACACTACATTTCCACATATACATTTCTCCTTTCTATTATATTATATACACAACGAATATTACTATTCGCTATACTATTGCTTCTTTTATATAGAATTCTTCGCACCTCCTTATTATTAAAATTCTATATCAAAATTAAAATTCCTGCATTAATTTATAATAATTATTAATTAATAATATTATTCCACATTTGAATGCTATTCCAATATAGTTTATATTTACATTATTTTTAAAAATGTTGTATTTAAGCATAACTTTAAGATGAATTTATAATTCAAAAAAAGTAAAAACTATATTTGTAACTCTTTATAAAAAGTATTTATTTTAGGAGGTATAACAATGCAAAATAATATGAATAACCATGGAGATATCAACAAAATGCATGCTCATAACCATACTATAAAATGTAATGTGTCAAATTGTAATTATAATGATAAAAACTTCTGTTCAGCTAGCGCTATAGAAGTAAATCCAATGGGCGATGGTCACGCAGAAACTAGTGATGGAACAGCATGTACAACCTTTGTAGATAGATAAGATAATAATTAAAAGGTCGCAGATTCAATTTTGATCTGCGACCTTAACCATATAAAATGAAGATTTATTTGTTAATCATAGTTTTTACCTTCATAAGTCTTATGAGGTTTCCTCTTTCGTTTTCTTCCAGCTTCATAGTAATGTACTTTATTGTTTCTTCTAGTTGAGGAATCATAACATATTCAAGAGCGTTGACTCTTCTTCTTGTTTTCTCAATTTCATCAGCCATTAGCTGGCATGCCTTTTCTACCTCGGCAAGCTCTAAAAGATTTGGTAATATATCATTTAGCTTTTTTATTGCTCCGTCCAGTTCTCCAGAGGTTTGTGCAAAACCATAGGGATATATGCTTGCACCTTCTTTAGCCGCTCTTACAAACTTCATAACAGGAACATTTACGCTCATGATATTTTTTTTAGTTATGTCAAGCTCTATCTTTTCAGTAGGCATAATAAGTGCCTCTTCAAACATTTCAGTAGACATAACAGCCTTTGCCATGGTGAATTCCTTTAAAGCTGATGTAAGCTTATCCTCAACGCTAAGCCTTAATTCATTGTTCTTTCTTACAAGATCAATGAATCTTTTCATTAATTCGTCCTGCTTATCCTTTAAAAGCTTATGTCCTCTTGATGCAGTTTTTAACCTTTTTTTAAGACGAGACAGCTCCATTCTGGTTGGATTTACGTTGAGTCTCATATCTATTCATCCCCTCTATCGGCCCCTCTTTTGGGAAGATACTTGTCAATATACTCATCTTTAATTCTCTTGAGCTCTCCCCTTGGAAGTATTGATAGAAGATCCCAGCCTAGATTTAATGTCTCTTCTATTGTTCTATTTGTATATTCCCCTTGTGAAACATAACGTTTCTCAAATTGATCTGCAAACTTAGCAAACAGCTTATCTGTATCAGATAACGCTGATTCTCCAAGTATTACAGCAAGCTCCTTTGCTTGTTTGCCTTGGGCATATGCAGAAAACAACTGATTCATTGTATCAGCATGATCTTCTCTAGTCTTATTTTTTCCTATACCTTTATCTTTAAGTCTTGAAAGAGATGGTAAAACATCTATAGGAGGCATTAATCCTCTTCTATTAAGTTCACGACTTAGTATTATTTGTCCCTCTGTAATATATCCTGTAAGGTCAGGTATTGGATGAGTCTTGTCATCCTCAGGCATTGTAAGTATAGGAATCTGTGTTATTGAACCCTTTCTTCCCCTTATTCTACCTGCTCTTTCATAAAGAGTTGCAAGGTCAGTATAAAGGTATCCTGGATATCCACGTCTTCCTGGTACTTCCTTTCTTGCTGCAGAAACCTCTCTTAGCGCCTCTGCATAGTTTGTCATGTCTGTCATTATAACCAGAACATGCATATCCTTCTCATATGCAAGGTATTCAGCACAAGTTAAAGCCATTCTAGGTGTAGCAATTCTCTCAACAACAGGGTCATTTGCAAGATTCATAAACAATACTGCTCTGTCTATAGCACCTGTTTTCTTGAAGTCTTCAATAAAGAAATCAGCTTCTTCAAAGGTTATTCCCATTGCAGCAAACACAACAGCGAATTTTCCTTCTGTTCCTAAAACCTTTGCCTGTCTTGCAATCTGAGCAGCTAGCTTTGAGTGTGGAAGTCCAGAAGCTGAGAATATAGGCAGCTTTTGTCCTCTAACAAGAGTATTTAGTCCATCTATAGCAGAAATACCTGTTTGTATAAACTCTGATGGATAATCTCTAGATACAGGATTAATTGGTTCCCCTTCTATATCAACCCTTTTCTCAGGTATTATTTTAGGTCCTCCATCCTTTGGTTTTCCAAGTCCATTAAATACTCTTCCAAGCATATCTATTGATAAACCAAGCTCCAGGGCCTTTCCTAAAAATCTAACCTTACTATCTTTAAGGTTAATACCAGCTGAACTTTCAAATAACTGTATTAATGCCTTATCCTCTGTTATTTCTAGTATTTTTCCACGTCTTATTTCACCAGTTTGTGTTTCTATTTCAACCTGTTCATTATAAGTTGCACCTTCAACTTTTTCTACAAGCATTAAAGGACCTGCAACCTCGGTAATGGTTCTATATTCCTTAAGCATTTATTTCGCCTCCCCCATTAAAGATTCAATTTCCTGTTTGAGAGTAGCAGATATTTCATTTATTTTATTTAATTCAGTTTCTGGTATATACTTTGCTCTTGATATTTTCTCTCTTACAGGCAGGGAAAGGATCTTACTTAGATATACTCCTTCTTCTAATGCCCTGTGACCATGTTCATCAAAATCAAGTATTAATCCTAGCATCTTTTGTTGCTTTGGTATTGACGTATATGTATCTACCTCATGGAAAGCATTCTGATGTAAATAATCTTCCCTTAGAGATCTTGCAGATTCAAGAGTAAGTCTATCCTTTTCTGATAGAGCATCTATACCAACAAGCCTAACGATTTCATCTAGCTCTGATTCCTCTTCAAGTATTCTCATAGCTTCTTGTTCCATTGCTGCCCATCCCTTAATTCCACTTTTTTCAATAGAAGGAGCAACTTTATCAAGGTATAGTGAATAACTCTGCAACCAGTCTATAGCAGGGAAATGTCTCCTGTATGCAAGGTTAGCATCAAGTCCCCAGAATACCTTTACAACCTTAAGCGTTGCTTGTGTTACAGGCTCTGAAAGATCTCCACCTGGAGGTGATACCGCACCTATAACAGTTAGAGCTCCTATTCTGTTTTCACTTCCAAGGCATACAAACTTTCCTGCTCTTTCATAAAATTCTGCAAGACGTGAGCTTAAGTATGCAGGATATCCTTCTTCACCAGGCATTTCCTCAAGACGACCAGACATTTCTCTCAGTGCCTCTGCCCATCTTGATGTGGAGTCAGCCATTACTGCAACTGAATAGCCCATATCTCTGAAATACTCGGCAATTGTAATACCTGTATATATTGAAGCTTCACGTGCTGCAACTGGCATGTTGGAGGTATTTGCAATAAGAACAGTTCTTTTCATCAATGGCTCCCCAGTTTTTGGATCCTTTAACTCTGGGAATTCCATTAGAACGTCAGTCATCTCATTTCCACGCTCTCCGCAGCCTATGTATACTATTATTTCTGCATCAGCCCACTTAGCAAGCTGGTGTTGAACAACTGTTTTTCCGCTTCCAAATGGTCCTGGAACACATGCAGTTCCGCCCTTTGCAACAGGGAAAAATGTATCTATTACTCTCTGTCCTGTTATCATAGGTTCTTCTGGAGCAAGCTTGCTTGTATAAGGTCTTCCTCTTCTAACAGGCCAT
Organism: uncultured Clostridia bacterium; assembly: GCA_942492835.1. GTDB lineage: Bacteria > Bacillota > Clostridia > Lutisporales > Lutisporaceae > GWB2-37-7. The sequence goes on along the minus strand of OW818645.1, from coordinate 3,780,774 downwards.
TTTTGAAGCATAATTATGTCTTTGATTTCACCATTTTTGTTCTTTATCTTAGCGATAACATCAATTATTGTAAAATCTCCGGACTTAATTTCAACAATTTCGCCTTCTATTCCTACTGGAACCATTACTCTATGTTCAACAATTGTAGTTTCTTGTACTTTACCTATTATGTCCCCTGCGTATACTTTATCTCCAGATTTTTTAACTGGTGTAAAGCTCCACTTCTTACCTCTATCAAGAACAGGAACATCTATACCTCTTGTGATAAAGTCTCCTGCTTGTTTTGCTATAAATTCAAGTGGTCTTTGAATACCATCAAACATAGCAGTCATTAAGCCTGGTGCCAGTTCAACACTAAGTGGTTCCTCTGTTGTTACTACAGGACCTCCAGGACCAATACCTGAAGTTTCCTCATATACTTGGATTGAAGCCTTATCTCCTCTCATTTCGATGATTTCACCGATGAGCTTTTTCTCTCCAACCCTTACAACGTCAAACATTTTTGCATGTTCCATTCCTTCTGCAATAACCAAAGGTCCTGAAACTTTCATAATTCTTCCGATGCTCAAGCTATCAACCTTCCTTCTATGATAATATATCAACTCCGACAGCTTTTTCAACATTGCTTCGAATCTTTGCAAGCCCGATGCCTAGGCTTCCCTGACTTCCAGGAATAAGAATGATTGCTGGAAGCATTTCACTCTTATATCTTGCAATTGTCTCCTCAATGTCCTTAGCTATAGTTTCAGTAACAAATATCAATCCATAATCTTCTCTAGCCATGTTATCAATAGCTTTCATGGCCTCTTCACTATTTTCTGCAGCCTTAACTGTCATACCAAGAGATAAGAAGCCTAATACAGCATCTCTTTCTCCTACTACTCCTATTTTATACATACACTTCACGCATCCTTTCTCTTATCTTTTCTGGATGCACATTGCTCTTCTTGCCTGTTAGGATAATTCTTAAGGCTCTTATTTCATTTTCCCTGGCTATAATATATGCAATGATAGGTTCTGCTCCAAGGCTAATGAACTTAGACTTTTTAATATGATCAATTATGTAATTGTCACCATACCTATCAATGCTTCCCAAATCACCATTTCTTATATACTCTGAAATACCTTGATCTGACCATTTGGAAAAACTAGTATAGGATAACTTTTCTGAAAATCTTTCCAAGCTTTCATTAATAAAGCTTAAAAACAAATTATACTCAAGTGTTCCACCGTATATAAACACCTTGTCTAAAAACTCAATGCTTTTTTCTTGAGCCTTTATTCTGATAAAGGTTTTTAAGTTGGTTATATCAATATTAAATTTAACATATTCAACCAAATAGTCATATTTGCTATTTTTTGCTATTTCCATAGCATATTCATAAATTCCCTTATCAATAATCAAGTCTATATCTTGTGGATCACCTGTTGCACTAAAGGTTGATACTGCCTTTTGTACTGTTTTCACTACCGTTTCAGGTATATCTTTGTAGCTTTCTTCCAAAATTATTTGCTTTAAGCTTTCTATTGGAATTGTTCCTACATTAATTAACATGCCTGAAGTATCAATACCTGAGTATTTACCTTTTAAGATACTTTTTATGTTGTGCCCATCATATCGTACTGCAAGAACATCTATCACTTCATTTACAGGTACAATTTCATACATGTTCCTATAAACATCCTCAAGGGCATTTCTTAGACCACTCTCATAGGAAGCTGAAGTTATATATGCTCCATATTGGGTATCTTGAATCATTTTAATGGAGTCGGAAAAATCCCTGGCATCTATTAATGAATCAAGCTTTGCCTTATTTATAAGCCTATTTTCCATAGCTTTTATTCTAGCAATACTATGGGCAAATATTGAATAATCCATTTATACACATCCTCATGAGGTTACATGCCTTTAAATAGAAGGTTTGAAATTTCACCCTCCAGGCTGTCCCTTAGTAATCTTATTTGGGATTCAATCGAACAATTTATTTCCAGACCACCATGAGTCAAAATAAAGCCTGCGCCTATTTCTCTTGTTTCGTCGCTGATTTTAATTAAGCCCTTCTTACCCATTGCATTTAACTTACTGTTAACTTCAGATATAAATGAGGGCTCTATTCTTGCTTTATCTTTTTTTGAGAAAACAATTTCCTCTTCTCCGGTTTCAACACTATTAAGAATTATTTTTTCTATAAATTCAAAATATTGTTTGTCATCCATTTGATTTATCTTGTTCGCCACATGGTTTAATGTATTATCTATTGACTCCTGCTTTGCAAATAGAATTTCATTTCTTGCATCTAGCTGCGCTCTTGACATAAGTCTATCTTTTCTTTCCTTGCCATCCTTTTCAGCCTTAGCCTTCATGTTATTCATTATTTCCTCGGCCTTCTTTTTGGCTTGGTTAATTATATCTTCTGCTTTAGCCCTTGCATCATTTTCTATTTGCATAGCCCTGTCTTCATTATCTTTTATTATTCTGTTCTGAAGATTTTCAATTCCGGCCATTTCTGCCACTCCCTTATACTGCTATATTAACTATCATAAGGATTGATGTAATAAGTGCAATAACAGCATATGTTTCAACCATTACCGCGTATATAACACCACCGAAGAATCTCTCTGGTCTCTTTGCTAATATCTGCATACCAGCAACAGCAGTTTTTGCTTGGAATATAGCTGATTTATATTGCACAATTGCTGATGGAAGTGCTGCACAGAAGAATAAAAATCCTTGGCTTAGTGTTAATGGTGCTAATTGTCCTGTGAAAAGTCCTATTCTTTGAAGAAGAATAAGAGCAGTTATAAATCCGTAGAAACCTTGAGTACCAGGTATTACTTGAAGAATAAGTGTTTTTCCAAACTTTTCTGGTTCCTCTGTAACAAGTCCTGCTGCTGACTCTCCAACCATTCCTACGCCTCTAGCTGAACCAACTCCTGCCATAAATGCTGCAAGTGCTGCTCCAAATATTGCAAGTATTGGTCCTCCATAACTCCTTAAGAAATCAAGAACATTAGTAAATTCCATAATAACTCCTCCTTAATTAACTCTTTTTACATTTATAAATTTTGTATTAATTCTTAAAGGTGTGTATGCTTTTCCTCCACCTTCATAAAACTTACCGAAAAACTCAAGAAATTGCAATCTGCATGTATGAACAAAAGCTCCCAATATTCCTATCAGAAAGTTAAACGTATGTCCAAATACAAATATCAGAGGTCCTGCTATAAATACCGCTGGTCCACTCACCATTCCAATGAGTAAGTTAAATGCCCAGCCTATAAGACTTGTAGCAAGTCCTAGTGCCAATAGTCTTGAATAGGATAAAACATCACCTAAATAACCAGTTATACCGTATAAACCATACAAGCCTCCAAAAAACTTTCCTACAATAGTTGTATTGCTTCTACCTTGAGTTGCAACTAGTGCTACTGCACTTACTATTGAAAGTACCTTTGGGAAGGTTCCTCCAATTATAAAAAGCAATATCAACCCAATTATCAGACCATACCATAATAATACATCATATACTGCATCCATAATCTTGCCTGCTTTTATTAGCATGTATCCCTTTACTCCAAGGCCTGCAAATAAATGTATCAAGCCAAATCCCATTGACCATACTAACACAGTCATAGGATTATTAACAGGATCGATCCAGATCGGTGTCAGCTTAATAATACCTCCAAAGAAGCTTCCATATAGGATACCAAATATAATGGTTGGAATACTTCCATATACCAAAAGCATAACCATTTTCTTAGTGCCTTTAGATAATTCTACAAACTTAAGTGCAAATAATCCTATAGCTGCCATTACAATTCCATAACCTATATCTGCCATCATCATTCCAAAGAAGAACAAGAAAAATGGTGCAATAACTGGTGAAGGGTCAATTTCTGTTGGAAGTGGTAAGCTGTATAGCTCTGTTATTGCTTCAAAGGGCTCAGCAAATGCATTATTCTTTAAGGCAATAGGGAAATCTTCTTCAGCTTCAGGTTCCTCAATACTTATGTATATATCCTTAAATTTGCCCTCAAGCTTAGCTTTTATTTCATCAGCTTTGTCCGCAAAAATCCATCCTTGTAGAATGAATGTTTCATTTGTTTTCATCAATTTTGATATTGAGTTTTCCTTTTCAAGCTTTACGGTGTAAAAATCATATATTTTTTCTATATCACCTATTTTTTCGGATAGGTTTAATGCTTTTTCATTTAAGCTTTCAACCTCTTTATCCAATTTAATACTAAGCTCCTTAAGCTCACTAACCTTAACACTAGCTAATACACTTAAGTCTAGAGTAGCCCTTGTAAAGCCATACTTTTTTAGTATTTCAGAAACATCTTCTGAATCATCAATATGACAAAGCATAAATAAATTTATGTCTTGTTGCTTTTCAGATATTTTTTGTATGTATATATCATCAAATGCGTTATCTAAATCCTCATACATATTTGATTCATATTTATTGTTCATATATCCAATAAAATATGATGCCTTTTTTAGAGTATCCAGTTCAGTTGTTGTAATATCAAGATTAGCCCATTGTGAATATTGCTCTAATTGCGAAGTAGTCTTGCTTTTTTCACTTTTATTGAGGTTTATACCCTCTTCAATTTCACGACAGCCTTGATATATGCTTCGCCAGTTTATTTTATTATTTAATTCATCGAAATCACTCTTTAATACTACTTCCTTCTTGTCTAATAACCCACTCTTTTTCTTACTGTATTTCTTTAAGAACTCATAGGCAACTTTAATATGGTTGTAATCCATTTGAGTATCTGTTACCACTTTGTCCTCTGTAAAATACTCTAACCCTTCAAAATCCATTTCTGTTTCACTTAAATCTACAATATGTATTGCTTCTTCAGTCTGTATTAAGTTTAAAACATCATCTTTCTGACTTTGAGGAGCGGCTAGAGCTATTTTGTTCATTTTAACTATCGCCATGGCTATTCACTATCCTCTCAATAACCATATTTACAGCCCTGTCCATCAGCTCTGTTGGTATGTTGGTAAGCTTCGATTTTGAGCTTTTGTTTTCTTCAAGCAATGGTTTGGAAGCTTCTTTTGCTTCCATTTCATATTTAAATATAGTATTTTTATAGTATTCCTCAGCCTTTTCTTTTGCCTCTTCTATAATTGATTCTGCTTTATCCTTTGATTCTTTTTGGATTTCTGCTGAAAAAGACTGAGCTTTCTTTACTATTTCTTCGCCCTCCCTTTCAGTATCGATTATCTTTTTTACTACTTCCATTGACAAATATCTCACCACCTCTTTCTATATTTTTTATTTAATGTTGTAAGATGAAAAGTTTATATTTGTTAACATATTTTTATGAAATTGTATAATTATATTCTAATCGCACTTCTTAACAACATCACATCACACAACACAATATAATTCGTCAAATTGGCTAAAATCCCTTCTAAAAATCGCATAATACTTCAATATACATTGTTATTTTTTGCTCAATCCCTCTAAAAAAGATTTATATATATAAAGAAAAAGATTTATTATGCACAAAAGTAGTAGAAGCATTTGCTTTTGTATTATCGGTAATATATTTTTTGTAACATATGAATAAATGAATATATTTTGCATTAAACATTTTAAACCAAATGTAAAATGTTTAGTGCAAAATATTTACAATCTCTAGATATGGGACATAACTCACATTTTGGCTTCTTAGCATCACAAATTGCTCTTCCATGATAAACAAGATTATTGCTAAATTTAGCCCAATCCTTGCGTGGAATTATCTCCATAAGCTCCTTCTCAAGCTTAACAGGGTTTTCTTGCTCTGAAAGTCCAATTCTGTTGGACAGTCGAATACAGTGGGTATCAACAATCACTCCTGGTATATCATATATATTGCTTAATATAACATTTGCTGTTTTTCGTCCTACCCCAGGTAGAGCTGTCAAATCTTCCATATTGTCAGGTACCTTACCATCATGTTCCCTAATTAACTTATTACAGCAGGCTATAATATTTTTTGCCTTGTTTCTATAGAATCCTGTAGATTTGATGTCCTGCTCTAATTCTTCAATGTTTGCGTTTGCAAAATCTTCTACACCCTCATATTTTCGAAACAATTCTTTAGTTACAATATTCACTCTTCGATCAGTACACTGAGCTGCCAATATCGTAGCAATCAATAGTTGCAGCGGCTCTTGATAATCCAAAGAGCAGGTTGCTTCGGGATAAGTTTCGAATAGTTTCTTAGATACCTTACTCACCTTTTTCTTCAATGCCACAATATCTCTCATGTAGTTCTCCTATATATGTTATGTATAAATATTTACATTAAAACTTTACAAATCTTACTTTATTTTAAAATACTTCTGAAATACTTGCAATCTAAATTTGATAATATCCTGTATTCAACTTTTCCAATGTTATTTTGCCAAAGCAACAACAAATAATACTTATTTTTCTAGTATTCATAGATTTATAGTAAAAGCTTTGTCAGTGGATATATTATTGATATAATTAACGATATATATAATTGCATTATTATTAAATTAAAGAAAGCAGACATATCTGCTTATGGTTGGAGGTTACTATGAAGAAAAGTTGTCTACTAATAGCAATAAATGCAAAATACATACACACCAATCTAGCCGTTCGGTATCTTAACGCTTACTGTAAACCTCATTACAGCAATATACATATACAGGAGTTTAGTATCAATGACCATATAGATAATATATTGAAGGAAATATATATAAGCAAATGTGATATATATGCTTTTTCCTGTTATCTTTGGAATATTGACATGGTTCTTAAGCTATGCAGCAGTCTTAGAAAGATAAACCCTAAGGCTCTCTTGGTATTAGGAGGACCTGAGGTTTCATTTGACTCTGAAGAGCTTTTGTTACAGCATGATTTTATTGACTATATAATAAGAGGTGAGGGTGAGGAAACCCTTCTGGAGCTTTTGGAATATTTAAATGGAGATAAATCAGACATAAAGTCTATTGCAGGCTTGACCTATAGAGCTTCAGAAACAATAATCTGCAATGAAGAACGCAGACTCCTAAAAAATCTTGATGTCATTCCCTTTCCCTATGATGACCTATTACAGCTTGATACAAAAATTATATATTATGAGACCACCAGGGGATGCCCATTCAACTGTCAATATTGTCTGTCATCTACTCTAAATGGAGTCCGATATTTCTCAATGGATAAGATAAAAAAAGATCTAAAGCTTTTCATTGATAGCGGTGTAAAACAAGTTAAGCTGGTAGATAGAACCTTCAATTGCAAGAAAAGTCATAGTTTGGAGATTATTAAATACATTATCTCTCAAAATGGTAAGACCAATTTCCACTTTGAAATTGCAGCAGACCTACTGGATGAAGAGACGATATCAGTGCTAGCAGAAGCTCCTAAATATATGTTTCAGTTTGAAATAGGAGTGCAGTCTACTAATCCACAAGCCTTAAAGGAAATTAGTCGGACAATGGATTTAGCAAAGGTAAAGCAGAATGTTCTAGCACTGCAAAAATTGCATAACAGTCACTTGCACTTGGATCTTATCGCTGGACTGCCATTTGAGGATATAGATAGCTTTCATAGATCTTTTGATGAGATCCATGAACTAATGCCTGATATGCTTCAACTAGGCTTCCTTAAGCTTCTAAAGGGCTCAGGCTTAAGAGCAAGAGCGGAAGAATATGATCTGCAATATAATGAATTTAACCCCTATGAGGTGTTGCATTCAAAATGGATTAGCTACGAAGAGTTAACTAAGCTGAAGGAAATTGAGCAAATATTAGAGCTTTACTATAACTCAGGTAGGTTTAAGCATAGTCTTCGCTACATATTTGAAAAACACTGCTCCTCTTATTTCAACTTTTATGAGAGCTTATCTGATTATTGGAGAAATAATAGATTATATTCCGCCTCACAAAGCACCAAGGAGCTTTATAATATACTATACACATTTGCAGAGCTAGAAGGCTTCATGAGCTTAGAGTTAAATGAACTGATAAAGCTAGATTGGCTTTTGTACTTTGGCAACGGTATAATTCCTAGCAGTATAAAGCGATATCCTATAGGCGATGTACAAAGGCTCTTACAGGATCATATTAAGAAAGATTCTGTTGTGGCTGAAGCATTGTTTCCCAATGAGGATATTATTAGCAAAAGCTTGAAAAAGGGCATCTTCTATGAAGTGTTCTATACCGATGTGTTATCAAACCCAGATAACAAACAGGAATTGGTTATTTTCTTTGGTAAAGACAGTGAGGGCAAGCTTCACTATTTTCCAAAGATGCTATCTGAGGTAATAGACTAGAAAAAGCAAGTGTCATCTTAATCCCTCCATCTGCATAATATGTAATGACAATTTGTTTTGGGAGGTATATTAATGAATCCTGATATGTATATGCAGATTCCAGATAAACCAAAGAATATTAGAAGACTTTTGGATTTAATAAAGGAAGCTATGAAAGACGAAAGACATGACAACAAGAAATACAGAATGATGCAAGACATGACTGACAATAGGGACGTTAAAGAAAACCTACGTTTTGCATTTGAAGATGAAGGTAAACACTACAGAATGTTTCAAAGCATTTATGAGGATTTGACTGGAGAAGAAATCGAAATTCCAACTCCTAAGGTAGACTTAGAACCTAGATTTATTGATAACATAAAGACCAGCATAAATGGTGAGCTGGGTGCAGTGGAAATGTACCGAGGAATCAGGGCAATGCTTAACAGCAAGAAACATAGAGATATGCTTTATGAAATCATCACTGATGAGCAGGAACATGCTACAAGATTTGTTTGGTCATATGCAATATTGAAGTAATAAAAAGCGAGTACAAAAAGTACTCGCTTTTTATTACTCATCATTTTACTGACCTTTTTCAATTCTTTCAGATAGTTCATTTAGATATATCCATCTATCCATTTTTTCTTCCAATTGTTTTTCTAAAGCTTCTTTTTCTTCCATTAACTGTTGCAGCAGTATATAGTCAGTGGCTGCTGCTTTTATTTTTACATCTAGCTCAGAAATCTGCTCCTCCAAAGAAGAAATCATATCATCTATTTGATCATATTCCTTTTGTTCTTTGTAAGAAAATTTTAAAGGTCTATTTTTTGCTCTATCTTCAGAATTATTGCTTCCTTGACTGCTATCTTTGATTTTTTTATCTGCAATGTCATTCTCTTTAAAATCAGAGTAATTACCTGTGTATTGAGTAATTATTCCATTATCCTCAAAAACAAATATCTTATCAGTAACCTTATCTAAGAAATACCTATCATGAGATACTGCTATTACTGCTCCTTGGAAATTCTCTATATAATCCTCCAACACAGTAAGCGTTTCTATATCCAAATCATTGGTTGGTTCATCTAAAAGTAGTACATTTGGAGCCTCCATCAACACTCTAAGTAAATGCAGTCTCCTTTTTTCCCCTCCTGAAAGCTTTGATATCGGTGTCCATTGAGAATTGGGTTCAAACAAGAATCTTTCAAGCATTTGTGAAGCACTTATTTTCTCTCCCTCTGCGGTAGTTAAAATTTCAGCACCTTCTTTAATGTACTCTATTACTCTAAGCTTTTCATCCATATGGTAGGATTCTTGTGAAAACAACCCTATCCTTACAGTTTCACCTATTTCAATGCTTCCTGTATCTGCTAGCATTGTGCCTGCTATTATATTCATAAGGGTCGATTTACCGCTCCCATTTGGACCGATGATTCCAACTCTATCATTTCTCAAAACAATATAACTGAAATCTTCTATAACCTTTTTTGTATCAAAGGCTTTACTTACATGCTCCATCTCAATAATCTTTTTTCCTAATCTGCTGCTGCCAACCGATATATCCAGCTTATCACCCTCTAGCTCAGTAATCTTTTCACTTAGCTTATCAAAACGATCAATTCTGGCTTTTTGTTTTGTCGTACGAGCTTTTGCCCCTTTTCTTATCCACGCAAGCTCCTTTTTTAGAAGTCCTTGCCTTTTTCTCTCGCTGGCATTCTCCCGATCTTCTCGCTCCAACTTTTTTTCTAAATAGTTGTTATAGTTTCCCTTATATAAAAACAAACTGCCTCTATCTACCTCAAGAATTTCGTTTACTACTCTATCAAGGAAATATCTATCATGAGTTATCATTAGAAGTGCGCCTTTTCTCTTATTAAGGAATTCCTCCAGCCAATCAATAGTTGTATTGTCAAGATGGTTGGTTGGCTCATCTAGAATAAGCAAATCTGAGGGATTTATCAAGGCTGAGGCTAACATAATTCTTTTTCGCTGCCCACCTGACAAAGTGCTTATTTTTGCTTCAAAATCGTCAATTCCGAGCTTAGTTAGCACTCCTTTTGCCTCACTTTCCATGTTCCAAGCATTCATCCTGTCCATTTCAGAATTAAGCTTCATTAGCTTCTCCGATGAAGTATTAGGGCATTGCACTAACTGTTCATAATCTCTAATTAACCTCATAATAGCAGAATCGCCCTTAAAAACCTGCTCCAACACTGTAGCTTCATTATCAAAGTATGGATTTTGCGATAGATACTCTACCCTTACTGAGTTGCCCTTTATTAACCTTCCCTCATCAGGTGGCTCCACCCCTGCTATTATCTTTAGAAGTGTGCTCTTACCTACACCATTTATACCAATTACCCCTATTTTATCCCCTTCATTGATTCCGAGATTTATATTATCAAGAAGTTTCTTCTCGCTATATGCTTTTGAAATATTCTCTATAGTTAATAAATTCATCATGTTTCCTTTCTTAATCTATATATGTATTGCATTAGATTGCTTAAACAAAGACTCATAATAAAGAGCCCTTCCATTAATATCATAATCCTAATATTATCAGAAGGGCTTATCTATTACAATATTCTTCTATTTGCACTTTGATCCTTCCTGTCTACATTTTAAAACTGTCTGTTTAAAATCTATATCATGAAGCTTAGTATAATAGTTCATAAGACAACCTGCTGTAGTGCGCTGTGCCATATGAAAAGTGTTGTTAGCAACCTTTACATATTTCTCTGTATGATCCTTAATTAATGAATATCTATTCAATATCTGTATGGCGTGCTTTGCGTTATGTGGAATATATTCATAGGCACTATCTAAATATATTCCTCCATTCTTTATAGAATAATGCTCAAAATCGTTATGAACCTTTATAATCCACTGTTCATAGCTTCTATGGTTCTTTAATAGATTGATATTACCATGCTGAGGTATTGTTGAATCCTGTATTAGATGCACTGCCGCACCAAGATAAAACATTGCTTTATCGTAGTCACCGCAATCCCAATGTACTAAAGCATGACAGTAATAACGTTCAAATCGTTGTTTAGAGGTTTTACAGCCATATAAACCGATTTGAGTATAGGGATTATAAAAGTGCTCTCTGCTCTTAAAATCCTGATCTGCCCATACTGCACCTTCGTTTAATTTGTCTTGATACTTTGCATAGAACTCGTAAGCATCAAGATGACCATCATTCTTAAGTATTTCAAGTGCTTGATTATTAATGAATATATGAACCTCACAAAGAGTCTTAATAAATAATTTCTTGATAGGCTTTATAAACCACAATATGGTTTTAAAAGTTTTTCCATATACGCTTTCTATAGTTTTCATAGCTTCAACTCCTAATTATGAAATAATTTAAATATTTTTACAATCAAAAGATATACTATAATTAGTTTGTATCTTTATAAAAATATTATAATATAACTTCTTTAATTACTATTTGGATATATATAATCGTCTTTACAATATTTTTCTTAATGGGTATAATTGTTTATATAAGTATTACATATTTATATAATTTCATGAGTATGAAATCATTCATTCTAAATATTTCAACGAGGTGAAAAAATATGAAAGACCCAAGAATTAGCAGATTAGCAAAAAATCTTCTTACTCATTCTCTTAAGCTTCAACCTGGTGAAAACTTGTTAATTGAAATGTACGATGACGGCGAAGAGCTTGCAGCAGAGCTTATAAAAGAAGCTTATAAGCTTGGTGGAAATCCTTTTCTAGCAACAAAAAACAAAGAACTCCAAAGACAGCTTATGATAAACGCTAATGAGGAACAATTAACTAAAATCGCTGAATTTGAAAAAAAGCGAATGAGGCAAATGCAAGCATACATACAAATAGCAGGTCCAAGAAATTCTGCTGCATATTCAGATATTCCTGCTGAAAAGATGTCTCTTTACCAAAGAATTATTACAAAGGGTGTCCATCTTGATATCAGAATACCAGATACAAAATGGGTAATCCTAAAGTATCCAAACTCTGCATTTGCACAGTTAGCAAACATGAGTACAGAGAACTTTGAAGAATTCTACTTTGATGTATGTACTCTTGATTATGCAAAAATGGATAATGCTATGACACCATTAGTTGAGGCTTTGGAAAAAACAGACAAAGTAAGAATAAAAGGCGTTGGAACTGACCTATCCTTCTCAATTAAAGGTATGCCCGCAATAAAATGTGCTGGCGAGCTAAACATACCTGATGGAGAAGTATTCACAGCCCCAGTTAAGAACACTGTAAACGGCTATCTCACATACAACACTCCAGCAGAATATCAAGGCTTTACATATGAAAACATTAGACTTGAGTTTAAGGATGGTAAGATAGTAAAAGCAACCGCTAATGATTCAGAAAGACTAAATAAAGTATTTGATACTGATGAGGGAGCTAGATATATAGGTGAATTTGCCATAGGCGTCAACCCCTTCATTCAAAAACCTATGAAGGATGCATTGTTTGATGAGAAAATAATGGGTAGCATTCACTTTACTCCTGGAAATGCATATACAAATTGTGATAACGGAAACAGATCAGCTATACACTGGGATTTAGTATATATTCAAACTCCTGAGTTCGGTGGCGGAGAAATATGGTTTGATAATACACTAATCAGAAAAGATGGTGCATTTGTACTAGACTCACTTAAAGTATTAAATCCAGAAAATCTAAAGTAAATTCTAAGGAGGACATAAAAAATGAAAGACCCAAGAATAGACATAATGGCAAAAAACCTAATTCATTATTCTGTAAATCTTCAACCTGGTGAAAATCTTTTGATAGAACTAAATGATTCTGGTGCTGAGTTGGTTGATGCATTAATCAAAGAAGCCTATGCAGTAGGAGCTAATCCATTTCTGACAGTAAAAAATAGAGACTTGATGAGAGAATTGCTACTAGGCTGTAACGAAAAACAAATTGCACAAGCTGCTGAGTTTGAAGCAGAGAGAATGAGAAACATGCAGGCTTATATTGGTATAAGAGGTCCAAAGAATACTTCTGACTGGGCTGATGTACCTAGTGATAAGATGAACATATACCAAAAACATTGGTTTAAAAAGGTACACTCTGAAATAAGAGTACCAAATACAAAGTGGTGCGTTATGAGATATCCAAACCACGCTATGGCTCAAATGGCAAATATGAGCACAGAGAAGTTTGAAGACTTCTACTTCAACGTAGGTTCTTTGGATTATGCAAAAATGGGTGAAGCAATGACTCCACTAGTTGAAGCTCTGGAGAAAACAGACAGAGTTCATATTAAAGGTGTTGGAACCGACCTTACTTTCTCAATTAAAGGCTTGCCTGCAATAAAATGTGCCGGTCAAGCAAACATACCTGATGGTGAGGTTTACACAGCTCCTGTTAAAAATTCTGTAAATGGTTATATCACTTATAATACACCTGCAGAATATCAAGGCTTTACTTATGAAAACATAAGACTTGAATTCAAAGATGGCAAGATTGTAAATGCTACAGCTAATGATACCGAAAGAATTAATGAAGTGTTCAATACTGATGATGGTGCAAGATATGTTGGTGAATTTGCAATAGGGGTAAATCCATATATATTGAAGCCAATGAAAGACACTTTGTTTGATGAAAAAATAATGGGCAGCATTCACTTTACTCCAGGTAATGCTTATGACGAATGCAACAATGGCAATAAATCAGCTATACATTGGGATTTAGTTTTCATACAAACACCTGAGTATGGTGGTGGAGAAATCTGGTTTGATGATACACTAATCAGAAAAGATGGAATGTTTGTAATAGATTCCTTAAAGGTATTGAACCCAGAAAACTTAAAGTAATAAAGCTATTAAAAAGCACGGCTAACCACCGTGCTTTTTTGCATCCTATTCTCTCCAATTTTGCTCAAAAGCTTGATATCTGTAGCATATAAGTTTATAATATAAAAGCAGAATAATGTATTAATGCGTACTATACTTATTGTACTCGAGGAGGCTAAAATGGAAATAAAGAATATCGAAAAATTACAGCTTTATGGATTTAACAATCTAACAAAAACATTAAGCTTCAATATGTATGATATATGCTATGCTAAAAATATAGAGGATCGCAAGGGATACATTGAATACATTGATGAACAGTACAATGCTGATAGATTAACTAACATTCTTACAAGTGTTGCAAATATTATAGGCGCAAATATACTAAACATAGCTAAACAAGACTACGATCCACAAGGTGCTAGTGTCACAATGCTAATTTCTGAAGAAGGCGCACATGAAGATGTTATACAAAATACTAATGATACAGAAACTCCAGGTCCAACGCCTGATGCAGTAGTTGCTCATTTAGATAAAAGTCATATAACAGTTCATACTTATCCAGAAAGCCATCCTGATGATGGTATAAGCACATTTAGAGCTGACATAGATGTTTCTACCTGTGGCATGATTTCTCCACTTAAAGCTTTAAATTATTTGATTCACAGCTTTGACTCAGATATTATGACCATGGATTATAGAGTAAGAGGCTTTACTAGAGATGTAAATGGTAAAAAGTATTTCATAGACCACAAGATAAATTCTATACAAAACTATATCTCAACTGATATAAAGGACCGATTCCAAATGATAGATGTAAATGTCTATCAAGAGAATATCTTCCACACCAAAATGATTCTCAAGGAATTTGATCTAAATAACTATCTTTTCGGAATCACTAAAAAAGACCTTCTTGCCGGAGAAAAGAAAAAAATCAAACAAAAGCTTAAAAAAGAAATGTCTGAGATATTTTACGGTAAAAATGTTACAAAGGTATGAAAAAGTCTCCTGGTTAAATCAGGAGACTTTTTCATACAATAAATAATACATTATATGATTATGCAGACTATACCGCCTTTGGAATCATTAACTACCTTGTTAAGTGTCAACTGTAGCTTGCCCTGTACATCTTCCGGCATTTTATAAAGTTTGCCTTGAAGCTCTTCCTTTACCATGTCATACAAGGACTTGCCAAACATATTTGAACTCCAAATCTTTTCTGGGTCACTCTCAAACTCGTTCATGAAATAAGTCACAAACTCTTCACTTTGTTTTTCAGTTCCTATGATCGGAGAAATCTCAGTCTCTATGTCTGCACGAATAATGTGTAGAGATGGCGCACTGGCTCGTAATTTAACGCCAAAATTATTACCTTGCTTTGTAATTTCTGGTTCTTCTAGTCTGATTTCTTCAACAGATGGAGCTACCATACCATATCCAAATTCCTTAACATCTCTCAAAGCATCTTTAACCTTGTCATATTCACGCTTTGCTTGTGATAAATCCTTTACTAAGTTGACAAGCTGATAGTCTCCCTCAAGGTTATACCCCGATACCTCGCCTAGTACCTTGTAAAACAATCCCTGCTTCAAATCTAGTGTAATATTTACTACCCCTTCTCCTAGGCGCATATCATTAATAGCTGCGTTTTCTAGACTCTCAATTTCTTTAATATTTGCTACTGTTACAGCTATATCTCTTAGTCTATATACATCGCTAATATTACTCCTAATACCATTTACCATGTCTGTCTTGAGCCAGTGTTCCATCTCTAGTGAATCAAACCATCTTGGTAGATGGAAATTGATCTCTCTTACAGGGAACTCAAACAATACTCTTTCCAGTATTTCATCCAAGTCTCTTAACTCCATTTTTTGGCAGTCAACTATTATTACTGGTATACTGTATTTTGTCTCTAACGCTTCACGAAGCTCTATTGTCTCTTGTGCTGTTGGTCTTGACGAATTTAATACTATTATAAATGGTTTCTCTAATTCCTTTAGCTCTCTTACTACCCGTTCTTCTGCTTCTATATAGCTTCTTCTTGGTAATTCTGTTATCGAACCATCTGTTGTTACTACAAGACCAATTGTAGAATGATCTGATATAACCTTTCTAGTGCCTATTTCTGCAGCTTCTTCAAATGGTATTTGATTTTCAAACCACGGAGTGCTAACTAATCTTGCAGAATTATTTTCAAGATGTCCAAGGGCTCCTTCTATAAGATATCCAACACAGTCAATAAGTCTTACCTTAAACTTTGCGTTTTCTCTTAAAGTAAGCTCAACAGCCTCGTTAGGTACAAACTTTGGCTCTGTTGTCATTATTGTCTTGCCGTTTGCGCTTTGCGGAAGCTCATCCTTAGTTCTTTCGCGTTTAAACTCATTGTCTATATTGGGAAGAACTAGTAATTCCATAAATCTTTTGATAAATGTTGATTTGCCGGTTCTAACAGGTCCTACAACACCTATGTAAATGCTGCCGTCAGTTCTTTCGGCTATATCTCGATATACATCGAATCCTTCCACTTACCCTACCTCCTTAAATATATACTGCCACTTATATGTATTATATATTTTGCACTAAACATTCTATATTGAATTCAAAATGTGCAAAATATCTTCTTTGATTCATATGCTGCGAAAAATACATTACCTATAATACAAAAGCAGATACTTCTACTACTTTTGTGTATGATAAATCTTCTTCGAAACATATATAGCAATATATATATATGTAGGCAAATTAAGATTATTCCAAAAAAAAACAGACCAAAAGGTCTGCTTATGTATTACCACTCCATATTATTTATCTCTTCAATATCTTCTGTTTCATGGGTCTTAGCTCTCATCATAAGGTTTATTACAGAGTTCTTCACATCCGCTTTATTATAAAGAACATTGTATATTTCCTGGGTAATCGGCATATCAACACCCATCTTGCAAGCTAGCTCATATGCTGACTTTGTGGTTCTTACCCCTTCTACCACCATATTTGTAGCGCCAAGCACTTCTTCTAAGGACTTGCCTTCACCTATAGCAATTCCAGCTCTTCTATTTCTACTATGCATACTGGTGCAGGTAACTATAAGATCGCCTATACCGGATAGTCCTGCAAAAGTCATCTTATTAGCCCCCATGTACTCACCTAGTCTTGAAATCTCAACAATTCCTCTGGTCATAATAGCAGCCTTAGTATTATCACCAAAGCCTAAGCCATCATTCATCCCAGCTCCGATAGCAATTATGTTCTTTAATGCTCCCCCAAGCTCAACCCCTACCATATCAGGATTTGTGTATACTCTAAACTTTGGAGTCATAAAGACATCCTGTATGTACTCTGCAGTTTTTCTTTCTCTCGCAGACGATACTATAGCAGTAGGAATATCTCTTGCAACTTCCTCTGCATGACAAGGGCCAGATAATACAACAATCTTATTGCTCGGCAATATTTCCTCAATAATCTGAGACATTCTCATGAGAGATTCGTTCTCTATGCCCTTTGCTAAATCTACTATAATCTGTTCTTTTCTTGTATAAGGCTTTATGCTATTAACTACTTCTCTAACTGTATGAGAAGGAGTTGCTATCACCAGTATATCGCTTCCTTTACAGCAATAATCTAAATCGCTAGACATATCAATATTGCTTGGAAGCACTACACCAGGCAAATAAGTTATATTCTCTTTTGTTTCCTTTATTGTATCACAAAGATCTTGTCTTCTTACCCACTGCTTCACATTGCAGCCCTTCTTTGCAAGCAATATTGCTATTGCAGTGCCCCAGCTTCCTGCACCTATAATTGAAATATTATACATTGATATCCTCCTACTCTGACACCGACTTTTGTCCAAGCTTTAGCTCTGTGCCATTAAAAAGTCTTACTATATTTGTTCTATGCCTATAGATTGCAATTATTGCCATTAAAAAGCTATAAACTATATACTCTATCGGCTGTTTAAAAACAATCATAAGAATAGGAAATATAATCATTCCAATTATAGAAGCCAATGAAACATATTTTGTAGTAATCATTATAATCGCTCCTAAAACAACTACAATAAGAACAATCAAAGGATTAATTGCTAACATAGAGCCAATTGTTGCCGCTACACCCTTACCACCTTTAAACTTAAGAAGTATAGGCCAATTGTGACCTATAACCACAAATAATCCAGCTAAAACAGCTCCATAATCCCCTACCAAATATCTTCCTATCATAACTGCAACTGCACCTTTAAGTGCATCTCCAGCAAAGGTTATTGCTGCTGCTTTTATACCAATGACCCTAAGTACATTTGTAGCTCCAGCATTTCCGCTTCCATGCTTTCTAATATCAATCTTTGCTACATTCTTTGAAACAATGTAAGAGGTTGCAATATTACCAATAAAATAAGCAATAATACTCACAGAAATATAACTAAATATCAATTTAAAATCCATTGGAATCCCCCTATTCTCTTTGTCTAAGTAAAAATCTGATAGGTGTTCCTTCAAAACCGAAGGATTTCCTCAGCTGATTCTCTAAATACCTCTCATAGGAGAAATGCATTGCATTAGGATCATTTACAAATAATGCAAATGTAGGTGGTTTAGTTGCAACCTGAGTTATATATAGTATTTTTAATCTTCTGCCACCAGTAATTGGAGGTTGGTTCATAAGTACAGCTTCATTAATAACGTCATTTACCATACCTGTTGAAATCCTCATAGCATTCTGATTAGCTACATATTTTACAAGCTCTAGTACCTTTACTACTCTTTGTCCTGTTAAGGCTGATATAAATATAGTAGGAGCATAAGCCATAAAAGGTAATTCTCTTCTGATATCCTCGATAAACTTGTTCATTGTTTTATCATCTTTTTCAATCAGATCCCATTTGTTAACTACAATAATAGCTCCTTTGCCTTGTTCATTTACATAGCCCGCTATCTTTGTATCCTGCTCTGTTACTCCTTCTATAGCATCAATTAAAATTAGACATACATCTGCTCTCTCTATAGCTGTCAAAGATCTGACTACGCTATATCTCTCTATGTTTTCAAATACTTTTTTCCTTTTTCTCATACCAGCAGTATCTATAAACACATATTTATCTTCTCCGACCTCAAAGGGGGTATCTATAGCATCTCTGGTGGTGCCTGGCACATCACTTACTATGACTCTTTCCTCGCCTATTATCTTATTTACAAGTGAGGATTTACCTACGTTAGGTTTTCCAACCACTGCAACCTTTATTGTAAGCTCATCGTAATCATCATCATCACCCTCAGGAAATCCCTTTAATATCTCATCAAGCATATCTCCTAAGCCTAAAGCTTGAGCGGCTGATATTCCTACCGGCTCTCCTAAGCCTAGATTATAGAACTCATATACATTATCTTTGTATTTTGATGCATCAATTTTATTTACCACCAATACAATCTTCTTTTTAGACTTCCGAAGCATATTTGCTACTTCTTCATCCGCAGGAGTTATGCCTTCCTGACCATCTACAAGAAAAGCTATAACATCCGCCATTTCAATAGCTATCTCTGCCTGTCTTTTCATTTGAATCAGTATTATATCCTCACTATAAGGTTCAATACCTCCTGTATCTATGAGCGTAAATTTCTTATCCAGCCATTCAACCTCTGTGTAGATTCTATCTCTTGTTACACCTGGTGTGTCTTCAACAATAGATATTCTCTTACCTGCAATTTTATTAAACAATGTTGACTTACCTACATTAGGTCTTCCAACTATTGCCGCTACTGGCTTTGCCATTTTAAAACCTCCAGTTCACCTTATTATATATAATTTTTATTTAAGTTTTTTAAGTATATTTTCTACCAGATCGCTTCCATCTTGCTTACATATTTGCATACTCACATTCAGCTGCTTTTCTATGTCCGAAATAGTTATATCGTCTAGAAAAATCTCTTCTCCATAACGCAACATGCAATTAGGTATAATCAATATATTTTCTACCTCTGGCAGAACCTTATCCTTCATCTGTGCGATTAAATCCTGTCCCGTTATAAGACCTGCTACCTTCACACTTTGACCGAAGAAATTGTTTTTAATTTCTGTTACTAAAATATCTAACCCCTGTATTTTGTTTCTTATGCTTTCCACTGCCTGCTGCAAAATTTGGTATGCATAACTACCAGTTGCTATATGTAGTTTTATATTCTTTGTATTATAGCTTTGCTTATCAATTAATTTTAATGAGTTCTCTATTTCATCTTTAAAAAGAGTAACCAAGCCTACTCCATTATCAAGCTGTTTAAATTCCTCATAGCTATCATATTCAGGTAAAGGCTTCTCCCCTATCAAGTAAAACTCATCTGATAGAAATCCAAATCTAGTATCCAGCTTCTTTAGAAACTCCTTTTGTAGTGTCTCCACCTGATTTATTGTCTCTTCTGCTGTTTCCTTAGTGAATTCTTTGAGATTACATAAGCCTTCTCTGTACTTTGTCAAACCTAAAGGCACAATGGCGGTTGTACTTAGTGATGGATACATTTCTGATAGCTCCCTTAAGGTTCTCTCAAGCTCAGCTCCGTCATTTATTCCTGGACACAGCACTATTTGCGCTTTTACTTCTATTCCATTTTCTGCGAGAAGCTTCAGGTAATCCATAATTTTTACTGCATTTTTGTTGTTTAGCATTTCCTTGCGAAGCTCTGGATTTGTCGTATGTACAGATACATTAATCGGACTTATTCTGTATCTTATTATCTTGTTTAACTCTTCCTGTCGCATGTTTGTAAGAGTGATAAAGTTTCCCATTAGAAAGGAAAGTCTGGTATCATCATCTTTGAAATACAAAGTTTCTCTCATACCCTTTGGCATTTGATCTATAAAGCAGAATATGCACTTGTTGTGGCAGGACTTAGGGTTATCAATTATACCCTCAAATACCAATCCAAGGTCATCATCATACTCCTTCTCTATTTCAAATTCCCATATCTCGCCATCAGGCTTCTTTATTTCAATCTCCAAATACTCATCAGTTATTAGATATTTGTATTCTATTATATCCAATACGCCTGCACCATTTACAGTTAGAAGCTTATCGTCTTTCTCTATTCCTAGCTCTTCTGCTATACTTCCAGGAAGCACATCTTTAATATGTACTTCATTTATCTTCAAAGTAACTTCCTCCCTTTTACTGTAATACCAAATAGTAAAGCACATTATATTATATCACATTTATGACTTGGTCATTATTATATTTTTATATTTATATTTATATTCTATTGTATATTAAATACAGCATATTAATTCACCTTAATATGTATAATGAAATATATTTAGTTGATTGTTTCTTCGAAGTTGCTTATATTTAATAATATAAATACTTTAAGAGGTGTGTATATGAAGGTTTTATTTACTTATAATTATGGGCAAGAAAAAATGAAGTCAGTTTCTGAACTGGGATATGAGCTTATATATATGAATGAAAAAGAAATATCAAATTCTAATGAAATTTCTGATATTGATGCACTTATCTGTTATAATCCTTTTGATAAACTTAATATTTCTTTACTTAAACAATTAAAGTGGATTCAGCTTTCCAGTATTGGCATAGACCAAGTTCCCAAGCAGAAGGTAAGAGAACAGGATATAATTGTGACAAACAATAGATCCGGCTATTCAATACCAATGGGAGAATGGATAGTTATGAAAATACTAGAGCTTCTAAAAAATAGTAGGGATCTTTATCGTAAGCAAAGTGAAAGAAAGTGGCAGATAGATACATCAATACTAGAGCTTTACAACAAAACTGTCTGCTTTATAGGTACAGGAAGTATAGCCTCAGAAGCAGCTAAAAGACTTCAAGGCTTCGATACAAATACAATAGGTATAAATACTACAGGAAAAAACGTTGAGTATTTCAATGCCTGTTATCCAATGTCTAAGCTAAGTAATGCAATATCGCAATCCGACATAGTAATTGTTTCTATACCCTATACAAAAGAGACTCATCACCTTATAAATAAAAATAGTCTCAGTAAATTTAAGAATGGAGCTATTCTAATAAATATTTCCAGAGGTAGCGTTATTGATGAACCAGCTCTGGTAGAAGCACTTAAGAAAGGCAGCCTCCGAGGAGCAGCACTGGATGTATTTGAAGATGAACCCCTAAGCAAGGATAATCCTCTCTGGGAGCTAGATAATATAATAATTACCCCTCATAACTCTTGGGTATCCGAAATGAGAAATGAAAGAAGATATAATATTATATATGAAAATCTAAAGAGATTTATAAGTGGAGAAAGACTTATTAATGTTGTGGATATAGATAAGGGGTATTAATCCATTTTTGGTATATATTGTAGTGCAATTTTTAATAGCTATAACCAGTCACAAAAATTGTTTTTATAGTATAATAAGAGAGACTTGCATATTATACTATAACTAATTACCGTTATTTAAAGGGGTGTTAAATATGTCTGATTATATTATAACTTGTTGTTCAACAGCAGATATTCCATATGAATACCTTAAAAAAAGGAATATCCCATTTGTCTGCTTTCATTACAATATTAATGGAGAAGAATATCCAGATGACTTGGGGCAAACCATGTCTTTTGAAGAATTTTATAGCAAAATCAAGGCTGGAGCCATGCCTACTACCTCGCAGGTGAATGTAGGACAGTTTATTGACTTTTTTGAGCCATTTTTAAAGGAAGGCAAGGATATTTTACATATTTCCCTTTCCACTGGCTTATCAGGAACTTATAATTCAGCCTGTATCGCGAGGGAAGAACTTTTACAAAAATATCCCAAACAAAAAATTCTTATTATAGATTCATTAGGTGCATCATCAGGTTATGGACTACTAACTGTTTCCGCTGCCGACATGCGTGACAATGGTGCAAGTATTGAAGAGGTACACGCTTGGATAGAGGAAAACAAGCTCAACATACATCATTGGTTTTTCTCAACTGATCTTACACATTATAAAAGAGGTGGTCGTATATCATCTACATCCGCGGCTGTAGGAACCTTGTTGAACATATGCCCACTGTTAAATATGAGCTTTGACGGAAAACTAATTCCTCGCACGAAGATTCGGGGTAAAAAACGTGTCATCACCGAGATTTTACATATGATGGAATTGCATGCACAAGACGGCATGGAATACTCTGGTAAGTGCTTTATTTCTAATTCTGCATGCTATGACGATGCAAGCAAGGTAGCTAGTCTAATCACAGAAAAATTTCCACATCTAAGCGAACCGGTCATGATCAATAGTGTTGGCACAGTAATCGGTTCACATACTGGACCTGGGACTGTTGCACTTTTCTTTTTTGGTGACAAGCGTAAAGACTGAGTTCTGCTTTTAGAAGAAAGAAGGTTTATTATGGTAGATAAATATACAATTATAACTCTTTGTGGCAGTACAAAGTTTAAAG
Organism: uncultured Clostridia bacterium; assembly: GCA_942492835.1. Lineage (GTDB taxonomy): Bacteria > Bacillota > Clostridia > Lutisporales > Lutisporaceae > GWB2-37-7. The sequence goes on along the minus strand of OW818645.1, from coordinate 3,757,259 downwards.
ATGAATTCCTACGAGTACAGAAGGAATTAACATTAAAAGGCAATATAGTAATTTCAATTGGATTATTCGGACATGCTGATGGCGAATATGAAAAAATAATTACAGATGAAGTTAAAATAATGCTTGACGATATGCATAAAAGAAAAATTGATATGGCTGATGAGATATTTGTGATTAATAAGGGTGGATATATAGGCGCAAGCACAAAAAGTGAAATTGAATATGCTATAGAAACAGGTAAAAGGGTTAATTATTTAGAACCAATAAATGCTTAATTTGCTGTGTACCAAATGTTGGTTTACCCCAACATTTGGCACACAGCCATTTTTAATATTAAAACTCTTTATGCTCTGTCCTTGTAATAATCTCATCTTGTAATGCTTCACCAAGGTCACAGAAATAGTCACTGTAGCCCGCTACTCTAACTATCAAGTCTTTAAACTGCTCTGGATGCTTCTGAGCCTTTCGTAAGGTGTCAGCATTTACTACGTTAAACTGTATGTGGTGTCCATCAAGCTTGAAGTAGCTGCGTACCAAGTGAGCAAGTTTTTCAATACCCTCTTCATTCTGTACTAATCCAGGTGTAAATTTGAGGTTCAATAATGTACCTCCAGTTTTTAGATGATCCATCTTTGAAGCTGATTTTATTACCCCTGTAGGTCCTTTAGTATCAGAACCCTGTACAGGAGATATGCCTTCAGACTGTGGAAGTCCTGACTTTCTGCCATCAGGTGTTGCTCCTGTTACGGAACCAAAATATACATGGCAGGTGGTAGGAAGCATATCAATTCTATACGCTCCGCCCTTTATAGTTTTTCTTCCATTTACCTCATTATAGTAAATATCAAAAAGCTCCTTCATTATATCGTCAGCATAATCTTCATCATTGCCATATCTAGGAGTCTTGTTCAACATAAGCTGTCTCATTCTTTCATTGTCTTGAAAGTTATTTTTCAAGGCTTCCAAGAGTTCATCCATTTTAATAGTTTTGTTATCATATATATGATACTTTATAGCTGAGAAGCTGTCAGTCAAGGTTCCAATACCTACTCCCTGTATATAATTGCTGTTGTATCTTGCTCCTCCAGCATTGTAATCCTTGCCCTTCTTAATACAATCGTCAACTAATATAGAGAGGAATGGTGATGGCATATATTTAGCATATAAAGCTTCTATTATGTTGTTGCCCCTTATCTTTATCTCTATAAAATGATGTACTTGCTTCTTAAAAGCCTCTAACAATTCATCATAGGACTTGAAGCTCTGAGGATTCCCTGTTTGTATGCCGAGCTGCTTACCAGTTTTCGGGTCAATACCATTGTTTAGAGTAATTTCTAACACCTTTACTAAATTAAAGTAGCCAGTAAGTATATATGCCTCTTTACCAAAAGCTCCAGCTTCAACACAACCGCTTGTGCCGCCACAGCGTGCATCTTCTATACTTTTACCCTGTCTTACCAATTCCTCAATTACTGCATCAGCGTTAAATATCGATGGCTGTCCCCAACCCTTTGCGATTATTCTAGCTGCACTCTTTAGAAACTTATCTGGGTTCTTCTTGCTAAGCTGTATGTTTGAACTAGGCTGAAGCAGTCTCATTTCGTCTATAACAGCTAATATTAAATATGTTACATCATTTACTCCGTCAGAGCCATCAACCTTCAAGCCCCCGCTATTTATATTTGCAAAATCCGTATAAGTACCGCTTTCTGCCAAAGTAACTCCCACCTTAGGCGGTGCTGGCTGATTGTTGAATTTTACCCAGAAAAGCTCCAGCAATTCAACCGCCTGCTCATCTGTCAATGTACCAGCCTCAATTTCCTTCTTGTAAAATGGATACAAGTGTTGATCCAATCTTCCTGGGCAAAAGGAATCCCAAGTGTTTAGCTCTGTTATTACTCCCAAATGAACAAACCAATAGGTCTGCAATGCTTCCCAAAAGTTTCTCGGTGCATGAGCGGGTACATGTTTGCATACATCTGCTATCTGTAGAAGCTCTGCCCTGCGCTTCTCATCCTTTTCATTTTCAGCCAATTTAAGTGCCTTCTCTGCATGGCGATTTGCATAGGTTATTATAGCTTCTGCACACACACGCATAGCCTTTAATTCTTCTTGTCTGTCAAAGGCTTGCAAATCATTGTTATAATCTAAGACCTCCAGCTGGACATCTATATCCTTTATAAACTCAAGCATTCCCTTTTTATACATCTTATCGTCCGCTACAGTATGCCCTGGTGCTCTTTGTTCCATAAACTCCGTAAATATTCCGCTGTAATAGCAATCAAGCCACTCTTTGGTCATGTTAGAAAGCAACAAGTCTCTCATAGACTTATCCTTCCAATATGGTATTATAGTGGACTTCTGATTTTCAAAAGTCTCTTTATCTACCTTAAAAAAAGTCTTTTCCCTTGTATCCATAATTTCAAAATCTTCTAAGGTATGACAACAAAGTTCTGGATAAGTAGGAGTGAATTTGGGTGATTGACCTCTCTCTCCAACTATCAATTCACCCTCATTTATGCATATCTCCTTGGTTTCCATCAAGGCTTTGAAGGTATAAGCTCTTAACATTGGAATAGATACCTTACCGCTGTATTTTTTATATACCTCTGTTACAATTAGTGCACGTTCAATTGATATAGTAGGTACAGCAGCAATACTTTTTTCTCTTAGACTTTCTATTCTTTCATTCATACATCTAACCCCCTATATAAGCATTTATGCCCTGTTTACGATACAAATCCGAAACTTTATCCATGTGTTCCTTTTGAGGCTGCTCTACATCTTGTAACGCATACTTTTTGTTTAAACGTTTATACTTGTCCATAGCAGTATTATGATAAGGCAGTAAATTTACTTGTTGTATTCCACCTGCTGACTTTATAAACTTTGCAGTAGCTTCAATGTTTTCAGCATCATCATTTATTCCTGGAATTACAGGTATTCTAATCCAAATTTTCTTGCCGTTATCTGATAGCATTTTAAGATTATGATGTATTAAATCATTTGATACTCCCGTATATTGAATATGCTTTTCCTTGTCCATAAGCTTTATATCATAAAGGAACAAATCAGTCAAACCTGCTATTTTTTCTAAAGCATCAGTATTACCATAACCGCTTGTATCAACAACTGTATTAATATCTCTTTTTTTACACTCTCTTAGCAGCTCTAGCGTAAACTCCGCTTGCCCTAAAGGCTCTCCCCCAGATATAGTAACTCCACCCTTTGAGGAATCATAGAAAATAACATCCTTTTCCAGCTCCTTTATCAATGCTTCTACACTAATTTCCTTGCCTGCAAGCTCTATGGCATTTGTACAGCATACTGCTGCACAGCTACCACATTTAGTACATAACTCAGCTTTTCTCATGTTTTTACATACCTTAAGGCACTCCCCACAATTTATACAGCGATTGGAGAAAAACAATAGCTCTTTTTCATAGCTTTGACTTTCAGGATTGTGACACCAACTACAGCTAAGGGGGCAGCCCTTTAGAAAAACTGTGGTACGAATTCCAGGTCCATCATGTATAGAATACTTTTGTATATTAAATATAACCCCACTCAATATGTTTCACCCCTTTTTCATCTATCTATTAATCAAGCTACTTTATTTGCTTAGTTATTTTTATATTAAATCTCGTCCAGAAATAATATTCCTCCATCCACTAGCTCAAACAAGCCTGGATTATCCCTTGCTCTTGTAAAGCTTTTGTAATTCATATAATCCACTCCATCTTTACAGCTCATATTATAATTATATATCATGTATTAAAATTGGTATATTGTTATGTTTTTATTGAGGTTGCATACCTAATTTGGGATTAATTATGTAAAAAACATATCTTCTATTTTCAGTATGAAGATATTACACTTACTACTCCACTATTCATTTAAAAAAATATTGACTTTTTCATTCTACAAATGTAGAATGAAAATATAAGTTCTGCATTTGTAGAAGAAAGGAGAATAACATGAAAAGATTACCAGATTCAGAATTAGAATTAATGTTAATTATTTGGGATGCAAATGAAGCAGTATCCAGAATCTATATTCAAGAGCACTTGGAAAAGTCAAGGGAGCTTGCAGCTACCACGATTCTCTCGTTTTTATCAAGATTAGAAAATAAAGGGTTTTTAAAAGTTGAAAAAAGAGGAAAAATTAATTATTATTACCCACTTGTAAGTCATGAAGATTATGTGAAAAGCGAAAGCAAGACATTGCTAGAAAAATTTTTTGGAAATTCTTTGAAAAACTTTGTAGTTCAATTAAATGATACAAAATTAGTAGATGAAAAGCAAATTCAAGAGTTAAAAAAATTTCTAGATAGTTTACCTTTGGAGGAACCGAAAAAATGATTCAAATGATATTTACGAATATATTAGAAATATCAATAACTACGTCAGCTATTATCATATTAATATGTGTACTTTCACCTATATTAGAAAAAAAGTATATGGCTAGGTGGAAATATTATGTATGGCTAGGAATTGTAGTACGTCTTTTGATACCAATTCCACTTACTATACCTGATGCTCCGATTCAAATTAATACAGTACAAGTATTTCAAGAACCTGAAAATTGGCAAGCTCCTTTTCTATCAGAAATTGTAATAAATAATGGAATACAAAGAGCAAAAGAAGAACAGGAAAATTCTATAGCTAATATTTCGTTACTGCAAATAAGTAGTTTCATATGGGTTATTGGAGCATGTGCATTTTTTATTTATCAAGTGCTTCGATATTTATACTATTTTAATAATACAAAACGCTGGTTTCTAAGAGCAGCTTCAGAGGAAAAAATAATATTTACCAAAATAAAAACCGATCTGGAAATCAGAAGAAAAATATCTTTACATCGCTGTAAAACTTTAAAAAGTCCCATGATGTTTGGAATTATACATCCAACGATATTAATTCCTTGTATAGAATATTCAGAAATAGACTTGTATTTAATTTTAAAGCATGAATTGATGCATTATAAACGTCATGATATTGAAGTGAAGGTGTTACTGTTCTTGGTACAGACCTTATATTGGTTTAATCCATTTGTATACCTTATGTCAAGGAAATTGAATGAAGCAATTGAAATGAGTTGTGACGAGTACGTAATTAGTGGAAATGATGTTATTTATAAAAAAAGATATATGGAAACGCTATTACATTCAATCAAACAGCAAACAGTAAGAACGAGTACATTCTCATCAAATTATAACGGAGGTATGAAAGTAATGAAAAAAAGATTTCAAAATATTATACATATTGGAAGTAAAAAGAAAGGCTTAGTAGCATTGGCATTATTTATGATTGTTTGCTTGGGGTTGAGTTCTCTTGTTGCATGTAGTTCTATTATAGCTGCTAATAATGAAGAAGCTGGAGTAAAAAAGGCTACTGTTCAGGGAAACGTGGAAACTCAAGAACCAAAAAAAATATCTGAGAATATTATCGGTGTTTATGCAGAATCAGAACCAAATGCTGAGCTGGAAAAAACTATAATTGACTATTTAGAAATTCCAAATGAATACTTATCAAAGACAAGATACTATTACAACTATGTGGACTTAAATAGTGATGGTAAAGACGAAATTTTTGTGGTAGTAATGGGACCATATACCAGTGGCACTGGTGGTAGTACAGCACTTCATATTTTACAAACAGGTACAACAGGAATGCAAGTAAATCAGCTATTTACTCTTATTCAAACACCTATCATTATTAGTGATAAAATCACAAAAGGACTTAAAGAAATTGTTGTTATGAATAGTGGTGGAGGCGCTGATGGTAATTATGTCGTGCTTACTAGCAGTGATGGCCAGTATACAAGTGTAAATGAAGGAACAGTAATTAATGGTTTGGAAGAAGTATCTGGAACTGCTATTATAAGCAATGATATTGTAAAAGAAATGGAAGCAGGAAAAGGATTATATCTGCAAAAAGACTAAGCTTTGAACACATCTTTTATATTTAATGACTTACAATGAACTACAGGAGCTAAGGAGAGTTTAATCAAAATAAATGGTTAAACTCTCTTTATTTGTATTTCGTCCTTATTTATCGATTAACTCTTTTACTGAAACTACAGTAATGCCTATGTTTCCCCCTATTCCTATAGCAGTTTTACACCTAGCACATACCTTAATTAAATAGCTATTGCATATATACTAATTTAGCGTTATAATTTAGTAAATGTTCGCTTATGAACTTTAATGTTCGTTTCAGGTTGTATAGAATCATATATCATCATAAAGTATGGTCGTTTAAGTGTGATTATAGTCTCATATAGATATTAATGAATAAACTGCAATAAAATGTGCACCACATATATATAATAAAAAGGCGGTGTTTATATATGAACGAAGCTGAGCGTATTAAACAAATATTAAACATATTATATCAGGAGCAAACGGTAACTTCAGAAAAATTAGAGAAGTTGTTTAATGTATCACCTATTACGATAAGAAGAGATCTGCAGAAGTTATCAGAAAAAGGATTGATTACACGTTATAGAGGCGGTGCAATGATTACTAGTTCAACCTTTGGACATGAGCCCCCTTTACACGAAAGAGAAGCTAACAGTTTAGCAGAAAAACGTACAATAGCCAAAGTAGCTGCAAGTCTTATTAATGATGGAGAAGTTATTGCATTAGATGTTGGTAGTACATCTATTGAACTAGCTAAAGTTTTAAGAGGACGTAGTAACATTACTGTTTTTACAGCTAGTTTGCCTATTGCGAACATATTTTTAAATACAAATGTAACAGTATACCTTGTTGGAGGAATATTGCAGCATAAGGAAAATTGTCTTGGAGGACCAGTTGCAAGAGGCGTAATACGTCAGTACCATTTTGATAAATTCTTTTTAGGAGCGGCTGGGGTTTCAGACAAATCCGATATAACTGATTTTGGTATGGATGAAGTTGAAACAAAAAGAGCTTTTATAGAAAGATCAAAAGAAGTTGTTTTATTAGCAGATTCAAGCAAGTTTAGCAAGGTGTCATTCATTACTATTTGTAAATTTAGTGATGTTGATCATATTATTACTGATTATCATATCGATCCGCAAACACAAAATAATATGAAGAAAAAAGGAGTGAATCTTATTGTCTCAAATTGTGATGAGGATTTGATTTGATATATAAATAAAAAGGGGGTAAATTCTCAATGACAAAAAAGATCGCTATTCTAGGCAGTAGTGGAGGTAATCTTTATACATTAGGCGGAAAAGACCCAAAAAGCTTACTTGGTGAAACTGTTAAACAAATCGAAGCAGCTGGTATTGAGGTAGGAGCGATACAATTTATTGCAGCTGAAGCTTCAATGGATTTTGTAAAGCCAACAACTAATGCCCATTTGTGGACTTGGAATGGTAGTGAATTTGAAGTAGTTTTTGACGGAACTCTTCAAGAGGTAAATGCTGCTGCATTAGAAGAGGATAAAAAAATAGCTCAACTAATTGCAGCGGGAAAAATTGATGGATTAATTCTTTTCAGTGCCGACCCAGAGAAAACTAATCAACAAGCAGTGGAAGCAGCAGTAAAAGCAAAACTAGTTGCAACTGGAACTGGAGGAACATCAATGGCAAAGGTTCAGTCGAAAGGCATGAATGTTATTGCTGTATCTGGAACCACAGGAACTACAAACCGTACTAGGGCGGTTGCTAGTATTTTTGCATTATCAAAACATTGGGGAATAAAGTACCGTCCAGTTATTGGAAATACTGGAGATGTAAATGTATCAGGAAGTGTTTTATCTAGAATAAGCCTGCGTTCAATTTTAATGGCTTCATTACCAGGCTTTATTGCAATGGCTCTAACCCTTTTTATTAGTAAAATTCCTGGATCGCCAGAATCTGTCACCAAACTTTTTGATATTATGATTGCTGCACTTCCTGTTATCGTAGCAACAGTTGCAGCCAAGCAAGTATCTGGTATGAATGAAGTAGCAATAGTAGCAGGTGTAGTAGCAGGTACATTATCAGTAAGTGGTGGATTAATTGGTGGTATTATTGGCGGAATTATAGCCGGAATATTAGTTCAATATTTTCTATATAAATGTCTTCAGTGGCGTTTCCCAGCAACAACTGCCAATATTGTTGCGGGTGGTATAGCTGGATTAATAGGTGGCTTATTTGTTTATTTCTTAATTGGACCTTTAGCATTAATTGCAGGAGATGGAATTAGAACACTAATTAGCATGGCTCTTGATTATAGTCCTATCTTATGTGGTGCTGTTGCAGGACTTTTAATATGGCCTGCAATTATGGGTGGCGTATATCATGCTGCTATATTACCTATAGTAATGCTTGAGATGTCGAAAACCGGAAACAGCTTTTTGGGTGCTATAGATATGTGTGGCTTGGTTATGGTATCAGCAGGTATAACACTAGCAAACATTATTTATCCTAGAATTAAGAGCGAGGCAGCTCTTGCTACTCCTGGGTTTATTATCAATGTTGCATTTGGTACATTTGTTGAAGCAGCGTATCCTTTTATGTTCTCTAATAAAATAGTATTTGGCGGTGCTTTAGTTTCCGCAACTTTATCTGGAGCTGTGGTTGGATTTTTTAACATTAAGGGTACTGCATATGTACCTTCAATATTAGCACCTTCATTATCTAACAATCCTATAGGTTTTTTAATTAGCATGTTAGTTGCATTAGTAAGTGCATTTTTGATTACATTTGCAGCTAATAAAATTAGTAGAGTAAAGGACTCAAAAAAAGAAGAAACAATAGCATTAATTTAAATAAAGAAAGGAAGAACATAAATGATAAAAGCAGATATGAAAAGAAAAATGGAAATTGCAAGACAGAAGGTTTTAAAGGCTATTGAATTACACGGGGGTACAACATTACTTTCAACTGGTATAACAGGTGATGATGCTCGTATGGCAAAAGCAGCTATTGATGCTGGAGCAAGAATGATTGAGCCAAACCATCCTGCAGTTGTTTTGGCAAGAGGTTATAAAGGTATAACTAGTATGCATAAAGCAGAACAAATTCGTCACGAAATACCAATATCAGAAATGGCTAAAGTAACACATGGTATTCGTCAAATAGCTGGTCCTGATATATATATTACAGTAGGTATTCCTGGAGGTTTTACAGAAGTTGTACCTAAAATACTAAAAGATGAAGATTTTATATTAATGTCAGAATCAGGAGCTGACGGTCTGCATGTTCATAAGACAAGCTTAGAGGATTTGGCAGAGGTTGTTGAAAAAGCACATAACTATGGTCTTCTTATAGATGCATATATAGGTCATCCAAGCGATCTTCATCCTTTCGGCATACCAGCAGAAACTCCAGAAGATGTTGCTAAAATTGCCAAAGAGATGGAGAAAATAGGTGTTGATTTAATAGGGTTAATGACAGGCATGAGCTATGAAGGAACAGCTGCTGGAGAGATTCCAATAGCAATTAAAGAACGTCTGAAGGCTCTAGTAGAATCCGTAAAAGTACCTACAATAGCAGAAGGCGGTATCAACGTACAAAATCAAAAAGCCTTTAAAAATACTGGAGTTAATATTCTAGTTGTAGGAACTGCAATAGACGATATGGCAGGTAATGCAGTTAAAGAAGCTGTAAAATCATTTCTTCCAAATGCATTGGCTTAGAGAAATAGAAGATGAACAAATTATTAATAAAATCTATAACTAAAAAAAAGAGCTCAAAATCGCTTATTACCTACCAAGCAAACAAGCGAAAGTGAGCACCTCTGCAGATGATGGTAATTTATTCCAATTACCATCATCTCTTTTGCTATTATATCATATCATATTTTAAAATACAAAAGGATTTGTATGACGATGTCTGTGAAAGTACTGGTTTGAATTGTATTTCAAATCATCTAGCTATACTAATCATTCAGATTCAAATGTTCACTTGTTACAGCATATATTATCTTCTCGCATATATTTGTCACATAATCTCCTATACGTTCAAGTGACTTGCTTATAAATAAGAAGTTAGTTGCTTGGTTAATCTTCTTGGGATCTTCCATCATGAGAAGCAGCAGCTCACGGAAAATCTGCTTATGCAAAGCATCAACCTCATCATCTATCATAGCTACCTCTTTTGCCTTTTCAGCATCCTGATTAACATAAGCATCTATGCTCTCTTTAACCATTCTAGATGTGATTTCTCCCATTCGTGGGATATCGATTAGCTCCTTAATATATATTTCATCAGCAAGCTTTATAGTAATTCTTGATATATCAACTGCATGATCTGCTATTCTTTCCAAGTCAGTAATGATTTTCATAGCAGTAGCTATAAACCTCAAATCCTTTGCCATAGGTGCTTGAAGTGCTATTAGCTTGAGACACTTTTCTTCTATCTGATATTCCATATCATCTATTATGTCATCATTATCAATTACAGCTTGTGCGAGGATTGGGTCTTGATTTTTCAATGCATAAACCGTATTGTTTAGTGCCTCCTCTACAACAGTACACATTTTTAGCATCAATAAATGCAATTCATGTAATTCCTTTTCAAAATAATTTCTAGTCATGTTATACCTCCTCTTAACCGAATCTTCCTGTTATATAGTCTTCTGTTCTCTTGTCTCTTGGTTTATAGAATATATTCTCTGTTTTATCCGCTTCCACCACTTCCCCAGTTAGGAAAAACGCTGTATAATCAGATATTCTTCCAGCTTGCTGCATGTTATGCGTCACAATTACAACTGTGTATTGTTTCTTCAATTCTTCCATCAAATCTTCGATTTTTAAGGTTGAACCTGGGTCAAGCGCTGAGGTTGGCTCATCCATAAGAAGCACTTCAGGTTCTACTGCCAATACTCGGGCTATACATAGCCTTTGCTGTTGACCCCCCGACAACCCTATGGCTGACTTGTGCAGTCTATCCTTTACCTCTTCCCACAAAGCAGCGCCTTTTAAGCTTCTTTCTACAATTTCATTAAGCTTTCTTTTATCCTTTATGCCGTGAATCTTAGGACCATAAGCTATATTTTCAAATACTGACATAGGAAACGGATTTGGCTTTTGAAACACCATTCCTACTCTTTTACGAAGCTCAATAACATCATACTTTCTTATATCCAATCCATCCATAGAAATATTTCCATCTATTTTAACACCATCTATTAAGTCATTCATTCTATTAATGGTTCTTAAGAATGTAGATTTACCACAACCCGATGGACCTATCAATGCAGTTACTTTATTTTGCTCAACATCTATATTTATATTTTTTAAAGCATGAAAATCTCCATAATATAGATTTAAATCACGAGCCTCTATCTTATTATTCATTATACATCTTCACCCCTTTATCTAATAAACCTCTTTATTAGCTTATTTGCTGCAAAATTTATAATAAATACAGTTATAATAAGCACTGTTGCTGTAGCATACATATTTGACTCAGATAGCCCCTCTGATGCCAATATGTAAAGGTGTACTGCCATAGTTCTACCTGGTCGCCATATGCTGTCAGGCAAGCCCAAGGAGCTTCCTGCAGTATATATAACCGCCGCTGTCTCTCCTACTACTCTGCCCACACCTAATATTATTCCCGTAAGTATTCCAGGTATTGCAGCAGGCAACACCACCTTGTATATTGTCTGCCACTTAGTTGCTCCAAGAGCCAAGCTGCCTTCTCTATAAGTTCTAGGTACCATTTTTATGGCTTCCTCAGCTGTTCTTATGATTGTAGGAAGTATCATAAGCGTAAGCGTCAAACCACCAGATACAATAGAATATTTAAACTTAAGAAGTACTACAAAGAATACAAAACCAAATAACCCATAAATAATAGAAGGTATCCCTGCCAACGCCTCTGTTCCAAATCTGATTATCCTTATAACAAATCCTTCTTTTGCATACTCTGTTAAGAATATCGCAGCACTGACACCGATTGGAACTGCAATTAAAAGAGAAAATAAAGCCAAATATACTGTAGTAATTATTACAGAAAATATTCCGCCTTCCTTTCCCATATTCTCAGGCTCCCCAGTCAAGAACTGCCAGCTTAAATGACTAATACCATTTATCAAAACATGACCTACAATAGCAACAAGTACTATAACTGTTATCAATGCAGACAACCAAATTAAGCCAAAAAATATTTTTTCTTGTATTCTACTCTTTTTAACTGTTACAGAGCTTAAATTCATATTTATTCACCTACCTTTTTGGGTATTAAGTTGGCTGTAATATTAAGTATCATAATAAATATGAATAATATCACACCTGTTGCAAACAACGCCTGCTGGTGCTCACCGCTTGCATAGCCCATTTCTATACCTATGTTTCCAGTCAAGGTTCTTATAGGTGACAAAATGCTTTCTGGTATCAAGGTACTATTACCAGTAACCATTATAACAGCCATTGTCTCTCCAATTGCTCTACCCATTCCAAGTATAATACCTGTAACAATCCCTGATCTTGCTGCTGGAACTATGACCTTGTAAATTGCCTGCCAATGTGAACCTCCAAGAGCCAGGGAAGCTTCTTTGTACTCCTTTGGTACTGATCTTATGGCACTTTCCGAGATATTTATAATAGTAGGAAGTATCATAATTGCTAATATTATACTAGCTGCTAAAACACTGAAGCCTTGATTATTAAAAATCTTTCTTATTAAAGGTACTAATACCACCAAACCATATAATCCATATACTACTGAGGGTATACCAGCTAACAGCTCTACACCCGGTCTAATTATATTTGCAAGCTTTGGCTTTGCTATTTCTGCTAAAAAAACTGCACAACCTACACCTATAGGCACTCCTAAGATTAATGCACCTAAAGTAGAATATACTGAGCCCAATACCATTGGATAAATACCGTAAATTTGCTGTGTGGGGTGCCCACTGCTTACCTAAAACAAAATTAAAAAAACCTACCTTTTGAATGACTGGCCAGCCTTCCTTAACAATAAAAAACGAAATAAGTATTACAGCTAAAACTGCTATAGATGCACATAAAAATAGGAACAGCTGAATTATTCTCTCATATGCCTTCATTTTATCCCCTCTTACCTTGATTTTTCATATAATCCATATTTAATAGTCTAACCAATTTATATAAAATATGTTTATTACATTTTAATTTTATTTCATATACAAAAAATCTATATTAATAAAAAGTAAAGAGGAAGTTAAACAAATGTTAAGTTCATGTTAAGTTGAATAATATATTATTTCCTTTTCATCTATACTTTCAAATAAAAAATACTGAGCTATGAAATTAAGCCCAGTATTTTTTATTTGATAATATTATTTACCCAACGTCTCTACTGCATACAATGGTAAATTTAACAGCCAATCCTCTTTCTTATAATCCGCCATAGAAGTACGAACAGAAATTTTAGGATTAAATTTATCTCGGTAAGTCTTCAAGCTTTTTGCTTGCAGATTTACTTCCGCTTTTACTTCTATAGGAATAACCTCATCTCCATTATCCACTACAAAATCGATTTCTGCACTACATCGATCATTAGTCCAGTAATATGTTTCGATACTTTTCAAAGTCTTCAACTGTTGCAATACATACTGTTCAGTTAATGCCCCTTTGAATTCCTTAAACATCTCGTTGCCATCAAGCAATGTAGCCTGTTTCAATCGCACCATACAGGAAAGCAGACCGACATCAAGCAAGAAGAGCTTGAAAGCTTTCAAATCCTCATAGGCTTTCAACGGAAGGTTCGGTGTAGTTACCCTATGTATTTTATGAACAAGCCCACAATCAGTCAGCCAGAGTATGGCAAGTTCATAGTCCTTTGCCCTTGCTCCTTCCTTGATCAGACCATAGATAAATTTCTTATTTTCTTTTGTAAGCTGAGAAGGAATACTGTTCCAGAGCATCCGGATTCGTGGTACATCTTCATTGGGAGCATGCTTTGAAAAATCCTGCTCATAGGCAGCCAAGATACGCTGTTGGATTTCTCTAGCTTCGTTGAAGTCTTTGTTCTCAGCAAAATTCAAAACGACTTCTGGCATTCCACCAACATAGTAATAATGTTTGAGTAGATCGATGTAAGTCTGTCTGAAAGTACTTGCCATTTCAAAATCGCCCTTTTGAAGTAACTCTACAAACTGTTCTTTTTTCATTGCCATCATAAATTCTGTAAAGGACAACGGATATAAATCCAGAAATTCCACCTTTCCTACAGGAAAAGATGTACCCTGGTGTAACGCAACCCCAAGCAGAGAACCAGCACATACGATCTGATACTGCGGAGCATTCTCATTAAAATATTTTAACGACGTCAGCGCTTTTGGCACTTCCTGTATCTCATCAAAAATCAGCAATGTATTTTCGGGATTGATTTTCTTTCCAGCGTACAACTCCAGTCCCGTTATAATCCGTTCTACATCCAGATCAACAGCAAACAATTCCTGCATTCTCTGGTTATTATCAAAACTAATATAAACAAAAGAATGATAAGCAGTACTACCAAACTCTTTCATCAGCCACGTTTTGCCTACCTGGCGAGCACCGTGGATGATGAGTGGTTTCTGGTTCTTTTTTTCTTTCCATCTATAAAGCTGTTCTATCGCTGTACGATACATGCAATTCACCTCTCAAACTTTCATTTCTATATTATACCACACAATTACATAAATTCATACGTCTTTTGGTGCCTATTCTACATTTTATCGTACGTATTTTTGCTAATTGCATTTATTTGTCCTGTCTAGAGGTTTTAGCCTAGTACTTTCTCCTTTGTCTTTATAGATTCTCTACTATTTACTTACCTTTAGATAACTATGACTTTCTACGATTGTTTGACCCTCTTCACTTAATATATAATCTATAAATTCCTTTACTGCTCCTGTAGGCTCTTCTTTTGTCAGCATCAAGAAGGGTCTTGATATTTTGTAGCTTCCAGCATATATATTTTCTGCTGTTGTTTCTATTCCATCAACACTTAACAACTTTATTCCTGTGTTTTCTTTAGCAGTTCCGAAGGAAGCATATCCAATGGCATTTGGGTCACTTGCTACTGAAGTCATTACCCCACCTGTTGAGCCTTGAGTTATAGCTGTTGCAGCTGTCTTATCAATCTTTTTGTCGCCTTCCTTCATTTCAACGCCCGTTAACTCTATAAATGCTCCCCTTGTGCCTGATCCTTCTTCTCTTGTAACTACTGTAATCTTACCAGCTTTACCGCCTACCTGTGACCAATCAGTTATTTCACCTATATAAATTTTTTGTATTTGCTCCATTGTTAAATTAGTTACTCCATTTGCGGGATTAACAATAATTGCAATACCATCTATAGCAATCTTAAATTCCTTTAGATTCCTTTCTTCTGTCTTTAAATCTCTTGATGACATGCCGATATCTACAACACCGTCATTTGCTGACTTTATACCTACACCTGAACCTCCGCCTTGAATATCGATTTTTACATTTGCGTTCTTTGCTTTAAATGCTTTTGCTAATTCCTCTGCTAAAGGTTGTACTGAAGTTGAACCATTTACTGTTATATTTTGCTGTGTTTCACCTTGGCTGTCCTCTACTGGTCTAGCACAAGCAGTAAATACTAATACCGATATCATAAATACCACTATAATTCCTAAAACATTTTTTGATTTCATTTCTATTCCTCCCAATTTCTTTATTTATTTATTATTTCCAACTTACAATATAAATATATATCTCCAATGTTAAGCAGTAATAAACCTAAGGTTAATATAATTTAAACTGTATGTTAAGTAATTGTTAAGTCACAAAAAAACAAAGGCATTACGCCTTTGTGGGAATACTTAATATAAATTCTGTTCCTTTTCCAACCTCGCTTTGAACCTCTATCTTGCCTTCAAACTGTAAGGCTATATGCTTTACAATGGCAAGCCCTAGGCCTGTGCCTCCTACATTTCTGGATCTTGCCTTATCAACTCTATAAAACCTTTCAAATAGTCTAGGTATATGTTCTTTTGGAATTCCTATTCCATTATCCTTAATCCTGATAACCACATTATTTTCTAAATTATATGCAGCTACCTCAATAGTTCCCCCTTCTGGGGTATATTTCAAAGCGTTATCTATAAGGTTTATAAGCATTTGCTTAAACTGGTCACTATCTCCCTCTAACTTACCAACATCTGCTTCTATTTTTGTATTCAAGATGATATTTTTATGTACTGCCTGATTTTTAAGTAATGTTACAATCTCCATTATTCTTTGCGAGGTATTTATTATCTCGTTTCTTGGTTTATTTTTCTTATTCTCTAACTCTGACAAGGACAAAATATCAGAAATTAATCGATTTAATCTGTTTGCTTCATCGTCGATAATATTCAAGAACCGTACAGCAGTATCATTATCTTCAATAGCTCCTGCCTTTAGAGTTTCTACAAAGCCCTTTATTGAGGTAAGTGGGGTTTTTAGCTCATGAGACACATTAGCAACAAACTCGCTACGAATTTTCTCTAGATTTCTAATCTCTGTTATGTCTTGTATAATGATGATAATTCCTATAATCCTGTCACTTTCAGGATATTTTATTGCATTAGAATACAATCTAAATTTTTTTTCTTCAGGATAATTTAGTGTTATCTCATTTTCCTCAAAGCTTTTATTTTTCAGTATATCTTTTATTATATTATCAAGCTTATTGTTCCTTATAACCTGAAGCATGTGCTTCCCTTCAAAATCAGCTTCAGCAATATTTAGCATTTCCTGCGCCATAGGATTTATAAATAGTATATTTTCATTGCTATCTACTGCAATAATTCCATTTACTACACTGGAGAGTATTGCCTCCATCTTTGTGTTCTTATCCTTTATACTGTTTATCTTATCTCTTAAGCTGTCTGCCATAAAATCAATAGCTTTTGCAAGCTCACCAATTTCGTCATTACTTATAATATTTATAGAACGATTCAGATTACCCTTTGTTATATCTACTGCCGCATTCCTTATTTCCTTTATAGGTCTTGAAATGCTTTTAGTTATTGCATACACCAACAGCAGCGACAAAAGTAATCCGGGTATCAATGCTATAATCAGGTTACTATTAATGCTCCTCATTATCCCATTTATTTCCTTAAGAGGTGTAGATAGTCTTACAACACCTATTATATTTCCATCCTTATAAATTGGCTGTGCTATATACAATAGATCAATATTCATTGTACTACTAAAACGAATTTCTTTCCCTAATCCACCGTGCAAAGCAACTTGAATTTCTGGTCTTTTCAAGTGATTTGACATTTGTCTGGGATCATAGCTAGTCTCTCCAAGCACCTTACCAGCTATATCAATTACTGTAATTCTAATATGCAGTCTATCACTCACTTCACTTAAAATTGGCTTAATATGCTTGACATCTGAAGTCTGTATATCATCTGGCAACAGCTTACTCAAAATATATGCCTCAGATACTAGTTTCTCTTCAATTTGGGACAAATTCAAATTTTTAATAGTTTGTGTTATAAAAAAACTTGATATTATTAAGGTAATCAAAAGCACTGACATTATATATGCAAATATTTTTTTTTGCACTATATTTCACCTTCATCATTGATTTTATAGCCAACACCCCTAATTGTTTCAATCATTTGATTGTTGCCATCCTCATCATGAATTTTCTGTCTAAGGTGTCTAATATGTACATCAACTGTTCTAGTTTCTCCCGCATAATCATAACCCCAAATTTTATCAAGTAAGGAATCTCTGGTTAAAACTCTGCCTTTGTTCTCTATAAGCATCTTTAAAAGCTCAAACTCCTTAAGAGTTAAAATCAGCTTTTCTCCACCTTTTCTAACCTCATATTTTTCCTTATTAAGAGTTATATCTTTATAGCTCAACAAAATATCTCTATTCTCATTTGACACTAGAATTTCATCTTCTTCATTTGTATCAAGTCTTCTCAAAGCTACTCTTATTCTTGCTATAAGCTCCTTAACACTGAATGGCTTTGTCACATAATCATCTGCTCCCAGCTCCAAGCCAAGTACTTTATCAAATTCTTCACTTTTAGCAGTAAGCATTATAATTGGAGTCCTTCTAGTTCTTTTGTCACCCCTCATCCTTCTGCAAATCTCCAGCCCATCAAAGCCTGGCAACATCAAGTCTAGAAGCACCAAATCAAAATTTCCCTTCATTGCTTGACTAAGTCCATCTATACCGTTGTCTGACAAGGTTACAACAAAATTATTTTTTTCCAGATTGTACTTTAGAAGCTCTTGAATATGTACTTCATCCTCTATAACCAGAATTTTTTGGTTAACCACTCTAATCCCTCCAAATAGCTATTTTAACTCTATTATGGCCGATAGGCTGCCTGTTCTGCCTTTATCTCTTCTATGGGAGAAAAACAAATCTTGATTACAATAGGTGCACAAGCTACTTATTGTAATGTTTGTTTCCTTCACTCCCAGCTCCATAAGCATCTGTTTGATAGCATACCATAAATCCGCTATATAGTGTTCTTCATCCTTTTTAGTTAAGAATAGTTCCCAGTTTTTAAAGCTCTGCTTAAAAAGTTGTGCTGTATCTTCCTTGATTTCAAAGCAATTCATCTCAATGCTTGGGCCTATACCTACTAAGCAATCCTCAGGTTTTGTACCATAGACCTCTGACATTTTCTCTATGGTCTTCACTGCGATTTTTAGAGTAGTTCCCTTCCAACCAGAATGAACAAGTCCTACTGCCTTATTAACAGGGTCCAGTATAAAAACAGGTACACAATCTGCATAAAAGGTAATGAGAGGTACTCCAGGAACATTGGTAATGAGTGCATCCACATGTTTTATATCAGATTCTATTGTAAGACCTTTTCCTATATCCGCTTCGGTAACAACTCTTATTATATCTCCATGAACTTGATCTGAAAAAACAAGCTTTCTATAATCAATGCCTATTGCACTGCAAACTGTATCCAAATTTGTTATTACATTTTCTCTTATATCATCTTTTGTAAGAGAAGTATTTAAGCTATCATAAATTCCTTTACTTGCTCCACCCTTTCTGGTAGTAAAGCAATGTTTAACCATATTACTTGTATCAAATGCTGGTATAGTTAAATAAACTAAATCATTTTTTTGATGAATTTTGAAGTTACTGTTAATTGTAATCCCTCCAATATGAAAATCATGCTAATTATATTGCTATTAATATTCCATACTTTCATGTTATTATTTTTTTAATATTTTTACAACAAACAAAAAAATAAAAAGCTCTTATAAAAGAGCATTTTACAAATATTTAACATCAATTTAACCTTTGTGTAACTTTTGCCTGAATATCCATTAGAAGCTTTTCATTTTCTGTGGCTTCAATTTGTGTATTTTGCATTCTTAATAGATCATTATTATTTCTTTGATATCGTTTTATTTCCTGTGCAGGTATCCCCACAGCAGTGATATTTGGCAGCAAGCTCTTTAGTACAACAGCTCCTGCACCTACCTTGGTATTGTCCCCTATAGTTATCGGTCCTAATACCTTTGCACCAGCGCCTATGGTAACATTGCTCCCTATGGTTGGATGCCTTTTTCCCTTGTCCTTGCCAGTACCTCCAAGTGTCACTCCCTGATATAAAGTCACATCATCGCCAATAATAGTGGTTTCTCCAATCACAACACCCATACCATGATCTATGAAGAATCTTCTACCTATTACAGCACCTGGATGTATCTCAATTCCAGTAAAAAATCTAGAAATCTGTGAGATGATTCTAGAAATTAATAATATCTTATGTCTATAAAGAAAATGTGCTATTCTATGACTAAATATAGCATGCAAACCAGGATAACATAGTAAGACTTCAAAAATGCTCTTTGCCGCAGGATCTCTTTCAAGTACTACTCTAATGTCTTCAATGATAGATTTCATATTGCTTCCTCCTTTTTATCAAAAACAAAAAACCTCTCTATATGTAAAATCATATAAAGAGGCAGTTAAATCTGCGGTTCCACTCTTACTTATACTTAAAGGATACTAGCATATCCCTGCACTGTAACGGGTGCAACCGTTTTAGCTTACTACCTGCTTTACACAGCTTCAGCCAACAGCTCATGGATGCACTTTGGGCAAATATGTCTAAGATTGCTTTCAGCCAATGGCAATCCCTCTCTGAAGAAATACTTTTATGCCTAAACTTTCCAATCGTCGCCTTTAATTCCTAGTATTTTAATATGAATTAATTATATTTTATATTTTACTATATGTCAAATGTTAAAATATGCTAACATTTTTAAGCCTTTAGTAGACCCAATTCTTGTTCCTCCAAAAACTGATTTGTATACAGGCTATAGTAATAACCCTTCTGCTTCATCAGCTGCTTATGATTTCCTTGTTCAAGCATCTTTCCATCTCTAATAACAAGAATTCTGTCAGCAGATTTAATAGTGGAAAGTCTATGGGCTATTATGAAGCTGGTTCTGTTATCCAGTACCTTCTGTATAGCCTCTTGTATAATATGCTCTGTTTCTGTATCAATTGAAGAAGTTGCTTCATCCAGCACAAATATTCTTGGATTTGCTAAAATTGCTCTAGCAAAGGATACTAGCTGCTTTTCTCCTGTGGAAAGTCTATTTCCGCCTTCTCCTACCTCGCTGTCATAGCCATTTTCCAGCTTTGATATGAACTCATGGGCATTAACTAGCTTAGCCGAATTTACTATCTCTTCTTCACTGGCATCCAGCTTTCCATACTTTATATTGTCTCTTATAGTACCGCTGAATAGGTGTGGTGTCTGAAGTACATAGCCAAGGTTTGATTGAAGCCATGCTATAGGCAGCTTCCTATAATCAACTCCATCCACAAGAATTTCTCCTTCTGTTGGTTCATAGAAACGACATGCCAAATTTACTATGGTACTTTTACCTGAGCCAGTCTCTCCTACCAAGGCAATAGTTTCTCCAGCTTTTACATCCAAGCTGAAGTTTTCTAGTACCTTTTCTCCATCCTTATATGCAAAGCTTACATTTTTGAAGATTATTTCTCCTTTTATCTCTGGCCATAGTTCTTTCTTTGAATGAAATGCATCTCCAAATCTTTCTATAACCTCTTTTGAGTCTGTAATATCTGGTTCAGTTTCTATCATTGACATTATTCTCTCTGCTGATGCCTGTGCTGACTGTAGCTCAGCAAATATTCTTGCAAGCTCTCTTACAGGCTCAAAAAACTGCATTGTGTATTGTATAAACAATACTAAAGTTCCATAGCTTAGTGCTTTAAGAATTACTCCCTGACCCCCATACCAAAGTGCAATGGCGGTTCCTATACTGCCCAGTGTCAAAATTAGAGGCAGATATATAGAAGAAAATACCGCTGCCTGTACGGAGGAAGAGTACATCTCCTTAGTAAGTACCTCAAACTCCTCAAGGTTCTTTTTCTCTCTAACTAATGTTTTTGTCGTCTTAGCTCCTGATATACCTTCATTGAAGGCTCCTGTTATTTTTGAGTTTGTTTTTCTTACTACTCTGTATGCCTTCAATATTTTTTGTTGAAAATACATGCTAAGTAGTGCAACTATGGGCATTACTGATAAGCTAAGAAGTGCTAGCTTCCAGTTAATAACCAGCATTACGCAAGCAATACCAATCATCATTGTTATTCCCCATACAAAGTCTACCAAACCCCATGCAATAGTATCTGATAAACGAGATGTATCAGAGGTCATTCTTGCCATTAGCCAGCCAATCGCAGTTTTATCATAATATGAAAAAGATAACTCCTGTAATCTTTTGAAGCCATGCTTCCGTATATCATAGCATATTCCCATATCGATTTTGCCCGCAATAGATATTAAACCATATACATTTACAGCTTGAAATACAACAAGTCCAACATATACAAATATGAAGTAGTTCAATCCGCTTAGGGATTGTGTTACAGCAAAATGGTCTATGGCGTATAGTGTCATTAGTGGAAATATAACATCTATACCTGCAACACCTATCATTACAACTCCAAGTAATGCTATCCACTTTTTATAAGGCTTAGCATATCTTAAAAGCTTCGCCCATAAACCAAAATCAAATCGTTTATTGTATTCCTGTTCGTTCCGCTCCGTCATAATATCAACTCTTTTCTTTTTCTAATTTGTTATCCTTATATTAAGAAACATTCTTTTTTATATCATTATCCATTTCCTCTTCCAGAGCATTTTGTATTGACCAGATTCTCTGATACAAGCCTGGACTGTTTATAAGTTCATTATGAGTTCCTATCTGCACCACTTCACCCTCATCAAGAACTACTATAAAATCAGCTTCAGAAAGGGTAGTAATCCTATGGGATATTATAAAGGTTGTAGCTTTCTTATCCCCGTGCTTTAGCGCTTTTCTAATTGCTGTATCAGTCTCTGTATCAACTGCACTTAAAGAATCATCAAACACAAGCACTGGACAATCAAGAATAAGCGTTCTTGCTATAGCTACTCTTTGTTTTTGACCACCAGAAAGAGTAACCCCTCTTTCACCTACTAGAGTATCATATCCCTTTTCAAATTCTTCAATTACATTGTGTACTGAGGCTGTCTGAGCTGCCCTATGTATCTCAGCTTCAATTGCATTTTCCTTCGCCAGTCCTATATTCTCAATTATCGACTTAGAGTATAAGAACGGCTCCTGAAGTACTATACCTATGTGCTTTCTTAACCATTTCTTTTCAATATTCCTAATATCTATGCCATCAATTGTGATTGAACCACTTTGAAAGTCATAAAGCCTTGGAAGCAAATGCACAAGGCTGGTCTTACCTGAGCCTGTAGGTCCAAGTATTGCTACAGTCTGCCCTTCATTTACCTTAAAGGATACATTCTTTAGTATAGGCTTATTTTCGTTATATCCGAAGGTTACATTTTTAAATTCTATGGTACCTTTAATCTTTGGTTTCTGATCACTCTCTGAAGCTTCTTCTAATGGCTGCTCCAATATCTCTTCAATTCTTTTTAAAGATACAATAGTCTTGCCAAGATCAGTTAATATTCTTCCCATCTGCCTTATAGGCCAAAGCAGCATACCTTCATATGTTGTAAATACTATAAGAGTACCAAGTGATATATTACCAATAGAAGTCCAATAAGAACCAAATACAAGAACTGTACCTATCTGTAGCATACAAAGCATATCAGAAAAAGACCAGTAGGTTGCTAGCAACTTTAAAAGCTTATAGGTCAAATCCCTGTACTCAGCATTTTTAGCATCAAACTTATCTATTTCATAGTCCTGTCTTGCAAAGGCTCGAACAACTCTAACACCTGTCAAATTTTCCTGCAACACAGTAGAAAGCCTGCCTTCTGCTTCATCTGATTCCTTAAAAGCTTTCTTAACCTTCATAAAAAATATAACTGCAAAGGCAAATATTATAGGTACAACTATCATTGCTACCATTGTCATCCTGACATCCAACGATAGCATAATAACCGATGCCATTGAGATCATAAACAATGCCCTTCCAATTTCTACAAACTGTGTAGCAAGGAAAGCACGTACTGTCTCTACATCAGAAGTACAGCGTTGAATCAAATCACCTGTTTCAGCTTTGACATGATAGTCATAAGTAACATGCTGCAAATGGTCATATAACTTGTTTCTGATCCCTCTAGCAGTGGACTCTGATGCCACTGCGGACCACTTGCCTCTAAAAAAAGTAAATATTCCGTTTAGAACCGAGAGTAATATCAAGACTAAACCACATATCCAGAGATTTCTGGCTAGCATCCCGGTTCCTCCTATTTTCTCAATCATATTTAGTATCATTGAGGGAGCATTAATTTCTTTACCTCCTATAATTGAGTCTATAGTTAGACGTATTATGAGAGGTGAAAGAAAGGAAAACATCGTAGCAAAACCAATGCTTATTATTGCACCAAAGTACAATAGTCTCTTACCTTTCATAAAGTTCCAAAGTAATTTTAAACTTTTCATACAAATCTCACTCTCCTTGAAGTAGTATTCTAAGCCAATATAAAAAGCCATAGGTATCGAAAATACCTACGGCTCTACTAATGCAAAACAAAAGCCACAGGCATCATACACGACGCCTATAGCTATATATCCAAATAAGTTATGGGTATTGCTTACTAATAGGTCGTGTACTATATATTCTACCAAAACCAAATCTAAAATTACCAGTGACAGCAATTCTAAAATAATTTTTTCTCATTTTTCCACGACCTCCTTTGCTTAATTTTGGCTACTATGCTATATTATATTATTATTTCTGCACACTTACAACTGTATTTCCTAACTTGTAACAAAGACGTAACATTGTGAATGCTATTCCCTACTATAGCTTCAACAAGCTCAATTCACCAGTATTCAAAGTTTTCTGCATATCTATTATCCTCTGATTGCTAGAACCTCTGAAACATAGTGACAAATCCTTCTTGTTCTCCTGATATTCTCCATCCACCAATACATCAATGTGTTTTATAAAATCATTCCAACCGTTTCTTTCATCCTTAGCTTTTAATATTTCTTCCATAGTATAACCTGTATATGCCCATACATTTAATCCCATGCTTTTAACGCCTTTAGCTATATGTGCAAACTGCTCCGCTTTTTCAAAGCATTCACCTCCGGAGCAGGTTATTCCATCCAGCATAGGATTCTTCTTTATTTCGTTTAATATATTATCTATATCCATCATTTTTCCACCCTCAAAGGAGTGAGTGCTTGGATTGTGGCAGCCCTTGCAGTTATGATTGCAGCCCTGTGCGTAAACTACATATCTAAAACCCAATCCATCTACAATGCTTTCTTTTGTAATGCCAGAAAGTCTTATTTTTTTATCCATAGCTGTAACAGTCCTTTTCATATATTATAACTTCATTTGATGAACCGTTCTGTCCTTTAGCTCAGCTTGTTTTGCATCATTGAATCTATCTATTGTTGACAGATATCCTGTTATACGTCTAATTCTTCTTATATCCTGACTGCCACACACCTTGCATTCATTTTCTATGATACCTGAGTTGCCACAGCTTCTGCATTCATCAATTGGAAAGTTTACCCCTGCATATCCCATATCACTGCTTCTCATATGCCTTAATATCTTCTCAAAGGCAGGTATATTATCCTTGGGTGAAGAAGACAGCTCTACATAGCTAATATGACCAGCAGCACAAAGCTTGTGGAACGGACCCTCCAAAGCAATTTTATCAAAAACGCTTATTTCGTAGTTTACTGGTATATGGAAGGAGTTTGTATAGTATTCCTTATCAGTAACTCCCTTAATTGCCCCAAATTCTTTTCTGTCTTTTTCTATAAATCTGCCTGAAGTACCTTCAGCAGGAGTAGCATAAGCAACAAAGTTCAGATCATACTCTTCTGAATATCTATCAGCTGCTTGCTTTATTCTTTCTATTATCTTGTAGCCTAAATCCCAAGCCTCTTTGTCCTCACCGTGATGCTTTCCAGTCAACACTAAAAGTGTTTCAGCTAAACCGATAAAGCCTATGCCCAAAGAACCATTTTTAATTGCTTCTCTTATTTCATCATTGTCTTTAAGATTTTCAGAGCCCATGTATAGCTTCTGTCCCATTAAGAAAGGTAAATCCTTTACCTTTAAGCTTGCAATAACGTTAAATCTATGCAGCAGTTGATTACATGCTAGCTGTAATACACTATCCAGCTCTTTATAAAATTCATCTATACTGTTTGTCCTAAGAGCTAGCTTAGGAAGATTAAGTGTAATAGGTGTAATATTCCCTCTCTTTGCAACCTTTTCCTCACCATGACGATTACCTATAACTCTAGTACGACAGCCCATGTATGCCACTTCATCACCATATTGAATATTAAAGCTGGCATCCATAAAGCTAAAGGTTGGATTCATTCTCTTGGAGGATACTTCCATAGCAAGCTTGAACAAATCATAGTTTGGATCTCCAGGGTTAAAGTTAATACCTTCCTTTAATCTAAATACCAGGTTTGGAAATATCGGACTTTCACCTTTACCTAAACCCTTTTCAAAAGCTTTCAACATGGCAAAGTTAACCATTCTTCCTTCCTTAGTAGCATCTGTGCCTATATTAATGCTGCTAAATGGAACTTGTGCTCCTGCTCTGCTGTGCATAGTATTAAGATTGTAAACCAAGCCCTCCATAGCTTGGAAAGCTTCTTCTTCTGTTGTATTAGGGCACTGGATGCGTATAACCTCTGCCATACTTTTATCGAAATGTGGGAAGCTCTGTCCCCCAAACATATCATTTTGATTGCTTTGCAGTATTATAGCTGCTTGTGCTACTGCTGATGAAATTCTTTTTGGTGGTCTAATAAAACCGTAACCAGTGTTAAAGCCCTTCATCAGTAGCTCAGTTAAATCTATTTGTAGGCAATTTAGAGTTTTGCCGTAATAATCTAAATCATGTATATGTACATCCCCATTAATATGAGCTCTGCTCATTTCCTCTGGTATTATGTTGTTCAGGTAATAATATTTACTGGCTGCAGATGCTATTTGCAGCATTTTAGCAGAAGGAGAATTCCCAACATTGGCGTTCTCTCTGCTGGTCTCTACCAATATATCCTTAACAACATCCATAAGTTCACTTTTAGCTTCTCTCATTCTAGTACGCTTTGACCTATAAAGTATATATGCCTTGGCAGTTCTAGCATGTCCTGTTTCTATAAGTACCTTCTCAACAGCATCCTGTATATCTTCTACATCAGGTACCTCACATTTATTATTCTTATAGATATAGGATACAACCCTTTCAGTTAGATTCTCAGCTGTTTCAAAATCTTCTCCTCCAACTGATCTAGCTGCTTTAAAAATAGCCGCGGCAATCTTTTCCTTGCTAAAATCTACTATTCTGCCGTCTCTCTTCTTTAGTTTTGTTACCATTAGTGTTCCCCCTATCTTTCCTTAATCAGTTTATTTAGTTCCTCAATAAATGTGTTCAAATCCTTGAATTGTCTATAGACAGAAGCAAACCTGACATAAGCAACATCATCTAGCTGCTTAAGTCTATTCATAACCATTTCACCAATTTTCTTGCTGTCTATTTCCTTTTCCATAGAATTATATAGTTCTTTCTCTATTTCATCTACTACTTCTTCAATTTGCTTAACTGATACGGGGCGTTTCTCACATGCTTTAATAAAACCGTTAATTATTTTACTTCGCTGATATACCTCTCTGTTTCCTTCCTTTTTAACTATTATTAATGGCATTTCTTCAACCTTCTCATAGGTTGTAAACCGTTTACTGCACTTTTCGCATTCTCTTCTTCTTCGTATTGCTGTTTCTTCTTCAGTGGGACGTGAATCAACAACCTTGCTTTCACTGTAACCGCAGTATGGGCATTTCATAAAAATTTCTCCTTTCAACTAAACTTGTCCCTTTTTATAATCACAACATATAGTATCATATATATTATAATACACATAATGTTGCAGTCCACTATAAATTTTTCTAATTTACACGATTCTTTTATATATACCTCTTTCTACCTTAATAAATCTCTTTCTGTCGCATATTCTATGACTTTGTAAAATTTAGTAGCCTGAACCATCTACCAGTATAACATCAACGCCGATCTTTCTAATATTGTTCCAGCTTATTATAATATCACTTTCTTTGCTAAAAAACCCAAGAAACTTACCTCCTGCTGGTATAATTATAGCTTCAAGATTTCCTGTCTCCATATTTATTTCCACGTCGCATACCAAACCAAGCCTTTTTCCATCATTAATATTTATTACTTCCTTTTGTCTTAGCTCAGATGTTTTTATCATTTTTCATCCCCCATTTTAATTAGTATCAATATAAAATATATAACTTGTTCCTAAAATTAGAACAAAAATATAGGAGGAGGTAACACTACTATATAGCATGTAATGAAATTCTAAACATTTGTAAAAAAAAACGACACGTAATGTGTCGCTTTATATGTATTTCCTCATATGGCTTAATGCCGTCTTTTCAAGTCTAGATACTTGTGCCTGTGATATGCCGATTTCATCAGCTACCTCCATCTGTGTTCTGCCTTCAAAGAATCTTAAGTTTAGTATCAGCTTCTCCCTATCGTTTAGCCGCTTCATAGCTTCTTTTAGAGCAATGCTTTCCAGCCAATTATCATCAATGTTCTTATCATCTGAAACCTGGTCCATAACATAAATAGCATCTCCACTGTCATGGTAAATTGGTTCAAACAGCGACACTGGATCCTGAATTGCATCTAAAGCGAAAACGACTTCTTCTACAGGAAGTTCAAGCTCCTTTGCAATCTCAGTTACAGTAGGCTCCTTTGAATTTTTATTAATCAGCTGGTCTCTTACCTGCAATGCTTTATATGCTATATCTCTAAGGGATCTGCTCACTCTAATGCTATTGTTATCTCTTAAGTATCTTCTGATTTCTCCAATTATCATAGGTACTGCATAGGTAGAAAATCGAACATTCTGACTTAAATCAAAATTATCTATAGCTTTAATAAGACCTATGCATCCAACTTGAAAAAGGTCATCAACATATTCTCCCCTGTTGTTGAACCGTTGAATAACACTAAGCACTAGTCGTAAATTTCCCCTGATAAAATCTTCTCTTGATGAATAGTCTCCTGCTTGCATTTTCTTTAGTAATTCAACCATTTTATCGTTTGAGAGGACGGGTAGTTTTGAAGTATTAACTCCGCATATTTCTACTTTGTTTAGCATCATTTTTAGCACACCCTTTTTATAATGTTGACATTAAAATTATTACCACCCGCACTTTTTTTATACATTAAATATAAATTTCTATCAATTTTATATTGCTCCTTATGCATTGATTTCCAACATGTCCAGCCTATTATTAAAAATAGAGTTGTCCATAAAACCAAAAAAAGGAATATGCGATTTAAGAAATGGCATATTCCCTATGTATATAGCTACATCATTCTATTTATTTCTTTTTTTAACCTCTTAATTATCCTTTTCTCCAGCCTTGATATGTATGATTGAGATATACCCAACATATCTGCTACTTCCTTTTGAGTCTTTTCTACTCCATCATTTAGACCAAACCGCAACTCCATTATTCTTTTTTCTCTCTCTGACAGCTTCTTTAGCGCCAAGGAAAGTAGTTGTTTGTCTATTTCATCCTCTAAAAATCTATATATTATATCATTCTCTGTACCCAAAATATCTGATAGTAATAGTTCATTTCCGTCCCAGTCAATGTTTAGAGGTTCATCAAAGGATATTTCAGTTTTTACCTTATTATTTCTCCTAAGATACATCAAAATTTCATTTTCTATACACCTTGAAGCATAAGTAGCTAGTTTTATTTTTTTATCTGGATCAAAGGTGTTCACAGCTTTTATAAGTCCTATTGTACCTATAGAAACTAAATCTTCTACCCCTACTCCTGTATTTTCAAACTTTCGTGCAATATATACCACTAATCTAAGGTTTCTCTCTATCAAAATTGCTCTTACTACATCTTCATCATCTTTAATTCTAGACAGTAAATAACTTTCTTCATCATTTTCCAAAGGTGGAGGTAAAGCCTCACTACCTCCAATATAATGCACATATGTATCATTATATAAATTAAAGTATCGAAGTATCTTAATTGAAATTATTCTTTTGATTAGTTTTAACTTTTTTATTAGTCTTCGCATATGTTTTCCCCCTTTTATATGTTTTACACATTTAAAATATCAGGATGTATTAATGCACTGTATTCACCACTGGCAGAAAGCTTTTTATTATAAATACCAATTATAATATTTTTGATATTCTGTGTATTGTTGTTCTCTATAAACTGTACTTCATCAGGCTTAAATCCAAGAAGCATCCCATTATCCTTGCCCAATGATTTGAAGGGTATAACTCTAAATCTAGTTACTAGCTCTGAATTTGCCATTATATTAGCGATTACATTAAAATCATTTTGATTACCTTCTTCATAAATTTTTTGTACATCCTTGGGTAGTAACTCCTTTATAGATGAATATTCAGCTACTAACACAGGTGCCTTAGAAATTGGTTCACTAAGAGAATTCCCAGTGTCAACTAAAGCTGTAAGTACAGCTTTTCTATCATCCAAAAGTATATTTATTTCTGTAATGATTCTCTCTCTTTTCACTCTGTATTGTATAATTCCCCAGCAGTACTTAACTGAAAAATACGCAATAATTATTGAAATAACCAATATTTTTACAGGAAAGTCTTGGATATAGAATACGCCATATCTTATGTGCTTTAAGCCATTAAGGAAATAAAACAAGCCAAAAGCTGCTCCTCCAAATACAAAGGAAATGACATAGAATACTCCTATAAGCTTTGCAAAATTCCTTATATCTTTTGGTAGGTACGCACATATTATAATAATTAGAGAGAATACAACCTTCATTCCTGGAGTATAAAGTGATTTGAAATCTGGGAAATATGAGCCGAGAGAATATATCGCTCCAAGCAAAGAAGCAATAAGAAGCATGAGCCATGAGCTTTTATGCTTTAGCAGCTTTGCTGTACACCATAATATGATAAAGTTCATAACAAGGTTTTCCAGCAAAATGATATCACCATAAACATAAGTTTCCATAGCAAACATCCTTTTTATCGTTATCAGCTCTATAAGTAGCACATCTATATAGTAATTATATATAAATTATTATGAAATTCATGTCATAATTGGAAGTCGAATAAAAAAATGTAAAAGTCAAAAAACGACAAGAAAGGCTTCATTGAAATATTAATATTTCAATGAAGCCTAACAAAAAACCGGCTTACGCCGGCTTATTTACTTATTTTAACTTGTTTCTTAGGAAAGTAGGGATATCAATATCATCATCTCTATACCCACTTTTTGAAGCTTCCAATTTTTTTTCTCCGTTTTCTTGATTCACTTCTAGCTTTTCTTCAGGTAATGCAAAGGGTCTGTTTTCATCAAAACCTGTTGCTATAACTGTTATTCTTATCTCATCCTTCATATTTTCGTCAATTACAGCACCAAATATGATGTTTGCATCAGGGTCAGCTGACTGGAATACAAGATCAGCAGCTTCATTAACCTCAAAAATACCTAAATCTGTACCACCTGTAATATTCAATAATACGCTCTTAGCACCTTCTATAGAGGTTTCAAGAAGCGGACTGTGAATTGCTTGTTTCACAGCTTCTGAACTTCTCTTTTCGCCATTTGCTTTACCTATACCCATGTGTGCAAGACCTTTGCTAAGCATAATTGTTCTTACGTCTGCAAAGTCAAGATTTACAAGTCCTGGTACCGCTATAAGATCAGATATACCTTGAACACCTTGTCTTAATATATCATCTGCTATACGAAATGCATCCATAATGGAAGCTTTTCTATCAACTATTTGTAGTAATCTATCATTTGGAATTGTAACCAAGGTATCTACCTTGTCCTTTAAATCTGCAAGACCTCTTTCTGCTTGCATCTTTCTAACCTTTCCTTCAAATCCGAAAGGTCTTGTAACAACCCCTACTGTAAGAATGCCTAATTCTTTTGCAATTTGCGCTACTACAGGCGCCGCACCTGTGCCTGTTCCACCGCCCATTCCGGCAGTTATAAAGACAAGATCAGCTCCCTCAAGTATTTTCTTTATATCTTCATGGCTTTCTTCTGCTGCCTTTTTTCCCATATCAGGATTGGCACCAGCTCCTAATCCTTTTGTTAGCTTCTCACCAATCTGAATTTTATTTGGTGCTT
This sequence comes from uncultured Clostridia bacterium, assembly GCA_942492835.1. Lineage (GTDB taxonomy): Bacteria > Bacillota > Clostridia > Lutisporales > Lutisporaceae > GWB2-37-7. The sequence goes on along the minus strand of OW818645.1, from coordinate 3,725,661 downwards.
GTGATAAATACAAGGCCTGCTTATCAGTATTTATAGCGTAAAATTCTACTCCTCTTAAACCTGAAGTAATCATTCTATTAACTGCGTTATTACCTGCACCACCAACACCTACTACTTTTATTGACGCGACAGGGTTTACATCAATATCGAATTCTAGCACAATATAACCTCCCTAAATAACTGTTTATATAAACATAAAATCAATTACACAATAACATATAAAAAATTCAACACAAATGTTTAATTCCCTCTATTTTTAAGAAATTTTTTTCAAAAATTAATGCCTTTTATAAAAGTTTCTCTATTTATTATGAGAACCAAATATATATCTTCTGATAATAGCAAAGTTTTGAAATAATCTTACTCCAAAAGCAAATATTGCAGCATAGTACATTGGTACACCCAGTTGGTCTCCCATATATGTAAGAATCGCTGCTAATATTGCATTGCCAAAAAAACCAGATATAAATATCTTAATATCAAATGTTTTCTCCATGCTGGACCTGATTCCACCAAATACTGAGTCTAAGGCTGCCAAAATGGCAACAGACATATAAGTTGAATATTGAACAGGTATTGACATAGGAAGAAAAAAGCCAAGCAAAACACCTATAAGTAATCCGACTATAGGAATTATCAATCTATTCACCACCCTCTATTTTTTCTGATAATTAAGTTTATATTTACCATCATAAGCATTTATAGTTAGTCTCTCAACCTTCTGTATATTAATTCTTATACCATAATACTCCATAAGGTCTATATAACCAACAGGAGCAGTGGCACTTGCTTCTAAAATTTTAGGATTCCCTATTGCTTTTATTATAAAGGGTACAGCATGCCTTTTGCCATCAATATTTATAGTAGGACCACCACATCTTATATTCGAAGTTGCTGTTATTCTTTCATCATTTATTGATATGGCTTCAGCACCTGCTGCTCTAAGTTCATTTATAATTTCCAGTATATCTCTGTCGTGAATTAAAAACCAGTTAAGGTCCTCATCTTCACCCACCTCATTCACACTGTCATTCATACTAATAATTATACCGGGACCTTCCATTTTCTCATAATCTGAATTAGCCTTTGCTGAGATAAGCTCCTGCTCCATATTTTTGTATATACCCTCACCTTTTTCAATGTTATCTTCATAGCTTTTCAACTTAAGCTTTGCTTCATTTATAGAGCTTGCAAGATTATGACTTTCCTTTTTAACATTTTCTATTTCATTCTTCATTTCTAGAATCTTAGGTATAGTAACAATACCCTGAGAAATTGTTATATTAGATCTTAGCTGAACCGATAAAAAATAACCTGTAAAAATGGCAATAATGAAAAAATAATATATAGATTGCTTTTTTTTCATTTATTGAGATTCACCCTCTCTAACTACCTCTGCGTATTTCTTTTCCAATACACCATTATATTTAAGCACAGTAATTTTTTGCTCCTGAACTACAGAAACATCAATATCATTAATTTGTATATCTTCAACAATACCACTTCTCATCATAATAGCGCCTTCCAGAGTTTTTGGATCTCCAATTGCCTTAACAACAAAAGGAGGGGCAAATTCTACAGTATTTATGTTGATATGAGCTCCTGCTAGTATTATCTCTGTTGTTGATACTATTCTTTGATCATTTATTGATATTGCTTCAGCGCCTGCCGCATTTAGCTCATTAACAAGTCGTAGCAGCATCTCATGTGATATTAGTGAATAATTATAGGTTTCAGCGAATTTCAAATCATCCAAGGTAACTGTAATACCCGGTCCATATACATCTTCAAGTCCTGCAATAATTCTAGCATCGTCCAGCTCATTCTTGAGCATCTGAGCAGATACACTGCCATTTGATGCCTGTTCTTCATAACCCCTAATTTTTTTCTCATAATCATTTTTAAGTGTTAAAAGTGTATCTCTTTCTTCCTTAACCTTTTTTAGCTGTGAAGCAAGCTCTCTTGCTCTATTTTCCGATACAGGTCCTACTCCTGTCTTAACTGTCTTAAACTGTATGGAAATCATTAATCCTAATACAACACATACTAAAGCTAATGCAAGTTGAAATTTATAGTTCTTCATATGCTACCTCCAATATATTGCACTTAAAATTTTATTCGGATCTAAAAAATGGATTACCCTTGTGTCCCATTTCTACTGTACCTTTTAGTTTCTTCTTATTTAAATCTTGTATAATAGCCTTTGCAAGAGGAAGCTTATTTTCTATATCACTAGCATCCCCTAAATTTACCTTAATACCATTTTTTGTTATAAGCTTAATATTTAAGATATCCTCTGCATTTATTTCTGATATCTCTTCATTTATGCCAGTATTTGTTATCTCATTTATTAGCTTTACTATGGTTTCTAGATGTTGTTTATTTTCCAACTTTATTTCTTCTCCAAGCTTAAAAGTATTAAACTTAAGCCCGTTAATAATTGGGAGCTTTAAATCTTTTATTGAGCTATTTATCTCTACTACTATGCCCTCTTGGTCTACAAATAAATATGAGCCAACATATGGCACTAGTACTAGTGGTTCTCTTTCTATTATAACAATATTTATAACATTGGGTAAAGCTCTGTCTATTTTAATTTTCTTAATATAGGGATTTTGAAAAATACTCTTCATAGTATGCTTAGTATTAATTCTAAATATATTTTGCTCGTAGTTCAAACCAGAAAGTCTAATGATCTCTTGCTGACTTACTCTTACGTTTCCTGTTACATTAATAGTCTTTATGTTGAAAAAATTTGAAGTCAACAAAAAAGCAATACAAAAAATTATTAGTACTATATATAATATGTACTTAAAGATTCTTCTCATACCTTCACCTCTTGCTTGTACAATATAACCCCAAAAAATTTACTCTTCCTTCAATTTTAAGAAAGAGAATTTTATAAGTTTAAACTGTTTAGTGCGATATATTTACTTAACTTATATATTATACCATTAAATATTCACTCTTTGAATATCTGCGCCAATCTTTTTTAACTTAATCTCTAGTTTATCATAGCCTCTATCAATGTGAGTCTTTATATTATCAATCATTGTAGTTCCCTCTGCAGCTAGACCTGCAAGAACTAGAGCTGCTCCGCCTCTTAAATCCCTAGCCGTAACCTTAGCTCCAGTCAGTTTCTTAACACCTTTTACCACTGCTGTCCTACTATCTATCCTAATATTCGCTCCCATTTTAATTAATTCTTCTGCTTGTTTATAGCGACTATCAAATACTGTCTCAATAAATACACTTGTTCCCTTTGCAATAGAAGTAACAGCCATCATTTGCGCCTGCATATCTGTAGGAAAACCGGGATAGGGAAGGGTTTTTATAACCTCTATAGCCTTTAAACGTCTATTTGGGTTAGAAATATGCAGTTTATTTTCATACTCTTTTATCAAGCAGCCGCTTTCAGTTAGTTTTGCAATAACTGGACGGACATGCTGATTATTTATATCATCAATAACCAAACTGCCTCCAGTAATTGCAGCTGCTGCCATAAAAGTGCCTGCTACAATCCTGTCAGATATAATCTTATGCTCAACATTTCCAAATGCAAAAACTCCATCAATTCTTATAGTACTGCTGCCTGCACCACTTATCTTTGCTCCCATTTTATTCAGGAAGTCCTGTAAGTCGTCTATTTCAGGCTCTTTGGCTGCATTGTAAATAATTGTTGTTCCCTTTGCAGCTACTGCAGCAAGCATTATATTTTCTGTTGCTCCCACACTGGGGTAATCAAGGTGAATTTCTGCACCAACAAGTTTACTGCATTCACAATAAATGTACCCATGAGACTCCGTAATATGAGCCCCTAACTTCTTTAAACCTGTCAAATGTAAATCTATTGGCCTAGGACCAAGTTCACATCCCCCCGGATAGCTAATTTTTGCCTGACCGCATCTAGCAATCATTGCCCCCAACAGAATTATAGATGAGCGCATTTCTCTTACAGGCTTTTCCGGTATGTTAATATCTAGCAAATTATCCGATTTAATCATCATTGTATTATTTTCAAAAAAACATTTACAGCCTATGCTTTTTAATACTCCTGATAAAGTCTCAACATCCTTTAGATCAGGCACATTATGAATTATTGACTCTCCTCCATTAATAATAGTCGCTGCTAATATTGGAAGCACTGAATTTTTAGCTCCATCTATCTTTATTTCACCCTCAATCCTATTACCTCCGTTTATTACGAACCTATCCATTAAAATTTCACACCCCCAGGAAGCCGTTTATCAATCATATTAATATATTATGCGGTTATATAAAAGGTGTTACAGTTAAAAAGATAAAGTACCCGATAAACAGGTACTTTATTATATATTATTTATTTTATTACTTTAGAACTTAGTAGCTTTGATATAATCTCACCAATTTTTTCTGCTGCATTCTTTATACTAAGTTTCTTACTGTTTGCAGCCATGTTATCTAATCTTTGTTTATTTTCAAAAAGCTCCAATACAGTATCCTTTAACTTATCTTCAGTTAAATCTTTTTCAATTATCACCACAGCCGCTCCTTTTTTCTCTAAGGCTCTTGCATTATACTCCTGATGGTTGTCGGCTGCATAGGGATAAGGTATTAATACTGAAGGTTTTCCTAGAGCTGTGATTTCCGACAATGTCATAGCACCACATCTATTTATAATCAAGTCGCTTGCCGCCAAAGCATAAGGCATATTGTAAAGATAAGGCACAACTCTTATGTATGACGAGTCTGTAGGTATGTTCTTATCTTTATAGCTTTGCAGTATTGCTTGATACTGTGTATCTCCTGTCATATGAAGCAGTTGCAGCCTTCCAGTCTTGCAGCAGTATTCTGCAAGTGAAAGTACACTTTGATTTATTTTTCTAGCACCTCTGCTGCCTCCTGTAACAAGTATCAGAGGTATGCTCTCATCAAAGCCCAACTCCTGCATCCCATCATGCTTTGTAATATCAAATATATCATTTCTTATTGGATTACCAGTTACAACAACCTTTTTGGGATTGTTAAAATACTTCACAGCTTCTTCAAAATTCAATGCAATTTTATCAATGAATCTAAATAATATCTTATTTGTTAGTCCTGCAAAAGCATTGGATTCATGTATAACTGTAGGTATACCCATCAGTGCCGCAGATAGCATAACAGTACCACAGACATATCCACCAGTGCCTATTACTATATCAGGCTTGTAATCCTTAATTATTTTTCTCGCATCTGCAAAACTAAAAACTGCTTCCTTAACTGCTACTAGGTTTTTCAAGGTTAGCTTTCGTTCAAAACCTCTAACTGTAATAGTCTTTAGCTCAAATCCTTCTTTGGGTACAATTTGGGACTCTAATCCCTTTTCTGTACCTACAAAAATGATTTCTGCATCCTTATATCTTCTCTGTATTTCTCTTGCAATTGAGACAGCGGGATAAATATGTCCACCAGTCCCGCCTCCAGTTAATATCGCTCTCAAAGCAATCAGCTCCTAATAGTTTTTATATTTCTTGAAATGTTTAATAATATTCCCATGTTCGCCATTATGAACAATAGTGAAGTACCTCCTGCACTTATGAAGGGCAGTGATACGCCAGTAGTTGGAATCGAAACTGTAGCTACTGCTATATTTAATGCAACCTGAATACCTATCATGCTGACTATTCCTGTAGCAAGTAAACAGCCAAAGGTGTCCGGGCTCTGCAAAGCAATTCTTATACCTCTCCAAATAAGCAGCAAGAACAGTAGTATAATTGTCGTGGTTCCTATAAAGCCTAGTTCTTCTCCAATTATTGAGAAAATAAAATCATTCTGCGGCTCAGGTATATAGAAAAACTTCTGCCTGCTGTTTCCTAAGCCTAAACCAAATATACCTCCCGATCCTAGCGCCAGTAGAGATTGAATAGCTTGATACCCTGTTTTATACTGATCTGCCCAAGGATCCAAATAGCTAGTAATTCTAGATAAGCTATACTGCTCTCTTTTTATAATATATATTCCTGCTGGTATAATCGGCAATCCCCATATAGCAAGGTGCCATAACTTTGCACCTGCTGAGAAAAGCACAGAAAAGGTAAGCAACACAAATATTATTGCCATACTTTTGTTAGGCTCTAACACTATTAATATACAATAAGCTCCCATCAGCAAAATATATGGCAATACCCCTTGAGTAAAACTTTTTATCTTATCCTTTTTTTGGCTAATACTTTTTGCCATAAAAAGCACAAGTGCAAACTTAGCAAACTCCGAAGGCTGCATAGTCGTAATACCCAAGTCTAACCATCTGCTAGCACCGTTTAGCTTTAAACCTATTCCTGGTACAAATACAAGCAGTAGCAACACAAAACTAACTACAACCATCAAAGGTGCAAGCTGACCTAATATCTTATAATTCACTTTGCTTATAACCAGCATAACTATTATACCTAAAATAGCATAGGCTCCTTGTGACTTTAAGAAAAAATACTGATCATCATGCTTAAATTGTGATGATATTGAGCTTGCACTAAATACCATTGATACCCCGATAGCAAGCAATATTAGCACTGTTATCATAAGTGTAAAGTCCATGTTATTGCTTTTTTTTACAGGCATTAACCTATCCCCCTTAAGCCTTTAACAAGACTCTTAAATATTCTTCCTCTCTCTTCATAATTTTCGAACATTCCCCAGCTTGCACAAGCAGGTGACAGCAAGACGCAATCTCCTTCACTAGCAAGCTTACTGCATAGGCTTACTGCTACTTCTATAGATTCAGCTCTATGAATAGCATTAAAACCGTGCCTTTTTGCAGTTTGCTCAATTTTATCCGCTGTTTTTCCTATTAAGACCATATCCTTTACTCTGCCTTCAAAGGTTTCTATAAAATCATCATATTCGCTGCCTTTATCATAGCCTCCTGCTATTAGTACAATAGGTCTTTCCATAGCAAGTACTGCTACTTTGGAGGCATCTACATTTGTACCCTTTGAATCATTGTAGTATGTGACACCATTAATTTCATCTACATATTCTATACGATGTTCTACTCCCCTAAATTCCTTTAATACCTTACTAATAACCTCTGGCGTAACACCTAAGCAATATGCCATCAATGAAGCCGCCAAAGCATTCTCAATGTTATGAGGACCAGGTATATAAATTTCTTCTGTTTTTATTATTCTTTCCGTTTTATCTCCAAGTTTTATTACAATCATTCCATCTTCTACAAAGGCACCCTCTTCAAGGATTTCCTTACGGCTAAAGAAAAGAAGCTTGCATAAAACTCTATTTGCAATTTTATATGTTTCCTCATCACCCTTGTTCAGTATTGCATAATCGCCTTGTCCTTGATTAGCAAATACCTTGCATTTTGCATTTATATAATTTTCATAGGTTTTATGTCTATCTAAATGATCTGGTGTTATGTTCAGTATTGCTGAGATTGTTGGTTTGAAGTCAATAGTTGTATCAAGTTGAAAGCTGCTTGTTTCCAAAACGAATATATCCTCAGGCTTTGCTTTATCCACCTCTGTTATCATAGTAAGTCCAATATTGCCTGTTACAAAGGTTTGTCTGCCGCTTTCCTTCATTATTTCTCCAAGCAGTGCTGTTGTAGTTGTTTTTCCGTTTGTTCCTGTTATTGCAGCAATAGGGGTATTGGTCAGTCTATAGGCAAGCTCTATGTCTCCAATTACCTCCTTGCCTAGCTCTTTTGCTCTAGCTATAATAGGCAGCTCCAATGGGATTCCTGGGCTTACCACCACTAAATCAGCTTGCTCTGCCAATTCAATTGGATGCTCTCCACCTACAATATTTATATCTTTAGGATTTATCTCTTTAAGCATTTCCTCTATCTCTAAATTTGATTTTTTATCATTTAAGGTTATTTTTGCACCCATTTTGTAAAGTTGATTTACTACTGGCACTCCTGTTACTGCTGCTCCAATAACTAAAACTCTTTTATCTTTGATCTGCATAATAATCATCCTCTCAATATTTTGATGCATTGCTGTAATGTAAAGTAGGTTATATTGCTAATAGTCCAATTAAGCATAATATAATTGTAACTATTATGAATATCGAAACTATCTTTGATTCCGCCCAGCCCGATAGCTCAAAGTGATGATGCAAAGGAGCCATCTTAAATATTCTTTTACCGCCGGTAGCCTTAAAATATACCACTTGTAATATATCTGAAACTGCTTCTGCTACATATACAGCTCCAACAATTACTAAGAAAACAGGAAGCTTTGTAACCACTGCCAAGGATACCACAGCACCTCCCAATGCTAAGGAACCTGTGTCTCCCATAAATACCTGAGCAGGATGAGAGTTAAACCTTAAGAAGCCCAGTAGAGCTCCTATCAATGCTCCACAAAACACAAGCAATCCAAGTTGTTTACTAGCTAGTGTTACCACTGAGAAAAAGCCCAGAACAACCACTGTTACGCCGCCTGCCAAGCCATCTAAACCATCAGTAAGGTTTACACTATTTACAGTACCGATTATTATAAATATTGTAATAGGTATGTACATAATTCCTAAATCCCAAAATTTATGAGTAAATGGTACTAAAACGCCTGTACCTACTTGACTTACTCCCGAGGCTACATAAGTAATGAGAAATGCTACAACCAGTTGTGCAATTATCTTTTGATAAGCTCTAAGCCCCAAAGATCTTTTCTTGATTTTCTTTATATAGTCATCAGCAAAGCCAATAAGTCCAAAAAGGAAGGTACTAATAAGTACAAGCAGCATATCCTTATCTCTTGAGAAAGCTAAAGCCACTATTGCTGTAGCTATAAGGAATATAAATCCCCCCATAGCTGGAGTACCAAACTTCTTTTGGTGGCTTTGCGGACCTTCCGTTCTGATTGTTTGACCAAAGTTCAGTCTGGATAAAATCGGGATTATTATTGGACCTAATGCTAATGCAATTACAAAAGCTGATATTATGCTAATAAAATATATGTTGTATTGACCATTAAAATAATCTATCATTTGTTCTATCTCTCCTCACGTAGGCTCTCTACAATATTCTCCATATGCATACCTCTTGAGCCCTTTATCAAAATTGTATCATTTGATCTAATAATGCTTTTCATATTGTCTATAACCTCTTGATTTGTGCTAAAGCTATAAAGTTTAATTCTACCGCCTTTTGACATGCCAGCACCATTTACTATAGCAGTGGACATCTGCCCTACAGCTACTACTAAATCCATTTTGTTCTCTGCTGCAAATATTCCAACCTTTTCATGTCCCTCTTTAGAGTAATCTCCAAGCTCCAACATATCACCTAATATACATATCTTTCTTCCGGGTACCTTCATACTTGCCAGAGCACCGATGGCTGCCATCACAGAATCAGGGTTTGCATTATAAACATCATTTATTACTTTGATATTCTGCTTCCCCAGAAAGATTTCCATTCTCATTTTAGAAGGCTTAAAATTTATTAGTCCATCATATATTTGACTACTAGATAGTCCATATAATCTTCCTATACAAATTGCAGACAAAGCATTGTAAACATTATGCATACCGGGTATAGGAACATGATATCTCTCTTTTTGATTCTGATATATAACCTCAAAATCAATACCTTCCTCACCCTTTTCAACAATATTTACTGCTTTACAGTCATTACCATCATTTAAACCATATCTCAATATCTTGTAAGGCTTATCACTTATCTGCTGTAGCAAATCATTGTCACCGTTTATTACAGCCGTATTGCTTTCATTAAAACATGTAAACATCTCCAATTTAGCCTTCAAAATATTTTCTCGTGATTTCAGCTTTTCAATATGTGCTGTCCCTACATTTGTAATAATTCCAGTCTCAGGCATCGCTATTTCAGCTAACATCTCAATTTCACCTAGACTGTTCATACCCATCTCTAAAACACAAATCTCATGGCTATGCTCTAAATCAAATAAGGTCAAGGGTAAGCCTATAGCATTATTGAAATTTCCCTTGGTTTTTAACACCTTATATTTCTCTGACAGCACAGAAGCTACCATATCCTTCGTTGTAGTCTTCCCTGAGCTGCCTGTTATTGCTATAAAAGGAATTTGAAACTTGTTTTTATAATACTTAGCAAGCTTATGTAAAGCTTTTATTGTATCTTTTACTAGAATATAAGGTATATCTATTTTTAGCTTCTCCTCTGATAATACAATAGCAGCACCGTCTTTTATGGCATCCTCGGCATACTCATGTCCATCAAACCTTTCTCCCTTAATAGCTACAAACATATCTCCTTTTTTGAGTTTTCTGCTGTCTGTTGCTATACCTGTTATATAAGGTATATTACTACAATTAAATGGGGTAGCTTCACAGGCATGAATCACTTCTTCTATGCCTAACCTCTCCATTATACTTCCTCCCTTATAAGTTCTCTCACAATTTCCTTTTCATCAAAGTGTATTGTACCTTCCTTTAGAACTTGATAGGTTTCATGACCTTTTCCTGCCAGTAAAACAATATCATCCTTATTTGCAATGGTCAAAGCATATTTTATTCCATCTTTTCTATTTTCTATACAAATATAATCACAATCTGTGTTTCTCATGCCCTCTTCTACCTGTCTTATTATACTAATCGGTTCTTCGCTTCTAGGATTATCAGAGGTAATAATGCAATAGTCTGAGAGTCTGCCTGCTGTTTCTCCCATTATTGGTCTTTTTAATGTTTCTCTGTCACCACCGCAGCCAAAGACAGTAATTATTCTTCCTTTTACATATTGTCTTATGGATTTTAGTATGTTCTCTAAGCCATCAGGACTGTGAGCATAATCAATCATCACTGTATATGGCTTATCTATATTTACTACCTCAGATCTTCCCGGAACTTTACTAAGATTATATATACCATCTCGTATTATGTCCTTATCTATTCCTTCCACATAAGCTGCAGATGCTGCTGCTAAGCAGTTGTAGACACTAAACTTACCGGGTATTTTGTTTTGAATATCGATGCTATAGCTTGGTGTAACTAAAGTAAACTTTATACCTTTTGCATCTATTTCTATATTTTTTGCCATTATATCGGCATTATTATCAATCCCATATGTTATTAGAGTAGTATTAAGGCTCTTTATTTCTTCTGCTATTATTCTACCATGACTATCATCTATATTGATTATATTCCAGCGACTGGTTTTATAGAAAAGCTTTTTTTTGGCTTCTCGATAATTATCAAAATTCTTATGATAATCTAAGTGATCCTGTGTCAGATTGGTAAATATTCCTATTCCAAAGTTACAATCATCCACCCTTCCCAGCTCTAAAGCATGGGAGGATACCTCCATAACTGAGTATTCAATCTTTTTGTTCACCATATCACAAAAAAGCTGTTGTAAATCTAAAGATTCGGGGGTAGTTCTACTAGAAGCAATCTCTTCCTTCCCAATTTTAACAGATATAGTACCTATTGTACCTGCCGTCTTATTTGCGTGCTCCAAAATTGAGCTTATTAGATATGTAGTTGTTGTCTTACCATTGGTACCTGTGATACCTATAAGCTTTATCTTTTCTGTAGGTTTTCCATAAAAATTGCTCGCTACAGTTGACATCGCTTTTCTAGTATCTTTAACTTTAATAATTGATATTTCGTCCTTTTGGATATCATTCTGTACAAGTACAGCAACAGCACCTTTGGCTACTGCTTCATCTATATAGGCGTGTCCATCCATTTTAAATCCTGTTATGCATATGAATAAGCTTCCAGGCATCACCTTTCTGGAATCATATACAACATCTTTAATTTCGACCGAGCTTACGCCATAACTTGAGATTATATCAACGTCTCGTATTACATCAACAAGCTTCATTATATTCCTCCTCATATATTAAAAGTATTTCAACGTATCCTATATAATAGTAAGTCTTCATATATTTTTAGTTTATACATATTTATGGTAAATATAACCTTATATCAGGCATACATCTATTAATTATGCTCCAATCTTTACAAAAAGGCAACTGAAATTAAATCAGCTTTAATTTCGTTGCCCAATTTGTTTTTATATCTGCTACTGTGTCTTAACATATAGAATTACATTTCCGCCCTCATTTATTTTAGCTCCCGGCTTTGGCACCTGATTAACTATAAGAGAGTTTAAGTTGCTTTCTCCTTCTCCACTTTCTAATTGAGCATTCAGCTTAATTTTATTCAGTAGCTTTAATGCATCCTTATAAGCCATATTTCGCAGCTCAGGAACCTGTACCTGTGGTTTTTGCATAAGTGCAAGCTCATCTGCGGTATATTGAGGTTTTACATCAAGATATCTTAATGTATCAGATATAATACTCTTAACTACTGGGCCAGCAATTTGACCACCGAAGTGGCTAAATCCATTAGGCTCATCAATTACTACCAGCACTACAACCTTCGGATCATTAGCAGGAGCAAAGCCTACAAAGGATGCTATATATTTTCCTGATAAATAGACTCCATTCGCTGCCTTTTGTGCTGTACCAGTTTTACCACCTACTCTATAGCCAGGCACATATGCGCTCTTACCTGTACCGTCTGCAACAACTGATTCTAGGATTTCTCTTGTTAATGCTGAGGTTTCATTAGATATTACTTGCCTTACAACCTTAGGTTGAAACTCATGTACTATATTGCCTTCATTATCAACTAGCTGCTTAGCTATTCTAGGCTCCATAAGATATCCATCATTTACTGCCGCCGATACTGCAGTAACAAGCTGTATAGGAGTTACCGCTATACCTTGACCAAAGGATATTGTCGCTAACTCTACAGGTCCCATTTGGCTTGGCTTATATAAGATACCTGATGCTTCACCAAGAAGCTTAATATTTGTAGGCTCTCCAAAACCAAAGGCTTTTATATATTTATAGAATTTTTCCTTTCCTAATAACTGACCTACTTCAATAAATACAGGATTACAGGAGTTCTGTACCCCTTCCACAAAGCTCTCGCTGCCATGCGGATTATAGCTTTTCCAGCACTTAAGCTTCTTTCCAGCTATAGTTATAGTACCACTGCAATAAAATCTATCCGTAGGGCTTACCACCTTCTCCTCCAAGCCTGCCGCAGTTGTAATAATCTTGAAAGTAGAACCAGGCTCAAAGGTATCTGACACAGCAGGATTTCTCCATGTCTTAAGTAATTCATTGTACTGCTGGTCAGTGGTTAAAGTATCCCATGTATCTGTCAATTCTTCAGGTGCTTTTCTGGGCTCATTGTTATCATAATCGCCCTTAACAGCCATTGCCAATACATCGCCAGTCTTTGGATCCATAACTATTGCAGTAACCCTTTTTGCCTTTTGTTCTATATAGGCGTTTTCTACTGCCTTCTCGGCAAAATGCTGTATTACTTCATCTACTGTAAGTACAAGGTTTAATCCATCCTGAGCTTCATAGTACTTGCTATCACTTTCAGGGAGCTCTTGACCGAGGGCATCTGTCATTCTTATGTTTCTCCCAGGGAACCCACTTAGATACTTGTCAAAGGTTTTTTCTATTCCCTCTTGTCCTAAATTGTCTACACTGGTAAAGCCTAATACATAAGAAGCGAAGTTCCTTTGAGGATAAAACCTTTTGCTGCCTTCATTATATAATATGCCTTCTAATTCCTTCTCTCTTAATGCCTTTACAATCTCTGCATCAACATTCTTCTTAATGACTACAGTTGCTTGATTCTTGTTTACCTTTTCCAATACTGTCGCCTTATCCATCTCAAGTGCTTCTGACAAAGCTGTTGCTACTGCTTCTTTATCCTTAACCTCTACAGGACATACTATGATTTCATAAGCTGTGGCACTTATCGCAAGTTCTTTACCATTTCGGTCATAAATAATCCCTCTTTTAGAGGGAATTTTTATATCTCTTGTCCATTGTTCCATAGCTTTCTTCTGATACTCACCGCTATTGACAATTTGTATAAATGCCAAGCGTCCAGTTAACCCCACAAAAACTAATGTAAATATTATCAAAAGAAACAACAGTCTTTTCTTAACTTTTATCTTAACATTTGCCAAATCAAAACACCACCTATAAGAATGAATTATAAAGCTTTAGTCAAGTATTTTTAATATGTTAGTAATCGCTTGCTTTGTACTGACCAAATACTTGTTTTCCTCTACATCTTCTACTCCATGATAATCACTGTTTGCAGCTACATCTGTGTTAGTCTCCTGCACTTGTACATACACTATTTGATTCATAACATCAGGATACTGCATATTCAGCTTTCCTATAGCTACCTGCTCTAAGTTTTCTAGGTTAACTGACTTCATAAGCTGTACGTTAAGATCGGTATTTTCTGTTTGTGCTTGTTTTATATTCTTATCAAGCTCTTTATTATCAAAATTAATTTCTGCTATATATGCATATCTAGAAATAATAAATATACATAAACCAAAAACAAATGCGATATTCAATATATTAACCCTATTCTTTGGCTTCTTTCTTCGATTCTTCTTAGGAAGTTTCTTATCTTGCTTCGATTGTTCTAAATATTCATAACTATTGTAGTCATATGCTCTGTTATCTGCTACTACCAATTTTATTCCTCCTAAAGTTTTTTAGAACCTACTCTTTCTGCTACTCTAAGCTTAGCACTCTTCGATCTAGAGTTTATTTCCAGCTCAGTCTCCATAGCTGTAACAGGTTTTCTTGTAAGTACTTTAACCATGGGCTCCTTACCACATACACATATGGGTATTTTGGGTGGGCATGTGCAAGGACGTTCTAGTTGATTGAATATACTTTTTACTATTCTATCCTCTAAGGAATGAAATGTTATAACCGCTACTCTTCCGCCATCCCTTAAAAGCTCTACTGCATCCTTTAATGCTGCTTCAAGCACGTCTAGTTCGTCATTGACTGCAATCCTTAGAGCTTGGAAGGTACGTTTTGCAGGGTGTCCTCCTTCTCTCCTTGCTGCTGCTGGTATCGCCATTTTTATTATATCTACCAATTGAAAGGTAGTTTCTATCTTATATTTCTGTCTCTCATCACAGATGAACTTTGCTACCCTGTCGGCCCATTTTTCTTCGCCATAGTCCCTTATTATTCTCTTTAACTCCTGCTGGCTTGCATTGTTTAACAATTCTCCTGCAGTTACCCCTTTTGATAAATCCATACGCATATCCAAAAGACCGTCATGCATATAGCTAAACCCTCTTTCCTCTTCATCTATCTGGTGAGAGGAAACCCCTATATCCATCAAAATTCCGTCTACCTTATCAAAACCGGCATTATGTATAATGTTTTTTATATTTCTGAAGTTATCCTTAACTATGATTATGCTATCCTTGTATTCCACAAGCTTTTGACTTGCTGCATCTATTGCATCCTGGTCTTGGTCTATGCCAATCAACACTCCGTCTGGCTGCATTCTTTTTATTATCTCAAAAGAATGTCCTGCGCCGCCTAAGGTGCAATCAACATATACCCCACCTGGCCTGACATTTAAATATTCTATTGTTTCCTTGAACAGGACTGGTATATGTACAAATTCCAATATTTTTCACCCTTTTTGTTATATTCCAAGGTATGACATTTTTTCTGCCACATCTTCATAACTAATATTTGCATCGTCATTAAATTTATTCCATTGCTCAAGGCTCCAAATTTCTATTCTTGTAGAAACGCCAATTATAACAACATCCTTATCAATATCAGCATATTCTTTAAGATTTGAAGGTATTAGGGTTCTTCCCTGTTTGTCTACCTCACACTCACTGGCACCGGCGAAGAAAAATCTAATAAAAGCACGAGCATCTTTATTGGTCATAGGAAGGGATTTTAATTTTTCCTCCACTACTCTCCACTCATCTATAGAGTATACAAACAAACAATTATCCAAACCCTTTGTAATTACAAAGGAATCACCAAGCTGTTCCCTAAACTTTGCAGGTATTATCACTCTGTTTTTTGGATCTAAGGAATGATTGTATTCTCCGATAAACATCTATATCACCACACTTGTAATATTTGTTCCACTTCGCTCCACTTTGTACCACTTTATGACATATTCTATATAACTTTTAAAATTCCTTCCCACCTTCTCACAAAAAATAAAAAAATACAAAAGTATTTAGCTTTTGTATTTTGAAAAAAAATATTTTGTTTTCAGTCGCTATATATTTCGAAGCAAACATTTATAAGATTTATATAGCTAATATATTATAGAATTTGCTTATTAGCAAGTCTAGCTCAATACTTTTTGTATATATTGTATCATAGCTTGCATTCTCATCAATAAGTAGATGCAATTGTTGTCTTAACATCTCAATTTCTCTTAATATCACTATTACTTCCCCCATAAAATAAAAAATCCACTTTTATTTTATAGGTATTAGACAAAAAACGTCAACATTTATTTAAGCTTGTCTAAAGGCGTATACCCATAGTTTCTCTGTTTTACCATAAATTGCTCGCTTTTGCTTTGAAAATAGATTTTTATTGCATTTTCAAAAGAACAAATGAGTATTATGTAAAATTTTGCTATTTTTTTCTTCGTCTAATAAGCACCATAGATACTGAAAATACGATAATAATAGCTATGCTTATCAATTGAGCGGCTCTCATTCCCATAAACCACAAGCTGTCAGTTCTTAAGCCCTCAATCCAAAACCTGCCTATAGAATATAATATTCCGTAAAGTAAAAACACCTCTCCATCTACCTTCTTTTTACCTTTATAGAAAGTTAAAAAGAAAAATATTCCTAGACTCCATATAGATTCATAAAGAAAAGTAGGGTGAACCTTCACACCATCTACAATAATGCCCCAAGGTAGGTTGGTAAGTCCTCCATGAGCCTCTCCATTTACGAAGTTTCCCCATCTGCCTATTGCCTGACCCATGATTATACTGGGTGCAACTATGTCTGCGGTTTCTAAGAAGCTAATTTTCTTTACTCTGGTAAATATATATCCTGTAAGTATTGCGGCAATCAAAGCTCCATGAATAGCTAAACCGCCTTCTCTAATATTTATCATCCTCAATATATCACCATTATAGTAATCCCACTCTAGAATAACATAATATATTCTGGCTCCTATCACCGCGGCTGGAATACACCACAAAGCCAAGTCTATAATATATTCAGGATCCCTGCCTAGTCTTTTAGCTTCATAATAAGCTAGCAGAATACCAACCATGATTCCTACAGACAGAATTATCCCATACCATCTTATAGATAGACCAAATATCTCAAAAGCAACTGGATTCATATTTTTCCTCCCATTTTGTATAATCTTTATTGTTATATGCTTATTATAATATAATTAGCCTTATCTATGTCAAGTACTATACCGATTTTCAAATAAAAGCCAAATAAAAAGCCATGCTATTTATATAAAGCATGACTGATGGTGCTATTAAATCCATATACTTATATTTTTATTTATACTTGTCTCTTATATCATTGGTAATTTCCATTATATAGCTATAGTCCTTTTCCTGCATATAATCATCATAGGCAAGATAAAGTGCCCAGATAATCTCCCAAAGATCTCCCTCCGCCTGTACCACATTAAGCCCCAACTCTTCTTTCGCCTCATGTCTATTTATGCAATAGCCGTGAGAAAAATATTTTTCTGTCATAGTTCTAGTAACAAGCCTTGCCTTCTCCTTGTTATTTTTAAACATATTCTTTTCTAACAGTGCTTCTGCATATTGATATGATGCTTTTATTAACTTTTCATAATCCCCGATTATCCAAGGATCAAGTTTATCCGCTATTGGATATAATAGTGACGCCATAAGATTAGGATCTTCACTTTTAGTTATCCTCTCCTCCATAAACTCAATGCACATTCGTATGGATTGAACTGGTATCCACATATCCTCATATATTGGATGTTTTACCAAAGGATCAATAGGCCCCAGCTCCGAGGTTGGCCCCATTACTATTTCGTCTGCACCTATAGCGATCATAGTTGCAGCACTTTTCGCCACAAAAGGTATTATAACACTAAAATAATCGCAATACTCTCTTATTAGATTTACTATCTTATATGGTATATCCACAACACCTCCATAGCTGTGTAAAAAAAGGTCTATCCGTTCTGTGTGACCTATACTAGAAAGCTTTTTATATAGAGGTATTAATACATAATCATCCATCGGTGAGTAGGAAATATAAGAAATCACTCTGGAATTTCTAGTCTTTTCTATGCTATGAAGCAGACTAAGTCTTTTCTTATTGGTTATTTTTACCACTATAAAACTCCTCTCGCCATCTATATGTTTTGCACTAAGCATTTTCCTTGATTCATATGTTGCAAAAATATTTGTGCATTTTATAAAGTTAATTGTTTAATCCAATATATAGACGCTTCTACTGCTTTAGTGAATGATAATTTTTTTTGACAACATATATAATAATTATAATATGTTAGTAGATAATACAACGTGTATGAATAGATAGCTATATTTTTGTTTTACTGGATGTGTTTCAAATAAAGACTTGTATAAATGATACTTTTTTAGAAATAATATTATTATATGCAGGCTTTTTTAAATTGCTCATAAAAATTCTAGAAGGTGAAATAAATGTTGATATTTGAAGACAGAGACTTATTAGATTTCAAAATTAATATGATCACAGACTTAAATAAAAAAATAAAGATGGGTTATAAAAGTCAGTTTAGAAACATTATCATAAGGATAATCTCTAAACCAAAACGTTATAAAAAAATTAAAGCACCCATCAATATTGTAGAAGATGTAAATAAGATGGATACCATGAGTAGAAATATTTATTACTATTTGATTGATATGTTTGATGTATTTGGAGATAGTGCCATATTAAATGCTAAAAGAATCTTTGAGGATAATGGTATCAAATGGGGTAAGAAGTTCAATAAAAGCTTAACTGCACAATATAATTCAAATGACATAAAAAAACTTATAAAGGAGCTATATATAAGCATTAAGGACTTAGATTACCTGACTTTTTCTAATCGACAGCTTAATTGGATTTTTAAAAAGCCTGAGGATGAATCTGAACAGCATCAAAATGCAGATAGGTATTTTAAACCCTTATATGAAATTAAGACATTATGGTTGCAAAGCTTTATCAAAACATTGAGTCCAGACTACACTAGTGTCTTTGAGACCATAGATGAGCAGACAGAGCAAATTACTACAAATATAACAATAAAGGAAGGTGCTTAAAAAAGTCACCTTCCTTTATTGTGTTAAATAATCCTTCAGATTTATTCTTTTATATCATTTACAATGCTTACAGATGCACTGGCACCAATTCTGGTAGCTCCTGCTTCTATCATCTTAAGTGTAGTTTCTAAATCTCTGATACCACCTGAGGCTTTCACTCCCATTATTGATCCTACTGTCTTCCTCATAAGTATAATATCTTCAACTTTTGCGCCGCCTGTCGAAAATCCTGTTGAAGTCTTTACATAGTTAGCACCTGATTTTTTAGCTAACTGACAGGCAGTAACCTTTTCCTCATCAGTTAATAGACAGGTTTCTATAATAACCTTCATCAAAGCTTTATTTTTGCATACATCAGCCACTGCTTTGATATCAGCTTCTACTACATCTAGCTTACCAGACTTTAATGCCCCAATATTTATAACCATATCAACCTCAGCTGCACCGTCTTTTATTGCTTCTTCTGCTTCAAAGGCTTTTACTGAAGATAATGTAGCTCCAAGTGGAAATCCTACCACAGTACAAACCTTTACTTGACTGCCCTTTAATAATTTTGCTGCTTGTTTAACATTGCCAGCATTTACACATACTGATGCAAATACATATTGTGCAGCCTCCTTACAAAGCTTTTCTACGTCCTTTTCCTCTGCATCTGCCTTTAATATTGTGTGATCAATATAAGAAGCTAAGGTTTTCTTATCCATAAACAGCCTCCTGAATTTATTTGATTATTTCGCCTTGTTCTCCATTTTTTATACCTGCGGCATTGCCTTCTTCGATGTCTATATGCATATCGAGAGCATAAGTCGGATGTACTCTTACAACAACATTTTCAAATACAACAGCTCTTTCATTGCCAACTCTTACCTTTACAATATCTTTATCCTTTACTCCATACTTTGGTGCATCATCAGTATGAAAATGTATATGTCTAGCTGCAACTATCAAGCCCTTATCCAAAGTCACTTGACCTTTTGGTCCTATTATAGTACAGCCTGGAGTTCCTTTAGTGTTTCCTGAAGCAACAACAACTGCTTCAACACCAAGAGCTCTTGCATCAAATACAGAAATTTCAATTTGTGTTTCAGGTCTTGTTGGTCCTAGTATTCTAATGCCCTTCATAGTAGACTTTGGTCCTACTACATCAACCTTTTCTTCACATGCAAATTGACCAGGCTGTGATAAATCCTTTGTCTTTGTAAGCTCATAACCTGCTCCAAATAAAATCTCCAAATGCTCCTTTGAAATATGTACATGCTTGTTTGACATATTTACTGGTATAAATTTCTCCATTTTTCTTCCTCCTGTTTTTTAATATAAATCAATATCCACTAAAATATAATTAAGTGGACATCATATTCTTTAGTTAAAACTTTTATTGATTAAGTGCTTCATATGCCTTAAGCATTATTGCGCACTCTATTCTCTTTTTCTGTAGCTTACATTCCATATCATATGGTACCATCAAATCATTGTTGAAAGCTTCTGCATTTGCCCTACAGCCACCACTGCAATAAAACTTAGCCCAACAATCAGAGCATTTTTCTTTATGATAAACTGTGTTTTCTTCAAATTGTTTCTGAAGTGCTTTGTTAGTTATGCCATCCTTTATATTACCCAGCAAGTATTCTTCTCTTCCAACAAACTGATGGCAAGGATAAAGTTCTCCATCAGGTGTCACTGCAAAATACTCAACACCTGACCCACAAGATGTAACTCTTTTATAAATGCAAGGACCTCCGTCTAAATCCATCAGAAAGTGATAATATCTAAAACCCTTTCCGCTCTCTTGATATTCTATATACTTTTGCGCTAATTTATCATACTGCTGATAAATATATGCTAAGTGCTCTTCTTTAAGTGCATAAGCCTTATTTTTCTCCGCTACTACAGGCTCAATCGATATTTCTTTGAAGCCTTGATCTGCTAGAAATATTACATCTTCACTAAAGTCCAGATTATTGGCTGTAAAAGTGCCTCTTATATAATAGCTCTTATCTCCTCTTTTATCTACCAAGCTCTTAATTTTAGGTAGAATATCGTCAAAGGTTCCTCTACCGTCAGTAAATTTTCTCATTTTATCATTTACTGATTTTCTTCCATCTATACTTACTACTACATTATCCATATTCTCATTAATAAAAGCTTCAATCTCATCATTTAATAAAGTACCATTTGTAGTCATTGTGAATCCAATTCTTTTATTATATTCCTTCTGCTTCTCTCTGCCATATTTTACGGTTTCTTTGACAACATCAAAGTTCATTAAAGGCTCTCCGCCAAAGAAGTCCACCTCAAGTCGCTTTCTATTGCCTGAGGTACTAAGTAAAAAGTCTATAGCCCCCTTGGCAACCTCAATAGGCATAAGCTTTCTACCACCATGATAATCACCAGTAGATGCAAAGCAATAGCCACACCTGATATTACAATCATGTGCTATATTTAGACATAGTGCCTTTGTATGCATTTCCTTCTTTTCACTTAAAATCTTATCTCTATATGTATCTGATGAGTTAAGCTGACCGTCTTGTTGAAGCTTTATTAACTCATTATATGCTTCTATTATCTCTTCTTTTGTATGTTTTTCCTTTAAACCGCTTATTGCGTTTTCAACAGGCTGTTGTATGAAATCAACCACATCATAGGCAATTTCATCAAATACATGTACAGAGCCGCTATTCACATCAATAACAATGTTTAAACCGTTTAATTCATACTTATGTAGCAATTTTATACCCCCAAATATCCTAAATTCCATTCTTATTCTATATTAAATTTATATATACTGTCAAATATACCTGAATAAAAGTAAAAGACCATCAGATCATTTCATCATGAACTGACAGTCTTCATAGCTATATATGTTTATTCTACTATTTTATAATATACTTTTGCAGTTAGCACATAGACAATAGCATAGATTATCGCAAATATCAATATTGTGATAATGGTGCAGATTAAGAACAGATTTATGTTTGTCAGACAGAATATTGCCAACAAACGAGTAATCATATTAAAAGCACCAGCTACATGAATAGCAGCTACGATAATCGGCAAGAAAAATACCTTTAACACCTGTGAACGAATGGTGGCTCTCACTTCTTCCTTACCCATACCAACCTTCTGCATGATTTCAAAACGAGCTTTGTCATCATAGCCCTCTGAAATTTGCTTGTAGTAAATAATCAAAGCAGTTGCCATTAAGAATAAAGTTCCAAGGAACAGACCAAGAAATAAGAAACCACCATAAAGTGCATAAAAATCTCTTTCATTTCCCTGTCGATTTTCTATATAGATACTACATTTATTGTCAGGATTTTTACTAATTGTATCCGAAATAGTTCTTGACAAAGTTGTTGCTATAGCAGTCTTTTCATCATCTGCACAATTCAAATCAAACATAATAGTAGACGAAAAAGTGCTTGCTTCTTTGCCAAATGCACTTTGCTGCGATATGTTGATAGCATCTACCACTTTTTGATTTACTACGATATAATACTGCTGAATCATTAAAGCTGAATAAGAACCATCAATTGGTAAAGATTTCAGATGTTCCTTTATGGTATACGTTTTGTCAAACAATGTAAACGTATCGCTTAGTTTGCCATAGGCTTCAAACACCAAAGCTTCATTATCAGACAATGTTACCTCTTGACCAGAAATACGTGCATATTCATCTTCAGTCAAGAATTCAAGCATCGCCACATTAGCATCTGTATAGGCATTGCTTAAACTAGAAATATCAAAGGTGTCACCATTCTTTTTTGATGCAAATCCAAGGGAGGTATAATAATTTATATTCTCAGCTTTATCATTGAGGGTATCATTTATTACCTGTAAAGCCACTTTTTGTTCTTCATTGGTTACATTAGTCATGTGGAGAATGCAATCCTCTGGATAGCGTAAATCAAGGGAATCCTCTACACCCATATACATGCAAACAGTGGTAGATACTATTACAAGCACCATAGTAGATAAAATACATATATTAGCAAGACCTACAGCATTCTGCTTCATGCGATAAATCATACCAGAAACGCTTGTGAAATGCTTGGTCTGATAGTAATACTTTTTGTTTTTACGAAGCAGTTTTAAAATTGCTATACTGCCAGCCGTGAACAAACAATAAGTACCAATTATAACAAGAATGACAGCAATAAAGAATAGGAAAATTGCTACTAGCGGCGATTTAACTGTAATAGCAAGATAGTAACCAGCAACAAGGCAAATCACGCCTAAGATAGTAAGAAACCATTTGGTTTTTGGCTCTTTTTCGCCTACATTGCGACCATGGAGCAGCTCAATTGGTTTGGCAAGATGAATCTTAGCAAGGTTAAAAAGCAGTGTCAAGAAAATAATGCAGCCAAATAAAATTACAGTTGCCACAATTCCAACAATAGAAATAGAAAAGCCAAGTGGGACAGAAAAACTAATAATTTTACATAGCAGGAGTATCATCAATTTGTCCAGAAGAATTCCGAAAAACAAACCAAAAACAAGTCCTATTACACCTATGTAAATTGTTTCATAGAACAGCACCTTTGCAATATGACGTTTCTCCATACCCAAAATATTATATAATCCCAATTCTTTTGTACGACGCTTCATCAGAAAGCTATTGGTATAAAAAAGAAAGATAACAGCAAATAAACCAACAACAATACAACCCAGTATAAGAATAAAGCTAAGAGAGGTATAGCCAGGCATCTTCTTTAAGCCATCATTGAAAGACATTGCACACATTATATAGAACATAGCAATAGTTCCAACACAAGTCAAAATATAGGGAAAATAGAATTTACCATTCTTTTTAATATTCTGAATGGCAAGTTTTGAATAGAACATTTTATTCACATTGTTCACCACCAGTTGCAAGCATTGTCAATGTGTCAGAAATTTTTGCAAACATTTCTTCATTTGTCATATTGGCTTTATATATTTGATGGAATACTTCACCATCTTTTATAAATAACACACGCTTAGCATGACTTGCAGCTTTTGTGGAATGAGTTACCAAAAGAATGGTTTGTCCATCATCGTTGATTTCGCCAAACAAACGAAGCAAACCGTCAGTAGCCTTAGAATCCAATGACCCTGTAGGTTCATCAGCAAGTATCAGCTGTGGATTGGTAATAAGTGCACGAGCAATAGCCGCTCTCTGCTTTTGACCCCCAGAAACCTCGTATGGATATTTTGCAAGCAGTTCTGTAATTCCTAGTTTTGCCGCAATTGGCTGTAATCTTGCATTCATTTCTTCGTATTTTTTACCAGATAGGACAAGTGGCAAAAAGATATTGTCTTGCAAAGAAAATGTATCTAGTAAATTAAAATCTTGGAATACAAAACCGAGATTTTCACGACGAAATGCAGATATTTCTTTTTCTTGGATGGATACAATGCTTTTGCCATTCAACTTCACTTCACCGCTTGTAGGTTTATCAAGAGAGGCAAGAATATTCAAAAGGGTTGTTTTGCCTGAGCCAGATTCACCCATGATAGCAACATATTCACCCTTTTCTACAGAAAATGATACATTTGATAACGCCTGAACATGGTTACCACCGAAACGGGTTGTATAAACCTTTTTTAGGTTATTAACTTCAAGTATAGTCATAAAATTTATCTCCTTTGATTTTCATTAGATTCATTATACCTTAAAAAGGAAATGCTTCACCATAACTTTGGCTTACATTTCCTCGCCTAACCTTTCATTCTTGTAAGGTGGTTTATTCTCATTCTACTACCATATTAACCGAATCAAGCCCAATCTTTATCTTTGAACCTTTGCCAACCTCAGATTCAATTGCGATGGTGTGAGATAACTTTGTTAAAATCCGCTTGCACAAATACAACCCTATACCAGTAGATTTTTTGTCCGTTCTACCGTTATATCCCGTAAATCCTTTTTCAAACACACGTGGTAAATCTTCTGCCTGAATACCAATACCTGTATCCTCAATAATAATTGTTTTATTTGGTTCCATATAAATCGAGATTTTGCCCTCGTTAGTGTACTTCAATGCATTGAATAAAACTTGTTCAATGACAAAAACAAGCCATTTTTCATCGGTCAACACATCACAATTCAGCTCCGTAAAGTCAAGGCTGATTTTCTTGCGGATAAATACTTTGGCATATTTGCGTACCGCTTGTTTGATTATATTATCAAGATTATACTTTTTCAGCACAAAGTCAGTATAAACACTATCAAGTCGCAAATACTGGAGTACCATTTCTACATACTGTTCAATCTTGAACAACTCCATTGAAAGTTCTGTGTTTTCTTCACTTTCTGCGGATTGTAGTAACAAACGCATAGCAGAAATCGGTGTCTTAATTTGGTGTGCCCACAGCGTATAATAATCAATCATATCACTAATTTTGTTGTCTGCATTAGAAGCAATTTGTACCTTATCGTTATGTACTGCATTGATTAACCTTTGATAATCCTGCTCTAGCAAATCTATTGGGGCAGGAAGCTCATCAACAGACAGTGTGATGTAACCCAAAAGCTCTGCCAATTGCTTGTGGTGCTTGTAGTACTGCCAGCAATCAAATGCAGTAAAGAGAGTACCAAAACAAGCACATAATAAAACTGCATAGCTTACTGCTTCCATAGGAAGGTTGTAAAGTGAGAATACAACAGCAAACACAATGGAAAACACTCCGAACAATACTATGGTCTTGATATGTCGTTTCAGATAAGCCAATATAATCCTCATATCATTCCACCATGTATCCTATTCCTTTCTTAGTTGTTATAAAATCCGCAAGACCTGCAACTTCCAACTTTTTGCGAAGTCGTGTTATATTTACAGTCAAAGTGTTTTCATCTACAAAGCTGTCTGTTTCCCATAATTTCTGCATAAGCATATCACGGGATACTATTTTGCTTTTGTTTTCCATCAATACTTGCAAAATACGATAATCGTTTTTTGTCAGTTCAATTTTCCCACTGTTATAGGTTAAGGTTGCATCACTGGTATTTAAGATTGCACCTTTATGTTCCAGTAAATGGCTCTGTCCAGCAAAATCATAGGTTCGACGCAGCATAGCTTGTACCTTTGCAGTCAGCACATTCAAATCAAAAGGTTTCGCGATGAAATCATCGCCCCCCATATTAACTGCCATTATTATATTCATATTGTCAGATGTAGATGATATAAATATTATCGGTACTTTGGAAACCTTGCGAATTTCACTGCACCAATAGAAACCGTTAAAAAATGGCAAAGAAATATCAAGCAATACAAGCTGTGGAGCATACTCAACAAACTCTGACAGGACATTTTGAAAGTCTGTTATTAACTTAACCTCACATCCCCATGTTTTTATATGTTTCGCAATTGCATTGGCAATCACGCTATCATCTTCAATAATCAATATTTTATGCATAATCATTTTCCTTTCTAACTTCGTCTGACTCAGCAAAGATATCTTCTACATTTACATTATATACTTCCTTCAGATTCCTTGTCACCAAGTACAACAAAGAGACGGCGTAACATTTTAGCTACCCCGCCTCCTTGAAAAGGATTTGTTATACTTTAAAATTTATAAAGCTTCGTTTAAATTCTCTATAAGCTTATCAGAATCAATATTATATTTGCGAGCAGCCTGCTCTACAGTCATATACTGAGCTCCACCTCAACCAAAGCACCTAATTCCAGCTTCTTTAAAAATCTTTTCCATTTGCGGATATTTGTATAAAATATCGTCTATTATCATATTCTTGTTTATCATATTCTCACCCCTATTAATAATATATCCAAAGCATATAATTTCATAGTACCCATACCAGGTATGCCTTTTATTCATTATATTATGATATATTATTATTTGTCAATATTGTTGCTATTTAAATTGATCAATATATTTTACAGCGCTTAAAGCCGCAACATTTCCGTCCCCTACAGCCTTAGCAATCTGATATGGCTTTCCAACACAGTCACCACAAGCAAAAACCCCAGGCATGTTTGCTGCCATGTTTCTATCCACCTTTATAGAGCCTTCCTCCATTTCAAGTCCTTCAAGCAATTGACCTAATGGTATGACATTTCTAACAATAAATATGCCATCTACTATAAACTCAGCTTTTTCTGTCCTTAGCATAGTTGCTTTGATATCATTTCCTTCTATAGCAGTGGCCTTTTCATCTATCAGTTTTACCTTCTCATTTAGCTTATAGTCTGATTTGTAAGTAGGTATATAGTATACCTGAGAGCATATTTCGGACAAATAATTAGCTTCTTCTTCGCCCTCTTGATTTTCTGAAATTAATACAACTGATTTGTTTCTATATAAAGGTCCATCACAGGTTGCGCAATAGCCCACGCCTCTGCCTAAATACTCTCTCTCTCCGGGCATATATTTTGCCTTGGCATGTCCTGTTGCCAAAATTAATGTCTTCGCCTCATAGAAGCTTCCACCAGTATTTAATGCAAAATAATCTCCCATACTCAATATATTTTGAACCTTTTCGTGCTTTATTTCTATATCCATGTGTTCTACATGCTTCTTAAAGGAATCTAGCATATCAGCCCCGCTCGTTGCTTTAAATCCTAGGTAATTATCTATCTGAGGAGCTTTCATTAAGCCAGTAACCTTTTCTGTTCCACCAAACAGAACAAAACTCTTATTTCTTATTTTTATATTTAGCGCAGCTGAAAGTCCGCCTGGACCTCCTCCTACTATAGCTACATCATACATACAATCACCATCCTTCTAAATTTAGGACATCATATCAAATATAGATTTCCCAGTTATCACATAAGCTACTTGAACTATAGAAAAAAAACTAAAGATAGCAAAGCTTATGTATATAGGCCACATGACCTTTGGATTTCTTATTACCCCTTGCAGTTCCATCCTCTCAGTTTTTCCAGTATCAATTTGTACAGCTTGGATTCTGTCTTTACTCAGCCCTTTAAGCTTTCTCATACAAAGCACCAGTATTATGCTAGGCAAAATTGCGACAAAGCCAAATATAACAGCCCATACTATAAGACCTAAGGTCTCTGCACCCGCTGGTAGATCCTGTGCTGCTATGTTATTAAACAATGAAAGCTGCATTAATAAAAATGTTATAGATACTGATATTGCGTTGTTCACAAAATGTCCCAACATTCCTGCATATATAGAATTTGTGACATAAACAACATAACCCAGCAATACACCAAGAAACAATGGACCAAATATGTTCTGTATGTTTATATGAAGCATAGAAAAAAGCACTGCTGTATAAATAATACTCTTCCACATACCCAGCCTTTCACTGCCTCTTAAAATCAGTCCTCTAAATAATATTTCCTCACAAAGCCCTGCTGAGCCTGCAACAATTAAGAGCATAAGGAAATACTCGTTTATATTGTTTGCCATAGGTATTGGAGAAGTTATCAACTTGCCAAAAAAACTTACAAATATATTTCCTATCAGGTTTACAAACACAGCTATGGGATATCCACAAATAAATATCAAAGTAACTAATAATGCATCAATAAAATGTAGTCTATTAAATCGCAGCTCCTTCTTTATACTGCCTCTTTTTATTATCACATACAATAAAGGAGGCAATGCTATAAGAATAAACTCTGTTATTAATATGCCTATATTAAAGCTACGGTTCTGTACAAAAGAACCTACTGATATAAACAACACCATAGCAACAAGGTATAATTTGTTAACTCCGTTTATAGTTAATTTAATTTCATGCTGTTCAGTATTCGTCTCCAAAAGCTGCACCCTCTTTATTGCTTCAATATTTTTTCTTCCATTCTCACAACAGGGTTATTACTATCAATAATAGCATGCTCAATATTAAGGGGCTTTCCATTAACTGTGAGTACAACCTCTTTTATCCCTTCCACCTCAGTTACTGTATTTCCAATAGAGGTAAGAGTCATATCTTCTCCAGCCGCTCCTCGTGAATGCTTTGTTAACATTTCTTCGCTAAAATCAATAATAACTCTCTCGCCATTGACCACTACAGAATTCACTATAGCTTCAGCTGGG
Source organism: uncultured Clostridia bacterium (assembly GCA_942492835.1). GTDB lineage: Bacteria > Bacillota > Clostridia > Lutisporales > Lutisporaceae > GWB2-37-7. The sequence goes on along the minus strand of OW818645.1, from coordinate 3,696,516 downwards.
ATTGTAGCCCATAAGTCTTTAGTTTGAGGACCCTTTATTATTTCTTCAATCAAGGCTTTGATTAACTTATCTTTGCTTACATTTTCTGCTATATTTATTGTTCTTTTCTCAGGTACCACATACATTGCTTGACTGTCAGCAAAATATAATGTTACTTCAGTAACACTAACATTATTAATTTCATTTGGATCAAACTGCATCTCGGATAGATATCCATAGGGCTTACCACTTGGGGCAATAAAATCTGATCCTTCAACAGTTATTCTCACACTGTTTACTTCAGTAAACTGTACCATAGTATTTACAAGAGATGCAATAGTTGCAGCCTCATGCATAGACCCTTTAAAAGAAGCAAATTCCTTACTGAGATTTACAGTAAGCTTGCCATCTTCCTTTGAAATTCCTAACACCTTAACCCCAGATTGAAGGCTTTGTTCAAACTTGGCTGTATCCTGAGGTCCTTTTACCCATTCCTGTAAGGTACTGTTATACTTTTCTTCTTCGTTTTTATATGTTATATTTTTTTCTTCTTTATCAAGACCTACATTTTCTTTTAATGCATAGAATAAATCTATATTTTCTTTGGTTGCTGTGTCTTGTTTCAAAAGTGAACAGCCAGATAAAGCAATTACTAAAGCTAAAATTATTACTAAAATTCTTTTCATATTACCACTCCTATCGCTTATTTTGTAAAAAACTACGTCTCTTATAAATTATACCTATTATTCCAAGTACAAGCAGCAAAACAAGCTCTCCAATATAATAAAATGCTATTTTAAAAGCAATATCAGAGAAAAAGGCTTCTGGATACATATTAATCAATCTATCAGAAGGATATAATTGCCATAAATCATTATTGAAGAAAATTTCATGGAATATTGTAAAATACTTGTAAAAATCAATATTCATCAATATTATTAAAGCAACAATAGGTATAATTCCTGCTACAAAAGTATAAATAAAAAGCTTTGAAAATTTCTTCCTTCTACCCTTCATCTTATAACATGCAACAACAATAAACAATATACAGTACCAAAATGCAATATTTCTTATTAGCTTACCCTGAACAAATAAATTTTTTACATCTACCATATGTAGCTTATCTCGTTCAGTGAAAAACTCCTGTTGTGCGCCCTTAATTGGCATTTGAAAATCTAGATTATCTCTTCCCTCATCTAAATAGTTCAACATCTCTTCCGTGGCAATCATTAGGTTGGGCATATCTATACCAATATCTTCTGCAACCTGATACTTTTCATATTGCTTTTCATAATAATCTTTATCAAAAGCTATCATCTGTATATCGGTAAGTAACAACAGTAGAATAAGCATAACAATAAATGCCGCACCAAAAACAAAATTGAAAACTCTTTTTGTAAACATAAATACTCTCCTAACTATGTATATCGCACTAAACAATTTACATTTTTAAAATAGTGAGATATATATTTCTCTGTTTATAGAATACACAAATTTTATTGTTAATTAATTTATGCGTTCTATATAAACTAGATTTACTCTTATTTTATCAAATTATATGAATAATAAAAATGTTTTTATTATTTTACAAATCTACTGCATACTTCACTAAACATAACAGTAATAACAGTCAATACATAATCTTCCATCTTGCATACAAAAAGGAGTCCTTTATATTCTCGTGTTTCTTTTCCATTTTTATCTATAGCTATTATCTTACTTCTTTTTACATTCTGTGTTATTTTTGCTATTGCAATTTCTCTAGTTACAAGCTTTCTTCTTTCTTTATACCTCGTAATTGCATGATCTGTCACATAAATATAGTCCATTTTTATAGCTACCTCCTCTAAATTATATTTTTATTGTGATATATATCGATGCTTCTACTATCACTGCGAATGACAGATTTTCTTTGTAACATATATAACGCTCATAATAAAGATTATATCCTAGAGGCTTTAAAAAATTGCTCGAATTTTGTTGTCGTATTAACATTTGTACATGATTTTAGAAAACAATCCATGTAATCATAAATTCACAACCTCTTTTTTAAAAAAAATAATATAAATCATGGTACAGGAAATAATAAAAATGAGGTGATATATTTGAAAAACCATGTTTTTTTTCATCGACTGATGATATGTATTATCTCGGTTGTTATGATTTTTAATTTAACCTCATGTGCACAACGTAAACCTATTTCCATACCATCTAAGAGTAAACAGGAGGAAAACAAGCCTCCAAAAGAGCTTGATACATTAAATAAAGCTGTGGAAAAACTGGAAACAACTCTACTTGAGATGCATGAAAGAAGTAAAAAGCCTTTATTTATACAGCAAAGTGAAATACAAAAACAAAACGGAAAAAATAAGAAAAAAGAGAAACAACAGAGTGGAAGTTCTAGCGGTGGCTCCAGTGGCGGCTCTAGTAGTAGCTCTAGTGGCAGCTCAGGGAGCAGCGGACAACAGAACCAGAAGACCTCTCAGATTGAATTAGTATCGCCCGCAGAGAAACTTCTTGAGGCAAAATATGAAATACAACAAATGCAGCTTCAGGTGGAAAGAGCTAATATGGAACAACTTGAACAGATTAAGAAGGATGTACTAAAGCTTCACGATATGTGGAATGCATTTGAATCAAAAGCAGAAAATCAATCTTTAATGCAAGCCTCCATAAAGGAATTTGAGACTGCTTTAAATGATTTAACTAAGTCTATACAAAGTAGCAATGTCTATCAAAGCTTAGTGGATGTAACACAGCTTTATAAATACCTGCCTGACTTTTATGCCACTTATGTTTCTGATTCTCCACCTGAGATTGGTAAAATAAGATATGGCGCAAAAAAAATAGTTCTCCTTACGGAAAAGAGCAATTTTACTGGGGCAAAGGTAACTCTTGATTATATAACAGAAATATGGATGCTTACCAAACCAAAATTATCAAAAGACAGTTTGGATTTAATAAATAAATTTGAATTCTCTATTTCTGATCTAAAAGATGCAATTGTTGCAAAAAACCCTGTGGTAATAAATGCTAAATCTGAGGTTATATTAAAAGTTGCAGATGAAATAGAAAAAGATAGTAAAAAAAAGGCAAAACAAAAATAAATATGACAAAACACTATAAATAAATTTATTTATAGTGTTTTGTACATAATCTTAGATAAATAAATTAACGTTAGAATTATCAGCTTCACCTAAATATGTGGCTACCCCTGCAAGCTCTACACCGTCAATAATCTCTTCTTTTTTTATACCCATTATATCCATTGACATAGTACATGCTATCATCTTAACGCCCATTGATTGAGCACTTTCAAGTAACTGAGGTAAGCTGTTTACATTTTTCTTTCTCATTATAGATTTCATCATTGCAGTACCTGCACCACCGAAATTCATTTTAGATAGTCTAAGTTTATCAGCACCTCTTGGCATCATGAAGCCAAACATTTTCTCCATGAATTCCTTCTTAACCTTAATTTTTTTTGCCTTTCTAAGCACATTTAAACCCCAAAAGGTGAAAAACATTGTTACTTCATCGCCCATGGCAGCCGCACCGTTTGCGATTATCAAACTTGCCATTGCTTTATCTAAATCACCACTAAACATTATTATTGTTTTACTGCTCATTTGTACCCCCCATTTCTTTTTAAGCTTTCTTTATTACTGCCTTTATTACACCATCAATTTCTTCTATGCTAACAAGCTCATTGCCTGTCTTTTTGCACCATGCGTTTATATCTTTAGAGAATCCGCAGTCTGTTACCTCGATTGTAATAACATCTCCGCTTTCAGCTGCCTTTGCTACCTTAAATAACTCAACTATTGGACCTGGACATTGCAGTCCTCTTGCATTAATATACTTTTCTGACATTTTTTCTTCCCCCTATTCTACTTCATATGGATAAGCGTTCATACCGCCCTCAAGTATTTTAATATTTTTAAAACCTAGCTGTTCTAATTGTAGATAAGACATAAAGGCTCTCTTTCCTACCTTGCATATCAAAATTACTGTTTCCTTATTTTTATCTATCTCGTTATGTCTTTTGGCAAGCTCTGCCATCGGAATATTAACTGAACCTGGAATAGCAGATATAAAGAACTCAACTTCTTCTCTAACGTCTACGATATTTGCTAAGTTATTGCTCATCTTTTCCTTTAGTTCCTTTGCTGTTACAGTTTCTACTTTGCCCGCCATTTTATTTAGCATTACATTGGCTGCAAGAATTGTAGAGCTCATAGCCATTGAGAATGGCGGTGCATATGCAAGATCAAGCCTAGTAATATCTTCTACCTTTGCACCAAAGCTTATTGCTGTAGCAATTATATCTATTGGCTTATCAACAACACCGATGCCGATTACCTGTGCACCCAATATTTTATGAGTAGTTTTATCTGCTATTAGCTTTGTTATTATAGGTTTGTTACCCGGGTAATAATGAGCCTTGTCTGTTGCAGGCACTAGTATTGTCTCCACATTTAAGCCCGCTTTTTTTGCATCTCTTTCTGAAAGTCCTGTCTTTGCAGCATTTATATCAAATAGCTTTACTATAGTTGTACCAAGTACTCCATCTAGACTATCCATGTTCTCACTGTTTACTACATTATGACCTGCTATTCTGCCTGTTTTGTTTGAGGTAGAACCCATAGGATACCATACAGGAAGTCCTGTTATAAGATTTACATTTTCTGCACAGTCACCTACTGCAAATATATCACTTACATTTGTCTGCATGTACTTATCAACATTTATAGCTCCTGTCACGCCAAGCTCAATTCCAGCATCTACAGCAATCTTTACATTTGCTCTTACGCCTATGGACAATATAACTATATCAGCCTCAAAGTCACCTGCTGTAGATTTAACCTTAGTAACAATACCATTTTGACCTTCAAAGCCCAATACTTTTTCACCTATTATTATGTTTACACCCTTATCTAGCATGTGATTCTGTGCAAGCATTGCAATTTCCTCATCAAATGGAGGTAAAATGTGTGGTGCAAGCTCTATTAGAGAAACGTCAACACCTCTGTGCTTTAGGTTTTCTGCTACCTCAAGTCCTATAAATCCGCCGCCTACTACTACAGCCTTATTTACTTTTCCTGCATCTAGCAAATCTCTTATCTCAAAAGCATCCTTAACACTTCGCAACGTAAATATATTATTGAGATTAATATTTTCAAAAGGCGGTATTATAGGTGATGCACCTGTTGCAATCACAAGCTTATCGTACTTGTATTCCATTTGTTGATTATTTGCCAAATCTGTTACATAAACAGTTTTGGAGCTACTATCTATCTTTGTAACCTCATGCTTTATATAAATGTCAATATCTTGTTCACTTTTAAATATTTCTGGTGTTCTAACCACAAGCTCATTCTTTTCTTTGATGACTCCACCTATATAATATGGTAAGCCGCAGCCCGCATAAGAAATATACTCTTCCTTTGTAAAGATTTTTACATCCAAATCTGGATTTTCTCTTTTAGCTTTTGATGCAGCCTTAGTGCCTGCCGCAACAGCTCCGATAACAACTAATCTTTGCTTTTCCATTTTGTACCTCCCATGTATACTAATCAAATAAAAAATTAACCAGCTCTTTTACATCTTCATTTACTAAACTGTAGCTTACTTCCAAGCCATTTCGTGTGCCTTTTATTATACCTCGTGATCTTAATATCCCTAGCTGCTGAGAAACTGTGGACTGAGGAAGCTGTAAGCACTCCTGCATATAGGATACATTGCATTCCTTATTCATCAAGCCCTTTACAATACACAGTCTTACAGGATGTGCCAATACCTTAAGCAGCTCAGCCTTATCATTGTACTTAGTCAAGTCTTCCATAAAGTCACCTCGTTTAATCACTATATCGTAATATTACGATATAGTGATTAATTTGTCAATCTTTTTTTGTTATGTTTTTATCATAAAGTTTGTAAAAATAAGAGAAGCCAGTATTTTTACTAGCTTCTCCTTGAATAGATCATTTATAAGTTTTCAGTTTGAATTTTTCTATTAATAGCTATTCCAATACCTAGAAGTATCCAAAATACAGGTGCAACAGATATAACACTATCATTAAATATGCCTACTACAAGATATGCAAAAACTGCTAAAAAAGAGCAAAATCCATATATCTCAAGAGTATCTTCAAAGCTGCAATATTTATAAAGCTTTATGCTGTTCCATATATATATGACAAATAAAGAAAGCAGAAGTATCAAGGATACAATTCCTGTGTTTACACCTATCTGCAAATACATATTATGCGGTTTATCTATAACAATATCTATTGTTCTAAATACATTAAGTTTCCCAACAAAATCATTATGAGGAAAATATGCAATAAATGTATCAGGTCCATTACCAAGCAATAATGTTTTCTTTACCATCGGAATAGTTTTGCTCCATATGTATCCTCTGCTTGACGCAAAGCCTTGATTGAATTTAAAGCCTGTGCTCTCAGGATAATCAATGTCAGCTAATGTACCATTTCCCTTTATAACTTGAAAGCCTGCCTTTCTTGTATAAGCAAAGCTTATTTCAAGATCTTTAACTCCTACCCTAATAATTCCACCTTTCGCAGGTATAGTTATCTTATATTGGTCATACAATTTTTCATCAAATACAACTGTTTCACCATTCTGTTTTATTTTAAGTTCTTTATTGTATTGGTCAATGAAGGAAAGGTGATTTTCTTTTAAAGAAATAATCAACTCTGATTTATTTGATTTAATCTTTATAGAATCCTTTAATAGTTCTATATTCTGTAAAACTACAGCCTTTGAAATTTCATCATCTCTTTTATCCGTCAAGTATTGACTTGAACCCTCTAGCAGTTTGAACTCTTCAACATAATTTGTCAGTGTAAATACTAAAATCAAACAAAAAAACAGTGATATAAATTTTACCTTCTTAACTTTTATTCTTTTTCTAAAGAATATTATAAGTAGTACTGTTGATATTAATGCTCCTGCAATTCCTGCTCTTGAAAGACTTCCAAACAAAGAAAGAAAGACAACACAGCACAACAATCCATAACCTACTGTTTTAGTTCTATTTGATGAAGTTATAAATAGCATAATTGATATTGGAAAAAGCATTGCCATATAACTGCCTATATAATTTGGATTCTGTAAGGTTGAGTAAACAGCATGGGGTTTAAAGTTATACATTATATCAGCTAAACCGCTATACTTAGATGGAGTGATAATATTATTTATAAATTCAGTCCTAAAAATGTCAAATCCAACATATTGCAGTGTGCCTATTAATCCAATAATAGCAGCAGAAATAGCCAAGCCTTTATATAAAGCCTCTACCTCCCACTTTTTATCAATAAAAATGATACAGCTTATTGCTAATAGAGCATAGGATAAAATAACAAACATACCTTCAAACCTATCCACAAATCCAAACAAGGCAATATCCATATGCTTTGAGAAAATGGTGGAAATAATGGTAAAAATATCATACAAAGCCAGTAGCAATATGTAAATATTCCATTTTATTTTTCTGACATGGTTAATATTGACTATAAATCCAATAATTAATGCTATAGAGCATACTAAAAGAAAATACATCTTATAGTAGCTAAATACATCACTAACTACTTTACTACCGTTCCATAAAGGCTGAAGCTCTGTGCTTAATTCCAACACCTTCATACGAAGAATAAGGGGTAAGATGGTAATTATTAATAATATAGGGATAATAATAAGCCACTTCTTTTTATTATCTTCTTGCTTCATATTATCAAACCTTTCATGTTTATGAGATATAGTTATTATTATATTTTAAAAGAGATAGCCAATTTAGGCTATCTCTTTTCTGTTTTATTGTAATGTAACCGTTGTTCCACTAACAGTAAAATCAATGCATCTGCATATTCCAAAGCAATCATCACAAACCCATAACCTATAATCCCCATCTAAGCTATTGTTAGTGTTTCCATCAGTAACTGTTATTGTAATATTACCAACACCATCATCAGTTACTGTTATCTGATCTCCTGCCTCAAGCGTTGCAACATTTTGTTCCAGCATGTAACTATAAATACTAGATGGTATAGCTTGGTACGACCCATCTCCTCCTAACAAATCGACAGAACCAGCCGTAAATACGGTCTCGTAAGTTAGACTATCACCTGAATGATAATATCTAATAGCAAAGGTATCATCATCAAATATGCCCCCACCAAGATCTATTTTTTCTAGCTCAGGTCTTACAACCAGCACAGAACTTCCACTTACTGCAAAAGATATATAATTACTAAAGCCCTCAGGCCCTACATCTAATAAGTAATGTCCATCTAAGGAATTATCATCAGCATCAGTCACTGATATTGTAATAATACCATAGCCATTGTCAGTAACTGTTATTTGGTCTCCTGGTTCAGTAGAAGCATCAATATCAAGATTGTAAGTATCTATTTTGTAGTACATTCCACTAGGATATATTCCTGAGTAATATGTACTAAATGAGCCATCCATATTTACCAAGTCTGCTGAGCCAGCTGCAAAAGTGTGATCTGCAAAATCACCCTCTCCTTGAAGTATAAATTTTGCTTCATTTCCAGTACCTGATGCTAAATTAATTCCAATATATGGAGATAGTGCTACTTGATCAGACTGTGCAGATAAAGTGTTCACCGTAGCACTTGTTCCATTTGCCATAGATAATATAACCATCTTGTAAAACTCGCCGGTATGAATAACGTGGCCATCCACATCCGTTGTACCCGCTACAAAGCCCACTGTATAAGATGAACTGCCACCTGGAGCTATTTTAATGTAGTTTTCTGGTGCTACTGCTTCAGCATCAGTTATATCAAATGATAAAGCTGCTCCAGTACTCATAACCATTAATCTATACTCACTTATAAGCGACTCATCTGCTACTGGATTAAATACTACTTGAAAATCTGTTACATCATCATTGATATCAAGGTCATAGATTTCGTTAAAAGCAGCTATTCCAGCTTCTAATGACGAATCAGCAGCAACTGTAATATTTGGTGTTGCGTTTGCTGCAAGTGTTTTATTTCCAGCTTCGTCTACAGCTACTATACCCACATATAAATCAGCTCCTGCCACCCATTCAAAGATTGCAGTGTGTATTCCAGCTGGAATATTTGTCTCTCCTGATACGATATCATTTACTGTTGGTGCCGTCCCTGCTTTTGCAATTACCTCATAATGATTAACATCAGAGGAAACCGAATCAGCCCATGTTATTGTGACATTACTTTTTCCGTCTTCGCTTATCCCGTTGCTTGCCGTAGTTGGTTGCATTACTGAAAAAGATATTGGTGAATTTGCATCTATAGCTACTGTTCCAGCAGAAGTTGGTGCAGTAGTATAAGCCGTACATGGTGTACTTTCATTATATAGAACAACACTTAGTGGAATATCAGCAACCGCAGCTCTATCCATATCTCCTTCAGCTACTGTATAAGTAACTGTATAGTTATTACTGTCTGCACTTGCCAATGTGCCATTTACATTTTTCCCATTAACCGATATTGCCCCTGCTGTATACCCTGTTCCATCTGCATTTATTGTAACTGTAATTGAATCTCCAACCTTATAGCTTCCAGTTGGTACTACTACCCCTGAAATCACAGGTGTAGCCGTAACTGGTGCCTTGCAATTACTAGCATCCAAAGTCATTGAAGTTGTATCACCTGCAAAAGCAGTGCTTGTGGCTTTTACTCTTACACGTACTTTATCTGTTATTACTGCAGAAGAGAAGTCCTTTCCAGCAGGTGTTCCTTCCTCCCAAGGAATCTTTACGGTTGCATCAGCCCTTACTATACATATTTCCATATGGCTTTGTGCTGTAACCCTTGTTCCGCTTATACCTGAAGCTTGTTGGATCATGAAAGTATCTGCGGTACCATCTCCAGGAGTTGGATACTCTGCTCTGCTTGGTAAAACTAAATGCTGTACATCAGACCTAAATGAAGAACTTGTAGCTTTCTTTCTGATATAAATATGATTATCTGGAAAACCAAATGAATTAGGATGCAATATCACATCTTCTCCTGTACCAGATTGAGATCCGTATATATCAAAGTTGTCCGCGCAATACTCATCAGTAGATGCAACAGACGCTATCTGTTCATTTACAAAATCTATAGAATAATTTGGTGTTACCGGTCTTGCAGGTATAGACAAAGTTTGTTCCAAACTCGGTGTAGCTTTTAACCTAATCTTAAGTGTAGCCACTATACCGCCTGCTGATGGTATTATGCTTGCTATATCTATATATGTCCCTGTTACATCTGTCTTTGTAACCCAATTATCAGTTGAATATTCCATAGTTGAGTTTACCCCTAGTACACGCTCCAGAGTATATCCGATAAACGCATTTGGTGCACTTGGTGGTGCTGGTGGTGCTGGTGGTGTTGGTGGTGTTGGTGTAGTTGGTGTAGTTGGTGTAGTTGGTGTATAAGTAGTTACACCAGTTACTCCATCACCTAAATTTACTGTATTTATTGGCACATCAATCTTTATATTTGATATATTTATGTTCGCATTCTCTATTATGCCTGTACCAGTAATCCTTGATATTGCGTCCAATATTAGATTATTTATCCTAGCTTCTAATGATAAATTAATCGCAGTATTATTTGCGTTGTCTGAAACATTAAAGTCTGTTATTTCACCCTGTATGTCAATATAAATATTGGCTGTATTTACATCTACTCTTTCAAATTTACCAATTAATGTTACATTTCCTGAGTTAGCACTTTCTTGATCAATCTGAATTGTACCAAACCCACTGCCGATAAGATTTTGTTCCTCAAGCTTACCACCTGATTGCATATCTACAATTTCAACAGTTGTATTGCCGCTTGCAACAAATCTTACCTTATTATCATCTTTATTTATTACAACGCGTATAAAGGTTGAGTTTTCAGCAATTATACTGTTTGGTCCTCCACCTCTAACAATAGTATCTCCTTTGACAAAAACATTCTTTAGCTTTACATTCCCATCAGCAACACTCTCATTAATTATCAAGTTGCCATTAATAGTAGTATCGTGTAATATTACATCTGCTGCTTTTATTTCTACGCTACCTTCAACTTTACCAGCAGTAAATGTACCAGCTTTATTATATGTAACCTTTATGTAATCTAAATAACATCTATCAAGCGTTACAATAGCTTCTGCCCTTGTCATTTTTTTTGATGGTACAAAGTGTTTGTCAGGCATACCTTTCATATATCCCCTACTAACAACAGCACTTATTGCTCCAGCGCTCCAGGTTGGTATGCTACCCGAATCTTTTAATGCCGACAATACCTCTGCATCTGCATTAGTTTCAAGTTTAAAAAGTCTTGATAAAATAACTGCTGCTTCTTGTCTTGAAATACTATCTTTAGGTTTAAAAGTTCCATTACTTAGTCCTGATATATAGCCTGCTTTAATCGCTTTTGCAACCTCACTATAAAACCAATCATTAGCTTTTACATCTTTAAAATTTACACTTTCAGTTTCTGTAAATCCGAATGCTCTATTTACTAAAATAATGAATTCAATTCTACTTATTTCATTATTAGGTTTAATTGAACCTTCATCAAACCCTTTAACATAACCCTTAAGCAACCAGCTGTTAATTTGACTTTCAGCCCAATGACCTTTTACGTCTGAGCTGCTGTCTGCAAAGGTTAAATTGGTAAGCATGAGAACAAAACACATAATAATGCTAAGTATTTTTTTTGTCTTCTTAAGTAACATTGATATCCCCCTAACAATTTTAATATTTTTGAATTTTCTTACAACTATAGTAATGTTTATTATAAAATTACATACTTTTTTATCATTCTACATATGTAAACATATTCCTTCTATAGCAAAATATATTTATTGATTATATTTAACATTCTTCTACCAATAAAAAAAACAGCCTCAATATATATCAAGACTGCTGAATAATTGTTGCTATATAAGCTTTATAAGAGAGCTATACAAAAGCTTTGCAGTGAGCACTAGGGCAATCGTTACAAATATTGGCTTTATTACCTTTGCTCCATTATTTATAGCTATCTTTGTTCCTATCCGTGCTCCAAGTATCATGGACAAAGCCATAGGAATACCTACCAAATACATTATCTTACCATTTAAAGCAAAAAGAACAAGAGCTGTAATATTGCTTACAAAATTAAGTATCTTACCATTGCCTGCACTTATAGTGAAGTCAAATCCAAATATGCTGATGAATAGGAATATCAAGAAAGAGCCTGTCCCCGGTCCAAAGAAGCCATCATAAAAGCCTAATGAAAATGCAAAAATACAGCCATAGAAAATATTAAGCTTTGTCAAGCCTTTGAACCTGTCTTCGCTGCCAAAATCCTTTTTTACGATGGTATAAATTGCAACTGCGAATATAAGTACAAGTACCATGACTTGCAGTACAGTCTGGTCAATCTTAAGAGCTATTTTAACCCCAAGTGCCGCTCCGATTAATGTACAAGGTATCAGAAACTTTATAAGTGGCATATATATCTTTTTTGACTTTGCAAAAGTCAATGTGCTTGTAAAGGATGCACAAGTGCTAGCAAACTTATTGGTGCCTAATGCCGAATGCGGTGAAACTCCCACTGCCATTATTGCTGGCAAGCTTATAAGTCCTCCGCCTCCAGCAATAGAATCTACAGCAGCGGCAATAAAACCTGCTAAGCAAATAAACAAATAATCAAATAATCCCACAACTTAACCCCCAAAACTATTTATAACTTCTCGTAACTATTCACCAAAGGTGGTATAACCTGTTTTTTACGGGATACAATCCCGGGCAGCTCAACTGAATTGCCTTCCATTATTCCATCAAAAGCTCTAGCTACCAACTCTGTATGGTTTCCTATAAATAATAGCTGTGTGCTTTCATTGGCAATATCAGTAAGCATGAACAACACTAAATCCAGCTTCTTATCCTTATTAACTTTCTTCATATAATGTAGCATTCGTTCCTTTATCTCGTCAAGTTCCCTTCTATCCATTGAGTTAATCTGACCTACTCCCAAGGATAGATTTCCAACCTTAAACTGCTTAAAATCTTGATAAAAAATTTCACTCTCACTTTTATTTGAAAGGTTAGAGCCAGCTCTAAACATTCCCATTGAAAAATCATACATGTCAATTTCTGCAACAATTGCAAGCTCCTCAGCTGTAGCTTTATCCATTGGTGTGCATGTTGGAGACTTAAACATCAGGGTATCTGACAATATTGATGCACATAGTATTCCAGCCATCTTTTGTGGTATTATTATTCCATTTTCTTTGTAAATATTTGTAATTATTGTAGCAGTACAACCAAGAGGTTGATTGCGAAAGAATACAGGTCCGCTAGTTTCTATATCTCCTATTCTATGATGGTCAACAATTTCCAATATATCCGCTTCTTCCAGACCCTCAACTGCTTGAGCTCTTTCGTTATGATCCACAAGTATGACCTGTTTACGCTTCAGATTTATAAGAGATGCTCTTGAAATCATGCCCTGTATAATATTTTCGTTATTAACAATAGGAAAATTTCTATATCGCTTCTTAACCATTATCTCTCTTATCTCATCAATGTAATCATCAATATTGAACACAGTCAAATCAGACTTTTTCATAAAATAGCTTATTGGCGTACTTTGATTTATAAGTCTTGCAACCATATATGTATCATTCTGTGATATTATTATTGAGCAATTATTATTTTCAGCCATCTTCTTTATTGAGCTTGCTACTGGAATTCCTCCAGTAACTATCAAGCACTGCGCCCCCATTTCTATTGCACACAGCTGCGTTTCATACCTATTTCCCAATATCACTATATCCTGAGGATTTATATAATGCTCCATTACCTCTGGATTCATTGCTCCTATTAGAATCTGTCCATTATTTACACAATCCTCAGCATTACCAACCAACAATTCCCCCTCTAAAACCTCTATTATATTTTTATATGGGGTGACTGACTTCGCTAAAATATTACTATCATGTATATCCATGTAGGATTGTGCTATATCTCCTACGGTAATCATACCCTCAAGCTTTAAGCCATCCTCTGATACCGCCAATGTAGTGATATTGAAGTCTTTCATGGTTTCCCATGCTCTTTTCATCGAAATGCCTGGCTTAACGGTTGGAAAGCTTTTTATATTAATATCAGCAACCTGTGTTTTTACATCTGCAATGAACTCAGGCTGCTCAACCTTAAAAAAGTTAAGTACAAAATCTGTTTCACTACTAACTACGCCAATTCTTTTAGGAATGTACAAGTTCTCTTTATCTATTATATTCTTAAGATGAGCATAGGCTATAGATGAACAAATTGAATCAGTATCAGGATTTTTATGTCCAATAATAAATATATTTTTATTCTTACTTATGAGTCTCTCCTCCTTCAAGCAATGCTTCAATATTATAGTGCAATTTATAAAGAACCATTATACTATATAATCGATCAAGTCTTTAAATACTTTTATAATAATATATTAATTATTAAACACCATAAATGCAATTAATTATGAAAATTTCTTGTAAATATACAACGAGGGATGACACTAACAACATTTATAATATATTATAAATGTGCTTTGGTCATCCCCTATTATACTTAATTATTGTTTTGAAGCTATTTTACTTAAGATAAGCTTGTTTATCTCCCCTGCCAGAAGCGGTATCATACATAGTATGATTATTGCTGCCCAATCAATAAGCCCTAACGAATAAGTCTTAAATATTGTCTGTAGAAATGGTACATATAATACAACTAGCAGAAGTAAGAAGGATGCTACGCTTGCTTGAACCATAGCTTTGTTTGAGAACACTCCCAGCTTAATTATGGAGTATCTTTCAGATCTACTGGAGTAAGCTCTCAAAAGTTCAGCTACTATGAGTGTAGTAAATGTAATTGTTCTTGCTATCACTAAGCCCTCTTCACTTGGATTAAATACGCCGCCTGCATACTTATTAAGAGACCATATATACGCACCTATTACAGCGGCAAACAATGCTATGCTTTGTACTGCTATACCTTTAATCATTCTTTTATCTAAAATTGGTTCTTTTGCATTTCTAGGCTGTAGATTCATTATATCAGGCTCGCCTTTTTCAGTTCCAAGTGCCAACGCTGGGAAACTGTCTGTTACAAGGTTTACCCACAATAGTTGTATCGGTATCAAAGGCACAGGCAAATTAAACAATATACTCATGAAAACTATAAGTATCTCACCGATATTACAGGACAATAAGAAAAATACAAATTTTCTTATGTTGCTGTAAATTATTCTTCCTTCTTCTACTGCAGCAACTATAGTTGCAAAATTATCATCCATAAGTATGATATCAGCAGTTCCCTTTGCAACGTCAGTGCCTGTTATACCCATAGACACACCAATATCTGCTCTTTTAAGTGCCATGGCATCATTTACTCCGTCACCAGTCATTGCTGCAATGTGTCCCTTACGTCTTAGAGTCTCAACTATTCTAACCTTATGCTCTGGTGAAACTCTAGCATATACGCTTATATTATCTATATCATCATATAAAGCCTGGTCAGAAGTGCTGTCTATGTCAGCACCAGTCATTACCTTGTCACCTTCCTTCATAAGTCCAAGTTCCTTGGCAATTGCTACAGCAGTGTCTTTAAAGTCTCCTGTAATCATAACTGGCTTTATACCTGCTTTTCTACAGGTTTTTATTGCATCAAAAGCCTCTACTCTTGCAGGGTCAATCATTCCCATCAAGCCCACAAAAATCATATTTTCTTCTATTTCCTCTGAAACTATGTTCCTTGGCAATAAATCATATTCTCTATACGCAAAAGCAAGAACTCTTAACGCATCACTAGCAAACTGACTATTTATCTTAGTAATTTGATCCATTTGCTCTTTAGTCATTTCCGTAACGCTACCCATAGATAAGTATTTGCTGCATTTGTTTAATATTATATCAGGCGCTCCTTTTGTGAAGGACACAATTTTCCCTGGTATAAAGTGTTCATGAAAAGTAGTCATCATTTTTCTGTCAGAGTCAAAAGGAATTTCGGCAATTCTAGGATATTTCATGTTATTATCTTTCTTTTTCATGCCGCCCTTTGCCCCTGCTGTAATTAATGCGCCTTCTGTCGGATCTCCTATTATACCCCACTGATTGTCTTTTGGATCCTTTTGCTCTAAAGTTGCATCATTCGCCAACACACCTATAGAAAGCAGTGTCTTTAGTCCTTGATCACTTTCTATATTTACTTTCTTTTCACCGATATAAAGCTCTCCTGTTGGACTATAGCCTTGACCTGTTACTGTATATATATTTTCTCCTGTAAATGTCTTAACTACAGTCATTTCATTTTGTGTCAACGTTCCAGTCTTATCTGAACAAATTACTGTTACACAACCAAGTGTTTCAACTGCAAGCAGTTTCTTAACTATTGCACTTCTTTGTGCCATTCTCTTCATACCAAGAGCAAGAACTATTGTAACAACAACTGTCAAACCCTCTGGAATAGCAGCTACTGCAAGGCTGATCGATACTAATAGCATTTCTAGTATATCTCCGCCTCTTAAAAAGCCAATAGCAAAAACCATTAAGCATATTATTATGCAACCCAACCCAAGCCATTTGCCCAATTCATTGAGTTTTAGTTGTAGTGGAGTAGCTTCCTCCTTATAAGATTGAATTGCCTCAGCAATTTTACCTATCTGTGTATTTACTCCAGTACCAATAACGATACCTTTTCCTCTTCCATATGTAACAGCTGTACTCATATAAGTTATGTTCTTTCTGTCTCCTAGTGAGACCTCTGAATCATAGACAGCCTTTGAGTCTTTCTCTACAGGAACTGATTCACCTGTAAGAGATGCCTCCTCAACTTTTAGGTTTACACTTTCGATTAATCTTAAATCTGCAGGAATACTATCACCTGCTTCAATCAGAACAACGTCCCCAGGCACTAGATTTTTTGCAGGTATTATCAGCACCGAGCCGTTTCTTAATACTCTTGCATTAGGAGAGGACATTTTCTTAAGTGCAGCCAGCGCTTGTTCTGCTTTTCCCTCTTGCACCACCCCAAGTATGGCATTTACTATAACAATAGCAATAATTACTATTGCATCAGATATTTCTCCAACAATTCCAGATATAATACTGGCACCTATCAGAATCAAAACTAAAAAGTCCTTTAGTTGATTTGTGATTCTCTTAAATAGGGAATCTCTTTTCGCTTCCTTTAATTCGTTTTGCCCGTATTTCTCTAATCTTTTGTTTGCTTCATCAGAAGACAAGCCTTCTTCCACATTCACTTGAAACTCTTGTGAAACGGCATTAATGCTCTTGTTATACCAGTCTAAATTCACAAAAACCCCTCCATAAAATTTATTTATAATAAAACACTATAACATATATATTTACCATATAATTATAAATTATAGCATTTCTTACATCAAGATATACTAAAATATAAAAAATAAGACCTCTAGCACACTGAAAAACAGTATGCTAGAGGTCTTGCTTAACACAATCATTATTATAAAGCCAAGCCCAAAGGCTGTGATGTTGACTTTACAAACTCTTAGGAGTAGCTACTCCCCTCTAACTATAATATTATATTATGCAAAATTTAGAATTTTGTCAATATATTTATTATTACATTCCATTGCTATTCGCTTAAAATATCAGTAAGCTCAAGCTCTTTATTTCTGTCATGTACAGTATTGATAGACCATTCGTTTTGGAATAACAACACGAAGTTATTGTATTTATCCTTAGCAACCATAGTATCTGTCGTAAGCTTTACATTTCTACTGTTAAAATCTTTATTCTTTACCCATCTTATATACTTGAAAGGTAAATGCTCAATGCTTACTTCTACATTATATTCATTCTTCAATCTGTATTCCAACACCTCAAGCTGCAGTATTCCTACTACTCCAATAATATACTCCTGTGTAGCAGAATCAGGCTGCATAAATACCTGTATTGCACCTTCCTCAGACAGCTGATCAATTCCCTTGATAAATTGCTTTCTCTTCATAGAATTTTTTGTATATACCCTTGCAAAGTGTTCAGGTGCAAAAATAGGAATACCTTGGAACTTAAATATGTTGCCAGTACATAAAGTATCACCAATATTAAATATACCAGGGTCAAACACACCAATAATATCCCCTGCGTAAGCTTCGTCAATAATTTCTCTATCTTGCGCTAAGAACTGCTGTGGCTGAGCAAGTTTTATTTGTTTTCCCTGCTGTACATGGTTAACATTCATACCCTTTTCAAACTTACCTGAGCAAATTCTCAAAAAAGCTATCCTATCTCTATGTGTAGGATTCATGTTCGCTTGTATCTTAAATATGAAGCCTGAGAAGTTATCACTTTCAGGTTCTATTTCTCCTATGTCGGAATTTCTGGAAGTAGGTGGTGTTGTCAAGTTTAAAAATTCCTCTAGGAACACCTGTACCCCAAAGTTTGTCATAGCACTGCCAAAAAATATTGGTGTAAGTTCTCCTGTTAAGACAGCGTTTTCACTAAATTCATCACCAGCCATATCCAAAAGCTCAATATCATTAATCAGCTTCTGATGTGCTTCCTCTCCAAGTAAATCCCTAAAGATAGGATCATTTATATCATTTTTGTTTGATGAAACAATACTTTGTCCATGATCCCCACTGTCAAACAACTCTATCTGCATAAGCTTTCTGTTATAAATCCCTATAAAGGAATTCCCTATTCTTATTGGCCAGTTCATAGGATAAGACCTAATACCCAGCACCTTCTCAATTTCCTCAACAAGCTCGAAAGGATCTTTACCTGCTCTATCCATTTTATTAATAAATGTGAATATTGGAATTCCTCTCATCTTACATACGTGAAAAAGCTTTTTCGTCTGTGCCTCCACGCCCTTTGCAGAGTCAATTATCATTACTGCGCTATCTGCTGCCATCAGTGTTCTATATGTATCTTCACTAAAGTCTTGGTGTCCAGGTGTATCAAGAATATTTATGCAATAATCATTATAATCAAATTGCATCACACTGGAGGTAACCGATATACCTCTTTGCTTCTCTATCTCCATCCAGTCAGAAACAGCATGTTTTTGTGCTTTTCTTGCCTTTACTGAGCCTGCAAGTCTTATAGCCCCTCCGTACAAAAGCAGCTTTTCTGTCAAGGTTGTTTTACCTGCATCAGGGTGAGATATTATGGCAAAGGTTCTTCTTCTTTTAATCTGTTTTAAAGTACCTTCATTTATCATTTTTGTTCCTCACTTCTTCTTAGTTTGTATATTCAAACATTATTGATTTTATATTATTTATACATGCCCTGTCAATCTTCTGAGTGCTTTAGCGGAAAGCTTTTATGAAGTTCCCAATTTTCTCCCACTTGCTTATATACTGTAATATTGTCAAAATAGGCTTCAAAGGAATAGCTATAGTTTTTAAGCAGGAACCTGCATATATCCTTATACTTATCCTTAATATCAAAATAAGCTAAAGTGCAGTGAAACTTTCTGTTCTCATCATCATAATTTCCCCACTGCATCCATGTGATGTTCCTCAAGGCAGCAATAAATTGTTCAAACAATAGTTTGCCTTGATCAGGAAACCTTATATCCATATATATGACATTATCTTCAAATCGGTTATAGCCCTGCAAAGTAATCTTGGTAGGCTTATGATTTTTTGCAAACTCATATAAAACTTGATCTACTTCTTCAATATTCTCTGTTTCAAATATGTCCTTAATCGTATAATGAGTAGGAGCATTCTGATTAACTAAAAAATCTACAGAAAACTTTTCTGATATTTCCTGCACCAGCTTTTGATGATAGTTTTTTACCTCACCGCCTAGCAGACTTACTATTATATTTCACATTATCACCTATATGTTTTGCACTAAACATTTTACAACTAAATAAATATGCAAAACATTCTCCTTGATTTATATGTTACAAAAATCCATGACTTATTTTCATGTGTATTACGCAAATCTATCAACTGTCTTACAAATTCTAATATATAATGATTATTGTACCATATATTTATACAATTAAAGTACTTGTAATTATTTTTTAACTCTTTATATTTTTATAATTTGCATATAATATATAATAATATGGCTTAAACATATGTATCTCTAATTTTTGCCAATATCTCAGCTTTATGCTATATTCATAATATATAATCATCGGAGGGGAACTAAATGAATAAATTTATTGACTATATTGATTTTTCAGAAGAAGCACTTAATGCCTTAAGGTGTTATAAACCTATTGTTGCCTTAGAGTCAACTATTATATCTCATGGGATGCCATATCCCGAAAACATTTCTACAGCTCAAGAGCTTGAGAAAATAATCAGGGATAATGGCGCAGTTCCAGCGACAATTGCAATAATAAACGGCAGAATAAAGATTGGATTATCACATAGTGAGTTAGAATTTTTAGCAAAGTCCAAGGATGTAGTTAAAGTAAGCCGCCGTGATATACCATCTGTAATTGCTCTAGGCAAAACAGGTGCGACTACAGTGGCTTCTACCATGATATTCGCACAGATGGCTGGAATCAAAATTTTTGCTACTGGAGGTATAGGTGGTGTACATAGAGGTGCAGAAATAAGCTTCGATATATCAGCAGATCTTATAGAGCTTTCACAGACTAACGTAGCTGTTGTATGTGCAGGAGTAAAGTCGATACTTGACATAGGAAAAACCTTAGAAAAGTTAGAAACCTTGGGTGTTCCTGTTCTGGGTTACCAAACCAACGAATTTCCCTCTTTTTATACCAGAAAAAGCGGTTTTGGTGTAGACTATCAAATTGACAATGTAGAAGCAATAGGCAAAATGCTAAAAGTTAAGTGGGATTTGAACTTAGATGGGGGAGTAGTTATAGCGAACCCTATACCTGCAGAATACGAGTTAAATCAAGAGGTTATTAGCAAGGCTATAAATGACGCTTTAGCTGAGGCTGATAAAAACAATATTAAGGGTAAAGGTGTCACTCCTTTCCTTCTATCAAAGGTTAAAGAACTTACAGCCGGTGAAAGCTTAGAAGCCAATATCGAGTTGGTAAAGAATAATGCTAAGCTTGCTGCACAAATTGCTGTTTGGTACAGCAAGGAGCTTGAAGACTAAACAGCAAAAAGACGCAAAGCCAATAGCCTTTGCGTCTTTTATTATATGTCTACTCAAACAATTTTTTTAAATTTTCAGTGTAAGGTGCTTTTACTACACCCTTCTCTGTGATTATAGCAGTTATTAATTCACTTGGTGTAACATCAAAAGCAGGATTGTAAACTTTTATGCCTTCTGGTGCAGTTCTTGTTCCAAAGGCACAGGTTATCTCCTTTTCGTGCCTTTCCTCTATAGGAATATCTTCTCCCGTCAATGTTTCCAAATCAATAGTAGAGGTTGGTCCAGCTATATAAAAGGGTATGTTATGAGCCTTAGCTAACACAGCAAGTCCATACGTACCTATCTTATTCGCAGTATCTCCATTTGCAGCCACTCTGTCACAGCCCACTATTACTGCATCTATAATTCCCTTTTTCATGACCATAGCTGCCATATTGTCACAAATAAGAGTAACATCTATATCAGCTCTGCTAAGCTCCCAGGTAGTTAATCTTGCTCCTTGAAGCAATGGTCTAGTCTCATCGGCATAAACCTTTATATTCCAACCTCTATCCTTTGCCAAATATAAAGGTGCTAAGGCAGTTCCATATTGAGAAGTTGCTAGTCCTCCTGCATTGCAATGAGTGAGTACAGTCATACCATCATGAAAAAGCTTTAGGGCATTTTCTCCTATAGCTCTGCACATTTTTTCATCCTCCGCTCTTATAGCATGAGCTTCTAGGAGCAGTATACTCTTGATTTCTGATATGCTCTTATTCTTACATTCCATTGCCTTTGTTTCCATTCTTTTAAGCGCCCAAAACAAATTTACTGCAGTAGGTCTTGAAGATGCAAGATAATCAGAATGTTTTTTTAGCTGTTGCCAGAACTCATCAAAATCCTCTATGCTCACTTCTCTAATTGACAAGTACAGCCCATAAGCAGCCGCAATTCCAATAGCTGGCGCCCCTCTTACCTTCAAATGAAATATAGCATCCCATACATCCTCAACAGTTTCAAGATTTTTAAACAAAGTCTCCATGGGAAGCTTAGTTTGATCCAAAATTATAAGTTTATCATTCTCATACTTTACTGCTTGTACCTTTTCATATGTATTAACCATGTAAATCCTCCATAAAAACAGAAAACCTTAGTTACTGTTTATTGTGTAGATTCATTTATAAACCTACACAATAATTATACAATAACTTAGGTTTTCTGTGTCATTTTTATAAGTATTTATAAAAATTATTCTAAAGCAAATTGTTGAGCCGCCTTTATAATGTTTTTAATCAGTATGGCTGTAGTCACCGAGCCGACTCCACCTGGTACTGTAGTAATCAAAGATGCCTTTTTAACAGCTTCTTCAAAATTAACATCACCACATATATGTCCATCCTTATTTACATTAATACCAACATCTATAACTATAGCTCCATCCTTAATATACTCTGCTCCAATAGCATTTGGAATACCTATGGCTGCCACTAGGACATCTGCCATTCTAGCCACCTCATGTATTTTTTCTGTCTTCGAGTGGCAAATAGTAACAGTTTCATCCTCCTTAAGCATCATCATACTTAAAGGCTTGCCAACCACCATGCTTCTTCCTAATATAACTGCATGTTTTCCTTTAAGCTCAATCTTATAGTACTTTAGTATCTCCATAACTGCAGCAGCTGTACATGGTGCAAATCCATGGTAATCTCCAGCAAATACCTTAGCAAGATTTACTGGATTCATCCCCTCTATATCTTTATAAGGACTAATGAGAGAGTTGACTTCTGACTCGTTTATTCCTTCTGGCAACGGTCTAAAAATCATCACTCCATGTATATTTTTATCTATACGCAATTGCTCGAGTAATTTTCTTAAGTCGTCCATAGATGCATGTTCATCAAGTTCATATAGCAATGCATTTACGCCTACATTATTACAGGTTCTCATTATACTATTCTGATAAGTTATATCTTCCTTCTTACTGCCTATCCTTACAAATGCCGCTGTAGGCTTAACACCCTCTTGAATCAGATTTTCACATCTTTTATTCAATTTTTTTAAAAGATAGCTATTAACCTCTTTACAATTTAATACATTATTCATAAATTTTATCTCCTATTAATATATTATATTTAATAATAAAGTTAAGTAATGTTAATGTAAAATTTTTATCCCATTTTATTATAACATAAAGATTAGTCAATACAAGATATAATTTTAATAACATGTATACCAAAATATTCACGTATAGCAAAAAATATTATAATTGTTTCTTACATTCCAATTTTTTTTCTCTATGATATAATATTTATATGATTTCATAGGGGGGGTTATAATTTGAATGCAGAAAGATTAGTTAATGAATTTATGGAAATGGTCCAAATAACAAGTTTATCTCTTAAGGAGAAAACCTTCGCAGATTACTTATATGACAAGCTTAAAGACATGGAGATTGAAATATACATAGATAAGGCAGGAGAAAAGTGTGATGGCAATACAGGCAATATCATTGCTAGACTAAAGGGTAATATAGACGCTCCTACTATAATGTTTGGAGCACATATGGATACTGTTGTTCCTGGTGATAACATCAAACCCCAAATAAAAGATGGTTACATATATAGTGATGGTACAACCGTACTTGGTTCTGATGACAAAGCAGGAATAGCTGCAATCCTAGAGGCTGTAAGATACATAAAGAAAAATAACATAAAGCATGGAGATATAGAGCTGGTATTTTTCATATCTGAAGAAGGTGGAATGTTTGGATCGAAAAATCTTGATTATAACAAAGTAAACTCCAAGCTAGCCTTCATTTTAGACAGCAGCGGTCCTGTAGGTAATGTTATTGTTCAAGGCCCTGCACAGATGAAAATCGATGTTACTTTTAATGGTAAAGCTGCCCACGCAGGTGTTGCTCCAGAAGAAGGTATAAATGCGATACAAGTTGCATCAAGAGCCATAGATAATATGAAACTTCTTAGAATTGATCATGAAACCACTGCAAACGTGGGTATTATTAAAGGTGGCAGTGCTACAAATATTGTTTGCGACTCTGTATTTGCAAGATTTGAAGCAAGAAGCCTAAATAATGATAAGCTTAAAGCACAGTCAGACCATATGATTGAGTGCATTAATACTGCCTGCAAGGAATTTAATACTACATGCGATCTTAAAACTATGTTAAACTATCCAGCCTTTACAATAGATAAAAGCTCAGATATTGCAAGGCTTGTTACAAAAGCTATTGAAAGTATTGGTCAAAAGCCTAACCTTGTATCTACAGGAGGCGGAAGCGATACAAATATTCTAAATGGTAATGGCATTGCAGCTGTAACATTAGCAATTGGAATGAACAATGTGCATACTACCTTAGAAAATATAGCCATAGACAGCATAGTAAAATCCGCTGAACTAGTAGTATCAATTATACAGAAGGCTTCTACTGAAACATTTTAATATAAGTGCAATACATAAAATTAAGGAGTGATAATATGTTTTCAAGTGAGAGAATAAATCTCAGACCACAAAAAAAAGAAGATGCTGAGTACATAGCGAAATATCAACAAGATCCAGATGTATTGGATAACTACTTCGGATGGTATACAATTCCGCCTCTAAAGGAATTTATAGAGCATTGGTACGAACGCATAGCAGACGATAAGGAAGGCTATGGATTTGTTATAGAAAATAAGCAAGGTGAGTTTTTAGGAAGCTGTCATTCAAATGATATTAATATGAAAAATGGAACAACCTACATAGCCATATTTATAGGACATCCTGACTATCGAAGCAAGGGCTATGGTACAGAGGCTATGAAGCTCTTTCTAAACTTTCTGTTTAATGAAGTAGGACTTAGAAAGGTAAAGTTAAATGTATTTGGCTTTAACAAAAGGGCAATAAGATGTTATGAAAAATCTGGCTTTAAGGTAGAAGGAACAAATAAAAAAGAATTATACAGATTTGGTGAATACCAAGACGAATATGCAATGTGCATAACAAGAGATGACTTTAATAGGAGGAATTGCTCATGTACAGAGGAAGCCTAGTAAATATAAGACAACAGTCAATAAATGACATGGCTAAGTTTGCGGAGTTTCAATGTAAACCTCGTTATATCGAGACTCATAGCTATGAATTACCAAAATTTGCTTACAAAGAAGCCCTAGAAAAAAAGTTTAAAGAAAAAATGGATAAACACGAACACAATGAGCTTCATATGACTATTGAGACAGTTGATGGAAAAGTAATTGGTGCTATAGGTATAGGTGGTATCTTTTGGAAAAATGGGTTGACTTGGATATATTCCTATATAGGTGATGAAGAATATTTAGAAGGTGGCTATTACGACGAAGCACTAAAGCTACTACTGGAGTTCCTTTTCATTGAAGCAAATGCTAGAAAGCTTAAGGCATATATTCAGTCAAATGATACAAAGACACTAGAAGTATATAAAGCAAATGGCTTTA
Organism: uncultured Clostridia bacterium; assembly: GCA_942492835.1. Lineage (GTDB taxonomy): Bacteria > Bacillota > Clostridia > Lutisporales > Lutisporaceae > GWB2-37-7. The sequence continues at coordinate 3,670,960 of OW818645.1, read as the reverse complement.
ACACAGAAGTTGTACTTAAGGAAGAAGTTCTTTGTCATGGAAAGTACCTTGATTGCTATGACCTTGCACTCTTTAAAGACGATTATATGAAAACATATAAAAAGTAAGAATAACATAAAAAACTGGCTTATACAGCACATCATAATATGATGCTATATAAGCCAGTTTTAATTCATGCTATAATTTATGCCTTTGGTCCAGCATTTATAATAGTTTCTGAAACATTTGAAAACTTTTTGAAGTTTTTAACGAAGTCTTTTGCAAGCTTCTCTGCAGTTTTAGTATAAGCTTCCTTGTCTGCCCAAACATTTCTTGGATTTAGCACTTCTGATGGTACATCAGGGCATTGCTTTGGTATTGCCAATTTAAATATTTCATCTACTTCATACTGTACATTATCAAGTTTTCCTTCTATAGCTGCATTTACCATAGCTCTTGTATACGAAAGCTTCATACGCTTACCTACACCATAGGAACCACCGCTCCAGCCTGTGTTAACCAAAAATACCTTTGCATTATGCTTGTCAATTTTCTTTCCAAGCAGCTCTGCATAAGTTTGTGGGCTTAGAGGCATAAATGGTTCTCCAAAGCAGGTTGAGAATGTAGCAGTTGGCTCTACTATACCTCTTTCTGTGCCTGCTAGCTTGCTAGTATATCCCGCCATGAAGTGATACATTGCCTGCTCTTTTGTAAGTTTAGAAATAGGAGGCAAAACTCCTGTTGCATCTGCTGTTAGGAATATAATAGTAGATGGATTTCCACCAGTTCCAGCTTCTACGGCATTGTCGATATGTATTACAGGATAGCCTGCTCTTGTATTTTCAGTAAATTTATCATTGTCATAATCAGGTACTCCATTTTCATCAAGAACAACATTTTCTACAACAGTACCAAATTTTATTGCATTCCAAATTTGAGGTTCATTCTCTTTTGAAAGTTTTATGCACTTTGCATAGCAGCCACCTTCAAAATTAAACACTCCATCATCTGTCCAACCATGTTCATCATCGCCAATAAGGAATCTGTCTTTGTCAGCTGATAATGTAGTTTTTCCTGTTCCAGATAAACCAAAGAACAGAGCTACATCTTCATCCTTACCTACATTAGCTGAGCAGTGCATTGGCATTACTCCCTTAAAAGGAAGTATATAATTCATAACTGTAAACATTGCCTTCTTGATTTCACCGCAATACTTTGAACCACCAATGATTACAAGCTTCTTCTCAAAGTTAAGTATTATAAATGCTTCTGAATTTGTGCCATCAATCTCTGGATTTGCAACACAATCTGGTGCTGCAATTAGAGTAAACTCAGGATTGAAGTTCTCGAGTTCACCTTCTTTTGGTTTAATAAACAATTGTTGTGCGAATAAATTTGCATATGCAAATTCATTAACTACTCTAATTGGCATTCTGTAATTTTTATCAGCTCCAATAAAACCCTCAAACATATAAGTTTCTTTGTCTTTAAGATAATCCATAATCTTATTGTGTAGCTTGTCAAATTTCTCTGCACTAATAGGTACATTTACTTTACCCCAATTAATTTTGTCATGTACCATAGGACTGTCAACTATAAATCTGTCAAAAGGAGACCTTCCTGTATATTTGCCTGTGTTAAAACACAAAGCTCCAGTATTTGTTAATGTTGCTCCTTCATTTTTTAGTGCATGCTCCACAAGTTTACCAACATTAAGATTGTGATGCACTTTTTTTCCATAGTTTTCCATCTTAAAAATGCCACCTCCAAATATGATATATAATGTCATAGCTTTTTCACCAATATTATATATCATATTTAGACAATGTGCTATACTTTTATTATTTTTTATACCAAATGACGAATGATATAAGATAATATCAATTAAAACATCATGCTATTGCGAGTAAATATCAGCAAACTCAATATTTATTACTTCTATTCTATTATTTATATCATAATGTTTTTTTTGACTGCTTGCTCCCACTGAAACAATTTGTTTTGAAGGTAATTCTATTATAAATTCACAGCCTTCTCCTGCTTCACTTATCATTTTAATATTACCTCCCTGCAATTCCACCAAAGACTTTACTATAGATAGGCCGATACCGCTTCCTTGATGGTTTCTTTCCATAGACTTATCAACCTGTACAAAACGATTAAAAATTAAATCCTGTTTTTCCTTAGGTATTCCTATTCCTGTATCCTTCACTGCTATAAACAAGCTGTCCTCATTATCCCAAATCGTAATTTGAATCATACCACCATTATCTGTGAACTTTATTGAGTTGGACAACAAATTAAGAATAATACGCTCTATGTTATCTGGATCACAAGCAATTACCTTTGTATTGATCTTTGTATCAAAACTAAATTTTATGCCTTGATTCTCAATATAATCCGTTACTGAAGAAGCAATCATGGATACAATGCTCACAATATCATGATTATTAAGATTTAAGTTCATATAACCTGTATCTAGCTTGTTCAAATCAATAAGATTATTTACAAGTCTCAAAAGCCTATAGCAATTTTGCCGTATTAACCTACAATATCTTTTAACCTTCTCGCTACTGGCATCTAAAGTATTTTCATAAAATAAGTCCATTAACTGTAATGCTCCTAATATTACGTTAAGTGGTGTTCGTAGTTCATGAGATAAATTCGAGAAGAATTCTGTCCTAATTTTATCATATTCTAAAGCTTCATTTAGCAGCTTTGTACTTTCATATGTCTGCCTTCTGAGCTCGTCGATATTTTTGCGAGCAGTAATATCGAATACAGTTGCAATTATACATGTTTTACCACTTAGTTCTTCTAGCCCCACTGATATATCAACCCATACTTCTAATCCGCTTTTATTTACAATCTTACAATCAAACCTGTCGTTTATGATTTTTTTATCTTCTTTCCAGCTTTTTATATTTTCTTTATTTATATAATGAAAATCAGGATGCATCAAATCATTTAAACTCATGTTCATTAACTCCTCATTAGAATATCCTAATAGCTTTTCACCAACTGTATTAACATGTATTAGCTTATTCTCTTCAAATATAAAAATACCAAAGGGAGTTAGCTCAAATATTCTCTTTATAATTACATCAGTATTTTGTACTTTATCCCATTCGTTATAAAGTGCAAGCTGCAATAAGTAGAAACAATTATCAGCTTCCATAATACATTTATAGAGTTCTAAGTTTTCCTTTATCTCGCCAAAGACCATATCTTCTATGACCTCTTTTATATGCTTCAAAATCACAATAAAAACCTTGTAATCGTTACCATTAGCCATTAAACTTTGAATTTGTTTAACCTTGTCTTGATTAGAAAAGTGTTTAAGGCAAAAGTATTCTTCAGTTTTTGTTAGGTAATTTCCGTTGCTAAAAAGCTCAAAAACTAAGCTAATTAGAAGATTCATTATGCTCCATACTTTCTCTTCACTTCTGCAGTCTTTCTTTAAATACTGTTCTTTACTACATTTCTCAGCAACTGTTTTCTCGACAAGCCCTCTATTGTTTAAAATAAAATCATATAAATAACCCATAGCCTTCTCCTCGAAAATTTATTTTTAGTATTTTGGAAATCACTATATATTTCTACTATTGTATAAAAATACCTGCTTACTATTAAAAGCAACTTTCGACATTTTATGTAGCTACTTCATGTACAAAATAATACAATATACTACTATGTAGAACATATAAATTAATTAATAACAAAATATATGACCTATTTCCATATATTTTACGTAAATCAATGAAGTTTTGCATCCTAATAACAGCAAAATATATATTGGTGATTCTTTTTTTAGCAATTTAAAATAAAAATTTAAGCTGATTTAGTCCTTTTACTGTAACACAATTAAAGCTTATTAATATTATGATATCAGGGGTATATATGGACACTGCAAAGAAATTTGTTTCTATTTATACCTAGATTTTATGGAGGTGAATTAGATGAGTAGAGAATGCAACCACGAAAGACACAGAGAAGAACACAAATTTTTACACTTCCCAGATAATATTAAGGATTTACTATGCTTGCTTGCTAAAGATGATGACAATAGAGTAACAATTGTCATTGATGCATGCGAAGATTGCATACTAGAAAATGCAGAAATAGTTTCTGTAATTGGTGATTTAGCAATATTCCGCTGCCATGACAAATTTAAATTTATCAAAATTTGTTGCATCTGCGAAGTAATCGTTGACTGCGAAACTATATTAGATGAAGTACTAGATACACATATCGGACATTGCTAATAATTTGAAAAATAATGCACTCCGTTTGGAGTGCATTATTTTTACAATTTGTTCAATAATAAAAATAATATGTATATATATCTATACATATATGAAATTTTATATTTAATTTATATTCAATTTAATGTATCATATAATATAAGTAGATTTTGGTAATAAGGAAGGTATAATATGAAAAATAACGTTTTTGAGAAAATTGCCTTAGTAACCGATAGTGGCAGTGATATGCCAAAAGATATTATAGAAAAATATAATATACATATTATCCCATTGAAAATAATATATAAAGATCGTGAGTATGATGATGGTATTGATATAACTTCTGAAGAAGTCTATGAAAGATTTAATCAAGAGATTCCCAAGACCTCCATGCCATCACAATTAGAAATAACAAAGCTTTTTGACAAGATAAAACAAGAAGGCTACAACAAAATCTTGTGTATTCATTTATCCTGTAACTTAAGCGGTACTGTGGACATGATAAAAATGATAAGTAAGGATTATAAAGATTTAGAAGTTGAAGTTATTGATTCAAAATCTGTTTCCATCGGAGTGGGAATGCTGGTATATGAGGCTGCCAAACTTATTTCAGAGCGCCTTCCCTTAGCAGATATTAAAGAAGTGCTTCTGAAAGCTAAAGACAAAATTAGCGTGTTCTACTGCATACCGATACTTGATTACCTACGAAAAGGTGGAAGAATCGGACTAGTTGCCGCAACCATTGGAACTATAATGGATTTGAAACCAATAATATCTGTTAACAAGGACGGCAGATATTACTCTCATGCAAAGGTAAGAGGCAGAAAAAAATCTTTAGAAAAACTAATGGATATTGCTATTGATAAAATAAAAGACCAAAAGGTTAATATATCTGTTTATCATGGTTCAGCTAAGGAAGAAGCTCAAAAATTTAAAGAATACTTCTCCAAGCTCCCAAATGTGCAGGAAATAATCTCCGGACAAATAAACCCTTCTATGGCTGTACATACAGGTCCAGGATTAGTTGGTTTAGCAATCCAAATACTTTAATTAATTTTCATTATAAGGAGGGCTCGGATGGAAGATAAATCTTATGATTTAATAGAAAAAATGTACATTAATTTTAGCAAGAAATTTGATTCTATGGATAAAAGGTTTGATTCTATAGAAGATGAACTCAAAGAATTAAAGTCTGATGTATCAAGCATTAAAAAGACCGTACTGCATATTGAACAAGACCACGGTCAAAAGCTTGAAGCCTTATTTGATGGGTATAAGCAAAATACTGATAAGCTTGACAGTATTGAGGCAGAAGTAGCTAGGCATGAGGAAGTAATTATTAGAAGAATAAAATAGACATATATAATTTCACAGGGGCAATCTCAAAACTAGAATAGTATTCTAGTATGAGATTGCCCCTGTTAATTAATATACTCTCTTGCTATCCATATATTCTTGAACCAATCTCAAGCTTTCACCAAATCTTTGGAAGTGAACAATTTCTCTTTCTCTTAAGAAGCTCAAAGTCTCAATTACACCTTTATCATCAGTAAGATTGATAAGATGCTCATAAGTTGTTCTAGCTTTTTGTTCTGCTCCCATATCTTCAGTTAAATTTGCTATCGGATCTTCAATTGCTTGGATGTATGCAGCTGTCCATGGAACTCCTGCTGCATCATGTGGATACAAGTCATGACCATGTTGCACGTAATGTGCATCCAGCCCAGCCTTTTTCAAATCTTCAATTGAAGCTCTATCAATTATCTTAAATATTAAGGTTCCAATGATCTCCCAGTGTGCTAGCTCTTCTGTACCTATATCCGTCAATACAGCCTTAACCTCATTTAGAGGCATAGTATATCTTTGAGTTAAATATCTTATGCCAGCAGATAACTCACTGTCTGGGCCTCCATATTGTGCAAACATTGCTTTTGCTATTTTTAAGTCACAGCCCTCTACCCATGCAGGATATTGAAGTTTTTTCTCGTAAATCCACATACTTTATCTTCCTCCCATCTCATAATCTATTTCCCATGGCCATGGCTCAGATATCCATTGCCATGGGCATTCACTTACATGTTTATGAGTGAGCAAGTCATATTTCATTTCATATTCTTCTTTAAGCTTATTTAGCTTCATAGCATAGTCATTATGAATAGCAAGTGCTTTCCTATCCATTGGATGAGTGTCAAGATACAGATTAAGCTCAATGGATGAGAAATCAAGCGCCATGATTTCCTTAAGCATTTCTAGTCTGTCTCTGTCAATTTTCATTAAATCTACCTTCCTTCTAGGTTTGTTTTATAGTCGTTTACTATCTATCATGCTTTTGTTTTACATAGGGCTTATACAGCTCTGGGAATATTGTTCCCTTCATAAGAGACTTCATCGGTTCATATATTTTGCACATTACCTGATATGGTACATATGCTGTTGCAAGTTCAAATTCCTTAGGCATAACAGGAATTTTAAACTCTGGTGACACGAGCATCTCAGGATTATAGGTGTGCTCGTATTGATATTTTGCCATTTTCAACCCTCCCAACAAATACTTTCATTTACATGTTATTCCTTAGTGAGTCTGAGTGTTACAAAAAAAAGTAGTCCACTGACTACTTTTTCACTCTCCATCTTTTATGACATATACTCTTAATAAATAATCATTAGGATACTTAAGCATTGTATTGTATAAAGATCTTTTATTTGAATCAATAGTGTGCGAAGCTAAAACTATATCATTTACGCCAACGGCTTTATCCCAAGCAAATCCAGTAACTATCAAGGTATGGTAAGCTACTCCGTTAGCATAACAAAACTGCACTGGATCTCCAATGTACAGCTCTCTTGATAGCTTCTCCATGCTATTTATAGCATCTTTGTACTTAATTAAAATTTGCCTGGCTGACCTTTCTACCCAATGTCTTCTAAAAGCTGCTGCAACCTTCCATGACAAAGTGATTCTTCTGTCACCATCTCTGTTAGTTGCACCAGGCTTACAATACCAATTTGTAAACCATGTATAATGGCTGGGGTTGCCATCATCTACCCACTTCATTCCTCCCTCATATAATACTTGAGAGACAAAGTTTGCACAGTCCCCTCCGCCACCGTGAAAGGTAGGATATGCAGGATTATAGTTCTTCCAATAAGTATCTATATACTCCTTGGCTTTTGCTCTATTATAGTTATTGTTTTTTGCTGAAGCTCGATATTCGTCTATTACTTCAGTTTCACTATCTTCCAGCCATTCACAAAGAAATATTCCTATCTCATCATCAAGGCCTCTAATTAAAACACTTTTCTCTCGTGAAAGCTGAAGTAATATAGCTGCAAGAGTAGCTTCATCCTTTAATTGTTCATATGAGATATTTAAGCCATCTGCGACTAATTTTTTAAGTTTTTCTTTTCTATCAATACTTTCTATAAAAGTTGTATCATGAATTTGCCTATCGATATCCATATAATTGATATTCTCCATGTTATATACCTCCACAGATTATTTCTCTGCATCTATATATTTTACCTAAACCATTTTAATTGACTTTTTATATGAATCATCCTAAAAAGACCTGTGTACTTATATAATATTGGCATTTAGCTAATCTCATGACATGTTTCTTTATAGAACACATAAATGAATGAACGACAAAACTAATGAAGTTTCTAAACTCTATATGCTGTACATATAACATTTATAGTTATCTAATATATGAATAATCTTAAGCTCATACTCATATTTATTAACAATATATATAAAGGTTGGTGAGTACTAGTGGATATCGAAAAAATTGTGGATGATTTTATAGACAGCTTACCCTGTAAAATTGATGAGCCTTATCCCGAGGTAGCAGTTGAGACCCAAAATTTAAGATATGCAAAATTGCTTTCTGATGCTTATGCAAATGGAGGAAAAAGTGAAATGACTGCCATTGCCCAATACATGCATCATCATTTAACTATAAAAAATAAAGAAATAGCAGATATAGAGCTATGTATTGCTTTAATTGAAATGAAACATCTTGAAATGCTTGGTGATCTTATTAATATGCTAGGAGGAAATCCAAAATACCGTAGATCAAATAAATCTTGGTGGGACGGTGGCGAAGTTGCTTATGGAGACAATACGGAGTTTAAGCTAAAGCTTGACATAGATGCAGAAAAATCAGCTATAGAAGGCTACAAAACTCTAATAAGCGAAATCAAGGATAAAAGTGTTGTAAAAGTTCTGAATAGAATTCTTGCTGATGAAGTTATACATTTAGAAATACTTACAGACTTATACAAGAAATATTATGGTAAATCTCACAAATAGTACATCCTACATCAACGCATAACAGACCTCCCAAACACAAAATATAAAGGTGATGGGAGGTTTATTATGACTGAACGCGATAATTTATTGAATAAAATTGAAGAGTTAAGAATATGCCTTAACAAATTAGTCTCAGAAAAAGAAAATCTCCAGGACGAAGAAATTTTAAAGTTAAGTGTAGCCCTAGACCTAGTTCTCAACGAATATAACCAGATAACAAAAAAATAAAAGTAAGCAAGCACTATCAAAAGATAGCGCTTGCTTTATTGATTAATGGACTTTATTTCTAAAAATTTGTTTCTGTAATCAACTCCCCGTTTTTTTGTTTTACAATAATCTCAAAAGAATCAGTCTTTCCAAGTTTATGAACACAATCTAACAGTTCGTTAACTCTACTAATTATACTGTATTTGAAAATCTCATTTTCCTTTAGAGGTTCTTCCAAAGCCCTTCCTCCTCATATAGTTTGGAAAAATCACCTCGACTTTCCTAATAATATAATATTACCAAGATTCATAAATGATACTATCCGCATTATAAATGTATGAAAAATCCTGCTTGAACTATTCATGTATTTATATTAAATATGGCATCATTTAATAATTTAAATGATGCCATAAATCTGTTCTTGTGGTAATATTTATTATTTAATCAATTCTTCCATTTGATTTAGGAGATCCTCAAATACCTTAAGTGCATTATTTATAGGATCTGGTGTTGCCATATCCACTCCTGCTATTTTAAGCAGCTCGATTGGATAATCTGAACCACCACTTTTTAAGAATTCTAGATATTTATCAATTGCAGGCTGTCCTTCATTTATAATCTTATGAGCAATAGCTGTAGCTGCAGAGAAACCTGTAGCATACTTGTAAACATAGAAGCTGGTGTAGAAATGAGGAATTCTTGACCATTCCATGTCTATTAACTCGTCAACTACCATATCTGGACCATAATACTTAACATTTAAGTCATGGTAAACCTGACAAAATACATCTGCTGTCAAGGATTCACCCGCTTCTGCTTTTGCATGTGTAATCTTCTCAAATTCTGCAAACATTGTTTGTCTATATACAGTAGTCCTAAACTGCTCCATATAGTAATTTAAAAGATACATCTTCTTTGTATTATCTGTAGTAGTCTTCAGTAAATATTGCATTAGCAATGCTTCGTTAAGCGTTGAAGCAACCTCAGCAACGAATATCTTATATTGTGCATATATGTAAGGCTGATTTGCATCTGAATAGAAGCTGTGCAAAGCATGACCCATCTCATGTGCTAATGTAAACATGTTATTTACTGTATCTGAGTGGTTAAGCAAAACGTATGGATGAGAATCATAGCAGCCCCATGAATATGCGCCTGATCTCTTTCCTTCATTTTCATAAACATCTATCCATCCTGATGTTAAGCCCTTCTGAAGATCCTTACTGTACTGTTCACCAAGAATCGCTACACCCTTTTTAACTGTTTCAACAGCTTCTTCATAGGTGATATCCATTTTGGCATCCTTAACCATTGTTGTGTATAAATCATACATATGAAGCTCATCTAAATTCAACATTTTCTTGCGAAGCTTCATATATCTGTGCATCAAGTTCTTATTTTCATCTATCGCATTTATAAGGTTATCATAAACTGTCTCTGGTACATTGTCAGGAAACAAGTATGACTCCCTAGATGAGCTATATTTCTTAGCCTTTGATTCAAAGATATCTGCTTTAACTTGTGCGTTTAGCAATGCAGCAAGAGTGTTTCTTTGCTTCTTATACGTTGTATAAAAAGCTTCAAAAGCATCCTTTCTTACTCTTCTGTCTGCGCTTTCCATCAACTGTATAAATCTTCCTTTTGTCAACTCTACTTCATTTCCATTTTCATCCTTGATAGAAGGAAATTTGATGTCAGCATTGTTAAGCATACTATAAATGCTTCCCGGAGCATTTGATAATTCTCCTGACATAGCCAATATCTGCTCTTCACTTGCACTAAGTACATGAGGCTTTGATCTTACAATATCATCTATGTAATCCTTGTAAAAAGCCAGTTTCTTATCATTCTTGATAAAGTCTGCTAGCTTTTCATCTGGTATAGCAAGCATCTCAGGTACTATAAAGGATTTAGCACTGGATATTTCTACTTCTAAAGAATCTGTTCTATCTGAGTAGCTTTGATAAAAACCGTTTGCGCTATCTTCATTACTGCGCATATGAGCATAAACATACACCTTCTCAAACAATCTATTCATCGCTGCATTGTCATCTAAACATTGCAATAGATTATCAGAGCTTGCAGATAACTTATCCTTATGCTGTGCAAGTTTTGCTGCAAGGTTTTTTACCTCTGTAAAATCTTTTTCCCAAAGATCATTGTTTGCATAGATATCTTCCAGTTTCCATTTAAACTGATTTGGAATCTCATCTCTTTTTGGTATTGATGCATTATTATTTGACACAAAAATCTCCTCACTTTCAACCATATAGTAGCTATTATAACACAAACCAATTTATCCAACAATTATAGTATATATTTTTAAAAATTTAATACATAACAATACTATATATATCTGTGCAGAATTACTTTTTCCTAATATGTTTATACTGTACAATAAGCAAGTTCTCATGTCATAATATTATTATAATAATGCTTATAGTAAGCTATATAAAACTCTTGGAGGTTAAAATGAAAGAACAAATAATTACAGAGTTAGAAAACTCAAAAGAAACCTTAATTGAAATCAGTGATTTCATATGCAGCAACCCAGAGCTTGGCAACAACGAATTCATGGCTATGGAAAAGCTGACAAACTTTCTCAAGTCCAATGGTTTTTCTATCGAAACAAACACTCTCTCCAAAGCAACTGCCTTTATAGCTACATATGACAGTGGTAAACCTGGAGCAAGCATAGCTTATCTTTGTGAATATGATGCACTTCCCCAAATAGGTCATGGCTGTGGTCATAACATGATAGGCACTATGAGTGTTGGTGCAGCTGTAGCACTCAGTAAGATACTAGGTAAAATTGGTGGAAAAGCTGTAGTGTTTGGCACGCCTGCCGAGGAAACTGACGGTGCTAAGGTTGCAATGGCTGAGCAGGGTGTATTTAAAGATATAGACGTAGCAATGATACTACATCCCGGTGACAAAACCATTGAAAGTGGTTATTCCTTAGCTATGGACGCTCTGCAATTTGATTTTAAAGGCAAAACCAGCCATGCGGCAGCTACTCCCCATGAAGGTATAAATGCCTTGGATGCTGTCATCTTGACCTTTAATGGCATTAATGCCTTAAGACAGCATGTAACTTCAGATGTTAGAATTCATGGAATAATAACAGAAGGGGGAAAGGCCGCCAATATAGTACCCGACAGAGCAATTGCTCAGTTCTATATTAGAGCAGGTAAAAAGTTATATCTAAAGGAGCTTGTAGAAAAAGTTAAGAACATTGCAAGAGGCGCAGCACTCATGACAGGTGCAGTACTAGATATAAGTAACTATGAAATTTCATATGATAATATGAATACAAATAACGCTTTATCTGCTGCCTTCTCCGATAATCTAAGATATATTGGCATCACAGATATTGAGTCTTCAAGATCAAGCTATGGTTCAATAGATATGGGTAATGTAAGCAACGTAGTACCTGCAATACATCCATACATCTCTATAACTCTTGACAATCACTTGGTATCTCATACTACTGAGTTTAGAGATGCTACTCTTACTGATACTGCTCATAAGGCATTAATGAAGGGCGCAGCTGCCTTGGCACTTACAGGATATGATGTAATAACTAAAAAAGAACTTCTCGATAAGATTAAAGTAGAGTTCAAAAAAAGCGTAAGTTAAGGTGTTACACCCCCTCTCCAATTTTTTGTATGCAATATATAAGCTTTAATGCTAAAATAGAATTAAGTATTTTGTGAAATAAGGGTGGTGTTTTCATGAAGGTTTTAATTGTAGATGACGAGCCTGCTATAGTTGATTTAATTAAAATAAACCTTGAACTAGAGGGCTTAGAGACACTTTCCTGCTATAGTGGCAAGGAAGCTGTAAAATATGCACAGACATTCAATCCAGATTTAATCTTGCTGGATATTATGCTGCCTGACATGAATGGATTTGAGGTTTGTAAAAGCATACAGAGCCTAAATATACCTATTATTATGCTGACTGCCAAAAACGATATAAAGGATAAACTCTATGGACTAGAGCTTGGTGCTGATGACTACATTACAAAGCCCTTCGATGGCAGAGAGCTAATTGCTAGGATAAAGACAATCCTTAGAAGAGTTGATAAATACAATGTCAAAGAGGATACAAATATAACAGTAGGCTTAATAGTAATAAATACTTTAGAGAGAACTGTCCAAATCGACGGTATAGATATTACCCTTACTCCTAAGGAGTTCGACCTCCTTCTTCTCTTCTGTGAGAATCAAAGAAAGGTTTTCTCAAGAGAGAATATTTTGGAGCTGGTTTGGGGCTATGAATTTATAGGTGACAGCAGAACCGTTGATATGCATGTGCAGCGACTTAGAAGAAAACTTGGTAAATGTAATTCTTATGTAAAAACAATTTTTGGCATTGGCTATAAACTTGAGGTTACTGAGGTTAATATATGAAGCTGAAGCAAAAGATTATATTGCTTAATATTGGTACAATATTTATAATGCTCATTGTTCTGGGTTTAATAATTTCTAATATTACAGATAATTATAACCTTTATACCAATTTACAATATCTGCAAGGTCAAGGTGAATACGCCTCTGTCTACATAGAGCAATATGTAAATAACAATGCAAGAAGTATATTTGATGTGCCAAATCTAATGGAAACCAATGCCAACTATTTAGCTGCTTTTCTGGAAAGAACGGTCAAATGCAGAGTTCAAATTTATTATGGAAACAAGCCATTAGGAGACTCAGAAGACATCACTGAAGAAAACTATAATATACGTCCAGAGGTTACTCAAACCTTCCAAAAAAATAGTGCCTATTATATAAGTAAAGGACCAAATAGAATTTTATATTACGCAACTCCTGTAGTTATTCATGATAAATACACTTATTCCGTAGCTTTCATATATAGTTTATCTGAAACTGATCAAATGAAACAAGAAACCATTCAGATGTTTATACTTACTGGTCTATTAGCCTCTGTAATCATAATTTTAGTAGGCACAGCTATCTCAAATATGATTATATACCCAGTAAAAGCTTTAAATTCCATCACTAGGCAGTTCTCAAAGGGAGATCTTACCTCAAGGGCAGTTGTAAACACGAAGGATGAAGTCGGAGAGCTATCCGAGACCTTCAATGGAATGGCAGATAACATACACGATATGATTACAAAGCTGAATAATGAAAAAGAAAAGCAGAAAAGCTTTTTCGATAACTTTACACATGAAATAAGAACCCCACTTACTACTATATTGGGATATACAGAGCTTCTTTGGAAAACTGATGATGAAGAGGTTAAGGATAAAAGCTTATTCCATATTGATTCTGAAGGAAAGAGAATGCTTAAGATGGTCGAAAGTTTACTAGAGCTATCAAAACTAAAAAAGTTTGATATGGAGCTAAATAAACAGAATACAGACCTTAAGCAGCTTATAGAAGAAGTTTGTGACTCTATGTATTATAAGGCAAAAAGGTACAACATTAGCTTTCGTCTTATGCTGGAACAAGTAACCTACTCAGTAGATCCAGATTTAATCAAACAGCTACTTATTAACATAATTGATAACAGTATCAAGTATAGTAATTCGGAGCTTATTGATATAACATTAAATAAAAAAGATAAGGTAATTCTCATTGTTGAGGATTTTGGATGTGGTATTGATCAGAAAAACCTCGAATCTATCTTTGATCCTTACTACAAGGTTGATAAATCAAGAAACAGCAAAATCGAAGGCTGGGGCTTAGGGCTTTCAATTGTTAAAGAGATAGTATCAAAACACGATGGTACAGTTGACGTAAAAAGTGTTAAAGATAAAGGAACTAAAATAGAAATTATGTTATAAAGTATAAGGTGATATTATGAATAAAATAAACAAAATAATAATAATTTTTCTAATCTCTATTCTTGCTGTAAGCTGTAGCGTAAAGCAGGGACAGCTTGTTATTGTAGAAAATCATAATAACAATGATTCAAGAGTTTCTCAAAATTCCTCATCTAATTTTAACGTCATGCCTCAAAAGATTAGTATTGAAAAGAATGCCGAGATACTTAAAAAACTTGGTTCCAAGCTTATTCCGCTATCACTGTCAGTAGATACAGGAATAGTTATTGCTATTGAATTTTTAGAAAGCGAAGAAACAGATGATATAAATAATAAAGTAATTACTGGCAATATGATACAACCAATCAACCTCTATGCAGTAGATACTAAAGATAATGATAAAAAGTCTTTAGGTAAATTTATATCTTTAAAAGACTTTATGTTTGATGATACAGGGAAACTATTCGCTTTTATAGATGGATATAGCAATATATATATTTATGATACTGGCACAAAGCAGCTGCAGAAAATTATTGAAGGCAAGGATTACTATGCATATGACACATTATGTTGGTCAAAGGACTCCAAAAAACTGCTTATAAACCAAAGAATGGACTTTGATATTTCTTCAAAACAGCTTATTCCCTTTGTGGTAGATACCTATACTCCCTTCATCAAACAAAAATTTGATAATGCAGGAACATATATAGTACAAATGAAAAATGATGATTATAACGACATGATTGCACTATATAACTTTTATAATAAATCCTTTAAAAGTCTTGCTAATGGCATATTTCTTGACTCCGATAACATAAACCTTATTTATACCAAGCAAAGTCAAAGCAGTCTAAATGTACTAAACTTAACAACTCTGGAAAGTAAATCCTTAGACGCTGGGTCAATTTACAACGCTAGAATAATGAAATCTACCGGAGATATTATTTACACAACTGTTAATCCGGACTTTACCAGTTCACATAGGTATTTGCTTGTAAAATTCAATCCAAACACAGAAAGCAAAAAAACAATACAGCTTAATACACCTACCTTCTATCTAAGTCCGGCAGAAGATAAAATATACTTTGTTAGTGATTATAATAAAAACACTACTATTGTGGATGCAAACACATTGAAAATCACGCTCTCAGGAGATGAAAAGGACGATTCTGATCTTTTTGCTATAAAGACTACAATACTAAAAATGTTCCATCTTGATTATAATTTTTATGGCACCTATGATGAATATGAAATTCAAGCTAGTAAGCTTTATTCAAATACTTATAGCCCGTTACCTCAAGAAGCATTAGAAAACAAGCTTATAGATTTTAAAAGGTTCAATATGCCTCTGCCAACATGGGAAAAAGAAGAAGTTATTCCACCAACTATTGTTTTGAATAACTCAATTATCAGAGATGATACAGCATCTGTAAACATCGGTTTGTTTTTTATAAACTCAATGGAGCTTATAAAGCAAGATGAAAATTGGCTGGTTACAGGCTTCTCTACACACCCCGAATCAAAGGAAGTTAAAGAACTTCGCACCTTGGTACTAAAGCATATAAATGACATTAAAAATAAAAACTCTGAAGAAGCACTTAAGTATTGGAAAAGTGACAAGCCTAATGAGTTTAATGAAAAGCAAATCAAAATTGTAGAGGACTTGATGAAGCAAGAAAGCACTATAAAAATAGAAGTAGGTGAGATTGAGCTTTGGTCTTTAAGTGAACCTCATAGAGCCGAAAGCCCACAAACTACAGTTGAAGCAAAAGCAAAAATAATAATAAGTGATGAAAACAATTCGCGAAAATACAAGCTTGTACTAACTAAGAAAGATAGACGAAGCTTCACAATATCAAGCTGGAGTATAGATCCGCTCAGCATATCACAGCTTCGATAATTTTTCTTATTAAACAGCAAATATAATGAATTGTTTTTGGGTAACCTATATTTGAGGTGAAAAACATGTATAGTTTAAATAGTGAATACAATATTCGCAATGGCTATGTAATAAATCATATACCTGAGATTATATCAACTAATATACTAGGTACAGTACTTTTCGGTGAAGATCCTGGAAATATTATGGATGAACTACAATATGATGATGAGATTGCAAAACTAACACGTTAACTTTACCTCAAAGCAACACCCCGCTTTTGGCGGGGTGTTGTATTATTCTTATGAATATTTAAGCATAAAGCTTTGACACTATATATACTACCAATCTTGAAGGAAGAACCCTCTTCAAAAACGCTAATATTTTGTTTATAGGCCCTACAACTATTCTTACTGGTGGATTGTTGCTAAGCATAATTCTCTTAACGTTTTTAACAATGCCAATAGGAGGTGGACCACTTTGCTCATCCCTAATCATTCTTTCAATAGAACTATTAAGAGTCTTATTATAAATAGAATCTTTAGAAGCCTTGACCAAAACTCTATTTTTAGTAAAGCCTGTTTTGGTATCTCCAGGCTCCAGCAAAGATACATTTATTCCAAAAGGCTTTACCTCTGTTCTCATTCCTTCAGTCATAGCTTCTAGTGCAAACTTACTTGCGCTATAAAAAGCCTGATAAGGAACTGGAACCAATCCAGCAGTTGAACTAATGTTAATTATTAGACCTTTTCCCTTTTTTCTCATAATAGGTATCACACTTCTGCACATTCTATGTATTCCGAAAAAATTTGTGTTAAATTCCATGAATGCCTCTTCATGTGTAGTATCCTCAACTGAGCCTGCAAGACCAAAGCCTGCGCAATTAATCAAAACATCAATGCCACCTTCTATTTCTTGTACAAAATTAATTGCATTCGTTATTGACTCTTGATTGCATACATCAAGCTGAAGCATTTTGATAAATCCACCTTCATTGGCTTGCAGTGGTTTATCTTCTGTTATTTTTCTGCTTGTTCCATAGACCTTAAAGCCTTCCTTAGCAAGAAATTCTGCTATAGCCTTTCCCATACCAGAGGAAGCTCCTACTATTAAAACAACATCTCCATAAAGTTTTTTCATTGCTTATTCCTCCTAGATGATATTGTATTCCTTGCCTACCACTTCAAGGGCATTTAGAGCTTTATCTAAGTGTTCTCTTGTATGTGTAGCCATTAAACTCATTCTTACTCTTGCCAATCTCTTTGGTACTGCAGGATAAAGCACAGGATTCACATAAATATCCATTTCGTGAAGTCTTCTGCAAATTTCTTTAACCTTTAGATCATCTCCAACTATAATAGGGAAAATAGCAGTTTCTGCATTTCCTAAATTAAATCCCAAATTTATTAAGTTTTCCTTAAAGTAATTTATATTGTTCCAAAGCTGCTCCCTAAGTTGTGGTTCATCCTCTACAATATTCATAGCTTCGATTAAAGAACCAGTTGCCTGTGGTGTCATTGCAGTTGAAAACATATAAGTTCTAGAGTAATAATGCAAAAGCTCTATTAACTCCTCCTTAGCAGCTATAAAGCCTCCAACCCCACCTAAGCCCTTAGAGTAGGTACCTGCTACTATATCTACCTTTCCTTCTATGTTAAAGTGCTGTGGTGTACCTCTACCTGTCTTACCGATTACTCCAGAAGCATGGGCTTCATCAACCATTACATAAGCACCATAAGCATGGGCAAGCTCAACAATTTTATCTAAATGAGCAATATCACCATCCATAGAATAAACACCATCTACGACTATAAGCTTGGTATTGTATTTATCCTTAACCTTTGATAAAGCATACTCCAAAGATTTCATGTCATTATGCTTGAAATACTTTGTATTTGTATTCTTACAACCATCTATAATACTTGCATGGACAAGAATATCAAGTATTGCTATATCATTTTCTTGAAGCATAGATAGCAAAGTCCCACAGTTTGAACCAAAACCTGATGTATAAATTAAAGCAGACTCACAGCCCTTGAACTTCGCTGTTTTTTCTTCTAATTCTATATGTAAATCATTAGTGCCACCCAGAAGTGGAACACTTCCAGCACCTGAACCATACTTTTCTAATGCAGCTCTACCAGCCGCAATAGTTCTTGGATGCTTGGTAAGGTTTAAATAATCATTGGATGCCAGGTACACCATTTCTCTGATTTGACCGGTATATTTATCAAGAACCCTCATCACAGGACTGCATCCATCTAAGGATATACGCCTATACTGCAAATGTCGTTTCTCTACTAAATCATCTGTAAACTCTTTAAATAATCTAGCTCTTCCCATTATGTCTACATTGTCTACTTTACTAAAATCTGCTAAGGTAAAATTTCTTGAATCCATATTACTACCCCCTATATTAATGACTAAAACTTATTTATAATTTCCCATTGTTAAAATTATATCTATTTTGTGTACATTATTGTGTACACCCATTAATTATATATTATATCATAGTTAAGAAACTTTAGAATATCTATTAGCAAATTTTAGATATATTATTTGAATCACCACACATGAATATTAATCTCTTTATATTATTATAATAAAGAAAGATAAGTTGCAAAGGTGGTGTGTTATGTTCAAACTGATAAAAAATGTTGATTTATATAATCCTCATTCCGTTGGAAGAATGGATATACTAATATGCAATAATAAAATTATAAAAATATCTCATAATATTGATTTTTCTACAGACAAATTTGATATAGAAATAATTGATGGTACTGATTATATAGCTGTTCCGGGCTTTATAGACCAGCATGTTCACTTTATCGGTGGTGGCGGAGAAGGAGGCCCTGTTACCAGAACTCCTGAGATACAGCTTTCAGCCCTCACAACTGCTGGGATTACAACTGCTGTAGGACTTTTGGGAACTGATGGCATTACAAGAAGCATGGAAGCTCTGCTAGCAAAATCAAGAGCCCTTGAGATAGAGGGAATTTCAACCTTTATATATACTGGCTGTTATGAGATACCAACACCAACCCTAACAGGCACAGTTAAAACAGACTTAGTACTAATTGATAAAGTAATTGGTACAGGCGAGCTTGCTATTTCAGACCATAGGTCTTCACAGCCAAACTATGACGATGTGAAAAAAATAGCAGCTGAGGCCAGAGTTGGTGGTATTCTTTCAGGTAAATGCGGTATTGTACATTTTCATTTGGGTGATGGCATTGATGGCATTAAAATTCTTTTAGATATTATAAGATCAACTGAAATTCCTATTAAACAGTTTATGCCCTCTCATATAAATAGAGTCGAACATTTAATAGAGCAAAGTATGGATTATATTAAACTGGGGGGAAGTGTAGATATCACTTCTGACTTTTCTAAAACCAAAGATAGCCCGACTACATATAGCATAACAGATACCTTAAAGATTTATAAAGAAAATAATATACCAATTGATAGAGTGTGTGCTAGTTCAGACAGCAATGGAAGTTCACCAGAATTCGATGAAAAAGGCAATTTGATAAAAATAAGTGTTGGTTCTCCATCTCCTTTATACAGAGATATTAAAAGTGCCATTGAATATGGTATTGTCAGTCTTGAGGAAGGTGTTAGTATAATTACACAAAACCCTGCTAAAGCATTAAAGCTATACCCAAACAAGGGGACTCTAATTGAAAATAGTGATGCAGATTTGGTATTGCTTGATAAAAAGCTCAATATAGACACTGTAATTGCAAAAGGCAGGACTATGGTAAGACAAGGCAAAGCGGTAGTTAAAGGCTTCTTTGAGATTTAATTTTTATATATTTCTGTATTCTAATTATTGTTACAAAGACATAATATTATAGAGAAATCCAATCAAGGTTTTCTATTTTTATTGTGAGGTGTTGCTTGTGCAGGGATTAATCAAAATAAATTTTCATTATAACAATACCATAAATGCTGTTTCTAAGAAGCAGTATGATGTACATTTAGAATTATATGAAGGTTATATAAATAAGGTAAATGAGATTTGGAAAGAGCTTAAGGAAGATCCTCAGATGGAAAATGCTAATGCTACTTACAGCAAGTATAGGGGTTTGAAAAAGGGTGAGACCTATGCCTTAGATGGCGTTATACTTCATGAATTATATTTTGATAACCTCGGTGGTATTAATAATATGCCTTCTGGTATTGCACTTGAGCTTATCGATCAATTTTTTGGTTCTTTTGAAAATTGGAAACAAGATTTTATTGCTTGCGGTAAAGCTGCTAGAGGCTGGGCAGTGCTATGTTATGATCAACGCAGTAAATCTCTAAAAAACATACTATGCGACAGCCACGATGAAGGCATCATATTGAATTCATATCCTCTTATAATTATGGATGTGTATGAACATGCATATTTTGTAGATTATCAGAACAAAAAAGCAGACTATATTGAAAGCTTCATGCTAGATATCAATTGGGACTCAGTAAATAGAAGAGCACATAATCTAGCTAAATAGCAGAAAACCGTAGTAATCTACGGTTTTTCTATTTCTAAATATTTTTTTATATCATCTATTAAATCAAATTCTAATATAGTATCAGAATAGTCCAGATACTTCAAAACTAAGTTTTTCTCTTTTTCATAGCTCTCTGGCTCAAGTACATCGCCTGTTTTTATATCATAAGCAGTATTCGAACTTGAAATATAAGCAGTATCGTTAGTAATAAAGCTTCCATTTCTGAACATAACAAAGCCATCTTTAGTGTTAAGTAAATCCTTACCCATATTAGCTACATTAGAAGCATCTATCCCAGCTATGTTCAGCAAGGTAGGCATGAAATCAATTTCTCCGCCTGCTGTACTTATTACCTGTGACTCTTCATTACCTGGTAAATGAATTATCATGGGAACCTTCTGAAGCTGCTGCCATTCCAGCTCATTTAGTTCTTCTTTTCCTATAAAGCTTGCCATCTCACTTATGTTATCCTTTGGTATTGCTTGATGGTCGCCATATACAGCTAATACTGTGTTGTTAAGCAATCCACTACTGCGCAGTTCCTCAATAAACATCCCCAGCGCTTCATCCGTGTAATGCACAGCTTGTATATAATCTCCCATCAAAGTGTCCTTATACTCGCCAACATCCAAGGGACTGTACTGGCTCTTATCATTGCCATATGGAAAATGACTTGATAGGGTAATAACAAATGCAAAATAGGGTTGCTTATATTCACTTAACTTTTTAAAGGATTGAGATAAAAATGATTTATCACTTATACCCATACCCAATATTTCATCCTCGTTAAAGCTTGTCTTACTAAAGAACTCATCAAAACCAAGTGCTTTATACATTACACTTCTATTCCAAAAACCAGGCTTATAGCCATGCATTGCGATAGTGCCATAACCACTATCCTTTAACTTCTGGGGTAATGAATAATAATAGTTACCTGATTTTCTAATATACGCAGAGCCTTCTTTCATAGGATACATAGATACATTTGTGGCGAACTCTGCATCTGAAGTTCCACCTCCAGCAGTTTGATAGTAATAGTTATCAAAATAAATACTTTCAGATATCAGCTTATTTAAATTTGGGGTTATTTCCTTACCGTTTACAGACTTATTTATTACAAATTGTTGTAAGGCTTCCACTTGAATCACTATTATATTTTTATTCTTTCCAACTCCAGATAATACTCCAGCTTCACTGCTTTTCTTCTTTGTTTTAAAGAATTCCATAATCTCATTTTTCTTCTGCACATCTAATTCGTTATCTTCACTTTTTTTCTGCTCCATAAACCTATAAGCATCTGCAACATGGTAGTTTATCAAACCAATATTTTGTGCTACATATACTCTATCGTAAAAGGTTTGAAGTATTGCTGGCTGGCTATTTACTAGCTGCATTATACCCGCAAATACCATTATTCCGCCTAAGATACATAGAGAAAAGGCCTTTGCTGCACTAATTTTCTTAATGTTTTTTAGGTCATATTTTCTCTTTATTAGCTTATTATTCAAAAATGGAAGTAAAATTATATCTGCAATAAAGAGCAAATCTTCAAGATGCAAAAGCTCCAGCAAGCTGCTTCCAACATCCATTAAGTTCCCTGATTGAAATAGTAAGGATACCGATATCAAATCATTAAAATATCTGTAAAATATTAGATCACTGAACATCACAAACGAAAGTAGTACATTTAATATTATCACATACCATTTGGCATGTTTTTGTTTTAACAATAAGGCAAAGGATACCAACACAAATATGGAGCCAAGGGTAGTGAGCATCTGTAGCCTAACTAAATTGTGCAATCCTGTCTGATAATTAAAATAAACAAATTTCAAAAAAACTGTAATTACATATATAGTAAGATAATTGTGCCATATAGCAGTAAATTTTACTTTTAAATTATTCACTGCTGTACCTACAAATTTATACATTGTTTTTTCCACCTTTTTTGTGAATGATAATTTTTTTTGCAACATATCTATTTTACATCAACCATAGTATATTTCAATCCCTAATATTCTTAGTACATATAATTTTTGCTGTCCTACACATTAAAAAAGGAGTGTAGAAATTACATTTGTTCTACACTCCTTCTAATATCTTACAGCTCGTGTACGAAAAGTCCACTTCTTAATTTTGGTTCAAACCAAGTTGACTTTGGAGGCATTACCTTTCCAGCATCAGCTATAGTCATCAAATCATCAATAGAAGTTGGATACATTGAGAAAGCAACTTTCATATCTTCGTTTACTCTTCTCTCAAGCTCCTTTAAGCCTCTTATACCACCTACAAAGTCGATTCTCTTATCTGTTCTTGGATCTTCTATGCCAAGTATTGGTTGTAGAAGATTGTTCTGCATAATTGATACATCCAGTCTATCAACAGGATCCTTCTCATTGAATGAGCCGGCTTTTGCCTTCAGTATATACCACTTATTATCTAAGAACATTCCAAAGCTACGTTTTGCAGTCGGTCTGTATTGACCTTCACCATTATATACTTCTACATCAAACTTCTCTTTAACCTTTGTCATAAATTGTTCAGATGAGTTTCCATTAAGATCCTTAACAACTCTGTTATAGTCCATTATATGAAGCTGCTCATCAGGGAATATAACTGACAAGTAGAAATTAAACTCTTCATTACCTGTATATTTTGGATTTTGTTCTCTTCTCTTAAGTCCAACCTTTACAGCTGAAGCATTTCTGTGGTGACCATCAGCTATGTATAGATAATCAACACCCTTGAATGCATTCTCAAGTGCTGTAATAACAGTCTTGTCATCAATTATCCATACTGTATGACCTATTTCATCTTCTGATACAAAATCATAAACAGGCTTGTGAGCTGCTACCCATGCATTAATTGTATCAGTTATTTCCTTTTTTGCTCTATATGTCAAGAATATTGGACCTGTATTAGAATTTGTATGATCAACATGGTTTATTCTATCCTGTTCTTTGTCAGCTCTTGTATTCTCATGCTTTTTGATGATATTGTTTATATAATCATCAATTGAAGCACATCCAACAAGACCTATTTGAGAACGACCATCCATTATTTGCTTGTAAATATACAAACAAGCCTGCTCTTCCTGTATCAGCGTGCCTTCTTTTCTCATATTGTTTAGATTTTCAGCTGCTTTTTCGTAAACACTCTTATCATAATGATCTATTGATGGATCCATGTCAATTTCTGCCTTGTCAACATGTAGAAAAGAATAAGGATTATCCTTTACCATTTCTCTTGCTTCTTCACTATTCATAACGTCATAGGGAAGTGCTGCTACCTTGTCAGCCAGCTTAGTTGTTGGTCTTATAGCTTTAAAAGCTCTTACTACTGCCATTTTTTCACTCCATTCTTAATATATCAAATTCATAAAGAGGTCGTATTAATTATATAATTCATACGACCTCTTAGATTAAACAGTTATGCCTTAAATTGATTCTTAATTATAGATACTATCTCTTCACCAATTCTAGTTTGAGCTTCAGCAGTAGAAGCACCTATATGTGGTGTTAGAGAAATCTTAGGATGAGTGTATATTGCTTCATTCTTTGATGGTTCTTCTTCAAATACGTCAAGTGCAGCTGCTGCAACCTTGCCTGAATCAAGAGCTTTTAGTAATGCTGCTTCACATACAACGCCGCCTCTTGCAGCATTTACTATGTATACTCCATCCTTCATCTTTGCAAATTCAGCTTCGCCAATAACTGCCTTCTTATCCTTTGAACCAGGTATATGTATTGATATGAAGTCTGACTTTGCTAAAAGCTCATCCATAGCTAAGAACTTGAAGTCAGGATGATTTTGATCGCCGATTATATCGGTATATACAACCTTCATACCAAGAGCAAATGCTCTTTTTGCTACTTCTTTAGCTATTCTACCAAAGCCAATAAGTCCTAGAGTCTTTCCAGCAAGCTCTATACCTTCATATTTCTTCTTTTCCCATTTGCCTTGTCTCATTGTGTAATTTGATATATGCAAGTATCTTGCCATACAGAACATGTGACCTATAGCAAGCTCAGCAACTGATGCGCTGCTTGCGTTTGGTGTATTGGAAACTGTGATACCCTTTGACTTTGCATATTCAACATCTATATTATCAACACCAACGCCACCTCTAATGATAAGCTTTAGTCTACCTGTTTCTAAAGCTGCATCAATGATTGGCTCTCTAACCTTTGTAGCTGATCTAACTACAATTACATCAAATTCTTTTATTTGTTGCTTAAGATCTTCTACTTCATAGAATTGTTCTACAACTTCAAAACCGCTATTTTTTAAATCTTGAATAGCCGCTTTCTCCATGCCATCTGTAACAAGTATTCTTACCATTTTATTCACAACTCCTTACAGTCCTAATATTTCATTAATATTTTTTATTAATTCTTTAACTTCATCTAAAGTATAGTCAGCCATATGTGAGATTCTAAAAGTAACTTCCTTTAAATCTCCATAACCATTTGAAATCATATATCCTCTCTCTGCAAGCTTCTTATTAAGATCACCTACATTGATGCCTCTTGTGTTCTTTATTGTAGTAAGCGTGTTTGATAGATATTTTTTATCTTCAACAAACAATGCAAAGTTTTTCTCTGCCCAAGCACGTACATAATCTGCCATTTCAATATGTCTTGCAAATCTATTTTCTATGCCTTCTGCCATAATTCTATCTAATTGATAATCCATTGCAAACATATGTGCAAGTGATGGAGTAGATGGATATTGATAATCCTTCTTTTCTATGTAATCATAAAGCTCTACTAAGTCAAAATATAAGCCTCTGTTTTCTACTTTTCTAGCAGCTTCAATTGATCTTTCTGATACTGAACATATTGCCATACCTGCTGGTAAGCCAAGACATTTTTGAGTTGAAGTTATACAAACGTCAATTCCCCACTCATCAACCTTTATGTCTGTTCCACCCATAGAACTAACTGTATCAACTAATAATAATACATCTGGGTATTTCTTCTTTAATAGCTCCCCAATTTCAGCAACTGGATTCATTAGTCCTGCTGATGTTTCATTATGAGTTACTGTCATAACATCATATTTTCCTGTTGATAATGCTTCATCAACCATAGCAACTGTAGTTGGCTGTCCAGGAACTGATGAGAATTTATCTGCTGGTACTCCATTTCCTTTAGCCATTTTGAACCATCTGTCACCAAAAGCTCCTACAGAGAATACAGCAGCTCTCTTACCTGTACATGACCTAATTGCTGCCTCCATTAGTCCACTACCTGATGAAGTTGATAATATTATTTTATTATTTGTTTGGAAAACCTTTTGTAGTTTTTCTGAAATACCTCTTTGTAAAGCAGATGCTTCCTTCCCTCTGTGGCTTATTTGTGGTGTAGCCATTCTTTGAAGTACATCTTCACGTACATCAACTGGACCCGGAATAAACAGTTTCTTATGCATTTGATATCCTCCTTTTATATATCGAGGGGTTATCCCTCATTAATAGTTTAACCAAAAAATTAAAGGTTATTTATTCACATACAGTCTTATTATACTATACAAAGCAAAAATATACATTACTAGTTTTGTACATTTTTAATTCAATAAAATATTATGTACAAAGCATACAGTATACATCTTACAAAACTATAATACCATTTACATATGCACTACTCAATATGATTATACAAAAATGCACAATGTTATAATCTTCTGAAATTTCTCACTCAAATCCCTATATTTAACAACCAAAATACTTTAAACCAATAACTTCATATGTTATAATTGCTTAATGCTAATTCTTTAACTAATAAAAGTTTTATATGAGGTTTATATGCAATTTTACTTAGATAAATTAAATAAATATAAACATAAAATCTGTGATCATAGTGAATTCAATGAATTCTCAGTGCTTGTTCCAATTGTCCAACATGGAAATCAAAAAAGTATTTTATTTGAAGTGCGTTCTCATAAGCTTCAGAAACAGCCAAATGAAATTTGCTTCCCAGGTGGAAAGATTGAACAAGAAGAAACTAGCCTGCAAGCGGCAATAAGAGAAACCTGTGAAGAGCTTTTGATTGAGGATAGTAATATAAAGGTAATAACTGAAATTGATACCTTAGTAACTCCCTTTAACACTATTATTTACCCTTATGCAGCATATTTAGAACGCTATGAAGATACCTTTAGTGTACAAGAAGTTTCCGAGGTGTTTACTGTACCTCTTGATTTTCTTGTAAATTGTAAGCCTATATGCAGCTATCTTGATATAAAAATGAAGCCAAAGAATGATTTCCCTTTCGATAAAATTCAATATGGAAGAGAATATCCTTGGGCTCAAGGAAAATACCCCATTTATATTTATGAATATCAAGATAAAATTATTTGGGGTATAACCGCTAGGATTCTTAGGAGTTTCATTGAAATAATTCGAATATAAAAGGAAAGAAATACTAGTCTAGTATTTCTTTCCTTTTATATAATAATGCTTTGAAGCTTTATATATTAAGATCTCTTTTGTTATAGATTATATAAGTTCCAGCTGTACAGCAAACTATAATCACTACAGATAGTAACAGATACACTAGATCAAAACTTCCTTCTCTCATAACCTGAGCTGCCTCAAAATATTTAAAAGGTGTAAGGAAACTCAAATAATCAATTTTATTGTTAATATCGATAGCCACAGATAGAATAAATGCAGACAGAAGTAGCGTAGTTGATATAGAAGTAGCTTTTTTTGTATCTCTTGCAATTGCTGCTACCACTGCTCCAATTGTAAGAAATATTATCTGTATAATAAGCAAAGAAAATATCAATCTTGCTATCTGGTCATTGATAGGTACCCCTTTATTATACATCTTTACAAATAATATTGATGAAACTAAGGTTACAAAATTTAACACTATTATATTTATTAGTGCAGCAATAAATTTTGCCGTTATTACTCTTACCCTCAATATTGGCTTTACAAATAAGAAATCTGCAGTTTTATCTCTTTCTTCCTTCGATATTATTACTGCACCAAGCATTACAGCATGTACCCCCGCCATAAGCATGAAATAAAGATAAAGCATCCCATAAAATCCAGATATAGATGTCAAATCTAAACCATTCATACCAAAAATACTTTTTAGCGCATCAGGCATCTGACCAATAAGCTCATTTACACTTTGACCTGCCGATTCAAAGCCAGAATACTTAACCATTCCTGCATATATAAGAAATATCATGCTAAGTGACCAAATTATAATAGATTTTAAATTGGCTCTTAGCTCTCTTAGAATAATATTCATCTAATAACCTCCTTTCAATTATACTGAAGGCATATCTTTTTTATTATAAATAAAATAAGAAAGTGCAATAAAAATAAGAACTAAAGTAAGGTCTAAAGCTACAAAACCACTTTTGAAACTCCCTGTTTCTATAATATTCGAAACATCAAAATAAGCGAATGGTGTAATAAAAGCAAGCTTTGAATCTGTTACTGATTGATATAGTAAAAACAGTACAAAAAAACCAAAAACAATGCCCAACGTAATAGGTAAAACTGTCTTTATCTTTTTTATTACTACTGCCAAAAGTAAGCCTAAAGCAACAAAGAATAATTGAACCATAAGTATACTTAAATTTATCAGTATCAAAATGTTTTTATCATATAACTGCTCTGATACTATATTAAGAACTATTAAAGTTGTTATGCTGTAAATAATATTTTGTATTAGTACGTTAGTAAGAATGCTCATAAGCTTTGCAGTTACTATTTTGGTTCTTCTAATAGGCTTTACCAGCAAAAAATCAACAGTTTTGGCTCTAACCTCTTCAGACAAAACCGATATACCAGATTTCATAGCATAAATTGAAGCTATTAGGAGTATATAGGTAAACAAAAAGGCATAGTAGCCTATTAAGCTTGATAAATCAAAATTAGACAATCCCAGTGCTTTTACAAACTCAGGCGGGAAGCTTGACATCACCTGCTGCATCATAGCCGCTTCATTTGAAATTGCAGTAAACATAGACATAAAAAATATTAAAACAGTGACCATGCCAATAGTCCAATAAACCATTGATTTTACAGACATTTTTAATTCCTGAATGTAAATGTTCATGATTATGCCTCCTTTTCGTAGTAATGCATGAATATTTCCTCCAAAGTAGGCTCCTCGACAATCAGATTGCTAATTTTTCTTTCATATATTTTTTCTACAATTTTGTTTATATCACCCTGGTAAATAAAATTAACAGAATTATTATCCACAGAAAGATCACTTATCCCCTCAAACTTGAAGTAATCTTCTGTTACTGCTTCCTTCATTTCTATTCTGAACTTCTTGTAGTTAGTGTTTTGAAGTGCATTAATGTCGTCTACCCGAATCATACTACCCTCTTTTATGATTCCTACCCTAGTGCAAAGCTTTTGTACCTCGCTTAGTATATGGGAAGAGAAAAGTATAGTTGCACCCTTCTTGTTTTCTTCATGTATCAAATCAAAGAATTTTTGTTGCATTAAAGGATCTAGACCGCCTGTAGGCTCGTCAAGTATTATAAGTTTTGGACTATGCAGCAAGCCCTGCACTATACCAACCTTCTTCTTGTTTCCATAGGATAAGTCATCTATTTTTTTATTGATATCCAAATCCATAATCTCTGCTAGTTCGTAAATTCTATTTTTTTCTACATTTTTATAGAAGCTAGCTGAATATTTTAGTAAATCAATAACCTTCATATTATCGTAATAGAATACCTCCGAAGGTAAATAGCCAATTTCCTTCCTAATTTCCTCACCCTGTTTTATGCAATCCTTGCCAAAAATCTTAGCTGATCCACTAGTCGGATGTATCAAGGAAAGTAAAGTACGTATTGTAGTGGATTTACCAGCACCATTTGGTCCGATGAAGCCAAAAATTTCTCCTTCCTCTACATTAAAGCTAACATCAATTATTCCTCTAGCTTTTCCATAGTATTTTGTTAGTTTATTAATCTCAACCACATTCATGATAACCCTCCCTAAGTAGTAGTTTTTCAAGGTCGATTCTTATATCAATATATAATATATTCTACTACTTTTAAAATTTGTATCAAGTGCTAGTAAAAAACAATTTATGTAAATTATTTAATGCGATATATAACTAAGAGCACACTAGATATTTCTGGTGTGCTCTTAGACGTTCTAATTTGATCCTATAATCTTCTCCAGTTCATTTATATCAGTAATTGGAGCCCTACAGGCAAAATTTTCACATATATAAGCTGTTGCTTTGTAATCTATCATACCCTGTCCTTCGGTATAAGGAGCTAACTCCTTCAAATCATTGTCACTTGCTGTATCCTTGACCACTACTACCGAGTATGGCAGGAAATTTTTGTTTATAACGCTAAGCAAACTTTTCGTTTGACTATTGTCTCTTTCACCTACAATGACAATTTCGCTCCCCTTTGCTTTAGCAAACATTACTGCCATCATCAAATATGTATGCCCCATTGAGTAAGTATTCACCTTTTCAGCAAAGGCAGTAAATAGATGGTCTACCTCTATTTCAAACTCAGTTCTTCCTGTAAGTCTGCTTAGTCTAAGTAAGTTAAGAGCTGCTACAGCGTTACCTGAAGGTGTTGCTCCATCATATATCTCCTTCGGTCTTGCAATTAACTGCTCGCTGTCATTGCCATACAAGAAGAAACCATTGCCCTTCTTATCGCCAAAATATTTTATCATGTCATCAGTTAAACTTACTGCTAGCCTTAAATATTGTGGAGCAAAACTAGCTTGATACAGCTCGATTAAGCCCCATGTCAAAAATGCATAATCATCTAAATATCCCTCATATGCAGCCTCTCCATCTCTATATCTTGCCAGCAGCCTTCCATCTTTCCGAATAAGCTTGCTCTGTATAAACCCTACTGCTTTTTCTGCCGCCTTTCTGTACCTCTCATTACACAATATCCTAGCTCCATAGGCTAAAGCTGCTATCATGAGACCATTCCATGCAGTAAGTATCTTATCGTCCTTATAGGGATGTATTCTTTTTTCTCTGTGTAAAAAAAGCTTCTGCCGCATATCATTAAAAGGTATCTTCACCAATTCATCAAAGGGCATTTTATTCTCTATTATATTTGGGATGCTCTTTCCCTCAAAATTACCTTTGGCAGTTATATCATAATAGCTATTAAATTCCTTTGCGTCCTTATCCCCGAGGATTTCTGCCACTTCATCAGCAGACCAAACATAGAACTTACCCTCCACTCCCTCAGAGTCAGCATCCTCAGCAGAGTAGAAGCCACCCTCCGGAGAAGTCATATCCCGTAGCACATACTCAAATATCTGCTCTGCCACCAGTCTATACTCTTGCTTTCCTGTAGCTTGATAGGCTTCCAGATATGTGAAGGCTATCAGCGCATTATCATATAGCATTTTTTCAAAGTGTGGTACTAGCCACTTCTTGTCTGTAGAATACCTAGAAAAGCCAAAGCCTATATGATCATACATACCACCTCTATACATGGCCTCCAGAGTTTTCTCCACCATGTCTAGGGCGTTTTTATTACCTGACTGCTTCCAATACCTTAGTAGAAACATTAGATTATGAGGTGTCGGAAATTTTGGAGCAGTACCAAAACCACCATAAGTCTTATCAAAGCTTCTAATAAAGCCTCCAAATGCGTTTTCTATTGCTTCTTCTGTTATTTCCCCTTCATCATTGGAGTTAAATTCCTTATTCATATACTCCATTATCTTATCTGAAGACTCTTCTAATGTGTTTTTCTTACTTTTCCAATTTTCGTTTATGTGCTCCAAAATCTCAATTATACCAGGATAGCCTCCTCTAGAATTCTTAGGGAAATATGTACCTGCATAGAAAGGCTTGCGATCAGGAGTTATAAAAATTGTGAGAGGCCATCCTCCTTGTCCTGTAAGCGCTTGACATACACTCATATATATATGGTCTATATCTGGGCGTTCCTCTCTATCTACCTTTATAGCAATAAAATGTTCGTTTAGAAGCTCAGCAACTTCTTCATCCTCAAAGGATTCTCTCTCCATAACATGACACCAATGACAAGTTCTCAAAAGCAAATGTCAGCTATACCCAATAGATAGGAACACAGGCTTAACTTCTACCTTTGCCTTTTCAAATGCTTCTACTCCCCAAGGATACCAGTCTACAGGATTATGTGAATGTTGTAGCAGGTAAGGGGATTTCTCATTTGCCAGTCTATTGGGTACTTTTGAATTTGTCATATGGCATCACCACCTTTCATAATTTTATAGTTTGATGGACTTTTATAGTAAAGTATATTTTTATTTACCACCTAACTATTATTTGAAAGAAAGTGACTATATATTCAATTTGAAAATTTATGGGTAGGATATTTATTACTTTAAGAGATTATTGCTTTCCTGTATTATGTATTCAATATAGTCCAAGGCATCTTTCCTTCTTTTAAAGATGGATTTGTAGTAGGATTTTTTTATGCCTTTCCTTAATCTCATGGACTCATTAATAATCTTGTGCCATCTTTGGGGAACTGTCTTTAATGCATATTCACCTGCACCAATTTTTGAAGTCATATCTCCCTCTTTAAAGGTGTAATATAGTCTTGTAACCCCCAAAACTCCCCATTCAACCATTCCTAAACTCAAAAATAAACCAAAGAATTTGGCTGAAGGAAACTTCTTGCAATCATTTTTCCAGTTAAGCCAATAAGTATTAATATTATCTTTCATATTATAGATTAGGATATCCCAGTCTACTGTGTACTTAAAGTTCTCAGACCCTTGCCCTCTAATGGTTATACCATATTTTTTTAGTTGATAAGCATCTATTGAATTTTTCTCAAATCTCTGATAGCCTTTAAATATACCATCAATAAAGCAAGGGCAGGATTTTGTATTTTCATGTTCAGAACTTAAGTCATATTCCATTACATACATACCCATTAAATCAGTTTTAGGATATTGTTTCTTGATGCTGCTGTGAACTTCCTTTAGCACTCCCAAATCAGCTTCAGTTAATTTCCTGTTTACTACTGCCACAAAATCAATATCACTAAATCCATCATTAAATGCTCCTAATGATACTGAGCCAAAAATAAAATATGCTTTAAGCACATTGGGCAACCTTGACTCAAACAAATCAAAGTACTCATTTAATATCTGATTAACTCTTTCAGGGATATTATTCATTTCATTCCTCCACCTTTACCTAAAAAGCCATCTCAAGACTTAATCTGTATAATCTCTGAACAAAACATCCAGTTCACAATTATCATATATTGTTCCATCACTAATAAATTTCTCTATTTCTATGGTGTCATCATTCATAAACTCTACTTCCCATCTTTGTCCTGGGACTGCAACATCCAACATAATTACACCACCTTAATATTACTATCCAGCATTACTAAGCCTTTTTGCTGCATCAGAAAGTAACCCTAAAAGCCAGTCAACTGGAATGACTAAGTCATTTTCATTTGCATAATATTTTAATTTCAAACCATTTTCAACCTGATATACAAGTGCTACATCATTATCATTATGTAAAATCTCTAAAACAAGGTTATAGTCATCATCAGGGTTATTAACATAATAAGCTGTCCACTCTTCCATGCAGTTCACACCACCTTCAAAATTATTTACAGCATTTCAATTACTTTTAATTGTAAATCTATGAGTTAAGGCAATACATTCAAAAGTCTCATCTCTAAAGTAAAATAAGTAGTGGCACAAATCTTGATTATCTTTTAACCTACTATCAACTATTATCTCATCTATAGGGAAATCATTTCTCCAATTTGTATCAAACATCTTATAAAAATCTCCCCATTTAATACCAGTCTCTAAAAATCTACATTGTCCTCTATAAAACCCTTCATCATTAGTAGAACCAAGTCTATATTTATAACAATTACTGAATTCTAAAATTCCAATATCATCTTCATCAACATCATCATGAATAAAAGCATTTAGATAAAATGATAGAGTTAGTTTTGAAGTATCTTCATCTATATATATTTTGGGCATAGGGGCATTAGGTTCAGCATCCCATCCATTGTTTAGTTTTGTAAACTCCATTACAATACCTCATGTATTTCTTGGCATAGATATTGTTATCATTATATCATCCAATCCTAATTAATTCCAAACAA
Organism: uncultured Clostridia bacterium; assembly: GCA_942492835.1. Classification (GTDB taxonomy): domain Bacteria; phylum Bacillota; class Clostridia; order Lutisporales; family Lutisporaceae; genus GWB2-37-7. The sequence continues at coordinate 3,636,924 of OW818645.1, read as the reverse complement.
AAATAATGAGGGATGTAGCTATATTAGGAGCATACAAATTTATAGTATCCTATAATATTTCATCCCAGTCTAACCCCTGTGACTTCAATTTCTGCCTGAGTTTCTTCAACATTCTGCTCATTGTCTCAGGGTGTACATCCAATTCCTTTGCCATTCCTCTAATGGAAATTTCAGAGGTTTCCCTCATGAGTTTTGCACCTGTTCCTCATGCTCTGTAAAAAAAACTGTACCTATCTTGCTGTAAATAGCTTCCACATACATTTTGTGTAATACATTCTCAATGGCTTGTTCTGCCTTGGTATCTTCTAATTCTCTGCCATATTCCTGCTCTAATTGGTCAATTCTCTTTGCTCCCTCTGTGGTACACAACAGCTTGTTTTTATTGGTCTTTAATGTCCTTAAATATTGCAGGAATACACCTTTGAATACCTTGGTCTTGAAATTGGTGTACATGGAGTAATTCTCATTAATCTGAAATTCCAGTTTCCATAGTCTCCATGCCAGTAGGTTACATCCACTTATCAGGTCATTTACATCCATGTAATAGCTGTTCCTATATCTATTGGCAAACCCTTTACACCAATGTTTTATATCACCTTCTATAGATTTGTAAAATGTTTCAAACTTATCATTTTCTATAGATATCCACCAAGCTTTGTCAACTCTATGCAGGTGTCTTTGCTCATTCTCACTATATGGTGTATGTCCTTGGGGAAATTCTTGTACTTCTATTTCACCCCTCTTACAAACTTCATGACTATTGCCTCCTATCTAAAAATAACTTTAAAATATTTTAATAACATGTGACACTTTGCTCATTTTGGGGAGATATATATCTGTAACACCTATGGTGCACACTATATAGACAGTATATATACATGTCCTAACCTCACAACCTGCAGGAATAAGAGATAGTAATATAAATAAGGTTCAAAAAAAATTAAGGCTTACTTTTTGTGATGCCTTATTAATAAATGCTGCAAATTTTAGCTCTTGTGACATTCCACATTCCACCAATAGTCTTACTCCTGATGTGAAAAATCCTCTCACTTATTACTCCAGAAAGTTTTTGGATTTGTGACAATGTAATATATTCCAGCTATTGTGTATTTTGTTTTGCCTATATACTAATAAGTTCAGTAAATATAAACAATTGTGACAAGGCAATATATTCCTATACCATATATAAAAATCATTTACCTATAGATTTTATAGGCATTTTGTGCAGACCAATCTCTGTAAGCTTACAGCCATAAGCAAAAGAAGATTTTTGCCATGCACACCCTGTCATAAGATTATGTTTGATTTCAATTCTATCTCAAAGGCTCAAATATTGATTTTAATGCACTTTTTAATGTGAAGCTATTTTTACATAACAACTGCATTAAACTAAATATGAATGACTTGTAGAAGTTTTTGGATGTTGGCACATTGTAATTAAGTCTGCTTTTTGCCCAAAATTTTAAAAAAATCTAAATCCATATAGTGATAGGAATATCTGTTTCCTGTGGAAGTATACCCCCATCAAGAAACATACTGGAATGTGAAGCAAGTGTTGACAACAAAGTATTTATTAACAACACATGAAACAACTGGCTTACAATAACTATGTGCACATGGCAGATAGCACCTGTCAAAGCCTTGCAATCAAAGGATTTACCTCTGATTTCCACTATAATATTATGTAAACCAATGTTATAATTAATATATGCTTTAGTAATCATGATAGTGTAGCAAGTTATAGAAAATTGGGGGTCAAACCATGAACCAAAACATAATTGATATATTGAATAATAAGGGAATTACAAAACTTTATGCATATAGCAGGAAGTCCAGAGTCAAAGAGAGTGATGGACTTCAAAAGCACCATGACATTCTTGTAGACTTCTGCAATAACTTGTCCATCCCTCTTGAAAAGATATATGAGGAAGTTGAGAGTTCAGAGACACTAAATAGACCTGTCTTAACAGAGGTGTGGGATAAGGTTAAGAGTAAGGAAATAAAGGCATTAGTGGTTTACAGGTTTGACAGGCTGACAAGGAAAACCACAGACCTTGAGAGATTATTGGATAATTTTAAATATAATGGTTTGATTTTAATTGAAGTCCATAGAGGTAAAATTGTTGACTATAAGGACACATTAGGCACAAAGTTAGAAGCAATAATGTCAGACCTGTATCAAGAGCAATCTAAACTTGTACTTAATACAGGTAAGAAAAAGGCTGTAGCTGTGTATGGAAATCATTTAGGGGAAGCACCTTTAGGGTATGATTATGACTCTGAAAGCAAAAAGCTTGTACCAAATGAACATGCATTTCTAATAAGGCTTATGTTTGATATGTACATTGAAGGTAAGTCCACAACTTCAATAGCTGTAGAACTTAACCAAAAGGGTTACAGAACCAGAAAAGGAGTTCTATTCAATAGCAGGAGTACACATATTATTTTAACTAATGACAAATACATTGGTACTCAAACTTATGGCAAGAGGGAATGGTACAAGGATAGCAATGGTAAGGAAATGTCAAAGGATGCACCCCAAGAGGACTGGATAGTTTATGAAAATGCCCATGAGCCTATAATTGATAAAGAGCAGTTCATGCAGGTTCAGAAACTGTTAAAAAGTAATCTGTTAGTACCTGTAGGAGCAAGGAAAAGGACATCCAGCTTATCCAATGTTCTCAAATGTGGTAAGTGTGGCAGGAGCATGGTATTCCATCATGTTAAAGGTAAAGAGTATTTGAAACCCTGTGTTAACATGGATTATGCTACAGGTGAAAAATGTGGTAATGGTGCTATCTCTATTATTGACATAGAAAAGTATATTAAAAGTGAAATATGGAGAGTTGCAAGACCTGCTGTATTTCATATAAAAAGGAAACTTGCAGATGGAGAAAAATATCTATCTGAGATTGACATACAGAGGGATGACCTCATTAAGCAGGAGAGGGATATAAACAGCCAATTGGATAACATACTTGACCTAATGATTATAAGAAAGCCTGACCAAAGGTTACTTGACAGAGAACTGATATTACAAAACCAATTAGAACAGGTTAAAAAGAAACTGGAAGCCTTGTCAGAGGATGTGGATGAAGAAGATATTGGAAAAGAGCATTTATACCCTGAAAGTGCAGCCTTCTTTAAATCTGTAGATGATTTACTCACATTTCCTTGGAAGTTTAAGAAAATGAACTCAGAGGAAAAGAATGTACTCATAAAAAGATATATTGACCATGTGGTGTATTTGAAAACTGGAAAAAATCAGGCTACTTATGAAATTAAATGGACACCAGAGGTTGAAAGAGGAATAAGGGAATTAGAAAAGTGGAAGCAGGAACTAAGGGAAAAGAGAAAGACATCCTAATGGAATATTGTTACATCTGCACCCCCAATTGTAAGGGGGTTTTTTGTTGTCTAAAATATGTATAAAGCCTGATAAATAGCAGGTTCTTTAATATTTACTTTTGCAGTATTGGCACCAATGACAAGTTGGCTATTAGCTATGAATACCCAATAGAGAGGAATATGGGTTTATTTTCAGCTTTTGCTTTATCAAAAGCTTCATTACCCCAAGGAAACCAATCTACTGGGTTATATGCATGCTGTAATAGGTATGGACTTTTTTCACTTGCCAATCTATTTGCATTTTGATGCATATTTTCATTCTGCATAATATCACGCTCCCTTAATATTTTTATTTTATTCTCCCCTTAATATCAGAATATATGAATTAAAAGGTAACTATGAGGTAAACAAATTTCTTTTTCCTATTTAAAATGCACCCCACGTGCATTTTAGCTTATATTTAATACAATTTAACAAAAGCATAAGTATTTACCCCGGGGTAAATTTGCATAGGAGTAGGGAAATATGAGTTCGGCGGAGATTTGGAGGCAAGAACTAAGTTCACTGTAGAGATAATTATAAACTCATTGCTTCAATACTTGAACAAGCTGGAGTAGACGCAATTAATTTTTCTTTCTCTACCTTCGCTTAAACACTACTTTTTTTTACATTCGACACAATATAATTCTCCTTTATATATTGTTGAAAGTCTCCTTAATAAATGTCCTTCAAAAATTAAATTTAAATCCTTTTTTGCTCTCAGGATTGACATTTCACTGTTACAAGCTTTACTTGATATTTCATCTTTATTATTATCATTGTGAATTATGTAAATGCTAAGTATAGTTATTATACTAAAAAATTTTTAATTTCAAAAATGAATTATATTAATAATGCCAATTCCTTTGAAACTAATTTGAGTATCAACTTGTTTCAACCTCAATTCAATAATTTTCATAAATTCTCCAACAAGTACTTTATTAAATATTGTCCATAACCCGACCTTTCTTTATTTTCTTGCGCTTCATACACCATCTTACCAACATGCAGTAAGCTTCTACCGTTGCAAAGTTAGCTTCCCACTTAACTTTAAAAGAACTTATTAATAATGATCAGTGTTTCTAATTTTGTGGAGTTAAGAACCTGATTATGAACTTTGCAAATATAAATTGTATTTGTAAATAATCTACTTATAATAATAATTTTAGTTTATTTTCAAATTTATGTTTACAGTGCAACAAAAAATGTATAGAATTAGTTTATAAATAATAACAGGGCGTTAAAACAAATATTATAATGGCATACATTTAAGTTTAATCATATTAATTATGACAATATTACTAAAATAAGTTTCAACAGTTCCTGTTAAAATATGAAAGGAGGATTATTTATGACAAGTACTAGATTTTTCCAATTCATACCTGTTTCCGATACACCACTTGCAGGTTGTGGCCCAAGCCTTATAGCTATATGCCCCCCTCGCGTATTTTCCGCAGCAATATCTTAAATTTAATAGTCTAGTAGATTAATATTTAATCTACTAGACTAGATTTGAATGGAGTAAAAAAATGTACCCTTATTTGATTGAAAATTGTCATTTACATTATTTTGATGATCGCGGGATACTTCTTACTAAATATGGAATTTTTATATTAAATGATATAGAATTATATATGATTACTAAGTTTGATGGACAAAAATCTTTAGAAGAAATTATAAGTAACATATCTATAGAACTAAAAACAAATCGTGAAGATGAAATTAAAGATGTATTAATGCAATTTATAGATAGCAAAGCTATAGCAATAAAAATAGGTGAAAAACAAAATCGTGTTGATTTACATATAACAGGGAAAAAAGGCATTAAAATACCTATGAATTTAATATTAAATCTTACTAACAAATGTAATTTAAAATGTATACACTGTTTTAAGGGTTGTAATAATCTTAATAACCAATACCTTCCATTAGAGAGAATTATGGACATGCTCAATTTTTTTAAAGGTAGCCTAACAAATATTCAGCTTACCGGTGGTGAACCAATGCTTCATAAAGATTTTAATATTATCCTCAAGTACTGTATTGAAAATTTCAGGACTACAATAACCACTACTGCTACCTTAATAAATAGTAATAATATAGAAATTTTTAGTGGAGTTTCCAATATTCAAGTCTCCTTATATTCTTATGATAGCAAAAAACATGATGATGTTACACTTACTCCAGGCTCTTATGAAAAAACGATAAATGGAATTATTGAAGCTGTAAAAGCAAAGATTAATGTCACAATAGCTACAATATTAACTAAGGAAAATTATAATGATGCTGAGGAAATAATTAAATTAGCTATAAATTTAGGTGTACCTAGTATACGTTTTGGCATATTAATACCACTTGGAAGAGGGCTTGCAGTAAATCCTGATTGGGAGCTATCTGAAGAAGATATAAAAATTATTACTGAAAACCTTAATGCTTATTCACAAAAATATCAGGGAAAAATCAGCATAGAGACTTGGCAAGAAGAATTACAGTCAAAACATTTAGATAAAAAATATAATTGCCTTGATTGTGGGGCAGGAGTCTTAACTTGGACTATTTGTGAAAATGGAATTGTAAAACCTTGTGAATTCTTACCTGATAGTCTTTATCCAATGGGAAATATAGTAGAGACTAATGTTGAAGAGATATTAAATAGCTATAATTTTAATGACTTACCGTATTGTATGCATAAGTGGGCAAAGGAACTAGAGGTTCAAAATATAAATATATCAAGTGTATGTCCTCAGATGAAAAACTATTTAACAAATCATAGTATATGAAAAAATATATCATTTTTTACTTCCGCATAAAAAGCTATTGATTGCTCAATATACTCATTAATGAATTCGTCCATTAATGAGTTTTCCTCTCTATTTATTATATTTTCAAACAACTTTGAAATAATTTTCTTTTTTTGCTCCAAATTAACTTGCTAGAAGAATAAGCTTAATCTAAATATTGTCACTTCATACACTTTACCTTTAAATCATTATAAGCTTCAAGAGTCCAAGGATGAAGCACCTTTACATTATTTCTATTTTCATACAGATAGCTTATGTAAGAGAATGCCCCCTGTTTTAAAGACTCTTCTAACCCATTTAGAATTCCACTTAAAATTGGTTCACTATCTGAACTATCCCATGACAGTTTATCAGCAATGAATAAAACCAGGTCAATATCTGATGCTCCTGCTTTTAATGTAGTATGACATTCAATTGCATTGAGGATGTTATTATCCTTAATCCCAAATAACTCATAGGCAAGTACTTTAGATATTTTCTGATGTAAAAGGCCAGCATAAGTATGTTCCTCACTAAGGATTTGTATTCCAAGTTTAGATGCAATATTAACACTCTGATTATCTGAAAAGACTTTTCCTACATCATGCAGGTAACTAGCCATTTTTGAAGAAACACTATCTACATTAAATCTTTTAGCAACCTTTTCTGCTTCATTTGCAACTTTGTTACAATGTTCAGCTATTTCTTTATAACCATGGTATTCCAAAAACTTATAAGCATCTTTTTCTCTCTGTTGAGTAAATGAAATATTTTCTATTAAATCTGATAATATGTCCATTTCAAGCCCCCACATATAAATCAAATTGTAATTATTTCTGTGTCAAAAAATCTCTCCTGAAACTCTACAAGTGCTTCGATTTGCTCTTTACTATACTTATTAGGTTGCTTTGAAACAACCAGTTTGTCCTCATTATCATTTTTTCTGTGTATTACTGCAACAACTATTCCTTCATACTCTTTTACTGGTATAAACTCTCCAATAATATAAGCATCAATTTCTTCACCATCTCCTGAAATTGTATCAGGAATATAGCCATAGTTAATCATGTAAAAAATATTATTATGTTCAGGGTGTATTGACCCTAGTGGTCTGTCAATTACAACTTTTACCTTTTCTCCAAGATAATCTATCATACAATACCCCTTTCTGCTTTACTGACAATTTAAATCATACTTTATTTTTCTTACTGACATTATAGCATTTATTGCCAATAAGTTCCAATTCATAATAAAAACTTTAAAAGCATCATGACATATTAGAGCAGTTTGTAAATGCCATAGCAAGAAGTTGTATTTTGTCCCCATTCCAACTAATACTACCGCACCAGCTGAAAATAAAAAAGCAATTAATGTCGATGTCATTTTTTATTCTTCTGAAATTTTGAATGAAAAAATATAAAAAAAGTCCAAAATAATAGGCGAAGTGTATTGTTTTGGATTTCATCATTACTGAATATCTTTACTAAATATTTTAAGTAGTCTTAAATAATGGTTTGCTTCACGCAAAGTATGGTCTATAAGCAATGGATAGTTACTTGTAAATATTCTACATGATAGAACATCTGATAAAAGCTTAGTCTTAAAATTTGCTAAACCCTTGACTAACTCTATCGCTCTTTCATTAAGCATAAACACTCTTTGTTCAAGCATAGAATTACCCTTTACCATACCATTACCCATAAGTACTGCTTCTACTTCAGTCAAACATGTTGGAATTGCTACTCCGGTATAATATGCTGAAGCCATTTCTGCATTTAACGTATAAGGTGTGATAACTTCACCAGATTGCAATACACTTTGGCTAACAACACCATTAGAAAGAGAAATCACATCTACTAATAGCCTGTCAAATTATTTCAACTCATTAGTTAGTATTCATCTTATTATTACCCAAGTAAAATAATTGATAACTAATATTCACCTTATAAGCAGTAGGGACGGTTCTTTTTGCTTCATTTACTTCTATATTCCCTCATTTAGCTTCCTTCGTACTAACCTTGTGAACTATGCTATTGCTTATTCCCAAAAGTCGTGCTATTTGTCTATGAGATAGCTTGCTATCTTTTATGAGATTTTGTATCAATTCCTCTAAATAAACTTGGTTTTTTGTAACCTGTTTACCCTCTTTTAATCCTTTTTTATTAAAGTATTTCTCTATAATCTCCTGTCCATGCTCTAGTCTCTCCTTCGCTATATCTTCTTTCATATCCAAATATTCATAATTGTCTTTTTGTCTATGAAATTCTATAAACTGCTCTTGATTATTTGAGAAATATTCTAGTACGAACCTTTTTTGAGTGCTGCTTACTAATTTACACTCACCCATATACTCGTTAAAGCTGCTCCACATATAATCTTCTGGGGCCTTTACCAGTTTTGCTTTTACAGGGTTGTTATGAACATACCTAATCACTTGTAGTAAGTATTTATCATCTATAACACTCTCACTTCTATAACGATCTTGAAAAACGTGCCCTGTTCTATTATGTTGTAAATTATAGCTCATTGCATATTTTATGTTAATTCCTTTGATAGCCTTTACTAAATTCTCCAGATCTGCTTTAATTACAATATGAACATGGTTATCCATGATACAGTAGGCTGTAACATCAATTAATTGATCTTCTTCTTGCTTCTTTAAATAGTTAAGGAATAATTCCTTTTGCTCATCTTTACTAAAAATAAATTCTGTATTGTTTCCTCTCAACATTATATGATAATAGTTTGTAGGGCTTTGTACTCTAGCTTTTCTGGGCATTTATATCACCTCAGAAATATTATATCATTTGTTTGGCTTAGAAGCAATAAGAACCGTCCCTATTGATTTATCTTCAATTATAGACATTATATGCTTTTAAAATGGTATTCTTTAGTATATAATAATTTAGTATCTACTGCACATATGTAAAAAATCATGAACTAAAATCAAAAATAACTTTAAGCTATACAAAATATTATATAAAAAGTACAAGCAATTACCTAACTAATTATTATTTTGAAAGGTGATAGTAATGAGCATTGATAATGAGAAAATATACCCTGATTGTCCAACTATTATCAGAAAAATTGAAATAGGCGGTCATACAAAATCGAAGCTTATCCAGAAGTTGCAACAACACTCCATTTTGATGAATGAGTATGCAAAGCGACTATTCGCTGATGATAAATTTACTACCTCAAATTTAACGCACAGTCTGAAGACTATCGAGTTAACTGTTCATGACCTGGGCTTTCCTGAGGGTACCACTATAACTCAAATCTTTAAAAGAGCAAACGAGGTTGGTTTGGGTTTGTGCCCTCTTGAACTAGGACCTCACTTGAGATTGCAATATCTGGACCAACCCGAAGGTTATTTGAAAAAACCATCCTTACAACATCAAGCCCCCTACGGCTCTATCACAATAGCTTCGGAGATACTATCTGAAGATGAAGATTTTCCGAAAGGCTTCTATCTAAGACGAATCGATAGTGTGTTGTGGTTGCGTGGTTATGTTTCTGGGTATGAGCATGTTTGGAAGTCAGATGATCATTTTATCTTTCTGTTAAACAAATAAGACTTTTCGGATTGTTTAGAATCAATAATTCATCAATTATAAATTATGAGGATGTCTCACATACAAATGTAAAAGTGCGGAGACTGACTGCAAGATTTTAAGTAATAATATCAAATTAGAGCTACAAAAGTTGATAGCTTCAGTTACTTAGATGATTATAGCCTTTGATTGGTGAGGTTTCTGTCTCCATAATATGACACCAATGACAAGTTGGTTATTAATTATGATTTGCATTCCGTAACCACTCTTGCCAAGGCTTTGCCACCTCACTGATACTAATTCAATGGGTTATAGGGATTCTTCTTGAATCAGTTTGTTGTTGTATTTATGTTTATAAGGGATAAGGTATGTGTTCTCTTTGCTAATTATTTGCATTTTGTAAATTTCTGCTCATTAACTAATTAACACAATTTACATTAATGCATATCCTATAGTGAGGAGGGACAATAATGACAAATATTTCTAATTCAGATCCCAATACCTTAATTATTTTATCTGCAGCAATCTCATTAGCTATATCTGACAAAACCGATGCAGATGAGTTAGAATCTATCGGAAACTTCTTAACTGCAGTTGCAGATTTAATACTCCTTAAAGCAGGTCAGTTAGCACATCAAGCAGATAATAAAAACATGCAGCTCCAAATTGCTGATTTGGAAAATCAGCTTTGTAAATTGAAGAAAAAATGCACATAATAATGCGTTATGTGAATATTCCAAACACTCAAATCATATTTACAAAAGACATAATCATCTCAAAGCATTGCAACGAGGTGTTTATGTCTTTTGAAGAAGCTTGTTGTTGTATTCATATTTATTCTTGTTTGACATGTTTTCACTTTCCATCTATATATTAAGAATAGATTTTATAATTAATATATTTGATACTCAATAATATTAAAATAAAAGCACTAGCTGAAATCAACTTATATAAACATTTAAATATCTATATGTCAATAAAACTTATCAGAGATTATAATCAAGAATATATTATAAATTAGATAACATTATAGAACAGTCTCCCATTCAGATAAATTCAACGATAAATGATATCAATTAAAAAAGAATCTTGTTTACCTTCAGCATTTATTTTTGCAAAGATTCCTTCTAAAAAAGGAATTAATTATTAATTATATGCAAAGACAAACGTATATCATTTAACAGTAGAAAAAATGTAGTTATTCATAATCATCCAAAGCACGATTAAGTCTTTTACTGAATATTTTTACTAAATATTTTAAGCAGTCTTAAATAATGGTTTGCTTCACGCAAAGTATGGTCACCCAATAACGGTATTATGATGGATTTAATTTTGCATTCTATTAATCCTTGTGTTCCTTGTTGCTTGAACTTTTGGATTTCTTTAGTTTCCTCAAGACTATCCTCTGTAACTTTGGAAATCGGTATTGTTTTATTCATGGCATCTATTGCCTCCTGAGTCAGCTTATCAAACTCGTTTCCAAAGTTATTTGCTGTGTTTATAAGCTCATTTTCGGTGGGGTCGAGTAGCCCACGAATAAACTTGGAATGCTCTGCCATAATTCTGTTCCAGAAAGCTTCTTGCTCATAAGCCTCTTTTTCTAAATTGATTTCTTCATGATTCTGTAACCTTTCAATCAATATATAGTAGAATTTTGCTTCTCTTAAAATATGGTCTATTAGCAATGGATAGTTGCTTGTAAATATTCTACATGATAGAACATCTGATAAAAGCTTAGTCTTAAAATTTGTTAAACCTGTGACTAACTTCATCGCTCTTTCATTAAGCATAAATACTCTTTGTTCAAGCATAGAATTACCCTTTGTTAAACCATTACCCATAAGTCCTGCTTCTATTTCAGTCAAACATGTTGGAATTGCTACTCCAGTATAATATGCTGAAGCCATTTCTGCATTTAATGTATAAGGTGTGATAACTTCACCCGATCGCAATACACTTTGGCTAACAACACCATTAGAAAGAAAAATCACATCTGCTAATAGTCTGTCAAATTCCATTCTAAAAGCATTTGCCTGCTGTATTAAATTTGAGTCCTTTTGTGTAAATCCAATCTGCAAGAAAAACGAATGCTCCTTCATAATACGAGCAAAAAAAAGATGCAATTCAAGTGATTGTCGAATAAATTTAATATTAGATAGCATATTAAACCTCCATTCATAAAATAAATGCTTACTGCTATCATAATATTAATGTAATATAAAAATGTTCTATATAAAATTAAATAAATAATAAACCTTCTCGAAGCATTTCAACGAGAGGGTAATATTTTTAACAATTTCTATGTATTAATCGCACATGACACCAATGGCAAGTAGACTTTTTATTTCGTCAAGAATACCAATCTACTGGATTATGGGAATGTTATGGTGATTCAGCTTATTATTACCAAGTAAAATAAACAATAATAAAATATTCACCTTGCTAATCTGCCGCATATCATAAGGTGATCTATATGGGAATGCCTACAATTCCAGATATAAAACCCAAAATAGAAATATCCATTGAAGAGACTATTAAATTATTACTTGCTTCAATCGCACTTGAAGAGCTAAGCCTTGCTCATATTTTCAATGCTGAGGGAGAAAAGATTCAGGAAATTGTAAAATGTCCAAGTAATGATAAACTTCATGACTTAATATGCATAGATAAAAGAGTTGAAAGAGTATTAAGAGATGTTATCAAAAAGGAAATGCTGTTAGAATTTAAATTTGAAAACACCCTTGAACTGTTAGATAAAGACTTTAAAGACTGTTAACTCTCTTGTCCCCTAAAAATTCTTTATTTACTCAATTCCCATGATGTGAGAATACAGGTATCTCTAGCTATTCATCAACCTAGCTGCAATACAATTTTATCATAATTTCAAAGTGTTGCAACAAAAATATTACAGGCAATTTCTGTATTAATGTTAGCGCAACAGGAGCTGTTTATAGAACATACAAATAAAACCAACTTGCATTCCCAAGTTGGTTTTTATTATACTGTTGAAAATTAAAGTTCATTGTGTACTTTATGTTGAATCCTTTTATAGCTTGTCTGAAAATTCTTATTCTTGTTTTAATTCCAGATTTGACTTGCCCACTCTGGATGATCAATAAATGGATTTCTGTTGTGCTGATAATTGTTATATATTATATTATTTCTTCTTATTTCACTTGCATCAACAGGGTCTTGTATGTTCCATTGAAGTAGTGTGCTTAACTTTCCATGATATGGTGCAGTACCGTTATTAACTAGATTGTTTAATTCTAAGTCTACTTCGCCGCTATCACCTTCATATCTTACAGCCATGTAGAATAACATTCTAGCTACATCACCTTTTACACTGTCTCTTGGTTCCCATGAATCACTATCATAATAGCATAAAGTAGCTTCAGGATGAGCAATTCCACCGTTATCAAAATCTAGATTTCCTCTTGAACCATTTACAGATACATCCGTTGGTCTTAAATGATGTAAATCTGTTCCTGGTCCCGCTACAGTTCCAAAATCTCCATGTGACTTTGCCCACACATGCTCTCTGTTCCAATCATTTGCATATGACCCATTTGTAGTTTTCGATTGTGAGCGACCTGTATATAATAATATTACATTATTTGTATTATTAATATCTTCATCCGTAGTCTTCAATGCATCCCAAACAGCATCGTATGATATTTCTGTATGGTCATCAATTATTTCATGAAGTGTTGATTTTAAAGTTTCTCCAGTAGTGCCCATAGCAGTTGAATAATACGTGGTGTCATATGGCGTTGTGGTACTTCCAGTATCCCCACCAGTACTCCCATCTGAAGAAGTTACCTTGCTCATGCTAGTGGGACTTTTAACTCCAGCATGTGTAAAGTATGCAGTTAAATAACCTGTAACTTTAACTTGTGTACCCTTTAAACTAGGGTTTGTATTTAGTCCAAAGGTTGGTCTGTATGTTGAAGTAACTTGAACATAGATCATATTTGAGACACTGGTTTCTGTTGGACTATCTGCAATTGCAATGGCAGTATTACCAATAAATCCGCTCTGTAAAACTGTAGTAGCAGCTGTGGGCTCACCAATAACATAGCCCTGAACAGTTTTCAAAGTATTATCTTGATTTGTTATAGCTTGTGCTACTGAATATGGAGATGTGCTTGTACCAGTTCCGGTTGTAGCAAAAGTTGTATTAGCTGTAAATAAAGAAAAAACTAAAACTAAAATAAGTGGAAATGAAAACATGAATTTTTTGCTTTTTATGTTTCTAATTTTCAAAATTATTCCTCCTAAAATTTTTTTAATAAGATTAAATCATTAACTAACCCCATCCTCCCTCCAGTTATATTAACCTAACCTTTAACATACATTACAAGTACTATGATTTATTCGCTACAATATTTGGCATATTAATAAATATTATACAACTATTTTTCAAAAAAGAAAATATAAAAAATCTATTTTTCGACAATATCCCCATGTATTTACAATATTGCCTCTCATATTTTTACAACATAGCATGGATTGCAGAAATTATGATTCAAGTTCAGGAATATCTAAATGTAAAATAATTTCCCAAGAAATAAATGCTGTTTCTGATAAAACATAGAAAAAGGAATTAGCAACCTTACATGGTTACTAATTCCTTTTTCTTGCTGCTTACCTTTTATATATTTATGGAGCAACGTATCCCGTAGTTGTATCAATACCTATTGTTCTAGCTGCTTCGTTCCAAGTAATTCCTATATTAAAGGACTGAGCAACATCACGTAGCTTAAAATAATTGTTGCCATTTATTGTATAGGCAATTAGTGATACTTCTACTCCATCTTTATAAATTCTTGAAGTATTTACTATTGGTGTTTTTTCTTTACCATCACCTTTAGCCATCTCACTTCCGATTAATGTGTAAGCTTTGTTTGAAATAAGATTTATAGCTCTTTTTTCTCCATTCCAAGTAACTTCAAACTGCTTTCCTGTCCCCTTCACTATTTTTGCAAGGTCACGAAGTTTAAAATAGTTATTTCCATCTATTGTATAAGCATCAAAAGAGACTGCTTTACCGTTTACCAATACCTTTGAAGTAGTTGGTGTTGCTTTTTGAGCTTTAGCAGGCTCAGGTATTATGACAGTTTTCATTATATCTGCATAATTTATTGAGTTTGCAGATGTTAAAGTAGGCATTTCTATATTAAGTGCCTTATTAACATTATATGTAAGCATACTGTAATCAAAACCAAAAGAATAAACTCCAGTACTGTCAGTATAATTGTCACTTATGCCTTCAATGTTATTAAGCTGTGCAATGTCGATTATGAAGTCCATACTTCCTGACTGGCTTACTATGTAGCCGTTTTCATCTATAGCATACTCAAGAGTTATTCCTTTTTCACCTATTAACTTAATATTCTCTATCTGATCCATAGCCTTGTTAAACTCTGCAAGCAATCCCGGTTTTTCATTTTCAAAATCACTCATTATCTTGTCAAACTCAACTGTAGGGTTTGCTAGCCCTTGTGTAGGTGCTGAAAATTTCTGAATTAATGTCATGTATTCAGTAACAAAATCCATTGCATCCTTGTTGTCTGCGAGATTGTTAACAGTATACCTGATAAGCTTTTTAGCAGTCTTGTCATCAAGCTTAACTTGGTAAACATGTGCATTTACAGTTCGTTCAGGAGTTACTATATTTTTTGTTCCTACATCAGTTATAAGCTTGAAGCCTGGGTCATATTGCAATAAGTATTTAGTAATAAATGCAGTTGTTTTTTCCTGTAGTTCAGTTGTAAGCTTCATTGTACTTTCAAAGTCCATATCTGTTAACTTATCATTGGCTCCGTTAGCATTCATCATATCAAAAATATCCATTACCATGTATTCCTTACCTGCCATTGTTGGATCACTTTCAGTCAATACTGCAGGAAGTTTAATGACCTCTTTGAATTTTGGTGAGCTACTGTTTAAGTCCATATCTACCCAAACACCCATATTCATTGACATTCCAGCCATATACATATCTGTATTAGCCTGAACCTTAGATACTGTATTATCGGCATTTGCAGCCTGTTTCATCTTCATTGTGAGCTTAGCTCCATTTAACATAGCTTTTACTTGTTCAAACTGAGCCTTATCCTGATCACTTAATCCCTCTGCATCTAATCTTATAACTAATTCCATATCATTCTGATATGACTTTATAGACTGTGACTTAACGATTGCATCATAAAGTGCTTTACCCTCAGCTACTGAAGTACAGCCTGATAATAGACTTATTACCATACAGATAGCTAGAATTAATACAGTTAATTTTTTAATATTTTTCATTATTACACCTCCATATTGCACTTATTATATCATTTTGCTTATATTGCCTCAACCCCCTAGGTATTATAAAATTATATAATATCCAAGTAGTCTTATTATCACCTTGTTTTTAGATGTCTTCATGTTCAGTAATATCAGTTGGTTTTGTAATCATGTCCTCTATACGATCTATATAAAGCTTATTACTAGAATCAACCGATGCAAAAAAAATATCTTTAATATCCTTAATTCCCATCACATGTATCTGCCCAACCAACCATTTTACCGATAGATTCCTTTTTATTAAATTTTCGTATATGATATTTCCTGTTACAATTATATCAGTCAATAGCTCTGTTTGCTTAGGCTGTATTTCCAGATCCTCAGCTTTTAAATTCTCTTTTTGAGCTTTCTTTACAACACTTATTTCGCCTGTTGTCTCTAATATCCCATATTTAACATCCTCTATATCAAATATATCCTTCTTCCTAAGCAAGTGATTAAAATCATCAATAGTATAATGAAATCTTACTAAGTTCTTTTCTAATATTTTACCATCCTGTACAACTATTACAGGTTCACCTTGTATAACCTTTGATACTTTTCTGCTTTTTGTAGATACTAAAGAAATTATATAAGTTAAAGCACCAAAAAGAGTTAATCCCAATAAGTGAGACCAGGTTTTTTGATTTGTATCTGTTGCTAGAGTAGCTGCTATTGAGCCAAAAGTAATACCATTAATATATTCGTGCAGTGTTAGTTGTGCTACTTGTTGCCTTCCTAATATTCGTGTAATAAACAATATTGAAAAGAATGACAAAAAAGTTTGTATAGCGACTTCTGCAAATGTTTTCATTATAATCTCACTTTCATATTATTTTTATTTTATTTGAACAAAATATATAATATAGTTATTTTTACTATTTTTGATATCATTCATTCATTAATTGATATATTATTCAGGAGGAATTGTTATGAGCTTATGGTGGGAAGGTATTTTAACGTTATTGTTTATTGTTGTTGGCTTTACAATAATATATTTTCTACATAAAAAAGATAAAATATAAAAGCCAGATGCAAAATTTATTTGCATCTGGCTCTTAAAAACTTTATTCTTTTCTTGTTATATCAGTCCTGCTGTTTTTAGCATTCTTCTAATTATAACAGCAGTTTCAGCTCTTGTAATATTCTGGACTGGTAAAATATTATTGTCTGTACCAATAACTATTTTACTATTAAGACAAGCTGCTATAGACTCTTTCGCCCATACAGATACTTGCCCTCCATCATTAAACTTAGCTAATAATGTATTTTGTGCATCAACTGATAAATTATTTTCTAGCTTTGCTATCTCCATAGCCCTAGAAAGCATTGCCATTGCTTCTTCTCTTGTAATTTTGTCCATTGGCTTAAAGGCTCCATTGTAGCCTTTGACTATTCCTCGCTCATAAGCAATGCTTACTGCATCATAGTACCAGTCATCGCTCTTTACATCACTGAATACTTTCTTGCCTGTATCAGGTCTCATAAGTCCTAATGCCTTTACTACAATGGACGCAAATTCTGCTCTTGTAATATCTTTGTTTGGACTGAAGGTTTCTTTGTCCACACCGTTTATTACAAGTCTTGAGCCTAAATCATTAACAGCTTCCTTTGCCCAGTGTCCTTCCATATCCTTAAAGGATGTTTCGTTCCAAATTACTGAATATGTGCTGTTAGTTAAGCTGTTTATCTTAGCATAGTATTTGCCGTCCAAATTTATTATGGTTGTAGGAACATGTGAGAAGGTACCATCAGCATTTAAGACTATCCCTGTAGTTATTTTAGAAGGATCTATACCATCAGGTATTGCTACAGTTCTTTCTACATAGCCGTTGAATTTGCTTACATCAATTGTTTTTCCTCCACTTGTGCAGGCTATCTCAAATTGGACAGGTTTTACAACAATCTGGTAGCTGTTCTTTTTTGCTGTATCCTCTACAAATTTGACTGTATCCTTAGAAGGAGTAGCAATTGTTATACTTACTTTGATATCCTTAAGTTCAACTTGATTTCCTATTTGTGATGAAACATCATCAATATTAATCTCTGATGCTGGTAAAGTATAAGTAACATTGTCTGTTTTTATTTCAAGCACAGCTTCTTTTGATTCCATATTCTTTACTGTAGCCCCACTTAATTGTCCAATTACAACATCAGAATTATTATTGACAGGTATCGTTACTTTACTGTTATTCCCTTCGGTTTCCAACTTCTGCTCAATTTTTTTATCATCCAAGGTTACTGTTGTAACTGTTTTATCTCCAACAGTTGTTGTTACTGAAGTTGCTGCCTTTTCCACCTTGCCGTTTACAATAACCTCAACAGAAGTGTCAGTTGGGGTATGGGTAGTTGGGGTTGGGGGTGGATTATTTGTTATTGTTATATCTTTTGTTCCGAATACTGTTCCATTACTTACCGAAGTTGCTATTACCCTTACTGTTCCAACTTGTTTAGCAGTCAATAATCCAGTTGCACTTATGGTTGCTTTTGTGGTTGCAGTTATTCCATCGTCTTCTGTTACAGTCCAGATTACTGCTGGGTTGGTTGCATCTGTTGGAAGTACTGCTGCTGACATTTGCAATGTTCCTTCCAGGGTTGTTATCTCTGTCGCATCTCCTGCTCCTGTTACTGTTATTTCGCTTACCGCTACTGGGTTATTTGTAATTGTTATATTCTTTATTCCTGTTATAGCTCCTGTACTTACTGATGTTGCTGTTACCCTTACGGTTCCATTTTTTACAGCTGTCAATAATCCAGTTGCACTTATTGTTGCTTTTGTAGTTGCATCTCCAGTTGTTTCTGTTACTGTCCAGGTTACTGCTGGGTTGGTTGCATCTGTTGGAAGTACTGCTGCTGACATTTGCAATGTTCCTTCTAGGGTTGTTATCTCTGTCGCATCTCCTGCTCCTGTTACTGTTATTTCACTTACCGCTACTGGGTTATTTGTAATTGCTATATTCTTTATTCCTGTTATAGCTCCTGTACTTACTGATGTTGCTGTTACCCTTACGGTTCCATTTTTTACAGCTGTCAATAATCCAGTTGCACTTATTGTTGCTTTTGTAGTTGCATCTCCAGTTGTTTCTGTTACTGTCCAGGTTACTGCTGGGTTGGTTGCATCTATTGGAAGTACTGCTGCTGACATTTGCAATGTTCCTTCCAGGGTTGTTATCTCTGTCGCATCTCCTGCTCCTGTTACTGTTATTTCGCTTACCGCTACTGGGTTATTTGTAATTGTTATATTCTTGATTCCTGTTATAGCTCCTGTACTTACTGATGTTGCTGTTACCCTTACGGTTCCATTTTTTACAGCTGTCAATAATCCAGTTGCACTTATTGTTGCTTTTGTAGTTGCATCTCCAGTTGTTTCTGTTACTGTCCAGGTTACTGCTGGGTTGGTTGCATCCGTTGGAAGTACTGCTGCTGACATTTGCAATGTTCCTTCCAGGGTTGTTATCTCTGTCGCATCTCCTGCTCCTGTTACTGTTATTTCGCTTACCGCTACTGGGTTATTTGTAATTGTTATATTCTTGATTCCTGTTATAGCTCCTGTACTTACTGATGTTGCTGTTACCCTTACGGTTCCATTTTTTACAGCTGTCAATAATCCAGTTGCACTTATTGTTGCTTTTGTAGTTGCATCTCCAGTTGTTTCTGTTACTGTCCAGGTTACTGCTGGGTTGGTTGCATCCGTTGGAAGTACTGCTGCTGACATTTGCAATGTTCCTTCCAGGGTTGTTATCTCTGTCGCATCTCCTGCTCCTGTTACTGTTATTTCGCTTACCGCTACTGGGTTATTTGTAATTGTTATATTCTTGATTCCTGTTATAGCTCCTGTACTTACTGATGTTGCTGTTACCCTTACGGTTCCATTTTTTACAGCTGTCAATAATCCAGTTGCACTTATTGTTGCTTTTGTAGTTGCATCTCCAGTTGTTTCTGTTACTGTCCAGGTTACTGCTGGGTTGGTTGCATCTATTGGAAGTACTGCTGCTGACATTTGCAATGTTCCTTCCAGGGTTGTTATCTCTGTCGCATCTCCTGCTCCTGTTACTGTTATTTCGCTTACCGCTACTGGGTTATTTGTAATTGTTATATTCTTGATTCCTGTTATAGCTCCTGTACTTACTGATGTTGCTGTTACCCTTACGGTTCCATTTTTTACAGCTGTCAATAATCCAGTTGCACTTATTGTTGCTTTTGTAGTTGCATCTCCAGTTGTTTCTGTTACTGTCCAGGTTACTGCTGGGTTGGTTGCATCTGTTGGAAGTACTGCTGCTGACATTTGCAATGTTCCTTCCAGGGTTGTTATCTCTGTCGCATCTCCTGCTCCTGTTACTGTTATTTCGCTTACCGCTACTGGGTTATTTGTAATTGTTATATTCTTGATTCCTGTTATAGCTCCTGTACTTACTGATGTTGCTGTTACCCTTACGGTTCCATTTTTTACAGCTGTCAATAATCCAGTTGCACTTATTGTTGCTTTTGTAGTTGCATCTCCAGTTGTTTCTGTTACTGTCCAGGTTACTGCTGGGTTGGTTGCATCCGTTGGAAGTACTGCTGCTGACATTTGCAATGTTCCTTCCAGGGTTGTTATCTCTGTCGCATCTCCTGCTCCTGTTACTGTTATTTCGCTTACCGCTACTGGGTTATTTGTAATTGTTATATTCTTGATTCCTGTTATAGCTCCTGTACTTACTGATGTTGCTGTTACCCTTACGGTTCCATTTTTTACAGCTGTCAATAATCCAGTTGCACTTATTGTTGCTTTTGTAGTTGCATCTCCAGTTGTTTCTGTTACTGTCCAGGTTACTGCTGGGTTGGTTGCATCTATTGGAAGTACTGCTGCTGACATTTGCAATGTTCCTTCCAGGGTTGTTATCTCTGTCGCATCTCCTGCTCCTGTTACTGTTATTTCGCTTACCGCTACTGGGTTATTTGTAATTGTTATATTCTTGATTCCTGTTATAGCTCCTGTACTTACTGATGTTGCTGTTACCCTTACGGTTCCATTTTTTACAGCTGTCAATAATCCAGTTGCACTTATTGTTGCTTTTGTAGTTGCATCTCCAGTTGTTTCTGTTACTGTCCAGGTTACTGCTGGGTTGGTTGCATCTATTGGAAGTACTGCTGCTGACATTTGCAATGTTCCTTCCAGGGTTGTTATCTCTGTCGCATCTCCTGCTCCTGTTACTGTTATTTCGCTTACCGCTACTGGGTTATTTGTAATTGTTATATTCTTGATTCCTGTTATAGCTCCTGTACTTACTGATGTTGCTGTTACCCTTACGGTTCCATTTTTTACAGCTGTCAATAATCCAGTTGCACTTATTGTTGCTTTTGTAGTTGCATCTCCAGTTGTTTCTGTTACTGTCCAGGTTACTGCTGGGTTGGTTGCATCTGTTGGAAGTACTGCTGCTGACATTTGCAATGTTCCTTCTAGGGTTGTTATCTCTGTCGCATCTCCTGCTCCTGTTACTGTTATTTCGCTTACCGCTACTGGGTTATTTGTAATTGCTATATTCTTTATTCCTGTTATAGCTCCTGTACTTACTGATGTTGCTGTTACCCTTACGGTTCCATTTTTTACAGCTGTCAATAATCCAGTTGCACTTATTGTTGCTTTTGTAGTTGCATCTCCAGTTGTTTCTGTTACTGTCCAGGTTACTGCTGGGTTGGTTGCATCTATTGGAAGTACTGCTGCTGACATTTGCAATGTTCCTTCCAGGGTTGTTATCTCTGTCGCATCTCCTGCTCCTGTTACTGTTATTTCGCTTACCGCTACTGGGTTATTTGTAATTGTTATATTCTTGATTCCTGTTATAGCTCCTGTACTTACTGATGTTGCTGTTACCCTTACGGTTCCATTTTTTACAGCTGTTAGTAATCCAGTTGCATTTATGGTTGCTTTTGTAGTTGCATCTCCAGTTGTTTCTGTTACTGTCCAGGTTACTGCTGGGTTGGTTGCATCTATTGGAAGTACTGCTGCTGACATTTGCAATGTTCCTTCCAGGGTTGTTATCTCTGTCGCATCTCCTGCTCCTGTTACCGTTATATTGGTTACTGCTACAGGATCAGTAGTAAAATTTACTGGGTCGCTATAAGCTGTGCCTTCTTCATTTGTTGCATATGCTTTTGCAACATATTCTGTGTTTGGTTCAAGTTCAGAAAGTACAGCATTAAATGAAGTTTCACTATCAGTTATAGTTGCATTTATGTAGTCTGTGTCAGCTTTTTTCTTATACTGAATACCCTTGCCGTTAACAGTCTTTCCTCCATCATCTGTAATATTGCAATTAACTGTTGCTGATGTAATTCCAATATCTACACTTGGAACTTCTGTCGTAACAGTTGGAGCCGAATATTCTGTAATTTCAAGAGATGGACGAAAAGCTGTAGTAGCATCTTCCATACTGTTAAAGGAAAAGTAACTATCAACACCATCTACATATGTATCATCAGTCATAAAAATCAAACTTAGCACAGGATCTGCAGGGTTGATAGGGTCTAAAGTGTCTATAGTGCTCTTTGCAATTTCAGTTACATCAAATGTCTTATAACCACCTTCCTCCAATGTTCCTATATATGTGTTAACAGAAGGTTCACTATTTTTATTTACTGCATTATAGTCAGGCTTAACAAGTGGGAACTCATGTCCTGTGTTTGTATCCCAAGCATCATCAGCTGTACCATATATGCTTACATTAGGGTTACCATTTAACTCGTTAATATGAAGCTTAAGCTTTACATATCTAACATCACTCATAGTAGCTGAAGACATATCAAATTTTAAAGCAGCATGAAATACTCCCATAAGTGCTGAATTATTCCCAACCTTATAAAATGTATCATCGTCATTGGATAGTCCTGGATAAACATAAAACTCAGTAGGAGCGCCATCTATGTATGCAGCGAGTGAATCTGCTACCAAAGGAGCATTATAAGTCAAAGCATGTACATTATTTGTCAATATAGGTATTGAACAAATTACTATAGCCAAGACAATAATACCTATAAAGCATCTCTTGAAATTATATTTCATAAAATTCCTCCCAAAAATTAAGAATTCAAATTCAATGTTTTAAGCACCTAAAAAACGCAGACTAAACCAAATTACGTTTTTAGGTGCTTATTTAAAAAATTATTCTTTAGTTACTATGAATTTCTAGTAATAATTAACGTGTATATCCTCTGATCCACACCTATTTGAGATGCGACCTTGATAGATATTGGATTTTCTCCTATAGCCAAGTTTACTACTTTTAATGTTCCACTTACTACTACTTCTCCACCTATCGTTATTGTTGCATTACTATCTTGTGCAGTAGCTTTTATAGAAGCAGTAGTGCTATTTACTGTAGCATTATAAATAAGTGTACTCGGAACAAATGGTGTAGGGGATATTGTTTTTAGGGGTATCTGCAAGTTCAGCAAATACGGATTCGACGCACTTACCGCATTTATCTTATATGTAGTCGTCACAGGTCCAAATGCAGGTGTTACTAAAATATCTATGTTATTATTACCTGGCATTGTACTTAATGTTATCGCTTGAGACGCCTGTCCTTGTGCTACAACTACACCATTCACCTTAGCAACAGCATTTACATCCTCTTTCGTAGGTGTAACTGTGATAGTGTTAACATTAAATCCCACATTAGAAGTATAGTTTAATGTCGCCTTGTTAAATGTTGGAATTAGGGCTCCTGCATTTGTAGAAAGTGCAGTTAGTGCCGAAGTTGATGATTCTGCTTCATAAACCTGCAACTCAACAATTGAAGCCAATTGAGGGTTTATAGTTATACCACCTGTCACTACTACCCTAACATACCTTACCATAGTAATAGCAATTGTACGATCAGTAGTACTTGCTGTATTATAAGCAACAGTGTCCAAATTAAACCAATTTGTATTATCCAGACTTCCTTGGAAAGAATAATTAGACATGTTATATCTGCTATCCCAGCCTGCTGCTCCCATATGTACAACTACCCATCTATTAATGTAATACGCTCCTCCCAAATCAACGCTCAACCATCCTGGCAAAGTATTGCATATCCATCTAAACTCAGGTTGATTATTAGCATCAACAGCACGAGAAGGTTGAAATGGTTTTACATAGCTGCTAGCAGTAGCGGTCTTATTTAGAGCCAAATTAATACTCATATTTTATCTCATTCCCTTCTATCTTAATTACTCTATCACGCACCTAAGGTCTTGATGGATATAAACCACTCCAACACATTCCATATACCATTCCAGGTATGGGTTCAACACCTTGCATGTTAGGTGTTGCAAATGTACTAGTTCCGTTTCCTCCAAACTTATTTCCTATTAATGAAAATAGTGCGGTAAATTGCTGCACCTGATAAGTCACCCCATTACATGGTAACCAACCATCTGGTATAAAATTGTATGGAAATAATTGTATTTGTCCTATTAAATATTCCATTTATAAATCCTCCTTTATTCTTTAAACTATTATGGTCTTTGTGGATAAATCCCTGCTGTAGCTATGTAATACTTCATACCATTAACTGGTGAAGAATTACTCAAATTTGGAACAGCAAAAGTACTGCTTCCGTTGCCCCCAAATTTTGTTAATATCAAGGAATAAAGAGCTTGATTCTGCATTATTTGTAGAATTTGTCCATTACACTCAGCCCAATAAGCCGGAACAAAATCATATGGGAATAACTGTATTTCTCCTAGCATATAATCCAATTATTACACCTCCCCTTTTAATATAGTTACTATACTAAATTATACATTACCACAAATATGAAATCAATCTAAATTATGTATATATTTTTTTCATATTGTAACCGATTAAATGCATTATTATAATTCCACAGAACACATAACTATTTCTTGTCTAATGAAGTTATAATAGCTTACTATGGCAATAAGAATAGGCATCCTATCACTAATCTCTGCCAAATACGCTAAATACATCTGATAGACACATTGAAAGTTTAAAACCACAGTATTGAAGATACTTCTCTCTATGAACCTCCCATAAAGAAAAATAAGAATAGAGTTGTGAAGGGGATAGGAGTAGACAGCATAGCAAATGAACCTCTCCCATATCACTAAAAGGCTATAACTATACCACCATTATCTGCGTAGGTAGTAGATAGTCCACCCATTTCCACTAATACTATATCCTTAAACTTATATCTTTTTAAAACCTCTTCCTTAAATTCTATGGCTCTTTCAAAACAATTGCAGTATGCAATGCCAAGCACCTTTTCTTCTATATTTTTTCCTTCTTCACCTATTATCTCTGCAAGTCTGATAAATGCCTTTTTATAACCTCTTATCTTGTCAACAACCTTAATATTACCAGTTTCATCTCCACCCATAATTGGCTTAATGGATAACATAGAAGCTATTTTAGCTACAATAGGATTTATCCTGCCATTCTTTACAAGGTGATCCAAGCTTTCCAAAAGAAAAAAGGTCTTCATTTCCTTAATATATCTTGATACCCTATCAACTATTTCTGATTCACTAATATTAAGCTTTGCAAGTTCATGTATTTTTAAAGTTATTATAGTTTCACCTGCAGAAGCACTCAATGAATCAAAAACATGTATAAACTTATTACCAACTTCCTCAAGGAATATATTCTTAGCTAATACTGCACTACTATACGAACCGCTAAGGGCTGAAGATAAAGTAACTACAAAAGTACTTTCCTGCCCCTTATACTTATTCATATATGTTTCCGGTGAAGGACACGCAGTTTTAGGTGATGTCTTACATTCTGCCATATCATTTATATATTGTTTAATATTTAAGCTTTCATCATCTATATAGTTTTTATGCTCTAAGCTTAGTACTAAAGGCACTAACTCAATGTTCATAGCTTCTTTCATTTCATTAGTCAGATCACAGCAGCTATCAGTTATAATTTTTATTTCCACTTTTATCCCTCTCATTCTTTTATTAACATATTACTAAACTATATCACAATTGGGGGGCTCAAAACTATAGTTCTGTTAGAAAACTTTAGATTTTCAAGTACAACTTGTGCGGCAGAATCTAAGTAAAAAGGTTAATGTGTGCTAGGTGCACATTTGTCAATTAATTCTTTTACCGAAGCAGCAGTCATACCTACGTTTTCTCCTATTTCCTTTAGTGTATAACTCTGCTCCTTCTATTAGTATTTCATCCTGAACCGATATTGCTTTATATCTTCCTTGAAAAACATACCCTACCCTTTTGTATTTATAGTGAAAGTATTTACTATATTTATTGTTTATTTTATGCATTATCTCTTGTAGCTTCTTATCAAATACTTGTATTGCTAAATGATAGTGCTTATCCATAAGTACATATCCATATATGGTATAGCCCATTGTTTTACTGTGATTTTTTAGCAGTTTTGTAAAATATCCCTTGTCAATGCTTTCTTTAAATATGTATTCCTTGCTATTACGTAATATATACCACCTTTATATTCGTCTCTCCATTCTCTAGCTATAAAAAACACCCCATATAGTAATTTTTATAATTTTATTACTATATGGGGTTTACTATATCAATAACCTAATAACCTTTGGACGAGTAAGTGCAACACTTTGTGGGCTTTTGCCTTCATTGTAGTTGCACTCCTCTCAGAACCGTGCTTGCGCAATTAACGCACACGGCTCCCCATATTATCATTCACATTATATAGCTTATTTCCGGTCGCATTTCATAGATGTTTACAGTGGTTTTAGGTCTTACCAGTGGATATTTCTTTAGAAATAACACATATTTGTCCCAGTTGAAGCTTTTCTTCTGACTTTTCCTGTTAAGTGTCTTATGCAGCATTCGCCTTACTTCATCCAGGAACTTACCCATCATTATTGAGTTATCTGTAACCCCATAATACCGGTAATAGCCTTTTAGTTTTACTGCTAATTTCTTCATTATCTCCTCCGTTGGAGTGGTTAGATTTTCCCTTAACCATGCCTTGCATCTTTTCAAACTCGCTTTGAATTTCTTCTTGCTTGTTTTCCTTTTAACCCAAAAGTATCCTTTTTCACTTTTACTACAGTAGTGTGTAAACCCGAGAAAATCAAATGTTTCTGGCTTGCCAATGTTGGTCTTTCTGCTTTCATCTTCAAACCTTCCAAATTTGATTATTTTAGTTTTGTCATCTGCTAACTCTAGATTGAATTTGCTAAGTCTTTCCTTTAGTTGTTGATAAAATGCTTTTGCTTCGTCCTCGTACTGAAAGAAGAATATACTATCGTCAGCTATTCGGTGTTCAATAAACTTCATTAGCCACTTATGGTCCATGTGGTCAAAGAACCCTTTTATGTCAGTATCCATTACATAGTTGATTTTACGATTCTCTATTATGTGTGTCACTACTTTCAGTGCATCATGGCAGCTTCTATTTGGCCTGAATCCGAAGGAACTATCAAGGAAGTCTCCTTCAAATATTGCATTTAGTATTTTATTCACTACATTTTGTACCAGCTTATCTTCATACGCCGGTATCCCCAGTGGTCGCATTTTATCTGTTCCTATCTTTGGTATGTATGTCCTTCTTACTGGTTGAGGCTTGTATGCTTGTTTCTTCATTCTGTCTATTAGCAAATCAATATTTTCTGTTAAATTCTTCTCGTATTCTTCTTTGGTTATCTCGTCCACACCTGTTGCTTTTCCTGTCTTCATCTTTTGATGACTCTCGGTTATACTTTCTTTGTTAATTAGAAATGCCAGCGCTGTAATTCTTTCATTTGGTCATTCTTTAGCTATTTCTGCTATCCTTGTTAGTTTTGTTTCCATTAATTCACTACCTCCATGTGTAGCTAATGTTTCCCTTTGCAAGGGCGATAATATGTTACAGCCTTCCCTCTTCAGGCGTTACCCTGCCTCGTAAGTACTATTCTGTAATCCGACTCCCTATTGCCGTCCGTTTCCTTACTTTGTATCGCTTGTTATACGTACTCCAAACTTATGTTTGAAGAGCAAATAGGGTCTCCCGAGTTACCGCATCATATCAATGTATAACATGCCGAGTTCTCCGACCCCGAGGAAGTTGTGACATTCTTACCATAATGACTGTCACAATATTGCTTTCTGTTCAGGTGACGACATCAGCCTTCCTATTTTGTATTTCGTGGCTCAATCACTTCAACCTTCTGGCTTTCGGCCTATTATCTCGTCTACCTACGCTTAAACGCATCAGTTACCTGATGTGCTCCAAGGCTAACTACGGGCGGTTGGTCAACCTTACCCGATGAGCTTCACACCCACTATATGATCCGACATTGCTCGGACGCACCACCTGGCACATATCCTTTTGAAAATGTTTTATGGGGCAATTAGATAAATTCTGTATACTCCACCTATTCTTTCTTATTTTCTTCCACTAATTCGCCTATAGAATATACTCTATTACACTTATTACATTTATAATATAGTGTTACTTTAAAACGCTCACCATAATAATACTTACCAAGACCAGCACTTCCAATTCCCTCTCCTAGACTTTCTGCATCTTTCAATCTTTTCATTTTTTCAAAACAAATAGGACAATTCTTCTTTTTGAAAAAAAAGTATACCATTTCCTTGGCTGATAGTTCAATTGTATATGTTGACACTAATATCACCTCTATTTTTTTGATACATAAAACAAATATAACAAAACCCATACTATATCAAATAGAATAACAAATAGTATTGCTACTAAATCTGGTTTCTTTTCTGCTGAGAACCAACTGATAATTGTAATTAAAGTAAATAATAAGCATAAAAAAGTGATTAAAATTATTACTAAATTCTTCGTAAAAGGACTATTGCTTAAAAACAAGTAAATCCCCCCTTGCATTTATTTTACTAAAAACCAAAATCCCGCACCTAAGCCAAGTCCTAGCCTAGCCCTTCCTTTTAACTGCCCATCAACGTACCCAAGTTCAGCAACAGCAGAAGCGTCAAGTACAGCACCTTCTACACCTATTTGCACAGTATGCCCCAATACATTGAATCCACCACTTAACTCTCCTTCAAAGACTGATGCTTCTGCACCTGCTCTAAATCCTACACTTGTGCTAGTACCAGTTCTTGCTGATACTGCTGCATATACTTGTGCCGAGCCAAGATTACCTTGGGCGTTTCCAAACACCCCAATATCATTGTTACTAACTTCACCATTTATACTAATCGTGCCTACAGTTACTTTTGCTTCAGCTCTTGCATCTACTCCATAGTTTTGTATTATTCCTCCGCCTTTTTCTTTTGTCCCATTAAAATTATCTTCCGTTCCAACAACAAATTTTGCATTTGCGCTTGCAGTTGCTGCATATGCATTTGCGTCATATTGTACTACTCCAACCTTATCTTCAGTGATATTAAATTTACCAATGTAGGCCGTATTTTCATTAACACCATATAAACTATTATCCGCTTGTTTTGGATTACCTCCACTATTACCCGTCCTCTGATTATCATTGATATTTTTAGCATTTCTGCCTGAATCTTCTGTATTTTTACTTATGTTACCAGGTTTAGGTGGATTTGGTGCTAGTTTTATCATTGGTGTTGGTTTTAGTACTGCTTTTACTACTGGTTTTACTACTGTTTTTACTATTGGTTTTACTATTGGTTTTACTACTGTTTTTACCACTGTTTTTACTATTGGTTTTACTACTGTTTTTACCACTGTTTTTACTACTTTTGTTGTCTTAACATAGTCAGCCTTTACTTGTTTTTTTAACTTAAATACAGCATTATCATTCCTAGTCTTACTTCCTAATGTCTCAGCCCTATGTCCTGTAGGATCACTATACATAATCGGCTCATTGTGACAATAAGTATACAGATTCAAGCTCAGTGGGTCATTATCTTGTCCTCTAAATGTATCTTCTGTCAAGAATCTTGCTATCTTACTATCATAATATCTTTCATTTAGATAGTATAGTCCTGTTTCAGTATCATATTGATATCCTGCATAACGTATAGGGTTTGATATTGTCCCTGTTGTTTCTAGTGGATTTCCAAAGGCATCATAATAGTAGCTTGCTACTTTTGTGCCTGTTCCATCTATTAATGTTGTTACATCTGCATGTCCGTTGTATAGGTAGTTTACCTTTTGGCTATCTATAGTTCTTGATAATAGATTTATACCATAGACATTTCTTGCTGTTTGTTTACCTTTTCCATCTGTCTCTAATACTACTTTATCATATTCATATAGATAATTGGTAGTTTGTCCATTGACATTTTTTTGTACTCTTCGTCCTTCTCCGTTATATACATAGTTTGATATTTGTGCTCCTGATTTTGTTGTTACAAGTTGATTAAATAAGTCATACTCATTAATAACCATGCTTCTGCTAAATTCATTGTCTGTTTGTCCAATGATAAACATGCTAAAGCTTGGTTTTTCTAGCGGGTCAGCTTTTTTAGTTGTCTCTTTTGTTCTTTGCAGTGTATTACCATTATTGTCATAGACATACTTTGTCAGTTTACCACCTAGTCCTGTAGGTTCTAGTACCTTTATCAAACGGTCCAGGGTATCATAAGTATTGCTATTTTTCTTTTTGTAAAGTCATAGGCATATGCAGTAATACTATCAGTAGTTGTTGTTGTGCCATCATTTACTGTTGCAGTAGTTTTGACTTGCAATAGGAAGCCGCGTTCATCATATACATTATATTTTCTCTTACTATTACGTGATATATACCACCTTTATATTCTTCTCTCCATTCTCTAACCATAAAAAACACCCCATATAGTAATTTATATAATTTTATTACTATATGGGGTTTACTATATCAATAACATAATAACCTGGCACATACCCTTTATTAAATTAAATCTTTTTTAGCATTTGGAAATTCTGATTCAACCCAATCTAAAAAATTATCTTTGCTTAAAACTTTATTATTATTTTCAATTGGCAATGAATCACCATTTGCAAACCTTTCTTTCAAGATTTTTAATTTCTTTACAAGCCAATTATGTGTTGTTGCAGTATCATAAGAGTATGCATCATAAAACTTTTCAAACAAATCTTTAGTAAATACTTTGGTATCTCGCAATTGCTTATCAATATCTTCATTATATTTTTCTGATTTTGTAACATCTTGCATTTTAATCACACTCCATTCATTATTTAATCATTTTATTAGTAACTGAGTTAAATACATAGCCATTTTTACGTAAATGGCTATACTCCTTTCCAAATCCTGACAATTCAAATTTGCCTGAACTGTTCTTTCTGAGTAAACTATCAACCTTAAACTCTGGTTTTGTTGCCATTAAAATAGTATCATTTCTTTCTATAGCATTATCTAGCCAAGGTTTATTGTATTCATTCCAAAATTGTTTTGGATTTTGATATAACTCGTCTGGTACATTTAAGACATTAAATCCATTGTCTCTTGGTTCAAAATTTATCGATTTTACATTTCCAAGTTCATTCACTATTGAACCGGTGTCCTTAGCATATGTTCCCAAAACAGTTGTGCTTTTTCCTGGGGTAGTAACAAGGTCAACTCCAGATGTTGGTTTATAATTTAACTTACTAGTCTCACTTACTTCCGCTAAAATGTCAACAACTGCATTCTTAGTAGTAACCTTTAAGTTAGGTTTCACAGCAGTGCTAAGAGTAGAATTTACCAGCTTTGTACCACCTATTCCAAGAGTTAAAAGTCCACTTTCAAAAAGCTCATCACCTTTATCATTTCTTTCCATTCTTTGTTCATAAGTTAACTCTTCTCCTGTAATCAGAGTCTTACCTGTGAAACATTCAATCCAATTTCCAACTGGCGAGTTGTTTTGAACTATACTTTCTAATGTTTTTCTTTCTAATTTATCTGTTTCCTTCTTTATCATAGGTGCTACTATCTGGGTTATACTTATGACAGCATTTATTGTCCCTATTACTGATTTTGCTTTTGTAGCTGTTGCTTTTAGCATTGCCTTTGCAGCTACTTCCGCCTTTGCTTTTGCTGCTTGTGTTGCTCTTAATGCTGCTCTCGTTGCAAATACAGCATTATCATTCCCAGTCTTACTTCCTAATGTCTCAGCCCTATGTCCAGTAGGGTCGCTATACATAATCGGCTCATTGTGACAATAAGTATACAGATTCAAGCTCAGCGGATCATTATCCTGTCCTCTAAATGTATCCTCTGTCAAGAATCTTGCTATCTTACTATCATAATATCTTTCATTTAGATAGTATAGTCCTGTTTCAGTATCATATTGATATCCTACATAACGTATAGGGTTTGATATTGTTCCCGTTGTTTCTAGTGGATTTCCAAAGGCATCATAATAGTAGCTTGCTACTTTTGTGCCTGTTGCATCTATTAATGCTGTTACATCTGCATGTCCATTGTATAGGTAGTTTACCTTTTGACTATCTATAGTTCTTGATAATAGATTTATACCATAGACATTTCTTGCAGTTTGCTTGCCCTTTCCATCTGTCTCTAATACTACTTTATCATATTCATATAGATAATTGGTAGCCTGTCCATTGATACTTTTTTGTACTCTTCGTCCTTCTCCCTTATATACATAGTTCGCTATTTGCGCTCCTGTCTTTGTTGTTACAAGTTGGTTAAAGGAGTTATATTCATTAATAACCATGCTTCTGCTAAACTCATTGTCTGTTTGTCCAATGATAAACATGCTAAAGCTTGGCTTTTCTAGTGGGTCAGCTTTTTTAGTTGTCTCTTTTGTTTTTTGCAGTGTATTGCCGTTGTTGTCATAGACATACTTACTAATTTCCCTTGAGCCTGTTGGTGTTTGTAATGTTGTAGTTAATAGCCTATTTCGCTCATCATAGGCATACATAGTTAATGTTGTTTGTGAGCCATTTATTATGCGTTCTGTTAAGCGATTTCCTGCTTTGTCATAGCCATACTCTGTCAGTTTACCACCCAGCCCAATAGGTTCTAGTACCTTTATTAAACGGTTCAGTGTGTCATAAGTATATGATGTTGTACCCTTTGCATCTACTTTAGTTTTTTGGTTGTGTGCTGCATCATAGGTATATTGATAGCTTTCTATTATATTTCCTGTTGTACCATAGTTTGTCAAGGTTGCAAGAAGGTTATCGTCATAATATGTATAGACTTCCTTCGCACCATTTTCATAGGTTACAGAAGTACGGTTACCATTTCCATCATATTGATATACTGTACCTGTTGTCTCGCTATCTGATTTCACTACCTTTAAACGTCCTGCTTTGTCATTAACCTTTAGGGCTTCATTTCCCTTGGAGTCTATTGATTTTTCTCCGACATATCCATCTTCTGCATAGCCTTCTGCTATTCCAAGCTGAATGTCATATTGGAATACATTGGTGCCAAACTGTGGAACTGTTTTAGTTGCTACACGATTTAATTCGTCATAGGTTCTAACGGTTTGTCCTGTTGCATCTGTCATGGTAAGCTGGTTGCCATTATCATCATAAGTGTAGCTTATCTTTAGTAGTATTAGATAGTTATCTTCCTTGTTTATCGTGGGTATAGGCATTAATGGTACCAAAAGAATCTTCTTTTTAGCCAGATTGCCCATTACATCATATTGATAAACAATTGTGTTTTCTGCTTGTGTTGTTTCGTCCCTAGGATATACTGCTTTGCTTACTTTTTCAAAGGCGTTATATTCGTAAGTGATAGTATTTCCTACGCCATCAGTTTGAGATATTAGGTTTCCTGCTAAGTCATAGACATATGCAGTAATACTATCAGCAGTTGCTGTTGTACCATCATTTACTGTTACAGTAGTTTTGACCTGCAATAGGAAGCCACACTCATCATATTCATTATATTTCCCCTTACTATTACGCTATATATATCACCTTTATATTCTTCTCTCCATTCTCTACCCATAAAAAATACCCATATAGTAATTTATATAATTTATTACTATATGGATTTTACTACATCAATAACCTAATAACCTCTGCACCTGGCAGATATCCTATTTTTTACAATGCGAACTTTTCCATATCTATACCACAAAAAAAGCAGGAGCCATCGCCCCCGCTTCCATAAACATCTCCCTACCCCTACATCTGCCTCAACAAATTCGCCATCTCTATTGCAGTCACCGCAGCATCATATCCCTTATTCCCTGCCTTTGTTCCTGCTCTCTCTATAGCCTGCTCGATGCTATCCGTTGTAAGCACCCCAAATATCACAGGCACCTCAGTGCTTAGAGATACCTGAGCAATACCCTTTGTAACCTCATTTGATACATAGTCAAAATGTGGTGTTGAACCTCTTATCACCGCTCCAAGACATATAACTCCGTCATATTTCTTTGACATAGCCATCTTCTTTGCTATCAATGGTATCTCAAAAGCTCCAGGCACCCAAGCTATCTCAATGCTTTCTTCCTCTACTCCATGCCTATTTAGTGCATCTAGTGCTCCTGACAACAGCTTTCCACCGATAAATTCATTAAACCTGCCTACAACTATTCCAAAGTTCAACCCCTGTGCTATAAGTTTTCCTTCGTATGTTTTCATTCTATTCTTCCTCCTTAAAATCTAAAATGTGTCCCATCTTCTCTTTCTTAGTATGTAGATAGTATTCATTTCTTTCATTGTGATTCATCTGTATTGGAACTCTCTCCACAAGCTCTATTCCATGTCCCGATAATCCTGCTATCTTCCTAGGATTGTTGGTCATTAGTCTAATCTTACTTATGCCTAGATCTGCTAATATTTGTGCTCCAACTCCGTAATCCCTCATATCTGCCGGAAAACCCAATGCAAGATTTGCCTCTACTGTATCCATTCCTTGATCCTGTAATGCATAAGCTCTCAGCTTGTTTATAAGTCCAATGCCTCTTCCCTCCTGACGCATATACAGAAGCACTCCTCTGCCTTCCTCTTCTATACGCCTTGCTGCTGCTGCAAGCTGCTCTCCACAGTCACACCTTAAGGAACCAAAAGCATCTCCTGTAAGACATTCTGAGTGAACTCTAACAAGTACTGGTTCTCCATTTGCAATATTACCCTTTACCAACGCAACATGATGTTCTCCATTAATTGAATTTTCATAGCCTACTATCTTGAAATTCCCATACTTTGTAGGCATTTTTGCCTCTGTAACTCTTTTTATTAAAATCTCTTTTCTTCGCCTATATGCAATAAGGTCTGCAATTGTTATTATTTTCAGATTATGTTCCTTAATATATTCCAATAGCTGTGGCACCCTTGCCATTGTTCCATCCTCGTTCATTATCTCGCATATTACACCCGCTGGCTTTAGCCCTGCAAGCCTTGGCAAATCTACAGCGGCTTCAGTATGTCCTGCTCTTTTTAACACTCCACCCTCTCTTGCCTCCAAAGGAAATACATGTCCTGGTCTATTAAAGTCTTTAGCTGTTGACTTAGTATCTAATACCTTTTGTATAGTTGCAGCTCTTTCAAAGGCAGATATACCAGTAGTTGTTCCTATAGCATCAATAGATACTGTAAAAGCTGTCTCATGTGAATCTGTGTTTTTTTCTACCATTTGATTAATATTCAGTTCCTTTAGTCTTTCCTTCGTCATTGGCAGGCATATTAAGCCTCGTCCATACGTTGCCATGAAGTTAATCGCTTCAGGTGTGGCTTTTTCTGCTGCCATCAACAAATCCCCTTCATTTTCCCTGTCCTCGTCATCTACAACCACAATCATTTTCCCTGCTTTTATATCCTCAATCGCTTCCTCAATTGTGTTAAAGCTTGTCATCCTTCTTACCTCCTTATTCTATGCAAAACCATTTTCTCTTAAAAAATCCATATTAATTATGCTGTGTATATTGCTATCCTTGTTGAACATAGCAAACCTTTCTATATATTTCCCCACCATGTCGCACTCCAAATTTACTTCCTCTCCTATTTTTTTACTCAGTAGAGTAGTTTCTTCCCTAGTAAGTGGTATAATCGAAACCTTAAAGACTTCTCTGTCTACAAATGCTACTGTCAAGCTGGTACCATCAACAGCAATTGATCCTTTCTCAATAACGTATTTTAAAAGATTTTGTTCAGCTTCAATCGTTACCCAAGTAGCATTATCCTCTTCCTCTATAGCTTTAATATGTCCTACCCCATCAATATGACCTGAAACCATATGTCCGCCAAGCCTATCTCCAAGCTTTAAAGCCCTTTCTAAATTCACCTCGCTGCCTGACTTTAAGCTCCCTAAATTGCTTCGTCCCATGGTTTCTGGCATAACATCAACAGTAAAGCTTTTATCAGAAAAGCTGACAACTGTAAGACAAACACCATTTGTACTGATGCTGTCCCCTACCTCAATTCCTTGTAACACTTTATTCGAACATATGGTGAGTTTTGCGGATTTTGCCCCCTTTATGATAGTATGCAAAATACCTATTTCCTCTATAAGTCCAGTAAACACCTAACTCCTCTCCTTCCTATACATATTATTTGGAATTTATTCATTCTTAATCCAAAATTTGCGTAAAATAAAACACCCCGAAAAAAAATCAGGGCGTATCATTCATTGCAGTTAAATCCGCAAAAACTTTATCTTCTTCCATCCAGACTATACTGTCGGCCTCGGAATCTCACCGAATCAACCTTACGGTTCGCGGGCTTTACCGCCGGTGGGGATTTACGCCCCGCCCTGAAGATCTAATATTCAATTTTATATATTAAATTCTATTTATCAAACAATCCACCTTTTTTACTTCTTTTAACTGACTTTGTATTTTCTACAATATTACTGCTTGCTTGAGTATTATAGCTTTGCTTTAAACCCTTTTTCTTTTTTTCTTCTATTAACTTTTTCATCATTTCAATCTGTTTATCTTCCAATCTTATCTCTCCTTTAGAGTTTCAACAATTATATGAAATTTGTCTTAACATCTTGTTTGTTCATTAATTATTATGCTCTATAAACATAATACCAATCATTAACTATTATGTAAATCAAATAATACGTTATTCATCATATTAAGTGCTATTTTTACCGCTCCATCAGCTGCTTTATTAATAGACTTAATAACAAAAGCCCCAGAATATTTTTCGACAACATAATTGCAGAAGGTATTATATACAAGTTCATTATTACTAAACACACTTCCTCCTGCTACTACAGGAAAGCTATCCACTTCAAAATCAAGTGCTGCTGCAACCGCATCCAACATTAAAAACAACTCTTTTGCGGCACTAAGAAGTATATCTCTTGCTACTTTGTCTCCTGTCTTATAAGCTTCATCTACAACTACTGCCAAAGCAGCAATTTCACTTTTCCCATTGCTGCTATTATATAGGAAGTTTAAGATATCCCTGGCTTCTTTTTCCCCAAGCTTTTTTAACAGCATTTCAAGCAATATTGTCTTTTCTGCTCTACTGTCAGAATATCTTGCAGCAGCGGTAATAGCCCTTGTCGCAATCCAATATCCACTGCCTTCATCTCCTATAATATGACCCCAGCCTCCAGCCCTTACTTCTTTACGGCTTTTGTCACGTCCATAAGCAATAGAGCCTGTGCCAGATATAACTACAATACCCTCTGACATACCAACACTTGCTTCCAGCATGACTTCTGAATCATTGGTTATATAAATCGGGCAATGAATTCCATAGCTTCTAAACTGATTTTCAAGCAGCTCCTTTTCAAATATTCCATCAACACCAGCTGCTCCCATACAAATATATTTACAGTCTTCCTTCTTCAATCCCTTTCTATATAAAGCAGAATCTAGCATATCTGATAATGTTTCTGTCACTTTTGATATTGATACTGCTTGTATGTTTGAAGCCCCCCCTGTTATCTCTGCTAAGACGTTTCCATCTAAGCTTACAACTTTTAGTATTGTTTTTGTGCCGCCTCCATCAATTCCTATTACATATTTCAACGCCCTCACACCTTATGTTTTTAATTTTTAAAACAATTACTTTGCCTATCTCAAATCTTCAAAGGAGATAAGCTCTATGTTCCTATCACTTATATATTTTCTAAGATACTCAGATGTCAGTATTTCCAGCTCTTTTGGTCTTAACTTGTTATATGAACTTCTTCTTAGCAGCACATCGTCTAGCATTGCAGGATGAGTCATTATCTCAAGTACACCTTTGTCGTATCTATCTAAAATTTTACATAGGTTTTCTATGCTAACCCCTTGATTATAGAATTCTAATGCAATGTTATCAGTGGTCTTAACACCAACTGCAATTATCTTTTCCTTTATTACTACTCCAGTCTGTCTTAAAGGTACCTTCAATTGCTTTGCTATATCAATAACTATATTAGTCAAACCTTCAATCGTATGTATATGATGATGGCTGTCAATGTGGTTCAATGTCATTCCTGTTTTAGTGAACTTCTCTACCTGTGCCCATAACTCAGACTCCGCTTCTTTCAAATTCATAACAGGATGAGTTAAGCTTGTTCTTTTATAGAGTAACCCCTCCTGATTTATAAGACTTCTCACTTGCTCTGCTTCTAGCACTGGCTTTCCACAGGTTAAATTTAGATGTAGCCCAATACTTTTCAAACCGTTGCTTTTTGCAAGTTTGATTGCCACTGGACCATCTTCCATATTAATCATTACAGTTGTATCTGTTACCAGACCTTCCTTGAGTGCTTTTATGATTCCTTGATTGCACCCTTTTGTTAGTCCAAAATCATCTGCATTTATTATTAGTTTAAGCATATTTCCTCCATGTATAATACAAAATAGGATTTACTATTATATGATGGGATATGTTTTTCACATTTTGAATCCAATGTAAATTGTTTTGTGCTATATATATAGTATATAATATAAGTAAGGAAGAAAATACTTATATATTACAAATCTCTTATAGCTGTGGAGGAGTAAATAATGACCTTTGAACTAAGAGCTTTACCTTTCCCAGAACAAACTGAATCTGGATACTGGTTTGTCTTTTTTGAGAATTTATTACTTGTGAAAATTAATAACGATACTCTAACCTTGGATATTCTGAATACAGAGAAATTATTATGTTTAGAAATTTCTCCAACAAACACCATATATCTTGGTAGGTTAGGCTCCATGCCTTGCTATGCAGGAGAAATAACTGCTAATGACTTTAACAATAAAGAGTATAAGCTAATCGGTCTTCGTCAATTATTTGGACAAATAGAAGATGAAATGTTTTGTCTGGCAGCAAGAGCTAATCACCTTGTTAACTGGAATAGAAACAGTCAATACTGTGGACGCTGTGGTGAAAAGACACTTATGAAGCTCGATGAACATTCAAAGCTGTGTCCCCGCTGCAAACTCCTAATTTACCCCAAAATTTCACCAGCTATAATTGTTGCTATTATTAAGGAAGATAAAATTCTCCTAGCCAAGAATACCCTGTCTAAAAACAATTTTTACAGTGTCTTGGCAGGCTTTGTAGAACCTGGTGAAACTCTTGAGGAATGTGTAGTAAGAGAAGTTAGAGAAGAAGCAGGTATTGAGGTAAAGAATATCACCTATTTTGGCAGTCAGCCTTGGCCCTACCCGGACTCACTTATGGTGGGCTATACCGCAGAATATGCTGGAGGAGAGCTTGTATTAGATGAAAAAGAGCTTTCTGATGCTGATTGGTTCGATGTAAATGAGCTTCCTACTATACCAGGAAAAGTTAGTATTTCGAGAAAGCTTATAGATTGGTTTATAGACAAAAACAATAAGAGCCAGACATAATGTGTGGTTCTTATTGTTTTGATTATTCTATAAAGTAGTATTGCCTTCTTCCCAGTTAACAGGGCATGGTTTACTTTTACTAAGTGCTGCCAATACTCTTAATAGCTCATTAATATTTCTACCTACCAATAAATCATTCTCACTTGCATACCTTACCTTTTTGTCTAAATCCATAATGAAAGTTCCTCTATAAGCTATCCCTGCTTCTTCATCGAGTATTCCAAAGCATCTTGAAAGAACTTTTGCATAATCTGATATAAGGGGATAATCTATTTGTCCAATTTTCTCCAACCATGCCCTATGTGTATACACACTATCAGTGTTTACGCCTATTACGTTTACATTAAGCTTTTCAAAATCGTTTAACCGACGGTTAAACTCTGTCACCTCTGACTCTCATATGGGCGTAAAATCAAGGGGATAGAAAAATAACAATACCCATTTATCCTTATAAGTACTTAAAGATATCTTTCCCATGGTACTGTCTAAAGTAAAATCAGGAGCCTTCGTTCCAACTCTAATCATTTTAATACCTCTCTTAAGTAACTTTTACTTGCTTTGATTTTTCTTTATTTACTTAGTATTATAAGTATTATTTGTAAATATTTAAATTATATACTTAAATCTATAAATATAGTAAATAAAAATTACAATATATTGTCGTATAATGAAGGAATTTGTATTTTTTTATAGAATAACTAAATAATATATATATTTAAGGGGGATTTATGATGGAGAGATTGGAAATTATTCACAAAAGAAATATTTTAATGACTAAATTAACCTTCGGAATTGTTTTATTCAGCATAATTATGGATGCAGTAACAGGTATCAACCTAAAATTTTCTATTACATTAGGTGCTTATGGTGCTGGTGTTTGTATTATTCAGACAGCACTTATTTTAAGTAAGAAGTATAGAATTCTAACAATGTATACAACAATTATAGCAAACGCTTTAATAGCTTTTGTTCTTATTATTCTATCCCCGCATATGGGCATGTATCTGATAGTATACTATTGTCTTGCTGCTGCTGCATTATATCAAGACTTTATTGCAATTTTGATAGCAGGTATTTTAGATATTATTATGACTAATTATTTCTATTTTACCTATGGTGCAAGCATGTTTCCAAATATAACAGTAGAACGATTGATCACCTTTAATTTAGTTTTAGTTTTTGTAACTATATTGCTTTTAGTTCAAAGCCGTTTTGGTCAAAAACTGCTAGAGAGATTTGAGGACAATCAAGTAAAAATACTTGAAAGCAATAATAAATCAGAAAATATTCTACAGGAATTGAAAAAATCTATATTGGTACTTAAAAACTACAGTACACAACTAAAACAAAATATAAAAATAACTTCCGGTGTTTCAAAGGAGGTCACAGAAGCCTTCTCTGAGATATCACAGGGTATAGAAAATCAATCTGTAAATATAACTGATATAAGTAACGACATGTATGGAGTTGATAGCGGAGTTCATAACATGGCTCAGGCTGCACTACAAATGAGCAGCATATCTGATGTCACAACAGAAATCACTAATAAAGGAAATGAGCAAATAAATGTACTATCAGTTGAAATGAATAATGTAAGCTCAATTATAAGTAATACTGTTGTATTAATGGACAAGTTGAATCAACAGACTCAAAAAGTAGGAAACATAGCAGATACAATCAATGCAATTGCTGAGCAGACAAATCTACTAGCACTAAATGCAGCTATAGAAGCAGCTAGAGCAGGCGACCATGGAAGAGGCTTTGCAGTTGTTGCCGATGAAGTAAGGAAGCTGGCAGAGGATTCACGAAAATCAACACTAGAGATTTCAAATATATTAAAGGATATTCAGTCACAATCTCTACAAGTTTCAAAAGAAGTAAATATCGGTCTTACCGCAGTAGAATCAAGTAAAAAAGTAACTGAAAGTGTGGAAGGTATATTTAAACAGATTATGTCAAATACAAAGGATGTCCAATCACAGGCTAGTAGTGTAAATGATATGGTTCAACAGCTTCAACAATCTTCCAATAACATAGTGGGGGAAATTACATCAATTTCCAGTATAACTGAGGAAAGTACTGCTTCAGTAGAAGAGGTTCTTGCAAGTATGGAAATACAAGATAAGCAAATACAAAATATAGAGCAAAGCTTTAAGGAATTGGAGTCAATGACAGAAGGACTTGAAGGTCTTACAAAATAGAATATTGCAAAGGGCTGTGTGTAATTACCACAGCCCTTCTTCTATTTAAATATATTTGCTGCAATTATATCAGAAGATACTCCTTCTATGACTTTCATTGTTATATCAACCTGATCCAGATACTGTATTATAAGCAATCCACCTTCTGCCACCAGTATTTCCCTTCCATCAATAATCACATTTGTATCTCCTTTATAAGAATAACAAGCATAAAATCTATTAACATCTACTTTGTTAACCAGCTTTAACTTCAATGGCTCACCATAGGTTAGTGTATAGTGCTTAAGGCTCCCTTCTGTACCTTTCTTTACCATTAAATTAAAATCTCTAGCGCTTCCATAACTAGTAGTATCCCACTCTCCCTCAAAGCTATCCTGCTGATATTGCTTAAGCATTGCAACATGATGATCATTATGTACCAGCTTTAATTCTCCATCTAGTACCATTAGATATCTATTAAAGCCTGGAAGCTTTGTAAAAGTGGACTCTTCAAGCTCAACAACGGCTGTACTCAATCTCCACATAAAATCTCTATCATTATAGCTTGCATTATCTGGATATATAGCTAGATGTGTAGTTGTACCTCCAGCCCATTTGTTTGTGACTTGCTGTTCTTTATTAATCACTTTTATATTTTGTACCATTCTTGTCCTCCTTGATATTTATATTATGATTTTACTGCAATCCTTCCCCATAAACAATATTGGCACTAAAAAAATGCAGTAAAACTGCATTTTTTTAGTGTTTATATAATAGTCTTTTTTATACAGGCAAATAAGTATTTCCATCTAGTGGTATCAGTACCTGTAATGGTGGTTTTCCAGTTGTTAAACCTACAAGATATACTGTATATATTTTCCCTGGCTTAAGGTTCATATTTGGTACTGTCAAAATTATATTATTGGTGCCTACTGTAATTATTTGTAATTCATACTTGCCTGGTTTTATTGGTATATATGGAGCAATTTCCTTGTATTCAATATCACTAAAAAGCTTTGTGTTG
Source organism: uncultured Clostridia bacterium (assembly GCA_942492835.1). GTDB lineage: Bacteria > Bacillota > Clostridia > Lutisporales > Lutisporaceae > GWB2-37-7. The sequence continues at coordinate 3,594,026 of OW818645.1, read as the reverse complement.
TTTGATGTTATATCCACATTTGGTGCCTCAGGAGATAAGTGTACAAATCTGAGGAAGGTTTCATTTGGCATTCTTTTTATTGGAGGCTCAGGCACTAATGTTAACCCTATATCTGCAAGCTTTCCTGTTGCTGCAACAGTGAATATTGAGCTTGGTGGTATATTTACATTTGTGTCTATTACCGGCTTTGTCTTCGTTCCTGTAGGATAAACCTTCACATTATATAGTCCTCCTACTATAGGAATATATGGTGAAAACTCCTTGTAAATCAAATCTCTCGCTATTAGATTTTCATTTACATAAATATCAACTCCGGGAGCATCAGGAGACGCATGAAGAACTCTAATATATGATGACATAGGTGCCACTCTGTTTTGATTATACATTTTAATCACCTCTTTTAATAATCGCAATACATTACATTATATGATTGTGATTACTTAGAAGTGACAAAAAACTTATAAGTTGCTAATATCCTTAAAGCCTTCTCCCAAGGTTTCATGTGCATCAATAATTGTCATAAATGCCCTATTATCAATTCCACTTACAAATATCTTCAATCTAACAACTTCTTTTCTACCTATTGTAGTTGTTATAATCTCCTTTTCTTCTTCAGTAAACGCTCCCTTTGCGATATAAACTGTTGCCCCTCTTCCTAAATCATTTAATATAAATCTTTTTATATCGTCAGTTTTAGAACTTATTATCATAACCTGCTTACTGATATTTAAACCCTCTATTACAATATCTATAATAAAACCGCTCATTATGACTCCCAATAAAGCATACATACCTGTTCTGATATCAAAAGCTATTGCAGCAAGCAAAGTAATTGCAAAATCAGATAGAAGAAGAGACTTGCCAATATCAATATGTAAGAACTTATTTATTATCTTTGCTATAATATCTGTTCCGCCTGTAGATGCATTTTGATTAAAAATTATACCCATACCAATAGATGATATTAAAATACCAAAAATCAGTTCAATAAAAATATCCCCTGTTATTGACTTATTTATTGGCATTAGTTTTTCAAACAACCAAATTATACCTGATAAACTTAAGCTTGAATATATGGTTTTCCCTCCAAAACCAGAACCCAATATAGCAAATGCAATAATAAAAAGAATAACATTCATAAATAACATCATTAGCCCGATAGGTAAGTCTGGAATGTATTTTCCAATTATCATTGCCAAACCACTAACGCCACCTGCTGCCAAATTATTGGGTACTAAAAAGAAATTTAATCCTAGAGCTAAAAGGATATTTCCTAGAGTTATTAAAACATATTCCTTAATCTTTATTTTCATAATACACCTCACATTAACAATTAGACTTTAAAGGTCTTTATGTCCTATTTTTTTACTGCTCATAATAATATAATATCATATTTTAAAATACTAAATAAACTTTATGCAAATTATCCCCATTTAAAGAAAATCGCATATATTAGTATAAATGACTGTTTTCTGTATTAAGTCTATTTATAGGAGGTCCTATTTCAATGCCAAATGAACTTTTCTGCATTTTACCAAATGTCATCCTAGATGAAATGAGTGTTTGGATGCCTATTTTCTCCGAACACTTGAAGCTGCACAGGGGAGGACTGGATATAAATATCAAACAAGACTGCATTTTCAGAAACCTTGATAACTCAGCAAGACAAATTGACTATCTTACATCTATGATTTTATCTGACAATGCCATAAATTCAAGCGCTCAAAAAAATCTCACAAATCTAATACTACCTCTAGTTGTTGTAGTAAGAGATATAAAAGAATTTATGTATCAAGGCATCAAAGCTTGTGAGATACTATCTATTATACCTTCTGAACAAGCAGAACATATGAGAAGAGAAACTGACAGATTTATTGGCATAATCGGTGGACCAAAGCCCACTCGTAGCCAATTAGGCATACCAAGTCCAAAGGGAGATAAAAAAGTACTTAGTGTTCCAAGACTCATGCTTGCTGATTTACCTGATAAGGCAAGATTTACTGCTTTAGTAGAAGAAATTATGTTCTTCTCTCATATAAATGAAGAACATGCGAACATTGTTGCAATGACTGCAAAGCCAGAAATACAAGAAAGAATTACTCGGAAGGCGAAGGAATTTGAAAAGCTCTTTAATGAAAACCTGCATAAAGCAAAAGCTGTAGAAGAAAGAGGAAAGGGCTTAGAAAGATTAATAAATGAAACTATTAAGCTAATGAAGGATTTTAAGAGCTTCGTCATGACTCTTAGTGAAAGTACTGAGAACTGCTCATTACCTGGTCATCAAACAAACACATGGCCATCACTTTATGACCACGTACTACGCGAGGGCGACTATTTTGTAGAACTACTTATGTTAGGTTCTAAGAACCTCTAACTCCATGGCTCGCTCTTTTAGGCGAGTCATATTTATTATTAATAATAGAAATTTCTTTGAATATATTATATTACTACTAATTTTGTGAGGTGAACTTAATGTTAAACGCAGCAGGTACTGCTCCCTATATAGTTCAAGCCAATGATACCTTCTATAAAATCAGTAAAAACTTTCATGTCAACTTAGATGATTTAGAAGAAGCAAATCCCGCGATAAATCCTGATACTATAGAAGTAGGTGAAGTAATTAATATACCATTTGCATCACTCCCTTGTAACTATCCATCAATTTTGGAGGTTTACACTATAAAACAGGGCGATACTATGTATAATATAGCAGAAAAATATAAAATTAAGCTTAGTTTATTTGTAAAGTCAAATCCGCACATAAATCCAGAAGCTCCACTTACAGGTCAATCAGTATTTATACCAAAGCAATGGAATATATACACCAATGAGGCTTATAAAATAGAGCTTAAGTATCCTGTTAGATGGTTAAGAGTAAATGATTCTTTCTATGAAGGTTTAGATGGCTTCTTTAAGGTTTCAGCTATCAATTCAAGCGCAGCCCTTGAGGATATCTGTAAGACAGAAGCTTTTCATAAACTAAAACCCTATGGCTCTCACCCTGAAATATTAAAAATTACAATATTAGACCAACCAGCTTGTATAATTATTCCTTCATCAGATCAGCCCAAAGAAATGAATGGGCAAGCAGCTATGGTTCTTTTATATCCAGCACCGATATCAGTAAATAATCTAGAATACAATCACTTGTTACTTTGGGCTGATAATTTGCATATAAAGGAAATTATAGAATCTCTAGTATTGACGAATTTAAATGTACGAAATGGCAATAATTAATTAAGATCCCATTATAAAAAAATAAAGGAAGTGCATTATGAGCAAAAAAGGCATATTCAAATTGGAACTAATAGGCTTTTTTATTATTACTATTATAGGAACGTTGCTTCATTTCTGTTTTGAATGGAGCGGAAGCTTCAAGCCCTTAGCACTGTTTTGTACAGTCAACGAAAGTGTATGGGAGCATCTAAAAATGGGGTTTTGGCCTGCTTTCTTTTTTGCTCTGTATGAGTACTTTATATTTGGGCGAAAAAAATATAATTTCTGGATTGCGAAAACAGCTGCCCTCTATATAATGCCTTTAACAATAATCATAGTATTTTATTTGGTTAAAGCTATTACAGGAAACCATTACATTTGGCTGGATATATCCTTGTTTGTTATTGCTATAGCTCTGTCTCAGATTGTAAGCTATAAAATTATTACTAGTAAAAAAGATTATAGCAAATATAAGATACCTTCGCTAATATTTCTTATCATCTTAACAATTGCCTTTAGCCTCTTTACTTACTTTCCTCCCAAGCTAGAGCTTTTCAAGGATACTACAACAAATACCTATGGAATACCAAATAAATAAAAAAGGGAGCTGCTACACAATTAACTATTTTGTTATTTGTGCAACAGCTCCTTTTTTTTAACTATTTTAAAGTAGAATTAATTACTTCCCAAATCTGTGGCTTTTCAAAGCCCATTCGCCATGATGCAACTCCTGCTAAGTCATACTTATTCGCAATTTCAACCCTAAGCTTTATTGAAGCCTCATCTTCCATCCATATTTTGTAAGTAGCTCCATCCTTCTTATATGTGACGAAATATTGACCGCTTACAGAATCCCATGTCTTAGCTGCATTATTCTCTGCTGTCAATCGTTCAGCTGTCTGCATAGAAACTGCACTAGAAGAAACAACTAGCTTTCCATTTGCATCATAAGCTTCCTTCCATACTCTAGTATAATAAGGCATACCAAGAAGAAGTTTATGATTTGGAACCTCAAGCAATACCTTTTTCAAACTATCCTCTACCCATTTAAGCTGAGAAACCGAACCACTTACAGGACTGCCTGCCCAATACTGGTCATAAGCCATTAAAGCAATATAATCAGATACTTGTGCAAGGGCTTTTCTGTCATAGCAAGAAGACCAATCAGAATTATATGCTATCACAGTAACATCCACAGATAATGTTATTCCAAGTGGCTTTGTCTGCTGATACAGCTCCCCTATAAACTTCGTAAACAAATCCTTTTCACTTGTGTACATATATTCAAAGTCAATATTTAGTCCATCTAGGTTATAAGCCTTTGCATATTTTATTAGATTATTAATTGCATTGCTTCTTGCTGTATCATTATTAAGCATTTGCGATGTTAAACTCCTATTAAAGTCATTTCCTACCAAAGCCCAAACCTTATATCCATTTTTATGTGCCCAATTTGTATACTCTAAGCTTGCTATATTTGCAAAATCCCCATTAGCACTGTTTAGCTTAAACCATGTAGGTGATATAACGTCTAAGCCCTCTATCTTCGATGTACCAGTCATATTTGGAGTACTATTATAAAGACTGTTCCATGTTAGATTTATCTTTTCACTTTCACTGACAACTACTTCGTTAAGTATACTATATAACACAGATGAGTCGTATACCGTCCACTTGCCTTTATCCCTATTCATATATAGCTTACGAGTTATCTTATATTCTCTATTGGCACCTTCAGTTGTGGTACTGGTCATATTATAACTAATGATAACCTCAGCTAGATATTTGGACTTATAGCTTATGAAAGTATAAGAATTTGACATACTTCTATTAAGATTGATATTCTGCAGCTTCAAGCTACTTATAATACTATCTCTCTTTATATTTTGCTTTTGCTCTTTACCAATAGAAAATTGCATAATATCTTGTGTATTTAAAGTACCTTGAATTGGATTTGTCATGCGACTTTTTTCATAATTTTCTGCAAAAGCAGTTATTTCATTATTTTCTTGTAGGTTATCTAGGCTCTTCAAATCCAAGATTCTCTGAATAACTACAGCTGTTTCAGCTCTCGTAGCACCATTATATGGTTTGAAGCTGCCATCTGGCATTCCTTTTATAATACCAAGTGAAGTTACTATTTTAATGCTATCCATATACTTATAAGTAGAGATTAAATCCTTAAAGCTTTTACTTTGTGAAGCCAAAGGTATATCCTGTACAGCCTTAGCCGCAATAACAGCCATCTCTTCTCTTGTTATATTTTGTGTCGGATACATCATGCTTTGATTAAAGATGTCCAGTAAGCCTTTATTCTTTGCTGAAGCTATGTATTGATTACTCCAGCGTTCAACTGCAACATCTTGATAATTCTGTACATATGTATCTGTCAAAGGTATATCAATTGCTCTTACAAGCATTACGATGAATTCTTCTCTAGTCAAGGTTTTATCTGGCCTCATACTTCTATCAGGAAAGCCCTTCAATATCTCCATATAGCTAAGCTTTAAAATGCCTTCTTTGGCCCAATGTCCCGTTATATCGCTATATACGTAGGTTTTGTCAATAACACTTATTAAATTTTCATTTTGAGCCAGCTTGTCCACTGAAGTCATCTCTGCATACACAGGTCCATTAAAGTTAAAGATGTTCAGTAATATAGCCATAACTAATACAACTGACATAATGCTAATGCTAGTTTTCTTCATTCAATTCACCTCTCCTATAAACATTATACATTATGTTAACTAAATATAAAATGCTAATTAATAGCAATTTCAAGCTTTTGCACATAAAAAAACCGACTCGTGAGGTCGGATGTAACAATCTTAACATATAAATATTGAGCTAAAGGATTTAATTATTTCCAAAATATTTTGTTCTCTTAAGTGCTGATAAAAGTATCAATGCAATAATACCGCCTGCTGTTACCTGAATTATGTTACCAAAAACGTTAGCTATAGGTATATAGAAATTTGCATACATGATTATCTCTGCAAAATAATATCCCACAACACCCCATATAGCAGCTAATACAATTCCAATAATGTTTCTAAAATTTTTATTGCCCTTTGAATTACCACCTCTAGCTATCAAACCAACTATCAAACCCATAACTGCTTTAATAAAAAAAGTATATGGCGCATAAGTTGGGTAGAAGAATATATCAAATAGAGTCATACCTATCGCTCCTGAAATTGCTGCTTGTCTTGCTCCAAATAATATAGCTGTAACAAATATTATGCTATCTCCAAGATGTACTACACCACCAATTCCATTAGGTATATGCAAAAAACTCACAGATATATATGTAATAGCAGTCATCAAAGCTATTTGTACCATTTCCCTTATATGCTGAGACATTTTTGTACTTGATGTGTTTTTAAAATCCATTTTTATCCCCCTCAAAGCTACATATTTCTTATATATTTATTATATTAAAATATAACCTTGAGACAATGTCTAAAGTGGCATTTATATACAACAATATCAAATTTCTATACAATTGTATCGATACAGTCTGAATCTTCTGTAAGCTTTACTTTTATAATACTAATGTTTTTATAATAATCTATATAATCTAACCCTGCCAAACCCAGTTGAACCGCTACCTGCTCAATAAGATAAACTGTTGTAATCTCAATTATCTGAAGCTTAATAACCTGACTTTCTATGGCAGTCAAGTTATGAGAGTTAATAGATGATATGTAAAGCTGCATATTGAACTGCTTGCCATAAGCCTCTGATAGTCTACAAAAAAGCAAAGGATCCAATTCAATATGACAAAGCCAATCAGCAAAAAACTCAAACAATTCATTTTGTAACAGCAAAAACAATTCATTTTTCTTCTCTTTTTTAATCTCTGTCTGTTTGAAATCCTTTGTATATTCCTTAATTGGATTTATTAAAACTGCACACAAAATTACAGCATAAAAATCTTTAGCCTCTGATAGTAGCTTCTTATATGTTTCAGCACTAATTATATTTCTATTATTTATATATTTCATTAATGCTTCTATATTATCAGTTACATAATGCTTCAAAAAAATACTGTCTAGGGTACATACTACACCCTTTAATATAATGCTGTAAATTTCAAATGGTGTCTTCTCGTCTCGTGCAAGTTTTAGTGATGTTTTTTGCTTTGTAGTATTCTTGTTCATATGAATGCCTCCAATGCTTGTTCTGCAGCAAAATTCTACATCTAAATTATTGCCATCATTTGGATTCATATGCACGCATTGGAAATATAAAATAAATCCTACATATTTAATGTAGGACTTATTTTTATCAGTTATTGAAGGTTATACATTCCATGGCTATTCATGTAGTTAAACAAACCTTCTCCATGTTGCTGCTCTTCTTTTTGAATATGATTTAAGGTATCTCTCATATTCTTATTGCTCATCTCAAATATAGCTGTGTCATATGCCCCAGAAACATACTTTTCAGTCATTAACATATCACGGCATAAGTCTGAGTCACATTTGTTCATAGAACTTTTATTCTGACCACTTGTTTGTGTCATTTCTTGCTGGTTTTGTTGGTTTTGCTGGTTTTGTTGATTTTGTTGACCTTGCTGTTGATTCATCTGAGGTATTTGTCCGCTTAGCATTTGGTTTATAGAATTTAGATGTTCCTGCTCCTTTGTTGAAAAGCTAGTGAATAACTGTTTTAGCTGTCCATCTTGAGCCTTGTTTGCATAATCGTTATACTTCTTTATACAAATCTCTTCATGGTTCTTTTGATCTTGAAGCAGCATTCTTTCTTTCTGTGTTAAATTTAATGTCATAATAACACCTCCATATGTATTTTTTCTATTTAGCAATTTATTATACTTATTTTTTAATTGATTATTCCTCTTAAAGTATTTAAACTAATTATTATATATATCGCACTATTATATAAATATAAATTGTTTTGTGCAATATATATAGTAACTTACATAAATGAGGTAATAATACAAATGAAAAAAGAAAATCAAATAAAGGTAACAAATAACATGCGAATAAATAAATTCATCAGTGAAAAAGGTATTTGCTCCCGTCGAGAGGCAGACAGACTTATAGAGCAAAAACGCGTTACAATTAATGGCAAGGTAGCAGAAATTGGTAGTACTGTATCAGTAAATGATGTTATAAAAGTGGACAGTAAGCCCCTAAAACCTGTAGAAGAGTTTGTGTATATAGCCTTAAACAAGCCCGTAGGTATTATAAGTACCACTGATGCAAAAGAAAGAAACAACATTATCAACTTTATGAATTATCCAAAACGCATTTTTCCTGTGGGTAGGCTGGACAAGGAATCAGAAGGTCTCATTATTCTTACCAGTGATGGTGATATTGTAAATAAAATTCTAAGAGCAGGAAACAATCATGACAAAGAATATATTGTAAGAGTTGATAAGCCAATAACTCAAGGTTTTATAGTTGGCATGGCTAGTGGTGTTAAGATATTAGGCACTATAACAAAGAAATGTATAGTAGAAATGCTTACTAAATATACCTTCAGTATAATTCTAACTGAGGGTATGAATAGACAAATTCGCAGAATGTGTGAAGTATTCGGTTATCAGGTCATAAAGCTCAAAAGAATACGTATTATGAATATTTATCTGGGAGACTTACCCACAGGAGCGTGGAGATATTTGACTACAGAAGAATTTCAGAAGTTAAACGAACTAATAAGAAATTCTATCAAAACAGAGGAAGCTTCAAAATAATTTTCTAGGTTTGGGAACATTTAGTACCGCTTTATAAGTCATAAAAAATAAAACACTGAAAGGGGATTAATATGAAAAAATTTGTTGCATTACTCACAGCTTTTGTTTTACTGACAGGAATCCTTCAGATACCCGCTATTGCTTTTGCTGAAGAGGAAACAGCAGTTACACTAAAACAATCTATAGAAATAGCAAAAAGTAGTTTGGGACTAAATACAGAGGGCTACGAATTTACAAACAGCTACAGTGAAAATCAAAATGGGTACAATATATGGAATCTAAACTGGAATAACACAAAAACAAGCAAGGAAACAATTAGCGTTTCCGTAGATGCTGCTAGTGGAAAGATTATATCTATATATTGGTGGGTATCAGATGAACAGTCAAAAAGTAAAATTCCAAAATACTCAAGAGCAGAAGCTCTAAAGGCTGCACAAGAAGTTGCAGCAAAGCTTCAAGGCGATAACTTCAAGCAAACAAGACTAGTAGATGATACAAATTATGATAATTACAGCAGGTATGCCGAGACCTACAATTTTGAGTTTATCAGAGTATATGATGGTGTAGATGTGCCTGTGAACAACATTTCGGTTCAAATAGATAAAAACACCTTAAAGACTAGATATTTTAATATACAATGGGATAAAGGAGAGCTAACCGCAAAGTCAAAAGCATTCTCCCTAGAAAAAGCAAAAGAGCTTTTGAAAAGCAAGCTGGGCTTAGAGCTTACTTATAACGTGATTTATAATAACCAAAATAACGAACCATCAGCGGTACTTGCATACACAATGAAAAATGGAAATTCTCCTATTGATGCAGTTACTGGCGAGCTTTTAAACACCTCAATAATTAGAACCTATAGTAACGAAAAAAGTATGGCTGATGCTGCTGCTAAGGAAAGCGTTAAAATAACCCCAGAGGAGCAATATGAGCTTGAGAAAAACAGTAAATATATATCAAAATCTGAAGCAGAACAAACTATAAAACAATATATTACAATCGATAACAAAATGAAGCTAGAAGGTGCAAATCTATATCCTGGCAATAATAAAGAAAATGCCACATGGAACCTAGCATGGAGATATTCAAACTCAGAAGATAACACATATAGATATATTAATGCACAGATAGATGCTGTAACTAAAGAGATTAAAAGCTTCAATATTTCAGATAACAATAATACTCAAAACAAGGATAAAGCTACAATAAAAAAGGAACAAGCAAAAAAGCTTGCAGAAGATTTCCTAAAGGTAATACAGCCTGATAAATTCAGTAAAACACAATTTAAAGAGTACAAGGAACCATTTGATTACGCGCCCATTAACAATGACTATTATTACTTCAATTTTACAAGAATGGAAAACGGAATTCCATGTCCTTCAAACTCACTAAACGTAGGAATTAATGCAGTTACAGGGGAAATAGTATCCCTTAATACAAACTGGCTGAATATCAGTTTTCCTGCTCCAAATAAAGTTATAACGCTAGATAAGGCTTATGAAGTATTATTAGATAAAGTTAAATTTGGAATGCAATATGTACACTACTATAAAAACGCTAATTATAGTGAGAGCAAAGAGTTAAAATTAGCTTATGTGTTAGAAAACATGCCTGGTTTTATAGATGCAAATAGCGGCCAAATGTTAGACTATAACGGTAACCCTATTAAACAAGCACAAAAGCTTCAATACACAGATATAAAAGGCAATAAAGCTGAAGATGAAATCAAACTGTTAATAGAAATTGGCATTATAGAGCCTGACAACACAAAGTTCATGCCTGACACAGCAACACTACAAAAAGATTTTATAAAGCTTCTCATAAACTCTTTACAACCTGAATATTACTTCACACCTGTTGATAAGGCTGATAATCAGTACGACAGCTACTACGCCGAAGCTATAAAAAGAAAGATTATAAATGAAGCAGACAAAAAGCCAGACACCTATGTAACGCGACAAGATGCAGCAAGGATGATTATAAGAGCAATGGGATATGGAGTTATAGCAGAGAAGAGTAATATGTTTGTAGTAACCTTCAAAGACGCTTCCAAAATAACAAATGTCTACAAGGGTTATGTAGTAATGGCAGCTGAGCTTGGTATCATAGCACCTATTAAATCCTATTTCAACCCAGCAAATAATATAACTAGAGGAGATGCAGCAGAAATAATAGTTAACTACCTAAAATGTGAGACGTCCCTATAAAAGCTAAATAAAAATATACTGCATGTTATTTAAAAACATGCAGTATATTTTTATTTATATAATTGCTCTATCTTTCAATTACTACTGCTGTACCCATACCGCCACCAATGCAAAGAGTTGCTAGTCCACGCTTCACGTTTTGCTTCTTCATTTCATAGAGAAGTGTTGTTAATATTCTTGCACCACTCGCTCCTACTGGATGACCAAGTGCAATTGCTCCACCATTAACATTTACCTTATCCATGTTAAATCCTAACTCTCTAGAAACCGCAATGGCTTGTGCCGCAAAAGCTTCATTTGCCTCAATCAAATCCATATCTTCGATCTTTAAGTTTGCTCTATTAAGAGCCTTTTTAACTGCTGGCACAGGACCTATTCCCATTATACTTGGTTCTACTCCTGCCGAAGCATAGCCAACTATCTTTCCTAATACTTCTAAACCTAACTCTTTTGCTTTGTCAGCTGACATAATAACCAAAGCAGCAGCTCCATCATTAATACCTGATGCATTACCTGCTGTAACAGTTCCATCCTTTTTAAACGCAGGTCTAAGCTTTGCTAGTCCTTCTACAGTTGTACCCGCTCTTGGGAATTCATCAGTATCAACTACTACATCACCTTTTCTGGTTGATATTACTACAGGAACTATTTCATCCTTAAACTTACCTTGTTTTATAGCTGCTTCAGCCTTATTTTGACTGTTTGCTGACAATGTATCTTGTTCTTCTCTTGTTATATTATATTTTTCTGCCAAATTTTCGGCAGTAACGCCCATATGATAATTATTGAATGCATCCGTTAAAGCATCGCAAATCATTGTATCAACAATTTCTCCATTACCCATTCTGTATCCATTTCTTGCATTCTTTAATGCATATGGCGCCTGAGTCATGTTTTCTGTACCACCAGCAACAACAATATCACTGTCACCACTAATTATTGCTTGTGCTGCTAATTGCACTGCCTTTAATCCTGAACCACAAATCATATTAATAGTCATTGCAGGCTTTTCTATTGGTATACCAGCTTTTACTGCGGCTTGCCTTGCAACACCCTGTCCTTGTGCAGACTGTAGAATGCAACCCATTATAATCTCATCTACCATATCTGGTGTGATACCCGCTCTTTTTACGGCTTCCTTTATGACAATTGAACCTAACTCAATTGCGCTGACTCCAGATAAAGCTCCATTAAAGCTTCCTACTGGAGTTCTAGCCGCTGCAACAATAACAACCTCTTTCATCTTAGTCCTCCTTAAATTCATTATTTATATTTATTATAGCAATAATTATGCCATAGCTTAATCCTTTGCTAGGTCACATACATAAGCTATATAAAATACTATATAGCCCGATTTTCGGCACTCTTTTTAACCTCAAACCAGAATTTACTACCCTTTCCTATTTCGCTTTCCACTCCAAAATTAGATTTATGTACTTCCAAAATACTCTTCACTATAGCAAGACCAAGACCGCTCCCCATACGCTTATTGTTTTCCCCATTATGTACTTTATAGAATCTATCCCATATATAAGGTATATCCTGCGCTGCAATTCCATCTCCCTGATCTAATACTTCAACTACTGCTATACTATCTTGATCGACTACTCTAAGCTCAATAACATAACCCTCTTTCGAGTGATTAATTGCATTGTTTAACAGATTAAACAAAACCTGTTCAATTCTTCTCTCATCTCCACATACAAGCATCTCAGAGTCAAAATTTACTTTGACACACAACCCCTTTTCTTCTATAAGAAACAATAGTCTATTTTTTACCGTCTCTATAGTTTCTCCTATTCTAAAGTCACTCATTTCTAGTATGTAATAATCTGACTGTATTTGGGATAAGTCTAAGATATCATTTATCATATTGTTCAATTTATCCGATTCTTCAATTATTATATTCATCTGCTTCTCTCTCTTTTCAGTATTTAAACTCTTTACATCTCTAATAGTCTCAGCGTAACCTTTTATAAGGGTTAAAGGTGTTCTGAATTCATGAGAAACGTTAGCAATCAACTCCTTGCGTAACTGCTCAATTTTTTGCAGCTGTGAAGATAAATGGTTAATTGTATCAGAAAGCATTCCAAGCTCATCCTTGGAGTTTACAGCTACTTTTATAGACAGGTTACCCTCAGCCATAGTCTTTGCTGCTTTGTTAATCTCCAGAATTGGCTTTGTAAAAAATCTCGAAAACCAATAAGATAATATAGCAGAAAAGCCTATTAATATAATAGAAATTATAAGAAGCTGCTCCTTCAAGGTAGCTACAGTTTCATTAACTGAAGCTAACGGTACACTCATTATCAATGCGGCCTTTAACTTATTATTTTGAATAGCAGGCAGTCCAATTATTAAGATATTGCTCCCAAGCCTTGTATCTTTAAAATTATTTACTACCTTATTACCCTTACTAAGCTCTATAAGTATGGCTGTTTTATCTATCTCCATCATTTTAGGTGCATTTTCACTTGAATATATAGCTACACCAGCGGGAGTATATATATCAATTCTTGCATTATACTTTAGAAGCAACTCTTCTATCTTTGTCATTATATTATTCTCAGTTTGGTTTTCTAGTATCATATCTACAATATAATTACCTTCATTTAACAGTTTTTTTTCATGTATATCAAGATAAAAACTTTCTAAGAAAACTATCTGAAAAAACCATATAAGAATCAAAGCTGTAAATACCAAAGCTAGCATAAGCCCCCAAAGCTTAAATGAAATACTTTTCATTTTTATCCTCCTAATTCAAACTTATACCCTACACCCCATACTGTAACTATAAGGCTTCTATATTCCTTTAGACTTTCTCTCAACATCTTAATATGAGTATCAACAGTTCTATAGTCACCACCAAATTCATAGCCCCATACCTTACTTAGCAGCTGTTCTCTGGTGAATACCCTATCAGTATTCTTTATAAAAAAACTAAATAAATCAAATTCCTTTGGTGTCATATCAACAATTGAGCTATCAAGTATAACCTTTCTAGAATCCAAATTCACACTTAATGCTTTGTATTGAAATAATGATTTATCTGCACCTAATGACGTACCCTTTCCTCTCTTTAATATTGCCTTCATACGAGCTACAAGCTCATTTGGACTAAAGGGCTTTGTAATATAATCATCTGCACCAAGCTCAAAGCCAAAAAGTTTGTCATACTCTTCACCTCTTGCGGTAAGCATTATTATTGGTACATCAGAACTTCTTCTAATCTCCCTACATACTGACCAACCATCAATATCTGGCAGCATAACATCAAGTAATATAATACTATACTGTTCTTCTTTAAGTTTTTCCAGACCAAGCATACCATTTTCTACTCCTACTACTTGAAAGTCTACATTTTCTAAATACTCTCTTAACATTTCTCTAATCCTGGTTTCATCCTCTATAATAAGAACCTTGACCTTTTGCATTTATTCATGCACTCCTATCATAAGTATAATTTGATTCAATTATAATACAATTTGTACTATATGTTTATATATAGTACAAATTTATTAACAATAAAATACATGATCTATTTTTATATATTTTTATAAATCAACAAAATTTCAACTTATTTTCACCCTTGTTTCACATTGAAATATTCTGACAAATTAAATTATGATAATTTGATTTGTAGTTACTTTTGTAAACAATAGTCCTATTATAAATATATATATGTTGATTTTGCTATACTTTTATTGTATACTCAAAATAAGTTGAATGTAAATAAATTCTATAATTTATTATTCAAGCCATTTATTTAAACAATAGTTCATTATTTGTTCATAATTTGTTCACACTTATTACACACATTGTTCACAATTTGGAAATATAATTAGTCTATAAATTGTTACAATTTTTTTACAAGTTTAATATAGCAATTTCAAAATTTTATATACTGACATAAACATCAACAAAAACTTGTACTATTAATATGAAGGCGTTCCAATTTACATATACGCCAAATTAAAAAATGGGGAGGATTCTCAATGAAAAAATCTTTAGCACTAGTGCTAGCCTTAGTATTGATACTAAGTGTTGGACTAACAGCATGCGGAACAAAGGATACTACAACTCCAGAAGCAAAAGGTGAACCTAAGGTATTAAGAATGGCTGGTACAGAGCCACCAAATCTTGACCCACAATTAGGTACAGACTCAGTTTCAATAGAAATCGATAATGCTATACTTGAAGGTCTTGTAAGAGTTTACGACAGCGAAATATTACCTGGTATGGCTGAAACATGGGATATCTCAGCAGATGGTTTAACTTACACTTTCCATCTAAGAGATGCACAATGGAGCGATGGTACAAAGGTTACAGCTCAAGATTTCGAATATTCATTCTTAAGACTTCTTAACCCAGTTACAGCATCAGAATATGCTTTCCAAGGCTATTATATAGTTAATGGTCAAGAGTACAACACTGGAAAGATAACTGACCCAACACAAGTTGGAGTTAAAGCTTTAGATGAAAAGACTTTAGAAATAAAGCTTCATTCACCAACAAAGTATTTCTTAGCTTTAACAGGATTCCTTTCATTTATGCCATCAAGAAAAGACTTAGTTGACCAATATAAAGAAGCTTATGCAGCTGATGCTGACAAGGCTGTTTATAATGGACCATTTACACTAAAAGAATGGCAGCATGATGCTTCAATCGTTCTTGAAAAGAACGCAAACTACTGGAACAAAGAAAAGATAAACCTTGATAGAGTAGAGTTTACTATAGTTAATGATAGTAAAACTATTATTAATATGTATGAAGCTGGCGACATAGACCTTGCTGGTCTTAGCAAAGACTTCATTGAGAAGTATGAAGCTGAAGGTAAAGCTTTGTTCTTCCCAACAGGTGCAGAATGGTACTTCCAAATTAACGTTAAAGGTAAGTCAGCTGAAGTAGGCAAGTTCCTTGGTAATGCTAACTTCAGAAAAGCTATCGGCTTTGCTATTGACAGACAAGCGTTCTGCGATGCAATATTAAAGAACGGTTCAACTCCAGCACAAAGATATGTACTTCCATTATTAATGGGTGATAAAGATACATTTGCTAACGAATACCCATATGAATTCTATCCAGCAACTGCTGATGTTGCAAAAGCAAAAGAATATTTAGACAAAGCATTAACAGAACTTGGAACAACTATTGATAAGGTTCCAGCATTTGAATTATTAACAGATGATAGTGATACAGCTAGAACACATGCTGAAGCTGAACAAGATATGCTTTCAAAGAACTTAGGCATTAAGATTGAAGTTAAGCAAGTTCAATTCAAACAAAGACTTGAATTAATGCAAGCATCAGACTATGATATATGCAGTGCAGGTTGGGGTCCAGACTACAATGACCCAATGACATTTATGGACCTTTGGGTAACTGGTGGCGGACATAACAATATCAACTGGACAAATGCTAAGTATGATGAATTAATAGCATTCTCAAAAACTTCACCAGATTCTAAAGCTAGAGCAGAAGCAATGGCAGAAGCAGAAAAGATTCTTCTTGATGAAGCTGCTATAATTCCTTTCTACTTCAGAAATGGTGCTTATACAATGCAACCATATGTTAAGAATATAGTAAGAAACTTCATAGGTGCTGACCCAGACTTCGTATTCGTTGACATTCAAAAGTAATTAATCAAAACATTGAAAGAGAGAGAGCTTAGGCTTCCTCTCTTTTTTAATGTTTCCTATACCCCGCATCATTCATTTTAAAACTTTTTTTCACATTTCATTATTACAGAACTAGACTCACAACTACTACAAAAAGTTGATTTTTCAGCATCCGCACCTTACATCTCATATTCTATCCATTTGTCAACTTAGGCTTAGTCCGTAATATTTCGAATTATAATATATGCAAATTTCAACCTTTCTACACTATTATTTCAATATAATTTCACACTTCGGAAATATAATTAAGTTAGTAATTGTTACAATTTTTTTACAAGTTTAATGTAGCAATTTCAAAATTATATATACCGACATCAACAAAAACTTGTACTATTAATATGAAGGCGTTTCAATTTATATATACGCCAAATTAAAAAAACAGGGAGGATTCTCAATGAAAAAATCTTTAGCACTAGTGCTAGCCTTAGTATTGATACTAAGCGTTGGACTAACAGCATGCGGACCAAAGGACACTGCAACAGATCCAGCTACAAAAGGTGAACCTAAGGTATTAAGAATGGCTGGTACAGAGCCACCAAATCTTGACCCACAATTAGGTACAGACTCAGTTTCAATAGAAATTGATAATGCTATACTTGAAGGTCTTATCAGAGTTTACAACAGTGAAATATTACCTGGTATGGCTGAAACATGGGATATCTCAGAAGATGGCTTAACTTATACTTTCCATCTAAGAGATGCACAATGGAGCGATGGTACAAAGGTTACAGCTCAAGATTTCGAATATTCATTCTTAAGACTTCTTAACCCAGTTACAGCATCAGAATATGCTTTCCAAGGCTATTATATAGTTAATGGTGAAGAATATAATACTGGAAAAATAACTGACCCAACACAAGTTGGAATTAAAGCTTTAGATGAAAAGACTCTAGAAATAAAGCTTCATTCACCAACAAAGTATTTCTTAGCTTTAACAGGATTCCTTTCATTTATGCCATCAAGAAAAGACTTAGTTGACCAATATAAAGAAGCTTATGCAGCTGATGCTGACAAGGCTGTTTATAATGGACCATTTACACTAAAAGAATGGCAGCATGATGCTTCAATCGTTCTTGAAAAGAACGCAAACTACTGGAACAAAGAAAAGATAAACCTTGATAGAGTAGAGTTTACTATAGTTAATGATAGCAAAACTATTATTAACATGTATGAAGCTGGCGACATAGACCTTGCTGGTCTTAGCAAAGACTTCATTGAAAAATATGAAGCTGACGGTAAAGCTAACTTCTTCCCAACAGGATCAGAATGGTACTTCCAAATTAACGTTAAAGGCAAGTCACCTGAAGTAGGCAAGTTCCTTGGTAATGCTAACTTCAGAAAAGCTATCGGCTTTGCTATTGACAGACAAGCGTTCTGCGATGCAATATTAAAGAACGGTTCAACTCCAGCACAAAGATATGTACTTCCATTATTAATGGGTGATAAAGATACATTTGCTAACGAATACCCATATGAATTCTATCCAGCAACTGCTGATGTTGCAAAAGCAAAAGAATATTTAGACAAAGCATTAACAGAACTTGGAACAACTATTGATAAGGTTCCAGCAATTGAATTATTAACAGATGACAGTGATACAGCTAGAACACATGCTGAAGCTGAACAAGATATGCTTTCAAAGAACTTAGGCATTAAGATTGAAGTTAAGCAAGTTCAATTCAAACAAAGACTTGAATTAATGCAAGCATCAGACTATGATATATGCAGTGCAGGTTGGGGTCCAGACTACAATGACCCAATGACATTTATGGACCTTTGGGTAACTGGTGGCGGACATAACAATATCAACTGGACAAATGCTAAGTATGATGAATTAATAGCATTCTCAAAAACTTCACCAGATTCTAAAGCTAGAGCAGAAGCAATGGCAGAAGCAGAAAAGATTCTTCTTGATGAAGCTGCTATAATTCCTTTCTACTTCAGAAATGGTGCTTATGCAATGCAACCATACGTTAAGAATATAGTAAGAAACTTCATAGGTGCTGACCCAGACTTCGTATTCGTTGACATTCAAAAGTAATTAATTAGATATAAATAAGTCATCCTTGATTAAGGATGACTTATTTATTTTTTGTTCACTTCAACATATGCTAGACAGATATGTAAAAAACCTTTCGAGTTAACTCGAAAGGTTTTTTAATGTTACTTTGTATTTGTTTTATTTTTCTTTAAGGGTTGCTTGTGCTGCTGCAAGTCTTGCTATTGGAACTCTGAATGGTGAACAGGATACATAGTTTAATCCTACCTTATGGCAGAACTCTATGGATGCTGGATCTCCACCATGCTCTCCGCAAATACCAAGCTTTATATCAGGTCTTGTTGATCTTCCAAGCTCTGCAGCCATCTTAATCAGCTTACCTACTCCAACTTGGTCAAGAGTCATAAACGGATCTTGTTCAAATACACCCTTTTCTAGGTAGTCCTTTATGAACTTACCTGCATCATCTCTTGAGAAGCCATAAGTCATTTGAGTCAAGTCATTTGTTCCGAAGGAGAAGAACTCTGCAACCTTTGCAATCTCATCTGCTGTAACTGCTCCTCTTGGAACTTCTATCATTGTACCAAACATATACTTTAATTCTAAACCTGACTGCTTAATTAAATTATCTGCAGTTGTTCTGCAAATAGTTTGGATATACTCAAGCTCTTTTATTTCTCCTACAAGTGGTACCATTATCTCAGGGTGTACATCTATACCCTTATTCTTTTTTACTTCTATAGCAGCTTCTATTATGCCTCTTGTTTGCATTTCAGCTATTTCAGGATAAGTTACAGCAAGTCTGCAACCTCTATGTCCTAGCATTGGGTTAAACTCATGTAAGCTCTCTACTCTAGCCTTAAGCTTTTCAAAGGTAAGACCCATAGTCTTTGCAAGATCAGCTATATCCTCATCTGCATGTGGTAAGAACTCATGTAGTGGTGGATCAAGAAGTCTGATTGTAACAGGTCTTTCTTCCATTGCTTCAAATATTCCTATGAAGTCCTTCTTTTGATAAGGTAATATTTTTTCAAGCGCTTTTTTTCTTTCTTCTACAGTTTCAGCAACTATCATTTCTCTCATTGCTGCTATTCTATCTTCTTCAAAGAACATGTGCTCTGTACGGCAAAGACCTATACCCTCTGCACCAAACTTAACTGCTTGTTCTGCATCTCTTGGTGTGTCGGCATTTGTTCTTACTTTTAACTTTCTAGCTTGGTCAGCCCAAGCCATTAATGTTCCAAAGTGACCAGAAAGCTCTGGAATCTTTGTTTCTATAACGCCTTCATAAACATTACCTGTGCTTCCATCTAAGGATATGAAGTCACCTTCATTATATACTTTGTCACCTATGTAGAATTTCTTTTCTTCTTCTTTAACCTTTAGCGTATCACAACCAGCTACACAACACTTACCCATACCTCTGGCAACAACTGCTGCATGAGAAGTTCTTCCACCTCTAGCTGTTAATATACCCTCAGCTTCAACCATACCTTCTAGATCTTCTGGTGAAGTTTCAAGTCTTACAAGTATAACCTTCTCACCATTAGTTCTAACTGCACTTACTGCTGCTTCAGCTGTGAAATAAACCTTTCCTGTTGCTGCGCCTGGTGACGCTGGAAGACCATTAGCAATAGGTTTTGCATTCTTTAATGCTGTAGTATCAAAGGTTGGATGTAACAATTGATCTAGTTGAGCTGGCTCAACTCTCATAATAGCTTCATCTTTTGTAATTAAGCCTTGTTCAACCAATTCAACAGCAATTCTTAATGCTGCCGCTGCTGTTCTCTTACCATTTCTAGTTTGAAGCATGAACAGCTTGCCTTTTTCTATTGTAAATTCAATATCTTGCATATCTCTATAATGATTTTCTAATAGAGTTGCAGCATCCATAAACTGCTTATAGACATCTTTGTTTATCTCTCTTAACTTATCTATTGAAAGTGGAGTTCTGATACCTGCAACAACGTCTTCTCCTTGTGCATTCATCAAGAACTCGCCAAGCATTTTTGCTTCTCCTGTAGCTGGATCTCTAGTAAATGCAACTCCTGTACCACAGTCATCACCCATATTACCAAATACCATAGCTTGAACATTAACTGCTGTGCCTAGGCTTCCGGATATGTTGTTAAGCTGTCTATATAATATAGCTCTATCATTGTTCCAGCTTCTAAAAACAGCTGTAACAGAAAGAAGAAGCTGTTCCTTTGGATCTTGTGGGAAGTCTGCCTTTTGAACTTCTTTATAAATAGCCTTAAACTTTGCTACTACTTCAACTAAATCATCAGCTGTAAGATCTGTATCAAATTTTACACCTTTTTGTTCTTTTATTTCATCAAGTATTCTTTCAAATCTTGACTTTGGAATTTCCATAACAACGTCAGAGAACATTTGAACGAATCTTCTATAACTATCCATTGCAAATCTCTTATTGCCAGAAACCTTCTCAACTGTCTTAACAACTTCATCATTAAGTCCTAGGTTTAGAATTGTATCCATCATACCAGGCATTGAGAACTTAGCACCTGATCTAACTGATACTAGTAGTGGGTTTTCTCCGCCACCAAAAGTCTTTCCAGTTGCTTTTTCTAATTCAGCAAGCTGTTCTTCAATTTGATCCTTTAACTCTTTCCAAAGTTGTCTGTCTTTTTCATAATACTCATTACATGCCTCCGTTGAAATTGTAAAGCCTTGTGGTACCGGCAAGCCTATATTGGTCATTTCAGCAAGGTTTGCACCTTTTCCACCCAAAAGATCCTTCATATGAGCTTTGCCTTCCTTAAAATTGTAAACGTACTTTTTCACTAGCGTTTACCTCCTTTAAAATTTGAAGTATTGTACTTGCAGTTTCTTCAATGGCTTTATCGGCAACATTTAATACTACACAGCCGATATCTTTCATTATTTGATCTGCATATTTTAACTCATAATCTATACGTTCAAAGCTAGCATAATTAGCTTCACTGTTTAAACCATGAGCTTTTAACCTTTCCATACGGATTGTATTCAGTTTTTCCTTGCTTGTTATCAATCCGAAAATCTTTTCCTTGGATATTTCAAATAATTCTCGTGGCAATACCACTTCTGGAACAAGGGGTATGTTCGCTACCTTTATGTTTTTAGTAGCTAAATATATACTTAAAGGGGTCTTTGATGTTCTAGATATGCCTATAAGCACCAAGTCGGCCTTTTTAATAGCCCTTGGATCTTTACAATCATCATATTTGACTGCAAAGTCTATAGCTTCCATCCTATCAAAATACTCCTCATTAAGCTGATAAGTATCTTCAGGAACAAGCTTGGGTTCTCGATTGATCACCTTTGATAAAGTTGTTACTGCTTGTTCCAGTATATCAAAATAGGCTATACTATTTTCCTTTGCTCTACGAATTAAATAATTCTTTAGCTCAATTTGTATCATATTTATTATTAATAGACTATTAATTTCTTTGGCTGATTCAATTATATCATCAATAGCTGATCTATCTTTAATAAAATAGAATCTCTCTATAATAACATTACTGCTGTCAAACTGTGCTACCGCTACCTTTGCAATAAACACAGCGGTCTCTTCAAAGGAATCTGATATTGCGTATATTATGGCATTAGCAGTTTTCATCTAAACTTCTCATACCCTTCCCAAGCTCATATAAAAGTCGTGTGAAAGTAGTTTTTGATACCTTTCCTGTGACTTTAAGCTCTTGCTTTCCATCCTTACCCTTTATAACTTCTACTACAGGAACGCTGTCTATTTCATTTAATATAAGCTTCTCTGCAGCATCTATTACATTTTCCTCATCTGTAGTGTATATGACCTTCGGCATTCTGCACATTATCATTCCTACGGGAAGTTTCTTAACCTCAGTATTGCCTACAGCAACCTTTATAAAGTCCTTTCGTGATACCACACCAGATAAAACTCCATTATTCTCAACATATAATGTCCCAGTGTCCTCTAGAAACAACCTTACAATAGCATCGTATACAGTGGTATCTTCTGATACAATTACCGGCTTGGACTTTATTTCTTTAACCTTTACACTTTTTATTATATCAAATATTGTGCTATTTTTGTAGAAATATCCAAGCTTAGGCTTTGCTTCAAGCACGCCTGACATAGTAAGCAACGATAAATCAGGACGGATAGCAGCTCTGCTTACATTAAGTCTTTCTGCAAGTTGAGTGCTGGTAATGGGTTGATAGCCTTTTACCAGTTCGATAATATGTTTTTGACGGCTTGTAAATTCTATAGCAATCACCTGCAATACATAATATTTGTATACATTAAACGCGACAGTTTTAAAAATAACTATATGTCCTCAATAAATATTATCACAAGTATTCAAATATCTGCAATATAATATTGAAAAAATAACAAAATTCTTAATCCTTTTACAATATTTCTATATTATTATAAACTTTATTTTTAATTTTATAAAAAAACAAAGCTCTTACCGATAAATTTATATTTTTTTAGGTAAGAGCTTTAATTTTCTATTGTTTATAACTACTATCTTTGTTATCTGTAGTTGTTTCAATATCAACAGTTGTTTTATAGGTATAATCCTCTATATTTTCTTCTTCATTGTTTTTATTTATGTTTTCAGTTTTATTCTGAATATTTCCTGTTGCCTGTCTTATGTCGTTTGCGACATTTTTTATTTTTGTAGTAATACCTTCAGCAGTATTTGTAATAGTATTGCTTACATTTATTATTTCTTTATTTGGTCTTTCTACTTCTATAGTGCACTTAGTAAGCATCGCTACTGTTGCTCCAACTGCTGTATATAGTGGTATTAGTAAAGCACCTATTGCACCTGCGGTAACAGGGATATCCATTATTATATAGTCATCCTTCTTTACTCTTACTCTGCTTACATTACCTGATTGAACTAAGGCTTTTAGCTTGTCAACAGCATCATTACCTCTTACAGATATAGTTTCTGTTATAGTTTCTTTCCATCCTGAAATAGATTCTGATATTTTCTTTTTTCCATCTTCTTCTACATTTATTAGTGCATCAACTACATTTCCATCAGCGGTCTCCAGAGCTTCCTTAGCTTCCTTATAACTAACTCCAGTTCTATCTCTGATAATGTCAATTTTTTCCAAGGTAATATCCATGGTATTTTCTCCTTTCTTATATATTAGTTCTGATAATTATTTTTGATTTCATCAAGAAACTCTAAGGATTTGAATTGCTTCTCCAAGTGAGCTTCTACAAATTTTTTAACTAAATTATCTATTTCCTTAAAAATAGTATTATCAATTTTTAAAGTGTTTAGTCTAGAAATTTCAGTGTTCAATAATAATTTAATAGTCTCTAATGTACCTGGACTGATTTTCATCATTTTTTTTCCAAATTTTTCACACTCATCACAAATAATACCACCTAATTCAATGTCAAATTTGTAATATTTAAAATCTGTTTTTCCGCAGAGAACACACTTGTTTAAATTTGGTCTATAGCCACTTATGTCCATCAACTTAAGCTGATAAGCTTGATTAATTATTCCTACAGGTATTTCCCCTTCAGCTAGATAAAATAGTGTCTTAGAAAGCAATATAAACAGTCTTTCACTGGCTATTTCCTCATCAGATACAGTGTCAGCCAGTTCAACAAAAAAAACAGCATATGAAAGCTTTAAAAGATCATTACGAAGGTTATAAAATATCTCCCTAGTTTCAGCACTTGTAACATGATATAGATTTGCACCCTTATATAATACAAATTCACTGAAAGCAAAAATCTCACTGGAAGCCAGTAGGCTACTTTTCGGTTTTCTACAACCCTTCGCAATTGCCTTAATCTTCCCCTTATTTCTTGTAAGTATAGTTAGTATTTTGTCCGCTTCACCCAAATTGGTATACTTTAGAACTATACCCTCAGTTTTAGAAACTCCCATAGCCTCACTCCTATTTGTATCCCAAGCTCCTTAGTATGGAGTTGTTATCTCTCCAGTTCTTTCTAACCTTGACCCATAACTGTAGATTTATTTTACAGTCTAACAGATTTTCCAGTTCAACTCTTGCTCTGCTACCAATTTCCTTAAGCATCTTGCCTTGTTTGCCTATTATTATTCCTTTGTGAGAATCCTTCTCACAGTATATATTAGCCTCTATGTCTATTATTCCACCAGCTTCTCTTTCTCTCATAGTTTCCACTTCTACAGCAGTTCCATGAGGAACTTCGTCTGATATAAGTTCAAGTATCTTTTCCCTTATAAACTCTGACACTACAAACCGTTCGCTAACGTCAGTTGTTATATCTTTAGGAAAATACAGTGGTCCTTCAGGCATTCTATTTTTTATTTCGTTTAATACCAGATCAGTATTCATACCCTGTTTTGCAGAAGTAGGTATCAAACAGTCAAAATGGATTTCCTGAGTACTAAATTTCGTGAGTAAAATCTCCAGCTTTGACTTATCTATTTTATCGATTTTATTAAGTACAAGTATTACTGGAGCTTTTACTTCTTTGGCAATTTCTATAATATCCATATCTTCTGAAGTAATTTCATGAGAGGCATCAATAATTGCAATTACTACATCAACTGCCTTCAGAGATTCTGTAGCTGCATTTACCATAAACTCGCCTAGCTTATGCAATGGCTTATGTATGCCTGGAGTATCAATAAATATAATTTGACTTTGGTCATCGGTATAAATGCATCTTATTGAGTTTCTAGTGGTCTGCGGCTTACTGGAGATAATGGTTATTCTTTCTCCAAGTAGTTGATTAATAAGTGTAGATTTTCCTACATTTGGTCTTCCTATAACTGATACAAAACCTGATTTAAACTTTTTTTCCAAATTATCACCCCAACTATTTTTTCTTTTGTAATATTGTTTAAAACTCAGTAAATGCTTCTGGTAAAAGTTGATCCAGTATATAAATCTTAGTCTCTTTTCCATTATCAAATATTAACTTAAGCTGTGTTCCCCATTCAGACATAAACTGTCTGCAAATGCCGCATGGATATGTAAAATCGCCGCTGCTACTTACAATAGCAATTGCTTCAAAATCTCTTTCACCCTCAGAAATCGCTTTTACAAAGGCTACTCGCTCTGCACAAATAGTTGCACCAAAGGATGAATTTTCTATATTGCAGCCTGTGTATATTTTTCCAGACTTAGTAAGCAAGGCTGCACCCACATTAAAACCTGAGTATTTAGTATATGCATACTTCATAGCTTCTTTGGCTTTTGATATCAATATTTCATTATTTATGATAATCACTCCTTAAATTCTATAGTAGCATAGTTTGGTATTATCTGTACCCATGTATTGCCCTTATTTAACTGTATAGGATTTCCTTTTAGGTCC
The DNA here is from genome assembly GCA_942492835.1 of uncultured Clostridia bacterium. Lineage (GTDB taxonomy): Bacteria > Bacillota > Clostridia > Lutisporales > Lutisporaceae > GWB2-37-7. Next base: position 3,567,877 of record OW818645.1, on the reverse strand, counting down.
TTATAAATTGTCTTAGCTTGCCTGTTTTCCTTACTCCATCCTATTTCAATTTGTTTTCCTCCAGTCAGGAAATAACCTTTGCCACTGCCAACATTGTCCAAATCAAGGCGTCCGACTTCATCTACTACCTCAGAGCTAACCTTTTCAATAATTATATTTACAGTATTTATTTCTGTTCCTTTCTCTTTATCCTTTAATTGTGTTCCATTTATTGTTCTGAAAAATACCTTTTTATCCTGATCATATTTATAGCCTACTTTATATTTATGTTTATAATCTATTGTTAAATAGTTAACAGCCTTACCACCTAAGTTTACAAACTCCTTGCTGATATTCATATTGTAAGACCATTGCTCCCCACTTATACTTTTTTTATCCATTAGTTCACGAGTCAGCTTGGTGCTTGTATAGAGGTTGTGTGGAGCCTTACGATCATTTGCTCTCCAAAAATTTATTTCTCCGATAAGTTCATTTATAGAATCTACATCAAGTGCTTTTATGTCCCTTAAAGCTTCAGGACTTCCGCCGCAATGTAAATATACAGCATTGTATTCCATAGCCTTATCAATAAAATATGACCTTGCACTTCTTACCGGACCTATTTTTTCTGTATCAAGATGGTGATATATTGCCATGTATCTCGTTATGCCACCTTCTGCTGGCATCTCATAAACTATCTCCGCATTCATAAGTCCCGATTGAGGTCTTGCTGCTGGATAGTTATCTATCATTACAGCAATTGGTCTTAAAGCTAATGCTTCTTCTTCTGTAGGTAATCCTGTTAACGGGCATAGTGTCTGAGAAGCTTCAGAGGGCTGCTCCTGTGCTGGAGATTCTACTTGTGGTACTTTCTCTCCTGATACTGGTATTTTTCCTTTAGACTTGTTGCTACAGCCAGACACAATCATAGTTAAACAAAGAACAAATACAATTATAATATAACCCTTTCTCACTATACTGACCCCCTCATTAAAAATAAAATTATATCGGAAGCTTTATGGAAAGTATTAATTTATGTAGTTTTTGATGAAATCAGTTACAAAATAAAAATTTTGTATACTAAAATAGTTACCAAAGTCCCTAGGATTGCACCCAATCCTACCTCAAGTATACTGTGTATCTTAGCCTCTACTCGACTTTGTAAAACTAAAATTCCAAGCATAAGTGCAATAATACTGACTAATGTATTTTCGCTAAGTAGAGCTACAGCAGTGACTAAAGAGGATGCAACAGCTGCATGTCCACTAGGCATTCCACCTTGTAATAACTTTTTTGATGATAATCTCATTTTTATAAAAACCACTAAGAGTATTATGCCTACTATAGTAATAACCGTAACATGAAGCTCTGACTTTATAATCTTTTTAATCACCCATTCAGCTCCTGGCTGAATTCTATTAAAAAACACCAAATATCCTATAAATACTGAATTTAATGCGGCTATAAAAACTGCTCCAGCCGCTACATCTTTGGCAATCTTGGCAAGAGGATGATATTTATCAGTGAACAGGTCTATAGACTTTTCGATAGCTGTATTTATCATTTCACATATAAGAACTAAGGATACTGCAAAGGATAGCATTATTATATCAGTCCTTGTCAAGCTGGAAGTTAAGCTTAAAATAATTATACTCAGTGCAGCAACTGTGTGTATTCTCATATTTCTTTGTGTTTTAATGCAGTAAATTATTCCATCTAATGCAAAGCCAAAGCTATCTAACAATCTTCTATTTTTCAATGTTTAAGTCCTTTATCTTGTTATATTAAGCAGTTCTAGTACTCTATCCTGCTTCTTTATCATTTCTTTTTCCTCGTCATCATCCTCATGATCCATTCCGAGTAAATGCAGCACTCCATGTGCTACTAAGAAAGCCAGTTCTCTTTCAAAGCTGTGTCCATATTCCTTTGCTTGTTCCTCTGTTCTCTCTAAGGATATTACAATATCCCCAAGCAGTTTATCCTCTTGTACATATTCTTCTTCATTGTTATAGTCCTCTTCTGTATCCTCAAATTCCATTAATGGAAAAGAAAGAACATCAGTTGCTGTATCCTTATCTCGATATTGTTTATTTAGCTTTTGTATTTCATTATTATCAACGAAGGATATACTAACCTCGTAGTCCCCTTCCACCTCTAGCTCCAGAGTTTTCTCTACAACCTTTTCTACTAGTTCCTCTGTCTTAACATCAATTTCCACTTTATCTTGTCTATTATCTATTAATACACTCATTTTCCCACTCCCTTATATTACTGTTTTTGTCATGCTTATTATTTGCTTATAAGGTTAACGTATGCTATATATCCTTAATATTTTCAGGATACTCAATCCTATCATGGAATATTCCTGCTAGCACTTTTACAAACGCCTTTGCGATTTTATCTAAGTCTTTTAATGTTAGGTCACTTTCATCAAGTTGTTCATCATGCAGCTTATCCTTTATTATCTTTTTAACGCCCATTTCTACCTGATGCTGTGTAGGCTCTGACAATGATCTTATATATGCTTCTACTGAGTCAGCCAGCATAACGATAGCTGCCTCCTTAGTTTGAGGCTTTGGGAAGTTATACCTGAACTTATCTTCAGTAACTGTATCCGCAGTTTCACTGTTTAATGCCTTATGATAGAAAAATGCTACCAAGGTATTCCCATGATGCTCACGTATAATATTTATAACCGAGGATGGCAGCTTGTTCTTCATTGCAAGATCGATTCCATCCTTGACGTGAGATGTGATTATCAAGGTGCTTAGGTTTGGAGTTATCTTGTCATGTGGATTATCCTTTGTAATCTGATTTTCTTTGAAGAAATATGGTCTCTTAAGCTTTCCAACGTCATGATAATATGACCCTATTCTGCAAAGCAATGAATTAGCTCCTATTTCTTCAGCTGCTGCTTCAGATAAATTGCCCACTAAAATTGAATGATAGTAGGTTCCTGAGGCTTCAATTAGAAGCCTGCGCAGCAACGGTTGGTTAGGATTTGACAGTTCTAGCAGCTTGATTGGCGTTATAATATCAAAGGTTGCCTCTAAGAAAGGCAGTGTACCTATAGTTAGTACTGCTGATAATACTCCACCTATTAATCCAAAAGCAGCATTTGATAATATGTCTTTCATTTCAGAATTATTTACAAGTCCAAAGCTTACTATTATCATTACACTTATCAAACTAGCAACCAAGCCAGCCAAAATTATAGTACTTCTATGATGAGTCTTGTGAACCATCATTGAACCTGCAATACCAGCTATAAGCATTGCAACAAGTACTATAACATTTAAGCCTGTTATCATGCTTATAAATACAGCCGATACTATATTAGTAATAATTGATATTTTAGGCTCTATCATTATTGAAATAATCATAGAAGACGCGGGTAGCAGTATCAGATATACTGATATGCTATTAGCTCCTGCTGCTACAATTATTGACAATAATATTATAAGAGCTATTAAAAACAGACTGCTGTTGTTTGCCCATAGCTTCTTATCAAACAAATAGCAGTACATAATAAGTATCGCAATCCCTGCTATTATGCTTAAAGAGTAGCCTGCATAAGTTCTTAGGTTCATTATTTTGCTTCTGCTTCCGTCTAGCAATCCATATTCATCAAGCAATCTAATTTGATTTGCAGTAACCTCTTGTCCTTTTGTTATTATCTTTGAATCCTTCTTAATAATCACCTGTTCAACATTTTTTATTGCTTCTTCCCTTAGGAGTGTTGTAGACTGCTCATCATAAAACAAATTTGGCTTAATTACAATTATTGCAATATCTGCACCTAGCTTGTTGATCTTAATATTATCAGGAAAATTGTCGAAGAACTCCTTTATGGCGTCTCTATTTGCATTAAGCTGCTTTTCCTCAATATTTTCATTCAATAGCTGATTTGTAATATATAATATTTTTTCCTTTAGCTTATTAATATCGTCTTCATTTGCATTTAAAAGTGTCTGATAATCAGATTGATTTAATCCAATACTAGATTGCTGCATTAAAAGCGCAAGTTTTTGATCAGCTTCTATATCTGACTTACTTCTAATGTCTGCTAATAAAATAAAAAAAGTCTCTATCTTTTTTTGGATATCAATTTGAACTGTGCGATTTAGCTTATAAATGGCTTCTACTGCTTCTTCTGCTGCTTTTAGCTTTATTTCTGTCGCAGTCTTGTCCACTAAATCAGAAGGAGCATAGATATCCTCATCAGCTACGTCTCCTACCTTGATATCGTACCTCTGTGGAGCTGTACTAATCAGCAGAATTGATAAAATTGCTAGGAATAAGCCTATGAAAATTAGAGATTTTATAGTTATATCAATCTTAAAAAAGCTCTTCAGTTTACTACCGATACGGTGTAATTTTTCAGGTATATTCATCATTTAATCACCTACCTACTCACAAATATTATTGAGATCCTCTTTTTGTATTTTAATCTATATGTTTTAAATCATCTTGTAAAATTCAATTTATCTAGCTTGTATTCTCTTCTTTTCACCTATCTCCTCCATTACCTCTACTGATATTTTTGCCTTGACTGCGTTTTTTTCTACATAGTAATCAATTTTTTTATGTAAAATAACTGCATCCTCTGGAAGCTGCAGCTTTAGCTTTGCATTTAGCCTTTCTTCACACTTTTTTTTAGCTTCTTCTACAGTAAAAGTCTTAGGTACTATAACCAATTCATTGTATTTATCTAAAATAAGCTTTACAGGAAATATATAATTTCCAAAGCTCAATATGTTCCTTTCCTCTTGAAGCTTTGTATACTCTAAGTATGATATAGGTTTTTTTATAGTGAATTCTTTCTCTAATATTTTAAGGGTGTAGCGTGTAGTTTCTCTGCCTGTTTCCTTTAATTCCGTTTGCTTCAATTCTACCTCTTCTGCTTCTTCATACCAGGTTCTTGCTGTAACCTGTGCTATCGCGTGAACAAATCTCATATCTGTATTCTCACGCACTATTGTACCTGCTACAAGCACGTCGCCCTTCTTAACAGTTTTTCCATCCTTAACAACACCGTCACCATTTAGTATTAATATTTTATCTATTACTCCACTTTTTGAAGCTACAATATCACATGCATCAGTTTTACTGATTAATTCTGGCTCCATTGTTTTCTCCACAACTTCAACAGTAGCTTTAGTACCTCTAATTTGAATGCCAATCCAAGAAAGCTGCGGAAGCGTTATTAACACCCTGTTTTCTATTGAATGCTTATCTATCTTAGACTTTAAAACTCCCTCTTTAAGACCCTCTTTATATACTACGTCCAGTACCACTTTGGGATCTATAGTTTTGACCCCAGTAATTTCAATCATCCAAATATGAGAGCACATAATATACAATAGTATCATTAACATTAATGCACTAGCTGTAAACAATTTATGCTTTTTTATATTCTTAATTAAAAAGGGTAGCCCACACTTCTCTTGTATAGCAATGCTGCTATCTGTTCTTCTTACAATTTCTCTCATTTTATTGAAGCTATCAAGTCCAATTTTAGCGGTTATGGAAGTATAACTAAGCCTTTTTATGTCCCATATGTATATACCGTTATAGATTGCCATATTGATAAAGCGCTCAATTTTCAAGCCTTCTACAACAATAATAGCATAACCCCTTAAATAATTCCATATTCTTATGATTATCATTAAGCACTACTCCTCTCCTATTGGAAACAATTAATAGCTGATACAATGTATCTCTCCCGTTATTGTGATTTCTTCCTGCAGAATTGACTTAATATTGAGCTTTAAACCATTTATTGTAAGTACTCCACTACCAGTATTGATTCTTATTTGATCGTCATTATATTCTATAATGCCCTTGTGGTTCTCTACAGTAACATTATTACTGCCAATTAAAGTAATCTTAGCAACATCAAGAACAATATCCTTAGGAAGCTCCAAAACATTTGAAATGGTTTCTTTAATTCTATATGTTTTTTTATTCATAACACCCACCTCTATATAAATTTATGCTAAGCTATTACAAATAGAATAAAAAAAACAAGGTCAAGCAAGAATTTGCTTGACCTTGTTTTTTTATCTTATACTTCTTTTAAAAGCCTTAGGCCTTCCTAATACTTCAGCCATAACTATACTTCTTTGAAGCTCATCATAATTTATAAAGGTCATACCACTGTCATTTACAGGTGTTGCTACTTTGCTGCTCGATTTTTGTGGCACATTCTCATTAAGAACTTCTGTAAGTATATTATCACCATACATATTATTGTTATTATTTGAATCATTTTCTTGTATTATGTTAGATTGTATCCCTATATTGGTATTTGCGTCCATTTGCATATTGGGTATACTATGTTTAGAAGCTGTCTGAATATTTATTTGTCTTTCAGCCTCCTTCTTTACTGCTTTTATAACTGTTGATCCAATAGCAATTAGTGCGAATAAAATTATTGATTCCAATTACATCCCGCCTTTCAACCTAAAGGCTTATTATTTTTTTTCCTTTTCTGTGTTATCTACCTTGCCACCCTTTGATATTGAATCTCTCATTTGAGTATCAGCTTGTATGTTCTGCATTTGATAGTAATCCATTACTCCAAGTCTTCCTGTTCTCAAAGCCTCTGCAAGTGCCTTCGGAACTTCTGCCTCAGCCTCTACAACCTTAGCTCTCATTTCTTGAACTGCAGCCTTCATTTCCTGTTCTTTAGCAACAGCCATAGCACGTCTTTCTTCTGCCTTAGCCTGTGCAATTCTCTTATCTGCTTCTGCTTGATCTGTTTGCAATTGTGCTCCTATATTTCTACCAACATCCACATCTGCTATATCTATTGATAATATTTGGAATGCTGTACCTGAGTCTAGACCCTTTGCCAATACTGTTCTCGATATAGAGTCAGGGTTTTCCAACACTGCCTTATGACTTTCGCTGCTACCAACCGTTGTTACTATACCCTCACCAACTCTGGCTATTATAGTTTCTTCGCCGGCACCACCAACAAGTCTTTCAATATTTGCTCTAACTGTAACTCTTGCTTTTGCTCTTACTTCAATACCGTCTTTTGCAACTGCTGCAATAACAGGTGTCTCTATTACCTTTGGATTAACACTCATCTGAACTGCATTAAGTACATCTCTTCCTGCTAAATCTATAGCAGCAGCCCTTTCAAAAAGCAAGTCAATATCTGCTCTTTGTGCAGCAATAAGAGCATTTACTACTCTATCAACATTACCTCCAGCGAGATAGTGCGCTTCCAACTGATTTACTGTAACAGTTATTCCTCCTTTTCTAGCCTTTATAAGAGGATTTATTATTCTTCCTGGTGCTACTCTTCTAAGTCTCATACCTACCAAATTGAATATTCCTACATTTACTCCTGCTGAAATCGCAGAAATCCATAAGCCTATTGGAACAAAGCTAAAGAAAATTGTAATAGCAAGTATAACTAAGAAAATAATAATAATCGGTACAACTACTTCAAATCCCATAATGTTTTCCCCCTTTTCTATTTTTTAATTTCTCTAACAAATATGCTGCTGCCTTCTGTTCTTAAAACCTCTACTACAGCATCTTTATTAATAAATTCGCCTTCAGAGACTGCATCCAACTTAATATCATCAATCAATATCGTTCCCGAAGTTCTCAAGGGTGTAACCACTATACCCTTTTTACCTATATATCTTGTGTATTTGTCATTGCTTATGTAGCCTTCTTCGTTTTTTTGCTCTGTTTTTAATACAAAAAACTTTAGATATTTTTTTGCCCAGCCAAGTTTAATGAAAATAATCAACAACAATGCAACAATAGCCGCTGTGCCAATAAGTAACAGTAACCCTTGAAGTATACTGTTCGATATCATTATAATACTAAGTATCACTATAATAACACCTGATGTCCCAGCTATACCAAAACCTGGAATCGTCGCTTCCACCATTAGTAATACCAAGCCCAGAACAAACAAAAAGACTGTGAATAAATTTAAACCTTGATATAAAGTCTCTTGCATAAATACACCCCCTATTTATATATTAACACTTCTTGTAAATTACAACAATTATTTGTTATAGTAAAATGTACTATATTATTAAAAAAAGAACTGAAATCCACATGGATTTCAGTTCTTTGTTATTGCAATTGCTGTTTTACTAATATATTTACGAGTTTGCCATCAGCTCTTCCTTTTACCTTAGGCATCAACGCACTCATAACTTTACCCATGTCTTTAGCACTTTGCGCTCCTACTTCAAATATGGTGTCAGAAACAATTCTGCTCACCTCATCTTCAGTTAGCTGCTGCGGTAGATAGGCCATAAGAAAATCTATCTCTTTGTTTATATTCTCTATAAGATCCTGTCTATTGCCTTTTTCAAATTCAGGGATTGAATCTCTATTTTGCTTAACTCCCTTGGCAATAACCTCAATGACCCCCTCGTCATCAAGCTCTATCCTTTTATCCTTTTCGATCTGCAATATGGCAGATTTCACCATTATTATGGCATTTTTTCTAATGCTGTCCTTTTCTTTCATTGCAGTCTTAAGGTCTTGTTGTAAGACTTCCTTGAGGGACATTAATATCAACCTTCTTTATTTTGTTTTTCTTTTTCTTGCAGCCTCAGATTTCTTTCTTCTCTTAACGCTTGGGCTTTCATAATGCTCTCTTTTTCTAACCTCTGCCAAAACTCCAGCTCTTGCACATTTCTTCTTAAATCTTCTTAATGCACTTTCTAAAGTTTCATTTTCACCAACTCTAATTTCAGACATCTATTTTTCCCTCCCTCCGCTGGTAACAATGCTTACAGTATAAAAATACTGTCTTCCAAAGTGGGAATAAAACACACTCAAATAATTATACAGCACTTGTGTATATTGTGTCAACCCATTCTCTTTTTTAACCTGGAGGCCATTTTAAATTTCTACCTCCAAGAACATGATAATGAAGGTGTGGAACCGCTTGCCCACTATTTACTCCAACATTTGTAACAACTCTAAAGCCATCTTTATCTATATTAAGCTTCTTAGCAATTTTGTTAATTACTTCAAAAATATCATTCGTAATTGACATATTACTTGAATCTAGCTCTAGTATCGATTGTATATGTTGCTTCGGAATTACCAAAATATGTACCGGTGCTTCCGGGTTAATATCTTTAAATGCAAGGATCTTATCATCTTCATAAACCTTGCTGCTTGGGATTTCCCCATTTACAATTTTGCAAAAGATGCAGTCTGACAAAGTATTCACCTCCTTTAAAACTCTGAGCTCAACTGTATATTTCACACTAAACATTCTACATTTTTAAATAAAGTGAAACATTTTTTGTTTCCAATAAGGTGAAATATCTATATAATTACAAACTATATTCAACATATTTTCAAGAATTCCTGCTTTTTCCTTGGTAAAAACAATTTTTTTACAGCTTTGAAGTTTTGTATTAATTTATTCAATTATGCCTTCTAAATAATCTTCTTTTATTGAGATCAGCTTTACAGGCTTTATTTTTCCCTTTATGTCATCTGTAGACTGTGCTATAACTCTTATGTAATTGTCTGTATGACCTTCATAACTGTTACTGTTTTCTCCCATCTTATGTTCAAATAGCACATCAACTTTTTTATTTAAAAATCTATTTTTAAAAGCCACTTCGCTTTCCTTGGCAATTTCTATAATTATACTACTTCTTCTTTCTTTCTCTTGAGGTGAAATCTGCTCTATATATTTTGCAGCAGGAGTTCCTTCTCTCGGCGAATACTTAAATACATGCATACTGCTAAAGCCTATTTTCTTTACAAATTCTACGGTACTCTTAAACTCTTCTTCAGTTTCTCCCGGGAAGCCAACGATTAAATCTGTTGCTATTGCTACATCTGTAAATATCTCTCTTATATGATTTACCACTTTTAAGTATTCCTCAGTAGTGTATTTGCGATTCATTCTCCTTAGAGTTTCATTGCAGCCGCTTTGCAATGATAAATGAAAATGTCGGCAAATCTTAGGCAACCTAGAAAGCCTAGTGACAAATTCGTCACTAATTGTCTTTGGCTCAACAGAGCTCATCCTAATCCTTTCGATTCCATCTACTTTATGTACTCTTTCAATTATATCAATTAAGCTCGTTCCTCCCAAATCTCTTCCATAGGAGCCTACATGAATACCCGTAAGCACTATTTCCTTAAAACCATTTTGAGAAAGTTTATTTACCTCACCTATGATGCTTTCAGGCTTACGACTTCTAATATGTCCTCTTGCATAAGGAATAATACAATAGCTGCAGTATTGATCACAACCTTCTTGAATTTTAAGAATTGCCCTTGTTCTACTTTTGTAGCTGTTTATGGACAGCTCCTCAAATTCTCTTACCTCCATTATGTCTGATACCATATTTATTTTTTCTTTCTTATTCATTGCATATTCTACCAGTTCAACTATCCTTACTCTTTCATTGGTACCTACCACAAGCTTAACTCCAGGTATCTCTATTACCTTGTCTGGGGATATTTGCGAATAGCAGCCTACAACCGCTATAAAGGCATCATGATTGCTTTCCAATGCTCGTCTAATAATCTGCCCTGACTTTTTATCTCCCATATTTGTAACTGTGCATGTATTAATTATATAAACATCCGCGTACTCTTCATATTTTACTGTTTGATATCCGGCTGTTTCAAAGGCTTCAATCATAGCTTCTGTTTCATATTGATTGACCTTACAGCCTAAAGTATAAAACGCAACATTTTTCATGCCGCTTCCTCCAGTGCATTTTATTAAAATATCTATACATATCGCACTAAGCAAGCTACATTTATAAATAGTGCGATATGTATTCCTCTGTTTATAGAACACACAAATTTCATTGATTTACGTAAAATACATGAAAATAGGTCATGTATTTTGTTGCTAATTAATTTGTGTGTTCTATCTGCATTTGATTATACTCGTACATAATGCAAGTTAGGATAGTAAAGCCTGCTGTTTCAGTCCTCAAAATTCTGGTGCCCAAGGTAACAGGTTTTACTCCATTTTGCTTTGCATTGTTTATTTCAAAAGTGTCAAAGCCGCCCTCTGGTCCAATAAAAAAACCGATGCTATTAGGCTGCTTCGATGATAACGCTGACTTTATTGAGACATCCTTCTCAAGCTCATATGGAATCAAGCTCAAGCCTAACTTTTTGCTGTCTTCTAAAGCATTCTCCATAGTCATAGGCATTTCTACAGTAGGAACTTTACCTCTCTTGCTTTGCTTTGCAGCTTCCTCTGCAATCTTTGTCCAGCGTAAAACTTTCTTAGCCTCGTCCTTCTCCGACTCCAGCTTCACTACCGTATGTGCTGTTATTACAGGCACTATCCTAGTTATGCCTAACTCTGTACATTTCTGAATTATCAAATCCATCTTTGTAGACTTTGGTATACCCTGATAAAGCACTACTTCTATAGAAGGCTCTCCTATAGACTGCCACTTATCTTGGATAGTAGTTCTTATAGATTGCTTTGATATGCTCTCTATTGTTACTTTATAATCAGTTCCTTGCTGATCGCATAGAACTATCTCGTCTCCTTCTTTAAGACGTAACACTTTGGATATATGTTGTACATCTTCACCATCTATTGATATATTCTCATTTATAATGTTCTCTTGCTTTACAAAAAACCTATGCATGGTCTTTCCTTTCTGCAGCTATAGCACACCATTCTCCCATCTCCATGATCTCTATAACCTCAAAACCACTGCTAGAAATTTTATCAAGCACTTCAACTTTTCTATCCTTTATTATACCTGAAGATATGAATATTCCCTTAGTATTAAGAGTCTTCCAAGCATCCTCCGTAAAACCAATTATTATATCAGCAATAATATTCGCTATTATTACGTCAGCCTTTTCCTTCACTACATCCAGAAGATTACCGCATTTAACCTTAAGCTTATCCATTACATTATTATGCTCTGCATTTTCTTTTGCTACTTTACAAGCCATTTCATCTATATCTACACATTCTACATGCTTTGCACCAAGCTTTACTGCCGAAATACCTAATATACCTGAGCCGCTTCCCACATCAAAAACTATACTTTGTGATGTTACATATTTCTCTAAAAGCCTTATACACATAACAGTTGTCTCATGGGTTCCAGTACCAAATGCCATGCCAGGATCCATTTCTATAACTAAGTCATCTGCTTCTGCATGGTACTCCTCCCATGTTGGCTTTATTACAATCTTATCTCCCGCTTTAACAGGCTTGTAGAACTTCTTCCATGCATTAGCCCAATCCTGATCAAACACATCTTTAGTTGCAATAGTACCAGCACCCTTATCTAGCCCAAACTCTCCCAATTGGTCAATTCTTCTTTTAATTTCCTTTAGCTTCTCTTCACTATATTCTTCATTTGCAAAATAGCCCTTGATCTTTACATCCGTTCCCAGAGAGTCAATAAGCTCCTGCTCCACATAGTCCCAGCTTTTTTCATCAGTATTCATCATTATAAAGTCGTTTGGATCTTCAATAACAACCCCAGCAGCTCCAGCTTCACTAAGCATGTTATAAATAGCATCAGATGCCTCTGTAGTTGTTGTAATCTGCACTTCTATGTATTTCATAGGTTTCACCCTTTCGTATATCAGTTTTTTCTTATATATTATATATAATTGGATATAAATTAGCAATATATGCATAAATAGACCAGGCACACAATTTTTAGGTTAATATGAAAAACATAAAAATTGTTGCCTGGCATCATAAAATAATAATCCTATTTAAATGCGTCCTTGACTTTGTCAAAGAAGGTTTTTCCATGTCCATGGATTTCTTCACCCATTGATTCTGAAAATTGCTTTAACGCCGCTCTCTGCTGTTCATTTAGTTTCTTAGGTACCTCAACCTTAACAGTGAAGTAAATGTCGCCTCTAACCTTACTACGCAGGCTTGGTATACCCTTGCCCTTCAACTTAAATGAAGTGCCAGTCTGTGTACCCTCAGGTATTTCAAATATTTCATTTCCCTCAAGCGTAGGCACTTCTATTTCTGCGCCTGCAGTAGCTTTAACGAAGGATATAGGTATCTCACAAAATAAGTTTATGTCATCACGCTTGAACAATCTGTGTGGTTTTACTCTAATGTAAATGTAGAGATCACCCTTTGGTCCACCCTTTTCACCAGGCTCACCCTCTCCACGAAGTGGCATTACAGAGCCATTATCAACACCTGCAGGTATATCTATTGTTATCTTTCTGTTCTTTCTTATATTGCCTCTGCCAAGACAAGTTGGACAAGGTTCTTTTATAATCTTGCCTTCTCCATGACAATCCTCACAGGCACGTACATTTACAACTCTTCCGAACACTGTGTTCTGAGCATATCTAACTTCACCTGTACCGCCACATTTCTTACAGGTTTCTACAGCACTGCCGGCCTTTGCACCGCTTCCTTTACATGCTGAGCAAGCTTCATTTCTAGTTATGTTTACTTCTCTTTTAACTCCAAAGGCTGCTTCTTTAAATTCTATCTCTATTTCATATTTTAAATCAACACCCTTACGTGGGCCATTCTTTGTCCTTGAGGAACCACCGCCTCCACCGTTAAAGAACATATCAAATATATCACCGAAGCCACCCTCAAAGCCGCCAAAACCACCTGCGCCGCCTCCGCCAAAGCCGTTTGGATCTACTCCAGCATGACCGAATTGATCATACTTTGCTTTTTTATCCTTATCACTAAGAACCTCGTAAGCTTCGTTAATTTCTTTAAACTTTGCTTCTGATACTTTATCGCCCTGATTAACGTCAGGGTGATAAAGCTTAGCAAGCTTACGAAACGCCTTCTTTATTTCATCTTCAGAGGCACCTTTATTTATTTCTAGAACCTCATAGTAATCCCTTTTTGCTGCCATTCCCTCACCACCTCAAAGTAATTGACAATGAGCACAACAGCAAAGCCTTAGCTCTGCTGTTGTGCCATTGTCAATATTCTATATCTTATTTTACTTATCGTCTTCTACCTTGTAGTCAGCGTTTATAGTATCATCATTTTGTGCTCCATCAGGATTCTGTGGATCTGCTCCTTCTGCTCCGCCTGCAGCTTGATACAATTTACTCGAGATATCATAGAACACCTTTGTAAGCTCTTCTGTAGCAGCTTTAATTTCCTCTGTATTAGTACCTTTTAGAGTTTCCTTAACCTTGTTTAGCTCTGCTTCTATCTTTGCCTTATCTTCAGGTGTTATTTTATCATCTAAATCCTTAAGAGACTTTTCTGTTTGATATACAAGGCTGTCGGCTTGGTTTCTTGTCTCAATCTCTTCTTTTTTCTTTTTGTCTTCTGCTGCATACATTTCAGCATCTCTAACAGCTTTTTGAATATCATCATCATTTAAATTTGTGTTTGATGTTATAGTTATCTTTTGCTCAATTCCTGTACCTAAGTCTTTTGCAGATACGTGTACAATACCATTTGCATCTATATCAAAAGCAACCTCTACTTGTGGAACTCCTCTTGGAGCTGGTGCAATTCCTGATAATTGGAATTTTCCTAAAGTCTTGTTATAGGCAGCCATTTCTCTTTCACCTTGCAGTACATGTATCTCAACGCTAGTTTGACCATCTGCTGCTGTGGAGAATATCTGACTTTTCTTTGTTGGTATTGTAGTATTTCTGTCTATAAGCTTTGTGAATACTCCACCAAGAGTTTCAATACCTAATGATAGTGGTGTTACATCAAGTAGAAGCACATCCTTAACTTCACCTGTCAAAACTGCCGCTTGTATTGCTGCACCTACTGCAACACACTCATCAGGGTTAATTCCTTTGTATGGATCTTTACCTGTAAGCTTTTTAACTGAATCTTGTACTGCAGGAATTCTTGAAGAACCACCTACAAGTATTATTTTATTCAATTTATCTGCTGTTAAATTTGCATCTGATAATGCCTTTCTAGTAGGTTCCATAGTCATTTCTACCAAGTCATGTGTAAGCTCATCAAACTTCGCTCTAGTCAAGGTTATATCTAAGTGCTTTGGTCCTGAAGCATCAGCAGTGATGAATGGTAGATTTATATTTGTTTGAAGCACGCCTGAAAGCTCTATCTTTGCCTTTTCTGCGGCTTCCTTAAGTCTCTGCATAGCCATTTTATCATTCTTTAGATCTATACCGCTTTCCTTCTTAAATTCTGCTGCAAGGAATTCCATAACCTTTTGGTCAAAATCATCGCCGCCAAGTCTGTTGTTTCCACTTGTTGCTAGAACTTCAAAAACTCCATCGCCTATTTCAAGTATTGATACGTCAAATGTACCTCCACCAAGGTCAAATACCAAAATCTTTTGATTTTCTTCCTTGTCAAGACCATATGCAAGGGATGCAGCTGTAGGCTCGTTTATTATTCTAAGAACCTCTAATCCTGCTATCTTTCCAGCATCCTTTGTTGCTTGTCTTTGACCGTCACTAAAGTATGCAGGAACTGTAATAACCGCTTGAGTTATTGTCTCTCCTAAATAAGCTTCTGCATCCTGCTTAAGTTTTTGCAGTATCATCGCAGAAATTTCCTGTGGTGTGTATGAATTATTGTCAATATTTGTTTTATGATTAGTACCCATTTCTCTTTTTATAGAGCTTACGGTTCTATCTGTATTAGTTATAGCTTGTCTTTTAGCTACTTGACCAACAAGTCTTTCACCTGTTTTTGAAAAGCCTACCACTGATGGAGTTGTTCTGTTGCCTTCAGCGTTAGTTATAACTACAGGCTCTCCGCCCTCCATAACAGCTACACAAGAGTTAGTTGTTCCTAAATCAATTCCTATTACCTTTGCCATTTTATGTCTTCCTCCTTAAATATCTTTATTGTCTATTTTATATAGATAAATTTTATGTTAATTATTTACTACCACTTGAACCATGGCTGGTCTAATCACCTTTGAACCAAGGAAATAGCCCTTTTGCAGCACTTCCTTAATCTTGTTTTCTTCTTCAGCAGTACCCGCTACCTGCATAACTGCATGGTGAAGGTTTGGATCAAATTCTTGTCCTGCTGCCTCAATTTCCTTAAGACCATTCTTTTCTAGTACTGCAAGCAACTGCTTATAAATCATATCTACGCCATCAACATAATTGTTGTCCAAATTATCCTTAATGAAGGCAGTAATTGCTCTTTCCATATTGTCAATTATTGGCAGTACATCTGTTATAACTCTTTCAAGTGAAGTAAAATAAAGTTCTTCTCTTTCCCTGATCATTCTCTTTTTGTAATTGTCAAAGTCAGCTTGCATTCTAAGGAATTTATTATAATTTTCTTCACACTGCTTTGTTTTTTCTTCAAGCTGAGATTTAAGTGTATCAACCTCTGTATCAGCTTCTATAAAAGTCTCTGTAGAAGTTGCTTCTTCCTCAGATATTTCAACATCTACACCAGTAGTCTTATCCATATGAATTTCTGCTGTTTCAGGAGCAGTATCCTTTTCCTTATTTTCTTTACGTTTCATTTATCCGCCCACCTTATTAGAGTTTTTAATAATTCATTTCATATAAGGCTCCTTTAGTTATGGAAATTTATGTAGAGCCATTTTATACTTTTATTATTTTTGCTAGTATTTCGCTTAAATTATTTGTCATACAATCTACCACAGAAATTACCTTAGAATATTCCATTCTAGTAGGTCCTATAACTCCTATGGAGCCAATGATCTTACCATTCAGCTTATAGGTTGCAGTTATTAAGCTGCAATTTTGAAATTGTGCATATTCATTTTCTCTACCTATGGATACATTGATATTATCTGCCGAATTGTTAAGCACCTTAAACAGCAGCTCATTCTCCTCCAAAGTGTTCAAGAAGTTTCTTGCCTTGCCTATATCGCTAAATTCAGGTAAATTCAATATGTTTGCAGCTCCATCATGATATATCTCAACATTATCAGAATATATCAGTGTCTGCATAAGCTCCGGTATTATCTGATCTATAATATCGCGATAACTCAAGTGGCTGCCAGGCATATCCTCCAATATAATCTCCGCTATATCCTCTACACACATACCATTAAGCTTCTCATTTAAGAAATTACCTATTTTATCTAAGTTTTCAGTTGTTATTTCTCCCAAAGGATGAAGCACACTGTTCTTCACTATACCTGCATCAGTAATTATTATCGCCAATACAATGGATGGTTTTATTTTAATCAACTGAATGTGTTTCAAAGTTGTTTTCTTAAGCTGTGGTGTAGTAATTATTGAGGTATATTGTGTCATTTGCGAAAGGAGCTTGGAGGCTTGCTTAATCATTCGATCAATTTCTCCTATAGTGTCGGTGAACTGTCTTCTTATCATATCATCTTGCTTTTTGTTCACAGACTGCTGCTCCATCATTTTGTCTACGTAAAGTCTATAGCCTTTGTCTGATGGAATTCTGCCTGAAGAAGTATGAGGCTGCTCGATATAGCCCATCTCCTCTAGATCTGCCATCTCATTCCTTATGGTTGCAGGGCTGGTACTGGTAAGGTACTTTTTGGATATAGTCCTTGAGCCGACAGGTTCAGCAGTATTTATATAATCTTCAATTATAGCTTGTAATATCAGCCTTTTTCTATCTCCTAAATCCATATCTTCACCACCCTTGTTAGCACTCATTGATGTCGAGTGCTAATTCTGCTTTAAAAATATCACTACCGCATTTATTTGTCAATAGTTTTACCAAAAAAACTTTTGATTACTCCATAAACTCAATAAATATACTATTTGATAAATCCATTCCCAGGCTTGTAAGTCTAAGTCTGTAGCCTTCAAATACTATAAGCTTGTACTCTAGCAGCTTATTAATTGTTTTGCTGTAATGCTCCATAAAATCAACAGAATACTTTTCATTAAAGCTTTTTATATCCAGACCTTGATTCAACCTAAGTGTCAGTATTATGGTTTCCCAAATATCCTCTTTTTTACTTATCGTTATACGTTCCTCAACTGGGTAAATACCACTTTTTATAGCTTCTATGTAAGTATTCAAGTTTTTATAATTGTTAAACCTTATATTGTTCAGCTTTGAATGGCTCCCTGCTCCAACACCAAGATACTCCTCATTTTGCCAATATATCAAATTATGCTTGCATTCATATCCTGGCACTGCAAAGTTGGAGATTTCATATTGTTTAAAGCCCCTCTGAGCCATAATATCTACAGCTTTATGGTACATTTCTCTATCCAACTCATCATCAGGCAAAGTAATCTTATTTTCTTCATATAGCTTATTAAAAGGGGTTCCTTCTTCTATCTTCAAGCTATAGCAGGATATATGCTTAATTTCAAGTGCTGTAACATTCTGCACAGTTTCCAGCCACATATCCAAGCTTTGATCAGGAAGTGCAAACATTAGATCAGCACTTATATTATTAAAGCCTGCATTATAAGCTTCCTCTAGATTATCTAAGAATTGCTCTGTATTGTGTATTCTGCCAAGCTTCTTTTGAAGCTGAGGCTGCCAAGCTTGTAAGCCTATGCTCAGTCTGTTTATCCCCATATGCTTATATTGCTTCAGGCTTTCCCCATTTACCGTTCCAGGATTACACTCCATACTTATCTCTGCATCCCTCTTAATAAATGGCTCAAGCTCCTGCATAATAGCTCCTATGTGCTTATAATGAATAAAGGTGGGAGTACCCCCACCAAAATAAACCGTTTTGTATCTATAACAATGCTCTTTATTATACCTTCGTATTTCACTTAGTAGTGCTTCAATGTAGTTATCTATCTGCGTATCATTGCACACATAGGAGTTAAAGTCACAGTATAAGCATTTTTGCTTGCAAAATGGGATATGAATATATAATCCTATTTCCTTCATAGCTTTGCTTGCTCCTTTATATATTAATCTCCTAGCTTCAATACTGACATGAAAGCTTCTTGTGGAAGCTCCACGTTGCCTACCTGTCTCATACGCTTTTTACCTTCTTTTTGCTTCTCAAGAAGCTTCTTCTTACGAGTTATATCTCCGCCATAGCACTTTGCCAAAACATCTTTACGCATAGCCCTGATGGTTTCTCTGGCAATAATTTTGCCGCCTACAGCCGCTTGTATCGGAATTTCAAACATTTGTCGTGGTATTACGTCCTTTAACTTCTCAGCCATTATACGCCCTCTTTGATATGCTTTATCCTTATGAACTATAAAGGATAGTGCATCAACAATTTCTCCATTTAGCAATATATCCAGCTTTACAAGCTCGGAATGCTCATAGCATTTCAATTCATAGTCAAAGGATGCATAACCCTTTGTCCTTGATTTAAGTGCATCGAAGAAATCATATATTATTTCATTTAGAGGCAAATCATAGTGAAGCATTACTCTAGTTGTCTCCATGTATTCCATGTTGATAAAGGTTCCCCTTCTGCTTTGACAAAGCTCCATAATAGTACCCACATACTCTGTAGGGCTCATTATCGTAGCCTTTACAATAGGTTCTTCCATATAGTCAACTTCCTGTGGTTCAGGTAAATTGGCAGGATTTGATACCTCAATATTTTCACCGTTTGTCTTTGCTACGTGATATATAACACTAGGTGCAGTCGTTACAAGGTTTAGATCATATTCTCTTTCTAGTCTTTCTTGTATTATCTCCATGTGCAAAAGTCCTAAGAAGCCACAGCGGAAGCCAAAGCCAAGAGCTGCGGAGGTTTCAGGTTCAAAAATCATCGCAGCATCATTTAGCTGCAGCTTTTCTAGGGCATCTCTCACATTGTTATAATCTGCACCATCTGCTGGATAAATACCACAGTAAACCATAGGAGTAACCTTCCTATAGCCTGGTAAAGCTTCAGTACATGGATTATTTGCATCAGTAATCGTATCTCCTACATGGATATCCTTTATGATCTTTATGCTCGCCGCTACATATCCAACATCTCCTGCTTTCAAGCCAGCATTAGCTACCATAACTCCTGGTCTAAAGGTACCTACCTCAACCACGTCATATTCTGCTCCAGCCTTCATCATTCTCATTCTGGTTCCAGGCTTTAGCTCCCCATCTATCACTCTTATTATGGCTATGACACCCTTATAGCTATCATAGTACGAGTCAAATATCAAAGCTTTAAGAGGCTTATCTTCATCTCCTGTAGGAGCAGGTATATACTTTACAACACCTTCAAGCACTTCTGCTATTCCTATGCCTTCCTTTGCAGAAACCAAAGCAGCATAAGATGCATCCAAGCCTATTACATCTTCAACTTCCTTTTTTACTAATTCAGGATTTGCACTGGGAAGGTCAATCTTATTTATTATCGGGTAAAGCTCCAGATTATTGTCCAGAGCCAAATATACATTTGCTAAGGTCTGTGCTTCTATTCCTTGTGTCGCATCAATTACCAGTATAGCTCCTTCACATGCTGCCAAGCTTCTTGATACTTCATAGGTAAAGTCCACATGACCCGGTGTATCTATCAAATTTAAAATATATTCATTTCCATCCGCTGCTGTATAATTAAGCTTTACTGATTGAAGCTTTATAGTTATACCTCTTTCCCTTTCTAAGTCCATATTGTCTAATACTTGCTCTTCCATCTCTCTAGAAGACAATACACCAGTCTTTTCAATTAGTCTGTCAGCCAGAGTTGATTTACCATGGTCAATATGTGCAATTATACAAAAGTTTCTTATATATACCTGTCTATCACTTGCCATATAGGCTTTCCTCCTTCGTTTTCTCATGTTAAAAATATCTATGTAAAACTCATAAATTAATTAGTAGTTAATGCTATTGTCGACTAACTCCTATAAATTATAGCATATATTATATATTGATGAAATATCAAATATATTTTTGAATAATAGGATAATTTTAAAGCAGCACCGCTATATACGATGCTGCCCACAAGTCTATATTAAAGCTTTTTATTTATTGCCTTTATCTGTTCTATAATTCCCTTTGTCTTTTCAGTAATCTTGTTGAGATATTGTATAATGTCACCTACATCTAGATAATGCTTGGTTCCAGCTAAATCCAGCCTTAACATTTCATCGTTTTCAAGACTGACTTTCATAGCAAATCTATTTTCCGTTTCTTTTTTCAACATCTTCTTAGTAGTAACATCCGCAGCATAAATAGCACTGTAGGCGAATAAAAGACAAAACACTACTATAGCTGTTTTTTTCAGTTTCATCCAAAAAAGCATCTTAACTTCTTTATTAACTTCACTTCTCTTTTGCATAGCCCACCTTATTGTTCTAGTTCTTTTAATACTTCTCCAATGACATTACCCATAAGCTCTGCAGAATACTTCGCTTCACTATCGGTATTTTGTGTGCAGCCTACCTCAATTAGCATGGAATGATCCTTGAAATATTGGTTGTACTTGCCATTTTTTGTAACTATTTTAAAGAATAATCCAGGATATAGTTTATCCATCTTCTTCTGAACATATACTGCAAATTTCTTAAGCTCAGCATAATTAGGATTTTTATTACCTATTACAAGCATTACCCTTGCTGCATTCTTTCCATTTACTTCTATTGTATATTCTGCTTTCTTATTTTTAGCATCTGTTTCGTTTTTAATTTGAAAAGCATCTCTATGTACATCAAGCACTACCTCAATAGATTTATTCTTAGATAATTGGCTTTTTATTGTATTTAAAGAATTTATATAGGAATCACCATAGGAAACCTTATCATGTCTTGTTTTATCATGTATAACATTATATTTATATTTACTTTCCAATACATTCGTCATAACATTTCCAACTAGCACTACATTTTCCTTATCATTCAGAGAATGATAGTTATTGGCATTAAAAGGAGAATAGCTTTCCATTGAATGAGTGTGCAACAGTAATATAGAAGCCTCCTTTTTCTCTATTTCCAGTCTTGCAGGATCTCCAAGATTTTCATAATCATCAGTAGTTTGACTGTTATCAGCAGAACTTGCATCTATGCTCTTATTCACATTTTCTTCAGACATGTACTCGTCCTCTTCACTAAAGTATATAGCTCCCTCAGGGGCTTCCTCAAAATTTGTGATATTCGGAAGCTCTTTGCCATCATTGTTCCATGCTACCTGAGTATTACTTGGATCAAATTGGCTGAAGGCCGTAAATACAAAGCTAAAATAAGTCTTTGGATTCTTAATATCAAAGTTCATCCCACCAAACAGCTTATCGGATATTGTGGTCGCAAAGCTAGGCAGCTTCTGTCCATACCTGCTTTCGTAGCAAATCTTAGCTGTCGGTATAGTATTATTTATTATGTTTATATACAAACTGTCCGAATACTTCTCTATATTATTTATATCCTGTGTATAATCAAATACCTCAAGAGACGCACTATAAGAGTTGTTCCAATATAACCATCTGACAAATAAAAAACTTACTGTTATAAATGCAAAAATAGCAGCTGCTACTGCAATATATCTAAAAATATTATGTTGTATTCTCAAAAAATACACCTCTCTCTCTATTTCTCAACTGTTCATAAAGTTAAAATTGGCTTTTGTAATATGTTTAATTAAAAACATATATTTAACTTATATGCACTTTTTTAAGTTTTATGATATGCATTAATGAATACGCAACAAAAAAGCTTATCTGTAAAAATAAGCTTTTTTATTAGGTCTATTAATTTTTAATTAATATATCTTCCTAAATCCTTAGTGTCTACGCCTGGGTGGATTGCCACATTTAAGCCATCTGCTATAATTATAGCGATATCTTCAACCAGTCTGTCAACCTCTTTAGGTGTAACCATCAAATGTCCATAGTATGGATAAAGCACTTCTTGTATCAGCTTATATTTATCATCTCTGTTCATTGCCTTTAGTACTTTGTAAAACTCGCTGCTTTGATCTGAGCCTTCTATCATCGAATCCAATACCATATCTATGGTATCGTTTGCCATAGTAGCAGCATCTACTACTGTCGGAACTCCTATAGCTATTACAGGTATGCCCAAGGTCTCTTTGCTAAGCTGCTTTCTGTTGTTGCCTACCCCCGAGCCTGGATTTATTCCAGTATCGGCAATCTGTATGGTTGTGCTTACTCTCTCCAGCTTTCTGGATGCTAAGGCATCGATTGCAATAACCAAGTCAGGTTTTACTCTGTCTACTATTCCCTTTATTATCTCCCCGGTTTCTATACCTGTAACTCCCAGCACACCAGGTGCCACTGCACATACTGACCTTACACTTTCATCTATTTGATCCGGTATGTATTCTTTTATATGTCTTGTTACCAGCAGATGATCAACCACCTTAGGTCCCAAAGAGTCAGGAGTTATATCCCAGTTTCCTAAGCCTACAACAAGTATAACAGAACGGTCATTAATTTTTATTACAGTCTCAATTTCTTTTGCCAGAGCTCTTGTAACATCCTCCTGTAAGTCTTTGTCATTCTCTCTTAACCGTGGCACTTCTAAGGTTATGTAATTACCTTTTGCCTTGCCCATAATACGAGCTCCAACCTCTTCCTCAATCTTGACCCTTGTTATAATAATATCTTCATCCTTCTGTACATCAACTACAACTCCAGGAATATCGCTTTTATCACCTTTTCCATATAGTTCTCTTGCTTCAATAGCTAAATCCGTTCTTACATTTCTCACTATGTTCCCTCCATAAAACTGTTTTTATCAAAATAAATATTGATTATTTTCTCTTTTATTGCAATAATAAATATAGACTGTAAATTTAACTCTTTGTATAAAGTTTTTGTAATTTTGTTTGGTTTTATTCACAGTCTTTAAACTATATACATATAAAAAGTTAATACATAACATGTTCAATATACCCATCCCAATGAACTCAAATGGTAATTTATCTTGCAATTTTATCGCCAATATGATAAAATACCTTTTGTCAATTGTGTACCGAAGGAGGTGAGCGGTTTGGCAAATATTAAGTCAGCTTTAAAAAGAATAAAGGTTACAAAATTAAAAACTAGAAGAAATAAGATGGCAATTTCCTCATTAAGAACAGCTATAAAAAAATACGAGGATTCTATAAAGACCGGAGATATGACTATTGCACACGATAATTATCAAAAGGTTGCTTCTCTTATAGATAAGGCTGTTTCAAAGGGAACACTTCACAAGAATACAGCAGCTAGAAAAAAATCAAGATTGTCAAAAAAGCTCAACGTAGCTATATAAATATAAAAGAATCACTGACTATAATGCCTTGAGTGTTCACTCAAGGCGTTAAAAAGGTAGATTCTTTTATATTTTTTGCCGAATACTATTAAGGCTTCAGCCTTACATTAAAAAATCCTGACCTAAGTCAGGATTTTTCCATTTTATTCAAACATATTCATCATAAGCATTTCTAGAGCTAATCTTTTATCCATCTTGCCTGATTTCACATTGTTCTCAACTTCAACACTATTGTTTAATGCATTTACCAAGCCCTTCATGCCTATTTTTTTACCATAATTAAGACAGTTCTTCGCATAAAACTCATGTACCTTAAGCTTAAGTGCTGCGGTTCTGACATCCATCCCCTTCTTACTTGACTCCACAACTGCTATCATAGTCCTTATTTGTTTTGTAATCATCGCCAGCACAGCAAAAATCTCTTCTCCTCGCATAAGCAAATCATTTAGAATACTCAAGCTGTCTGCTACCTTCCTATCCGCACAGCTATTTATAAGCTTAAATATATCATTTTCCAAGTTTTTGGGCATAACAGCTTCAATATGCTCTATAGTAACTGTATCAGAGCTACCTACAAAGGCGGATATCTTGTTAATCTCATTTTCCAGATTATATAAATTTTTGTCAGAATTCTTATCAGTATAGCCTGACATAGTAATAAAGTAATCAAGTTCTTTAAAGCCTATCTTTTTGTTGTACTTTGCAAAATTGTTCTTAATCCACTTTGTCAAATCATCCTTATCTACTCTAGTAAATTCAAGTACTTCTCCATTTTTATTTATACTGTCAAATAGCTTTTTTGATTTTCCTAGCTCTCCATAATACAAAAGCAACAGACAACAGGACTCAGGAAGGTCGCCAAATAATTCCATATACCTTTTCTGCTCTCCCGCTTCCTTTTTAGGACTTTCCTCCTGCCTTTGCTCCCTTTCTACTTCCGACTGCTCCTCCTCTTCTTCTTCACCCTTCTTGTTGTTTGCTCTTTTCAAAAACCCTGGGTGCTTAACCACAACCAGCTTCTTCTCACAGCCAAATGGAAAAGTTTCGCAAGCATTCTGAAGCTGCTCCACTGTTATAGTATCTCCATCCAAGATAATATAGTTCAACTCTGGAAAAGCAGTAACTACATTCTCCTGCAAAAGCTCCTTTGCTTTATCCAAAAGATAACTTTCATGCCCATATAGTAAATATATACTTTTGATATCTCCACTTTTTATTTGTTTGGAAAAATTTTTATAGCTCATATTTTAACATCCTTACAAAATTATTTATTAATTATACTACTATTACATATATAATTATATTATATAACACTGATCTCACATTAAATTTTATATTTTATCTTACTGTGATAATTTTCAAGCTCTGTCCATTAGTTTTTAACATTACCCCTCCACAGCTATCTGTTCTATATACAGTGCTATCTTCTTGCATAAGTCGCTCAATCACTTCATCAGATGGATGTCCATAGTTATTTTTTCCTACTGATATAATGCTAAACTCAGGCTTAACTAAATCTAGAAACTCCTTTGTAGTGGAATAAGCACTGCCATGATGTGCTACCTTTAAAACATCAGTATTTATATCCTCTTCTAAAATTCTCTGTTCACCCTCCTGCTGAATATCTCCTGTAAATAATGCATCAAAGTTTTTAAAGTCAAGCTTTATAACCAAAGAGTTATTGTTTATATCAGAATCTGTATTGCTAATATATGGCTTCTCCGGTGCTAATATTTTTAATGTCAGATCCTTAGCCACTACTATTTTATCTCCCTTTTTTAAATAGCTTATAGGTATTTTCTTTATCCTGCATTTCTCAATTAGCTTGCTGTAGTTTTCTGAAGCGTACTCGCCTACACCATATTGCTCAACTTCTGGAAGTATCACCCTGTCCACCTTAAAGCTATCTATAATTGACAATACTCCACCTATATGATCGTCATGCATATGAGAAATTATAACAGTATCCACACTCCATACTCCAAGATGCAAAAGAGCTGGCACTGTAATCTTTTTACCTATATCATAGCTGCCGCTTTGCCAAGCTGCATTTCCACCACCATCTATAACTATTGTCTTGTGGTAGGGAGTTCTAATTACATTGCAATCACCTTGTCCAACATCTAGATAATTTATCCTTATGGCTTTTCCCGGCAGTACATATATAACCAATGTAATAGCAATACCTACTACCAAAGCTGCACAATATCGTCTTTTAAAAGTTAGCAGCTTATGCTCCCAAAAATCCTCAATCATCATCAGTACTGCAACATAGTATAGCACATAAATGTGCCAGCCTAAATAAGGAACATTGAGTCCTGTCCATGGTAGCAACAGAGCCTTTTCACTGATAAAATACAACAAAGCTATTAGATAATACGAAACAGAAAATATAAACACCGAAAGAGCTGGAAAAACCATACCTACAGCCACGCCTGCAAAGCCTGCCAGAGTTATTAGAAAAGTAAGTGGAACTGCAGCCACATTTAATAATATATTAATAAATGATACATAATTAAAATAATGAATAAGTACAGGCGTAATACCTATCCAGACTGCTAAAGACAATGAAAGACTGCTTCTTAACCACGAAGGCAAAAAGTTTAGCCTGCTGTTTATTGGTTGATGCAAAAAAGCTATAGCATATATACATACAAAGGATATGATGAAGCTGGGGTCATGTATCAGCAACGGATTATATAGTAGAAGAAGCATTGCAGAAAATGATGCCGATGAATTTAAATCATATTTTTTCCCCCATATCTTTCCTCCCAACATAACAGCAAACATTAACAGAGCTCTCAATGCAGGCACTGGAGCCCCTATAATCAATATATAAAAAAATACTACCAAAAAAGTAATTATACTATTTGTTTTATCCTTTAACTTTAGTGGTTGCAGTAAATATCCCATAATTAATACTAGAAAGCCTATATGTAGTCCTGACACTGACAAAATATGTGCAAGTCCAGTCATAGAAAATACCTGCATCACATCTTCATCTATTTCACTTTTACTACCTGTCAATATTCCATAAAGTATAGCCGCTTCACGTTCAGGCATTGCTTTATATATCGCTTGCTTTACCCTTTGTCTGCAATTGTAAAACAGCTGTCCAAAAATACCTGCGCTATCAGTGTCTAGTCTAGTCAACTGCTGTGGATAAGCCTTCATAAATATATTTTTGCTTTGATAATACTTAGCAAAATCAAAATCTCCGAAATTCCTTGCTTTTGCTGCTATGTCAAGCTCAGCTTCCATTTTAACTTTTTCACCAAACTCAACATTCATGTTTTCCTTGCCATAAACCAAAAGCTTCTCATTGCTTTTATAAAGCTTTTTGTT
The DNA here is from genome assembly GCA_942492835.1 of uncultured Clostridia bacterium. GTDB lineage: Bacteria > Bacillota > Clostridia > Lutisporales > Lutisporaceae > GWB2-37-7. The sequence continues at coordinate 3,540,466 of OW818645.1, read as the reverse complement.
ATCCACAAAATGCACACTTTTTAGTGTATACCTTTGACCATACTCAGTTTTAACAGGCTCATCAGATACTACACCATAAATAGTTAAAGAACTTCCTGTGAAGGGTTCTAGACTACCTTGTGTAGATGCAGTAAAACCATATTCAAAAGAACCCCAAAGCAACACAAGCAATAAAACTGGTATTATCAAATTTCTTTTGTTTCTCCTATTTATAAAAGCTAGCAGCAATACAAATACTACAGCAGGTATAAAGGTATAAACATTGTAAAGCTTGCTGCTTCCTACTATACAGCCTATATAAAGTGCACATGCTATGGCAAAAAGTATATACTTTTTAGGAATTAGGGTATTCAAAGCATCACTCCTCAAAATATAAAAAAGTCTGGACCAATCCAGACTTAATTCTATAAATAAATTTTAATTCCTTCCCAGAATATTTTATATAAAATATGATTTGTTTTCACCTGCTATTTCCATCATTCCATTGTAAACAGTAGAAGCTTCATTTATATATTGCTCCATTTTGATATATGGTAGAAAATGAGTAAGTAATAATCTTTTTACCTTTGCCTTTTCTGATATTTCGCCCGCTTCCTTCGCAGTTAAATGCATTGCCCTTATACTCTTTTCATCTCTTTCCAATAAACCTGCCTCGCACAAAAACAAATCTGCATTCTTTGCAAATTCTATAAGTTCATTATTTGGCATTGTATCTCCAGAATAAACGAATTTCTTATTATCCTTTTCAATACAAATTGCGTAATTATCATAGCTATGCATCATTTGCTTAAAGGTAATTTTTATATCTTCTATTCTTACCACAAGATTTTCGTTAATTTTATTCACTTCAAAAGCTGTTCTTTCAGCTATTCTCATATACTCTTCAATTGGCTCTGCAGGAGCGTAAACCTTTATAGGCTTATCTAAATCTCCTTTCTTGAGCTTTATATCTACCGCGTATCCCAAGATTTGTATATCACATGCATGATCACTGTGAAGATGAGATAGAAAAACTGCAGATAACTCCTCTATATCAATGTAATGTTGTAATCTGCTAATAACTCCGCTACCACAGTCAATGAGAATCTTGTGACTTCCCGATTCTAGTAAAAAGCCTGAGCAAGCCCCTCCAGCCTTCGGATAAGGTCCATAATTTCCTAGCACTATTAGTTTCAAAAGTATCCCTCCAAAGTATATATATTGCACTAAACAATTAAAATTCATAAAATAGTGCGATATATATTCCACTGCTTATAGACCGCACAAATTTCATTGATTTACATTAAATATAAGTAAATAATTGATTAGGTATAAACTCAATTATTAATTAATATTATGAATTTGTCAATATATGCATACTTCAATAGGTTATATATATTAAGGGATGACCTATGTGTCATCCCTTAATATAAGACAGCTGCCGAGGCAGCTGTCTTTTACATTACATTACTCTGGTTGGCAAAATAGCATCAATTAAGCCTATTACTAATGCACCAATGATTGCTCCCCACAATGTTACAGACATTCCTGGCACAAAATATTGAGCAAAATATAATATTACTACTGATATTAAAAAACCTTTTATTCCATTTCCAAATGGAGAGGCGTCTATTTTAAAGAGCTTTTCGACAAGATAGTCAGCTGCTGATATAACTAAAGCAGCAACCAATATAGGAACAACGCCACCTCTTATATCAAAGCCATTTATCAAATATGAAGTTACCCATAAAACAAGAGCAGCTACTACAAATCTCACTGCAAATCCTATGAATCCTGTACCTGTTTGTCTTCTTTGAGTTTCGTTTTCATGTCTTATTGCATGGCTCATATTTATACACCTCCTAAGTTTAATTTGCTCCTAGAAGGATATTTGTATACTGGAATTAAATTGTTGTTTTTCTAGCTTTGTTATACGTTTCTCTCTAAACATTGTATACTCTAAAATTAATGAGAACTGTTTACAAATATGTTTTACAATTTGTATCATATTTTCTACAATAATTCCATGTTTTTCTAATTAGTAGATCACAGTTACCAAAATCATTATTAAAATTTGTATTATTTTTACAGTCCCTTTACCAATAAAATATGAGATTACTTTTTTATATCAGTATTATTTCATTTATTGCCATTTTTCATTTGTTGAATGGTATTTTTAGTACCTGAATATAAACCAGAGGCTGTCAAACCAAAAACCACACCTTGGAATATTCCGTACTTAATGTCAATAGGATAAAAGTATATCACTCCTATTACTATGCCTATAAATACAGATACTAATGCAGAAAATTTTTGAGGCAAGCCTAAGCCTTTGGCAAGTTCTACAACTGCAATAATTATAGGTATTATAATAGATTCATTAACCTGCATGTTAACCCCTCCTTGCAAGAATTATAATAGAAAATCCTATTCTGCAATATATAATATGTATATAAGTAAAACCTTGTACTTATTATTTTTATGTTGTTTTGCTATAGACAATTGAAAAAAATTTGTAAATAATGATAAACTATATGTAAAGTCTAATTCTGGAGGTAAAAATGAGTACACAAAAGCTATATTATTTTGATTCATATTTAACAGAGTTTCAAGCAAATATAATTGAAACTCTGCCTTATCAAGACAAATACGCTATCATAATGGATGAAACGTATTTTTACCCTGAAAGCGGAGGGCAGCCCTCTGATATAGGTACAATAAATAACGTCAGAATTTCATATGTAATAGAAAAAGATAATAAAATCCTTCATATAGCTGACAATAAATTAGGGCTAGGCACTGCAAGCTGCAAAATAGACTGGGACACTAGGTTTTATAACATGCAGCAGCACAGTGGTCAGCATATACTATCTGCTTGTTTTTATAAGCTCTATCAAGGAGAGAGCAGCAGCTTCCATATTGGAAAGGACACAGTGACAATAGAAATAGATATAGAAAGCTTCGATGCCAGCATGGCAGAGCATATAGAGGAAATGGCTAACTGCATGATATATAACAATCATCTAGTTAGCACAGATATCATTGACAAGGACAAATTAACTTTACTTCCTCTTAGAAAACAGCCAAAGGTAACAAGTAATATAAGAATTGTGGATATCGAAGGTTGCGATTGCTCCCCCTGCGGTGGAACGCATGTAAAAGCCACTGGTGAAATTGGAATTATAAAGATCAAAAGATGGGAAAAATTAAAAAACAGTTATAAATTTGAATTCATATGCGGAAGAAGTGCCTTAAAGGACTATAGCTATAAAAATGCTGTAATAAACAAACTTGGTACTTATCTATCAACTTCTGAGCAGGATATAGAAAAAGCATTTTTAAAATTTACTGAAGATTATAAAGGTTTGCAAAAACAAGTAAGCCAACTTAGAAATGAGCTCGTAAGCTATGATGCACATAGTTTAATGGAGCATAGCATTGAGATTGGTGATTTAAAGGTTATTAGTAAGGTTTTTGAAAACCGTGACTTCAATGAAATAAAGCTAATTGCACAGATAATTGTATCTGATGCTTCACACATTGCTCTTTTAGCTACAAGCAACGAAGCTTCACAGCTTATTTTTACTCGTTCAGATAATACTGAGATTGATATGAATAAGCTTCTAAAATCTATACTTCCCAAAATTAACGGTAAGGGCGGAGGAAGCAGTAAAGCTGCACAAGGCGGTGGCAAAGGTGATATACAAGCTGCTTTGGATTTTGCTATTGAAAGCTTGAAAGTATTGTAACAAATAGGATGCAGAATATTCTGCATCCTATTTGTTACCCAAATCAGCTTCAGATTGCTTACTTCTGTATATCTGCTGCACTTCAGTCTTACATGATATCTCTTTAAGATACAATTGAACTAATTTCTTCAGCTCATGCTCTATATCATCTATTACATCCCCTAATTCATCAGCTCTATCTATAGCTTCTTTAGCATCATGCTTACTTACTAAAGCTATACGATTAAACTCCTCTGCTCCTCCCACAAGTAATCTATAAGAGCTGCTCAAAGAAGAAATCATCTCAATCATTACCTTTATATCCTTACAAAATATTTCATCATAAAAAGTTTCATGAAATTTATCGTTCATAATATCACCTTCTTTGACGAATATGGTATACTAAATAATGTACTAATTTGTATACATAATATATATGAAATATATATTATGATAATTCACATTATATAAATGAAAATTGTTTTGTGTGATATATATACCCCCATAAAAGAATTAGTACAGAATATTTATTTCATGAATTAGAGGTGGAAAAATGGATTTTATTTCAGCAGCAAATCAGATACTAATTTTGTTAATAATAATGTTTTTAGGAATAATCGCCAAAAAGAAACATATTATTACAGAAACCGTAGAAAAGTCAATTTCTACATTACTAATAAAAATTGCACTACCTGCTCTTGTTCTTGCATCATCTTCAATACAGTACAGCAGCGACATTATGCCAAATATAATTAATATATTTATAATCACCTTGGCATCTTATGGAGTTATTATAGCAATAAGTATGCTTACTTCAAATTTATTTAAATTCGATAGAGCTACATCCCATGTATATATTTCATTATTAGTCTTTGCAAACGTAGGCTTTATGGGATATCCCTTAGCAAAGGCATTATATGGAGATATCGGAGTATTTTATACCTCTATAGTAAATCTTGTTTTTACAGTTTTCCAATGGACTTATGGGATTATGCTTTATAACAGCAAAAGCAAAATTAATTTTAAAAATCTAATCAATATTGGAACAATTTCATCTTTGTTTGCAGTACTGATTTTTATAATGCAAATTCGTATACCAGCACCTATATTTACAGCGCTGGACTTAACAGGTAAAATGACTACTCCATTATCCATGCTTTTGATAGGCTCTCTTATCGCAGACGTTAATATAAAAAAGCTTTTTGGAGATTGGAAGGTTTATTGGGTATCACTTATGAAGCTTCTAGTGATACCTATTTGTACAGCTTTGATATTAAAAGCAATAGGCTTTAATGATACCGTTATTGCTATCTGTACCTTAATGGCTGCAATGCCTGTCGCAGCGACAAACTCAATTTTCGCAAAGGAATTTGACGTAAATCCTACCTTTGCATCTGTAGGTGTATTTATCACAACATCACTTTCTATTGTCACTTTGCCTTTAATTTTATATATTTTAACTATATTAGTTTAAAAAAGCTATTTTGTAACTTAATATTTTTTCCGACTATATTTACAACTTATTATTTTCTCGTTCCATAGAATACTAATATTGAAAGGTGGTGTTTTATGTGGATAGAAACACAGATATAACATTTAAAACAATAAAAGGTGTACGCAAAAGCAAATCAAGAACAAATATACTTGTTCCTGAAGCAAAAAATGCTTTAGATAGTTTCAAAACACAAGTGGCATCAGATCTAGGAATTAACTTTTCTATTGAAGATAAAGGCAATTTCACTTCCAAGGACTGTGGTAAAGTTGGAGGCGAAATGGTTAGAAGAATAATAAATCAAATGAAGCAGGAAATGGCAAACAATATGCAAATCAATAAGTATCAATAAGTAAAGAAGTGTTATATAAAATGCTTTATTAACCGAAACAACTTTTACTGAGTTGATTTTCGGTTTTTATTATGTAAATTAAAATTGAAAGCAAATAACTTGTATGTTATAATAATTAAGTGTCAATAATTAAAACACATGGGGGTAGATGGGTGCTGGTGTGCCCTCTGGTCTTCAAAACCTGTATACGGGGTTAGTAGCCTCGCGGGTGGGTTCGATTCCCACATACCCCCGCCAAATATGCCAACATGGTTAGTACATATATAGAAGCTTGAATCTCAATGATTCAAGCTTCTTTTTTATGAGAAAATTTGCATGCATTCAATTTTTCAATATTTTACTTAAGAAATCTTTTGTTCTTGGATGCTTAGGGTTGTTGAAAAGCTCTTCTGGACACCCTTCTTCAACGATTATGCCTTCATCCATAAACAATGCCCTGTTGCTAACTTCCTTTGCAAAGCCCATTTCGTGGGTTACTACTACCATAGTCATTCCCTCTGAAGCTAATTTTTTCATAACATCCAATACCTCACCTACCATCTCTGGATCTAGTGCCGATGTAGGTTCATCAAAAAGCATTACATCAGGAGACATAGCAAGTGCTCTTGCTATTGCCACTCTTTGCTTTTGACCTCCTGATAGCTGCTTGGGATAAGCTTTAGCCTTATCCTCCAAGCCTACTCGTTTTAGAAGTCCAAAGGCAATCTCCTCAGCCTTTTCCTTTGTCAGCTTTTTGACCTTTATAGGTGCTAAGGTAATGTTTTGTAAAACTGTCATGTGAGGGAATAAATTAAACTGCTGGAAAACCATACCCATCTTTTCACGAAGCTTGTTGATATCATTATGTTTATCTGTAATAGAGACTCCCTCAAAGATAACTTCCCCAGCTGTGGGTGTTTCAAGAAGGTTAAGGCATCTTAAAAAAGTGCTTTTGCCAGAGCCGCTAGGTCCAATCACCACCACAACCTCACCCTGCTCTATCTTTAAATCAATACCCTTTAATACATGCAAATCTTTAAACTTTTTTTGAAGATTAGATACTTGAATCACCAGCCCTCATCCTCCTTTCCAATAAACCTAACAACTTTGAAAGTATAAAGGTTATAGTAAAATATATAGCTGCTGCAATAATCAAAGGCTCAAAGGGCAGATAAGTATTACCCCTTATTGTATCCGCATTATACATCAAATCATGTATGCCTACTACAGATACAATAGATGATTCTTTAATAAGTACAATAACCTCGTTTCCCAGAGCAGGAAGTATATTCTTAAATGCTTGAGGTATGATTATATAAATCATTGCCATTTTATGAGACATTCCCAAGGAACGAGCTGCCTCCATCTGACCTTTATCTATAGACAGAATCCCTGCTCGAATTATTTCACCTACATATGCCGCACTGTTTAATGAAATAGCAATAATACCTAGGGTAATATCGCCAAAATCCACTCCTAACAGTCTTGGAAGTCCATAATATATTATATATAGCTGTACCAGAAGCGGCGTTCCTCTCACCAGCTCAATGTAGGAGGAAGAAAAGGTCTTTAGCAGTAAGTTCTTTGATAGCTTCATAAGAGCCAGTAGCACTCCTAGTATTATCCCAAGAGCTACTCCAAAGAAAGATAAGAATAAGGTTATAGTGGCTCCATCTATAAAGAAGCCATAATATTCGCGTAAAAATGAAAAATTCACCTCTTAGACCTCCTATTCATGGATATTATATGTTTTGTTAATCAATTAAGCTTACTCAGATAATAATGTTGCATCCTCAATAAACTTATCAATAGTGCCTGCTTTTATCATTTTGTCTAGGGATTTGTTTATAGCGTCTAAAAGTTCGCTGTTCCCTTTATTTATAGCAATGGCAACTCCATCTTCTATACCTAAAGAAATTTCTGGAACAACAAGATCCTTGTTGTTGTTTGTATATGCATTTGCCACTGGAGCTATCAGTACAACAGCATCAATCTTACTGTTTTTCAGCTCAAGCACTAAATCTGTAATTTTGCTTAATGACTTTATTTCTGCTGCTTCTATCTTTTCTTTTGCAACATCCTCTTGAATAGTTGATTTTTGTACACCAATTTTCAATCCCTTTAAATCAGCAATGGATTTAATTTTATCAGCATCCTCCGCTCTAATTAGTACGCTTTGCTCTGCTTGATAATACTGAGTGGAAAAATCAACGCTTTGCTTTCTCTCTTCTTTTGGAACCATACCTGCAACAACAAAATCAATATCATCAACTACTAGTGCAGCCAACAAGCCTTCAAACTTCATGTCTTTTATCTCCAGCTCGACACCTAAGTCATTTGCAATTGCTTTTGCTATATCAATGTCAAAGCCTACAATTTGATCTTTGCCTGATACTTCTTTGTGAAACTCATAAGGTGGATAATCAGCAGATGTACCCAGAACAATCTTACCTTTAGCTTTTATCTTTTCAAGCTTTGATACTGGTTCTTGCTTATCTCCTGTTGTGCCTGCATTATCTGCCTTTGCACTACATGCACTTAGTGTAAATATTAGTGAAAACATAAGAATAACTGCTACTACATTTTTAAAAAAACTTTTTTTCATATAAATTTCCCCCTTAATAATAGATACCTTTTTATAATTTTTAACTTGCATGTAATATTTGACCTATGAATTTTATACTCATCATTGCATATATATACTTTTTTAAATAATCCTTTTCAGAAAATTAATCATATTTCATCCAAGTACATACATACATATCTTATATTTGCACTACCTCCTTTCTAAGTTAAATTCATGCAACGCTCTCATTTATAAGCTTTTCATAATACGACAAAACAGACAACAAAGTTTAAAACAACCTCAAAGTCCACTTTTTCTTCAAGTCTTCATTAACGCATAATTATAATATATAATGTATAATTATACTTGTCAATATGTAATTGCATATTCTCTATATTTTTTTTATCCAATAAGCGTTAGTTTATTTAGAATGATAATAAATATAAGAAGCTTTATATAAATGCTTGTACAATAATTGACATATATGCGTAAAAAAGAAGCATAATATGTCATCATGGCATATTATGCTTCCAATTATTTTCTATAAAATATTATTCATATAAAGTACAAGCAACATAGTGTCCTGTTTCAATTTCTTTCAGTTGAAGATTTTTTTCTGTACAAATACTTTTTGCCATTGGACATCTTGCAGCAAATCTGCAACCTGGCTTGGGATTAATCGGACTTGTTAATTCGCCTTTTATAATGCTCTTCATCTTTATATTACCTTTTAAGCTAGGTACTGGAATTGCATTTAACAAGGCTTGTGTATATGGATGAAGTGGTACTTTGAACAATTCTTCTGACGAAGCTCTCTCCACACATTGTCCCAGATACATTACCGCGATTTCCTGACTTATATGTTTTACAACACTCAAATCATGAGTAATAAACATATAAGTCAGTCCTCGCTGTTCTTGCAAATCCATAAGCAGATTCAATATTTGAGCTTGAATAGATACATCTAGCGCTGATACCGGCTCATCACATACGATAAACTTAGGATCTAGTGCTAGTGCTCTTGCTATACCTATACGTTGTCTTCTGCCTCCGTCCAATTCATGAGGATAGGTGTTCATAAAACGGTCAGCAAGACCTACGGTTTCCATTAGATCGCTAACCTTTTTGTCAATTTCTTTTCTGTTTGTTATTGTTTTACATACATAAATAGGCTCTGCTATAATCTCGCTTATAGTCATTCTAGGGTTCAATGATGCATAAGGATCTTGAAATATTATCTGCATCTCTTTTCTCATTTTAAACATTTCTTTTTTATTGTAATTTAATATATTTTTACCTTCAAATAATACTTCTCCGCCACTTGCATCCAAAAGTCTCAGCATGACTCTGCCAAGTGTGGACTTACCGCAGCCTGACTCCCCAACTACACCAAGTGTTTTACCCTTATCTATGGAAAGATTTACACCATCAACAGCATGAAGATCGCCTTTTGAAGTTTTGAAGTATTTTTTTAAGTCTTTTGTTTGAATTAAAGGCACACTCATTTATTTAATCCTTTCATCATAAATTTTCATGACAAATGCATGAGAACTATTTGCTATTTGCATACAGGTGACACTTAATAGTATGAGTATTGTCTGCATTGTTTGCGGGACTTACAGTTTTACATAATTCCATGCATTTTGGACAACGCGTATGAAACTTGCAGCCATCTGGCAAATCTGTAGGATCAGGCATCAAGCCATCAATAGGATTAAGTCGTCTTGTCACTTTTGTCATGTCAGGTATAGAACCAAAAAGTCCATCAGTGTAGGGGTGATGTTTTTCCCCCTCAAATATATCCTTCGCAGTACCTACTTCAATTATTTCACCTGCATACATTATTGCAACTCTATCACAGGTTTGAGCTACAACGCCCAAATCATGTGTTATCAAAATCATTGCTGTATTTAACTTATCCTTTAGATCCTTCATCATTTCCAATACTTGTGCTTGTATAGTTACATCCAAAGCAGTAGTAGGCTCATCTGCCAAAAGCAGCTTTGGTTCACAAGCTAATGCTATAGCTATAACTACTCTTTGCTTCATTCCACCTGAAAACTGGTGAGGATAATCAGTCTTTCTTTCTTTGGGTAATCCAACCAGCTGCAATATTTCATCAACACGATCTGATATTTCTTGCTTACTAATACCTTTTTTATGAAGCTCTATAGCCTCAGCTATTTGATCCCCTATAGTTAGTATAGGGTTTAAGCTTGTCATAGGGTCTTGAAATATCATAGAAATGCTTTCTCCCCTAATTAATCTCATATCAGCTTCAGTTGCTTTGGTAATATCAACATCTTCCATTTGAATATGTCCACTTACGATTCTGCCAATTTTTGAAGGCAATAGCTTCATAACACTTAAAGCCATGGTTGTTTTCCCTGCTCCTGTTTCTCCAACTAGCCCTAGAGTTTCTCCTTTGTTTATCGAAAGGTTTAGTCCATTAACTGCAAATACATTTGCATCATCCGTTTCATATACTACATACAAATCATTTATCTCAAGTAATTTCTCTGTCACAATATCACTCCTAAACTTTGTATTACTATTAGTTTTTTAATCTAGGATCAAGAGCATCTCTTAGTCCATCACCTATAAGATTTAATGACATGACTGACAGAATAATAGCTATTCCAGGTATTACTACTAAATAAGGATAATACCTCATTTGTTCCTTGCCATCTGACAACATAGAACCCCATTCCGGTGTAGGAGGCTGAATTCCGAGTCCTATAAAGCTTAATCCTGCTATAGTCAATATTGTTGTCGCCATTGTCAAGGTAGCTTGAACAATTATTGGACCTATTGCATTAGGTAATATATGCTTTAATATTATTCTGCTGTCTTTTGTACCACAAGCTTTTGCAGCCTCTATAAATTCTTGTCCCTTTATTGATAAAATAGCTGAACGCACTACCCTTGCAAATTGTGGTATCCTCGAAATACTCAAAGCTATAAGCAAATTCATCAAACCCGGACCCAACGAAGCAACAATTGCTATAGCTAAAATAGTTGATGGTATTGCTAATAGTACATCCATTATACGCATAAGTATGTTATCTATCATACCTCCATAATAGCCTGCCGAAGCACCTATTACAGCACCTATGCTTAACGCAATTGCAATGGTGACTATACCTACAAACAGCGAAATTCTCGCTCCAAATATTACTCTTGCAAATAAATCTCTTCCATATTGGTCTGTGCCAAAAATATGTTCTATATTAGGTGTCATAAGTCTAGCCTTCATGTTTTGTCTTATTGCATCCATCTCATAATCTGAAATAAAGTTTGCAAATATCGCAATAAGTATCATAATCACTAACATAATAAGACCAAACATAGCCAGCTTGTTTTTTCTGTACCTAAATAAAATTGATTTTAATTGGCTTCTTTTTTTTGTTTTTTGGGATAATACTTTTAGTTTCATCATATATTCCACCTACTAACTTTTTACATATTGTGATTTTATTCTTGGATCAATGTACATATATAAAATATCTACAATTAAATTTACAATACCTGCTACAATAGCAACAAATAGTACTGAAGCCATTACCATAGGCGCATCCTTCATTCTAACCGAAGTTATCATTAGGCTTCCTAGTCCAGGCATCGCAAAAACGCTTTCAATTATGATCGCTCCACCCAGTTGAATCCCAAAATTTATACCAATTAAAGTTATTACAGGCAGCAACGCATTCCTTAAAGCATGCTTTAATATTATTCTAGTTTCTCCTGCTCCTTTTGCTCTTGCAGTTCTTACATAGTCCTGTCTTATAACCTCAAGCATTGTTGAACGTGTCATTCTAATTAAGGTTGCCATGGTAGCCGCTGCAAGTGTTATAGCTGGCATTATGAAGTTTCGCCAGGTATCTATTCCCGTAGCAGGCAGCAAATCCAGCTTTAAGGAGAATAAAAGTATTAGCATTAAACCCAACCAAAAACCTGGTATTGAGGTTAATATAAGAGCTGCTCCCAAGCTCATAACGTCTACTATGGAGTATTGCTTTACTGCTGAAATAATCCCTATGGGTATCCCAATCAGTACAGCTATTGTCATACCCCAAAAGGCTAACTTTAAGGTAGTAGGGAACCTAGTGAACAGTTCTTCTGCTACAGGTATATTTGTTCTATAGGATTTACCAAGATCCCCTCTCAGTGCATCCTTTACATAATTTACATATCTAACTGCAAAATTATCGTTTAGTCCCATTTCTTCTCTTAACTGTGCTACATCAGAAGGCAATGCGTTTTCACCTAATATTAGTCTTGCAGGGTCTCCTGGTGTTAAATTCATAACCATAAATAATATCAGAGATATTCCTAGTATTACGGGAATCATCATCAAAAATCTTTTTCCAATATATTTTAACATTTTACCTCCTATTTCGCCGTTGTATAAGCTTATAATCTCTATAAAGCTCGTAGCTTATAAACTAATATAGAATATTTGAGGAAGTGGATAGTCATAAAAATTCAATTATTTATATGATAAAATTTATTAATTGACTTAGGTATCACATTTGTGATTTTTTATACATTCAAGCAGATTCTAGTCTGCTTGAATGTATAAATGTGGAATTTATATCGGGAGGATCTTACCACGCATAGTCAAAGATATAGTATTTCAATACTGGACTAGCCTGCACGCCTTTTAAATCCTTATTTGCAGCAATGCATCTCTTACCAGTAAATAATGGTACTAGAACACTTTCTTCTTTAACAATTTCTGCAACCTTTAAATAGATTTCTTTTCTCTCTTCTTCAGATTGAGAAACTCTTCCTTGTTCTAACAGCTTATCTAATTCAGGTATATTAACTTCTGTAAAGTTTCCTGCTCCGCCAGTCATACTGCTGTGGAAAGCTGAGTATGCTGCAAAGTCTGCATCAAGTACAGTTATAGGTATTGCCCAGAAAGTGATATCATAATTTGCGTCTGTAGTAACATCAGCTAAATATGCTCCTCTTTCCATTATTTCTATTTCAACTGTTATACCGATATTTCTTAATTGTTCTTGTATAACCTCAGTAGGCTTTGTATAAGTAGGTGATTGTATAGTTTTCATTTTAACTGTAAAACCATCAGCATATCCTGCTTCTGCAAGTAATGCTTTTGCTTTTTCAGGATCATAAGGATTTGCTTTAAAGCCCTCCGGATATTGTGGAACAACTGGAACCATTGCTGCTTCTACAGGAATTCCCACTCCTTCTATTGCACCTAAAATAATTGATTCTCTGTCTACAGCATAGCTTACAGCTTCTCTAACCTTTTTGTTGCTAAATATCCCTTCCTTATTGTTGAAGGCTATTAGATAGTAACAAGCTTGGTCTGCTTCATAATATGTCAAATCCTTGTTTTCAATTAAGTTCTTTCTTTCACTCTTAGGTGGTGTGTCCATAATGTCAGTCTCACCGTTTTCAAGGGCTACAACGCCTGTACTTGCATCTGTTATAATTCTAAAGGAAAGATTTTTTATAGCAGCTTGTCCTCTAAAATAATCAGGGAAGCTTTCAAATATTATCTTTTCTCCATTTTTCCATTCCTTAAACATATAAGCACCGGTTCCGATTGGATTTCTTGCAAAACCTTCTGGATCAGCCTCTACTGCTTTTTTATTTACTATTGCAAGGTTAGCTGATGATAATGCTCCTAGTATCGCTCCATAAGGGTATTTAAGTATAAGCTTAACTGTGTTCGCATCTACAATCTCTGCTGATTTCATAGTGTTTGTCATTTTTGATGTGTATGCAGATTCTATGGATCTATTTATAGAAAACGCTACGTCTTCTGCTGTCATAACATCACCATTATGGAACTTAACATCTTTTCTCAAATTAAAAACTATTTCTGTTGCATCTTCTGAGATTTTCCAGCTTTCTGCTAGTGATGGTACTAAGCTTCCATCCTTCTCTTCTCTTACTAAAGTATCAAATATCTGATATTGAACCATTTGAGCTGTGCTATCATTGGTGGACTTTGGATCTAATGTTGCAGGCTCAGATAGTATGCTAAAGTTAATACTGTCTTTTATGGTACTTCCATTATTAGCAGCTTTGTCATTATTGCTACCACCACCGGAACATGCTGTCAATACCACTGAAAGGATTAAAATCAAGCTTAAAATTAAACTAATTTTTCTTTTATACATATACATCCTCCTATAATTTGTACTTTTCTTTGTATTTCGCCATGGCTTTAATAAATCATTGTTCTGTTACCCTATGCGCATAAGGCAACCTTCTAATTTTATTTCTAGTTAAATTTTTTCAATTCAGCAATCAATGCCATTATATCTGTTTCAATTAATCTATCTACATTTGTACCAATATATCCACCTGCTGCAAGCCTTTTTTTGGTTTCAACTTCTCCTCTTGTTGCAGCTTCTGCCTTTTCAAGGAGCACTTCATAATTTTCAGGTGGAATCACTATTACTCCGTCAGCATCACCAAATATTATGTCGCCAGTGTTTACCACCGCTCCTCCACATTGTATGGGTACATTGTACTCTCCTGTAATGCCTAAAAGAGTAGTCGTAACAGGAGATAATCCACTGCAAAACACTGGAAATTGCATTGCTTCTATTGCAATTGAATCTGTTGCTGGTCCATCAATAACTATGCCTGCAAGACCAAGGCACTTTGCTGCGGTAGCAACTATTTCTCCTGTACATGCATAAATGTCATCTCCAGCTCTATCTATAACTATAACTGAGCCCTTAGGAGCCCGCTTCATTGCATAATATAATATTGCAGAGTCATTAAGTGGCATTCTTACAGTAAATGCTGGACCTACGAGTTTTGCTGACTTATAAATCGGTTTTATTCTAGGATTCATATATCCACCTTTTATGTGATGCCCTATTTGAGCTGGATCTACCTTCATAAATCTATCAATAATCTCTTTAGAAAGTTCCATTTTTCTACTCCAATCGTTGTTTTATTTGAAAAATAATTATTTACATTCCTTTATATCATAGACATCTGCTCTTCTGTTCTTCAACGCTGGTATCTGATATCTGATTTTGTCCAAATAATCTAAATCAATCTCTGCTAATATTACACAAGGCTTATCACTGGCTTTTGCTATAACGTTGCCCCAAGGGTCAACAACCATACTCTTTCCGTATGCATCAAAGGAGGTTTTCTTGCCAATTTGTCCTGGTGATATTATATAGCAGCCATTTTCTATTGCTCTTGTCCTTAAAATTGGCTCCCAATGATCTTTTCCTGTGCCTAATGTAAAATTTGCAGGTGTAAATATAATTTGAGCACCCCTCAAGGTCATTATTCTGAACAGTTCAGGAAATCTTATATCATAGCAGATAGAAAAACCAAAATGACCAAGCTCCGTATCTATCGTTACTATTTCTTTGCCTGGTGCCTTGGTGTCTGACTCTTTAACTACTACACCATTGCTAAGCTCTACATCAAACATATGCAATTTTCTGTATTTGCTTACTATTTGTCCTTTGTTATCTATTAAAACCGTTGTATTATAAGGGTTTCCACTTTCTGGGTTTTGTTCTATTATACTTCCACAATGTATCCAGATATTGTGTTCTACAGCTTTTTTCATAAGCAATTCTGTTGTATAGCCTGGGATAGTCTCTGCATCTCCGCCTTCACCTTCATTAATTCCGATGCAATTCATAATCTCTGGTAATGCTACAAGCTTAGCTCCTTTTGAAGCCGCTTCATCAATAAATGAAGTGATTACCTTTAAGTTTTCGCCCTTGTTGTGCTGAGTATCCAACTGAATAACTGCTATTAAATACTTCCTCATATTGTTCTCCTTTACTCTAAATAGTTATTTCTTAGAATTCCATTTCTATATATTTCACTATTCTATCTACGCATTTTTCAACCAGTTTCTGCCCTTTTTCAGCAGTTGCAACTGTTGAATCTCCAACAGAACCTATATCGGTTAGCTGCTCAAAGGGAGGATACTTAATAAAGTCTGTGTATTCTGTATAGTGCTTAGTACTTTTTGGATATGCCTTTAACAATTTACTCATATCAACCAGTTCAGGTTTTAAATGCATCATAACAGAGGTTCCGCATTCACTTGCATGACCATGTGCCATATAGCCTTGGTTTTCAAAAATATCAAGTCCATTTGGCTGCACAAATCTCCACCAATCTATTTGTACGCATTTTACACCATATTTGCGTTGATATTCTCTGCAAATCTGACTAATTATTGGAGTGTTTCCAGCATGTGTATTCAAAAATAAAAATCTCTTGAAACCCCATTTTATTAAGCTTGAGAAGATATCCTCCATATAGCATTTAAAGCTTTCTGGTCTAATTACAATTGTTCCTGGGAACTCTCCTAGTCCAAAGGATTCTCCTGCCTCTACCGTAGGTCCTATTATTGCATTTAAGCGTTTTGCCAATAACATAGATACTTCTTCTGCTACTAGAGTATCTGTTCCTAGTGGCAGTTGAGGTCCATATACTTCTATTGCACCTGACGGTATAATTGCTAAGTCTGTTTCTTTCCTTCTTTTATCAAACTCTGTCCAACTCATTTCTTTCATCTTGTACATAGCTTCACCTCATAATTATAAAATGTAGATTCATATCTTTATATACGCAATGATTATGCCAAATTACGATTTAATGACAAAACAATAAAAAAAATAACTAGATTTTTTATCTTATCTCTTGCTATTACTTGAGTTAGCGTTAATAAAATATTTCAAATTTTATATTTATATGATGCTTTACTAATAATTTATTTTTATCTCTGATATATTAAAGCGGTAATTTTTACTGCCTCAGTAAAAATTACCGCTTTACTTATAAACTTTCTAGTCTGAAATTTTATACTCTATGATTTTATTTCTTAAACCTTTTTCACTTATGCCTAAAGCCTCGGCAGTTGCTTTTTTGTGTCCTCCATTTTTTTGCAGGTTAAATTTTATAACTCTTTTTTCAATTTCCTTCATTGACAGACCTGCTAAATCCTCAGTAAACAAGTTATCACCATTTGCCGCTTCCGCCTTATACCTTTTTATTTCCTCTGGAAGGTCGCCAACTTCAATTATATCTCCGTTGGATAATACCATGGCATACTCAAATATATTTGCAAGTTCTCTTATATTTCCTGGGTAATTATAATCTAACAGCTTTCTTTCTGCCGCTTTCGACAAACCTTTTATATTCCTATTCAGTTCTTGATTATACTGTTGTATGAAATGAACAAATAGCAATGGCAAATCCTGCTTTTTTTCTCGCAGTGAGGGTAAATTTATCTCTATTACATTTAGTCTAAAATATAAATCCTGTCTAAACTCTCCATGTTCCACCATAGCTTTTAAGTCCTTATTAGTTGCTGCTATTATTCTTATATTCAGCTTTTTCTTCTCATTGCTTCCTATGGGAGTAAATTCTTTTTGCTGTATAACTCTAAGAAGCTTGGCCTGCAGCGAAAATGGCATGTCTCCTATCTCATCTAAAAAGATAGTTCCATTGTTTGCGTATTCAAACTTGCCTTTTTTATCTTCTATCGCACCTGTAAAGGAACCTTTTTTGTGTCCAAATAATTCTTCTTCCAAAAGACCTTCCGGAATAGCTGCACAATTTACTTCTTCAAAGTACTCCTTCTTCCTTCTGCCCGAGTAATGTATTGCTCTTGCTACCAGTTCTTTACCCGTACCGCTCTCACCTGTTATAACGACGTTTGTATCTACATCCTTTAGCTTGTTTATCAGTTTAAAAACCGATTTCATCGAAGGACTCCTGCCTATAATGCCATTATACACATACTTGTTTTCCAGCTCTTGATTTAAGTATTCCACCTTTTCATTCAGCTGTTGATATTCTAGAGCTTGTTCTATAAGTATATATAGCTCGCTTATTTTTAGAGGCTTTGTAAGGTATGTGTAAGCCCCCTTCTTAATAGCTTCTACAGAGGAATCTATTGTACCATAGGCAGTCATTATAATTACAACAATGTTATTATCAATCTTTTTAATTTCACTTAAAACATCTATTCCATTATGCTCACCAATTCTAAGATCCAAAAGGCATACATTAAAGCATTCTTCCTTTAGATAACCAAGACCAACTGATGCATTTACAGTAGCCTTCACATTGTATATATCCTCTAGTGCAAGTGTCAGAGAAGTACATATTCCAAGTTCATCGTCTATTATTAAAACACTTTTTTTCATAACTTACCTCTCAAATTTCAATGTTATTTTTGTGTACTCAGCCTTAACGCTTTCTATAGTCATAGTTCCCTTATTTTCTTCAACATATTGCTTAGTAATATACAAGCCTAATCCTGTACCGCTTGCTTTAGTTGTAAAGAATGGGTCTGTTGCTTTCTTGATTTCATCTTTATCCATGCCCACACCTTCGTCAGTAAATTGTACGAAAACACGCCACTCGTCTTTCCATGCTTTTATTTGCATATGCAGCTTTTTGTCAGCAGCTATATCAGACTTTAGCTTTTCACCCATTGATTCAAAGCCATTAATAATTATGTTTATAAGCACTTGCTTTAATTGATCAATATCTGCTTTTATAACCAAGTCATCTTCTATATCGATATCCAGTATTATTTTCTTGTTTTGCACCATGGGCATAAGTAAAATCGTGCAGGAATTTATAATATCTTTTACTATTACATTCTCCATATTTTTTATTTTAGGCTTTGCATAGTCAATCAAACTTGTAATAAGGTTATTTACACGATCAACTTCCTTTGGCACAAATTCAGCTAACTGGTTTTGAAACTGCACATTGTCTCTTTTTATAGGTATAAGCTCTACAAATGCTTTTATTGAAGTAAGCGGATTTCTGATTTCATGAGCCATTCCTGCTATAATTTGATTAAACGCCTGATTTTTTTCTTTTTCAAACATCTTTTCCTTCAGTTTAAATTCTTTTGTGATATCATCAATACTAAGAATAGCTCCTCTTATATTATTCTTAAAGTCAAACAAATGATATATGTCATATCTATAGCTTATATTTTTTCCATATTTATTTTTTAAGGTAATCTCTTCGTTAAAATATTTAGAATCTTGCAGGAAGACTTTATCTTTTTTATTCTCCAAAATATCTTTAAAAAGATTAATTTCAAAAACACTTTGTCCTATAGGTGAATCATTAATACCTGCTAACCTTAATGCACTTTGATTTAGTAAGTTTATCCTGCATTCTCTGTCAAATACAATTATGGCACTAGGACTGTTTTCAACTATACGATTTTTTAATTCATTATTGTTTCTTGTCTCAGTAATTTGATTTTCTAAGTCTTCATTAATTTTGTGCAGCTCTTTAGTTTTTTCAAAAACTTGTCTTTTCAAGAAAAAATTCAAACGTAAATTAATTACAAATATTGCAGTAATTATTGCAATTATTATTGCTACTATACTAAGTATTTTGCTTGTTATTGCTCTAACTGCATATTTACCTTCATTAATCCATTTTTCATATATTCTCTCATACTCACCATTTATTCTCAATTGTTGCAGTCCATTATTCAGTTTTGTCTTTAACTCCTTGTCTCCTGCTTTTACAGCCATTGCATATTCTATGGGTACCATATAGTTATTTACTATTGTATATTCATCCTCCAGATTTGCTTTTTCTAGCTGATATAATAAACTGTTCTTTACTCCGACTGCAATATCTGCTTTTTCAGAAACAAGCGAATCAAATACTCTGACTTGATTTGAAACAACAATGCTTTTTAGATTACCCATATTGTGAGCAAATGAATAGCTTATTGTTTCGTCTTCAAAGGTAGTAAGAAATCTGCTTTTATTATTTTTTATAGCTTCTATCTTATCATTTCTTACAATCATGCAAATGGAGGATTGAGACATATTCTCAGTTAATTCTACTTTATAGTCTGTAAGATTATTATTTATAACCCCCAAAACTATATCTACCTCTCCATTTTCCATAGCTTCTATACACTTTGAGGGGTTCTCTATCGGTACATATTCTATAATATAATTATACTTTTCTGCAATCTTATTCATTATATCAATATGTACCCCTGCACTTTCACCGTTCTCTAAGAATTGATAAGGAGGCGAGTTGGGGTCAAATGCAACCTTCAATATAGTATCTACAGCAAACACCTTATTATAAAAAAATAAAAAAGTAGCTAAGGCAATCATACATATAATTATAATTTTAGAAATTTTATGCAACATATACATACCCCACTATTAAACCCTTAATATAACGCTATTTATTCTGTGCAAGCGGCAAACATGCATTTATCTACATTTCGCAGTACTTATTAAAATCAATAACCTTCTCTTTTTTAATCTAAAAAGTATCTATAAAGATAAATACATGAATATTTGTGTATATTTATTCATGTACAGTATAGCATCTTTTGCAGGTATATTCAATTTTAAGCCACTGTTGTTACTACCAATTAAAGATAGGCAGTATTTCTACTTGCATATCTGACAATAAAATACATTAAACTTATAAATTATATAGCATTTGGGAATATATAACATCTTTTAAAAATATATATTGATTAATATTACATATATGTTATAATTTAATTTAGTTATAATTAACTTTAGTCATAACTACTTACTATTTTACGAACATATTAACATATAAAGGCAAACTTACCGAAAGGTAAGGACGCAAAGCCATGAATCTAAAGGAGTATCTCCCATGATTGTCTGGTTGCTAAGTTTGTGCTTTAAGGATAGATAGCATATCTTAGTGCTATCTATCTTTTTTGTCCTTATTCGGGGGAGAAAAAGGAGGCATTATGTTCAAAAACGTACAAATAGTTGGAGTCGGAACATACCACCCGAAAACAAAAGTAGATAATCAATTTTTTATTAATCACTTTAAAAGCTATCAGCTTGAGGATCATGCAGAAGCGATAATGAAGAAACTTGGCAGAGAAACTAGAACCTTTGCCAAAGAAGGAGAAACCAGTATAACAATGTCTGTTGAAGCTGCCAAAGAAGCTTTAAACAATGCAGGACTTTCTGTCGGAGATATTGATATGATAATCTCCGTAACAGATACCCCAGAATATCTGTTACCATGCTGCGCACTTATCATAAAAAATAAGCTCCAGGCAAAAAATGCACACGGAATATTTGATATGAATTCTAACTGTGTTGGTATGCTGACAGCTATAGATACTGCTTCAAGATATCTTAAAACCGATGAGAAGTACAAAAGAATTCTTGTTGTAGGTTCTCTATTAATAAGCCCTCATGCAAGAATGGATGATATGATATCCTATGGCTGTACTGGAGATGGTGCTGCTGCAATTATTCTTGAAAAAAAGGAAGATACTGTGGAAAGAGGTCTGCTTGGCTCTAGGATGTTTACCGATGATACATACTATGAGACTGTTACTATGCCTGCTTGTGGAATGTCAAAAATCTCAGATGCAGGCGTTAGCATCGAGGATAGAAAGATGCTGTGGAAGCCTTTTGATTTTAGCTTTTTGTCAGCTAAGTGGACAGAACTTATAACAAATCTATTATCAGACTATGGTTATAAGTCCGAAAATGTATCTCATTATTTTATGTCACAGTTCTCAAAGGCAGATCTAGAGCTTACAATGACAAGCCTTGGAACCGATATGAAAGATTCCATTTATGTAGGAAATAAATATGGCTACACAGGGTGTACAAGCCCTATCATGGCATTTGATGACAAACTTAAAATGGAGAAATTCAACAAAGATGAAATAATAATATTTTGCTCTGTTGCATCAGGATATTCGATGACAGCATTATTATATAAGTGGTAATAAATTATAAGGAGTGTAAAATTAAATGGAAAAAGACGGTGGCACCATAACTAAATATCAGCTAAAAACGCTAAAATTTGTTCTTATTATATATTCAATAAGTGCTTTAATCGCACCACCCTTATTTGCTTTCATGAAGCTAATGAAATTCTATGAAGAAATAAGTTGGGTTACAATTGCGATACTTTCAGTAGTAGTAGCTGTGGAACTAATTACCTTTAAGTTGATGTACAATACTACAATTAAAGATGGAGAACTAAACAAAAAAGCTTTTGCTGCACTAAAAATCATCATTTTGATGTTTTCCTATACTAATTACCTTTTATTATGTTTTAACATGCCTTCAAAAGAGCTTTGGGCAAGTGTATTTTACTTTATAATACTCGGTACTCTATTCCTAGATAACAAAATGGATATAGCTTCAATATTGCTTGGAATAGCCTCTCAATTTGTACTATTTGTATTTAGCCCACTTACCTTGCCAGGAGAAGAATTCTTTATAAGAGAAATGTTCTTAAGAGTTGTAGTTATATGCTTAATTTCCTTTGGAATATACATCTTTGCCTACTTTGCATCAAGTTTATTAAGAACTGTAGGAAGTAATGAAGATGAACTAAAAAGAAGCAATGAACATGTAGTAAATTTATTCAGTAAGGTAACAGCATATTCTCAGAATCTTGTCTCATCAAGCCAAAATCTATCAGCAATTGCTGAAGAGGAAAGTAGTACCGTCGAAGAAATTGCAAATACAAGCCAAGAGGTTTCAAAAGATGCAGCTATAATGTTAAGGGATGTTGAAGAAAACAGTAAAATTCTCAGTGAACTTTTGAACACAAACGAATCCGTAACAGTAAGAGTAAAGAGTACTGAGCTTCAATCCTCCAATCTAATAAAATTATCAAATGATAATGAAGATGCACTAAATGAGGCATTAACAATTATTAGGGGGATTAAAGAGAGCATAAGCAACACCCTTGATGCCACTCATATATTAGAAAAGAAATCGAAGCAGATAGATGAGGTACTACTCATCATACGACAGATTTCTGAGCAAACAAACTTACTTGCTTTAAACGCATCAATTGAAGCTGCAAGAGCTGGAGAACTTGGAAAAGGTTTCTCAGTCGTTGCAGACGAAATTAGAAAGCTTGCTACAAACACCCATAAATCACTTAATGAAGTGTCTTCTATAACACAAGAGTTTAAAGAAAGAGTTAGCCAAGTAGAAGGTCTGATGACTGATAATACAGAAATGGCAAGCAATGGCGATATCATATTAAATGAAGTAGTACGTAATGTAAAAGACATGATAAATGATCTAAAGTGCTCTGGTAGTAATATAAATGAAATAAGCAACCTTACTCATATAATGCTTTCTGAAACTCAGAGTGTAGTCGAATTTAATACAAGTATCTCCGAATCAACACGCAATACTATTAATAATTTTAACATTGTGTTTGAGGCGATCAATGAAAATCTCGCTATGAGCGAAGAACTGGCAAGCAGTGCTGAAAGTCTCAGAAACATAGCTGAAGATATGAGTAAAATAATAGATTAAAGCATATCTCCTCTAATTTTAAAAAAGCTTAGGTAACATTACTTGTCGCCTAAGCTTTTTTTATGTGTTTGGTTTTTGTATTTACTTACTTTATAGCATGACAGCATTGTATTGATATTTTCTATTTTACATTTAATAAAATTCATATATAATAGATATGTAAGTATGTTCATTATGGCCCATTGGTCAAGTGGTTAAGACATCGCCCTCTCACGGCGGGTACAGGGGTTCGAACCCCCTATGGGTCACCAAAAAGTATTTTCAAGAAATAGTAAGCTTATTGCTATTTCTTTTTTATATAGTTTTCAACTTAAGCAGAAACAAAAGCCTGTGATTGTTTATAATCACAGGCTTTGCTATTTAATATTGTATTTATTTTTCGGCTATTAATAAGCCCATTCAGCATAATAAGTGTTGTCTGAATTATATAATTCTACATTAAGATATGGATAATAGACATACCATTTGTTTACTTCATCATCATAACTAACAGTTTTTGAATAAATTTTGTTATCTTCAAAACCAGTAGGACAAGAATTATAAGTATCAAAATAGACTATTGATACAGTAATATCATCATTAAAATATACTGAAATTTCAGATGCTATCTCAGCCACTTTTGATTCAATGATGCTCTT
Source organism: uncultured Clostridia bacterium (assembly GCA_942492835.1). Lineage (GTDB taxonomy): Bacteria > Bacillota > Clostridia > Lutisporales > Lutisporaceae > GWB2-37-7. Next base: position 3,516,397 of record OW818645.1, on the reverse strand, counting down.
ATCATACTTCATCATATCTATAAAAGGATTTATATAAGAATTATCTAGGTAGAAAAAGGCTGCCACAGTATCCTCTGAAGTGTCAATACTAATTTCATCAAAATATGTTTGGTAGCCATTTAAGTTTAAGCTTTTATAAGTATTAAGCAGGGAAGCTTCATATTCGTCATATGATAAATTTTCTGCTAATGTAATAGCTTTAACATCTGAAGGTCGCGATTCTTTATTACCAATTACTGCTGTTACCTTTATATAATATGTTGAACCAGTTTCAAGTTCGCTTGTACTTAAACAATAGCCCTCCATCCAAGGCCATTCATCTGATCCATTTTCATTTTCTAATGCATAATAAGTACCATTTACTGAGTCAGTAATATAAACTCTATAATATTCAGCAGAACTAACCTTATCCCAATATATGGTAACTGAGTCACTTTTTATTTGGTTCAACTTTACATTAGTTGGCTTTGGTACTGATGTAGGCTGGTTGTAAAAGGCTGCAAGATCCAAATTTAAGTTTTTCGGCATATTAATATATTGATTAATAGGTACTGCAAAACCTAAATTTTCTCCTCCCTCAACAATTGCAAATGTAATTCCTATTGCTAAGCCGTTATTATTTAGTAGAACACCGCCACTGCTTCCATGGCTTATGGGTGCAGAAATTTGTAAAATATCGTCTTCTCTTAAGGAACTTATTATACCATTTGAAATTGTATTTTTTAGTCCATAAGGACTGCCTATAGTATATATCTCTTCACCTAAAACGACGCTATCTGAATTTCCTGTCCTCAAGTAAAGCTTAACAGTTTTGTCTATATCTAGTACAGCAATATCTTTTTCAGCATCATATCCGATTACTTTAATAGCTCCCGTATAAACTTGTCCATTATTTTCTGTAATTTCAAGAGTCTTTGCACCGTCTACAACATGATAATTTGTAACTAGATTACCATCTTGTGTAGTATAAAACCCACTACCTGTCCACTCACTACCATCATATCCCACCGCACTTATAAGAACTGCCGCATCTGCTAATTTACCAATTTCAATACTGCTTAATATAGTAGAAGTAGAATTATTTACAGAGTTTAAGCTATCAGCTTGTGTTTGAGTTATTACTCCACTACTTACTAGCTTTTGTATTAGTGAAGTTGTACTTCCTTTCAAGGGTTGCTTCAAGGTATTGTATGAGCTTTTTGCAATATAATCTCTTATAAATGTGCTATTTATAATTTTAGAGTATAGATCATTCTCTAGAAGTCCAATTGACTTTGCATATTCAACAGAGTTTGCCCATGTAAAATCTTTTACATTTACACTGTCATCATAGCCTAAAGACCTTAGTAAAAATGTCATATATGATTTTCCATTCATTTTATCCAGTGTTCCAAACTTATCGCTGCTAACACCTTTGGTCAAACCGTTTTTATAAGCATAATTTACATAACCGCGTCCCCAGTCTGGCACATCATTGAAGACACAAGGTTGTTTGCTGAGTTGATTTGCTTCAGTCTCTTTTCCAAGAAGTCTTACAAGCATGATTAAGCCTTCTAATCTTGTAGGTTCTCGATCAAGTTCAAATCCACTCCCAGTTCCTTTAAAAACTCCTATTTCTGATAATTTTACTGCGTAATCATTATAACAAATATTACTTGCTGCGTAAGTAGATACGCTAAAACAAATTACTAGAGTTAGTATTACTGCGATAAATGCAGTCTTTTTCATAAAATTTCTCCCCCTATGTATATCATTAAGTGTCAAAGTCATATCCATTTTATTCTATATTGTTATATAAAATCCTTCAAAAACTTATAAAATTATATATGAAGTGACAAATACTGTATACTCTTCCACTTCATCTTTTATAAACGGATGAAATGCTATATTGTTTCTCTATTGTTGTTTTTAACATAGTCATCTATTATTTCAATGAACCTATCACCATATTTGTCAAGCTTAAACTTTCCAACTCCAGATACATCAAGCATTGCATCATTTGTTACTGGCAATTTAGTGCACATATCCTTTAATGTTGTATCAGAAAATACTATAAAAGGCGCTACATTCTGTTCACCAGCTATTACTCTACGAAGTCCTCGCAGCTTTTCAAATAAATCATTGCTAATCTTATACTCAGTTTTCTTAGCCTTTGGAGCTTCCTTTGTTATTACTCGCTTTATGGAGAGTTTACTATCACCCTTTAAGAGGCTATATGCTTTAGCATTCAATGCAAGTATAGGATATTTATCTCCTTTTATGTCTATAAAATTCTCAGCAATTAAATATGCTATTATTTCTTTTATTGTTTCTTTAGAGTACTCCTTCATTAACCCAAAGGTTGAAAGTTTATCGAAACCCATAGTTTTTAACTTTTCTGTGTTAGAACCTTTCAGTACATCGGTTATGACTCCACTTCCAAAGCGTTCATTGGTTCTTTTAATACAGGACATAATTTTCTGAGCCTCAGTGGTTATATCTGTATGTTCTAAGTTTCCAACACAATTTCCACAGTTATCACATACCTTAGGAGAATTATCCTCTCCAAAATAACTTAATATATATTTTCTTAAACAGCTATCTGTATTGCAGTAATCAACCATTTCCTGCAATTTCTTATATTCGTTGGTCTTATCTACATTACTCCCGCTATTTTCTATCAGTAATTTATTTGTAATAGTATCGGCAGCGCTGTAAAACAGCATACATTCTGCTCTTTCTCCATCACGACCAGCTCTGCCTGCTTCTTGATAATAGTTTTCCATAGTTTTTGGCATATTATAATGAATAACATATCTTATATTTGATTTGTCAATGCCCATACCGAAAGCATTTGTTGCAACTATAACCTGTACCTTATCAAATATAAATGCTTCTTGGTTGGCGATTCTCTCACCATCGGTCAATCCAGCATGATAACGAGTGGCTGAAATACCGTGTTCATTTAGTTTTTTGCATACACTGTCGACAGTTTTTCTCGTAGAACAATAGACAATTCCTGAATTTGCACCATTTTCCTTGATATATTTGAGAAGAAAGTCAAACTTTTTTGTTGGCTTATCAACCTCAAAATATAGATTTTCTCTATCAAAACCTGTTATTAGGATATATGGCTGTTTGAGCATCAATAACTTGACAATATCCTGTTCTACTTGAGTTGTCGCAGTAGCCGTAAGTGCTACAACCGCAGGACGCTTCGGCAGTTTTGCTATCATATTAGCTATTTTAGTATAGCTTGGTCTAAAGTCATGTCCCCACTGCGATATACAATGAGCTTCGTCTACTGCAATAATAGAAATGTTCATCTGAGATAAAATCTGCCAAAAGCTTTCTATCTCTAAGCGTTCAGGTGCAATATAGAGTAATTTGTATTCCCCTTTTCTCGCCTTTGAAGTTATTTTTCCATATTCTTTCATATCAAGTGAACTATTGATAAATGCCGCTTTGATACCCATTTCATTTAATGTATCCACTTGATCCTTCATAAGTGAAATTAGTGGAGAAATGACTATGGCAGTCCCTTCAAGTGCTAATGCCGGTATCTGAAAGCATAAGGACTTACCTGCTCCTGTAGGCATTATGCCCAACACGTCATGTCCAGATAATATTTCATCAATTATTAGCTCTTGACCCGGTTTAAATTTTGAGTATCCAAAATACTCCTGTAATATTTTAATTGTTCTATTTTTCATAACTAAGCTCCTTGAGTAGAAAATTTTCATTTGTTACTTAATTTACTTTATCACATTTTTCATCAAAAAAACATTGCCACTTTGTTTAAATAACAAAAGCCCATGATATTTACAATCATAGGCTTTTAGTGATTCATCTTTATTACTTCTTGGATTATAGTCCATCTATTGTGCTTCATTCAATTTATTCTAGAAATTACTTACCTTTATTACTTTGCCCATCTCTTTTAAGCAAACCGACAGTTCATCCACCAATCGCATCTTAATACTAAAATTTATTGGAAGATTGGGATTCTGATGGGCAACATTTACTGCTTTCCCCACATAGAAATTAATGTCTGTTGCTTCTTCAAAAAGCATTCTTGCAATCAGAGATGCTCCGTCCTTCTTATAACTCCAATCGGTATATTGTTTATTATCCTGAAGGTAATCCTTTGCATATTCGAGTACACGGTTAATTGTGATTACACCTTCTGTAACTAAGTCAACACCATCAATCTTAGCAGTTGGCGGTATATTTGGATCAACATACAAGGGTATGCTTACATCAAGTGGTTTATTTAGAAATTTTGCTGCCAGATTTGATGTTGTTCCTCCACAAACAATGTGTTTACCTTTCTGCGAGAAAAATAAAGACATCATTTTTTGCACATCATCCGGATTAGCCGGTGGACCTATCATCAAATTCATTTGCTTCCTTGGACGGATTTTTAATGTACAAACTGTTGTATCATCACCAGGTTTGCCTTCATAAAGCAAGTTGCATTCATTAACAAGCATGGCACTCAAGGTTTTGGCAGTGAACTTCTGATCATATATTGTTTCCAAGAAGTTAATGATGTCTTTTCGCTGCCATCCGAAATTTAGTGTTATTCCTACTCCTGCATGAACAGCTCCATCACTGACAGCAACAAATGTATCATCTACAAGAAGCTTAACCTTAGATATATAAATAGTTTTATTATCAATTATTTCTATGGTTTTTGGATAATCAAAATTTTTACCATTTCTAAGCAGTATCACTTGTGGATTGTCGTATTGGATAATCTCTGCTTCTAGATTGTCTACAAGCTTTATAATTGTAAATGTAGAATATGCTATCTGCCTTACTTTACAAATAGGGAGTGTAGCAGCCATGGTTAATACGCACTCTTTAACACTCAATGAATTTGCCATCATAGTTGAAATAATCTTAGCAGTTAGCGTTGAAAGAATATTGGCTTTAACACCGCTTCCAAGACCATCAGCCAAAACAATAACCGTTGAGTTTTCTCCCTGTACAACAACCTCTACACGGTCACCGCATAGCTGTTCACCAAATTTATTGATGCTCACATAACCAACATCAGTACAAAGATTATTCATTGTTCAACGACTCCTTTAACTTTGTAAGTGCAATTTTGGTTTCAGCAGTTGTTTCACCTAAAAGTGACGCTATCTCTTGTACAACCCTCATTTGCTTTTCAATTACTTTGTCAGTAATTTCTATAGTTGTACTACTAATTGCTTCTTTCTGTTCACGATGCTTGGTTTCTTCCGTTATATCACGCATAATGCATATGATTATGTGATAGTTTTTGTCATAAATCACTGTCTGTTCAACATACTTTTTGTATTCTTTTAAATAATTACATTTATTATAAATGCTTTCTCCATCTTGATATGCTTCTATAAATGGCAAAGGATCAAGAATTTTTACTACATGATTGTCAAGCACGTCCATTGTATTACTGATATTCATAAGACTGCAAGCCGCAGCATTAATCTGTTTAACTTCAAAAGCTTCGTTTAACACAATAATTGCATTTGGTGTATTACTGATGATATTGTCTGAGAAGGATTCCGCTTTATCCTTTAGATATGGCAGACACATATTGAGGTTTGCCTTGCCTTGCAACACAGCTCTTGCCTTGTCACGGCAGGTGTTATATCCACAGCTGCCACAGTTTAGCTCGTGCTCCGGTTTGGTTTTACCTATTTTTCTTAGCACTTCTTCAATTGCTTCATTGCTTAAATATTCATGATGTGGAGTAAGTATTGGCATGTTCTTTTTTAATTCAGCTTCTTTATACTCCATAACTTCAAAGTCTTTTTTTCCTGCATAATTGCTTACCGAAGCATAATCACTTACAGGCGAACGGTGGTTTTTATCCATAGCAGGACCACCAACACAGCTTCCAATACAAGCAGACATTTCAATAAAACATTTTTTCACTTTTCCATTTATAATGTCTTCCAGCGCACGTTCGCAATTATCAATCCCATCAATTGCCATGTAAGTGTATTCTGGATTGCTTTTCTCCATAGTTTTCAAAATACCGCCTGTAGTTGGGAACAACCTTGCACGACTCATTTCGGTAGTATCTTCTATATATTCAAATTCTATTTTATCTTCTTTTAACCAAAATGACAGCTCTTCAAAAGTAAGTACACAATCAACAATACCGCTATAGCTTTCTGCCTCTGCTTTTTTTGAAATGCAAGGACCAATAAAAACAGTTTTAGCTTCTGGTATCCTACGTTTGATATCCATACAGTGTGCCTGCATAGGAGAAATTATCTTTGCAAGATATGGCAATGCTTTTGGATAATACTTTTGAATAAGTAAATTTACTGTATGACAACAAGATGAAATAATGACATCTTGACTTGCTTGTTCAGCCATCAAATCGTACTGTTTCTTTACAATTGTTGCACCTATAGCTGTTTCCTCAACGCCTGCAAAACCGAGTTGTTTTAATGCTTTTTCCATAGACTGAATAGTAACATTTTCGTAGTTTGCAACAAAAGACGGAGCAATACTTGCGTAAACAGGCGAACCTGTTTTGATAAGTGCCTTTACAACAGTAATATCGTTACGAATCTCTTTTGCGTTTTGTGGACATGCGACGAAGCAACGACCACAGAGAATACATTCATCGTTTATAATATTTGCCTGGTTATCAGAAAAGCCAATCGATTTAACAGGACAATTTCGGATGCATTTATAGCAGTTTTTGCAGTTTGATTTTTTTAATTTTAAATAATCAGCCATGTGATTGGTCCTCCTTCTATACGTTCCTCATTGTTAGAGTCTACTTAAAACCTCATTTTCAAAGAATGATTTGGTGTTTTCAGGTTGCAGTGAAAACATTTCATTATCAATCTTAATACAAACTCCATTCATGCAATTACCCATGCAGAATGCACCACATAACTCAACATTATCCTTTAAGTTTTTTTCATCCACTATGTTTTGCAACTGTTCAAGAATCTGTCTAGAACCCTTCAAGTGGCAAGAACTACCGATACAAATCGTTATTTTCATGAATTAATCCTCCAATTCATATATTCTTTCTTGTAGATGTTTTGAAAGTAGCGCTAGTGAAGCAGCCATATTCTCATTTTGTACCAAAATGTTTTTGGGGACAGATAGATGAATTGGAGCTAAATTCCAAATTGCACGAACTCCACCAGCTACAAGCTGGTCGCATACAATTTGTGCCTGTTCGGCAGGAACTGTTATGATTCCTATGTGAATATTCATTCGGCTGCACATTTCACTTATTTTTTCAGCTGATACAACCTTCTTACCGTAAATGTCACTACCTATAATATTAAGATCAGTGTCAAATGCTGTAACAATGTGCATTCCGCAGAGATCAAAACCCTTATACATAAGGAAAGCCTTTCCTAATAGTCCAACACCAACAAGTACAGCATCATTCACATTATTATAACCCAAAATATCTTCCATATTATCAATTAGTTCTTGTACTATAAACCCTGCTTTGGGCTTACCTTTTGTAGTACTGACTGTAGAAAAATCTTTTCTTACCTGTATTTCTTTCAAATCAAAACTTGCTGCTATTGCAGGAGCAGCGATTATCTCTATCCCATCATTTCTCAACTTTTTTAAATATTGAAGATAATAAGGCATACGCTTGATTGCTTGTGTTGATATCTTAATAGGGTATTCTTTATATTCGCTCATAGAGTACCTCCAATTATTGATAAAAAAATATCGATATTTATATATCGATATTGTAATACTTATTTCAGAATTTGTCAAAGTAAATTAGCTTAAGAAAGTTATATCCATTTAGTGTAGTCAGGTAGTTTTTTCACTTCCATAATTAATAGTAGACTAAAGATAATCTCAGACACGATCATAATTCCTGCAACAGTGTAGGGAGGGAAATTAACCCCCATAATTAAAACAACAATCGGAATAATAACTGATAATACCATATAACTTTTTGATTTATATAGCCATCCATAAGGCAACAAATGTGCTCCAAATATCATAGCTAATACCATTACCATTTTTTCAGGAACTGTTGGATATACCCACATTGCAATCAGCAGATACAGCATTTGATTTAATGAGAACAATATCCCCAAATTATTCAATGGATTACCTTTGTTAACAAAATCCACTTTAATCATTTTTGAAATCATATAGGCCAATGGCATAAGGGGAGCAGTAAAACAAAATGTTAGCAGGTTCTTAGTTAGTATAGGCAATGAGGTCAAATGAACCGCTAATACAGCACACCAAATAATAACAGATGCTAAAATAAAATGTAATCCTTTTTTCTGACTGTAAGCACAATCCAATCGCATATCCTCTAAATTCATCTCTAATACTCCTTCACACACTTTTTGTCATATTCATGTCCTTTTGTGATTAATATTACAGCACATAGGATACCAAATGCAATGCTCTCGACTAAATATAAATTAATATTAAACCTTTCCCATAATAAAATATGAAAAGAAGTCGATTTCCTATACACAACTAACGCTTTCAATTTTATCTACAAATATTCGCAATCCACTAAAACTCCATAAAAAATAAACAACATAGTCTACTATGTTGTAACTCAATTTAAAGAACATCTAGCAAATACAAGCTCTTTGTAATATTAAATTACTTTACTCTCGATTTCACACTTACAATTGGTTATAATACAATAAGTTGGTAATTTGTTTGTTGTGAAGTAAGTGAATTGAGTTTTTACTCTTTCACTTCTTGTACTAAATCGTATTTATGAGAATATAAATTAATATTATTGTAAAGGAAGGTGATATTATGAGTGAAATTGATATTAAATATTCCAGCCTTGGAGGAGCACAAGGGTTTCTCGGTTCATCCGTTACAGGAGAGCTAGTATGTCCTGACGGTACTGGACATTATCGTCACTATCAGAACGGTTCTATTTATTGGAGCCCATTAACAGGTGCACATGAAATACACGGTCTTATAAGAGGCTACTGGGAAAGTAAAGGCTGGGAAACAAATTCTGAGCTTGGCTATCCCATATCTGATGAAATCCCCACCTCCGAAGGTAGCAAGAACAGGTATAATGACTTTGAAAACGGAGTTGTATTCTGGAAGTATGGAAATGATAATGCAGTTCCCTTATCAAAGCTGACTATAAATAATGCTAGCAGAACCGCTGGCGAAGTTGTCCTCGAAATAAATAAAATTATAACCCCTGCTTTAACCTCTAATAGTTCTGTATACATAAAGAATGGTCCTTATCTTGCAGAGGTAACTGATTACTCATATGATGGTTCAGCAGTACATAATAGAAGATACAGAATCCATGTGAATATTGGAATAGACGTATCCGCGATGCCTGATCCAACATCAAATATTGATTTATGGATTGAAATCTCATATGATCGTTCTGATAAAAAAGTGAAGGCTTATCTCACGAATTGGAGTGCGCATACTCATGTGCCGTGGCCAACATCAATGGGAGTTAGTGCATCAAGTATTAACAACAAATTCCGAAGTGCCCTAGATCCTATGCTATGGAAACCCAATGTAGTAAGCAGCATACCAGCAGGTATTAATATTCTATCTGTAAAAGTAGTACCAAATGGTGACCTAAATGTATATATTGAACCTGCCTGCTTTATTACAACAGCATGTACTGAAGCAAAAGGGCTTCCCGATGACTGTGTAGAACTTGAAACTTTGAGAAAATTCAGGAATGAATACCTTGTAAACCTCCCTGAGGGAAATGAAATTCTTAATGAATATTCATGGATTGCACCTCAAATTGTACATAAAATAAATACCCTTGATAATTCCAAAAGTATTTATGAATATCTATTTGAACGCTTAGTTAGAAAATCTGTGGATTTGATTCAAGAGGGCAAAATGGAGGAAGCTTACAAAAACTATATGTCAATTGTAAATGAATTAAAGGATAAGTATGTAGTTGAATAATTATTAGTTAAACTCTATTCTACTAAAATATTGTAATAAAGGTGTGATGATTGTTAAGCATACCTTTATTACAATCAAAATTTGATGTGCCAGGATAATATATATGTCTAGTCTTCTAAGCTAAATGCTATAAGTTTATCTAAATCCTCAGGCACTTTAAATCCCGACCTGCGTTTGCTCATTTCTTCATATTCAATGTATTGGTATTTATGAAGCTTTACCCGATCAAGAGAAAGTTTTTGACACATTACAGCTTCAAGCAAGTTACAAAACTCATATTTCCATGCTGTAAAGGATGGCTCATAGGTAAGTATGAAAGCAATAAGCCTTCCAATATCCATTTCCTTCTCTCCTATTACTTCATCTTCAAAGTCTACTCCCCATATACCTAGCTCATTTGCTATGAAATTCCGACAGTTTATATCTCCTCGCAAAATAGCTGTATGATTAAAATCTACCGCTTCATAATACTTCAAAAACCAGTCCGCTAGCATTTCAGAGAGAATTTGCTGTGGTTTCGATCCAGCATTTTCCTTTTCCATAAGTTCAAGCCTTTCAAGCAATGTTTGACCTATGATATACTCCATCTGTATTTCTGAAGCATCTGCCAATAATACCTTTGGAACATTCAAGCCGAAGCTATGAAGCTTTTTAAGCATGCTTTCCTCATATGCTGATATTCCATAAGCGTGGTACTTTTTTATGATCATCCCATTATCTAACAGTACCTTGTTGCGTTTAGAAAGGAATTCAATCATTATTTTTATCTCCAAGAGTTACCTTTATAGCAGCATTATCCTTGTATCCATCAAGCTCTTTTACAACTCCAAGGACAGCATTTCTAAGCAACGCCTGCACAAAAGGAACCATAGAAATCTCTTTTTCACCTATATACAATTTGATGTCACCATTGCTGATTTTGCAGTCACTTCTATGAGCAATACCAGAAATTATCCTTTTGCCCATTTCATCACAGCTGAAACCGCAAGCCGAGCAGCATTGAGGTGGAAATGCTGGAAGCTTATCGTAAACCTTAAGCTCTATAAAATCAACGAGAGTAGCTATATCAGTCATAGCATCAATCGCCCGAACTCCTCGATACTCTGTCATATCCTTTGAAATCCGCCCCGATACGCAAAATACATAAGGACTCCATCGCTCATCAAGCTCCTGTTCATTGTGTGCTGTCAATATCATAGGAAAGTTACCGTCAGATACGCCCTCCAAAATGACATAATCATAATTGTAAAGCTCTAGCACCTTTTCGATTTGCAGCTTCTCTTGAAATAATATATCTGTCTCATAGTACCCAAGTGCTGTAACCAGCTGAGAGCCTGCTTGCTTGTGACGATAAGTGTTGGTGCCTTCCTTATCTATCTTAAAGTCCTCAAAATGAATTTCCTTAACTGATCCAACCGAATAACCTCTACTACGCAGCTCCGTAATGATTTTCTCAATTGTTGTTGTTTTTCCACTTTGGGTAAACCCAGTAACACTAAATACTTTCATATTTGCTCCTTTACCTTATCAGAAGTTAAATTTTTCTATAGCCCACCAATACAGCATAATAGTTTCAAATATTATAGCCACAGATATGATAAGCATATCCACAGATTTTATTTTCAGTATGTAATAGCTTGTCCTCGTAGGATACGCCCTGAAGCCTCTCATTTCCATAGCAATTGCCAAATCCTGAGCCTTCGCTATAGAACCTGCAACAACAGGCAGCATTAGATAACTGTATACCTTTATGCGTTTACTCCATTTGATTCTACCTATATCTACACCTCTCAGCTGTAACGAAATAAGTGCATCCTTTAACTCACTGCTAAATATGGGTAGAAAACGAATAGCAATAGATACCATGTATGCAAGCTCATAAGGAACTTTCATCTGTATCATCGCTCTAATTAAGGAACGTGTACCGCATTTAGCCAGCAAGGAGCCTCCCATTATTAGAATTGCTAGCCTACAAAGAACAACAATACCCTTTTCAAGACCGCCAGAAGATATGATAGTAATGTCATAGAAAGCCAGTAACACTCTGCCGCTTGGCTGAAACAGACTTTGCATGATAGCTACTAGAATAATGACCTGCCACAGTCGCTTAAGCTTCTTAAATACCTTCCGTATATCAACTCCAAAGCAAACTGTGCAAATAAAAAGAACTATAGTCAGTACACCTATCATGTAACCCTTTTGCAGTAGAACAGCTAATATAGACGAGCCGATTGCAATTGCAAGGTATGTACGTGGATCATAGCATACTTTATGATTCTTCATAAATACCCCCATCTTTCATTTTAATTGTCCCGTCCACATGGCGATTAACAAATGTTAGGTCATGGCTTATAAGTATAATCCCAATCCCGTCACACAAAAGCTGGTCAATTGTCCCCGAAAGCATTTCCCTTCGGTTTTGATCAAGTCCTGTCGTTGGCTCATCAAGCACTATATATGACGGTTTATTTGCAAGAATTGCAGCCAGTGCAAGTCTTTGCTTTTCACCACGGCTTAAACGCAGGGTAGAATTATCTGCAACCTTAGTTAGATCAAACCGCTGGAGCATTTCAGCAGTGAGTTTATCAGCATCCTCCTTGCTCATACCCTTTAATGTCAAAGCAAAGCTAATCTCCTCATTTACAATGGGTGCAAATATCTGGTGTGAAGGTTCCTGAAAAAGGTATCCTATTTTACTTCCAATCCATGCTAGAGACTTTTTTGCTGTATCTTCACCCTCAATTAATACCCTGCCAGATTGTGGACGTATAAGCCCTGCAATAACCTTTGACAAGGTTGTTTTACCACATCCATTTGCACCTATCAGTCCAGTGCATTTTCCTATTTGAAAGTCAATTGAAATGTCTTGTATTGAAAAGCTGCTGTCAGGATATGTGTAAAATATATTATCAAGCGTAATAAAGCTACTCATTTTCTATACCCCCAATAGGTAAAAGCCTGAGTATTTTATCTGCTGCTTTCAGATTACTGGCATCATGGTCAACCATAACAAAGGTATGACCATTTTGCTTCAATCGGCTAATGCAGTCTAATATCAGCTCCTTGCCAGCAGAGTCAACCTGTGACATTACTTCATCAAAAAGCAATATACGCGGTCTTAAGGCAAGTACACTTGCAATTGCTACAAGCTGTTTTTGTCCACCAGAGAGCTTCTCAGGGTGTGAGTATCGATATTTCTCCATACCTACTATCTTTAGTGCTTCATCAATCCTGTTTCCTATTTCTTCTTTTGAAAGACATAGGTTTTCTGGTCCAAAGGCTATCTCATCCTCTACAGTATCGCAAATAAGCTGACACTCCGGGTTTTGGAACACTATACCAAGTAATGAAGCCATCTCATGTCGTGAAATATCAGAGATATTCTTTCCGCATATTAATATATCTCCAGATAGCTTGCCTTTAAAGGTTCTTGGAATTATACCGCACAAGCAATAGAGCAATGTACTTTTCCCACAGCCTGAAGCGCCAGTTATCGCCAAGGCTTCACCCTCATGAACATCAATGGATATATCTCTAAACAATGGCTCCTTGCCTGGGTACGAAAAGCTTAGGTTTTGTGTCAAAAGCACACTCATTTACTTTTGACCTCTATTAGAAATTTACACCATTGTTGACTGAATTGTTCCTTTGCAAGTATCATCATAAATGGTCCAGAACCTCCGTTTTCCTTGCTTCCAAGGGCTTTTCCTCCCACAGAGGTAACTACAAAACAGTTTTTATCATCCATGGCTTTGTCTTTTGTCACTGCACTTGCATAACCATCTGCTGCTGTGAAAATAAAGCTTTGTACTCCTTGGCTGTCTATACTAAGCTTATCTATTATTGCTTTGAACGGAACGCCTTGATACACCTTTTCTTCGGCTGCCTTGCCATTCCTTTTAAGATTTGCACTTATATCCTGTATACCTATGCTATTAATCATGTCCATATTGACTTCATATGTTTTCGACTCAGTGCTTATAGTAAATGTCTGTGCTTCTAACATGGCTTTTTTAGCTTCTACGGATTTAGCATTCAAAGCTGCTAATACACATACTAAAACTAACAGCACCGCTATAACAATAATGACTATCTTCGTTTGATTGTTTTTCATTTTTGACCTCCTATTATTCCATAAGGCACCAGCATGTCCTCCTCACAAAATACACCGTGTGTACCAACCTCTCCGCTATTATGCTGTCCATGATCTGCAAGTATGATAATTTTCCCAGTCCACATTGCTGCAAGCTTGGCTGACATGGCATCAAGCTCACGAATCTTTTGTGCAGTTTGTTCAGAATACGGGCCATTCTTATGTGCTGTGTCATCTATACCATGAAAATGAACAAACAATAACTTTGGATCTTGGGATATAGCCTTCAATGCATTTTCATAAACTTCATCATCTGTTCCATTACTATTACTATCAGCATTTAAGGATGGTTCTAGCGAAGTATTTATAAGCTTTAAATCGCCCTCTATGTACATACATACATTTCCAGCATCAGAAGCAGTCTTAAATAAATCATCACCTATAAGTTCTTTATCTTTTTTGGCAGCAATACTGTTTTCTATGGGAGGTTTGCCAGAAAGCATTGAAGCAAGTGACACATTGGAAATAGACGGGAATACAGTTACTGCCCGCTGTAGGTCACAGCTGCTAAGATAAGGTATACTTCCTGTGGCTTCAGCATTTTTGTACATTTTATACCCAAATCCATCAAGCAAGATTACAAGTACCTTTTCATTCTTTTCCAGCATATGCAGACTGTCCTTATATACATCCATAACCGATATTAGGGGGGGATTGGACATTATTCCGCTTATATTCTCAATCACATTTTTTCCATCTTCATATACATAATTAACGCTATTTTCACAAAGCTCAAAGCTTCCATTTCTACGGTCGTAAGCTACAGCGCCTTTGTAACCTGCTATATAGAGATTGTTAGGTTCTTTTATAAGCTCACTAATTGATATTTGCTTATGTGGAGTATATACAGTAACATAATTTCCGTTTTTTTCTGAACGTCCCTCCTGCTGATTAATATACATAAAGCTGCCAGCTAGAAGCTGTCCAGGAGTTACAAATCTGCTATTATTTAAATCAACAAGTCCGATTTTTCCTAAATCATTTGCTATTGCATCTACCTTAGTAACAATTATAATTTCAGAAAGCCTTTTTATTTGGCTTGATATAGGATGCTTAGGATTTATACATTCCCATGCATACTCATTTGAAAATGCAATATAGCAGTCCTTAGCAGTTGAGCCATCTATCCTTGAAGACAGACCATCATCACCCTTTAATATAATATCAAAGCTGTCAGACCTTGGCTTTGCTTGTGCTATTACATCAGCCAGGCACAAAGTGTCAACCCTCTTTCCATTATGCTCAGTCTTAACTGTGCTAAATCCATCCATTGATGCAATCTGTTTAGTAGTCTCTACATCACCAATGACCGAAAAGTGCAGCATAAACCCTTGCTTATCTTGTGAGGAACAGGCTGTAATGAGAAGAATCAGCAAGAGCATAATGCTAAGTTTCTTCATTTTTATCTACCTCCCAGGATATAATCCCAATGCGTTTCAGCTGTTTTGTTATATTCCAAGCTATAACACCACCAATACCTGCTGATAATGCACTTGCTGTAAGACTTAGAAGTAACGGAATCATAGGCATATTAAAAAACACTGAGCCTACTAGCAATGTTCCCGTTAGGTTGGCAGCAATGCAACCTAAAAAACAGCATAAAATACATCGGCCTCGGTGTCTTGTTATCAGCATCACAAAATCCACAGCTAAGCCTGGTGCAGTATAGGTTAACAAGCTCATAATACCATGTGAACCTGATATTCCTGTAATAATAACTAGGATACCCTGAACAAGACCAGTTAGTGTAGAAGCTCCCAAACGTCCAGTAATAGACGTTGAAAGCACAATAAAAAGCATGTATATTCCTCCAGCCACCACCCCGCCTGGTATATATAAAGGGCCTGTTATAATGTGAACAAGAGGAACAATAACACTTTTGATGGCTACACCAACTGCAGCCATCAAAGAAATAATCACTAACTCAAAAATAGACATTCTACCTATCAGTTTTTTTAACATACTCCGCCTCACAAATATTATTTCTATTACTTTGTGTCAATGGTTAGTAACTGTTTCACAGTAGTTTTTGAGTCAAGTCCTACAAATTTAACAGTAACAGCATCTCCATCTGGGAATAGAACGCCTTTATCTATATCTTTTGCATCTATTCTAACGCTGTAGCCATCAATACCTGTAAAGGTATAACCATCTGCCTTTCCAAAACCCATATACTCCAAAGCTGAAGTAAGAGCAATCCCAGTAACACCATTTATTGATTTTTCTGCGAGTATGCCTTTGGTAGCACCTATGCTAAATAAAGCCTGTGTACCAACCTTTGTATAAATCAAGTTTTTGACACGCATACCCTCTGGAAGATCAGGTCCTATAAACAAAGGTGATTCTTCACCAGAAATTTTTATATATTGCTTACTAAATATAGAATACTTCTCGTTCTTCTTCATATCACCAGCTACCAATTGAACAAAATCTGGTGTATCGGTGATATATTTTTTTAGAATACTATCTATGGAAACTGCTTTATCCTGTGAATCGTAGTATTTATAATTCTCTGGTTTAAGCTGTTTTACAGCTGTTTCCAATATAATTGCCTTAGTTGCTTCGGAAGTTTTAATCTCGCTCATCAGTTCTAGCTTTGTAAGGAATTTCAACCAATACATTGCTCTTTCATCAGGAACAACTATTCGTAAATCAACAGGATCCCCATTTATCTCATAAGCTATAACAATATCGCGTTTATGTAAAATATCTGACGGTATCTCAATGGAGTATCCATCAGAAGCAGTTGTAACTATTGAATTATATTGCTCCAAAGAAGCATTGTACTTCTCTAAGATTGACGAAAGCAGTACGCCTTTTGCTATAGTTTCAGATTTTTCACCTTTGGAGTCAATTGAAACAGCTTTTCTCTCAACAATCTCCATAGACTTAAGCTCTTCTCCACTAAGAACAATTTCATCCTTAGATAATCCAACTATTGTAAATGTCTGACTTTCAGATGTCTCTTCGGAATCTATAAACCCAAGTTTTTTCGGATCTTCACCTGCTTGTTTGATACAATCTGCTACTGCATTAAATATTGCTCTGCTAGTCAAGGTTGCACCTGATACAACATCTACACTAAATGACTGCTTTTCAACTAACGCTTCAGGCAGTTTAGCAATCGCCTTGTCACCATAACCGACAGTTTCATTGTTTTCTAAAACCTTGATGGATTTTATGCTACTTTCATCAAATGCTACCTCAACCTTTACAGGTCCTTCTTTCCCCGTTGCAGTCGCTGTATAAGTACCTGACTTGAATTTTAATATTTGTGTACTGCCTGCTTGTTTTGAGACTGACGTACAAGCTGAAAGGAAAATGGATAATAACAGGGTCAGTAATATGATAAGCAGAACTTTTACATTTTTATTCATTTATATCCCCTATCACTATTTGTTAATTGTAATTTTGGTTGTATTCTTTACAAATTGATTTCCCGTTCCTTGGACAGGTGTCATCTGAACAGCTCCACCACTTTCAGCTAATGCTACACCATCTTTTGCCCATGCAAGTATTGTGTCCTCATTGGATGCAAGCATTTTGTCATATTCTGCACTAAAGCCGTCTTCTGCTTCAACTATGATTCCTGTGAAATCCTTGACACCGATAGAATCCAGGATGTCTTTTAGCTTTACACCTGTGTATTTATTGGTTTTTGTTTCACCTTTTTTATTCTTGATTGTAGCTTCAATTGTAATTGGATTAAGCATTGCAATGTCACTGGACTTAATCTCAGTAACACCATCAACACCAACAATTGCTACTGTCCAATCTCCAATAGCTACAGTTTCTTCATTTGCTTTGTCTGCTGGTATTGTGGTTACAGGGGTAGCATTGTTCTGTGTGTCTACATTTGCTGGCTTTTCTCCTGAACATGCCATTAAACCTATCACTAACATCACTACTAGTAGGATTGCACATAAACTTCTCTTAATTTTTCTCATTTTATAACCTCATTTCAAATTTATTATCGAAAGCCTAAAGGCATATCGAGCATTAATAATTTAGAAAAAAACAATAAAAAAGCGTTCTCCAAAAAGAGAACGCACAAAAATCACACCAAAATAAGTGGTGATCTAAGTATCTCCTTTTCACAATGGAAGGCACAACCGTTTACAGTTATACCCTAACGTCCTATGCAGCATAGTATGATAATACCTTAGCTTCAAAGGATCGGAGCATGTTAAGTTTGACAACATTTTAACATATCATTTGGTCAATGTCAACGTAGAGCCCTAATACAAGCAAAAGACCGCCCTTTTGGGGCGGCCTCCTATATTTTTCCTCTATACCTCTTAACATGTCATTTATGCATTTTCTAATGCTGTGACTTTTGTTTGCAGTTCTGTTATTTGACTCTTTGCAGTAGTTATTTCTTGCTGTTGATTTTTAACTACAGTGGTCAACACACCGATTATATCCATTAAGACTACGGCTTTATGATCGGAGGTTGCTAGTTTATCAGGAACGTTTTCTGCAATAAAGCCTATATTACTAGTTTTATTACTTCCAGCCAAATAGTCATAGGAAACAGGCACTAAGCTGCTTAATAATTCTATTGCTGTTTCAATTGATAAGCTCGCAATATTTTGTGTATTGGTGGAAGATGAAGCTTGTGATAATGTAGCCGCTGTCACATCTCCAGCAACCTCTAATTTGATTGCTGTTGCTGAGGTCTTTCCAATACTCACATTGCCATTAGTATCAACTGTTACAGCCTCTACATTGCTTGAGGTGTATAATCCTTGATGTTTATGCCCACTATATTCAATGCCTGTCAGAGCATCTGCAGTTCCAAACATCCACTTGCTGCCATCCCACATAATCTGAGCCTTTGCGTCAGTACCTCTGTCTATTTCAATTCCTTGGGTGACTGTCAAGCTTCCACTGATTTCTGCATTTGCAGCACTTAATGTACCTGTTACCTTTGCATCTCCACTGATTCCTATGTTGCCTGTTGCATCCACTATTAATGCATCAGCTCCTGCTGTATTAACCAGCTTTTGGTGTGTATGAATCTTATCTGATAATTCTAGGTGCGTATGTCCCATTAGCGAAATCTCTGCAAGATTATCTGCAGTTCCTGCTTGCCACTTGCTGTCATTCCAGATAATCTGAGCCTTTGCGTCAGTACCCCTGTCTATTTCAATTCCTTGGGTGACTGTTAGACTTCCGCTGATTTCTGCATTTGCAGCACTTAATGTACCTGTTACCTTTGCATCTCCACTGATTCCTATGTTCCCTGTTGCATCCACTATTAATGCATCAGCTCCTGCTGTATTAACCAGCTTTTGGTGTGTATGAATCTTATCTGATAATTCTAGGTGCGTATGTCCCATTAGCGAAATCTCTACAAGATTATCTGCAGTTCCTGCTTGCCACTTGCTGCCATTCCAGATAATCTGAGCCTTTGCGTCAGTACCCCTGTCTATTTCAATTCCTTGGGTGACTGTTAGGCTTCCGCTGATTTCTGCATTTGCAGCACTTAATGTACCTGTTACCTTTGCATCTCCGATGATTCCTATATTGCCTGTTGCATCCACTATTAATGCATCAGCTCCTGCTGTATTAACCAGCTTTTGGTGTGTATGAATCTTATCTGATAATTCTAGGTGCGTATGTCCCATTAGCGAAATCTCTGCAAGATTATCTGCCGTTCCTGCTTGCCACTTGCTGCCATTCCAGATAATCTGAGCCTTTGAGTCAGTACCTCTGTCTATTTCAATTCCTTGGGTGACTGTCAAGCTTCCACTTACAGCAACATCTTTAGCACTTAATTTGCCAGTTACTGCTGCACTGCCATTGACTTCTAATTTAGTAGATGTTAATGTAGTCCCACTAATATTACCATCAACTAACGCATTGCCAATTACATGTAATTTTGACTGTGGTTTGTCGGTTCCTATACCAACCTTTCCATCAATCCCTGTGAACACTGTAAGAGAACTTCCTGCATAAAGGCATGAATGTGTATGATCATTCTCATACTTAGCAATTGCAAGCTCTTCAAGATTATCTCCCATACCGAAAAGCCAAACTTTTTTATCCTTATCCCATAATAATCTTCCAATCGGAAGGGGATTACCATTTGCATCCTTACCGCTGTCAACTTCAAGACCCTTACTTGATACAAGATTACCATCGATTATGAGATTTCCATCAAAGTGTCCATTTGTTGATTTAATATCTCCATTTATTGTTGCACCCTCAACAGTAGTAATACTTCCACTTATTTTGGCATTCTTGCTGATTATAACATTTCCATTTACATTCAGATAATCTTCAGGCTCATCATTTCCAATAGTAACCTTTCCACCCTCTTGCACAATTATTCCAGTTTTAGCTTCTGTACCTATAATCCATTGTTTAAGAGTCTCATCCCATTTTACTTGAGCATTGTGGTCAGTGTCTCGTACTATTTCCATTCCATCCTTGACCTTAAAGCTGCCATCGATGGTTGCACTTGCGGCATTTATATTACCTGCAACTTTAATTATGCCTGTTGAAACACCTAAGCTTCCATCACTGTTTACAACTAGACCATCTTTGATAACCCCTTCTTGTTTGTCTATAAGCCCAACCTTCCAGGATTTATTATTTTCGTCCCACATGATACCTGCATTTGGATTATCTTTTCCACGGAATATTTTTAAACCGCTCTGTACCTTAGGAGGTTCAATATCTGCCTCATATCGGTTTAATATAATATTGTTACCCCTAACTTCAAACATTTCTGAGTTAATAGAGGTCAAGCTTCCAT
This sequence comes from uncultured Clostridia bacterium, assembly GCA_942492835.1. Classification (GTDB taxonomy): domain Bacteria; phylum Bacillota; class Clostridia; order Lutisporales; family Lutisporaceae; genus GWB2-37-7. The sequence goes on along the minus strand of OW818645.1, from coordinate 3,495,566 downwards.
TTACTTCGAGATTTCCAATTACCGTTAGGCTTTGTCCTACTGAAAGTGCATTAGCAACATTTACATTTCCTCCTGCACTGGTGCTTAGAGAAAGTATGTTTCCCTGCTCATTATAAAGCTGTCCATGCAAATGAAGATTATCAGCATTTTTATCTTCTATAAGCTTGTTCCAAATATCTCCGCATATGATTTCTTTTAATTCAGACCCAATACCTAATTTCCATTTATCCAATTCTTCATCCCATATCAGTCTGGCTTTGGGATTTGTGTTCCCACGGAATATTTCAATTCCACTCTCATTAAGTGTTGGAGTATCTCCTTCAAACTTATTAAGGGTAATAACATTGTCAGTGACTTGCATGTCTACCTTATTTACAGCCGTTACAGTACCGCTTACATCGAGATTTCCTAAGACAGTTACGGAGCCATCAACAGAAAACTCACCTTTTACTTCTGTATCTCTACTAAGCTTGATATCTCCGCTATCATTGACATTAAGTACAGGAGTACCAACTTTATCACAAAGAATATTATGCTTGTGCAGTTCATCTGCTAAAGCTTTTCCTGTCAAGCTACCCCAGTCTTCTACATCTGGTAGCTCTACCAAATCGTTGCCTATACCAAATTTCCACTTTTCTTCTGTCTCATTCCATACAATTCTTGCTTTGTCAGCCAGCTTGCCACGATAAACCTCAAGTCCTGCTTCCTCTGATGGATTACTCTCTCCCAAGAATTTATTTACTACTATTATATTGTCATCAACCTCAAGAGTATTTTGATTTATTATTGTAGTTTCTCCTTTTACAGTCAGATCTCCATCAACTGTTAAAGAACCATTTACATGCATTTGTCCTTTTATTTGCGCATCATTCTCTACAGTTAGTCCATCACTAACTGATAGACTTGAATATGTTGCCATACTGCCATCTGTTGCTGTTGTAAGTGATATAGCTCCGTCTTGTGAATAAAGGCTGCTATGCTTATGGAGATTTTCAGCTGCTCCGCCATGGATTAAATCCTCCCATTGTATACCATAGGGTATCTCAGACATACTGTCTCCTGTGCCTATCTTCCAACGCTTGCTTCCCTCATCCCATATAATGCGGGCATTAGCTAGTACACCTCCACGATAAACCTCCATACCACCTTCTGTGTTGGGTACCCCACCAGCTTGATATTTGTTTACCGTTATTACATTATTTTCTACTACTAGATCCGCAGTTTCTACGACGAACTTTTGTCCTGTTAAAGTAAATGTTTCATTTACCGTAAGGTTTTTTACGGTAAGGTTCTTGCTGATATCTATATTACCGTCAGCATTTACTCTTACAGCTTCTATTGTTCCATCTTCGTTGTATAACACTCTGTGATTATGAAGACCATCCGCATTTGCCTTATTAGTAAGCTCATCCCACTCGCTTCCATAAGCAAGATCAACCATTACCTCCCCTTCAGCAGCCTGCCAATGCCCTGTAGAATTATTCCATGCAAGCTTGCCAGCTGGTAAATCTCCTGATTTAGGAACCTCTATGCCACCATTCTTAACAATAATACTTCCTGAAACGACTACAGAGTTTGGGATGTTGATATTTCCACTTGAGTCCATACTTAACCCAACATTTCCAGTTGTATCGCTAAGCTCCATATGCCTATGCAATAAGTCGGCATTTGATTTATTATGCAGTGTATCCCAGTCCTTGCCATATGCAATAGCATGCATACCTTTTATGTAGGTGTCGTCACTGTCATCAGTGTCTTCAGTATCATTAGTACCGATTTTCCATTTCTTATCCGTTTCATCCCACATCAATCTAGCATCAGGCTCAATACCGCCCCTGTAAACATCAATTCCACCATTTTGCTTTCGTGGCTCTGTAGCACCTTCTGCAGGAGTGTATTTATTAATTGTAACTAAGCTGCTTGTAACTGATACCTTTGATGTGTCAATATTAGTATTGTCACCGCTTACATAAAGTCCTCCATTTGCAGAAAGCAAATCCTTGGCTGATATCGGCTTTGATACATATAACGTGCCATCTGAATCCACTTTTAAAGCTTCTTTGTTATTCGCTGTAACAGTTAGAACGCCTTTGATGTCTACATCACCAACAGCTTTAATTGCTCCACTTATCAATGAACCTGAAAATCTTGTGAAGGGTGAGTTAAACTCAATCCCTCTTCCTTTTGCCACCTCTTCATCAATCAGTCCGTTTATATAAGGCAGGTTCGACTTGCCTTTTTCTCCTATGGAGATTTTTTCGTACTCTGTTGCATTAGGAATTGCAGAGGTACGCAGCATGATAGTGTTATTAACCTCATCCTTATCCTCATATGATATTTCACCAACAGACTTGTTTCCTTCTTCAAGCTTTAGTCTTACACGAGCCAGGACTATCTCTTTGCTTGTATCGGTAGGCAACTCATAAGCATGATTAATATGAGCTCGTTCCCATATATGTATTTGCTCATCTCCACCCTTTATAGTGTCTATATCTGCCGTTACCTCTTCATAGCTTACTGTAATATAAATATTTTTATCGATAATACACTCGGATAAATCCACTGGGTTGCCAGGATGGTTCTCAGCTATGAATATTTCCTGACTTTGAGCTTCTTCTGTATCTTCTAACAAAACTCTATTTAGTGCCATTCCATGAGAAATCCTTACCTGCGGAGCCTTCTCCACAGGTGTAACCTCCAACCCATATACAATTCCCCAATTGTGGAAATAACGGTTATGAAGGCGGTTCATCCTCATATGATAAGCCTGTTCAAGTGCAAGGTCATCATCTTTTAGTAAGAGTCCGTTGAAATAACGCATACGTTTGATTTCATTTGACATTTACCATTTCCCCCAAGTTCTCAAATTTATGTAACATTTCTTTTATCTCTTTTTTAAGAATTGCAGCTCTCTTCTTGAGGTAATAATTCTTCCAGAGCTTGTATAGCACCGCTTATGCGTAAAATTGTTTGTCCAAGGCTTGTACGTTTAATATCTAGCTCCTCAAGCATTTTTTGTCCTTCTTCCAATTCACCTTTGAGCTCTTTGATTCTTTTTTCCAATTGTTCTTTCATAAATTAATCCTCCTAATTTTTTATTTTTTTGTGCCTTTTAAGGCTGCCACCCTTTTCTTTAGTTGATTCAAGGCATTCTCCTGTTCTTTTACCTCACTTACCAGAACAGTAATAATCTCCATTGGATTGATGGCTTTTTTGTCATGTGCTGAGAAGATATCTGATACATTCTCAGCTATAAATCCAATAGTTCTTCTCTCATAGTCACCTTTAAAGTTAAATTCAACTGGCTCTAGCCCATCTAGTGCATCTTGCACATCAGTTTGACAAAGCTTTGTGATATTTTCCTTATAATCTTTAGATGAGCTATAGTAAAGACCGCCTTCCACCTGGACTCCTCCACTTGCGAACAAACGCATACGATCTCCTGTAATTCCTTGAATCCAGCGTTTGACAGTTAACCAATTCCCACATCCATATCTATTATTAGTTGGTGAACTACACCTGGAGCAGTAGGATTTCCAGTACGTATCCTCAACCCACTGGTAATTGCTATCATTGGCAATACCGATATCCAAAGTCATATTTTCTTTTCCCCCTCGATTGGGGTCAGAATAATACCTTATCCATGCAGCATCTCCACTGCCACCACAAGGATCCTTTGGAAACATAATTCCTTTTGCTTCACTATTACCTACACTTGGCACAATAGCACCATCCAGCTTTAAAATACCTTTTACCTCAAGAGAACCATTTACATCCAGCATATCCCAGATGGATACCTTTCTGCCTTGCCCTCCTGATTTGTTTCCTACAAGCATTAGAGTTTTATAAGTACCTATGTCATTACATATCTCTGCTTGATTTGACGCTATGTCTGGAAATCCACTCCAATTTGAGGTAAAGCGTATTGGATTTGTTCCACTCATTATCCGTGTCAAACTGCACACATCCAGCTTTTCACTGGGTGTACGTGTGCCTATACCAACATTACCAGTTGGCATAAGTGAAATATTATCATTGCTGTCATTTGAAGTACCGATTTCTAGGGTACAGCTTTTTCCAAGTCTGGGATAATACTTTAACCAGGCACTATCACTAGAACCGCCCCCTGGGTCTGATGGGAAGATGATACCATTGTTTGCTCTTCCTATGCTGGGAGTCAATACCTGGGATATATTCATGCTCCCATTTACATATAAGAAGCCGTTTACATCCAGCCTATCCCATATGGCTACCTTCCTTCCCTGTCCTGCAGACTGATTGCCTACAATCATAAGCTCTCTGTAGTTACTTGTGTCATTGCTTATCTCAGCTTGATTTATGGTTGAATCTGGAAATCCAGTCCATGCCGATGTAAATAATATAGGATTTGAGCCTCCCAGTATACGCGTACTTCCTTCCACATCCAGCATGTCTTTTATAGGATTAACTGTTCCAATCCCTACATTGCCTGAAGAACTCCATGAAAGTGCAGATTTTTGTCCACCATTAGTAACACCAAGCATACCTCCACCATAGCTATACAGCACAGGTCCCTCCACTTGCATATTGTTAAAAAGCTTCTTATCCTGGAATAAACCTATTCCTGTGGTTTTCTTCTGATTTTCACTCTCGATTTCCCATTTGATTTCACAATCAGTTGCGACGGTCAACTCAACATTTGCCAACAGGTTGCCATTATCATCAAATTGTAATGCGCTCCCCTTTGGGGAATAAAGACCTTTATGATGATGCAGGTCATCACAAATATTGTCCTTTGCAACTTTTTCATCCTCGATTTTAAGTCGTTCCCATAGATTCCCCTCAGCAATATTGTACAAATCATTCCCAGTACCCAGCTTCCAGGCTTGCTCAAGCTCAGACCATACAAGTCTTGCATCCGGAGCTACGCTAGGGCCTCCTCTATATACTTCAAGTCCTCCATCACGTATCTTCCAATTTTTTTCACTATAGCTATTTACCTGTAGTACGGGTTCTTTTACTTTAAACTCTGACTTTACCTCGCTAGATGATTTCCAAATAAGATCTCCCTCCAACTCTAAGTCACCCTTAAACTTCACTGAGTCGGTAAACTTTGTCATTGGTGAATTCACTTCAAGATCGGTTATTTTATCCTCAAAAAGTGTTAAATAAGGCATTCCTTCAATCGCTTGATCTAATTTGAAAATAAACTTCTTCAAGTCCAGAGTATGAGCACGAGGTCCCACATACACTCGCAGAGGATTGCCGTCAGTATCCGTATCGAAGATGCAGGTGCTATCAATTATGGCATCAGTATCCTGCCTAAGCTTCCGCTCATCAGCCCTTGCTTCTCTTGGTACGATTCTTGCCAGTATGATATTTTCTTTGTAATTCTGTGGCTTATCCTTGGTGTGACTTATACGACCCCGCTCCCATATATGGATTTCTTCTCCCTGTCCTTTTTCTAAGTCTCGATCTGCTGGGGTTTCTTCATAGCTTACTGAAATATAGATGTTTTCTCCAGCAGAATACTCTGAAAGGTCAATTGGATTGTCAGTATGTCCAGCATAAATCAGTATTTCACGGCTAAGGTCTTCAACCAAATCCAATGCAACACCCTCTGTAACAAATACTTCCATACTGCAGATTGTCGCAGGCTTAACCTCAAGTCCTTGTGCAATTCCCCAGGTGTGTAGATAACGGTTGTGCAACTCCTGAAGCCTTTTGTGTTGTTCCTTATCAAGATTGTAGTCTTCTGCCTTCAAGGTAAGCCCGTCATAATAGCTCATTCTTTTTAACTCTTTTCCCATTGCTGCTTCCTCCGGATATTCATAATACTACTGGTTTCTATGAACAGACAACCTCATCCGCTTTCTTTTCTACTTCTTCAAGCGCCTGGATAGCTCCACTAATTCTGAGCAGGGTATACATAATATTTGTGCGTTTTGTATCTAAATCTTCCATGATTTTTTTCCCTGATTCTAACTCTTCCTTTAACTCTTTTATACGTGCTTCTATTTCTTCCTTCATGCCTTCAACCTCCAACATTTTAGTTTTTTAATCCTGTTATTGTATCCAACTGTTTTTGAAGCTTTGCAATTGCTTTTTTCTGATCCTTTACTACACTTGTAAGAACCGTCATAATCTCCATTGGGCTTATTGCCTTTTTATCATGAGCTGCAACAGCTTCTGGTACTTCCTCCGCTATAAATCCCATTGTAGTTCTCTCCATATCCCCTTTAAAGTTATAGGTTACAGGGTTTAAACCCTCAAGAATCTCTTTTGCCTTTTGTGTAGGAAGTCCTGAAATATTCTCCTTGAATTCCTTGGATGAAGTGTAATAAAAATATCCATCTATATACACACCACCGCTTGCATATAAACGCAGTCGGTCTCCACCTATGCTATTATAATTTCCATCATTGGAAATTCCGATTTCCAGTGTCATGTTTTCTCCGCCGCCACGTCTTGTATCAGAATAATACCTAATCCAGGCTGCGTCTCCCGAACCTCCTCCTGGATCTTTCGGGAACATGATACCATTGTTTTCTCCATAACCTACACTTGGGACAATAGCATTTGTCGCCTTGAAATTTCCTTTTACCTGAAGTGTTCCATTAACCTCCAACTTGTCCCATACAGATACTTTTCTTCCCTCACCTCCGGATTTGTTACCGATAATGAGCAATGACTTGTATCTTGTGGTATCATTACAAATTTCTGCATAGTTTGATGTCCCTGGATCATTGGTTGGATTCCATGAGGATGTAAAACGCAAAGGATTTGAATCACTGAGAAGTCGTACCCAACCGTTCACATCAAGCTTGTCCGCAGGTGTCCTAGTTCCTATGCCTACATTTCCTGATGCCATTATGGAAATGTTGTCGTCTGCATCATTTTTAGTACCGATTTCCAGTGTACAGGCTTCACCCTCTCTTGGGTAATATTTGATCCAGGCGCTATCATATAAGCCGCCCCCTGGATTAGCAGGGAATATGATACCGTTGTTTCCATTACCTGCACTTGGTGTCAGTGCTTTAGACATCTGCATGCTGCCATTGACATAGAGCAGCCCGTTGACATCCAGCCTGTCCCATATACCTACTCTTCTAACTGTCTCTTGTGCAGACTTATTACCAACAATCATTAATGCCTTATGGTATGTGGTATCATTGCAGATTTCTGCTTGATTTTTTGCTGAGTCAGGAAAGCCTGACCATACATGAGTAAATCTTATAGGATTGGTACCGCTTAATATTTTTAGGCTTCCACCTACCGCAAGCTTGTCATTCTTTGAAGCTTCTATACCAATTCCTACATTGCCTGTACTGTTCCATGAAAGCACTGATTTTTCTCCAGTAGCGGTAGTTCCTAGTATTCCTCCATTTTTGCCGAATAGCACAGGGCCATCAACATTTATTCCAGCAAAGAGCTTCCCAGTTCCAAACCAGCCGATTCCATTGTTTGTATCATCCAATGACTTGAACCATATTGTTTTATCCTTCAATGTAAGGTTTCCATTCATGGATAGATTTTTATCATCATCCACCTTCAAAACTGTTTCAACTGTTTTATCTGTTTCATTGAAAAATACTAGTTCACTGTGCTTATGAAGCTCGTCAGCATTGCCACCTCTGATTAATTTCTCCCAATTAAGTCCATAGGCTATGTCCTTCATTTCATTTACAGTTCCAATCTGCCACCTTCCAGCAGCTTCTGACCATGCAATACGAGCATCATTTTCTCCCAAACCGCCACGAAAAACCTCAAGTCCTCCATATGTAATCTCCCACGGTTGCCCCTCAGCTTTACTGTTAACTTGTACATAGCTGTTTGAAATCTTAACTTCATCCTCTGCGTTTTCTGTTTTTACAGTAAGATTGCCCTCAACAATCAAGTCTCCTTTGATATTCACTTTGTCTGTAAAGATTGATAGCGGTGAGTTGACCTCTAAACCTACTTCATTATTTCCCTCTTGGTTTTTTCCGATATCCATCGCCCTTATATAAGGCATACTATTGGTATCTTCATCCAAATTGAAAATAATCTTTTCCAGTGCCAATACCCTGCCTGCTGGCCCTGCATAGGTTCTAAGCTCAGTATTATCTGTGTCCACAGTGAATATGCAAGCTTTATCGATGACAATTCCATTGGTGACACTTCCAGGTATGATCCTTGCGATAATTATTTCCTTCTTAGGATCAATAGGCTTATCCTTACTATGAACGATGCGGCCCCTCTCCCAAATATGGATTTCCTGACCCTTCCCTTTTTCGATTTCATCTCTATACTCTGAAACCTCATCATATCTGACGCTTATATAAATATTTTCTCCAGCTAAATATTGTGAAAGATCCAGTGTGCTGTCAGGATGTCCGTCATATATATATATTTCCTGACTTATACTCTCTCCATTGACATCCACCTGGTTTAGAGCTAATCCTTCAGTAATTTTTATCTTACTGGTCGCCTTTGTTACACCTTCGGACACCTCTACTTCTACTGGCTCAACTTCAAGTCCGGTTACAATACCCCATGTATGCAGGTAACGGCTATGAAGCTGTTGAATCCTCCGCTGATATTCCTGATCCAGTTTATAGTCTTCTGCATCTAAAAGGAGTCCGTCAAAATAGCGCATTCTTTTTAATTCATTTCCCATTTCCCGCTTCCTCCGGATATTCATAATATGTTCTTTTAGCTTGTTTATTACTCAATCATGCCTCCAACCAGTGTATCCCTTCCGATTCGGGAATACACTCCCACACGCATGGCTGGTATCTCATTTGTGAGTATGTAATTGGTATAGACTGGTTTTTCTTTTTCTATGATTTTGCGAATTATTGCTATCTTTTTCTGCAATGCACTTCTGTTATGAGCTGGAATGAGTGCATGTACCGAAAAGAAGCATGGCTTTGCACTCCCTACCATAGTCCCCACTCCCACTCTTCCTATTTGTCCAATCTTGGCAGCTTGCTCAAATTCATCAATGGTTATAGTTGTTTCTTCACCTGCATAGGTTTGCAAATGCTTCAACAAGCCTTCTAAGGTGCCTAGTATTTTGTATATCTGCACTTCTTTTCCAATCATGTTTCGATTTATTGATTGGCGTGCTTCAACTAATGGAATAATCTGAGTATTTATAGTATTTTTTTGTCTGTTATCTGCTTCTCCATAAAAATCGACAGTATCCTCTAATTCAAGACCTACCCATCCTGCCAGCCAACTAAGCAGCTGCGGAGGTGTCCGAGATGGATCAAGATACTGATCAAACCGATCCAGCAGTGCTTCAATTCCTATGACCTCTCCCTCATTTTGGGTAGTACCTGTCAGTATCGATTCAAAGGCTTTGAGAAAACGTCCTAAAAAATAATCTGAATTCGTTTCATCTGAGCTCTTCTGATATATTCTGGGCAGATATTGTGTATATTTACTGTTTATCTGTTCCGTCATACTTCCACCTCGATTTCAAGCTCTTTAATTTTAATTAGCTGGTATGACTGAAGCTCAGGAACATCCAGCTCCACTCGTATAACATGTTCTATACCTGATATTCCCTCAATCAAATAGAACAAATCTGAGGTATAAAGATTTCTTCCAAGATGCCATCCACTGCCATCCTCTCCTCCAGTTATAGCATCGAGATACTTCTCCACCACTTCTCTCACTGTTGCTTCCAGTTGCTTTTCCCTTGCAGCCACCTGTATGGAAATCTTAGCTTCTCGATATTCTGGGCTAACAACATGGATATGTGTTGTTAACAATTTTCTCTCAGACAGGTATTGTTTTACATATTGTCTGATATCATCTATATCTCGTAAGAAATCCTTTTGATTCTGTGTATTTATGACAAGTATAATTGAGATATGTCCAAATTGTTCCAAAGTCTCGTATCCTACATTTTCTAAATCTCTGTTCACAAGGCATATTGTTCGCACAGCTAGATCCGGGTACTTTTCCTGTATGTCGGGCTTTTCCATAAGACCTTTATAAGCTAATACCTCATAATCCTCAGAAGTAACAGCCCTGGTACACTCAGAAAGCTGGCTCACACCTCGACGTATTCCTGACGAAAGCTCTTCTCCTTCATTTAGCTGTATTCCCAGTAGGTTTAAGAATCTCAGGTAGTTTTCTTCAGGAACCTGATCAATGCGGTAGATTATCATCTCACATAGCCAAGCAAACAGTTCAATCAAGGTAATCCCAGGGTCTGAGGGATTATGATTAGTCCACTCAGGTGCATATACTGGTATTAGTGATTTTGCTTCCTTTACAAGGTCCTCAAATACCATATTGTCTAGAATCGGCTTTGATAACGACATTTATCTTCCTCCTTTCATAAGGATTTTTAAAGTACAGGCTTGTCATGTCATTCTTCATGAGAAAAGCAGTATTTACATTCATGTATTTCCGTGTCTGACAGCTCACTTAAATAAACTCTATCCTCTTTTGAAATCCCTTCCAAATTGCATTGGCTTGTTATGGCACTCAAGTCATGAACAAAGTTGGTGTCGTCGTTCATGAGATAAGGGAATATCAATTCTGGCTTTTTATTGATATAGTGAATACCATTGCAGACCAGTTGATTTTCCTCCAAAAATATATCTTCTGACCGTACTTCGAGGACTTTTAGGGGTGTGGTATTTATATACTCATCATTACGACATAAATACAATATGTCATGGATTTCAGGCACTGCAATCTTTATGAAGAAGGACTCAGCATCACTTTTTAGGTTATTTAAAATATAGGAGCGTATTGTCAAGTCTTTTGTCACTGCAGCTTCTACATCACTGCCCGCCGGATAGTCATTTCCAAGGATATCTCTATCCTTTGTTCTGCACTCTATGATATCTCCATCAATAGACACTACAATCAGCTTTTTTGGAGTAAATGTGCGATAATAGAGTGTAATCTCATCATTTTCTTTAAAGCCTCTTACCTTTAAGTATTTAACGCCTTTATTTGCTGGAAGATTTTCTGCCAGGGCAAGTATTATCTTATTATCGCTAGTTCGTACCGCACTGTATTTGGGATATGGAACGCTGGGTTCATAAGCTCCATCCTTTAGCTTTTCCAGATTAATTGTAAAGCACTGGACAGAAGCTTTTATGGAGATATCGCTGATATAATCTACACCTGATGTATTCTTTATTACAGAGCATACCTCAGAAACATATAGGTTATGGCCAAGCTCCCAGCCTGTAAATTCCTGTCCTCCATGAATAGGGCTTAAGAACTGCTTCAAATTGTCTATTATATTGCCTTCTATTATTTTTGTCTTCTCTGGCTTAGTATATTTTACTGAAGCTTCTACCCCGATACGTATGTACTCAGGTCCAACCACCTCTATACAGGGTTCATCTGATGTATTTAGTATGGCAGGCATTCTTTCAGATAAATATTCTTCGATTTCATTAAGCAGCTCCTGACTTGGTACAGGCTTTGGAGCTTCATATTCTGGAACTACTATCACAGTAGCCTTTCCAGGCACAAAGTTCAGATCCCTATCCAATGTTGGAAGACACTTTACAACTGCTATTTGAGGTGCTGCTTCATGTACCATCCACTCGATATCCTCGCAGGTAACACCCCTGTCCCAGCTTTTTAAGGTGTGCGCTCCACGAACTTTTGCTTCATCCTCTTCTTCCTGATTGAAGCCCCCATCTGCTGGAATTGGGTTGGTAACCGCATCAATTCCAGACAAGCTATCCCATAATGTAGTTATTGTGTTTTCCTGCACATTTCCACTTGAGCCTCCACCCTGCTTATAATCACACTTAACATTGTCTATACCTGCTGGAGGAACCATTCCATTCTTTCCATTTCCAAGTGTAATACTGCCAGTGGCATGATTCATCATATAGTGTCTACTGTCTGTCCCTGAAAGTGAGAATGTTTTTACTTCCTCCCAAAGCTTCCATTCTTCTTTGTTAAGAATCTCACTCACCCACAAATTTTGTTCAGTTAGAACTGGGTTTCTCGACAGCTGGAAGTTTTGGTCTGGTTCGCCATTGCTAGAGCCTAGAATTTCGCCCTCTATGGTGTTCGCATTTCTGCTCCATATAGCATTGGTATACACATTACTGAGCATCGGATATACCTCAAATTCTCCAGCTTCTAGACGTGCACGAATCCAATAATTCTCTGTCCCAAAGAGAGGACGTTTTTCTACATCAGTCGGAGCAGTAAACTGTAGTATCTCTCTTCGTGTAAAGTTTTTTATAGCATCATTTACGCTTAGTGCAAGCCACTTTCTTCCATTCCAATATTCCCAAGCTACAATAGGATCCTTTCCCAATTGGTCGCCAGATAATGGGAAAAATAACGAAATGGGTAAACTGCTTATATCACTGTCAAAAGCTAAATAAAAAGTAGGATCAGCTTCTGAACACGGTGAAAAAGGAGAAAAAGGCGAAAAATATTTTTGACCATTAATATATTCAACAGTTTTACATAAAATACTATAGTTGTTTTCTGCTAATACCATTTCTGGACAATCTTTAACAGTATAAGAATAGCTAATAGTCATTTTTTTGAGAGATGGCGGTGCAAAGGTTGCTTTTGTACATCCAACTAATTCAGCTACTTTTACATCTTTACCATCAATATTGACTATTTTATCCTTGTAGTGGTACTGCTCCGCCTTGCCATAATCTCCATTGATAATACGTGCACGTATCCAGTAGTTCTCTTCCCCATTGATAGTACAGGGCTTAATTGCAGGACACGTAAACTTTATACTTCCTGTTTTAGTAAAAGTCTCAGCAGTACCAGGTTCCGTTGAAGCATTTCTCGTAAGTGGGCTTTCAAACATAACTTCCGCAGCTTGATCAATTGAATTAACTATATCAAGCTCATCAACGTCCATAGTCTTCCATTCTGTACCATTCCAGTATTCCCAGTATAGTGTTACTGACAATGTATCTGGCAGCTTACAGATTGTTGTATCAGAAAGTATGATATTCATAGTTACCTTGGAAGCTTCTTTGGAAAATGCTTCCTTGGAGGCAATATAGAAGGCATCATTTACTATAGGCTTATCACCAAATGGGTAAAAATCCTTATTCATGTCGAGTGTTGTGTCATTGCAAGCAACAATGTCAGCATAAATTGGTGAGGAAGCTTCTACCTTTACATTTAAAGCAAGCTGAATGTCTTCAATGTCAGGTATAATAGTTGTATCTGTAATTTGTGTTTTCAACTGTGCAAAGATCCACTTGTTTGTCCAGCTTTGGTAAACTCCTTCCTTGTCATACCCCAAAATCGTCTTTTCAGGAGAACCGACTAAGCCCTTAAAAGTTACTGCATATCTCCACAATGTATCATTTGTTTGACTGATACTAGCTACTTCAAGTTTCTTGGGATTTCCATCTTCATCGAAGCCATACCATTCAAAATCAAAATAATGGCTGTCTGAAGCTACCATTGGCTGCAATTCGTTAAAATATACTGTTAAGGAGCTTCCAGCTTCTTCAAAATCGTAAAGCTCTGGGTGTCCTATATACAGTCTGTGTAATACTGTAGAATTACCACAAAACAGCTCTGCTTGCTCTCCAGTAGGTTCAGCAGCAAATATAAAGTCTTGATTGCTCCATTTGTCATGCTGTGGGTCAATGCTTACAGCTCTTATCAGTCGGGGTTTTATTACAGTTAAGTCGTTCTCTGTTTCAAAGACAGCCTCTTCTTGATTTTCAGGCTGTGCAGATACCTTTGTTCCTAATGGCACCAAAGCATATGTTTCCCAATCCTCCTTTAACGTAAATACCAAGGGGGCTTTTGCTACTCTTGGAGGAGTAGGGCTAATACCTATCATGTTTAAAAACTCAACTAGGTTACTATCAAGAGTCTGATTCAAGCTATTTATGACCTTGTCCATCATGTTTGAAAAAATATAGACAAGCGCATTCACTTGTTGGTCTGCTTCAAGCTCTTCAACATTGTTCCATTCTGGACAATACGTAAGAATCAAGTTTCTTAGTTCTTTAACCAGATACCGCTGATCCCTATTATCAATTTTTGGTATTATATTTGGCATTATTTTCCCACACTTTCAAGATAAAATGGATAAACCAAATTTGCCTTAGTATTGCTGGAGTTAATGAGATAGTCTATCGATATCTGTAAAACTGGCTCATCAGCCTTTGGAGTTACATTTATACTCTCAATATCTATTCGTGGCTCCCAATTCAGCAATGCTTCTTCAATATAGTTTTTTATCAAGGTTGATGTACTTCTATTATTTGGAGCAAATACTAGCTCATTAAGTTTGCAGCCAAAGTTTGGACACATAACACGCTCTCCTTTGGCTGTTCCCAGGATTAAGATTACTGAATCCTTAATCGACTGTTCTCCATCGGCAGTACACAGACTTTCTTTTTTTATGGAAATGGGAAACTTTAGACCCTTTCCTAAAAAATCAATTACTTCCATGTTAACCTCCTATCATAACTGTTCCTACTGCAACAACCTTACCAATAGGCATATCAGCTGGATCATTGCAGGTCATTGCCATATCACCATTTCTAGCAGCCATTTTCCCGTTTATTTTCACAGTGGTACTTCCCATAATGATTTTGCCCTTATTCTGCGGAGGTTTTTGAAATGGACCTCCAGAAGGTATATGGGGCGGAGTATTATTTGCTATGGAGTTCACCGTTGCAGCAGGCTTTCCCATTATCTTCACATTACTGCTAAGACCATCGCTTAACATTCCTGTAAATGGGTGAGGCAGTGGCGTGGGAACCGGTGAAGGTACAGCTGGAATCATTATAATATGTGTATCAGTTGCAATAACTTGATCACCTTGTTTTGCGGCAGGTTGTCCCATGAAAACCGCTCCCTTCTGTAGTGTAACTTGTCAGTTAAGCTGCTAGTTAATATTAACCGCAGCACCCTTTATGACCATATTTGCCGAGGCTTTTAGGTTCATTCCAGTAGCTGCTTCTATTTTGACATCAGCCGATGCCTTTATCTCAATATTCTTTGCATTAAGCACCAGCTTCCCCTTTGGGGCTCCGATTTCTATGTCCTTGGCTGAATTTATGGATATCTTATTGTCCTTGGTATTAATGATTATCTTGTTGTTTCCTGATTTATCTGCTATCTGTATATTTTCGGACCCATTCTTATCATCCATTTGAATCAGATGTCCTTTGGAGGTTTTTATAACAATTTTTTCTTCGTTCTTTTTGTCAAAAAACTGTACAGTATGTCCACTGCGAGATTTGATAATCTTTGTGTCGTTCTTCCCATCACTATTTGCTTCTGGCGGTGCATCTTTTCCATTCCATAAGGAACCTATTATATATGGTTTATTGACATCTCCATTTTCAAACGCTACCAATACCTCATCCCCCACCTCTGGAAGGAAAAATGCTCCTCTATCCTTTCCTGCCATAAAAGATGCAATACGTGCCCAATTGGATTCTGTCATGCCGATTAAGGGTATTTTTACCTTTACACGCCCAGCTCCTGGTTTTTCTTTATCATTTGCTGAATTGTTATTGGTAACAACACCAATCATCACGCCAACAAGCTTTGCTTCGCTATTAAAGCTGTCAACAAAATTTGAAATCCCCAATCCATCACTCATATTCCTGTCCTCTTAACCTTAAATATTGTTGTGTATCCATTGACATTAATTGTATGAGTTGATGCAACGATGTAGTAAATACCACTGAATCGCTCATCAATACCAAGCAGCTTGACAGTTTTTCCCGCTCGTAAAAGCGGATTTCCATAGCACTTTCCCTCACCAGTGATGAACTCTCGAAGAAGGCTGTTATATGCAGCTGCGGCTATATTCTTAGCCTCGCTTAAGTCCATCAAACTCTCTGCTGATATGGCTATAGGTGATTCTCCTACAGCCTTTGAAATAAGCTCAAAGCCTGATTCCTTACCACCCATCTTTGTCACTTCGTCGCCTTTTTTGGCTTTACCAGTGACCTCCTTCTTATCCTTTGCGTCCCATCCTCGTACTTCAACCGTGCTGCCTCGTGTCAGTGACCTTAGCTCAAGATTTAAACTTTCAAAATCCTTTCTGTAGGTTAAATCCGATAGCTGCGGGGATTTTTTTGACCTGGATTTGACAAAATATATTTTTTTGTCCTCTGCATAGATTTCATAGTCTAGTAAGCCAGCTCTTGAAATCAAAAACTCATAATTGCTTTGGTTGTTTTGAAACATATATGGATACACTGTTTTTGTAGCGTCAACCACAGCAGATAGTCCATGCTCCTTCACTATTTCAGAAGCAATTTCACTGTCTTTTTTCTTTAGAAAAGCCTTGTTCCTAGTACCCATTCTAAGTCTATGGAGGAAGTCATATCCTCTAATCTCAACAATCGAATGTTCACATAGATTCAAATCCAATGATGTAATCTCTCCGTCTATCATTGACTCCATCTTATCCAATCCAAGAGAAACATTAATTTTATCTCCTGGTTTGAATGCTTTAAGGTCAATTCCCCGCCATTTTCCATTTTTGTAGTCCACCATATTTAACCGTATAGAGAACATAGCTGGCAGATTGATTTCATCTTCAACTGTTACTTCTTCTATTGCTGACATCCACTCTTGTGTAAACTCTGTCCCATTTAGCTTTATTCTATAATTGGCGACGTTCATGCTCATTCATATCTCACCTCAATCTGGAATGACTAAGGTCTTCCCTATGTCGTTCTTGCTAGGAAAACCAAATGGATTGACAATTTTATTTGTATCTGCAATCTTCCGCCACTTTAGCGGGTCTTTAAGGGCTTCATTGGCAATCAAATCTAGTCTATCTCCACTTTTTACCACCCATAATTTTCTGCAGCCTTCCAAGCCTTTGTTCTTTTTAATCTGTTTTTCTTCTTCTTCTGATATAAAGGTCACTTCAAGCTGGGCCCTGACAGGAGTACCATCATCTAAAAACATAGTAAACTTTTGGTCTATTTTTGTAATAACTCCTCTATAAGTAAATCCGCCCCATACAAACAAACAAATCGGAGGCTTCTTTGTACTTTTCCCAGGAACCACTGGGTTCAAAAGTGATGTAATTTTTGTAGTTTGAGTTCTTACATCTGATCGCTTTTCATAGGTATCATAAAACAAGGAAACCCTAAACTCAGGTGTTGATGTTATCTGGAATTGCTTGTTTTCATCTTCTCCAGTGTATTTTGCTTCATAAGAAATTGTATACTCATTGGGATTAAACATTACTGGAATTTCCTGTGCACCTTTTAGGTCAACTGGTATGATTTTCGCTTTCTCTGCCATTATCTCAGCCCCCTCCTGTCTTTCCTAATTTCAATTCTTTTTTCAAGGATTTTGTAAACCCGATCTGCAAGTAGATTTATCTCATCAGCTCCAATGTTTTTTATGCTTTTATTTTCCTTATCTCTGGTAAAGGTTCTGGATAAAGTCTCTTTCCTTACAGGCTGATCCTCACAAAGCTGCTGCTCTGAGGTATCTGCGGTTATCTGCTTGGGTGTCTTTAATAAAATCAAAGCATTGTCTTCGCTTGTATTTATAGCTTCTCTTGCTTCACTTAACTTGGTATTCCTAAATACCATTGTGAAGTCCTTATTTTTCACCATTTGTCTTAATTTGAAGTGGCTTACAGGAGCTGGGATTTTTATATTATTCAGTCTTAGTGGAATATCCAGGGTTTGTAGATTCGTCTCTGATAATTTGGCAGTCATACTTCTAACCAATTCAACCAATCTTTTCGATTTGGTTTCGTTTTCTATGATTTCAGAAAAAGCCTCATCTTTTTTATGTATGACTCCTTTTTTACTGAGTAAAATGTTCCTGTCTTCCGTCTTTAATACTCTTTGAATAAGCTTTATTGTATTGATATACAAAGTGTTTTGATGTAAAGCTTCTGTAAATATTTTCTGATTTAATTGCATATGTGAGCTAACATATTCTGATTTGCTGACTTTTTGCTGTTCTAGAGCTTTACTCTCTGTATATGAGCTTTCAACAGTATTTGTTTTTATCGTAACGCTATCTTGTGCTTCTCTCTCATTATCAGGATTTATATGATAATGGAGGTCTACCCCTACAGTCTGTTTCTCAACTGTCTGCAATTTTACAGAAGGCTCATTAGCTGCTCTTTTGACATATGTATACTGTTGTTGTTGTCTTTGCTGTTGTTCCATATATCGTAATTCTTCTGATTTTACCTTTTCGCTTCCCACTGGAGCCTGCTTAAAAGAAGTATTTGAGCTTTGCTTTTCCTTTTGTATGTTTACAAATCTGTTAAAGAATTCATTTGTAGAATAGCTTTTACTCTCTATTCTGTTCAGTTCTTGATTGTTTAATTGTTTAAGCTCTAGGTATATATTTTTATGCAATTGCATATTGTTTGATAAATTTTGTGATATCGATAGCTGCTTTTCGTTTGAAATGTGTGTCTGCTGTATTTTATTAGCAGTGAGGTTAAAAACAGATTTATAGCTTTGTAAATAGTTTATATATTTTTTGGTTATGCTGTTATTAACTGAAGAAGCTTCATTAAACAGTGTCCCCATATGCCTGAATACCAATGACGAATATCTGTCTATCCATCTATAAATTCCATACTTCACCCGTATTTTTTCGGCAAAGCATAAATATATATTATCCATAGGATCTTTCCCTGTTTTTAAAACAAGGCTATCTTGATTTTTACCATGCATACTTTTCTCCATATTATCAAGCCTTATTAAGCTCTTTGTTATATTCTTATAAACACCAGCACACATATCATCTATGCATATATAGACCATTATGAGTTAATACAAGAGTCTCTGCTGCTACTGCACTGTTTGCTGCACTGAATGCAGGTCCTTCCCATTTTATCGGGCATGCCTCTATAAAGTCCCACCAAATTTTAGGATTACCATGGTGATCTAATAAGTAAATGGAGCCATTGCGTCTATTTATATGACCATTGATAATACTCTCATACCACTCCCACAAATAATGATCTTCAGTCATACCATGCTTTAATGTTATGTCGCTGTATTTTGTCTGTACAAAAAAAGTG
Source organism: uncultured Clostridia bacterium (assembly GCA_942492835.1). GTDB lineage: Bacteria > Bacillota > Clostridia > Lutisporales > Lutisporaceae > GWB2-37-7. Next base: position 3,476,572 of record OW818645.1, on the reverse strand, counting down.
TATTCCTTTTGATTCTCTCCCCCGAAGGTTTTTCTATCAACCTGTGTTTCAACAGTCAAGCCTGTAACATCATTAAATCCAGCGACAGCAATTCCATCAATTTCTACCACAAAGTTATATGCAAGATACGGATCTTTCCTTTTTCCAACATTCCAATTACTTTTATGTCCTACATTAACTACATTCTGACTCATAGTGTCCTCCTACCCCTCAAAAAAGCCTTCCTTGTTTTCGTCTCCGTTGAGTTTTTGGTTTATTTTACTGACTTCCTGGCACCAGTGTTCTCTCTCCTTGTGTTCCAAGCTCAACACTGACTTGTGATCCCAGTGCAGGTAGTATGCCAAAAAGGCTACCTCCTCATAGAGGCGGTCAAGTGGGTAGCCAACTATTCCCCCAAAGTCTCAGCCTCTACGTCAAAGGAATGGTCACATTTGGGACATTTAGTTTTTATTACATTTGCGCCATTTTGATTAATTCTGTTATACATTTCCTGTAGGTATGCAAAATCAGAGGTATACAAATCCTCGATAACTCTTGGAGTTACCATTTTTAAGCCTCCCAGGCTCGTTACTACCCTAGAAATAAGGATTACAGTCAGATAAGCTGGATTTTGTTGGACTCTAGCATCTCTAAGAGGCATGATTTCATCCGCTGCAGTAGCAAGTCTCATAATGCCTTGTTTATGAACAGTGCCAGTCTCATCTACATACCCCTTTGGAAGGGTAAAATTGAATTCTGTTTGTAAAATGTCCATGATTTACCTCACTTTTCATCTAAAGAATTTCATTTTTTAGAATGTGTTGCCGCAAAGTAACGACAAATTGAATTGATACAATACCTTTATAAAATTTGGTGATATATATTATCAGTCCAAATTGCTACTTTGCGGTTAACATTAACTTTAAAGTATATATATTTCTTCTATTGTGCTATTTAACTCTTGAGACCCCTTCATGTACTAGCTCAATTGTTTCAATACTTACATCATTACCCTTTGCACTTAAAGCACTAACATCGTACTTTATAGGCCATGCTTCTACTATGTCCCATTGTGCTTTGTCATTTCCTTCTTCATCAATGAGTACAATAGATAAGCTCTTTCTATTTTTCAATGCACCCTTTTCCGCAACCGCTTTACGCCAGTTGTATAAATCCATTGAATCAGTAAGACCTCTCTTCAAAGATACATTACCAAACTTTGTTAGCCCAGAAAGCTTTCTTGAATGTGGTGTATCAGTTCCTTCACGATAATCAACTGACTCTGTGGATGTATCTGGAATTGTAGCATCAGCAAATGCAGCAACCTGAATGCCATCTATTACAACTCTGAATCTAAAATTTCTGTATGGATCATTTCTTTTACCAGTAGCCATAGTGTGATTCTCCTCTCTTTATTTATTTTGACAATGTCTTCTGACTAACTCTGATTACTACAAATTCTGCAGGTTTTACAGGAGCAACTCCAACTTCAATAATAAGTTGGCCTGCATCTCTGACTGCCGAAGGATTGTTCTCTTCGTCAACCTTTACAAAGAAAGCCTCTTCTTGTGTAGAACCGTATAAAGCACCATCTCTCCATACTCTTGTTAAGAATGCAGTAAGATTTCTCTTAACCTTTCCCCACAAGCTTGGATCATTTGGTTCAAATACTACCCATTGGCTTCCCTCATCCAAGGACTCTTCAATATACATCATCAAACGTCTTACGTTGATATAGTTCCATTCTGAATCAGATGAAAGAGTTCTAGCTCCCCATACACATATTCCCTCAGGTAGTGAACGGATTACATTAATTCCTATTGGGTTTAAGACTTCTTGTTCACCTTTTGTTATTATTTTTTCTATACCAACAACTGTATCTAAGTAACCATCAGTTGTTCCAGCTGGAGCTTTATGAACTCCTCTTGATGCATCTACATAGGCATATGTTCCTGCAATAGCACCTGATGGAGGTACTAGCTTTTTCTTACCTGTCAATGGATCGCTAATAAACACCCATGGATAATATAGTGCGCCATATGACGAGTTAAAGGAATTACCCATATAACTACCTGCACCCTCCTTGTAGTTCTTAACTTCTGTTGGAGTTAAGCCATGTGGTGGGTCAGCAATGAAGAAGCAATCCTTTCTTTGCTTACAATAATTCAGAATTTGGAGCACAGTATCACGACTTCCTGCCATATCTGCAATATCAGGTACTGCTATAATATTAATTCCATCTATGATGTCAAAGGCATGAACTCCAGTTCTTGTATCAGCATCTCCTAAGAAGTCTATAGAGGTCATTCCATCTACTCCACCTGTCAAAGCTACAGGGTCAGCAGTGAACGCAGGCACCTTTTCCATATTTTCCAATATAGTTAGGTCTATAATAGGTGCTACCTCAACAAATGCTGAAACATCATTAATTTTTTCTTCAAAATTTGTTAAAAGTAAATTATCAAAGGTCTCTACAACTTTACCGTTTATATCGTCTCCTACATACTCATCATCAAAGGAACTGGATTTCAAATATTGTACAACAACCTTGAAGCCTCCTGTTTGACCATTTGAAGATTCGCTAAGCTGAACATAAATCCTGTTTCCCCAAGCACCTTCTGATCTTGCAGAAACCTTGAACAAATCAGCTGCACCAGTGTCTTTTATGACAGTGGAAGACGTTTTGATATCATTTGAAGCGGCCCTGACCACATAACAGGATGTACCGCCTTCAGCAAAGAAATTGTACACCGCATAAGCAAGATATGCATTCGGTATAAAGCTCCCGAATTCATTTACAAACTGGCTCCAATTTGTTACCAGCACTGCCTTTCCGATTACACCCTTCTCTGCAATTCCTACAAAAGCACCAACAGATGTTCCAACACCTGCAATAGGTTTTACCCCACTTGACACTTCCTCAACATAAACACCAGGTGAATAATAATTTGGCATTTCAAGCCCTCCTTGTAATACTGTAATTTTTATTATCCTAATTATTTAGGATATATATATGCCTCGCAATTTTTAGAATGCGAAATCATATGCCACATAATAGTGCCGAGGTATATTACAATTCCTCAAATCCCCCCTTTCAAGGCGAATAATTGTGACTACCTTATTATTTCTGTAATCTCCAGATTTTTTGTCTCAACTCTAGGTATTATAATTGTCTTATCAGCTGGTAGCCTTACTGGAGAAACTAGATAGGACAAGCTTACTTTGGTAGGCTTCCCTGGGAAGCCTTCCCAAAGCTGCTTAATGTCCTGTACCGTCAGATTATTATAGGAAATCCTGATTTCTTCATTTCCACAGGCTAGAAGATTTCCTTTTAAATCATCATCACTTAAAACTGAATGTTGATGAAAGGTTTGGAATATCCTTCCTAGTATAAGCAGTTCTGTCTCTCTATCCTTTGCATATGGAGTCATAAGATAGTAAAGATCAAGATATGCAGGTGGATAGTAAAACTGATTTGAAGCATAAATCGCTTCTTTTTCACTATTCCTCATACTTGGGTTATGGTTTAGATAATACAAGCACATTGAAAGCTTAACTGTAGATGTATCAATATCACTTGGAGAACCTAAGCTTATAAAGCTATCATCACTTAGCTCTGGGATATTTGCTTTTAGCAGTGCTTTTATACTTGTACTGACATCTCTTATCACACTACCGGTATCTACTGCCATTATTAAATCACCTCAATTAATTGGTAATATTGGTCATAATCTGATTTTAAAAATGTTTTTCCTAGTTTTTTATACTCACGCTTTGCTGCAAGCATAATATGCTTCATTGTAATGCTGCTTGCTTCATGTGCTGCATAAAACGCAGCATTTAAAACTATATTTTTTATATTTCCACCTGCCAGCAAGAACTTGTCCGACATAAATTCATAATCAATATCCTTATCAAGTGGTGCCACTTTCGGAAACATGCCCTGCCAAATCAGCTTACGCTGTGCCTTTTCTGGGAATGGAAATTCTACACTAAAATGAAGTCTACGTAAAAATGCTTCATCGATATTCTGGCTTAAATTAGTAGCTAGAATTATTATTCCTTCATACTCCTCTATCCGTTGAAGCAAATAACTAATTTCCATATTTGCATACCTATCATGAGAATCCTTTACCTCAGAACGCTTTCCAAACAATGCATCCGCTTCATCGAAAAACAAAATTGCATTTGAGGTTTCAGCCTCTAGAAATATCTTTGCTATGTTCTTTTCCGTCTCTCCTATGTATTTGCTTACAATTTGTGATACATCAATCTTGTATATTTCTAGCCCCAGTTCATTAGCTATGACTTCTGCAGCCATGGTCTTGCCACAGCCAGGCGGCCCAGAAAACAGAACATTAAGTCCTTTTCCCAGTGATAGTCGCTTCTCGAAGCCCCAATCTCTATATACAATGGATCGATACTTTACCTGGTGGCAAATCTCTCTTAATTGGGACGTTTGCTCAGTAGGCAGAACAAGTGCATCCCAGTTATATACAGTATTTATTTTGGCTGCTAAGGTATTCAGCTTCCTATTGGATTGTGAATAACAGGCATTATACAGATCTGCTTCTCCAATCAAACCATTGCTAGCTCCGTTCCAAACTGCAAGGCTTTCACTGTGATTTAAAGCAGCTTGTATCTGACCCAGTGTAAAACGGAAGCTGCCTGTTAAATCATCAAAATTTATAATCTGATCAAGCTCGTAGCTTTGGCTTGCGCTTTCCCAATAAGCTCTTCTTTCTTTTTCATTTGGAGCGGGACATTCTATTTGTATATAATTTACATGTACATCAAGTAAAGCAGGACTCCATGGTGCTTCGCCAAGAATAAAGCTAACAGGTGAAAAGGTTACAAGCATGTCCATTAGCAAATACAGTTTATTCAGATATTTATCATCTTCTGTAAGCATTGCTGAGAAGTTTTCAAAGCAAAGAGCTGTATTTCCTAGTATCGCATGACGTCCTAGAAGCTTTAATACTTCGACAAATGATATATCTGAGGCAAGTATTTTTTCTATGTCTGTAATAATCAATGAATATCCAAGCCTTTGGCATACTGCAATAGCATGATTCTTTTTCCCTACTCCATCAGGTCCATATAAGTAAAAAATTCTTCTATAGTTCCCTTCTCGATTTGAGCTGAAATATGTCATGAATCGAATAATATTCTTCTCAATATCTGTAAGCTCTATATCCTCCAACGCTCCCCGAACTTGAAGTATTTTTGATACCTGTACCAGACGTTCATCCAGCACTTCATAATCCAGCAGAAAATTCACAACCCAGTCCTCTAGCTTTAAGGGACGAGCAATAAGAGGAACTCTAGTGTCCATAAAATCTTTTCCACATTCCAGCAAAAACCTCATAAGAGGTGCTTGCGGTGCAAATGCTGTTCTCAAGGTTATTCTTTCTTTCTCTGATGCTGCAAAAAGCTTTATTACCATATCAATGCTAGGATTTTGCAATACCATATTGTCTTGAATATGCGCATAAATCCTCTCGAACTTTTGATCTAGCTCCGGTGCAAGACAGATAATAATACAGCTTTCTTCAAAGGGACTTAGGTTCAGCATCTTAGAAATATGAGGCAAGGATAGTCGAACTCCTTCTTCTCTGCTTGCTATGAGCCTTTTTTCTATATGCTCTGTAAGTTTAATCAGTTCACTTTCTGTAAGGCTTTCTTCGCAATCTTTGAAGCAGTCCTTTCCCAACAAATCATATATTTCCTTTTTTAGCATAACCATTCCAGTATATTGACCTTCTACCTCTGGCTGTTTTTCTTTTGGTATTTTTAGCCCGAGGAACAGCTCAAGACGTTTTAATTCATCAGCTAAATGCTCTCTGCTGGAACTATATGCTCTTACTTCACTTTGATCTGACTGGTTTTTCTTTGTCTTATATGCAGTATAATTTTTATTCATCTTTTGCTTTCATCCTTATGATTGATTTAATTTGTGTTTCTATATATAAAGTAAAATAAAACATATGATATACAACCAACCATTAACATATTTGTTATAAATATCTAACTATTCATGTGAATTGTTTTCTTCAACACATTTTAATAGGCTGATTACATTTTTCAGCTTAAAATCAGCCTGCCAAAAGGCTTGATAAAGATTGTTACAATCAGTATTCATCATCAGCTTTTCATCTGAATAAGAATCAAAAACCTTGACATTTGCAGCTCTTATTTTTTCGAGAAAATCAATTATTGTTTTGATATCTTTCATGGTACCCTCCTTATAAATTTGTTTTTATTTGTAAAATGCTTATTCATATAGGAAGTAAGTTTTGAGAGGTGATTTACAACCAGGATTTGGATTTTTTATTTGGGATTTGAAGGAGTGGATAAAAAGAAAGGTCTAAACAGAGAATTTATCTCTGTTTAGACCTGAATCCATTAGGTGATATTATTTACAAACTTTCTAATCGTCAAATTATGGGTAATACTATTTAAATTCTTATTCTTCTCTGTAATAGCACCAGCTTTATTACGTAGCCTTAATTAATTCAGCAATATCTTTTTGCCCTCTTTCAATCGCAAATGCATAAGCATCCATATTAGTCATATTTTCTCCAGTGTATTTTATCTTTGTGTTAATTCCATTATCAATTAATACCTTTACAATATTTATATTACCACTCATAATCGCACCAAAAAGAGGATTTCTTGTTGGTTCACTAACATCAAATTCAGCACCATTAGACAATAAATATTTAACAATTTCTATATATCCTTCTGAAGCCGCACTATTTATTGCTCCGCCATCATATGTGCCACCTCGCTTATTTATATCTACCCCTAAATCTATAAGTTTTTTGACAATATCTAGTTGTCCCTCTGATGCAGCAATATGTAACCAAGTACCAAATGGAGTTATCAAATTTAATTTATCAACATCAGAGTTTAATAAAACCATTACTCTCTCTACATCACCATCCTCAATTGCATCAAGCATTTCATTTATCAGTTGTTTGTTATCCATTTTTTCTATCTCCTCCTTGCTGCTAAGTCACCTAATTCCTTAAGTTTTTTAACAAGATTTTTCCTGATACGTTCAGATGAACCGCCCATATCTTCAATAGATTTAAGATTATCAACAACATTTTTAAGTGTCTCAATTCCATGTTGACCCTTAACTCTATTTGGTGCCCAAATAAGATTCTCTTTTCCCATTATTGGGTCTATATTATACCGTCTTAATAATTCTTGACCTTCTTTTACGAGAGCTTTTTGAGCACTTCCATGGCCTTCCTTAAATAAGATATGATGTGCATGCGGGTCTACCATTTTTTCTGGAGGGTCACCAATTAAATCTTTCAAATGCTTTCCAAAATCAACCTTACTTACTCCCGCAGATACAATCTGTGTGATAGCTGCCTTAGCTTCCTCTTGAGGTTGTCCAGTTTCTAGTTTCTTATCACTTTCAAATTCAACATTTATAATTGTTTTAATAGCTCGTTCTTTACCTAATTTTACATTTATATCCTCTTTACTGTCAACAGCTATTTTTCTTACATATTCAAGTGCCGGTTTTGGATTACTTGCAATCATTACAACCTTTTTATCACCCTGCTTTTCAATCCAAAGTTCATGTTTTTCATTACCCAGCTTGAATTTTAGCTTATTACCGAAGACAAATCCTTTAACCTTGTTTACCGCACCCTTTAATATAGCCTTTCCGCTTTTCAATAGTTTTTGTCCTAGGTTTACCAATCTATTGTGTATACCAGATTTTATGACACCAAGGAAATCTCCGCCTTCTTGTTTTTTCTGACCTGCTCCCAAGCTGGCTGATTTTTTATTTCCAGTGGTTCCTGCCAATCCTTTAAGCAGCTTGGCTCCGCTTCCGAATACACCTACAGCTTTTTGTTCAGATTCGTTAACCATACCAACAGCACCCACTGATACTTGGTCAATCATACCGCCCACTTGTTTAGCAGGTTTCTCCAATGGTTTTAGAAGTCCTTGAACAGGGCTAGAGCCAGCTATTTTGTTTATTAGCTTGTCTGCAAAGGGGATATACTGGCGTACAAGCTCAATAATAGATTTTCCAGATACTGCTTCCACTGTCTTGAATACTGCTTTTATTAGTGCAGACGGTGGATGTGTGACGATAAAGTTCAGTACCATGTCTACTGCCTTATTTGCCAGCAGCTTCATTAACTGAGCAGGCTGTCCGATAATCGCTATCTTTTCTTTGATTCCTTGGGTAACCTCTGTAAGCTTCCCTTTGATATTTGAGAAGAATCCACCTATGGCTTCTTTTACCTTTTCTACACCTTCATTTAGTGCTTCAGCAGGATTTTGAACTACCTCTAATGCTTTTATTACTCCTGCATAAATCATACTAAATGGGTCAAACCATGTTTTAGTGGATATATTTATGATAGGTAGTATTTTGTTTATACCCCCTACTACTTTTCCATAAATCCCTTTTACAACATTTAATATGCTTGATATTATATGTAATATTTTTACCAGCCCTTTTGATTCTTTTCCACTTGAGCTTTCTTCATCTTTTTTCTTTTCTTCTTTTTCCCCTTGAGCTAATCCACTAACCTCACCAAACAGACCTTTTACTAAAAATTCACCTATCTTACTTGCTGAAAGGAACTGCTTTACATCTTCAAGCTTTATATTTCTGATATTATCTACAAATCCTATTACTGATGTTACAGTATTAAATATTTTAGGTAAGGTGGTACCAAGCCATGTTCCAATTTGTACAAGAACACTTCCGCCCCCTGTTGCAAAGGCTAATGCAATTTCTGCAGCTATCTGTGCCACTTCTAGTGCTTGCATGAACATAGTTTTAAAGTCTTGCTTCAGGAATTTTCCTATTGCAGAGAATACACCATTATATAGAGACTGTAGTCCTGATAATAGTTTGTCTACTCCACTTGATAAAAAGTCTAGTGCTTTGCTTACATTCTTTTTCAGCTTTTCTGCTGCGTTGTTTACTGCCTTGATAGCTTTGTTTACAGTCTGATCAATCTTACTGCATATTTTGTTTGCTATACCAGGGAATTTTACAAATACCTTTTTTACTAGTCCTTTTAAGACATCTCCCAAGCCTTTTATAATGTTAACTATGAGTCTTCTTCCTGCTTCTATTATTTTCATTGCCGCTTGCTTTGCTTTGTCAAATATTGTTTTAACAGCCTTACGCAGACCATCAAATATAGAGCTTACTGCCTTCTTGATACCCTCAACAAATTGCTGTGCCTTTTCTTTGACCCAACCTAAGAGACCTCCTTTGTCTTTGTCTTTTTCTTTTTCTTTCTTCTTATCATCAGCCTTTGTTTTTGCCACTTTATATTCCTTGTTAGCATCTTTTTCTGCTGTGGTCATTGTAGTGTGTACTTGACCTTCTTTTTCCGATTTTACATTACTAATTTCGTTTTTCTTGGCTTCTGAAGCTGTGTCTGCTTGTTGACCATATTCAGAAACTGCTCCTTTAATCTCGTTTCTCCACTCATCTCTATATGAATTGACCTGAGCTTTTACCGAGGTCTGTTCACCTATCTGTTTCGCTCTCGTTTCTGACTTCATTTGCTCAATATTGCTCTCTGTACTGGCTTTAGCTGATAACACATCAGAATCAAATTTTTCTTTTCCTTTTTCATACTTGTTCTTACCGCTATCCAATTGAGTTTTTAGAATAGGAGCTAATGATGGATTCATTCTTGCTGCTACCTCTGATGAAATACCTTCCATGTGTTCTATTGCTATCGAAGGAGAATTAACCCCCTGTACAGATTTTTTAGCTTTTATAATTGTGTTGTCAGGTGTAGGCAGTATTTGGTTCTCACCAAATTCTTTATTTATCTGGCTTAGCTCAGCTTCTTTTGCACTCTTAACACTTTGAGCAGCTTCTGTCTTGAAGCTCTTTATTTGTGAAGGATCTGCTTCACCGTCCATTCCAATTGATGGAATATCAGATGAATACGCCCGTGCCTCTTTCATAATATCCTTAGCATCTGCTTCATTATTCGCCTCTGCTCTAACCTCAAAATTTTGTAAGCTTCCGTTAGTTACCTTTCCTCCAGATTTCTTACTCTTAAAGTTCTCAGATACCTCATGTTTAATTGTTTTAACCTTGTTTTTTACTGTAGCTTGCTGCTTTCCTGATTTGAGCCCTGTAGGAGCAGGTATTGATGGTATAACCGCCTGAGTCTTATTCATCTGATTTTTGAGAGCTGTTCCTGAGACTGCTTCTGCTTGCTTGAGTGCATTATATATTTGAGCAGGCGGAACATTTCCTAACTGGTTTATTATTTTACCTGGATCTTCTCCTTGCAGCTTCACATTTTGCTGTTTTTGAGGTTCTTTTACACCTTCCATAGGGGCAACTTTGGTTGTAGTTTCCTTAACCTCTGCTTGCTTGTTAACTTCAATACTTTCAGTTGCCTTATTCTCTTCTTGTTTTATAGCTTCCTTTTGAATATTTCTAGGTGTTTTTATGTCATCCGCCTTGTTTGGAGCCTCTGTCTGTTTATTGAGCAAAGGTATATTTTTCTCTTTTTGCTCAACAGGCTTTTCTTCTGTCTTTTTTAAAGCAGGCAAAGTATCCACAGCTTTTTTGTCACTTTTGACAACATTTGCTGATTTTTTCTGTACAGCCTCCGACTTTTCTTTGCTTTCAAGCTTATTTGGGATATCCTTACTAATAGGAGCTTTTGGTTGTGCTTCTGATAACAATTTGATGACAGCCTTGTTTCCTATAGTATTTTGAAGTACCATAATATCATCATGGGTAATGGAATCTGGCTTCTTGTGAACCCGCTGAATAATCTCCAACGGATCGACTTTATGCAAAATGGGAGTCTTTACATAAAGTGATTTCTGTACACTTTTGCTTTTTCCAACAGGAGACTTCTCATTTTGCTTATTTATTACCGTCATTGATTGCATTTTCAGTTCTCCTTCCTATAAAGGGATCATCTTCTGATCAAACCTCTAGTTATATGGAGGAATTTTATTTTATATATTCCCTCATATATAAAGGAGAAATTAACGCTGTTTTTACATCCATAATTTAGAATTTTTACACAAAAAAAAGAGAGATTACATTTGACTATATATGTAATCTCTCTTATATAAAGCTATTTGATTAGATATCTTTACCAGATATTGTTTATAACTGGTTTTACGAAAGTGGATATTTTATGCTTATGGTTCAATTCCGTTAACAAGAGTCCCTGATAGATTTACCGTTATCTTATCAGTTTCAACATAGTTATTGGCTGATGCGTTAAAGGAGTAATCATTTGTCTGTGTATAACAGCCCCAAAAATCTTTTATAATTTGATTATGGATTATGACTTCTTCTCCTTGTTTCAGCTCTCCCGCACTACTTGTAAAGCTTATTTCTAGATAATAATCACTTCCAGGTTTCTCAATACTTTGGATAAGAGTTCCTCCAACATTGGATGTAATTATACTGTATCCTAAATCATTATACACTTTTGCATTATAACAAGAGTAATGCTGATACATCTCGTCATCTACCGTATAATAGTATCTTATGGTTATATCACTAAGATTGAGTGTGTTACCACTGACATTTTCGAGCTTTATTATTGGCTCCAGTTTATCTGTCGTCACGCTTCTGTCACAGTTATAGGCTGTTAAATTCAGCTTCTGAAGAACTGTGATACTCTGCACTGCTGTTGATACGTTACCATTTGCATCTGTTGCTGTCCAGGTTACTAGTGTCGTCCCTACGGGGTATTCTGCCAGTGCATCATTAGTCACAGTGACTTCAAAAATATCTGTGGTTGTGGCATTACCTATTGATACCTGTGTTGTTATGCCTGTTGCATATACTGTAATATCAGCTGGAGCTGTTAGTACAGGCTTTGTTGTATCTACTATTGTTATAGTCTGCACTGCTGTTGATACGTTACCGTTTGCATCTGTTGCTGTCCAGGTTACTGTTGTTGCTCCTATTGGATAGCTTACTGGTGCATCACTAGTCACAGTAACTCCAAATATGTCTGTAGCTGTGGCTGTTCCTATTTCTACTGGTGTATTTAACGCTGTTGCTTCCACTGTCTTATTCTCTGGTAGCGTTAGTACAGGCTTTGTTGTATCTACTATTGTTATAGTCTGCACTGCTGTTGATACGTTACCGTTTGCATCTGTTGCTGTCCAGGTTACTGTTGCTGCTCCTATTGGATAGCTTACTGGTGCATCACTAGTCACAGTAACTCCAAATATGTCTGTAGCTGTGGCTGTTCCTATTTCTACTGGTGTATTTAACGCTGTTGCTTCCACTGTCTTATTCTCTGGTAGCGTTAGTACAGGCTTTGTTGTATCTACAATAGTTATAGTCTGCACTGCTGTTGATACGTTACCGTTTGCATCTGTTGCTGTCCAGGTTACTGTTGTTGCTCCTATTGAATAGCTTACTAGTGCATCACTGGTTATTGTAACTCCAAATATATCTGTAGCTGTTGCTGTTCCAATTTCTACTAGAGTATTTACTGCTGTTGCTTCTACGGTTTTATTCTCTGGTAATGTTAGTACAGGCTTTGTTGTATCTACTATTGTTATAGTTTGTACTGCTGTTGATACATTACCATTTGCATCAGTTGCTGTCCACGTTACTGTTGTTATTCCTATTGGATAGCTTGCTAGTGCATCACTGGTTATTGTAACTCCAAATATATCTGTAGCTGTTGCTGTTCCTATTTCTACTGGAGTATTTACTGCTGTTGCTTCTACGGTTTTATTCTCTGGTAATGTTAGTACAGGCTTTGTTGTATCTACTATTGTTATAGTTTGTACTGCTGTTGATACATTACCATTTGCATCTGTTGCTGTCCACGTTACTGTTGTTATTCCTATTGGATAGCTTGCTAGTGCATCACTGGTTATTGTAACTCCAAATATATCTGTAGCTGTTGCTGTTCCTATTTCTACTGGTGTATTTACCGCTGTTGCTTCTACTGTCTTATTCTCTGGCAATGTGAGTACAGGCTTTGTTGTATCTACTATTGTTATAGTCTGCACAGCTGTTGATACGTTACCATTTGCATCTGTTGCTGTCCAGGTTACTGTTGTTGCTCCTATTGGATAGCTTACTGGTGCATCATTGGTCACAGTAACTCCAAATATGTCTGTAGCTGTTGCTGTTCCTATTTCTACTGGTGTATTTAACGCTGTTGCTTCCACTGTCTTATTCTCTGGTAGCGTTAGTACAGGCTTTGTTGTATCTACTATTGTTATAGTTTGTACTGCTGTTGATACATTACCGTTTGCATCAGTTGCTGTCCACGTTACTGTTGTTATTCCTATTGGATAGCTTACTGGTGCATCACTGGTCACAGTAACTCCAAATATATCTGTAGCTGTTGCTGCACCTATTTCTACTGGTGTATTTACCGCTGTTGCTTCTACTGTCTTATTCTCTGGTAGCGTTAGTACAGGCTTTGTTGTATCTACTATTGTTATAGTTTGTACTGCTGTTGATACATTACCATTTGCATCTGTTGCTGTCCAGGTTACTGTTGTTGCTCCTATTGAATAGCTTACTGGTGCATCACTGGTCACAGTAACTCCAAATATGTCTGTAGCTGTGGCTGTTCCTATTTCTACTGGAGTACTTACCGCTGTTGCTTCTACTGTCTTATTCTCTGGTAATGTTAGTACAGGCTTTGTTGTATCTACTATTGTTATAGTCTTCACTGCTGTTGATACGTTACCATTTGCATCTGTTGCTGTCCAGGTTACTGTTGTTGCTCCTATTGAATAGCTTACTGGTGCATCACTGGTCACAGTAACTCCAAATATGTCTGTAGCTGTGGCTGTTCCTATTTCTACTGGTGTATTTAACGCTGTTGCTTCTACGGTTTTATTCTCTGGTAATGTTAGTACAGGCTTTGTTGTATCTACTATTGTTATAGTTTGTACTGCTGTTGATACATTACCGTTTGCATCAGTTGCTGTCCACGTTACTGTTGTTATTCCTATTGGATAGCTTACTGGTGCATCACTGGTTATTGTAACTCCAAATATATCTGTAGCTGTGGCTGTTCCTATTTCTACTGGAGTACTTACCGCTGTTGCTTCTACTGTCTTATTCTCTGGTAATGTTAGTACAGGCTTTGTTGTATCTACTATTGTTATAGACTGCACTGCTGTTGATACGTTACCATTTGCATCTGTTGCTGTCCAGGTTACTGTTGTTGCTCCTATTGGGTAGCTTGCTGGTGCATCACTGGTTATTGTAAATCCAAATATATCTGTTACTACTGGTGATACCAAATCTACCTCTGTCTCTACTGCTGTTGCCTCTATTGTCAAATTCTCAGGAGCTATAAATGCAGGAACAGTTGTGTCCACTACTGTTATAATCTGCGTTCCTTCACTTATATTTCCGTTCTCATCTGTCGCCTTCCAGGTTACTACTGTTTTTCCAAGTGGATAATCTGAAGGTGCATTACTTACTATAGTTACACTAAATATATCAGTAGCTGTCGCCATACCTATAGATACAGGTGTTCTTACTGCTGTTGCTTCCACAGTCATATCATTAGGTACTGTAAGCACAGGCTTTGTTGTATCAGTTACAGTAACATTCTGTACTCCTGTTGAAATGTTACCATTTGCATCTGTAGCTGTCCATGTTACTTTTGTTGTACCTACAGGATAGTCTGCTGGTGCATCATTCACTATTGTTATAGAGAATATGTCTACCGCAGTGGCTTCTCCAATAGTTACAGGTGTCCTTACAGCTGTTGCTTCAATGGGGATATCTTCTGGAACTGTAAGAACAGGTACGGTGGTATCCATCACTGTAATATTCTGATAGCCTAGAGAAATATTTCCGCTTGCGTCCTCTGCCATCCATGTTACTTTTGTGGTTCCAATAGGATAATCCGCAGGAGCATCAATGGTTATTGTTACAGGGAAAATTTCTGTAGCTGTTGCCATACCTATAACTACAGGTGTCTTTATTGCTATTGCCTCTATAGTTATATCTTGAGGTACTTGTAGTATTGGCTTTGTCGTATCCTTAACTGTAATATTTTGCTTAACAGTGCTTATGTTACCGTTTGCATCGGTAGCAGTCCAAGTTACTATCGTTGTTCCCAGCGGATAATCTGCAGGAGCATCATTGACGATAGTTGTCTCGAAAATATCTGTAGCAGCTGCCTGCCCGATATTTACCAATGTTCTTACTGCTGTTGCTTCTACTGTCTTATCCCCAGGTATTGAAAGAAGAGGCTTTGTAGTATCTGTAACAGTTATAATCTGCTCTCTTGTTGTAACATTACCATTTGCATCTGTAGCTGTCCAGGTAATAACAGTGTTTCCTACAGGGTAATTTGAAGGAGCATTATTTGTTATAGTTACCTCAAATATGTCTGTCGCTGTAGCTTGTCCTATGGACACAGCGGTTCTGACTGCTGTTGCTTCCAAAGTTACATTGTTTGGTATAGTAAGTACAGGCTTTGTTGTATCTTTAACTATCACTTTTTGTTCTGCTGTTGTTTTATTATTGTTTTCATCAATAGCAGTCCAGGTTATTATAGTTGTACCTATAGGAAAATCTGTAGGTGCATCATTGGTAATAGTTACATCAAATATATCGGTTGCTGTGGCTTGTCCTATTGCTACTGGTGTTCTTAATGCTGTTGCCTCAAGTGTAATATCCTCCGGTATAGCAAGCACAGGCTTTATAGTATCTACAACATTTATAACCTGCTCACCCATGCTAATATTACCGTTTGCATCAGTAGCCTTCCATGCAACCGTTGTAGCTCCTACTGGATAATCTGCCGGTGCATCACTTGTTATCACAACTTGGAATATATCTGTCGCTGTAGCTGTACCAATTGGTACTATTGTCCTTGTGCCTGTTGCTTCTATTGTTATGTTTTGTGGCAATGTAAGTACAGGCTTGGTGGAATCAATAACAGTTACATTCTGTACTGCAGTTATACTGTTGTTGTTTGCATCAGTAGCTGTCCATGTAACAGTTGTTTCTCCTATAGGAAAAACATCCGGTGCATCGCTTGTAATTATTATAGAGAAGATATCTGTTGCAGTCGCTTTCTGAAGAGTAACAGGTGTGTTTACTGCTGTTGCCTCCAATACTATATCTCCTTGTACAGAAATCACAGGCTTAGTGGTATCCAAAACCGTGATGGTTTGAACTGCTGTAGTAACATTTCCTACCTGATCCCTTGCTGTCCATATAACACTGGTAGTTCCAATAGGGAAACCGCCTGTAGGGACATCATTGGTCAAGGTGACATCTGGTGATACATCTGTTACTGTTGCTGTTCCTATATTTATAGATGTATTCACCGCAGTTGCTTCAATGGTTATATTCTGAGGAACCGTTATGATAGGAGCTGCCTTATCAAGCTTTACATTAAATGTCTGTACAGTAGAGGTGTTATCCACATTATCTACTGCCCAGAAGGTAATAGGTATAACTCCTTCTGTATTTACAGTAAAGGTTGCCTGTTGTCCTTGAACCACTTGTTCTGTCCCTGATTCGCCTATCTTATAATGGATTTCGTTAACTCCTGAGTATGTATCTGCAGCAGTTAAATTTACAGTAACATCTGCACTATTCCAACCATTTTCATTTTTCTCTGGACTTAATGTATGAGTTAAAGCTGGAGTAGTCTGGTCAACCTTTACTGTGATTGTTTTTGCAGTTTCTGTATTACCAGCTTGGTCAACCGCCCAATAGCTTATATTGGTGATTCCCTCTGAGCTTATATTCACTGTTGCATTACTGTCATTTATTACAACAGTCTCATTATCACCAATTTTGTAGTATAGAGCTGCTATTCCCGAAATACTATCAACTGCATTGAAGCTTACCGAAACTGTCCCATTGTTCCATATGTCACCATAAGCCGGTGTCGCTGTTGCAGTTGTAGTCGGTGCACTTTTGTCTATATTGATAGGTGAGAAAGTAACACTAGATGTATGATTTACATCACTCTCACTTGTGGCTGCACTATCTCTTGCTACTCCAGTAGCAATCTGATTCGCCCCTTCATCCGCAAAAGTCTGATCTTCTGTACAGAAGCTAATATTAGATAAAGTATCCGCAGCGGTATAATGTACTGTTACTGTATGGTTTGTCCATGTTCCTGCTGTGTAGCTAGCACCTGTATCATCTGCTGCACTGGCTGTAATAGTTGGAGGTGTGGTGTCTGTAATACTTGAGCCATATGTTCCAACCTGCACACTAAAGGTTATTGTATTAGTATCTTGAGCACTTGCTGTTACCTGTAAGGTTTTTATTATTCCATTATACTTAGAATATACCTGATATCCTTCTCCCACATAGCCTTGATATGTATTGGCTGCCGAAGCAATACCATTGGCATCGGTTGTTACAGTTATGCTCTTGCTGTTACTTCCTCTCATAATGGAACTAACATAGTTGTCAGTTGATACCAAAAATGTTATGGCAACACCTGAAACAGGGTTACCTGAAGAGTCTTTTGCTGCTACGACCTGCGGAAGCATGTAGCCACGCCCTCCTGGTATAACTGACGATGGTTGTAATAATTTCATCTGTTGAAGCAGTGGAGAAACTGAATATAACGTGACAGTGCCTGACGTTCCTCCTTCTGCATTTACAGGATTTGCAGCTGCCATACTAAAAAAGCATACAAATATAATAAGGCAGATGCATATCCCTTTGGATACCTTTCCAAAACATTCACCTAACACTGAGAATAGTGTTTTCAAATGTTTCATTACACATTCCCCCAATAACACATAATCATTATTCACTATTTCGCTTCCCTATAAAAGCAAAGCATGAGCTATATAGAGCAATACTCTTTATGTGATTCTCATCTATCAACAGCACCTCCATCCACATATAATTACTTTTTTCATACATTTGTAGTAGTTTTTAGATATTATGCTAAGTATTTCCATACGAACTCAGTATAACATATTCTTACATTTAATACATTTATTTTTCATAATTAAGACTTTGTACAACAGAATTGACAATAGTTAAAACAGCCCAAGCAGGCATAGGTTCGTTTATTTTATCCTTCCACAACTGCGGCTGATTAAGAAGACCTGCTGCTGCAAGCTCATCAACAGCCTTTAGCTTCCATGCTTCCTCATTCCTAGAAGAAAGCGATTCAAGCTGTATTCTTACAGACAATTCATTCATAAACCATGCTCTGTTAATACCACTGCCAGGACAAGTTTTATCAGCAGTAGGATTATCCCTATGGAACTTTATATCTGTTTCCACATCCAGCTTCATCCATGTAATAAAAAAAGTACAAAATTCAAACATAGCTTCCTTCTGCATACCCTCAAAAGTATCAAAGCCATTATCAAAATTTCCAAGCATTTCAATGCTAAAGGCTTCTTTGTTCCACCCCTGAATAGACGAAGGATCTATATTAAAGTCTCTCCCTGTAACCCACTGTCCGTCTGGCAGTAGTGTTAAGTGCTGTCCAATATCCTTCCATCCATTTGTATTCACATGATAATTTCGCATACCCATCTGCAGAGCTAACCCATTTGTACCAGTATAATCACTATGCTCTGGCTTCCAAGTATGATGGACGTGCAGCTGCTTTATATTTCTTGACCATGGAAAGGCTTTAACAAAGCTTATAAGCTGTGAAGTATTCATTATAGTAAAATTCATGAGTCATACTTCCTTTCCATCTTTATTAAAGTAAAGGTTGAGAATTGTTTGATTGCTTTTTGTTTTGATTGACATAATACTCAATTTTATTGTCTATCCATGCATCAATATCACCATATGCAGCTTCCAATATCTTTTTTAAAAATTCTCCCATAATGACTAGAGCCTTGTTTTTTGCTATTTTAAAGGATTCCTCCATAGCAGCGTCATCAAAAGACCCTTGCTTTTTTATTGTCTCAACAAATGTTTGATTTACAGAAACTACTGCAGTTTCTATTGCATCTTCTGCCATAGCAGTATACCTATTTAGTGTTTCATTTTGAATTCTTACCTCTAATTCATCTACCTTGCTTTTCAAAAACTTGATTACAAATTTTGTCACAATACCTATTATAGGAACAATTGCCAATGTAATTATTTCATAGAATATTTCTGGTGCAATATATTCACTCAACTCAATTACCTCCTGTGATTTTTAACTCTTTTTATCTTCCTTTAACTGCATAAGCGTTTGCTTTTTCACTGCATGGTTTATCTGCTCACGATTGCATACGCCATCTTCAACAAGTATATCTCCCAATCGCTTTCTTTTATCTGATGCAACTCCACAAAATGCTTTCATTTCCAACATATTGGACCTAAACTTGTCCAGACTTTTTTCGTTGGATAAATAGAATTCACATGTGCTACGGTCATGATCCATTACTGTTTTTAGGACATTTGTATTATTGTCCAATATTTCTTGCTTTAAATTATTAAAATTAATAGCAAGTGTTTCAAATTTATCATCCTCATTTATTTTTAGAACCTGCATTCTAGTCAGATTTTCAGATAGTATTCTAAAGTTTTCCGATATTTTATCAATTGATATTCTGAAAATATTTAGTTGTTCTGTGCTCTGCTCTATCACCATCCTTAATCCTTCATTAGTCTTGACTGAGGAACTCATGAAAACCTTAATTATAACTACCATTGCACAAAGGAAAATAAATAATATAACTACCATTGCCCATACTGACAGATTTTGAGTAGATGCATTTTCCACCATCTTTGCTATTGAATCTCTTGTGAGGCTATCAAGCGGTTCTGTCCCCAAATTCAGACACCTCCTTTCTTTTCTAAATACTTATCGACTCTATATATATCGCACTAAACATTTTACATTCATAAAATAGTACGATATATATTCTGCTGTTCATAGAACACACAAATTTCATTACTTTGCGTAAAATATATGAAAATAGATCATGTGTTTTGTTGTTAATTAATTTGTGTGTTCTATCTGGATTAATACAAATCTCCCCTTCTTCATTCTAGGTAGTTTGTGTAAGCTTTTTACAACTTTCTCGAAATATTTACATAATATAATATAATTGTATAAAATTTAGTTATAGTGGTTGTATATACCATGTAAATATTTACTATTATTAGAAAAAGGTAATATTTATACTCCTTGAGATAATATAGAACCTTACCGCAGTACACATATACCTATTGCGTATTCAGTAAAGTTTTAATATTAAAGAGCTTACCCACTATATAAAACGGTTTTGAAGTAATTCTAAATTTAGTCGGACAGAACAAAATTTGTTAGTTATGGAGGTTCATTATGCATACAAAAGATGATATCTCAGTCGAAATCTGCAGGAGGCTGTTGAGAAGGGCGGCATGGAGGATACAGTATCGAACCCGAATGCACCAAGAAAAGGAATGCTACACTCTTTATGATAATCAAGCCTATAATTTTAGCTTTGAAGCAGAAGTTCTATCAAAAATTTATGTAAGGAATCTTCTGGATACAATTCCCTGTGAAAAATGCAGATATATTATTCAAAGAACTATTATTGATGGGCTTACTGAAAAGGATGTGGCTTATGAGCTGAAGATAACTCAACAGGGGGTGAGCAAATGGAAAATAAAGGGTTTGAAATTGATGCAGCAGACTCTGAAAAATTCAGACAAGCAGTAAAGAAAGCACAAGGTGGAGACAAAGAATCCATGGAGAAAATCATAGATCTCTTCACACATGATATTGAGTATTTGTCGAGATTTATAATGCTGCCTAGAGAAGAAGCCATGCAAACATTAAAATCAGAGTTAATTAGCATAGTACAAGAGCAATTGTAATGGAATATATAGCATTATTTTATAAATGTAAAGTGTTTAGTGTTATATATATAGATAAAAAAGTGCTTTCAGCATGAAATTTCTACTTACACCAAAAGAAAAATTCATGATAAAATTAAATAAACAGCGTGTAGTTTTAATGAACGTAAGACCAGTTGTCAAAACTACATGTTTTCTTTTTTTGCTTTATAGAAAAGCGGAATGATTTTTATCTTGGAAAAACTTATATGTCATAAAGGAGAGGACAAAAACATGCGAGAAAATAATGAGTTTAGCATAAATGAATATGTAGTGTGTAAAGATAGCGGTATATGTCAGATATCTGATATACAGTTAGCCCCTTTACATAGTATGCCAACCGACAAACTCTATTACCTTCTGAACCCAATTTCAAATCCAAAAGATACCATATATGCTCCTCTTGATAATAATAGTGTGATATTGCGTAAAATGCTTACTAAAGATGAAGCACTAGAGGTACTTGATAGAATCCCCTATATTCCAACTATTCAAGCACCTAATGATAAAATTCGCAATGAATTCTATTCAGATGCAATGAATAAATACGACTGCCTTGAATGGATTAAGGTTATTAAAACGGTTTACATCCGCAAAGAAGAGAAACGATTATCAAATATAGAAGTTACTTTAGCTGCAAATGCTAAAAAGTACCTCCATGCAGAATTATCCATAGTGCTTGATATTCCAATCGACGAAGTAGAGGAATATATTAAACAGTATGTAGCAAACAGTTTGTAGTTAATAAGCTGAGAATTTGCTATAAAAATAAGGATATAGCTTTAACCATTTGGTTTTGCTATATCCTTATTTCTTCTACCTTATTATATCTCTATGACTTTAATCCTTTTTCTGTTATATACTCTTCAAATTTTAGTTGTACAGTGTCATGGATTTTTCTTTTCTTGAACATACAGTTACCTTCAGGAATTTCTATACTTGCCTTTTTGTCTTCTGTCATGAAGCCCTCAGTATGCAACACCTGCGAACCTTCAACATTTTCTCTGCTACAAGGAGCATATGCTTCAATTCCCTTTGCTAATGCAGCATATAATCCGCTATAAGGCTTAATTTCATTGGCTATTTTCTCATCTGCCTTTTTAACAGTATCAACAACCACTCCCATTTGTGTACCAATGTTTGAAATTATATCAAAGGTACTTCTTCCGGTCAATGGTTTAATAGCCGCTTCAAGTCTCTGAATCTTCCTATCTGACCTTGTATATGTTCCATAAGACTCAGCAGCACTTGCTATTGGTATAACAATACTTGCAAGCTTTGCAGTTTCTGTCATGAACATATCTAGGCAAATTGTTAATTCCAGCTTAGAAAGAAGCTTCTTAGTATTTTCATCAGCTCCTACTAGATCCTCACCAATTATTACCGCAGCTTTGATTGCGCCGCTTTCAATTCCTTTAAACATCTCATTTGCAGGAGTTGCTAAGCCCATATCGATTACACCCTGAGTATTGGCTTTTGAACGGACTACGATAATACCTCTGTGTGGCTTTCCAACCTTTTCTGTGATTACAGCAGCATCAGCAATAAGCTTAATGCCGTCTTCAGATACTATATCTTCATCAACTACGATTATGGCTTTCTTCGCTTCGCCGTACATCTTTGCAACTTTTGCAGCGTCAGCATTATCCGAGGCATTTTTTACATACTCAGCTAATGCATCAAACCCATTGGCGGTTTTAGATACCTTATCCTTATCTGCAAACTTTTGTTCCATAAGTGATTTAATGAAACTTTTTAGGAATTCCAAATTATTCTCTGTCTTCACAGCTAAATGTGAATGTTCAGCCATTCTTGTATCAGAATTGCTTATAGATACTAATTTCACTCTATTTGCTGCTAAATCCTTAATTTTTACTCCTAACACATGATGGTTTTCTTCAACATTACCTATTGAAATGATTAGGTCTGTATTGTTAAGCTCATCAAAGCTATTTGTAGAAGCATTACATCCAAGTACTGCCTTTATACCTGATTCTTCTTTTACTGCCATGGTTCCTACTATTTCAGTATCTAACTTATCAGCAATCTTCTTTGCAACATATGCTTCTTCATTTGTAAGTCTTGGAGTTACAAACATTGCAACACTATTCTTACCATATCGTCCTCTTATTAGCTGTAGCTTCTTAGCAGCAAGAGCGATTGCATCATCAAATTCTGCTTCAACAGTATTGTCATCTCTTCTTATTATTGGTTTTAGCAATCTTTTATCATCATTAATGTGATAAATGCCAAAACGACCTTTTACACATAATGTTTCTTCACCATTTTTCTTATTAGGAAGCGATTTAAATACAAGATTGCCCTTTGACTGGTAATTTATATTGCATCCAGCACCACAGTAGCTGCATATAGAAGCTGTGTTTTCAAGTTCTACAGGAACCTGTTTCTTAATAGCTTCCTTTTCCATACACGCGCCTGTTGGGCAAACATCTATACAATGTCCGCAGGATATGCAGGCACTTTTTTCAAGAGGTAAACCAAATTCTGGAATAACCACTGAATTAAAACCTCTATCCAAAAGACCTAGAGCAGTTACCCCAGTAACTTCCTCACAGACTCTGAAACACAAACCACAGAGTATGCATTTCTCTGCATTTCTCTTTATGAAAGGATGTGTATCTTTTTCTTCTTCCCTGTGAGTCTCACCCTTTATTGCCTTAGTATCAATATCATACTTTCCTATATATTTTACAAGCTTACAATCGAAATAGTCATGACAACCACATTCTAAGCATCTTGAAGCTTCTTTGACAGCAGCAGCTTCATCAAAGGTATCAGAAATTGCTTCAAAGCTCATTTTTCTTGTCTTCGCGGGTAATACCTTAAGGTGTTCTCTATCTTTCTTTTCCCTGTCAGCAAAATCTTCAGGGGTCAAGTCTTCCTGCTCTATATAGCATGGATTTGCTACAGAAGTAATTTCGCCGTTTAGATAGCTGTCAATTATATGAGCTGCATTTTTTCCCTGAGCAATAGATTCTATAGCTATCTTAGGCCCTGTTACAGCTTCGCCGCCAGCAAAAATTCCAGGCATACTTGTCTCAAAGGTGTTAGCATTTGCTGAAATTGTACCCTTCTTTGTAAGCTCTAATTCTTTAACATTTTCTGCATTTACTCTCTGTCCTATTGCAGAAACAATAAGATCAGCAGGAATGGTAACTTCATCTCCTGGAATAGGCTCTGGTTTTCTTCTTCCAGACTTGTCAGGATCACCTAGCTTCATTTTCTGACATCTTACAGCTTTTGCTCTTCCATTTTCTTCAATAACTTCAATTGGAGCAACAAGATAAACGAATTCTACGCCTTCTTCTTCTGCTTCTTCTATTTCTATATCTTCTGCAGGCATTTCATCTTTGGTTCTTCTATAGAGAACCTGGACATGCTCTGCGCCTAGTCTTACTGCTGTTCTAGCTACGTCCATGGCTGTGTTTCCACCGCCAATTACTGCTACATTTTGACCAAGATATATTGGTTCTGCAAGGGTAGCTTTTCTTAAGAATTCAATTCCGCCCATTACGCCTTCTTTATCTTCACCTTCACAACCCATATTCATACTTGCCCAAGCACCTATAGCAATAAATACAGCATCATATGTTTTTTTAAGATAAGCTATTGTAATATCTTCGCCAAGCTTAACATTGCACTTAAGGTCTACTCCCATTTTTGTAAGTGTATTTATTTCAGCATCTAAAAGCTCTTTTGGAAGACGATACTGAGGAATTCCGTATCTCAGCATTCCACCTGGATATGGCTTATCTTCGTACAAAGCTACCTTATGACCTTTTGCTGCAAGGAAATATGCACATGAAATTCCAGCAGGTCCTGCACCTATAACAGCAACAGTTTTTCCTGTATGCTCTTCCATATCTGGTACATATGTTCCATTGTTGATATCTATATCACCAATAAATCTCTTAATATCTGCAATTGCAATCGGTTCATCCACATTTGCCCTTCTACATGCTGTTTCGCATGGATGTGGGCAAACTCTTCCAATACTTGCTGGTAATGGAATTACATTCTTGACTAATTTTATAGCCTCTTCATATTGTCCATTTGCAACTAATCCTACATATCCCTGACAATCTGTATGTGCTGGGCAGGCATTTACACAAGGCGGACGACAGTCTCCCCTATGGTCTGATGACAATAAAGTAAGTGCTGTCTTTCTAGCAGAAATTGTTCTTTTTGTGTCTGTTTTTATTATCATTCCATTTACTGCAGGAGTAGAACAGGCTCTAACTAACTTAGGATTTCCTTCCACTTCTACTACGCACATGCCACATGCTCCATAAGTCTTCAGTTTTTCACCATAACAAAGATTTGGAATTTCAATTCCGTTATCTAATGCTATTTTTAATATAGTGCTGCCTTCATCGGCAGTTAATTCTCTATTATTTATATTTACTCTGACTAGTGCCATTATATCACTTCCTTTACTATTCAACGTTTATTGCGCCAAACTTACAAGTAATAGCGCAGTTTCCACATTTAATACATTTTTCTAGATCAATCTTATGAGTTTTCTTTATTTCCCCGGTAATAGCTTGTGTCGGACACTTTCTTGCACACGCTGTACAGCCTACACATTTGTCTTCAAGGATACTATACGTAATTAGACTTTTGCACTGCTTAGCAGGACACTTTTTGTCTCTAATATGAGCTATATATTCATCCTTAAAATATCTTAAGGTTGTAAGCACAGGATTGGGAGCAGTTTGTCCAAGTCCACACAGGGAACCGTCTTTTATGCTTATGCAAAGTTGCTCCAACTCATCAATGTCTTCCATCTTGCCTTCACCCTTGGTAATTCTTTCAAGGATTTCAAGCATTCTCTTTGTACCTATTCTACAATATATACACTTTCCACAAGATTCCTTACAGGTAAAATCAAGGAAGAATCTTGCCATGTCAACCATACATGTATCTTCATCCATAACAACCATACCACCAGAACCCATTATGGCTCCAGTCTTATTTATAGAATCATAATCAACTGGAGTATCAATTAACGACTTCGGTATACATCCTCCAGAAGGTCCGCCCATCTGTACAGCTTTGAAATCTTTGTCCTGCTTGATTCCTCCACCAATACCGTATATTACATCTTTTAATGACATTCCCATAGGAACTTCAACCAAACCGCCATTTTTAACTTTTCCTGCAAGAGCAAATACTTTAGTTCCATTGCTCTTTTCTGTTCCATAAGCGGCAAATGCAGCTCCACCATTTCTCATTATCCATGGAACATTTGCATATGTCTCAACATTGTTGATATTTGTAGGCTTTCCAAAGTAACCCGATTGCGCTGGGAATGGAGGCTTGAGTCTTGGCATTCCTCTTTCTCCTTCAAGTGATGCAATAAGTGCTGTTTCTTCACCACAAACGAAGGCTCCTGCGCCCATCTTAATTTTGATGTCAAAACTAAAGTCTGAGCCTAATATGTTTTCACCTAGATAATTATTTGCATGAGCTTGTACTATTGCTCCTTCAAGTCTTTCTATAGCAAGTGGATATTCTGCTCTACAGTATATGAATCCATAGTTTGCACCTATGGCATATCCTGCAATAATCATACCTTCAAGAAGTTCATGAGGATCTCCCTCAAGTACGCTTCTATCCATGAATGCACCAGGGTCTCCCTCATCAGCATTACATACTACATACTTTTCATTTCCCTTTGATTTTCTTGCTGCATCCCATTTGAACCAAGTTGGGAAACCAGCGCCGCCTCTACCTCTTAAACCCGACTTTTTAATTTCATCAATTACTCCATCAGGTGTCATTTCATTTATACACTTTTCAAGTGCTTTATAACCATCATTTGCTAAATAATCTTCAATTTTCTCAGGATTTATAACACCACAGTCATGTAAAACAACTCTAACCTGCTTTTCAAACTGTTTAAATGGTGTTTTACTTGTTGCCACAATGTATTTTTCAATTGGGGTACCATTTATAATGTGCTGTTCAATAATCTCATTTGCTATATCCGCAGTAACATTTGCATACGTATATACTTCACCTTTGTCATCAATTACATCTACCAACGGTTCATAGAAGCACATTCCGATACAACCTGTTGAAGTTATTTCAATATTAAGTCCCTTTTCTTCAACACAGCTTACAAGGGCTTGCTTAACTTTTTTCCCACCAGCTGCAATACCACAACTGCCGAGACCTATCCTTATCTTCAATTGGAAGCCCCTCCTTTTTCCTTTTGATAAATACCTCTAATTACTTCTCTTGCACTATTAGGAGTAAGATTACCATATGCCTCTCCATTAATCATCATAACTGGTGCAAGACTGCAACATCCTAAGCAGGCAACATTTTCAAGAGTAAACATTCCATCAGAGCTTGTCCCACCAGGAGTTATTCCTAACTCATCACATATTGCTTCGCCTATTTTGTCGGAACCATTTACATGACAAGCAGTGCCTTGACATTGAAGAATTATATACTTGCCTGTAGGGTTTAACCTAAATTGTGAATAAAAAGTTGCAATTCCATATATTTTAGCCTTTTTATTGCCGGTTCTTTCTGCTATAGCTTTAAGTGCCTCAAGTGGAAGATATCCGTAAACACCTTGTGTTTCTTGAAGTATGCTGATAAGGCTTGCACTTTGTCCCTCATACTTATTAAAAATAGGCTCCATAAGCGATAAATCTACTTTTTTGCTATCAAAATTAGGTTCAAGCTTGTTTTCACAAGAACATGACATAATTAGTATCACCTCTTTAATATATATTATTTTTATGTTTATCATATTTCAACATACTTATAATTTATCACTTTATCACCCTTATGTAAACATTAGAAATCCTCCTTTTGTGTCAATCTTTTGTAAGATAATATAATGTAGACCATCTCTTTAGATTACTGCTTTTCTATCATAAGTCCCTGGGAAGGTGCAAAAATCCTGCCTTAATAATTTTATGTTATTTTTCTATTTGGCATTTTTTTATTACTCATCATTAGATGACTATGAAATTTAATACACATATAAAATAACACTTCATTTTAATATGTATTCTCTGCTATAATTATATCTTAGATAGGTTAAATAGCTATAATTTATCATAGTTGAAGTAAGTATAATAGGAGTGGAAAAATGGATAACGTGGGCGTTGAACTGCAAGAGTCATCAAGTCCAATTTATAATAAGAAAGAAATAAATAAAAAAATTATGTCTATGATACTTCCGATGACAATAGAAAGTGTTTTACAAATGATTGCTGGGCTTGTATCAATGGGAATGGTTGGAAGAATAGATGTGTTGGCTGTTGGTGCCTTAGGCATCGGTATTCGAATTACACAGATTGTATGGTCATTATTCAAGGGTATTGCAACAGGAACAACCATATTTGTAGCACAGTACTATGGTGCTGGTGAACATGAGAAAATGCTTAAGGTTATACAGCAGGCGATGCTTTCTACAATTGCATTGGTGATTGCAATTGTGGTATTAATCTATGCAAAGGCACCTGCATTGTTAAGCATTTTTAACCCTGATGAACTACTGTTACAACAGGCGACTATATATGTGCGTATAGTGTGTCTAGGATTGCCTTTCCTTGCATTGATGCTTGTTATAGGCGGTGCACTTCAAGGAATGGGCAACGCTCGTACTCCGATGCTTATTACCATGACTATGAACATTGTGAATATCCTAGTAGGTTATGTGCTTATTTTTGGAAAGCTGGGCTTCTCTGCAATTGGAATAAGAGGTGCAGCAATAGCTACTGTTACGTCTCAGATTGTTGCGGTTTTACTTGGTTTATATGTCTTGTTTAATAAAAAAGGTATCATGAGAAGCTATTTCAACAAGGGTTTTTTCAAAGTAAATATCAAGCAGGCAGTTGAAATCTATCGAGTAGGACTGCCAACCTCTATGGAATCTATATTTTGGCAGTTGGCTGCTATCATCATCACTAGAGCTATACTTACCTTCGGAGAAACTGCTTTCGCAGCACACCAGCTCGGGTTACAGGCAGAATCCATATCTTATACACCTGCTGCTGGTTTTGCAGTAGCTGCTACCGCTTTTATTGGTCAGGCATTAGGAGCTGGAGATAAAGAACTGGCAAAATTATATTTTAAGCAGATTTTAAAAGGTGCATTAGCAATTACTCTTGTTTGCGCTTCTATACTCATATTTTTACCTGGACCAATCATGTCACTATTGACCGACAACAAAGAAATTATAGCATTAAGCTCAATATATCTGATTCTTATGGGTATCGTTCAAATGCCTCAGAATGCTTCAGGCGTGTTGTCTGGGGCTATGAGAGGAGCTGGATATACAAAGGTTCCAATGCTAGTTGCAGGAATAGGACTATGGGGCATCAGAGTTCCCTTGGTCTTAATTGTTGCATATGGCATGAAGCTCTCTATTGTGGCAATATGGTCAGTGTTCTGTATAGATTTATTTTTTAGATTTATCATTTGCTTGACTCTGTACAAGAGAACGAATATATATGAAAGAAACCTGATTCTTAAATAGTTTTTTATGTGCCAGGTGCAAAACCTCAGTCATCTCTATGTCTTTTCCTACACCTGGCACATATTCTTTTAAATATTATCTTTTGATTTCTTCCCGCTTTTACGACGTTTCACACATTCTGATAAAAGGTATTCTATCTGTCCATTGATCGATCTGAAATCATCTTCTGCCCATGCAGCCAAGTCCACCCACAGGGACGGTGATAGTCTAAGCAGGATTTGTTTTTTCTCTTTTTCTTTATTATCTAGCATAAGAATCCGTCCCTCCTTTTTATAGTGTTAGTATATTGATCCACTGTTGACTATTGGTTGGGCATCCTTGTTACCACATAGTACAACAAGTAGATTGCTGACCATTGCTGCCTTTCTTTCATCGTCAAGTTTTACAATATCTTTTTCGCTTAGTTTTTCAAGAGCCATTTCGACCATACCAACGGCACCCTCAACAATCATCTTTCTTGCGTCGATTATAGCAGAAGCCTGCTGCCTCTGAAGCATTACTGCTGCAATCTCAGGAGCATATGCAAGATGTGTGATTCGAGCTTCCATAATCTCAATGCCTGCCACTGTGACCCTGGATTGTATCTCAAGCTTTAGTCTTTCTGCTACCTCTTGACTACTCCCACGTAAAGTTTTTTCTTCTCCTCCTTCAGCTATATCATAAGGATAAAGACGAGCAATGTTACGCAGTGATGAATCACATTGTATGGAAAGGAAGGCTTTGTAATTATCTACACTGAATACTGCTTTTGCAGTATTGACAACTCTCCATATTACAACAATTCCTATTTCAACTGGATTTCCAAGTTCATCATTGACCTTTTGCTTGTTGTTATTCAATGTCATTGTTTTCAGAGAAATTGTCTTCTTGGGTATGCTTCCCTTGGAAGTAGAAGAAGTCTGTTGGTTCATGGATATCATTGGATTCTGGTCTTCAGTTGCAGTCGCCATTCCTGTGTGAATAGCTGTATTTACTGCTGATACAAAAGGATTGACAAAGAAAAACCCCTCTCCCTTTAGTGTGCCTATATATTTCCCGAAAAGTGTGAGCACAAGTGCTTCCTGTGGTTGTAGAATCTTCAAGCCGAGAAACGGTATCCAGCTTATGCAAGAGTAGAGTATCCCCCCTACAAGTAATATAACGCTTAGAACGGGGTAGACTCCATTCTCATCCATAATAGCACCAACAATTATTGCCGCAATACCTGCTAAAGCAAGTAAAACACTGAGAATAAGGACTCCCATTCCATTCATTGCCTTTAGATCGATTTCTTCATATTGTATTTTTCTTTCACTCATTATTGTCAACTCCATTCTTATTAATATGATATCATTATAATATCATAAAGCTATATATAAGTAAACAATATTTTTGTTCATATATATGTACTATATTTACATTTTCATGAAAATTTAATATCATGCATATATATTATAAGTGTTTTTACTGGTATAATATCCATATAATTTGTATACAGTAGTAAAAACTTATACTTATTATAGAAAAGGAGGTGGAACTCTTGAAGGATATATCTCTAATACTTGCTTTTTCAGCAGGCCTACTCTCTTTCTTATCTCCCTGTATATTACCCTTAATACCTGCTTATATTTCTTATTTGACAGGTTCATCTATAAAAGAGATAAGTTCAAACAAGCAGAAGCTTTATACCTTATATAAAGCAATTGGATTTTCTATTGGTTTCTCAATAATTTTCATTGTTATGGGTTTGTCTGTAACTGCCTTAGGGAGATATTTTGACAAATACCAAGACTACATTAGGATAATCGGTGGTATACTAGTTATAATATTTGGTCTTCATATCTCAGGACTTATAAAGATTAAATTTTTATACTATGAAAGAAGAATAACAGAGCCCAACAAGCTAAGAAGCGGTGCAAGCTCAATAATATTGGGTATGTCATTTGCCGCAGGCTGGACTCCTTGTATAGGCCCTATACTTTCCTCTATACTTATTTATGCAAGTGGTGCAGAAACCTTGTCTAAAGGCGTGTTACTTCTAGTAGCTTACTCTATAGGCTTGGCAGTACCTTTTATTTTTACTGCCCTTGCAATTGAAAGCTTAGCAAAGTATATTAGAAGAGTATCCAAATATATGAATATTATTTCTATAATAAGCGGTATATTACTTATAGTAGTGGGAGTTTTGATACTCACAGACAGAATGCTTGTTCTTAACAGTTATTTTAATTTCTTTGATTTTTAGGAGGTATAGTATGAAAAAAGGTATTATTATTTGGGCTATTGCATTAATACTTGTAGTTGTAGCCGTTTATACTACATACCAATATAATAACCAACCAGCTCCTACACCTTCTGACGCTCAAACCCAAAAGCCAGATGAGGAAGTAGTAGAATCTGTTGATGCTATTGATTTTAAGCTTAAGGATCTAGATGGTAAGGAAGTCACTCTATCAGCCTACAAGGGTAAAACTATATATGTGAACTTCTGGGCTACCTGGTGTGGTCCCTGTACATACGAAATGCCTTTCCTTGAGCAGCTTTATAAGGAAAGAAAAGACACCGACTTGGTGATATTGACAGTAAATCTTCAGGAGTCAAAATCCGTTGTTAATAAGTTCATGACTGACAATAAATATACCTTTCCTGTACTTTTGGATATAGATGGCAAAGCATCAAACACCTATGGTATACAAAACATTCCACTTTCTATCCTTATAGATAAGGATTTCAAAATTGTAAGTGCTCACGAAGGCTCTATGGAGAACTATGAAATGATGAGAGACTTTGTGGATCAGCTTAAAGAGTAAAATAAATATACATAAGCGAAAGGAAGATGACAATGAATAAGAACCCAATAGTAACAATTGAAATGGAAAATGGCAACAAAATAGTTGCAGAGCTTTATCCTGATATAGCTCCTAATACAGTAAACAACTTCATATCCCTAATAAACAAAGGATTTTATGACGGTATTATATTTCACAGAGTTATTCCTAACTTTATGATACAAGGCGGCGACCCAAATGGAACAGGCATGGGTGGACCAGGCTATTCCATAAAAGGGGAGTTTAGCTCAAATGGCTTTAAGAATGATTTAAAGCATGAACCAGGAGTATTATCCATGGCTAGATCCATGCATTCTGACTCAGCAGGTTCTCAATTCTTCATAATGCATAAGACATCACCTCATTTAGATGGTAAATATGCTGCCTTTGGTAAAGTAACAGATGGCATCGAAGAGGTTAACAGAATAGTTAATGTTAAGAGAGATGGAAACGATATGCCATTTGAGCGTCAAGCAATGAAGAAAGTAACAGTTGATACCTTTGGGGTAGAATATAAGGAAGTAGAAAAGCTTCCAGATAGGGATTAGTAAGTCTTTCAAAAATACAAAATTTGCTTTTATTTCATTTTTGTCACAGGATTAGAATAAACACTACAACATAAATAAATCTTTTTTTCAAAAACTACACTATGTATGTATTAAAATATAGTTTGATAGGTGGTTTTGAAATGAAAAAAATAATTGTTTCTTTATTTTTAATATCAGTTTTATTAAGTTGTAGTGTTGCAGCACAAGAAACGGCTACCTACACAGTTCAATCTGGGGATAGCATGTGGAAAATAGCAGTGAAGTATCAGGTTGGAGTTAGTGAGATAATATCAAGCAATAAACAAATTTCAAATCCTAATATGATATATCCAGGGCAAAAGCTTACAATACCTACATTGCAAGGAATAAAAGCTTTGGAAAGTGAAGTAGTAAGACTAGTAAATGTAGAACGATCTAAGCATGGTCTGCAAGCTTTAACAGAAAATTGGGAGCTTTCTAGAATTGCAAGATATAAATCAGCAGATATGGCTGCTAAAAACTACTTCTCCCATACTTCACCAACTTATGGTTCTCCTTTTAGAATGATGGAATCCTTCGGCATAAAATATTCTTCAGCAGGTGAAAATATAGCAATGGGTCAAAGAACACCACAAGAAGTAATGACTGCATGGATGAATTCATCTGGACATAGAGCCAATATTCTAAGCCCAAGCTATACACAAATCGGTGTTGGCTTAGCTAAAAATCAAAGTGGCAAGGCATATTGGACTCAAATGTTTATAAAGCCTTTATAATATGTTATAATTAGTGTGAAGCCTATATCAGTAAATCTGATATAGGCTTATTATTTGAAACAGTTTGGAAAATATTTTGTATATTGAAACAATTTGGAAAATATTTCGTCTATATGTATAAGTATATTAGAGAGGAGGTTTAAAATGATAAAAATATTAACAATAGCATTGGCGGTGATAATGATGACTTCACTTACGACATGTTCAAGCAGCAATGCAGTTCCAACTCAGAATACTCAGCCAAATCCTCCACCAATACAAGGAATTACCGTAAACTACATAAACTTTGAGATAGTTAAGATTGATAATCTGGCAACTGCAAAAAAAGAAAGGATAGAAACATATAAAACCAGCAAAGGCTTCACATACTGGCAAGAAGATGGATACTTTTATATTGCAATATTTGCTGGTCAAAAGCCTTCTGCAGGATATACTGTTAACGTAAACAGTATTGAAGACAACGAAGGCAAAACAAATATACTAGTTGATGTTGTAGGACCTAAAGATATGGCGTCTTCAGTAATTTCCTACCCTTACGTAATAATTAAGGCTGATGGTATAACCGATTATTTTAACATTAAAGATACAAAGGGTAATTCCTACAGTGCATTACGCGGAGATACTCTATAGTTAAAGAAGCAGCTAAAGATAAACTTTCAGCTGCTTTTTGCTTTAATTCTCAAATATTTTTTTATATTTCTTTAAGCTTCTTATATTGTCAAGCTCATTATCTGACTTCATAAAATCCAACAGTTCAGGATAGATTTTTAGAGCAGCTATTACATCCTCCAAAGCTGCTTCTAATAGATTTAACTGTGCGTGACAGCAAGCTCTGTTATAATAAAGCGCACCTGACTCAGGACTGTTCTCTATCCCTATATTAAAAACCTCGACAGCCTTTTGATATTCTTTATTTTCTATATAAATAACCCCCAAATTTAAAAAAGAATCTGGATAATAAGGCTCATTTTGTATTGATTTATAATAGTACTTTTTTGCTTCTTCGATTTTACCTATTTTTTTTAGTATGACACCCATATTAAATAAGGCTTTATAATGTTCAGGGTCAAGTTGAAGGGCTTGTACTGTATATTCCAAAGCTTCCTCATTTTTATTCATTTCCTCGTAGATAACTCCTAAGTTTATATTAGCCCAGAAATCTTCAGAATTTAGTTCAATCACCTTTTTATAGCTTTCAATAGCCAGCTCCTTATTGCCTGTCTCATCATAAGCATTAGCAAGGAAAAAATATGCACGGTCATAGGTATTATCAAGTTCAACAGCTTTTTTATATAGCTCAATTGCCTCTTCATGCTCCTTGTTATTATCATGTATCATTGCTATACCATAATATGCTCTAGCATCCTCTGGATATAACTCAAGGACTTCCTGAAATTTCTCCATAGCAAGCTCCTCTTCTCCCAGCTCATCATAGAAAACTGCCATATCCAGAAGAAGCTCAACATCTCTGCGTCCTTCCTTTAGCTGATATGCCTTCTTGTAAAACTCCAAGGCTCTTTCCTTTTGATTCTCATTATTGAACTTTTCCGCCAATATCATATAGTTTTGCACCATATAAGCATTATTCTTCATTGTCATCTTCCTCATCATAAAAGTCTAGGTAGGAATACTTCTTACCACCCTTTTGCCACCCTAATATAGCTTCTATGTTTACATTGTCTGCCGCTTTAAAAAGCTTCTTGTCAAAATCTTCAAAGCGACCCTTCAACTCTTCTATAAGGGCTCTTATTTCATAACGCTTGTTGCCAATTTTTTTCGCCGCTACCATGCAAGCACAGTTTAGAGCTTGTATCCCACTGCTCTGACTAAAGTTTATAATGTCCTTTTCTTCGATATAATACAAAGGTCTAATTAACTCTAAGCCTGCAAAGTTTGAAGATTTAAGCTTGGGCAGCATAGTCTTGAAGCTACCAGTATAGGTTATATTTAGCATTGTTGTCTCTATAACATCGTTGAAATGGTGTCCAAGAGCCAGCTTGTTGCAGCCAAGTTCCTGTGCTTTACTATATAATGCACCTCTTCGCATTTTTGCACACATATAACAGGGGTAATCCTTTGCAATCTTATCAACTACATCAAATATGTAGGATTCATATATCTGTATAGGTATATCTAAGTACTTGCAGTTTGATATAAGCAGCTCCCTTATATTTTCATGATATCCAGGATCCATAACAATAAATTCCAGTTCTACTTTAATAGGACCATGTTTTTGCATTTCTTGAAAAAGCTTAGCCATAATTAAGCTGTCCTTACCACCTGACATAGCTACGGCAACCTTATCCCCATCCTCTACCAGCTTGTAATCCTTTATAGCTTTTATAAACTTTGACCAAACATTCTTTCTGTATTTAGTAATAAGACTTCTTTCTATTTCATTTAAGGGCTTTAGTTCTCCCTGTGGTAGTACCAATTCACAGCCGCTTCCTGCTATTCCACTCATCTTTTCACCTCATATGTAAATTTGATTTATTTCACTGATATTTAGACTCTGTAATAAGTATATATAATATTTTGTGGAAACAAATTTATTATATTCTATTGTAATACATAATACAAATTTCGGAATAATATTATATTGAATACAAAACACATATCATAGAAAGGAATGTTTAAATTGAAGGTAGATAATTCATTGACTTGTCCTATATGCAGCGGAACTTATTTCACTATGAAAAGAGTAGCAGCCTACCAGTACACATATAAAATAAATACACCTGATACCGAAGGCTGGAGCAAAAATAGTGATGCTTTATCCTTTCTCTTTGACTACAGGGAACGATTAAGTGACAAAGAGTACCTTGAATGTGAGAAATGTAAAGCTAAATATCCATGTGATGTAACATTATCTGATGAAAATATTGATTTTACTATTCTTCAGAAGGCAGTACGCTCTGAGTATGTAAACAACCCAGACTTTTTGGGATAAATAATAGCCATTCAGACAGACAATCTGCATGGCTATTATATTCATTTATTTATATGCCCCTTTATGCGTTCTCTTACCAGCTCCATAAGTCTTCTGGCAGGAGGAGAAATATGCCTTCCTTTATTATATATTAAGTAATATGGGTATACCCAGGTTTTGTCTTTTATCTTAAACTGGCTCAATATCCCCGCTTCTAGTTCATCCTTAACTACTTGCAGGGGGACAGCAGCGACACCCATTTCAAGCTTAACTGCTTGTTTGATCGCATCGACATGACCTACCGTCATAGTTATATTACCCAGTAAGTTCAAGTCTCCCAATATA
The DNA here is from genome assembly GCA_942492835.1 of uncultured Clostridia bacterium. GTDB lineage: Bacteria > Bacillota > Clostridia > Lutisporales > Lutisporaceae > GWB2-37-7. The sequence continues at coordinate 3,439,870 of OW818645.1, read as the reverse complement.
CCTTCTACTAGATTATAAAGCTGTGAATTCTTCTCATGTACTATAAACTTTGCACATTCAAGCTCGCTGAGCTCCACATATTTCTGTTTTGCTAAGGAGCTCTTAGGTGAAGTAATAAAAACCACCTCATCCTCAACAAGCCATTCTACGTATAACTTGCTGTTATACATGACATCTCCACCTTTAATAGCAAAATCAACCCTACTCTCAAGCACCATCTTTTCTACATCATAAGTATTTCCTATGTGTAGATTTGACACAACCTCAGGATAAATTTCGCCATATTCAGATAGAATCTTAGGAAGTACATAGTTTCCTGGAGTGTTACTTGCTCCAACCTCTACCATACCCTTAAGATTGACGGCCTCACTTGTGAGTTCTATGTCCGCCTCATCAATTAGCTCGAAAATTCTCTTGGTATATCCATAAAGTATCTTGCCATTATCAGTAAGCTGGAGTTGTTTATTTGTTCTATCAAAAAGCTTAAAGCCAAATTCATCTTCTAATTTTTTTATCTGTATTGATACCGCTGGCTGACTTATATAAAGCAAGTTTGCAGTCTTTGAAAAGCTAAGTTCGGTAGCCAAAATATTAAATAATTTTAAATAATTAAGATTCATAAAAAGTACATCCCCCTAAATTTGAATAAAAATCGCCATGTTAATTGTATTATACCACATATTTCTATATAAAAACTAAATATTGTAAACTATTCCGCCAATTAGTATAAGCAAAACTTATACATTCTATTAGTTCTTTAAATTTGCTTTATTGTAATATAGAGCATAAAATGTACAATGTGGTAAAGATTTATTAATTTACAAAAAACAGAATACAACAAATTGCGCTGTATTGTTTGTACAAGGGGAGGTAAAAATAAATGAACGAGATTTTATATTATATTATGCCTATATTGCAAATATCGCTACTAGACATCGTTTTATCCGGTGATAATGTAGGTGTAATTGCATTAGCCATAAGAAATATTGATCCTAAGAAAGCCAAAATTGTAAGTATGATTGGTATAACGGGTGCAATTTTTATCCGTATTTTCTTTGCATCGATTCTTACAGTTGTAATGGGTATTGGCTGGCTACCAATTAAGTTAGTAGGTGGATTGTTACTACTCAAGATTACTTGGGATTTGATAAACGAAGACTCCGAAGGTGAAGATGCTGAAGGCAATGTCAGATCAGAGAAAACCTTTTGGAGAGCGGTTTTTAGCATTATACTTGCCGATATAAGCATGGGACTTGATAATGTTCTAGCCATAGCAGGAGCTGCTAATGGAAATATTCCTTTAATCGCTTTTGGTGTTATTCTAAATATACCAGTTATTTTCTTCGGAAGCCAGTTTGTAGCCGATTTGATGAAAAAATATAAGATAACAATATATATTGGTGGAGCTATCTTGATGCACACTGCTTTATCAATGATTTTGGAAGATAAGCTGATAACTCCATATGTAAATAATACTGTAGCGCTTATCTTATCCTGGTCACTTGCAGTGGCAGTGCTTTTATATGGATGTTATAAGGTTAAGCTTTTCGGCAAGTTTGGATTTGAAACTAAAAACTAAAGTAAGTTGCAAAAATCCAGCCGCATACAAAAGTATGCGGCTTTTTTGTTGTTTTTCGTAACATTATATATTGCGGAGTAATATTATGATAATAACTATATTTAACTTCGAGGTGATGTTGTGGAAGTTTTAAAGCTAGGCTCAAGAGGTACAAATGTGAAGTTGATTCAAAGCTTACTTGCTAAAATTGGCTATAATGCTGGTGCAATTGATGGTAATTTTGGTCAACAAACAAGACAGGCGGTTATAGAATTTCAAAGAGACAACGGTCTTACAGCAGATGGAATAGTTGGTCCTGCAACTTGGAGACTTTTTGAGAGATTTCTATTAGGGTATGATACTTACATTATAAAGCCTTACGATACTTTCTATAAGATTGCAACAAGTTATTATACATCTGTTAATGCAATACTTACAGCTAATCCTACTTTAAATCCAAATAATCTTCAGATAGGTCAGCAAATAATTGTACCCTACGGAATAGATGTTGTATTTACTGATGTTGATTATACCTATGAGATAATGGAAAGAGATATTCGAGGATTAAAAGCGCGATATCCTTTTCTTGAAGTAGGAATCGCAGGAAAAAGTGTTCTTGGAAGAAACTTATATTATATAAGGCTGGGAAACGGACCTGTGGAGGTATCCTACAATGGCTCCCATCATGGTATAGAATGGATTACAACACCGCTTTTGATGAAATTTATAGAAAACTTTTCACGAGCCTATGCAAGAGGTTCAAGTCTACAGGATTATGATGTGCGTGATATCTTTAGACGAAGCAGTATATATATAATACCCATGGTCAATCCTGATGGGGTTGATATTGCATTAAATGGGCCTCAGCCCTCCAACCCATACTATCAATATCTACTTAGATGGAATGATACTGGGCTTCCTTTTTCTCAAGTTTGGAAAGCAAATACTAGGGGAGTCGACTTAAATAGAAATTATCCTGCAAGCTGGGAGCAAGCAAAGGCTCAAGAGCCTTCTCTTGGTGTTTATGGACCTGCTCCAACAAGATATGGCGGTCCAGCTCCACTATCCGAACCAGAAAGCCAAGCCCTTGTGAACTTCACCAGACAGCATAACTTCAAGCTTGTAATAGCATATCATACACAAGGCAGAGTTATATATTGGTTATATCAAAACATTCGCCCACCTCGCTCATTAGAGATTGGTCAACGCTTTGCTGAATCCACTGGATATACCCTGTCAAATGTGCCCTATGAAGCTGCCTATGCGGGTTACAAGGATTGGTTTGTTGAGATATACAAAAGACCAGGGTATACTATTGAAGCAGGTATTGGTCGCAATCCCGTGCCTATTTCACAGTTTGATACAATCTATCGTGAAAATGAAGAAACCATGCTCCTTGCACCAATTATATAAATACTCAAGAATTTTATGTTCATGTTCTGTATGAATAATTTATTGAAGTACAATAATATACTTGAGATATACATTAAGAAAAGGAGAGGTTATAATGATTGTTAAAAATGCTATGACAGCTGATTTCCTACGCTCTGCCTATGGTGGTGAGAGTATGGCTCATATGAGATATCAGATATGGGGAGAAGCGGCGGAGAAAGCAAATTTTCCTAATATCGGAAGGCTTTTTAAAGGAATAGCTTATGCAGAATGGGCGCACGCAAAAAATCATTTTAATGTTCTAAAAGAACAAGTAGGAGATAGTACAGTTGCAGCAGGTGGTGTGTTTGGTCATACCAATATTGTAGATAACTTACAGGGCGCAATAGAAGGTGAACTCCATGAGATAGAGCAGATGTACCCTGTGTATCTTAATGCTGCAAAATTTCAGGAAGAAAAGGATGCCGAGAAATCCTTTCATTATGCACTGGAAGCTGAAAAAATCCATGCTAAGCTTTTTCAAGATGCACAAAGCTCTGCAAAGGAAAGTAAGGATATAGGCTCAGAAGCAGTCTATGTATGTCCTATATGTGGCTTCACTGAAATCGGTGATCATGTAGATAATTGTCCCATCTGTGCTGCTAAGAAAGATATTTTCAAATCGTTCTAGTTAAAAAATCCACCTAATGCAAAACATTTAGGTGGATTTTTTTTACATACTTCAGCTCCTTATCACTTAATTCTGCTACTTTGGCAATCTCTGTCACATCTTTTGAACATTTGCATAGATTATTTATAGCAGATTAAAAAGGAGGGTTGTTCTATGCTAATTTATGTGGTAAAACCTGGTGACACCCTTATGCAAATTGCGATGAATTATAGAGTTTCCGCAGCAAGTATTATAAATGTAAATGGATTACCAAATCCCAATCAATTGTTAAATGGTCAGTCATTAATAATTCCAACAGAAGACATTTTCCATACAGTAAAGCCTGGGGAAACATTATGGCGTATTGCACAAGCTTACGGGACTACAATACAAAATATTGTACAGGTCAATCAAATAGCTAATCCCAATAATATTTATCCAGGTCTATCACTTTATATCCCTGCCCCTCGACATACTATTCGTTATGGAGAGACCTTATGGCAAATATCTCAAAGGTACGGTGTTTCACTACCAACACTTCTAAAATTGAATGCTATTGAAAATCCAAACCTTGTTTATCCTGGAACAGTACTTGTTATACCTCGTAAGCCAAGACCTATTATGGATGTAAACGGATATATATACCTTTTGGGTGAAGCAGCTATCCCAATAGTGAATGAAGATGGCGAGCACTTGACCTATTTAAGTCCTTTTGCATATCTTATCCGAGAAAATGGAACCCTGCAGCCTATATTGGATGATCCCGCTATCATAACAGCCTATGCAAAAAGAGTTGTTCCTATGATGTCTATTACAAACTTTACAGTAACCAGTAAGGGTGAAAATGTTGCACACTTAGTACTGTCCAATCCTGTATTAGTTGCCCTTCTACTAGAAAACATAGTAAGTATAATGAAAGAAAAGCGATATCAAGGACTAAACATAGATTTTGAAAATGTTCTGCCAGTCGATAGAGAGCTTTACAACCAGTTTCTACAAAAGGCTGTAGATCGTTTGCATAGTGAGGGGTTTTTTGTATCAACTGCTTTAGCCCCAAAGGTGAGTGGTCAGCAAACAGGACTTTTATATGAAGCCCATGATTATGAGGCTCATGGAAGAATTGCTGATTTCGTGGTACTTATGACCTATGAATGGGGGTGGCGAAAGGGCCCACCACAAGCCATATCACCATTAAATCAAATTAAACGCGTTCTCGATTATGCAGTCACTGTAATACCAAGAGACAAAATATACTTTGGATTCCAGATATATGCTAGAGATTGGCTACTTCCACATATTACTGGTCAAGAAGCACAAACCTTCAGCGAACAAGAAGCAATTTCTCGTGCTGTAAAATATAATGCAATTATACAATACGATATTATTGCGGCATCCCCATTCTACCGATACACAGATGAACAGGGCAGAATGCATGAGGTATGGTTTGAGGATGCAAGAAGCGCACAAGCAAAGTTTGATGCTGTAAAAAGCTATAATCTAGGAGGAATCAGCTACTGGGCTTTGGGCTATCCATATCCTCAGAATTGGACGTTACTAGAGGATAACTTTACTATTAGAAAAAGAATATAGTATTCATAGTAATAGCCCTGTTACTCTTTTTAGCAACAGGGCTATTACTATAATATCAAAACTTTGCATAAAATACATGAAAATAGCTCATATATTTTGTTGTTATTTTGTATTTAGCTGTCTAACTGGTTTTGCTTCAATATAGCCTCTGTAGCCCCATGGCTCAAGTTGAATTCTAGGTGCATCCTCTTCAGCCCACTCAAAGCCATATATTTTGGGATCATAACCTTTAATAGTCTCCCATATATCTGAAATTGCCTCTCTAAATTTCTCATTCTCAAAGGGCTGACCCTGAAAAACCATCATTTTGCATGCTGGCAAATCTATAATATCAAACCCCTCAGGAACCAAGCCTGAATAATCAGCAGGTACCTCAACCCCTTGAGTGTACTCAGAAGTACCGGGTTTACGCAAGCTTTTCGGAAGCCATGCTCCAACAGGCTCATAAATGGCTTCCTTAACACTTGATAGGATTCCCCAGATATCACAACCTACTTCATCACAGTATTCAAAGTAATGTACTGCCTTTATACCTCTCTTCAAAATCAACTTTCTTGCTGGACGATCTACCACTTGAACAAACACAGTATTTGTATTAGCCTTTTGAGTCATGTTATTCTCCCCTTTTTGTAGTGTAAGGTAATAATCACGGATGCGACTGGGCATAAAAAGCTTTATGGGTGGTGTATTTTTACTATAATAATGAGGTGTTACCCCAAACTGCTTTGAAAATGCTCTCGTAAAGCCCTCATGTGAGTCAAATATAAAATCAAAGGCTACATCAACTATCCTTATACTTTCATTATCACGAAGCTTTAAGGCTGCTTTAGATAGTCGAATTGCACGAATGTAATCAAAAAGAGTTTTTCCAATGAGCTCCTTGAAAATTCTTTCCGAATGCCATGGTGAATAGCCTGCAGCCTTTGCAATACTATATAAGGTTAAGGTCTCATAGATATGTTGTTCAATATAGTCTTGCATTCGTTGAACAGCATTTATCTTTTCCCAGTTCTCCATGTTATCACCTCCTATAAAGAGAATAAGCCTTTTGAAACATTATTTCTTGACTTGAATTGCTTATATTTCATTCCACAAGGGTATTTCTACAGTAGCCTTGAACAAATCTCCATCTGTTTCTACTTTAAACTTACCTCCCTGTAGATTAGTCAAGCTTTGGGCAATAGATAGTCCAAGCCCTGATCCCTCTGTTGTCCTGGAAGCATCTCCTCTCACGAAGCGTTCTGTCAGCTGTTCAGAAGATATTTCGAGAGGAAAAGCTGACATGTTTTTTATTGTTAATATTCCATATTGTTCATCTTTATCAATACTAATATATACTCTAGAATTTGGCATTGAGTATTTTAAGACATTTGATAGTAAATTTTCTACTATACGCCACAGATATTTACCATCAGCAAGCACAAATATGTCTTTTTCATTAATGCTTGTACGAATATCTAAGCCCACTTTTTCTATTTTCCCTTCATACTCTCCATATGCCTGCATTACAAGCTGATACATATCAATCTTTTCTGTATTGACGATTAGATCACCGCTGGAAGCCTTACTGGCTTCAATTAAATCCTCCACCAGCTGCTTTAGTCTTTCAGATTTTTCTTCCAAAATTTTAATATATCCCTTTGCATTTTGATTATCTAAATCTTCTTTATTTAGTAGGTCAACGTAGTTAATTATGGAAGTAATTGGTGTCTTTAAATCATGAGAGACGTTGGTGATGAGCTCAATTTTCATATGTTCACCCTTGACTGCCTCTGCTACTGCCTTCTTAATTCCCAGTTGTATTCCTTGTAAGTCTTTTGCAAGATCTATAAATGACACAGGCATATCCTCACTATCTATAGAATACTCTAAGTTCCCATTTGAAAGTTCTTTAACCGCCCCCATGATTTGCGATAGCTTCTTTAAATATTTTAAAACTAAGTGACCTACCATTGCATTAAATCCTAATAATAAAAGTCCTACAAGAAAGGTAAAAAAGCCATCAACTTCTAAGCCTGTTAATATAAGCAGACAAAACAAAGCTAGATTCACTATTACATAACCTAACAACATAAGTAAAATACATGCTTTAAAAACTTTACTGTTAAATCCTAACAAAGCAAATTTCCCAATTATGCTATAAAGCTTGTACATCAGTGAATTGGAAAATATTTGTCTCTTCTTAATTTGACGTGTCATGGATAATACATATGATAAACCAATTATCACCGTTATACTTAGAGCAATAGCCTCAGTTATATGCATAATAGTATTATTGAAGCTAAATGATATTTTTTCTCCAATAATGATAGGTAATGAAACTCCTATAACCGCTAGTAACGTATGCACATCAGTATATATTTTATCAACCAAATTCAATTCAATGTCTTCATTTTCTTCTCTTCGCCCTGCCACATACAGAAGGTATAGAAAGGCTATAAGCATCAATACTGATGAGGTGACAAACAGTATAATCATATATGTTGAAATTGATTTCATATGTAAATATTGCTCATAACCATCATAAAATATATCTCCCTGCTCTAGAGGTTCTACTACTGCTGCATGTACCTCAAAATGTGTGCCTGCTAACATTAGTCTTATTTCAAAATCTGTATATATTCTGCTGTTAGAGGTTGATAGAGTATCTCCGAAGTATACATAAGAAGGTTGCTTCTGTAAAAAAGCAATTTTATCCATTGCATTTACATTGGTGATAACCTCTCTCGTCTCAAGATTCCTGATGCCATATTTAAAATTAACCGAATTAGATATTATATCTTCAATTTTATAGCAACGTGTTATACGTTCTGATTCTTCTTCACCTTTTTGTGTGACTTTTAGCTCAACAGCATTATAAATCATTTTTGAAAACTCAGAATAAAAACCACTTGTTTCAAAGTAACTTTTGCTTTCTATTAGATCCTTATTATCTATTAAATAAAACCCACTCATCGCAGCACTCACAAAGCATAGCCAAACAAAAATAACCGCTATGATCTTTGTTCTAATAGAGTGCCTAACATTTTTCAACTTTATAACCAATACCCCACACCACCTTTAAATATTTTGGCTCCTTTGGACTTATTTCAATTTTTTCTCTTATGTGTCTTATATGTACTGAAACAGTGTTCTCTACTGAATAAGAGGGCTCGTCCCATACATGTTCATATATTTGCTCTATAGAAAACACATGTCCTATATTTTTCATCAGGAAAAGTATGATTCCATATTCTGTAGCTGTAAGCTTAACAATTTCTCCATCAACGCTCAGTTCTTTGGCTTCAATATCAAGCTCCATACCCCCTGTTTTTAGGACGTTGTTTTTGGGGACTATGCTTCCTAGAGAGGTATATCTCCTCATTTGAGACTTAACCCTTGCTAGTAGCTCCAGAGGATTAAATGGCTTAGTCACATAATCATCAGCACCAAAATTCAAGCCTGCAATCTTATCAGTATCCTCAGACTTTGCAGAAAGGATAATTATGGGTATGTTCTTCTCTTCACGAATCTTAATAGTGGCAGACAATCCATCCATTTCTGGCATCATTACATCCATAAGGATTAGATGAATAGTATTCTCCTTCAAAGCTTTTAGCGCTTGGGCTCCGTTGTAAACCTTCACCACTTCGTAGTTTTCATGCTTTAGATATATTTCTAAAGCATCAGCTATTGCTTTATCATCATCGCAAATAAGTACCTTCAAGTTATCCATAGTGCCGACCTCCAATGCATATTTTTTTATTCATACATAAAATCACCTGCCTTATTTAAAATACTAGCAGGTAATCCTTACAAAACATATGATATAAATCTTAAGACTTTCTTAATATTTATATCATATGTTTTTCAGTAATATATTTCAATAACTATAAAAAAACTCCTTTCCAGCCAGTTTTAAATCAAGCTAGAAAAGAGTTTATTTGATATTTATTTTGTATTAATGTCTGCCACTATGCAGCTGCATGCTTCATAAAATATTCCAGTATCTACTGAGTATGAAATGTATTTCACCCCTATGTCTCGCCATTTTCTAGCATTTTGTATGTTATCTACAAAGGTTCCAACAGCAACCCCTCTGCTATTGCACTTTTCTATAATCTGCATCATTTTCTCAATAACTAATGGATGGTCTATTTGACCTGGAACACCAAGTGACTGAGATAAATCATAAGGACCAATGAATATTATATCAAAGCCTTCAACATCTAATATGTTATCTAGTTGCTCCATGCCTTGCTGTCCTTCTATTTGTAGTATTATTACCGCTTCATTTGCTCTTTTGAAATAATCAAATCTATCCATAGAAGAATAATCAGCCGCTCTGACAAACCTGCATACTCCACGTGCACCTACGGGTCCAAATCTTGCTAGCTGTATAATCTCATAAGCTTGCTTTGCACTTTCTATCTGAGGAACTTGAATGCCTGCGGCACCAATATCTAATACTTCACCTATTATTGAAGGATTGTTTTCCTTTACTCTTACAATAGGTAAAACATCTCCAATCTGAGCTCCCCTGATAAGATTCTGCAAGGATTGCACACTGTTTGGTCCATGCTCTAAGTCTAATATTACATAGTCTAATTTAGCATGACCCATAATTTCTATAAAAGCAGGATCATTTGTTTTTGAAAACGCTCCTACTACATATCCTTTTTCTAATTTATTTCTAAACATCTTTATCATATCATTAAGCATATATTTCCCTCCATTTATTATTAATACTAAGCTTATATCAATAATACTAGAGTAAGCTTCTCATAAACTTATCCATTCTCTTCAAGCCTTCTACGATATTCTCCTCTGATGTAGCATAGGACATCCTTATGAAGCCGTCTCCAGCTTCTCCGAAGCCTGAACCTGGCACCACTACTACTCCAGTGCTCTTTAGAAGGTTTATTGCAAAGTCTTCAGAATTCATTTTTGACTTCGTTATATTAACAAAAGCATAAAACGCACCTTTTGGACTTATGCAGGACAAATTGGGGATGTTATTAATTCCATCAACTAGAAGTGTTCTTCTCTCTGCATACTTCTCTATCATCTTCTTTAATGGCTCCTGAGTGCCCTCTAAGGCTTCTATTGCAGCATATTGTGTTGGTGTATTGATACATCCTACTACATTTTCCTGAAGTTTAACCATGTTTTGTATGATTTCCTCAGGTCCAGCTGCATATCCAACTCTCCAGCCTGTCATTGCATATGTCTTTGAAAAACTATCAATTATTATCGTTCTTTCCTTCATACCTTCGAAGCTTGCAATGCTCACAAATTCTGCTCCATCATATAGGAAATGTTGGTATACTTCATCAGATATTACAAGTAAATCGTTTTCTACTGCAATCTTTGCAATTTCCTTCATAGTTTCTTTATCAATTACACCGCCTGTAGGATTTGCAGGAGAATTAACTAATATAATCTTTGTATTTTTGTTTATTGCCTTTCTTAAATTGTCACAGTTATAAACGAACCCATCACTTTCAAAAACCTTTACATATCTTGGTATACCACCGCACATTTTCACTTGTGATGGATGGTTAGGCCAATATGGATCGCTTATTATAACCTCATCTCCAGGATTGAGAGTTACCATCATGCAAAGCAATAGAGCTTCCATACCACCTGCTGTCATTATTATTTCTTTTTCAGGATCTACAGAAATCGAGTTCTTATCAAGCAGTTTCTTTGCTACTGCTTGTCTAAGTGGAAGTATTCCTGAATTCAAAGTATAATGTGTTTCTCCTCGATTCATAGCACGAGTGGCTGCATCCATTATGTTTTGTGGAGTAACAAAGTCTGGTTCGCCAACCGTAAAGCTTATTACATCATCCATTTTGTTTGCAATATTAAACATCTTTCTAATAGGTGATTTACCTATTTGTTGTGTCATCTTTGAAATTTCTATCATAATCTCACCCCATTTTTAAGCACCTAAATATGCTTTCTTTATTTCATCATTTTCTGCAAGATCTGAAGCTTTACCCTGAATTACAATATTTCCAGTTTCTAGTACATATGCTCTATTTGCAATTTCTAGCGCCATATATGCATTTTGTTCAATCAGTAATATTGTAGTTCCCTCTTTGTTTATTTCTTTTATTATATTGAATATTTCTTTTACTATCATAGGAGCCAAACCCATTGATGGTTCATCCAAAAGCATAAGCTTACCCCTGGTCATAAGTGCTCTGCCAACAGCCAACATTTGTTGCTCTCCACCACTCATTGTACCTGCTAATTGATTTTGTCTTTTTTCTAGTATAGGAAAAAGTTTAAAAACCCTTTTTAAGTCTTTTGAAATATTCTCTTTATCCTTACGAATGGTTGCTCCAAGTCTTAAATTATCCATTATACTTAAGTTTAAAAATATTCTTCTACCTTCAGGAACATGAGAAATACCTAGCTCTACGATTTTATGAGGCGTCATCTTGGTTATTTCTTTGCCCATAAAGTTTATTGATCCTTTGCTTGCAGTTTCAAGTCCAGATATTGTCCTTAAGGTTGTAGACTTGCCAGCTCCATTTGCACCAATTAGTGTTACGATCTCTCCCTCTTCTACAGTAAAAGAAATACCTCTAACAGCTTTTATTGCTCCGTATGAGACATGAAGATCATTTATTTCTAGCATCAATTTTTTTTGCACCCCCTCCAAGATAAGCTTCGATTACCTTAGGATTATTTTGTATTTCTTCTGGAATGCCTTCTGCTATAGTCTGACCGAAGTCCAGAACCTTTATTCTGTCAGCAATAGACATTACAACACTCATATGATGCTCAATAAGTAAAATAGTCAGGTTGAATCTTTTCCTTATGTCTGCTATAAGTGTTATTACATCTTCTATTTCATTAGGATTCATGCCAGCTACAGGCTCATCAAGCAGCAATATCTTTGGATTTGTAGCCAACGCCCTTGCAATTTCCAGCCTACGCTGTTCACCATAAGGCAAGTTTTTTGCCAATAAATCCGCTTTAGAATCCAAGTTCAGTATTTCTAATATTTCATAAGCATTATCTTCTAATTCATCTTCGTTTTTAAGAAAGCTTTTGTTCCTAAAAAGAGCTTGTGCAAAACTGTATTTTACCTGTAATGTTAATGCAACTTTTATATTATCCAGCACTGTCATATCACTGAACAGCCTTATATTCTGGAAAGTTCTAGCTATCCCTTTTGCTGTAAATTCAAACGGTTTCATACCTACTATGCTTGATCCATTTAGTTTTATATCTCCGCTTGTAGGTTTGTAGATACCTGTTAACATATTAAAAACTGTGGTTTTTCCAGCTCCGTTTGGTCCAATTATTGCAACTAGCTCTTCTTCTTCTAATTTGAGATTAAAGCTATTTACCGCTGTTAAACCCCCGAATTGTATAGTTAGGTTATCAACTTCCATCAATGCCACGAGTATTACCCTCCTTTACTCTTTACTTATTGGCTAGCACTGTGCTATCCTTTTCCTTATTATTTCTTGCTTTTTTCTTAATTTTAAGAAAACCGAACTCTCTGCCTCCATAAAAACCTTCTGGCTTTTTAATCATTAGAATTACAAGCAATACTCCATATATTACCATACGCCACTTAGCCAAGAATCTCAAAAGTTCTGGTACTGCAGTTAAAATACCTGCGCTTAAAATAGAGCCGCTTATGCTTGACATTCCACCAGCATACAGAAATACTAGATAGTCATTAGATTTTAAGAAGTTGAATGTATCTGGCTGCAAGAACATTAATAGATGAGCGAAAAGTCCGCCTGCAACGCCAGCCATAGCAGAAGCAAATGTGAATGATATTATTTTGTATTTTGTAGTATTTACTCCCATTGTCTCAGCTGCTACTTCATTTTCTCTTATAGATATACACGCACGTCCAAATGAAGAATTAATAAAGTTTCTTGCTGCATATATGCAAAGAATCGTTATCACAAACATCCAAAACAGGTTCGTGTATCTTGGAATACCGGCAAGTCCTCGAGGTCCGCCAACATAGTTTATCAACCTGATTATCGCTCTCAATAGCTCCGCGAAACCCAAAGTAACAATAGCTAGATAATCACCCTTAAGTCTCAATGTAGGTAATCCAATTAAGAATCCTATAAAACCTGCAAATATTCCACCTACTATTAATGATATAAGGAAAATAGGAACTTGGAAATATACTGGCCAGCTGTATGTGTTAAAAAGCACTGTAGTAACTACAGCCGAAGCATATGCCCCTACACCCATAAAGCCCGCATGACCTATTGAAAACTGGCCTGTAAATCCATTTACCAGATTCAAGCTGATTGTCATTATGATATTTACACCAGCAAGCATTAATATTTGAAGGTAATATGAGCTTATAATTCCTACTCTGTTCAAAACTTCTATAATCAAATAACTCAAAATCATTATTATATATACTTTGTTATCCTTAATGAACTTCACTTTCCTCACCTACACTTTCTCAACAGTGAATTTACCCATGATTCCTGCAGGCTTAAACAAAAGTATAAGTATGAGCATTACAAAACTTATGCCATAGCCTAAATCGGAATTTATAGAAGTTGCAAAAACCTCTGCAATCCCCATTATTAGACCGCCCACCATTGCTCCGGGTATATTCCCTATTCCACCAAGTACCGCAGCTATAAAAGCTTTAAGTCCTAGAACTATTCCCATATAAACATCTATCATAGGATAAGTGGATGAATAGAATATTCCTCCTGCTGCAGCTAGTGCTGCACCAATAAAGAAAGTTACTGAAATAACATTATTAACATTTATACCCATTAAGGAAGCTGCATCCTTATCAAGTGAAACTGCTCTCATTTTACGACCAATTGATGTTTTCGTAACTATATACTGGAGTATAATCATAAGCAGTACGGATAGCCCTATCATAATAAGTTGTACACTGTTTGTAGTTATTCCAAACATATTATAATTCACCATTGGTACCAAAGATGGAAATGGTCTAGGAGCTGGTCCTATAAATGGAAGAGCTCTAGGTAAATTTTCAAGAACTATGGAAACTCCTATTGCAGTTACCATTGCTGAAAGTCTAGGTCTTTTCCTCAAAGGTTTGTAAGCGACTCTCTCTATGAAAACCCCTAAAAGTCCTGTTAAAACCATACTGATTATCAGAACAGGCACAAAACTAAGTTTAAACAATGCTACTGCAAAAAATGCTGCAAAAGCGCCAACCATTAGGAAGTCACCGTGAGCAAAGTTAATCAGTCCAATTATTCCATAGACCATTGTATAGCCAAGAGCAATCAAAGCATATATACTACCAAGCTGTAGCCCATAAATAAGAAGCTGAAAAAACGTATTCAATAAAATCACCTCTCAGTTTTTTTTGAAAATTGAATCGGCAGCAAGGCTAACCTCACTACCGATTCCTTACTTAAACTTTACTGTGGATTAATTGTTGTTACATATGATGGAACACCATCTTTATAAGTCATTACAACAGCACCCTTTATTGGATTTCTGTTTTGGTCAAATGTAACTTTTCCTGATGGAACTTCAAAATCTTTTATATTTGCCATTGCATCTCTAATGCCTTGACCATCAAGTGTTGCTGCATCTTGTACTCCCTTTAGAACAATTCTCATTGCTTCATATGCTAAAACTGCATTTGAGTTTGGATTTTTGTTGAATTTTGCTTTATACTTATCAACGAAATCTTTAGTTGCTGGACTTGGATCATCTGGTGAGAATGCTGCAACAAAAGAAGCACCTTCAACAGCCTCTTTACCAGCTATATTTGGAACGTCTGGACTATCCCATGAATCTCCACCTACAAATTTAGCTGTTATTCCCATTTGTCTTGCTTGTTTTGATTGTAGTGGTACTTCGCTAAATAGATTAGGCATGAATAATACTTCAGGGTTTGATGCTTTAATCTTTATAAGCTGTGCATTATAATCCTTTATTTCTGCTCCGCCATAAGCTTGCACTTCAACAACCTTGCCACCCATTTCTTCAAAAACCTTTGTGAAGTTTTCCATTAATCCTTTGCTGTAATCGTCAGCATTGTTATATAGAATAGCTGCAGTATTTGCTTTTAAAAATTCTCTTGAATACTGAGCAGCAACTTTACCTTGGAATGGATCTATAAAACATGCTCTAAAAACGAAGTCTCCAACTTGAGTAACCTTTTCATTTGTTGTGAATGTTCCTATTGCAGGTATCTTTGATGTTTGAGCTATAGGTCCACCTGCAAGTATAGCTTTACTCATATCAGGACCAACTATAGCAAGAACTTTATCTTGGTCGATTAATTTTCTGTAAACATTTGCTGTAGCTTCTGGTTTTGCTTCATTATCTTCATATATTATCTTTACAGGCATCTTTGTTCCATTTATGTCCAATCCACCATTTGCTTCTAGTTCATCAGTGATAAGTGATATACCATTCTTCATGTACTCACCTGCAATTGCAGACTGACCTGAAAGTGGTGCAACAACACCTATTCTTATCTCTTTTGGCGCACCTCCTTGTGATGTACATCCAAATAGAGAGAACACCATAACCGTAACCATTATCATAACTAAAAATTTCTTCATTTTTTAAATCCTCCCCTATATTTATAGATAAATAGTAATATAAATTGGTTCTATAGTTAAATATTATTCACCACCTTAATACAAATTATTTATTGATTTATTTTCAATAAAGCTTTTTATTCCTTTGTACAAAATGAATAATATTACCTTCTAAATCCCTGAAGAAGAAAGTGCTTACACCCTTAGGACTTGTTCTAAATTCATCAATTATATCTACAGAATTATCTAGCAGCTTAGCGTATTCAGTTTCTATATCATCACTACCAAAAGCTAGATGCCTTAGACCTTGATGCTTATTGCTGCAAATATCAGTCTCCTTATCCATAGGATAAATCTCTATCATGCTATTATCTTCCATTAGAAGTATATAAGTTGGACTTTCCTTTTTATTGTCATATACCACTTTGAAATTAAAGAGTTTTACATACCAGTCTTTTAATGCTGTTGTGTCTTTGGCACATATTGCAACATGTTCTAACTCTAACATTCCTATACCTCCAAAATTATCTTTGCACTCTTCCAGATGCATCGCCCTTCGTTAATGTCTCAACTTCTTCTAAAGACATCATGTTAAAATCTCCTTCTACTGTATGCTTCAAACATGAAGCAGCAACTGCAAACTCTAGAGCAGCTTGTGCATCCATTTTAGATGTCAGCCCATAAATAAGTCCCGCTCCAAAGGAATCTCCGCCACCAACTCTATCAACAATATGAACATCATATTTCCTAGAATTGTAGTAATTCTTACCATCATATAGCATCGCAGACCATCCATTATCTGAAGCTGAGTAGCTCTCTCTCAAGGTAATTGCTGCATATTTAAGCTTAAATCTATCAACTAACTCTTTTGCTACCTTCTTATAACCTTCATCATTTAACATTCCTGTTGTAATATCAGTTGCGTCTGCTTTTATTCCAAACACTTTTTCTGCATCTTCTTCATTTGCAATGACTACATCACAGTATTTAATAAGCTCTCCCATAACCCTACCGGCTTTTTCAGTGCTCCAAAGCTTCTTTCTATAGTTTAAATCCACGCTTACCATGACTCCTGCTTCTTTTGCAGCTTTAACAGCTTCCATACATATTTCTGCACAATCATCAGATAATGCAGGAGTTATACCTGTAAAGTGGAACCATTCTGCACCTTCAAAAATAGCTTTCCAATCAAAATCTTCTTTTTTCGCTTGAGCTATTGAAGAATTAGCTCTATCATAAATAACCTTAGAAGGTCTCTGAGAAGCTCCTTTTTCACAAAAATATATGCCTACTCTATCTCCGCCTCGTGTTATATATGTTGTGTCAACTCCAAACTTTCTCAACTCGTTTACCGCAGCCTGTCCAATATCATGTTTCGGCAGCTTTGTTACAAAATATGTATCCTTACCATAGTTCGCAAGAGAGACTGCAACGTTTGCCTCGCCTCCGCCATAAACAACTCCAAATTCCTTCGATTGCAAAAAGCGATCATACCCTAAAGGAGCCAATCTTAACATTATTTCACCAAATGTCACAAACTTACCCATGATAATTCCTCCTTACCTAAGTTCTAGCTATTTTAACTGCCTCAACAAATCTACGAGCTGTCTCTTCAACCAATGCATAGTCCCCAGTTTTGGCGCCCTTTGTCAAATCGCCTCCTGTACCTACTGCAACTGCTCCAGATTTTATCCAATCTTTAATATTATCAAGAGTAACACCACCCGTTGGCATGAAATTACCTTGAGGTATTGGTCCCTTAAATGCCTTTATTATTGATGGTCCAAACGCATTCCCTGGGAATACCTTTATTATTTCTACCCCATATTCCAATGCTTCAATTGCTTCTTTTACCGTCATTACTCCAGGCATCACTGGTATCCTGTATCTATTGCAAAGCTTTACTGTATCAATGTTAAGACTAGGACTTACAATATACTCAGCGCCTGCTAGTATACATGCTCTCGCAGTTTCCGGATCTAATACTGTACCTGCACCAATAATAACATCCTCATTTTTATAAGCTTCAGATAACTCTTTAATGATATCTATTGCCCCTGGCACTGTCATAGTTATCTCTAAAGCTTTAATTCCACCATTTTTTACAGCTTCTACTATTTTTGTTCCCTGTTCTTTTGATTCGGCTCTGATTACTGCTACAACGCCACAGTCTACCATTTTTCTAATAGTTTCAATTCTTTTCATTATTAACCTCCCCAAAAGCTAAGTTTGTTGCGCATTACGAAACGCCGTTTCGTTGATACGTTATTATAAAAGAATTGATCGCTCAATTCTAGTCCGTTTCACATCGCGGTGTTATGTTTCGTTATTTGATATATTCTATACAGTTTTTTTAATTTCCTGCTTTGTTAAATAATTATTTATATTTTGTTAAATAATTATTTAATTATTCAAAATACTGTAACAATGTAAAATTCACTTCTGTTTTTCATTACAGTATTATATTTCTCTGTTTAATATATTTTATACTATATGTTTTGCACTAAATATTCAGGCTATAATTAAAAATGTGCAAAACATATTACTTGACTCATATGTTTTGCACTAAACAATTTACATTTATAATATAATGTTATTCAACATACCCCAACTGATGTGAAATTTCCTTAGCAGTTTTTAAAATATCTTCTGTAAGTTCAGGAATTCTACATTGTGTAACGAGGATGATTGGACCCGAAACACTAATTGCTGCAATAACCTTTCCCAACCGATCATATATAGGTACTGCTACACATCTAATTCCTTCTTCATGTTCCATTTCATCGAATGTATATCCACGTTCTCTTATCTTTGATAACTCTTCAATAAGCATAGGTAAATTATCTATAGTGTTTATGGTAAATTTCTCCATTCCCTTTTGCTCAATAATTTTTTCAACTTCATAATCCTTCAAACCTGCCAGCAATACCTTGCCTACGCCCGTGCAATGTAAAGGTACCCTTTTCCCAATTTGGGAGTACATTCTTATACTGTGATAAGGACTCTCTACCTTGTCAATATATACCGCTTCTCCATTATCTAAAATAGAAAGGTGAACTACTTCCTTTGTCTTTCTGGACAGCTCTTGAATATATGGTTTTGCGATATTCCTTAGATCCAGTCTATCAAGTATTGAGCTTCCCAAAAACAATATTCTAATACCTAGCTTATAATTTTCACTATCTACGCATCTTTCTACATAACCCCTACTCATCAAGGTACTAAGGAGTCTATAAACAGTACTCTTATGTAAGCCTGTTGCATTTGCTAGCTCAGTAATTCTGCAGCCTTCACTGTTCTTAGCCAAGGTTTCTAATATTGTAATAGCTCTATCAACAGATTGAACTAAATTATCAGCTATTTCTTTCATCTATATCCCTCACTATCCTATTATCTGATTTCATATATCAAAACTTAGTTTCTGTTTTTATTATACTTAATATTATATCATTTTGAAATACAAAAACACCCAAATAACAAAATAAAGCATCTACCTTATGGTAGATGCCTATTAAACAGCTTCTTTTCTACTGAAAAGATGTAAAGTATTTAACAACAGTCTCAGATAAACTTTTAGCTAATTTTAATTGTTCGTTTTCATCAATTAGCCACTCAAATTCATTAGGATTTGGAATAAATCCACTTTCAAAAAGTACAGTTGGTGTCCATGTTCCTCGAGTAATATAAAGATTTCTTACATGTAATCCCTTGCTAGTACGGTTTAAAGTATTTATAGTATCATTAAATACCATCTCTGCAAGAGGTTGTGCTAATTTTTCTTTATAGAAGACTGAGAACCCATCAACCTTTGATATATCAACATTGTCACCCATACTATTAGCATGTATTGATATAAACATATCAGGTTTTGCATTTCTTGAAGCAGTAAGACGCTCATCTAGAGACAAAGCACTATCTATGGTTCGTGTCATAAGCACATTTGCTCCTAAATTCTCAAGCTCAGTCTTGAATTTAATTGCAGTATTTAGATTTATAGCTTTCTCAAAATAACGCCATCCCAGAGGTCCTGCTGCTCCCGGATCGCTGCCCCCATGTCCTGGATCCAGCATTATTGTTATACCTGTAAGAGGCTTATCTCTCGCTTTTGCTTTTACAGATCTTTTAATATTTAAGATTAAGCCTGTTGGAGTTTTCTCAACATAATAGCCTTCAATTCTTTGACCACTTTTTAGTGTTAAAGCATACTGTACCTTATCATTATTTCCTGTCAAAGCAATTGACGAGAAAAGTGAATTAGCTGGCAGTACAGGTATTCCTGAAGCATCTGCCTTTGAAATATCAAGCTTCAAGGTAGTTCCATCAAAAGCTGATACAGCTGCTGAGTGGCCAAGCATATCAAGCCTTAAGGTATCCCATTTTTCTCCTGTTAAATAGGAGACATTAGAAATTGTTGAGCGCAGCTGCATTTCTGAAGTAAAGGTTTTTATATCACTTTTGATTACCCATTGTCCAGAGGATAAACGTACATAGTTTCCGGTCATTGCGGTAATATAATCAAACATGCCATTGTACAGCTCATAAGCAGCTCCATTTACAGTAGTTGGCGTATTATATGTGTTAATAACAGCCTTGTTTACTTCTGCATAAAAAGGTGCATTCTTCATGATAACGCCCACTGCAGCAGGTGCTTCACGTGTTTTTATATTTGCATAATAGTTCATAGTATATACTGGTACACCTAAATCAACAACCCGAGGAGTACCTTCATAATTTGGAATTGTATATGTATAAACATATGTGTTGATAAAAAGTCCTGTACCACTTGGCTTCTTTAGTGTCGGTTGCATCATATGGACTTCGCTTCCAAATTTAACTGTCACATATGCTCCAAAAGGAGCTTGACAGGTAAAAGTAATTTTTTCTCCAGGACTTCTATATTCCTGATATTTTGGAAATACTGAAGCAGCAGGAATATCTGCAACACTCATTTTTGCAGGTATTGTTGATACTGTCTCTCTATAGATTGCTCTTGTAGTATATGAACCTTCTTGTGCAAATGTAAATACGTTCTGGCCGTTTTGCAGCGGTACTAGAATTCCAAAATACCCATTCTTAGAACGACCGCTTACAGGATTTCCATTTAATAATAATGGTTTACTTGGATCAGAAGAACCACATATATAAAACTGATTAAGCTTAGTATTTATATTACTTGTAGGTCTTGCAACACTTACAGGTATGGTAGCAGTTATACCATCTTTTTGCTCATAAAATCCTTTAACTACTGCACTTAAAGATGGTCTATCTATAAATGACCTATAACTAAAAAATATGCTGCCATCTACTTCCGAACTTTTTGTATTTAATTGCAGCTGCTTTTCTATCTCTGTTACCCCATACCAAGGACTAGTTACAGAACCACTATTGGATTTATAGGCAGCTTGCCCAATATACAGTTTAACCCCTGTATCCTTAACAACATCTTCCCACCAAGCTACCAGCTTGCTATAGTCTGCAATTGTATAGCCAATGTTCCAGTATATCTGTGGTGCTATATAGTCTAGCCAGCCCTCTTTTACCCATTTCCTTGTATCAGCATAATGGCTGTAGTAGGACTGGTTTCCTTTTGTATCACTGCCAAATGGGCTTCCCGTTTTGTTAGCCCATATACCAAAGGGACTAATGCCAAAGCTTACATCCTTATCGGCTGCTTTTATAGCTACAGATAAATCATGTATAAGAGTATCTACATTTGATCTTCTCCAGTTATGAATATCTGTATAACCTGCCCCATATTTTTTATATGTATCTTCATCAGCAAAGCTATTTCCAGGATAGAAGTAATCATCAAAATGTATACCATCTACATCATAGTTCTGCACAATTTCCAGAATACCATCAACTACCAATTGTCTAACTTCTGGTATTCCTGGATTATAATAAAGATTGCCGTCACTATGTTTAACCACCCATTCTGGGTGCAATTTAGCTGGATTATTTGGAGCTAAAGAGTCAAAATCATGTGCTGTTTCATTGCCACTCTTTTTTGTCACTCTGTATGGATTTAACCACGCATGTAATTCTATTCCTCTTTTGTGTGCTTCAGTTATCCAAAACTCAAGGGGATCAAAATTATCAGCAGGTGCAACGCCTTGAGTTCCAGTTAAATACTTTGACCAAGGATAGTAATTAGACTTGTATATTGCATCAGACGTAGGACGAACCTGCAAGAATATAGCATTCATCCTCATGTTCTTAGCGTTATCCAGTATCAGTAAAGCCTCACTTTTTAAGGCTTCAACATCTGTTGTTGGCTTAGTTGGATAATCAATATTTACTACAGTTGAAACCCAAATTCCACGCAAATCACCTTTTACAGGAATATTGGGTTCAGCATTTACTACAAATACCTGGACTAAAATGGAAATGATTAGTAAGGTTACAATCATTTTGGAAATTTTCTTCATATCTTACTCCTTTACAACTTTATTTTTGCTACATATTTTATACATTCTTAAAGTTACATTCAAATACCTTCAAGTTCACTGTTATTTAACAGAATTGTAATATTTGTAAAATTTACACTTTTCGGTGTTTGGATTGTAATTTATGTATATAGAATCATGTCCTACTTAATACTAGACTTATAATAAATTATAAAAGTTTCAAAAACACACAAAAACATCCACCTTATTTATAAGGCAGATGTTTTTGTTTATAGTTACATTAATCTTAGCTACTTATCTCCAGTCAACTCTACAGTTTCTTTTTGCAATGGGAGAGCCTATTATGCTTGATGAGTCGGAGAAATCCGACTCTTTCACTTTTCCGACTAATATAATTTGTTTACCTTCATTTCAAATATTATATAATGCCTTGTTACATTGTATTTACTTTGTTATTTTAGCAATTTATCAAATATTTGTAAAATCGCTTAAATTACACATGTTCCCATTTTTTTAATATTATTCTTCTTTTTAAAAGAATTTATAAATAAATTACTATATTATTAAATGTAAAAACATAAATAAATGTATAAATTGTATATAATTTCGTTGCATCAAGTCGTTATTTGTCTTACGATTTTTATAGAATTAATAATAATATTTTTACTCCATAAAAATAAATAGGAAGTATTACTACCTCCTATTTATCATCTTACTATTTAAAAATTAGTTCCATAATATGGAGTGATACTGTACGGATCATTAATATCACCTGCATTTACCTCTATTACTTTTATTTCTGCTAAAGAAACAGATATTAGAAGTGCAATAATTAAGTATCTGAATATACTCTTGAATTTAATCAAAATATAACACCTCCTTTTTCTATTAATTTTTCATATACCCTGCCGATACATGAATATAGGGTATCTATATACATATCATTATTTGTATTTTCTTTCATATAGCAAATTGTCTTATGTAATACTTTTAACATATCTATATCATCTAAGATTTTAACCATGCTATTAATATTCTTCTTAATATTATTTTTATCTACAGAACTGTTAACAGTTGTCTTTAGCATTTCAATAAATTTATAAAAGGCAGAAGAGTCGCCAAGCATTAGTTTTATCTCAGCATATGTATGAGAAATCGTCAATTGTCTTTCAGTGAATTTTTCTTCTTCTACTAAATTCTTCGCTTGTTCTATATAATCAATTGCTTTTTCATAATCTCCCATAGCGGAGTATAGACTAGCTAAATTATTAAAAACACAGATTCTCCCATATATATCTTTTTCATGGAAATAACTAAAAGCGTAAGAATAGCTTTTCTTTGCTTCTTCGTAGTTCCCATTATTTTTATGATTATAGCCTATTGCCAAAAAAGCAGCACCCTTTTCACTCATTGCTTCAGTATTTATATCTGCATATTGGACTGCTTTTTCAAGCCACTCTAGCCCTTCAGTAAAATTATTTTCCAAATTAAATACTACTCCCTTACGGTAATAGTATTTATACATAGTTGAATTGCTTACCTTATATTCTTCAATATAACATCTAGCTCTATTAAATAGCCTTTCGGAATCATCAACATAACGTTCCTTAAAATAATGATCCGCCAATTCAATAGTGAGTGATACCAGTATATCGATGTTTTTATTTCCTATAAGGGCAATAGCCTTGTTATAATATTCAATCGTCTTCATACAGTTATTTCTATAATAATAGTTTTTTGCAATATTTCTATACATTAAAATATTTTCGTCTGAAAGCTTATACTGGATGCACGATTCCATAAGCTTTTCAAAGAGCTCAATATCTGACTCTTCTTTATACAATACAATATTATTATATATTTCATATACATTCTTATTTATTTGCTCCTGCCCAGTCAAGACAATTTCTTCCCATCCCTTATCTAGCTTATTAACTACTATGCACTTGAAGGTTCCTGAATGTATTTTTTTGTTACAGCAATAGTCCATTACTGACTTTAGAGCCATTGAAGGACTTTCTTGTTGGTGAAATTTTTTCAATGTGCCATATTTAGCTTCAATTAATTTTTTTACTTGTGCTCCTTCGCCCAATACTTTAATGTCATTTAAAGTTAATTTATTCAATACCTCACCCCAAATATAATTTTACATATTAATGTTAATTATAACATTAATGTCAATTATTTGATAGAAATTATTTGAGAATAAAATTCTTAGATTATTATGTCTCAAAAACACAATGGAAAGCAGTGGGGTCGGTTCTTTTTGCTTCTATATATTTATCTCTAACTGTCCATCTGAGAAGTTGTATAAATATTTTAAGCATCATTACGGGATCTTTTGAGGTTTTTTCAACACTGCTATATTTGTCTTTTATTAGCTTAGAAACAAATGAAAAATCTGATATTGAATCTAATTTAACCAATAAATATCTTTAGGAATTAACCTTTCAAAAATCATTTTACTGAACATCAAAGTTAATCTTCATAGTCATCTTTTTATCTTTAGCCCATTCTGCCCAAAATAAAGCATCATAATGTCCAATAGGCATATCTATGAATTCTACTGTTGTTTCATATTTTTCACCAGGTTTTAAAGTAATGTCAGTATTATCTTTATTACCATCTTTGTATTTAATTCCAGAAGCATGGTTCCTAATCTCATAATTAAGAATATCACCATTATTAAAAGTTACAGCTTCTGTATCTTTATTAGAACGATTCTCAACAATCCATTTTAGGCATTGAATATTATCATTAGTATTATGTCTTAAGCTCACATAAATGTTTTGAACCTTTTCCAAATTATTATTTGTGTTTATACAACTTGATAAATACAATATTAATGTAATAATTAAAAATAATGTAAGCATTCTGCGTTTTTTCATAGCCGTCCCCCTATCATTGCTTACAAATAACATACCATTAATTAGTAACAATGAAAAATATTTCTATGTTATTTTATGTACTTAAAAAAAGGCAATTCAAATCTATAGCTGCTTGCCTTATTGTGATGTAATAGGTCAAGTAGGCTAAGCTGTGTGCACTTGGCTCTTCTCTCCAATGTCTTTCCAATAAAAAACACACATCTTCCACTTAGCAGAAAATGTATGTTTTGTAAACATGTTCGTATGTTCGGTGTCTGGCACTTGTGAGTTCTATTTATGCCTACCTTACACTATCGGCTATTACATTATTATTTTCTAATTCATTTATATTTTTATAAAAAGTATCACGAAGATTATCATCTAATAATATTTCTGATATTCTACACAGAACTTTTAAAGTAATACTATTTTGCTTTTCACAAAAATCATCATTGATATTAACCAAATTATTTGTGTTTGCATATTCTTTACCAATACAAATATGGCACCACCAATTTGATATACAACTTGAACATTTTGTTGAAGAATCTTTTGAGACCATTGGGCTAATTCTGTCTTTGAAATCATTTATTTTATTAATAATATCTTGTTCATCATCAACAATATTTCCTATAAGAAAATCTTTCTTACCTATAAACAATTGACATGGGTATATGTCCCCTTCTGATGTAATACAAATTTCATTAATTCCTGCACTACAAAAATGCTTCGTATTCTTCTTCATTAAAAAATGTGCCAAAGGTATACTCACATTATTTATTACAAAGACAGGATTATTCTCTCTCATAAAATAATCAAAAACTAATTGTATATCCTTATCAATATCTTGTTTATCAATATCTTCTGTAAAATCGTTAGCATTATTAGCTATAATTATATGTTTTACTCCAAATTCCGTATTTAAAAACTCTACTACATCTTTTCGAGAAATGTTTCTTTCCTTATGTTGTTTAGTATATGTCACTTCAAAAGCTTCAGGTTGAGAAGTTTTCGACAAAGAATCCTTTATATTTCTACTTATACTATCATAAGTACCTTTTGATAAGTTGTCTATTCTATTTAAATTATGAATTTCAGGCGGTCCATCTATACTTGCTGTAACACTAAAATTGTAATCCATTAATAGATTAGATAAATCTGCAGGTGTTTCATAATAATTACTTATCATACCAAATGTATATAATGGATCTAGCCCTTTTAACTTATTACTTAAAATCTTAATAAGTTCATAATTAAGAAGTGGTTCTCCACCAAAAAACACTATCTTCGGTGCTTTCTTAAAATATTTATGAATAGTATTTACTATTTTTTCTCCTGTTTCTATACTCATTAATGATGGTTTTTCTGAATAATTTCCACCATTTGCATAACAATATGTACACTTCATATTGCATGTATTGCTAACATTTAGTCTTATAGTTCCTATACAATCATCATATTTAACATTTGATTTATCATTATGAAAAATCGCATTAAATATTTCTTCAAGCTCTTTTTCTGTCTTATTATATTTTGATTTGATTAAAGAGAGTTCACTATTATTTATATATTCCCAAATTATTGATGAAATATCTGTTGTTACTTTATATGAGTTTAATGTTTCTGTATTTATAATAACATTATTTTTACCAGGTTCAGTATAAATAAAAATATTATCTTTGTTTAAACAATTCATAGTATTAATTCTCCTTTTGCTCATGATGCAAATTGAGATATAGCAAAATTCAGCTAAGAGTCATATACATTATGATGTTAATATATAATTAAATAATATATGCTATATCATTATATTGTAACTACCATATGTATTATTGCAGAAAAATCTATTATAAAGCAAAGTATAACAATACAATAAAACTAACTAAATTCTTTATAGCATTTTTATGTGTAAATTTTAGCCTTGATTTGCCATCATCTTAACAACCACAAGTTGCATAAATTCCGCAAAGGGAGTCTTTTACTTGTTCTGGTATAAAAAACTGTTCTATCATTTGTTTATTCCTCCTTTATGTCATATTAATTATTAATACTCAATTTCTCTATTCTTCATTTTTAGACAAATTTTTTTCTGCAATAATACAATTTTAATGTATATTATAATTACTTCGTTGTCAATATTCATGATTTTCAGTATATGGGTAAAGCGGCAGGATCGATTCTTTTTACTTCTATCTCCTGCTTCCACTTAATAGAAGATGTGTGTTTTTAAAACTATGTTCGTTTGTTCGGATTCTAGCATTTTGGGGTTTAAATACAATATATTTTTTCTTCCTTATCTACTGTTATTACTTTGCATAAAACATATCAAAATTAATCATATATAGCGAATATTTTTTATACAATAGCAGAAAATAATATAGGCGTATTACTAAATAATACATTGGAGGAAAATCATGAACCTAGATATACAAAAAAACTTTATAAAGCCACCACAATCCTACTGGATGGCATCTACTCCTACAACAAATTACCCCTCTTTATCAGAAGATATTAAAGTTGATGTTGCAATAATTGGTGGAGGTATAGTTGGTATTTCTACTGCTTATCTACTTATTAAAGAAGGTCTTAAGGTCGCAATACTTGAAGCTGACAGGATATTGCAGGGTACTACAGGACATACGACAGCCAAGATTACTTCACAGCATGGGCTAATATATAATAAAATTAAAACTCAAATGAGTGAAGAATTTGCTAAGCAATATGCCGATGCAAATGAGTCTGCCATAAGATTGATAGAGAAATTTCAAAGTGAGCTTCATATTGATTGTGACTTTGTACATCAGCCTGCGTTTATTTATACACAAAAGGATGAATATGTTCAAAAGATTAGTGATGAGGTAAAAACAGCTTCTAGTCTAGGAATTAAAGCATCATATTTAGAAAATATACCTTTTAATATCCCGATAAAAGCCGCTGTACGCTTTGACAATCAAGCACAATTTCATCCTAGAAAATACTTGCTGGCTCTTGCAAAAGAAATTACTAATAGTGGAAATCAGATATTTGAGCAAAGCAGAGTAATTGATATAGAAGAAAACAGTTCATATATTCTTACAACCAAGCAAGGAAATAAGGTAACTGCTGATAAAGTGGTAATTGCCTCACACTACCCCTTTTATAACAAGCATGGTATGTATTTTGCCAGAATATATCCAGAACGCTCCTACGCTTTAGCAGTCAAAATTAAAGAAAAATATCTCGGTGGAATGTATATAACTGCTGAAGAGCCTGGCAGATCATTACGATCACAAAGTAGTGATAATGGTGAGCTAATAATAGTTGGTGGAGAACATCATAAAACAGGTCAAGGCGAGGATACAATAAAACATTACGAGGCACTTGTAGACTTTGCAAACGATATCTTTACAGTAGAGGATATTCCCTATAGGTGGTCTACACAAGACTGTATGACCTTAGATGATGTCCCTTATGTTGGGCACTTTACTTCTGATACTCCAAATTTATATGTAGCGACAGGCTATGGCAAATGGGGAATGACAAATAGCACCGCTTCAGCTGTTATTTTAAAGGATTTAATTACAAATGGAGAAAGTCCATATCAAGATGTATATAGTCCATCACGTAACACCTTGACAGCTTCTGCAAAGGAATTTATAAAAGAAAATCTTAATGTTGCCAAGGAGCTAATTAAAGGCAAATTTTCCCCACTACCTGATGACTTTGAAATACAACCAGGTGAAGGAAAAGTTATTAATGGAAATGGTCAACGAATTGGTGCATATAGAGATGAACAAGGTGCTCTACATCTAGTCAATACTACATGTACTCACATGGGCTGTGAGCTGCAATGGAATTCTGCAGAGAAATCATGGGATTGCCCTTGCCATGGCTCAAGGTTCACTTATGAGGGAGATATAATCGAAGGGCCTGCAATAATGCCATTAGAGGCAGATAAAAATGTCAACACCTTTGAAAAACTAATAAAGGATGATTATTAAGTCTACCTTTAATATCTATACTCAAGGCAAAGTAATTATAAAGGGACTGTCGCACAACAAATTTCAAATAAATTGTGCAGCAGCTCTTTTTATTTTTATTATTCTATACTATTATTTCCGAGATTTGTATAAACCAGCCTACTCTTTTTTCTATCTTTTACATAATTTATAAAGGCATTTAAGCTTATTTTAAGGATATCTATGCTATAATACGTTATATACAAAGAAATGGATGGTGTCTTATGAGAATCTTAATAGTAGAAGATGAAATCCACTTGGCAGAAGCTTTGACTCAAATATTAAAAAAGGAAAATTATACAGTTGATGCGGTAAATGATGGAGAGTCAGGATATGATAACGCCTTGAGCAATATTTATGATGTTATTCTCCTAGATTTAATGCTGCCAAAGATGGATGGCATAAGCCTACTCCAAAACATACGAAAAGAAGGAATCTCAACTCCTGTCATTGTTCTTACTGCCAAAGGAGAAATCCCAGATAAAGTTATTGGTCTTGATAGCGGTGCTGACGATTATTTGGCGAAGCCTTTTGCAACAGAAGAATTATTAGCAAGAATAAGAGCAGTTTCAAGGCGCAAGAGAGAGATTTTGCCTGATAATAGCTTAGAACTTGGAGATCTTGAATTAAATACTACAAGCTTTAAGTTATCAAGTGTAGATAAGGAGGTGAAGCTTACACTAAAAGAAAGCGAACTGCTAGAGCTTCTTATTATTAGAAAATGTATAGTTACATCAAAAGAATTTATAATAGAAAAAATCTGGGGTTATGATGCTGACGTTGAGTATAATCATGTTGAAGTTTATATTTCCTTTTTAAGAAAAAAACTTACTTTTCTAAATTCAAATGTAGTAATAAATACAGTCCGCGGAGCAGGGTATATCTTGGAGGTAAAGAATTAAATGTTTACACAGCTTAGGAATAAATTTCTCATTCTAAACTTAGTTATTATATCATTTATGATGCTCCTTGCTTTTGCCGCTATTTATTTTATAACCTATAATAATGTTCAAGGAGATATTAGTATGGATTTACATAGAACAACAGAATTCTATAGAAACTCATACAAAACTCCAGTTCAGCCTAACACTAATTTTATTGACACGATTTCTTTGCAACGCTCTTTATCAATTACAATGTTCACTGATACTCAGTGGAAAATTGAAACAACTTCATCTGTGTTTGACATTGACACAAATTCCTCTGAGAAACTAAAAAATGCTGCTCTTTCTCAGAATAAATCTGCAGGAACCTTCAAAATTAGTGACAATGTTTGGGCTTTTATGATAGAATCTCACTATAATGGCTATCAAATAGTTTTTTTAGATATAACCTCAAGGCAAGCCATTCTTACAAACCTTGTTTATACTTTTTTGATTATTGCAATCATAATGCTAGTTTTTATTTTCTTTATAAGTAAATTTTTTGCCAATAGATCTATTAAGCCAGTTAGAGAGGCTTTCTATAGGCAAAAACAATTTATTGCTGATGCTTCCCATGAACTTAAGACACCACTTACAGTAATAAATACAAATGTAGATGTTCTATTATCAAACGGAGAAGAAAATATAAATAATTATTCAAAGTGGCTTTATTATATAAAATCCGAGGTTGAGAGAATGGCAAAGCTAACAAATGATCTTTTGTATTTGACACAACTAGATTATACAGATGTTAAGATGATTTACACTGATTTTGATTTAAGCGAAATAGTTGAAATTGTTATTTTGACAATGGAAGCAGCAATTTTTGAAAACAATATTTCATTTGAATACGATATTGAGCCAAATCTGAGAATTCTTGGTAATAAAGAACAGATAAAACAAGTTGTTATGATTTTGCTGGATAATGCTATGAAGTATACAAACAAAGGAGGGAACATTAAGATTCACTTAAAAAAATTCTACAATGTCGTAAGTTTGTCTATAAGTAATACTGGTGAAGGAATTTCATCAGTACATATAGAAAAAATATTTGATAGATTTTATCGTGCTGATGGAGCACGTGGAAGAAAAAGTGGAGACTATGGTCTTGGATTGTCTATTGCGAAAAAAATTATAGATCAACATAGTGGAAAGATATCTGTAAGAAGCACTGTAAATGTGAGCACTACTTTTAGTATTGAACTACCTCGTATCAACCATGAATAATAAAACAAACGTATAGAAAGGTCGGGAATTATAATGAAAGAATTAGTAAACAAAAAAAACATAATAATAGTAGGAGTTGCACTTTTATTGGCCATTTTGATAGGAGCTGCTGCATTCTACTTAGGAACACTATCAAATGCTAAAAAAGATGAGGCTGTTGCTAGTGTAAATGGTAAAAATATTACAAAAAATGAACTATATAATATTATGCTCAAACAATATGGCAAAGAAGCATTGAGTTCACTCATTACAGGTAAAATTATCGATTCTGAGCTTGAAAAACAAAATATTGCTATTACTGAACCAGAAATAGAAACAGAGATGCAAAAAATGTATGCACAATATGGTGGACAAGAAGCATTTGAGCAAACATTAATATCATCTGGATATACTTTGGATACTTTAAAGAGTGATATTGAGAAAAACTTAAAAATAACAAAATTTCTTGAGCCTGATATAAAAATAACAGAAGATGATATGAAAAGTTATTTTGAAGAAAATAAAGCTTCCTTTGATGAACAAGAACAAGTAAAAGCAAGCCATATATTAGTTGATAGTGAAGCAAAAGCAAATGAAGTAAAAGCAAAATTATTAGCTGGTTCAGATTTTGCTGAAATGGCAAAGGAATACTCAACAGATACTAGTAATAATGAAAAAGGCGGAGAGCTTGGATTCTTTGCAAAAGGAGCTATGGTACCAGAGTTTGAAAATGCTGCATTTTCATTGGAAATAGGCAAAATCAGTGAGCCTATAAAAACTCAATTTGGATACCATATAATTAAAGTTGAAGAAAAGAAACCAGCAAAAACAGCAACCTACGAAAATAGCAAGACTAAAGTAAAAGAAGCTCTTGTAAATGAAAAATTGCCAACTGTATATCAAACTTGGATTGCAGAAAAAATTAAAGAATATAAAATAGAAAATTTCGCTTTCCCTGAATAAAAAGAGTATAGAAAACAGATAACCAATTGGTTATCTGTTTTTTTATCATAATCTTTAGTTAGTGTTCAGGATAATTAGTATAAGTAGTTTTGTTGATGGAAAACCTAATAATGATTATAAAATTATTAATTATATAAGGAGATGTTACTATGAGTAAGTTACTTTATATTAAAGCAAATGCAAAGCCACAAGGCAAATCACGAACTTTTAAGGTTTCTGATAGCTTTATTGAAGAATATAAACAAAATAATCCAAATGATGAGATTATTACTATAGATCTATACAAAGAGAGTATTGACTTTCTAAAAGAGAATGATATTAATACCGTATTCGGATCTAAAACCGAAGAAAGTAAAAAGCATCCTATTTTGAAATATGCATATCAATTTGCGGATGTAGATAAATTCGTGCTTGCAGCTCCAATGTGGAACCTTAATATTCCTGCAATACTCTTGGCATATATTGATTATATATGTGTAACAGGAATCACCTTTAAATATACAGCTGAAGGTCCTGTAGGACTGTGTACAGGTAAAAAAGCAATGCATATTACAACAAGAGGCGGAGAATACTCTGCTGAACCTTTTTCAAATTATGAAATGGGAGATAGATACCTAAGAACTATTTTCGCTTTCCTTGGGATTACGGACTTTACTACTTTATCAGCAGATAACTTAGACGTGATGGGAGTGGATGTAGAAGCTATTGTTGCAAATGCAATTAAAGATGGAAAGGAAAAAGCAAAGAACTTTTAAGAATGCACAAAGGGAGCATCACTCACTACTTAAAGTAGTTTTGTGATACTCCCTTTATAATACTTTAAAATCTAAAAGTTTCCTGAAGCTCCTCCACCGCCAGAGCGACCCCCGCCTCCAGAGTTTCTTCCGCCACCACCACCGCCACCTCTTCTAGCAGAAGCTGCAGCCATTCGTAGTATGAAAAAAGTTACTCGACCTCCAGTTAGAACAAAATCCAAGATAATCAATATCAGTACAATAATGGCGAGAATTATTGTCATTATTGGATTCTTACTAAAGAAGTTGTCTTCAATATTTACTTCACTGGTATCTGGGTACTGAACACTGTCACCTTCTCCACTGACAATGCTGCAAATATCCGAATAAATTATCTTAACTGCTTCATCTATGCCTTTTTCTTGATTTAGCTCAGAAAACTTTTCAAGAAGCTTGCTGCTTTGGATATCTGTCAATACTCCCTCATAACCATAGCCAACTTCAATTCTGGATCTTCCCTCTTTCATACTAAGTATGAAGAGTATACCCTTATCTTTTGTACCTATCTTCCATTTGTTAAAAAGAACATTGGCATATTCATTTATATCACCATTATTTAAGGTATCAATACTGACAAATACGACCTGCCCTCCATTTGTTGCTTTAAATGTACTTTCTCCAAGAGCTACAATATCACTCTCTGTGCTTGAATTTAATATATCAGCAAAATCATTACTATAGAACTCTGCTGTAGGGTTTGGAATCTTTATTTCTGGTGCCTGAGCTATTACTAACCCAAAACTAGTTGAAATCAACAGAAAAATTATGAGAAATGCTATGCTTATTCTTAATTTTTTCATTTATACGCCCCCTGTCTATAGATAAGCAACTCTAAAAAACTTTTTAGAGTTGCAATCTAAAGTTCTAAATATATTAATTATTCTAAAATTTTACATCAGGAGCTTGTTCTGCGCCTGCTTCTGCTTCAATATATGGGAACACTTCGTATCCCAATAAGTTAGCTGCTGCATTTGTTGGGAACACTTTAACCTTTTTGTTATATACCTTTACATTATCATTGTAATATTTTCTTGTTACTGAAATACGATTTTCAGTGCCTTCCAGTGTTACTCTTAAGTCCTGAAAACCTTGATCTTGCTTCAACTCTGGATAATTCTCTGTAATTGCCAGTAATCTTCCTAATGCAGAGGAAACTTCAGCGTTTGCATCAATTTTTTCCTGTATATTTGTTGCTCCAGACAGTTTTGCCCTTGCATCTGCAATCTGAGTAAAGATTTCCTGTTCTTTTATAGCTTGCGCTTTTACTGTTTCTACTATATTTGGTATCAAATCAGCTCTTCTCTGATATTGTACTTCTACATCACCCCAAGCGGCATTTACATCTTCACTTAAGTTTACAAGATTTCTTTGTACACCTACTACATAAACAGCCAATAAAACAACAATCCCAATTATAATTATCAATGACTTATTTTTCATTTTTTTACCTCACCTTTATTATTTTATTCTGAACTTAAATGATACCATGCGCAATTCATTAATATAGAATATATCATATATTATACTACTTTAAAAGTCTGATAAAAGTCTGATAAAAACCAATTTTAAATCGCCAAGATGAATTAGATTTAACTGATTGTTCTATCTTAATGAATGTAGCTCTAGCTCTTCCTATCTAGCTTTAACTCATAAAAAAAATCCTTTCGTATTATTGTGGTTTAATTCATAGCTTATTAATGCGAAATATTTAATGCATTATTTGTCAAGCAACGATATATATAGTAAACAATATGTAACATTATTAATTTTCAATTACTTTTTTTATATAATTCACATAATTATATTTACTATTTGATATGTTTAGACTATTATAAATGTATAATGTAATTTTAAATTATTTACAACATTATAAATGTATCAAATAGTTGGTTTTTAAAATCCCTTTTCACATTAAGATTTCTACTTTTATTTACACATTTGCTTTGCAAACAGCTTATATGTAAATAC
Source organism: uncultured Clostridia bacterium (assembly GCA_942492835.1). Taxonomy (GTDB): domain Bacteria; phylum Bacillota; class Clostridia; order Lutisporales; family Lutisporaceae; genus GWB2-37-7. Next base: position 3,405,026 of record OW818645.1, on the reverse strand, counting down.
ATCACACTAAATTCAAAATATAAAAACAAGGAGGTGAAAGATTTAATATCATTTCACAAAAATAAAATTTTAGGAGGATTATTATGAAAAAAGTATTAAGATCAAAACTAGTGCTTTTTATGCTCGTAGTTGCATTATTAGGCACTCAATGCTTCTCTGTACTTCAACCAATGGCGGACTCAAGTAATAAGGAAAACACAATTGTGGAAACAGGAACTAGTGTAAACGATGTAGACGTAACTGTTTTAGAATCTGATTCATATCATACTATTGTCAAATTTGACGTAAATAATTTTGACATGAATCTTGTAAACATAGACAATGAAGATTACTATACAATATCTTGTGACGGTACTGGTACAGCATTTGATCAAGGGATGCCAGAACTTCCACGTATAAGCAGAAGTATCGCTATTCCAAGCAATTCAACTGCAACAGTTAATGTAATAGATTCTGCATATACAGATTACAAGAAGACTCCAGTAACTCCATCAAAGGGTTCTATTACAAGAAATCAAAATCCTATGGATATTCCTTATACATTTGATGATGTTTATAAGAAAAACGATTTCTATCCAGCTCAATTAGCATCATTAAGTGATACTTTCATAATGAGAGAGATGACAGGAACAACAGTTACTGTAAATGCATTCCAATATAAGCCAGCAAGTGAAACTTTGAGAGTTTATGACTCTGTAACTGTAGAAATAATTACAGAAGATAACGCAAGTGTAAATTCTCTTGATGCTTCAAATAATAGTATTACAGCAGATTTTGAGCCAGCATATGAAAACACATTCATCAACTACAGCAATATGCAACAATCAACACAAGGCTTGATGAACAATCCTTCAGAAACCGGTTCAATGCTAATAATTACTTATGATAGTTATGCTAGTGCATTAGATTCTTTTGTTGCATGGAAGAACTCTAAAGGAATAGCAACTACTGTAGTAAATATGTCTACAGTATCATCAACTAATAGTGCTACAGCAATTAAAAGCTATATACAAACTTATTATAATGCACATCCTGAGTTAACCTATGTTCTTCTAGTAGGTGATTATGCTCAAGTATCCTCACCAGCTTATTCTGATGGAGTCTCTGACCCTGAATATACAAAAGTAGCAGGCAGCGACAATTATCCTGATATATATGTAGGTCGTTTCTCAGCACAAAGCTTAGCAGATGTTCAAACACAAGTACAACGTTCTATAGAATTTGAACAAAATGGATATAACACTACTTCATGGTTTAAAAAAGGACTTGGTCTTGCATCTGCTGAAGGTTCTGGTGAAACAGATATACAGCACATGAATACTATTAGAACCAATCTTCTAAATGATGGCTATACAACAGTTGACAGTGTATATGATCCAAATGCATCAGCTTCTTCAGTAACTACTAGCTTAAATGCAGGCAGAGGTATAATAAACTATGTTGGACATGGTTCTGATACATACTGGGTTACTTCTGGCTTTGACACTGCTGATGTTGCAGCCCTGGATAACGCTGGTCAACTACCTTTCATTCTTAGCGTTGCATGTGTAAATGGAACATTCCAAAAAAGTACTACATGCTTTGCAGAAGCATGGATGCGTTCAAAGGACAGCAGTGGCAATCCTATCGGTGCAATAGGAACTCTAATGTCAACAGTAAACCAACCTTGGACTCCTCCAATGAACGGTCAAGATAAAATCATAAACTTATTAATAAATGACTCTAGAATCTCATTAGGCGGTTTATGTTATTCAGGTGAAACTATTATGTTGGATAACGGAACAAGCGATGATATATTAACCTTCAATACTTGGACTTTATTTGGAGATCCATCAATCCAAATTGAACCAACTGGCACGCCACCAACACCAAGTGATACTTATGAGCCAAATGCAACAACAGCAGCAGCATATGGCCCATTAACAAGTGGTACAGCATATAATTCATATATCTTCTCAGCAACAGATGTTGACTACTACAAGTTCACTACAGCAGCTGCAGGTACCATAGCAGTAACATGTGCAAACCTACCTGCTAACTACGATTTATATCTATACAACTCAGCAGGAACACAAGTAGCAAGTTCATTAAACAGTGGAACAACAAGTGAAAGTATATCTTATACTTCAACTGCAGCAGGCACATATTATGCTAAGGTAATAGGCAATAGTAGTGCATACAGCACAACATCTGCTTATGCTTTGACAGCAACATACCCAACAACTCCACCATCAAGTGGCGACACTTATGAACCAAATGCTTCAACATCAGCAGCTTATGGTCCAATAACAAGCGGTACAGCATATAACTCATATATCTACTCAGCAACAGATGTTGACTACTACAAGTTCACTACAACAGCTGCAGGTACTATAGCAGTAACATGTACAAACCTAGCTGGAGACTTTGATTTATACTTATACAACTCCGCAGGAACAAGCGTAGCAAGTTCATTAAAGAGCGGAACAACAAATGAAAGTATATCATATACTTCAACAGCAGCAGGTACATACTATGTTAAAGTATTAGGCTACAATGGAGTATATAGCACAACTCAAGCTTATGCATTAACAGCAACATATCCAACAAGCACAACACCACCAACAGGACAGTGGTATAACGAGACTACAGTTATACAATCACCACACAACTATACTAACAACTATAATAATACTCAAACATATACAAAGGCAGGCGCTACAAAGGTAGCTGTACACTTCTCAAGACTTGAGACAGAAGCCAACTATGACTTTGTATATATTAAAGATGCAGCAGGCACAACTCAAGCAACATATTCAGGAACTAAGAGTGCTTTCACAGTAGAAGTAGATGGCAGTACACTAAAAGTAAATCTAGTTACAGATTCCTCAGTAACTGGATATGGTTACTATATTGATTATGTTTCTTACTACTCAGAAGGCGAACTATAATCATAGAAAAGTAACTAACAAATAAAGCTATTTTCAAAGCAAGGGTATAGGTTATCTATATGATGACCTATACCCTTTTAATAAATCTAATTATACAAATATTTTACTCATTGATAATATTCTGAAGGATATCTCCCTATATCGTACTGTTAGCTTTCTAACAATTCCTTAACTTTTGCTGCCAGCTTTAGTACATTTTGTCCCTGCATCATGGTAAAGTGATTGCCTGGCATTCTTTCAGAAATCATTTTGTGTGCTAAGAATTTATCCCAAGCCTTTTTATCGCTCATGTTATTTTCACTTGCTTCAAACATATACATCTGTGTATTAATTTTGTTCTTCGGCATGTATTCATCTGATGACATGTTCAAGGCTCTAATATAGTTCAGGTTATACACCAGTTCTCTAATTTCTATGCTTTCATATTCAGGTATGAAGATTGCAAGCTTCCTTATTTCCGATTGTTTAATATTCTCTATATCTAAATTGTTTTGCTCATAGTACTCAATTATTTGCTGCCATAATTCTTCCACAGAGGTAGCTGACTTGATTTTAGCTTCTATTTGATCATCGGCATTAAACAGCTTAGCAACCTTCTTTTCTGCTTCAAGACTAAATTTGTTTGTGTTTTTTATAATTCTATTTACAATATTTGTTTTTGGAGCTGGCGCATCAATCATTATTAGTTTTTCAAGCTTCTTACCAGTTTCTTCCATTAACCTTGCAATTTCAAAGACTATAACTCCGCCAAGACTCCAGCCCACCAGGTTATAGCTTCCTTCTGGTTGTATATTATATATTTTTTCTATATATCTACTTGCCATTTCCTCTATTGTTATATTAGTTGGATAATATCCAGTAGGCTTCTTAGCTCTTATACCCCAATAATTACAATCATTATTTATGCTATTGCAAAGCTCTATATAGCCACTTATATCTCCACTTCCATCGTGAACAATGAAAACGTTTTTAGCTTTTTTACTGCCCTTCTTAATAAGCACTATATCATCTGGTGTAGCTTTTTGATCTCCAAATTCATTATTGCTTATATACTCTGAAAGTTGTTTTATTGTTGGAGTAGTAAATAATTCTTTTAAAGGTATATCTATGCCAATTGCTTTTTTAATTTTGCTAGTTACATTCATTGCCTTTAGAGAGTGTCCCCCTAGCTCAAAGAAGTTATCGTTTATTCCTATTTTTTCTATGCCTAATACTTCACTCCATATGCTTGCTAACTTTTCTTCTATTTCATTGCTTGCTGCAACATATTCTGCTCCTGTGGTTATGCTTCCATCAGGCTCTGGTAGTGCTTTTCTGTCTACCTTTCCATTTGCTGTTAATGGCAACTTATCAAGCTGTAGGAAGTACGTTGGTATCATATATTCTGGAAGTTCTTTTGATAAATACTCTCTTAGCTCTGCTACCGTCTGCTCTCTCACTACTGCTATATATGCACATAGATATTTATTATTGTTGCTGTCTTCCTTATCTATTACTACTGCTTCCTTTATTTCTGTGTGACTTAGAAGCTTGCTCTCTATTTCTCCTAGTTCTATTCTATAGCCTCTTATCTTTACTTGATTATCTATTCTTCCTAAGAATTCTATGTTTCCATCAGGCAGCCATCTTGCCAAGTCTCCTGATCTGTATAGTCTCTGACCTTTTGCAAATGGATTTTCTATAAATTTCTCTGCTGTCAGCTCGGTATTGTTTAGGTATCCTCTTGCTAAGCTTTCTCCTGCTATACATAGTTCTCCTGGTACTCCTATTGCTTGTAGTTTATTTGTTTTGCCCAATATGTATATTTGTGTGTTTGCTATTGGTTTTCCTATTGGTATATTGTCATATTCCTTATCTACTATAAAGCTTGTTGTTACTACTGTGTTTTCTGTTGGTCCATAGTTGTTTACTACTTTGTAGTTCTTTCCTTCAAAGTGTCTTAGCTTGTCTCCTCCTGATAACAGGTATCTTAGAGATTTGTTTTCCTGCTTCATAAATTGCTCACAGATTTGTGTTGGTAGGAAGCTTATTGTTATATCATTATCATTATAATATTCATTTAGTTTTTCTATGTCTAGCTTTATTTCTTCGTCTATTATGTGTATTGCTGCACCTGTTATTATGTAGGGGAATATCTCCCATACCGATGCGTCAAAACCAAAGCCTGCATATTTTGTACTGTTGTCTTCTTCTGTTACTCCATAAAAGTTAATATGCCATTTACTCAGGTTAATCAAGGCTCTATGCTCTATCATCACTCCCTTTGGCTTTCCTGTGCTTCCCGAGGTGTATATAACATAGGCTATATCTTTTGATGTATTTATTATTTCTAAATTGGTATTATCGCCTTTATATATCTTTTCATCTTTTAGTAGTATTAGCTCTTTATTATTACTTATTGATTCTGTAGGCTGGAAGTCAGTCAGCAATATTCTTGTTTTGCTGTCTTTTATCATGTAGTCAATTCTGTCTGTGGGATATTTAGGATCTATTGGCAAGTATGCAGCCCCTGCTTTTTGTATTCCTAGTATTCCTACCAGCATTTCTGCTGAGCCTTCTATCATTATTCCTACTATTTCATTCTGTTTTATTCCCTTATTTCTTAGTAGTCTTGCTATTATATTTGCTTTTTCATTTAATTCTTTGTAAGTTAGCATATGTTTCTTATATACTACCGCTATGTTGTTTGGTGTCTTTTCTGCTTGTTCTTCAAATAGTTGTTGTATCGTTTTATCCTTTGGATATTCTGTTTTTGTGTTATTAAACTCTACAAGCAATTTATGCTTTTCTTCCTCTGATAGCATCTCAACCTCTGATAGTCTTAGGTTTGTATTATAGGCTATGCTGTTTAGTATATTTATTAAATGCTTACCAACGCTTTGTATTGTTTGATTGTTAAATAACTTTGTGCAGTAGTTTAAGGATATCATTATTGTTTCTTTTAGCTCTACAGCTGTAATTGTCATATCAAATTTTGCTATTTTATTATCAATTTCATAGGGTTTGAACCTAATCCCTTCTATTTGCAGTTCCCCTGCATCCATATTCTGCATTGTGAACATTACATCAAACAGTGGATTCCTGCTTAAGTCTCTTGATATGCTTAGCTTATCTATCAACTCTTCAAATTGGTAATCTTGATTTTCAAAAGCTTGCAGTGAGTTTGTTTTTACTTCTACCAAGAATTCTTTGAAGGTCTTGTTGCTCTTAGGATAGTTTCTCATAGCTAGTGTATTTACAAACATACCCATTATGTTCTGTAAATCTGCATGAGGTCTTCCTGATATCGGACTTCCAATAACTGTATCCTCTTGTCCGCTGTATTTTGATAGTAATACATTGCAAGCTGATAACAGCACCATGTACATGGTACTTCCTGTTTCCCTTGCTATTTGTTTTAGCTTATTTGTTAGATCTTCACTTAGCTCAAGGTTGACGTTATCTCCTTCAAAGCTTTGTAGGCTTGGTCTTTGGTAGTCTGTTGGCATGTTAAGCACAGGCACTTCTCCCTCGAATGCCTTTAGCCAATATTCTTCTTGTTTCTTGATTTCTCCTGATTTAAACAGTTCATTTTGCCATACTGCAAAGTCTTTGTATTGGATTCTTAGTTCAGCCAGTTCTTTGTCATCATATAGCTCTATAAATTCCTTTGTCAAGATTCCCATAGAGACACCATCTGAGATTATATGATGTTTGTCTATCATAAGTATATGTTCTTTGTCATTGATTTTAACAAGTACCACTCTGATTAGTGGTGCTTTGCTTAAGTTAAAGGCTTTTACAAATACTGTTGCTATTTCTCCAGCCTTTTCTTCGTCTGCTTCTGTGTATTCTATTTCAAAGCTTATTTCCTTATGAACTACTTGTACTGGCTCTCCATCTATTACCTCAAAGGAGGTTCTTAGTGCTTCGTGTCTTTGTATTAGCTTATTAAAGGCTTCTTCTAGCTTAGTTTTATCAAGCTCTCCTTCTAATTTCATAACCATTGGTATATTATAGCTTATGTTGTTTTCTTCAAATTGCTGTAGTGTATATATTCTCTTTTGAGCTGAGGATAATGGATAATACTCTCTCTCCTCTACTGGCTCAATTCTGCTGTATATGCTTTGCTTTGTGCTTTCTACATAGGTAGCTAAGCCCTTTATTGTAGGTGTTTTAAACATCTCTTTTAAAGGTACTGACACATTTAATTCCTTATGAATTTTTGCTGCTATATTTATTGCCTTTAAGGAGTGTCCTCCCAGTTCAAAGAAGTTATCATTTATTCCTACTTTTTGTATTCCTAATACTTCACTCCATATGCTTACCAGCTTTTCTTCTATTTCACTTTCTGGTGCGACATATTCTGCTCCTGTGCTTATGCTTCCGTCAGGCTCTGGTAGTGCTTTTCTGTCTACCTTTCCATTTGCTGTTAATGGCAGCTTATCAAGCTGTATGAAGTATGTTGGTATCATATATTCTGGCAGTTCCTTTGATAGATGTTCTCTTAGCTCGCTTACTGTAAATTCCCTATTTCCTGTTATATATGCACATATATATTTATTTCCTTCTGCTTCTCTTGCAATTACTATTGTTTCTTCTATGCCTTCATAGCTTAGAAGCCTTGCTTCTATTTCTCCTAGCTCTATTCTAAAGCCTCTTATCTTTACTTGATGATCTATTCTGCCTAAAAACTCTATATTCCCATCTTCTAGCCATCTTACTAGATCTCCTGTTTTGTACATTTTCTGAGTCATTTCATAAGGGTTATCTACAAATTTCTCTGCTGTTAATTCTGCTCTGTTTAAGTATCCTCTTGTTACTCCTGCTCCTGATATGCATAGCTCTCCTAATACCCCTATTGCTACTGCTTTGTTGTATCTATCTAATATATATACCTTAGCATTTGAAATTGGGTATCCTATGGGTACTATAGATGCTTTGATTTTCATATTGCTAGTTACAGGAAGTACTGTTGTTACATCACAGCATTCTGTTGGTCCATATACATTGTTTATTATGCAGTTTTTATTATACTTACTGTAGTATTCTTCTACTAGTTCTGTGGATAATGCTTCTCCACCTATAACGAATTGTTTTATATTAATATCTACATTTTGTTTCTCCAAGGCAGTTATCATTTTTAGATGGGTTGGCGTTCCATCTGCTATATCTATATGATTTTCAGTGTAATAATCATATAGCTTGTATGCATCAAGTCTTGCATCTTCTGGTATTATGTATAGTGTATGCCCTAATAATAGGGATGGGAATATTTGTTTTACTGATGCATCAAATACATATGGTGATACCATTGATACTTTTAAGTTTTTATTCTCTTTATAGATTCTTTCTTTTAGACCATATACTAGGTTTACTAGGTTTTTATGCTCTACCATTACACCCTTTGGTTTTCCTGTACTTCCTGAGGTGTAGATAGTGTATATTAAATTGTTTGTTGTGTTTATGTTATTTAAGTTGCTATCGTCTTCTATGTATAAGCTGTTATCTTCTAAATCTATAAGCTCTATTCCAAAATCTGCTTTATTTATAAGTTGTGTTTGGGTTAATAGTATATTGGCTTTACTATCTTCTAACATATATGCTATTCTGTCATTTGGATATTCTGGATCAATTGGAAGATATGCTCCACCAGCTTTTATAATACCCATTATGCCTGTTATCATATCAATAGATCTTTCTGCCATTATTGCTACTATACTATCAGCCTTTACCCCTTTGCTTCTTAGCACTCTTGCCATTTGATTAGATTTTTTGTTCAAGCTGTTGTATGTTAATTTTTTATCCTCATATATAACAGCTATAGAGTCTGGAGTACTTTGAGCTTGCTCTTCAAACAGCTCATGGATAGTTTTATGCTTTGGATATTCTGCTTTTGTATTGTTAAACTCGTTTATTATTTGATGTTTTTCTTCTTTAGTCAGCATATCTATTTCTGATATTTCTTGATTTATGTTATTTGATATACCCTCTAATATATTTGTAAAATGTTTTATTAACTTTTCTATAGTCTTCTTACTATACAAGCTAGTGCAGTAGTTCAAGTTAAAGACTATATTATCCTCTGATTCTACTGCTGTCAAAGTCATATCAAATTTGGATATTTTGTTTTCTGCATTGTATGGCTTTATCTCTAATTCTCCTATTGATATTTCATTATTATCTACATTATGCATTGAGAACATTACGTCAAACAGCGGATTCCTGCTTAAGTCTCTTTTTATGTTCAGCTTGTCTATTAGCTCTTCAAATTGATAATCCTGATTTTCAAAAGCAGATAATGAACTTGCTTTTACCTCTTCTAAGAATTCCTTGAAGGTTTTGTTTCCTTTTGGATAATTCCTCATTGCTAAGGTATTTACAAACATACCCATTATGTTTTCTAAATCAGCATGTGGTCTTCCCGATATCGGAGTTCCTACTATTATATCTTCTTCTGCACTGTATTTTGATAAAAGTATATTATATGCTGCCAGAAGTACCATATATGTAGTAGTTCCTGTTTTTCTGCATATCTGTTTTAGCTTATGAGATATTTCTTTTTCAATTGCAAATGGTATATTATCTCCTTCAAAGCTTTGCATAACTGGTCTTTGATAATCAGTTGGCATACTAAGCACAGGTATATCTCCCTCAAATGCCTTTAGCCAATACTCTTCTTGTTTTTTTATTCCTCCAGATTTAAATAGCTCATTTTGCCATACTGCAAAGTCCTTGTATTGTATCCTTAGTTTTGATAGTTCTTTACCATCATATAGTTCCATAAATTCCTTAGTTAAAATTCCCATAGATACACCATCCGAAATTATATGGTGTATATCTATCATTAGAATATGTTCTTTATCATTGATTTTAGTTAGTGCCACTCTGATTAGTGGTGCTTTCTTTAAATCAAAGGTTTTTACAAATTCGGCTGCTATTTCTATAGCCCTTTCTTTGCTTTCTTCTGTGTACTCTATTTCAAAGCTTACTTTCTTATGAACTATCTGTACTGGTTCTCCATCTATTACTTCAAAGGAGGTTCTTAGAGCATCGTGTCTTTGTATTAGCTTATCAAAGGTTTCTTCAAGCTTAGCCTTGTCAAGTTCTCCTTCTAGGGTCATAATCATTGGCATATTATAGCTTGTACTGTTTTCTTCAAATTGCTGTAGTGTATATATTCTCTTCTGAGCTGAGGATAACTCATAATATTCTTTTTCTATTACTGGCTCAATTCTGCTATATATGCTTTGCTTTGTGCCTTCTACATAGTTTGCTAAGCCCTTTATTGTAGGTGTTTTAAACAGCTCTCCTAATGGTACTGTTACGTTAAGATCCTTACTTATTTTGGCGGATATACTTATTGCCTTTAAGGAGTGCCCTCCCAATTCGAAGAAGTTATTGTTTATTCCTACCTTTTCTACGTCTAGTACTTCTTGCCATATGCTTACTAGTTTTTCTTCTATTTCACTTTCTGGTGCAGCATATTCTGTTCCTGTAGTTACGCTTCCATCAGACTCTGGTAGTGCTTTTCTTTCTATCTTTCCATTCGCTGTAAATGGCATCTTGTCTAACTGTATGAAGTATGCTGGTATCATATATTCTGGAAGTTCTTTAGCTAGATACTCTCTTAATTCAGATATAATTTCTTTTCTTTCCGATAATATATATCCGCATAAGTATTTGTTATTGCTTTTATCTTCTCTTGTTATTACTATTGCTTCCTTTATATCACTATGACTTAGCAGCTGGTTTTCTATTTCTCCTAGCTCTATTCTATAGCCTCTTATCTTTACTTGATTATCTATTCTTCCTAAAAATTCTATGTTTCCATCAGGCAGCCATCTTGCCAGGTCTCCTGTTTTGTACAGTCTTTGAGCTTTTACAAATGGGTTTTCTATAAATTTCTCTGCTGTTAATTTAATATTGTTTAGATATCCTCTTGCTAAGTTTTCTCCTGCTATACATAGCTCTCCTGGTATACCTATCGGCTGTAGCTTGTTTTCCTTGCTTATTATATATATTTGTGTATTTGCTATTGGTTTTCCTATTGGTATATTTTCATATTCTTTATCCAGTATAAAGCTTGTTGTTACTACTGTGTTTTCTGTTGGCCCATAGTTATTTACTACCTTGTAGTTCTTTCCTTCAAAGTATCTTAGCTTGTCTCCTCCTGCTAACAGATATCTTAAGGACTTGTTGTCCTGCTTCATAAACTGTTCACAGATTTGTGTTGGCAGGAAGCTTATTGTTATGTCGTTATCATTGTAGTATTGATTTAATTTTTCTATATCTAACTTTATTTCTTCATCTATTATGTGTATTGTCGCACCTGTTATTATATAAGGGAATATCTCCCATACTGATGCGTCAAAACCAAAGCCTGCATATTTTGTACTATTGTCTTTTTCTGTTACCTTGTAATAGTCAATGTGCCATTTACTCAAGTTTATCAAGGAGCTATGCTCAATCATTACTCCCTTTGGCTTTCCTGTACTTCCTGAGGTATATATTATATAGGCTATATCTCTTGGTGTATTTATTACTTCTAGGTTGGTATTCTCACCTTTATACAACTGTTTATCTTTTAGTAGTATTAGCTCTGTATTTTCACCTATAATATCTTTTGACCGGAAGTCGGTCAGCAATATTTTTGTTTTGCTGTCTTCTATCATGTAGGTTATTCTGTCTGTAGGATATTTAGGATCTATTGGCAGGTATGTTGCTCCTGCTTTTAGTATACCTAGTATTCCTACTATCATCTCTGTTGAACCTTCTACCATTATTCCTACTATTTCATTTTGTTTTATTCCCTTATTTCTTAGTATCCTTGCTATTATATTTGCTTTTTCATTTAGTTCTTTATACGTTAATTTATCTTCTTTATATACTACTCCTATATTGCTTGGTGTTTTTTCTACTTGTTCTTCAAATAGCTGTTGTATTATTTTATCCTTTTGATATTCTGCTTTTGTGTTGTTAAACTCTACAAGTATCTGCTGTTTTTCGCCATCTGATAACATTTCAACTTCTGATATTCTTAAGTCTGTATTGTTTGATATGCTGTCTAGTATATTTGTTAGGTGCTTACTCATTCTTTGTATTGTTTGTTTATTAAACAGCTTTGTGCTGTAGTTTAGCGATAGCCCTATAGTTTTGTCAAATTCTGTAGCTGTAATAGTTATATCAAACTTTGCTATTTTACTATCAATTTCATAGGGTTTGAAACTAAGTCCTTCCATCTGCATCTCATGTGCATCCATATTCTGCATTGAGAACATTACATCAAACAGTGGATTTCTGCTTAAGTCTCTTGTTATGTTTAGCTTGTCTATTAATTCTTCAAATTGATAATCCTGATTTTCAAAGGCTTGTAGTGAGCTTTTCTTTACTTCTTCTAAGAATTCCTTGAAGGTCTTTTGGCTCTCTGGATAGTTTCTCATAGCAATTGTATTTACAAACATACCTATTATGTTCTCTAAATCAGCATGAGGTCTGCCTGCTATTGGGCTTCCTATTATTATGTCTTCTTGTCCGCTATATTTTGATAGTAATACATTGCAGGCTGATAACAGCACCATGTACATAGTACTTCCTGTTTCTTTTGCTATTCCTTTTAGTTTATCTGTTAATTCTTCATTTAGTTCAAAGTTGATGTTGTCTCCTTCAAAGCTTTGTATGCTTGGTCTTTGATAATCTGCTGGCATGTTAAGCACAGGCACTTCTCCTTCGAATGCCTTTAACCAGTATTCTTCTTGTTTTTTGATTCCTCCAGATTTAAATAGCTCATTTTGCCATACTGCAAAGTCTTTGTATTGGATTCTTAATTTTGGCAGCTCTTTGTCATCATATAACTCTATAAATTCCTTAGTCAATATTCCCATAGATACACCATCAGATATTATATGATGCATGTCTATCATTAGTACATGTTCTTTGTCATTGATTTTAGTCAGTGCCACTCTAATTAATGGCGCTTTGCTTAAATCAAAGGCTTTTACAAATCCAGCTACTATTTCACTAATCTTTTCTGTGCTTACTTCTGTGTATTCTATTTCAAAGCTTACTTCCGTATTAATTATCTGTACTGCTTCTCCATGTATTATTTCAAAGGAGGTTCTTAAGGCTTCATGTCTTTGTATTAGTTTATTAAAGGCTTCTTTAAGCTTAGTTTTGTCAAGCCTTCCATCTATTGTCATTATAATAGGCATGTTGTAGCTTGTACTGTATAGCTCAAACTGCTGTAGTGTATATATCCTCTTTTGTGCTGATGACATCTCATAATACTCTTTTTCTTCTACTGGTTCTATTCTACTATAAACATTTTGAGTCGTACCCTCTACATAGCCCGATAAGCCTTTTATCGTAGGTATTTTAAACATCTCTCCTAATGGTACTGATACATTCAAAACCTTGTTAATTTTTGCTGCTATATTTATTGCCTTTAGAGAATGTCCTCCCAATTCGAAGAAGTTATCGTTTATTCCTATTCTTTCTATGCCTAATACTTCTTGCCATATATTTACCAGTTTTTCTTCTATTTCATTTCTTGGTGCTTCATATTCTGTTCCTGTAGTTATACTGCCATCAGGCTCAGGCAATGCTTTTCTATCTACCTTTCCATTTGCTGTTAGGGGCAGCTTGTCAAGCTGTATGAAATATGACGGTATCATATATTCTGGCAATTCTTTGGACAGATGTTCTCTTAGCTCGCTTACGCTGTACTCCCGTCCTCCACATATATAGCCACATAGATATTTGCCATCGCTCTTATCTTCTCTAGCTATCACTATTACTTCACTAATATCCTCATATTTTAATAGTTGACTTTCTATCTCACCAAGCTCTATTCTAAAACCTCTAATTTTAACTTGATTATCTATTCTTCCTAAGAACTCTATGTTTCCATCTGTCAGCCATCTTGCCATATCACCCGTCTTGTACATTACCTCCCCTGCTTTAAATGGGTTTTGTACAAATTTCTCAGCGGTTAGCTCTTCTTTGCTTAGATAGCCCTTAGCTAATTGGTCTCCTGCTATGCAAAGTTCTCCTGCTATTCCCATAGGTTGAAGCTTGTTATTTTTATCAAGTATGTATATTTGAGTATTTATCATAGGCTTACCAATTGATACATTTCTTCCTGTGGCTTCAATTTTCTCAACCTTATTCATAGTTGAACATATTGTTGCTTCTGTTGGTCCATATCCATTTACTATTTGCATACTTGGGTTTAAATCAAAATAGCTATATAGTACATAATCCTTTATAGGTTCTACACCTACTAATATTTTGTTTAGACTGATTTTTTCTCCAGAGTTCTTAAGAAGCTCATATACATCCTTCAATATGGTAGGTGGAATATATCCAAAGGTTATGTTGTTTTTTATTATGAATTTGCTAAGTCTATTAATATCTAGTATCTCGTCATTGTGATATAGTGCTAAGCTTCCTCCATAGCAAAGTGGCAGGAATATTTCTCCTACACTTACGTCAAAGGATATATTTGTTAAGCTTAGACAATTATCTCCTGCTTCTACTTGTCCATTGAATTTATCATATAGAGTATTCAAGAAGTTATTCAATGCTCTATGTGGTACTGCAACCCCTTTTGGCTTTCCTGTACTACCTGAGGTATATATTACATATGCGGTATCTTCTGCTTTTACTTCACATGCTATATTTTCTACAGTTCCTGCGTATATAGCTTCATCTTCAAGGTTTATTACATTTTCTGCCTTGATTTTATTAATATATTTTTGCTCAGTAAGTACTATAGTAGCTCTGCTATCTTCTAGGATATAGTTTATTCTATCTTCTGGATATTCAGGGTTTATAGGTAGGTATGCTCCCCCTGCTTTTAACACAGCCAATATTCCAGTTATAAATTCTATTGATCTTTCTACTACTAGTGCTATAACTTCACCCTTCGTATTTGATTTTTGCATTAAGACTCTTGCTAATTGATTTGCCTTGTCATTTAGTTCCTTGTAGCTTATTTGTTTATCTTCATATTTAACAGCAATGTTATTTGGAGCCGCTTTTGCTTGTGCTTCAATAAGCTGATGTATAGTAGCAGTCCTATTATATTGCTTTTCTGTATTGTTAAACTCTACAAGCAACTTACTTTTTTCACTTTGACTTAGTATATCTATTTGTGATAATTTTATATTTATATCATTAATGACTATGTTTATTATGTTTTCATAATGCATTGCAAGCCTTTGTATGGTTTCTTCCTTAAATAGCTTTGTAGAGTAGTCAAATATGAAGATAATATTTGACATTATTTCTTTTGCTTGAAGAGATAAATCAAATCGTGTTGTTTTTGATTCAAATTCATAAGGTCTTATAATAGTATCCTCTATTTTAACTTCAGGCATATCCATATTCTGCATTACAAATAGTGTATCAAATAATGGATTTCTGCTAAAATCTCTTGTTATATTTAGCTTATCTATTAGTTCTTCAAATTGATAAGCTTGATTACTTAGCGCTTCTAAGGAATTATCACTTACTTCCATTAAAAAGCTTTTAAAGCTTTTCTCTCCTTCTGGAAAGTTTCTTATAGCTAAAGTGTTTACAAACATACCTATTATGTTTTCCAAATCTGCATGAGGTCTTCCTTCAATAAGCGAACCAACTATTATATCCTCCTGTCCGCTGTATTTGGATAAAAGAACATTATACGCAGCAAGTAATACTGTATATAGGGTTGTGTTTGTTTTATTTGCTAGGTTTTTTAATTTCTTTGTAGTAGTTTCATTTAATTGTATTTTAAGACTTGCGCCTTCAAAACTTTGCACCGTCGTCCTTGTATAGTCTGTTGGCAGGTTTAGAACAGGTATTTCTCCACTAAAGGTATTTAGCCAGTACTGCTCTTGCTTTTTTATATTTTCACTTATTAACATGTATTTTTGCCATTCTGCAAAATCTTTATATTGTATTCTTAAATCTGTAGTAGTTCCTTTATCATATAAGTCTACTACATCTTTTATCAGTATACCTACCGATGTTCCATCTGATATGATGTGATGCATATCAACTATTAAGATATGCTTCTTCTTCTCCACCTCAATGAGTGCAGCTCTAATTAAAGGTGCTTTTGTTAATTCAAAGAGTTTTACAAATGTCCTAATATCACTATCTATTCTATTCATGTCCGATTTTATTTCTTCAAGGTTAAATATTACATTCTCATGTATTCTCTGTACAGGTTCTCCATCTATAATGTCAAAGGAGGTTCGCAAGCTTTCATGCTTTTGCAGTAATTTATAAAATGCTTCTTGCAGTCTTTTTTTATCTATCTCTCCTTTAATTTCTATTATGCCTTCAATATTATAGCTTGTCCCAACCTCTGCTATTTGATTTAATATAAATAGCCTTTTTTGAGCAGAGGACAGGCTGTAATATCCCTTCTTTTCTGCTGGTTGTATAGAGTATATACTTTCTTTAACTTCTTCCTCTTTTGAATACTTATCTTCTATGCACGCTGCTACAGCTTCAATTGTCTGATGCTTAAGCAGTTCCGCTACTCCTATGTTCATATTCATACTTTGGTTTAGCCTGTTGACCACCTTCATAGCAGCTATAGAATCTCCACCCAGCTCATAGAAACTATCTGTAACTTTAAGCTCTCTAAAGCCTAATACCTCTCCCCAAGCACTTGCTATTTTTATTTCTATATTACTATATTTATTGTCTTCTCTACCTTTTAGCTCTATATTTACTTGTTTTTTATCTGTATGTTTAATGTTACTTCGGCTAGTATTTAAACTCTCAAATACTTCTGGAATATCAATCCAACAACGAATTCTTTCAAAAGGATACGTTGGAACACTTACCTTTTTCTTTTCCATAGGCTCATATAGCTTGTCCCATTCAATATTAGCTCCTTCTATATATAACTCGCATACATCTCGTACTTTATCTATATCAGCTATTCCACTATTTCTAAGCTCTTCTATTTTTTCATTTGCTGCTTTAGTTAGTGAATTTACATTATTCTCTCTGGTTAATTTATTATAAAATATATTGTTATTTATAATTACTGTTTTCTTAGTAATAGGAAGCTTTATATTTGATACCTTGTACAGAATTTCCTCGGCATTGCTTCCTACTACTGCCAAACGATAGTTGTAATGTCCTCTTCCTGTATTTGCTGTATAGCATATATGTTGTATATCTACAGCTTCATTCTTTTGTAGGTATTCTTTGTATTCGTTTATTAATGAATTTAATGAATTTTGACTTTTTGCTGATAAACATAGAATTTTATGTTTATTATTTTCTATACAGATATTAGAGGTATCTTTTTCTTGATATTCTTCTAATACTATATGACAGTTTGTCCCACTTAAACCAAAAGCACTAACTCCTGCTCTTCTAGGGTTGCTGCTTGTTTCCCATTTCTTTAATTCTGTATTTATATATACTGGTGACTCTTCAAAGCTAATTTTTCTATTTGGAAAGTTAAAATTAATACTTGCTGGTATTTGTTTATACTTTAATGCCAATGCAACCTTAATAAGTCCAACTATGCCTGAAGCATTGTCTAAGTGCCCTATATTTGTTTTTGCACTTCCAATTCCGCAAAATTGCTTTCTATTTGTATATCTACTAAAAGCTCTCTGTATTCCATCTATTTCAATTGGATCTCCTAGTATAGTTCCTGTGCCATGAGCTTCTATATAGCTTATTGTCTCGGGATTTATACCTGCATCATTCCATGCCTTCACTATTACATCTTCCTGTGCTACTGCATTTGGAGCTGATATGCCTATAGATTTTCCGTCTTGATTTATTGCGCTTCCTTTTATTAATGCATATATATTATCTTTGTCCTCTATTGCCTTGTTTAGAGGTTTTAGTAATACTGCAGCAACCCCTTCTCCCATTCCTGTTCCATCTGAGCTGTCATCAAAGGTCTTGGTTCTGCTATCACTTGATTCTATACCAAGTTTTTGCTTTCTTTCATAAGGTAATATATTTATTTTTACACTGCCTGCAATAGCCATGTCACAGTCACCATCTTTTATTCCTTGACAAGCAGTGTGTAATGCTACTAAGGAGGAGGAACATGCAGTGTCAATAGAGATGCTTGGACCCTTAAAATCCAGCAAGTATGATATTCTACTGCCGATTACAGAGGTCAAATTGCCTGTTACTGCCATTTCTCCTGATTCTTCCTCCAGTTCAGAAACCATTCTCTTATAATCAAAAATAGCATCTGAATTGAAGCCTAGATACACTCCTGTGCGACTTCCTTTTATTTTATCTTCACCATAGCCAGCATCTTCAATTGTCTTCCAAGCTATCTCTAAGAACAATCTTTGATTCGGATCCATTAAGCTTGCTTCTTTTGGCGAAATTTTAAAAAACTTATTATCAAACTTATCTATTTCTCTTAAATAACCGCCTAAATTGTATTTTACTTGTCCACTGTTTATTCCAACACACTTTACATAGCTATCCATGTCCTTTTGTCTGTTTCCCGGGAAATTGGTAATACAGTCCATTTTATTACTTAGGTTATTCCAAAACTCATCTGCGTTGTCAGCCATAGGAAGTTGTGTCGATATGCCGATTATAGCAATATCCTTTGTTGATACTATATCGACTGTTTCAGTATTATCATCTATAATATCTTGTAAATTTATATTTTTAAAATTCAGCATTTATAACCAATACCTCCTAAATTCTTGTTTTATAATTTTTCCCTTATACTATGGTAATTAATAGTTTAACATGAAGTGAAAACACCAATTTATGTAGGTATGCAAGTTAAATTATAACTTTAACTGCAAAATTAAAAGTAGAATCTACAACGTATCAAAATATAAACATGGTATAATTCGTTTATCCGTATTGTATAAGAGTTGTCACGCAACAATAATCGGGGATAAGAATTATACCATGTTTATATAATAATATCTTTCCTTAAAGCTTAAAATTCTGTTATCTTTCTAACAATTCCTTAACTTTTGCTGCCAGCTTTAGTACATTTTGTCCCTGCATCATGGTAAAGTGATTGCCTGGCATTCTTTCAGAAATCATTTTGTGTGCTAAGAATTTATCCCAAGCCTTTTTATCGTTCATGTTATTTTCACTTGCTTCAAACATATACATCTGTGTATTAATTTTGTTCTTCGGCATGTATTCATCTGATGACATGTTCAAGGCTCTAATATAGTTCAAGTTATACACCAGTTCTCTAATTTCTATGCTTTCATATTCAGGTATGAAGATTGCAAGCTTCCTTATTTCCGATTGTTTAATATTCTCTATATCTAAATTGTTTTGCTCATAGTACTCAATTATTTGCTGCCACAATTCTTCCACAGAGGTAGCTGACTTGATTTTAGCTTCTATTTGGTCATCAGCAATAAACAGCTTAGCAACCTTTTTTTCTGCTTCAAGACTAAATTTGTTTGTGTTTTTTATAATTCTATTTACAATATTTGTTTTTGGAGCTGGCGCATCAATCATTATTAGCTTTTCAAGCTTCTTACCAGTCTCTTCCACTAACCTTGCAATTTCAAAGACTATACCTCCGCCAAGACTCCAGCCCACCAGGTTATAGCTTCCTTCTGGTTGTATATTATATATTTTTTCTATATATCTGCTTGCCATTTCCTCTATTGTTATATTAGTTGGATAATATCCAGTAGGCTTCTTAGCTCTTATACCCCAATAATTACAATCATTATTTATGCTATTGCAAAGCTCTATATAGCCACTTATATCTCCACTTCCATCATGAACAATGAAAACGTTTTTAGCTTTTTTGCTGCCTTTCTTAATAAGCACTATATCATCTGGTGTAGCTTTTTGATCTCCAATTTCATTATTACTTATATATTCTGAAAGTCGTTTTATTGTTGGAGTAGTAAATAATTCTTTTAATGGTATATCTATGCCAATTGCTTTTTTAATTTTGCTAGTTACATTCATTGCTTTTAAAGAGTGTCCCCCTAGCTCAAAGAAGTTGTCGTTTATTCCTATTTTTTCTATGCCTAATACTTCACTCCATATGCTTACTAACTTTTCTTCTATTTCATTTCTTGGTGCAACATATTCTGCTCCTGTGGTTATGCTTCCATCAGGCTCTGGTAGTGCTTTTCTGTCTACCTTTCCATTTGCGGTTAATGGTAACTTATCTAGCTGTATGAAGTATGCTGGTATCATGTATTCTGGAAGCTCTTTTAACAAGTATTCTCTTAGCTCTGCTACTGTCTGCTCTCTCTCTACTGCTATATATGCGCATAGATATTTATTATTGTTGCTGTCTTCCTTGTCTATTACTATTGCTTCCTTTATTTCTGTATGACTTAGAAGCTTGCTCTCTATTTCTCCTAGCTCTATTCTAAAGCCTCTTATCTTTACTTGATTATCTATTCTTCCTAAGAATTCTATGTTTCCATCTGGCAGCCATCTTGCCAAGTCTCCTGTTTTATACATTTTTGTTTCCATCTCAAATGAATTGTCCACAAACTTCTCTGTTGTTAGCTCTATTCTGTTTAAGTAACCTCTGGCTAATCCCTTTCCTGATACACATAGCTCTCCTGCTACTCCTGCTGGCAACAGATTATTATGTTTGTCTAGTATGTATACCTTTGCATTTGCTATTGGCTTGCCTATTGTAACTTTGGTATTGCACTGCAAATTTCTTGCTATTGTTGATGCTACAGTGTTTTCTGTAGGTCCATATTCGTTTACTAGCTCTATTTCTTCACTTAACTCTTTGCTCATTCTTACTAGATTCTCTGTTATGTTTTCCCCTGCTAACGTAACTATTCTTAAGGATGATAGTTCGTTTTTACTAGCACCTTCTATTATTGCTTGGTATAAGCTTGGTACGCTTATAAAATGGGTTATACCAACTCTACTTATATATTTCTTTATTGCTATTGGATCTTTTGCTTCATCTGAGCTTGCAATTACTACTGTAGCCCCAGATACTATCGGAGTAAAGAAGCTGGTCACAAATCCATCAAATGCATATGAGAATAGTTGTAGCACTTTATCCGTTATGCCAAGTGAATACTCGTTCTTTCTCCATTGTATTGTATCACTCATACTCATATGCTCTATCATTACACCCTTTGGTTTTCCTGTTGTTCCAGAGGTATATATCACATATGCTAAGTTGTTTGGTTTGACAGTTGTTTCTAAATTGCTGTAATCCCCAGTATACAACTTATTATCTTCCAATAAAATTATGTCTGTCTTATATGTTGTGCCTTCTTGTAGTTGCTTATCTGTTATTAATAGCTGTGCTCCACTGTCTTCCAGCATATATTCTATTCTTTCCTGTGGATATTCTGGATCTATTGGTAAATATGCTCCTCCAGCCTTTAAAATAGCCATTATGCTTACTATCATATCTAAGGATCTGTCTACCATTAACCCTACTATGCTTTCAGGCTTTACACCCTTTTCCTGCAATGCTCCTGCTAGTTGATTTGCTTTCTCATTTAACTCACTGTATGTTAGCTGTTTGCTTTGATAAACTACTGCTATGCTGTCAGGGGTTCTAGCTGCTTGCTCTTCAAACAGCTCAGGTATCATTTTG
Organism: uncultured Clostridia bacterium; assembly: GCA_942492835.1. GTDB lineage: Bacteria > Bacillota > Clostridia > Lutisporales > Lutisporaceae > GWB2-37-7. The sequence goes on along the minus strand of OW818645.1, from coordinate 3,383,546 downwards.
TTGTTTGGATATTGTGTTTTTGTATCATTAAAATCTACTAATAACTGGTGTCTCTCATCTTCTGTCAGCATTTCTATGTCTGATAGTTTTATGTTAATATCCCTTGCTATTGCTTTTAATATATTATATAGATGTTTGTATAATCTCTCTATTGTCACTTTGTTAAACAGCTTTGTACAATAATTTAATGTTAACCCTATTGTTTTGCCTGATTCTACCGCTGTAATAGTCATGTCAAACTTAGCTATTTTATTATCAATTTCATAGGGCTTGAATTTTAATCCTTCTATTTGGATTTCACCTGCATCCATGTTCTGCATAACAAACATTACATCAAATAGTGGATTCCTGCTTAAGTCTCTTGTTATGCTTAGCTTGTCTATCAATTCTTCAAATTGATAGTCTTGATTTTCAAAGGCTTGTAGTGAGCTTGCTTTTACTTCTGTCAAAAATTCCTTGAAGGTCTTGTTGCTATCAGGATAATTTCTCATAGCTAGTGTGTTTACAAACATACCCATTATATTTTCTAAATCAGCATGAGGTCTTCCTGCTATAGGGCTTCCTATTACTATATCTTCTTGTCCGCTGTATTTTGACAGTAATATGTTGCAGGCTGACAAAAGCACCATATACATAGTACTTCCTGTTTCTTTTGCTATTTGCTTTAGCTTGTTTGTTAGCTCTTCATTTAGCTCAAAGCCTATGTTATCTCCTTCAAAGCTTTGCATGCTTGGTCTTTGATAATCTGTAGGTAGGTTAAGCACTGGTATTTCTTCCTCAAATGACTTTAGCCAATATTCTTCTTGTTTTTTGATTTCTCCTGATTTAAATAGTTCATTTTGCCATGCTGCAAAGTCTTTGTATTGTATTCTTAGTTCAGCTAATTCTTTGCCATCATATATTTCTATAAATTCCTTGGTTAATATCCCCATAGATACACCATCAGAGATTATATGGTGCATATCAATCATAAGTATATGTTCTTTGTCATTGACTTTAGTTAGTGCCACTCTGATTAATGGCGCTTTGCTTAAATCAAAAGCTTTTACAAATTTAGCTGCTATCTTCTTTGCTTTTTCTTTGTCAGACTCTATGTACTCTATTTCAAAGTTTATTTCATTATGAACTACTTGTACTGGTTCTCCATCTATTACCTCAAATGAGGTTCTTAAGGCTTCGTGTCTTTGTATTAGCTTATCAAAGGTTTCTTCAAGCTTAGTCTTATCTAGCTGTCCTTCTAGTGTTATTACCATTGGCATGTTATAGCTTATGTTGTTTTCTTCAAATTGCTGTAGTGTATACATTCGCTTTTGAGCTGAGGATAATTCATAATACTCTTTTTTCTCTACTGGCTCTATTCTGCTATATACACTTTGCTTTGTACCCTTTACATAGTCAGCTAAGCCCTTTATTGTAGGTGTCTTAAACATCTCTCTTAAAGGCACTGACACATTTAGTTCCTTGTTAATCTTTGCTGCTATATTTATTGCCTTTAAGGAATGTCCCCCTAGCTCAAAGAAGTTATCATTTATTCCTATCTTTTGTAAGTGTAATACTTCTTGCCATATGATTACCAGCTTCTCTTCTATTTCACTTCTTGGCGCTTCATATTCTGCTCCTGTAGTTATACTGCCATCAGGCTCTGGTAGTGCTTTTCTATCTGCCTTTCCGTTTGATGTTAATGGTAGTTTTTCCAGTTGCATAAAACATGCTGGTATCATATAGTCTGGAAGTCCTTTAGCTAAATACTCTCTTAATTCACTAATGGCAAATTCCTTATTCCCTGTAATATATGCACATAAATAACTATTTCCAGTTTCTTCTTTGGCTATTACTATTGCTTCTTCTATGCCTTCATAGCTTAGAAGCCTTGCTTCTATTTCTCCCAGCTCTATTCTAAAACCTCTTACCTTTACTTGACTATCTATTCTGCCTAAGAATTCTATGTTTCCATCTGGCAACCACCTTGCAAGGTCTCCAGTCTTATACATTTTAGCGTCTGTTTCAAAGGGATTATTCACAAACTTCTCTGTTGTTAATTCTGCTCTATTTAAGTAGCCTCTTGCTAATCCAGCTCCTGATATATATAGCTCACCAGGTATTCCTACTGGTTGAATATTATTATTTTTATCTAATATATATGCTTTTACATTATTTATTGGTTGTCCTATAGATAAACTTTTAGATACTTCTGCCTTATTCTTAAGCAATCGTCTGGCGCAAGTAACTGTGGTTTCTGTTGGTCCATATTCGTTATAGAAATCGCAGTGTTCACTCCAATAATTGGCTAAGTCCACAGGACATATATCTCCGCCTGATACCACACGCTTTATTTTATACTCTTTTCTATAATTAATATTTTTCAAGAATGCAGGTACTGCATTAACATGTGTCACTTCATGTTCTATTAGATATTCTTCAAATGCCTCTACATTTAATAATGTATCTTTATTTATTAATACTAAAGCCGCTCCGCTTAATAATGCTATAAATATCTGTTCTATTGATGCATCAAAGCAAATAGTTGAGAACTGCAATATCCTGTCTTTCTCATCAACTTTAAATTGGCTTATTTGTGAGTACGCTAGATTTATTACTGATTTATGTTCTATCATTACTCCCTTTGGTTTTCCAGTACTTCCTGAGGTGTATATGATATATGCCAAATCAGTTGCTTTGTTTATTTTTTTTGCATTGATACATTCTGTATTATATAAAATATCTTCTATAATTATTGTTTCTCCCTCAAATTCCACATCTCTAGTTAAATTTGACTGAGTTAGCAATATCTTTGTATTACTATCAGACAACATGTATTCTATTCTATCCTTTGGATATTCAGGATCTATAGGCAGATAAGCTCCTCCAGCCTTTAGAATAGCCATTATACCTACTATCATATCTAAGGATCTGTCTATCATTATTCCTACTATGCTGTCTGCTTCTACTCCTTTGTTTTGTAATATCATTGCTAATTGGTTTGCCTTTATATTTAGCTCTTTATATGTAAGCTTTGTATTTTCATACTCTACTGCTATTTTATCTGGTGTTTTATATACTTGTTCTTCAAATAATTGATCTATTGTTTTTTCTCTTGGATAATCTGCTTCTGTATTGTTAAAGTCCATAAGCACTTGATGTTTTTCTTCTTCTGACAACATTTCAACCTTTGATATCATTAGGTTTGTATCATTCACTATGCTGTTTAGTATATTTGTTAAGTGCTTACTCATGTTTTCTATTGTTTGTTTGTTAAATAACTTTTTGCAATAGTTTAGGTTTATTCCTATTGTTTTATTTAGTTCTATAGCTGTAATAGTAATATCAAACTTTGCTATGTTATTATTAATTTCATATGGCTTGAATTTAAGCCCTTCTATTTGTTGTTCCCCTGTATCCACATTTTGCATTGAGAACATTACATCAAACAGTGGATTTCTGCTTATATCTCTTGTTATGTTTAGCTTGTCTATTAGCTCTTCAAATTGATAATCTTGGTTTTCAAAAGCTTGCAGTGAGTTTGCTTTAACTTCTGCTAAAAATTCCTTGAAGGTCTTGCTGCTCTTTGGATAGTTTCTCATAGCAAGCGTGTTTACAAACATGCCCATTATGTTTTCTAAATCAGCATGAGGTCTACCTGATATTGGACTTCCCACCACAATATCTTCTTGTCCGCTGTATTTTGATAGTAGCACATTGCAAGCTGACAGTAATACCATGTACATGGTACTTCCTGTTTCTTTTGCAACTTGCTTTAGCTTGTTTGTCAGCTCTTCATTTAACTCAAAGTTGATATTATCTCCATCAAAGCTCTGCACGCTTGATCTTTGATGGTCTGCTGGCATGTTAAGTACAGGCAATTCGCCCTCAAATGCCTTTAGCCAATATTCTTCTTGTTTTTGGATTCTTCCAGATTTAAATAGTTCATTTTGCCATGCTGCAAAGTCTTTATATTGGATTCTTAGCTCAGCCAATTCTTTGCCATCATAAAGCTCTATAAATTCCTTAGTCAATATTCCCATAGATACACCATCAGAGATTATATGGTTCATATCCAGCATTAGGACATGTTCCTTTTCATTGATTTTAGTTAGTGCCACTCTGAGCAATGGTGCTTTGCTTAAATCAAAGGTTTTTACAAATACTGCTACTATTTCTCTTGCCTTTTCTTTGTCTTCTTCTGTGTACTCTATTTTAAAGCTTACTTCTTTATGTACTACTTGTACTGGCTCCCCATCTATTACTTCAAAGGAGGTTCTTAGCGCCTCATGCCTTTGTATTAGCTTATCAAAGGCTTCTTCAAACTTTGTTTTATCAAGCTCTCCTTCTAGACTCATAACCATTGGCATGTTATAGCTTATACTATTCTGTTCAAGCTGTTGTAGTGCATACATTCTCTTTTGTGCTGAGGATAATGGATAATACTCTTTCTCTTCAGCTGGCTCAATTCTGCTATATATGCTTTGCTTTGTTCCTTCTATATAGATAGCTAAACCCTTTATTGTAGGTGTCTTAAACATCTCTCTTAAAGGTACTGATACATTTAATTCCTTGTTAATTTTTGATGATATATTTATTGCTTTTAAGGAATGTCCTCCCAGTTCAAAGAAGTTATCATTTATTCCTATCTTTTCTATTCCCAATACTTCACTCCATATGCTTACCAGTTTTTCTTCGATTTCATTACTTGGTGCAACATATTCTGCTCCTGTTGTTATACTGCTATCAGGCTCTGGTAAGGCTTTTCTATCTACTTTTCCATTCGCTGATAGGGGTAGCTTGTCCAGTTGTACTATGTATGATGGTATCATGTATTCTGGCAATTCTTTTGCTAAGTGTTCTCTAAGTTCACTTATGCTATACTCTCGTTCTCCACATATATAGCTACATAAGCTGCTATTTTTGTTTTTATCTTCTTTTGCTATTACTATTGCTTCACTAATACCTTCATATTTTAATAACTGACTTTCTATTTCTCCCAGCTCTATTCTAAAGCCTCTTATTTTTACTTGGAAGTCTATTCTTCCTAAGAATTCTATATTTCCATCAGGTAGCCACCTTGCTAAGTCTCCTGTCTTATACATTCTTTCTCCAGGGACAAATGGGTTTTCTATATATTTTTCGGCTGTAAGCTCTGGTCTATTTAGGTATCCTCTTCCTAGTCCAATTCCCGAGAAGCACAGTTCTCCTTGAATTCCTACTGGCTGGAGCTTTTTATTTTTATCTATTATGTATGCATTTATGTTACTTGTTGGCTTTCCTATTGGTATATTTTTTGTGTCCTTATTAAAATTCTTTAGTGAATATCTTGTAACATAGATTGTTGCTTCTGTTGGACCATATATATTTTCTAGTCTAGCATTTTTTATTAGCTTCTGTAATCTGTTTACTGTTTCTTTCGTTAATGCTTCTCCACCTGCAACTACATATTTTAAGCTGTTTGTTTTGTTAACATTTTCATCATCTAGTCTTTCTAAAAACAAATTCAACATTGATGGTACAAAATTTATATGCGTTACTTTGTATTTTTCTATAGCATTTAATATTTCACTTATATCCTTTTCATCACCAGGTTTTAATATAGCCAGCTTTCCCTTTCCTACAAACCAGGCAAATATCTCCATAACAGATACATCAAAGGTATAGGTTGTCTTTAGTAAATATACATCTTCCTTTGCTACTGGAAAATTTCTTTCCGTTTCAGTTAATGTATTTACTGCACTTTCATGCTCTATCATTACTCCCTTTGGATTTCCAGTTGAGCCAGAGGTATATAATACATATGCTAAATCCTTTGGTGAATTTACATTATCTAGTTTAGTTCCTTCATTTGCATAGCATTGTTTGCTTTCTAAGTTTAGTTTTTCACCAGCAAACTCCACTTTGTCTATATATTTGCTCTGTGTCAATAGTAGTTCTGTCTTGCTATCTTCAAGAATATAGCCTATCCTGTCCTCTGGATATTCTGGATCTATTGGCAGATATGCTGCTCCAGCCTTTAGAATTCCCATTATCCCTATTATCATTTTAAAGGATCGATCTGCTATTATTCCCACAATACTATTTGGTTTTGCACCCTTTTCCCTTAGGGTTCTTGCTAATTGGTTTGAGCTTGTATCTAATTCCTTGTAGGTTATTGCTTCTTCTCCATACATTACAGCTATATCATCGGGGGTTTCTGCTGCATGTTGTTCAAATAGCTTATATATGGTTTTATCCTTTGGATATTCTGCTTTTGTATCGTTAAACTCTACAAGCAGTTGATACTTTTCTTGCTCTGATAGCATTTCAAGCTCTGACAGTCTTAGGTTTGTATTGTTTGCTATGCTGTTTAGTATGTTTATTAAGTGCTTACTCATGTTTTCTATGGTTTGCTTGTTAAATAACTTTGTACAGTAGTTTAAGTTTATTCCTATTTTTTTATTTAGTTCTGTGGCTGTAATAGTAATATCAAACTTTGCTATGTTATTGCTAATTTCATAGGGTTTGAAACTAAGTCCTTCTATCTGTATCTCATGTGAATCCATATTCTGCATTGAGAACATTACGTCAAACAGTGGGTTCCTGCTTAAATCTCTTGTTATGTTTAACTTGTCTATTAATTCTTCAAATTGATAGTCTTGATTTTCAAAAGCTGATAATGACCTTGCTTTTACTTCTTCTAAGAATTCTTTAAAAGTCTTTTGGCTCTCAGGATAGTTTCTCATGGCAATTGTGTTTACAAACATACCCATTATGTTCTGTAAATCAACATGAGGTCTTCCTGATATTGGACTTCCTATCACAATATCTTCTTGTCCGCTGTATTTTGATAGTAGTACATTGCAAGCTGATAGTAATACCATGTATATAGTACTTTCTGTTTCTTTTGATATTTGCTTTAGCTTACTTGTTACCTCTTCATTTAACTCAAAGTTGATATTATCTCCCTCAAAGCTTTGTAGGCTTGGTCTTTGATGATCTGCTGGCATGTTAAGCACAGGTATTTCTCCTTCAAATGCCTGTAGCCAATATTCTTCCTGTTTTTGGATTCCTCCAGATTTAAACATTTCATTTTGCCATACTGCAAAGTCTTTGTATTGGATTCTTAATTTTGGTAGCTCTTTGCCATCATATAGCTCTATAAATTCATTAGTCAAGATTCCCATAGATACACCATCAGAGATTATATGGTTCATATCTAGCATTAGGACATGTTCCTTTTCATTGATTTTAGTTAATGCCACTCTGAGCAGTGGTGCTTTGCTTAAATCAAAGGTTTTTACAAATACTTCTGCTATTTCTCCAGCCTTCTCTTTGCTTGCTTCTGTGTACCCCATTGCAAAGCTTACTTCCTTATGTACTATCTGTACTGGTTCTCCATCTATTACTTCAAATGAGGTTCTTAGCGCTTCGTGTCTTTGTATTAGCTTATTAAAGGCTTCTTCAAGCTTGCTCTTGTCAAGCTCTCCTTCTAGGGTCATCACCATTGGCATATTATAGCTTGTACTGTTTTCCTCAAATTGCTGTAGTGTATATATTCTCTTTTGAGCTGAGGATAATGGATAATACTCTTTCTGTTCTACTGGCTCAATTCTGCTGTATATACTTTGTTTTGTGCTTTCTACATAGCTAGCTAAGCCCTTTATTGTAGGTGTTTTAAATATCTCTTTTAAAGGTACTGATACATTTAATTCCATGCTAATTTTTGATGATATATTTATTGCCTTTAATGAGTGTCCACCTAACTCAAAAAGGTTATCATTTACTCCTATTTTTCCTAATTCCAATACTTCTTTCCATATGCTTACTAACTTTTCTTCTATCTCATTGCTTGGTGCAACATATTCTGCTCCTGTTGTTATACTGCCATCAGGCTCTGGTAATGCCTTCCTGTCTATCTTTCCATTTGCTGTTAAAGGCAGTTTGTCAAGCTGTATGAAGTATGCTGGTATCATATATTCTGGTAGTTCTTTTGATAGATACTCTCTCAGCTCTTTGCTGTTTAATTCTACTTCTCCTGCTATGTATGCACATAAATACTTGTTCTTGCTATCGTCTTCCTTTGCTATTACTATAGCTTCCTTTATTTTATTGTGCTTTAATAGCTCGTTTTCTATTTCTCCCAGCTCTATTCTATAGCCTCTTATCTTTACTTGATTATCTATTCTCCCTAAGAATTCTATGTTTCCATCAGGCAGCCATCTTGCCAAGTCTCCTGTTTTGTATAGTCTTTGACCTTTTGCAAATGGATTTTTTATGAATTTCTCTGCTGTTAAATTAATATTGTTTAAGTATCCTCTTGCTAAGCTTTCACCTGCTATACATAGCTCTCCTGGTATGCCTATTGCTTGTAGTTTATTTGTTTTGTCCAATATGTATATTTGTGTATTTGATATTGGTTTTCCTATTGGTATATTGTCATATTCCTTGTCTACTATAAAGCTTGTTGTTACTACTGTGTTTTCTGTTGGTCCATAGTTGTTTACTACTTTGTAGTTCTTTCCTTCAAAATACCTTAGCTTGTCTCCTGCTGCTAACAGGTATCTAAGGGAATGGTTATCAAGCTTCATAAACTGCTCTGAGATTTGTGTTGGCAGGAAGCTTATTGTTATTTTGTTATCATTATAGTATTCGTTTAGTTTTTCTAAATCCAGCTTTATTTCTTCGTCTATTATGTGTATTGCCGCACCTGTTATTATGCCTGGAAATATCTCTGGTATTGTTGCATCAAAACCGAAGCCTGCATATTTTGTAATGTTGTCTTCTTCTGTTACTTCATAATAGTCAATATTCCATTTGCACATGTTAACCAAGGAGCTATGCTCTATCATTACTCCCTTTGGCTTTCCTGTGCTTCCAGAGGTGTATATAATATAGGCTATATCCTTTGGTGTATTTATTATTTCTAGGTTGGTATTTTCAACTTTATATAGCTCTTCATCTTTTAGTAGTATTAGCTCTGTATTTTCACCTATCATATCTTTTGGCTGGAAGTCGGTCAGCAATATTCTTGTTTTGCTGTCTTCTATCATGTAGGTTATTCTGTCTGTAGGATATTTAGGATCTATTGGCAGGTATGTTGCTCCTGCTTTTAGTATGCCTAGTATTCCTACTATCATCTCTGTTGAACCTTCTACCATTATTCCTACTATTTCATTTTGTTTTATTCCCTTATTTCTTAGTTTCCTTGCTATTATATTCGCTTTTTCGTTTAGTTCTTTATACGTTAATTTATCTTCTTTATATACTACTGCTATATTGCTTGGTGTTTTTTCTACTTGTTCTTCAAATAGCTGTTGTATTATTTTATCCTTTTGATATTCTACTTTTGTGTTGTTAAACTTTACAAGTAGCTGCTGTTTTTCGCCATCTGATAACATTTCAACTTCTAATAGTCTTAGGTTTGTATTGTTTGATATGCTGTTTAGTATATTTGTTAGGTGCTTACTCATTCTTTGCATTGTTTGCTTATTAAACAGTTTTGTGCAGTAGTTTAGCGATATCCCTATTGTTTTGTCAAATTCTGTAGCTGTAATAGTTATATCAAACTTTGCTATCTTACTATCAATTTCATAGGGTTTAAATCTAAGTCCTTCTATTTGGATCTCCCCTGCATCCATGTTCTGCATAACAAACATTACATCAAATAGTGGATTCCTGCTTAAGTCTCTTGTTATGCTTAGCTTGTCTACCAGTTCTTCAAATTGATAGTCTTGATTTTCAAAGGCTTGTAATGAGCTTGCTTTTACTTCCGCTAAGAATTCCTTAAAGGTCTTGTTGCTCTCAGGATAATTTCTCATTGCTAGTGTGTTTACAAACATACCCATTATGTTTTCTAAATCAGCATGAGGTCTGCCTGCTATTGGACTTCCTACTACTATATCTTCTTGTCCGCTATATTTTGACAGTAATACATTGTATGCCGATAGTAGTACCATGTACATAGTACTTCCTGTTTCTTTTGCTATTCGTTTTAGCTTATCTGTTAATTCTTCATTTAACTCAAAGTTGATATTATCCCCTTCAAAGCTTTGCATACTTGGTCTTTGGTGGTCTGTTGGCATGTTAAGCACAGGCAATTCGCCCTCAAATGCCTTTAGCCAATACTCTTCTTGTTTTTTGATTTCTCCTGATTTAAACATTTCATTTTGCCATACTGCAAAGTCTTTGTATTGGATTCTTAATTTTGGCAGCTCTTTGCCATCATATAGCTCCATAAATTCCTTAGTCAAAATTCCCATAGATACACCGTCAGATATTATATGGGGCATGTCTATCATTAGTATATGTTCTTGGTCATTGATTTTAGTTAGTACCACTCTGATTAGTGGCGCTTTGCATAAATCAAAGGCTTTTACAAATTCTGCTGCTATCTCTCCAGCCTTCTCTTTGTCTGCTTCTGTGTACTCTATTTTAAAGCTTATTTCATTATGAACTACTTGTACTGGTTGTCCTTCTATTACTTCAAATGAGGTTCTTAGAGCTTCATGTCTTTGTATTAGCTTATCAAAGGTTTCTTCAAGCTTAGTACTATCAAGCTCTCCTTCTAAAGTCATTACGATTGGCATGTTATAGCTTATGCTATTTTCTTCAAATTGTTGTAAGGTGTACATTCTGTTTTGAGCTGAGGATAATGGGTAATACCCTTTTTCTTCCACTGACTCTATTCTGCTATATATGCTTTGCTTTGTGCCTTCTACATAGTTTGCTAAGCCTTTTATTGTAGGTATTTTAAACATCTCTCCTAACGGTACTGATACATTTAATTCCTTGCTTATTTTTGCTGTTATATTAATTGCCTTTAAGGAGTGTCCTCCCAATTCAAAGAAATTATCGTTTATTCCTACCTTTTCTAATCCCAATACTTCTTTCCATATGCTTACCAACTTTTCTTCTATTTCATTACTTGGTGCAACATATTCTATTCCTGTGGTTACGCTTCCATCAGGCTCAGGTAGTGCCTTCCTGTCTACCTTTCCATTTGCTGTTAATGGTAGCTTATCTAGCTGTATGAAGTATGCTGGTATCATATATTCTGGCAGTTCTTTTGATAGATACTCTCTCAGCTCCTTGTTGTTTAATTCTGCTTCTCCTGCTATGTATGCACATAAATACTTGTTCTTGCTATCGTCTTCCTTTGCTATTACTATAGCTTCCTTTATTTTATTGTGCTTTAATAATTCATTTTCTATTTCTCCCAGCTCTATTCTGTAGCCTCTTACCTTTACTTGATTATCCATTCTTCCTAAGAATTCTATGTTTCCATCAGGCAGCCATCTTGCCAAGTCTCCTGTTTTGTACAGTCTTTGACCTTTTGCAAATGGGTTTTCTATGAATTTATCTGCTGTTAATTCATCTCTGTTTAGGTATCCTCTTGCTAAGCTTTCTCCTGCTATACATAGCTCTCCTGGTATACCAATTGCTTGTAGTTTATTTGTTTTGTCCAATATGTATATTTGTGTATTTGATATTGGTTTTCCTATTGGTATATTGTCATATTCCTTGTCTACTATAAAACTTGTTGTTACTACTGTATTTTCTGTTGGCCCATAGTTGTTTACTACTTTGTAGTTCTTTCCTTCAAAATACCTTAGCTTGTCTCCTGCTGCTAACAGGTATCTAAGGGAATGGTTATCAAGCTTCATAAACTGCTCTGAGATTTGTGTTGGCAGGAAGCTTATTGTTATTCTATTGTCATTGTAATATTCATTTAGTTTTTCTAAATCCAGCTTTATTTCTTCGTCTATTATATGTATTGCCGCACCTGTTATTATGCCTGGAAATATCTCTGGTATTGATGCATCAAATCCAAAGCCTGCATATTTTGTAATGTTGTCTTCTTCTGTTACTTCATAATAGTCAATATTCCATTTGCACATGTTAACCAAGGAGCTATGCTCTATCATTACTCCTTTTGGCTTTCCTGTACTTCCCGATGTATATATAATATAGGCTATATCCTTTGGTGTATTTATTATCTCTAGGTTGGTATTCTCACCTTTATATAGTTCTTTATCTTTTAGTAATATTAGCTCTGTATTTTCACCTATCATATCTTTTGGCTGGAAGTCGGTCAGCAATATTCTTGTTTTGCTGTCTTCTATCATGTAGGTTATTCTGTCTGTAGGATATTTAGGATCTATTGGCAGATATGTTGCTCCTGCTTTTAGTATGCCTAGTATTCCTACTATCATCTCTGTTGAACCTTCTACCATTATTCCTACTACTTCATTTTGCTTTATTCCCTTATTTGTTAGTATCCTTGCTATTATATTTGCTTTTTCATTTAGTTCTTTATATGTTAATTTCTCTTCTTTATATACTACTGCTATATTGCTTGGTGTTTTTTTTACTTGTTCTTCAAATAGCTGTTGTATTATTTTATCCTTTTGATATTCTACTTTTGTATTGTTAAATTCTACAAGTAACTGCTGTTTTTCGCCATCTGATAGCATTTCAACTTCTGATAGTCTTAGACTTATATTGTTTGATATGTTGTTTAGTATATTTGTTAGGTGCTTACTCATTCTTTGCATTGTTTGCTTATTAAACAGTTTTGTGCAGTAGTTTAGCGATATCCCTATTGTTTTGTCTGACTCTACAACTGTAATGGTCATGTCAAACTTAGCTATGTTATTATTCACTTCATAGGGCTTGAATTTAAGTCCTTCTATTTGGATCTCCCCTGCATCCATGTTCTGCATAACAAACATTACATCAAACAGTGGATTCCTGCTTAAGTCTCTTGTTATGCTTAGCTTGTCTACCAGTTCTTCAAATTGGTAGTCTTGATTTTCAAAGGCTTGTAATGAGCTTGCTTTTACTTCCGCTAAGAATTCCTTAAAGGTCTTGTTGCTCTCAGGATAATTTCTCATTGCTAGTGTGTTTACAAACATACCCATTATGTTTTCTAAATCAGCATGAGGTCTGCCTGATATTGGACTTCCTACTACTATATCTTCTTGTCCGCTATATTTTGACAGTAATACATTGTATGCCGATAGTAGTACCATGTACATAGTACTTCCTGTTTCTTTTGCTATTCGTTTTAGCTTATCTGTTAATTCTTCATTTAACTCAAAGTTGATATTATCCCCTTCAAAGCTTTGCATACTTGGTCTTTGGTGGTCTGTTGGCATGTTAAGCACAGGTAATTCGCCCTCAAATGCCTTTAGCCAATATTCTTCTTGTTTTTTGATTCCTCCAGATTTAAATAGCTTATTTTGCCATACTGCAAAGTCTTTGTATTGGATTCTTAATTTTGGCAGCTCTTTGCCATCATATAGCTCCATAAATTCCTTAGTCAAAATTCCCATAGATGTACCGTCAGATATAATATGGTGCATGTCTATCATTAATATATGTTCTTTGTACTTGATTTTAACCAGTGACACTCTGATTATTGGCGCTTTGCTTAAGTCAAAGGCTTTTACAAATTCCGATGCTATTTCTACAGCCTTCTCTTTGTCTGTCTCTATATACTCTATTTCAAAGTTTACTAGGTTATGTATTACTTGTACTGGCTCTCCTTCTATTACTTCAAAAGAGGTTCTTAAAGCTTCATGTCTTTTTACTAGCTTGTCAAAGGTTTCTTCAAGCTTATTCCTGTCAAGCTCTCCTTCTAGCGTCATTACCATTGGTATGTTATAGCTTATGCTATTTTTTTCAAATTGTTGTAAGGTGTACATTCTCTTTTGAGCTGAGGATAACTCATAGTATTCTTTCTTCTCCACTGGCTCTATTCTGCTGTATATGCTTTGCTTTGTGCTTTCTACATAGTTTGCTAAGCCTTTTATCGTAGGTATTTTAAACATCTCTCCTAATGGTACTGTTACGTTAAGCTCCTTACTTGTTTTTGCTAATATACTTATTCCCTTTAATGAGTGTCCACCTAACTCAAAGAAGTTATCGTTTATTCCTATCTTTTCTACGTCTAGTACTTCTTGCCATATGCTTACCAACTTTTCTTCTGTTTCACTTTCTGGTGCAGCATATTCTACTCCTGTGGTTACGCTTAAGTCAGGCTCAGGTAAGGCTTTTCTGTCTATCTTTCCATTTGCTGTAAATGGCATCTTATCTAGCTGTATGAAGTATGCTGGTATCATATATTCTGGAAGTTCCTTAGTCAGATACTCTCTTAATTCGGATATTATTTCTCTTCTTTCCGATAATATATATCCGCATAAGTATTTGTTATTGTTTTTATCATCTCTTGCTATTACTATAGCTTCCTTTATGTCACTATGACTTAGCAGCTGGTTTTCTATTTCTCCCAGCTCTATTCTGTAGCCTCTTACCTTTACTTGATTATCCATTCTTCCTAAGAATTCTATGTTTCCATCAGGCAGCCATCTTGCTAAGTCCCCTGTTTTGTACATCCTTTGACCTTTTGCAAATGGATTTTCTATGAATTTCTCCGCTGTTAGCTCAGTATTGTTTAGATATCCTCTGGCTAAGCTTTCTCCTGCTATACATAGTTCTCCTGGTATACCTATTGGCTGTAGCTTTTTCTCTTTGTCTATTATATATATTTGTGTGTTTGGCAGTGGTTTTCCTATTGGTATATTGTCATATTTTTTGTCCACTATAAAGCTGGTTGTTACTACTGTGTTCTCTGTTGGTCCATAGTTGTTTACTACCTTGTAGTTCTTTCCTTCAAAGTATCTTAGCTTGTCTCCTCCTGCTAACAGATATCTTAAGGACTTGTTCTCCTGCTTCATAAACTGTTCACAGATTTGTGTTGGCAGGAAGCTTATTGTTATGTCGTTATCATTGTAGTATTCATTTAATTTTTCTAAATCCAGCTTTATTGCTTCGTCTATTATATGTATTGTTGAACCTGTTATTATATAAGGGAATATCTCCCATACTGATACATCAAAGCCAAAGCCTGCATATTTTGTACTTTTGTCTTCTTCGGTTACTTCATAATAGTCAATATGCCATTTACTCAAGTTTATCAAGGAGCTATGCTCTATCATTACTCCCTTTGGCTTTCCTGTACTTCCTGATGTGTATATGACATAGGCTATGTCCTTTGGTGTATTTACTATTTCTAAGTTTGTATTTTCACCCTTATATAATTCTTCATCTTTTAGTAGTATTAGTTTTGTATTCTCACCAATCATATCAATTGGCTGGAAGTCTGTTAGTAATACTGCTGTTTTGCTATCTTTTAGCATGTAATCTATTCTGTCTCTAGGATATTTAGGATCTATTGGCAGGTATGCTGCTCCTGCTTTTAGTATACCTAGTATTCCTATAAGCATTTCTGCTCCGCCTTCTATCATTATTCCTATTATTTCATTTTGCTTTATTCCCTTTTTTCTTAGTATGCTTGCTATACTATTTGCCTTTTCATTTAGTTCTTTGTAGGTTAGCTTATCTTTCTTATATACTACTGCTACGTTATCAGGGGTCTTTGCTACTTGTTCTTCAAATAGCTGCTGTATTGTTTTATCCCTTGGATAATCTACTTTTGTATCGTTAAAATCTACAAGTAGTTGATGTTTTTCTTGCTCTGATAGCATTTCAAGCTCTGATATTCTTAGGCTTGTATTGTTTGCTATGCTGTCTAGTATATTTACTAAGTGCTTGCTCATATTTTCTATTGTTTGTTTGCTAAATAGCTTTGTGCAGTAGTTTAGTGATATCAACATTGTTTTGCCTAATTCTATAGCTGTAATAGTTATATCAAATTTTGCTATGTTATTGTCAATTTCATAGGGTTTAAATCTAAGCCCTTCCATTTGCAGCTCTCCTGTGTTCATATTCTGCATTGAGAACATTACATCAAATAATGGATTCCTGCTTAGATCTCTTGTTATGTTTAGCTTGTCTATTAGCTCTTCAAATTGATAATCCTGATTCTCAAAAGCAGATAACGAACTTGCTTTTACTTCATTTAAGAATTCCTTGAAGGTCTTGCTGCTCTCTGGATAGTTTCTAATAGCAAGTGTATTTACAAACATACCCATTATGCTCTGTAAATCAGCATGCGGTCTTCCTGCTATTGGACTTCCAATAATTATATCCTCTTGTCCGCTGTATTTTGATAGTAATACATTGCAGGCTGATAACAGCACCATGTACATGGTACTTCCTGTTTCTTTTGCTATTTGCTTTAGCTTATTTGTCAGCGCTTCATTTAGTTCAAAGTTGATGTTATTTCCTTCAAAGCTTTGTAGGCTTGGTCTTTGATAGTCTGTTGGCAGGTTAAGCACAGGCACTTCTCCCTCGAATGCCTTTAGCCAATATTCTTCTTGTTTTTTGATTTCTTCTGATTTAAATAGTTCATTTTGCCATACTGCAAAGTCTTTGTATTGTATTCTTAATTTTGGCAGCTCTTTGCCATCATATAGCTCTATAAATTCTCTGGTCAATATTCCTAGAGATACTCCGTCAGAGATTATATGGTGCATGTCTAGCATTAGTGTATGTTTGTTATCTTTGATTTTAATTAGTGCTACTCTAAGTAGTGGTGCTTTTGACAGTTCAAATGCTTTTATGAAGTTCTTTACTAGCTCTTCTATTTCTTCTTCTTTTTCTGCTTTGTACTGTTCTATATTAAATTCTGCTTCTTTGTGTACTTTCTGTGTTAATTCTTCTTCTACTACTTCAAAGCTGGTTCTTAGTGCTTCGTGCCTTAATATTAGCTTATTAAAGGCTTCTTTTATCTTATTAGCATCTAGGTCTCCTTCTAATTCAAATACTCCAGGCATGTTGTAGCTTGTACTATTTATATCAAACTGTTGCAGTGTATATATTCTCTTTTGTGCCGATGACATCTCGTAGTATTCTTTTTCTTCTACTGGCTCTATTGATGAATAAATGCTTTCTTCACTGCCTTTAATGTACTCTGATATTCCTTTTATTGTGGGATTGTTAAATATTTCTTTCAAAGGCACTTCTACATTCAGCACCTTATGTATCTTTCCAGCTAGGCTTGTTGCTTTTAATGAATGCCCTCCTAGCTCAAAGAAGTTATCATTGATTCCTATTTTTTCTACTCCAAGTACTTCACTCCATATTGCTTCCAACACTTCTTCTGTACTATTTCTTGGTGCTTCATATTCTGTTCCTGTAGTTATATTTCCATCTGGTTCTGGTAAAGCCTTTCTGTCTACCTTTCCATTGTGTGTCAATGGCAGCTTCTCTAGCTGTATGAAGTATGATGGTATCATGTAGTCAGGTAATTCCTTGAATAGATGCTGTCTTAGCTCTGATGCTGTCAGTTCTTTTTCACCTACTACATATGCACATAGATATTTGTTTCTACTTTTATCTTCTTTTGCTATTACTACAGTTTCTTTCACTGCTTCATGGCTCAGAAGCTTGTTTTCTATTTCTCCAAGCTCTATTCTAAAGCCCCTTATCTTTACTTGATGGTCTATCCTTCCTAAGAATTCAATATTTCCATCAGGCAACCATCTTGCTAGGTCTCCTGTCCTATACATTATTGTTCCTGGCTCAAATGGGTTTTCTACAAACTTTTCTGCTGTTAATTCTGGTCTGTTTAAGTATCCTCTTGCCAACACATCTCCTGCTAGACATAATTCTCCTACAACTCCCATTGGCTGCAAGTTGTTGTATTTGTCTACTATGTATGCTGTTGAATTGCTTATTGGTTTTCCTATTGGCGGAAGCTCAGATATATCACTTTCACAGTTCACTATATATGTTGTTACTACATGAGTTTCTGAAGGGCCATAGTGATTATGTAAATTCACTTTTGTTTCTCTTATGTATTTTCTTAGTTCATCTGTTACTAACAGTTGTTCTCCTGCAACTATTATATGCTTTATACTGCTTGATAAAGCTTGCAGATACTCTGGTTGGCTTACTATATATTTAAAATATGCAGTTGCCATAAATATTACTTCGATTTCTTTTTCAGCTATGAACTTAAGCAGTTTATTTGTATCATTCCTTGTCTCTCTTGTTGGTATATTCAATTCTCCACCACATAAAAGTGTCGAAAATACTTCTTGGCAGAATACGTCGAAGCTTATAGTTGTAAATTGTAACACCTTTGTTTTAAAATCTATATTTGTCTTTTGGTATTCAAAGTTTATTAGGTTGTTTATGGTTTTATGTGGTAATGTAACCCCTTTTGGCTTTCCTGTACTGCCTGAGGTATATATTACATACATTAAATTTTCTACGTGATTTATGTTTATAAGATCATTGCTTAAGCCTTGGTATATATATTTATCATCTAGAAATATCATTTCTCTATTAGCGCTGACTTTATCCTTAAGTGTTAATTGGGTAAGCAATATTTGAGCTCCGCTGTCCTCTAGCATGTACTCTATTCTATCCTGTGGATATTCTG
Source organism: uncultured Clostridia bacterium (assembly GCA_942492835.1). GTDB lineage: Bacteria > Bacillota > Clostridia > Lutisporales > Lutisporaceae > GWB2-37-7. The sequence continues at coordinate 3,365,230 of OW818645.1, read as the reverse complement.
GATCTATTGGCATGTATGCTCCGCCTGCTTTTAATATGGCTACTATACCTACTATCATCTCTAAGGAACGCTCTGCCATTATCCCTACTATACTGTCAGGAGCTGTTCCCTTATCCCTTAGTAACCTTGCTAGCTGATTTGCTCTCTCGTTTAACTCTCTGTAGGTAAGTTGATTATCCTCATATACTACTGCTATGTTATCAGGAGTTCTCTTCGCTTGCTCCTCAAACAATTGGTGTATTGCCTTTTCCTTTGGATAGTCTGCTTTTGTGTTGTTAAAGTCTGCAAGTAGTTGATGCTTTTCTTCATCATCAACTATTCTAATTTTTGCTGTGTTCATATCTGGTTTCTCTAAGATTTGGTCTATAACCATTTTAAAATTATTGCTTATTTGCTCTATGAGTTCTTTGCTATAAATATTTTCATTGTGTGTAAATTTAAATTTAATGGTTTCGCCTGGTATAATGCCCAGACTAAAATCATAGTTTGTATGTTCAAATATTTCATAGTTTTGTATTGAGAAACCTAATTCTTGACTGCTTTCCATACTGCTTATCTGCTTGTCCATAGGATAGTTCTCAAACACTATAATATGGTCAAATAAATTGTTCTTTAGATTACTGCTTGCTTGCACATCTGCTAATGGCATATAATCATATGCCATTGATTTTGAAGCATTTTCTTGTACTTTTTTAGAAAGCTCAATAAAGCTTATTTCATTTTCCATTATTCTGACAGGTATGGTGTTTATAAACAAACCTACCATACTTTCAATGCCAACTACTTCAGGGGGTCTGCCTGATACTACAGCCCCAAACACTACATCATTTGTGTTGTTATATCTTTGGAGAAGTATTCCCCATATTGTCTGGATAATTATGTTTAGAGAAATCTGATTCTCTCTTGCCAGTTTTGTAAGTTTTTCTGTTATAGCTTCATCTAGCTCAAATTGAGTGTCACATTGTAAATATGTATTGTCGTTTGATTTTTTATGCAGTCTTGGTATGGATGCTTGCTGTTCATAGTCTTCAAGATAGTTTTTCCAATAGGCTAATGCTTTTTCCTTGTTCTGCTTCTTTAGCCATTTTATATAGTCGCTATATGGATAATTATTGATAGTACTTATTTCCTTGCCCTTTCCAAGCAGGGTATAAGCTTTGAAAAACTCACTCATTATTATACCTAGACACCAGCCATCCATTATTATGTGGTGATAGCTCCAGATAATCTCATATTCTTTTTCGCCTGTTTTTATCACTGCTATTCTCATTGGTAGATCTATAGAAAGCTTAAAGCCCTGCATTTTATCTTTCTTTATAAAGTCTTCTATATATGTTTTTCTTTCTTCTTCCTTGAGAGCAGATATATCATTGTAGCAAATATTTCCTATTCTCTTTCTTAGAACGATTTGCACAGGCTGACTTACTTTTTCATATAGAAATACCGTTCTTAGGATATCATATTTCTCTATTATATAGTTAAAGCTTCTTTCAAATAGCTTTATATCTATTTGCCCCATTATTTTCAGTCTGCTCTGTTCAAAATATGCACCAGAAGCACCATCCATAATAGAGTGAAACAGCATTCCCTGCTGCATTGGAGATAGACTGTATATGTCTTTAAAATTACTTTTGTCAAACATTTAATTCACCCTCCCACTTAATAAACTATTCTATATATACCACATTAAACAATTTACATTTGTAAAATAGTGCGCTATATATAGTTTATCTCCCATGTCTTTAAGTTTATTTAAACCCCTTATTTTATTTCCTCTTTATTGTATCTTTGTATTTAAATAGTTTGTTATAATTACTATATTTTAAAAATTCAATATAAAAGTTGCAATATTCTATGCCAGCAAAAAGGTTTTCGCTTTTTTTACAACCTTTATTAATATATATTATATCATTTGATGTAGTTTTTTGAACACTATTATTACTATTCCTTATGTATTTCTATTAATTTATTTACCATATTATTAATAAAGGAAGGACATTATAACGCCCTTCCTTTAAACCATTTTATATAGTTATATAGACTTTATAGTATTAGAAACTTATTTCGCCAATTTTTATATCAACATCCTTGACCATCTGCTTCAATATATTGATATAGCTTTCTGTAAGCTTATAGGCGGTTTCTTCTTTAAAGCGGTTTTTTCGATACGACATATCGATTATTAGATTGTTGTTTGCCTCCACAGCAGACATTGTTATATCAAACTTTGCTACATGACTAGTAAAGTTATATGGCTTCACCGTTAAACCCGATAGATTTACTACCATTTCCTCCGTATTTTGTAATGTAAACAAAGTGCTAAAAAGTGGATTACTTTCCATATCTATATGAACTCCTAATTTATTTACCAATTCATCAAACTGATAGTCTTGGTTTTCAAAGGCTTTCAGAGATTTATCTCTAACCTCTGCAAGGAATTCAGCTAGAGTTTTATTCGCACTTGGGAAGCTGCGAATCGCAATTGTATTTACAAACATGCCCATTAGATTTTGCAAATCAGCATGGGATCTGGCCGCAATAGGACTACCTATAGTAATATCCTCATTTCCTGTGTATTTTTGTAGAAGTATACTATAAGCTGCATGCAGTATCATATAGAGTGTGCTTCCTGTAGCACTTAAAATTCTTTTCAAACCAGTAGTATACTCCTCGCCGACACTCATGTAAATAATAACATCTTGGTTGTCTGGTATCTCTGGCTTATAGAAATCATAAGGTAATTTAAGTGCTGGTGCTGGCTTTTTGAACTCATTTAGCCAATATTCTTCTTGTTTCTTAATGATACCATTTTCCAGCAGCTTATTTTGCCAAGCCACATAATCTCTGTATTGTATTTTTAACTTTGGAAGCTCATTGCCCTCATATAGCTCCACAAATTCTCGAATCAATATACCTACAGATCCAGCATCAGAAATTATATGATGCATATCAAGTAACAATATATGCTTCTGATTGGCTATTTTAATCAAAGCTACTCTTAATGGCGGTGTCTTGCTTAAATCAAAAGGTCTAACAAAGCGCTGGATGAAGACTCCAGCTTCGTTTTCACTCATTTCTGTGGAAATAACCTCAAGTTTGTAATCTTTATTAACTTTTTGTAGAAGTACTCCTTCTTTAAATTTAAAGGTTGTACGCATTACTTCATGTCTTTCTACAATTTTGTTAAGTGCTACTTCCAGCTTTGTCCCGTCTAATGCACCTTCTATAAGTATAGGCATAGTAATATTATAAATGATTCCCTTTGGATTTATAGACTGCATTACAAACATTCTCTTTTGAGCAGAGGAAGCAGGGTAGTATTCTCTTTCCTCAGTTGGCTTTATTTCTGGGTATAGATCTTCTGTAGTTATCTGTAATTGCTTGCCTATTTGTTTTATAGTCGGTGTTGTAAACAGCTTCTTAAAGGATATTGATGCATGAAGTTCCTTTTGAATTTGTGAGAGTATCTTGGTAGCCTTTAGAGAATGTCCTCCTAGTTCAAAGAAATTATCATTTATCCCTACTTTTTCTACGCCTAATACTTTTTGCCAAATATCTGCAAGCTTCTCCTCTATTTCATTAGTTGGAGCAACATATTCTACACCTGTATTTATACTTACATCGGGCTCTGGTAAAGCTTTTCTGTCTACCTTTCCATTCGCTGTTAATGGCAGCTTCTCCAGTTGCATAAAGTATGATGGTATCATATATTCTGGTAGATTCTTTAACAGATGCTCTCTCAATTCTTTGTTTTTTAGCTCTACTTCTCCTGCTATATATGAACAAAGATACTTATTTCCACTATTATCTTCTCTCACCATTACTATAGCTTCTTTTATCTGATTGTGCTTTAATAGTTCATTTTCTATTTCTCCCAGCTCTATTCTAAAGCCCCTTATCTTTACTTGTTGGTCTATACGTCCTATAAAGTCTATGGTTCCATCAGATAGCCATCTTGTTAAGTCTCCTGTTTTGTATATTCTTTCTCCTTGTACAAATGGATTCTCTGTAAATTTCTCTGCAGTTAGCTCTGGATTGTTTAGATATCCTCTTGCTACTCCATCTCCTCCTACCCATAGCTCACCTGCTACTCCTATTGGCTGTATATTATTGTTCTTATCTACTATATAGGCTGTGCTATTGCTTATTGGGCTTCCTATTGGTATGTTGCTTGTATATTCCTTCTCTATCTTGAAGCATGTAGAGAAGGTTGTATTTTCGGTTGGTCCATATCCATTTATTACTTTAAGGTTAGGATTTTTCTCTCTTACTGTGTTTATATGCTTTGGTGATAGTACATCTCCACCTACTAATAGATATCTAAGGCTTTTGAACATGTCATCTTTTTCTTGTATCAATTGGTTAAACAGTGCTACTGTAAGCCACATTATTGTTATGTTGTTTTCTTCTATTGCCTTTGTGAGCTTGTTTGCATCTAGTATTACATTTTTGTCAAATAGATAAAGTGATAAGCCATTTAGCAATGCTCCCCATATTTCAAAGGTTGATGCGTCAAATACCAAGGCTCCCGTTTGCAGTATTCTGTCTTCTTCATTAAAGCTTATATAGTTAGTATTTTTTACAAGTCTCACTACATTCTTATGCTCTACCATTACACCCTTTGGTCTGCCCGTACTTCCCGAGGTGTATATTATATATGCTAGGTTGTTTGGCTTGTTTATTATCTCTGGATTGTCATTGTAATCTATTGCCAATGTAGTGTAGATTTCTTGATTATCTAATACTATTATGTGCCCATCAAAATTCAACGTATTAGCTATGTCTGCTTGTGTTAATAGTATTCGGCTTCCACTATCAGATAAAATGTATTCTATTCTATCTGTCGGATAGTCTATATCTATTGGAAGATATGCTCCCCCTGCCTTTAGTATTGCCATTACCCCTATTATCATTTCTATTGACTTATCTACTACTATTGCTACTGCTTCATCTGCTTTTACTCCCTTATTTCTTAGTATTCTTGCTAGTAAATTTGCTCTCTCGTTTAGTTCTCTATACGTTAGTTGTTTTTCATTGAATACTACTGCTATATTATCTGGTGTCTTTTCTACTTGTTCTTCAAATAACTGTTGTATCGTCTTTTCCTTTGGATAGTTAGTTTTTGTATTGTTAAAGTCTACAAGTAATTGATGCTTCTCTTCCTCTGATAGCATATTTATTTCCGACAACCTTTGTTTATCATTGTATGCTATGCTGTTTAGTATATTTATAAAGTGTCTGCTCATGCTTTCTATTGTCTTTTTGTTAAATAGCTTTGTACAGTAGTTTAAGTATACCTCTATAGTTTGATTTGATTCTTTGGCTGAAATCATCAAATCAAATTTTGCCATTTTGACATCAATTTCATAGGTATTTAGTTTTAAGCCTTCAATTCTTAGCTCCTCTGTATCTATATTTTCTATAGTAAACATTACATCAAATAGTGGATTTCGACTGATATCTCTTGTTATGCTTAGCTTTTCTATTAGCTCTTCAAATTGGTAGTCTTGGTTTTCAAAGGCTTGTAATGAGTTTGCTTTTACTTCTCTTAGGAATTCCTTAAAAGTCTTGTTACTCTCTGGATAGTTCCTCATGGCTAGTGTATTTACAAACATACCCATTATGTTCTGTAAATCAGCATGGGGTCTTCCTGCTGCTGCACTTCCTATAACTATATCCTCTTGTCCAGTATATTTTGATAGTAATACATTGCAGGCTGATAACAATACTATATACATAGTACTTCCTGTTTCTTTTGTTACTTGCTTTAGTTTATCTGTTAGCTCTTTGTTTATCTCAAAGTAAATACTATCTCCTTCAAAGCTTTGAATACTTGGTCTTTGATAGTCTGTCGGCAGATTTAATACAGGTACTTCTCTTTCAAATGCTTTTAGCCAGTACTGTTCTTGTTTTTTTATTTCTTCCGATTTAAGCAATTTATTCTGCCATACTGCAAAGTCCTTGTACTGGATTTTTAATTTAGTCAGCTCTTTACCATTATATATTTCAATAAATTCCTTAGTAAATACACTCATAGATAAACCATCAGAAATTATATGGTGCATATCTATCATTAGAAAATGCTCTAGATCATTAATTTTAGCTAGTGTTACTTTGAATAATGGTGCTTTGCTTAAATCAAAGGCTTTTACAAAATGAGTATCTATTTCGCCATTCTGTTTTTTAGTTATTTCTATATTTTCGATTTCAAAGCTTACTTTCTTATGTACTATTTGTACAGGTTCTCCATCTACTACCTCAAAGGAGGTTCTTAATGCTTCATGTCTCTCTATTAACTTGTTAAATGTTTCATTAAGCTTAGCCTTGTCAGGATTACCCTCGATTCTCATAATCCATGGCATATTATAGTTTATACTGCCTTCTTCTAGTTGATTTATTGCATACATCCTTTTTTGAACTGAAGATAACTCATAATGCTCTTTTTCTTCTATTGCCTCTATTCTGCTGTATACACTTTGTTTAGTATTTTTTACATAATTAGCTAAGCCCTTTATTGTAGGTGTTTCAAACATCTCTTTTAAAGGTACTGATACATTTAATTCCTTATGGATTTTTGCAATTATATTAATTGCTTTTAGTGAGTGTCCTCCAAGCTCAAAGAAGTTATCATTTATTCCTATTCTTTCTATATCTAATACTTCACTCCATATATTTGCTAGTTTTTCTTCTGTCTCGTTTTCTGGTGCAACATATTCTGTTCCTGTGCTTATACTTCCATCAGGCTCTGGCAGTGCTTTTCTGTTTACCTTTCCATTTGCTGATAATGGCATCTTGTCTAAGGTTATGAAGTATGCAGGTACCATATAGTCAGGTAGCTTCTTTAGCAAATGTTCCTTTAGCTCTGATACTGTAAATTCTCTCTCCGATACTATATATCCGCACAGATACTTGTTCCCGTTCTTATCTGCTTTGTCTATTACTACCGCCTCTTCTATTCCTTCATAGCTTAGAATTCTAGTTTCTATTTCTCCCAACTCTATTCTATAGCCTCTTATCTTTACTTGATTGTCTATTCTTCCTAAAAACTCTATATTTCCATCTGATAGCCATCTTGCCAAGTCTCCTGTTTTGTATAATCTTTGACCTTCTTCAAATGGATTATCTATGAATTTCTCAGCTGTCAGCTCTCCCCTATTTAGATAGCCTTTAGCTAAGCTTTCTCCTGCTATGCATAGCTCTCCTGCTATACCTATTGGCTGTAGCTTATTTTCTTTGTTTATTATGTATATTTGTGTATTTGATATTGGTTTTCCTATTGGTATATTGTTATATTCCTTGTCAACTAAAAAGCTTGTTGTTACAACTGTGTTCTCTGTTGGCCCATAGTTGTTTACTACTTTGTAGTTCTTTCCTTCAAAATACCTCAGCTTGTCCCCTCCTACTAATAGGTATCTTAAAGATTTGTTTTCCTGCTTCATAAATTGTTCACATATTTGTGTTGGCAGGAAGCTTATTGTTATATTGTTTTCATTGTAGTATTCATTTAGTTTTTCCATGTCCAGCTTTATTTCTTCATCTATTATGTGTATTTCTGCACCTGTTAATATATAAGGGAATACCTCCCACACTGATGCATCAAAACCAAAGCCTGCATATTTTGTACTGCTGTCTTTTTCTGTTACTTCATAATAGTCAATGTGCCATTTACTCAAGTTAACCAAGGCGCTATGCTCTATCATTACTCCCTTTGGCTTTCCTGTACTTCCCGAGGTGTATATTACATAGGCTATATCACGTGGTATATTTGTTATTTCTAAGTTTGTATTTTCACCCTGATATAATTTTTCATCCTTTAGTAATATTATCTCTATATTCTCACTTATTGTTTCTGTAGGCTGGAAGTCAGTTAGTAATAGTCTTGTTTCGCTGTCTTCTATCATGTATTCTATTCTATCTGCTGGATATTTTGGATCTATTGGCAGGTATGCTGCTCCTGCCTTTAGTGTACCTAATATTCCTACCAGCATTTCAGTTGAGCCTTCTATCATTATTCCTACTATTTCGTTTTGTTTTATTCCCTTATTTCTTAGCAGTCTTGCTATTATATTTGCCTTTTCATTTAGTGCTTTGTAGGTTAGCATATCCTTGTTGTATACTACCGCTATATTGTCTGGTGTCTTCGCTGCTTGTTCTTCAAATAGCTGTTGTATTATTTTATCCTTTGGATATTCTACTTTTGTATTATTAAACTCTACAAGTAATTGATGCTTTTCTTCCTCTGACAACATCTCAAGCTCTGATAGTCTTAAGTTTATATCGTTTGCTATACTGTTTAATATATTTATTAAATGCTTGCTCATTGCTTCTATTGTCTGTTTGTTAAATAGCTTTGTGCAATAGTCTATAGATAGCCCTATTGTTTTGCTTGCTTCTATTGCTGCAATAGTTATATCGAATTTCGCTATTTTTACATCAATTTCATGGATACTAGCTTTTAAATCTGCTATTCTTAGCTCGCCTATATCTACGTTCTCCATTGAGAACATTACATCAAACAGCGGGTTTCTGCTTACATCTCTTTTTATGGCTAGCTTGTCTATTAGCTCTTCAAATTGATAGTCTTGGTTTTCATAGGCTTGTAGTGCCCTTGCTTTTACTTCCGCTAAGAATTCCTTGAAGGTTTTGTTACTCTCTGGATAGTTCCTCATAGCTAGTGTGTTTACAAACATACCCATTATGTTTTGTAGGTCAGCATGAGGTCTTCCTGCTGCTGGACTTCCTATTACTATATCCTCTTGTCCAGCGTATTTTGATAGTAATACATTGAAGGCTGATAACAACACCATGTACATGGTGCTTCCAGTTTCCTTTGCTATTTGTCTTAGCCTACTTGTTAGCTCCTCACTTATCTCAAATTTTATACTATCCCCTTCAAAGCTTTGTATACTTGGTCTTTGATAGTTTGTTGGCAGGTTAATTACTGGTATTTCTCCTTCAAATGCTTCTAACCAATACTCACCTTGCTTCTTAATCTCTTCTGATTTAAATAGTTCATTTTGCCATGCTGCAAAATCTTTGTATTGGATTCTTAGCTCAGCTAGTTCTTTACCCTCATATAGCTCAGCAATTTCCTTGGTTATTATCCCCATAGATACAGCATCTGATATTATATGGTGCATATCTACCATTACTATATGCTCTTTATTATTTATTTTAGCCAGTGTCGCTCTCAGTAGTGGTGCTTTGCTTAAATCAAAAGCTTTTGCAAATTCTGCTTCGATTTCTTCATTATTCTCTTCGGTTATTTCTGTATATTGGATTTCAAAACCTGCCTTACTATGCACTATCTGTACAGGCTCTCCATTTATTACCTCAAAGGAGGTTCTTAATGCTTCATGTCTCTCTATTAGCTTATCAAAAGCTTCATTAAGCTTAGCTTTATCAAGCTCGCCCTCTATTCTCATCACCCATGGTATGTTATAGTTTATACTATCTTTCTCTAGTTGATTTACTGCGTACATCCTTTTTTGAGCTGAAGACAATTCATAATACTCTTTTTCTTCTATTGCTTCTATCTTGCTATATACACTTTGTTGAGTATTTTTTACATAATCAGCTAAGCCCTTTATTGTAGGCGTCTCGAACATCTCTTTTATAGGCACTAATACATTTAGTTCCTTATGGATTTTCGCTGTTATATTTATTGCCTTTAAAGAGTGTCCTCCTAGAGCAAAGAAGTTATCGTTTATTCCTATTCTTTCTATGCCTAATACTTCACTCCATATGCCTGCTAGCATTTCTTCTATTGTATTACTTGGTGCTGCATATTCTACTCCTGTGTTTATACCAACCGCAGGCTCAGGTAATGCTTTTCTATCTACCTTTCCATTTGCTGTTAATGGCAGCTTGTCTAGCTGTACTATGTAAGATGGTATCATATATTCTGGAAGAACCTTTGATAGATATTCTCTTAAATCTGATACTATCTCTTCTTTATCTGATACTATATATCCGCACAGGTATTTGTTATTTTGTATGTCTTCTCTATCTATTACAACAGCTTCTGTAATATTGCTATGACTTAGCAGCTGACTTTCTATTTCTCCTAGCTCTATTCTGTAGCCTCTTACTTTTACTTGATTATCTATTCTTCCTAAAAACTCTATATTTCCATCTGGTAGCCATCTTGCTAAGTCTCCTGTTTTGTACAGTCTTCGACCTTTCTCAAATGGATTCTCTATAAATCTCTCTGCTGTCAGCTCTTCCTTGTTTAGATAGCCTTTAGCCAAGCTTTCTCCTGCTATGCATAGCTCTCCTGGTACTCCTATTGGCTGCAGCTTGTTTTCTTTACTTATTATATATATTTGTGTGTTTGATATTGGCTTTCCTATTGGTATATTGTCATATTCCTTGTCTACTATAAAGCTTGTTGTTACTACTGTGTTTTCTGTTGGCCCATAGTTGTTTACTACCTTGTAGTTCTTTCCTTCAAAGTATCTTAGCTTGTCTCCTGCTGCTAACAGATATTTAAGGGAATGGTTATCAAGCTTCATAAACTGCTCTGATATTTGTGTTGGCAGGAAGCTTATTGTTATATTGTTTTTATTGTAGTATTTATTTAATTTTTCTAAGTCCAGTTTTATTTCTTCATCTATTATATGTATTGCCGCACCTGTTATTATGGCTGGGAATATCTCTGGTACTGAAGCGTCAAAGCCAAAGCCTGCATATTTTGTAATGTTATCTTCTTCTGTTACTTCATAATATCCAATATTCCACTTACACATATTAACCAAGGAGCTATGCTCTATCATTACTCCTTTTGGCTTTCCTGTGCTTCCTGAGGTGTATATTATATATGCTATATCACTTGGTGTATTTATTAATTCTAGGTTAGTATTTTCACCCTTATATAGCTCTTCATTTTTTAGTAATATTAGCTCTGTATTCTCACTAAACATATCCTTTGGCTGGAAATCAGTCAGCAATACTCTCGTTTTACTGTCACTTAAAATGTATTCTATTCTGTCTGTAGGATACTTTGGATCTATTGGCAGATAAGCTGCTCCTGCTTTTAGTATACCTAATATTCCTACCATCATTTCCGTTGAACCTTCTATCATTATTCCTACTATTTCGTTTTGTTTTATTCCCTTATTTCTTAGCAGTCTTGCTATTATATTTGCCTTTTCGTTTAATTCCCTGTAGGTTAGAATATCCTTCTTGTATACTACTGCTATATTGTCTGGTGCCTTCTCTGCTTGTTCTTCAAACAGCTGTTGTATTATTTTGTCCTTTGGATATTCTGCTTTTGTATTGTTAAACTCTACAAGTAATTGATGCTTTTCTTCCTCTGATAGCATCTCAACCTCTGATAATCTTAAGTTTATATCGTTTGTAATGCTGTTTAATACATTTATTAAATGCTTACTCATATTTTCTATTGTTTGTTTGCAAAACAACTTTGTGCAATAGTTCAGCTTTATTTCTATTGTTTTGGCTAATTCTGTAGCTATAATAGTCATATCAAATAACGCTGACTTATTATCAGCTTCGTAGGATTTGATTATTAATCCTTCTATTTGCAGCTCCCCTGCATCCATGTTTTGCAATGTAAACATTATATCAAATAGTGGATTTCTCCTTATATCTCTTCTTATATTTAGCTTGTCTACTAGCTCTTCAAATTGGTAGTCTTGCTTTTCAAAGGCTTGCAGCGAATTTATCTTTACTTCTGTTAAGAATTCCTTGTAGGTTTTGTTGCTCTCAGGATAGTTCCTCATGGCTAGTGTATTTACAAACATACCCATTATGTTTTGTAAGTCAGCATGAGGTCTTCCTGCTGCTGGACTTCCTATTATAATATCCTCTTGTCCACTATATTTTGATAATAATACATTGCAGGCTGATAACAGTACCATATACATGGTACTTCCTGTTTCTTTTGCTACTTGCTTTAGCTTATTTGTTAGTTCTTCATTTATCTCAAATTTAATACTATCTCCCTCAAAGCTTTGTGTGCTTGGTCTTTGATAGTCTGTTGACAGATTAAGTACAGGTATTTCACCTTTAAATGCTTCGAGCCAATACTCACCCTGTTTTTTTATTTCTTCTGATTTGAATAGTTCATTCTGCCAAACTGAAAAGTCTTTGTATTGGATTCTTAGTTCAGCTAGTTCTTTACCTTTATATAGCTCAGCAATTTCCTTGGTGAATATTTCCATAGATACACCATCTGATATTATATGGTGTATATCCATCATTAAAATATGCTCTTTATCATTGACTTCAGCCAGTGTCGCTCTGAATAGCGGTGCCTTGCTTAAATCAAAGACCTTTGCAATCCCTGCTTCTATTTCTTCAATATTCTCTTTGGTTATTTCTGTGTATTCGATTTCAAAGCTTATATGGTTATGCACTATCTGTACAGGCTCTCCATTTATTACCTCAAAGGAGGTTCTTAATGCTTCATGTCTCTCTATTAGCTTTCTAAAGGTTTCATTAAGCTTAGCTTTGTCAAGCTCACCCTCAATTCTTATCACCCATGGTATATTATAATTTATACTAACTTTTTCTAGTTGATTTATGGCATACATTCTTTTTTGAGCTGAAGATAACTCATAATATGCTTTTTCCTCTATTGCTTCTATTCTGCTATATATACTTGCTTGAGTATTTTTTACATAACTAGCTAAACCCCTTATTGTAGGTGTTTCAAACATCTCTTTTATTGGTACTGATACGTTTAGTTTTTTATGTATCTTGGTTGTAATATTTATCGCTTTTAATGAGTGTCCTCCAAGCTCAAAGAAGTTATCGTTTATTCCTATTTTTTCTATGCCTAATACTTCACTCCATATCTTAGCAAGTGTTTCTTCTGTTTCATTGGTTGGTGCCACATATTCTACCCCTGTATTTATACTTCCATCAGGCTCTGGTAGTGCTTTTCTATCTAGCTTGCCATTCGCTGATAGAGGTAGCTTGTCTAAGGTTATAAAGTATGATGGTACCATATAGTCAGGCAGATTCCTCACCAGGTGTTCTTTTAGCTTTGATACTGTCAATTCTCTCTCTGATACTATATATCCGCATAGGTATTTATTACCATTCTTGTCTGCTTTATCTATTACTATTGCTGCTTTTATTTCACTATGCTTTAGAAGCTCGTTTTCTATTTCCCCTAGCTCTATCCTATTGCCCCTTATTTTTACTTGATTGTCCATTCTTCCTCGGTACTCTACATTTCCATCAGGCAACCATCTTGCTAAGTCCCCCGATCTATACATACGTTCTCCTGGTATATGAGGGTTTTGTAAGAACTTTTCTGCTGTCAGCTCTGGTCTGTTTAGATAACCTCTTCCTACTCCTACACCTGATATACATAGCTCTCCAGTTACTCCTATAGGCAGTAGGTTATTGTGCTTATCAAGTACCAATAGACTTATGTTGTCCATTGGCTTTCCTATTGGTATTATGTCAAAGTGTTCTCCTGTAGAGCAGTCAAAGTAGGATACTTCTACCGTTGTTTCTGTTGGTCCATACATATTTATTAGCTTTGCTCCTGTTTTACTGTTTAGTATTCTGTTAAAGCTTTCTACCTGTGATACTGTCAATGCTTCTCCAATTGAGAATACTTGTCTTAGGCTAGATAGTTTGTTTAAGTCTGCTTTGCCTTCTATGTGTTCTGAGAATATATTCAGCATTGATGGTACAAAGTTGATGGTTGTTATTTTGTACTTTTCTATTGCTTTTGCTATTTCCTCTGGGTCTTTGTCCCCTCCTGGTGTTAAGAAGCATACCTTTGCTCCTGTCATTGACCACCAGAATAGTTCTCCTACCGATAAGTCAAAGGTATATGGTGTTTTTTGCAGTATTACATCATTCTCTCCTATTGGATATCGCTTTTGTATCCACTTTGTTTTATTTATTACAGAGTGGTGTTCTATCATTACTCCCTTCGGCTTTCCTGTACTTCCAGAGGTGTATATTACATAAGCTAGATTGTTTGCTCCGCTTATTGGCTCTAGACTGCTGCTATCTCCTTTGTACAGCTCTTTGTCATCTATTGCTATTACATCTATACTCTCAAATTTGTAATTGTCTTTTAAATGACTTTGTGTTAATAGTATATTGGCATTACTGTCCTCTAGCATATACCATATTCTATCCTCTGGATATTCAGGGCCTATTGGCAGGTATGCTCCTCCTGCCTTTTGTATTGCTATTATTCCTATTGTCATTTCAAGGGATCGATATAGAGACATAGCTACTATGCTGTCTGCCTTTACTCCCTTTTCTCTTAGTACCCTTGCCAATTGGTTTGATTTTTCGTCAAGCTCCTTGTAGGTTATAGATTCTTCTTCATACATTGCCGCTACATTGTCAGGGGTTTTTGCTGCTTGTTCTTCAAATAGCTGATAAAGTGTTTTGTCCTTTGGATATTCTGCTTTTGTATTGTTAAACTCAACAAGCAGCTTATGCTTTTCTTCCTCTGTTAGCATATTAATCTCTGACAGCTTTATATTTATATTGTTTGCAACACAGTCTAGTATATTAGTTAAGTGCTTGCTTATGTTTTCTATTGTCTGTCTGTTAAACAGCTTTGTACAATAGTTTAAGTTTATCTCTATAGTTTTGTCTAGTTCTATAGCTTTTATAGTCATATCAAATTTAGAAATACTATTATTAATTTCATATGGCTTGAATTCTAATTCTCCTATTCTTTGCATAGTGAACATTACATCAAATAGTGGATTTCTGCTTACATCTCTTGTTATTCCTAGTTTATCTATTAATTCTTCAAATCGGTAGTCTTGATTTTCTAAGGCTTGTAGTGAGTTTACTTTTACCTCTGTCAAGAATTCTTTGAAGGTCTTTTGGCTCTCAGGATAATTCCTCATAGCCAGTGTGTTTACAAACATGCCAATTATATTTTCTGAATCAGCATGAGGTTTTCCTGATACAGGACTTCCTATTATAATATCCTCTTGTCCACTGTATTTTGACAGTAATACATTGCATGCTGATAACAGTACCATGTACATGATACTTCCTGTCTCCTCTGCTATATGCTTTAGTTTACTTGTCAACTCTTCATTTAGTTCAAAATTGATACTATCGCCTTCAAAGCTTTGTATGTTTGATCTTTGATAGTCGGTTGGCAAATTAAGTACAGGAACATCCCCATCAAATGCCCTTAGCCAATATTCTTCCTGTTTAGTAAGAATTTTTTCACTTGTTGTTGCTACTTCATCATAAGCCTGCTCAAATATTTCATTTAATATTGCAGCTAATTTTTTTGCATTATCACCCTTCATGATACTGAAGTGATCTCCTTCAATTTCACTTACTTGTACAGGCATTTCACTGATAAGATTCCATGCTTCTACGTAAAGTGTAGTGCTTTCTGAGGTCTTAACTAAATTAACTGAAGCTTTTATCTGTTCCTTTGAGGTATATAAGTCATTAGCGTTAAGTAAGGTACGTATAATATTAAGTCTACTTATAAAGTCTCGTGCATTTATTAGCTCCTGTTCAGATATCAACATACCTATAGCGCTTGGTAGAATAAGCTTGACTCTTCCCAATTCCAGACCTGATTCTTTGATGTATTCTGTTATTGTATTCCATATTTTTTCTATTTCATCAGCTTTAACAATTTCTTCTCTTACCTTACTACTACTTACATGCATAGCGGTAAGAGTTTTTTCTCCTTCAAGAGTTATTTGAGGCCAAGTCATTCTAGCTTCTGTTTGTGGAGGATATGCATCTATGAGAGCTAAAAATTTTACTTCATCTCCATTCTGCTCCAGCTGTCTCGTTATTTCATATGCAATTGTACCACCCATACTCCAGCCACATAATAAATATGGACCTTTTGGTTGCACAGTTTTTATATTGTCTATATATTCCTTTGCAAGCAGCTCAATAGTTGTGTTGTATGGTGCAAGCCTTCCTTCGATTCCTGCCTTAATTCCCCAGCAGTTTAAAGTATTGTCAAGATTATTGCAAAGCTCCATATAACCTGATATATCTCCACTACCATCATGGATAAAGAAAAGGTTTCTAGTGCTATCCACAGCTTCCCTCAGTTGCAGAATATGATTTTCATTTGTAGAAATACTTATAGCTCTATTTTCAACATAGCTTGCTAAGCCCTTTATTGTAGGTGTTTTAAACAACTCTCTTAAAGGTACTGATACATTTAGTTCCTTGCTAATTTTTGCTATTATGTTTATTGCCTTTAATGAATGTCCACCTAATTCAAAGAAGTTATCATTTATTCCTACCTTTTCCAACCCCAATACTTCTTGCCATATGCTTACCAGCTTTTCTTCTATTTCATTGCTTGGTGCAGCATATTCTGTTCCTGTGGTTATACTTCCATCAGGCTCTGGTAAGGCTTTTCTATCTATCTTTCCATTTGCTGTTAATGGCAGTGTGTCAAGCTTTATGAAGTATGCTGGTATCATATATTCGGGTAGTTCCTTTGATAGATGTTCCCTTAGCTCACTTACTGTAAATTCCCTATCCCCTATTATATATGCGCATAGATATTTATTTCCTTCTGCTTCTTTTGCTATTACTACGACTTCTCTTATACCTTTATATTTCAATAATTGGCTTTCTATTTCTCCTAGCTCTATTCTATAGCCTCTTATCTTTACTTGATTGTCTATTCTTCCTAAGAATTCTATGTTTCCGTCATCCAGCCATCTTGCTAAGTCTCCTGTTTTGTATAGTCTTTGACCTTCTTCAAATGGATTCTCTATGAATTTCTCTGCTGTCAGCCCGATATTGTTTAGATAGCCTTTAGCTAAGCTTTCTCCTGCTATGCATAGTTCTCCTGGCATTCCTATTGGCTGTAGCTTGTTTTCTTTGTTTATTATATATACTTGTGTGTTTGATATTGGCTTTCCTATTGGTATATTGTCATATTCCTTGTCAACTATAAAGCTTGTTGTTACTACTGTGTTTTCTGTTGGCCCATAGTTGTTTACTACCTTGTAGCTCTTTCCTTCAAAGTATCTTAGCTTGTCTCCTGCTGCTAACAGATATTTAAGGGAATGATTATCAAGCTTCATAAACTGCTCTGATATTTGTGTTGGCAGGAAGCTTATTGTTATATTATTTTCATTATAGTATTTATTTAATTTTTCTAAGTCCAGTTTTATTTCTTCATCTATTATATGTATTGCCGCACCTGTTATTATGGCTGGGAATATCTCTGGTACTGAAGCGTCAAAGCCAAAGCCTGCATATTTTGTAATGTTATCTTCTTCAGTTACTTCATAATATCCAATATTCCACTTACACATATTAACCAAGGAGCTATGCTCTATCATTACTCCTTTTGGCTTTCCTGTGCTTCCTGAGGTGTATATTATATATGCTATATCACTTGGTGTATTTATTAATTCTAGGTTAGTATTTTCACCCTTATATAGCTCTTCATCCTTTAGTAATATTAGCTCTATATTCTCACTTACTGTTTCTGTAGGTTGGAAGTCAGTTAGTAAAATTCCAGCTTTACTGTCTTTTAACATATAGTCCATTCTGTCTGTAGGATACTTGGGATCTATCGGGAGGTATGCTGCTCCTGCTTTTAGTATACCTAATATTCCTACTATCATTTCTGTTGAACCTTCTATCATTATTCCTACTATATCATTTTGCTTAATTCCCTTTTTTCTTAATAATCTTGCTATTGCATTTGCCTTTTCGTTTAGTGCTTTGTAGGTTAGCATATCTTGCTTGTATACTACTGCTATATTGTCTGGTGTCCTCTCTGCTTGTTCTTCAAATAGCTGTTGTATTATTTTATCCTTTGGATATTCTACTTTTGTATTATTAAACTCTACAAGCACTTGTTGCTTTTCCTCCTCTGACAGCATCTCAACCTCTGATATTCTTAGGTTTATATCATTTGCTATACTGTTCAGTATATTTATTAAATGTCTGCTCATGCTTTGTATTGTTTGTTCGCTAAATAGCTTTGTACAATAGCTTAGGCCTATTCCTATTGTATTATTTAGTTCAGTTGCTATAATAGTCATATCAAATTTAGCTATTTTGTTATCAACTTCATAGGGCTTGAAGCTAATTCCTTCTATATGTAACTCCCCTGATTCCATATTCTGCATAGCAAACATAACATCAAACAACGGATTTCTGCTTAAATCTCTTGTTATGCTTAGCTTATCTACTAGTTCTTCAAATTGATAGTCTTGATTTTCAAATGCTTGTAGTGAGCTTGCCTTTACTTCTGCCAAGAATTCCTTGAAGGTCTTTTGGCTCTTTGGATAGTTTCTCATAGCTAGAGTGTTTACAAACATACCCATTATGCTTTCTAAATCCGCATGAGGTCTTCCAGCTATTGGACTTCCTATTACTATATCCTCTTGTCCGCTATATCTTGACAGTAATACATTGCAGGCTGATAACAGCACCATGTACATGGTACTTCCTGTTTCCTTTGTTATTTGCTTTAGTTTGCCTGTTAGTTCTTCGTCTAGCTCAAAGCTTAGACTATCCCCTTCAAAGCTTTGTAGACTTGGTCTTTGATAATCTGTAGGCATATTAAGCACAGGTATTTCTCTTTCAAATACCTTTAGCCAATATTCTTCTTGCTTTTTGATTTCTCCTGATTTAAAGATTTCATTCTGCCATGCCGCAAAGTCTTTGTATTGAATCCTTAGTTTTGGTAGTTCTTTACCAGCATATAGCTCTACAAATTCTTTGGTCAATATCCCCGTAGATACACCATCTGATATTATATGGTTCATGTCTATCATAAGTAAATGTTCTTTATCATTAATTTTAACCAGTCCCACTCTGAGTAGTGGTGCTTTGCTTAAGTCAAAGGCATTTATAAATTCTCTTGCTATTTCTCCAGCCTTTTCTTTGTCTGCTTCTGTATACTCTATTGCAAAGCTTATTCCCTTATGCACTATCTGTACTGGTTCTCCATCTATTACCTCAAAGGAGGTTCTTAAGACTTCATGTCTTTGTATTAATTGGTTAAAGGTTTCTTCGAGCTTAGTCTTGTCAAGCTCTCCATCAATGGTCATTACCATTGGCATGTTGTAGCTTATGCTGTTTTCTTCAAATTGCTGCAAGGTGTATATTCTCTTTTGAGCTGAAGATAATGGATAATATTCTTTTTCCTCAACTGGCTCAATTTTGCTATATATGCTTTGCGTTGTCCCTTCTTTATAGCTTGCCAAACCTTTTATTGTAGGTGTTTTAAACAGCTCTCTTAAAGGTACTGATACATTTAATTCTTTATGAATTTTTGCAGCCATATTTATTGCCTTTAAGGAATGTCCGCCTAGCTCGAAGAAGTTATCATTTATTCCTACCTTTTCCAACCCCAATACTTCCTGCCATATGCTTACCAGCTTTTCTTCTGTTTCATTGCTTGGTGCAGCATATTCTACTCCTGTGGTTATACTTCTATCAGGCTCTGGTAAGGCTTTTCTGTCTACCTTTCCATTTGCTGTTAAGGGCAGTTTTTCCAGTTGTATAAAATATGAAGGTATCATATATTCTGGAAGCTCTTTTGCTAAGTAATCTCTTAATTCGCTAATAGCAAATTCCTTATCTCCTGTTATATATGCACACAAGTAACTATTTCCCTGTTCTTCTTCTTTAGCTATTACCAGTGCTTCTTCTATTTCTTCATAGTTTAGAATTCTTGTTTCTATTTCTCCCAACTCTATTCTAAAGCCCCTTACCTTTACTTGATTGTCTATTCTACCTAGGAATTCTATGCTTCCATCTGCTAACCACCTTGCTAGATCTCCTGTCTTATACATTTTGCTTTCTGCCTCAAATGGATTATCTACAAACCTCTCTGCTGTCAGCTCTTCTCTTCCTAAGTAACCTCTTGCTAAGCAATCTCCCCCTATATATAGTTCCCCTGGTACTCCTATTGGCTGTAAGTTTCTATTTTTATCTAGTATATATGCCTCTACATTATTTATTGGTTTTCCTATAGCTAAATTGTTAACTTCTTCTCTTAAATTCTTAACTAATAGTCTGACACTTGTTACTGTGGTTTCAGTTGGTCCATATACATTGTAGAAATCGCAGTGTTTACTCCAATATTTAGCTAAATCCACAGGACATATCTCTCCGCCTGATACTACACGTTTTACCTTGTATTCCTCTCTATAACTAATGTTTTTCAAGAATGCAGGTACTGCATTAATATGTGTCACTTCATGTTTAACAAGGTATTCTTCAAATGCATCTATATTCATTAGTGTATTTTTATTTATTATTACTAGAGCAGCTCCACTTAATAGTGCTATAAATATCTGCTCAATGGATGCATCAAAGCAAATAGTTGAAAATTGTATTATCTTGTCTTTATCATTAATTTTGTATTGATTTATTTGTGAGCATATTAAGTTAACTACCGATCTATGCTCTATCATTACTCCCTTTGGTTTTCCTGTACTTCCCGAGGTATATATTATATATGCCAAATCTGTTGTTTTGTTTGGCTTTATAGCTATATTGCACTCTACATCATGTGTTATATCCTCTACTATTATAGTTTCTCCCTCAAATTCCACATTTTTAGCTAAATGTGCTTGAGTAAGCAATAACTTTGTATTACTATCAGACAGCATGTACTCTATTCTATCCTTTGGATATTCAGGGTCTATAGGAAGATATGCTCCTCCGGCCTTTAGTATAGCCATTATACCTACTATCATATCTTGTGATCTGTCTATCATTATTCCTACTATGCTATCTGCTTCTACTCCTTTGCTTTGTAATATTACTGCTAATTCGTTTGCTTTTGTATTTAGTTCTTTGTAGGTAAGCTTTGTATCTTCATACTCTACTGCTACGCTGTCTGGTGTCTTTTCTGCTTGTTCTTCAAATAACTGATTTATTGTTTTATCCTTTGGATATTCTGCTTCTGTGTTGTTAAACTGTACAAGCACTTGTTGCTTTTCTTCCTTTGACAGCATTTCAAGCTCTGACAGTCTTAGATTTATGTTGTTTGATATACTGTTTAGTATATTTATTAAATGCTTGCTCATGCTTTCTATCGTTTGTTGGCTAAATAACTTTGTACAGTAGTTAAGGTCTATTCCTATGGTTTTATCTGATTCTACAGCTGTAATAGTCATATCAAATTTTGATACGTTATTATCAATTTCATAGGGTTTGAAGCTAAGTCCTTCTATTTGCATTTCTCCTGCATTCATATTATGCATTGAGAACATAATGTCAAATAGTGGGTTTCTGCTTAAATCTCTTGTTATATTTAGCTTGTCTATTAACTCTTCAAATTGATAATCTTGGTTCTCAAAGGCTAACAGTGAGCTTACCTTTACTTCTACTAAGAATTCCTTGAAGGTCTTAGCACTCTCAGGATAATTTCTCATAGCTAGAGTGTTTACGAACATACCCATTATATTCTGTAAATCTGCATGAGGTCTGCCTGCTATAGGACTTCCTATTATTATGTCCTCTTGTCCGCTATATTTTGATAGTAATACATTGCAGGCTGATAACAGTACCATGTACATGGTACTTCCTGTTTCCTTTGCTATTTGCTTTAGTTTACCTGTCAGTTCTTCACTTAGCTCGAAGCTTAGGTTGTCCCCTTCAAAGCTTTGTATGCTTGGTCTTTGATAGTCTGTAGGCATATTAAGTACAGGCACTTCTCCTTCAAATGCCTTTAGCCAATATTCTTTTTGTTTTCTGATTTCTCCTGATATAATCATTTTATTTTGCCATGCCGCAAAATCCTTGTACTGAATTCTTAGTTTTGGCAGTTCTTTGCCATCATATAGCTCTATAAACTCCTTGGTTAATATCCCCATAGACACACCATCAGAGATTATATGGTGCATATCTATCATAAGTATATGTACTTTGTCATTAATTTTAGTCAGTGCCACTCTGATTAATGGTGCTTTGCTTATATCAAAGGCTTTTATAAATTCTCTTGCTATTTCTCCAGCCTTTTCTCTGTCTGCTTCTGCATATATTATATTAAGGTCAACATTCTCATGCACTATTTGAACTGATCCACCTTCTACTAGTTCAAAACAAGTTCTTAAAGCTTCATGTCTTTGTATTAGCTTATTAAAGATTCCTTCAAGCTTAGTCTTATCAAGCTCCCCTTCTATAGTCATAACCATTGGCATGTTATAGCTTGTAGTGTTTTCTTCAAACTGCTGTAAGGTATATATTCTCTTTTGTGCTGAGGATAATTCATAATACTGTTTTTCCTCAACTTTTTCTATTCTGCTATATATACTTTGCTTTGAACTTTCTACATAGTGAGCTAAGCCCTTTATTGTCGATGCTTCAAACATCTCCCTTAATGGTACTGATACATTTAGTTCCTTATTAATTTTTGCTGATATATTTATTGCCTTTAGAGAGTGTCCGCCTAGCTCAAAGAAGTTATCGTTTATTCCTATTTTTTCTATTCCTAATACTTCACTCCATATGCTTGCTAGCTTTTCTTCTATTTCATTGCTTGGTGCAACATATTCTACTCCTGTGGTTATACTTCCATCAGGCTCTGGTAAGGCTTTTCTGTCTACCTTTCCATTTGAGTTTAGTGGTAGCTTGTCTAGCTGTATTATGTATGATGGTATCATGTATTCAGGCAATTCCTTAGCTAAGTGTTCTCTTAGCTCACCTATGCTATACTCTCTTTCTCCGCATATATAGCCGCATAAGTAATTACCTCCGTTTGTATCTTCTTTTGCTAATACAATTACTTCACTGATACCCTCATATTTTAATAATTGGCTTTCTATTTCTCCTAGCTCTATTCTAAAGCCTCTTATCTTTACTTGATGGTCTATTCTTCCTAAGAATTCTATGTTTCCATCTGGCAACCATCTTGCTAAGTCACCTGTCTTATACATTCTTTCTCCAAATGCGAATGGGTTTTCAATATATTTTTCTGCTGTAAGCTCTGGTTTATTTAGATATCCTCTTCCTAGTCCAACACCCGAGAAGCATAGTTCGCCTAGAATTCCTACTGGCTGAAGCTTTTTATTTTTGTCTATTATGTATGCTTTTATGTTACTTAATGGCTTTCCTATTGGTATATTTTTTGTATCCTTATCAAGATTCTTTAGCGAGTATCCTGTTACATATATTGTTGTTTCTGTTGGGCCATATATGTTCTCTAGACTAGCAGTCTTTACTAGTCTATGGAATCTGTTTACAGTTTCCTTTATTAATGCTTCTCCAGCTGCAAATATGTATTTTAAGCTGTTCGCTTTGTTTACATTTGTCTCGTCTAATCCTTCTAACATCAAATTCAACATTGATGGTACAAAGTTTATATGTGTTACCTTGTATTTTTCTATGGCATTTAATATTTCGCTTACATCCTTTTCATCCCCAGGCTTTAATATAGCTAGTTTTCCCTTACCTATAAACCAGCCGAATATTTCGGTAACTGATACGTCAAAGGTGTAGGAGGTCTTTAATAAATATACATCTTCCTTTGTTAGCGGATAATTCCTTTCCATATCTGTCAATATATTTACTGCACTTTCATGCTCTATCATTACCCCCTTTGGCTTTCCTGTACTGCCTGAGGTATATATAATATATGCTAAATCCTTTGGTGAATTTACGCAGTCCAGCTTAGTACCTTCATTTGTATAGGCTTGCTTGCTTTCCAAGTCTAGTATTTCACCAGCAAACTCAACCTTGTTTATATATTTACCCTGTGTCAAAAGTAGTACAGTCTTACTATCTTCAAGGATGTAGCTTATTCTATCCTCCGGGTATTCTGGGTCTATTGGCAGATATGCTCCTCCAGCCTTTAGAATTCCCATTATACCTATTATCATCTCAAAGGATCGCTCTAGCATTATTCCTACAATACTATTTGGTTTTACACCTTTTTCCCTTAGAGTTATTGCTAATTGGTTTGACTTTGTCTCTAGCTCCTTGTAGGTTATTGCTTCTTCTCCATATATTAAAGCAATATCGTCAGGGGTTTTTGTTGCTTGTTCTTCAAACAGCTGATAAAGAGTTTTATCCTTTGGATATTCTGTTTCTTTATCGTTAAACTCTACAAGTAGTTGATGCTGTTCTTTCTCACTTAATATATTGATTTTCATAAGAGGAACATTTATATTTTCTGTTATTGCTGTTGCTATCATCTCAAAATGACCTAGGAATCTTTCCATGGTTTCTTTCTTGAACAGCTTGCTGCAATATTCGAGGCAAAATATGATATTATCATCAGTCTCTACTGCTCCTAAGGCCATATCAAATTTGGCTATGTTGTAAGCAAGAGAATAAGGGCTTATCTTAATACTATTATCATTATGCATATTGTTGCTATTTTGAATTGATATAGAATTTTGCATATTAAACATCACATCAAAAATCGGACTTCTGCTTAAATCCCTTCGTAGACTTCCATTTGAATTGTTGTTTAGCTTATAAACCAATTCTTCAAATTGATAGTCCTGGTTTTCATAAGCTTCCAGACAATTCTCCTTCACTTCCTCCAGGAACTCACTAAATGGCTTGTAAAACTCAGGATAATTCCTTATAGCCAATGTGTTTACAAACATTCCAATAATATTTTCTAAGTCTGCATGTGGTCGTCCTGAGATAGGACTTCCAATTATTATGTCTTCCTGTCCAGAATACTTGGAGAGCAATATATTGAAAATTGATAAGAGCAACATATTTAGTGTAGTTCCTGTTTCTTTAGTAATTTCTCTAAGCTTCATAGTCAATTCTTCATTAAACTGTAAGCTTACATTTTCTCCCTCGAAACTTTGCATATTTGGTCTTGGATAGTCCGAAGGCATACTTAGTACAGGTATTTCTGAGTCGGAAAATTTGCTCAACCAGTATTCTTCCTGCTTTTTCATTTTATCCGAATTCAAAAGATTGTTTTGCCATACCGCATAATCCTTGTACTGTATTTTTAAAGCTGGTAGCTCTCTACCATTGTATATTTCAAAAAATTCTTGTGTCAAAATATCCATTGATACTGCATCGGAAATAATATGGTGCATATCACGGAAAAGTATATATTTGTCTTCTTTTAGCTTTATTAAGCCCACTCGTATAAGAGGTGCCTTGCCTAAGTCAAAGGCTTTTACCCAGCTTTGTAAAATGTTATCTGCTTCAGCTTCTTCTGCTTCTCTATAATCCATCACAAATTCCACTTCATCATGGATAATCTGTACTGGACCATCATCTGTAACCATAAAAGTAGTTCGGAATGCTTCATGTCTTTGTATAAGCTTACTGAAGGTATCCTTTATGATACCTATATCTAAGCTTCCCTCTATAACCATTGGTATAGGCATATTATAGTTAATACTGTCTAAATCAAATTGTTGAAGTGTAAAGATACGATTTTGGGCTGAGGACATAGGGTAATAAGCCCTCTTTTCTACTGGCTCGATTGCAGAGTAGATTTTTTGAGCTGAGCTTTGTATATACTCTGATAATGCTTTGATTGTAGGTGTTCTGAATATCTCTCCTAGTGGTACTTCCACATTTAATTGTTTATGAATATTTGAGGCAATTCCTATAACCTTAATAGAATTTCCACCTAATTCAAAGAAATTATCATTGATACCTATTCTCTCAATTCCTAATACACTCTGCCATATTGAAGCTAGCTTTTCTTCCAGTTCATTTCTAGGTGCTTCATACTCTACGCCTGTAATTATATTTCCATCTGGTATAGGTAATGCTTTTCTATCTACTTTACCATTTGAAGTAATTGGCATTGCATCTAACTGTACAAAATAGTCTGGTATCATATATTGTGGTAGTTTTTCCAACAAATGCTCTCTTATTTTGGGTATTGTTATTTCTTCTTCAGATACTATGTAAGCACATAGATACTTTCCTCTGATTTCATCCTCTTTTACAATTACGATTGCATCTTTTATTGTCTCATAACTGAGAAGTCTGTTTTCTATTTCATCCAGTTCTATTCGGAAGCCCCTTATCTTAACCTGTTGATCTATTCTCCCCATAAATTCTATATTTCCATCTGGCAGCCATTTTACCAAATCTCCAGTTTTATACATTATATCCCCTTGTATAAATGGATTTGGTACAAACTTTTCAGCTGTCAGCTCAGGTTTATTCAAATATCCTCTTGCAACTCCATCTCCTGCTATGCAAAGCTCTCCAGCTATTCCTATTGGCAACAGCTCTTGATTGCTTCCTAAAACATAAGTTTTATAGTTTGCTATTGGTTTTCCAATAGGTATGTTCACTATATCCTTTTGACTGCACTTGTAATAAGTGGCACATACAGTTGTTTCAGTAGGCCCATAGGTATTATATACCCTTGCATATTCCAGTAGGTTATTGAAATATTCTCTTTTTAGTACATCACCGCCACTTATATAGGTGTGTATACTCTTCATCTGCTCTGCTTTATTTATTTCATTTAGAAGCAGTGGAGAACAGCTTATGAGATTTACGTTATTTTGTGCTACTATTTTACTTAGCTTATTTAAATCAAGCACATTTTCCTTTTGTGCTATAACCAACTTTCCACCTACTGATAATATTGGAAACACCTCTTCTATAAATGCATCAAAACAATAGGTTGCCTGTTGAAGGAAGGTATCCTCTGAGGTTATAGTAAACTCACTCTTAAATGCAGTAACATAAGCAGTTATATTACTGTGTTTAACCATAACTCCTTTAGGAATTCCAGTTGAACCTGATGTATATATAATATAAGCCATATCTTCAGGTTTATTTATTATTTCTAGGTTTGAGCCGTCTTCATTGTAGGATTCAGCTTCATTTAGATTAATTTTTTCTACTGGAAATTGTATAGTTGATATAAATTGTGATTGCGTTAGTAATATATTGCATTTGCTGTCTTCTAGCATATATTGTTTGCGTTCCTCTGGGTATTTTGGGTCTATAGGCACGTAAGCCCCGCCTGATTTAAATACTGCCATTATGGCAATTAGCATTTCTATAGAGCTGTCTACCATAATAGCTACGGTACTTTCTTGCTCTACTCCCATTTTTCTTAGTTTTCTCGCTAGCTGATTGGATTTTTGATTATACTCCCTATAGCTTAGGCTCTGTCCTTCAAATATAATCGCAGTTTTATCAGGTGTCCTCGCTACTTGTTCCTCAAATAATTGCTGAATTACTTTTTCGTTTGGATATTCGACGCCATTATCATTAAATGTATGTAGCAGACAGTGTCTCTCTTCGTCAGAGAGCATGTTCAATTCACCAATTTTGTTTTGTGGATAATTTACTGCTTCTTCTGCAATTTGTATAAATCGTCTCATAAAGGTTTCAATTGATTCTCTCTTGTATAGACTTGTGCAGTATTCAACCTGAAAACCTATATTGTCAGTGTCTTCATTGATATATAGAGTCATATCATATTTGGACATATTGTGCTCTGTATCATAAGCATTTATATTAAAATCTTTGAGTTCTTTACTCATTCTTCCTTTATCATAATTTTGGAGTATTATCATCACATCAAATAATATATTTCTGCTAATATCCTTGCGTATATTAAGCTTGTCTATTAATTCCTCCATAGGATACTGTTGATTATCATAAGCGTTTAGCACTATTCCCTTTAGCTTTTTGAGATACTCATTAAAGGTCAAGCTTCTCTCTGGACGGCATCGTAATATTATGTTGTTCAGGAAGAGTCCTATAAGACCTTGTGTATCTACATTATTTCGGCCAGCGGTAACAGTACCTATTAGTATATCCTCCTGTGCCGCATATTTTGATAGGGTTACACTATATATCCCCAAAAACACCATAAAGAGAGTTGCAGTATTCTCTTTAGCAAGCTCTCGAAGCTTCATTACCAATTCTCTATCTAATTCAAACTCATATGTATCCCCCAAGTCAGTATATATACTTGGTCTTGGAAAATCTGTAGGCATATTAAGCACTGGTATTTCTTCTGTTTTCGGGAATTGCTCCAGCCAGTATTCCTCATAGCGTTGCATTTTACCAGATTGATACAAATCATTTTGCCAGAAGGCATAATCCTTGTATTGTATTTTAAGCTCAGGAAGTATTTCTCCCTCATATAGCTTTAAAAACTCGTTGATGAATATTGTTTGAGAGCTTCCATCTGAAATAATATGGTGCATATCCAGCATAAGTACACATTTTTCTGTATCTAGACGGATAACGCCTACACGCATAAGAGGAGCTTTATTAAGCTCAAAGGGCTGAATAAAGTCCTTTACTATTGTTTCTATTTCTTCTTCTGCTGCATCCCATAGACTTATTTTGAAATCAATATTAGTATGTATCCTCTGTACAGGTTCTCCCTCAATGACTTCAAAGGATGTACGAAGTGTCTCATGTCTCTCTATAAGTGCTTTGAAAGCATTTTCCAATTTTCTTACATCTACATTCCCGCTCACCTTAAATATCATAGGCATATTGTATATAGTGCTTATACCATTTATTTGTTCATGCATATACATTCTTTTTTGTACTGAGGAAATAGGATAATATTCTCGCTCTTCTACTGGTTCAATAGCTGAATATATATTTTCTTCCAAACCCTGTATGTATTCATATAACCCTCTTATGGTAGGTATGTTAAATATTTCTTTCAAAGGTATTTCTACATTAAGCTGCTTATGAATTTTTGCAGCTACACTTGTTGCCTTTAGGGAATGTCCCCCTAGCTCAAAGAAGTTATCATTAATTCCTACCTTTTCTATGCCTAATACTTCTCTCCATATGCTTGCAAGTATTTCTTCTGTTTCATTGGTTGGTGCCACATATTCTACCCCTGTATTTATGTTGCCATCAGGCTCTGGCAGTGCTTTTCTGTCAAGCTTGCCATTTGCTGATAGTGGTAGCTTGTCTAAGGTTATGAAGTATGATGGTACCATATAGTCAGGAAGATTCTTTACTAGGTGTTCTTTTAACTCTGATACTGTTAATTCTCTCTCTGATACTATATAACCACACAGATACATATTTCCGTTATTGTCCATTTTAGTTATTACTGCTGCTTCTTTTATTTCACTATGCTTTAGCAGCTCATTTTCTATTTCTCCTAGCTCTATCCTGTTGCCCCTTATCTTTACTTGATTATCCATTCTTCCTAGATACTCTACGTTTCCGTTAGGCAGCCATCTTGCAAGGTCGCCTGATCTATACATACGTTCTCCAGGGATATGTGGATTTTGCAAGAACTTCTCTGCTGTCAGCTCTGGTCTATTTTGATAGCCTCTTCCTACTCCTACCCCTGATATGCATAGCTCTCCTGATACTCCCACAGGCAGTAGGTTATTGTGCTTGTCTAGTACCAATAGGCTTATGTTGTCTATTGGCTTTCCTATTGGTATTATGTCAAATTTCTCCCCTGTTGAACAATCGAAGTAGGATACTTCTACTGTCGTCTCTGTTGGCCCATATATGTTTATTAGCTTTGTTCCTATTTTGCTGTTTAATATTCTGTTGAACCTTTCCACCTGTGGTACTGTTAAGGCTTCTCCAATTGAAAATACTTGTTTCAAGCTTGATAATCTATCT
Source organism: uncultured Clostridia bacterium (assembly GCA_942492835.1). Classification (GTDB taxonomy): domain Bacteria; phylum Bacillota; class Clostridia; order Lutisporales; family Lutisporaceae; genus GWB2-37-7. Next base: position 3,335,719 of record OW818645.1, on the reverse strand, counting down.
AGATCGTCTCTGCCTTCTATGTGTTCTAGGAATATATTCATCATTGATGGTACAAAGTTCATTGTCGTTACTTTGTACTTTTCTATTGCTTTTACTATTTCCTCTGGGTCTTTATCTCCTCCTGGTGTTAAGAAGCATACCTTAGCTCCTGTCATTGACCACCAGAATAGCTCTCCTACTGATACATCAAAGGTATATGGTGTTCTTTGTAGTATTACGTCATTCTCTCCTATTGGATATCTCTTTTGCATCCACTTTGTTCTATTTATTACAGAATGATGCTCTATCATTACACCTTTTGGCTTTCCTGTGCTTCCCGAGGTATATATTACATAGGCAAGATTGGTTGACTCATTTATTGGCTCAAGGCTACTACTATCTCCCTTGTACAGCTGTTTATCATCTATTGCTATTACATCTATATTCTCAAATTTGTAATTATCTTTTATATGACTTTGTGTTAATAGTACATTGGCATTACTGTCCTCTAGCATATACTTTATCCTATCCTCTGGATATTCAGGGCCTATTGGCAGATATGCTCCTCCTGCCTTTTGTATTGCCATTATTCCTATTGTCATTTCTAAGGAACGATAAAGAGAAATAGCTACTACACTGTCTGCCTTTACACCCTTTTCTCTTAGTATCCTTGCTAATTGGTTTGATTTTGCGTCCAATTCCTTGTAGGTTATGGATTCTTCTTCGTACATTGCAGCTATATTGTCAGGAGTTTTTGCTGCTTGTTCCTCAAATAGTTGATTGAGTGTTTTGTCCTTTGGGTAATCTGTTTTTGTATTGTTAAATTTTACAAGTAATTGATGCTTTTCTTCATTGTCGATTATATTAATATTTGCTACGTTTATATTCGGTTTCTCTATAACTTGGTCTATGACCATCTTAAAATGCTTGCCTATTTGCTCTACCAGCTCTTTGCTATAAATATTTTCATTATGTGTTAATTTAAATATAATGGTTTCGCCCGGTATAATAGCCAGGTTAAAATCATAATTTGTGTGCTCAAACATTTCAAAGTTTTGTATAGAAAAGCCTAGCTCCTGACTGCTTTCCATACTGCTTAACTGCTTGTCCACAGGATAGTTCTCAAATATCATGATATGGTCAAACAAACTATTCTTCAGCATACTGCTTGCTTGCACATCTGCTAATGGCATATAATCATATGTCATTGATTTTGAAGCATTTTCCTGTATTTCCTTTGAAAGCTCAATAAAGCTTAGCTCATCTTTTTGTATTCTTACAGGTATTGTGTTTATAAACAGTCCTACCATACTTTCAATGCCAACTACTTCAGGGGGTCTGCCTGATACTACAGCCCCAAACACTACATCCTTTGTGTTATTGTATCTTTGGAGAAGTATTCCCCATGCCGTCTGGAGAATTACGTTTAAGGAAACCTGATTTTCTCTTGCCAATCTTGTAAGTCTTTCTGTTATAGCTTCATTTAACTCAAATTTAGTATCACATTGTAAATATGTATTGATATTTACTTTTTTATGCAATTTAGGGATGGAGGTTTGCTGTTCATAATCCTGCAAGTAATCTTTCCAATATGCCAAGGCTTCTTCCTTGTTCTGTTTCTTCAACCATTTTATATAGTCACTATATGGATAGTTGTTTATAGCACTTATTTCCTTACCTTTTCCAAGCAGGCTATATGCTTGGAAAAATTCACTCATTATTATACCTAGACACCAACCATCCATTATTATGTGATGATAACTCCAGATTATCTCATATTCTTCTATACCCGTTTTTATTACTGCTATTCTCATAGGAAGATCCTTAGAAAGCTCAAAACCTTGCATTTTATCCTTCTTTACAAAGTCTTCGATATATGTTTTTCTTTCTTCTTCATCAAGATCAGCTATATCATTATAGAGTATACTGCCTGTTCTCTTCCTAAGTACAATTTGTACAGGTTGACTTACTTTTTCATAAAGAAATACTGTCCTTAGGACATCATATTTCTCTATTATGAAATTAAAACTTTTTTCAAACAGACTTATATCTATTTGCCCCATTATTTTCAATATGCTCTGTTCAAAATATGCGCCTGAAGCACTGTCCATAATAGAGTGAAACAGCATTCCCTGCTGCATTGGAGATAGACTGTATATGTCTTTAAAGTTACTTTTGTCAAACATTTAATTACCCTCCAATTTAGTTAGTTTATATATTAATCTTTTATAAAAGTTGTAAATCTTATATAATCCAATGCTTATCTTTGTTATTCGATATTACCTCCATTTTATTAAAAGTTACTTTAAATCAAATCTATATATACACGAAAATAATTTCATTATATGGTCAAATAATTACCGCAATGTCTTATTACATTGCGATTAAATATATCTCAAGTACGCTAATGGATGGCTTTCATAAATGTTAGATTATAACGGTATAAGTATGGGAAACTAAGAGTTCTAAAAGATATATCACTTGAAAAGTTTGGATAAGACAGAAAGTAACAAAAGCAATTGAATAACTTGTTAAAATATTTGCTGATGAATTTATAGTAAGGATACTTTGTACTGCGTAGATTATTGCAATAACAGGGGAACTAAAATTAAAAATAGAATTGTATCATATGATGTTTTTTATAATTATATCACTAAAAATAGTGTCTTTCTTTACTTGCTATATTACCATAATTTAATTATGAAAACAATATTGCTATATAGAACATACAAATTAATTAAGAACAAAATACATAGTGTATTTTACACAAACTAATGGAATTTGTGTGTTCTATGAAAAAGACTATACCTAAATATATTTTTACTAAACCTATATAGTTTATATGGTTAAATTAAAAAATGGCCTAAAACCTTTAAGTTTTAAGCCATTTTTTAATTACGTACTAGAGACTTATTTCGCCAATTTTTATATCAGTATTCTTGACCATCTGCTTCAATATATTGATATAGCTTTCTGTAAGCTTATAGGCAGTTTCTTCCTTAAAACGATTTTTTCGATACGACATACCGATTATCAGATTATTGTTTGCCTCCACAGCAGACATTGTTATATCAAACTTTGCTACATGACTACTAAAATTATATGGTTTCACCGTTAACCCTGATAAATTTATTTCTGGTGAATCCATATTTTGTAATACAAACAAGGTACTAAATAGCGGATTGCTTTCCATATCAATATGAACTCCCAATTTATTTACCAATTCATCAAACTGATAATCTTGGTTTTCAAAGGCCTTGAGAGATTTATCTCTAACCTCCTCAAGGAATGTAGCTAGAGTTTTATCCGCATTAGGGAAGCTGCGAATCGCAATTGTATTTACAAACATGCCCATTAGATTTTGCAAATCAGCATGGGATCTGGCCGCAATAGGACTACCTATAGTAATATCCTCATTTCCTGTGTATTTTTGTAGAAGTATACTATAAGCTGCGTGCAGTATCATATAGAGTGTGCTTCCTGTAGCACTTAAAATTCTTTTCAAGCCAGTAGTATATTCCTCGCCGATACTCATGGAAATACCACCATCTAGATTGTCTGGTATCTCTGGCTTATAAAAATCATAAGGTAATTTAAGTGCTGGTGCTGGCTTTATGAACTCATTTAGCCAATATTCTTCTTGTTTCTTAATAATACCATTTTCCAGCAGCTTATTTTGCCAAGCCACATAATCTCTGTATTGTATTTTTAACTTTGGAAGCTCATTGCCCTCATATAGCTCTACAAATTCCTGAATCAATATACCCACAGATCCTGCATCAGAAATAATATGATGCATATCAAGCAACAATATATGCTTCTGATTGGCTATTTTAACCAAAGCTACTCTAAATGGCGGTGTCTTGCTTAAATCAAAAGGTCTAACAAAGCGTTGGACGAAGACTCCAACTTCGCTTTCACGCATTTTAGTATTAATAATCTCAAGTTTGAAATCTTTATTAACCTTCTGTAGAAGTACTCCTTCTTTCAATTTAAAGGTTGTACGCATTACCTCATGTCTTTCTACAATTTTGTTAAGTATTACTTCAAGCTTTTTCCCGTCTAACGCACCTTCTATAAGTATAGGCATAGTAATATTATAAATGGTTCCCTTTGGATTCATGGACTGCATTACAAACATTCTCTTTTGAGCAGAGGAAGCAGGGTAATATTCTTGCTCCTCCGTTGGCTCTATTTCTGGGTATAAATTTCCTGTAGTTATCTGTAATTGCCTAGCTATTTGTTTTATAGTCGGTGTTGTAAACAGCTCCTTAAAGGTTATTGATGCATGCAGTTCCTTTTGAATTTTTGAGAGTATATTGGTAGCCTTTAGGGAATGTCCTCCTAGTTCAAAGAAGTTATCATTTATCCCTACTTTTTCTACATCTAATACTTCTTGCCATATATTCGCCAGCTTCTCCTCTATTTCATTAGTCGGAGCAACATATTCTACACCTGTATTTATACTTCCATCAGGCTCTGGCAAGGCTTTTCTATCTACCTTTCCATTTGAAGTTAGTGGTAACTTGTCTAGCTGTATGAAATAGGCTGGTATCATATACTCTGGAAGCTCCCTTGACAAATGTTCTCTTAGTTCGCCTATGCTGTACTCTCTTTCTCCGCATATATATCCGCATAAGTAATTGATTCCGTTTTGATCTTCCTTGGCTATTACTATTACTTCTCTTATACCCTCATGTTTTAATAGCTGACTTTCTATTTCTCCTAGCTCTATTCTATAGCCTCTTACTTTTACTTGAGTATCTATTCTTCCTAAGAATTCTATGTTTCCATTTGGTAACCACCTTGCCAGGTCTCCTGATTTATACAGTCTTTGACCTTCTACAAATGGATTTTCTATGAATTTCTCTACTGTCAGCTCGCTATTGTTTAAGTATCCTCTTGCTAAGCTTTCTCCTGCTATACATAGCTCTCCTGGTATACCTATGGGCTGTAGCTTGTTTTCCCTGCTTATTATATATATTTGTGTATTTGCTATTGGTTTTCCTATTGGTATATTTTCATATTCTTTATCCACTATAAAGTTAGTTGTTACTACAGTGTTCTCTGTTGGTCCATAGTTGTTTACTACCTTGTAGTTCTTTCCTTCAAAGTATCTTAGCTTATCTCCTCCTGCTAACAGATATCTTAAGGACTTGTTGTCCTGCTTCATAAACTGTTCACAGATTTGTGTTGGCAGGAAGCTTATTGTTATGTCGTTATCATTGTAGTATTCATTTAGTTTTTCTATATCTAACTTTATTTCTTCATCTATTATGTGTATTGTTGCACCAGTTATTATATAAGGGAATATCTCCCATACTGATGCGTCAAAACCAAAGCCTGCATATTTTGTACTATTGTCTTTTTCTGTTACCTTGTAATAGTCAATATGCCATTTACTCAAGTTTATCAAGGAGCTATGCTCAATCATTACTCCCTTTGGCTTTCCTGTACTTCCTGAGGTATATATTATGTAGGCTATATCTCTTGCTGTATTTACTATTTCTAAGTTATAGCCTTCACCCTTATATAACTCATCATTTGTTAGCAGTATTAGCTCTATACTGTCACTTACTGTTTCTGTTGGTTGGAAGTCAGTTAACAATATTCTTGTTTTACTGTCCTCTATCATGTAGGATATTCTGTCTGTAGGATATTTAGGATCTATTGGCAGATATCCTGCTCCTGCCTTTAATATACCTAGTATTCCTACCAGCATTTCTGTTCCGCCTTCGATCATTATTCCTACTATTTCATTTTGTTTTATTCCTTTATTTCTTAGCAGCCTTGCTATTATATTTGCTTTCTCATTTAGCTCCTTGTAGGTTAGCATATCTTTCTTAAATACTACTGCTATATTATCTGGTGTCTTATCTGCTTGTTCTTCAAACAGCTGTTGTATCGTCTTATCCTTTGGATAGTTAGTTTTTGTATCGTTAAACTCTACAAGTAATTGATGCTTTTCTTCCTCTGATAGCATATTAATTTCAGACAACCTTTGGTTATCATTGTCTGCCATGCTGTTTAGTATATTTATAAAGTGTCTGCTTATGTTTTCTATTGTTTGTTTGCTAAACAGCTTTGTGCAGTAGTTTAAGGATACCCCTATAATTTTATTTGATTCTATAGCAGAAATCATCATATCAAATTTTGCTATTCTAACATCAATTTCATAGCTATTTAGTTTTAATCCTTCTATTCTTAGCTCTTCTGTATCTATGTTCGCTAGTGAGAACATAACATCAAATAATGGATTTCGGCTTATATCTCTTGTTATTCTTAGCTTGTCTATTAGCTCTTCAAATTGATAGTCTTGGTTTTCAAAGGCTTGTAACGAGTTTACTTTTACTTCTCTTAGGAATTCCTTGAAGGTCTTGTTACTCTCTGGATAGTTTCTCATAGCTAGTGTATTTACAAACATACCCATTATGTTCTGTAAGTCAGCATGAGGTCTTCCTGCTGCTGGACTTCCTATTACTATATCTTCCTGTCCACTATATTTTGATAGTAATATATTGCAGGCTGATAACAATACCATGTACATGGTGCTTCCTGTTTTCTTTGTTATTTGCTTTAGCTTATCTGTTAGCTCTTCGCTTATCTCAAAGTAAATACTATCTCCTTCAAAGCTTTGAATACTTGGTCTTTGATAGTCTGTTGGTAGGTTTAATACAGGTACTTCTCCTTCAAATGCTTTTAGCCAGTACTGTTCTTGTTTTTTTATTTCTTCCGATTTAAGCAATTTATTCTGCCATACTGCAAAGTCCTTGTACTGGATTTTTAATTTAGTCAGCTCTTTACCATTATATATTTCAATAAATTCCTTAGTAAATACACTCATAGATAAACCATCAGAAATTATATGGTGCATATCTATCATCAGAAAATGCTCTAGATCATTAATTTTAGCTAGTGTAACTTTGAATAATGGTGCTTTGCTTAAATCAAAGGCTTTTACAAAATCAGTATCTATTTCGCCATTCTCTTTTTTAGTTATTTCTATGTATTCGATTTCAAAGCTTACCTTCTTATGTACTATTTGTACAGCTTCTCCATCTACTACCTCAAAGGAGGTTCTTAAGGTTTCGTGTCTCTCTATTAGCTTGTTAAATGCTTCATTAAGCTTAGCTTTGTCAGGATTACCCTCGATTCTCATAACCCATGGCATATTATAGTTTATACTAGCTTCTTCTAGTTGATTTATTGCATACATCCTTTTTTGAACTGAAGATAACTCATAATACTCTTTTTCTTCTATTGGCTCTATTCTGCTGTATACACTTTGTTTGGTATTTTTAACATATCTAGCTAAGCCCTTTATGGTCGGCGTTTCAAACATCTCTTTCAAAGGTACTGATACATTTAATTCCTTATGGATTTTTGCCATTATATTTATTGCCTTTAGTGAGTGTCCTCCAAGTTCAAAGAAGTTATCATTTATTCCTATTTTTTCTACACCTAATACTTCACTCCATATACTTACTAGTTTTTCTTCTGTCTCATTTTCTGGTGCAACATATTCTTCTCCTGTGCCTATACTTCCATCAGGCTCTGGTAGTGCCTTTTTGTCTACCTTTCCATTTGTAGTTAATGGTAGCTTGTCAAGCTGTATAAAGTATGAAGGTATCATGTATTCTGGCAGTTCTTCGTTCAAATAGGTTCTAAGCTCACTAATTGTAAATTCTCTCACGCCACTTATATATGCACATAGATAACTGCTTCCAGCTTTCTCTTCTCTAGCTATTACTATTGCATCTTCTACTCCTTCATAGCTTAAAAGCCTTGCTTCTACTTCTCCTAGCTCTATTCTATAGCCCCTTATCTTTACTTGATTATCTATTCTGCCTAAAAACTCTATATTACCATCTGAAAGCCACCTTGCTAAATCTCCAGTACGATACATACGCTCCCCTGGTATAAATGGATTTGCTATAAACCTTTCTGCTGTTAATTCTGCTCTATTTATATAGCCTTTACTTACTCCATCTCCACTTATATAGATTTCTCCTACAATTCCTATTGGCAGAACCTGTTTTTCCTTATCCAATATATATATTTGCACATTATCAGCTGGTTTTCCTATAGATACAGATATATTCTTATCCCTATTGTAATCATACATGTAAAGCATACAGCCAACTACTGTCTCAGTAGGTCCATATTCATTATATATCTCAACATTTTTATTGAAGCTTTCATATACTTCCTTTGCTAATTCAGTTTTTAGATCTTCTCCGCCTACTATTAACCGTTTTATACTTGATTGACTGTTATCCATATCCTTTATCATACTTAAATGTGCTGGTGTCAGCTTTACTATACCAACCTTATTTTCCTTAAATATTTGTCTTATGATTGGTTCATCCTCTTGATATTTATATATAACTATTTTGTTACCAGAAATTAGTGGCGTAAATATTGATGTAACTGTTAAGTCAAATGAGAACGATGAGTACAGTGGGAAGTCTAAGCTCTCATTTTTCACATATACCTTATTCGCCCAAGTAATATAATTGACTAAGCCTCTTTGTTTAATCATTGTACCTTTTGGTTTACCAGTTGAGCCTGAGGTATATATTATATAAGCCAAATTACTATAGTCACTTATTGTATCTAAATTTTCTACGGAATCATCGGTAAAGTCTTCATCTAGCGCTAGTGCTTCTATATCGTAGTTGTTCACTTTACCTTTTTGCAGAAGTATACTTGTCCCGCTATCGCTTAAAATATATCTTATTCTATCCTCTGGGTATTCAGAATCAATTGGTAAATATGCTGCTCCAGCTTTTAAAATTGCCATTATACCAACTATCATCTCCACTGAGCGTTCAACCATTATTCCAACTATAGTATCAGGTTCCACTCCCTTTTCTCTAAGCTTTCTAGCCAATTGATTTGATTTTTCATTTAGCTCTCTATAGGTTATGCTTTCGTTTTTGTATTCTACTGCTATATTGTCTGGTGTTCTCTCTGCTTGCTGCTCAAATAGCTGTTGTATTGTTTTATCCTTTGGATACTCTGCTTTTGTATTGTTAAACTCTACAAGTAATTGATGCTTTTCTTTCTCTGACAGCATTTCAATCTCTGAAAGCGTTAAGTTTATATTGCTTGCTATGCTGTCTAATATATTTGTTAAGTGCTTGCTCATGTTTTCCATTGTCTGTTTATTAAATAGCTTTGTGCAATAGTTTAAGGATATCTCTATCGCTTTGCTTGATTCTCTAGCTGCAATAGTTATATCAAATTTTGCTACTTTTGCATCAATTTCATAGGTGCTAACCTCTAATCCATCTATTTTCAACTCCTCTATACCTATGTTTTCAAGTGAGAACATAACGTCAAATAGTGGATTTCGGCTTACATCTCTTGTTATATTTAGCTTGTCTATTAGTTCCTCAAGTTGATAATCTTGGTTTTCAGTGGCTTGTAATGAGTTTACTTTTACTTCTCTTAAGAATTCCTTGAAGGTCTTGTTACTCTCTGGATAGTTTCTCATAACTAGTGTATTTACAAACATACCCATTATATTCTGTAGGTCATCATGGGGTCTTCCTACGCTTGGACTTCCTATTATAATATCCTCTTGACCACTGTATTTTGATAGTAATATATTGCAAGCTGATAACAGTACCATATGCATAGTGCTTCCTGTTTCCTTCGCTATTTGCCTTAGCTTGCTTGTTAGTTCTTCTCTTATCTCAAATTGAATACTATCCCCTTCAAAGCTTTGTATACCTGGTCTTTGATAGTCTGTTGGCAGGTTAAGTACAGGTATTTCTCCTTCAAATGCTTCAAGCCAATACTCACCTTGTTTCTTTATTTCTTCTGATTTGAATAGCTCGTTTTGCCATACCGCAAAGTCCTTGTATTGAATTCTTAACTCAGCTAGTTCTTTACCCTCATATAGCTCGGTAATTTCCTTAGTGAGTATTCCCATAGATACACCATCTGATATTATATGATGCATATCCATCATCAATATATGTTCATTATCATTGATTTTAGCCAGTGTTACTCTGAATAGCGGTGCTTTGCTTAAATCAAAGGCTTTTATAAATCCCGCTTCTATTTCTCCATTCTTTTCTTCGGTTATTTCTATGTACTCAATTTCAAAGCTTGTATTCCTATGCACTATCTGTACAGGCTCTTCATTTATCACCTCAAAGGAGGTTCTTAATGCTTCATGTCTTTCTATTAGCTTTCTAAAGGTTTCATTAAGCTTAGTTTTATCAAGCTCGCCCTTTATTCTCATAATCCATGGCATATTATAGTTTGTACTAGCTTCTTCTAGCTGATTTATGACATACATTCTTTTTTGAACTGATGACACCTCATAATACTCTTTCTCTTCTATTGCTTCTATTCTGCTGTATACACTTTGTTGAGAATTTTTAACATAGTCAGCCAAGCCCTTTATTGTAGGTGTTTCAAACATCTCTTTTAAAGGTACTGATACACTTAATTCTTTATGGATTTTTGCTATTATATTTATTGCCTTTAGTGAGTGTCCTCCAAGTTCAAAGAAGTTGTCATTTATTCCTATTCTTTCTACCCCTATAACTTCACTCCATATGCTTGCCAGCTTTTCTTCTATTTCATTAGTTGGTGCAACATATTCTGTTCCTGTAACTATATTTCCAGCAGGTTCTGGTAAGGCTTTTCTATCTACCTTTCCATTTGCTGTCAATGGTAGCTTATCAAGCTGTATGAAGTATGAAGGTATCATATATTCTGGCAGCTCTTTTGTCAGATGCTCTCTCAGTTCTTTGGTGCTTAGTTCTGCTTCTCCTGCTATGTATGCACATATATACTTGTTCTTGCTATCATCTTCTTTTGCTATTACTATAGTTTCTCTTATTTTACTATGCTTTAGTAGTTCATTTTCTATTTCTCCTAGCTCTATTCTAAAGCCCCTTATCTTTACTTGTTGGTCTATACGTCCTATAAAGTCTATGGTTCCATCAGACAGCCATCTTGTTAAGTCTCCTGTTTTGTATATTCTTTCTCCATGTACAAATGGATTTTCTGTAAATTTCTCTGCTGTTAGCTCTGGATTGTTTAGATATCCTCTTGCTACTCCGTCTCCTCCTACCCATAGCTCACCTGCTACTCCTATTGGCTGTATGTTATTGTTCTTATCTACTATATAGGCTGTGCTATTGCTTATTGGGCTTCCTATTGGTATGTTGCTTGTATATTTCTTCTCTATCTTGAAGCATGTTGAGAAGGTTGTATTTTCAGTTGGCCCATATCCATTTATTACTTTAAGGTTAGGATTTTTCTCTCTTACTGTGTTTATATGCTTTGGTGATAGTACATCTCCACCTACTAATAAACATCTTAGTCCTTTGAATATGTCTTCTTTTTCTTGTATCAACTGATTAAATAATGCTACTGTAAGCCACATTATGGTTATGTTATTTTCTTCTATTGCCTTTGTGAGCTTGTTTGCATCCAGTATTACATTTTTATCAAATAGATAAAGCGGCAAACCATTTAGCAATGCTCCCCATATTTCTAAGGTTGATGCATCAAATACTAATGCTCCTGTTTGCAGTATTCTGTCTTCTTTATTAAAGCTTATGTAGTTTGTATTCTTTACTAGTCTCACTACATTCTTATGCTCTACCATTACACCCTTTGGTCTGCCTGTGCTTCCCGAGGTGTATATTATATATGCTAGGTTGTTTGGTTTGTTAACTGTTTCTAGATTGTTATTACATTCTATTGACAATGTATTGTAGATTTCTGGATTATCTAATACTATTATATGTCCATCAAAATTCAATGTATTAGCTATGTCTGCTTGTGTCAATAGTATGTGACTTCCACTATCTGACAAAATGTATTCTATTCTATCTGTCGGATAGTCTACATCTATTGGAAGATATGCTCCTCCTGCTTTTAATATTGCCAGCACCCCTATTATCATTTCTATGGATTTATCAGCTAATATTGCTACTGCTTCATCTTCTTTTATTCCCTTGCTTCTTAGTATTCTTGCTATTGTATTTGCCTTCTCATTTAGTTCTCTATATGTTAGTTGCTTTTCATTAAATACTACTGCTATATTATCTGGTGTCTTATCTGCTTGTTCTTCATACAGCTGTTGTATCGTCTTTTCCCTTGGATAGTTTGTTTTTGTATTGTTAAAGTCTACAAGTAACTGATGCTTTTCTTCCTCTGATAGCATTTTAATTTCTGATAGTCTTTGGTTTGTATTAATTGCTATACTGTTGAGTATATTTATTAAGTGCCTGCTCATGTTTTCTATGGTTTGTTTGTTAAACAGCTTTGTGCAATAGTTTAGCTCTATTTCAATTACATTGTTTTGTTCTATAGCTGTAATAGTTATATCAAATTTTGAAATATCGCTGTTGACTTCATATAGCTTAAATTTAAGCCCTTCTATTGTCATTTCATCTATGCTCATATTTTGCATCGAGAACATTACATCAAAAATTGGATTCCTGCTAAGATCTCTTGTTATGCTTAGATTGTCTACTAGCTCTTCAAATTGATAGTCTTGGTTTTCAAAGGCTTGTAGTGAATTTGTCTTTACTTCTCTTAGGAATTCCTTGAAGGTCTTGTTACTTTCAGGATAGTTTCTCATAGCCAATGTGTTTACAAACATACCCATTATGTTCTGTATGTCAACATGAGGTCTTCCTGCTGCCGGACTTCCTATTATTATATCCTCTTGTCCACTATATTTTGATAGTAATATATTACATGCTGATAACAGCACCATGTACATAGTACTTCCTGTTTCTTTTGCTATCTCACTTAGTTTTGTTGTTAGTTCTTCACTTATCTCAAGATTAATATTATCCCCTTCAAAGCTTTGTATACTTGGTCTTTGATAGTCTGTTGGCAAGCTAAGTACAGGCACTTCTCCTTCAAATGCTTTTAGCCAGTACTCTCCTTGTTTCTTTATTTCTCCTGACTTAAACATTTTATTTTGCCATACTGCAAAGTCCTTGTATTGAATTCTCAGCTTAGGTAGGTCTTTACCATCATATAGCTCAGTAATTTCCTTGGTTAATATGCCCCTAGATATACCATCAGAGATTATATGATTCATATCAATCATTAGCATATGTTCTTTATCACTGATTTTAGTTAGTCCCACTCTAAGCAATGGTGCTTTGCTTAAGTCAAAGGCTTTTACAAAGCCTTCCGCTATTTCCCTTGCTCTTTCTTGGTCTGCTTCTGTGTACCCTATTTTAAAGCTTACTTCCTTATGTATTACCTGAACTGGCTCTCCATCAGCTAGTTCAAAGGAAGTTCGTAAAGACTCGTGCCTTTGTATTAGCTTATTAAAGGTTTCTTCAAGCTTAGCTATATCAAGTTCACCTTCTAAAGTCATAATCATTGGCATGTTGTAGCTTGTATTGTTTTCTTCAAATTGTTGTAGTGCATATATTCTCTTTTGAGCTGAGGATAATTCATAGTACTCTTTTTCCTCTGCTGGCTCTATCAAGCTGTATATGCTTTGTTTTGTGCCTCCTGCATAGTTTGCTAAACCCTTTATTGTCGGTGTTTTGAACATCTCTCTTAATGGTACTGATACATTTAATTCTTTATGAATCTTTGCTACTATATTTATTGCTTTTAGAGAGTGTCCGCCTAGTTCAAAGAAGTTATCATTTATTCCTATTCTTTCTAATCCCAAAACTTCTTGCCATATTGCAGCAAGCTTTTCTTCCGTTTCATTTTCTGGTGCAACATATTCTGTTCCTGTAGTTATATTGCCATCAGGCTCTGGTAAGGCTTTTCTGTCTACCTTTCCATTTGCTGTTAATGGAAGACTATCAAGCTGTATGAAGTATGTTGGTATCATGTATTCTGGTAATTCCTTAGTTAAGTGTTCTCTTAACTCGCCTACACTGTATTCTCTTTCTCCACATATGTACGCACATAGATATTTGCTGCCACTATTATCTTCTTTAGCTATTACTATTACTTCACTAATTTCCTCATACTTCAATAATTGACTTTCTATCTCGCCCAGCTCTATTCTAAAGCCTCTTACCTTTACCTGGTGATCTATTCTACCTGCAAGCTCTATACTTCCATCTTCTAATCTTCTTACAAGGTCGCCTGTTTTGTATATTCTTTCGCATTCTTCAAATGGACTTTGAATAAACTTCTCTTCTGTTAAATCAGGTCTTTTAAAATATCCTCCTGCTATGCCTTCCCCTGATAAACATAATTCTCCATATACACCTATTGGCTGTAACTTCATATTTTTATCCATTACATAGGCATTGGTATTAGTAATAGGGTTACCTATTACTGGATATACTTTGAAATTATCGAATTCTTTAAAATCAATTACCTTATACACTGAGCCAACTGTAGCTTCTGTAGGCCCATAGTGATTCATTACAGCATTATTAGGATAGTTTTTATGGTACGTTTCTACGTCTGCTGTATTTATCTTTTCTCCACCTAATACTACTAATCTAAGCTTTTCACAGGTCTTTTCAGTTGAAAAATCTGTGTCATTTACTAAAATATTAAATAGTGACGGTGTTAATTTTATATAGGTTATTTCGTTTTCTTTTATATATCTTAATGCCTTATTTGAATTAGTATATAAATCTTTCTTCACTATATGGAGCTCACATCCATTTAATATGGATGAATATATGCTTGTATAGCCTAAATCAAATGCATAGGATGACATAAGCATTGCTTTATCATTATTTCTTAGGCTTGCTTCCTTACTAAACCATTCTATATAGTTTACAAGGTTATAGTTTCTTACAAATACACCCTTTGGTTTTCCAGTAGAGCCTGATGTATATATTAAATATGCATTACTATCAGGTGTACTAGTTTTAGATAAGTTTAATGTGCTATTTGCATAGTTTTTACTATCATCAACATTAATAACTTCTCCCTTGAAGGTTATTTGTTCATTTACTACACCTTTAACTAATAGGATTTTTGTATCACTGTCTTCTAGAATTTCATTTGTTCTTTTTCCTAATTGTTCTGTATCTATTGGCAAATATGCTGCTCCAGCTTTTAATACTGCTATGATACTAATTATCATCTCTAAAGACTGTTCAACCATAATACCTACCGTAGTATCAGACTTAGCTCCCTTATCTCTTAGTAGTCTTGCTAATTGATTTGATTTTTCATTTAACTCTTTATATGTTAATTTACTATCTTCAAATACTACTGCAGTTTTATCAGGTGTACGATAAGCTTGTTCTTCAAAAAGCTCATGTATTGTCTTATCCTTTTGATAGTCAGCTTTCTTGCCGTTATATTCATGCAACAGCTCATGCTTTTCTTCGTTAGACAGCATGTTTATTTCACTTATGCTTAACTGAGGATTGTTTGTGATTTCTTTTATAAGGTTGATAAAATGTGATATCATTCTTTCTATAGTGCTTTTCTTAAATAGCTTTGTACAATATCTTAGATCACATACCACACTATTACCTGCTTCAATTGCTGTAAGCGTCAAATCAAATTTTGATACATTACTTTCCGTATCATATGTTTCAAATTTAAGTCCTTCTATTTGCGGTTCTCTTATATCCATATTCTGCGTAGAGAACATTACATCAAACAGTGGATTCCTACTTAAATCTCTTGTTATATTTAGCTTGTCTATTAGCTCTTCAAATTGATAGTCTTGACTTTCAAAGGCTAATAGTGAGTTTGCCTTTACTTCTGACAAAAATTGTTCAAAAGTCTTATTTGCTTCTGGATAGTTTCTCATAGCCAGAGTGTTTATAAACATTCCAATTATGTTCTGTAGGTCAGCATGAGATCGTCCTACGGCAGGACTTCCTATTATTATATCCTCTTGTCCACTGTATTTTGATAGTAATATATTGCAAGCTGATAACAGTACCATGTGCATAGTACTTCCTGTTTTCTTTTCTATTTGCTTTAGCTTACTTGTTAATTCTTCACTTATCTCAAATTTAATACTATCCCCTTCAAAGCTTTGTATCCTTGGTCTTTGATAGTCTGTTGGCAGGTTAAGTACCGGTATTTCTCCTTCAAATGTTTTGAGCCAGTACTCCCCTTGTTTCTTTATTTCTTCTGACTTAAACAGTTCATTATGCCATACTGCAAAGTCCTTGTATTGGATTCTTAGCTCAGCTAGTTCTTTACCCTCATATAGTTTGGTAATTTCCTTAGCGACTATTCCCATAGATACGCCATCTGATATTATATGGTGTATATCCATCATCAATATATGCTCTTTGTCATTGATTTTAGCCAGTGTTACTCTGAATAGTGGTGCTT
The DNA here is from genome assembly GCA_942492835.1 of uncultured Clostridia bacterium. Taxonomy (GTDB): domain Bacteria; phylum Bacillota; class Clostridia; order Lutisporales; family Lutisporaceae; genus GWB2-37-7. The sequence continues at coordinate 3,319,456 of OW818645.1, read as the reverse complement.
TGCTTAAATCAAAGGCTTTTACAAATTCTGCTTCTATTTCGCCTTTCTTTTCTTCTGTTATTTCTATATATTCGATTTCAAAGCTTGTTTTCTTATGCACTATCTGTACAGGCTCTCCATTTATTACCTCAAAGGAGGTTCTAAATGCTTCATGTCTCTCTATTAGCTTATTGAAAGCTTCACTAAGTTTAGTTTTATCAAGCTGGCCCTCTATTCTCATAATCCAGGGTATATTATAATTTATACTAGCTTCTTCCAGTTGATTTACGACATACATTCTTTTTTGAGCTGATGACACCTCATAATACTCTTTTTCCTCTATTGCTTCTATTCGATTATATACACTTTGCTGAGTATTTTTTACATAATTAGCTAAGCCCTTTATTGTAGGTGTTCCAAACATTTCTTTTAAAGGTACTAATACATTTAGTTCCTTCTGTATTTTTGCCGATATGTTTATTGCCTTTAAAGAGTGTCCTCCCACCTCAAAGAAGTTATCATTTATTCCTACTCTTGCTATTTCTAATACCTCTTGCCATATGCTTACCAGTTTTTCTTCTATATCATTAGTTGGTGCTGCATATTCTACCCCTGTATTTATACTGCCATCAGGCTCTGGCAGTGCTTTTCTGTCTATCTTCCCATTCGCTGTTAGTGGCAGCTTGTCTAGCTGTATAATGTATGATGGTATCATGTATTCTGGTAAATCTTTTGCTAAGTGTTCTCTAAGCTCACTTATGCTATATTCTCTCTCTCCACATATATAGCCACATAAGTAATTACTTCTGTTCTTATCTTCTTTAGCTACTACAATTACTTCATTAATACCCTCATATTTTAATAGCTGACTTTCTATTTCTCCTAGCTCTATTCTAAAGCCTCTTATCTTTACTTGATGATCTATTCTGCCTAAGAAATCTATATTACCATCTGGCATCCACCTTGCTAAGTCTCCTGTCTTATACATTCTCTCTCCATTGATAAATGGATTTTCTACGAATTTTTCTGCTGTCAGTTCTGGTCTATTTAGATATCCTCTTCCTAGTCCAACGCCTGCAAAGCACAACTCTCCAGGAATTCCTACTGGTTGAAGCTTTCTATTCTTATCTACTATGTATGCCCTTATGTTACTTAATGGCTTTCCTATTGGTATATTTTTTATGTTATTGTCAAAATCCTTTAGTGAATATCTTGTTACATATATTGTTGTTTCTGTTGGACCATATATATTTTCTAAGCTGGCAGTTTTTATTAGCTTGTAGAATCTATTTACACTCTCTTTTGTTAATGCTTCTCCAGCTGCAAATACATATTTAAAACTACTGGTTTTATTCAGATTTCTCTCATCTAAGCCTTCTAATAGTATATTCAGCATTGATGGTACAAAATTTATATGTGTAACCTTATACTTTTCTATGGCATTTAGTATTTCATTTACATCCTTTTCATCGCCAGGCTTTAATATTGCCAGCTTTCCTTTTCCTATAAACCAGCCAAATATCTCTGTAACAGATACATCAAAGGTATAGGAGGTCTTTAGTAAATATACATCGTCCTTTGTTAATGGATAGTTTTTTTCCATATAAGTCAATGTATTTACTACACTTTCATGCTCTATCATTACTCCCTTTGGAGTTCCAGTTGAGCCAGAGGTGTAAATAACATATGCCAAATCCTTTGGCGAATTTACATTTATAAGCTTTGCTCCATCATTTATATAACATTGTTCATCTTCTAAATCTAATATTTCACCACCAAACTCTACTTTGCTTATGTACTTGCTCTGTGTCAAAAGCAGCTCAGCTTTGCTATCCTTAAGAATAAAGCTTATTCTATCCTCCGGATATTCTGGATCAATTGGCAGATACGCCCCTCCAGCCTTTAGTATTCCCATTATACCTACTATCATCTCAAAGGATCGTTCTAGCATTATTCCTACAATACTATTTGGTTTTACTCCATTTTCCCTTAGGGTTCTTGCTAATTGGTTTGATTTTGTGTCTAATTCCTTGTAGGTTATTGATTCTTCCCCATATACTAAGGCTATATCGTCAGGAGCCTCTTCTACTTGCTGTTCAAATAGCTGATGTAGGGTTTTGTCCCTTGGATAATCTGCTTTTGTATTGTTAAATTCATACAATACTTCATTTTTTTCTTCTTCTGACAGCATGTCAAGCTCTGATAGTCTTAGATTTATATCGCTTACTATACTGTTTAGTATATTTACTAAATGCTTGCTCATGGTTTCTATTGTCTGTTTGTTAAATAGCTTTGTGCAATAGTTTATAGATAGCCCTATAGTTTTGCTTGCTTCTATTGCTGCAATAGTTATATCGAATTTTGCTATTTTGATATCAATTTCATGGATACTAGCTTTTAAATCTGCTATTCTTAGCTCTCCCATATCTACGTTCTCCATTGAGAACATTACATCAAACAGCGGATTTCTGCTTACATCTCTTTTTATGCTTAGCTTGTCTATTAGCTCTTCAAATTGATAGTCTTGGTTTTCATAGGCTTGTAGTGCCCTTGTTTTTACTTCTGCTAAGAATTCCTTGAAGGTTTTGCTACTCTCTGGATAGTTCCTCATAGCTAATGTGTTTACAAACATACCCATTATGTTTTGTAGATCAGCATGTGGTCTTCCTGCTGCTGGGCTTCCTATTACTATATCCTCTTGTCCAGCATATTTTGATAGCAATACATTGCAGGCTGATAACAATACCATGTACATGGTACTTCCAGTTTCCTTTGCTATTTGTCTTAGCTTACTTGTTAGTTCCTCACTTATCTCAAATCTTATACTATCCCCTTCAAAGCTTTGTATACTTGGTCTTTGATAGTCTGTTGGCAGGTTAATTACTGGTATTTCTCCTTCAAATGCTTTGAGCCAATACTCTCCTTGTTTCATTATTTCTTCTGATTTAAATAGTTCATTTTGCCATGCTGCAAAATCCTTGTATTGGATTCTTAACTCTGCCAGCTCTTTACCCTCATATAGCTCAGCAATCTCCTTAGTTATTATTCCCATAGATACAGCATCTGATATTATATGATGCATATCTACCATTACCATATGTTCTTTATCATTTATTTTAGCCAGTGTCGCTCTGAGTAGTGGTGCTTTGCTTAAATCAAAAGCTTTTGCAAATTCTGCTTCGATTTCTTCATTATTCTCTTCGGTTATTTCTGTATATTCGATTTCAAAGCTTATATGCTTATGCACTATCTGTACAGGCTCTCCATTTATTACCTCAAAGGAGGTTCTTAGTGCTTCGTGTCGCTCTATTAGCTTATTAAAAGCTTCATTAAGCTTAGCTTTATCAAGCTCGCCCTCTATTCTCATCACCCATGGTATGTTATAGTTTATACTATCTTTCTCTAGTTGATTTACTGCGTACATCCTTTTTTGAGCTGAAGACAATTCATAATACTCTTTTTCTTCTATTGCTTCTATCTTGCTATATACACTTTGTTGAGTATTTTTTACATAATCAGCTAAGCCCTTTATTGTAGGAATTTCGAACATCTCTTTTATAGGCACTAATACATTTAGTTCCTTATGGATTTTCGCTGTTATATTTATTGCCTTTAAAGAGTGTCCTCCTAGGGCAAAGAAGTTATCGTTTATTCCTATTCTTTCTACGCCTAATACTTCACTCCATATGCCTGCTAGCATTTCTTCTATTGTATTACTTGGTGCTGCATATTCTACTCCTGTGTTTATACCAACCGCAGGCTCAGGTAGTGCTTTTCTATCTACCTTTCCATTTGCTGTTAGTGGCAGCTTGTCTAGCTGTATTATGTAAGATGGTATCATATATTCTGGAAGAACCTTTGATAGATATTCTCTTAAATCTGATACTATCTCTTCTTTATCTGATACTATATATCCACACAGGTATTTGTTATTTTGTATGTCTTCTCTATCTATTACAACAGCATCTGTAATATTACTATGACTTAGCAGCTGACTTTCTATTTCTCCTAGCTCTATTCTGTAGCCTCTTACTTTTACTTGATTATCTATTCTTCCTAAGAATTCTATGTTTCCATCTGATAGCCATCTTGCTAAGTCTCCTGTTTTGTACAGTCTTTGACCTTTCTCAAATGGATTCTCTATAAATTTCTCTGCTGTTAATTCCTGTCTATTTAGATATCCTCTTGCTAAGCTGTCTCCTGCTACACATAACTCCCCAGGTACCCCTACTGCTTGCAGCTTATCTTCTTTGCTTATTATATATATTTGTGTGTTGGCAATAGGTTTTCCTATTGGTATATTGTCATATTCCTTGTCAACGATAAAGCTTGTTGTTACTACTGTGTTTTCAGTTGGTCCGTAGTTGTTTACTATGTCATAATTTTTATTTATAAAATACCTTAGCTTGTCTCCTGCAGCTTGTAAGTATCTTAGAGAATGATTTTCCAGCTTCATAAATTGTTCAGCAATTTGTGTTGGTAAGAAGCTAATTGTTATACTATTGTCGTTGTAGTATTCATTTAATTTTTCTAAATCCAGCTTTATTTCTTCATCAATTATGTGCATTGCTGCACCTGTTATAATGCATGGGAATATCTCCCATACTGATGCATCAAAGCCAAAGCCTGCATATTTTGTAATGTTGTCTTCTTCTGTTACTTCATAATAGTCAATATTCCATTTACACATGTTAACCAAGGAGCTATGCTCTATCATTACTCCCTTTGGTTTTCCTGTACTTCCTGAGGTATATATAATATAAGCTATATCATTTGGGGTATTTATTATGTCTAAATTGGTATTCTCACCCTTATATAGTTCTTTATTGTTTAGTAGTATTACCTCAGTATTTTCACCAATTATATTCTTTGGCTGGAAGTCGGTTAATAGTATTTTTGTTTTGCTGTCTTCTATCATGTATTCTATTCTGTCTGTAGGATATTTAGGATCTATTGGCAGGTATGCTGCTCCTGCCTTTAATATTCCTAGTATTCCTACCAGCATTTCCGTTGAACCTTCAAGCATTATTCCTACTATTTCATTTTGCTTTATTCCCTTATTTCTTAGTACCCTTGCTATAATATTTGCTTTTTCATTTAGTTCCTTGTAGGTTAGAATATCCTTTTTATATACTACTGCTGTTTTGTTCGGTGTCTTATCTACTTGTTCTTCAAACAGCTGTTGTATTATTTTGTCCTTTGGATATTCTGCTTTTGTATTGTTAAATTCTACAAGTAATTGATGCTGTTCATTCTCTGATAGCATCTCAATATCTGATAATCTTGAGTTTATATTATCTACTATACTATTTAGTATATTTTCTAAGTGTTTGCCCATGTTTTCTATTGTTTGTTTGTAAAATAGCTTTGTGCAATAGTTTAGCTTTATTTCTATTGTTTTGGTTAATTCTGTAGCTATAATAGTCATATCAAATATTGCTGATTTATTATCAGCTTCATAGGATTTGATTACTAATCCTTCTATTTGCAGCTCATCTGCATCCATGTTTTGTAATGTAAACATTATATCAAATAGTGGATTTCTGCTTATATCTCTTCTTATGCTTAGCTTGTCTACTAGCTCTTCAAATTGGTAGTCTTGCATTTCAAAGGCTTGCAGTGAATTTTTCTTTACTTCTTCTAAGAATTCCTTGTAGGTTTTGTTGCTTTCAGGATAGTTTCTCATTGCCAGAGTGTTTACAAACATACCCATTATGTTTTGTAGGTCAGCATGAGGTCTTCCTGCTGCTGGACTTCCTATTATAATATCCTCTTGTCCACTATATTTTGATAATAATACATTACAGGCTGATAACAGTACCATATACATAGTACATCCTGTTTCTTTTGCTACTTGCTTTAGCTTACTTGTCAACTCTTCATTTATCTCAAATTTAATACTATCTCCCTCAAAGCTTTGTGTGCTTGGTCTTTGATAGTCTGTTGACAGATTAAGTACAGGTATTTCACCTTTAAATGCTTCGAGCCAATACTCACCTTGTTTTTTTATTTCTTCTGATTTGAATAGTTCGTTCTGCCATACTGCAAAGTCTTTGTATTGGATTCTTAGCTCAGCTAGTTCTTTACCTTCATATAACTCAGCTATTTCCTTGGTGAATATTTCCATAGATACACCATCTGATATTATATGGTGCATATCCATCATTAATATATGCTCTTTATCATTGATTTTAGCCAGTGTCGCTCTGAATAGCGGTGCTTTGCTTAAATCAAAGATCTTTGCAATCCCTGCTTCTATTTCTTCAATATTCTCTTTGGTTATTTCTGTGTACTCGATTTCAAAGCTTGTATGCTTATGTATTATCTGTACAGGCTCTCCATTTATTACCTCAAAGGAGGTTCTTAACGCTTCATGTCTCTCTATTAGCTTTCTAAAGGTTTCATTAAGCTTAGCTTTGTCAAGCTCACCCTCTATTCTCATAACCCATGGTATATTATAGTTTACACTATATTTTTCGATTTGATTTATGGCATACATTCTTTTTTGAGCTGAAGACAACTCATAATATTCTTTTTCCTCTATTGCTTCTATTCTGCTATATGCACTTTGTTGAGTATTTTTTGCATAACTAGCTAAACCCCTTATTGTAGGTGTTTCAAATATTTGTTTTATTGGTAAAGATATATCTAGTTCTTTATGCAGCTTGGTTATAATATTTATTGCTTTTAATGAGTGTCCTCCAAGCTCAAAGAAGTTATCATTTGTTCCTACTTTTTCTAGGCCTAATACTTCACACCATATTTTCGCCAGTTTTTCCTCTATCTCATTAGTTGGTGCAGCATATTCTACTCCTGTGGTTATACTTCCATCAGGCTCTGGTAATGCTTTTCTGTCTATTTTTCCGTTCGCTGTTAATGGAAGCTTGTCTAGCTGCATTATGTATGCTGGCACCATATATTCTGGAAGCTCTTTTGCCAAATACTCTCTTAATTCACTAATTGCAAATTCCATAATGCCGCTTATATAAGCACATAAATAGTTGTTTCCGCCTTCTTCTTGTCGTGCTGTTACTATTACTTCTTTTATTCCTTCATAGCTTAGAATTCTTGTCTCTATTTCTCCTAGCTCTATTCTGTAGCCTCTTACCTTTACTTGATTATCTATTCTTCCTAAGAATTCTATATTCCCATCTAGCAGCCATCTTGCTAAGTCTCCTGTTTTGTACAGTCTTTGACCCTTTTCAAATGGGTTTTCTATGAATTTTACCGCTGTCAATTCTTCATTGTTTAAGTATCCTCTTGCTAAGCTCTCACCTGCTATACATAGCTCTCCTGGTATACCAATCGGCTGTAGCTTATTCTCTTTGTTTGTTATATATATATGTGTATTTGATATCGGTTTTCCTATTGGTATATTGTCATATTCTTTGTCAACTATAAAGCTCGTTGTTACAACTGTGTTCTCTGTTGGCCCATAATTGTTTACTACTTTGTAGTTCTTTCCTTCAAAATACCTCAGCTTGTCCCCTCCTGCTAATAGGTATCTTAAGGATTTGTTTTCCTGCTTCATAAATTGCTCGCAGATTTGTGTTGGCAGGAAGCTTATTGTTATATCATTTTCATTGTAGTATTCATTTAGTTTTTCTATATTAAGCTTTATTTCTTCATCAATTATATGTATTGCTGCACCTGTTATTATGTAAGGAAATATCTCCCATACTGATGCATCAAAGCCAAACCCTGCATATTTTGTACTATTGTCTTCTTCCGTTACTCCATAGTAGTCAATATGCCATTTGCACAGATTAACCAAGGAGCTGTGCTCTATCATTACACCCTTTGGCTTTCCTGTACTTCCCGAAGTGTATATCACATAGGCTATAGCCTTTGAAGATGTCTCTATTGCTAAGTTACTATTATCTCCCTTATATAATTCTTCATCCTTTAATAATATTAATTTTGTACTTTCAGCAATCATATCTGTTGGCTGAAAATCAGTTAGCAATATTTCCGTTTTACTGTCTTTTATCATGTATTCTATTCTGTCTATAGGATATTTAGGATCTATTGGCAGGTATGCTGCTCCTGCTTTTAATATTCCTAGTATTCCTGCCAGCATTTCAGTTGAGCCTTCTATCATTATTCCTACTATATCATTTTGCTTAATTCCTTTACTTCTTAGCAGTCGTGCAATTATATTTGCTTTTTCATTTAGTTCCTTATAGGTTAGCATATCCTTCTTATATACTACCGCTATGTTGTTTGGCGTTTTTTCTGCTTGCTCTTCAAATAACTTACATATTGCTATATCCTTAGGATATTCTATCTTTGTATTGTTAAATTCTACAAGTAGTAAATACTTTTCTTCCTCTGTTAGCATTTCAATTTCTGACAGCTTTAGATTTATGTTGCTTGTCATACTGTTTAATATAATTATTAGGTGTTTACTCATGTTTTCTATTGTCTGTTTACTAAATAGCTTTGTACAATAGTTTAAGTTTATTTCAATCATTTTATCTAACTCTAAAGCTTTTATAGTTATATCAAATTTAGCAATACTATTATTAATTTCATATGGCTTGAATTTTAATTCTTCTACGCTCTGCATAGCAAACACTACATCAAATAATGTATTTCTGCTTAAATCTCTTTTTATATTTAACTGGTCTATTAGCTCTTCAAATTGGTAGTCTTGATTTTCAAAGGCTTGTAGTAGGCTTATTTTTACTTCTGCTAAGAATTCCTTATAAGTCCTGCTGCTCTCTGGATAATTTCTTATAGGTATCATGTCTAAATCAGCATGAGAACTGTCAGCTATTGGACTTCCTATTACTATATCTTCCTGTCCGCTATATTTTGACAGTAATACATTGCATGCTGATAACAGTACCATGTACATGGTACTTCCTGTCTCCTCTGCTATATGCTTTAGTTTACTTGTCAACTCTTCATTTAGTTCAAAATTGATACTATCGCCTTCAAAACTTTGTATGTTTGATCTTTGATAGTCGGTTGGTAGATTAAGTACAGGCACATCTCCATCAAATACCCTTAGCCAATATTCTTCCTGTTTAGTAAGAATATTTTCACTTGTAATTGCCGCTTCATCATAATACTGCTCAAATATTTCATTTAATATTGCAGCTAGTTTTTTTGCATTATCACCCTTCATGATACTGAAGTGATCTCCATCTATCTCACTTACTTGCAAAGGATTTTCACTAATAGGACTCCATCCTTCTATGTCAAGTGCAGTACTTTTTGAAGCCTTAACCAGATATACTGAAGCTTTTATGCATTCTTTTGAAGTATATATGTCATTAGCACTTATTAAGGTGCGTATAAGATTAAGTCGGTATAAAAAGGTTTTTGCATCTTTTTGTTCCTGTTCAGGTATAAGCTGACCTATAGCACTTGGCAATATCAACTTTGCTCTTTCCAATTCAAAACCTGATTCTTTTATGTGTTCCGCTATTATATCCCATATTTTATCTATTCCATCAGCTTTAGAGATTTCTTCTATTGCCTTACTATTGTTTATAAGAATAGATGTAAGTGTTTTTTCTCCTTCAAGGCTTATTTGTGGCCAAGTCATTCTAACTTCTGATTCTGGAGGATATGCGTCTATCAGAACTAAAGTTTCTACTTCCTCGTCATCATTTTCCAGTTGTTTTGCTATTTCATATGCAATTGTACCTCCCATACTCCAGCCACCTAGTAAATATGGGCCCTTTGGTTGTATAGTTTTTATATTGCTAATATAATCCTTAGCAAGTGCTTCAATTGTTGTATTGTATGGTGCAAGCCTTCCTTCTATGCCTGCCTTAATACCAAAGCAGTTTAAAGTATTATCAAGCTTGTTGCAAAGTTCTATATAACCTGATATATCTCCACTACCATCATGAATTAGGAAAAGATTTCTTGTACCTTCAGTACCTTCTCGAAGTAGGAGAATACGATCTTCATTTGTTAAAATACTTTTTGAACTTACTTCAATATATTTTGCTAGCTCCTTAATTGTTGGTGTTTTAAACAGCTCTCTTAATGGAATTAACACATTTAATTCCTTATTTATTTTTGTTGCTGCATTTATAGCTTTAAGAGAATGTCCTCCTAGTTCAAAGAAGCTATCATTTACTCCAATCTTTTCTATACCTAATACTTCACTCCATATTTCTTGAAGTTTTTCTTCTATTTCATTGCTTGGAGCAACATATTCTGTTCCTGTAGTTATACTGCCGTCAGGCTCTGGTAATGCTTTTCTGTCTACCTTTCCATTTGCTGTTAGTGGTAGCTTGTCTAGCTGTATTAAGTATGCTGGTATCATATATTCAGGTAATTCCTTTGCTAGATAGCTTCTTAATTCAGTAATAGCAAGCTCGCTAGTGCTACTTATGTATGCACACAAATAGCTATTCCCGCTTTCTTCTTGTCTATCTACTACTATTGCTTCTTCTATACCCTCATAGCTTAAAATTCTTGCTTCTATCTCTCCTAGCTCTATTCTATAGCCTCTTACCTTTACTTGAGCATCTATTCTTCCTAAGAATTCTATATTTCCATCAGGCAGCCACCTTGCTAAGTCTCCTGTTTGGTACAGTCTTTGACCTTCTGCAAATGGATGTTCTATGAATTTTTCTGATGTTAGCTCTTCCCTGTTTAGATATCCCCTTGATAAGCTGACCCCTGATATACATAGCTCTCCAGTGACTCCTATTGGCTGCAGCCTGCTCTCATTGTCTAATATATATATTTGTGTGTTGGCTATTGGCTTTCCTATTGGGATATTGTCATAAGCTTTGTTAATGATAAAGCTTGTTGTTACTACTGTATTCTCTGTTGGTCCATAGTTATTTACTATCTTATAGTTCTTTTCCTCAAAGTATCTTAGCTTGTCTCCTCCTGCTAATAAGTACCTTAAAGATTTGTTATCTTGCTTCATAAATTGCTCACAGATTTGTGTTGGCAGGAAGCTTATAGTAATTTTATTTTTATTGTAGTATTCATTTAGTTTTTCTATATCCAGCTTTATTTCTTCATCTATTATGTGTATTGTTGCACCTGTTATTATATAAGGGAATATTTCCCATACTGATGCATCAAAGCCAAAGCCTGCATATTTTGTACTGTTGTCTTTCTCTGTTACCTTGTAATAGTCAATATGCCATTTACTTAGATTTATTAAGGAGCTATGCTCTATCATTACTCCTTTTGGTTTTCCTGTACTTCCAGAGGTATATATTACATAGGCGATATCCTTTGGTGTATTTATCATTTCCAAGTTGCTTCCGTCGCCCTTATACAGCTCTTTGTCCTTGAGTAATAATATCTCTATATTCTCGTCTTGCATATCTTTTGGCATAAAGTCAGTCAGCAATATTCTTGTTTTGCTGTCTTCCATCATATAGGCTATTCTGTCAATAGGATATTTGGGATCTATTGGCAGGTATGCTGCTCCTGCTTTTAATATACCTAGTATTCCTACCAGCATTTCAGTTGAGCCTTCTGCCATTATTCCTATTATTTCATTTTGTTTTATTCCTTTACTTCTTAATAGCCTTGCAATTCTATTTGCCTTTTCATTAAGTTCTTTGTAGGTTAATATATCCTCCTTGTATACTACTGCAATATTGTTTGGTGTCTTATCTGCTTGCTCTTCAAATAATTCTTGTATTACTTTATTGTTTGGATACTCTGCTTTTGTATCGTTAAACTCTACAAGTAGTTGATGCTGTTCTTTCTCACTCAATATATTAATCTTCATAAGAGGAACATCTATATTTTCTGTTATTGCTGTTGCTATCATCTCAAAATGACCTAGGAATCTTTCCATGGTTTCTTTCTTGAACAACTTGCTGCAATATTCGAGACAAAGTATTATATTATCATCAGTCTCTACTGCTCCTAAGGTCATATCAAATTTGGCTATGTTGTAAGCAAGAGAATATGGGCTTATTTTAATATTATTATGCGTATTATTGCTATTTTGAGCGGATACTGCATTTTGCATTGTAAACATCACATCAAAAATTGGACTTCTGCTTAAATCCCTTCGTAGACTTCCATTTGAATTGTTGTTTAGCTTATAAACCAATTCTTCAAATTGATAGTCCTGGTTTTCATAAGCTTCCAGACAATTCTCCTTCACTTCCTCCAGGAACTCACTAAATGGCTTGTAAAACTCAGGATAATTCCTTATAGCCAATGTGTTTACAAACATTCCAATAATATTTTCTAAATCTGCATGTGGTCGTCCTGAGATAGGACTTCCAATTATTATGTCTTCCTGTCCAGAATACTTGGAGAGCAATATATTGAAAATTGATAAGAGCAACATATTTAGTGTAGTTCCTGTTTCTTTTGTAATTTCTCTTAGCTTTGAAGTCAATTCTTCATTAAACTGTAAGCTTACATTCTCTCCCTCGAAGCTTTGCATATTTGGTCTTGGATAGTCCGAAGGCATACTTAGTACAGGTATTTCTGAGTCGGAAAATTTACTCAACCAGTATGCTTCCTGATTTTTCATTTTATCCGAATTCAAAAGATTGTTTTGCCATACTGCATAATCCTTGTACTGTATTTTTAAAGCTGGCAGCTCTCTGCCATTGTATATTTCAAAAAATTCTTGTGTCAAAATATCCATTGATACCGCATCGGAAATAATATGATGCATATCACGGAAAAGTATATATTTATCTTCTTTTAGCTTTATTAAGCCCACTCGTATAAGAGGTGCTTTGCCCAAGTCAAAGGCTTTTACCCAGCTTTGTAAAATGTTATCTGCTTCAGCTTCTTCTGCTTCTCTATATTCCATAACAAATTCCACTTCATCATGGATAATCTGTACTGGACCTTCATCTGTAACCATAAAAGTAGTTCGGAATGCTTCATGTCTTTGTATAAGCTTACTGAAGGTATCCTTTATGATACCTATATCTAAGCTTCCCTCTATAACCATTGGTATAGGCATATTATAGTTAATACTTTCTAAATCAAATTGTTGAAGTGTAAAGATACGATTTTGAGCTGAGGACATAGGGTAATAAGCCCTCTTTTCTACTGGCTCGATTGCAGAGTAGATTTTTTGAGCTGAACTTTGTATATACTCTGATAATGCTTTGATTGTAGGTGTTCTGAATATTTCTCCTAGGGGTACTTCTACATTTAATTGCTTATGAATATTTGAGGCAATTCCTATAACCTTAATAGAATTTCCACCCAAATCAAAGAAATTATCATTGATACCTATTCTTTCAATTCCTAATACACTCTGCCATATTGTAGCTAGTTTTTCTTCCAGTTCATTTCTAGGTGCTTCATACTCTACGCCTGTAATTATATTTCCATCTGGTATAGGTAATGCTTTTCTATCTACTTTACCATTTGAAGTAATTGGCATTGCATCTAACTGTACAAAATAGTCTGGTATCATATATTGTGGTAGTTTTTCCAACAAATGCTCTCTTATTTTGGGTATTGTTATTTCTTCTTCAGATACTATGTAAGCACATAGATACTTTCCTCTGATTTCATCTTCTTTTACAATTACGATAGCATCTTTTATTGTTTCATAGCTGAGAAGTCTGTTTTCTATTTCATCCAGTTCTATTCGGAAGCCCCTTATCTTAACCTGTTGATCTATTCTACCCATGAATTCTATATTTCCATCTGGCAGCCATTTTACCAAATCTCCAGTTTTATACATTATATCCCCTCGTATAAATGGATTTGGTACAAACTTTTCAGCTGTCAGCTCAGGTTTATTCAAATATCCTCTTGCAACTCCATCTCCTGCTATGCAAAGCTCTCCAGCTATTCCTATTGGCAACAGCTCTTGATTGCTTCCTAAAACATAAGTTTTATAGTTTGCTATTGGTTTTCCAATAGGTATGTTCACTATATCCTTTTGACTGCACTTGTAATAAGTGGCACATACAGTTGTTTCAGTAGGCCCATAGGTATTATATACCCTTGCATATTCCAGTAGGTTATTGAAATATTCTCTTTTTAGTACATCACCGCCACTTATATAGGTGTGTATACTCTTCATCTGCTCTGCTTTATTTATTTCATTTAGAAGCAATGGAGAACAGCTTATTAGGTTTACGTTATTTTGTGCTACTATTTTACTTAGCTTATTTAAATCAAGCACATTTTCTTTTTGTGCTATGACTAACTTTCCACCTACTGATAATATTGGAAATACCTCTTCTATAAATGCATCAAAACAATAAGTTGCCTGTTGAAGGAAGGTATCCTCTGAGGTTATAGTAAACTCACTCTTAAATGCGGTAACATAAGAAGTTATATTACTGTGCTTAACCATAACTCCCTTTGGAATACCTGTTGAACCTGACGTATATATAATATACGCCATATCCTCAGGTTTATTTATTATTTCTAGGTTTGAGCCGTCTTCATTGTAGGATTCAGCTTCATTTAAATCAATTGTTTCTATTGGGAATTCTACAGCTGACATAAATTGTGATTGTGTTAGTAAAATATTGCATTTGCTATCCTCTAGCATATATTTTTTGCGTTCCTCTGGGTATTTTGGGTCTATTGGAACATATGCTCCACCTGATTTAAATACTGTCATTATGGCAATCAACATTTCTATAGAGCTGTCTACCATAATAGCTACGGTACTCTCTTGCTTTACTCCCATTTTTCTTAGTTTTCTCGCTAGCTGATTGGATTTTTGGTTTAACTCCCTATAGCTTAGGCTTTGTCCCTCAAAGCTAATAGCAGTTTTATCAGGTGTTCTCGTTACTTGTTCCTCAAATAATTGCTGAATTACCTTTTCTTTAGGGTATTCAACATTATTATCGTTAAATGTATGTAGCAAACAATTTCTCTCTTCGTCAGAAAGCATGTTCAATTCACCAATTTTGTTCTCTGGGTAAGTTACTGCTTCTTCTGCAATTTGTATAAAACGTCTCATAAAGGTTTCAATAGTTTCTCTCTTGTATAGACTTATGCAGTATTCAACTTGAAAACCTATATTGTCAGTGTCTTCATTGATATATAGAGTCATATCATATTTGGACATATTGTGCTCTGTATCATAAGCATTTATATTAAAATCTTTGAGCTCTTTACTCATTCTTCCTTTATCATAATTTTGGAGTATTATCATCACATCAAATAATATATTTCTGCTAATATCCTTGCGTATATTAAGCTTGTCTATTAATTCCTCCATAGGATACTGTTGATTATCATAAGCGTTTAGCACTATTCCCTTTAGCTTTTTGAGATACTCATTAAAGGTCAAGCTTCTCTCTGGACGGCATCGTAATATTATGTTGTTCAGGAAGAGTCCTATAAGACCTTGTGTATCTACATTATTTCGGCCAGCGGTAACAGTACCTATTAGTATATCCTCCTGTGCCGCATATTTTGATAGGGTTACACTATATATCCCCAAAAACACCATAAAGAGAGTTGCAGTATTCTCTTTAGCAAGCTCTCGAAGCTTCATTACCAATTCTCTATCTAATTCAAACTCATATGTATCCCCCAAGTCAGTATATATACTTGGTCTTGGAAAATCTGTAGGCATATTAAGCACTGGTATTTCTTCTGTTTTCGGGAATTGCTCCAGCCAGTATTCCTCATAGCGTTGCATTTTACCAGATTGATACAAATCATTTTGCCAGAAGGCATAATCCTTGTATTGTATTTTAAGCTCAGGAAGTATTTCTCCCTCATATAGCTTTAAAAACTCGTTGATGAATATTGTTTGAGAGCTTCCATCTGAAATAATATGGTGCATATCCAGCATAAGTACACATTTTTCTGTATCTAGACGGATAACGCCTACACGCATAAGAGGAGCTTTATTAAGCTCAAAGGGCTGAATAAAGTCCTTTACTATTGTTTCTATTTCTTCTTCTGCTGCATCCCATAGACTTATTTTGAAATCAATATTAGTATGTATCCTCTGTACAGGTTCTCCCTCAATGACTTCAAAGGATGTACGAAGTGTCTCATGTCTCTCTATAAGTGCTTTGAAAGCATTTTCCAATTTTCTTACATCTACATTCCCGCTCACCTTAAATATCATAGGCATATTGTATATAGTGCTTATACCATTTATTTGTTCATGCATATACATTCTTTTTTGTACTGAGGAAATAGGATAATATTCTCGCTCTTCTACTGGTTCAATAGCTGAATATATATTTTCTTCCAAACCCTGTATGTATTCATATAACCCTCTTATGGTAGGTATGTTAAATATTTCTTTCAAAGGTATTTCTACATTAAGCTGCTTATGAATTTTTGCAGCTACACTTGTTGCCTTTAGGGAATGTCCCCCTAGCTCAAAGAAGTTATCATTAATTCCTACCTTTTCTATGCCTAATACTTCTCTCCATATGCTTGCAAGTATTTCTTCTGTTTCATTGGTTGGTGCCACATATTCTACCCCTGTATTTATGTTGCCATCAGGCTCTGGCAGTGCTTTTCTGTCAAGCTTGCCATTTGCTGATAGTGGTAGCTTGTCTAAGGTTATGAAGTATGATGGTACCATATAGTCAGGAAGATTCTTTACTAGGTGTTCTTTTAACTCTGATACTGTTAATTCTCTCTCTGATACTATATAACCACACAGATACATATTTCCGTTATTGTCCATTTTAGTTATTACTGCTGCTTCTTTTATTTCACTATGCTTTAGCAGCTCATTTTCTATTTCTCCTAGCTCTATCCTGTTGCCCCTTATCTTTACTTGATTATCCATTCTTCCTAGATACTCTACGTTTCCGTTAGGCAGCCATCTTGCAAGGTCGCCTGATCTATACATACGTTCTCCAGGGATATGTGGATTTTGCAAGAACTTCTCTGCTGTCAGCTCTGGTCTATTTTGATAGCCTCTTCCTACTCCTACCCCTGATATGCATAGCTCTCCTGATACTCCCACAGGCAGTAGGTTATTGTGCTTGTCTAGTACCAATAGGCTTATGTTGTCTATTGGCTTTCCTATTGGTATTATGTCAAATTTCTCCCCTGTTGAACAATCGAAGTAGGATACTTCTACTGTCGTCTCTGTTGGCCCATATATGTTTATTAGCTTTGTTCCTATTTTGCTGTTTAATATTCTGTTGAACCTTTCCACCTGTGGTACTGTTAAGGCTTCTCCAATTGAAAATACTTGTTTCAAGCTTGATAATCTATCTAGATCGTCTCTGCCTTCTATGTGTTCTAGGAATATATTCATCATTGATGGTACAAAGTTCATTGTCGTTACTTTGTACTTTTCTATTGCTTTTACTATTTCCTCTGGGTCTTTATCTCCTCCTGGTGTTAAGAAGCATACCTTAGCTCCTGTCATTGACCACCAGAATAGCTCTCCTACTGATACATCAAAGGTATATGGTGTTCTTTGTAGTATTACGTCATTCTCTCCTATTGGATATCTCTTTTGCATCCACTTTGTTCTATTTATTACAGAATGATGCTCTATCATTACACCTTTTGGCTTTCCTGTGCTTCCCGAGGTATATATTACATAGGCAAGATTGGTTGACTCATTTATTGGCTCAAGGCTACTACTATCTCCCTTGTACAGCTGTTTATCATCTATTGCTATTACATCTATATTCTCAAATTTGTAATTATCTTTTATATGACTTTGTGTTAATAGTACATTGGCATTACTGTCCTCTAGCATATACTTTATCCTATCCTCTGGATATTCAGGGCCTATTGGCAGATATGCTCCTCCTGCCTTTTGTATTGCCATTATTCCTATTGTCATTTCTAAGGAACGATAAAGAGAAATAGCTACTACACTGTCTGCCTTTACACCCTTTTCTCTTAGTATCCTTGCTAATTGGTTTGATTTTGCGTCCAATTCCTTGTAGGTTATGGATTCTTCTTCGTACATTGCAGCTATATTGTCAGGAGTTTTTGCTGCTTGTTCCTCAAATAGTTGATTGAGTGTTTTGTCCTTTGGGTAATCTGTTTTTGTATTGTTAAATTTTACAAGTAATTGATGCTTTTCTTCATTGTCGATTATATTAATATTTGCTACGTTTATATTCGGTTTCTCTATAACTTGGTCTATGACCATCTTAAAATGCTTGCCTATTTGCTCTACCAGCTCTTTGCTATAAATATTTTCATTATGTGTTAATTTAAATATAATGGTTTCGCCCGGTATAATAGCCAGGTTAAAATCATAATTTGTGTGCTCAAACATTTCAAAGTCTTGTATAGAAAAGCCTAGCTCCTGACTGCTTTCCATACTGCTTAACTGCTTGTCCACAGGATAGTTCTCAAATATCATGATATGGTCAAACAAACTATTCTTCAGCATACTGCTTGCTTGCACATCTGCTAATGGCATATAATCATATGTCATTGATTTTGAAGCATTTTCCTGTATTTCCTTTGAAAGCTCAATAAAGCTTAGCTCATCTTTTTGTATTCTTACAGGTATTGTGTTTATAAATAAACCTACCATACTTTCAATGCCAACTACTTCAGGGGGTCTGCCTGATACTACAGCCCCAAACACTACATCCTTTGTGTTATTGTATCTTTGGAGAAGTATTCCCCATGCCGTCTGGAGAATTACGTTTAAGGAAACCTGATTTTCTCTTGCCAAGCTTGTAAGTTTTTCTGTTATAGCTTCATTTAACTCAAATTTAGTATCACATTGTAAATATGTATTGATATTTACTTTTTTATGCAATTTAGGGATGGAGGCTTGCTGTTCATAATCCTGCAAGTAATCTTTCCAATATGCCAAGGCTTCTTCCTTGTTTTGTCTCTTCAGCCATTTTATATAGTCACTATATGGATAATTATTGATAGCACTTATTTCCTTACCTTTTCCAAGCAGGCTATATGCTTGGAAAAATTCACTCATTATTATACCTAGACACCAACCATCCATTATTATGTGATGATAACTCCAGATTATCTCATATTCTTTTATACCCGTTTTTATTACTGCTATTCTCATAGGAATATCCTTAGAAAGCTCAAAACCCTGAGCTTTATCTTTTCTTACAAAGTCTTCAATAAAGCTTTTTCTTTCTTCTTCCTTAAGATCAGCTATATCATTATAGAGTATACTGCCTGTTCTCTTCCTAAGTACAATTTGTACAGGTTGACTTACTTTTTCATAAAGAAATACTGTCCTTAGGACATCATATTTCTCTATTATGAAATTAAAACTTTTTTCAAACAGACTTATATCTATTTGCCCCATTATTTTCAATATGCTCTGTTCAAAATATGCGCCTGAAGCACTGTCCATAATAGAGTAAAACAACATTCCCTGCTGCATTGGAGATAGACTGTATATGTCTTTAAAATTACTTTTATCAAACATGTGATTCACCCTCCCATTTAATTAACTATTTATATATATATATTTCCTTTCCTATATCTTTGCACTTTAACAGTTATATATAATTACTATACTTCCATAATTCAATATAAATGTTGCAAAATATTTTATCAGTGAAAATATTTTTGCTTTTTTGCAACTTTTCTTAATATATATTATATCATCTGATATAATATATTGAACACTATTATTACTATTACTATAATTATTTTTTTGAATATTTCATATATTTTTTATTTTTTGAAAATTCTTACATATTGAGAAGCTGAGATTTTATATTAACTTTAATTTCTATAATATTAAAGGAAGAGCATTATATTATAACGCCCTCCCTTTAAACTATGAATACTTATCTTTTCAACAATTCCATAACCTTATCTGCTAACCTTGATACATTTTGCCCCTGCATCATAGTAAAATGATTACCTGGCATTCTTTCAGAAATCATTTTGTGTTCTAAGAATTTATCCCAAGCCTTCTTATCGTTCATGCTATTTTCATTTGCTTCAAGCATATACATCTGTGTATTAATTCTATTCTTTGGTGTATATCCATCTGGTGTAATGTTCAAGGCTCTAATAAAGTTCAAGTTATACACCAAGCCTCTAATTCCTATGCTTTCATATTCAGGTATAAAGATTGCAAGACTCCTTATTTCAGATTGTTTAATGTTCTCTATAGCTAAATTGTTTTGCTCATAGTAATCAATTATTTGCTGCCATAGTTCTTCCATAGTTATAGCTGACTTTATTTTGTCTTCTATTTGATCGTCGACAGCAAACAGCTTCGCAATCTTCTTTTCTGTTTCAAGGCTAAACTTGTTTGTATTTTTTATAATTCTATTTACAATATTTGTTTTTGGGGCAGTCGCATCAATTAGTATTAAACTATCTAGTTTTTTGCCTACCTCCTCCATTAACCTTGCTATTTCAAATACTATGACTCCTCCAAGACTCCAACCCATAAGATTATAGCTTCCTTCTGGCTGTATATTGTATATCTTTTCTATATATCTACTTGCCATTTCCTCTATTGTTATATTAGTTGGATAATATCCAGTAGGCTTTTTAGCTCTTATACCCCAATAGTTACAATCATTGTTTATGTTGTTACAAAGCTCTATGTAGCCGCTTACATCGCCACTTCCATCGTGAACAATGAAAATGTTTTTGGCTTTTTTGCTTCCCTTTTTAATAAGCACTATATCATCTGGTGTAGTTTTTTGTTCTCCAATTTTATTATTTCTTATATATTTTGAAAGCTGTTTTATTGTTGGAGTAGTAAATAATTCTTTTAATGGTATATCTATTCCTATTTCTTTTTTGATTTTGCTAGTCACATTCATTGCCTTTAGAGAGTGTCCTCCTAGTTCAAAGAAATTATCGTTTACTCCTATTTTTTCTATTCCTAATACTTCACTCCATATCGCTGCAAGTATTTCTTCTATTTCACTTTCTGGTGCAACATATTCTACTCCTGTAATTATGCTTCCATCAGGCTCTGGTAATGCCTTCCTGTCTATCTTTCCATTTGTGGTTAGTGGTAGATTTTCCACTTGCATAAAGTATGCTGGCACCATATATTCTGGAAGCTCTTTTGCTAGATACTCTCTTAATTCACTAATAGTAAATTCCCTAATGCCACTTATATAAGCACATAAATAGCTATTTCCACCCTCTTCTTGTCTCGCTATTACTATTGCTTCTTCTATTCCTTCATAACTTAGAATTCTTGTTTCTATCTCTCCTAGTTCTATTCTAAATCCTCTTATCTTTACTTGACTATCTATTCTGCCTAAGAATTCTATGTTTCCATCTGGCAACCACCTTGCAAGGTCTCCAGTTTTGTACATTTTAGTTCCTGCCTCAAATGGATTTTTTATAAACTTCTCTGCTGTTAATTCTTCTCTATTTAGATATCCTCTTCCTAGACAATCTCCTGCTATATATAGTTCACCTGGTATTCCTATTGGCTGAAGATTTTCATTTCTATCTAATATATATACTTGTACATTATTTAATGGTTGACCTATAGATAAACCACTAGCAGCTTCTGTAATATTCTTAGCTAATAACATTGTACTAGTAATTGTGGTTTCTGTAGGTCCATATTCATTATAGAAATCACATTGTTCATTCCAATACTTAGCTAAACTTATAGGGCATATATCTCCGCCTGCTACAACACGCTTAATTTTATATTCTTTCCTATAATTAATATTACTTAAGAATGTAGGTACTGCATGTATATGTGTCACTTCATGCTTTATCATATATTCTTCAAATTCTTGTATATTTAATATCGTATCTTTATTTATTAACACTAGAGTAGCTCCGCTTAATAGTGCTATAAATATCTGTTCAATTGATGCATCGAAACAAATTGTTGAGAATTGCAATATTCTCTCTTTCTCATCAATTTTAAATTGATTTATTTGTGAGTATGCTAGGTTAACTACTGATTTATGTTCTATCATTACTCCCTTTGGTTTGCCTGTACTTCCTGAGGTATATATGATATATGCCAAATCAGTTGTTTTATTAATTTTCATAACACAACAGTCTTCTGTACTATATGGTACATCTTCTATTACTATTGTTTCTCCCTCATATTTCATACTTTTAGCTAAATATGACTGGGTAAGCAATATCTTTGCATTACTATCAGACATCATGTATTCTATTCTGTCCTTTGGATATTCAGGATCTATTGGCAGATATGCTCCACCAGCCTTAAGTATAGCCATTATTCCTATTATCATATCTAAGGATCTGTCTATCATTATTCCTACTATAGTATCTGCTTCTACTCCTTTGCTTTGCAATATTGCTGCTAAATAATTAGCTTTTGTATTTAGTTCTTTATAGGTAAACTTTGTGTTTTCAAACTCTATTGCTATGTTGTTCGGAGTATTATTTGCTTGCTCTTCAAATAATTGATTTAGTGTCTTTTCACTTGGATAATCTGCTTTTGTATTATTAAATTCTACAAGCAACTGCTGCTTTTCTTCTTCTGACAGCATGTCAAGCTCTGATAGTATTAAGTTTATATTATTTGATATAGCTTCTAATATATTTGTAAAATGTTCTATTAATTTTTCTATAGTCTTCTTACTATATAATCTAGTGCAGTAATTTAAAGTAAATCTTATATTATCCTCTGATTCAACTGCTGTCAAGGTCATATCAAATTTGGATATTTTGTTTTCTGCATTGTATGGCTTTATCTCTAATTCTCCTGTTGATATTTCATTATTATCTACATTATGCATTGAAAACATTACATCAAACAGTGGATTCCTGCTTAAGTCTCTTTTTATATTCAGCTTGTCTATTAGCTCTTCAAATTGATAATCCTGAGCTTCAAAGGCTTGTAGTGAGTTTGTTTTAACTTCTTCTAAGAATTCCTTGAAGGTTTTGTTTCCTTCTGGATAGTTTCTCATAGCTAGAGTATTTACAAACATACCCATTATGTTTTCTAAATCAGCATGTGGTCTTCCTGATATCGGAGTTCCTACTATTATATCTTCTTCTGCGCTGTATTTTGATAAAAGTATATTATATGCTGCCAGAAGTACCATATATGTGGTAGTTCCTGTTTTTCTGCATATCTCTTTTAGCTTATGAGATATTTCTTTTTCAATTGCAAATGGTATATTATCTCCTTCAAAGCTTTGCATAACTGGTCTTTGATAATCAGTTGGCATACTGAGCACAGGTATTTCTCCCTCAAATGCCTTTAGCCAATATTCTTCTTGTCTTTTGATTCCTCCAGATTTAAATAACTCATTTTGCCATACTGCAAAGTCTTTGTATTGGATTCTTAGATTTTTTAGCTCTTTGCCATCATATAGCTCCATAAATTCCTTAGTCAAGATTTCCATAGATACACCATCAGATATTATATGGTTCATGTCTAGCATTAGCACATGTTCTTTGTCATTAATTTTAGTTAGTGACACTCTGAGCAGTGGTGCTTTGCTTAAATCAAAAGTTTTTACAAATACTGCTGTTATTTCTCTTGCCTTTTCTTTGTCTGCTTCTGTATGCTCTATTGCAAAGCTTACTTCCTTATGTACTACTTGTACTGGCTCTCCTTCTATTAGTTCAAAGGAGGTTCTTAGAGCTTCATGTCTTTGTATTAGCTTATCAAAGGCTTCTTCAAGCTTGCTCTTGTCAAGCTCTCCTTCTAGGGTCATCACCATTGGCATATTATAGCTTGTACTGTTATCTTCAAATTGCTGTAGTGTATATATTCTCTTTTGAGCTGAGGATAATGGATAATACTCTTTCTCTTCCACTGGCTCAATTCTGCTGTATATACTTTGCTTTGTGCCTTCTACATAGGTAGCTAAGCCCTTTATTGTAGGTGTTTTAAACATCTCTCCTAAAGGTACTGACACATTTAGTTCCTTGTTTATTTTTGCTACTATATTTATTGCCTTTAAGGAGTGTCCTCCCAATTCAAAGAAGTTATCGTTTATTCCTATTTCTGATATTTCTAATACTTCTTTCCATATGCTTACTAACTTTTCTTCTATTTCATTACTCGGTGCAACATATTCTGCTCCTGTGGTTATATTGCCATCAGGGTCAGGTAAGGCTTTCCTGTCTACTTTTCCGTTTGCTGTTAATGGCAACTGTTCTAGCTGTATAAAGTATGCTGGTATCATATATTCTGGAAGGTTATTTGACAGATGTTCTCTCAGCTCTTTGCTGTTTAATTCTACTTCTCCTGCTATGTATGCACATAAATACTTGTTCTTGCTATCGTCTTCCTTTGCTATTACTATAGCTTCCTTTATTTTATTGTGCTTTAATAGCTCGTTTTCTATTTCTCCCAGCTCTATTCTATAGCCTCTTATCTTTACTTGATTATCTATTCTCCCTAAGAATTCTATGTTTCCATCAGGCAGCCACCTTGCCAAGTCTCCTGTTTTGTACAGTCTTTGACCTTTTGCAAATGGGTTTTCTATGAATTTATCTACTGTTAATTCATCTCTGTTTAGGTATCCTCTTGCTAAGCTTTCTCCTGCTATACATAGCTCTCCAGGTATGCCTATTGCTTGTAGTTTATTTGTTTTGTCCAATATGTATATTTGTGTATTTGATATTGGTTTTCCTATTGGTATATTGTCATATTCCTTATCCACTATAAAGCTTGTTGTTACTACTGTATTTTCTGTTGGCCCATAGTTGTTTACTACTTTGTAGTTCTTTCCTTCAAAATACCTTAGCTTGTCTCCTGCTGCTAACAGGTATCTAAGAGAATGGTTATCAATCTTCATAAACTGCTCTGAGATTTGTGTTGGCAGGAAGCTTATTGTTATTTTGTTATCATTATAGTATTCGTTTAGTTTTTCTAAATCCAGCTTTATTTCTTCGTCTATTATATGTATTGCCGCACCTGTTATTATGCCTGGAAATATCTCTGGTATTGACGCGTCAAATCCAAAGCCTGCATATTTTGTAATGTTGTCTTCTTCTGTTACTTCATAATAGTCAATATTCCATTTGCACATGTTAACCAAGGAGCTATGCTCTATCATTACTCCCTTTGGCTTTCCTGTGCTTCCAGAGGTGTATATAATATAGGCTATATCCTTTGGTGTATTTATTATTTCTAGGTTGGTATTCTCACCTTTATATAGCTCTTCATCTTTTAGTAGTATTAGCTCTGTATTTTCACCTACCATATCTTTTGGCTGGAAGTCAGTCAGCAATATTCTTGTTTTGCTGTCTTCTATCATGTAGGTTATTCTGTCTGTAGGATATTTAGGATCTATTGGCAGGTATGTTGCTCCTGCTTTTAGTATGCCTAGTATTCCTACTATCATCTCTGTTGATCCTTCTACCATTATTCCTACTATTTCATTTTGTTTTACTCCCTTATTTCTTAGTTTCCTTGCTATTATATTCGCTTTTTCGTTTAGTTCTTTATACGTTAATTTATCTTCTTTATATACTACTGCTATATTGCTTGGTGTTTTTTCTACTTGTTCTTCAAATAGCTGTTGTATTATTTTATCCTTTTGATATTCTACTTTTGTATTGTTAAATTCTACAAGTAGCTGCTGTTTTTCGCCATCTGATAACATTTCAACTTCTAATAGTCTTAGGTTTGTATTGTTTGATATGCTGTTTAGTATATTAGTTAAGTGCTTACTCATTCTTTGCATTGTTTGCTTATTAAACAGTTTTGTGCAGTAGTTTAGCGATATCCCTATTGTTTTGTCAAATTCTGTAGCTGTAATAGTTATATCAAACTTTGCTATCTTACTATCAATTTCATAGGGTTTAAATCTAAGTCCTTCTATTTGCAGTTCTCCTGCATCCATGTTCTGCATAACAAACATTACATCAAATAATGGATTTCTGCTTAGGTCTCTTGTTATGTTTAGCTTGTCTATTAGTTCTTCAAATTGATAATCCTGATTTTCAAAGGCTTGTAATGAGCTTGCTTTTACTTCTGCTAAGAATTTCTTGAAGGTCATACTGCTCTCTGGATAATTTCTCATAGCCAGTGTGTTTACAAACATACCCATTATGTTTTCTAAATCAGCATGAGGTCTTCCTGCTGTTGGACTTCCAATTATTATGTCTTCTTGTCCGCTATATTTTGATAGTAATACATTGCAGGCTGACAAAAGCACCATATACATAGTACTTCCTGTTTCTTTTGCTATTTGCTTTAACTTGTTTGTCAGCTCTTCATTTAGCTCAAAGCTGATGTTGTCACCTTCAAAGCTTTGTACACTTGCTCGTTGATAGTCTGTTGGCATGTTAAGTACAGGTATTTCTCCTTCAAATGCCTTTAGCCAATATTCTTCTTGTTTTTTGATTTCTCCTGATTTAAATAGCTCATTTTGCCATATTGCAAAGTCTTTGTATTGGATTCTTAGCTCAGTTAATTTTTTACCATCATATAGCTCCATAAATTCCTTAGTCAAAATTCCCATAGATGTACCATCAGATATTATATGATGCATGTCTATCATAAGTATATGTTCTTTGTCCTTGATTTTAACCAGTGCCACTCTGAGCAGTGGTGCTTTGCTTAAATCAAAGGTTTTTACAAATACTTCTGCTATTTCTTCAGCCTTCTCTTTGCTTGCTTCTGTGTACTCTATTTCAAAGTTTACTTCCTTTTGTACTACTTGTACCGGCTCTCCATCTATTACCTCAAAGGATGTTCTTAAGGTTTCATGTCTTTGTACTAGCTTATCAAAGGTTTCTTCAAGCTTATTCTTGTCAATCTCTCCTTCTAGTGTCATAACCATTGGCATGTTATAGCTTATGCTGTTTTCCTCAAATTGCTGTAAGGTGTACATTCTCTTTTGAGCTGAGGATAATGGGTAATAGCCTTTTTTCTCCACTGGCTCAATTCTGCTGTATATGCTTTGCTTTGTGCCTGCTACATAGTTTGCTAAGCCCTTTATTGTAGGTGTTTTAAACATCTCTTTTAAAGGTACTGACACATTTAATTCCTTATGAATCTTTGCTGCTATATTTATTGCCTTTAAGGAGTGTCCTCCCAATTCAAAGAAGTTATCGTTTATTCCTATTCTTTCTATGCCTAATACTTCTTGCCATATATTTACCAGTTTTTCTTCTATTTCATTTCTTGGTGCTTCATATTCTGTTCCTGTAGTTATACTGCCATCAGGCTCAGGCAATGCTTTTCTATCTACCTTTCCATTTGCTGTTAGGGGCAGCTTGTCAAGCTGTATGAAATATGATGGTATCATATATTCTGGCAATTCTTTGGACAGATGTTCTCTTAGCTCGCTTACGCTGTACTCCCGTCCTCCACATATATAGCCACATAGATATTTGCCATCGCTCTTATCTTCTCTAGCTATCACTATTACTTCACTAATATCCTCATATTTTAATAGTTGACTTTCTATCTCACCAAGCTCTATTCTAAAACCTCTAATTTTAACTTGATTATCTATTCTTCCTAAGAACTCTATGTTTCCATCTGTCAGCCATCTTGCCATATCACCCGTCTTGTACATTACCTCCCCTGCTTTAAATGGGTTTTGTACAAATTTCTCAGCGGTTAGCTCTTCTTTGCTTAGATAGCCCTTAGCTAATTGGTCTCCTGCTATGCAAAGTTCTCCTGCTATTCCCATAGGTTGAAGCTTGTTATTTTTATCAAGTATGTATATTTGAGTATTTATCATAGGCTTACCAATTGATACATTTCTTCCTGTGGCTTCAATTTTCTCAACCTTATTCATAGTTGAACATATTGTTGCTTCTGTTGGTCCATATCCATTTACTATTTGCATACTTGGGTTTAAATCAAAATAGCTATATAGTACATAATCCTTTATAGGTTCTACACCTACTAATATTTTGTTTAGACTGATTTTTTCTCCAGAGTTCTTAAGAAGCTCATATACATCCTTCAATATGGTAGGTGGAATATATCCAAAGGTTATGTTGTTTTTTATTATGAATTTGCTAAGTCTATTAATATCTAGTATCTCGTCATTGTGATATAGTGCTAAGCTTCCTCCATAGCAAAGTGGCAGGAATATTTCTCCTACACTTACGTCAAAGGATATATTTGTTAAGCTTAGACAATTATCTCCTGCTTCTACTTGTCCATTGAATTTATCATATAGAGTATTCAAGAAGTTATTCAATGCTCTATGGGGTACTGCAACCCCTTTTGGCTTTCCTGTACTACCTGAGGTATATATTACATATGCGGTATCTTCTGCTTTTACTTCACATGCTATATTTTCTACAGTTCCTGCGTATATAGCTTCATCTTCAAGGTTTATTACATTTTCTGCCTTGATTTTATTAATATATTTTTGCTCAGTAAGTACTATAGTAGCTCTGCTATCTTCTAGGATATAGTTTATTCTATCTTCTGGATATTCAGGGTTTATAGGTAGATATGCTCCCCCTGCTTTTAACACAGCCAATATTCCAGTGATAAATTCTATTGATCTCTCTACTACTAGTGCTATAACTTCACCCTTCGTATTTGCTTTTTGCATTAAGACTCTTGCTAATTGATTTGCCTTGTCATTTAGTTCCTTGTAGCTTATTTGTTTATCTTCATATTTAACAGCAATGTTATTTGGAGCTGCTTTTGCTTGTTCTTCAATAAGCTGATGTATCGTAGCAGTCCTATTATATTGCTTTTCTGTATTGTTAAACTCTACAAGAAGTCGATGCTTTTCTTCCGCTGTCAGTACTTCAACCTCTGATAGTCTTAGGTTCATATTGTTTCCTATGCTATTTAGTATATTTATTAAGTGCTTGCTCATTCTTTCTATAGTCTGTTTGTCGAACAGCTTTGTACAGTAGTTTAGGTTTATTCCTAATGTTTTATCTAATTCTACAGCTGTAATTGTAATGTCAAACTTTGCTATGTTATTACTGAATTCATATGGTTTAAACTTTAGTCCTTCTATTTGCAGTTCCCCTGCATCCATATTCTGCATTGTAAACATAACATCAAACAGTGGATTCCTGCTTAAGTCTCTTGTTATGCTTAGCTTATCTATCAACTCTTCAAATTGGTAATCTTGATTTTCAAAAGCTTGCAGTGAGTTTGTCTTTACTTCTACCAAAAATTCTTTGAAGGTTTTGTTGCTCTCAGGATAGTTTCTCATAGCCAGTGTGTTTACAAACATACCCATTATGTTCTGTAAGTCTGCATGAGGTCTGCCTGCTATTGGGCTTCCTATTACTATATCTTCTTGTCCGCTGTATTTTGATAGTAGCACATTGCAAGCTGATAGTAATATCATGTACATAGTACTTCCTGTTTCTCTTGCTATTTGCTTTAGTTTACCTGTCAGCTCTTCCTTTAACTCAAAGCCTATGCTGTCTCCTTCAAAGCTTTGTATACTTGGTCTTTGGTAGTCTGTTGGCATGTTAAGCACAGGCACTTCGCCCTCGAATGCCTTTAGCCAGTATTCTTCTTGTTTCTTGATTTCTCCTGATTTAAATAGTTCATTTTGCCATACTGCAAAGTCTTTGTATTGGATTCTTAGTTCAGCCAGTTCTTTGCCATCATATAGCTCTATAAATTCCTTTGTCAAGATTCCCATAGAGATACCATCTGAGATTATATGATGTTTGTCTATCATAAGTATATGTTCTTTGTCATTGATTTTAACAAGTACCACTCTGATTAGTGGTGCTTTGCTTAAGTCAAAGGCTTTTACAAATACTGTTGCTATTTCTCCAGCCTTTTCTTCGTCTGCTTCTGTGTATTCTATTTCAAAGCTTATTTCCTTATGAACTACTTGTACCGGCTCTCCATCTATTACCTCAAAGGAGGTTCTTAGCGATTCGTGTCTTTGTATTAGCTTATTAAAGGATTCTTCTAGCTTAGTTTTATCAAGCTCTCCTTCTAATTTCATAACCATTGGTATATTATAGCTTATGTTGTTTTCTTCAAATTGCTGTAGTGTATATATTCTCTTTTGAGCTGAGG
This sequence comes from uncultured Clostridia bacterium, assembly GCA_942492835.1. Lineage (GTDB taxonomy): Bacteria > Bacillota > Clostridia > Lutisporales > Lutisporaceae > GWB2-37-7. The sequence continues at coordinate 3,289,680 of OW818645.1, read as the reverse complement.
ATAATGGATAATACTCTCTCTCCTCTACTGGCTCAATTCTGCTGTATATGCTTTGCTTTGTGCTTTCTACATAGGTAGCTAAACCCTTTATTGTAGGTGTTTTAAACATCTCTTTTAAAGGTACTGACACATTTAATTCCTTATGAATTTTTGCTGCTATATTTATTGCCTTTAAGGAGTGTCCTCCCAGTTCAAAGAAGTTATCATTTATTCCTACTTTTTGTATTCCTAATACTTCACTCCATATGCTTACCAGCTTTTCTTCTATTTCACTTTCTGGTGCGACATATTCTGCTCCTGTGCTTATGCTTCCGTCAGGCTCTGGTAGCGCTTTTCTGTCTACCTTTCCACTTGTTGTTAGTGGCAGCTTATCAAGCTGTATGAAGTATGTTGGTATCATATATTCTGGCAGTTCCTTTGATAGATGTTCTCTTAGCTCGCTTACTGTAAATTCCCTATTTCCTGTTATATATGCACATATATATTTATTTCCTTCTGCTTCTCTTGCAATTACTATTGTTTCTTCTATGCCTTCATAGCTTAGAAGCCTTGCTTCTATTTCTCCTAGCTCTATTCTAAAGCCTCTTATCTTTACTTGATGATCTATTCTGCCTAAAAACTCTATATTCCCATCTTCTAGCCATCTTACTAGATCTCCTGTTTTGTACATTTTCTGAGTCATTTCATAAGGGTTATCTACAAATTTCTCTGCTGTTAATTCTGCTCTGTTTAAGTATCCTCTTGTTACTCCTGCTCCTGATATGCATAGCTCTCCTAATACCCCTATTGCTACTGCTTTGTTGTATCTATCTAATATATATACCTTAGTATTTAAAATTGGGTATCCTATGGGTACTATAGATGCTTTGATTTTCATATTGCTAGTTACAGGAAGCACTGTAGTTACATCACAGCATTCTGTTGGTCCATATACATTGTTTATTATGCAGTTTTTATTATACTTACTGTAGTATTCTTCTACTAGTTCTGTGGATAATGCTTCTCCACCTATAACGAATTGTTTTACATTGATATCTACATTTTGTTTCTCCAAGGCAGTTATCATTTTTAGATGGGTTGGCGTTCCATCTGTTATATCTATATGATTTTCAGCGTAATAATCATATAGTTTGTATGCATCAAGTCTTGTATCTTCTGGTATTATGCATAGTGTATGCCCTAATAATAGGGATGGGAATATTTGTTTTACTGATGCATCAAATACATATGGTGATACCATTGATACCTTTAGGTTTTTATTCTCTTTATAGATTCTTTCTTTTAGACCATATACTAGGTTTACTAGGTTTTTATGCTCTACCATTACACCCTTTGGTTTTCCTGTACTTCCTGAGGTGTAGATAGTGTATATTAAGTTGTTTGTTGTGTTTATGTTATTTAAGTTGCTATCGTCTTCTATGTATAAGCTGTTATCTTCTAAATCTATAAGCTCTATTCCAAAATCTGCTTTATTTACAAGTTGTGTTTGGGTTAGTAGTATATTGACTTTACTATCTTCTAACATATATGTTATTCTGTCATTTGGGTATTCTGGATCAATTGGCAGGTATGCTCCACCGGCTTTTATAATACCCATTATACCTGTTATCATATCAATAGATCTTTCTACCATTATTGCTACTATACTATCAGCCTTTACCCCTTTGCTTCTTAGCACTCTTGCTATTTGATTAGACTTTTTGTTCAAGCTGTTATATGTTAATTTTTTATCCTCATATATAACAGCTATAGAGTCTGGAGTACTTTGAGCTTGCTCTTCAAACAGCTCATGGATAGTTTTATGCTTTGGATATTCTGCTTTTGTATTGTTAAACTCGTTTATTATTTGATGTTTTTCTTCTTTAGTCAGCATATCTATTTCTGATATTTCTTGATTTATGTTATTTGATATACCCTCTAATATATTTGTAAAATGTTTTATTAACTTTTCTATAGTCTTCTTACTATACAAGCTAGTGCAGTAGTTCAAGTTAAAGCCTATATTATCCTCTGATTCTACTGCTGTCAAAGTCATATCAAATTTGGATATTTTGTTTTCTGCATTGTATGGCTTTATCTCTAATTCTCCTATTGATATTTCGTTATTATCTACATTATGCATTGAGAACATTACGTCAAACAGTGGATTCCTGCTTAAGTCTCTTTTTATATTCAGCTTGTCTATTAGCTCTTCAAATTGATAATCCTGATTCTCAAAAGCTTGTAGTGAGTTTGTTTTTATTTCTTCTAAGAATTCCTTGAAGGTTTTGTTTCCTTCTGGATAATTCCTCATAGCTAAGGTATTTACAAACATACCCATTATGTTTTCTAAGTCAGCATGTGGTCTTCCCGATATTGGGGTTCCTACTATTATATCTTCTTCCGCACTGTATTTTGATAAAAGTATATTATATGCTGCCAGAAGTACCATATATGTAGTAGTTCCTGTTTTTCTGCATATCTGTTTTAGCTTATGAGATATTTCTTTTTCAATTGCAAATGGTATATTATCTCCTTCAAAGCTTTGCATAACTGGTCTTTGATAATCAGTTGGCATACTAAGCACAGGTATATCTCCCTCAAATGCCTTTAGCCAATACTCTTCTTGTTTTTGGATTCCTCCAGATTTAAATAGCTCATTTTGCCATACTGCAAAGTCTTTGTATTGTATCCTTAGTTTTTCTAAGGTTATTCCTTTATATATCTGTACAAATTCCTTTATAAATATTTCTGAGGATACTCCATCAGATATTATGTGATGCTTATCCATCATAAGTATATGTTTATTGTCCTCAACCTTTGCAAAAAGGACTCTAAGAAGAGGTGCCTTTTTTAAGTCAAAGGATTTTACAAAGCTTCTTGCTATCTCCTTTGCTTTTTCTTCGTCACTAGATTTGTATATTATATTAAAGTCAACATCCTTGTGTATTATCTGAACTGGCTCTCCATCTACTAGCTCAAAGGAGGTCCTAAATGCTTCATGTCTTTCTATCAGCTTTTTAAAGGTTTCTTCCAGCTTCTCTTTTTCTAAGCTTCCTTCAATAGTTATGATAGTTGGTATGTTATAGCTTATGTTATTTTCTTCAAATTGTTGTAAGGTGTACATTCTCTTTTGAGCTGAGGATAGTGGGTAATAGTCTTTTTCCTCCACTGGCTCTATTCTGCTGTATATGCTTTGCTTTGTGCTTTCTACATAGTTTGCTAAGCCCTTTATTGTAGGTGTTTTAAACATCTCTCTTAAAGGTACTGATACATTTAATTCCTTGCTAATTTTTGCTGAAATATTTATTGCCTTTAAGGAGTGTCCTCCTAGCTCAAAGAAGTTATCATTTATTCCTACTTTTTGTATATCTAATACTTCACTCCATATGCTTACCAGCTTTTCTTCTATTTCACTTTCTGGTGCAACATATTCTGTTCCTGTGGTTACGCTTCCATCAGGCTCTGGCAGTGCTTTTCTGTCTACCTTTCCATTTGTTGTTAGTGGCAGCATGTCAAGCTGTATAATATATGCTGGTATCATATATTCAGGAAGCTCTTTTGATAGATACTCTCTTAGTTCAGTAATAGCAAACTCTCTAATACCACTTATATATGCACATAAATAGCTGTTCCCACTTTCTTCTTCTCTCGCTATTACTATTGCGTCTTCCATTCCTTCATAGCTTAGAATTCTAGTCTCTATTTCTCCTAGCTCTATTCTATAGCCTCTTATCTTTACTTGATTATCTATTCTGCCTAAAAATTCTACATTTCCATCAGGTCGCCACCTTGCTAAGTCTCCTGTTTTGTACAGCTTTTGACCTTTTGCAAATGGGTTTTCTATGAATTTATCTGCTGTTAATCCATCTCTGTTTAGGTATCCTCTTGCGATTCCTTCTCCTGCTATACATAGTTCTCCTGGTATGCCTATTGGCTGAAGCTCATTTTCTTTGTTTATTATATATATTTGTGTGTTTGCTATTGGTTTTCCTATTGGTATATTGTCATATTCCTTATCAACTACAAAGCTTGTTGTTACTACTGTGTTCTCTGTTGGTCCGTAGTTATTTACTACTTTGTATTTCTTTCCTTCATAGTATCTTAGCTTGTCTCCTCCTGCTAACAGGTATCTTAGAGATTCGTTTTCCTGCTTCATAAATTGTTCACAGATTTGTGTCGGTAAGAAGCTTATTGTTATTTTGTTTTCATTGTAGTATTCATTTAATTTTTCTATGTCTAGCTTTATTTCTTCATCTATTATGTGTAATGCTGCTCCTGCTATTATGTAAGGGAATATCTCCCATACTGATGCGTCAAAGCCAAAGCCTGCATATTTTGTACTGTTGTCTTCTTCTGTTACTTTGTAATAGTCGATATGCCATTTACTCAAGTTTATCAAGGAGTTATGTTCTATCATTACTCCCTTTGGCTTTCCTGTACTTCCAGAGGTGTATATCACATAGGCTATGTCCTTTGGTGTATTTATTATTTCTAAGTTTGTATTTTCACCTTTATATAGCTCTTTATCTTTTAGTAGTATTAGCTCTGTATTTTCACCTATCATATCTTTTGGCTGGAAGTCGGTCAGCAATATTCTTGTTTTGCTGTCTTCTATCATGTAGGTTATTCTGTCTGTAGGATATTTAGGATCTATTGGCAGGTACGCTGCTCCTGCTTTTAGTATGCCTAGTATTCCTATGAGCATTTCTGCTCCGCCTTCTATCATTATTCCTATTATTTCATTTTGCTTTACTCCCTTGTTTCTTAGTATCCTTGCTATTCTATTTGCCTTTTCATTTAGTTCTTTATAGGTTAGCTTATCCTTCTTATATACGACTGCTATGTTATCAGGTGTCTTTGCTACTTGTTCTTCAAATAGTTGCTGTATTATTTTTTCTCTTGGATATTCTGATTTTGTATTGTTAAAATCTACAAGTAGTTGATGCTTTTCTTCCTCTGATAGCATTTCAACTTCTGATAGCCTTAGGTTTGTATTGCTTGCTATGCTGTTTAGTATATTTGTTAAGTGTTTGCTCATGATTTCTATTGTTTGTTTATTGAACAGCTTTGCACAGTAGTTTAAAGATAACATTATTGTTTTATTTAGTTCTGTGGCTGAAATAGTCATATCAAACTTAGCTATTTTATTGTCAATTTCATAGGGCTTAAATTTAAGTCCTTCTATTTGCATTTCACCTGCATTCATATTCTGCATAGTGAACATTATGTCAAATAGCGGATTCCTGCTTAAATCTCTTGTTATATTTAACTTGTCTATTAACTCTTCGAATTGATAATCCTGATTTTCAAAAGCAGATAATGAACTTGCTTTTACATCTGTCAAGAATTCCTTGAAGGTCTTTTGGCTCTCTGGATAATTTCTAATAGCAAGTGTATTTACAAACATACCCATTATGTTTTCTAAATCAGCATGAGGTCTTCCTGATATTGGACTTCCTATTACTATATCTTCTTGTCCGCTATATTTTGATAGTAATACATTGCAGGCTGATAACAGTACCATGTACATAGTACTTCCTGTTTCTTTTGCTATTTGCTTTAGTTTACTTGTCAGCTCGTAACCTAGCTCAATGCTTACGCTATCCCCTTCAAAGCTTTGTATGCTTGGTCTTTGATAGTCTATAGGCATGTTAAGCACAGGCACTTCTCCCTCAAATGCCTTTAACCAATACTCTTCTTGCTTTTTAATTTCTCCAGACTTAAACATTTTATTTTGCCATACTGCAAAGTCTTTGTATTGTATTCTTAATTTTGGCAGTTCTTTGCCATCATATAGCTCAATAAATTCCTTAGTCAAGATTCCCATAGATATACCGTCAGATATTATATGATGATTGTCTATCATAAGTATATGTTCTTTGTCATTGATTTTAGCTAGTTCCACTCTGATTAGTGGTGCTTTGCTTAAGTCAAATGCTTTTACAAACCCTAATGCTATTTCGCTTGCCTTTTCTTTGTCTACTTCTGTGTACTCTATTTTAAAGCTTACTTCCTTATGCACTACCTGAACTGGCTCACCTTCTACTAGTTCAAAGGAGGTTCTAAATGCTTCATGTCTTTTTATCAGCTTTTTAAAGGTTTCTTCCAGCTTCTCTTTTTCTAAGCTTCCTTCAATAGTTATGATAGTTGGCATATTATAGCTTATGTTGTTTTCTTCAAATTGCTGTAGTGCATATATTCTCTTTTGAGCTGAGGATAGTGGGTAATAGTCTTTTTTCTCCACTGGCTCTACTTTGCTGTATATGCTTTGCTTTGTGCCTTCTACATAGTTTGCTAGTCCCTTTATCGTAGGTGTTTTAAACAGCTCCCTTAAAGGGACTGATACATTTAGTTCCTTGCTAATTTTTGCTATTATATTTATTGCTTTTAAGGAGTGTCCACCTAGCTCAAAGAAGTTATCATTTATTCCTACCTTTTGTAAACGTAATACTTCTTGCCATATACTTACCAGTTCCTCTTCTATTTCATTTCTCGGTGCTTCATATTCTGTTCCTGTAGTTATACTGCCATCAGGCTCAGGTAGTGCTTTTCTGTCTACCTTTCCGTTTACTGTTAATGGTAGCTTTTCCAGTTGCATAAAATATGCTGGTATCATATAGTCTGGAAGTCCTTTAGCTAAATACTCTCTTAATTCACTAATGGCAAATTCCTTATTTACTGTAATATATGCACACAAGTAGCTATTTTCATTTTCTTCTACCTTTGCTATTACTATTGCCTCTTCTATTCCTTCATAGCTTAGAATTCTTGCTTCTATTTCTCCCAGCTCTATTCTAAAACCCCTTACCTTTACTTGACTATCTATTCTGCCTAAGAATTCTATGTTTCCATCTGGCAACCACCTTGCAAGGTCTCCAGTTTTATACATTTTAGTTCCTGCCTCAAATGGATTTTCTATAAACTTCTCTGCTGATAATTCTTGTCTATTTAGATATCCTCTTGCTAGACAATCGCCTGCTATATAGAGTTCACCTGGTATTCCTATTGGTTGAATATTGTTATTTTTATCTAATATATATACTTTTATATTATTTAATGGTCTACCTATAGATAAACTACTAGATGTTTCCATAATATTATTAGCTAATAACATGGTACTAGTAATTGTGGTTTCTGTCGGTCCATATTCATTATAGAAATCGCAGTGTTCACTCCAATATTTGGCTAAATTTACAGAGCATATGTCTCCCCCTGCTACTACTCGCTTAATTTTATATTCTTCTCTATAATTAATATTATTTAAAAATGTTGGTACTGTATGTATATGTGTCACTTCATGTTCTATTAGATATTCTTCAAATGCCTCTACATTTAATAATGTATCTTTATTTATTAATACTAAAGCAGCTCCGCTTAATAATGCTATAAATATCTGTTCTATTGATGCATCAAAGCAAATAGTTGAGAATTGCAATATCCTATCTTTTTCATCAACTTTAAATTGGCTTATTTGTGAGTACGCTAGATTAACTACTGATTTATGTTCTATCATTACTCCCTTTGGTTTTCCAGTACTTCCTGAGGTGTATATGATATATGCCAAATCAGTTGCTTTGTTTGTTTTTGTAATATTGCTGTCTTTCATACAATATTGTATATCTTCTATAATTATTAGTTCTCCATCAAGCTCCACATTTTTAGCTAAATATGATTGAGTAAGCAATATCTTTGTATTACTATCAGACAACATGTATTCTATTCTATCCTTTGGATATTCAGGGTCTATAGGCAGATATGCTCCTCCAGCCTTTAGTATTGCCATTATCCCTACTATCATATCTAGGGATCTATCTATCATTATTCCTACAATGCTGTCTGCTTCTACTCCCTTCTTTTGTAATATCATTGCTAATTCGTTTGCTTTTGTATTTAGTTCTTTATATGTAAGCTTTGTATTTTCATACTCTACTGCTATGTTGTCTGGTGTTTTATATACTTGTTCTTCAAATAATTGATTTATTGTCTTTTCTTTTGGATAATCTGCTTCTGTATTGTTAAAGTCTATAAGCACTTGATGTTTTTCTTCTTCTGACAGCATTTCAACCTTTGATAACATTAGGTTTGCATCATTCGCTATGCTGTTTAATATATTTGTTAAGTGCTTACTCATGTTTTCTATTGTTTGTTTATTAAATAAATTCTTGCAGTAGTTTAGGTTTATTCCTATTGTTTTATTTAGTTCTATAGCTGTAATAGTCATATCAAACTTTGCTATGCTATTGTCAATTTCATAGGGTTTAAATTTTAATCCTTCTATTTGAAGCTCCCCTGCATCCATGTTCTGCATTGAGAACATTACATCAAATAGTGGATTTCTGCTTAGGTCTCTTGTTATGCTTAGCTTATCTATTAGTTCTTCAAATTGATAGTCTTGATTTTCAAAGGCTTGTAGCGAATTTACCTTTACTTCTTCTAACAATCCTTTGAAGGTCTTGTTGCTCTCAGGATAGTTTCTCATAGCTAGAGTATTTACAAACATACCTATTATGTTTTGTAAATCAGCATGAGGTCTTCCTGCTATAGGGCTTCCTATTACTATATCCTCTTGTCCGCTGTATTTTGATAGTATCACATTGCAGGCTGATAGCAATACCATGTACATGGTACTTCCTGTTTCTTTTGCTATTTGCTTTAGCTTGTTTGTCAGCTCTTCATTTAGTTCAAAGCTGATGTTGTCTCCTTCAAAGCTTTGCATGCTTGGTCGTTGGTAGTCTGTTGGCATGTTTAGTACAGGCACTTCTCCTTCAAATGCCTGTAGCCAATATTCTTCTTGTTTTTTGATTTCTCCTGATTTAAATAGCTCATTTTGCAATATTGCAAAATCTTTGTATTGGATTCTTAGTTCAGGCAGCTCTTTGCCATCATATAGCTCCATAAATTCCTTAGTCAAAATTCCCATAGATGTACCGTCAGATATTATATGGTGCATGTCTATCATTAGTATATGTTCTTTCTCATTGATTTTAGTTAGTGCCACTCTGATTAGTGGTGCTTTGCTTAAGTCAAAGGATTTTACAAATTCTGATGCTATTTTGCTTGCTCTTTCTTTGTCAGACTCTGTGTACTCTATTTCAAAGTTTATTTCATTATGAACTACTTGTACTGGTTCTCCATCTATTACTTCAAATGAAGTTCTTAATGCTTCGTGTCTTTGTATTAGCTTATCAAAGGTTTTTTCTAGCTTGCTCTTGTCAAGCTCTCCTTCTAGGGTCATTACCATTGGTATGTTATAGCTCGTACTATTTTCTTCAAATTGCTGTAGTGTATACATTCTCTTTTGAGCTGAGGATAATAGATAATACTCTTTTTTCTCCACAGTCTCAATTCTGCTGTATATGCTTTGCTTTGCTCCTTCTACATAGTTTGCTAAGTCTTTTATTGTAGGTGTTTTAAACATCTCTCTTAAAGGTACTGATACATTTAATTTCTTGCTAATTTTTGCTACTATGTTTATTGCCTTTAATGAGTGTCCACCTAACTCAAAAAAGTTATCATTTATTCCTATTTTTTCTATGCCTAATACTTCACTCCATATGCTTACTAACTTTTCTTCTATTTCATTTCTTGGTGCAACATATTCTGCTCCTGTGGTTATGCTTCCATCAGGCTCAGGTAGTGCTTTTCTGTCTACCTTTCCATTTGCGGTTAATGGTAATTTATCTAGCTGTATGATGTATGATGGTATCATGTATTCTGGAAGCTCTTTTGATAAATATTCTCTTAGCTCTGCTACAGTCTGCTCTCTCTCTACTGCTATATATGAGCATAGATATTTATTATTATTGCTGTCCTCTTTGTCTATTACTACTGCTTCCTTTATTTCTGTATGACTTAGAAGCTTGCTCTCTATTTCTCCTAGCTCTATTCTAAAGCCTCTTATCTTTACTTGATTGTCTATTCTTCCTAAGAATTCTATGTTTCCATCAGGCAGCCATCTTGCCAAGTCTCCTGTTTTATACATTTTTGTTTCTGTCTCAAATGGATTGTCCACAAACTTCTCTGCTGTTAGCTCTATTCTGTTTAAGTAGCCTCTGGCTAATCCCTTTCCTGATACACATAGCTCTCCTGCTACTCCTGCTGGAAGTAGATTATTATGTTTGTCTAGTATGTATACCTTTGCATTTGCTATTGGTTTGCCTATAGTAACTTTGGTATTGCACTGCAAGTTTCTTGCTATTGTTGATGCTACAGTGTTTTCTGTAGGTCCATATTCGTTTACTAGCTCTATTTCTTCACTTAACTCTTTGCTCATTCTTATTAGATTCTCTGTTATGTTTTCGCCTGCTAACGTAACTATTCTTAAGGATGATAGTTCGTTTTTACTAGCACCTTCTATTATTGCTTGGTATAAGCTTGGTACGCTTATAAAATGGGTTATACCAACTCTACTTATATATTTCTTTATTGCTATTGGGTCTTTTGCTTCATCTGAGCTTGCAATTACTACAGCAGCACCAGATAATATTGGAGTAAAGAAGCTGGTCACAAATCCATCAAATGCATATGAGAATAGTTGTAGCACTTTATCCGTTATGCCAAGTGAATACTCGTTCTTTCTCCATTGTATTGTATCACTCATACTCATATGCTCTATCATTACACCCTTTGGTTTTCCTGTTGTTCCAGAGGTATATATCACATATGCTAAGTTGTTTGGTTTGACAGTTGTTTCTAAATTGCTGTAATCCCCAGTATACAACTTATTATCTTCCAATAAAATTATATCTGTCTTGTATGTTGTTCTTTCTTGTAGTTGCTTATCTGTTATTAATAATTGTGCTCCACTGTCTTCCAGCATATATTCTATTCTTTCCTGTGGATATTCTGGATCTATTGGTAAATATGCTCCTCCAGCCTTTAAAATAGCCATTATGCTTACTATCATATCTAAGGATCTGTCTACCATTAACCCTACTATGCTTTCAGGCTTTACACCCTTTTCCTGTAATACTCTTGCTAGTTGATTTGCTTTCTCATTTAACTCTCTGTATGTTAGCTGTTTGCTTTGATAAACTACTGCTATGCTGTCAGGGGTTCTAGCTGCTTGTTCTTCAAACAACTCAGGTATCATTTTGTTGTTTGTATATTCTGTTTTCGTATCATTAAAGTCTACTAATAACTGGTGTGTCTCATCTTCTGTCAGCATTTCTATGTCTGATAGTTTTATATTGAGATCCCTTGTTATTGCTTTTAATATATTATATAGATGCTTGTATAATCTCTCTATTGTCACTTTGTTAAACAGCTTTGTACAATAATTTAATGTTAACCCTATTGTTTTGCCTGATTCTACAGCTGTAATAGTCATGTCAAACTTAGCTATTTTATTATCAACTTCATAGGGCTTGAACTTTAATCCTTCTATTTGGATTTCACCTGCATCCATGTTCTGCATAACAAACATTACATCAAATAGTGGATTCCTGCTTAAGTCTCTTGTTATGCTTAGCTTGTCTACCAATTCTTCAAATTGACAATCTTGGTTTTCAAAGGCTTGTAATGAGTTTGCCTTTACTTCTGACAAGAACTCCTTGAAGGTCTTATTGCTCTCAGGATAATTTCTCATAGCAAGCGTGTTTACAAACATACCCATTATGTTTTCTAAATCAGCATGAGGTCTTCCTGATATTGGGCTTCCTATTACTATATCTTCTTGTCCGCTGTATTTTGATAGTAATACATTGTATGCGGATAGCAGTACCATGTACATAGTACTTCCTGTTTCTTTTGCTATTTGCTTTAGCTTATCTGTCAGTTCTTCGTTTAACTCAAAGTCTATGTCGTCTCCCTCAAAGCTTTGCATACTTGGTCTTTGGTGGTCTGTTGGCATGTTAAGTACAGGCACTTCGCCCTCAAATGCCTTTAGCCAATACTCTTCTTGTTTTTTGATTTCTCCTGATTTAAACATTTCATTTTGCCATGCTGCAAAGTCTTTGTATTGGATTCTTAGTTCAGCTAATTCTTTGCCATCATATAGCTCAATAAATCCCTTAGTCAATATTCCCATAGATACACCGTCAGATATTATATGGGGCATGTCTATCATTAGTATATGTTCTTTGTCATTGACCTTAGTTAGTGCCACTCTGATTAATGGCGCTTTGCTTAAATCAAAAGCTTTTACAAATTCTGCTGCTATCTTCTTTGCTTTTTCTTTGTCAGACTCTATGTACTCTATTGCAAAGCTTATTTCATTATGAACTACTTGTACCGGTTCTCCCTCTATTACTTCAAATGAGGTTCTTAGAGCTTCATGTCTTTGTACTAGCTTGTCAAAGGTTTCTTCAAGCTTATTCCTGTCAAGTTCTCCTTCTAAAGTCATAATCATTGGCATGTTATAGCTTATGTTGTTTTCTTCAAATTGCTGTAAGGTGTACATTCTCTTTTGAGCTGAGGATAATGAGTAATACTCTTTCTCCTCCACTAGTTCAATTTTGCTATAGATGCTTTGTTTTGTTCCTTCTACATAGCGAGCTAAGCCCTTTATTGTCGGTGTTTCAAACATTTCTCTTAAAGGTACTGACACATTTAGTTTCTTGTTAATTTTTGCTGTTATATTTATTGCCTTTAAGGAATGTCCTCCTAGCTCAAAGAAATTATCGTTTATTCCTACTTTTTTTATGTCTAATACTTCACTCCATATTGCCGCTAACTTTTCTTCTATTTCATTTCTTGGAGCAGCATATTCTACTCCTTTTGTTATACTTCCATCAGGCTCAGGTAAGGCTTTTCTGTCTACCTTTCCATTTGCTGATAGGGGCAGTTTGTCCAGTTGTACTATGTATGATGGTATCATATATTCTGGCAATTCTTTTGATAAGTGTTCTCTTAACTCACTTATGCTATATTCTCTTTCTCCGCAAATATAACCGCATAAGTAATTACTTCCGCCCTTATCCTCTTTGGCTATTACAATTACTTCACTAATTCCCTCATATTTTAATAGCTGGCTTTCTATTTCTCCCAGCTCTATTCTAAAGCCTCTTATCTTTACTTGATGATCTATTCTTCCTAAAAACTCTATATTTCCATCAGGTAACCATCTTGCTAAGTCCCCTGTTTTATACAGTTTCTCCCCCTGAGCAAATGGATTTTCCACAAACTTTTCTGCTGTTAGCTCTGGTCTATTTAGGTATCCTCTTCCTAACCCAACGCCTGCAAAACATAGTTCTCCTTGGATTCCTACTGGCTGAAGCTTTCTATTCTTATCTATTATATATGCCTTTATGTTACTTAATGGCTTTCCTATTGGTATTTTTTTTGCATCTTTATCTAAATTTTTTAGTGAATATTTTGTAACATAGATTGTTGTTTCTGTTGGTCCATATATATTTTCTAGTCTAGCTGTTGTTATTAGCTTTTGATATCTGTTTATGGTTTCTTTTGTTAAAGCTTCTCCAGCTGCAAATACATATTTTAAGCTACTAGTTTTATTGACATTTTCTTCATCTAATCCTTCTAACAGTATATTCAACATTGATGGTACAAAATTTATATGTGTTACCTTGTATTTTTCTATGGCATTTAATATTTCGTTTACATCTTTTTCATCCCCAGGCTTTAATATAGCTAGTTTTCCTTTTCCTACAAACCAGCCAAATATCTCTGTAACGGATACGTCAAAGGTATAGGAGGTCTTTAGCAAATATACATCGTCCTTTGCTAATGGATAATTCCTTTCCATTTCAGATAATATATTTACTGCACTTTCATGCTCTATCATTACTCCTTTTGGCTTTCCAGTTGATCCAGATGTATATATTACATATGCTAAATCCTTTGGTGAATTTATATTATCTAGCTTAGTTTCTTCATTTGTATAGCTTTGTTCATTTTCTAAGTTTAATATTTCACCAGCAAACTCTACCTTGTTTATATATTTACCCTGTGTCAAAAGTAGTTCTGTCTTGCTATCTTCAAGAATGTAGCTTATTCTATCTTCTGGATATTCTGGGTCTATTGGTAGATATGCTCCGCCAGCCTTTAGAATTCCCATTATACCAACTATCATCTCAAAGGATCGCTCTACCATTATTCCAACGATGCTATTTGGTTTTACACCCTTTTCTCTTAGGGTTCTTGCTAATTGATTTGATTTTATGTCCAATTCCCTATAGGTTATTGCTTCTTCTCCATACATTACAGCTATATTGTTAGGGGTTTCTACTGCTTGTTGTTCAAACAGTTGACAGAGAGTTTTATCCTTTGGATATTCTGCTTTTGTATTGTTAAATTCTACAAGCAACTGATACTTTTCTTCTTCTGATAACATTTCTAGCTCTGACAGTCTTAGGTTTGTATTGTTTGCTATGCTGTTTAGTATGTTTATTAGGTGTTTGCTCATGTTCTCTATGGTCTGTTTGTTAAATAGTTTTGTGCAGTAGTTTAGTGATAACAACATTATTTTGCCTAATTCTGTAGCTGTAATAGTCATATCAAATTTTGCTACGTTATTACTTGCTTCATAGGGCTTGAATTTAAGTCCTTCTATTTGAAGCTCCCCTGCATCCATGTTCTGCATTGAGAACATTACATCAAATAGTGGGTTCCTGCTTAGGTCTCTTGTTATGTTTAACTTGTCTATTAGCTCTTCAAATTGATAGTCTTGGTTTTCAAAGGCTTGTAGTGAATTTGCCTTTACTTCTTCTAACAATCCTTTGAAGGTCTTGTTGCTCTCAGGATAGTTTCTGATAGCTAGTGTGTTTACAAACATACCCATTATGTTTTGTAAATCAGCATGTGGTCTTCCTGCTATAGGACTTCCAATTACTATATCCTCTTGTCCGCTGTATTTTGATAGTAATACATTGCAGGCTGATAACAGCACCATGTACAGGGTACTTCCTGTTTCCTTTGCTATTTGCTTTAGCTTGTTTGTCAGCTCCTCACTTAGCTCAAGGTTGACGTTATCTCCTTCAAAGCTTTGTATGCTTGGTCTTTGATAGTCTGTAGGCATATTAAGCACAGGCACTTCTCCCTCAAATGCCTTTAGCCAATATTCTTCTTGCTTCTTTATTTCTTCTGATTTAAATAGTCTATTCTGCCATGCTGCAAAGTCTTTATATTGAACTCTTAGCTCAGTAAGCTCTTTGCCTTCATATAACTCCATGAATTCCTTGGTTAGTATTCCTAGCGATACACCATCAGAGATTATATGGTGCATGTCTAGCATTAGTATATGTTTGTTATCCTTGATTTTAATTAGTGCTACTCTAAGTAGTGGTGCTTTTGACAGTTCAAATGCTCTTATGAAGTTCTTTACTATATCTTCTATTTCGTTAGCTTCTTCTGCCTTGTAGTGTTCTATATTAAATTCTGCTTCCTTGTGTACTTTCTGTGTTAATTCTTCTTCTACTACCTCAAAGCTGGTTCTTAGTGCTTCATGCCTCAATATTAGCTTATTAAAGGCTTCTTCAAGCTTGCTCTTGTCAAGCTCTCCTTCTAACTCAAATACTCCAGGCATGTTGTAGCTTGTACTATTTATATCAAACTGCTGCAGTGTATATATTCTCTTTTGTGCTGATGACATCTCGTAGTATTCTTTTTCTTCTACTGGCTCTATTGACGAATAAATGTTTTCTTCACTGCCTTTAATGTACTCTGATATTCCTTTTATTGTGGGATTGTTAAATATTTCTTTTAAAGGCACTTCTACATTCAGCACCTTATGTATCTTTCCAGCTAGGCTTGTTGCTTTTAATGAATGCCCTCCTAGCTCAAAGAAATTATCATTGATTCCTATTTTTTCTACTCCAAGTACTTCACTCCATATTGCTTCCAACACTTCTTCTGTACTATTTCTTGGTGCTTCATATTCTGTTCCTGTAGTTATATTTCCATCTGGTTCTGGTAAAGCCTTTCTGTCTACCTTTCCATTGTGTGTCAATGGCAGCTTCTCTAGTTGTATGAAGTATGATGGTATCATGTAGTCAGGTAATTCCTTGAATAGATGTTGTCTTAGCTCTGATGCTGTCAGTTCTTTTTCACCTACTACATATGCACATAGATATTTATTTCTACTTTTATCTTCTTTTGCTATTACTACAGTTTCTTTCACTGCTTCATGGCTCAGAAGCTTATTTTCTATTTCTCCAAGCTCTATTCTAAAGCCCCTTATCTTTACTTGATGGTCTATCCTTCCTAAGAATTCAATATTTCCATCAGGCAACCGTCTTGCTAGGTCTCCTGTCCTATACATTATTGTTCCTGGCTCAAAGGGGTTTTCTACAAACTTTTCTGCTGTTAATTCTGGTCTGTTTAAGTATCCCCTTGCCAATACATCTCCTGCTAGACATAATTCTCCTACAACTCCCATTGGCTGCAAGTTGTTGTATTTGTCTACTATGTATGCTGTTGAATTGCTTATTGGTTTTCCTATTGGCGGAAGCTCGGATATATCACTTTCACAATTCACTATATATGTTGTTACTACATGGGTCTCTGAAGGGCCATAGTGATTATGCAAATTCACCTTTGTCTCTCTTAAGTATTTTCTTAGTTCATCTGTTACTAACAGTTGTTCTCCTGCAACTATTATATGCTTTATGCTACTTGATAAAGCTTGCAGATACTCTGGTTGACTTGCTATATATTTAAAATATGCAGTTGCCATAAATATTACTTCAATTCTTTTTCCAGCTATGAACTTAAGCAGTTTATTTGTATCATTCCTTGTCTCTCTTGTTGGTATATTCAATTCTCCACCACATAAGAGTGTCGAAAATACTTCCTGACAGAATACGTCGAAGCTTATAGTTGTAAATTGTAACACCTTTGTTTTAAAATCTATATTTGTCTTTTGGTATTCAAAGTTTATTAGGTTGTTTAAGGTTTTATGTGGTAATGTAACCCCTTTTGGCTTTCCTGTACTGCCCGAGGTATATATTACATACATTAAATTTTCTACGTGATTTATTTTTATAAGGTCATTGCTTAAGCCTTGGTATATATATTTATCATCTAGAAATATCATTTCTCTATTAGCGCTGACTTTATCCTTTAGTGCTAATTGGGTAAGCAGTACTTTGGTTCCGCTGTCCTCTAGCATGTACTCTATTCTATCCTGTGGATATTCTGGATCTATTGGCATGTATGCTCCGCCTGCTTTTAATATGGCTACTATACCTACTATCATCTCTAAGGAACGCTCTGCCATTATCCCTACTATACTGTCAGGCACTACTCCCTTATCCCTTAGTAACCTTGCAAGCTGATTTGATCTTTCGTTTAGCTCTTTGTAGGTAAGTTGATTATCCTCATATACTACTGCTATGTTATCAGGAGTTCTATTCGCTTGCTCCTCAAACAATTGGTGTATTGCCTTTTCCTTTGGATAGTCTGCTTTTGTGTTGTTAAAGTCTGCAAGTAGTTGATGCTTTTGTTTATCATCAACTATACTAATTTTTGCTGTGTTCATATCTGGTTTCTCTAAGATTTGGTCTATAATCATTTTAAAATTATTGCTTATTTGCTCTATGAGTTCTTTGCTATAAATATTTTCATTGTGTGTAAATTTAAATTTAATGGTTTCGCCTGGTATAATTCCCAGACTAAAATCATAGTTTGTATGTTCAAATATTTCATAGTTTTGTATTGAGAAACCTAATTCTTGACTGCTTTCCATACTGCTTATCTGCTTGTCCATAGGATAGTTCTCAAACACTATAATATGGTCAAATAAATTGTTCTTTAGATTACTGCTTGCTTGCACATCTGCCAATGGCATATAATCATATGCCATTGATTTTGAAGCATTTTCTTGTACTTTTTTAGAAAGCTCAATGAAGCTTATCTCATCTTTTTGTATTCTGACAGGTATGGTATTTATAAACAAGCCTACCATACTTTCAATGCCAACTACTTCAGGGGGTCTGCCTGATACTACAGCCCCAAACACTACATCATTTGTGTTGTTATATCTTTGGAGAAGTATTCCCCATATTGTCTGGATAATTATGTTTAGAGAAATCTGATTCTCTCTTGCCAGTTTTACAAGTTTTTCTGTTATAGCTTCATCTAGCTCAAATTGAGTGTCACATTGTAAATATGTATTGTCGATTGATTTTTTATGCAATCTTGGTACGGATGCTTGCTGTTCATAGTCTTCAAGATAGTTTTTCCAATAGTCTAATGCTTTTTCCTTGTTCTGCTTCTTTAGCCATTTTATATAGTCGCTATATGGATAATTATTGACAGCACTTATTTCCTTGCCCTTTCCAAGCAGGGTATAAGCTTTGAAAAACTCACTCATTATTATACCTAGACACCAGCCATCCATTATTATGTGGTGATAGCTCCAGATAATCTCATATTCTTTTTCGCCTGTTTTTATCACTGCTATTCTCATTGGTAGATCTATAGAAAGCTTAAAGCCCTGCATTTTATCTTTCTTTATAAAGTCTTCTATATATGTTTTTCTTTCTTCTTCCTTGAGAGCAGACATATCATTGTAGCAAATATTTCCTATTCTCTTTCTTAGAACGATTTGCACAGGCTGACTTACTTTTTCATATAGAAATACCGTTCTTAGGATATCATATTTCTCTATTATATAGTTAAAGCTTCTTTCAAATATCTTTATATCTATTTGCCCCATTATTTTCAGTCTGCTCTGTTCAAAATATGCACCAGAAGCACCATCCATAATAGAGTGAAACAGCATTCCCTGCTGCATTGGAGATAGACTGTATATGTCTTTAAAATTACTTTTGTCAAACATTTAATTCACCCTCCCATATGATTATTCATATATATGGTATCTTATTTTGGCTAATTTTTTCACCAGAGCACTTAAGAATCTTATAAATATCCTTTAAGATAGTAAATGAATATAGTGAAAATATTGTCACTTGTAATTACATATGTGACAAGCTTTTTTCATTGCATAGTATAGAAATATTTCTCTTGCACCTACCTGTCCATTGTATTTATTATACAATGGACATAGCAAGTTATTCAATGCTTGTGCTGCAATAATCTCAATTAGTCTTTTAAAATTTAAGAACAAATATTTTTACTCAAACAGTGAATCTAAGTCATCCTGTGAAATATTCACTGCATCAAAATCTGATGGAGTAAACTCCTTAATATCCTTATCGAAACAGAATTCATATATTTGCTTCAATATTTCTTTATAACTATAAATAAAGCTCTCAATTGTTTCTCTTTTAAATCGGTTTTTACTATATGTAATAGTTAATTTCAGTTTTTTATTTACAATCATAGCTGTAATATCCATAATAGCTGTTAGACTATTCTCTGCATCACTATCCAATCCAAATTCAATATTAGATAAGCTTAGTGATTCACTGTTTATGATGTTGTCAAAATCTCCTAAATAGTTTAATCGTATATATTTATTGTTGTTTTCTTTTAGCTCATGCTTTTGATATTTTAGAATACTATAATTAAAGCCCTTGCCAGGTATGTTCTTTAGCTGTTCCTTTAATAATTTGATGTTACTGTCCAAGTCATTGTCAGGTACGCTAAAGTAAGCAGGATACATACTTGTAAACCATCCAACAGTCCTTGATATATCAGTATAATCGTTGATAGCTTCTCTTCCATGCCTTTCAAGCTCTATTACTACATCGCGATAATTCTTAAGCTTATTAATAGTAAGTATTAGTGCTATAGTTAACACTTCATTTAATTCAATATTATAAATTTCATTTGCCTTTTTTATAAAAGCATCTAAGTCAAAATCCTCTATATAGCTATGCAGGATAGCAGCGCTTTTTACAGTATCCTGTTCTTCACAGAAATCTACTGGGTATGAGGTGTATTTGTCTTCAAGTCCTTCCCAATATTCCTTTTCATTATCAAAATTGTTTTTGCTATACTCTTGTAACTGTTTAGTCCATGTTTTAAAAGAATATGTTTTTAACGGTAGGCTTATATCCTCATTATTATCTAGCTGCTTTAATATGGCAAAGAAATCATCAATAATTATTCTCCATGACACCCCATCAACTACTAAATGGTGGGCTGAGAATAATAGAACTTGTCCTTTATTACCTAAATCAAAAATATAAAGCTTAAATAAAATTTTATTCTCTATATCAAAAGCTCCATTAATCTCACTTCTTAACTCTTTTATTTTCTTTTCTTGCTCATCATATGAATAATCTGATAAATCAACATACTGTACAACCTCATTGCTTACTAAGTACTTATTGTTATAATACAGCTTATCAGTAGCTCTGTTATAGTTAATTCTCAATATATCATGATGTTCTATTAATTTATTTGCAGCAATTTTGACTTTATTTATATCCAGAGATAATTTTGTTTCTAATAAGATATATTGATTGTAGTAGCTTTCATTTTTATAGTCTTGTTTAAAAAACCATTCTATAATTGGTGTTCTGAAAATCTCACCTACACATTCATTCTGATCGACAGCTATATTCTTTTGAGCAATTTCAGCACACGCTGCTATCTCACCAATAGTATCATAGGTCAATATATCCTTTACCTTTAACTCTAAACCACTGTTTTTAAGCTTTGAAGAAATCTGAATCGCCTTTATTGAATCTCCTCCAATTTGGTGGTAATTATCATTCATGCTTATATTTTCAATACGTAAAATTTCTTCCATTACTTCTACAATTTCTTTTTCAATTTCATTTTCATACTTCATAAAGATCTTTTCATTCTCTGTATTATCAACCTCAGGCAGCATGTTATGATCTATTTTCCCATTTACTGTCAAAGGCAGAATGTCCATAAATATAAAATTAGTTGGAATCATATATTTAGGCAAAAATCTTATAAGCCATTTTTTTATTTCTGATTCTGTGATTTCTCCATTCCTTACTATGTAGGCATTTAGTAAGTCAACTCCAGAAGGAATTTTCTTATATACTACAACAGCATCCTTGACATTTTCATTCTCTAATAAATATTTTTCTATTTCGCCAATTTCGATTCGATGACCTCTTATTTTGACTTGATTGTCACTTCTACCAATATACTCAATAGCCCCATTTTCAAGGTATCGTGCTGTATCGCCTGTTTTATACATCTTCTTACCTTTTATAAATGGATTGTCTATAAATCTTTCATTGGTAAGTTTCTCATTATTCAAGTATCCTCTCGCTACTCCATCTCCTGATATATAAAGCTCCCCGGTAATTCCAGTAGGTACTGCATTAAACTCATTATCTAATATATATATCTGAACATTTTCTGCTGGATATCCTATTGGTACTGAGATAGCTTTGTCCTCTAATACATCATATTTGTATATCATGCATCCGACTACAGTTTCAGTAGGTCCATACTCATTAAATATTTCTATATCTCCATCAAAACTATCATAGGTTTCCTTTGCCAAGCTAACCTTTAAGTCTTCGCCTCCTACTATAAACCTTTTTATATTTGAGGCTTTATTGTCCAAGTCCTTAAGCAAGGTCAAATGTGCAGGGGTAAGCTTCACAACGGTTGCCCTATTTTCTCTTAAAATTTTATATAAAACAAATTCGTTTTCATCATTATCATAGATTATTATTTTACTGCCTGAGATTAAAGGCATAAATATCGAGGTAACTGTTAAATCAAAGGCTATGGAAGAATAAAGTGCAATTACTTCAGTTTTGCCCTTTAAATACATTTTTTTAGCCCAACATGCATAATTTACTAAGCCTCTGTGTTCCAGCATTACCCCTTTGGGCTTTCCTGTAGAACCTGAAGTATATATGACATAAACCAAATCCTTTGGCTCATTCACTTTTGTTAGGTTTTCCTTGCTATATGAGTCTACCTCTATATTTTTTACATTCAATATTTTCTTATCAAAGTTAACAGCACTATCTATTTCAAGGTTGGTCAATAGCATTAAGCATTTTGAGTCCTCCATAAGATAATTAATTCTCTCAGAAGGATATGCCGGATCAATGGGCAGGTAAGCCCCTCCAGCTTTTAATACTGCCAAAATGCTTATAACTAGCTCTAGGGAATGAGTTTGCAGAATTCCTACCATTGTTTGTCTCTTTACACCTTGTTCTCGTAGATAGTATGCCATTTGATTTGCTTTTTCGTTTAATTCTCTGTAGGTTAATTGCAAAGCTTCAAATACTACTGCAATATTATCAGGAGTATTTTTTACCTGTTCTTCAAACAATTCATATATTGTTTTATCTGTTGGATAATCGCTATAAGTAGAATTTAAGGTGTGTATCTTATAGTTGATTTCATCCTCACTAAGCAATTTTATATCTTTTATATTACAGCTTGTATTCTGGAAAATCTGTTTAATAATATTATTCATACAATTGTACATTATAGCTATATCTTGTTCTGTGTATTCATCTGTCTTATAGTCAAAGTTTAATGTTATTCTGCCTTTATCCCATTCCTGAATAATTAATTGCATGGAATAGCTTTGATTTCCATTGTAAAATTCATCAAGCTCTAAACCCATACCATCAACTTCAAATAATTTTGAGTTATAATAATTTACACACATTTTAAATAAGCTATCATAGCCTTTTTTGTTTAATTCTAAGTCCCCAATTAATAGATCATAAGGATATCGTTGATTAACAAAGCAAATTTTAATTTCTCTATTTATTGAGGTAACCAATTCTTTTATTGATAATTCGGTATCCAAGTTATATTTTACAGCCATTGTACTGGTGAACATTCCAATTGTGTTCTTTTCCTTATTCCCTGATCTGTTAAATACCGGTGTCCCAATAACTATATCCCTCTGATATATAGTTTTATTTATATATATCAACAAAATCGCAGTGAAAAATGTGTTTAATGAACATTTGTTATCTTTTAGAAAACTCCAAATTTCATCAGAAAAATCATTATCTAAGGTATAAGTCTTTCTATTGCCTTGTATATTTATAGAGCCATTATATAAATGCTCGTCCTGTATATCTTTAAACTTTTCATCCCAAAAGTTTTTGTTTTTTGTAAACTTATCTGACTCTAAATAAACATTTTCTTTTTCAATAATATCCACATATGAACAAGCTTCTTCAAACTCGATATTTTCGTGATTAATTAATTGATTGTATATCTCACATACCTGTTTTTGCATTATTCCAACTGACCAGCCATCAGCAACAATATGGTGGATTTTTAGAAATATTCCAAAATTATTATCATCAACTTTGTATATTGCATAATAAGCCAATGGGCTATCTTCTAATATAAATTTTTGCTCAAATAGATCATGTGCCCATTTAAGACATTCTATTTCTGGTTTTTCACAGCTGCTAAAATCAAAAAAATCAATTTTATACTTTTCATATTCTTGTATATATTGAACCGGTTGTCCCTCTTTTTCTACTAATCTAATTCTTAAAGCATCATTTTTCTCTTCTAAGATGTTAATCGTCTCGTCTAGCTTGTCCACACATATGCTTTGTTGAATTCTAAGACAACCTCCGAGATTATGAATCTGAGAATCCGAGTTAATCTTTTCTATGTACCAAATTCTTTTTTGCGCATGAGTTAAATTGTAAAATTTCTTTTCTTTAATCTCCA
This sequence comes from uncultured Clostridia bacterium, assembly GCA_942492835.1. Classification (GTDB taxonomy): domain Bacteria; phylum Bacillota; class Clostridia; order Lutisporales; family Lutisporaceae; genus GWB2-37-7. Next base: position 3,266,175 of record OW818645.1, on the reverse strand, counting down.
TACTTACCTTCCTCCTCTTTTTGTTTTGTATTTTAAAAATATTCATTAATTGCTATTATGTAGTTTAAGGAAAGATATTATCTAATAATACCTTTCCCTTAAAGCTTAAAATTCTGTTAGCTTTCCAACAATTCCGTAACTTTTGCTGCCAGCTTTAGTACATTTTGTCCCTGCATCATGGTAAAGTGATTGCCTGGCATTCTTTCAGAAATCATTTTGTGTGCTAAGAATTTATCCCAAGCCTTTTTATCGTTCATGTTATTTTCACTTGCTTCAAACATATACATCTGTGTATTAATTTTGTTCTTCGGCATGTATTCATCTGATGACATGTTCAAGGCTCTAATATAGTTCAGGTTATACACCAGTTCTCTAATTTCTATGCTTTCATATTCAGGTATGAAGATTGCAAGCTTCCTTATTTCCGATTGTTTAATATTCTCTATATCTAAATTGTTTTGCTCATAGTACTCAATTATTTGCTGCCATAATTCTTCCACAGAGGTAGCTGACTTGATTTTAGCTTCTATTTGGTTATCGGCAGTAAACAGCTTAGCAACCTTCTTTTCTGCTTCAAGACTAAATTTGTTTGTGTTTTTTATAATTCTATTTACAATATTTGTTTTTGGAGCTGGCGCATCAATCATTATTAACTTTTCAAGCTTCTTACCAGTATCTTCCATTAACCTTGCAATTTCAAAGACTATAACTCCGCCAAGACTCCAGCCCACCAGGTTATAGCTTCCTTCTGGTTGTATATTATATATTTTTTCTATATATCTACTTGCCATTTCCTCTATTGTTATATTAGTTGGATAATATCCAGTAGGCTTCTTAGCTCTTATACCCCAATAATTACAATCATTATTCATGCTATTGCAAAGCTCTATATAGCCACTTATATCTCCACTTCCATCGTGAACAATGAAAACGTTTTTAGCTTTTTTACTGCCCTTCTTAATAAGCACTATATCATCCGGTGTAGCTTTTTGATCTCCAAATTCATTATTGCTTATATACTCTGAAAGTCGTTTTATTGTTGGAGTAGTAAATAATTCTTTTAATGGTATATCTATGCCTATTGCTTTTTTAATTTTGCTAGTCACATTCATTGCCTTTAGAGAGTGTCCCCCTAGCTCAAAGAAGTTGTCGTTTATTCCTATTTTTTCTATGCCTAATACTTCTTTCCATATGCTTACCAACTTATCTTCTATTTCATTGCTTGGTGCAACATATTCTGCTCCAGTAGCTATGCTTCCATCAGGTTCTGGTAGTGCTTTTCTGTCTATCTTTCCATTTGCTGTTAGTGGCAGCTTGTCTAGCTGTATGAAGTATGCTGGCACCATATATTCTGGAAGCTCTTTTGCTAAATACTCTCTTAATTCACTAATTGTAAATTCCCTAATTCCACTTATATAAGCACATAAATAGCTGTTCCCACTTTTTTCTTCTCTTGCTATTACTGTTGTTTCTTCTATTCCCTCATAACTTAGAATTCTAGTCTCTATTTCTCCTAGCTCTATCCTGTAGCCTCTTACCTTCACTTGACTATCTATTCTTCCTAAGAATTCTATGTTCCCATCAGGCAGCCATCTTGCCAAGTCTCCTGATTTGTATAGTCTTTTACCTTTATCAAATGGGTTTTCTATAAATTTCTCTGCTGTCAGCTCGGTATTGTTTAGGTATCCTATTGCTAAGCTTTCTCCTGCTATACATAGCTCTCCTGGTACTCCTATTGCTTGTAGTTTATTTGTCTTGTCCAATATGTATATTTGTGTATTTGATATTGGTTTTCCTATTGGTATATTGTCATATTCCTTGTCCACTATAAAGCTTGTTGTTACTACTGTGTTCTCTGTTGGTCCATAGTTATTTACTACTTTGTATTTCTTTCCTTCAAAATACCTTAGCTTGTCTCCTCCTGCTAATAGGTATCTTAACGATTTGTTTTCCTGCTTCATAAATTGCTCACAGATTTGTGTTGGCAGGAAGCTTATTGTTATATCGTTATTATTATAATATTCATTTAGTTTTTCTATGTCTAGCTTTATTTCTTCGTCTATTATGTGTATTGCTGCACCTGTTATTATGTAGGGGAATATCTCCCATACCGATGCATCAAACCCAAACCCTGCATATTTTGTACTGTTGTCTGCTTCTGTTACTCCATAATAGTCAATATGCCATTTACTCAGGTTAATCAAGGCTCTATGCTCTATCATTACTCCTTTTGGCTTTCCTGTGCTTCCCGAGGTGTATATAACATAGGCTATATCTCTTGGTGTATTTATTATTTCCAAGTTGGTATTTTCACCCTTATATAGGTTTTCATCCTTTAGTAGTATTAGCTCTATATTCTCATTTACTATTTCTGTCGGTTGGAAGTCTGTTAGTAATATTCTCGTTTTGCTGTCTTTTATCATGTAGTCTATTCTGTCTGTAGGATATTTAGAATCTATTGGCAGGTATGCTGCTCCTGCTTTTAGTATGCCTAGTATTCCTACTATCATCTCTGTTGAACCTTCTACCATTATTCCTACTATTTCATTTTGTTTTATTCCCTTATTTCTTAGTATCCTTGCTATTATATTTGCTTTTTCGTTTAGTTCTTTATAGGTTAGCTTTTCTTCTTTATATACTACTACTATATTATTTGGTGTTTTTTCTACTTGTTCTTCAAATAGCTGTTGTATTATTTTATCCTTTTGATATTCTGCTTTTGTATTGTTAAATTCTACAAGTAGTTGATGTTTTTCCTCCTCTGTCAGCATTTCTATTTCTGATAGTCCTAGATTTGTATTGCTTGCTATGCTGTTTAATATACTTATTAAATGCTTGCTCATGTTTTCTATTGTTTGTTTGCTAAATAGTCTCGTGCAGTAGTTAAGACTTAATTGTATTGTATTGCTTAGCTCTGTAGCTATAATAGTCATATCGAATTTAGCTATGTTATTATCAATTTCATAAGGTTTGAAGCTAAGCCCCTCTAGTTGCATTTCACCTGTGTTTATGTTCTGCATAGTAAACATTACGTCAAACACTGGATTCCTGCTTAGATCTCTTGTTTTGTTTAACTTGTCTACTAATTCTTCAAATTGGTAGTCTTGGTTTTCAAAGGCTTGCAGTGAGCTTGCCTTGACTTCTGTCAAGAATTCCTTGAAGGTCTTTTGGTTCTCTGGATAATTTCTCATAGCTATGGTGTTTACAAACATACCCATTATGCTCTCTAAATCAGCATGAGGTCTGCCTGCTATAGGGCTTCCTATTATTATATCCTCTTGTCCACTGTATTTTGATAATAGGACAGTACAGGCTGATAACAGCACCATGTACATGGTACTTCCTGTTTCCTTTGCTATTTGCTTTAGCTTATCTGTCAGATCTTCATTTAGTTCAAAGTTGATGTTATTTCCTTCAAAACTCTGTATGCTTGGTCTTTGGTAGTCTGTTGGCATGTTAAGCACAGGCACTTCTCCATCAAATGCCTTTAGCCAATATTCTTCTTGTTTTTTAATTTCTCCTGATTTAAACAAATCATTTTGCCATGCTGCAAAATCTTTGTATTGGATTCTTAGCTCAGCCAGTTCTTTGCCATCATATAGCTCTATAAATTCCTTAGTTAATATTCCCATAGATACACCGTCAGAGATTATATGGTGCATATCTATCATTAGTATATATTCTTTGTCATTGATTCTAGCTAATCCCACTCTGATTAGTGGTGCTTTGCCTAAATCAAAGGCTTTTACAAATTCTGCTGCTATTTCTCCAGCCTTCGCTTTGTCTGTCTCTGTATACTCTATTTTAAAGTTTATTTCATTATGTATTATCTGTACTGGTTCTCCATCTATTACCTCAAATGAGGTTCTTAATGCTTCGTGTCTTTGTATTAGCTTATTAAAGACTTCCTCAAGCCTAGTCTTGTCAAGCTCTCCTTCTATAGTCATAACCATTGGTATGTTGTAGCTTGTACTGTTTTCTTCGAACTGCTGTAAGGTGTACATTCTCTTCTGGGCTGAAGATAATGGGTAATACTCTTTTTCTTCAGCTGGCTCTATCGAGCTATATATGCTTTGCTTTGTGCCTTCTACATAGTTTGCTATGCCCTTTATTGTAGGTGTTTTAAACAGCTCTCTTAAAGGTACTGACACATTTAGTTCCTTGTTAATTTTTGCTGATATATTTATTGCCTTTAAAGAGTGTCCACCTAGCTCAAAGAAGTTATCATTAATTCCTATTTTTTCTATTCCTAATACTTCACTCCATATGTTTACCAATTTTTCTTCTATTTCACTGCTTGGTGCAACATATTCTGCTCCTGTGCTTATGCTTCCATCAGGCTCTGGCAGTGCTTTCCTGTCTACCTTTCCATTTGCTGTTAATGGTAGCTTGTCAAGCTTTATAAAGTATGATGGTATCATGTATTCTGGAAGATTCTTTGATAAATGTTCTCTCAATTCTTTGTTGCTTATTTCTACTTCTCCTGCTATGTATCCACATAGATACTTATTGCCACTATTATCTTCTTTTGCTATTACTATGGCTTCTCTTATTTTATTGTGCTTTAATAGTTCGTTTTCTATTTCTCCTAGTTCTATTCTAAAGCCCCTTATTTTTACTTGATGGTCTATACGTCCTATAAATTCTATGCTTCCATCAGGCAACCATCTTGCAAGGTCTCCTGTTTTATATATTAATTCCTTGTCCTTATATGTACTCTGTACAAACTTTTCCTTTGTCAGTTCTTCTCTATTTAGATAACCTTTTGCTAATCCATCTCCACTTATACATAGTTCCCCTGATATCCCTATTGGTTGTAATTTATCGTTTCTATTCAATATATATATTTCTGTGTTTGATATTGGTCTTCCTATTGGTACTGTACCTAGTTTTTCATCTATTGCATTTATGAAATAGTAGGTTGCATATACAGTACTTTCCGTTGGTCCATATACGTGTATTATTCTATCTTTGCCCATATACTCTAATGCTTTTTTTGCATGTTGCAGGGATACTCTTTCTCCTCCAAACAATACTTTTCTCACATTTTTTAAGCATTCTATGTTTATATCCACTAATGCGTTAAATAGTGCTGTGGTTACAAAGAATATTGTAATATTTTCTTCTTCTATCAGCCTTGATAGCTTGTTTATATCTATTACTGTTTGTCTATCAACCATCAGTAGCTTTGCTCCATTTAGTAACGCTCCATAAATGTCAAAGGTTGATCCATCAAAGGCATAGTTTGATAGTTGAAGTATATTGTCTTCTGCATTTATTTCTATATAGCTTGTATTTTTTACTACTCTTGTTATGTTGTAGTGCATTGTCAGGTTGCCTTTTGGTTTGCCTGTGCTTCCTGATGTATATATTACATATGCTAAATTGTCTGATTTATTAATATGTTCTAGGTTTGTGTTATCTCCTGTGTATAGCTCTTCATTGTCTATGTTTATAACTGTGCAGTTGATACTTGCTTTGTTTTCTATATGTGCTTGTGTAAGTAATATGCTTGCTCCGCTGTCCTCTATCATATATTCTATTCTATCCTGCGGATATGTATGGTCTATTGGTAAGTAAGCTCCTCCTGCTTTTAGCACTGCCATTATTCCTATTATCATTTCTAAGGATCTGTCTACCATCATCGCTACTATGCTGTCAGCTTTCACTCCCTTTATTCTTAAGGTTCTTGCAAGTTGATTTGCTTTTTCATTTAATTGTCTGTAGGTCAAGTGCTTATTATCGAGGACTACTGCTATGTTGTCTGGTGTTTTTGTCTCTTGTTCTTCAAATAGCTCTTGTATTGTTTTGTCCTTTGGATATTCTGTTTTTGTATTATTAAACTCTACAAGCAGCTGATGTTTTTCTTCTTCTGAAAGCATTTCAACCTCTGATAATCTTAGGTTTGTATTACTTGTTATGCTGTTTAATATATTTATTAGATGCTTGCTAATGCTTTGTATTGTTTGTTTGTTGAACAGCTTTGTGCAGTAGTTTAAGGATAGTCCTATAGTATTGTTTAATTCTACAGCTGTAATTGTAATATCAAACTTTGCTATGTTATTGTCAATTTCATAGGGCTTGAATTTTAGTCCTTCTATTTGCAGCTCTCCTGCATCCATATTCTGCATTGAGAACATTACATCAAACAGTGGATTCCTGCTTAAATCTCTTTTTATATTTAACTTGTCTATTAGCTCTTCAAATTGATAGTCTTGATTTTCAAAAACTTGTAGTGAACTCATTTTTACTTCTTCTAAAAATTTCTTGAAGGTCTTGTTGCTCTCAGGATAGTTTCTCATAGCTAGTGTGTTTACAAACATACCCATTATATTTTCTAAATCAGCATGAGGTCTTCCTGCTATTGGGCTTCCTATTATTATGTCCTCTTGTCCGCTGTATTTTGATAGTAATACATTACACGCTGATAACAGTACCATATACATGGTACTTCCTGTATACTTCGCTATTTGCTTTAGCTTGCCTGTCAGCTCTTCATTTAGCTCAAAGCTTAAGCTGTCACCCTCAAAGCTTTGTATGCTTGGTCTTTGATTGTCTGTTGGCATGTTAAGTACAGGCAATTCGCCCTCAAATGCCTTTAGCCAATATTCTTCTTGCTTTTTTATTTCTCGTGATTCAAACAGTTCATTTTGCCATACTGCAAAGTCTTTATATTGGATTCTTAGCTCAGCCAGTTCTTTGCCATCATATAGCTCTATAAATTCCTTAGTCAATATTCCCATAGATACACCATCAGAGATTATATGGTTCATGTCTAGCATTAGTACATGTTCTTTGTAATTGATTTTAGTTAGTGCCACTCTGAGCAATGGTGCTTTGCTTAAATCAAAGGCTCTTACAAATATTTCTGCTATTTCTCCAGCCTTCTCTTTGCTTGCTTCTGTGTACTCTATTGCAAAGCTTACTTCCTTATGTACTATCTGTACTGGTTCTCCATCTATTACTTCAAAGGAGGTTCTTAGAGCTTCATGCCTTTGTATTAGCTTATTAAAGGATTCTTCAAGCTTGATCTTGTCAAGCTCTCCTTCTAGGGTCATTACCATTGGCATATTGTAGCTTGTACTGTTTTCTTCAAATTGCTGTAGTGTATATATTCTCTTTTGAGCTGAGGATAATGGGTAATACGCTTTCTCCTCCACTGGCTCAATTCTGCTATATATGTTTTGCTTTGTGCCTTCTACATAAGTAGCTAAGCCTTTTATCGTAGGTGTTTTAAACATCTCTCTTAAAGGTACTGATACATTCAATCCCTTATGGATTTTTGATGATATATTTATTGCTTTTAAGGAGTGTCCTCCTAGCTCAAAGAAGTTATCGTTTATTCCTATTCTTTCTATTCCTAATACTTCTTGCCATATTGCAGCTAATTTTTCTTCTATTTCATTGGTTGGGGCTTCATATTCTGCTCCTGTTGTTATACTTCCATCAGGCTCAGGTAGTGCTTTTCTATCTATCTTTCCATTTGCTGATAGGGGTAGCTTGTCCAGTTGTATTATGTATGATGGTATCATATATTCTGGCAATTCTTTTGCTAAGTGTTCTCTAAGTTCACTTATGCTATACTCTCGTTCTCCACATATATAGCTACATAAGCTGCTATTTTTGTTTTTATCTTCTTTTGCTATTACTATTGCTTCACTAATACCTTCATATTTTAATAACTGGCTTTCTATTTCTCCCAGCTCTATTCTAAAGCCTCTTATTTTTACTTGGAAGTCTATTCTTCCTAAGAATTCTATATTTCCATCAGGTAGCCATCTTGCTAAGTCTCCTGTCTTATACATTCTTTCTCCAGGGGCAAATGGGTTTTCTATATATTTTTCTGCTGTAAGCTCTGGTCTATTTAGATATCCTCTTCCTAGTCCAATTCCCGAGAAGCACAGTTCTCCTTGGATTCCTACTGGCTGAAGCTTTTTATTTTTATCTATTATGTATGCATTTATGTTACTTGTTGGCTTTCCTATTGGTATATTTTTTGTGTCCTTATTAAAATTCTTTAGTGAATATCTTGTAACATAGATTGTTGCTTCTGTCGGACCATATATATTTTCTAGTCTAGCATTTTTTATTAGCTTCTGTAATCTGTTTACTGTTTCTTTCGTTAATGCTTCTCCACCTGCAACTACATATTTTAAGCTGTTTGTTTTGTTAACATTTTCATCATCTAGTCTTTCTAAAAACAAATTCAACATTGATGGTACAAAATTTATATGCGTTACTTTGTATTTTTCTATAGCATTTAATATTTCACTTATATCCTTTTCATCACCAGGTTTTAATATAGCCAGCTTTCCCTTTCCTACAAACCAGGCAAATAACTCCATAACAGATACATCAAAGGTATAGGTTGTCTTTAGTAAATATACATCTTCCTTTGCTACTGGAAAATTTCTTTCCGTTTCAGTTAATGTATTTATTGCACTTTCATGCTCTATCATTACTCCCTTTGGATTTCCAGTTGAGCCAGAGGTATATAATACATATGCTAAATCCTTTGGTGAATTTACATTATCTAATTTAGTTCCTTCATTTGTATAGCATTGCTTATTATCTAAATTTAATATTTCACCATCAAACTCCACTTTGTCTATATATTTGCTCTGTGTCAATAGTAGTTCTGTCTTGCTATCTTCAAGAATATAGCTTATCCTGTCCTCTGGATATTCTGGATCTATTGGCAGATATGCTGCTCCAGCCTTTAGAATTCCCATTATCCCTATTATCATTTCAAAGGATCGATCTACTATTATTCCCACAATACTATTTGGTTTTGCACCCTTTTCCCTTAGGATTCTTGCTAATTGGTTTGAGCTTGTATCTAATTCCTTGTAGGTTATTGCTTCTTCTCCATACATTACAGCTATATCATCGGGGGTTTCTGCTGCATGTTGTTCAAATAGCTTATATATGGTTTTATCCTTTGGATATTCTGCTTTTGTATCGTTAAACTCTACAAGCAGTTGATGCTTTTCTTGTTCTGATAGCATTTCAAGGTCTGACAGTTTTAGGTTTGTATTGTTTGCTATGCTATTTAATATATTTGCTAAGTGCTTACTCATATTTTCTATTGTTTGTTTGCTAAATAGCTTTGTGCAGTAGTTTAGTGATAGCCCTATAGTTTTGTCAAACTCTGTGGCTGTAATAGTGATATCAAACTTTGCTATTTTATTATCAATTTCATAGGGTTTAAACTTTAATCCTTCTATTTGCAGTTCCCCTTCATCCATATTCTGCATTGAGAGCATTACGTCAAATAGTGGGTTCCTACTTAAGTCTCTTGTTATATTTAACTTGTCTATTAATTCTTCAAATTGATAGTCTTGATTTTCAAAAGCTGATAATGACCTTGTTTTTACTTCTTCTAAGAATTCTTTGAAGGTCTTATTGCTCTCAGGATAGTTTCTCATAGCCAGGGTGTTTACAAACATACCCATTATGTTCTGTAAATCAGCATGAGGTCTACCTGATATTGGACTCCCCATCACAATATCTTCTTGTCCACTGTATTTTGATAGTAGCACATTGCAGGCTGACAAAAGCACCATATACATAGTACTTCCTGTTTCTTTTGCTATTTGCTTTAGCTTGTTTGTTACCTCTTCATTTAACTCAAAGTTGATATTATCTCCCTCAAAGCTTTGTATGCTTGGTCTTTGATAGTCTGCTGGCATGTTAAGCACAGGCACTTCGCCCTCGAAAGCCTTTAACCAATATTCTTCTTGTTTTTTTATTTCTCCAGATTTAAACATTTCATTTTGCCATACTGCAAAGTCTTTGTATTGGATTCTTAATTTTGGCAGCTCTTTGCCATCATATAGCTCTATAAATTCCTTAGTTAAGATTCCCATAGATACGCCATCAGAGATTATATGGTTCATGTCTAGCATTAGCATATGTTCTTTGTCATTGATTTTAGTTAGTGCCACTCTGAGCAGTGGTGCTTTGCTTAAATCAAAGGCTTTTACAAATTCTGCTGCTATTTCTCCAGCCTTCTCTTTGCTTGCTTCTGTGTACTCTATTGCAAAGCTTACTTCCTTATGTACTATCTGTACTGGTTCTCCATCTATTACTTCAAATGAGGTTCTTAGAGCTTCATGCCTTTGTATTAGCTTATTAAAGGCTTCTTCAAGTTTGCTCTTGTCAAGCTCTCCTTCTAGGGTCATCACCATTGGCATATTATAGCTCGTACTGTTTTCTTCAAATTGCTGTAGTGTATATATTCTCTTTTGAGCTGAGGATAATGGATAATACTCGCACTCTTCCACTGGCTCAATTCTGCTGTATATGCTTTGTGTTGTGCCTTTTACATAGTTTGCTAAGCCTTTTATTGTAGGTGTTTTAAACATCTCTCTTAAAGTTACTGATACATTTAATTCCTTGCTAATTTTTGCTGTTATATTTATTGCCTTTAATGAGTGTCCACCTAGCTCAAAGAAGTTATCGTTTATTCCTATTTTTTCTATTTCTAATACTCCTTGCCATATACTTACCAACTTTTCTTCTATTTCATTACTTGGTGCAACATATTCTACTCCTGTGGTTATGCTTCCATCAGGCTCAGGTAGTGCTTTTCTGTCTACCTTTCCATTTGCTGTTAATGGTAGCTTATCTAGCTGTATGAAGTATGCTGGTATCATGTATTCTGGAAGCTCTTTTGATAGATGCTCTCTCAGCTCTTTGTTGTTTAATTCTGCTTCTCCTGCTATATATGCACATAAATACTTGTTCTTGCTATTGTCTTCCTTTGCTATTACTATAGCTTCCTTTATTTTATTGTACTTTAATAATTCATTTTCTATTTCTCCCAGCTCTATTCTATAGCCTCTTATCTTTACTTGATTATCTATTCTGCCTAAGAATTCTATGTTTCCATCAGGCAGCCATCTTGCCAAGTCTCCTGTTTTGTACAGTCTTTGACCTTTTGCAAATGGGTTTTCTATGAACTTATCTGCTGTTAATTCATCTCTGTTTAGGTATCCTCTTGCTAAGCTTTCTCCTGCTATACATAGCTCTCCTGGTATACCAATTGGCTGTAGCTTGTTTTCTTTGTTTGTTATATATATTTGTGTATTTGATATTGGTTTTCCTATTGGTATATTGTCATATTCCTTGTCCACTATAAAGCTTGTTGTTACTACCGTATTTTCTGTTGGCCCATAGTTGTTTACTACTTTGTAGCTTTTTCCTTCAAAATACCTTAGCTTGTCTCCTGCTGCTAACAGGTATCTAAGGGAATGGTTATCAAGCTTCATAAACTGCTCTGAGATTTGTGTTGGTAGGAAGCTTATTGTTATTTTGTTATCATTATAGTATTCGTTTAGTTTTTCTAAATCCAGCTTTATTTCTTCGTCTATTATATGTATTGTTGCACCTGTTATTATGCCTGGAAATATCTCTGGTATTGATGCATCAAAGCCGAAGCCTGCATATTTTGTAATGTTGTCTTCTTCTGTTACTTCATAATAGTCAATATTCCATTTGCACATGTTAACCAAGGAGCTATGCTCTATCATTACTCCCTTTGGCTTTCCTGTACTTCCAGAGGTGTATATAATATAGGCTATATCCTTTGGTGTATTTATTATTTCTAGGTTGGTATTTTCACCTTTATATAGTTCTTTATCTTTTAGTAATATTAGCTCTGTATTTTCACCTATCATATCTTTTGGCTGGAAGTCGGTCAGCAATATTCTTGTTTTGCTGTCTTCTATCATGTAGGTTATTCTGTCTGTAGGATATTTAGGATCTATTGGCAGGTATGTTGCTCCTGCTTTTAGTATGCCTAGTATTCCTACTATCATCTCTGTTGAACCTTCTACCATTATTCCTACTATTTCATTTTGTTTTATTCCCTTATTTCTTAGTATCCTTGCTATTATATTTGCTTTTTCATTTAGTTCTTTATACGTTAATTTTTCTTCTTTATATACTACTGCTATATTGCTTGGTGTTTTTTCTACTTGTTCTTCAAATAGCTGTTGTATTATTTTATCCTTTTGATATTCTACTTTTGTGTTGTTAAACTCTACAAGTAGCTGCTGTTTTTCGCTATCTGATAGCATTTCAACTTCTAATAGTCTTAGGTTTGTATTGTTTGATATGCTGTTTAGTATATTAGTTAAGTGCTTACTCATTCTTTGCATTGTTTGCTTATTAAACAGTTTTGTGCAGTAGTTTAGCGATATCCCTATTGTTTTGTCAAATTCTGTAGCTGTAATAGTTATATCAAACTTTGCTATCTTACTATCAATTTCATAGGGTTTAAATCTAAGTCCTTCTATTTGCAGTTCTCCTGCATCCATGTTCTGCATAACAAACATTACATCAAATAATGGATTTCTGCTTAGGTCTCTTGTTATGTTTAGCTTGTCTATTAGTTCTTCAAATTGATAATCCTGATTTTCAAAGGCTTGTAATGAGCTTGCTTTTACTTCTGCTAAGAATTTCTTGAAGGTCATACTGCTCTCTGGATAATTTCTCATAGCCAGTGTGTTTACAAACATACCCATTATGTTTTCTAAATCAGCATGAGGTCTTCCTGCTGTTGGACTTCCAATTATTATGTCTTCTTGTCCGCTATATTTTGATAGTAATACATTGCAGGCTGACAAAAGCACCATATACATAGTACTTCCTGTTTCTTTTGCTATTTGCTTTAACTTGTTTGTCAGCTCTTCATTTAGTTCAAAGCTGATGTTGTCTCCTTCAAAGCTTTGTATGCTTGCTCGTTGGTAGTCTGTTGGCATGTTAAGTACAGGCACTTCGCCCTCGAATGCTTGTAGCCAATATTCTTCTTGTTTTTTGATTTCTCCTGATTTAAATAGCTCATTTTGCCATATTGCAAAGTATTTGTATTGGATTCTTAGTTCAGGCAGCTCTTTGCCATCATATAGCTCCATAAATTCCTTAGTCAAAATTTCCATAGATGTACCATCAGATATTATATGATGCATGTCTATCATTAATATATGTTCTTTGTCCTTGATTTTAACCAGTGCCACTCTGATTAGTGGTGCTTTGCTTAAGTCAAAGGCTTTTACAAATACTTCTGCTATTTCTCTTGCCTTTTCTTTATCCACTTCTGTGTATTCTATTTCAACGCTTGCTTCCTTATGTATTATCTGTACTGGTTCTCCATTTATTACCTCAAAGGAGGTTCTTAGGGCTTCATGTCTTTGTATTAGCTTATCAAAGATTTCTTCGAGCTTAGTTTTGTTTAGCTCTCCTTCTAAGGTCATAACCATTGGTATGTTATAGCTTATGTTGTTTTCTTCAAATTGCTGTAGTGCATACATTCTCTTTTGAGCTGATGATAATGGATAATACTCTCTCTCCTCCACTGGCTCTATCGAGCTATATATACTTTGCTTTGTGCCTTCAACATAGTTAGCTAGTCCCTTTATCGTAGGTGTTTTAAACAGCTCTCTTAAAGGTACTGCTACATTTAATTCCCTGCTAATTTTTGCTATTATATTTATTGCCTTTAAGGAGTGTCCACCTAGCTCAAAGAAGTTATCATTTATTCCTATTTTTTCTATTCCTAATACTTCTTGCCATATGCTTACTAGTTTTTCTTCTATTTCATTTTCTGGTGCAACATATTCTGCTCCTGTAGTTATACTTCCATCAGGCTCTGGTAAGGCTTTTCTGTCTACCTTTCCATTCGCTGTTAATGGCAACTTATCAAGCTGTATTATGTATGATGGTATCATGTATTCTGGTAATTCCTTAGCTAAGTGTTCTCTTAGTTCACTTATGCTGTACTCTCTTTCTCCGCATATATATCCACATAAGTAGTTGCTTCCGCTTTTATCTTCTTTGGCTATTACTATCGCTTCTCTTATATCTTCGTATTTTAATAATTGGCTTTCTATTTCTCCTAGCTCTATTCTAAAGCCCCTTACCTTTACTTGATGGTCTATTCTTCCTAAAAATTCTATATCTCCATCTTCCAGCCATCTTACCAAGTCTCCTGTTTTGTACATCTTTTGGTTCTTTTCATAAGGATTATCAACAAACTTCTCTGCTGTTAGCTCTTCCCTGTTTAGATATCCTCTTGCTAAGCCTACTCCAGATATACAAAGCTCTCCTGGTACGCCTATTGGTTGTAGTTCGTTATTATTATCCAATATATACGCTCTTGTATTTGCTATTGGCTTTCCTATGGTTACTTTTCCTCTTTCGCATTGCTTTGTAGCTGCATCTACAGTTATTTCTGTTGGACCATAGCAGTTATATAGGTTGTATCCCATATCTAGCACTTGTTCTTTTAGTGCTTCACTTATTTTATCTCCACCGCATATTACTATTTTTAAGCTTTCCATTTTTTCATTGTCAATTATTAGCTCCGATAGTGTGGCTGGTACAAACTGTGCCATGTTTATATTGTGTTTGTCTACAAACTGCTTAAACTTATTTTTGTTCATTAATATTTCGTCTGCTGCTATACATAGAGTAGCCGCATTTAACAATGCTCCAAATATTTCTTCTACAGATACGTCAAAGGAGGTATTGGTTATTTGTAATATATTTCTGTTCCTCTTTAGGTTATATCTTTCATTTAACCAATAGCATAAGTTTATTACTCCATGATGTTCTATCATTACTCCTTTTGGTTTTCCTGTACTTCCTGAGGTATATATAATATATGCCATGTTTTTACTTTTTGTATTATGCTGTAGGTTAGATGCATCACCCTCATAAAGCTCTTTATTGTCTAAATATATTACTTCTCCATCATAGCTTATATCCTTAGTCATATAGCTTTGTGTTAGAAGTATTTTTGCTTTACTGTCTTCTAACATGTATTCTTTTCTATCCTCTGGATAGCTAGGATCTATTGGTAGGTATGCTCCTCCGGCTTTTAGTACCGCTAGCATTCCTATTATTGTCTCTATACTTCTTTCGGTGCTTAATGCTACTATACTTTCAGCTTGTACTCCTTTGTTTCTTAGGATTCTTGCTAGTTGATTTGATTTTTCATTTAATTCACTATAGGTTAAGTATATATCGTCCTTTACTACTGCTACATGTTCTGGATGCTCTGCTACTTGTTCTTCAAACCTTTGCTGTATTGTTTTGTTTGTTTGATATTCTTCATTTGTATTATTAAAGTCATGTAGCAATAGTTGCGTTTCTTTTTCTGTTAATATTCCTATATCTTTAATACTTATTTCTAGGTTTGTTGTTATTGCTTCTAATATGTTTATATAGTGCTCTACCATTCTTTCTATTGTGTTTTTGCAAAATAGCTTTGTACAGTATTCAAAATTTAATGCTATGTTATTGTTTGCTTCTACTGCTGATACAGTTAAGTCAAACTTTGCTATCTTGTTTTCAAGACCATATGGTTTAAACTCTAAACCTTCTATACTTATTTCTTTCTTATCCATGCTCTCCATAGAGAACATTACATCAAACAGCGGATTCCTGCTTAAGTCTCTTGTTATGCTTAGCTTGTCTATTAGCTCTTCAAATTGATAGTCTTGGTTTTCAAAGGCTTGTAGTGAGCTTGCTTTTACCTCTGATAAGAATTCCTTGAAGGTCTTGTTGCTCTCAGGATAGTTTCTCATTGCCAAGGTGTTTACAAACATACCCATTATGTTCTCTAAATCAGCATGAGGTCTGCCTGCTATTGGGCTTCCTACTACTATGTCTTCTTGTCCGCTATATTTTGACAGTAATACATTGTAGGCTGATAGCAGTACCATGTACATAGTACTTCCTGTTTCTTTTGCTATTTGCTTTAGCTTACCTGTCAATTCGTAATTTAGCTCAATGTCTATACTTTTCCCTTCAAAGCTTTGTATGCTTGGTCTTTGATGATCTGTTGGCATATTAAGCACAGGCACTTCGCATTCGAATGCCTTTAGCCAATATTCTTCTTGTTTCTTGATTTCTCCTGATTTAAACATTTCATTTTGCCATGCTGCAAAGTCTTTGTATTGTATCTTTAATTTTGGTAGCTCTTTGCCATCATATAGCTCTATAAATTCCTTAGTTAATATTCCCATTGATGTACCATCTGATATTATATGGTTCATATCTATCATTAGTATATGTTCTTTGTCATTGTTTTTAGTTAGTGCCACTCTGAGCAGTGGTGCTTTACTTAAATCAAAGGCTTTTACAAATACTGCTACTATTTCACTAACCTTTTCTTTGCCTACTTCTGTGTATTCTATTTCAAAGCTTACTTCCTTATTAACTACCTGTACTGCTTCTCCATCTATTATCTCAAATGAGGTTCTTAATGCTTCATGTCTTTGTATTAGTTTATTAAAGGTTTCTTCAAGCTTAGTCTTGTCTAGCTCTCCATCTATTGTCATTACAATAGGCATGTTATAGCTTGTACTATTTAGCTCAAACTGCTGTAGTGTAAATATCCTCTTTTGTGCTGAGGATAATGGATAATACTCTTTTTCTTCTACTAATTCTATTCCGCTATAAACATTTTGAGTTGTACCTTCTACATAGCCAGCTAAGCCCTTTATTGTAGGTGTTTTAAACAGCTCTCTTAAAGGTACTGACACATTTAGTTCCTTATTAATTTTTGCCGATATGTTTATTGCCTTTAGAGAATGTCCTCCCAACTCGAAGAAGTTATCATTTATTCCTACTCTTTCTAATCCCAATACTTCTTGCCATATACTTACCAGCCTTTCTTCTATTTCACTTTTTGGCGCAACATATTCTGCTCCTGTGGTTATGCTTCCATCAGGTTCTGGCAAGGCTTTTCTGTCTACCTTTCCATTTGCTGTTAATGGCAGCTTGTCTAGTTGTATGAAGTATGATGGTATCATATATTCTGGCAGTTCCTTTGACAGATGTTCTCTTAGTTCACTTACTGTAAATTCCCTATCTCCTGTTATATATGCACATATATACTTATTTCCTTCTACTTCTCTTGCTATTAAAATTACTTCACCAATACCATCATATTTTAATAATTGGCTTTCTATTTCTCCTAGCTCTATTCTGTAGCCTCTTATCTTTACCTGATTATCTATTCTTCCTAAGAATTCTATGTTCCCGTCAGGCAGCCATCTTGCCAAATCTCCTGTTTTATACAGTCTTTGACCTTTTGCAAATGGATTTTCTATAAATTTCTCCGCTGTCAGCTCAGTATTGTTAAGATATTCTCTCGCTAAGCTTGCCCCTGCTATACATAGTTCTCCTGGTATGCCTATTGGTTGAAGCTTGTTTTCTTTGTCTATTATATATATTTGTGTGTTTGATATTGGTTTTCCTATTGGTATATTGTCATATTCTTTGTCAACTACAAAGCTTGTTGTTACTACTGTGTTTTCCGTTGGACCATAGTTGTTTATTACTTTATAGTTATTTTCTTCAAAGTATCTTAGCTTGTCTCCTCCTGCTAACAGATATCTTAGAGATTTGTTTTCCTGCTTCATAAATTGTTCGCAGATTTGTGTTGGCAGGAAGCTTATTGTTATTTTATTTTCGTTGTAGTATTCATTTAATTTTTCTATGTCTAGCTTTATTTCATCATCTATTATATGTATTGCTGCACCTGTTATTATGTAAGGGAATATCTCCCATACTGATGCATCAAACCCAAACCCTGCATATTTTGTACTGTTGTCTTCCTCTGTTACTCCATAATAATCAATATGCCATTTACTTAGATTAACTAAGGAGCTGTGCTCTACCATTACTCCCTTTGGCTTTCCTGTACTTCCAGATGTGTATATCACATAGGCTATGTCCTTTGGTGTATTTATTATTTCTAAGTTAGTATTTTCACCTTTATATAGCTCTTCATCCTTTAGTAGTATTACCTCAGTATTTTCACTAATCTTCTCTGTTTGCAGGAAGTCAGTTAGCAATATTCTAGTTTTGCTATCTTTTATCATGAAGTCTATTCTGTCTGTAGGATATTTTGGATCTATTGGTAAGTATGCTGCTCCTGCTTTTAGTATGCCCAGTATTCCTACCAGCATTTCTGTAGAGCCTTCTATCATAATTCCTACTATTTCGTTTTGCTTTATTCCCTTATTTCTTAGTAGACTTGCTACACTATTTGCCTTTTCGTTTAATTCTTTATAAGTTAGCATATCTTTCTTATATACCACAACTATGTTGTTTGGTGTTTTATCTGCTTGTTCTTCAAAAAGCTCATGTATTGTTTTATCCTTTGGATATTCTGCTTTTGTATTGTTAAATTCTACAAGCAGTATGTGTTTTTCTTCCTCTGTCAGCATTTCAACTTCTGATAACATTAGGTTTGTATTATCTGCTACGCTGTTTAATATATTTATTAAGTGCTTGCTCATATTTTGTATTGTTTGTTTGCTGAACAGCTTTGTACAGTAGTTTAAGGATAATATTATTGTTTCTCCTGCTTCTGTAGCTGTAATAGTCATATCAAATTTAGCTATGTTATTATCAATTTCAAAGGGCTTAAACTTAAGTCCCTCTATTTGTATCTCACCTGTGTCCATGTTCTGCATTGAGAACATTACATCAAACAATGGGTTTCTGCTTAAATCTCTTGTTATATTTAGCTTATCTACTAATTCTTCAAATTGGTAGTCTTGGTTTTCAAAAGCTTGCAGTGAGCTTGCCTTTACTTCTTCTAAGAATTCCTTGAAGGTCTTGCTGCTCTCAGGATAATTCCTCATAGCCAGTGTATTTACAAACATACCCATTATGTTCTCTAAATCAGCATGAGGTCTTCCTGCTATTGGACTTCCTACTACTATATCTTCTTGTCCGCTATATTTTGACAGTAATACATTGTATGCTGATAGAAGTACCATGAACATAGTACTTCCTGTTTCTCTTGCTATATGCTTTAATTTACCTGTCAGCTCGTAACTTAACTCAATGTCTATACTGTCCCCTTCAAAGCTTTGCATGCTTGGTCTTTGATAGTCTGTTGGCATGTTAAGCACAGGTATCTCACCACTAAAGGAATTTAGCCAATACCCTTCTTGTTTCTTAATTTCTTCTGATTCAAATAACTCATTTTGCCATGCTGCAAAGTCTTTGTATTGTATTCTTAATTTGGGCAGTTCTTTCCCATCATATAGCTCCATAAACTCATTGGTTAATATTCCCATAGATACACCATCAGAGATTATATGGTGCATGTCTATCATTAGTATATGTTCTTTATCATTGATTTTAGTAAGTGCCACTCTGAGTAATGGTACTTTGCTTAAGTCAAAGGCTTCTACAAATCCAGTTACTATTTCGCTAGCCTTTTCTTTGTCTGCTTCTGTGTACTCTATTTCTAAGCCTACTTCCTTGTGCATTACCTGCACTGGTTCCCCATCTATTACTTCAAAGCTAGTTCTTAAGGCTTCATGTCTTTGTATTAGCTTATTAAAGGTTTCTTCAAGCTTAGTCTTGTCAAGCTCTCCATCTATTGTCATCACCATAGGCATGTTATAGCTTGTACTGTTAAGATTAAACTGCTGTAGTGTATATATCCTCTTTTGTGCTGATGACATCTCATAATACTCTTTTTCTTCTGCTGGCTCTATTGATGAGTATATACTTTCTTTACTAACCTTAATATATTCAGATATTCCCTTTATTGTAGGATTAGTAAATATCTCCTTTAGGGATACTTCTACGCTTAGTACCTTATGTATCTTTGCAACTAAGCTTGTTGCCTTTAGAGAATGCCCCCCTAGCTCAAAGAAATTATCATTTATACCTACCTTTTCTAACCCAAGTACCTCTCTCCATATAGCTACCAGCTTCTCTTCTGTAATGTTCCTAGGAGCTTCATAAACTTGCTTATTGTTTTTATACTTCTGTTGTTCCTTAGGAAGCTCTAGAAGCCTCTTGCCTGTACAATACTTTAGCTGCATTAAGTAGTTTTTATGTAACAATTCCTCTTCATTAAATATATTTACCTGCCAAGTAGGCTCTACAAGCTTATATTCCTGTTCTACAGCTTGAATTTCAACTGTAGCAGCTACTTCACTTGTATAAATCTCTTCCTGCTTTCTAGGTCGCTCTTCACAGAAATGATATTCTATATAATCTATTGAAGTGTCTATATTCTCCACTAGTATTTCATATTTCTTACAATTTTCTGATTCCCCTACTAGCTGCCATTTATTGCTCTTTAAGTATTCTTCAATTGGACCATTTTTCTTTGTTGGATAGAAATCAGCTTCAATCCCCGAAATACCCTTTTCTTTACAGTATTTACACAGCTCTATCAATACCACATTTTCTACTTGCCTTCCTAATACTCTACAGCTTAAAAGGAATGTATCTAAAAATGCAGTTTCAGCTTCTACTTTTGTTATTACAACACCGGTTAATCCATATTCTCCAAAGCGATCCTCTACTTGTACTGTCCAGCATTTCATCTCTGGATTTTTCATTATACTTTCTATATCAGCTTCTGTTCTTCTTATTGTACTTAGATTAAACTGATTTGTACGTTGTGTTAATTGAGATACTCTAGGTACTTCCTCTTCTTCTATTTCATTTATATATACTTTTAGATTTAACTCCTTTATGAAGTCTTCCAATGTAGTGTTTTCTTTTTGTACTTCTTGTCTTTGTCTTTCTACTTGATATAGCTTTGTCCTGTTCTTATCTTCCTCAGTAAGTTTTTCTTTATCAAATGCCCATACATGCTTTAGGAACATTGGTATTTGTCTTGAATCCTCTGGCAGCTGCAAGGGTAGCACTTGTGGACTGTTTGCCATCATTTCATAGCATTCCTTTGCACTATCGTCAATAAATATGAAGCTGTCTATTCCAAGATTAAGTTCTAGTGCTAACGCCCTTATACCAATATATTTTGGCTCCCAGTTTATTTTCCAGCTCGTTAAGTGTTCTCTTTTCAGTATCATCTGTGGATTTTTGTCAAAGACCTCCCAGACATCCGCTTCATTATTTTTACTACTTAAAACTATAAGCATTCCTTCATTATACTTTTGTATAAGAAATTTTTGCATTTCTATGTATGATTCTTCTATGGCTACCCCTAAGGCACCATCTTCTCCAACTACACCTTTCCATAAAGTATTGTCACAGTCTACTGCTATTACTTTAAATGGGTTAGGTTTTGTTGATTTTATTTTTCTTGCTGTTTCCGTACCAATTGCAGCATAGTACTCATCACTAAAAGGCATATGCCCAACTTTGTCTGTTATAGGGTTAAAAATCTCTGCTATATTGTATAACTCTGCTATATCAGTAAAATCCAATAGCCTTAAATCATCTATATTTTTAATTGCATCTCTATATTCATTATTTAGTTTCGAAATGTAGTTCTTTACTTCAACGCTAAGTCCTAGATGATTTGCTACTGGGAATATTCCAATTATGTATTCTGAATTTTTTTCTTTATTCTTTAGAATGTCTATTAGCTTATCGTAGTTACTGCTTATTTGATTACATTTTTCTTTGTCACTGCATTTAATGTCTCTAATCCAATCTTCAAAACGAACCATTATAAGATTTATTCCTGTATTCTTAGAAGTTATGCTTTCTGTATCTATTAATTCTTGGAATACTTGATTGTATGATGCAAAGCTGATATTTACAGGCTCACCAAACTTCTCACACCACCAGTTTAAATGCTCTTCCACTGGTTCAGCAGTAAAGGTTGACAGGATTACTACATTAGTTGCTGTATTGTTTTTTTCTTTCTGGTTAGCTATTTTTCCTAAGTATTCTATATTCCCATCTGGTAGCCATCTTGCAAGCTCTCCTGTTCTATACATACGTTCTTCTTGCGCATATGGATTTTGTATGAACTTCTCGGCTATCAGCTCTGGTTTGTTTAGATTGCTTACTCCTACCCCTGATATGTATAGCTCTCCTGGTATTCCTATTGGTTGTAAATTATTGTGCTTGTCTAATACCAATAGCTTTGTGTTGTCTATTTCTTCAAATAGCTTATATAGAGTTTTATCCTTTGGATATTCTGTTTTGGTATTGTTAAACTCTACAAGCAGCTGTTGCGTTTCTTCATTACTAACTATCTTTATATTTGCTGCATTTATATCTGGCTTCTCTATTATCTGGTCTAATACCATTTTAAAATGCTTACCTATTTGCTCTACCAGCTCTTTACAATAGATATTTTCATTGTACATAAATCTTAATATTGTAGTTTCAGCGGGCAAGATAAATACGTTAAAATCAAAATTTGTATGCTCAGACATTTCATATTTTTGTATATAAAAGCTTAACTCTTGATTACTGTCCATATTGCTTAACTGCTTGTCCATAGGATAGTTCTCAAATATCATAATATGGTCAAATAAGCTGTTTTTTAATATAGTATTTACTTGTACCTCAGCTAATGACATATAATCATATGCCATTGACTTTGTTGCATTTTGTTGTATTTCCCTTGCTATGTCAATGAAACTTTTATCATTTTTTTGTATTCTTACTGGTATGGTATTTATAAATAGTCCTACCATACTTTCGATTCCAATTATTTCAGGGGGTCTGCCTGATACAACCGCTCCAAACACAACATCATTTGTGTTATTGTACCTTTGCAGAAGTATTCCCCATACTGTCTGGAATATTACGTTAACAGAAATCTGGTTTTCTCTTGCTAGTTTTGTTAGTCTTTCTGTTACAGCTTCATTTAGCTCAAATTTTGTATCACCGTGTGAATATATATTTTCATTTGTTCTTTTATACCACTTTGGGATGGATGCCTGATGTTCATAATCCATCAGGTAGTTTTTCCAATAGGCTAATGCTTCTTCCTTGTTCTGTCTCTTCAGCCATTTTATATAGTCGCTATATGGATAATTATTTGCAGTGCTTATTTCCTTACCCTTTCCAAGCAGACTATATGCCTTGAAAAAGTCACCCATTATTATACCTAAACACCAGCCATCCATTATTATGTGATGATAGCTCCAGATAACCTCATATTCTTCTTCACCAGTTTTTATCACTGCTATTCTCATAGGAATATCCTTGGAAAGCTGAAAACCTTGCATTTTATCTTTTTTTGCAAAGTCTTCAATATAGCTTTTTCTTTCTTCCTCCTGGAGATAAGATATATCATTATAAATTATCTTGCCAGTTCTCTTCCTTAACACAATTTGCACAGGTTGATTTATTTTTTCATGAAGAAATACTGTTCTTATGACATCATATTTTTCTATTATATAGTTAAAGCTTCTTTCAAACAGATCTATATCTATTTGTCCTTTTATAGAAAATTTACTCTGTTCAAAATATGCACCTGAATCACTGTCCATAATAGAGTGAAACAGCATCCCCTGCTGCATTGGAGATAGACTGTATATATCTTTAAAATTACTTTTATTAAACACGTAATTAACCCCCCAAGTTAATTAATTATTTCTATAAATCCTTATAGAAATCATAAATCTCATCTAATTGCTCCATGCTTATATCATCTAAAGTTATATCACTTGGAGTCAACTCTGTAATACCTGTACTGGTACAATGCTCAATTATATTTATCAAATGTGTTTTATAGCAGTTCGCCAGCTTCAAAACCCCATCCTTAGTGAGTTGTTTCTTACTGTAACTAAAGCTTAGTA
Organism: uncultured Clostridia bacterium; assembly: GCA_942492835.1. GTDB lineage: Bacteria > Bacillota > Clostridia > Lutisporales > Lutisporaceae > GWB2-37-7. Next base: position 3,242,614 of record OW818645.1, on the reverse strand, counting down.
TCAATTTGCCTTGTGATATTATTCCATTAATATCAATCAAGTTAATACGTTCTGATTCTAAACTCACAGAATCCCCTGCAGATATACCTAACACGCTGAATATATCCGTTGCATTGTTCTCTTCAAACTGTCCTAGATAGTTAAAGCTTATTTCAGGTGTCAGGTTGAAGGTCAGACCTTGCCTGTTTTCTATTGGGGTAAGGTATTTTAATATTCCATAGCCTATACCTTTATTGGGTATCTGTCTCAAGGATTCTTTGATACTCTTTATTTGGTAAGCTAAGGAATCATCCTTTGACATGTCTAATAAAACTGGATACATAGATGTAAACCAGCCTATGGTTCTTTTTATATTGATATTACCAACACTTTCTTCTCTTCCATGACCCTCCAGCCCTATCAATATACTGGAATTTCCTGTCCATTCTCTTAAGCTATAGCCTAATGCACTAAGCAATATGTCATTTATTTCTGTGTTATATGCACTATTTACTTCCTTTAGCAGCTTTTCTGTTTGTTCTACTGTAAACTCTATAGTCAGCACATCGCTATCTTTTAATTTATTTCGCGCTGATAGAGCTTCTTTTGATGCTATATAGCCAGAAATAGAATTATTTAATGGCGTGATATTACTATTTTCCAAAGCTGTCCAATACTCTATTTCTTTACTGATTTCATCACTACTACTATATTTATTCAAAGTTTCAGCCCACAGCTTATATGAGTCAGTCTTAAGCTGAAACTCTATGTTTTGATTGTTCATGCATTGATTGTAGCCCATTCCAAAGTCTTCTAAAATTATTCTCCAGGATACCCCATCTACTACCAGGTGATGTATGGCAATAAGAAGATTATCTCCCTCTGTAGTCTTAAATAGAGCCAGCTTTACTAAGGGGCCCTTCTTAAGATCAATGCTTGCTTGTATCTCACTTGACTTTGTCTCAATGCTTTTTAAATAATCAGATATATTTCTATAGTCATATACCTCAAAATCATACATGTTTTCATTTATTGGCTTAATAAATTGTTTAACCTCTTGTTTATTAATTTCATAAAAAGCTCTTAATGCATCATGATGCTCTAATATCTTTATAAACACCTTATTTATAATGCTTTCATCAAAGCCCTTTTCAGCATGCAGCATTACAGCCTGATTCCAATGGTGCATATCTGTGAAGCTATGCTCAAAAAACCATTTTTGTATTGGAGTCTCCAAAACCTCGCCAGTAACAGGCTCCTGATTGGACTCGCTGTTGCTGTATTCCACATACTTGCTTATTATGCCTATGGTCTTGTTCTGGAACAGCTGTTTAACATCCAGTTTCATGTTATATTTATACAGCCTTGAGCTTACTTGTATAGCTTTGATAGAATCTCCGCCTAAGCTGAAGAAATTATCGTTTATGCCTATGTTTTCTACACCAAGTACCTCTTTCCATATCTTTATAAGTATTTCTTCTGTTTCATTAGTTGGTGCGACGTATTCTACCCCTGTCACTATGCTTCCCTTTGGCTCTGGCAATGCCCTTTTGTCTACCTTGCCATTGGTTGTTATGGGCAGCTTTTCTACCTGTACAATGTATGAAGGTATCATGTATTCTGGAAGCTCTCCGCCTATATAATCTCTAAGCTCATTAATTGTAAATTTCCTCGTGCCACTAACATATGCACATAAATAGCTGCTGCCATCCTCATCTTCTCTGGCTATTACTATTGCCTCTTCTATTCCTTCATAGCTTAAAAGTCTTGCTTCTACTTCTCCCAGCTCTATTCTAAAGCCCCTTATCTTTACTTGATTATCTATTCTACCCAAAAATTCTATATTCCCATCAGGCATCCATCTTGCAAGGTCTCCTGTGCGATACATTTTCTCACCTTGTATAAATGGATTTGCTATAAACTTTTCTGCTGTTAAATCTTCTCTATTTATATAGCCTTTGCTTACACCATCTCCACCTACATAAATTTCTCCAGCAATTCCTGTTGGTAATAATTGTTTTTCTTTATCCAATATATAAATTTGAACATTGTCAGCTGGCTTGCCAATAGGTACAGATATGTTCTTATCCTTATCGTAATCATACTTATAGATCATACAGCCAACTACTGTCTCAGTAGGTCCATACTCGTTGTAAATCTCAACATTTTTATTGAAGCTTTCATATACTTCTCTTGCTAAATCAGCTTTTAAATCTTCTCCACCTAATATCAGTCGTTTTATACTTGAATTACTGTTGTCAATTTCTTTTATCATACTTAAGTGAGCTGGTGTCAGCTTTACTATACCAACTTTATTTTCCTTAAATACTTGCATTATCATTGGTTCATCCTCTTGATCCTTGTAAACAACTATTTTGTTTCCAGAAATCAAAGGTGTAAATATTGATGTGACCGTTAAGTCAAATGAAAATGATGAATATAGCGGGAAGTCTAAGTTGTCATTTTTTACATATACTTTATTTGCCCAAGTAATGTAATTGACTAAGCCTCTTTGCTTTATCATGGTTCCTTTTGGTTTTCCAGTGGAACCAGAAGTATATATTATATAAGCTAAATTGTTATAGTTGCTTATAGCTTCTAAAGCTTCTGTTGAATAGCTGCTAAAGTCACCATCTAATGCTACTGCTTCTATATCATAATTATTGACTCTACCTTTTTGTAGTAAGATGTTTGTCCCACTATCACTTAAAATATATCTTATTCTATCCTCTGGATATGCAGAATCAATTGGTAAATACGCCGCTCCAGCTTTTAAAATTCCCATTATACCAACTATCATTTCCAATGAGCGATCCACCATTATTCCAACTATGGTATCAGGTTTTACACCTTTTTCTCTAAGCATTCTAGCCAATTGATTTGATTTCTCATTTAATTCCTTGTAGGTTAACTTTTCTTCTTTATATACTACTGCTATATTGTCAGGTATCTTTGCTGCCTGCTCTTCAAACAATTGTTGTATGGTCTTCTCCCATGGATATTCTGCTTTTGTATTGTTAAATTCTTTAAGAAGCTTAACCGCTTCTTCATTATCAACTATATTAATGCTTGCAGCCATTATCTCAGGTTTCTCTATAATCTGGTCTATAACCATTTTAAAATGTTTTGCTATTTGCTCTACTTGCTTCCTGTTATAAATATTTTCATTGTACTGTAACTTCACAGTAATTCTTTCCCCAGGTATAATAATTATATTGAAATCATAATTTGTTTGTTCAAACATTTCAAAGCCTTGTATAGCAAAGCCTAATTCCTGTCCGCTACCCATGCCGCTTACCTGCTTGTCCATAGGATAGTTCTCAAAAACCATAATATGATCAAACAAACTATTCTTTAGTATAGTGTTTGATTGTATATCTGTCAGAAGCATATAATCATGTGCCATTGATTTTGAAGCATTTTCCTGTGTTTCCTTGGAAAGCTCAATAAAACTTATATCATTTTTCTTTATTCTTACAGGTATGGTATTTATAAATAAACCTACCATCCTTTCAATTCCGTCTATTTCAGGGGGTCTACCCGATACTACTGCTCCAAATACTATATCCTTTGTGTTATTGTATTTTTGAAGTAGTATGCCCCATACTGTCTGGAAGATAATATTCAGAGAAATCTGATTCTCTCTTGCTAGTCTAGTAAGCCTTTCTGCTGTAGCTTCATTTAGCTCAAATTGAGTATCGCAATGTAAATATATGTTTTCATTTGTTTTCTTATATAGTTTTGGAACAGATGTCTGCTGTTCATAATCCTGCAAATAGTTTTTCCAATAACTCTGAGCTTCTTCCTTGTTTTGCTCTTGAAGCCATTTTATATAGTCGCTATATGGATAATTATTTATAGCACTTATTTCACTATCCTTCTCAAACATACTATATGCTTTGAAAAAGTCCTCCATTATTATACCTAGACACCAACCATCCATTATTATATGGTGGAAGCACCAGATAACCTCATATTCTTCTGGACCAGTTTTTATTACTGCTATTCTCATTAGAATATCCTCAGACAGATCAAAGCCCTTCACTCTATCCTTTTTTGCAAAGTCTTCAATATAGCTTTGCGCCTCTTCCTTCTTGAGGTTGGATAAGTCATTGTAGAATATAGCTCCAGTTCTCTTCTTCAATACAGCCTGAAGAGGCTCATTTACCTTTTCATATAGAAATATTGTTCTTAAGGGTTCATGTTTTTCTATTATATAGTTAAAGCTTTTTTCAAATAGGCTTATATCTATGTGCCCCTTTATCGAAAGTCTTGCCTGTTCAAAATATGCACTTGAAGCACTATCCATAATATAGTGGAACAACATACCTTGCTGCATTGGAGATAAACTGTATATATCTTTTATATCACTTTTTTTAAACATATAATTCACCGTCCTATATAAAATAAATAAATATTATATTAGTCTTCAAAGAGATCAAAAATTTCATCTAATTGTTCTACACTTACCCCTTTAAGAGTTACATCACTTGGTGTCAACTCATTTTCCTCTTTACTTATGCAATGCTCTATTATATTTAACAGATGTGTTTTGTAACATTCTGCTAGCTTCTTAACACCATCCTTTGTTAATTGTTTCTTGCTATAACTGAAATTTAGCATGAATTTGCCTTGTGCTATTATTCCGTTAATATCAATCAAGCTTGTGCGTTCTGTTTCTGTGCTTATAGAATCTCCTGCCGATATACCTGACATGGAAAATATATCCGTTGCTTTATTCTCTTCAAACTGTCCCAGATAGTTAAAGCTTATTTCAGGTGTCAGATTAAAGGAAAGCTTTTCCCTATTTTCTATTGGTGTAAGATATTTCAATATACCATAGCCTATACCTTTGTTTGGTATCTTCCTTAATGCTTCTTTGATACTCTTTATTTGATAATCTAAGGATTCATGCTTGGACATATCTAATATAACTGGATACATAGATGTAAACCAACCAATTGTTCTTTTTATGTTTATATTGCCAATATTCTCTTCTCTTCCATGACCCTCCAGCCCTATCAATATACTGGAATTTCCCGTCCATTCTCTTAAGCTATAGCCTAATACACTAAGCAATATATCATTTATTTCTGTATTATATGCACTGTTCACTTCCTTAAGCAGCTTCTCAGTTTGTTCTTCAGTAATCTCTATGGTCAGTATTTCACTGTCCTTTAATCTATTTGTAGCTTTCAAAGCCTCTTTTGACACTAAATAATCAGACATAGTGTCACTTAATGGAGTGATATTGCTGTTTTCTATAGCTGTCCAGTAATCGATTTCTTTTCTGATTTCATCACTGCTGCTATACTTATTTAATGCTTCCGCCCATAGTTTATATGAGTCAGTCTTGGGCTGAATCTCTATATTTTGATTGCTCAAGCATTGATTGTAGCCAATGGCAAAATCCTCTAAAATAACTCTCCATGATATACCATCAACTAACAGGTGATGTATGGCAATAAGCATATAATCGCCCTCTGTAGTCTTAAACACCGCTAGCTTTACTAAAGGACCATTCTTAATATCCATGCTTGCTTGTACCTGGCTGGATTTTGACTTAATGCTTTCTAAATAATCTGGAATATTTCTAAAGTCATATAAGTTTAAATCATACATATGTTCATTTATAGGTTTAACAACTTGTTTAAGCGCTTGTCCTTCAGTTTCAAATACAGCTCTTAGGGCATCATGATGCTCTAATATTTTTGTAAACACCTTGTTTATAATACTTTCATCGAAGCCCTTTACAGCATTCAGCATTACTGCCTGGTTCCAATGGTGGCTGTCTGTAAAGTTATGCTCAAAAAACCATTTTTGTATTGGAGTTTGCAAAACCTCGCCAGTAACAGGTTCCTGACTGGACTCGCTGTTGCTGTATTCCACATACCTGCTTATTCTACCAATGGTCTGGTTCTGGAACAGCTGCTTAACCTCTAATTTCATATTATATTTATGCAGCCTTGCGGTTACTTGTATTGCTTTGATAGAATCCCCGCCTAAGCTGAAGAAGTTATCATTTATACCTACATTCTCTACCCCAAGCACTTCCTCCCATATAGAAGCTAGTACCTCTTCAGCCTCATTGGTCGGTGCTGCATATTCTACCCCTGTGTTTATAGTACCCTCTGGCTCAGGTAATACATTCCTGTCTACCTTTCCATTAGCTGTTAAAGGCAGTTTTTCCAGTTGTATAAAGCGAGACGGTATCATATAGTCAGGTAATTCCTTTGATAGGTGTTCTCTCAGTTCTTCACTGCTAAGCTCTCTATCTCCTGATATATATGCACATATATACTTGCTGCCACTCTTATCTTCCTTTGCTATTACTATGGCTTCCTTTATGTCTTGGTGGTCTAATATCTTGCTCTCTATTTCCCCTAGTTCTATTCTAAAGCCCCTTATCTTTACTTGGTGGTCTATACGTCCTATAAATTCTATGCTTCCATCAGTCAGCCATCTTGCCATGTCTCCTGTTTTGTATAGTCTTTCTCCTTGGGCAAATGGATTTTCTATAAATTTCTCCGCTGTTAGCTCTGGGTTGTTCAGATATCCCCTTGATACTCCATCTCCTCCTACCCACAGCTCTCCAGCTACTCCTACAGGCTGAAGCATGTTGTTCTTATCTACTATATAGGCTGTACTATTGCTTATAGGTCTTCCTATTGGTATGTTGTTTATGTATTCCTTTTCTATTGGGAAGTATGTAGAGAAGGTTGTGTTTTCTGTCGGTCCATATCCATTTATTACTTTTAAGTCAGGGTGCTTCTCCCTAACAGAATTTATATGCTTTGGTGATAGTACATCTCCTCCTACCAGTAGATACCTGAGACCTTTGAACATTTCTTCATTTTGCTGTATCAGCTGGTTAAATAGTGATACTGTAAGCCAAATTATTGTTATATTGTTTTCTTCTAATGCCTTTGCAAGCTTGTCTGCATCCAGCATTTCACTTTTATCAAACAGATATAGCGACAAGCCATTTAACAGTGCTCCCCATATTTCAAAGGTTGATGCATCAAATACCAGGGCGCCAGTTTGAAGTATTCTGTCACCTTCATTAAAGTTTATGTAGTTAGTGTTCTTAACCAGTCTTACTACATTTTTATGCTCTACCATTACTCCTTTTGGTCTGCCTGTACTACCTGAGGTGTATATTATATAAGCTGCATCCTTTGATTTATTTATTATCTCCAGATTATTATTGCTTTCAATTGCTTCCATACTATATGTTTCTTGGTCATCTAATATTATTCTGTGTCCTTCAAAACTCAATGTGTTAGCTATATCTATTTGTGTCAATAAAATGCTGCTGCCGCTATCCTTTATTATATATTCAATTCTTTCTGTAGGATAATCTGGATCTATTGGCAAATAAGCTCCTCCAGCTTTTAGTATGGCTATTACCCCTATTATCATCTCTATAGATTTATCTACCAATATTACTACTGCGTCATCTGCTTTTACTCCATTGTTTCTAAGCATTCGTGCTATTATATTTGATTTTTGATTTAATTCTTTGTAAGTTAAACTTTGATTATTAAATACTACTGCTGTATTGTTTGGTGTTTTTTCTACTTGTTCTTCAAATAGTTGTTGTATTGTTTTGTCCCTCGGATACTCTGTTTTTGTATTGTTAAACTCTACAAGCAGCTGATGCTTTTCTTCTTCTGTCAGCATTTCGATCTCTGACAGCTTAATACTTGTATCATTAATTATAATATTTATTATATTTTCAAAATGCTTTGCTAAGCTTTGTATTGTTTCATCCTTAAAGAGCTTTGTAGAATATTCAAAAATCAAAGATATACATGAATCAATTTCTTTTGCCTGAAGAGATAAATCAAATCTGGTGGTTTCTGTGTCAAATACGTAAGGCCTAATAATTGCATCCTTAATTTGCACTTCAGGTATATCCATGTTTTGCATTACAAACAGAGTGTCAAATAACGGATTTCTACTAGCATCCCTTGTTATTTTTAGTTTATCCAACAGCTCTTCAAGCTGATAGTCCTGATTGCTGAAAGCATCTAAAGAATTATCTCTTACCTCCATTAGAAAGCTTTCAAATGTCTTCTCACTCTTCGGATAGTTCCTTACAACCAAAGTGTTAACAAACATACCAATTATGTTTTCTAAATCAGCATGAGGTCTTCCAGCTATAGGACTTCCTATTACTATGTCCTCTTGTCCACTGTATTTAAATAAAAGAACATTATATGCCGCAAGCAATAAAGAATATAATGTGGTGTTTGTTCTGCTTGCCATATTCTTTAACTTCTTTGTAGTAATTTCATCTAATTGTGTTCTAATACTTGAGCCTTCAAAGCTTTGTATTGAAGGTCGCGGGTAATCTGTAGGTAAATTTAGTATAGGTATTTCCCCACTGAAAACATTTACCCAATATTCCTCCTGATTTTTCATATGCTCACTGAAAAGCATGTCCTTTTGCCATTCTGCAAAATCTCTGTATTGGATTCTTAAAGCTGATATTGAACCCTTATCATATAAGAAAATCAAATCCTTAATCAATATTCCTACAGAGCTTCCATCAGACACAATATGATGCATATCTACTACTAAAATATACTCATCTATGCCAGTTTCAATAAGAGCAACCCTAGTTAAAGGTGCCTTACTTAGATCAAATGGCTTTATAAACTCTTTGATAGCATTTTCTAGCTTGTTCTTATCTGATTTTAAGTGCAAAATTTCAAATTCTACAGCTTCATGTATTCTCTGTACTGGTTCACCCTCAATAATATCAAAGGAGGTTCTTAGACTCTCATGCTTTTGTATTAGCTTTGCAAAAGCCTCTTCTAGTCTTCTTTCATCTATCCTTCCTTTAATTTCAATCATGCCTGGTATATTATAACTAGTTCCTACCTCAGCGATCTGATTTATCATAAATAATCTCTTCTGGGCAGAAGACAAGCTATAGTATTCCTTGTTTTCTACTGGTTGTATAGAGCTATATATGCTCTCTGTAGACCCTTCCTCTGTATAGAGCTTATCTTCCAAGCAAGCAGCAACAGCTTCTATTGTCTGATGTTTTAGAAGCTCTGATACCTCGAGCGTCAAGTTCATACTTTGGTTTAGCTTATTTACTATCTTCATAGCAGCTATAGAGTCTCCGCCAAGCTCATAAAAGCTATCTTTTACCCTTAACTCTTTAAAGCCCAGTATTTCACCCCATACCCGCGCTATTTGTATTTCTGTATCACTATATTCATTAGTTTCTCTACCTTCAAGTGCTATATCAAATTGCTTTTTCTCACGCTGCACGGCATTATTCATATTGGCATTCCAGCTCTCGTTGACTTCAGGAATATCAATCCAGCAACGTACTTTTTCAAAGGGATATGTTGGGACACTTACTTTTTTTCTTTCTTTTGGCTCATACAGCCCTTCCCATTTTATATCAGCACCCTCTATATAAAGTCTGCATAATTCCTGAAATAAGCTTATATCGGTAATTTGACCATGCTTAAGCTCTTCAATTTTTTCATCAGCTTTTTTAGATAGAAAATCTATATTATTCTCACTTATTAATTCACTATAATATATATCATTGTTATCAAACCCTAATTGCTTCATCTTCATAAGCTTTATACTAGACAGCTTGTCTAGTATTTCCTCAGCACTTCTTCCTATTACAGCAAGACGATGACTGTAATGTCCTCTTCCTGTGTTTGCGGTATAGCAGATATGCTGTATATTTATATCTGTATGGTTTTTCAGATGTTCTTTATACTCATTAATTAAATCATTTAACGAATTTTGATTTTTTGCTGATAAACACAATATTTTATATTTATTATCCTTTACTTGGGTACTAGAAGTCTCCTGATACTCTTCTAATACTATATGACAATTTGTTCCGCTTAATCCAAAAGCACTAACTCCTGCTCTTCTTGGGTTGCTAGTTGCTTCCCATTTTCTCAGCTCATTATTTATATATACAGGTGAATCCTCAAAGTTTATTTTTCTATTTGGATAATTAAAATTTATGCTTGCAGGCAACTGCTTATTCTTTAATGCCAATGCAACTTTAATAAGACTTACTATACCGGAAGCATTATCCAAATGTCCTATATTCGTTTTCGATGATCCGATTCCACAGAACTGCTTTCTATTTGTATATCTTTTAAAGGCTCTTTGTATTCCATCGATTTCTATAGGGTCTCCCAAGGTAGTTCCCGTTCCATGGGCTTCTATATAGCTAATAGTCTCAGGGTTTACGACCGCATCATTCCATGCCCTTACAATTACATCTTCCTGTGCTACTGCATTAGGAGCTGAAATGCCTATAGATCTTCCATCCTGATTTATTGCACTTCCTTTGACTACTGCATATATATTATCCTTATCCTCTATTGCTTTATCTAGGGGTTTTAACAGCACTACAGCAACCCCTTCTCCCATTCCTGTGCCATCAGAACTATCATCAAAAGCTTTTGTTTTGCTGTCGCTGGACTCTATACCAAGCTTCTGATTTCTTTCTAATGGCAACATGTTTATTTTCACACTGCCTGCAATAGCCATGTCGCAGTCACCGTTTCTTATTCCCTGACATGCGGTATGTAATGCTACTAAGGAGGATGAGCATGCTGTATCTATGGATAGGCTTGGTCCTCTTAGATCAAGTAAATATGAAATCCTGCTGCCAATAACTGAGGTCAGATTACCTGTTACCGCCATTTCCCCTGATTCTTCTGCAAATTCAGAGACCATTCTTTTATAATCATAGATAGAATCCGCATTGTAGCCAAGATACACTCCTGTTCGACTTCCTTTTATTTTTTGTTCGCTATATCCTGCATCCTCAATTGCCTTCCAGGTTGTCTCTAAAAACAATCTATGGTTGGGATCCATTAAACTAGCTTCCATAGGAGAAATTCTAAAATACCTATAGTCAAACTTATCAATTTCTCTTATGTAGCCTCCTAAATTGTAACCTACATGTCCACCATTTATGCCCATACATTTTACATAACTGTCCATATCTTTTCGTCTAATCTCCGGAAAGCTTGTGATACAGTCCATTTCATTAGTCAGGTTATTCCAAAATTCATCTATATTATCTGCCATAGGAAGTTTTACAGCTATTCCTATAATTGCAATATTCTTTGTAGTTACAACTTCAATTGTTTCAGCATTTTCATCGATAATATCATTTAAGTTAATATTTTTAAAGCTTAACATATGCTCAACCCCCCCTGAATTCATATTAAATAGACTTGATGTTTTACACTAAGCATTTTCTTTGATTCATATGTTAAGAAAAATAGATTAACAATAATATAAAACTATTATATATATCGCACTATTTTATAAATGTAAACTGTTTAGCGCGATATATATAATACTAGTTTTGCATTATTGTTATATTTTTCCTACGGCATACCTGTAGAATCTAAATATTTACCTGCTCATTTGGAGCTTTAATGAATTTGTCACTTTGTATTTTTTGTTTGCTTCTAAGTAGGAGATATATTGAAGCACCTAATACAACAACACTTCCTAAACAAAAATATATTGCATTTGTAGGTGTTATCAAATCTGCTCCCAATCTGCTAAGAGCCAATAAAGTTGCACTACTTATAAAGTGAGCAATAATACATGCCCACATTGAGTCAAATATTATATATACCATTCCAAATATCATTCCGCCTAAGCCAGCATATATCATTACAGGTATATTTAGTGTTAATCCTCCGAAAATTAATCCTTGTAATATTACTGCTAATACAATGTTCATGTTTTTCTTAAGCTCATCAAAAACTAGACCTCTAAATAGTACTTCTTCAAGTATAGTTCCCATAGTAATTGTTCCAAGCACTATGACTATTAAGTTTTTTCCTGATACTATAGAAGCTAATACTCCAGCTAGAAGTGGAAAGGCTTCATAAACAGCATTTATTTTAAGAAAGCTTGTACTAAAAAATCCCAAGGAAATACCAATTAATGCTATTATATATATGTAGTTATAATTAAAGGTATTGAAATTATATTTTTTTGAGAAATCTTGTTTCTTAATTTTAGATATTAGAATGTACACTAAAATCGTAGGCACATTTATTATAATTGTTACTATACTCATATTTTTTAGAATCCATTTTATGGTATCTGTGTTTCTAAATGCCATACCAAGAGTAATATTAACAATTAGACTCATAGCAATATATATAGCTAAATAAAGCACTATATTGCCAATCATTTTTAGATATCTTTTCATATAATTCACCCTTTCATTATTTATAATACATTTCAAAAAAGCTTTTTTATAATTTAATATTATTAGTATTTTTGCTATATCCTTTATACTTAATAATATTCGTAGTACATATAGCCGAACACCATAAAGCTATAACTATGCTTAATAGGTTAAAACCCTTAGGCATAAAGGTTATAAGTGTCCATCCCTTATAAAACATGCCTGTGTAAAACAATATAAGCCAAAGACTTCCAAAAACAGCTGATAACAATGATATCAATAAAGGCTTAACTTTTTTGCTATTAGGCTTATAAAAGCTTTTTTTCTTATTAAGACCTACTATATCAAATATGGTATTGCTTAAATATATTAGAAGACCTGCAGCAAGTATTAAGAAGGCTAGCAATACATAAATTTGCTTTTGCTTAATAGCTTTCAAGCTATCTGATATATCTCCAAATTTACTTTGCTCCCAATACATTTCAACGTCATTAGCTAAACTTCTTGCATTATCGTTATTTGTAAGTATAACCAAGCCATCTTTTGTATCAGTAGAAAATATATATTTATTCCGCCATCCTCTGTTTGTACCCCTATGTTCTAATAATCTTCTTCCATCCTCAAAGGGTACCTCCATATAGCCTAATCCAAATGGAAATTCAGAATTTGCAATGCTTTGCATCAGTTTTATGGTCTCAGGCTTTAATACCTTATTGTCATTATCCACATCCAAGCTGAGGCTTGCTAATACAAACTTACCTAAATCCTCTGCTGTTGTATATAATCCAGCTGCAGCTTCCTCTGTGTATATATATCCTGGTAAAACCTCGCCAAATACACCATAGCTTTTTGCAACCTTTTTCTGCATTACCTTATAATCATAGCTGCTGTTATTCATTCCAAGAGGAATCAAAACTTCCTTTTGCATATATTCCGAAAAAGGAATACCTGTCACTTCCTCTATCATAAGTTGAAGTACAGTATATCCTCCCCCTGAATACTTATAAGCTGTGCCTGGCTCTTTTACCAGTTTTACTGGTTCTAAATATTTCCCTTTTCCCAGTAAAGATTCCTCCAAGGTAGGAATAGTACTATCTGGCTCATATCCTGCATATCCATGGGAGGACAGTCCAGAGGTATGGCTCAGCAGTAGCCTTATAGTTACCTTATCTGTGTCAAAGCTTGAAGAAGGAATACTCCACCTAGTAAGATACTTTTCTACTGGTGCATCAAGATCTATCTTGCCTTCTTCAACAAGCTTCATTACTCCCCAAGCAGCAACTGATTTTGATATAGAAGCAGCTTGAAACGCAGTATCGCCTTGAATCAGCAGACCATTTTCTTTATCTGCATAGCCATAACCCTTAATGAAAGCTATCTGTCCCTTCTCAATTAAAGCAACTGCCAACCCAGAATTGTAACCTTCTGATACTTTTCTTGCATAATTATCGAAGCTTGAAATAAGCTGTTCACTGTTGTTGTCTGTGATAAGTATGGATTTATCCTCCATACTTATCACAGAACTAACAAATATGGCTACTGCCATAATGCAAATCAGTACATTTACGACTAATTTATTTTTCTTGAACATAATATTCTCCATATACTTTTTAATTAAGCACCCTTGCTTACCTTATTTGTACTATTTACTATTTCTTTTTTCACCGCATAATCGCTCTTATTCTTCAACAAATAGTATATTCCGCCTACTATAGCAATAAAACTTAATACTATAATTGCATAATAGTTGTTTCGTACAAATTCTCCTTTAAAAATACACAGTATCCACATTCCACCTGTACTAGTAATTTGTACAGCTATTGGTGCCCATATTGAATCAAACCAAGTGTATATCAGACCAAACAATACCGCTCCAAAAAGACCATATACTATCAAAGGTATACTAGTAAAGAAGAAGTATACTCCATACATAAGACCTTGGACTATTAAGGCAACCACAAATGGCATTAACTCCTTTAGATCGTTAAAATATATTCCTCTAAATAATATTTCTTTATATATTGAACCAATAATGAGGAATAATAAAAAGCATATAACAGTTGAACCTATAAACAATGCATCAACCAAGTCGCCTAATTGAGGAATCCTAGCTGCTACAAATGGAGATCTAACAAGTGCTGTAGTAAACAAGCCTACACATAAACCTACTAATGCAAGAACTGCAATAGCTTTAGCATCTACTTTTTTAAACTTACAATGAACAAGAAGGCTTTGCTTGTGAGTATATTTGAATATAATACCAAATATTATCAACGAGACTACATCATTAATTATTACACCAGTATCCTGATTCATCATATACCAATCATAAAATGCCCTATTGTTCATTGCAAAATATTTTACTACTGCTAATTCTGAGAATAAAATAACGAAATATATAACAGTATATAAAGCTAGGTTAATCACTGCTCTTAATTTTTTATTCATAAATCAAATCTCCTTTTATTATATTGATAAATTGTTTGAAGCTTGTGATAATTTTTTACTATCTTTTCCAATGCTGAACATTACATATGCAATTACAATAGCAGTTACCAATACAAGAATTGCCAATACTATATCTCCAAAGCTTCTAAATACCATATGAACTCCCAGTCTTCTGAAGATTAGCATGAAAAAGCAACTGCTTGTTTGTAAAATAATTGCACCCCATAAGGATTTTGTCCATAAATATGCTAATGTGAAAAGGATACCTCCGACAAATCCAAATATCATAGTTAATAAATTAGGCTGCAAAATAGTATATAAGCTATTCGATATTAGAAAAACTATTGGCAATGCCATATTGCTTTTTAGCTCACTAAATATCAGACCTCTAAAAATTATCTCTTCAAGAGCAGGCATTAACAATACTGAGCTTAGTATCGCAATTATAATGCTTCCGCTTCCCATAAAGAAATTAATAGTTAAATCAACTTCAGGAAATCTCTCTAAAATGAAAGATATTGACGTAAATGCAGTAGTAAATATCCCCATAGCTAAAGCAATAACTAATATTTTAGCAACAGGTTTTGAGTCTATTGGTTTTAGTTCACAAAAATCAACAAAGCTCTTTTTCTTAAGCTTAAATATTAGTAAATACAAACCCATTGAAAGCAATACAGTTGCTATTGTTAGCACTCCTTGGTTTTGATAAAGCCATTTGTAAGCATCTCCGGCAATTATCTTAGAATATATTAAATAATTAACAAATATTGCTACTGCATAATTCATCGAAATCATTATTCCTAAATACAATACTACATTTCCAAATATTTTTAGATATTTCTTCATTTCGTTTCCTCCTTTTACTTTTTATTTGGAAGTTATGGCTAGGATATCCATTCACTAAATAGATCATTAGTGCCAGTTTCATCTAATATCTGTTTAAATTTTCTTACTTGTTCTTCTTCTGCGACTTTTTTAGTAGTAAAAACTGACTTTAACATTCTTAGTGAATCCTCCATCTGTTCCATTGATGGAGGCAGCTCTTTTTGTTTCAGCTCTAGCTGCATTTGCTGAATTCGTCTATAGGGTTCTATGACACCAACCCTATACTCCTCGTCGTCAAAGTTTTTGTTTTGAACTGTTATTGCAGCAGATATACACCTTTGAACTATTGAGTAATCCTTAACCTTAGCGCCTAGAAGCTTTTTCAGTTCTCCTACATCCTCTGCCTTATCATAGGAAAATGCTGTAATATGCTTTATGTTTTTGTAGGCTAATTTTTTTAGTACAGTACCTGGACCGAGCTCAACTGCTAAGGTAACATTATTTTTCTCAAGATATTTCATTGTATCTATCCACTGTACAGGTTTAATCATCTGTTGCTTCAAGCTTTCCAGCATTTCTTCTTTATCTTTATATGGATAAGCTGTTACATTTGAGATGATTGGGTATTTGTGCTGATTAATATTGTATTTAGATATCTCCTCCTTAAATTTATTTGCTTGTTCTGAAAGCATAGGACTATGGAAAGCCATTGAAACCTTTAACGGAGTGGCTTGTCCACCTATTTCTTCGATTTTCTTTTTTGCTATGTTAACTGCATTTATATGTCCCGAAATTACTAACTGCTCTGGGGCATTATAACATGCAATTA
Source organism: uncultured Clostridia bacterium (assembly GCA_942492835.1). GTDB lineage: Bacteria > Bacillota > Clostridia > Lutisporales > Lutisporaceae > GWB2-37-7. The sequence goes on along the minus strand of OW818645.1, from coordinate 3,226,313 downwards.
CAACCTGTTCTTTATCTGTAGACGATTCCTCACATATTTCTTCCAATGTATACTGATCTATGTGGCCTACTGCCGCCATAGCACTCTTTACAGATTCTTGTACTTCTCCCATTAGTTTTCCCCTACATCTCACTACCCTCAATCCATCGGATAACTTTAGAACACCTCCACATACCAACGCAGAAAACTCCCCTAAGCTATGACCCGCTAGATAACTTGGCTCTATACCTACTTCCTGCATATATACATTAAATGCAGCAACGCTTGCAGCAAGAATTGCTGGTTGTGCGTTGTAGGTATCTGTTAAATCTTCTATATTACCTTCAAAGCAAAGCTTTCTTAAATCAAAATTTAGAACATCATTAGCTTCTTCAAATACCCTGTTGGCAACTTCAAAATCACTACATAATTTTTTAGACATTCCAATGTATTGAGAGCCTTGGCCTGAAAATAACAATGCTATTTTTTTCACTAATCTCCCTCCTTTCGATATGTTAATAATTATTAATAACCATTTTATTTAACTTCAAATACCCATTTATTAACCCCTGCATTTTATCTTCCTTTAATTTCTTACCATTGTATTCGCACTTAAACTGCAATAGGTCTTCCTCCTCGGATATTTCCATTATTATGTCATGAGCATGAATCAAATCTTGATTGGAGCTTATAGTACCCTTTTTATATACCAGCGGAGTAATATCCAAAGCATCTTTATTGCGATTGATACTATTTAAATCATTTATGGTATATTCTCCCTCAGCATTTTTTTGTTTTCTTTGTATATTTATTTCCTTGAACAATGTTGGAAAATCTTCTAATCCTTCAAGATTGACATCAATTGGCATAATGGTTATGTTATCCTCTAACATAGTCTGCACTGCAATCTCCTTTTGGCCAGATATTTCTGACAAAAGGTATATATAGGAGGATAGCAGTATATCATTTACATCAACATGTTCTTTAATCGATATTTCTTTTAGTTTACTAAGCTCAGTAATTTTAAACTTGAACATCATAGTATTCATACTGCTGCTGCCAAAGTATTGCTGAGGCAACCTTAAATGCTTAATATTTATTTCCTTATTTTGATTGCTATTACTGCTTTCTATAAACTCTGAAAGTTTTGATATTGTTGGGTTTGCAAAGATATCGGTTACTTTTATCTTGCCTATATTTTGCTCCTCTATTTTGGTATGCATCTTTATAATAGACAGTGAATTACCGCCTAGATCAAAGAAGTTATCATTTATGCCTACCTTTTCTAGCTGTAAAAGTTCCTGCCATATGCTTACTAGTTTTTCTTCTATTTCATTTGCCGGTGCTGCATATTCTACCCCTGTATTTATGCTTCCATCAGGCTCTGGTAGTGCTTTTCTGTCTGCCTTTCCATTTGCTGATAAAGGAAGCTTGTCTAAGGTTATGAAGTATGCAGGTACCATATAGTCAGGTAGATTCTTTAGCAGATGTTCCTTTAGCTCTGATACTGTCAATTCCCTCTCTGATACTATATAACCACATAGATACTTATTCCCATTCTTGTCTACTTTGTCTATTACTATTGCTTCTTTTATTTCACTGTGCTTTAGCAGCTCGTTTTCTATTTCTCCCAGCTCTATTCTAAAGCCCCTTATCTTTACTTGATTATCTATTCTGCCTAGGTACTCTATGTTCCCATCTGGCATCCACTTTGTCAGATCCCCTGTCCTATACATCCTCTCTCCTTGTATGTGAGGATTTTGTATGAACTTTTCTGCGGTCAAGTCTGGTCTATTTAGATAGCCTCTTCCTACTCCTACACCTGATATGCATAGCTCTCCTGGTACTCCTACAGGCAGTAAGTTGTTATACTTATCAACTACCAATAAGCTTATATTGTCTATTGGCTTTCCTATTGGTATTACATCAAACTTCTCTCCTGTGGAGCAATCAAAGTAGGATACGTCTACTGTTGCTTCTGTTGGTCCATATAGGTTTATCAGCTTTGTTCCTAGCTTGCTGTATAATATTCTGTTAAATCTCTCAACCTGTGGTGCTGTCAATGCTTCTCCACTTGAAAATACTTGCTTCAAGCTGGATAATTTCTCTATATCAGCCCTGCCTTCTATGTACTCTAGGAATATGTTCAGCATTGATGGTACAAAGTGCATTGTTGTTACTTTTTGCTTTTCTATTGCTTTTACTATTTCTTCTGGGTCTTTTTCTCCTCCTGGTGTTAAGAAACATACCTTTGCTCCTTCTATTGACCACCAGAACAGCTCCCATACTGATACGTCAAAGGTATATGGTGTTTTTTGCAGTATTACATCATTTTGTCCTATTGGGTATCTTTTTTGCATCCACTTTATTCTGTTTATTGCTGAGTGATGCTCTATCATTGCCCCTTTTGGTTTTCCTGTGCTTCCTGATGTATATATTACATATGCTAGGTTGCTTGGTCCGCTTATTGGCTGTAATCTGCTGTTATCTCCCTTGTACAGTTCTTTATCATCTATTGCTAATACAGTTGTATTCTCAAATCTGTAATTGCCCTGTAAGTTGCTTTGGGTTAATAGCACACTGGCATTACTATCCTCTAGCATGTACTTTATCCTATCCTCTGGATATTCTGGACTTATTGGCAGGTATGCTCCTCCTGCTTTTTGTATTGCCATTATGCCTATTGTCATTTCTAGAGAACGATATAGAGATATAGCTACTATGCTGTCTGCCTTTACACCCTTTTCTATTAGTACCCTTGCTAATTGGTTTGATTTCGCATCCAATTCCTTATAGGTTATGTATTCTTCTTCATATATCGCAGCTATATTGTCAGGGGTTTTTGATGCTTGTTCTTCAAATAGCTGATATAGTGTTTTGTCCTTTTGATACTCTGCTTTAGTATTGTTGAATTCCCCTAGTATAAGCTGTTTTTCTTTCTCTTCTATCATTTGTATTTCACATAGCTTTTTGTATGGATTTTCTACTACTTCATTGGCTATGTTTACAAAGTGGGTTGCTAGTCTTTCTATTGTCGATTTTAGATATAGCTTTGTGCAATATTCTATGTTTATTACTATCTGATCGGTTCTTTCGACTATTTCCAGGGTAATATCAAATTTGGATACCTTGTTTTCAAACTTATAAGGCTTAAAGGAAAGCTTATCTATATCCATTTCAGGTACTGACATATTTTGCAATACCAGCATAGTGTCAAACAATGGATTTCTGCTTAAATCCTTACTTATTTTCAAGTCCTCAATTAGCTGTTCAAACTGATAGTCTTGATTTTCAAAGGCACTTAATGAATTCTGCTTAACCTCTTCTAAGAAGCTCTTAAAGCTCTTGCTTCCTTCAGGGTGATTTCTCATTGTAAGAGTATTTACAAACATTCCTATAAGGTTTTCCAAATCAGGATGAGGTCTTCCCACTACTGGAGATCCCACTATAATATCCTCTTGTCCAGTATATTTTGATAATAGTACATTATATACTGCAAGAAGCTGCATATACAACGTAGTACCTGTATCCATGGAAATTTTCCTTAATCCTTCTATTATGCCTTGGCTTAGCTCAATACTTATTTTATCTCCCTCAAAGCTTTGCATTGAAGGTCTTGGATAGTCTGTAGGCATATTAATAACAGGTATATCGTTTTTATATAAATCTAACCAATATTCTTTTTGCTTATTTATTGCTTCACTATTTAAGAAGTTATTTTGCCACAAAGCAAAATCTTTATATTGTATTCTAAGCTTTGGAAGGGCTTGTCCTTTATAAAGCTCAATAAATTCCTGTACTAAGACAACCATAGATACTCCATCAGATATTATATGATGCATATCAAAGGTTAAAATGTGTTTGTTAGGCTCAATCTTTATTAAACTTACTCTTAGTAAAGGCGCATTATTTAATTCAAAAGGCATTATAAACTGTTTTAGCTCTGCTTCTACTTCCTCTTCCCTTGCTTCTCTATAATCTACCTTAAAATCTACTTGCTCATGTACTATCTGAACTGGTTCGCCCTCTATAAAGTCGAAGGAGGTTCGCAAAGATTCATGTCTTTGTATTAGTTCTTTGAAGGTATTTTCAAAATGCTCCTGATTAAGCTCTCCTTCTACAACCATTACTGTTGGCAAATTATAATTTGTAGATGCTGACTCAATTCTATTTAATATAAACAGCCTCTTTTGTGCAGAGGATATCGGATAGTATTCCTTCTTCAATGCTGGCATAATTGACGAATAAACATTCTCACCACTCTGCTCTATTTGCTGTGCCAATTCTTTAATTGTTGGGTTTTTAAATATCTTTGTAAGTGTAATTTCAGCATTAAATTGCTTATGTATTTTACCCGTAAGTATTGCCGCTTTTAGAGAGTGTCCGCCAAGCTCAAAGAAGTTATCATTTATACCTACTTTTCCCAGCTGTAAAAGCTCCTGCCATATGCTTACCAGTTTTTCTTCTATCGCATTAGTTGGTGCTGCATATTCTACCCCTGTATTTATACTTCCATCAGGCTCTGGCAGTGCTTTTCTGTCTGCCTTTCCATTTGCTGATAAAGGAAGCTTGTGTAAGGTTATGAAGTATGCAGGTACCATATAGTCAGGTAGATTCTTTAGTAGATGTTCCTTTAGCTCTGATACTGTTAATTCTCTCTCTGATACTATATAACCACATAGATACTTATTCCCATTCTTGTCCACTTTGTCTATTACTATTGCTTCTTTTATTTCACTGTGCTTTAGCAGCTCGTTTTCTATTTCTCCCAGCTCTATTCTAAAGCCCCTTATCTTTACTTGATTATCTATTCTGCCTAGGTACTCTATGTTTCCATCGGGCATCCACTTTGTCAGATCCCCAGTCCTATACATCCTCTCTCCTTGTATGTGAGGATTTTGTATGAACTTTTCTGCGGTCAAGTCTGGTCTATTTAGATAGCCTCTTCCTACTCCTACACCTGATATGCATAGCTCTCCTGGTACTCCTACAGGCAGTAAGTTGTTATACTTATCAACTACCAATAAGCTTATATTGTCTATTGGCTTTCCTATTGGTATTACATCAAACTTCTCTCCTGTGGAGCAGTCAAAGTAGGATACGTCTACTGTTGCTTCTGTTGGTCCATATAGGTTTATCAGCTTTGTTCCTAGCTTGCTGTATAATATTCTGTTAAATCTCTCAACCTGTGGTGCTGTCAATGCTTCTCCACTTGAAAATACTTGCTTCAAGCTGGATAATTTCTCTATATCAGCTCTGCCTTCTATGTACTCTAGGAATATGTTCAGCATTGATGGTACAAAGTGCATTGTTGTTACTTTTTGCTTTTCTATTGCTTTTACTATTTCTTCTGGGTCTTTTTCTCCTCCTGGTGTTAAGAAACATACCTTTGCTCCTTCTATTGACCACCAGAATAGCTCCCATACTGATACATCAAAGGTATATGGTGTTTTTTGCAGTATTACATCATTTTGTCCTATTGGGTATCTCTTTTGCATCCACTTTATTCTGTTTATTGCTGAGTGATGCTCTATCATTGCGCCTTTTGGTTTTCCTGTGCTTCCTGATGTATATATTACATATGCTAGGTTGCTTGGTCCGCTTATTGGCTGTAATCTGCTGCTATCTCCCTTGTACAGCTCTTTATCATCTATTGCTAATACAGTTGTATTCTCAAATCTGTAATTGCCCTGTAAATTGCTTTGGGTTAATAGCACACTGGCATTACTGTCCTCTAGCATGTACTTTATCCTATCCTCTGGATATTCTGGACTTATTGGCAGGTATGCTCCTCCTGCTTTTTGTATTGCCATTATACCAATTGTCATTTCTAGAGAACGATATAGAGACATAGCTACTATGCTGTCTGCCTTTACACCCTTTTCCCTTAGCACCCTTGCTAGTTGGTTTGATTTTTCGTCCAGTTCCTTGTAGGTTATGTATTTTTCTTCATATATTGCAGCTATATTGTCAGGAGTTTCTGCTGCTTGCTCTTCAAATAGCTGATATAGTGTTTTGTCCTTTTGATATTCTGCTTTAGTATTGTTAAATTCCCCTAGTATAAGCTGTTTTTCTTCCTCGGCTATCATTTGTATTTCACATAGCTTTTTGTACGGATTTTCTGCTACTTCATTGGCTATGTTTACAAAGTGGGTTGCTAATCTTTCTATTGTGCTTGCTTTATAAAGATGGGTATTGTATTCCAAAATACAGCTTAACTCGTCTAATTCATCAATATATGCATCAAGCTTAAAATCAAGCTTAGAGGTTTTGCTGTCGTATTCATAGCGTTTTAAGGTCAAGGTATCCATCTTAAAGGAAGTTCCTGCTTCCAATTGATTGTGAAATATTAGCATTGTATCAAACAGTGGATTCCTTGATATGTCATTCCTATTGGCAAAGCTTTCAACCATCTTATCGTATGGATATTCTTGGTTTTCATATGCACTTAGCATTACTTCCTTTGTTGTATTAACAAAGCTCATAAAAGAGCTGTCGCAGTCTATTTTGTTTCTAATAGGAAGGAAGTTGTTAAACATACCAATTATATTTTGCATTTCGGTTTGAGTTCTGCCTGCTGATAGAGAGCCTATTACCATATCCTCTTGATTGCTATATCTATTCAATAATACTGTATAGATAGAGAACAACACTGTATTTAAGGTTGTATCGTTTTTGCGTGCAATTTGATCTAAACTATCCTTAAGGCAAGAGGATATATTAAACTTAACAGTATCCCCTTCAAAGGTTCTGCTGTCCAATCTAATAAAGTCAGTTGACATGTTTAGTACAGGCAGGTCATCCTTTAGATTTGACTGCCAATATATTTTCAGCTTCTCCATATACTCTGTATCAAACAGCTTAGATTGCCATTCTGAGTAGTCTTTATACTGTATACTTAATGCTTCAAGCTGTCTGCCTTCATATAAACTAGAAAGCTCCTTCATCATTATGTTTACAGATATTCCGTCTGATATTATATGATGCATATCCATAATAAGAATATACTTGTACTCTGATATTTGCTTTACTCCAACACGTATAAGCGGAGCTTTACCCAAGTCAAAGGGCTTAACAAATTGATTTATTATTTCATCAATGTTATCTGAATCTATCTCAAGATTTAAAATATTAAATTCAATGTCATTATGTACTCGCTGAACTGTTCTTTCTTCCATAAATTCAAAGGAGGTTCTAAGTGCTTCATGTCTCTTAACAAGCTCCTTAAATGCACTATTCAGCTTTTGTACGTCAAGCTTTCCATCTATAACCATGGCTATAGGCATGTTATAGCTTGTAGCTATTCCTTCAAACTGCTGTTGTAAAAACAAGGATTTTTGAGCACAGGACACTTCATAGTATTCTTTGTTTTCTACAGCTTCTATTGTAGGACATAAACTTTTTTCCTGATCCATAATATATAAAGCCAATTGCTTTATAGTAGGCATAGCAAAGAACTGTTTCAGAGGAACTTGTACCCCCGTAGCCTTGTGTATCCTTGAAACAGCATTTGTAGCTTTTAGAGAGTGTCCTCCAAGCTCAAAGAAATTATGATTTATACCTACTGTCTCTATACCCAAAACCTTTTTCCATACCTCTGCAAGCTTCTCTTCTATTTCATTTGTGGGAGCTTCAAATTCTACTCCAGCCTCCATTGTCGTATTTGGTTCAGGTAAAGCCTTCCTATCCACCTTTCCGTTTAGTGTAAGTGGAAGTTTTTCCAGTTGTATAAAATATGCAGGTATCATATACTCAGGCAATTTTATTAGAAGATTTTTCTTTAAGTCCAATATGTTAATCTCACTAGCTGCTGATATGTATGCCGTTATATAGTGATTGCCGGTATTATCTTCTCTTGCTATTACTATGGCTTCTTTTATATCCTTATAATTTAAAAGCTGGCTTTCTATTTCTCCTAGTTCTATTCTAAAGCCCCTTATTTTTACTTGGTGGTCTATACGACCTATAAACTCAATATTCCCATCGGTTAACCATCTTACTAAATCTCCAGTTTTGTACATTACTTGTCCCTGTACAAACGGATTTTGAACGAATTTTTCGGCTGTAAGCTCCGTTCTATTTAGGTATCCGCTTGCAAGTCCATCACCCGATATGCATAATTCTCCTGGTACTCCAACTGGCATTGTCATATTATTTTTATCCAATACATATATTTGTGTATTAGCTAATGGACTGCCTATAGGTACAGTTCCAAGCTTCTCATCTATATCATTAATAAAATAATAAGTTGCATATACTGTACTTTCTGTAGGCCCATAAACGTGAATTATCTTGTCTTTGCCTAAATACTCAATAGCTTTTTTTGTATGCTGTAAGGATACTCGCTCTCCACCAAAAAGTATTTTTCTAACATTTTTTAGACATTCAATATTTAGATCTACTAAGGTGTTAAAAAGTGCTGTAGTTACAAAGAAAACTGATATCTCTTGATCTTTTATTAATTTTGATAATTTATCTATATCAATAACTGTCTCTCTATTTAGCATTACAAGCTTCGCACCATTTAGCAATGCTCCGTATATGTCAAAGGTTGAACCATCAAAAGCATAGTTTGATAATTGAAGTACATTGTCCTTATCTGTTATATCTATATAATTTGTCTCTTTTACTACTCTGCTGATATTGTAATGCATAGTTAAGCTGCCCTTTGGCTTTCCAGTGCTTCCCGAGGTATATATTACATAAGCAAGATCACTGGACTTATTTATATGCGGAAGATTTGATGTACTTTCTATATAACAACTTTTTACATTTATATCTATAACTTCTCCATCAAATTCTACCAAGTTTAGCAAGTGGTTTTGTGTAATAAGTATCCTAGTTCCACTGTCCTTAAGCATATAATCTATTCTGTCCAAAGGATAGGTCGGATCTATTGGCAGGTATGCCCCTCCAGCTTTTAATATCGCAATAATACCTACAATCATATCTATAGACCTATCAACAATCATGGCTACTATGGTATCTGCTTTTATTCCCTTACTACGCAATAGTTTAGCCAATTGATTTGCTTTTTCATTTAGCTGCTTATAGGTTAAATATTCCTGTCCTAGTGTCACTGCCACATTTTCAGGTGTTTTTTCTACCTGCTCTTCGAATAATTCATGTAGAGTTTTATCCTTTGGATAATTGGTGTCTGTAGCATTAAAGTCAAATATAACTTTATCCTTTTCAGCTTCAGATAAGATGTCTATTTTAGACACATTTATATCTGGCTCTTTTACCATTGCCTTTATTATATTTTCTAAGTGCTCTGCTGTATTTTGTATAATTGATTTCTCAAAGTTACCTGAATTATATATAAAGCCCAGCTCAATATCGTCAAACATAGAAATACTTAGAACCAAATCAAAATTAGTTGCTTCGTACATAGAATATTCTTCGATCTTTATTGCTGAGCCTCCATTATTTAACTCTTTATCTAAAGGATAGTTCTCCATAACAACAATTGAATCAAAAACATTGCTTTGATAATCAAAACCAATAGCTGTTTTTATATCAACTAAGGGAGTATTTTCATGTTCATCTCTATCCTTCAGCATATTATCAACATAAGTAAGCACTGAGCTTACAGTACTGTTGTTATCGTTTTTTATTCTCAAAGGAATAGTGTTAATAAACAGTCCTACAATATTTTCTATTCCTTTTATATTAGCTTTTCTTCCTGACACAGTAGTACCAAATACAATATCATCTGCGTTACAATATTTTTGCAGTAAAATACCCCATGCAGCATACATAAACGCTGCTGTCGTAATTTTATGTTGTTTGCATAAGCTGCTAATTCTTTCTGCCAGTTCCCTTGAAAGCTTAAATGTGCTTTTGCTTTGATTAAATTCGGTGCTTTTTATAGTATTTCCTATTGGTATCACAGTTTTTGCTTCAAAGCCATCAAGGTAATTCTTCCAGTACTCAGACTGCTTATCTTTATCTTGACTTTGATACCATATAATAAACTCTTTAAATTTGTTTTTAGCTACTGAATTAGGTGGTATGTTACTATTTAAGCTGTTATATACCTCAAAATATTCTTTAAGTATTATTCCGTTGCTCCAGCCATCATATATGATATGGTGGTTGCTTATTATCATTTCATATTTATTCTCTTCCAGCTTAACAAGCAATACCCTAAGGGGCTCTTCTCCTATATCTATTCCCTTGCTTTTATCTTGTTCTTTTATTTCGTTTAGTAATTTATGTCTATTTTGACTGCCTTCTTCCGAAATATCATATTCCAAAACTGGTACTTCATAATGCTTAAGAACAATTTGAATAGGTTTCTCTAGCTTTTCCCATTTAAAAATAGTTCTTAACATATCATTTGATTGAGCTACAAAATTCCAGGAAGCTTTTATAAGCTCTGTGTTGATATTGCCAGATAAGGTTAAGCTTAGTTGTTCAAAGTACTCACTGCTATTGGGATTTTGCAGATAGTGAAATAGCATACCCTCCTGCATTGGACTTAGTGATAATAAATCTTGTATATTTGACTTATCCAATTTTTGTGTGTTTTTCATTTTAACTCACCTACTCTATAATTTTTTCAGTTGTTAAACAAACTATATAGAATTTTATTAGAATATGTTTCATACATTTTCTAGTGTTATTGTATTTAACATTATGATTTTTTGTTCTGTCAAACGTATTATATTAACTGATTCATCTCACATACGTCATGCTAAATTAACAATGTGTGATTAATAATTTTTATAATATCTTCATATTTATCATTCAGGAAAAAATGCCCACCATCCATCATGTATATCTTGCAATCTTTTGATGTATGCTGTTTCCAGCCTATTGTTTCGCTTAATGTTATTTTATCTTCTTTTCCGTTTATCACTGTTATATTGCAATCTAATTTGTTTTCATGCTCGATGTACTTATATGTATTGTTAACCTTAAAATCTGCCCTTAAAATAGGAGTAAATAAGTCAAATAATTCTTTATTCTCTAAAATCTCTTTAGGTGTTCCGCCTAAAGATAATATTTCATTTTTAAATTCCTCATCAGGCAGTAAATATATTTCCTTTGAAGCTCTTTCGGTATGAGGTGCACTATTACCAGAGAAGAATATATGAGAAGGACTATTCTTACCATGTTCTCTTATTTTATGTGCCAGCTCGTAGGCAATTAAGCATCCCATACTATGTCCAAAAAATGCATAATCATTATCTATATCGTCTTCTATAATGTTATAAACATCTTCTACTACTTCATCAAGGTTATTATAGAACGGAGCTTCATATCGTTTGCCTCTTCCTGCAAGTTCTATAGGACATAACTCAATATCCTTAGAAATATATCTCTTCCATTTCGCATAGATTGCTGAAGTTCCACCTGCATAGGGGAAACAAAGCAATTTTATCATATCAATTCCCACCTTTAGTAATTATATTTTATAACTATAAATTTTCTAAATATATTAAAGCTATGTAGTACTCTAATATTTACAAAAAAGTATATTACTAATTACATAAATTAAAAATCTATAGTCCTTTCCTATTTATAGTATTATAAAAAACCCTTTGTTAAAATTATAGCAGAAATTATGCGTAAATCTAGTCGAATTTTGCGTAATATGAGTAATTTATTCCGACATATTTTGGCATTTTGCCTTACAAATGCTCATATTGCTATACTTGCAGCACAAAATAATTTAAAATTTTTAAAAAAATATTTTTCTAATCACTGCTAAAAGACATTATAAGCTATTATCTTGCAAAAAAAATTACGGCTTAGATTATTAATAAACTAAACCGTAATTAAATATTAACACCTTTTACATTATTTGTTTTCTCCATGACTACTACAATTTATGCTAACCTTCCTTACATATCTTGCCAAGGCATAAATTCCATCATGAGGCTCTCCTGCATAGTTTACAGACATTTTTCCACAAGTTGTAATCCTATTTATGCCTGCTGTATAGAAAATGTTAGACAGCTCATTAAAGTCTTTGTTATCGCAGCTTAGCCCTACTGTTTGCAAATAACCCTTATGAGCTCTTAATAGCTCAAATAATTTTTCTCGTTTTACCGGCATTGCCCAAATATTACGAAAGAGAGGTGATGCCTTTAGCTCAGTGTTATAATCTACCATAACACTAAATTGTTTTTTTGCATCTGTAATTAACCTTTTTTCTTCTAAAATTTCTTCCATCTTAATAAGTTCTTGAGCCCATGTAATTTGTGCTTGTATATTTGTTGGTCTGGCTGCTGTTGGATATATTTCCGCTGCTGCTTTAATACATTCTGCCAATCTATTTGTAAAAATATCAAACTTCTTTATATTATCAGTCTCATAAAAAACACATTGCGGAGAGCTGCAATAAAGCTGATCCGATAAGCATATATCTCTTGCTAAACCCTGCAAAGCTTCTTCATCATTTTCTAGTTCTGTAAAATAAGCAAAGCTCAGACGATGTCCCCACTCAATTATAGGTAATGCTGGCGGAGCAAGCTGCCTGACAGCTCTAATGGCTTCATCTGAACCCCATACTACAACTGCATTTGCGACTTCAACAAGTTTGCTGATTACTTCACTATTCTTCGAGGATATATCAAGAACATATACATAAGGCTTTAGTAGAGGTTGAATCTGAATCAAACGCATAAGCAGCTTAGAAGATAAACCACTTTCATTTTCAGGAAGCTTCAAAATATTTATATTTCCTGTCAAAAGTCCCTCAATAACAGTAAAAGCAGAAAGTCCTAAGGTGTTACCTGCTCCAATATGCAGGATTACACCAAGTGGTTGTTCCTTTTCTTCTATTCCTTCACAAACTTTTTTCCACACAAAAGGAGCTTCACCTAGCTCAGTATCTACCTTTTTTTGAAGTGCATTTCTATCTAAGCTACTAATAGCAACTCTAACATATTCCTCTGCTGCCCATCTAGGAATTCCAATTGAAACAAGCTGCAAAACTATTTCCTGTTGATTGATTTCAGATGCCAAGGTATGTGCTGCTTCAATTACTATCTCAGGCATTAAGGGCTCAAGTAATAAATCCTTTTGTATATCCCTATCTAATTCACAAAGCTTATTGATAAAATCATTTTTTAAAATTGGTTCACCTCTATAAATATTGTCCATGTTATTCTCCTCTCATGTATTCAGAGGCAGCAACTGCACAGCTTCTTGCCCTCGCTGCCCCTGATCTTCCAAGGATTTCAAAGTAAGGGGTATCAATTCCACAGCCACAATCTTTTCCGTCTCTTAATACAGCTATATCCCCCATAAGTATTGAAGATATAGGCACAGAAGAAACCAAAGGACTGATAAAGCTTAAGAATCCAGGCTCATCAATGCCTAAAGGCTCTAAAGATTTCACATCCCGTATAATAACCCTGCTCCAAATAGGCACATGCATGTGATGATTTTCACATTCTGGGTAAGCAACACTATGCTCTACTGCACTATAAAAATCACGACAATTCTTAGCTGGAATACCAAGAAACTCTTCAACCATGTTATATAATTCCTCTTTATCTATCATCATTTCATCAAACTTTTTCCAGCCTCCACCTGTTAGAACAAAGGAATTTTTATTTAGCTTTAATGGCTTCATGCTCGCTTCCTTCATCTTTTTCAAAAGCATATACAGATAAGAGGGAAACCCAAGAATCCTCACAGGAAGTTTTTGTCTGTTAAATCTTTTAAAAGCATCTATAAGTCCAAAATAGTCAATCTCATAATTATCTCCAATAGACCTTAATGCAAATACCTTTTCTTTTGCAGGGGCAAATCGAGTCATTCCTTGAGCAATTTTTATATTTCCCATATCATTACCTTCTTTTGGCTCATAGCCTAAAATAATGTAATTTGTAGGGATTATAGAAATAATTCCATGATATTTTATTGCTTTAATCGCCATATTTGTACCAAGCTTGATTGAGTTACTATCGAGAAAAACTTGACTTTTTTGACCTTGAGTACCTGATGATGTAGCATGAACCGTTATATCTTCTTTGTTTACACTTAACACTTCATGGTATTTGAAAAATTGTGCCGGAATTGTTGGTATTTTTGCACAATCTGCAATCGACTTAATATGTTCAACACTAAAACCACGTTCTTTTAATAACTTCTCATAAAATTCACAATGAATACGATGGTGTTCAACGGATTCTCTCATTGCATCCAAAAACAATGCTTCGCTGCCTTTTTGGTCATAGATTTTACCATATGCAAATAACTTCTCTCTAGCTGTCATAGCGTTACCCCCTCCAATAAAATATTCTGAAAATACTTTCTTATACATTATAAAAAACTCTACCAAGTGAAATTTCAGCAGAGAGCTTGATTTTTGAAATATTACTATTGTCAAATATTAAATTTATAGTTTAAGACATAATAACATATTCCATGATATAAAATATATATATACAATATAAAATCATCTAATAACATATTTTACCATATCGTATGTAATATGTCAATTAAAATTACATTTATAAATATAGCTGGTATTTATCTATGCTATATTTATACATTTATGGTATAATTGAAATATGTTAGTACTCATGTAATTATATGCTAATAAAACATTTTTTTAAGGGGGAACTTCTATAAATGGGCTACAGATCTATAGAATTTCAAATTACAAGTTCTATTCTAGACGAAAACCTTATAATTGTACAACACAATCTTGAGCATGGTAAATGGGATTCCAATCCAGTTTCCATTAGGAATAATAATAGCATTACTTTTAAAGTTGAAAGTAAAGATGCTGCACTTATTGGAGTTGAGGGAAAGGTAATTTGGGAAAACGGAACTACATTAGAAAAATTCGAGGTATACTTTAATAAGCCAATGTCTACCAATCCTACTTCTATTGATGTTACTGTAGGTAAAGGCTATAAATATACACTTTCAGGTGATCCACAAGGACATAACTCAAAAATTGAAATTGTCTTTTCCAAATATAATTCTATTTAGAGAACATAAATTACCCCATATATTGTATTTTTTACATTTTATATTATAATTTATATATATTAGTATATGTTGTAATTATATACTAATATTAAATTTATTAAAGGGGGTATCTACAGATGAGTTACAGATCAATAGCTGTAAAAGTCGTTAACTCAATCCACGACGAAAACCTTATTCTTATAGACAAGAGTAGTGAAGAAGGTAAATGGTCAGACAATCCAGAATCAATTATGCATGATAGTGAGGGATATTTTAAGGTTAAAAGCCTAGATGGCTCATTACAAGGCGTTGAAGGAAAAGTAGTATGGCAGAGTGGTGTAACCCTACAAAATTTTAAGATATACTTTAAAAAACCACAATCAGATGATCCTACTACCTTTGATGTTACTGTCCCAGATGGTTATACATATGTACAATCAGGTGATACAGGCGGACATGATTCTGATGTCGGCGTTACCTTCCTAAAAAAATAAGTATTAAAAAACAAAATCACCCGATTCAATTTGAAGCTGGGTGATTTTTGATTATATATATTAAGTACTTCTTTAATATTGAAAGAAATTCAGAAGCTCATTAATTGATAAAATCTTGACATCCTTATTAAACTCGATTTTATTTGTACAGAGTGTAACCATATGATTATCATCTAGATTAAAACTTTTCAAATATAATTTATCATTTATATTATCTGCGCTATTCTCCAATGTAACAATTTCACCTAATACTGAAAAGGAATCTAGTGGAATACTCAATCCCTTTCCGACCATTTTTATATAGCTCTCTTTTGCAGTCCAGAGCTTATAGAAAAATGAAGTTTTTTCCGATTCATCCTTTTCCATAAACTCTTCAAATTCTTTTTCATGGAAATATCGTTTTACTATACCGCTATCGTTATTTCCATATATCTCTATATCTATTCCAATTGGTGAATCATCAAAAGCACACATAACCCATTCTCCGGAGTGAGAAATACTAAAATGAATATTATCATATGATTTTAGCATAGGCTTTCCAAAGTCATTATTAACAAACTCCATATCATGCATTTTTAGTTTATACTCAGAATACAACACGTAACGAACAACTAAATCTCCAAGCATACACCTTATTTTGTCCTCGTACTTCCTATATTTGCCTACTCTTTCTTTCTTTTCTTCAGATACATTTTCAAGAAGTTTAGAAAATGTTATTTGATCCATACTTCTATCAATTTTTATCCCAAATACACTAATCATAAAATTTCTCCAATCAAATGTTAATATCCCATCTCTTTTAAAATTCTTGACAATGTACTCAGACGTTCACCAATAAGCTCATCATCATTACTAAGAGCTTGACTAAATAATTTGATATCCTCATCTATCTTTTCATTATCAGTACATACAGCTACTGTCATGGCATCACCCTGTATTCCTACTCTATCAATAATAGGATTTGCTGTATCATATAGCTTCTCATATCTATATGCTTCTCTAAAATGCAGCTTCGTTCTGCAAACTAATATTGCTAGATCAAGCACACGGTGAAGTGGTAATTCCTCAGACTGTCTGGACCATTTTTCTCCTGTATATCTCCACACCTTAGCAGAAATATCTAGCTTTCCTCTGTCATTCCATTGTGCTAGCCCTAGCGAAAGACCTTTTGCGTCTGTATTATAAGCATATCTGCCATCAACATTTTCATAGTTTTCAGAAACAATTACAGGCTTATGCTTTAAAGTAGTTGGTATCTTCATTGTATTACCTCCGTTTACTTATACTTAACTAGTAATTTACTAAATTACTAGTTAAGTATAACAGTATTTATTAGCGATGTCAATAAAAGCAAAAATAAAATACCCTGTATAGAAATCTTATAGCTATGCAAGATATTTTTGTAATTAGAGCAAAGATTTAGAAAGTTCCAGGCACCGAACATAAGAACTTATTCAAAAGTGTATTTTAACTCAACTGATGCTTTCACGTATTCGAGCATTTACTATGTTAAGCTTCTTTTCCTTGCTTTACACAGTATATTATATGCTTCTGTCCTGTCTTGAAAAGCATGCCCTACCCTATTGTATTTGCCATTATGGTACTTACTATATTTATTCTTTATCTGATGCATTAGTCTTTGTAGCGGAACTTCAAAGATCTGTACAGAAGTAAAAGGGACGGTTATTTTTGCTTCTTCCCTTCCCTCTTCAATCTTCCTTCAAGCTGACTCTGTGGACTACACTATTACTTATCTGTAAAAGTTTTGCAATCTGCCTATGGGTTAACCTACTATCCTTTATCAGATTTTGTATCAACTCATATAAATAAACTTGATTTTTTATAATCTGTTGTCTTTCTCTTAATCCCTTTTCTCTAAAATATGTCTCTATAATCTCCTGTCCTCTGTCAAGTCTCTCTTTCTTAATATCCTCTTTCATATCCATATACACATTACCATCTTTTTGCCTATGAAATTCAGCAAATTGATCTTGATTATCTGAAAAATATCCTAATATAAACCTTTTTTGTTGATATCTAATTATTATATTTTCATTAATATACTCTGTATAACTACTCCATATATAATTTTCAGGAGACTTAACCATTTTTGCCTTTACTGGATTGTTATGAACATATCTAATAACCTGTACTAAATATTTATCATCTGTAACAATCTCACTTTTATATCTATCTTGGAAAACATGTCCTATTCTATTCTGCTGTAAATTAAAGCTCATTGCATACTTAATATTAATTCCCCTAATAGCTTTTACCAAATTATTCAGCTCTGCTTTAATTACAATATGAACATGGTTATCCATAAGTCAATATGCCGCAACCTAAATTAATAGCTCTTCTTCTTGTTTTTTTAAACAATCAAGGAATAATCTCTTTTGCTTATCTTTACTGAAAATGTTTTCTCTATTATTTCCCCTAAGCATTATATGATAATAGTTTGTCGGACTTTGAACTCTAGCCTGTCTGGGCATTTATATGTCGAGTAGACGCTCGACTTTCACCTCAGTAGCATTATATCATTTTTCTATAGTTAAAGCAAAAAGAACCGTCCCCTTTGATTCTGAAATAATAAGGTACACATTTATACAAGATGAATATTATAGTAGTGGAAATAGGTATATACAAGTCTATTTCTAAATTTGATTAAAAAGGAGTGAATTGATATGTCAATGCCAGTTATTTCCCCATCTACAACTTCACCATGCCAAGCAATTACCGATTTACTTGAGTCTATTGCTCTTCAGGAAGCAGGTTTAGCTCATATCATTAATGCTGAAGGTGAAAAAATACAACAGGCTATAGCAATGGCTGCAGCTGAAGGTTCTACTGTTACAATTGCTGATTTGATAGCCGTTAACCAATCTGTTGCAGATACTTTAATTAAAGTCACTAAGTTGGAAATGGTGCTTGAATTTAAACTAGAGGAAGTTAATAGATTAGATTGTCCTAGCTGTCCTCCATGTCCTACAACTCCTGTATAAAAACTATTAGGGGATATGGTTTAATCACCATATCCTTTTTATAAGCATGGAGTTTTTGCATAATCTTTTGCATTAGGAGGTGAAATTTATGGCAAGCTGTCCTCAGAGTGTTACTTTTTTGGTTCCTGCTGTCAATCCTACCGCAACCTATACTATTACTTTTCAAGGTGTCACAGTAGAAGATGGAAATTCTACCTGGTGCTATAGTGTATCAGTAACAGGGAACCCTGGCTTAAGTCACTGGGTACTTGGTGTTTTCGAACAGTGTCAGGAGCTTCTAGAAGAAAAGTTGCTTTTAGTTACAAGAAACGGAGTTGAACTAGAGGAGGAAGAAGAGCCAGGCGATACTGGTTATGTACTTGGTACTTCAGATGGAGTTTACGGAGTTAAATTTGATGTTGGTGTAGAAGCAGCAGAGAGTCCAGTATTATATTGCATAACATTAGCAGGAGTTTATGAACCAACTGCTGTTGATGTTGCTGTAAAAGGAGGATCCGCTCCTGCACAAAAAAACGAGGACGCTATATGTGGACCATCTTGTGTTGTAGTAGAAAGACCACAACCGTGTCAAGCAATTACTGATTTACTTGAGTCTATTGCTCTTCAAGAAGCAGGTTTAGCTCATATCATTAATGCTGAAGGTGAAAAAATACAACAGGCTATAGCAATGGCTGTAGCTGAAGGTTCTACTGTTACAATTGCTGATTTGATAGCCGTTAACCAATCTGTTACAGATACTTTAATTAAAGTCACTAAGTTGGAAATGGTGCTTGAATTTAAACTAGAGGAAATTAATAAATTAGATTGCCCTAGCTGTCCTCCATGTCCTACAACTCCTGTATAAAAATTATTAGGGGATATGGTTTAAACACCATATCCTTTTATTATCTGTATAAAACGAAAAGGTTAATCAATAGTAATAATAGTCTAAGGGAAAAAAGATAGTCTACGTTATAGCTGTTACGGTGAGCCGTATCACAAATAACGAGAACAAACGAAGCAAAAGGGAAGCAAAAGGGACGGTTCTTTTTGCTTCGTTCCTTCCTCTCTTCAATCTTCCTTAAAGCTGACCTTGTGGACTGCACTACTACTTATTTCTAAAAGATTTGCAATCTGCCTATGGGTTAATCTACTATCCTTTATCAGATTTTGTATCAACTCATCTAAATAAACTTGATTTTTTATAATCTGTTGTCTTTCTCTTAATCCCTTTTCTCTAAAATATGTCTCTATAATCTCCTGTCCCCTATCAAGTCTATACTTTTCAATATCCTCTTTCATATCCATATACTCATTATCATCTTTTTGCCTATGAAATTCAGCAAGTTGGTCTTGATTATCTGAAAAATATCCTAATATAAACCTTTTTTGTTGATATCTAATTATTATATTTTCTTTAATATACTCTGTATAACTACTCCATATATAATTTTCAGGAGACTTAACCATTTTTGCCTTTACAGGATTGTTATGAACATATATTATAATTACCTGTAATAAATATTTATCATCTGCAATAATATCACTTCTATATCTATTTTGGAAAACATGTCCTATTCTATTCTGCTGCAAATTAAAGCTCATTGCATACTTTATATTAATTCCCTTAATAGCTTTTACCAGATTATTCAACTCTGCTGTAACTACAATATGAACATGGTTATACATAAGACAATATGCTGCAACCTTAATTAATTGCTCTTCTTCTTGCTTTTTTAAGCAATCAAGGAATAATCTTTTTTGCTCATCTTTACTGAAAATGTTTTCTCTATTGTTTCCCCTAAGCATTATATGATAATAGTTTGTCGGACTTTGAACTCTAGCCTGTCTGGGCGTCTATATCACCTCAGAAACATTACATTATTTTTTCATGAATGAAGCAAAAAGAACTGTCCCTTTTGATTTTTACATATCACTTTAGCAAATATGGCATGTAATATAATCAGGGTGGTAAATCTACTATGCCAGCCTAGCGTTGCTGTGTCCAAAAAATAAAGAGTTCTAATAAAGGAACTCTTTAAAGTATTGGTATTGCTCAAATGTGCGAATTAAACGCAAGTATGTTACCATATTAAGGTAATCTTTGGATAATCTCTTGAATAATCATTCAAGACGACAAACAAACTGTGTTTTTTATGTGCATTTATCAGCGCTTTCCCAGGCACCGAACATAAGAACTTATTCAAAAGTGTATTGCAATTCAACTGTTGCTTTCGCGTATTCAAGTTTATACTGTGTTAAGCTTCTTTTCCTTGCTTTACACAATATATTATATACTTCTGTCCTGTCTTCTGACAGTATTCTAAGAGGTACATCTATATTTATAAGGTTGCTTACATTGTTTCAGTATAGTGTAAATATTTTCGTATGTTCGGTGCCTGGCACTTATGGGTTACGGGTGGTTGTATATAGTCTTCAAAATTTTACTATATATTAGAATTGCAATTCAAAATAAAAAGGGGGTCATATTATGTCAATAGGTCAAGAACTAACATCAATCAACTTTCAATCAATGATTGGAGGTCCACTATGTGCGGTAATTAAATCACAAGCACAATCTGCACAGACATCAGTCGATTTCATTAAAAGTGTTGGTTTTAATAGTGATAATAAACCAACTATGGTAGATTTCATTTATCAGAAATCTATCGAATCAACAGTAAATGGTGTTACCACAGTCACAACAGCTCCTTACACCTTAACTGTACCAATTTTAACCATGCTACCTATTCCATACATAAGAGTTCAAGAGGTTACTATTGATTTTAATGCAAAAATTGATACTGTAACAGAATCAACAACTGCGTCATCATCAGAATTAAATGCTTCTTTGAGTGCAAAAGCTGGATGGGGTCCTTTTTCTGCACAGCTAAAATGTAGCTATAGTAATAAGAAGTCTAGTTCAACTACAGATAAAACAGAGCGTACTTATAGCTTGAATATTCATGTGCTTGCAGTACAAGATGAACTACCAGCAGGCTTAGAAAAGCTTCTAGATGTTTTAGAAAGCAGTATTAGTGAAGCACCAAAACTTTCATAACTAACATAACTGGCTAAAATTAAAATGCAGGTAAACGAAGCTTATAAAACTTCTTTTACCTGCAATACTAGAACACAAAAATGAGATAACAGCATATATAAGTCATTTTATTCAATCAATATAATTTGTGTGTTCTATATACATAAAAAATTTAGAATTATTAAGGAGGCAAAGTATGGCAGATTTAAGTACAGTTTTAGGTTCAATAATGACAGCTATAGTTAACGCTCGTGGTATGGCGGATAAAGAAACAGCAGCGCTTGCAGAATACTACACAAGTAATCCTCTACTTGAAGCACTTCCAGTTCCTAGAATTAGAATACCAGAGTTAGTCATTGATATACCAGTGTTAGTTGAGGGAACTATACAAGCAACTGCTGGTTCATATGCAGACACTTCTATAATTGCAAGTGAAGCAGCAAGACAATTAGAAATAACTGTAGCCGAGAGAAAAATTGATTTGGATACAACAAAAATCTATGAATCATTTTATAAAGATGTATCAATAAAGCTTGATGAATATAAAAATTTACAAAGCCCCAGTAGTCCAATAATGAAAGAAGCTATTGTAAGAATAGTGCAAGATACTTTTTCTGATGTATTAACCAATAATGGTATAAACCTACAGCTTCTAGACATGCAATATATAACTTCTGATCTTAGAGAAAAGATCTCAAGTGTTTGTATTGCTAATATGGATATAGCTCCATCCATTTTAACAAATATTAATACAGCTGATGTTAAAGAATTTAGTACAGGAACAAGCATTGTGCAATTAAAAGTCACTCTAAAAGAAGAAGGTCTTGAGTGGTCAAAACGAGAAAGTAATTCTGGTGGAGTAGAGTGTACGCTACGTGTAGAATAATATAGGAGGTATATATATGCAATGTATTATACGTGAAAAGCTATTGACACAAGCATTAAAGCTTGCAGATGTCAGTAATACCTATCGTACAGATAGCAATCACTTTGTCCAAACATATTTCAAATGGATAGAAGAAACAGAAACAGATTTATCAAGATTGAGATCTCCTATTAGTATTATTCTGCAAACAGAAAAAAGTTCCTTGACCTCAGTAATGGATGGTAATTTGCCTAATAATATTCAAGAGGGAAAGAGCATAAGAAAATATCAAAAGGTTTATGCAGCCCAATCCTTAGAAAGAATATCTAGAGAAATATATACTAAGATAGAAAATATAGATCAAAATTTTGAACAGCAAAACGAAAAATTATGTCACACTGTTGCTTTATTAGCGAGTAAAGAGCCTACCCTTTTTGATAAGCTTAAGCCAAACAAGCAAGGAGTAGATTATATTTGGAGACTTATGAAAAACACACCTGAGACTATACCAATGTATAATTATTTCAGTGCTAAGCTTACATCAACAGATATTAATTATCTACTTACAGATATCATTCAGAAAACTGTTAGTAATAATACTTAAAATCTCACAGTGTCAGGCACCGAATATAAGAACTTATTCAAAAGTATATTTTAACTCAACTGGTACTTTCTTCATATTTACTATCAATGTCAATTAAAGCAAAAACAAAGTACCCTGCATAGAATGTTATAGCTATGCAGGGTACTTTTACTAAAGCCTTGTTCTAGTCCCTTAGCTTACTCTTAATGCTCTATACATAATTAAGCTTAAAGGAACCTATCATTACATAATCAGAAGGTACTGGTTCAGAGTATTCTTCTAAAGCAGGCTTTCTTATACTATTGGACATTATTTTACGTTTGGATTCGGTTGCTCTTGGCATTATAATATTCGGGAAAGCTGTTGCACCAGCCAAATCCGCAGCATTTAAAAGCAAAAAGAACCGTCCCTTTTGATTTTTAAGTGTCAGGTTATATAACATGCCTAACGCTTTTTCTTTTGACTTTATATTTTAGTATGCTTATTATATTAACAAAGAACTATAAAATATTTTATTTGTTTAGTGAACCTTTTAATAGTTATTGCTCTCTTTTATAATATAAGAGCTCTTAGAACAAAGGGGGAAAAGGTTTTGGATCATACGACTTTGATATGCACCTGCCAGCAAGGAGATTTAGAAAGCTTCGAACAGCTTTATAGGCAATATAATAAAAAAGCTATGGGTACAGCTTATCTGATAGCCAAAAATAAAGGAATCGCAGAAGATATAGTGCAGGAGGCTTTTTTTCAATGCTATAAGGAAATCAAAGGCCTGAAAAATGCTGCTGCCTTTGATGTGTGGTTCTATAAGCTGTTGATACGACTGGCATGGAAAATGTCTTCGAAAAGTTCAAATATGGTACCAATAGACACTATTGAATTACAGCCATCCTTTGATGGAACAGAAACAAGGCTTGAGTTGTATGAAGCTATAGATAATCTGAGCCTGCCGTTAAAAACTGTGATTATTCTCTATTACTTTAATGACATGAGTATTAAGGAAATAGCAGCAATTCTTGGATGCCTACAAGGAACTGTCAAATCACGTCTTCACAATGCAAAAAGGCTTATAAAAAAGGAGCTTGGTGAAGCTGATAATGATGATTTCAGCCTCAAATATATGGCAGGGGGTACAAGGTAAATGGATAACAAAACAAATTTTGATAAATATATCAAGTATTCATTAGAACTAAGGGCTGAGGAGGCAGACTTGTCAGAGGAGCTACTCCATGGCTTAATGAGAAGAGTAAAAAACTATGAAGGAGACAGAAAAGCTATGACGAGATTTGGCATTAAAGACATTATAATTAAGAAATGTGTAATTGCTGTGATGTGTGGATTACTAGTAATTGGTGGTGTCACATTTACATTTTCAGAGGATGTGAGAGCCGCAACCATGAATGTATTGGATAAAATAAAAACAGTATTTGTTATGGATATACTAAATGGTGAGCAAAAGGTTGTAGAAATGCCAGCGAATGAGTGTTATGTCTGGCCTATGGTAGGCTCGTTAACAGAATTAAGTGATGAAGAGCTTACTCAAAAAATGGGCTTCAATGTAGCCTTTCCTGATAAGCTTTTGGAGACATATAGACTTGTCAACAAAACAGATTGTGTAGCGTTTAATAGTAGTGTAAGCTATGAAGTCTCTGAGCAGCTAACACTGGATTTCTTTAAAGCAGTGGAAGATGAAGAAGCAATGAGTAGACTAAGTCAGTATAATCTTAGTAGAGAAGTACTTGGTGATTATGAATATATATATAACAGCTTCTCCATTCATATACAAAAATACAGTGTGCCTCTTCCTACAGCCTCGGATGTAAGTGAGCTTACTAAGACAAAGGTGGGAGATGTTGATGCGATTTGGATAAAAAATGTAATTACGATATATAGAAGTGCTACGGATGAAAATGGGATAACAAAATCTGATATGACCAGCAAACCAGTATCAATAGGGGATTCTTATAGTTTGAGATGGATATCAGATGGTATTGAATATGGCATAATCTCTTATAGTCCTTCACAATTGACAATGGAAGAAACCATAAGAATTGCAGAGGAATTCATGAAGTACCAAAAGTAAGGAATAGAATATAGTAACCCATGAATAAACCTGACTATAGTAACCTCACGGTGCCAAGCACCGAACATAAGAACTTATTCAAAAGTGTATTTTAACTCAACTGCTACTTTCTCCATATTTACTATCAATTTCAATTAAAGCAAAAAATAAAATACCCTGCATAAAAATCTTATAGCTATGCAGGGTATTTTTGCTAAAGCCTTATCCTAATCCCTTAGCTCATTATTATGCTTTACACATAATTAAGCTTAAAGGAGCCTATCATTACATAATCAGAAGGTACTGGTTCAGAGTATTCTTCTAAAGCAGGCTTTCTCATACTATTGGACATTATTTTACGTTTGGATTCGGTTGCTCTTGGCATTATAATATTCGGGAAAGCTGTTGCGCCAGCTAAATCCGCAGCATTTATATTTACTAGCTGTGCCTGAGGATTTCTTTCAAGATTATCAGAGTATGCCTTTATCCTAAATAAGCATGTACTGTTGAAATTTGCTGGCCAATTAACCTTGTAGTTTATACTAGCATCATTTTGTATAGGTATATTTATCTTGTTTATTGAATGACTGCTATCTGGTCCTTGCACTATAAGGTCAAAATAAAGTCTTTCATAGAATTTACTTCCTTGCTCACAAGGCATGTTTTCAAATTCTACACCAATATGAATGGTTCCACCTGATGCTGGTCCAGTTATAGGCAGCTGTGACTCTATTACAGTTCCGCTCAAGCTAATATCCTGTGTATTTTTCCATGCCATGTTTGGGTTGTTCTGTATCAAGTTACCTAGATCATCAAAACTAGTGAAAGATCCCTTTGGCTTTGGATCTACTGGCGGATTTACAGGATTGTTTTCTGCTATTGCGACAAGACAGTAATGGTCTCCACTGCTGTGTCCACTGTGGAACTGCTTTGGCACCCATATAAAAGAAGGTACTGTAGTTACTATATCTCCATTTTTATCAGCATGGACATCTATGTAATTACAATTTTTGCCATTGGCAACTACATATGCTGTATTCCAATTTTGCGGCCATAGGAAAAAATCACTTTCTACATAGTAAAACCATATTCTCGCATCTTGCGGGCCATCATTTGTATTCTTACCCCTTATGTATATAAAATTAGAGACATCAAAATATACCTTGTTTGTGTATGTATTGTTGTTGTAATTATTAGCAAATTCTTTTGGATCTTTAGATGCATACATACCATATGTTATTATATCTGGTGAATCTGTCCACCCCGATCCTGTATCATATGGATTTACCTGTCCAGAATAATGTCTTAAAAATATACCTTTGTATGTACCAGGCATAAAAACAGCTCCTTTATTTTTTATTTATATGTAGGCTTTTAACTATTACTTGGTTGCACCTGATGAATGATACCTATATTGTTTGTTTTTAAGTTTGCAGTGAATATACAGGAAGCATCAGGGTTTATTCCTATGCCATACGGATTTCTTGAGCCTGCTTTCCATGATATTGTCTGTAAGAATTTTAGTGTAATTGGATCTATTACCCTAATACCATTGCAAACACTGTCTGTTGCAAATATTCTCTTGCCATCTGGTGATACTATAATACCATTTATTGAAGCATTTTCAGGTGCTATAGGCAGGTATGTCTTTGTAATTTTAAGACTATTTGTATCTACAGCCACTATGCTTATATTGTCTGGATTTTCCCCAAGTACAAATATTTTTGAGCCATCAGGCATTGCAGCTATTGCTGTAGGGATTTCATCCATTTCACTAGGATCATTATTTACTTTGTAGCTTCCGTCTTTGCCCTTTGATATCATCCATACTTTTTGTCCTGCAGAATCTCCAACAAAGGCTTTGCTTGCATCAGGAAGTGCACAAAGCATCATATCACTGCTTTGACTTTCATTGAATAGTGTAAAGTCAGCTAATACCTTATGTGAGTTATCAAAAATAATCATGCTATATCTTTTCTCACATACTGCCAATATAAATAATACTCCATCAACAGAAGCAGATGCCCTTAGTGGAAATCTCTGACCCTGCGTTATTGGCGGTAGTTTTAGCTCATCAACTATATTAATGTTAGTTGTGTCTATTATAGATATATCTGATATATTGCTTTTCAGTACATATGCCTTATTTAAAACTGCACAGCAATCCTCTATGTAACTGTCAGACATTATACTGTCCACTGTTTGCGAAGCGGTTTCATACATATAGAGTCCCTTAGAGGGTACTGTCTGATCCTCTGACTCCAACCCTGCATTACCGCCACTGTTCCATACAAAGACCTTTTTACCATCTGATGAAACTTCTATGTTTGAAGGATAAACGCCTACACTGGCATATTCGCCAGAATCCTTATATGTAGCTAGTGTCAGTACCGTTATGCTTACTTCACCAGCATTTGCTACAAAGGCAATACCTCCATCACCAGATACCGCAACACAGGCTGGAGTCTTTCCTACCGCTACCTTGCTCTCTAGAAGCTTGCAATCTTTAACATTACCCCAGCATTTAAGCATAGATACAGTTGCATCTCCACTATTTGTTACAAAAGCATAGGCACCGCCAGGCAGAACAGCTACACTCTTTGGAGAAGCTCCAACCTGTATTACGTTTCGAGGTGATGTATCAGGACTTACTGCATCTAGTACCATTATGCTATTTGTACTGTTGCATGCAACAAGTAGTGTGTTGCCATCAGGTGTTATAGCAATTCCAATAGGCTTGCTCTTCACGTTTGCTACAGTTTTTACAAGACTATGAGCTCCTGTAGCAGCAACTCCTATTACCGAAATACTGTCATCGCCAAAATTTGCTACAAATAACTGTGCCCCTGATGGAGCTACAGCAATACCTCTTGGTGACTTACCTACATTTATTGATGTTACTGAGCTAAAGGTGCTTGAGTCATCCTTTTTATATACTTCCAATGACCCTTCATTAGCTGCACCCTTGTCAACAGATATATATAAATATCTACCGTCAGATGACATTGCAACCTGCTGTGGTGCTCCGCCTATCTGTAGCTTTGCAAGCTGTGTGAAGCTTACCGCTGGTATGCCACCTGTTGCATTTACTCTTATCACAGAGACTGTGCCGTCTCCGCTATTGGCAACTATCATAAGACCGCCATCAGGTGAAAAACAAATTCCAGATGGTGTCTTGCCAGTAGCGACTGCACTTGTTAATGGCTTGTATACAATTGTATCCATTATTGTTACTTGGTTTAACACTTGATTTAGAATTGCTATGAAGCCTAGATTTGGCGAGACAGCAATAGCATCTGGAGCACTTGAAAGCGAACGTGCTTGCGGTATCACTTCAAATGCAGATATTACCTCTTTCTTATCAAGCAAAAGATCGTCCCTGTAGCCCTCAGGATATACTGATATCATCTGTGGCTTTTGTATTGTCTTAATAAGTCTCCCCACATTGCTATACTTACTTGGGTCAACTCCTGTTACACTGCTTTCAAATATTACATTATGATTGGTATCTATATCCCAGTATAAGCCCATGTTAAAATCAAAATCCTTATAATATACCCCTGCTGGGTTTGCTTCAAAGGAATTTATAACTGGCAGCACTTGCGCAGTAACATTTTTAGTAGCCCTGTTTGCACATTTACCATGCTGTTCTCCAAGTGCGTCAAGTGTAATAGCTGTAGTATCGCTAATAGTAATATTGCAGCTTTGCTTTCCTGTAACATCTTGATAAGTAGGCATAAGTGTCATGATACCTGCATCATATGCCTCCCACTTTACTTGCAGTGTTACCTGCTTTCCTGATAGGTGCGAAGGATTAGGCACTACATCAAGATTTTTTATTCTAACGTGAGGTACCTTTTCTAATGCAATGCAGAAAGAGCCATCCTTATAGCCTGGTATATTGTTATATGCTATAAACATCAGTGTTGAACCAGCTTGGAAGTATGTAATGATATTGCTAATGTTAAATTGTACTGTTGATTTTAAACCTTTTCCTACAATAAGCTCCTTATCAGGAGGTTGTAATAGCCATGAAGGATTTTGAAGGTTTTTATTTGGTGTGATTTTCCACTTATCTGCGTTGGTTTTTCTAGTAAAATCAAACTTTAAAGCTTCCGCTTCAGTTGTAAGAGAACCGTAGCCAGGAGCTTCCTTATCATATATAAAAGTTACTATAAACGACGTGTTTGGTCCTGCCTTAACTCCAACTCCTCCTGATACAGGTTTGAATATAAAGTCAAAGGAATTGAGAACATCTGGATATTCATTCTCTATACTGTTCAATATATAAGGCTCTGGTACGATAATTTCAATATCCTCATGCAGATTTGCGTCGTGGCTGATTGGAGATTTTTGGAGCAGCACTTTAAAATTAGTCTGCACGCTCATATTATCTACAGTGATTGGATCCACACGATAGTATGCCACTGTCAGCCCTGCACTGCCACCTTCTGGTGGATTAGACAAGGAAAGATTATCTATTTTTATATCTATTGAGCCAACTGTATCAAGCTTTCCATCCTCCATAGGTGTAATGCATACTGTTCTTGTGTCAGTGTATTTTTCAAATTGCCAACCCTCTGAGGAAAAAACAAGCTTTGAGAATTCATCATCATTTAAGTTAAGATTAGCCAGCTTTAAGTATAACAAAGAACCCTTTGCATTTTTGGCTTCTTGCTCTTTAACTGGTTTTCCAGCATAGAAGCTTGTACCTGAAGTATTGGTTGTTATTTTTAGTACCAGCTTGTTGTCACTAGCATCAGTCTTTATGTAAATAGTATTTAGGACATCTCCATTGTAAATATTAAACGAAAGCTGTGGATATGACATATAGTACCTCCTTAATATTTAATAAAATCATGTTAATCTGTGCTTTATACTAATTTTAGTGGCAGTACGGCAGGGTTGATATCTGCACCACTTGTCTTTGTTTCCCCCTGATAATAGGTAATGGTCATACTGGTATTAAACCCTACTGGCATATTTACTATATTACCTACCCTAAGATTTGGTGATATGATCTGTAGCTTAGGCATAATTATAGTATTTGCAGCAGTAGTTCCTGCTACCTCAAAATCAAAGTAAGAATCAGCTGGCATATTTGTACATTCTGCACCTATAAAGGTAGAACTTTCAGTTATCTTTACAGGACAAACCTTCTGCCATGTGTAGGAGCTTGTTGGCTGTACAGTTGTAGTGTTTCTCCATGCCACATTGTGGTTTTCAAGTATTTTGCTTCCCAAATCATCTAGGCTTGCGAAAAATTTACCATTCTTAAAAGCTTCTGGTTTTCTCCATTTTGAAGGATCTGGATCAGGGTTATTCTCAACCATAGCTATAAGGCAATAGTAGTCTGCTGGATTACCTGAACTTATCTGTGGCGGTGACCAAACAAATGGAGTCTCTGTCATTACAACATCTCCTGTTCCGCTGGTATCAACGTCTATATAATTCTTTTTCTTGCCCTCTGACATTATTTCATCAGTCTTCCACTGCATAGTTGATAAAGCATTTTGGCTTTCCACATAGTAAAGCCATATACGTGCTGTTGCACCTGTGTATGATGTTTTCTTACCTCTTACATATATATAGTTCGCTTTATTAAGCACTAAATCACCACATACAGGTGCAGTGTCAAAGCTACTTATAATGCTTTGTGGATCTTTTGAAACAGTTGTTCCGCTGACGATGATATCAGTAGAGGCGTTCCATGAGGTACCTACTACTCCTGTATCTTGACCAATATAGCTACGTAAAAATATTCCTTGATAATCAGACATTATAATTCTCCCTTTCATTACTATATTTTTGAGAAAGCCTATTCCCCTACAAATATAATTATTCTTCAAGTGTTACCAGCGCTTCGTATACTCCATCATTTAAACCATCAATATCATAGTAATCAAAATAAACCTGTGCCTGTGTCATTGATGAAGTTGCCTTTAGGTTGGTGATTTTCATACTTATACTTTCGCCATGTTCTAGCTTAATAGGTTGATTATAGGATGGTGTCATCGCCCAATAATCTCCATACTTAGAAGAGGACATCAGCTTTGTATCCCAGCCTGGGGCAGTTATCACAATGCTTGATATGTCATCACTTGCTACAAGTCCAGCAAGATGGATATAGAAGATGGAGCCTGACTTCTTACCTCCTTCCTCTACAAGTTGTCCTGGTACAAAGGTAATTTCAACACCTTTCTTATTAACTATATGTAGTGTCATGGCATTTAAAGCATTATTTTTTATTACTGGTTTTCCTGCTTTATCCAAAAGATTAAATTCTAAAAGCATTGGATTTAATCTTAGCCAGCCTTCAGTAATCAATTGTGGAGTATATTGACTTATCCCATTTCCATAAACAGCATCAACTCCTGGTGTAACTGTCCATCTGAGCTGTCCTGTAGGATTTTTTGCTTCTTCCATCCATGACCACTGATAACCTCCCTCCTGAGGTAATGGTAAGGATATCCCACCATAGCCCTTTAGCACTGGCGAGGTTAGGAACGTCATTTCAAGCATACTCAGAGTATCTACATATTGGTCTGGTGGAATTTGTATGCTCTTCACAGGCATTATACCCATAGTTGCATGTACCTTCGCTCGTGGGTCTATCAGCATTAGAAGCTTTTCTGTATACTTCTCTATCTCAGTAGTCGTGAGCTTATTTATTTTGGGTGTAGCAGTCAGAAGTATATTTTTATTATTAGGAACAACAACTCCCGATGCAGTATCCGCACTGGCACCCTTGGTATAAAATGTATTAAGGTCATAACCTGTGCTATCCTGGCTTTGTTTAAAGTATCCTATAAGCCCATCATCCAGCTTCTGAACATCACCCATTAAGACAGGGAATTGTACTCCCAAATATCCATTGTCCGTCTCAATGTAATTGCCCTCATCATCAAAGCACAGCCAGCTTTGGTTTATAGCTGGACTTCCTTTGACCTCAAGCCTAAGTGATACCTGTGCAATTGCTACAGGTCGTCCGATTAGCACTGCAATATTTTGATCCATAAGCGGATTTAATGGGTTGATGGAATTATGTATGGTATCAACTGCTTTGTAAAAATCCTTAAAAAACTTTATTGAACCTTTTTTAAGTGTAATACCCAGCTCCTTTAGCTGAGGATTTTCATACCTTAGCACTTCTTCTATAGGTTTGTTTATATTGTCATCATCACCTGGAGCAGATTGCCATTCTATAGCTGTATTGTCACCGTTTGGATACAAGTTACCCAGTGCCTTACCTTGACTATTGTAAAGGAAGAAGCTTCCATCAAGGTGGTTCGGCATGAGCCATCCGCAAATAGGCGAAGTAGCAGGATGTGAATTCATCTCACTAAGCTCAGAGCTATTGGCATTAAGCCAGCGGAAAAGAAGTCGAGAGGGTTGTGCAAGTCTAGGTGGCAGATACGCTATAGACTCCTCTTTCTTCTGTTTATAATATGTAGTCATAGAATCAGAACATATTAACCTGTCAAAATCCACCTTACGCCTCTGACCGTATGCATCTATTACCTCCAAGGACAGCTTCATATATCCTGCTCTAATAGGGTTGTAATAGCCATTAAAGAAAGGCATCACAACATTACCGTTACCCACTATATCAGCTATCGCTTCTGTTAACTCAATATATTCATTATCCTTAGGTACCATTATATTAAACTGCAACCCCTGCTTCCTCATAAGCAAACAGCTATTAAATCCGCTCATAGCTTGCATCAACATATTTCCTTCTTTGAGCTGGTCTGCTACTTTTTGGAGAGTTGGATTGCTATGGTCAAGCAGATAAGCATCAAGTTTCTTTAGGAAGTTTTTGGCAGCCCCTGGGGTTAGTACAGATACCCCATCATATACCTGAGTGAACTTTGCACTTGCGGGGTCAAAATCAATACTACCTGAAGTCCCATCTGGGGTATAATCTGTAAATGCAGGACTATCAGGATTTATAGTGTAATTGCTTGTAAAGAAGCTATCAGTGTAGTATTTAAGCTCTTTATCCGATACTGTTGGTTGAAGTGGCTGAAAGCTTGCAGTCCAATGTGCAAATATAGGCAGCCACGGATTCTTGTCCCACCATTTTATAGTAATTGGCGAAGGTGCTTGTCCTTTGAACAAATATGTTCCGTCACCTTTCCCTATTAGCATATTATAGAGTGCATTTCTTAAAGTAGTAGCATCCTTACCTGTTATGTTTGCTGCTATGCTCGTATTAATAATACATGCTTCCTTGAGCAATGCATTTACTATTTCTGGGTATGGAAGGTTTGAAGCATTCTTTAATATAATGCTGTCAAATTGGCTTGCTGGTATCTCCTGTCCTGCAATGCTAACCATTGAAGCTATATTATCTCCACTACGACATACAAGATAGCCATCTTCATTGTATCTTCCATCTCCGCCATAGCATAATGCAGGGGAGATTTCATCTCCTACAAGCAGCATTACAGGCTCATTTGGCTGTAGGTAGCTAGGTGCCTGCATAGTTTTTAATTCAAGGCTATCTCCTAACTGGTTTTGTACCACAGTAAGCTGACTTTTTAGCTTGCTTTGTATTTCACTGAGCGTATTTTTTATACCCTTCCACGCCTTGTATCTATGCATTGCTGTCATATAAGCAGTATTCTTACTATCATCATTTGCTTCAAATATTCTATACCAGTCAGAAAACAACTGCCATTTGTATTCTTCTATATAGTATTGATATATATCATTTTGTTGCTGATACTTATTAAGTACATCTAAATCATATGCAAGCTTTAGGGGCAGATTTATATTCTCACTGCCTGTATCCTGGTCATCATTATCCGTTGGAGCTGTCTTCTTTTTTTCCACTATAGAGTAAATATTACCGCCACTGGTACTCGAAAACTGCTTTTTCTGAAGTCCTTCTACAAGCTCTGCCATCTGACCTTGCTTTGAAAAGGTGCTTAGCATGTCTGTTTGGAAAGCAGCCAGCAGACTTTCAAATACGGGAACATCAGAATGGTCTTTATCCCTAAAGTACGCAGCCATAGCTTCCGCAGAGGTATTACCGAGTGCTACCTCTGCCTTTAGTGAAGGTAGTGTACCCTGCTGATATATATATTTTGTCTTTGGATTCCATTTGATATTTTGCACAACTCCATTGTAAATGGTATAAGAGGGCATACTATCCTTTTTGTCAAATGTCCACTTATATGTCTCTTGCATAAGCTCAAGACTCTCAACATTTGTGATAGGGTCATTTGGCAAATCAGAAAACCAACCGTTCAATATGTACATAAGCTCTACAGGCTTATCATCACTTAGCTTTAAATCCTCAAGGCTGTCACAGAATCCAAATACATTTCTACTATTTGGATAGAATGACCCGAAGGATACATCTCCATTGGTAACAGCATTAAGCTCATTTCCAGTAACACTCTTTATCGTCTCAACCTGCTTCTTTTTATTAGGCTCAACCCAATTGCTATCGAATTCCTTCCATACGCCTATATATCGGCTCTCTATCCCATTACCATCGCTGCTCTTCACTGGAATGGTTACAGAGTTCTGACCCTCGGCAAGAGTCTTTGAAATTGTATCACTTTCTATAATCCATGTCTTAGGGGTAAGTACCTTCCCTTGGATTAATAAGCGGGTTAAGAGCCATCTATTTGGCACAGCAGGAAATACAAGGCTCCCAGTATCTGAGCTTGCACGAGTAAGTCCATCTGGCAATGCCCAGTGAAGGTGAATTCCTTTTTCCATCTGATTCCATGGTGCATCAGAAAAGCTGCGCATAGCATTTGCACCAAGGAAGGCTTCATTCTTGTTTGATATAAGCTTATCATAGACCAATGTACAGCCAGCAAAGCTGCCAGTAGACTCATGGGCATCAATATCCCCTACACAGAAGGCAGCAATATCTACTGGCACTATTAACCCTTTAAGGTTGGCTACATCATTTATATTACTCATAGCTATTCCATCCTCTAATTTTTATTTTGAAACTCAACCTTTACTACACCCTTTGTAGTCTCCATTGCATATTCAGCGGAGGTGAATGAAGTTATATTTTGTTTGAAATCATTTTTCAACTTATTCATTATACTATCCGCTCCGTTTTTTACTCTAATGGTTTGGTTGTCTGCTCTTAGGGGTATATCTGCATCAGGGCTGCCTCCAGCAGGATTAACTAAGTATTGCTTACCTGGCTCATTACCAATAACCTCTCTGCATGTAACAGCGAAGCCATCAGCTTTTGATTCTACCCCAGTATGCATATGCTCAGGTGGCTCACTAACTGTTACCATCTTAACAACACCATCAAATAAGCAAAGAAGTATGTTGTCCGATAATCTGCATACTCTCAGCTTTGGTATCTCCGCTTCTCCTTCCATGTCACTGTAGCCCTTTACTACTACTCTAGGCCAGCCTGTCATCACACCTGAC
Source organism: uncultured Clostridia bacterium (assembly GCA_942492835.1). GTDB lineage: Bacteria > Bacillota > Clostridia > Lutisporales > Lutisporaceae > GWB2-37-7. Next base: position 3,190,950 of record OW818645.1, on the reverse strand, counting down.
CTTAATAATAAACCAGTGACCTGTCCTTGTTGGTTTTCATATCCTTCAAGAAGCGGTGATTTTCTACGAATACTTCTTAAAGCTACTCTTGCCGAAGCCATGACCCTGTCTATACTTTTTATATCAGCCTTAAGCTCACCTTCAGTGGCTCTGCCAATACTGTATGCACCATCTGCCAATGCATGAATCCAATTAAAATCCAAATAGAAAAAGTGCAAGGATTCCTTGGGAAGCATTCTCTCATCTGGTATAAGGTAGTTCATAGGAACACCATGCAAAAGTTTAAGTCTACCCATCCAATCCGATATAGCGGCAGGAATAGCTGGTGCTATATCTCTCTTTGCCATAAGCATCTCTGAAAAAACATCCAAACCCTTTAACTTCTCGTTTACAAGCTCTATTTCCGCTGCAAGTGCTTCATCATGGCTCAGAGACTTTTTCCAATTATAAAGAGTTGTTGCAAAATCCATGTTTTGTATAGCAAGCAGTTGACCTATCTGCCATGCTGTACCATAGGAAACATCAAACAAGCCTGTCTGCGGATCATAGCGGTTTGCACTATCAGGGCAGGATATAGGTGTAAATGTATCTGCATTTGCAGGGTATGGAACAAATGGCCCTCTGTACCAAGATACTGTATCGCCCCCATGACGCATATGATGACTATGAGGTACATAGCCCATGCAAAATGCATTTTTCAGAAGTACGTCTGCATCCTCATCAGTCATTTGATCCTTTGCTTGATTCTCCAATGCAAGCTTCACCCTAGAAGCCTCTGGAGGTGTACCTTCAAATGGCATTTGTAAGCATGAAAGCCCTTGTTTTCCATCTGATGCTTTGTTCAAGTTCTCAACCATTGCCTTAAAGGATTCATCAGTATCGCTTCCAACAAAGCTCCAGTTTTTGTATGTTATAAACCTTACTGTAGTAGTTCCTACAGGTATTTTTTCACTTGGTGTGCCATCTTCTGCTGGTAGGTATCCTCCCATATTTTCAATAGAAACTAAATATACATAGCTCGTTGCATTTTTTACAGGTATACGGTTACCAGTCAACACAGCATAACGTCCTACTTCCTCAGCTTGGTCTTTATCCTCGCTGTCAGTTGTATCAACCTCTCGTATATGAGCAAGATATTGCAAATCAACAGCACTGGGTGCAATTCTGTTAAAAACCTCTATTGGTATATCGATAATATCGCATTTATCACTTGGTAACTCACCATAGTCAAGCTTCTCAATTCCTGGATAAGACAAATAGTTCTTAGGTAGAGTACCCAGCTCTTTTTTTGCAACATCTCCACCAATTACTGTGATAGCAGTACCTGCAGTAACAAGGTCTTTTGCAGTAGCAGTGCTTCTTACTGGAAGCTCATTCGAATTAAAAAGCAACACTGCCATCCAAGGCGCATCTGGAACCCCATCCACTGAGTCCCGCTCCCAAGGAAGAGTACGTCGATTAAAAAGCACATGTGGAAAAATACCGTCAAATTCACCTCTAGCAAGATTTTCTGGATATACAGCCATTATCTCACTAGAATCTATAGAAAACCGCTCACCCGCAACTGCAAACTGCTTACTTTGTGTAAATGTGCCAGGATTTTGATTTACCACTTGGTTTACTTCTACAGTATATTCACCCGTTTTAAGAGGTGGAATTTCATATTGTATAAAGGTTACCTTCTCTTTTTCTGATTTACACATATTATTTACCCACCCCTTGCTCGATTGATATTTCTGTATTCTTTTCCTCGCCAAGTAAGCTCAATTTGGGAGAAGCCTTCAGATAATATTGCTCCTTATCTGACAAGGTACTGATATCTATTGGACTGTCCACGCACATATTCACTCTTGCCATTGCCGATAGAAGCTTACTTCTATTATCACATGCATGCTTACTACCTATTGTTGTTACTACTGTTTCCTTATCAAAATTATCTGTAGTAGCTATGCAAGGTGTACTCCATTTAAACATTTGAATATTTTCATCTATTGTATACAGCAAATACTCTAAATCTATAGGCAAAGTAGTATCTGCTGGCTTTACATATGGTATAATCCTATAGCCTACAAGTACATCATTAATAGTAGTATCATTTACAGGATCTGTCCCTGTCGGTACACCCTTTTTGTTGAAGTTTTTCTTCTCCCACAATGCTTTTGGTACATTTTGCAGTACCCTTACTGCTCTAAACTCACTATTGTTATCACTGTTGTTGGCAGTTATTTTTATATTGTGGCAGGATGTGAAGCTATTGCTGTCAGTGCCTGTTGGACCTACACCAAACTCAACATTTGGTATAATGACCTTGTTATCTCTTTGAGGCTGCTTATCATCACTTTCCATTACAAATTTCAAGTCTCCGCTGGCACTCAAATTTGATGTCTTAGTAGGAATTGTAGAACTGGTCATAAGCTCAAATTTCTCTGCATTTACGATGAAATTCAGCTCGCCTTCCTTGTCACTTAGGGTCTTAACTAGTCCATTTGATACTGTGATTCCAACTATTCCGTTATTATTTGTGTCCGAATCAGTCAAAGCATTATCTTTTGATGCTTCTGTATTTGTTGCTAAGAAGCTTTTGATAAATCCTTCATCACCGTCCCAGTCGATTTTTGTAGACGTATCAGTATTTTTACTTCCAAAGCTAATAGTGAAGGCTATTATGCATAAATCAACCTCTACCAAACCAGAAAAATCAGGTCCCCATAATTCAACCTCTACGCCTAAATGCATTGTAAGTCGAACTGTGGTAAAGAGTAGATTTATATCAAAGGATGCTCCAATATCTACTCCTGCTGCTATGTAGTAATGGAAAGGCTTAAATACCATAAGGAAGTCGGCATGAACATCAAACCACGCACGAATACACCCACAGTTCCAAACTGCACTTAAGCTTCCTCCAGCCATAACAGCGTTTGAAGTCAATGCAAAATAAAGATCTCCCTTTATATATAGTGAAGAAATTACCTGCCAGTTTAGTCCTAATCTAGGCACAGCAGGATAATGTGAAGGTACCTTATACTTTGAACAGTAACCTCCAAGAGTAATCAAGAAATCACCTGCATGTTCTCCTGCAAACCATACATAGAAAGCAAAGCCTCCTGTTAGGTGACAATCCTCAGAAAGAACATAGGAGTTAGGAGTCAGCTTTCCACTAACAGATACTACACCCTTATCAAGTGAGAATGATGCCTTAATTGCCAGCTCAACTCTAACTACAGGTTTTGGAATACCTTGAGGTATTGCAAGTAACGACAAACCGAGAATATTAACTTCAAAGCTTGTACCAAAAGCCACTGTCAGTAGTGCAAAGGATTCTACTAATTTAAATGAAGTGAATTTTAAGCCGAAGGTCATCCAGTAATCTCCTACTGATGGTGCAACAACGCCAGAGCTTGTAAGTGTTGTTAGTACAGCATTGACTTGTTGTCCAATATCTCCATCATGCTTCATACCAGGTGCATCCTTGGATGAAACAGCCCATTTTACAAAAGGAAAATCAGCCACACCGTCAAGGTCGGGTACAACCAGCTTACGATTGAAGCCAAAGCCTGCCGATAAGCCTGTAACAAATATACATGGAGGGCCTCCTATTGGGTAGCTAAGTACCGCATATAAGAAGAAGGATGGCTGTCCTTCATGCTGTTCATATCCCCCAAAAGCACTTATTGAAAGACTCTTAACTCCAATTACCAATTCTCCTGTGAAGCTTAGAGGACTAATAGTTCCAAGCAAGCCCCCACTTATTTCTACTAGGCCATTCTTAAAGGTTACCGCAAGTCCATTTAGCTCAAATTCTGGCTTGAATTCCCCTAAAGGTGAACCTGCACCAAGCCCCATCAAGCCTACATAAAGACCTCCTATGGAAAGTGAAGTATTCATAAGTACAAAAAGAACATTATCCTTGTACTCAATACCAATTTTCTGTATGCTAACAGGGCCAAAGGTCTTCTGTATATTAATCCATTTTATAGCTGCATTCTCTGCCCCTGCTTGAATGGGAGCTTGTACTGCAAGAAGTTGCTTCTTGCTTCCACCAATACCGAGATTGATAGAAGTTACTTTACCTGCCAAATTCAAGAGCATTCCAAAGCTAAAGCAATCGGTAAGTCCCTCCTCTGGTAAAAATTTATCTGGCAGCATTTTTGCTTTTACAAGCTTGGCAACGCTTTCCTTCTTAATTGCATCACTTGCAAGTACAAAACGTATATCGTCTATACTAACTTTGGCAGCTTCGGGAAGCTTATCACCGATAATAGGCAGACTACTTAGCTGAATTGAACATAAGTCAGAAGTCATACCCAGCTGAAGTCCAAACAAAAATACACTTTTTCCATCCTGCTTAAAGGATATAAATATTGCCTTTCCATTAGTCTCTGAATCAGCTTCTATATATAATTCTCCCGTAGTAAAGTTGTAACTGAACTTTGCTTCCTTTAGAGAAGGCTTGATTGCATCTGGTACACCGCTCAAATCTATACCAAATACATTTGCAAGATTGTCAAGGGTAAGCTTGTTTCCAGCCTCCAAAGAAGCTGTAAGCTTGCTGTCCTCAGGGCCTGTTGTAAAGTCGATTTTGAACTTAACATCATCAAAATACAATATACCGCCAAAGGAGGAATGTGACTTGTTATTAGCATCCTTTACTATGCTTATATTTATTTCAACACCTAATTGCTTTCCAGCAATAGGGAAATCACCCTCAATGTCAAAGCTAAACTTTAAGGGATTTGTTTGATAAGCTATATATAGCTTTGATATTGTAGCATTCTGAATTGACTGTGGAATATCGTTCTTATCAAGACCAAAACCAGTCATTATATAAGTGATAAAATCACCTATAGGAATATCCTGTTCCTCACCCTTTTTAGCTTCAAATAACCATCCGTTGCTTTCTCCCCCGATATTTGAAGCTGAAAGTGTAAGCTTTGCATCACCAATTTCAAAGGTAGTAGATATTCCACCACTAGTTTTGCCATTGTCATAATTAATATCGAAGCCTATTGCTTTAAAGGTTGGGCCTATGTTACCAATTTGCCAGTCTATGGCAAGCTCCGCAGCTAGGCTATAATTTGATTTCTCAGTGTCTGCTATAAAGGTTAGTTCGTCTATGTTAAACACTGGCAGCTCGTCTGATGGCAAGCCAAATTGCACAAGAAGCTTTGTAAAATCAATAGGTTGGCTTTTCTCTAAGAGTCCACCAGAAAGTTTAAAGTTTGGCATAGAAGCTTGGAAGCCTATGGTGCCTCCCAAAAGCAGGAGATTTCCACTTATACCCACTGTAGACTTTGGAGCTGTAAATGGTTCCTTGATAATCCATTCTACATCAAGATCAGAGAATACTATCAAGTCAGAGCCTGGTATTACTGGAATTGCACCTTTATATCCGACCTCTAAGGATGTACTGCTTAGATAAAATGGAGTCATGCTGATATCCGTACCAAAGCTATTTATTACTATGCTTGATAATATAGATTGTATTTGAGAGGGTAAGGTCGTTCTTAGCAATTCCTCAGAAAAAAACGAAACAAGATCATTAAGACTTGGACGTTTATCCTCATCATTAAAACTTACCTTTAGACTTAAATTATTACCCGATACAGGTATTATTGCCTCCACTACAAGAGGATAGCTTATATTGAATTGACCTGACAAAGTCAACTGGCTGCAAATATAAGAAGCTCCTTCACTATCTTCCGTATCTGCCATTGCCACTTTATAGCTAGCAAGTCTAACTGTAAGGTCATCTAGTGAAACCTTTCCAAGACCAAATAGCTTTCCTGTAGATGCAGATATATCAAGTACAGGCGTGGAAGCATCACTTATCATTCCATGAAAGTTAATTGATGGTAAGTCTCCCAAAAGCCCTTTTAAAGCGGGCAAATATGGTGTAAAAGCAGAGCTTAGCTCTATATTTAGACCCGTCCTTAAACCTAAAAAGCTATACTCTGTACCTTTCTTATCCTTCCATGAAAAAACGCTCTCATGATCATAGCTTGTCAGTACAAAGCTAGGCGTTGTAAGCTTGCTCAGTGTTGTAAACTCCTTCTCGTCCGCAAGAGAAGGAAAGGCATCAGAAAGCTGCCAGTTAATATCCTCTGGCTGAAATGCCATTGTAATGGATACCTTGTCCCCTGATAATGTAAAATATATAACAAGATTGCAGTCAGTAATGTTTAGTAATTTCTTGGATGCTATTCCCATTGCAATAACTGACTCTGTAATATCCGATATATCAAAAGATGGCTGTTTATTATCATTGCCCTTTAGCTCTAAGCTATCCAACCCAAGTCTCTGCTTTAATATTTCTTCAATATCCGCTACTCCTGTAGCATCCTGGGTCAAAGGAAGTATGTTATTGTTTTGTGTTGTCTTATCAATAAGCCTTTGCTTTAGATCATTTAAATTCACGTTACCCCTCCTTTCAATATGTTATATATGACATTTATTTGATTTGCACATTCAGAAACACAGGTAAATGATCACTTACTGCTTCAGGTAAATATTTATGTGTGCCAAATTGAGCCTTAGCTTGATGCTTGGGATAAAGTTTTTTCCATGCTTGATATAAACCTGATGCAAGGGGCAGCGTATAATGAGCTTTAGCATAGTCAAATATAAAATCTATTGAGTTAGCACTTATATATGTTAAATCTACTCCCTTAAAAAAGAAGTTATCATATGCAGAGCTGGTATATTCAGTCGCTGAATGCCATGTGCTTGCAATACTTGTCTTTTTTCCTGACCCAGAAACATCTGGATTTCCAATACAGCAGTTTAAACCAAAATCTGTAACAAACTTTTTATAAAAAGGCGTATATGTATCAAAATCAACGTTAAAATCACCGCCGATAATTATATTCGGCTCGCCTAAGTCATTTATTGTGTTTGCCATTGCATAAATAGAATCCATGGCAGTCTGGCTATCTGTAGGAACGCTTGCATGGAATGCCACTATGGGTATAGTCTTTTCCCCTCCTAATGAATCCGTTAGCTTAAACTTGGCAAGCCCTGGTCTTCTATCTGGAAATGTATAATTTGCATTGTCAACTATTTCAACATTCCCAACAATTTGGAGCTTACTTGGTGCATTTACACTAGAAGAAAACTTAGATTTTGCAGGTTCATCCTTCCATAGAAAAGCATAAGCATCACGTCTCAATGATCCTGCATTTACACCTGATACATATCCAGACCATTCAGTATTACCATCGTTTTTTTCCAATAGCTGTCTCATTTCTTCAACTGCATCAAAAGCAGCAGTTCTAACAGCACCGCTACCAATACGTAAACCTTTAGAAACACGATCGCAGGCAACCTCTAGAATCATAACCACATCTGCATCCTTCAAAACATCTGCCATAAAATCCATTGTGCTTGAGTAATCATATGTGCCGAAATCTTTAATATTCCAAGACACAATCTTCATTGAAAAAGGCATACTACACCTCCCCCTTTATAATCTATATATTAATGTAAATTTTACTTACTTATGCGTAATTATATACTATTTAAACAAACTTTACAATATTTAACATAGTGTATAGTAAAATCTTTCATCTTGCTATTACATTATATATTCTGCCCTTATACTCTTCTCCCCAAGGCCTTCACATAAAAACACACATCTTCCGCTACCACTTTAGCAGAAGATGTGTGTTTCTATGTGAATATGTTTGTATGTTCGGTGTCTGGCATTTGTGGTTTTATTGCTGTGGCGAGAAAGATTCTAGTGCTAATTTACAAGTTGCTAAAATCTGGAGGGTTCTATGACCCAATGGAGGCAAAAAAGCCTATTCAATCGCCAAGCTAAAATAATAGCCAATATATATATAATATCTATTGCCTGTAAAAAATCAATATTTACAGGTTTATTTGTGTTGTGTATTTATTATTTAGTTTATATAAGGGGGTTGTTTTCACATTAATCGTCCCTGCTGCTTCTTTATATTGTGTTGTAACTCTTATTTAACACAGGGCAAGGAATTATGCCAAATTTATTTTTTAGTAACTTTGACAATTACACTTTTTATTTTGCAGAACTAAAGTTATTAATAATTTTTCTTCAAATCATATATTAGTATAAGTCTCCTCAACTGTGATTCTATAGTTTGATTATTTTTCTTCATAGTTATATCAAGCTTTTCAAGTATATATTTTTTTACATCTTCTAATTGTAAATTATCAATATTAAATGATATGGTATCATATTCAGCATATTCCTTTAGTCTAAGTGCCTTAATTTCATCTATACTGCTTTTATTGGTATGATGTTGCCTAATACTCCCCTTTTGAAAATTTATATCCGCATCCTTTTTTAATCTCTTTCTTAATTTATCTTTTTCCCTATTGTTTAAATTGCTATTCTCTATGTTCTCTTCTGTTACATATTTTACAAATGGAATTCTACCTTGTTGACTTGCTATAAATCTAAGAAGTGTATCTATATTTTGTTGTGTTTTTTCAGATATATAGTTATAAATATATGTAGTTAATGTTGGCATAACAAATATTAATGTATTATCTCCAATTGCAACCACTAACTTTTTCTGCTCTGCTATATCCTCAGTATCTTTTAATTGACTAGGTGATAGTAACACACTTTCTAATGCACCTTCCTTACCACGTTCAATAATTAGTCTCTTAATTACATGCTGATATCGCCTTATCTCAGCAGGAGAAACACCTTGATCGATTTTAGCTATTTTACTATATATTTCATTGTAATTATTAGTTCTTATAGTTGTAAATCTACATCCTAATTCTGGGTCATTCTCCAAACTTTCAATAATATTATCCTCTTCTGGTTGCCATTCTATGACTATCAATCTTTTCTCAAGCTTTAACAACTCATCATTAGTTAAGGAACTTGTAAAATCCTTTATTATAGTCCTTACATTTCTATCTTTTAATGAATATCCTATAAATATTATAGGTGAATTTAATAGCATAGAAATTATTTTTGCACTTATTAAAACTGAATCTTTATCAAATTTATTATAATCCTTTTTTGTTATTACAATTGAATTACTGTCACTTGCACATCCATGTATTTTATATAACTCTGCAAAACCAGTTGTCTGCTGAAAAAATCCTTTTTGTCCAATATATGTCTCAATAGGCACAGTACTTACTTTATTATACGAATCCTCAATAAATGAGTCATAGTTAGTTGTTAATATTATTTGTGCTTTGCTAAGCATACCTTTAAATAATTCAAATTCTTCCTTCATTTCATCTAATAAAGTGTAACTATTAAATTTATTACATATTAAAGATTTGAGTGGTGAAAGCTTATTTTCATAAACTTGTTTATGGTTTATTCCTCGTATTGCTATTTCATCATTTGAAAATAAATCATTTATATTTTTTTCTATATCTGATGCTACCCTTATATTTACTTCATAATCTAGAATATATTCTGGTATATCATTTTCTTTTGATAGCTCGCCTCTAATTTTTGTAAGATAACCATAAAAGTTTCCTTCTAGCTTACTTTTTTTCCATAAAGACCCTAATAGTTCTATCCAACTTGGATATCCTTTTAAATATCTTTTTGATATACCTGAACCAATAAATATTATGGGAAACTCATTTTGCTCTACTAAATAATCTAATATACACTCACTCATAGCCAATCACCTCACTCAGATTTATAGAATAATTATAACATTTTTATACCTATTGTTACATAATAATGTAACTTTCTATACTTTATTTTCTTTTTTATCCATTTCTTATCCTATGATAAATATAAGTACCTTATCAAAATCTTATATCCTAATAGTAAACAAAATAAAAGAAGGAGCAGGCAACATAGTTATCTAACATACCTTTTATTCCGCTATCTGTCATACATATGCTTCTTACCAAACAACTAACATAGAAGCAAGGGGGACGGTTAATGTGAAAACAAACCCCCTTGTATAAACTAAATACTCAATAAATACACAACACAAATAAACCTGTGAATATTGCTTTATTTACAGGCAATAGATATTATATAGATATTGGCTATTATTTTAGCTTGGCGATTGAATAGGCTTTTTTGCCTCCATTGGGTCATAGAACCCTCCAGATTTTAGCAACTTGTAAATTAGCACTAGAATCTTTCTCGCCACAGCAATAATAGCCTTTTTTCTACCCAATTTACCTTGATGTGTCCAAAACCATTCATGAAAACTTGAATTTCGTGTGCGCACTGCTGCCCACGCAACCTGACATAAAATTGCTTTAATATACGGATTGCCTTTTGTAATTTTACGAGACTTAATCTTGCCTGCTGATTCATCATTTCTAGGAGATAACCCAGCCCAAGATATTAAATTCTTACTATTTTCAAAACTATCTTGGGGAGTAGCACTAGTTTCAGCCATAATTGCAAGAGCTGCGGCCACATCAATACCTGGTATTGAATCAAGTTGTTCAAGTTGAATTTTGTATGGATCAGTCAAGTGTTTCATAAGCGCGAGAATATCAGCAATTTCTCTATCAATAGCATTTACTTTATCAAGCAAAATTTTGAGATAGGAACACTCTGAATAGTCAAGTTTACCAGTAACGGTTGCTCGAATTTCATCTATAGATTTTTTAACTCCTTTGTCCATAGCATCGCTTACATCAATAGGTGACAAAACACCTTTTTGAGATAAGGTAGTAAGTAAACGTCTACCACTTACTCCTAAAATACTGCTTAGAACAGAAGATAGTTTAAATCCATGAGCCTGTAGAAATTTCTCAAGTCTATTAGAATAACAAGCACGCTCTCGTACAAAAGACCTATGCAGTCTTGAATATTCTCGTAAATTTCTAATAAGCCTATTGGGAACAAAGCTAGGCTCTAAAAGACCATGACGAAATAGAGTAGAAATCCATTCAGAATCTTTAACATCACTTTTGCGACCAGGCAGATTATGCATATGATGAGCATTCACAACCATTAAACAATTATAGCCATATAAAAATTGTTCGCAAACTTCGTAAACAGGTCGCCAATAAACGCCAGTACTCTCCATAGCAACATTAAAACACTGATTTTCTAAAAGCCAAGTACACATCGCTTGCAAATCGGATTGGATAGCCTTAAATTCGGCGCGAATAGAAATAGGCTCTTCATCGGGAGAACCTTTTAAAATACAGGCATAAATAACATCCTTGTGAACGTCCAAACCACAGCAACAATCTAGCAAAGCAAGCATAACGACACCTCCAAATAGAATAATAAAGCAGGAGCAATTGTCTGATTAAATTGAAGTTTAATGTACGTAGTCACAAAAGTGCTACAATTCTCTGTACTCAAAGACAATTTAGCCATGTTCTAAAACGGAGTATATTAGTATCTCCAAACCGTCCCTCGGCTTTGTCCTGCATTATCATTATACAATATCACTATCTCACAGAAAAACCTTTTATGTGCCACTCGAGTTTGTTTTCATCCATTCTGCTGTGTCAAGCCTTGTCATGGTTGTTCTTCTTGCTTATTAACTATTGCCCTGACACATATGAAGTTATTGTAATAGTTTGAATAACAGAAGGTTTAAATTCATCAGTATACTTTTTAAGCATCATATCATTACTTAATTTGATTATATGTTACTGTCCACTTTTTATATGCTTTTAGAATGTCAGATTATCTTTTGTTTCCTGCAAAAGCAAAAAGAACCGTCCCCGCTGCTTCTAAGAAAAAGGAATTGAAGCATTTAGAATTCCGATCAAACACAAAAACTTCCAATCCCATTTCCTGTTAATCTCTTACTTAATTACCTTAAAACTATCAGTAGAAATACAGCTGCACTTAGTAATCGGAGACATGCTGTTCTGGTTGTCCCAAAATAAGGTGCTAAGATTTTTAGATTTATTCTGTACATCACATGCCTCTACTTGATTTTCTTTCCACATAGCTTTCCACTTCATAAGCGTTTAAACTTTTGTGTTCTGATAAACGGTTAATATATTTTACCGAAAATACCATATCCGTCTAATAGAATTATCTAAGTCTATGCACAGTAACAATTTATCAGATTAGCAAATTCGATTATTTCTTCGTCATACATGTTTGTTCTAAGCATAATTCTCAAACCACTATTTGTTTTGCTAACTGTAGGGAAAGTTATAGTCGAAGTATAATAACCCTTCTCCATTAGCATCCTACCAACCTCAAATAATTTTTCTTCTTCTTTTATTTTTATAACACGAACAGCAGACAATGGATCATTTATCTGAAGCCCTAGTTTCTTGTCGAATAGCTCAACTTTTCTTCTTAATTCTTTTTGTAATTCATCTACAATTCCCTCTTTATGTAAAGCAAGTGAAGCTCGTGCTGCTCCCCATAATGCTGATCCCAAAGGAGCACACCATAGCATAGGTCCTCCATACTTTTTTATTAATTCAATCCAATTTTTCTCACTACATATAATGATTCCACCACCATTGGCGCCAAAGCCTTTTGAAAGTGATGAAATAATCATAGTATTTTTATTAATCGTTCTATTACCACCTAACATCAATCCTTTACCCTTGTCTCCTGTAACTGATATTCCATGTGCTTCATCAATATAAATAAACATACCATATTTATCTTGAAGTCGTATAATATCATCATAGCGCACTACTCCACCGGTACTATAAACACTTTCACAAATATAAGCAACTTTTTTATGCTTTTTACATAGTTCTTCAAGCATCTCCATATCATTATGTTTGATTGTGATGACTTCAGTTTCATCAGAACAATTAGCTTTCATATAATTCATGCAGAAATGAGCATGTTTATCAAAAACCATTAATGGCTTTTCCCCATCTGTAAATATTCCTGCTGCCAACATTGGCAGGGATGCTGCAGAAGCAATTCCGCAATTAGTAGTTAGCCAAGCATTAGCTTTATAAAATTCGGAAAATTCTTCAGAGACTTCATCTTGAAGTGCAAGTCTTATTCGAAACCCTGCATTAACTAATTGCATAACACCTCCTGCTTCTTCGATTCCATCATATAAACCCTGTTTTACCTTTGGATGATCATTCAAACCGAGATAACAACAACTTGACATATTCATTACTATATGTCCGCTTTTTAATTTTAATCGATCTCGTCCTACAAAGGTTCCTATAACATTTGTCATTCCTGCATCTTCCATTTTTTTATAAATGGGTTCACACAAATTTATCATTTTCTCTATATTTGAGAATTGGTTGTACTTTTTTTGTTCATCCATTTATTAACCTCACTTTAATTTCTTTTCTAATATTTTTATCTAGCTTTATTAACGAAGTCACTATCCTCAAATTTAACGTTTTGTTGATTCTACCCCCTTTAACATATTCTTTACAAATATTACTTCATATTTATTACAGTTACAGAAACATACTTACATCAGTCATTGTGTGTATCACTTTTAGCCATATTTTCTATTTATTATCTAATATGTTATTATTTAATAATAATACACATATTACCACATTTGTATTTATTATGGCAACATTCTTTTGTTAATTACCAAAAATGAATTTAGATTAAAAAGTGCCAAGCACCGAGCATATGAACTTATTTGTTCCTGCTCAACAAGATTAGTATGGTAGTCTTGCTATCATAGGCTTCGTTTTCCTTTTCGTTCATATAGGTGCTATACTACTTTATACCTGCCTTGAAAAACATATTCAATCTGGCTAGTTATAAAAATAATTATTACATCTTTGTCTAATTTTCTGATTTTCTTCACTGTTTCTAATCCATTCATTTCTTTCATTTCAATATCTAGTAAAATAATGTCAAAACAATTTCCATTAATATATGTGTAAACTAGTGCTTCTCCGTTGTAGCGCGACATCATTTTTGTCAAATTGGGACAAGATAAATGACAAAAATCAAAGCGTTTTCAGAACCAAATCCGAGCCCCGTTCGCTTGTGTCGACCACCTGAAAAGTGTCAGGAGATTCACACAAAAGGACGGGTGTTTTTGACTCCGGGAGGAGCGGTTTTTGCCGCCCCTCCTTTTGTCTTTTTGCCCCTGCGGTTTTATACCGTGGCGGGGACTTCTTCCTTCGATGCAAGGTACTCGGCGACGGGGATGATGTACTCCTCGGGTAGGGTTTCGATGTCTCTCCCATTCTTCACAAGAACGCCGTATACGGGTATCATGTAACTCTTGACTGTCTTTGCCATTATTATTGACCTCCTTCAAGTTTTGCGACGCGAGCCACAAGGGCGGCGTTCGCTTCTGCCATCGCTCCGAGTTCTTCATAGAGCCCGGCGATCGCTTGATAAATTTCAATGTTTTGATTTTCTGCCTGTTCAGCTCTCTCGCGAATGATCTCCGCGATCGGCTTCTTTGGCGTTAGGTATTTGACGTTTCCACTCATTCGTAAGCACCCCCAAATCCTGATATAGAAACCTCTCCGCTATACCCGGCGTTCTTCGTGATGACGAACTTCACATTGACGCCCCACTTTGTCGCGGTTTTAGCCTCATTAGTGAAGTTGTAAACGCGATTGATAGCTACCTGAGCGGTGATATCTTCCCACGTTGGAGAGGCATCAAATGCGTTGTTGCAAGCGTAGACTTTGGCGACGGAGCCTTCCGTCTTCCATGTCGGAGTAATGAGCACTTTTGTCGCGCGAGCGTCGGTCTCCTCCGGGGCTGCGAATTGGAACTCGATGACTTTTTCGTTCTTTTGGAAATTCCAAACCCTCACCGATGTCGCGAAGTTACCATCGACCGCCTCTACTCTGAGAGAGTGGTTTCCGTTAGTGAGTGTCAGCCACTTTTCGCGAGTGAGAGAGAGCGTCTCGGTTGCTCCGAGTGTAGCTTGAAACGTGCGGATAACAGTGTCGTCGACCTTTTCAGTTATGACTACATTGTCGCCCTCGACGTCGTTGATGACGTATGTCTCGGCGAAGCTGCCTGTCTGCAATCCGATGTCGGAGTCTTGCCCTGATATACCCGGCGCAGAGTTCGTTCTTTTGAATGTGAGGCTCCTGTAGGCTGTGCCTCCTTTGCCGTCTGTGACCGTGATTTTGAGTGTGTTGACGGAGTTGAGACTCAGGGAGTAAAGCTTCTGCGATGTAACCGATAGAGAGAGCGTCTCTCCCTTTGGTGCGTTATTGATCGTTCTGAGCGTCTCAGTGTTGAGCTGTTCTGTGACGGTGAGGGTGTCTCCGTCTGCGTCGTTTACGGTATAGTTAAATGTGAAGCCGAGGTTTTTATCCCCGAGATTGCTGTCTGTGCCACTGACCGTCGGTGCCGTGTTTGTTCTCCTGAACGTCCACGTCCTCGAAGCTGTGCCGCCTTTGCCGTCTGATACGACAACGCCGACTGTGTGGCTCGCGAGCGAGAGGGTCGTGACCGGGACGGAGATCGTGTTGTTTGCGTTTCGCGTTGCCGCGAAAGTCTTTGTCGTTGCTCCGTCGAGCGTTTCCGTTACCGTGAGCGCATCTGTCAAGTCCGGGTCGTTGACGTAGTACGAGATCGTGAAGTCTGTGTTTTTATCCCCGAGGTCTCGATCTGTGTCAGAAACCAGTGGGACAGTGTTCAGTACCTCAAGGACGGGGCGGAACCCAAAGCTCGGGTACTGAAGCGAGGACGTATTGTAATGCCAGTAGCGAGCCGAATCGAACCCGCGAAGCGCACGATTCGACGCGTTGCCTGTGTAGGTCTCTTGACACCATGAATAGATTCCCGCCCAGTTCCACAAGGTATTATGTGCACTTGCTTTGTCTGTGCTGTTTAAGGTGCTGTCAAGGTCTGAGGAGATGGGAACCGGGAGTCCGGTGATAACTTCCTCCCGGGTGATAAATCTGTCCCACTCGTTCGTAGTAGGGGAGCCGCCCGAATAGGCGTCGGTTCCGCTTCTGTAGTTATTGCCACCCGTAAGGAGTCGGCATTTGTACTCTGCGCCGTCGATTGTGACGGTCTTGCCTGTAATGAACCCTTGAGCGTTTAGATCGTCCCATGAAACATTAGCGAGGATGTTTCGGTCACAAATGAGGAGGGTTTTGTCCCCGTCCTTAATTTTGACCCATTGCAATTTCTTTGCTTCGTCTGCCGGGGTGTTACCGATGGCGTAGTTTGCCATAGAGCCGGACATACTTGGAACGTCTCCTACTCCGAGACCGAAGCCGGGGTCTGAGTCATTCCTCCACGGTTTAGTAGGTCGGGCAAGAGCCGTCCCGTTGTTGTAAAAACCGCCGAGTTTGACGGTTTCGAGATATGTTGCCAAAATACATCTCTCCTTCCACTTTAATATAGGGGCAAGAGGCGAAAATCTTCTTGCAGAGGTTGAACGCGCAAGCCCAACGGGCAAACCCGAGCCACGACTGCACGGCCTGAATGACTTCTTTCTGCTTCATTAGTCCGGCCTTGATCTTTTCGTCCATGCGTTTGATTCTTCTCTTTGCTGCCCGTTTGCTTTGATCTCTGAGCAGCATGTGAGTCGTTTTGATTTTAAAGCCGTAGGCGTTGACGCCTTGCTTAATAGGGAATATTTTCGTCTTGTCGTTGGTATTTAGGTTGAGGCGTTCCTCAAGGAATGCGACTACCTTTTCAAGCCACTCTCTCGCCGTGGCGATGTCAGGGGCTACTATAACGATGTCGTCCATGTACCGGGTGTAGTGCTTTATTTTGAGGTACCTGATGCAATACTGATCGACCTCATTGAGTACCACGTTTGCGAAGTCTTGCGACGACACATTGCCGAGCGGGATTCCCTTTTCTCCTTCGGGACTTGAATCAATGACCTTGCAAAGAAGAGAGAAGAACTTCTCGTCTTTCACCTTCTTTCTGAGCAGCTGCTTGAGGATGTCGCGGTCGATGGAGTAGAAGAACTTTTTGACATCTATTTTGACGACGTGAACGCTTTTTCCATGTTTCCACTGTGCGACCCTCATGTCATGCTGCACGTTGAACGCTGCCCGGATAGAACCCTTCCCAAACTGACAAGCGAATGATCGCTCGACAAACACGGGGCGATAAATGTTCTGTAACTCCCGATGGACTACGAGCTGCACGATCTTATCGCGGAGCTTAGGGATTGAGACGACTCGTTCCTTTGGTTCATAAATGACGGTTTTGTGATACGGGCCGGGGACGTAGTTGCCGCTCTTGAGCTCTCGCCATAGAGCGATGTTGTTTCGTTCTCTGCACATATCATAATTTACAGCCTCCTTTTTGTATCTACGAGGCCCTCGGAGTGTTTCCTTGTAACAAGCCTCTATTTTTCCGTACTCGACCGTCTCTTCGTATGAAGAAGGGGAGGCGGGCGGCGGTACGGGCTTTTTAGGGATAATCGTCATAATGGCATCCTTTCTAATGAAACAGCTTGGCATTTTGACATTGTTCATGTGTTTACACCGTTTACATGGTGAAGGACTACCTCTCCCTTGAAGTATCAAAGGTCTCGCACCCGGAGCCGTAGCACGGATGACGAAATAACCTACAAGGCGGGGCGGAACCCAATGTTCGGGTTCTGATTCGAGGACGTATTGTAATTCCAGTTGCGAGCCGAATTGTACCCGCGAATCGCACGATTCGACGCCAAACAGAGATAGCCCTGATAGGTTACTACTTAGGAGCATAAACGGACTTCATGAGTCCGCCTGTAATGCGCCCGAGCTCTGAGATGTTTTCTTGCAGCTCAAGAGCTTTTTTCTTTGTGATGTATTTCTGATCTCTTGCAATACCGAACAGAACGAGGAGGAGCTTGAGGTCTGCGTCAACCATCCTGAGATAGCTGACCTTCTCTTGAGTTTTCAAAGAGCTATAGATCATCGTGTTTTTGATTGCTCGGTAACAAGCCTGTTTTATTTCCTGACATAGACAGAACTTTTCGGCGACGGGGAAGTTCTTGAGCAACGGGTATATTTTGTTCAGGAAAACCTCAGTCTTTTTCTGTAGAACCGATGGCTCCATATAAGCACCTCGCTTTCCTGATATGCTCGACCTCCGAAGGATTTCCCTCGAACTCGAACCCGTAGTCTGTGAGCGTTATTTTGACCACGCCCCCGCTGATTGCACTGTGACCCATAAGAACAACGGCGTCGCCCTCAAGGTCATCGCACACGTCACACGCCGGGACGATCTCGCTCAATAGGTTCCCAATGATGCAGCTCGTTTCTTTTCGGGTGCAAGCGACTTTATACATAGATTTTTCTTGCCACCGGGTCATAGATTCCGCTTGCGATCGCGACGCTGCTGACGGTGTCGAAGTTCTTTAGAAAGACGTTATTGACCATGTTGTTTAGGGTCGCGTCTTTGAGAACTTTGATCTCGCTTTGTGCTGCTGCGATCTGAGCCTCTTGCGTGATGGTGGTTTCCGTTACTGCACGAATGCCATCGTCCATATGCCCGAGGTTGGTCTGACTCAGTGGCGTCCCTTCTTGAATGACTTCTCCCGTTGTTTCATCTTCAACGTGGTCAATCCATCCGACTTTTTCATAGGTTTTCAATACTCTCGACCTCCACTTCTTTTAGGTTGTATTTAAAGGCTATATATAGCCCTTTGCCTTGCGGCTTTGTGAAGGTTCGCTCTGTCCCTGCAATGACGTCTCCGTCCTTGTCGACGAGCTGCACCCCCTCGATTGTCCCGACGATTGTGTCGTCAAAATAGATGTAAACTCTCGCGGCGGAGTCCTCGACAAGTCGGCGGAACGGTGGAATTGTGCGAGGTTCCCCGCCGAGCGTATAGGCTGCATGAGCTACCGAGTCGACGAACCTTTGCCCGATCTTCTCGAGCCCGATCGGCGTGAGTGTTTTTGACATTAGCTTTCCCCTCCTTTCAGGTAGGTCTCCTCAGAACAGAGGAGATACTTGTTTGCGCCGCTGCTTTGATCTGAGCCCGCCTCAATATTAGAGGAGAAAGGCTCGTATATCACATAGGCGCACGGTTGATAGTGTTTCTCCGAAGCTGCGATCGTGCCAACTTTTGGGAACTCCACGACGCCGGAGCTATCGACGTTTTGTGCTGCAACGGTGCAGGTCACGAGATGTCCAATGTTCAGCACTCGAGGGAATACCCCACAAACAATCTCGCCACAACGTGGGTACCGAGAAACGCTCACAGAGAGCCCGGAGCTGATCTCGATGACGTTGCCCGCGTCTATCCCATAGGATGGCTTGCTGCTGCCTTCTTTGACCTTTCTAACCTCGGCGTCGATGACTCTGAGGTCGTTTACATTGCTTTGCTTTGAGCCTCTGAGGAAGACGATAAACTCCGCCCACCTCTCGGGGTCTTGCTTTGAAAACGGCTCGATGTAGGACTCCTCATAGTTGAGGGATGTGAGCGCGGCGAGGACGCCCGCCTTTGTTCCTGCTTTGGATGCAATGAGTCCCTTCATTGAGAGCCGTGTTCTGTATGCCTCAATATCCTCGCCCTCAAGGCGGGGCATATCTCTGTCCTGACCATGCACCGGGAGCATGACCGGGCTTGCACTTGCGACGTTTGCTTCATCTCGAACCCGGAAAACGTCGCGCTTCATGCCGTCAAATATTTTCCCGACTACCCGGAAGAATATAAAGAATTGATTGACTGATCGTTTACCCTTCTTTAAAGGAGCAAAGAGCAGCTCGAACATATACTCGCCGAATGTGTCAAACTTTTTCATCGCCTCACTCCCTTCGTACCGTTACAGTGACGGCTCCGAGAGTGATGACCTTGTCTTTTGTAAGAGTCACGTCCTCGGCGGGAACGGCGATCTTGACGTTTGTGATGTCTGAGAGCTTGCTTCTGATCGCGTGATTTATGTCGCTGTGCGTGAGCTCGTAGAACTTGCGACCCTTACGAATAGCGAGCAGTTCCGCGAGGATTGCCTTGACTCGGTTTTGTGCGTCTTCGTCCGAGAGGGTAGACGCTGCCGTGACTGCAAGCTCAATCGGCTGTGCGATCGTTACTGAACTTTTGACAAGGACGTTGTCGTATGGCCCCGCGATGTCATCCACGGCCTGACGAACTGCATCGAGCAGTCCTTCGGTCGCTTCTCCTGCGGTACCCGTCACAATGACGTCGACGGTTCCTTGACCTCTCGGGTGGTCACAATCTGCCTGAGCGAATAACACGCCCGAGATTGACTCGGCTGCATTGACAAAGGTGTCCTCAATTGCCCGCTTTGCAAGCTCAGCCCATGAGCGGAGCCCCCGGGTGCGAACACCCTCATCATCTTCGACGTCGCTGCCTTCTCTGACAATCCAGTTTGAGCCGTTGGCAATGCTGTCGATAACTCCGATATGGGTGAGGCTGCGACTGATCTGTCCGGGTGGCACGTTATAACGCGAGCCCTCGGTCTCAGCTTCGACGAGTACATCCACTGATAGGGTGTCCTTTTGCAGTACTGACGCCTCGAGGGAGAAGAAGCGGAGCTCCTCTCCGTTGATGTCTTTCTCCGTTTTGAACACATGTCCTTTTGCGATCTTGATTGCCTCCCCGGGGAGGTTCCTTTTGACGGTCACATAGCCCCGGGTTTTCTGTGACTTCTTTCTTTTCTTTGCATAGTCCGCGAGCTTTAGATCAAGCCACGAGCCCGAGGCGTGTGTGACGAACATGTTGTTAAGTACTACCCGGAGAAGCTCAGTAAACTCGATCTTAATTCTGAGGATAATCATGAGCAGCATGTACCACACGCCGCCCGCGTGAAAGTTCGTAATGACGAAGCCTTCCTCAGCAAGCTCGGCGACTGTCTCGTCCTTGAGGTCTTCCAGTGTAGGCACCGGGAGAACCTCGTCAAGTATCTCTTTATCAATCAATGTTTATCACCTCCACACTGATCGCGTCTATGACGATGGCGAGCTGCCTTGTCTCCGTCTCTCCGTCAAACACGAAGGAGCAGCCGAGCCGGAAGGCGTCGCCTTCGTATTTGACGCTTGCGTTGATTGTTTCCGGGAGAATGACCTCCCGCTTTTGTAATTTCACCCGCGCCCGTTCTTCAATTTCAAGGCGAGTGAGTTCGTCGTCCTCGCTTTGTATGAAGTCGTAAAGGCTCCACCCGAAGTTTTGGTCGAAGAAGACGTCGCCCTCCTGTGTGAGAGCCTCAAGAATGATGTT
The DNA here is from genome assembly GCA_942492835.1 of uncultured Clostridia bacterium. GTDB lineage: Bacteria > Bacillota > Clostridia > Lutisporales > Lutisporaceae > GWB2-37-7. Next base: position 3,169,924 of record OW818645.1, on the reverse strand, counting down.
CTGATAGAGGCACTCGAGGCCGGAGCAGACAGGCGCGTCACCGTCTGCCGCTTGTGTGAGCTTCCATTCATTGTCGAGACGGATGTCTGTGTCGTTAAGACCCGTCATAGAACCACCTCCCCAATGATAGCAGGGTCAACATCCCCGAAGCTGAGGCCGACTGCGACGGTGGCTCCTGTTTTAAGCTGCACCTTTGAGCGGACACCCGGAAGCTCAGGGAAGTCCTCGTCGAGGTTTCCGAAGCGGTCGAGCACCTTGAGGGTGTATTCGTACCAATGAGATACGACGTGCCCCTTATAGCTGCCTCCTGCGTCGTCGTTATAGATGGTGAGACCCACGATCTCGAAGGTCTCGTCGAGTTCTTTGCTTGCTGTAACTGTCGCGAAAATGACGGCGGGGAGCTTTAAATGCGGGTAGCCCTCCGCGATCGTTTTATCTATGACACTTTTGACCATTTGTTCAAGCATTGCAGCATCCCCCTTTCTGTGCTTAAAAGTTGATATAGGTTCGTATGAACCCCGAATCGTTGGTTATTGATGTAACCTTTGACACTTCAAAGGTTCCCTCTATCTGAGGGTGTACGATGTCTATTTTGTGGGAGTGTTTGACGAACGGTGCGGACACCGTCTCAAGCTCCCACACGCCCCCGGCCCTGTTCAGGTTGAGGATGTTGACGCCATACTCGAATTGGTATACTTTGCTCTGTTCAGGTTTCTCTCCCCAATAGAAGACGCCGCCCGAAAAGAAAAAGTTTTGTTTGATTCCCCATGCCGCATGGACTGCGTTGATGGCGTCGATGACGTTCATCTGACGGATAGAGAGTTGCTTCCTCGCCGGGTAGACCTGAGAGGAGAGCTTCATCTTTGAGATGTCCGCCTGACTTAAAAAGTAGGAGATCATCTCTTGCGGCGTAGTATCGAGGAATGTGCTATTGATAAAGGTCTCTTCAAGGAGTAGAGTGTCATCCTTGAGGGTGACTTCGTTTGCGTATCCGCCCCCGTTGTAGGGGTTTGATACATAGCCCGTGAATACCTCGTCAAAAACTCCGTTGTAGCCAAGCTCTATCGAGGCGGGGTCTTTTCTTGAGAGCGAGATTTTTTCCTGATATTGCCCTGTGAACTTGATCTTCGCCCAATCGAAATAAGAGTCTTTTGAGGAATGAACCTCGATCTCGATTCCCTGATCGAAACTATAAGGGCCCGCACGTGCTGCTATTTGTGGATAGAATAATTCTGTTGTTTCCATTCTGTGAACCACTTCCTTTAGTATGGCATTTGTGAGACGCGGTTCAGAGCAGACGACGCGCCTGCATCATCCACGGCGGGGGAGCCCCCCGACTTCGGGGACGACCCTCGGCTTTTGCTGAGGTACGAACTGTAGTCCGAGGTGAGTGTCGTTCCCGAGGAGGAGCCTGAGCTCGCGCTCTTAGTTCCGCCGTCTGTTTTCGCTGTGTTTCCGCTTTTCTTTGTTGTGATAACTTGCGGCACATACTCCCAAAATTCAAGGGTCACAGGGAGCTGACCGCGTTTGTTTTCTTTCGAGTGGGAGAGACCCTTGAACAGTACCTTCGACACTCCATGCGCCGCCGTGTCTTCGCTGATTATGTCCATCGGCTGCGGCACGGATTGCCCGGGCTTTCGGAAGATGTTCCGAATGACCGCGAGGCGTTGGTACTTGGTTTGCGACGTGGTATCGTCAATAATGAGTTCAATATTGATCTTCGCGTCTTCGTAGCCCGTCGCCTGTTTGGGCTTGCTTGCGCTGCCTTTGACTTCTTGTTCGTCGATCTTTGCCGTCTCCTTGACTTCAATCTTTTTGACCACGCCCGGGAGAACGACGCCGCCGACTTTGATTGCTTGATCTTCGACAAATATCATGAGCGTCCTCCTTTCTTACCCTGCGGGTGATGGTTCCGGCATTTTGTCGGTTCCTCCGCCATTGGCGTTTACATAGTCCTCAATTTCCTTGAGTAGCTTGATAAGCTGCAGAAGTTCTTTGATCTTCGAGAAGTCGATTCCCATGACGAGCTTTTCGATATAAACCCCGTCCTTTGTCTCCGCTGCCGTACTCGTCGACTTTTCGCCGTCGGTGGTTGCGGTTCCTTTGAGGTCGACCTTCTTGATTGGTTCCTTGCCGAGGCTTGCCTTTGCTTTCCCGAGTCCTTTTTCGATAACCTCTCGCGGTGCGTCTTGCGCCATGTGCAAGCCTTCGGCGTAGGTGGTCATCGTTCTTTGTCCTGAGAGTGTCAAGGTTGAGAGTGGGCCTTCTTTGGCGTCCGAGAAAGGAAGCATCTGTCTGATTTTAGCAAGACCACCCTTGACCGCTTCCACGGGAGCCGAGATCGCGCTTTTAATTCCTTCGGTGAAGGTTGTCAATATCTTTGCTCCCGACTCTCTAAACCATGCGAAAGTCCCTGTAATAAAGTTCTGTATACCTTGTATCCCGTTTGTAAATACTGATTGGATTCCCGTCCACAAGTTGCTAAAGAAACCGACGATTGAGCTCCAATTGGTTATTATGAGTAATGGAATACCTATAAAAGGCATAAATGCAGCAATGGCAAACTGTAACCATGTAGGCATCCCGGCAAACAAATTGACTATCCAGTCAAACCCGGCCTTGATACCATTTACAAATCCATTCCAAACATTTTGAATCCATACTACAACGGAGTCCCAATTCTGCCACAAGAGCACCAATGCAGCTATGAGAGCCACTATTCCGACCACAATCCAAGTGATCGGGTTTGCAAGCAGGGCGACGGTGAACGACCACACGGAAGCGATCAGTCCCGGCATAGCTGTCACGGCTGTCGTGATGGCTTGTCTTGCCATGCTAACAAGTCCGAGAGCCATGTTCTTTAAGGCTGTAGCTCCGCTGATTGCTGCCGTCTTTGCCATGTTGCCGATGCTAAGAGCGACGTTCTTGATGCCACTAATTGCCGTGGCTCCTGCTGACCTGACGACCGAGAACCCTTTCTTGATGCCGTCCCCGGCGTATAACGCCTTGATATAAATAGTTTCCATCATGCCGGGTAGTGCCTTTATAGCCCCCCAAAAGCCACCAACTAACCCCGCCGTCTTTGTGAATACGAGACCCACGCCTCCGACAACGGCGATCATCGTTCCTGCAACGGTGAGAAAACCGCCAATCGTGAGGACGACAAGCATGATGATTTTGACAAGCTCCTGATTCTTTTCAATCCATCCGCCGACCTTTGAGAGGAGTTGTTCGCCCGTTCCCATGAGGTCATTGATGGTCGGAAGGAGACTATTGCCGATTGACTCCTTGACGTTTTGGATGCGTTGCTGTAGTCTTTGGAATCGTTCGGGCTCTGTCTCATTCATTGCCGACGCCATTTCCTTCGCGACGCCTGTTCCTGAACCGAGGGCGTCGTACATTCCAAGGATGTTGTTCTGCAAGTCGCCCGTCTTACTGTACATAAGATCAACGAGAGCGACCGCTTCGGTATCTCCAAATGCTTGTTGGAGCTGCACCTTCTCGGCGGCGTCCATTGTTTCGCCGAACTTTCCTCGGAGTTTGTCGAGAATCTGAGGCATACTGAGGAGCTGATTGTTTGCGTCCATAAAGGATAGGCCGAGGGCGTCTCCGCCTTTTGCTGCCGATCTGAGGAAGTCTTTGTATTTAGTGCCCGCCTCTGCGCCGCCCATTGTAGCTTGTAGCATACCGAGTACGGAGAGTTGCTCCTCGAGAGGAACATTCGCCGTCGTTGCCGAGGCTCCGAGGGTTTGAATACTTTGAGCCATGCCTGAGCCCGTTGTCTTGAATTGCTTTACCGACTGTGAGATACCCGCCGAGAACATTTCACCGAACTCGAGGTCACTCATGTCGTCGTAGTAGCTTTTATATATGCCGTACCCCGTAGCAAAGAGGGACGTCATCTCGCCGACGGTGGACTTTGTTGCCTTGCCCGTCAAACCCGCGAGCTCTGTGAACTGCGCGACACCTTCATCCGAGAGCGATGCAATACCGCTCTTGATGTCGTAGGCTGCGCTGATGAACTCGGGCTTTGTTGTCCCGGCCCATTGGTCGGAGAATCTACGAGCTGCACTCTCGACGAGGCCGAGGTCTTTGACACCAAGGGAGGCAAGCTCGCCGATCGCCCTGCGTGTCTCGAATGTAGCCTCGACGGGTGCAAGAGCCGCATCTGTGATCTGCGCTCCGACTCCTGCCATGATCGCGCCTGTCTTGGTAATGTTTCCGAGGGTTTGGTTCATGCCCTCAAGCTTTGAAACGGAGTTCCCGACACTGGAGGATACCCCCGCCATCGGGCCCGTCAGGTTGTCGATCATGTTCATAATGAGGGATAACTTGAATACTGATTCTAAACTCATGCTTTTCTTTCACCTCCGGGTCTGTTATACTGGAAGAAAAAGGAGGCGTTGCAATGACCTTGATATTTGTGATGATAAAAGTTCTCGTGTTCGCTCTGTGTCTTGGGGCGATTGTCTCAGTCCTTGTATTTGTTCCGCTGACCCTTTATGTTATCCCTTATTGTTTATGGGTCGGAAGCCAAAACACAAGAGGTAAGCAGCTCGATAAGAAAAAAGAGTCAGTCTTTCGTTCCACGAAGAACGCTACAAAACTTTATAAAGCATGGATAACCCGGCGGGAGCCGACCTTTTAAGGTCGGTTCTTTTTTTATTCTGAGAATACCTCAGAAATAGCTCGGGCTACTATGTCCTTTTCGAGCCCCTGCACATATCTCGCCTGTGCAACATAGCGAAGGAACTCGTCAAAGTCAATCGCCTCAATGTCGAATTTCTCTAAGAGAGCCGGAGGGAGGAAGCGGTATATTTCCAGTAGCCCGGATTCTACCGCGTTTTCCTTTATCTCCGAGAGCCGCTCACTTAGAGCATCTTCAAATTTGCGGACTTAGAGAAGCCAAGCATTGAGAGAAGCTTTTCGCCGAGACTCAGAGTCATCGCCGGATATTCCTCAAGGTCTGCCTCAAGTGCTGATCTGCTTTCCTCAACCACATTGTCAAACAAGAATGTCTTGAGAGCCTTTGTTGCGCCTTGCGCGGTGGTCTTGACATAGCGGTCGTAGCTGCCTGTCGATGGCTTTTTGAAGAAATATTCCTTCTCGATCTCGGTCTCGTCGTCCGGCTCAATCGTCAAGCCGACACGGTAAACCTTCCCATATTTAGCCTTGATTGCTGCGTCCTTGTCGGGAGCTGCAACGACTGCGGTGTTCTCGTTCTTTTTGATGTCTTCCATGAATAACATCCTCCTTGTCATTTATTTTGAGATAACGGGTTAGACAGCTTCGACGCCGTCCTGTACGATGCCGCCGACGATCATGAGATCAATGTCGACGGAGAGGCTTTTGTCGCCCTGCGCGGCCTTGTTGCTGCGCTTTGTGAACTTAACCTTCTTGAGCTCGTCGATTCGCGTTCTCTCGCCATCGTTGGCGTAGGAGACTACAATCGAAGGGATGGTCGTCTTAAAGAAGGGGATACCCTTGTTTTTGCAATAGTCAAGGAGATCGTCATAGTCGTCCCTCAGCATGGAAATTTTGCCGGACGCCTTATAGTTGCCCTCACCATAGCCTCGGGGTTTGTTGCCCTTGCCGTAGGTTTCCTCCATCTCCTGCTCGTCGTCGTAGCTGATCTCTTGAACCGTGAGTACAAGGCCGGGGAGTTTGACGTCAACGTCGCCCCACCCGTAAGCCTTGCCGTTTACTTTTAATGACATTGTTTATTCCTCCTTCCTTTAATCGCTCGGTTGTGATCTGCCGAGGTCTACCTCGACCTCTCGGATATAACCCCTTGAAACATAGCGGATTTTTACCCGCATCTTTTCGTCTTCGACGATGGTGTCTTCCTGACCTTCGGGGACGGTGATCTTTGCTGAGCTGATTTCTTTGTCGTCGATCATGTCCTGCAAAGGTGCGAACATGAACTTCGCTCTTGTTTCGAGTTCGCCCTGAACGTCCTCGAGGTCGATGTCGTCATTCAAAAGAAGGAGTCCTTCTTTTCGGGTCTCGCGGATGATCTTGTTCTTGACGCGAACATCCTCGGCGTATCGGTAATCGCTGCCGTCCGGGGACAGCATCTTCGCATGGTAGACATAGAAGTCATCGAGACCGTCATATTCGCGGAATGTAAGGAAACCCGCAAGGTCAAGCAGTTCGATGATCTCGACGATTCCTGCCGGGCGAAGCTCGAGGAGCTTTGTCTTTACGATGCCGAGTCCTGCTTCCTGCCTTGTCTTTCCGATAGACTGGTGAACCTCGGTTCTTGAATAGAGCCCGGCGACCACGCCCGCAAGGTTTACATCTCGGGTCGTGCCATCCATTTTGACGTAAAGACCGCGAGCCGGAACAACCTGAATGTCATAATTTTTAATGCTCTTTCTGTCTGCCTCGAGACGAAGGGCATAGTCGTCGATCACTTCGTTTGAGTTTGGCTTGTAAGCCTCCATAACAAAGAACATCGGCTTATGGAACGTGTCTCTCAGTGTGACCTGAGCCGTGCTGACTGCTTGCCAGAGGGAAGCGTTTGACTCTCCAACGATATGGACGAACTCATAAACCTCGTTGAAGTTCTTGAGCTTGTCGATCGCCGCGAGGACGTCTCCGTTCGTCATGGTAGGGGCGGTCGTGCTGAATTTGTAGGCGTCGTTCACGATGAATGAGCTCGGCTTTTGTTCTGCTTGAGCCGCTTCGGTGAACTTGATTTTCAGTCCCGTCCCTGCAAGCGTGTATTCGCCCGTCATTGGGACAGTGAGCTCGTCGCTGTAGGAATAGCCTCCGTCAATCGAAACAACGAAAGAGGCTGTATTGAGGGCACCCTGACCCACAATCTTTACGATGACGTCAAAGGCGTTTGTCGGGCTGCCGTCGGCTGTCATTGTCCCGCCGCCGTCGCCTGTCTTAACGATTGCTGTGATAGTTCCCGCCGTGGTGGCGGAGACAGGGAGGCAATAGATGCGGCTTGAACCGTTCTCAACTGAGTCCATGACGGAGTCAGCAAGAGGGCTCAGACCGAGGCGGGCTTTGATCTTCTCGGCGGTCATGCTGCCAGTCACAATGATCGGCACATCCGACACGATAGGAGAGACGCCAATCTTGAGATGGAGTCCTGTTCCTTTGACGGTGTCAAAGCCGAGGAGCCCATCTGTGACGTTGTGTTTTACATCTCTAAGCATTTAGCTCTCCTCGCTTTCTTTGTTGGTTTTAGGGGTAGAGGGAGTACTTCCGTCCATCGGTGCCCCGGTGAACTCCGCGACTGCTGCCGCGAACTCTGCCTCGCTGATTATTTTGCCGGGCTTCCATTTCTTGTCGGCGCATACGCCGTCAAAGATTGCTCGACTAATTTTATGTTTTGCCCTGAGCTCTGTGATCTCAAGGAGCTCCGGGACTTTCGTTTCCTCCGGCTGCATTGTCCCATCGGGTACCTCTGCCGGTGACTGGTTTTTAACTGCCATCATTGGTCTCCTTTCCCTTGTTTATGGACTCGACCTCGATCTCCTTGAGCTTTGCGAAGGTCGTGTCTTTATATACTCCGCCGTAGAAAGTGATCTTCACTTGAACGGCGACTTTTGCTTTTAGGATGCTGTCGTCTTTATCGACCCAATCCGCCCCCTCGACTTCGAGCGGCGTGAAGTTGCCGTCGATGTAGAGGCCCTTGTCAAGGTTTGCAAGGAAACCCGTGAGGATTTCCTCGACCTTGTCGTCCGTATAGTCTCCGATTGTCACCGTGAAGGTGAGGTTCCTGTCGAACGCTTTTCTCCTTTTTACTGTCGCCCCTGTTTGGTCACTGTATCGTGTTTTTGAGCCGTTACGGAGATAAGCTTCATTCTCAAATAGAACCGCGCCTATGTGACTTTCCTGACTTTTTTCGAGAGCCTTCATGCTCGTGTATGGGTTAGAGAGGAGTCCCGCACCCTTGAGCTTGTCGAGGAGGTACTGCTTGCATTGTGAATACATGTTATTCCCCCCTTGCGATGAAGTCCTCAACGGTTGCCTTCATCTCCTGCATATCATCGTCGGAAAAGCCGAGGAATGGACGGGCCGGGATGTTGACCCTGACTTTCTTCTTGCTGACCCATCGTCCGCCCACTTGGAAGCGGAGAGCCTTTGCTTTCGAGGCTCGGATAGTTCGGCCATTTTCTCCGAACTGATGCGTCGCCGCATGTACGACATTTGTGCCGACTGCGAACCCCGAGACATCCGACTTCGATTTAATGGAGTTTCTAAGCTGCGCGCTCTGAATGAGCGTTTTGCCGCCTTCCTGCGCCGCCCTGATTGAAGTCTGCCATCTCTTACCCTCGGGGTCGCGGCTCTGCTTGAATCTCTCGAGTGTCGAGTCGCGGCTTGTTTCACTGAGGGCTGCGTTGATCTTCTTTTTGTCGATCTCCGAAAACTGCTTGATCTTCTTTAGTACGCGGCGGGTGTCTCCTTCGAGCCGGATGCTGTACATGGTCTACATCCCCCTCAGCTTTTCGCGGTCAAATAACCGCTTGTTTGACTTTACCGCGAACCCGGTCTTTGCTGTGATTGCCGGGTCGTCGGTCTTAGACCCGAGCGAGACCTTACCCTCCGCGACAAGCGTGAGAAACTTGATCGCCGCATTGTAGCGGTTGAGATAGTTTTTCTCCTCACTGCTCTCGTCAATGCCGACGCGGGAGAACAGATTGTAAATCGCGATGTCCTTTGAGAATTTGTTGATAACCTTCGGAGCCGGATCAATTGGAACGGTGTACCTCTTAGCAAGGTAGCCGTCGATCTCGCCGTCCGCGTCTGTGATCGCCTCCTCGATAATCGGAAGGATGCGTTCTTCTCTCTGCGCCGGGTCTTCGATGAAGGTGTCGCCAATCAGAGTGTTCAGAGCGTCGTCCTTTATCATGTCCCGGACTTCTTTGTTTGTACAATATGCCACGCTGTCCCCTCCCTTCTTGTTAGAGTGTCGCTGTCTTAGGCGTTAGCAGAGCCATCGGAACCGAAGGCCATCTGCCAAAATCCAAATCCTGCGTTTCCTCGAGAGTCTGCACCGTAAAGATACTGCTTGCTCATGAAGACGTTGTCGTCTTTCTCGTCGGTCTTGCTGACGAATTTTGCCTTCTGTCTCTGCTGAAAAATCAGCGGCTTGATAGGCTTTAATGTACAAAGCAGATACCACGAGGAATCAGCTCCGGCAAGATCGGGAACGACTAAAGGCTCGGCGGTTCCCTTCATGGTGTTCGTTGTGCCGTCAATCTGATCTGCAAGCAGAATCTTCCTCGCCATCCCCTCAAGTGCAGGGGGCACGACAAGAAGGTTCGGAACGAGCTTGAGAGGGCGTCCTTTGCTGTTTGTGATGCTCATGACAGCGGAGCGGGCTGCAATGTAACTTTCAGGCGTGAGCTTCGCGGTGCCTTTGTTGGATACCTTTTTCTTGCCGACAAGGTGCTCGGTAGAGAAGAAAGGCTTCCCGTCGTAGCAGTTGTTCTCAAAGCCGCCCTTTAGCAGCTCAAAGACAAGCTCGTCAGGATGAAGTGCTGCGGACTGTCCGAGCATCTGAATCGACGGATTGTAAAGACCAATCTTGTCATCCTCAATGGCGTTACGAGGAACGCCTACCGTAAGCTCGAAGTCTTTGTTCTTGATGGTGTAGTCGGAGTTGCTGAGGTTCTGAATCTCACGATCTCCGGCCCATTCCCTCATGCCGGGAATATCTCCGAGCCATGCGTAAGTTTCCGCGTCCGTAGTGGACGGAGTGACCGTTGCGACTTTGTCAACGAGGGGAGACGTCTCTGCAAACGCCTTGTTAAACAAAGTGTTAAATGCGACGTAGATGCCCCTCATGTTCTGAGAACTAATAATCATAGTTGTTCTTCCTCCTTATGTTTTAGTTATGCGCCCGCTGCGGGTGCAGTGACGATGGAATTGATCTCCACGGCGACACCTTCATCGTCCACTCGAATAACGAGTCCGGCGATAGATGCCCCTGTAGCAAGAGTGGTGACTGTTTGGTCGTCCTCAATGTAGCAAGGTTTGAGAACGTGGGCGGCGGTGATCTTGTTTGCAGCGGTTGCGGTGTTATCCCAAATGAACACGCCTCGAGTTACTCGAATAACAAGCTCGCCATCCGCGCCGTTGTTTACGACTGTTTCCTCAGCTCGCCCGACTGCGGTAAGTCCTGTGGCCTTCTTGCCCGGGATTGCGTAGCCGCTTGCATCAAGCACAACGAGCCCTCCCTGATGGATTGTCGTCGCTCCCTTAACAGGGAGAACGAGAGTCTTTGCGCCGTTGGCGATTTCACTTGTGTCTCTTTCTGTGGTTAATGCTGACATTGTTTAGCACTCCTTTCCGTACTTCTTGACGTCTTCTTCGGAGACGCCGAGCAGCTTGCAAGCAAGCATTGTCTCCTCAGAGGGTTTGTTATCCTTGAGAACTTTCGCGTCGAGATCAATTTCTCCGGTAGGTACCACCTGCGGAGCCTTCTCCACGAATGACGTGAACCCGGTCGGGTCTTTGAGCGCGTAGCCCTTAGCCCATTCTTTTTGAGCTGCCGAGATTTTCCCCGACTTGAGAGCCTTGACGACTGCCTCGTCGGCGTCACGGTCTGCGAGCTGCGCTTTGAGAGCCTTGATCTCGCTCTCAGAATTAAATCCCGAGCCTTTGCCTGTCTTGAGTTCCATGATCTTGGCGGTTACGTCCTCGGTAGGAGCTCCCGCCGTCAGGCCGAGAAGCTCGCAAACAGTTTTATTTGCGACTACTTTTCCGGCTTCTTCGTCGGCTTTGCCATCCTGAGCGGTTTTTTCCTTGAGGTCTTTTGCCTCTGTCAGTACCGCGCCAAGTGCTTCCATGACCTGATCTTCCGTCGCGCCTTCCTCGAGTCCGAGCAGGGCTGCAATTTTGCTGATAATGTCCATGTTTTCTTTTCCTCCTTCAAATGTGAGTGAATTGACGATCGGGAACATTCCGTCGATCGCCGGGCTGTTTGTGAGTGCTGCCGAGTGCAGCGACGTCGCTTTGTTGTCGCTCTTACGAACGAGCACCACCGGGGAGAGATACTTGTATTCCTTGTTCTCGAGGTACTTCTTGCCCGTTGGCGTCCATTCGACTTTGGCGGCGATGGCGTCCTCCTGAAGGAGGAGCTCTTTTATCCATCCACCCGCCGGAGCTTGCACGTCTTTGAGTGTTTGGTGCTCATAGTCGATGACGATGTCGATGCCTCGGCCTTCAAAACTTCGCTTCATTTCTGCGAAGCTCTCGGCATCTACCTCAAAGTCGCCCTTTTGACTTTGAACGTGTCCGAGAGGGAGGAGCTTGACGATCTCGGGAACCCCCTCAATCTTTGCCTCGCCCCCCTTGCAAACGATAAAACCTTTCATTTTTCCACCTCTTATTCTTCATTGACTTCCCGAACCGTTTTAAACCCCGTTACTCCGCGTGATAACGCCGTTAAATGACCAAACGCGAAGAATTACACCCCCGAACCTTTGCGTCCTTTATAGAGGCTCTGAGAGGCTCACGGTGACGGATTCGTCTTTTCCCGTTTTTGATACGCCTTGACAAGCGGTTCGGGGTAGTCTTTAAGGTCAGGGCTGAACCGAACCTTCGCCGGGTTGGTGGAGAAGTTCGGGTCGGGGAGTATGTTCACAAACCGCCCATCGGCGAGCTCTGCCGCCCTCGGGGTTTCTGTTTCCACCTTGAGACCTTGCTGTTCTACCTGACGCCGCGAGAGTGATCGCACGGTGCAGCGGCAACGGAAGCCGTTCGGTGGGTACCATGTATCCCAAATAGGAGAGTCTGCCGGGAAGACCTTTCCATCCATAGCAAGATGACTCGGTCTTGTGTGAGCGTCATTGACAGCGTCGTATAACCAATAGGGACGGAGCTGCATGACGCCGGGGTCTGTCATCTGCTGATAGTGTCCCACACTGTAGGCTGTCTGAATGTTGGTTCTGAATATGTTGTCAGCCTGTAGTGGGGTGAGCCCCTCATAGCCTTCCGACTCGAGAAAGCTGTTCATATTATCCCGAAACGTGTAGAGTGTTGTTCCGTCTTCAATCGCCGCAAGAATCTCGTCATAAAACCTCTTGAGAATCTGCGCCTTTGTGTAACCTGAGACGGTGAATGCGAGTGATCTGTATTCGTCGGCGATCTTATAAAATTGTGAAGACGTCACAGGAACGCGTTCTTTGAAGTAGTCAGCCGCCTCCTCGAATGTCATGTCACTCCTTGAGAAGATGCCGTCGATCTCAGCCATCGGATTTCACCCGCCCCTCGAGGTTGGCGTATATCATGACCTTTTGAAGAAGTTCCTCCACGTCTGAGACGTCCATCTCTCCGAATAGCTGCGCGACTTCTTTGTCACTTTGGAACATATCGCGAAGCTCCTCAAGGCTCCCGGCTTTGTCAATTATTTTGAGAACCGGGGCAAATGCTTTTCGGAAGGCTCCGCCGCTTTTCTTGACGGCTGCGTCTGCGATGTAGTCAATGCGCTCCTGCGTCCCGAGCTCGGGGGCTGTCTTGTTCTTGAGCTCAATCTGCTCGAGTGCTGCCGCGTTTGCATCATGCTTGAGCGGTATTTGTGGGGCCGGAGTGAATGAGGGAGTCGCAACTTCCTCGCCTTCTTCCGGCTTCGGTATACTGAACTTTTTGTAGAGATAGCTTGTCGGTATCTTGAGCCCTGTCTTTTCGATTAGGGTTCCGATGATCTCGGCGGTCTCTTTAAGGTCTCCCGCTTCTTCGCAATCATATCGGATGTAGGGGATTCTCTTGTCTTCCCCGAAGTTGAAAAGCACAAGGGGACGAATGAGGTCTCTCCTGATTGTAGCCGCGAGGGCTTTGCAATCCGCGACGGTGAGGTCGTGTCTGACTTCGTTGTGCGTCTTTGACTGTGCGAAGCTGCCACCGCCTGAGTCCGATGTGAGGGTCTGTCCGAGGACTGCCTTGCTGATCTGCTCGTCACAATAACGAGCCAATCGTTCATAGAGGTCGGTCGAACTTGCCTTGTCAGTGTTTATAAATTCGATCGTCGTTCCGTCCGGGATAATACCCGCCGCGTCTGCTCCGATCTGAACGAGTGCTTGCATGAGAGCGGCCTTGTCGGCTTCACTTGCCCCCGGCTGATATTTGCCGAGGCGGAGAGGCATCCCGTACACCTCGCAAAATGCGACCCAATCCTTAAGGTCGTAGTTCTTAAAGAGGTACATCCACGCGACCACACGGAGAACGCCCGCCCTTGACGGGTGCCCGCTGCGGGCTTTGTAGTGATGAATTAGGAACTTGTTCTCAGGAAGAAAGATTCCTTCGGGAAATTCCCTTGTCCTGACCTTGAAGGTGTCGTCAACCGCGTCCCAAAAGAACCGCTTTTGGTGCCTGTTCTTGACCTCCGTGACAACGGTTCGACCTTCGTCGTAACCCCAAATAATTTCAGAGACGGCGAAACCTTTTCCGATTGCGTCAAGTAAATCCATTTGAATGTCCTCGAATCCCTCGAGACTTTCAAACTCTGACTTGACAAACTCGGCGATCTCTTTGTCACGAGGGTCGTCTGAGTCAAACGGGATGATCTCATAGTCGAGACCCGTGACGGCGTTTTTCCTCGTTTGGAGCTGACTGAATAGGTGCGGGTCTTTTTCTTCAAACTCCTCGAAGAGTTCCATCTGACGAAGCACGTCACCCGTGTCCGCTTCTTTGAATATCTCAGCGAGCTTGACCGGGGTGAGGCCGTTCGACGGGTACTCAGAATATTTGTCTTGCACTTGAGCGACCGCGATCTCGTTTGTTTCGGGTCTTCTCATAGGTGGAGCCTGTGCGCTCCTCTGTGTCTGCTGCCTTTTTTTCTTTGACAATGTGCCTCACCTCCTTAGTAGGCCCCGCGCCGGAAGTCCAGAGCGCGAGATATAACTGATCTATAGTCGACCTTCCTGCCGACCTTGACGTCGAGCGCGAGCTTGACGCCCATTTGTAAACCATCCGGGCCGTCATCGTTTTTACCCATTGGGTACTCCGACATCTGCTTGAGGAGGGTCTTGTGCTTTTTACTGAACTTGATGTAGCCGTTTTTTACAAAAGGCTGCAAGCTCTGTATGCGAGCGTCTTTGTTTTGGACGCTGTTGATCTCCACGATAGGGAGATACTCGCCGACCTCTGCGGACTTTTGCCGCATGATCTCCGCGAAATAATATTGAAACTGAACCGCCTCGACGCCGAACTGATAGTAGGGCCTCTTGTAGTCTCGCTGTAGGCGGCGACTTGCCTCGATGGCGTCCTCGATAATCTGATCGGGTTTTCGCTTTGAGATGTCCGCGATCAGGATGTAGATGTAGCCCGTCATCGTGTCTTTAGCAAGGGCGAAGATAGAGCTTGTGTCTGACTTCTTATTCTTGCCGAGTGACGGGTCATTCGACCCAATAAAGATGAAGCGTGGGTCTGCGAAGTCCGGGGGCATCTTTCCGTCATCGTCGTAGAAGTCGAACCATTCCTCGTTAAAGGTGCAGCTCTCGGGGTCGATCGGGTCGTTTTGTATTTCACTATTGAATGACGCCTCGCCCTCAGATACCCGAATAACCATGAGGTCGTAGTAGGAGAGCTTTGCTTCCCACAAGACCGCTGTTCCCTCAAGCATCGCCTCGCGGTTCTGCTCAAAGAACTCCTTTGCTTCCTCTTGTCTGTTGTCATTTCCGAGGTCTGTGAAGATAGCCTCCCATGCGTCCCATAGTTCCGTATTGTCTGCGAAGCTGATGACACCTCTATACTTGACCGTCTTATAGCTCGGGTTCTGCGCCACGTTCGCAAGTAATGCGTCAAAGTGGAGCAGGGTGCCGATGTAGACGATGTCGGTGTAAGTGTCGCCCGCCTTACTGACGGCTTTATAAAACCAATTACGGAGCTTCTTTCGCTGATCGGGAGTGTTCACATTCTCGTCATTTTCAAGATCGTCGCAAAGAATGAGGTCGGGTCTCCATTGTTTATGACGTCGTCCTCTGATCTTCTTTCCTGCGCCGAGGGCTTCGATCTTCGTGCCATTAGATAGGAGGATGACGGAAGCCTTCCAAACTTTACCCTCGAGCTCTCCGAAGTCCTCGCGGATTGCGGCGTTCTCCTCGAACTCGGTCTTGATGTCGGTGAGGAAACCCTCAGCCTGTTCCGAGCTGTCGGAGAGAATGATCTCATAATGTTTGTAGCCGTATACTGCGGCGTGAACGCTGTCCTTGAATGTAAACGTCGTACTCTTTGCGTGACCACGGGGAGCCTCGACTGCGCGTCTGCATCCCTCGGCTCGGCTGATTTCCTTTGCGTCTGTGAATGGGTTCTTGCCCTTGAGGACGCCATCCTGCCAAATTGCATCGAGTTCGCCGTGAAACTCAGGCGACTCTCTGACGAAGTAATGGGGGAGGTAGGCTCTACCGAAGTATTCAAGATCGAAGGCTCCGAGCTTTTTTCTCAGTCCCTTCGGGCCCGTGAGCTCTGCACCCTTGCGATGTTCCTCAAGGAGCTGCCCCCTGATGTCTTGGAAGTTTCCGTTCCTTACGACGTATTGTTCAAAGAGTTCCTTCTGATACTCTCGGTTTGCGACCGCTTCTCGGTCTTCTTGTTCTTCAAGTTTTTCAATGTACTCGGTAAGGTTAATCTTCACTTGTAATCACCTTCTCCCGTGCTCTGCTGAGTATGCTGTGCAGCTCGCCGGAGAGGGTCGGGTCTTGCTTGATCGCCGACATGAGTTCGGCTTCCATCTCGTCAAAAGCGAGCTCCGCTTTTTTCTTCATATCCTGACGGACTCTCTTGTCGTAGGTTGCGTTCCTCGATAAGGAAGCGATCAGCCTCCCGGCTTTGTCGAGCGGCATCTCGGAGAACTCCTCCTCAGCCGTTGAGACTTTCTGCATGAGGCCGTCCATGAGCACCATGCTCGCGGCCTTTGTGTAGTCGAGGTCGGGGTTTGCGTCAACGGCTGCAGCGATTGCCTTTGTCCGTTGAAGGGTTTCCACGACACGCTGCGCTGCTTGGTTTGACCTGATAGCATAGCGTCCGATTGCTGACTTGCTGATCTCGAATCCCTCGTCCTTTAGCCATGCGGACACGTCCGCGTAGGTGATAGACGTGTCGAGGAGCTTTGCGTCAAGCTGCCCCTTTATATCATCCGGCAGCCTGTCGACGGTGGAGCTCACTCTCGTCCGTCTTCTCTCCGCCATTAGACATCGACTCCGGGGTCGTCGATCGTACTCTCAACAAGGTCGACACCTTTTCGGGTGAGCTTGATGACCGCGTCGCGACGATATGCCGTGTAGGCGTTCGCTGTGCGATCTGTGAATGCGATGTAGCCCGCCTCTTTGAGGTAGTCGAGATGCTTGCTAATGTCCGGGGAGAAAATAAGACCATCGGCGACGAGGGCGTTTGTAATTTGACGAACGAGCAGCGCGTTCTGACTTCCCTTAGCGAGGGCTCGGATGATGTAGCCTCTGATCGCCTTGTTGCGGTCTACTTCTCGTTCGGTGGTTTCGTCCATAATTCCCATGATTCAATTATCCCTCCTTGGTGTTTCCATTTGAATTGTGCGAGTTATTGCTGATAATTTTGTCGAGCTTGGTGTCGACGTTGTTCATAATACGAATGAAGTCCTCTCGTAAAACATATACGAGGGGGAGATCGCTTTTCAGGTCTGCAAGGTCTCTCTTGACCTCGGCGATCTCTGTCTTGTTGTCTTTGTTGGCGTTCTTGAGCTCGTCGATGGCGTTCTTGATACCCCATCCAACCGCGCCGATCATGACTGTGATGATCGTCTGAAACGCGAACATAGCTATTTGTGTTCCGTCCATGCTGCCACTCCTTTACTGTTTGACCGAAGTCTTGAGCGCAAGCACTTGAGCCTCAATTAGGTTCGCGAGATAGTCGTCGAAACTGCCGAGGTTTTCGCTAATGACGCGCTGCGTTTGCGGGGTTACGGATGCCTTGATCTCCTCAAAGGCTTTCTTCCCAAGAGCCATGAGCTCCTCGCGGTCTTTAGTGCCCGACTTCACAGCCTCCCTGATTGTCTTTGCGGTGGTCTGTTCGATAGACCCCACGGTCACAATAGCGAGAGTTTCTACGTCATCAAGTGCGTCGACGAGTAGCTGCCGCTGTTTGTCGTCCATGATCTGCTGCGTCTGCTCCTTGATTTTTTTCGATGCCTTGCTGATATAGAGCATCGCATAGGCTCCGAGCAGGGTGATGACCCCGAGTGCTAAATTGACAAGAACTTCGCTCGCCATAGTCTGAACTGCTTCCATTTGTGCATCCTCCTTTTTAGATAAAAATAAGACTATGAGTATTTAACTCATAGTCTTATTTTAGGGCACCTCAGAGGAATGATATATATGTAGTACTTCTGAGGTTTTATTCACTTTTGTCATCTTCTTCGGGCTCTCCGATGTACTCGAATAAGTCCATTTGTCCCGGATGTTTTCCGTCGCCGCATAACTTCCGAACCCACCGTTCAGTCACGTCGTACTTTCTCGCGAGTTCAACATGATTGTATCCGTTGAACTCCTCCCGGATGCGGACGTCGCGGGCGGGTCGGACTATGCTTTCAGGCTTTGGGAGATAGAAGGTCGAGCCGCCTATAAGCTCAGATAGCTTGATAAGATTCTCGACGCCGATCTCCTCGGCGATCTGCCGATATAGTCCTTCCGGGAGCATCTCGACGGTCAGGTCTTTTGATAGCTCTTTCATCCTGCGCGTCCTCCTTTCTTTACTTGTCGAGCATTTTCCCGAGGATTCCCACAAGCTCGCCGACTGTTACCGCCTGATTGAATCGTCCCTTCCAGTAGTCCGAGTCTGTTATTACTCCGGCCTTCGCAAGAGCCGCGAGTCCGCTTGTCTGCCATTCCGGGTAGTTTGTCTTGCTGTCTTCCTTTGGCGGCTTTGTCGTTTCGCTTCCGGCTGTGCTTTCTTCCTTCCAGTCAATGCCGAAGTATTTGAGGATGCCTTTGGCGTAAGCCTTACCAAAAGCCTTTTGTTCATGCAACTCGTCCACTTGCGCGGCGTCGTTTTTGTTATCAACGAACGCCCCCTCGACAATGACTGCCGGGGCGTTGACCTGACGAAGGAAGCCGAAATAATCCGTTTTAGAGCTGTTGAGTTTTGTCTTGATGCCTCGTGAGTTCTGACCGATGGCAATGGTCGCCGCCTCGATAGCCTGAGCTGCTGCTCTTGATTGCTCCTTGTATTTGTTCGTCTGTACTAAGACCTCGAGCCCGTCGCCACCTCCGGCGTTGTTATGTACGTCGATTGCAAGGTCGGGGCGGTAAGCATTAGCCTCGGCAATTTCCTCGGATAGAGGGTCGTTCTCGTCCTTTGTGCGAGAGATGGCGGTGTTTACTCCGTGGCGTTCAAGTTGCCTTTGCAGTTCAAGGGCCATTTGCAGATTAAGGTTAGCCTCTTTGAGACCGTTTGCGACTGCGCCGGGGTCTGTCCCGCCGTGTCCAACTCCGATAAATACTTTTTTCATTGTGTGTTTTCCTCCTATAATTTGATGACGGGGAGGACTACCTTGTCGGCAAACTCCCCGATGGTGTACTGTGTGCGGCCTTCATCCTCGAGAGCCTTCATAAACTTCTTTGTTTCAATGGCGATTTTAAGCAGTTTGAGGACGCCCACTTCTTCGGAGCTCACACTCCTCATGTCGCCGCTGACCATGCAGCCGATCGCCTTTTGCAGATATAGAAGATCGCCATAGCTGTTCATTGTCTGCTCATATTCTGAGATGACGTCTTTTGCGAACTTCTTTCGGTTGAGCTTTGGCTTGTCAGGAGGGAGGATTCCTTCCTTTTGGAGTTCACTCTTTGCCTGAGCTCTGAGTCGTTTTTCCTTTTGTGTCATTTTCTTTACTGCCATCCTGCACCTCTTTCTTTTTCTGACGAGCGACCATCGCCTTTAAACCTTCGATGACCTTGTCGCATTGTGCAGGGGTCAGCCACTCAATACGGTCGACCTGACAAATGCGCTTAACAAAGCCATTGACTCGGGTGTTGTCATTGTTCCACCCGAGTTCTTCGCAAAGAGCATATATTTTGCGACGCCTTGCTTCGGTCTTGACGTCTCCGCCTTCGTCGGTGCGCTTGTGCTTTGTGTCTCGAGCGATGCCATCCTTCATATTTTGCAGCACCCGGGCGACCGTGCTGATCTCGCCTTGTGTGAGCTGCTTCATGTGTTCCTTGCCCGTCTCTCGAAATATGATCGCGTAGAGATCGCTCTCCTCAAGAGCAAGTTCGGGGGACTTTGCTATGCCCCATATTGTACGAATAGAGGCTTTTGCCCGGTTGCCGTTTGCTGCTGCCATTTCCGTATCTCCTTTCTAAACCATTCCCGACTGCATCTTCTCAAGCTTGTCTCGGGCGGCTTCGTACCAAAAGACATCCTTCGACTTCCACGTCGCGCCGACTGCTACGACCTTGTCCTCGCCATATTGACGGAGGGCGTCTTTGTTGACCTTCTCGTCGATGATGATGCAGTCTATCATCTTGCGGGCCCGTAGCTTCTTGATGATCTCCGCGACTTTATCCTTTGCCTTTGGCAGCGAGATCGTGGTCGAGAGCCTGAACCCGACCTCTCCGAAGTTGAGGGCCATTGTCTTCTTTTTGCCGAGCTCGTCGCGGTGTTCCTCGACATACTCTTTGATGTCCTTCTCAAGTTTCGAGATACGGTCGGCGTGAGGCTTCGCGTCTTGCTCCGCTGTCTTCTTGATGCCGATGATCTGCTTGTTCATTTCTCCGTCGATCTCGGCGAGGGCGATCTGCTCCTCCGCGATTTCACGGAGGGCGGCGTTCACGTCCTCCCATGTTTTGAGAGCCGGAGCTTCTACAATACGTTTTCTTCCCATGTTTAAAATCCTCCTTGTGCTGTTTTTAATTCTTCGCTAATAAAGTGACCACACTTTGGGTGTCGCGGTGGTGGGGTTACTATTTCAACAAACCCGAAGGACGGTTCCACGACCGCCCTCGATACCTTTCCGCCGTTTGTCTCAAAGCCGATGCCGAGCTGTGCTTGCAGGATTGCAAGCAGCTTGACCGGGAAGTCTTCTACCTTTTCGATAGAATCAAATCTGATATAGTGTTCGCCGACGTAGTCGAGGATGCTGCGCCTTACGTCTTCCTTTGATTCAATCTTCTGTTCGAGACAGTTCAGACCCACGGCGACGATCTCCTCGAGGTCGCCTTGAATGTTATTTCTTGCTTTCATTTTTCTCACTCCTTTTGTCAAAAATGTTGTCTTAAAGCATCATCATGCTTGACGCCTGTCCGATGGTCTTGAGGGTGATTTTATCTTCACCCGCGTCCCTCACAATACGGAACACGTTCGAGAGGGTACGGTCGAGCAGTCGGAAGCATCCGCTTTGCGAGCCACAAGCGCGGGCTTTGAGCTCTGCGAGGGCGTCCGCGTCGATGTTGTAGCCACCGAGGAAGTCTTCAACCTCTTGACCGCTCAGGCCACGGAGTGAGGCATAGAAGTCGACACGGTTTGCCATGCGGGCGATGTAGCTCTTGATCTGTGCCTCGAGCTTTGGTTCTCCTGCGATGACGATGCCGACGTCACTCTGATCGTAAATCGCCCGGAGAATCTCCATCTTTTTTTGAGTGTACTTTGAGGCGAGTTTGTCCGCCTCGTCGACGATAATGAGGTAGCCTTTGTTCATGTTGCAAAAGTCCCTGATACCACTCACACGCTCCCAAATGGAGCCATAGCCGTTAGGGATGCCGAGAGCCTTCTCAATTGCCTTGACAAGATCACGGCTCCCCATTGTGTCGTCACATTCGATATAGGCCACACGAGGGAGCTTTGCGTAGGTCTTGAGGGCGTAGGTCTTGCCGTAGCCACTGCGCCCGACCACGATGCCGAGACCGATGTATTCCTGACAACTTTGACAAACGCCGATAACTGCGCGAGCGTCCCGACTCTCAAAGAAGGCCGGTTTCCTTGTCACCTTATCCCCGGATGATACCGGGGTCTCAATCTCTTCGCCCGTTCTTTCGGATAGGTAAGAGGAGAGGCGAGCCTCAATCTCCGAGGCGTCGCTGTCATACTTACCGCCGAGGTAGCGGGAGAGGGTTGTTCTTGAGTAGTTGATTTCTTTTGCGAGGGAGGCGATGCTCGTCCCCGTCTTCATGAGATAGGCGTTCACCTTCTCGGCGAGAGTTCTGACTTCTGTGTATGTAGCCGTTTGGGCTGCTGCTGTAACTTCCATTTTGTTTCCTCCTTATTCGTTCATAGCTCTCAAGCGAGAGAGTGCATTGTCTGCTTGCTTGCCGAGGAACTCTCCATCGGCTCGGGATTTCTTTTTCGGTTTCGGTTCTGCCATCTCTGCCCTAAATTCTTTGTCGTTAGGGAGTGCGATAATATTCGAGCTGCGCTCGGCCTTGATGGTGAGGTCGATCTTTCCGACTGCGGCGGCGGGGTTCCCATCGTCGTTCCGTTCCTCGAACGGTTTTCCGACTCCTTCGAGGAAGCCGCGTATTTCTTGCTCTGTTCGCTTCTGAGCTCTGAGGTGTTTTTCGAGTGCCACCTGAGAGCAGCGTGAGCCAAACTGTAGGAGCTCTGCGGAAACTGCCTCGCATATCTTCCGACCTTGTTCGTCGAAGACATAGAGTTTTGTGACATCGTCGATGTCCCACTTGATGCCGACGCGCTTGCCAACGTGGAAGCCGAGCTCGTAGTCCGTGTAGAGGGTGCTAAACTTGTTGATGCCCTGATTCGTAACGCGGGCGGTGTCTGCTTTCATGAGCAGCATTGCAGCGTATTCTCTCGGCGGTGCTGCCTTTTGGAAACGAGCCGCATTCTCGAATACTTCGATCGGTGTGACCCATTTTTCCCCGGCGTCCTTGAGGCCCCTGTGCTCGCGTTTGTGATACTTGTCGTTTTTCCACTGCGTCCAACAATCGAAGAACTCCTCCATCGTGAGGAGCTCCCCACGTTCAAGCATCTTGCCGACGTCCTTCTGTCTTTTGGCGTAAGTCTTTGAGCCCGTCAGAGTTCCGACATAACTCTCAAACCACCGGGAGAACTTATCGCAAACTGTTTTAAATAATCTTTCGATCGGTTTATCCCACGGCTGATAAGGGAGCGATCTCCCGACCTCCTCGATGCCGATAGACTGGTAAAATCCGATGGTTTCAGAATCGAAGTCAAAGTCTATCTTGCGCTCTTTGCGGCTCTGCCCAGTCATAGCCTTCCCGGTGTAGTCCTTGCCGTTGTCAATATGCAGGGCTCTCGGAACGCCGCCCGGTTCACTGTACATCATTTTGACAAGAGACTCCTTGAGGGTCTGACCGTTGGCGTCAATACAAAGAACGTCTCCAAGTATCGTCCGGCTTTTCATATCCATCCATGCGACGAGCTTCGGTTTGACCGCTTTGATCTTTCCGTTTGGTGCGGTGTATTGCACCCACACGTCGAAGGTGTGCTCGTCTCCGACGACGTACTCCATGACCTCGAGGGTGGTTGCGTTGCGCTTTGCTTTTGGCATCTGCTTGTTTTTCCATTCCCTCGAGCCGTTGGCTGCGAGGTAGCGGGCACTCGCTGCGCCGCGCTTTTCCATAAGTGATTTAATATACCGAGCGACCGTCTTGATGGAAGGGTAGTCCTCCCAATTTCTTTTAAGAGCCTGTTCCTCAAACTTCTCGTAAAGCATCTCTATCGTTCCGAGGTTCGCGGCGAAGTGCTTGTCAAACCAAATGTTTTCGATGACCGCCTTCTGCTCCTCTGTGAGGCTCGGGAAGCTGCCCGTCTGCTTTGGCTTTCGGCATAAGCTGAGTGGCTTGAAGTAGTCCCGGCTCTTGCCGTCCTGCTTCTCAAGGTTCAAAGCCCATGCGCTCGCTTCGAGGAGGCTCTCCGTGTAGCGGTAGAGGGTGCGCTGACTGACCCCGATGCCAAGAGCGAAGCGTTCCGCGTAGGTGGTGCGCTCTGTCTCTGTGTAGTCGATGAAGCTCTGAACCTTTTTCGCGAGTTCGATTGCTTCGTAATATTTCTGCTTGTTGTTTTCAATGTACCAATTCAGGTCGACGTCGATGTACCACGGCGTCGCGTTTATTCTCTGTTCGATGATGACATCCCTCCCGTCTACCTTCTGAGTTGCTTTGTGTGCCTTCTTTGCTTTGGCGCTCAATGAGGAGACGGCGATCATAACTTGATCTTTGCCGCCGCCTTCTCGTGGCTGCGTTCGTATTTTGAAACCTCCCGGGTTTCTCTGTATCCGCTTTTTGATAGTGTCATAAACTACACCCTCAAATGCAGCAGCATCCTCAAGCGTGATATATT
The DNA here is from genome assembly GCA_942492835.1 of uncultured Clostridia bacterium. Lineage (GTDB taxonomy): Bacteria > Bacillota > Clostridia > Lutisporales > Lutisporaceae > GWB2-37-7. The sequence goes on along the minus strand of OW818645.1, from coordinate 3,146,677 downwards.
GTTCCGACAAATCCGTCCCTCCTTTCTGCTGTTATGCTGCGATTAACCGCTGTACTTTTTTCGGGTCGAGCTCGAGGACTGCGACGATCTTCGGGAGATATTTCTCGCCCGATCTGATGCCGGATAAAATGTAGCTGAGATATTGCGGGGACGTTCCGACCGTCACGGCGAGCTCCGTCTTTGTCATATCGCGGTCAGTCAGTGTTTTTGTAACGTACTTCCCAAATGGGGTGAGCTTCCTGTTTTTCATCGTTATCCTCCTTTCCTTGTGACGCACTTCTGAGAGCTAGTTCCGAGGTCTTCTATACTTCCATGCCTCAACAATGATAGAGGTTGCCACCGCGCCGCCAAGCAGCACGAGGGGGCTGATGTGAAGCACAAGGCAAAGGCTGCTCAATCCCACGGCTGCGATGCCAAGGAGGCCGAGTCCGACCATGATGTATAGGAGTGTGTCCGCTGCGCTGATCGCGAACCGTTTAGCTTTGAGCCTCGTCCAGTGCTTTTCTGAACTGAGGCTAATTTCCTTGAGCATGAAGTTGACCGTCTTGATGATGCGGTCGGCTTCTTCGAAGTCTTTCTCCATGCCGGGAACCGGGGCAAGGGGATTGTTCACCTTTGAACATGCCCGCTTGTTGGCGAGAGCCTCTCGCTTGAGTTTGCCGAGATACTCGATCGCGTCCGTGCGCCCCTTTGCTCTTTGAAATATATTTTGTATTGACATTGAACTCGTCCTTTCTTTTCGTTCCGCCTTGCCATATAATTTAAAGTGCAACCTATCAAATTATGGAAGGGGGTGAATAAAATGTATGATTTAAATTTGGATGAACTGAAAGCCATATTCCAAGGAGACACCGAATTGCTGTCCTATATGGATACATGGGATGGTGATATTGCAAAAGTGTACGCGAGATGCCTTCCCGCATTTGAAGCCTTTCTCGTAAAGGTTCCCGATGCTATTACAGTGTTCGAGTTGGAGGCTGTGCTTCTCAAACAGTCGATAGATTTCCGCTTATTGTTTGCTGTGCGGATATCGCAAATGTTTGATCGGCTTGAGGCGGGGAAGGTATCTCTCCGTTGTGAGAGCCTCGGGGGATTTCTTCGAAGAGAACTCTACGAGAACCATCCCGAAAAAATCAATCGTCTATTTTGATTATGCAGCCTTTACAGCTATTTGGATCTGTAAGCATTTTCTTGAGCTGTTCCTTGAGCGTGGTCTTCTCGTCATCGCTCATATCCGGCTGCGGAATAATCATTCTAGGAGTCGTCCGTTCTTCGGTCGGCTCCTTTGCTTTGCGCTTGTACTCCCTGACTGCGTAGTTCGTCATGAACATCCCCTCGAGCTCGCGGTACTGTCTGCAAAGTTCCCTCACGAGAAGCTCGCGAGGCCATCCCGTGAGACTGTCAATCTGTTCGTCTATCTCACGGCACATATTGAAAATGTTGAGGTAGACTCGGCAGTCATTCGCCGGGCAATCCTTCTCGAGCTCAAGGCCGAGAGTGTAGACTCTTTTTGACGTTGCCCCCCGGTGAATTTCCGAGAGGTTCATGAAGTCGTCCTTCGGTTCTTCTGTTCCGAAGTGGTTCGGCATTACTAAGCACTTGTCACTACAAATAAGGCCGAGGTCTTTCAATGCGATGAGGTAGCCGTAAAGCTCATGCTTTGCCGTGGCGACGTTGACGCCCGGGTAGTGGTTGCTCTTGATCTGCTGCCGGAGCTCTGCGTCCCATGCGGCGATCTTTCCTTCAACGACTACGGACTCGAAGCGTCTGAGGCGAGCTGCAAGTTCATCCAGAGGACAAGTCTCACAAACCTCGTCGAGTTCCTCCTGAGAGAGTTTCTCGCACTTGCCACAAATGCCGTCGCACACTTCGGCGATCAGGTCGTCCTCTTCGGTGATACTGATTGTCTTTGGTGTAAGGGGTTCGGTCTTGGTAGTCGTTAGCTCCTCGGGAAAAACAAGGCCGCGAGCCTGTTCGATTGCTTCGTCAATATTGTCGATACCGTCAAACTCAAGAGCACCCTTGTCGATGTCGAGGCATCCAGTGTAGAGCTCCTCGTCGATAACGCCGAAGGTTCCGAGGGTGCCGCCCCATTCTCTGATCTCTTTATCATTAAACTTGACGACCAAATAGCCGCCGATCTTCTTCATCTTTCTCATGCTGCTGTTCCTTCCTTTCTATTGTTAGTTAGTAATTGCAGGGACGACCCTCACGCGGTCGGTGGTCTTATGTAGGATGACGAGCTCGCCGTCCTGCTTCTGCTTAATGACGAGCCAGTTCTCCGGGTTGAGTCCTGCTTGTCCGAGTCTGATCTTCTGCTTCCGTGTCGGCTTCTTCCCGTGTCTCACAGTAATTCCTCCTTTTTCCTGTTCCTTTTTATAGGGCTATGTGTTATTCTTTAAATGATTTAAAATTTAATCTTAATATCATTATAGTAGAAACTTATCTACTTGTCAACACATAGAGTAGGAATATATCTAATTATTTATGGAGGTGTAGAAATGTCTCTCTTAGAAAGAGTCCAACATATTTTAAATGAAAGAGGCCTTACGATTAAACAGGCGGAGAGGGAAAGCGGTCTCTCAAACGCCACTATTAGAAAGTGGTCAACTCAAAACCCAAGTCTTGAAAGTCTTACTAAATTAGCTAACTATCTACATATCAGTATAGACTACCTCGTTAGCGGAGATAGAGATGTATCTACTTTGCAAGACTTGTCATGTGACGGCGTTCCGTTGAGTGAGGACGAGGCTGATCTTGTCGCTATGTATCGACTGCTTGATGATAGAAATAAAGAAGATGTCTTTGACCTTGTGAACCTGAAATACGAAAAAATGACAGGGGAAAGGGGCTCTACATACTCAACGTATTCCGACACCAACAAGCAGCAAAAAAGCGACTCCGACGAGGGTTCTAAAACCCGCCCTGAAACCGCTTGATTTTTTTGTCCTTGTATGATTAAAAACTTAATCGTTTTTATGTCCCTTTGTAAAGGGCTGCCCGACGACCTCTAAATATCAAAAAAACCCTTGATATTGCGCCAATGGGACAGCCTTTTTTAGTTTTGGCATTTTTGTCCCTTTGCTCCTGCGCCGTTTTGACGGTGGAGGAGAGCTTTGCCGTTCCTCTCCGCACGGGTAAAGTAACGCGATAACGGGTCATGTTGGTCGTGATCGACGTCAATATCCTCTTCAAGTAACGCTTTCTTTGTATTTTTCGCACGAAGTAACGCTCCGTTCGCACGGCTCGCTGTCTCGACATCATGAGGTGGTGGTGCTATAATACATATAAAGGCCGCGAGGTCTCCCTCTTTTGTCCGCTGCTGTGACTTCCGGGGAGAACCGAACGGCCTTTGTTATGCAATAAAATCCTTGTATAATGCGGCTTTGCGGTCGTTGCCCTTGTTTCCTATCCAATGATCGCTCCCGCCGATATGCCCTTGCTTAGAGCAAAAAGAAAAGACGCCGATTTTCTCGACGCCCTCATCTCAATATATTTGACACTCGTTCCCGTGCTGTCCCGCCTAAAGTGCTGTTTATCCCGATATAATCACGGTTTTTCCCACGGTCGCCCGCGTTATCCCGCCGTATCCCGTTTGTCATTTATCCTGTCCCCTCACATCCGTTTTAAAAAAGTTCGGATTCACAATTAATAATATTTCTATACTCTAGTAGATTTTTTTTAATGATATCAAAAAAGGCTAGCTCATCATCACAAATAGCTATTTTCACATACAGCCACCTGCCTTTCAATGTTTTTATGATGCTCGTTCATAGTCAAACGAACTTAGTAAACTACTATAATTCACAGAAATTTATCTTTAACTCATTACCTTAATAAATGTATAGCGGTTACGTAGTGAGAAAAATTATTCTTGTAACTATGAAGTCACTAATATATCCCAATTTTTAATTTTTCTTATCAATCGCAGAAGCATATACATCTATAACTCCGCAAGTTGATACTTTATTAGTCAAATTATCTATCCTAAAAACATTTTCCTCGATTCTTCTTTTTAGTTCTAGAAGAAAACCTACTGCTTATTATAGCAGCTGTCCCTGTTACAAATAATAGCCACCAGAAGCAATAGGGACGGTTCTTTTTGCTTTTTAATTATTACTCTAACATATATGTAGCTATTCTAACAATCTGAATAACAGAAGATATAAATTCATCAGTATACTTTTTAACTATCATATCATTACCTATTTTGATTATATATTACTTACCAATTTTTATATGCTTTTAGAATGTGAGATTATCCTTCATTCCTTTTAAAAGCAAAAAGAACCGTCCCCAGTGCTTTTATAACAGTAAATACATGTCTTCCCTTATCATTGTAAAAAATTATAAAATGCCATATAATTACTATATATAGAAATTATACAAATATTTCGATAACTATCAAATGCACTTTATATCAAGTGTATACATAGTATGTTTGTATAATATACCAATTATATTTCAATAAAAAATATATTCACCTAATAAGTAGTTCTGCGAAATAAGACTCATCCACAGTGTACGACCTTCAATCGCCAGACATATTAAAGACTTGAAAGGAAGTTGAGTGTTTTGAAGAGACTTATTGTAGTAATCATAATTATCCTTTTATTAATTGGATGCTCCGATAATCAATTGATAAATCCAACAGAAAAAAACGTCTCATCAAATACTACCCTAAATGATGAGAATAGGAAGGATATTACTACACCAATATTGATTAAAGGTCTTTTGGTTGGTGGATTAAATAAGGGTAAGTGGATGCATTATGATGAATTTTATAATAGTGGGTTAGTAAACTTTGATGGCTATCATTATGATGTATATGTTAATGATACGAAAAAAGGTAATGCTGCAGGAGGATTACCCATTAATTCCAAATCAGGGGAGACATTAAAGGAAGACAAGTATATTCCTGGATTTGACATGATTGATTTATTTGGTGAGAATAATAAAAATATAGATTATGACATTGCAATAAATGCAGATTGGAGTATATACCCAAGGGGTTATAGAAATCAGAGCACTGATCAAAAAAGCTATAATGATTTAGTTAAAAATCTAATGATTAAAGAAGGTTTGAAAAATCCTGATACTTCATTGAAACAGGTTATCAAGGTTGATTTAGATGGGGATGGCACTGAAGAGGTTCTAATCACTGCTGATAATACTATAAATGACAAATTTGAGCAAGTTATGAAAGGTGATAATGCAATATTAATATTTAGAAAGCTGGTAAATGGTAAAGTAGTAGACCAGGTGGTTGAAAAAGACATCAGGCTTAAAAATGAGGAAGTAGTCTCACTTTATAGGCTTTTGTATCGTATTGAGACTTTCTCAGATCTCGATTGCGATGGAATAATGGAAGTTATTATAAAAAGTTGGTACTATGAAGGGGAAGGGTGGTTTGTTTACAAGCTTATAGATAATCGACTGGAATTAGTTGCTTCAAATGGGTCGGGATCTTAATAAGCAGGCAAATAACTCCAGCTTTGACTTCACCGTGTGTAATCAATTGCTTCTGACATACTGTTTTCTCCTTAATTTTAGAATTACCAAGCCTATAACTTTTGGCAGCTTGGGCAATAATATATGCTCCCTCCAAGATATGCTTCTTTTTTAATTATAGTATTACAAATAGGACATGGCTTATCAACTGTCTTTTTGCTCAAAATCGTTTTATACCCTCCAGGATTACCAAACAAATCTCGTTCCGTATCTCTGCCCCCTTGTCCCATCATGTCCATGAAAACATTTTTTAAAGACTTGTACATTTCTTTTAGCTCACCCTCAGACAAAGTTGACATTTTACGTTTCGGATGAATTTTTGCAGTCCAAAGTATGTCTTGTGCTGAACCGTTGCCAAGTCCTGTTATACGCTGCTCTGTGGTGAGAAAAGCTTTTGCTGAAAGAGTAGAAAGCTTCTCTTTTTCAAGCAAAGACTTAAAATACTCCTCATTAAACTTATCCTCCAAGGGAGATGGATTATTATTAGTAACATAGTATTTGGGTATTCCCTCTGGGTCATTTTCATTGAAGCAAAACATACATCCCCACATCTGTACCGTACAGGTAATTGAAGTAGAATCTTCAAATACAATATAGAGTTGGTGCTTTTGAGGCAGTTTTTCACCTTCTCTGTGGAACCTGATAGGAGTAGAAATAATCATTACTACATCCTCTGCTATTATTCTCACGATTCCACTATAAACATCAGCAGTGGTAATGGTTTTACCAAGTAGCTTGTCTTGATATTCATCATTATTTCCTGTATACCATGCAAAAGCATGAGGAGAGTGGTTTACCTCAACGTGCTTAATAACCTTTCCCTTCAACACATGGTTAATTTGTTTTGCTAACACATAAGATTCAGGTGTTTCTATCAACTTAATTCCTCCCTTTATCTCCTAATACCCTTAGTTTCTTATAATAATATACTATTAAATAAGACTACTGTGTGTCATATTTGAATTTATTTATCATAAAATCTCAAAAGTTTTTTTGCCCTATCTTCAATTATTATACGTATACGCTCTGGTTTCAAAACCTCTACATAACAACCAAAAGACATGATATATCCATATAACCATTCATCCTCAGGAAAATCTGCTGTTACGTTATAGCTTCCATCATCATTTTTGATTATTGTATCATAGTCAAAATCATCATAAAGCCTGTATAATACCTCTGGATAAAACTTAAGCTTTAAAGTTACCATAGTTATTGAATTTATATTACATTCAATGTTTCCTATAACCTCAAGCTTTTTTCTTTCAAATAATTCATTTGTTACATCCATATTTTTAATTCTGGAGATACGAAATGTACGATAATCCTGACGAGTTCTACAATAACCCCATAAGTACCATGCTTGTCCCTTAAAAATAAGTCTCATAGGCTCAATACTTCGTCTGCTTATCTTTCCCTCTGAATTCACATAATCAAATATAATGACTTTATATTCAAGAATAGCTTTCTTAATACCAATAAACTTATTATGTTCATTAGGGTTGCTGCCCCAGGGTGAGAAATCAATATATACCCAATCATCGGAATTAGAACGCTTAAACATAGCTCCAACTTTATCTAGCACCTTATCGATTTCTGGATATTGAGTTACTTGTAATGTTTTTAGTGCAAATATAAGACCTTCGCTTTCCTGCTCTGATATAAGAACTTTATTTAGAGAATAACTTTCTAAAAGAGATATGCCTCCACCATTACCCTTATTGGTAAAAACAGGCACCCCTGCAGTAGAAAGCACATCAACATCTCTGTATATCGTTCTTGTAGAAACGCCAAACCTATCTGCAAGCTCTTTTGCAGTAATAGTTCCTTTATTAAGTAAAATAATTATTATTTCTAATAAACGCTCTATTTTCATATATATCACCAATAACATTATATACTATAAGATTACAGCAGTTAACTATATTTTTCTTGTTATGGATAAACATCACTAAAGATTCTGTAATGCATTTGAAATTTCCTCAAATCTTTCATCAGTTATACCAAGTTTTTTCTTAAATCTTTCATCTTCTATTCTTGCAATAATTATCTTGTTGGGAGCTATTTCCTCAATAATATTTTTTATTTTCCGAATTGATTCTTCATCATCGTTATAGCCTTTAATGATAGTAATTTCAAATATAAATTTCCCTTTATATTGCTTATTAAAGTAAACCATGCTTGAAACATAATCTTCAAGTGTATATCCCTCAATTGGTCTTTGGATTTTTTGAAAATCTTCTTCTGTTATTACTTTTATCTCTCCAACAACCTCATCACATTTATTTGCAATTTTTATATATTCATCTCTGCCTAGTAAATATCCATTAGATAGCAGTCTTACAGGCAAACCTTTTACTTTGATAAGGTCAACAATATCACCGATTCTATCATTTACTAAGGCTTCTCCTTTTGAGTTAATAAAGATTAATTCTGCTTTTGTATTCTCTATCATGCTTTCTAGTTCAATCAAAGAGCTATCTATTTTATCAAATGACTTTTGAGTATCTACCTTATTTTGTGTTCTGCCAATAGGACAAAATATACAGTCGAAGTTACAATGCTTTTCTGGAAGTATGTTAACTTCCAGTACCCTTTTTCCATCTTCAATATAAGTATCTTTATAACTGAAATCACCCATTACCTTATCCTCCTAATTTACTTTGTTATACTTCTTTATTATTAGTATACAGAAGTGAAATCTTACATGCTCCAACTAAGATAATTCTCTTAATCTACATATATTCCATTACCTGGATTTTACATGTCAACAGCTATATACACATCCATATAACTAATGCTGTCTTTCTTGTATTCTTTCTCAAAACAAGATAGAATTTCTTTAGTCAATTTATGCTTGATTCCATTTATCTCCATATACAGTATGAGTGTCTTGTATGCATTTGGAATAAGAGTAAACGGTGCTTTAAAAGGCTCTTTAATTGTTATAATTGCATACTTTTGCTTTTTCTGAAGAATGACTTCTATGTTATCGCATGTTAATTCCAAGTCTAAAGGTAAAATGCATGCAGCAGCATAACCGTGCATATGATACACATTTATTTGTTCTTGTGATACATACGGGAAATCCCACCCTATAATTTCAGGTTGTCCTATCCCACAGCCAACTGCCCAGTCTTTTACATGCTTTATAGCATCATCTTCAGGTTCTCCGCTGATTACTGCATACCCGACATATCGAAATGACGCAATTTCCTCAACTCGAATATCTGAGTATGCTTCATTACACATATTTATATCTTCTCGTACTAACTGATCCATAGAACATGAAAAGAGTTGACATAGTTCTATTACCTTCTCCATCTCTGGGTAGGCAGCATCCAGTTCCCATTTTGAAATAGTCTGGCGGGAGACTCCCATTCTTTCTGCTAATTCTTCCTGTGTGATACTATGATACATTTTTCTTAAAAACTGTAAATTTCGTCCAAAGCTCATATTATCGTTTCTCCTTTATATTGTGATGAGCTTATTATAACAGTAAAAATAATACCCTAACACCAACTTGAGTTTTCATTTATCTGATTTTAAGCAACTTAAAGTTGCGAAATTTATGGAGATTATATCATATCATTGTTTTATTGCCAAGTAAGCATATATTAATAATATTTATATCACATAATTATACTAATGCAAAACAGATAAAATCTTGTAACATACTTTCTTAAGTCTCTTTATTTTGCCCGCAACTCACTTATGATACGGTTCCACGCAACAGGTGTCATGTAGATTTTTTAATGTATTACATGCAATTATTTTTAATAATATAAAAAAATAGTAACCACAGTAAATACTCCTGTGGTTACTATAGCGGAATTAATTTAATGGAAAATAAAGATCCAGGTAAGTAACACCATTTTCTTCGATTTTTTCCTCAAGCCAGTATTTTTCCCTATCGACTTCACCTTTGCTGTAATGAGACGTATATCCATTTGAGCTAACCCACTCCGCCAATCTCTTCCATCCAGCAGGTATAACTTCAAAAGGATTTGAGAAAGGGTTTGTTATTCTCAGTATTGCATAATCACATTCATCTATTTTTTTCAGTTTCACTCCTTCACATACATAAGTATCCTCTTTTACTTTTACCCAGTACTCATATCCCCTAAGACCTTTTTGGTTTTGTTCTTCTGAGACAGGAATATCAAATCCGAATTGTCTTGACTTAATGTGAATATTATGGTTTTTCATCCACTCTATCATAAAGTTTATAACTTCCCCCTCAGGATTATCGCTGATTACATATGAACTTGCCACATACATAGTGTCCAGTTTTTCAATTGTTACATCACTAAAAATATATTCCATATTTATTCCTCCCCAAATTATATATTCATTTTCTTTAAGTATTGGTTTTTCAGGTATTGCATAATTCTTATTTCTAAATTTGCCCGGTGATTTACCATACTCCTTTTGAAATGCTCTGCAAAATGTCCGTTCCGAGCTATATTCAAAATCAAGTGCAATATCAATAATGCGTCTGCCTTTGTTCACATCCTGCATCGCATAAACAAGTCGTCTCTTTCTCACATATTCCATTAACGGAACTCCAACAAATAAGGTGAATAACCTATAAAAGTGATATTTTGAGAATCCTGCCGCCTCGGCACAAGCCTCAATTGTAATAGGCTGTTTAATGTTCTCTTCGATATAATCTATAGTTTTCTGCAGATATTTAACATAACTCATAAAACTCACTCCTCGTTGCAACGTAACTTAATTATAATGCATAGTTTTAATATTTTAAGGACATCCTTTGCTTTTTTGTAAATTTAATTAAAAAGTCGATTATTTGGTTGAACTATTCTGCTATGCTTTTTTCTTAAACAAAATTATGTTTGATTTCCTTAAGCTTAATATAGTATTTAAATCAAAGAAAAAAGCACTCCATTCCAAGAATAGTTGTGCTTTTTTAAAATTTATATTTCAATAACATTAATTCTAGCATAAATGCAGCTGAGAACTCATCCTTAATATACATATTCAATATCTTATTTGTCAGATAGTAATTGTCCGCCTACACCAATATTTTCTTTTTCATTTTCTTTCAATAAAACCACAAAAGCTTCTTCTGGTGTATTCATAATTCTAGCAGCTGATGCTGTAAATTCTTCTACTAATTGATTCTTTTGTTCCTTACTTAATTTTGCTCCCTCTAATGTTATTACTGGCATAATTTTCTCTCCTTTATATATATAATTAATATTCTCAGATGTGCTAAACAAGCTATTTTGTAACAAGCACAGCTTTAATTATATTACGAATTCTTATACTCTTTTCCAACATTCCAACATTTTGCAACTACAACGCCTGTTCTTAAATAAGATTGTGTTGGCATTTCAAATAACAAAGGTCTTATCTTTTCATAACTTATCTTTCCTTTTTCATCTAACTTATCTTCTTCTACATGAGTGTGAACTACTTTTAAAATAAAATTAGCATAATCTTGGGTATCATAAATATCTACCAATTCACACTCCATTACAAGTGGCGATTTATCGATTATTGGAACATTTAGTTCTCCCATGTGATATTTAAACACTTTAGACTTATCGACTGACTTACCTGATACAATTCCTACATAATCTGCTTCTACTATCATATCTTCGCTTACTAAACTAACAGAAACCGTTTTATTCTGTTCTATTCCTAAGTTTGTGTAACGTCCCTTTCTTATACTAAGCATTATAGAATCTAATCCTACGATTCCTATATGTGCTATATTGCTCCAATTAACTTTACCATCAACCATTGTTCCTATTATTGTTGAAGGTGTTGGATACAATCCTACTACTGATCCGATATTTTTCTTCATTTTATCATTCCTCCTAGACAAATTTTTCTTAAGGATTATTCTTGTTTCTTGAACTAATTCATATTGAAGATGTGATAAACTCTATTTTTTCTTCCTTCTTCATCTTCTCTAGTTTCTGTTGGTGCTGTTGGTGCTGTTCCATGTATTACATTCCAGTGATTTGTGCTTTACATAAACATTTCAGCATAGTTAATATAATTATTTAATTGATTGAAAGTTGGAATTCCATTACTTGCTACATAAAATGCTCTATCTAAATTTCCCTTTTTTATAGCATGATATGTATTTTCCCCTTTTTTACTTTCAGAATAAAGCACCGGGGACAAACCATCCCCAGTGCTTTATTCTGAAACTTATTTTCCCGTATCTCTTTCTTGAATCGTTACCTTGATTATATCTCCAGGCTGCTTACCGACTTTCGTTGTTATTTCCTTCCTAATTTCAATAAGCAAGAGGGACGGTTCTTTTTGCTTATGAACTATTGCCCTGACACATATGAAGTTATTGTAATAGTCTTGAATAACGGAAGGTTTAAATTCATCAGTATACTTTTTAAGCATCATATCATTACTCAATTTGATTATATATTACTGCCCACTTTTTATATGCTTTTAGAATGTCAGACTATCTTTCGTTTCCTGTAAAAGCAAAAAGAACCGTCCCCTCCGCTTCTCCATGCTTTTTCTTCTACATTATATTTCCTGACAATGGAAAATATATAAAGTCAGAATTAAATCTTCTGTATAGGTTTTTATCTTTTACATCAATTTCTGAAATAACCTTTTTATTTGAATCAATTATATTCCAAGTACCATCACTTTTCAATTGTATAGCACCTATTAACTCATCATTTTTAAGTGCACATATTATATATTCAATACTATTATCTGTACTGATAGGAACACTTATAAGCAAAACATCTTCATATTTGCCAATTGGAATAATATCCTTGGGGAAATCATCTTCAAAGCTGCCCTCTTTCACTATATTCCTGCATTTTTGAGTTACATCATCAAGTACTTTTGATTCATTTTTGTCAAAATCCACTTCTGCTAAACTTAAATAGCTTTGAATGTAATACTTTGAACCAATCAGTATACTATTATTGGGATATGGAGTATAATTACCACCAGTTTTTATATCTTTTGATAGCTTAATTTCTTTCCAGCTAATTTTCTCAATATTATCTATGTTGCATTTAGCAACGTATATGTTTGTGTATGTTTCAAAGAAATACTTGAAAATAAATGTTATTTCACCTGTTTTATTATCATAGTCGATATAGCTAGGAATATCTTGCTCACCTATAACTAATTCATTGTTTTTTTCATCCTTTGTTTTAAATAGAAATGCTGCTTTTTTTTCAACAATACCATTCCCACTATCTAAGTACAAATCATAATTTTCTACTTTTTGTTCAATAACATTAGCATTACTATCCATATTTCTTTTTGCTTCAATATTCATACCATAAATAGTATTCATAGTATAGTTTTTAATTACTTCTGCATCATTTCTTAATTTTTCTGCTGGTGTAGCAGTTTTATGCAATACTATCTTTTTATTACCATCCCAAATTATAGGCTCAACATAGTCATTTTCTTTTGTAGGAATTGCTGTATAAACCACTTCATCTGTAAAATTTATATTACCACTACTCAAATCCCAGTAAGATAACTTTGCAACAACTTCTTTATTAGGTTCATTATAAAATGTTAGAAAAGGAATTAACGTATGTTTGCTTGTGGAATTTTCTATTGAGCTGCATCCTGATACAAGTAATATAAAGCTAAGTAATATTAAAAATAATTTTTTCATAAGTTAAACATACCCCCTTATAAATTACTAAATAAGAAGCCTAATTAGGCTTCTTATTTAAGAAACATTTACATTATTAAATTATTCGTCTACCACAAAATATAGTAAAGATATCCTGTTCCATTTGAATAATTTACTTGATTTCTATCATTTGTATGTGCACTGTATTTTCTAGTTATAGTATCATTCTGAACTATCATAACAACATGAGATGAAGCTGTATAAAGTACTCCTCCTGCTGAAGCAGATGTATAGGTAGATGCTACCCAATATGATTTTGTTGTGAGCATATAGGTTTTTAAATACCCAGTATTAACCCATGCTACAGTTGTATTAGCAGGTGTACCTCTTTTCCAAGTGCTATCCATTGGTATACCACCTGCATATAAACCCTGTGATACAAAATCCGCACAATCATTATGACACAATTCAACATAGTATGGATTAGCTGTATTATTCCATAAATTTCTAGCTTGCTTTATTCCACATGTAGTTCCATCGTCATAACAGGATGTTGGATTTGTAGACCATGTATTTGCATAATCCCTTGCAGCTATTCTATCATATGAAGCATAAAGGCTTGGAGAATAGCCGTCTTCTTTTGAATCAATTACTAACTGCATATCATTGAAGCCTTCTTCTTCCATTTTCACGGAAGTTTTCGGAAGCAGTTCTTCGACAGGTATATAAGTATCAACATTTTCTGCCATAATTATTATTGAATCCTCGGATATTATACCGTTACTTACTTTTGCTGTTACAGTTAAGAAAAAGTTGTTATCATTAGCCTTGTTTATGTATTCCTTTAAGTCATTAAACTTAAAATCGATTTCTTTTGAAACTTTAGCTAACTGTTCGTTTTTCAACTTACCTTTATTAGTTTTTGATACTGCCTCATCAGTTTTAGCTTTTGATTCATAACTGAAATCACTTAGATTAACCTTCTTTAGCATACCTTTTACATAAGGAAGTTCCTCAACCTTTTTTGCTTTCAAAGTAGTATTCATAGTAACGAAAAGATCTACTTTTATAGTGTCATCAATTATTTTTAACTCATCATAGTTCACTTTAAAGTTATTAACTTTGTAATATTGGGAGAAGCCATCCTCTAATACGCTCTGAACTTTTTGCTCAATAACTGCTTTATAAGCTTTTGAGTTATCCTGCTCCGCATACATTATTGGTGTAAACACTGATACCAACAACACTATTACTAACATCATTGATATTTTTACTCTAGTGGATTTAATCCTCTTCATGTTTTTCCCTCCTAAAAATAATTATTTTTTCTTAAGTTTACGTTTTGGATATCCACTTACTATATTATCCTACTTTTCAAAAAAAGTTTGTCGAACCATGCTAATCATCCTTTACTATTCATTACATTTTGGTTACAAATCATTACATATAGTTAAATTATTGTTGTATTTTGTCATTTGAATATTTATAAGAGCCTTGGCATAGAAATTTTTATACAGATATATTAAGATAAAAAACCATATTCAAGTAGGAAAGCTCGAATATGATTTTTGATATATTCTTATTAATTGATATGTCTTCTTGTGCATCACCTTTTTTCTATTACTTCACTAACGGGACATACAATTCTATTCTATCCACATTTCTGCCATCCTTGCGATATTCCCTTTCAAGGCAATAATTAAAGTCTACTTCACATTTATGAATTGATACATACTCTGCCGCCGCAATATAAAGCTTTTCACTTTTTAATTTCTTTGCTGTAGCCTTTTCTGGGTCTACCCATGTACTGAAAACCATGTACTGTCTTTCTTGTAAAATTCGCTCTTCTAATTTATCTGAATAGCTTTCAAAGGATTGGATTATTTCCACTGCCGCAAATACGCTGGTAACAAAGCCGTCCTTTGCTGCTAGATAAAAGGGCATTGACTGCTGAGTCTCCCCAAAAACTAGCGTAAAGGTATTATTGCCTTCCTTCATTCTTGGCATATAATCTTTCCCAGTTTTACTGATAGCTTGAGCAAGCTTATACCAAGGAACATTCTTTTTCCATAGCAGGCTTTTTTCTTTTTGCTCAAAAAGGCAGCCTCCCAGTGTTATATCAGGCAGAGTTACCTTTCTGGGTTCCAGCTCTAATACTATTTCTGATATATTGGATTTATCCTTGTTTTCTGACTTAGATATCTGCTTAATAGGAAGTAAAAGGTCAAGTTGCTTTTTAGATTCTTCGGTTTCTTGAGAATTAAAGGTTTCATAGTCCATACACTCTTCTAGATATTCCCTCAAATTATCTGGTTGCCAATCCACCTCATATTCTTCACTTTCTTTTATCCATTCATTTAGTTGATCCCAGCGTTCACCTATAATAGACAGGTACGTGGGTAAAGCTGCAAATAAACCTCCGCAAAATTCCTTCCTCACAAAGGGCTTAGGTACTTCAAAGCTTTCAGGTACTGTCACCCACATTTCGTACCCATATTCCCCCTTTGAATTGTTGTAGCCAAAGCCAAAATGTCTAAATCCAGGTTTCTGGTTCAAAGAATACTCATTTATTAGACTAGCTATTTTCTCCCAACAGTCATTCTCTGGAGTTTCACTTAAAGCAGAGTAACTTGCAATAATCATTCTCGGTAGCTTGACAAGCCTTACATCATTTGTATTATAGCTTGAGCTTTCTGACATTACATTTTCCCTTTCTGAGAGTACTATTTGAAGTGCATCCTTTAGCTTATGAATTGCAGAGTTATCTTGCACATCAATGTATTTAAATACCTGATCTAAGCTCTGCTGGGATATTGTTATCTGTATAAGTCGTTCCAAAACAACAGCCAAGGCATTAAGCTCCTCTGCTTTGTGGTTGGTTTCTTCAAGATGCTTGGTTAAGGCTTCTATAGCAACTGAAAGCTCACCAGATACAAAGATATGCTGGATATCCTGTATCGGAAGCTTAAGCTTGCGAAGCATTATTATTTGCTTTATCCTAGCAATATTACTGTCATCATAATACCTGTATCCATTATTCTTTCTGTAGCTTTTCAGTATTCCTACCTCTTCCCAATAACGCAGAGTTCTGTTTGAAATATTATAAGCAGCTGCTACTTCACCAATTTTTTGCATTGCACTTCACCTCTCAATTCCAGTGTAAAACTTTACGCAACGTTAATGTCAATACATTAAACACAAAAATGTTAAACTTCTATCTTACGTTGATAGCTTCTTGCTCTAGCTTGCAATTGTTTTCTAGCATATAACTGATTACTTCGTTATATGGGCTGTCCTTTAATTTTGCAAGCCTATCATGGTCGTTATCTGTAAGCTTTTTTGAATAGCAGTAATATTCTTTCAAAGTAGCTATATCCATCTTGTAGGGCTTAAAATCTACTCCTGTTTGACGCTTTAAATGCTCCAAAATATAAAAGCCTCCAGCATCAATATCACCAAAATGATAAAAGTGTATATTTGGATTTTGCTGATATAGCTTTTTTATAAATTCACGCCTTACACTGTTATGATAACCACCAAGATAAATTACAAACATATCCTCGTCATGGAAGGTATGAAAGCTTGTTAAGTTTTCTATTGTTATAACGGCTTTGCCTTTAACAACAACAATTGCATTTTTTCACTTAACTTCCTGTACTTGAATATCTCTTTATACTATGCTTCCAAAATATATATCCAATAAAAAATAATCCAAATCCTACCGCAAAGGTAAGATACATATATCCCGACCAGTAATTACTCATGTCTGGTTTTTGTAAAAAATATTGAGCAGGAAAATAGTTTACAAATGCAAATGGAATAATAAAAATTAAGAATTTTTGAATTAATCCAGGATAAATGCTAATAGGATATTGTGCTAAGTTTCTTGCATTATAATAAAATAAATCTTTGGCACTACCAGTTTTAATAAAATAAATACTTAGTGCTGCTAAAACTAGAAATATTGCCCCCTGTATAAGTACGCCTCCTACTATAGCTGATATGCAAAATAATATATTGGTTACGCTCCAAGTTATTCCAACACTATTTGCGGTAGTAATAAAGAGTATAATTCCTAATGTCCCATGACCTATTGCCGCAAAATAATCTGCATCCCATACAATAACCTGAAATAATAGTCCTCTAGGTCTTAATAAGAATCTATCAAATTCACCTGTATAAATCAAATATTCAAAGTCTCTAAGTCCTGTAAATAATAAAATCAAAATACTGTAGGTTACAAATATAAAGCTAAATAAAAAGAACATCTCATTGATATTCCACCCATTTATATTTGTAAACTTCTGAAATGTAAAATATATAACTATGATGCTCGTTGCCTCTCTTAGAAATACTGCAAAGGATCTAAGAACCGCATCAATCTTATATTCAAACCATTTCTTTAAATTAATATCAATATATTTTAAAATCAATAAATAATATTCTTTAATTTTTTCTAGACAATTCATCAATTTTAGCCTCCTTGAATTTCTAGCCTTTTAATTGCTATACTCCATAGCTTTGAACCTAGTAAATACAATATTGCAATCCATAAGCTCTGTTTTGCAAAGCACTGTATTATGCTATTTGAATTGACTTGTCCTAGATAAATTTGCATAGGTATAAAGTAAATAGAATCAAAGGGCGTGAATTTTATGATATTTATTGCCCATAGAGGCATAAACCATAGAGGAATCATTATTCCAGATAATACAGATACAAATACATTTTTAATAGTAGATATGCTCCAAACATTAATAACCCAAAAAGACGTTATTGATACAATATAGCTGATACCATACAAAACTAGAAAGCCAAATATTATACTAAATATAAACAATATAAAATTAACTACTGAAGCTGGCGGCAAAATTTCAATATATAAAGATGCTATAATTATTGATGGAAATAAATTAACTACTATTCTAAAAAACACATTTCCTATATTTTCAGCCATTAATAGACCATTAAAGCTAACAGGCTTTAATAACTCATTTGTTATTTCTCCTTTTTTTATCTTTCTATATACTATAGAATCATCTATAGAAAAGGTATTTGAAATTGCTAAACTAATAATAAAGCTAGTTGTAACCATTTCAAATGAAATTCCATACATTTCCACATTTCCTTGATATAAAGCTTTCCAAATTGAAACATATATAAATATTTGCATCAAGGTCTTTATAATTCCCATTATATAATCAAATTTATATACTAAATTTCTCTGGAAGCATTTTTTTGCATATTGAATATATACCTCCATTATAGATTTATTCCCCCCTTATAGATTTCTCTTATTATACTCTCTATTTCAGGTTCATTAATTGTTAAATCTTTTATTTCATAGTTTTCTGCTAAATTTGAAATAAGGTGCTGTACTTGAACATTTTCCTTATTAAACTTAAACTTTCTTACATTTGGATTTACATATGTTGTAACAGTATTTGGAATATAGATTTCTTTGTAACCCTTTGTGAATTCTACTACAAGCTCTCGTTCCTTGCCATATTGGTTCTTGATCTCATTTACCTGTCCATCATATATTTTTTCACCTTTATCAATGATAATCATTCTATTACATGTTTTTTCTATATCTTGCATATCGTGAGTTATAAATACCATAGTAACCTTCGTTTGTTTATTTATTTCATTTAGAAAGTTCCTTATGTTCTCTTTAGCAACTACATCTAGACCTATTGTAGGCTCGTCCAAAAATAGTATTTCTGGCTCGTGTAATAATGCAGCTCCTATATCAGATTTCACTCTTTGTCCTAAACTTAGCTGTCTAACAGGCTGTTCTATAAATTCATGTATACCTAACATATCATTAACCATGTCTATTTTTTTCTTATATGTACTTTCAGGTATTTTGTATATGTACTTAAGCATTTCATAGCTTTCAATTACGGGAAGATCCCACCACAATTGAGATTTCTGTCCAAATACAACACCTATTTTTTTTACATATTCTTTTCTATTCTTATAGGGTACTGTGTCTCCTACCGTAATTTCTCCACTTGTAGGATATAGAATGCCTGTTAGCATTTTGACAGTTGTTGATTTCCCTGCACCATTTGGTCCGATAAAGCCTACCATTTCACCCTTTTCAATAGAAAAATTAATATTTTTTACAGCTTCTTTTATTTCATATTTAGGAATAAATAAGTTGGCAATAGTTCCGACAAACCCTTTTGCCCTTTTACTTATTTTATATTCTTTGCTTATATTTTCTACTTCAATTAAAGCCATGTGTCTCCCCCTTAAGCCTTTTAATTCTACTATCGCTATATTTTAGAAGCTTCTTAGTAATATTTTCTATACTGCTTGTCCTTCTGAACAACTGCATCCTTTGTTTTTTCAAGTATACAGTCGAGCCGCATCAGATTGGCTTTTTCATTTATGTTTATGTTAAGTGTTGGCATTATTGTAATCTCCTTTATCTTTTAAAAAAAATAATAAATGTACCTATTTTACAACAAATACATTTATTATTGTACACTTTAATATTCTGTCTTTCTACAAACAACGCCTATATATTTCCATACTTTAATATCCCTAACCCGAAAATAGCATTATATTAACTCAATACCCTTTTCGGTTATTTTAATTTTTCTTTCTTTAAAAAGTCTTCCTACCGCTCTTTTAAAAGCACTCTTGCTCATGCTTAACTCAGACTTTATATCCTCAGGCTTGCTGTTATCATTTAATCCTAGCTTGCCGTCCTGTAAGATTAGCCTATCCATAATCTTCTTGGCATCATCATCTATTTCATTGTAGGCCTCTTTTCTTAAGCTCAGTTCAAGCTTTCCATCTTCTTTTACCTTTTTTATTCTAACCTCTACATTGTCTCCACATTTGTATTCACCATAAAGCTCCTTATTAGGGATTAGTCCATTGTATTTATCGTCAACAGCTACAAAGGCTCCAATTTCTTCATGTATTTTATAGATAGTCCCATTAACTCTGTCATTTACTTTATATGGTGATTCATCAGTTAATAACTTGTAGATATCCATAGTAGCACATAATCTACTGCTTTTATCTATGTATAATCCCACTAAATAAACACCGTCTTCTACAATGCTATATGTTTGCTCCTTAAAAGGCAGCAGCAAGTCCTTCTCCAAACCCCAATCCAGAAACGCACCAATTTTGGTATTGTCCACTACCCTAAGAAGAGCTAATTCTCCCATTGTTATCTTTGGCTTTTTCATAGTAGCTATCATTCTATCTTCTGAATCTTTATAAACAAATACTTCTATCTCTTTTTCTATTTCAATATCTTGTGGCACTTGGTTCATCGGTAATAAGATATCTTCCTCTTCACTACCATATTCAGTATTGAGATATGCGCCAACCTTAGTCATTCTAAGAACTTTTAAGTTTTGTATTTTGCCTAATTCTATCATTTTATACCCTCTTTTCTATGTTTTGCACTAAATATTTCCCACTTATTATAAATTTATATTTAATATATCCTCTTAATCTATAATACATTCCTGCTTCTCTTTTGAAAAGCTTATATCTCGCAAATATAGTATATTCACTCGTTATTGGTAGAATATATCTTTATCGTAACATATATTAAGGAGTATTTTGCACAAAAATATTAATTACTATTTCTTTTTTAGTGAAATTGCTGTTAAATATATATTATAGATGAATTTTAATAACAACTTAACCGTATAAGGAGAGATAAAATTGAACTTAAAGATATTATGGACTATTTCTGGGAGCATGGGTACTGTAGCTGATATTGATATGCTTAAAAATGTGAAGTCCTTTGATGTAGCTGTGGTTACTACTGATGTAGAAGATAAAGATACTCCAGGATTTATTGTGACGGGCAAAAAATATATTGTTCCTAAGGTAAAAGATTCAAAGTACATTGATGCACTGTTAGCGATATGCAAAAGTGAAAAGATAACAACCATAATACCTCAATATACTGATGAGCTAATACTTATGTCAGAAAATATAGAGTTTTTCAATAGCTTTGGTATTAAGGTACTTGTAACTGAAGACACTCAAAAGCTTAAAATTGCAAATAGCAAGGATGAACTATACAAGTTTTTTAGTGATAGAGCTTTTGTGCCAAAATACACCTTAGTATCAACTATCGATTCTATTAAAGCTGTAGTCTTAGAGCTTGGATATCCAAAGGTGCCTGTATGCATAAAGCCCGTAAACGGAGAAGGTGGAAAGGGCTTTCGGATTATAACTGAAGAAAAAATAGATATTTTTAATGAGCCAGCGGGTTCTGCTAAGGTAAATCTTGAAGCATATCTAAATCAGCTTAGAAGCATGACTAAAATACCTGAGCTGCTTGTATCAGAATACCTTCCTGGGAAAGAGTACAGTGTTGATTGTGTTTGCAAAAACGGTATCACCTATTTCTGCATACCTAGACAGAGAGTAGAGACTTCAATGGGAGTTGCTAGTGTCTCTATAACTGAGAAGAATGACGAATTAATAGAGTATTCCAAAGAAATAATATCGGCTCTTAATCTTTCATACAACATAAATATTCAGTTTAAATATTCCGAAAGCGGATTACCAAAGCTTATCGAAATAAACCCCAGAGTATCTGGCTCATTGGTAGCAAACTATGGAGCTGGAATAAATATGCTGGAACAAGCCTTGAGACTAGCATATGGAATGCCTGTAGAAAATACCAGCATAAAATGGGGTACAAAAATGCTGCGATATTGGAGTCAGATTTTTATTACCCCTTCTTAAATATAGTAGGCTTTATATTTTTTTAACATATAGTGAGGATTATATGATTCTTTGAACCTTCTAAGCCCTGGAATACCCATATCATCCTCCTTGTTAATATTCTTCTCACCTATATTCTTTGCTAACTCGTTTATTAGATATGCATGCACCCCTCTGTGGCAATTATCTGTAAGCTCCACATGAGAAAGAAGCATATCATCTGATAATTCTTCATATAGACAAAATGCAGATATCTCACCAGCATTTATAACTACGCCACCTTTTAAATTAAGCAACTCAATATTATCAAGCATTTTAAAAGTGGGTTCCAGTTTATTAGGTGAATTATGATATATTTGAGTGAATTCCTTGCATTTATCTATATATGCTTTTATGTCTGGATCAAACTTTGGTTCGTAAGCTTTAAGATAGCTAAATAAATTATTTCTTTGATTCCTAAATTTTTTACCCTTGTATTCTATGAAATCTGTGTTTTTAAAAACATAGTCAAATGAATCTCTGTCCTCTTCAATATGAAAATTAAAATCATGAAAAATACTTAGAAAATCCTCAGGTATCTTAGTAAATATTGGCTTTATATTATTCTCTTTACAATACTTCAAGACTAATTTTATTCCTTGCTCGGTGTCTCCTAAAGGCATAAAAAAATTAGTATCATCTATATCAGATCGTATAATTATTGTTCCATCATTTTCTGATATTTTAAGTCTATATGAATCTTGATACATATAAAGATATGAGAACAAATAATCCGAACAAATATTCCTATATTTATCAAGTATTGGCATGTCATTTAATGTAACCTCTCTAAAAATCAAATATTTCTACCTCCAAATAGGATATATCCAATATCCCTCTACTATCTTTCTGTTTTTGTTTTTAGTTTGCCAAATCTGCCAAAACTAATAAGCTTGTTTTCTTTTATTTCAGGATGTCTTAGGAGCAATAATATAAACCAGCTTGTTAATATTATTCCCTTTATGATGCTACTTAAGCTTATACTCCACCATACCCCATTTAGTCCAAGAGGTATTGATAATAAAATCGCACCCGGAATT
Organism: uncultured Clostridia bacterium; assembly: GCA_942492835.1. Lineage (GTDB taxonomy): Bacteria > Bacillota > Clostridia > Lutisporales > Lutisporaceae > GWB2-37-7. The sequence continues at coordinate 3,123,757 of OW818645.1, read as the reverse complement.
CTCATTGCATTTAGCGCAATGCCTACTACCGAAGGAGGAATTGTTTTTCCAATACCATTGAAGGCTCCCGATGTTGTTATTTCTATACACATAAAAAATTGGGATACTCCAAGTATTCTCAAATATATTATTCCATCCTTTATGACGTTTTGTTCTCGGATAAAAATAGAAAAAATTGGTCCTGGCAAGAATATTAATAGACATGATGTGATTATTCCTATAACTGAAATCATACCTATTGCTGTAAAGTATCCTTTATATATCCTATCCCATTTCTTTGCTCCATAATTTTGCCCTACAAAGGCACTTAATGCAGTTTGGAAGCCTCCAGCTGTCATCCATGATATTGATTCAATTTGCGATCCAACACTTTGTACTGCAATTGGAGTTGAGCCCCACCCTGCCAGTATTCTTGCTATAACCATCGCAATAACTGTAAATGCTCCGCTTTGTATCCCTGCAGGCATGCCTAGTCTAATAATCCTTCTTATATGACCCCAATCAGGTTTTTGCAGGAAATTCAGTTTGACAAAGAAATCTGTTTTTTTACAGATAACAAAAATAAATACCATTGTAACAACAAACTGCGCAAATATTGTTGCAATAGCAGCTCCTGCAACTCCCAAATTGGGAAATGGCCCTACTCCTAGTATAAGAAGAGGATCAAGTATAATATTTGTTGTAAGACCTATTGTATTTATCCAAAAAGGTGTGCGACTGTCTCCATGACCATTAAAAATCGCTGTAAGTACAGGAGGCAAAAAGAAAAATACCATTCCCAAAGAGATTATAAATAGATAGATTGTTGCCATTCCAACAATGCCATTATCATCAATATTAAAAAAATCTATAAGCTGATTTCTAAATACTATCATTACAACTCCATACAAAATTGCAAAAACTAAATTTATTTGTATGGAATGTCTTATGTAGCTTTTGGTTTCTTTTAAATCTCCTCTTCCTACAGATTGAGCGACCCCAATCTCTGCACCTATTCTGGGAATTATTATAAATGCATTGGCAAGCCATGTATAAAAGCCTGCTGTACCGATTGCAGTAACAGCCCTAGAACCTAATGCTCCAACCCATATCATATCAGTTAAGCTATATGCAGTTTGTATCAGAGAGGTTCCCATTATCGGCAAAGCAAGAATAAGTAGCTTTTTTAAAATATTGCCTTCTGTTAAATTAGTTTTCATTATATATTACCCACCCTCATTATGCTTAAAAAAATTGTTTCTATTTTGACTTCTGTATATAGAAACATAAACACCCTAACAATTATATCACAACTCTATAAACTTTTATTAATTCATACTATTTAATGATTTAGTATATAATGGTTTTACATCAGTATTTTGTATAGTATAATGAAATATAATAATATGTAATATTCTTCTATTGTTTATTTTGCTATAAAATTAAATTCATGTATTATAAATTAAATATATAAAGGAGGTTGAAGTTCTCATGCAGCTATACTTTATTTTTTCTCTTATAGCATCAATTATAGTAATAATCTTTGCAATTACTAACGCAGCGGCAGTACCTGTGAAAATTTTTTTTGTAGAGTATAAATTATCTCTAGCACTGATTATTTTCATTTCTACAGCCTTTGGAGCAATAATTGCATCAATGCTTGGTCTCGTAAAGCAATTCAAACTAAAAAAACAGATAAAGAAACTCAGTAATGAGAATCAAGTACTAATAGCAGAACAAAATAATCTAGAAAACGAGATATCTTTCCTGGATGTTCTGCATCCTGATACGCCCTCAGACGAGGAAAATAACGAATCTACAAACTCACAGGTGTAAAACAACGAATCCCTCTGCTAAACAAACTTTTAGCAGAGGGATATATTTGTATTATATCAATATCTCTGTTTCCCATAAAAGTATTAGCCTGCCAACATCCTCATAAATTCATCTCCTGTTATAGTCTCTCTCTCAACTAGGTATGATGATAATGCATGAAGCTTTTCTAAATTTTCTTTTAAAATACTCATTGCTCTTTCATGGGCATTTTTTATAATAGCAAGCACCTCTTCATCAATTTTTGATGCAGTTTCAGGAGAGCATGCTAATGAAGCATCTCCTCCAAGATATTGATTAGTAACTGTCTCAAGCGCCATCATATCAAAGTTTTTACTCATACCAAGACGAGTAACCATTGCTCTAGCTATTTTAGTAGCTTGCTCAATATCATTGGAAGCACCTGATGTAAAGGTTCCAAAAACTAGTTCCTCTGCAGCACGACCGCCTGTAAAGGTAGTAATTTTGTTCTCTGCTTCCTCTTTTGTCATCAGAAAATTCTCTTTCTCTGATATCTGCATTGTATAACCTAATGCTCCAGAAGTACGTGGAATTATGCTTATTTTGTGTACTGGCGCAGATTCAGTTTGTTTTGCTGCAACAATAGCATGACCAATTTCATGGTATGCAATAATTTGCTTTTCCTTTGGAGATATAACAGCACCTTTTTTCTGATATCCTGCAATTACAACTTCTACAGCTTCCTCTAAATCACATTGCTCTACATATTTACGTCCGCATTTTACTGCCCTCAAAGCTCCCTCATTTATTATATTGGCAAGCTCTGCACCAGAAGCTCCTGAAGTAGCTCTTGCTATTTCATTGAAATCTATATTACTACTTAACTTTATTTTTTTTGCATGTACCTTTAAAATAGCCTCACGCCCTGCAAGATCAGGTAATTCTACAGGTACACGACGGTCAAATCGACCGGGACGAAGCAACGCTTTGTCAAGAGAATCAGGTCTGTTTGTTGCCGCAAGAATTACTACACCCTTCTCTGCATTAAAACCATCCATTTCAGCTAATAGCTGATTTAATGTCTGTTCCCTCTCATCATTGCCTCCAATTCCCCCTTCGCCACGTTTTTTACCAATAGTATCAATTTCATCAATAAATACTATGCATGGAGCTTTTGACTGAGCTTGTTTAAAAAGGTCTCTAACTCTTGCTGCTCCCATGCCTACAAACATCTCGACAAATTCTGAACCAGAGATTGAGAAAAACGGTACCTTTGATTCTCCTGCTATAGCTTTTGCAAGAAGCGTTTTACCAGTACCAGGAGGGCCTACAAGCAATGCGCCCTTTGGCATAATTGCACCAATTTCCTTATATTTTGCTGGGTTATGCAAGAAGTCCACAATCTCAGTAAGCGCTTCCTTTGCTTCATCCTGCCCTGCTACATCTGCAAAGGTCTTGCCTGTCTGTGCTTCTACATATACTTTGGCACTACTCTTTCCAAAGCTCATAGCGTTGCCACCCATTTTTTTCTGCATAGAACTCATTAATAATTGTCCGATTCCTACAAAAATAACAATTGGAAGAACCCAAGAAAATATAAAATTCACCAGTGGCGAATTCTCCTTTGGAATAACCCTAGAGAATTTAACTTTAGCAGTAATAAGTCGATTTGTAAGATCTGGATAGTCTACTTTTCCTGTTACAAATATTTTTTCTTTTCCTGCTGTATCCAATTCAGTAAATGCTATTCGATTATCCTGAAATTCTACTGTTTTTACCTTGCCTTTTTCAATTTGTGTCAAAAATGTACTATAATCCACGGTTGTAACCTCTGGCTGCATTATAGATGGAAAAATATAGACATTTAAAATCATCAAAATAACAAGTGTAATAACATAGTAAAATATAATTGGCTTTTTGGGACTTTTTTCTTCTTTCATATAAATCTCTCTTTCTAAATGTTTTGCACTAACATTTTTATCGTTTTCAAAAGTTACTGCTGCTTTTGTGGATGATAAATCTTTTTCTCAACATAACTAGAAATTATAATTCCTTCATTTTCAACCTTACTTACTCTCTGTAAAATATCATTCAGTTTTTGAAGTCCTAAAATAATGTCATCTAAAGTTTCTTCATTTTCGTTTACAAAATACTGTGATATCTTATCATTATATGATCTGTCTATTTCCAAAACAGTTTCTTTACCTAAGCTTGTTAGAATAACTAACACTACTCTCTCATCCTCTTTTTTTCTAACACGTTCTAACATTCCTTGACCTTCAAGTTTTTTACACATTGCAGAAATATTAGTACCTGCAACACATATACTATCAGCCAGGCTGCCAATTGTGTGTGTCTCACTTTGATTTAATTCCATAAGAATTCTTGTTTGCATCATAGTTAACCCATATTTTTCACTTATAGAACTAATTACACTATTCATGCTTTCTGCAATTTTCCTTGTGTAACACCAAACAATTTTTTTAAATTTTGCAGCCTCCATGGTATTCCTCCATAAATCATATTATATATAATGTATATATAATATGATTTATATATACATTTGTCAACATCTAATATAATGTGTATTAAAAAAGGGACTGCTGCACAATTAACTATTAATCAGTTATGCAAACATCCCCCTTATTTATTTCTGCGATTTTATTTTTATCTCCTTATACTTTTGCTCTCCAAGTTTATAAATTTCCTCTTCTTCTTTAGTAGTAGCCACTAGCCTAGGAACTTTGGCAGGTTTATTATCTACTAAATGCACCATGGTAACAAAGGCAGTCATTACTGTCTCAGGTTGTGAATAATTGCTTAACTCATGAACTAATACAGTTACTATAACTTGCATTGAAGATGTACCTACATATGCAAGCTGCCCTATACAGGTTACAATATCTCCAATATGAATTGATTTATAAAATACTACATCATCAACCCTTGCTGTAACAACAGTACCCTTTGCATGCTTTGCTGCTGCCAAACCTGCAACAACATCCATAAGCTTCATAAGCTCTCCGCCATGTACATTTCCATAAAGGTTAGCATGTATAGGCTCCATTATCAAACATGTTTCTACTCTTGAAAAAGAAATATTATTTGCCATTTGTTACTCCTTTACTGCAATTTTTTCTATCTTATTTTTATATACTTCCACTTTCCTGTTCTAAATCTCGTATAAACAAACAACCATCTTACTAATTGATCTACAAGTACTGCCATCCATGCTCCTGCTAATCCATATCCAAGTATGTTAACAAATACATATGCTAATGTAACCCTTATTAATATTACTCCTACAAAAGTACCTACTAAAGGCCAAAAAGTATCTCCAGCTCCTCTTAATCCCCCTGCCAAGATTAGCTGAGAGGACTGAAAAGGCTGGACTAATGCTATTATCTTTAGCGCAATAGAGGCGTTTTGTATAATACTTGAATCATTTGAATACAGTCCAACAATTTGTTTACCAAAAAAGAATAATATTATAGCCATAAAAGTTGATATGATAGAACCAATCTTTCTTGTTTCTTTTGCATAAGCTTCTGCCTTTTCAAACTCACCAGAACCCAAGGTTCTTCCTATCAATGCTGCGGCTGCAATTCCAAAAGCTTGCCCTGGCTGAAAAGAAAGACTCAATATATTTAGTGATATTTGATGTGCTGCATAAATAACAGTTCCAAGTGCTGCAACTATTTTTACAAACACAAGCAAACCTGTTCTTAAAACCAGCTGCTCTAAAGATGCAGGCACACCAATCTTTACAAGATTATATACAATATTTTTATCAAACTTAAAGTGTTCTTTTATGTTAAACTTAACAATGCTTTTTCCTTTTATAACGTAGCTAAATAAAAGTATACTTGCGACTACTTGAGAAATAGCAGTAGATAACCCTGCTCCAGTAATACCTAGCTTTGGGAATCCAAAAAGACCATATATCAAAATTGCATTACCTATAACATTTAAAAAGTTCGCCTTTAGGTTTATCTTCATTGGTATTTTAGTTTCACCAATTCCTCTTAATGCGGCGGATATAGACATATTAAATGATTGGAATATAAAACCAACCATAATAATTTTAAAATAGATTCTTCCTGCCTGCATAGTATCAGCTTGTGCTCCCATAAAGCTCAAAATAGAATCTGTAAAGATTATACCTAACGTAGATAGTGGTATTGCTAGCATAACCAAACTTAATAATATTATATGTTTTAAAGTAGTACTAATTTTCCCCTGCTGATTGGAACCCAGATACCTAGAAACCATGGCTGTTCCACCTACATTTAATGCCTGTACAAGTGATATACCAATAAATAAAGGTTGATTCGTCATTCCTACAGCCGCTACAGAAGCTGCCGCCAATGCACTATTATCTAATCTTCCCAGCATCATCATGTCTATCATCCCAAAAAGCGAGCCCAGAAGAAGCTCTACAAGAACAGGCCACGCAATATTAATAACATCCGCTCTTATGGAGTTTTTCTCAACTTTTTTTAGTTTTGAATCAATCATTACAACTCTTCTTTCCGTATTATTTTATGTATACGAAATATTATATCATAATACCTTATGCTTTATAAATAACAAAAAATGTATACTCAATCCACGCCTCCGCGTGAGAGGCGACCAACGACCTACTAAGATACACAATATGAGTGGGTTGGAGTAGAGTATTTCACACCAAGTAGATAAATACGTATGGAATATCCATAACAAACAAAGGTACCAAGGCTATAGCCTTGGTACCTTTATTTGTTACTTATGCGTATTTCTTTTTTTCCTTCTTGACTTTTTCTTCTTTTGGCTTTTTCTTGTTCTCGCTCTTTGGTTTTGGATTTTTATCTCCCATAACATTCCCTCCTAAATTATATAGACTAATACTCATTAAATCTGCTATTTTATAAAGGTTTCATGTTAAACCCATAGCTTAGCTTTATTATACCTCAAATTGGGAAGCTATGGTAGCGTATATTTCTTTTATATATATACATTATCTCCTTTTTTAACCTTGCCTCCAACAATAACTTTACAAAACAATCCTTCGCTAGGCAATAGACTTACTCCAAAATTTCTTGTGACTACACTTGGATGATCCTCCTTACCAATTTGAGTAATCTCTAAAACAGCATTTGAACCCAATCTTAGTCTACTTCCAACTAATAGCTTAGAAAAGTCCACTCCACCAATTAATATATTCTCTGCAAAGTCACCAGGCCCCATATTTAGCTTATGTATTTCATTTGATTTTTCTACACTAGCCAAGTTAAGACATGTTATCTGACGACCCCATTCACCTGCATGTCCATCATTTTCTATCCCATAATTTTCTATAATATTTACTTCTACTACTTCTTTTTTTAGCTGTCCTCTTTCTGGACTAATAGAAATAGAATAGATAAAACCATTATTCATTAAAAATCTCCTCCTACATATGTTAATCCTTTAATTGATATGATATTACATTTCCTTTTTATTGTATATATCTATTGATATTTTTGGGAAAAGATACGACTGCAATATAAAAAATATGTTCCCTCAAAACATAAGTCTGTGGGAACATATTTTGTTAAAAGCTCAAATCAGCTTTTATAGAAATTTCTTATTATATAGAACTCATAAATAGTTTTTGCAGATATAGTTCCATAGGCTCTCTTTCAAATTTAAATAATATTTATATCCATAGTGGCTGCTTCTATAAACGCAAGTCACGCTCACCATTTTCTATTCTTTTTAAATTTTCAAGTATAGTCTCATAAACAGGTTCTCCCTTAAATTGCTCTATATGCTCTTTTAACACCTTTTCGCCTATTGCTTTTGTTTCAGCTGATGCATAGTCAAGTAGATATTCTTTAAATGTAAAAATACCATTTGGCATACAGAAATTATGCACAAACTTGGATTTGGCAACCTTCATAAACTTTTCTCCAGTACGACCTGCACGATAGCATGAAGTACAGAAGGATGGTATATAATTCATTTCACAGATTTCTCTTACTACATCATCCAAGGTTCTTGAGTCATTGATAGAGAACTGCTCTTTATCAGGAAGCTCATTTGCTCTTTTGGACTGTGCATAAGCACCAACCCCAATACGAGTTCCTGCATCAATTTGCGATACTCCAAAAGGAATTAGCTCCTTTCGTACACTGTCAGATTCACGTGCAGTACAGATAAGACCTGTATATGGAACAGAAAGACGTAAAATAGCAACCAGCTTCTTAAAGTCGCTGTCGTTAACTGCATATTCTGGATGCTCAGAGAATGGTGTTCCTGTTGCATAGGTTATACGTGGGAAGGAAATTGTATGTGGTCCCACACCATTAAAGGTCTCTTCCAGATGTATGGCATGGTATAAAAGTCCCATAACCTCAAACCGCCAGTCATACAGTCCAAACAGTACACCGATACCATTATCGTCTACCCCTGCTTCCTGCGCTCTGTCCATGCAGTACAGTCTCCAGCGATAGTGTCCCTTAATAGTTCCAGCTGGATGCATTTGACGGTAGGTTTCATGATGGTAAGTTTCCTGAAAAACCTGGAAGGTTCCTATATCCACAGCTTTTAATTTTTTTAATTCTTCAACTGTAAGAGGAGCGCAATTGATATTTGCACGACGGATTTCTCCGTGCTGTGTTTTTACACTGTATACCTTTTTGACTGTTTCACACATATACTCTACTTCTGTAGTAGGAGATTCGCCATAAACAAGTACAGTTCGTTTTTGTCCCTCTTCAATCATAATCTTTACTTCCTGCTCTATTTCATCCATGCAAAGTGTTTTACGTCGCATTGTAGTGTTACTGCTACGGAAACCACAGTATTTACAATTATTTGCGCATTCGTCACTTATGTAAAGCGGCGCAAAAAATACAATACGATCTCCATAGACTTGTTGCTTTAATCTGTGAGCCACCTCATACATCTCTTGTATGGTTTCTTCATCTTTATTTTGTATAAGAATTGCAGTTTCTTCGGGTTCAAGTCGAACACATTGTTCTGCCTTTTCCAATACTCGTCGAACATCTTCTTTAGATGGATTTTCCCATTTGTTTAGTTGTGACCAAATCTTATCGTCATCTATAAAATCATGGTCGAGTTTATCGTACTTCTCAAATTCTTTTTCATATTTTTTTAGAAAATTCATATTTTACGCTTCCTTCCATTTTACTAATTATTTTTTGTAATCATAGATTTTACCGATGCACCAGTCACTCTGCCCAGCTTGCCAGTCAAAGCACTTATTTCATCGTTACTTCCATCGACAATTATGGATATGACTGATACACCTCGTTCTTTATAAGGAATCCCCATCCTTCCAACAATCAGCCCAGCAAATTCATGAAGTATTACATTTACGTTTTCAGCACATGAAAGATCTTCAATTACTATACCGACTATTCCAATTCTCTTCTCCACAACTTACCACCTCCTATATAAGTAAAAAGCTCCCTTTCCGTAATTTTTACGAAAAGGGAGCAAAACAGCAACAAAAGAACACACACATGCTGAATGCGCGCCTTTCCGCTCAGAAATACCTTGCGGTCAGGTAATAATAATTAAACCCTGTATCCCCAAGCAAATTACTGCAAGCAAATACATTGTCACTTTTATTCTAGCATTTATATCTTTCCTTGTAAAATCATAATTATTCATACTAATTTCTCATAGAATTATATCTTAAAAATTAAATCACTCTGCTCCTGAATTCTCATTTCTGTAAAATATATATTTTCCATTGGTATCCATTCGCATAGAAATTTTCTTAGCATAGAAGCCCCATTTCTTTTTAAAATACGACTGCTTTGTTCTTCTTCGTCAATATGTAAAAATATCTTCAAATCATAATTGTTCATTATAGTAGGGTGCATACTGTAAGAACCCTCTATAATATTCAGTTTTTTAGGATTTACCAATATTGATTTACTAAAATCCATTTGCTTGCAATCATATATGCGATATTGAAATTCGCAGTGGCTATTTAATCTATCTATTACCTCCTGCTTGAACCGCATATAATCTACATTTCCTCCAACCTCTTTTAGACGTTCTTCTGTCTTGAGTTTAGCTGTTAGAAAGAAATCATCCATATGGAATATGTTGCAATCATATATATTACTTAATAGTGAGGCGAGTGTGCTTTTCCCTGCACCGCTGTTTCCATCAATAGCTACATTGACTGTACCCTTTGATTTCATCAGTAAGTCGATTTTGCAGAATATCTCATAAAAGTCACGATATTCTGATTTTACAATGCGGTATGCAGGAGCATAAGCAGTCCGATAAATCTCACTGTGACTTACTGGTCGATAGCCTTGATGTTTATATTCCTGCAAATAAGCATCAAACTCTTCTAATGGATAAGGCAGCTCTTTATTCTTACAGCATTGTCTGAGTATCTCCAATTTCTCTTCAAAGCTTTGAACACTTCCACAAATTGAATTTGCGGTGTTTAAAAAGAAATGATTTATAGTTGTAAGCTCTATATTATTACATTGTAAAGCTCTTAAATGCAGTCTGCAAAGATCATTGCCTATTTCCTCAAAAGCATATTCTGGTATACTTACGTTTGGAGAATTCCAATCCAAAATATGACATTCCTCCTGCAATCTCTGTAAACTGTCATTTTCATTTTTAATCATGTGTCCGCCAGCAAATTCATTCTGATATATCAACTTGACCATATCTTGAATCTGCATCTTTGGATATATACTATACTGTTTTTGTATTAAACTTTTCATGTCCAGTTTATTACACATTTTCTATAAGCTTTGCTCTTGATAGAGCTATGATAATACTAGGGATGATAATGATTTGTAATACTATACCTGGAATTGCATTTATAAATGTGCCAGCAAAAAAGATTTTCCATGTAAATGCAGATCCGCTCAGTCCATATAGGAAGATGTTTACAATGCCAAATACGATTCTTCCACAAATCATAGATAATATCAATGATATATATATATAAATATTCTTTTTAGGAAGTAATTTATATAGAAGTCCTGCTACACAACCATAAGTGGCTAGTTCAAAAGCCATGGCAACAGCAATAGGAAACATAGGTGGCATTCCAAATAAAATACTTCTAAACAATGGTGCAATAAATCCAACAATCAAGCCATATTGCCATCCACAAACAAAGCCGCAAAGTAAAACCGGAATGTGCATTGGCAATAGTCTACTTCCTACACTTGGGATTTGTGCTGTTAGAAATGGCATTATAAGCCCAAGAGCAATAAACAATCCTGACAATACCATGTTTTTTGTCAATAGTTTTTTCATATTAGTTCCTCCAAATCTAGTTAAGTACATATAAAACCTAAATAGGCTCAACGTTTAGATTATATCATACTAACTATATTATGATATAGGTCATAAATATTCGTTTTACAATATATTATGTATACACAATATCTGCTATAAAGACAATAAGGACACCTGCCTTTTGATATATAACAGCATATAACCAATTAACTAGCTCTTAGAAATTGCAATATTTTGAACCATGTTTCTCTAGTTTGTTTAAACTCGTTAAAATGCTCTTCTACATGTGTATGATAAAATTCAAGTTCTTCCGATATCTTTTTAAAATCATCGTTTCCAAAATATTCGCAAACTTTTGGAATTACATTAAGCAGATTTTCTCTCATTTTAATGATTTCTGCATCGTAATTATCTCTTTGAGTAATATATAGTAAAAGTGGTTTGTACCTAATCCAGCCGATTGAAGCTTTCAAAAATCTTTTTGTATTTTTGCCTGAATCAGCCTTTATATTTTTTAATTTCTTAGGCAGTACTCCCTGAAGCAAATGTTCATAAATTCCAAATCCATCATGAAAAGTATAGCAAGGAATTTTCCATACATCACATTTACCAATGCTCGTGCTTAAAAAAGTATCTTCTCCCCTAGCACCTGGTGGGTTGTAGAAGGGAAATATTTTATTAGTATTTTTAAGATTAAAACCTAAATTGGCACCAGAAATAAATTTCATGCCGTCTATCTCTTTAACGACTTTATTGGTCTCTCTATTAATTATATCAAGGTCGGCATATGTAACTCCACCATCATTCATTTTCTCTTTTATTGAATCCCAGTTAACAATATCGTTGCTTATCGATTCTATAAATATCTTAAAATCGTCTTCGGAAAGCTTATCGTTGAATTCCATATATGGGATAGGAGAAATATATCCACAGTGATACCCATGAGTAATATCAACATTTTTAATATTACTAATATGTGTTGCTAAAACTTCTTGACCTTTCCATACAATGCTATCATCTATTTTTATAGTTGCTATAGGATATTCATCATCATCAAGAAAAATAAGATAGTCCATTCTATTTTTTATTGCAAAATACAAAATCATATTTCTTTTTTTTGCATAACCATCGCCAAATATCAATTTAGCTTCTTTTATATTAATAACTTTCTTTTCGACCAAATATTGAGCCTCATTTAATATTGATGAATCGCCTATATAATAAGCTGAATCTACTATATCTAATATTTCTTCATCTATGATTTTATAATCACTTACTTTTGTCTTTTTATATTTTAAATCATAAGCAACAAATAGATGAAGAGCAATTTTTTTGTTCTTTTCAACCCCTGATTCATTCCAGTTATAAATATAAGTTTTGACAACATCTTTAAAATTCTTGCGTCCTGTTACAAATCCGATTCCCACATTTATTTTCTTTTCTTCTATTTTCATATAATTTGACTCTCCCACTTTATTAAATTGGGATTGATGTCCATAATTGAATCATATTGTTCGCTACTCCCATACAAAGCATCTGGATCTAATAACTTGTATCTTTCATGTTTTGCTGCTCTATCTGTTTTGGTAGCCCAGCCAAAATGCTTTATCCTAAATTCAGATGTAGTCTTGGGTAACAATAAAACATTTAACGGGAATCTACCACAGTGTTGTGGCATCTCATTCCACACATAATTAAAATGTGGCTGATATCTCATTAGAAAAGGTCTGTAAATACTGTGTGCATTCCAAAATTTGTCCTCACGATAATGAGTCTCATCCCACATATCATATAGTCTAAAGAAATAAAGGTCAAAATCATGTCTATTCATAAGGCTTTCAGCATTATCCCAAAAACCATCTTCTAATATTTCATCTGCATCAAGATTTAAAATCCAGTCAGGATTAGTTTTTATGGTTTCGCTCCACTGCTTTTTTCTAAGTTCCACCTCATTAGCAAACATAGATTGCTCATTTTTTATAATGTGTAGGGGTATACCTTGTAACATTTCTTTACAAATCTGAATTGTGTTATCTGTGCTTCCATCGTCAATTATGACAGCTTCATCAATATGTCCTTTTAGACTATTTAGCACCTGATTTAAATAACGCTTTTCCTCATTTTTCACTATCATTGAAAGAGTAATCTTATTATCTTGATCCTTATATTGACGTGCAAATGTTGGGTTTGCTTTACAGCTTTTTATATAATCTTGCACACCAGCTAAGTCTTGCTCTCTATAAATATGATATGCAGGATAATGCGTATCAACGAAAAGGTCAATACCAAGCACAGCCGCTCGTATGCAGAAAAACCTGTCTTCTCCATGTATGGTTAAATTTTTAACAGGCTTAAAACTAACTCCCTCTACCAATGCTGCTCTGCTAATCAAAGTACACGCTCCCAATCCGCCAACTTCATACAAGCCGGGTATTCTAAGCTGGTTCAAAAATCCCGTTTGTCGAATATCCATCTCTTTTTCGCTCAGCTTTTCACCTAATCTCTTAGGAACTAAATCATATTCATCAAACAGCCAAACATTTGGTTCAAAAGGTCTATCATTATGCCACTGACTCCAAAATATTTCAGAGATAATATCCTTATTTGAATTTTTTAGATGTTCAATCAGATTAGGATGTAAAACTAAATCAGAATCCACAAAAAATAGATAGTCATAGTTATTTTCTATTGCGTAATTAATTATAGAATTTTTATAATTTGCTACCCTTAACATTAAGTCATCGTCCCAGTGATGAGATTTATCATCACACAGATACTCTCCCTTATTACTGCTAGGAAGGATAATAACAGTTGATTCTTCTCTTTCAAACTTAGCTAATAACTTGCTAGAGTTTCCGTCGATATTATCATCAACAAACATATAATCAATAGATATTGTATCTCTGCTAAGATTCTTTAAAGACTTTAAAAATTTGTCCAATATTTCTAGTTTTTGATATACTGGACTTCCAACTAATACTCTTTTTTCATTCATTATGTTAACTCCTTTTTGATACTGTTTCTATTGCACTTGTAAGCTTTGCAACAGCTTTATCAGTTATTTTCTCCAATTTATATAAAAAAAAAGCTACTTAACAAAAAGTGGCTTTAAATTTCTATTTATTTGTATAAATTAGCACTCTTCACCGATGAGTGCTAATTTATACTATAACACCAAATTAACACAATGTCTAATTTAACTTCCGATTAATGTAAGTAAATTTTATGTTACTCAATATTTAAAGATTGAAAGTTGAATTGCTGCCCATCTTTTGTTCTTTTTACCTTTTCAATAGTCCTTGTTATATATTTAGTCAGTTTCTCTTCAAAAACCTCCGCTGTGGTCTCATGATTTTCTACCATGAATAGCCCCTTCTCCCAACTTGCTGTAAGAGTTGGGTTCAATAGTTCTTTCGCTGTAAGGCGAACAATCTCTACAATAGCCTCCCCTTTTGGCTCCGGGGTAACTATTTGTGTCTTATTGTTAATTTTAATATGTCCTATATCCACTAGCTTTTTTATGATACCTGCACGGGTAGCGGAAGTACCGATACCACATGTTTTTATCTGTTCTCTAAGCTCTTCATTTTCAATATACTTTCCTGCTTTTTCCATTGTTATGATTAATGAACCATCAGTAAAACGTGATGGAGGTTTGGTTTCTTTTTCCTCTAAGTCAAAGCTAGTAACATCACACTTTTCTTTCTTGATTAGCTTTTGAATAGGAGAATCAGATAGTTCTTCTTCTTTTTTTGAAGAAGTGATATCATAAACTTCCTTCCAGCCCTGTACGTTCAATGTTTTAGAATTGGTAACAAATAATTCCGCACCTATTCCAGTCTCTACCTTTACGGTATTATACTCTGCAGGCGGATAAAAAATGGCAAGAAATCTTTTTACAATCAAATTATATATATTTCTTGTGTCTCCATCTAGTTTGGATAGCTCAGTCGTCACATATGTTGGAATTATGGCATAGTGATCGGTAACCTTACTGTCATCTACATATCGTTTTGTGGTTTTATTAATACCAAGCTCGCCAAATTCCTTAATCCTCAATATAAAATCCTTAAAATCAGAATTACCATATAATCCGTTCAAAACCTTTGGCAGTTCTGGTATAACATCAGTGGTAAGCACCCTGCTATCAGTTCTTGGGTAGGATATCAGCTTCTTTTCATAAAGACCTTGAGCGATTTCCAGTGTTCTATTTACAGAAATTTTAAATTTCTTATTTGCCTCCGATTGCAGCTCGGCAAGATTAAAAAGCAAAGGTGCTTGCTCTTTCTTTACCTTAACTTCAACTTTTTTTACTGTTGCTTCATTACCTTGTAGTTTTTTAATAACTTCCTCTGCTTCCTCTTTGCTGATATATTTATCTTCATTTTCTATATTATCTTTCTGATTTTTATCTTCCTTCTTCTTTTGCTGCCACCTGCCTTTATAAGGAATACCGCTATCTTTTGAGAGAAAGTTTGCTACAACCCCATAGTAAGGCTTTGGAACAAAATTTCTGATCTCCAACTCCCTGTCTACAATCAAGCCTAATACGCATGTCATTACTCTGCCGATAGGGATAACTGAAGATTTATTCTCTTTTAATAAAACTGATAATTTTCTACCATATTGACAGGTATATATTCTGCTAAAATTCATACCAAAGAGCCAATCCTCTTTTGCCCTGCAATATGCGGCTTTTGAAAGAGAATCATACTCATCAATACTCTTTGCTTCCTTGATTCCCCTTTTTACTGCATCTTCAGTTTGAGAAGAAATCCAGACCCTTTTTGCAGGTTTATCCGATCCAGTTTGATTATAGACCAAGCGAAAGATGTACTCACCCTCACGTCCACTATCTGTACAGGCGTAAATCATATCCACATCCTTCCTGCACATCAGTGATTTTATCACCTCAAACTGCTTCTTAGTCCCTTTGCTATCTATAACTATATATTTATATTCTTTAGGAATGATAGGCAGCTGCTCTACCTTCCATGACTTATACTCTGGATTGTAGACATCTGGATATGCCATTGTTACAAGATGTCCGAAACACCATGTTATTATGTTATTTGCTGTTTCAGCATAACCCCTGCCTCTGTCTGCTGCTGAAATCTGTACTCCCAGCGCACTGGCAAAGCTTGCAGCAACAGATGGTTTTTCTGCTATATATATTTGCTTACTCAAAATTTCACCCTTTATAAATAATAGGTACTAAGCATGACATTAGTTAGCACTATAAGCTCATGCTATTCCTATAGATTATATCCTTTACTGAACTGTCCATAGTTATTTATACTCTATTGTATCATATAACTACCAACGGTTCACCCACTTTTCTATTGCATCTCAGCTTTTGTGTATTTATATAGAACGCACAAAAATCCTGCTAGTTTTTAAGCTAGCGGGATTTCTGTACTTGTTTTTCTATATAAAATTGACCTGTCATATAAGAAGGATTTTCTTTCTTACTCGATAGAAATAGCAGCATAAAATCCATTACGTACCGCGCCACCAACCTTGCCAACCTTACTACAATCGCCAATGATACGTGTTTTGGTATGATATTTTGCATCAATGCTTCTTGCAATCTCATCATGCGATTTCATACCGAATGATGAAACGACTGTGTCTGCCTCAATAAATACCTCTGTACCGTCCTTTTTCTGTGCTTTTACACCATTTGCTTGAATCTCCTGCACCTTGTGTCCTGTGTAAAGCTCCACACCATTGTCATGAAGCATTGGAATAAGCGCTGCCTTGTTGATAAAGTGATCGTTAATTGCCACCTCATCAAGCATTTCAATTATTGCAACTTTCTTTCCATCTAATGCAGTTTCAAGTGCGCTGTCACATGCAGATAGACCACCACCACAGTAAACGATTTTTTCACCCTTTAATTTTTCTGGTTCAGTATGTGCTGTAATGATATCGACTACATTTTCGATGCCCTTGATCTTCGGAATAATCGGAATCGCACCAGTGGCAACTATAATCGCATCTGCATCTTTTAGTTCAGAAGAATTCTCTGTTATTGCACTATTTAAATGCACATCTATGTTCAACAGCTCCATTTGTCGTTTGTACCAATCGACAAGCTCTCGAAGCTGGCTCTTGAAATCAGGGGTTGCTGCACTCTTTAATTGTCCTCCAAGTGCGCTATCCTTTTCATATAGTGAAACCTTGTGTCCCTTAATCGCCGCTGTTCTCGCCGTTTCCATTCCTCCTGGGCCTCCACCAATAACTACTACCTTCTTCGGCTCCTTTGTCTTTTCAATTACAATTCGTTTTTCAAATCCAGCAATAGGATTGACAGCACAGCTTATTTTGGTCAGGCGATTGATTATTCTGCCAATACAGTCCTCGTTACAGCGTATGCATGGTCTTACCTCATCACGTTTGCGTTCAAGCAGCTTATTTGGTAAATATGCATCCGCAATCAGTGGACGACCCATCATGACAAAGTCCGCATCTCCCGATTCGATTAGCTTAACAGCCGTTTCAGGGGTGTGGTTGCCCGAATTTAAGAGCGGGATTTTGACAGCCTTCCTCGATTCTCGGCAGACATCCTGCATACAGGCATCACCTAAATATGCAGGTGGGAAGATGTATTCTATACTTTCATAGCTTCCACTATCGATATCGAGGGCATCCACGCCTGCATCTTCTAGCATTTTAAGAAGAGGCATGGATTCTTCCAGTGTACGTCCACCTTTGAAATGATGCTTACATGCCATTCTAAACAGAATAGGCATATCGGGACCAACTGCACTACGGATTGCTTTAACAATATCAACAGCAAAACGCATGCGCTTTTCAGGGGTGCCACCATATTCGTCCTCCCGTTTATTCCAGACAGCCGACATGAATTGGTCAACCAGATATCCAGCGTGAGCATGTACCTCAATAGCATCAAAGCCTGCTTCCTTTAATAATTT
Source organism: uncultured Clostridia bacterium (assembly GCA_942492835.1). Classification (GTDB taxonomy): domain Bacteria; phylum Bacillota; class Clostridia; order Lutisporales; family Lutisporaceae; genus GWB2-37-7. The sequence goes on along the minus strand of OW818645.1, from coordinate 3,105,776 downwards.
TGCAGAGTAGGAAAACTGCTTCATAATCTGTTGTATTTCCTCTACTGTAAGTGCGTGGCAGATTAGATTTGGGTCAAACATAGAGGGTATAGCAGATGCCGACACAGGTGGCTCATTAAGCATATTGGCAAAAGCATTTTTACCAGTGCCACAGCTTAATTGTGCTGAAATTTTAGTACCGTATTTTTGAACCGCTTCGCAGAGATTAGTGAGCTGTGGGATCACATAGGTTTTGTCAAGATACCCTTCGAGTGAGCCTTGTGCAAGCTCCCTTGTCAAAAACTGGCAGCCTATAATAATGAGTCCTGCACCACCACGTGCACGTTCTTCAAAATAATCGATTTCATCATCATCAATTGTTCCATCCATATGAGCTGCATTTAATCCCATTGGAGACATGACTATCCGATTTTTAACCTCCATCTTTCCAATCTTAAATGGAGTAAAAATTGTTTCGTAATTCAAGTTATATCCTCCTCTTTAACAAAAATGTAGTTAATTTACTCCAAATATTATGTGCAACTTCATATTATTCAATCCATCTTTTATATGTTTTAATGAATAATATATGGAACAGAATATAGCCCTAAAGCAGGCATACAAAAAGAGGATAGTAAACATACTATCCTCTAATTCAACAGTTTCAGACAATCTCCATGCTTGTTATGCTCTTCTGCATGAAGTAGGTGCCTTTGGACAGTTGGGTGGTGGTCCAAAAACCTGGTTAAAGATGAAATAGGAATCCCTAAAACATCTACCATAGGTCTTATGGCATTCATCAAATTCATCACAGTTTTCACATGCAGTCCCTTTGAATAAAGCTTTATTTGGATGAATAAAATCCAGTAGTTCTTGTGAATTCCATATCTCCATTAAGCTGTTATTCTTAAGATTACCCACAATAAAGGGTTTGTCCTGTGGAACCTGTTCGCAAAGGATTACAGAACCATCTGGAGTAATAGTCATACTTGATGTTCCACCCGAACAGTGAGATCTAGTTTTCCAACTTTCTTTTTCTTGTTCAGTTTTTTCCTTTGAAAAATCAATAATACCAGCGTTGCATTTAAGACCTTCCCAGTTAAACTCATTTTTGATTTTACTTACTTCATTTTTTACCCAATCAATTTGCTCCTGAGACAAAAATAGTTCTTCCTTATGTCTGTAGTGTGTCCTCGCATAATTTGTAACACTAGAGCGTTTTACTCCAAGACTATGAAGTCTTCTTAAAAGCTCTGGAACTTCCATATAGTTCATTGGCGTACATACAGTGTTTGTCCTTACAAAAAGGTTATTATCCACAAGATTTTTGATTGTTTCAAACGCATCCTGTGCATAATTCTTCCTTCGAACCATTTTGTCAATGTTTTCAGAGTATCCGTCTATACTCACTTGAATTATAGCTTTATCTACCATACCTATTTCTGCAAACCTCTTAGCGGTTTCCTTAGATATAAATTTTTTTGTTGGTAATAAAAACTTAAATCCTTTAAGTACCATTCTCTCTAGTAAGATTTCAATATTTGGATATGTAAGTGGATCCCCTCCACTAAAGGTAACAAGATCAATACCTTCTTTACTTGCTTCATCAATAATAGAGCACCATTGTTCAAGTGTAAGCATTTCTGCTTCAGGTACATTTTTTCTATGAGCATAGCAATATATGCAATCAACATCACATTTATTTGAAGGCATAATAATTAAGCTCAAAGGGGCATTAAGTTTCTCCGGCATATCTTCTGTATAATCTTCTATACTACCCTTAAGTTTTTTGACAAACTTTGCTGTATCATAAACTGTAAAATTACCATTCTCATGCTCTGATGAGTAAAGCTCAAGAAACTTCTTATCAGGGTCAGATTGTGAGCTTTTAATAATACACCTTACAATACCATTACTCTTCTCTTTGTCTATATTCATAATGTATGAAAGTATTGTGGCAACCTCTTTAGCAGTACGTTTGCCATCAAATAAAGTCAGCGTAATGCCTTGAATAAACGGTGTAATTTGCCAGGCTGATACATCCTCCGCATCATAGGGGTATATTATACAGCTATTTGCATTTGGTCTGATATGAAACTTTGGAGAAACTACAAAAATATCATTTTCGTCATATATGTAAGTATTTTCCATCGTAGTAAACCTTTCTATGTATATCACACTAAACGATTTACATTTATATAGTAGTATGATATATATTCCGCTGTTTATTGAATGCACAAATTTAGTTAATTGTGTGTTGAATATATTTTAATTTCTTCTAAATTATTAGAGTAAAATATATTTTATAAATGTATATTTCCAACAAGTTCATTTACAGTGCATACTGCACAATCAGTGCAACCACTAGTACATGTTGTATCACACCATGTACATTCAGTACAAGAAGTCATGCAAGAGCGATTACTAGACATTGAATGTAATACTTCATTTGCTGTTGCTTGAAGACCATTTTCATTTAACAGTCTCTTAACTTCCTCAACGTCTATGCTGCTTCTTGTACTTTCGCTATTAAGAGCACGTTCTATTCTTAGAACTTCATTTTGCTTTTCTATTAGTTCCGCACTGATTTTTCTTTGTATCCTTAGCTGCTCTGCTTCTATTGCTTGGGACTGGTTTTTTTCTCTTTCAAGCATAGACATTTTAACTTTTAATTCCTCAAGTCTTGCATAAAGAACATTTGAATCTTTTTGAGATATTTCTCCCATTTTATAAATCCCCCTTTTATTTTTTCTAAAATGATAATGATTTCTCTGCTATACACTTCGTTGCAAATTTTTTTTTACTCTAGATGTTCGGTTATCATGCTCCTGTAAGACTTTTAACAATCCATACATTAACATGTCACCCATATTTTTCTGTAATTCCATCTTACAATATTTAGTGATTAATTACAATAAATATATACAAATTTTCTATAATTAGTATAAAATCCTCTGCAAAATAAATATCCAGCAGAGGATTTAGATTATGTGTAAAAGTGTGTTTTTCTAATATATTTAGTCTCTATCATTTTGTTCATTACAGTAATGACAACCATCGTAACCCATAGTTTTTATTTCTTCAACATCATTTGTATTTAATAAAACACCATACTTTATGCTATCCACAAAGCATCTTTCTGTTATATTCTTTAGATCATGGAATTCCTTTGTCCTAACATTAGCATAATATCTTATTTCGTCAATAGGCTTTGGCTTTGCTGGTGTCCCAAGCAAACCAGATACATACTCCATTAAATCAGGATGCCATAAACCCTCTGCATGGCTTATATGCATTGACTTATGCTTTGCATAACCAAGCCTTGCACTTGCATCTGTAACAAGTAAATCCCCTTCACCGTCATGCAGCTCACTAAATCCTGGTATATCTGGAATGTCATTTAAAAGTGGAGATATTGGTTTTAGCTCTAGAGGTTGTTGCACCCAATCAAATGAAGGAATAAGCAGTGGCATTGATAGTCTTGCAGGCAAATAGCTTTCTGGTGCCCATATCAAGGTATATACTTTAAATAGTTCAACAGAAGTACCCCCAATAGTATAAAACTCAATATTCGGATTTGGTGATACATCAGGATTTAAACTCCTTATTAAAGCACTTGTTGGCTCAAGCTCATCATGACATTCATTTATTTGATAATCTAAAAAAAGTGATCTTAGCATCTTCGTTATTATAAGGGCAAAATCTCCAGTCAAAGTTACCAACGCAGTCTCTAACCAAGATAAATCATTTAAGTATGGCAGGTTAGTACCTCTATGAGGAGATTGTATTGTAATGACTTTTTTAATCCAAGAACTTGATTCTTCTTGGCTCACATCATGTAAATACTTGCTTATTAATAAGCCCCCTCTGCTATGAGCAATAACAGTTACTTTACTGTCCTTCAACTCGCCCTTTAATACATTCTCCTTTATATAGGGAATTACTTTACTTGTTAACTCTTCAAGTGATACTGCTACCTTTTTATCATTTCCAGCTTGACTATATGTAATTACTGTATGCCCAAGCTCTGTCAAAAAATCCTTCCAGTTATGTACAGGCTTTTTGGGAGATAAGGAAAACTCATTATGCAATGGGTTAAGTGGCGCTGTTGGCATATTTCGAAATTTTGTCCGTTTGTTTGGTTCTTGCCAGTAGGCATAGTTATAGGGTCTCCACATAGGGTTTGTCCAGTCCTCAGTTTTCCCCCCTGCTCCATGTAAAAGGAGAATTACTTCACGATCTGAACGGCGTTCTGACTCATCAGGAAAAACTTTAAATTGTTTTGGTAAAGATGACATATTATACACTCCTTACATTATAATTTGTTATATATCCCATACAGGAATACTACTGCTTCTGCTCTTGTAGTATTAGAATCAGATCTTCCTTCTAATTCCCCTAAAGCAGGCAAGCCAATAATATAATTTTTAATTCTTCATTATTTTATATGATTGTAACATAAAATTACATATTATTCTATAATTTATCATCTAATTTATCTTGCATTTATGCTTATCACATATGAATAAAATTCATTTATTATCCAGATAATAAAATTGAATATATGAGCTTTCAGATGCAGTCTGCTGGTAAGTGTAAAATATATCACTCAGTTAATTATTGCAAAATAAATATCTATTTAGGAAGGTAATAAAAATATGGAAAAAAAGTATGAAAAACTATTTCAACCCTTTACAATCAACAAGCTTGAGATCAAAAACAAGTATTTCATGGCTCCAATGCTTACACCAGTAGGAACCACTCCCGAGGGAGCATTCACACAGGAATCAGTTGAGTATTTTGTAAGAAGAGCTAAAGGTGGAATTGGACTAATTATAACTGGAGCAAACTTAGCAGAAAATGATATTGAAAAGCATGCACCCGGACTAGCTCCATCCCCTGTTGTAAATTCCCATGAATATGCAAAAGTAGCTGGAGATATGACAGAAAGAATTCATGCCTTTGGCACAAAAATTTTTCTTCAGTTAACTGCTGGATTGGGCAGATCTGCAATACCTGCAATGATGGAAAGAGGAGACTTCATAGCACCATCAACTATATCTAACAGATGGGATCCAAGTATAATCTGTAGAGAACTAAAAACTGAAGAAATTGAACAAATTGTAAAATCAATTGCAAAATCTGCATCTATAGCACAGCACTGCGGTTTTGATGGCATTGAAGTTCATGCTGTGCATGAAGGCTACTTACTAGATTGCTTTGCTATGTCTCTGTTCAATCAAAGAACTGACAAGTACGGTGGAGATTTGAGAGGAAGACTTACATTTGCTATAGAAATACTTCAAGCTATCAAAGCTGTATGTGGAAAGGATTATCCTGTTATTATAAGGTTCAGTGTCAAGAGTTATATAAAAGCATTAAGACAGGGTGGATTGCCAGGAGAAGATTTTGGAGAGCTTGGCCGTGATATTTCCGAGGCAATGGAGACCGCTAAAATATTGCAAGAAGCGGGTTATGATGCTTTTGATGCAGATGCTGGCTCATATGATTCCTGGTATTGGGCTCATCCTCCTATGTATTTCAAAAAGGGTATGTATCTGAAATTAGCAGAGGAGCTCAAAAAGGTAGCAACTATTCCTGTAATAGTTGCAGGAAGAATGGATAACCCAGATTTGGCATTAGAAGCCTTAGAAAGCGGTAAAATTGATGCAGTAGGTCTTGGAAGACCAGTGCTGACAGATCCTGATTATCCTAACAAACTCAGAAATGGTCAATTAGAAGACATTCGTCCATGCCTTGGCTGCCATGATGGCTGCTTTACTAGACTTCTTGAAGGCAAACGTGGTTCTTGCGCGGTAAACCCAGAATGCGGTCGTGAGCTTACAGTAGGCATTACTCCGGATACAGAAAAGAAAAAGGTAGTAATTGTAGGCGGCGGACCTGGTGGTATGGAGGCTGCAAGGGTCAGTGCATTGCGTGGCTATGATGTTACACTTTTTGAAGCCACTGACAGATTAGGCGGTAACGTTGCTATAGCAGGCGTTCCTGATTTCAAAGAAGATGACAGAGCTCTTATTAAATGGTATGAAAGCCAGCTTAAGATGCTTAAAGTAAATGTCAAGATGAAAACAGAAGCAACAAAGGATATGGTCGTCAAATTGAATCCTGATTTGGTTTATGTTGCCACTGGCTCCATTCCAGTTAAATTGAACTTGCCAGGTAGTGACAATGCAAATGTTGCCAATGCAAGCGAAATCATGTTGGGTACCAAAAAGTCAGGCAAGAAATGTACTGTTATCGGTGGTGGCCTAGTTGGCTGCGAAACCGCACTACACCTTGTACAACATGGTGCTGATGTAACAATTGTAGAAGCATTAAGTGACATCTTAAAATCAGGAGCCCCATTAGCACCTATGAATGAGTGGATGCTGAGAGATCTTCTGGCGTTTAATAATGTTAAGATAGTTGTAAACGCAAAGCTTACAAAGATAACCAATGAAAGTGCAGTTGTAAATATAGATGGAACCGAAAAAGTTATTCCATCAGACACAATAATTATAGCAATAGGCTATAAAGGTGAAAAAACGCTGTTTGATGAGCTTGATAAAGAGGTTTCTCAAGTTTATAACCTTGGAGACTCTAGACAGGTCAGAAATATCAGAGGTGCAATCTGGGATGCTTATGAAGTAGCAAGATCAATATGATGTAGAGTTTCAAACGTCCCAAATTTGATAAAATCAAATTTGGGACGTTTATTAAATTATATTTATATATCTCCTTGTCCCCATCATTCTTCTATAAAATCGCTCACTTTACAGAACCATATCATGTGATCACTATCCGATCCCCAATAGTTTTTCACCACTTTATATGGTGCTCCAAACTTTCTTATCCATCTTTTTTGTGCAAGCTTGTAGCCACTGTCTAAACAAAATTGATCAATCCCTTTATTAAATAAATATGTTACCATAGCATTGATTAATGCTGAGCCTACGCCTTGTCCCTGATATTGAGGCAAGACAAAAAGACTGCCCAGTTCACCTATGTTATGGAACTGATTTTCTGTACATTTCTTAATATCCTCACCACATGCTCCAAATGAGATCGTGCCAATGACAATCTCATCTAGTTTGGCAATTAGGAAATATATATCCGAATCCGTTTGATCAAGTGAAGCATCAAGCATATGTTTTTTATGTATAATTTCTCCTTGAATATCTTCCTTAAAATCACCAAGCCCCTGTTTCTCAAACGCATCGGTAATTGATATCTCAAAAACCTGGCATGCTGATTTTCTGTCTGCTTGAGTGGGATTGCTTATTAATAAACCATTAATCATAGTATTTGATACCCCCCCTTATATCCATAATATAAATGCTATTAGCTCCAAGTCAATTTCTCCAGTGCAATATGGCGGCGATACCAATCGTCATTCTGCAATAGCGTCTCAGGAGAACCAGAGTTTTTAACCTTTCCATTTTCTAAAATAACAATTGTATCACTGGCTATCATAGAAGATAGACGATGCGATATTGACAATATAGTATGAGCAGTGCTTGTCTTTTGTAATACGGATACAATTTTCTCTTCAGTAATAGAATCAAGATTTGCTGTTATTTCATCAAGCAACAGGATAGGTGGATCCGCTACTATTGCTCTTGCTATAGCTAGAAGCTGCTTTTGTCCTTGTGAAAAAAGAGTGTCACTGACCACCACAGTATCAATACCATTTTCTAAAGCTTCTGCATAATCCTTCAGTCCTACAAAATCAAGCGCATTTTCAATTTGTTTTCTCGTTATACTTTTATCCTTCAAGCTAACTTGATCGGCAACAGTTCCTTTTATAACATAAAAGCTTTGATCTACATACCCAAATATCTTACGTTTTTCACTGTTTGGTATGGTATAAACATCGATTCCATTTATTGAAATATTCCCCTCAGAAGATTTTAGCAAGCCCATAATTAATTTAAATAAGGTTGATTTGCCAACACCTGTTCTACCAACAAATGTCGCCTTTTCATTTGGTTTGATCTGTAGATCAATGTTTTGTAAAACATCAGTACCCTCTTCATAGTTGAAGCTTATGTTGTTAAATGTAAGAGTTACCTTTTCGTGATTTGGAATAATTTCCTCCGCATTCAACTTCACATTCTTACCATCGTCTTCCGTTTCACCGTAAAAATCATCAACTCGACGAATGCCAGAGATAGCTTGTTGTATATTTTGAAGCTCCATTCCCAAGTTTTCAATTGGTGTAAACAAGTTCGAAATTAGATCAATTGATGCTGCTACCATACCCAGCGAAATACCAAGATAGTTCAATTGTTTGGATGACAGTATAACAATTGTTCCAATTACAACTGCTCTGGTAATTTGGATAATAGGTGGAAATACAGAATCATAAAAATTTACTTTCTCAATGGTCTTGTAGTTATTAAGCAAATACTTAGTATAGCTCTTTTCCATGTAGCTTTCCTTGCTGTAGGACTTTATCATCAGTATATTTTTTAAGCTTTCGGAAATATGATTATTTACCCTTCCGACTAAAATTCTGTTTTCTATTTGTGCTTTTAACATTTTCTTTTGGAAAAGCCGAGTAATTGCATAAATAGCAGGCAGTAGCACCAATGTAATAATCCCAAGCTTCTCACTAAACACCCAGATAGAAATAACAATACCAGTAATTTTAAAACAATCAATTATCATTCCCACGATACCACTGGTAAACATGGAGTTTATGGCATCAACATCATTTGTAAATCTTGAAACAACTACACCAGATTCATTTGAAGAAAAAAACAAAGCATTAATTTTTCCAAGCTTCTCCATCATTTCGATTCGGATTTCCTTAGTTATTTTCTGACCTAATACTGTGAGTACAGCCTCTTTCATAAAATCAAATATGCCTATAAGCATTAATACTCCCATATAAATTAATGCAAGGTTAAGCAGTCCATCGCTGTTTCTTGGAGCAAGGTTCTGGTCGATAATTTGCTTTAAAATCTGAGGAGGAACCAAGCTTGTGATAACAACACTAATAACAGCAAAGGCTAATAATATACACATACCAATATTTTTCTTCAACATTCTTATTATGGAGTTTTTCACCAAACTATCTTTCATTATTATCACTGCCTTCCGAACACTGTAAATTGAATATTGTTGCATAAAACTCAGAGCTTTTCATAAGCTCGTGATGAGTACCATAGTCTGCACTTTTATCACTATGAAGAAGTATTATTTGATTAATTTTGTTAAATATAGCAAGGCGATGTGAAATTATTATTATTACACTATTCTTATACTGACTTCTCAGGTTTTCAATTATTTTTTCCTCAGTCTTCATATCCACTGCTGAAAACGGGTCATCTAATACAATTATTTTGCTTTTACTTAGCAATGTCCTTGCAAGTGCAATCCTTGATTGTTGACCGCCACTCAATCGAATTCCACTATTCCCAACTATTGTATTTTGTCCTTCACGCATTGTCGCCATATCATCATCAAAACAAACATCTTCCAAAACAGAGGTTATATCTTGCTCATTTCCCAAAGTAATATTATGATAAATGGTATCTGAAAGTAGTTGGGGCTTATGTCCCAAGTAGGATATCATCTGGCTCCGCTCGAATTCTGAATACTCCTTAAGTTCCTTGCCGTTTATTTTGATACTCCCTATATATGGATACATACCAAGCAAAGATAATCCAAGTGTAGATTTGCCAGAAGCAATAGGGCCTGTTATGCCTATGATTTCCCCTGGTTTCCCCTCAAAACTTATATTTTCTATAATTGTGTCGTTACTGCCAGGATAGCTAAAGCTTAAATTTTCTATGGCTAATCCTCCAGCATTCCTTTGAATGCTAGAATTTGTATCTTTACTTTTATATTCAGCGAGGTATGGTTTAATACGTTTCCATGATACTTGAGATTTTTGCACAGAGTTAAAGAGTTTTGCTGCTTTACTTGCCTTATTTGCCAAAGCAGCAAACATGGTTATATATGTTATAAATATCCCTACAGTCCATTCCCCATTAATAACATTTGTACCGCCAAAATAAATAACTGTCATTACTCCAAGCATTGCAATCACATTATAAATAGGCTGCATAGAATTTTCTAAAATATTTGCCTTTATTGCCTTGTTCTGCAAATCTTCTAATTCTACACTATAATTTTTACTATTTAGAGTTTCTATCCCATTAGCACGATACATCATTGCATTTTCAACTGCATCATAAGTAATACTTGTAATTTCACTGCTTTTTTTACGAAAAGCAATTGAGTATTTGTAAATAATACTTTTCAGTTTCTCAGCAAGTACCATCGCAACTGGAATGAAAATGCTAGAGAGTAAAGTGATTTTAACATCATAAAAAAGCATTGATATCAGATATGAAATCATCAAAACCCCAGTATCAAAAATTTCTGTGGTGAACTTTCTCATACCCTCCACACACAAGTCAACATCAGAAATAGCTCGAGTCATTAAATTTCCAGCGTTTTCATTATCTAGCTCTGAGGTGCTTTTATGCATAATATTGTTGTAAATCATAAGTCTCATGGTAGCACTGGTACTGTTAGCAAAACGTCTTATATAAAAACGCTTAAAATAGCGTAAAAGTTGAATTGCTCCAATCAGTGCGACAAAAGTAACTGCAAGCTTTGCAACTGTGGATAGGCTAACCCCACCGACGATTGAATCTATTAGCTTGCCTTGATAAATAGGACTTAATATCATTGAAGTATTAAATGATAATCCAAATATAACAATACACGCTACAACGAATTTTTCTTTTTTCCAGTAGTTAATGATATTATTGGGTTGCTTCATAGGTTCTATTTTAAGTTTTGACACATTTCAGCCTCCCCTCTAATTAATATTTGCTTTCGTATCTCTATCCAAGACGTAGCAGCAATTGCTATCAACCCAAGACATATTACTGATAATAATCCTATGGAGGATAGCTTTAAGTATTCATTTAGCACAGGAACATTAAGTGCGATAATAAGAAAAGCAACTACTCCCATCATCCAAATATTGAATGCCCTGCTTGAAAATAAACCTACCTTATTTAAAAGTACTCTGTTCGTTCTCATATTAATTGCCAAACTAACATGACAAAGCAACCATGTTACAAAAGCAAAGGTTCGTGCTATGTCTAAGCTGTCTGTATTATACAAGCTATAGAAATAAACAACAAGTACTACCGCAGAAAGTGTAATGCCACCGCTGAAAATGCCTGTCATCATACGCTTGTTCATGAAGCTTTCTTTTGGATCCCTAGGTTTCATTTTTAGCAGATCTGATTCAGCTGGCTCGGCTACAAAAGAAGTACTTGCAGCTAAGTCCATAAACAGTTCAAGAATAATTATTTGTATGGGGTAAAATGGGAGTGGCTTATTTAAAAGCACTGGTACTAAAAATGATATGATTAATCCCATTTTGCATGCTAGATAGTATTTTACACATTTGGATAAGTTATCATATAACCTTCTGCCTTCCCTGATTGCATCTACAATAGATGTAAAGCTGTCATTGGTCAATAACATATCCGCTGCTTCCTTGGCAACATCAGTTCCTGATATTCCCATTGAAATTCCAATATCCGCTGCCTTTAAAGCTGGAGCATCGTTTATACCATCCCCTGTTACAGCAACTACTTCCCCAGCTTCACGAAGTGCAGTTACAATTTTCAGTTTCTGTTCTGGAGAAATTCTTGCAAATACGTTGCATTCCTTAATTGCAGCCTGAAGCTTTTCTGCGGTCATTCCATTAATCTCATTGCCAGTGAGAACCCCTTTTACTTTGATTCCCACTTTTACCGCTACTCTTTTTGCAGTGCTTGCATGATCCCCTGTGATCATTATGACCCTGACCCCTGCAGCATTACATTCATTGATTGCTTCCTTTACCCCTTCTCGTATAGGGTCATCAAAGCAGATTAGACCTACAATGGAGTAGCGCTCTTCTGCTTCTCCCTTTTGTGCAACTGCGATGACTCTGTATCCCATAGTCATCAACTCATTGAGCCTTGTCTCCATCACAACGTCCTGTTTCGACATAGAGAATATACTTTCAGGGGCACCTTTTATGGTATGGATTGTTCTATCGTTATATTTGTATGCAGCTTGAAAGATTTTTCTGTTTTCATCAAAGCCACAGTCCTTTAACAGTGTATATACACTAAATAGCTTATTTCTGTCAATATTTAATTCTTTTGCTTTGTCTACAACAGCCTTGTCCATGGGGTCACCCAAAAATCCACCTTCGCTGTCATAAGCAACATCTGCCATAAGAGCTCCGATAGTGAACAGTAGCTGCTCATCCTTTGCTTCCCACTTTGCAATGCTCATTTTATTTTCAGTAAGAGTACCAGTCTTATCTGTAGCAATCACAGTAACGCTTCCTAAGGTTTCTGAGGCTTTTGTTCTTCTTATCAATACATTCCTTTTAGAAAGGTTTATTGCACCTAACCCAAGCAGCATGGTAACTATGATGGGCATTTCCTCTGGTATTGTTGCAAATGCAAGAGATAGTCCTGTTAGTATCATATCTTGAAGCGGCATCCCTCGTAAAACGCCAAGGACTGGAATGAGTATGCTAAAAGCTACAGCAATCCAAATAAGGTTCTTTGACAATTGCTTCATAGATTTTTGCAAAGGTGTTTTTGGCTCTCTTGCTTCCTGTGTAAGTCCAGCTATTCTTCCAAGCTCTGTTTCCATTCCAGTGTTTACGACCATTGCCAACCCTTTACCGTTTAGTATGACACTTCCCATGTGTACCATATTTGTTCTGTCATTTAAAGAAGATGTCTCTGCTATAGGATCTGAGGCTTTGAGAACCCCCATTGATTCACCTGTTAATTGAGATTCGTCTGCCTCTAGTCCATGAGCATCAACAACATAAGCGTCAGCACTTACTTTAACACCGTTTTTTAATATTAGTAGGTCGCCTTGTACAATGAAGCTTGTTTCTATTTCAACAGGTTTTCCATCCCGCATGACCCAGGTTGTAGGCAATGCAAGTTTTTTTAAGGATTCTATGCTCTTTTTTGCTTTATATTCTGTGTATACCTCAACCATTGATACAGTAAGAATTACAAAAATAATTGTGATTGTGTCACCAACTTTTCCCCAGATACTGTATATGACCCCTATAACAAGCAACATTAAAATTAAAGGCTCTTTTATTTCTTCCAATAAAATATCCCAGAAAGTTATCGTTTTTGACTGTGTGATCTTATTTAACCCTGATTCCTTCAAGCGTTTCTCTGCTTCAACCAAATTCAGACCATTTGACATATCTGAATCTAATGCACCTTCTATTGCTTTTTTGTCCATTAACCATGGCAGCTCTAATTTTATCATAGCCAAATTTCTCCTTCTAACTATAAAGCTTTTATTCAGTAACATTCTTTCGATATACCATCTCACTATAATTTTCATATGCAGCTTTAATTTTACTTAATTTTTCTTCCGCTTCATTTTTGCAGGGAGAGCTAAATATATCTCTTGCTTCGATTTTCTTATACCAGGAAAATAGCTTTTCAAATTCTGCTTCCTCTTCCTCAAGCTCTGAGAATGTGAATTTTTCTATCTTAATTTCCTTTTTAAGCTCTAATAAATATTTGTCACATTCTCTTATAAATTCCTGATACTCTTCATCTCTTATACTATTCAAAAGTGAAATCACCCTTTTTTCATGCTTTTCTTCAAAAAACACACTTTCCATCAAGAGTGACTCACCATTATTTAAATCAATTTCCTGGCATATTTTCTGCATAGCCAAGTAATTCTCCTCACTGTATAGCAAAATCCACATGGACTGCTGTATATTGGCTGCCCCCATCTTTTTAAGTGCTCTCCATATAGCAACCCTATGTCTTGATGGTTCTGTAGGAAGATTGTAATTTATAACAATCCATTTTACTTTTCCCATACTTATCTCCTTTGTAATATTCGTTACATTTATAATAGCAATTTGTAACGAATATTACAATGCTCTTCTTTACAAAAAATACCCAACCAAAGTGATAAACACTTCAGTCGGGTATTAATTTTGATGCTATTTATTTTTTTATAAGCTTTTTCATAAGCTTCACAAGCTCATACCACAAAACAGCAGCTGCTGCTATGCCAAAGGCTTTCAATAATTGTCCGCTTGTGAGCGGTGCAAGCTTTAAAACTCTGCACAAGGGAGTATATAGAATCAACAAAATTCCTGCAATCGTTCCGATATCAACTGCCCACATCACTTTATCCTTTAAAAGATGTTTTATGGACTGAACTAGAAAATCGTGTTCAGAGCTGTTTACCTGTACTAGGAACAGGTTAGCAAGTAAAATGATAACAAGACCCATTGCACGAGCAAGGGGTGCATTATCATGGTTTTGTAAAAGTGTTGTATAGTAAGCTCCAAAGGATGCTGCAAATATCACAATGCCTTGCAGCACACTCTTTAATAAAGTTCTTGCAGTCAGAAGTTTTTCTTTTGGATCACGAGGTTTTCTATCCATAATATCAGTTTCTGCAGGCTGACGCTCTAACACTATGGAGCATGTTGGATCAATAACTAGTTCCAATAATACCACATGCAGAGGAAGTAAAAGTAGGTTTGCAGGACTAATTCCCATGATCGGTGCTAGTAAGGAAGCAAAGGCAATAGGAATGTGAATAGTGAACACATAGCCTACTGCTTTACGGATATTGTCATAAATACGTCGTCCATCCCGAATAGTATGGACAATGGTAGAAAAGTTATCGTCCATCAGTATAAGATCAGCAGCTTCACGTGATACCTCTGACCCACGTTTACCCATTGCTATACCAATGTCCGCATATTTCAAGGCTGGTGCATCATTGACACCATCACCTGTCATAGCTACAATTTCCCCATTTTCTTTAAATGCCTTTACTATACGCATTTTATGTTCTGGGACCACACGAGAGAAAATGCTTACTTTTTTGACTCGTTCACACAGTTCTTCATCTGTCATGTTGTTAAGCTCATCACCTGTGATGATATTATCGCTGTTTGGCATACCAATCTGCTTTGCTATGCTGCTAGCTGTAATACCGTTGTCTCCTGTAATCATAACAACACGCACCCCTGCTTTTATGCATTGCTTAATATCTTCTTTTACAGATTCTCTAGGAGGATCTGCAAGCCCGATTAAGCCGCATAGAGTAAGCGTGCAACCTGTAAGCTCGGCAGGAATATCCGCCTCACTTGCAGGCTTCATCATACCAACCGCAATCACACGAAGACTTCGTTTTGACATGTCAGTAATTTTTGCTTCTACTGTTTTCCTCTGTGTATCACTTAGGTTGCAGATAGTTAGAATTCGTTCAGGAGAGCCTTTCGCCGCAATGATGATTTCGTCATCGTGCCTCCAGACATGCCCCATCATTTTCAATTCATTGGTGAAAGCATATTCTGATATCAACTCACCACCAAAAATATGCTCTTTTATAATGCCTAAGCCCTCGCAATGAGCAAGCATTGCCTTTTCCATAGGGTCATAGGCATCCATTTCACAGCCAAGTCCCATGGTTTCACATAGCTTCATATTGTCGTTATCTACCGACCAAGTGTCTCGAACTGTCATTTGATTCATTGTAATGGTTCCTGTTTTATCTACGCAAAGTACAGAAACCGCACCTAGGGTTTCGACAGAAGGCAGCCTACGCACCAAGGACTGCTGCTTTGCAAGTCTCCATGCCCCCATAGAAAGGAATACAGTCATGATAACAGGAAATTCCTCTGGAATCATTGCCATGGCAAGGGTAATACCAGAGAGAATGCTTTCAATCAGCCTGTCGCCAAAAGCATGATCAGGAATATTAAACCATGTAATAAATCCTACTGCCGCAAACAAAACAGCCGCAATGCCAGCACAGAGCTTAACAAGACTTCCGGTTTGCTTTTGCAATGGTGTAGGAGATTCTGGCGCAGATGCTACATCTGTACCAATTTTACCATATTCCGTAGAAGTTCCAATTTTATCTATTAGTATATATCCGCTGCCTTGTGTTACCAGTGTTCCGGCATAGCAGTAATCCTTGCGCCAGTAATCTGAGGAAGGCTCAGCATTTTGGACAGTAGTTTTCCAAACATTTTCCACTTCGCCTGTCAGAGAGGATTCATCCACACATAAGTCGCTTGCCCTTACAACCTCACCATCTGCTGGGATTTTTACGCCTTCAGAAATAAGCATAAGATCGCCAGGTACTAAATTACTGCTTGTAATTACCATTTCTTGTCCATCACGAATTACTATGATATTAGGTGCAGACAAATCTTTAAGTGCATTCAGCGTTTTGTCGGTTTTCCATTCCTGTATAACATCAATGCTAATGACACCAACCACAAAAATTAGCATTATTGAACCATCACGTGGCTCTCCGAGAATAAAATAGATGATTGCTGCCACAATGAGCAGTAAAAACATGGGCTCACAAATGATGTGAAGCACTTTGCTGAAAAAGCTTTCCTTTTTCCCTGAAGTCAATTCATTTTTCCCGTATTGTTCCTGAAGTTTGCAGGCTTCAATGTTTGTCAAACCCTGCATGATTGTTTTTTGTTCTGTCATAAAAGTTACCTCCATTTTACCTTTCGGCATGATTTAGATAGCTCTATGGCACTTCATAAAGTCAGTTTCAAATAGACTTTTTACAGTGGATGTTCCAAAAAGGGTATAAAAAATACACCTATGGAACATACTACTGTCCCACAGATGCATGAAAATGCCATCTGCTGCCGTATGTTTACGGCCCAGCCCCATGACCTTTAGCAAGGTTCATCGCCTGCTCAGTTTGTACCGTATATTTATATGCAGTGCAAAGAGATTCTTTATATGTTAATATATGTTTATACTGTTTGTCAAGTTGCAAATACATTTAAATATTTCTCCGTTCCACTTATCTAATGCGTATGCATATGGTGCATATCTGGTAAATGTGCGTGATTATGCTCACACGCTTCATGTATATGTTCATGACTATGCTCTCCAACTATTTCTGAAATGTGTGAATGGTTGTGATGACCATCATAATGATTATGTTTATGTTCATGAGTTTCTTTCAGATGCGCATGTAAGTGGCTATGCTTCTCTGATACAGCAAAATAAGTGCCAATAAGCATAATAGCAAGTGCAATTATAAAAGTTCCAGTAATTCCTTCCTTTAATACCAACCATGAAATCAAAACTCCTATAAAAGGTGCAGTAGCATAATATGAACTCGTTCTTACAGCCCCAAGATTTCTTTGTGCTTTAATATAGAAGAATATGCTAAGCCCATAAGCGATAAAACCTAATAGTAGAGCCAAGAAAATATATAAGATATTACTACTATATTCTTTTAATATCATAGAAATTATTAGTGATCCAATACCTGATCCAAAACCCTTAACTACCACTATTTGTAGAGGGTCTTTTAAAGATAACATACGAGTACAGTTATTCTCAAATCCCCAGCAAACACATGCAAGTAAAACAAATATAGAGCCAGCAGAAAAGGAAAAACTGCTAAAATCCTTGACCGATAGAACAATACTTGAAAGTGTAATAAATAAGATAGCAAGCCACATTCGCTTGCCAATAGCCTCTCTGAAAATAAAGAGTGCTATAAGTGAAGTTGCCACTATCTCAAAATTATTAAGTAAGGAAGCATTTGCCGATGCAGTCATCGTAAGACCTATCATCAGAAAAACAGGAGCAGCAATATCAAGAAGAATCATACCAACTACATATGGCAGCTCTTTTTTTGTTATTTTTGCTTCTATTTGTTCTTTCTTACTAAATACCTTTATCATATTAACCGCCAACATTCCAAAGCCAGCGCCTAGATATAATAATGCTGCCATTAATGTCGGTGGTATCTCTACAAGTAGCAGTTTTGACACGGGTGAGCTTATCCCATAAAGACCTGCCGCCAAAATAGCCATAATTATTGATTTCATTTTTTTGTTTTTATTATCTAATTTTTCTATTGTTAATGAGCCCATATTTTGCCTCACTATTTATTTTATATTTGTACACATATTCCCATAAAAAATTTTCCTGACAATATCTCTATCTGCTAATATTATAGCAGAAAAAATTTATAAATTCTTTAGATGGCAAAATTGATATAAACATAAATTCTTATTTACTTGAAATAAAGTAATAAAATCATACTTTTTAGTGTTATGATAAGCAATAAATAGCTCTAATATTAGTAGTGGTATACTCTCACTTACTAACATTAGAGCTATTTTTATCAGAGTCTCTCTACTCTATCGGATATTTTGAAAACAAATTCATAATATTTATTCCGTTTTTGTACTGAAGCAAGACATTACAATTATAAAGCAAGTCCGTCAATTGTCTACAAGCATTCTCCCAATTCAATTTCTCATTTTTAAACTGCTCCCATGTATTTGCCGCTTCCACACCTGCTCCAAAGTAGCCATTGTGAATAGCCATCTCTTCAAAATTGTTTAAGGTATTATATGTACCGAATGTACTGTCACTACCTATTCCCTGCTCATCAGCATAACTTGCTAATGCAAATATCTCTAACCTTGACGCATTTTTGGGATCAATTTTGTTAATACTGATATTATATGCAACTGTTTCGCCACCATAATTTGTTTCCACATAAACAATCGGATTTTCTGGCGTCGAATTTTCTGCATACTTTGCATTCATACCCCATCCTCTATTAGTATTTGGTTCTATAATCGTTCCAAATCCAATTATTTCTCCACCTTTAAGTTTTTCAACACGTTCAGAAGTGGATGACATGATTTCCTTAAATGAATCACCACTATCAGCAGTTCTTTGATAAAGATTGTTTGCATATACGCCATATTGATTAATTAATTCTACAATGGCCATAATTTATCCCCCCTTTTGCATAAATAAAAGCACTTAGAATAAATGTAGTCAATCCATTGATTCTACATGTTTACCTATCAAATTATATATCGGCAGATACCAAATTTTTCTTTAGTTTATGATATCTTATTTTCAAAACCTATTGACAATTTATATACGCCATTGTATTATTGTATTAATCACTTAGTACAATAATACAATGGCGTGTTTAGGAAAGGAGTTATCGTATGTCTTGGGATTTAAAATCAGATCGACCTATTTATTCTCAGTTAATTGAGCAAATTGAAATCAAAATATGTTCTGGGATATTTGCACCAGGCTCGAAGCTTCCCTCAGTCAGAGAGCTGGCACAGGAGGCTGCCGTAAACCCGAATACCATGCAAAGGGCTCTATCCATACTTGAAGAGGATGGATTGCTTTATACCAACCGCACAAGCGGAAGATTTATAACGGAGGATGCTAAAATGATTCAAAAGGCAAAACAAAAACTGGCTCAGGATCAAATATCAGAATTTCTTGAAAAAATGAAAAGCTTGGGTTTTAGCAAAACAGAGACCCTTTCCATAATTTCAACAATGCTGGAGGAGGTAAAAAAATGAATTCCATTCTAACGTGTAATAACTTAAGCAAAAGCTTTGGCAATAAGAAGGCTTTGAATAGTGTCACCTTAAACATAGAGAGAGGTCGGATAGTAGGCTTGCTTGGTCCTAACAGCAGTGGAAAAAGCACCTTTATAAAGCTTTGTAATGATCTTCTAACCCCAACAAGCGGTGAGCTTAAAATAGCAGGAAATACACCTGGAATAAAGACGAAAAGCATTGTTTCCTATTTACCAGAGAGAACCTATCTAAATGACTGGATGCAGGTTTCAGGGATTATCCATATGTTTCAAGATTTTTATCCAGATTTCAATGTAGAAAAGGCATATGATATGTTGAAAAGACTAAACATCAGCCCTTCTGAACGATTGAAGACACTTTCAAAGGGAACAAAGGAAAAAATCCAGCTGATTTTAGTCATGAGCCGCGAGGCACAGCTATATCTGTTAGATGAGCCCATCGGGGGTGTGGATCCTGCAGCTAGGGATTATATTCTAGATACTATACTAAGCAACTATAAAGAAAATGCAACCATTATTATTTCGACACATCTGATTTCTGACATTGAGAAGATCCTTGACGATATCATCTTTTTGAAGGATGGTCAGGTAGTGCTAGCAAAGACAGTGGATGAAATACGTGATGAAAATAAAAAGTCAGTTGATGCTTTATTCAGGGAGGTTTTCAAATGTTAGGTAAACTTTTAAAATATGATATAAAGGCAACAGCTCGTATGTTTCTACCTCTTTACCTTACCATTCTGGTTGTTGCGACGATAAATCGGTTCTTCTTTGCTATTCCCAATTTAGGTGAAAAATCATTTTCTTTTAGCAGCTTTGCTATGGTTATCAGTATGTTTGTTTATGTAACTTTGATGATAGGTATGGTGTTGATGACATTGATCGTACTGATACAGCGATTCTATAAAAACCTTTTGGGTGATGAAGGCTATCTGATGTTTACACTGCCGGTTCAATCATGGAGTCATATTTTCAGCAAGTTAACCATTTCAATGCTTTGGACGGTTGTAAGTGGAATTGTTGCTTTCTGCTCCATTTTGATTATTTCCTCAAAGGATATTTTTACACCGCAGATTTATAAAGAACTGTCAATGCTCATTAACGAATTCAGGATATTTTTTGGAGCATCCGCTTATCTAGTGAGCTTTGAAGTCATCATACTTGGTATATTAGGCATTGCTTCTACTATATTGACTATTTATGCAGCCATTGCATTGGGACACCTTTTTAATAAGTATAAACTGGTGGCATCATTTGGCATGTATATAGTATTAAAGACAATTTCACAAATATTTATGACGTTATTTGCCGTTATTTTCTCAGGTTTATCTATATTCCAAGTAGAAAGCAATTTCGTACCCAGTGCTACGCAAATTTGCGCCTTTTTACTGCTACCTATCTTATACTATGGAGTCATCACTGTTGTGTATTTCGTGTTAACCAATTATATTTTGAAGAAAAAATTGAATCTGGAGTAAATAAAAGCTGTTCGGAAGCATTGGTACTGTTTCCGAACAGCTTTTTCCATGGTTTCTCTGGCTCAATAATTCAAATTCTCAGTTGTTCTAAGAAATTCTTTACTAGTTCTCTTTATAATTTAAATTCATTTACTTGTTTTGTCATGTCTTTAGCCATATCTCTTAAGTTATCTACAGTAGAAAATAAAGTTTCAGCAGTTGCATTCATTTCTTCTGATGATGCTGCAATTTCTTCTGATGAAGCTGACGTTTCTTCTGAAACTGCAGCTATGCTTTCCACGCTGTCTAAGATATTTTCTTTTTCTTTATTTATATATTCAGCAGAGGAGCTTACCTTCTCTATTTCTGGGATTACATTTTCTATTTTTCTAACAATTTCTCTAAAAGACTTTATTGTTTCATTTACTGCAGTTGCTTGACTACTTAATTCAATATTCATATTATCATTATTCTTTAAAATACCTACAGTGTCATTGGAAATATTAACTAACAACTTAGTAATCTCATCAGCTGACTTTTTACTTTGCACTGCTAATTTTCTTATCTCATCAGCAACTACCGCAAACCCTCTACCAGATTCTCCTGCTCTAGCTGCTTCAATTGATGCATTTAATGCTAATAAGTTTGTCTGTTCTGCAATACTATCAATTAAATTGGTAATCGCATTTATTTTATTAACATTATTACCTAAAACGCTAAGCTTGTCTCTGAATTCCTTAAATGTAACGCCTACAGTTTCTACTGATTCAGCCAATCCACTCATATTATTATCACTCTCACTTGCAATGTTATTAATTGATTTAGTTTTTTCCTGTATTTCAATTAATGCATTTGTCATTGTCTGAAGTGAATTCCCAAATTGCGAGAATATATTACTTATATCTGAAAGTTTTTGAGCCTGATCTTCTGTTCCTTTTGCAACTTCCTTAACTGCATTTGAAACCTCCTCTGATGAGTTTGCTACCAATTCAGCAGAGGTGCGTAAATTTTCAGCATTACGATCAATAGTCTGAGAATTATCTTTTATTATTAATAACATTTCTTTTAATGATGACTGCATCTTATTAGTTGATCTTGCAATGCCACCCACTTCATCATTTAGCTTTAGATATTTTGAATCCACTTCTACTGAAAAATCACCTTTTCCCATTATATGTAAATGATTTCCGATATTTCTTATTGGTTTGATAATTCTTTCAGCTATAAAGATTGTTATAATTATGCTTATTGCTGTGAAAACTAAAGTAAATAAAAATATAATTTCCCCTATATTGTTGGCACTATTCATAAATTCACTTGTTTCAACAAAACATATATAGCTCCAGCTTAAGTTTGAATTTGGTGTTTTTTTAACGATTACAGAATAATTCTTTCCATCTGCCATTTTAATTTTAAATGAAGTATTGCTATTATATGCACTGTTTAACTCACTTATTTTTAACTCACTTATATTTTTTGAAACTAAACTTGCATCTTTTGGATTAGCTAAAATAGTACCATTTTTATCTACTAGAATTATGTAACCATTATTTCCTATCTTAACATTTTCAATAATTTTCGTAAGATTATTAAGGTCAATATCAGTACCTAGTACACCTTTGACAGTCCCATTGCTATCTTTTATTGCTGACACAGAACTAATGCTTTTAGAACCATCTGAAGCAATATAAACATCACTTAAAACAGTTTCATTAGGATTTTGAAATGCAAGTTTATACCAGTCTCTTGTTCTTGCATCATATCCATTTTTTCTAGCTGACGCAGGATACTGAATATATCCGCCATTTACTTCAACTCCCATTGAAACATTTAGTATTTCAGGATGTGAATCTTTGAGGTTTTTAAAAATATTATAAACCTCTGCTTCATAAGGACCATTTTCAAGCGGTTTCATTTCAATTTTACCAGAAGGATCGTTTTTATCAACATATGTAGTTATTCTAGAATCTACTTCTTGTATAAGAGAACTTTGACTTAACATAGTAGTATTTTCTTTAATTAAAGAAATGTAGTTTTCTATACCATCATTTACATGGATTAATTCTTTATTCACAGAATATGTGAAATCCTTCTCCGTCTGAGTGTATACTTTTTGATAAACAATTAAGCCCATTAAAAATAACGAAATTACCATTAGAAAAGTAAATCCCAAAATTAGTTTACTTTTGATACCGAATTTAAACATTAAATCTTTTTTCATGTATTTATCCCCTCTCGTATAGCGCATATCTACTTGTAAATCAGCAATGTAAACTAGAAAAAGGTTTTGTTATTGATATAATATCTGTTCTTACGTCTTTGAGCCAGAGGTAAAAATTTTAGAGTATTACATCGTCATGGCAAATTCATCTTCAATTATATTTTAAACATATTAAATGTAATTTTCAACTTTATAGATGATGTAAATTATGGAATTTCAAAGTCTCAAGACACATTTCTTCTTGTATACTTATACTTTACATAACACAATTTCATCAAATAAAAAAGGTCTATTCACTTGACTAGCTAATAGACCTTCTATTGAATATTTGATTTAGTTTGAAGCTGCTGTGATATTTTTTCTATTCCACACTTTACTGCCAATCCCATTATGTCAACTATTATTTTGTAGCTAATTAATTTTTGCATTCTATATGGCAATTAAGTATTTTTTTCAACCTGTTGAAGTTAATCTCTGTAGGTATGCCCTCTCTGCTCCAATGGTTCTTGCAGCCGCAATAATCCAGCAGCACACACTGTGCAGGGATGCCCTTATCATCAAGCATCCAGCCACCTGATATTAGATTGAGCACACATGCTATACCCACTACTCCCGTGTTGGAGCTTAGTGTGGCTTTGTCAGTTTTGGTTGCTGAAATTGAGGATTCGTGAGAAATCATTGATATCTTAAAACCCTCCTCAATACCAAGCTTTCTCAGTTTATTGACACTACAACCCTCAGTACACCCCACGCACTGCAAAGTAACTCCTACTTCTACTGCCTTGCACTTATCAGCAGGCAGCAGCCGCATACACGCAGGCAGCATTACCAGCTTATGCTTTGTTTCGGCAAAAGCCTTTTTATATGCCCTGTTCATTATTTCTGCTCCAACCATATTCATATGGTACTCAGCTCTTCTCCGTCCACAAAATATGACATCCTCATGCCAGTAGTGCTCTGTGCGTATTTCATTCAGATACCTTTCAACATTGGAGGTATACCTGCCAAGAACTTCCTCGCTGCGAATTTCAAACCAGGCAGCAAGTGTTATTGTAGTGGCTATTATATCCGAGACCTCTTTACTATCGTGAGCTGCAAGATATTCCTGCCAATTTCTTAATCTTTTAACCTCTCTGTCGAATTCACCTGTAGCATCAAGCCAGTTCAGAAGCTTTTCCATTTGCTCCAGCGTTGGGTCAAGAATGAACATATTGTCATATAAATCAGGTGATAGAAAAATAGTAGCCATAATTCCACGTATAAAATCTATACCGGGTTTAAGTCTTCCACCCTGTTCGCGAAGTTTTGCAAGACCTGTAAGCATCTGCCTTGGTACCGTATTCAGCCCGAGGGCATCTCCGCTGTATATTTTCCACAAGATTCCCAATACAAGTAGCTCAAAGCCATATTCTTCCTTTGAACGAATTCTCCAATTTGGTTTTCCATCAGAATACGCTATATATTCTTTTACTGTTGAGCTTGTAAGATTGTTCATCTCTAAAATCACTTCATCAGTAAAGCTTTCTATATCAAGATAGTAATGCTCTGAGTCAGTGTTATTAATATCTCTTAGTGAATAAGTTACCGTGTACATAAGTTACATCCCCTTCTGTCAATCAAAATAACACTTAATTATCCGTTTTATTGGTCTGCATAAGCCACATAACAGCTTTTTGATAACGCTGAGGTATTTCTGTGAAATGACCACCGTTGCTCCAAACCAATGTAAGATTATCCGTTGACTTAAGCTGCTGCTTTAATATCTCCTCAGCCCTCCTCGTGCAGTTTCCCACTTTAGCTATACGCTGATTTCTAGTGTGCTCCTCACCCTCGCCAAGAGAAAGGTATACTTTCGCCTCGGTGTCTATGGGTATATTAGAATCCATGAATTCTATCCATCCGTCAAACCACAGCGATCCCGACAAGCTGCCAATTTTACCAAATGTTCTGCTGGTATAAAGCGCATAAAGCGATACTAGCCCACCCAAAGAATGTCCGATAAGTGCTGTACTTTCTGATTCCTGCTTTGTGTGGTAATGCGTGTCTATGAAGGGTTTGACGATTTCATCAAGAAAGTGCAGATAAACAGATGCACCGCCACCGAAAGGCTCGTCCTTTTTCGATAATGCAGGTACAGACCATGGAGAGTATTCATCATTCCAGTTTGTTGACAGAACACTGAGCAGAAGGAATGCCTCACATTCCACTCCAAAATGAGGTTCCACGCCTTCTATAATCTCTGATATTTCATCTTCACCATTAATGTATACTACGGGATAATTCTCCCTGCTAGTCTCGTACTCAGGTGGAAGATATAATAAACACTCATATCCATTGATAGTAAGATTTTGTATTGTGCCTTTCATCATTTCACTCCCAATTAAGTATTATAATAACCTTTAGGTGCCAAGCGCTACATATATACAAACAAATACACTATTAGCTGTATGTTTAAGTAATCCACAGAGCTTAACCTTGTTTAGAAAAATAATATTTTACATATAATATAACTGCATCCTAAAAAGCAATGCAATTATATTATAGTCCTAATTATCTTAATTTTCCATAAAATTTGGTAAGTAACATATCAATCATGCTTTGGGTAAGATCGAGTTTTGTATAAATAGCTTAGAAATTATTTTGTCCGCTTCTGGTTTTTGTGATTGATTTTCTTCTTTGCATGTTTGCTTTTATGAATTGTATTTGATATCATATGATTTGTAAGAACATTACAAAAGATATTAAAAAAGGTGGGGGAAAAAATGAGCCCAAAGTTTTATATAACATTGAGTAATCTAGCATCTAGTGCTGTACCCAAGTGTATTTGCAATGGATAATCAAGAGCAAAAACATCAGCGACGTATTCGATATAAAGGCACTCATCCTAAAGCTTTTAAAGAAAAATATAAGGAACTGCAACCAGAGAAATATGCTGATGCTGTGGCAAAAGTTATTCAAAAGGGCAGTACTCCTGCTGGTATGCATCGTTCAATTTGCGTTAAAGAAATATTAGAATTCTTGCAAATTACTCCTGGACAAACTGGATTAGATGCAACACTAGGTTATGGTGGTCATACTTTAGAGATGCTTAAATGTTTAAATTCAAAGGGACACTTGTATGCAATTGATGTAGATTCTATTGAATTACCGCGCACCCAAGAACGTTTAGAGAGCTTAGGTTATGGCTCAGAAATTTTAACGATCAAGCAAATGAACTTTTCCAAAATAGATCAAATTGCTTACGAATCAGGGCCATTGAATTTTGTATTGGCAGATTTGGGTGTCTCTTCAATGCAAATAGATAATCCTGAAAGAGGATTTTCGTATAAGAGAGAAGGCCCATTAGACTTACGCCTGAATCCAAAAAGAGGTAAATCTGCAGCAGCTCGTTTAAAAACTATTTCACAAGATGAATTACAAGGTATGTTGATAGAAAACTCAGACGAGCCTCATTCCGCAGTAATCGCTCGTGCTATTATTTCCGAAATTAAAAAAGGAATAGACATATCAACAACAACACAGCTTCAACAAATTATCAAAGATGCTCTGAAACTTATTCCAGGAAATAATAAGGATGATGAGATTAAAAAATCCTGTCAACGATGCTTTCAAGCGTTGCGAATTGATGTCAATAATGAATTTGAAATGTTATATGAATTTTTAGAAAAACTTCCTGCTACTCTAGCTGAGGGTGGGCGAGTTGCTATACTTTCATTTCATTCAGGAGAAGATCGTCTCGTTAAAAAATCGTTTCAACGCTTTTTTCGTGAAGGTGTCTATCGTGAAATAGCTCCTGATCCTATTCGTCCATCATCAGAAGAATGTAATACAAATAGTCGCGCTCGTTCTGCTAAATTGCGTTGGGCTATAAAAGCATAGGCTTCACCTACACCAAAACACTGTCAAGGGGAACATATAACACACTACAAAAAGGGGCTTATCGCCCCGATGCTTACTACCAGCTCCGTTCCATTCAGTGCTTCTTCTCTCCAAGGGCTACCCATAAAAAACCCTCCTGATAGTACATTACTTAGCTTTGACGTATTCAATTGCTTCCTTACCAGTTATGTGCTCGACATCGATTGCAATAATGTATGCTTGTGTGCATCCAACTATTTCCTTGTGCTGGGCTTCTTCTGGTTTATCACCCGAATACTTTTTTACCAAAGTCATGAATGCTTCCAGCCTTTCATCACCCTCCACAATTCTTGCTTTACCAAAAGCAATAACACTGCGGAAATAAGTAGTATATTCCTTACTTACTATCGTATCTTCATCTATTACTGAGAAAGACACTTTTGGATATTTGGTTATGGCATCAATTTTATGTCCAGTTTTTGCTGAATGAAAATAGATCTTGTCATTGAAATATACATAGCTCAGTGGGACGGAGTAAGGATAATCTTCATCTCCTAAGCAGGCCAGAACACCATTTGTGCATCTATTCATTACAGCTACGGTATCTTCCGTTGATAATAATTGCTTGCCTCTTCTCATTTCTCTAAACATTAAGTATTTCCTCGCTTTCATCTAATAATCATAATCTTTAGGTGTCAGGCACGACACATAATTGATGTCGATTGAGCCTCTATTCATCGCAGTTGCATTTCAAAAAAGAGATTGATTTCATTCATAAAATCCATATCTAACTCACTCGTCTGGAATCTATCAACTCCCTCATAATATTTCTCCCTAATGTCATCTGGAATTTCCCCATTATACCTATCATAAATTTCTTTATATTCCAGATTTTTATCTTTGATATACTCACTTGCAGTATAAGATTCGAATAAATTGTTGTGTCCGTTATGATTCTCTGCACTGCAGGTTTTATAAATAACATTTGGATTGGTAATTGTAGCTTTATGAGCAATGATGCCCGCTCCATAGTATGATATTACTTCATCTTTGATACCATGGATAATCATGACTGGAGTATCTGTACTATTTATTCCGTTTGTAGCTGTGACCTGAGCAGTGTTGTCAAAAAGTATGTTCTGATATATCCATAGGAAAGGATATTCTATTGGTGAAAATACCCCTAATAGGCTATCCGCCTGCTCTTTTAATAATTCCATCTACCATATACAATATTCTTTCGGTTTTTGCTGCCACCTTTACATCATGCGTAACTAACATTACGGTGGTGCCTTTTTTGTTAATGTCTGCAAGGTTTTCAATCCCGGTCATTTATTCTTATACTATCAGAAGAGCTTACATGTGTCTGTGAAGCCTACGAAAAAGTCGAGAGATATTCAAAAACCTCATTTGTAAAGAATTGTAAATCATTGCCACTAATAAAAAAGTGCCTTGAAATGATTTTAGAACCTCTTATTTTCTAACATTTAGTTTTATTATAACTTTTTCAACATAAAAATGTAACTCACACATTATAAATAATACTCTTATTAAAGTTCATTTTAGATAGTTATGCTTATTAAAATGTTCAGTCCAATTTAATATCTTATTTGAAAAATAAATATCAAATAATAACTGACCATTATCTATATCACCAATTAATTCCTCAATTTGTTTCAATTTAATTCGCATTGTATTTCTATGGATAAATAGCAATTCAGCAGATTTTTTTATATTACAGGCACATTCAACATATTTGATAATCGTTTCTTCAAAATTAGTATCGTTTTCTTTGTCATAATTGTGAATAGTCCAAAATTTTTCACTGATATACAGCTCAAATTCTACCTCTTTTGGAACCTTGTTAATTAAGGAAAAAGGCAGATAATTATCCACATAAAAAATTCCTGTTTCTTGATTATCTAAGATGTTTAATATACTTAACATTTCCTTCGTTTGAAGATAATGTTTTGGTAAATCAAGCAAATTTTCAAATTGCTTACTACAAGTTGCCTTTAAATCATTGGAAACCAGTATATCCTCTATTAATTGCTTTGCACTATTTAGGTGAGACATATTATTTGAATTAATGATTATTACAAGGCTATCTTTAAAGGTAACACTTTTACTGATCGATACTTTACCTACTATTTGTCTTTGAATATAGCTGTTAAAATATATACTGCTATCATCTTTATTTAAAGGGATAAGGATAAGATAAAAATATTTTTGGGCATACCAATTTGCTGATGCCATGCGCTCTTTTAATATATCGATTCTGTAGATTTTATTTTCCAACAACTCAATTATAATATTATCATAAAAACTATCTTGGAAATCAATAATTTCATTTTTATCAGCCTTAAGGGCTACTGCCAAAATATTGCATAACGTTTCTATGAGAATGATATCTTCATCATCAATTTTACCTTGAAGTTGAAAAAGACCTAGATATGCAATAATTTTCTTATTTACTTCTATCTTTTGAATCACTCTCGGCATTTTCTCCCCTACACTAAAGTCAATCATGATTGGTATGTCACTTTCATGAACAGCTGATGTAACACCTGCCTTTCGAAATATATGAATAGAATCCGAACTACAATAGCCATATTTTTCTGCAAAGATCCAAATCGGATCGTTATTATCAACCCCTGTTGAATTAATCATATGAATTACCCTATAGCTTGCGCTGGTCACAATAATCGGATTATTTAAAATTGTTCCGGCGACTGTCAACAATTCTATAATATTCCTAGATTGATAATAGGCTTCATACATCTGCAATTTACTCTTTTCAATATATTCTAAATTCATCTCAAACCCCCTAGTGCATTATGCACTTTATTATATCATAGATTTAGTTTTTCGCACATTGTATGAGTTACATAAAAATGTTAATATTTTAACATAAATAAAATAATTAATTATAAGGAGTGAAAGTGATGCAGACAAATTATCCAAATCTTTTTTCAAGGGGACAAATCGGTACCCTAAAACTAAAAAACAGAATGGTAATGGCACCAATGGGGACTTTTTCAGAAAACCGAGACGGGTATCCTTCAAAAGCTCAACTTGACTACTATGAAGCTCGCGCCAAAGGCGGACTTGGTATGATTATTACAGAGGTTCAATATGTTACTAATAAAACAGACCCATGGATTGAATATATAACAACTGCGGGAACTCCCGAACAAATGAAAGGATGGTCGCTAATTTGTGAAGCTATACACGCTCATGATTGTAAAGTCTGTATCCAATTAGGTTGTGGATTGGGGAGAAACGCTTTTCCCTTTACTGATGCTCAAATGGTAAGCGCATCAGAAGTTCCTTCCTTCTACTTTCCCGACCAAATGTGCCGTGCTTTTACATTAGAAGAAATCCAAGATATCATTAACAGTTTCCGCATTGCTGGCCGAAATGCCGTATTAGCAGAAGCTGATGCAGTAGAAATTCATGCTCACAGTGGGTATATTTTGGATCAATTCATGACACCTGCATGGAATAAACGAACCGATCAATACGGTGGTAGCTTTGAAAACAAAATGCGTATTGTAACAGAGATATATAATGTAATTAGAGAAGAAGTAGGACCTAATTTTCCGATTCTTCTAAGAATGGCCGCTTACCATGATTTTGATGGTGGTAGAACCTTAGAAGAAAGTATTGAGATCGCTAAATATCTAGAAAAACTTGGTATTAATGCTTTAGATATTGACTTAGGTTGCTATGAAAACAAACAATGGGTTGTTCCTTCAATCTATACAGGAGATTCTTGTATGGCTAATGCGGCATATGAAATCAAAAAGACTGTGAATATTCCTGTTCTTAACGCAGGTAGTCACACTCCTGAAACAGCTGAGAAACTTATCTCTGAAGGAAAAATTGATTTTGCAATGTTTGGTCGCCAAGTAATTGCAGATCCTGATATGCCTGAAAAACTACGTACCAATAATAGAGAAGATGTGCGTCCTTGTCTTCTTTGTAATGAAATATGCGTTGGAAGGCTCTATCAAAACAGAGTAATTTCTTGTGCGATTAATCCTCAAGCTGCATTTGAGGCCAACTATCCCCTTACACCTGCTCCGATAAAACGCAAAGTAATTGTTATTGGTGGTGGACCAGGTGGAATGGAAGCGGCTCGTGTTGCTGCAATAAAAGGCCATGATGTAACCTTATATGAGAAAAGCAATCGCCTTGGTGGACAATTAATAGCGGCCTATACACCACCATTTAAGTCCAGGCTTCGTGAGTTCGTTGAATGGGAAATACGTCAATTATCAAAATTAGGAGTAAGAATTGTCTTTGAAAAAGAGATCAATGAGGATTCCCCCGAATTAATGGAAGCTGAACAAATAATTATTGCTCTCGGAGCTAACTCATTTTGTCCCAATATCCCTGGTATTAGTCACTCCAATGTTATTGACATTATAGATGCTCATAAAAATCTAGAAAAGGTGAAAGGTGAAAATATTATTATAGCAGGCGGTGGTCTATCCGGATGTGATAGTGCTCTAGAACTTGCCATGGCGGGTAAGAAGGTTACCATAGTTGAAATGCAGCCTGACTTAGCCATAAACGCACTTCTTGATAATCGTAATCCATTGATGTTTAAATTGGCTGATTACAACGTTGAAATTAAAACGAATTCTAAAATTGTTGAAATTAAAAATGATGGTGTCATAATTGAAAATGATGGTACCACAGAAGAAATACCTGCTAATACAATTATTACTGCTTTTGGCATGAGAAGTCTTAATGTCTTGGCAAACCAGATTGCCGATAAATATCCTAATGCCTCAATTGTTGGTGATTGCAACAAAGTAGGTCAAGTGGCAGAAGCTGTAAGAGGTGGGTTCTTTGCAGGATGGGCTATAAGATAAATTATTAATTATCACTAATAACAAAAAAGCTGTTGTTGTCATGACATCAGCTTTTTTGTTTATCTTAGATCAAATCCACTTTATAAAACCGAAAACTTCAGTATTCTCGGTGAAAGCGCCTTACAAGGACAATTATATATACATTTTAGACACCACATACTATGAAAACCAAACTTAGGTAATCCATTCGCCATTCTAATATTTTTCTTAGGGCAGTTACAAATACATAATCCACATTTGTCACAGTTTTGTGAAGCTCATATAAATGCACCAAAAAATTTTACTCCCATATGTTCTGCTTTTCAAACATCAAGTTGTTTACAAGTAACTATATTAATTTAGGTGCAATCTACGGCATTCGTGTGGAGGGGATCGAATATCCGCCCATACAGAAAATTCGCTGGCTTGACGAATTGGCAAAAGATAATATCGACTTCTTCTTTTGCACGACCCTTCTCCTACGCTTTTGGTCTTGTTTCTTCTCAATCAGTTTCGTTGAGTCCATCTTCTCGCACTTGTGGAGCGTGAACATCAAGACCCGATGGGATTCGCTCAACTCTTCGGATGTAAAGTCTGGCATATTTAACCCTCCGCTTTTTTTATCCTCCACCGCACGATGTCATTGATGAGTTCATAATCTATCGGCTTACCAAGTGGTAGCTGAATCGCTCCTTTGCTAGTCTTATATCCTGCGAGACGCTCCTTAAATTCGGACGTGGCTTCGCCGCCGGGGTATAGCCCGATGTGTTTTTTGAACGCCGCGAAATGGATGAGGTTCTCACCCTGCCAGAACGTCGGCATCTGCCACGAGATTTTCTCTATGGCTTCCGGCGCGGCTGCGCGGATGGTTTCTCGGATACTTTGCAACAGAGGCCGCACGTCTTCCGATTGTGCGTCGATATATTCTTCAATGCTATTCGACTTCACGCAAAAGTGATCTTGTTCTATGTTTTTGAACTCACGACCGCACTTTGGACATTGCCACATTTCAACCACACTCCTATGATTTTGATTTGTCAAATATTCGTATTCTTAGTAACCCCATGAGTAACAAAACGATGGCCACCACGAACCCAAAAGCGGAATACCACGGTTTGTCACTGAACTCGCCATCAAGTAAGATTGATGTGGTGATCAATGCGATAAAAGCAGCGAAAAACAATATCAATATTGGAGTAAGCAGTCCTTTTTTAATAATGCCTGTTTTATTGACACCAAGCATAATTAGAATAAACCCTACTGACAATCCAATAGCACACAATCCCGGCGCATCATCGTACTCACCTAAGGCAAATAGCAGTCCGCCGATAATAACTCCCAGAATAATAGGCAGGATAACCTTTGGTTTAAAAAATTTGTTCATTTTGAGTTCTCTCCTTCTACGATTGTGACCATAACACAATCGTCTTCTATAAAATTACTGTGCACTATCTTTTGGATTCAATTATTTCTGAACTGTTCTTTCTTGAATGGTTACCTTTATTATATCACCTGGCTGTTTGCCGATTTTCGCACGGATTTCTTTCCTAATCCCGATAATATGACACGGTGTTTTCATTTTGACGAGACTTCCTTCATACGGCTCTCCATCGAAAGTAGCGGTAACAGGCACTCTGCCTTTTCCAAATTCCGCTTTTACATCAAACGGGATCTCAATATATGCGCCGTCGATATCTGGTACTTTTTTGATCTCCGCTTCAAATTCATATAACTTCTGATTCATAATCATTCTCCTTCCAATCCAAATTTCTTGATGTAGTTGAGGTTTTCTATCATACTCATAAAGCAAAAGGGACGGTTCTTTTTGCTTCTCTTCCTTCAAGCTGACTTTGTGTACTGCACTATTACTTATTTCTAAAAGATTTGCAATCTGCCTATGGTTTAACCTACTACCCTTTATCAGATTTTGAATCAAGTCTATCTTTCTCAATATCCTTCTTCATATCCATGTACTCATTATCATCTTTTTGCCTATGAAATTCAGCAAATCAATCTTGATTATTTGAAAAATATCCTAATATAAACCTTTTTTGTTGATATCTAATTACTATATTTTCTTTAATATACTCTGTAAAACTACTCCATATATAATTCTCAGGAGACTTCACCATTTTTGCCTTTACAGGATTGTTATGAATATATCTAATAACCTGTAATAATCTCACTTCTATATCTATCTTGAAAAACATGCCCTATTCTATTATGCTGTAAATTAAAGCTCATTGCATACTTTATATTAATTCCCTTAATAGTTTTTACTAAATTATTCAACTCTGCTTTAATTATAATATGAACATGGTTATCAATAAGGCAATAAGCTGCAACCTCAATCAATTGCTCTTCTTCTTGTTTTTTAAACAATCAAGGAATAACCTTTTTTGCTTATCTATACTATAAATATTTTCTCTATTGTTTCTCCTAAGCATTATATGATAATAGTTTGTCGGACTTTGAACTCTATCTTTTCTGGGCATTTGTATCACTTCACAAACATTATATCATTTTGCCATAGATAAAGCAAAAAGAACCGTCCCCCTTGCTTCTTATAAACGATTTAATAAGGTACTTAGTAACACGGGATAAGGATGGCCTCAGGGCTTTAATGATATTGTCTGACAGCTAGACAGATAAAGACCCGCAGGTGGTTAATAAAACCTTCTGCGGGTATTGACTTTAGTGTGATATTTACCATAAGAACTCGGTAGCTATTATATTACTTTCCCATAAATGATTATACTCTAACTATTCCTTTACAACAGGATACCAAAGTTCATAAGTGTAATTTTCCTTTGGAAAGTCATAGTCAAAATAGACTTCTATATCTGGTATAGATTCATCTGCACGTCTGTAACCGGAAGATGGAAACCACTCCTGCCATATTCTATTCAAAAGGTCCATAAGCGCTCCATCAGCTTCAAATATAGCCCAAGTTGCTTCCGGAATTTGTACCTCCTCTAAACCTTGTATGTCAGAGTTTTTGGTTGAAACTGAAATATAGTAGTCGAATTGATGTTTTCCATCAAAGTTAGCGCACAAGCCCAACAATCCTTTCGGTTCTCCTCCGGCCTGTTCAATGATTTTGTCATAGGTTTCCTTTGGTAAATCACGCCAAAAAGTAGGGATTAAATTCTCACCCGTATCGTTGCGAAAAGATTTCTTCACCCCAACAGCTTTGAACGCTGGTTTTTTCTCGATTCTACACTTCATAGTGCACTCTCCTTTTATAGTAATTTGAAAGGAGATTCGTGGATATGCAGAGATAAAGATGTTTCGACTTCTTGCATACTGAGGTGATGCCTTATGTTGACTTTGAAACGCCCTGTTAAATGCTGTTGGCGATGAATAGCCATACTTCAATGCAATATCTATTATTTTTTCATCACTATTTTGTAATTCCAACGCCGCAAGCGAAAGACGTCGGCGCCTGATGTATTCGTTCAGCGGTACTCCAGTCACTACAAAGAACATATTGGAAAGGTCATTGCGATTACAGAACGCTAACTGTGCAGCATAATCAAAATTAATTTTATCACTTAAGTGGTTCTCAACATAATCAAGTGCACGATTCAGTCTTATGTTCCAATCCATTCTATCTCCCCCCTTCACCAACAATTATAAAAGGAGATTCAATGAAAATCCTCTCATCTATCACACAAATTTGAGCGTTCTAATATTTAGATAATATAATCAAATTTAACTTTATACTGACGTCAAAAGCTAGTCCAATATCATAAGACATTGCTTGCCTAATTTTGCATCTCATTCGCTTCCTTCCATTCAACAATTAACTGATTAATAGACTGCTGACGTTCTATGCGGTTATTACTAATAGCCTTTTGCACAACATTATATAGCTTTTTATTTAAAGGCCATACATCTTCTGAGTGATTGCTATCTGAAAACAACGTAAACGCAGTTTGCCCCATCAGATAAACATTTGTAACTTCATCTATGGTTGCACCAAGTTCAAATTCCTCTGGCGACATAAATCGGGTACTGCCCCACATTCTACCCATTTGATTTATATAAGGCCTCTTTGCATAAAAATCAATATCGCAAATCGTAGTTTTCTTTCTATTAAAGTCATACATAATGCTACCATCATAAAAATCTATTGCAATATAGCCGCAGTTCGCAACATAAGCGTGAAAAGCCAAAACTTCGTTAAACACTTG
Source organism: uncultured Clostridia bacterium (assembly GCA_942492835.1). GTDB lineage: Bacteria > Bacillota > Clostridia > Lutisporales > Lutisporaceae > GWB2-37-7. Next base: position 3,069,736 of record OW818645.1, on the reverse strand, counting down.
CAATTTTACATCAAGTGACATCTGCATAAACTTTTTCCTTGATAATGGATACATTCTACCCATACATTCTCCGTCTGCCCACTCATAAATAACAGCAAAGCCCCCACCGACTTCCTCTGCATTAATAAATCTAATCAAAGTAGGGTGTGCTAAGTCCTGATAAATATGCGTAGTTTGTTTTAGGTTGCTGATGGCCTCTTCAGCACTAACACCTGCTCTTTCCGTTGGAGCACCCGCAAATTTAATAAAATACTTATTTTCGCCACTTTGTAAACCAAAACAAATATTTCCCGAATCTTGGTCATCAAACACTTTAAACACCTTGCCATACTTACGGATAAATGAAAAATCAAACGATGATTTAAGCTTAAACGGAACACCATCAATATATTGGATATAAAATTCTTGTAAATACCACGTAGGAACAGGACTTTTCATATTGTTAAACCACGTAAGCACATCTTGTGACTGCTTCATCATAGTATCTATTTCTTTTTGTCCAAATGGTATGGCCCAGTAAATAGAGGATAGTGTGTTGCTTGCAATATAAAATGCGAGTAGTTTGAAAAACTCTATTGGAGGCCTTCCTCCAAAATAACCGTTTAATTGCCCTGTTGCGAAATGTGGGCTTATTGTAGCACTCCAAACAATCCGGTTAAATTCTTCCCAAGGGTCACCAAAATCATATCTGTCAAAATCAATAATAACTATATTTTTATTTTCAATCATTAAATTACCAATATGATAATCACCGTGCTGAAAACATTGAGGGCGGTTATTAATCAAGTCACGGTTATTATCTATGTATTCAATAACTTTTTCGTCACCTTCAAATCTGAGGCCACATTCACGATATTTCTTAATCTTAATATTTGTTTTGCGATTAAAACGAGTTGCCCAATCTTCTTTCGTTGATGGAGCAGGAATCGAGTGCATTTTTCGTAGCATTTCGCCCGATTGAAACCCCAAGGCATATTGTTCTGTTTCAGTCAGAAGTGGTATAACACTTTCTGCATCTTCACCATCTATCCAACTTTGAAGCGAGTAGACCCCATCTGAACAAGTGCCAAACTCAATGGGTTTACACATCAGAATGTCTAAATCTGCAACCTGTTGCAACATAGAAAGCAGTGATTTTCTCCCTTCAAATCGTTCTATTGGTGAGATGCGAAGCAGATATTTAATTCCATCAGCTTTGGTTACGCAATATTTTTTATCCTCAGACCAACCTTTGATGATAGGTTCAATCTTTGTGAATCTTCGTCCGAAATCTGCCCATATCTTTGCTTCATTTAACTTGGTGGTAACGAAATCATGCTTGCCCACAAGATATTTTTCTCTACCTTTATCGTGCGGATTTTCAGCTGCCAGATTTATTTTCAGAGCCTCGTACTCTTTTGCTATGCTTGGTGTTGTGTTAAGGTAATCACGAAAGTTAATATAGTTGTACCATTCGGTACTGTCCGTTTTGACAATATGGATAAAGTGCGTCACGATGCCATCCGACTTGGAATAATCCCCGATTGCAAATAGCATCTGAGTATCATCTTCCCATCCACGACGAAGTAAACCCTCCGCTTTCAATACAGCAGTAAGCGTTTCAACCTCGGTAAAGTCAGCCACTGAGACAGCAATATCAATAATCGGCTTGGCTTTTATGCCACGAATGGCTGTACTGCCGACGTGCTGTATATCAGTTGCTAGATCACCAAAAATATCCTTTAGTTTGACTATGATTTCCTTTGCATTTAATTCCCATTCCGTTTGGTGGTCAAGTAATTCAACAATTCCACGTTTTAATCCAATCATTGATTACACCTCAAATCTCTTTTTCTTTATCCAATTATTATCTCATTTGCTCAACAAACCAGTTGTATTATTCATTACTTTTATACGGTGAGCTTCTATACTGGTGGTCATAAAAAGAATCGCATCTTAAGTGAGCTAAGTATCCTATCAAGCGAATATATCTTTTCTACTATAATATACCAGAAAACAGTTTTATAGCAATATCACCTTTGTAAACACTGGTTATCCTTAATACCGTAAATATTCGGAGCGAGATGGATAAAGATAATCAGCAAAGCCTCGGGCTAATAAAATAGGCCTACTCTGAATTATATTACATTCTGATAGAGGTCTCATTTTAATTCACTATTACTTACTCATGTAACCCCGAAATGTTTAAGTGCGTCCTTTATTGCATCTACCTTATGCGCTGGTGCTTGTTTATATGGGTGCTTCAATTCATCGACTGCGTTAGGTGCATCATACATAGGTAAACCTAATGAACGCTTAACCTCAGCAATATAAGTAGTATGAACTTTAAATCCGTATTTTTCTTCTATATAGTCCTGTATCATTGAGTAAGTTACTCGCTCTGGTAGCCTATCAACACCGTCCTCATATTCCATTCTTACGCTAATAAAACCATCTGCATTTTTGTGGGATAATAGGACAACCGTCTCCACATGTGTTGAGACCGTTAAATGATATAAATACGCAGAATGATTTATTGCAATATAGGGGGGGCGAAAAACGACCATCTCCCAAAATCACATAAAAACAGCGAGAGAGGAACCTAGCTGTAAGATTCTGGTGCAAATATTTTATAAACTGAAATTTAACTTAAACAAACGAATCCATCGCTCTATATAAATAGAAATCTTTGCCATTATCTTATATATGTCTCATCCATCCTCCATAAATCATTTGTTTGCTTAAGATGCTTTCTGACTTTCTCATTAATTATTGGAGAATACTTATGTACCTAGCTCATTATTGTTGTATGATTCACTGTTAAGCTCTTTCTATCATCATTTCAATAAGTATTCTATAACTTAGCGGTTATTTTAAATACCAACGAACAGATAACAGAATTATTCCTGATTCAAAATGCTTCCACTTAAATAAATTTTGTGGCAATTCAGTTACCTCTTTTTAATTTTACTGCAATATTATCACAGATTTTATTTTTGCACCAGAACCCTTTTTACATCCCCTCCTACTTTGACACCTTCTTCTGAAGATATATTAAAATCCCATTTCCTTGAAATGATCCATATCTCTGCTATCGCCGCCCATTTAAATTTATAAAATATTATAAGAGGAGATATCCCACTCTTCTCTTATAATATTTCATTCATTCAATTTCTTAGCTAATATTTAAGGGTACTTTTCTTAAATCCCATTTGCAGTTGACTTTTCAACTAGTAATTCTATAATTTTATTTGATATATCCTCAACTGATGGATTTTCGTATAAACCCCTGAGTTCAAAAAGAATACCGAAATAGTCTTCAATTTCCACAGCAATCTGCATAGCCGTCAGTGATTGTACATCCAGTTCAAAGATATTATCTGATAACATGACATTTTCAATCTTCAGTACCGACTTAATAATTTCTATTAATTTTTCACTGACATCAATTCCATTATACTGTTCATCCGATTCATTTTTTTTATCTGTTGATATTAAATTTGTTTTGGCAATAATTTCATTAAATTCCCCGTTTAAATATCTATTCTTTAAAACTATACGACCAACCTTGCCAACTCCTGTTCTTGGTAACTCTTTTAAAGGAATTACATATTTAATATCCAGTCCTATCTTAGATTTAACTGAATACTTAATTCCTGATATCAATTCACTCAATCTTTGCTGTTCATTGCCTTCATTCTGGATAAATAATATAACATCATCCTCTAATGTATCTTTATTTATGATACCGCAGGCTGCTATGTTTCCAACTAGTGAATGATCTACCTTTTCTATCACTGACTCAATATCAAATAGATAGTAATTGACCATATTCACGATTATCATTTCCTTTGCACGCCCTGTAATGATAACCTCCTCATTTTGAATAAATCCGACATCTCCAGTTTTATACCAGCCATCCGCAGAAAATGCATCATTTACAGGCAGATAATACCCGGGGGTAACATTAGGGCCACTAACCTGAATATGACCTACTTTTCCCTCCGCTAAAATATTATCTTCGTTATCACAGATTCTTACTTTGCAACGTTTGGGCGGAGTACCAAGTCCAACGAAGGTAATTCCTTCCTGCAGATTTTCTTTTATATCTGAACCAATAGACAGGCTACCTCTGTCCAAACAATACGAATTAATTACTTTTTCTTGGGATACACAGGCCGCAACCATTGCCTCTGTCACTCCATATACCGGGCTAATCATACATTTCTCAATCCCATAATCTTTAAAGAATATAAGGAACGAATCAAACAACGAAGAGGACAATAGTTCGCCTCCAATTGTAATTACCTTGATATGCGATAGATCCCAACCATTATTTTCATTCTTATCAACCTTTGACATTAAATATTTCATACCAAAATTGGCAGTTAATAATATAGTCGCTCTGTGTTCGCATATTTTATTAAGCCAAATTTTTGGTGATCTAATGTACACCATTTTGTCCATTAAGTATTGCGGTGTTGATGTCATTATCGGAAATAGATGGCAGAAAACGATTCCAACCATGTGGGTTAATGGCATCCAATGTAATGAAACATCACTTGAATCAACGTTGAATTTCTCGATTAAATCTTCATTTGTCACTAAGATATTTCTATGTGTCGTTTTGACACCTTTGGGTTCCCCGGTTGATCCGGATGAAAACATAATAAGAGCGATATCATCCAAGTCAGCTTCGTATATATTCCCCTTTTCAATTCCTTGATCAATTTCATCATAAAGTATAACTTGTTTATGATCAAATTTTCCAATTATTTCATGGGATGTATTTTCTTCAAATCTTTTGACTGTTTTAAAAACACCATCTGTAGTCAGTACATATGGCTGTTCAAATAAATTATAAACCCTAAATAATCTTGCAATTTGTTCATCAGTAATCCCAACTGACAACGGAATCGGGATAATCCCCCCTAAAATACATGCCCACAATGAATAAATATATTTTTCCAAATCTTCAATTTGAAGTATCACTTTATCTCCTGGCTTAATCCCTTTGCTCTGCAGTACATGCAGCGAACATGCAGCCTTTACAAACAAATTATTATAAGATACAAATTTTTCACTATTCTCATTTAAAATAAAAGTAATTCCCACATCGTCTGACTTATTAGTGTTTAACATATCAATTAAGCTTTTAAACATATTCATCCTCCTAAGAAATCATTTCCACAAAGGCTTCTAGTCTGGTTATTAGTTGCGCCCTATTATAGCTTCGTTTATCTATACAGTCTCCACTGAGTTCTATTATAGGAATACCCTTTTCATTTAAATATTTCTTTAAAATATTTAATTTTGAATTAAAGAACCTGCAATTCATATGAGAAAAAAACACAACACCATCCACATCATAATCATTAGCTAATTTCACTAAATTCTCAGCCCGCAATCTCGCATCGCTTATAAAGGAAGTATTTAGCGTTCTTTCAGCTAGTCCTAAAAAAGGATTATCCGTGGATATTTCTACTTCTGGCAATATATTGAATTCCTCTATTACAATCATTGCTCCTAGCTCTTTTTCAATGTACTCATAAAATTTATCATCATAGTTGATCCCCATGTTGCACCACAAAATTTTACATTTTGAATTTACCTTTCTCTCTCCAGATTGAGCATACCTACTACATGTTTCATAATATTCACGGGCCACCTGTAAAGCACCTTCTGCCCCAAACATCATGACAAGATTGACAAATTTGAGCATTGGTCCACCATAAATCAATCCTGGATATTCTTTTCTGATACTATTAGCCTTTCTAAAATAGTTTGACGCTGCATTGGAAAGTTTAATAGTTTCTATTAATTTCGAATAATTCACGCCTTCGTCCGAGAGTTTACATAGCTTTTCAAATGCCTCTTCATATTGTTTCTCAACATACAATACTGCATCCTTTGTTCTTTCATATGGTAAGTCAACAGCATAAAAAGGTATTTGATGCTCATTGGATATAACAAAAAAATCATTAACTACTTCCTGACATGCATTTAAACCTATAAAGGCATTTGGCAATTCGACCAAGTTATTGTGAATGGCCGACAGAGCTAAGCGATGAAAACTACAACTCCCCGTATCATAAAATATACTATTTGCCTTATCAAAACCTTTTTCATTTATTATTGTTGGGGGAAGCAATCCAATCATTGACTCTACAATGACCGGCATAAGCCCTGCGCCTAAAATTAATTCTTGCGGAAATCCTATATCCTTAAAAATAATTTTTCCTTGCTTCTTAGCCATATCACGATAAAACCTATATTGAAATTTAATTAAGCTGAAATAAAAATCTTCGTAATATTGTTCATTAATATCCATCTAATATCTCTCCCACCTCATTATAAGCACTCTAGAAAGGCTTGAATTCTTGTACGAACCTGCGCCGAACAATTGCTTGAAAAAGAATCATTTAATACTAAGAATGGTATCTTTCTTTTCTTTGCCAAATTAGCTAGAAGTATCACTCCATATGACTGAGTTGGGCAGAACTTAATAGTCGAAAATATAATGCCTTTAATACTATATCTGGCAAGTTTATTTTCAAATGACTGTAGCCATCCTGGATTCCAATTGCACGTAAGATTTTCCTGTTGTTTAAAAACTGCCGTTTCAGACCGATTACTAAAATTGGTGTTATCTAATTCGTTGTTCTCGAAATTATCATATAAAACTACTTTACCTCCATACTCATTAATCACGTCAATAATATCCAAAGGGTTAATGTGCATCCCACATAATAGAATTTTGGCACCCTGTCCATTTGTTGGCTTTCGCTCATCAATTTTTTTTAATTCCACATCTATCTCAAAAGGCTCTGCTGTTTGCTTCTCAAGAACTTCAATGTCTGATAAAGCCAATGAGATTGAGTTCTTTACAATATGATCAATCATTTTTCTTTTTTGATTAAGATCATTTATTAAATTAATTCTATTAAATTCCAACGCTTGGTCAGTAACTGATATATTAAATTCTATCTCCAAAAATTTTATTAATCTGGATATCTCATTGCAGTAATTTTCCCCAACATGTCTGGAACTGGTTTTTGCTGTATTAAACATAAATAGTTTCTTATGTGGCATATACTCGCGTAAATACTCATACAAAGCTATCATTGCATGACACTTATTCTCAAAAATATATCCATCATGGTCACTATCTTCTGTTAATAATTCTAAACAATTCATTGCATATGAGCACATGTATGTAGGAAAATGAACTTTGGAATTACTTGACACCTGACCATTGCAATTTATTTTTGTGAGCTTTATACCGCATGTGCGGAATATTTCATAGGGTAAATTATTCCCGCATAAATAACCCAGATGTATATCACTTTGTCTCACTTTCAATGGATCCCCCCTTTTTCTCATATTCTTCTAAGGCAATAAGAGCGGCGCCAAGCGCACCGACTATTTGAGGTTCTGGAGGCACATAGACCTTTTGTCCAATTTGTTTTTCTAGTTTATAAACCAAACCTTTATTTTTGGCTACTCCACCAGTCATAACAACAAGAGGATCTATCTTTGCTTTTTCTAACAGTGCAACGGTTCTGCAACATACAGAATCATGAATCCCATTAATAATGTCTTCGATAGTATTTTCCTCAGCTATCTTAGATATAACTTCAGACTCTGCAAATACTGTACAGACACTGCTTAGCTTAACCTCTTTAGTAGCATGTGCTGACAGTTCCCCCATCTGGTCAACACGAACATCCAGAATTCTTGCCATGGCCTCAAGAAACCTACCGGTACCAGCAGCACACTTTTCATTCATTATGAAGTCTTCAACTCTCCCATGTTCATTCACTTTTATTACCTTGCTGTCCTGTCCACCAATATCTAAAATTGTTCGTGCTTGTGGATAGAAGTGTATTGCACCCTTGGCATGACATGATATTTCCGTGACATTTTTAGCGGTTTCATTCACATTTTTTCTTCCATATCCAGTACTCACAAGATAAGTTATATCAGACTCCGAAAGATTGTTCTTTTCACATAATGAGCTTACTGCTTTTTGGGCGGATTCTTTATGATTCGGACTTGTTGGAATTACCTCATAGCATATTATTTCTTTTTCACTATTAATAAAAACAACATTGGTAGAACTGGAGCCAATATCAATTCCTGCAAACATATACTCCTCCTTAAATATACAATCTACTAAACTGCATTTAGATATTTGCTGCCAATCTAGCTATAGCTAAAGTTAATGTAGGCGATGACACCTTTTTCTGTCCAAAATCCCAGCCTTTATAACCTGTATATTGTGATTCCGGGATAAAAGAGCCATCCTCGTTTTGTTTTTCCAATATTATGTTTAGCATTTCATTGTAAGCTACCTGTTGCCTTGCATATTCAAATTTACTTAATACTTGAACAACATGAATGATATCATACCAGTGATTAGGGTATTTCAACTTTTTAAAATCGGTTCCCATTCCAAACATATATATCTTTCGTTCCTTTGTATTTATCCAATGATTACAAATTGAATCAATAGCATTTTTCACAAATTCTTCATTGTGATATTCTGATAACAATGAAAAAACTTGTAAAGACCACAGTGATCCCACTGGGCAATAATCTGTTTTTCTCCCTGGTCCACGGAATTTATTGACAGATCCAGAACATCTCCATCCATTATCCTCTGCTTTTGATATTAAAAATTGAATCCCTTTCTTTACTCGTTCATCCTCTTTATATCCTAATGCTATTAAAAAATGGATTAGTAAGGGAAAATCACACATTAACCAGTCCATATGCGGCTCTTTCGCACCTCCATACGATTCTGGAACATGTAATAATGATAGGAACACACCCTCTTCATTTTGATTTTCAAAGATTTTATTTGCCAGGTCCTGTAGCACCTTATCTGAACGATCCAATCCCATTTCCAGTAAAAGATGTGCTTTGTGAATAGGATGATTTACGTCATTATGTCTGACCAATGGTGGCTCTGGCCACTGTTCAACAATTTCTACGGTCTCTTTTACTTCATCACATTCTAGTAACCGCTTTTTCTTTTCCTTTGCAACATTCTCATCCTGTTCAAGAAATTTACTGATACCATATTCTACCCATGGTTCTTTCTGCCTCTTTAAATACTTCATACAATCATACTTTAATTTCATAGCTATCTCCTTCTAAAGTTTTATTTGTGAGCCTCAAGAATATAATAAGTCCTTTTCTTCTCTACCAACTCGAAAGAAAAACCTTTCTTTTTAAATAGTTCCTTTACTTCCTGCACATTCATATAATGATCATCAAAGATAGATTCCATTATACTGATTCGCCCCAGAGGTTTCAATATTCTTGCTATTTCATTTATACTTTCATCCAACTTAACAATCTCGCCAAGAACTAGGTTAATGCAGATTAGATCAACAGAATTATCTGACAAATCAATCTTACTACTATCTCCCTTTATATATCTGATGTTATTCAAATTCTTCTTTTCAGCTCTACTTTTAGTTATCTGAAGCATTTTTTCTCTGATATCCATAGCAATCACAGTTCCATTAATATTCTCTGCCAAAGGTAAAGAATAATATCCTGGTCCACAGCCTAAATCCAAAACCACATGATTTTCAATTCCCTTATCTATATTTAAACTATCAATATACTTTTTGGTTGAAAACAATATATATCGTAAGGGTTGCAATAATACATGCGGCGGAGCCGTTGATGGTATCATTTTAACTTTATCTGCATCTGACTTTATTTTTCCCACAATGATAAAGTTTAAAATAACAGTGACTACAACGGCAACTCCAAGAAATAGGTAATCATACTTTAAAAAAGGTATTAAAATGGCGATTAAAAACACGAATACAATTCCTCCGAAGATTGGTCCAGCATCCCTCTGCAGACCGCGTTTCCAATTGGCTTTGCCCTGAACTGGAATCGTAAGAACTTTGCCATGATATGGTAATAGCCTCGGCACCCTTTTTTTATATGTATTGTAAAATTCATTACATATAGTCATCAAGTATTTCTCTTCTACATAGATTTGATGCAAATGTACTGCTATAGTCGGTAAAACAGCGATAAGTACAACCTGCCACGAACCAAAAATCAAACTAAACCCAAGAGTAAGGATAATTGCACTAAAATACATTGGGTTTCTGCAATATCGGTAAGGTCCATTTGTAATAATACCATTAGTTGCTATAGGTTCAACGGAATTGATATTTTCCCAGTTATACATAGCAGTCCATATCCTCAAAATTATACCGATAAACATGACCGCTGTACCTATTCCTAGCATTGGCTTACTAAACCTCTTGTTCTCATCTAAAACAAAATATAAAAGTCCTATAGCTACCGGGATAACACCCATTAATACCCGGTATTTATATAATAAAAGATGTATTCTTTTCATTAAATTTCCTCCAGAATTACTTGATGTATTCTTTTATCCATTTATGACTATCAACTAAACTAAGATTCTCATTATCTAATTCTTGAATATCTTCCTCCTTAAATGGTATTGCTGCTAATATTGCATTTCCATCCAAAAATAGTTCTTCTGTTACTTCGTGATACAAATGGTATTTCTTATCCTTACAAATTTGTCCACAGCCAGTATCCTCTTTACAAATGATTCTTTTTGTGTGACAATTTCTGGTCAATGCGACCATTACATTACTTTTATGGATATAAATTTGCATACCCTCTTTTTGTAATTTTCTGATTAGTGGAAATGTCTCAGGGATATAATCGAATTCAACTCCATAAATATCATTACTTTTTAAAAATTTTAGAGTTAATTTGTAATTCAAATTTGATAAATGAAATAATTTCTTATCTGCAAAATTTGAAATTATATTATCCTTCCCCATGACTGAAGGCATGGCAGGCCTGGCTCTCATTGGTACTGAGATGGTCTGCCGGCCTAATATTACCCTTAAGTTCTTTAAAGATAGTGATTTTTTGATTTGGCTGATACCAAAATCATTCGCAATGATATAAACTGGCAAATCATATGCATTTATCTTACATAACTGCTCCTTTACCAAATTTATTTCATAATCATTCAGTCGCGGATATATGAAAGATAATCTTTTTCCATACTTTTGAGTTAAGTTTTTCGCTGTATCCAACTGTTCATCCGATAAGCACTTTTTGAAACAAAATTCATCCCCAAATCGTAGTTCAGAAGTTTCTTGTGGAATTTGAATGCTCTCAATATCCTTTAGATCATAACAATCAATACACTGTACTAACTGATTCATCTATACACCCTCTTTCATAAAAACATTTCTTCAGCTGACAGACCCCCTGAAGTTCCGGAGTAGTCCGCTTTAGATTTTCTAAATACTTCTCATAGTCTTTTATATCATTGCTTTCTAAAAGCTTAATTAGAGCCACATACTCCCTCGGAACCCGCTCTTGATATTCTACTGGCTGGCATCTACCTTCAATTTTTAAGACAGAAACATTCGTTTTTAAAAGATCAGGCAGATAACATAATGAACAGAACGGAAAGCAATTCAAACAGTTGTGATTCATTTTTTCACCATTTTTCCAATCCTCCATTTGAAAAGTGAACATACAGGGATTACGAATACCAATTGAAACAAATGATTTGTCGTTATCTAATTTCCATAGCGGATCATCCGGGAATTCAACACTTTGCGCTTTATAAGAATGTGATAAATAGCAATTCCCATTAACGTTAGAGCACCCCTGACCGTGAATAAACGCCTCTATTTCTATATTGTATGGATTATTGGCCAAGCTAGATAATTCTTTTAATGTGGTATCTGGCGGGGCAACAACTCTTTTTACATTGAACTGTGAATAAAAGCTAATAGCTTCCTGATTTCTAACTGTAGCAAAACTTCCTATATGTATTGGCGTTTTCACTTTCATCTGTTCTAATAATAAAATCAAACCTAAGTCAGCTACTATAAAACTATCTACCTCTGCCTTTACTGCCTGTCTTATATGCGGCTTTGCCAGAAATTCCAAAATATCAGCCATAAATGGTAGATTAAGTAAAAAGTTTACCTTGCTATTCCTGGCATGGGCATACTCTGTAACTTTTGCTAACTCAGCAAAGTCTACAAGGCTACCATAGCTTGGTCTGCCATTAAAAGTAACATGCTTAATTCCTTTTAAGCGCACACCGCAATAAATTTCATCCGCTCCAGCATCAATTGCTTTCCTGGCTGCCTCGAATGAGCTTGCCGGGGCATTAATACTCACATGTTTCATCTAAAATCACACTCCCATCTTCAATTTTAATAATCCTACTGGCCTTTTTAACTAGATTCATATTATGCGTAATATAAATGACAGTCTTACCGTTTTCCTCATGAATCTGTTGTAAGGTATCAAATACAAACTCTGACATTTTGCTATCCAAACTCCCAGTTGGTTCATCCGCCAAAATAATATCAGGTTCATTAACCAAAGCCCTGATAATCGCCACTCTTTGCTGCTCTCCCCCGGATAACTGGCTGGGGTATTTGTTTAACTGATTTTTCAATCCATACTTATGAAACAATTGAATCGCTTTCTCTTTTTTAGGCAAATCAATTCCTGATTCACTAACAAGAATAGGTAGCAATGCATTATCTAAGGCAGATAAGGTAGGTATTAAGCGAAACTGTTGAAATATAAATCCTATCACTTCATTACGAAGTTTTGACTTTTCGTTATAATCCAGACTCAAAATATTCTTGTCCTTAATTTCCAATTGCCCAAAGGTAGGAGTATCCAGGGTTCCCAACATGTTAAATAAAGTTGTTTTACCCGCTCCACTGGGACCTACAATGGCAATTAATTCGCCTTTTTCTATTTCTAATGATACATCCCTGATACCAAAAAATTCAGTTTCTGAATTCTGGTTATAAACTTTTGATATATTTCGAGCTTTAATGATCATCTATCCACCTCATCTCAATGCCTCTATTGGTTCTTTTTTCAGTGTTTTTTTAATTGGAACCACTCCAAAGAATAAAACAATTGCTAGTCCTAAGAAAAGGGATAGACTCAATATAAATGCAAAATTAGGTACCGTTAATATTTGTGCAATATACTGTGTAATTAACACCACCAATAAGGCTCCGACAAAGCCTGCAATCCCCCCCATAATTCCAAGGAATATTAACTCTAAAATTAAAGTTTTCATAATTATCTTATTTGGAGCTCCTACTGCCATCATAATTCCTATTTCCTGACGTCGTTCCGTTATATTTACAATGACCATATTCATAATACCAATTCCGCTTACCAGCAAACAGAATACTCCAATGAATGATATAATTAGATCAAATTGATAGAGTATTTCTGAAACTGTACTTTGCAACTTTTCAGTATATACAGTGCTAAAAATTTGATTTGGATACTCATCTTCCAAAATGTTGTTGATTTTTTCATCCGTTGCTTTTGTTTCATTTTTATCAATTACCTTCACTTCGATTACATCATAATAATCTTTACTCACAAATTTATCAGCCATCTCCAGCGGAAGGTAAATCACAATATTTGGTGTCACAATGGACTCTATCCTTCCTGACAGCCCATCTGTCTCTTGAAAAACTCCTTTTGTTTTGACTTCCAGATTACCAATTTTTAATGTATCGCCAACTTCTATTGTCTCGGAAAAAGCCTTTGTACTTATATCATATCCAACATTTGCTGTCAGACCGTCCCCTTTTTCCAAAACACTTCCTTTGCCAATTTTTAATGGTGTCATCTGATGGAATGTGTCAAGGTCTACAAACTGGATAAAGCAATTTGTACTCTCGCCCTTAAAGGTAACTGTCGTCTCATAATTCATAACGGGGCAGACACTCTTAACATTTTCAATTTTTTTAAGTTCATCCACCACATCATCGTCCAGACGTAACGATGCTGATTTTTCAAATGTTTGTGCTGGCGGAGAAACACTGATATCTATCTTCTCTGGCAGTACAATAATTCTACCGGCTCCAAAGCTTTCAAAGTCCTTTCTTAACTTTTGGTCAAACGCTTGTCCTAATGATATAGAACCAGCCGTGGCAGAGATTCCGATCACAATTCCTATAAAAGTCAGAATTGTACGGGTTCTGTTTCTTCTTAAATTCTTAAAAGCAAATTTAATCAATTGTTTATTCGTATTTTTGAATATTGCAAACAAACAAATACACAGCAGCACTATAATAACAATAATAATTGTTGAAGACGAAATATTGACATTGCTTTCCTTGGTCAAAGAAACTTGATAACTATCACTTATTTCTCTCTCTTGTCCTCTCGCTGTATATGTGGATACAATTTTTAAATTTTTCTGATTCTCTTTTTCACTGGAGAAGGAAAGGCTTTTTGATATTCTTTCTTCTTCTTTTAGAGTATCAAAATCATAAGCCACAATAATATCATTATTACTTTCATCATAGACTGTTACAATTACATCCTTTAATTCATCTTTGCTATCATTATATAAACCTAATAAAAATTTATTTTTCCCGGTTTCTTCAAAATTGATATTTAGAACACCTTTTTTTATTGAGCTCATTGCATCTTCAGCAACATCTTCATAGGAAAATTTATCTATCATTAAATAAGTTCCCCGATCCATTCTAATTTCCCCATTTTCGGCAGGTGAATTAATAGCAATTCCCTTAATTTTTGCGTAATCAGAAAGAGCTGCTAATGAAAAATAATAAGGATAATAAGGATTCTTATACGGATTCAGCCCAAGAACGGTATAATATGGATGTTCCCAGCCTCCATACTCCTCCTGATTTTCAATTATATACTGTACCCCCGCTTCAATTTGCTTCATGTATTTATCCGGATCTACTTTCATTAGTGCCATAATCGCCCAGGCAGTCTGTTCTGGAGTACTTGGTCCCATCTCAGTAAAAGTAATTCCATTCTTCTCACTCCACCTTGCAAAATGTTCTCCCCAGCCTCCATCATCATTCTGTTGAGCAATAATCCAATCTGCCGCCTTTACAACGAATTCATCGGTCATATCATAATTTATGTCCGATAAACCTTGCAGGATGCAGGAGGTGCCATATAAGTAGCACAGTCCCCATCTCCCATACCAGGCTCCTTGGTCATTTTGATCCTTCTTAATATATTCGATGCACTTTTGTATAACAGGATCATCTACAGTGTAACCACATGAGGCCAGCGCGGTCAGTACATGTCCTGTAATATCAGCTACGCTTGGATCCTCTGTTGATTCTGTCGGATCTTTATAAACCTTATCGCCATCAAACCGCTCAAAGGTTCCCCAGCCTCCATCATCGTTCTGCATATATAAAAGCCATTCTTTTCCTTTCTCTATAGCCATTCTTTTCCTATATTCAGTAGAATACGAGGTAAAACGCAAATCATTTAATGCAGTAATGACTAATGCGGTATCATCGTTATCAGGATAGAGTATATTATATTCATTGTATGACCAGCCACCTGAAGGGACATTTGACCAATTGTAGCCCCCTCCTTGAGTCTGAGCATTCATTATCCAGGTTGCTGCTTTTAGCAGGCTCTCAGCCGAAGAATCTAAATTTGATTTACGTAAAGCACTAATGGCAAACGATGTATCCCAGACACTTAATACAAATCTTTTTTGATACCCATCAGGATCCCTGTTACTGTTAATCCACGCCATGCCTTTACTAATTCGTGGTTCATGTTTTACGCTGTCTATTTCATACAATGCAATCATATTAAGGCAGGTACCCAAAAGAGTATACCAGCACCCATCTTCTAATTGGTGTGATACCATCCATTGCTCGGCTAAATTAAACTCTTGTGCCTTTATATGTAGATTTTCTCTTTTTTGATACTCTTTGATTACACTCATGGCAATACCAGCCTCTCGTCCCCATGCCATACTGGAATATGGACTGCGCTCATCGGTATTATCTAAGTACAATATTGACAGGTCTGGGAAAAATATTTCTGACTGCGGACTTTCCCAAGGTTCTCCGTAAAGGTCAAAAAGTGAATAGAATGTTTTACAGAAGATATCTGAATTTTTTAATCCGCCATTATTTTCTACAAAGATAGCACTTCTTTTTAGTTCTTCACATCCTTCATCTACACCATTTACAATCAACGCTAATCTAACTATAGCAGTTATAGAAACCTCTGACTTTCCACCCTCATCAAAAAATCCCCAGCCTCCATCTTCATTGATATGCTTCAAAAGCCATGTTGCTGATGTTCGCAAATCATTTTCAATACCTTTTATATGTAAATACTTGGCAGTTATCATAAAATACGCGGTTTCCCTTGGATTGATCCTAATTCCAGCCTGCCATAATCCCCGATCTGTCTGAAGAGACATCAAATAATTTCCGGCCTTTACAATAGAGTCTTCTAGCTGTTCCTCTGTAACAGGAGCTGCGTTCACAGTTACAGGATTAGCAAGTAATAGTACAAGGATAATAATAAGACTAATTGAAACTACTTTCTTGAACAATCTTCTTCAACTCCTTTACTACATTTATCTGCGAAAGATTTAATATAATATTCAAAGAACTAGGATTTGATAAAATACGCAACAGAATATTCTTCCATGAATAAAATTTCCTCATCGCATGATATTGCCCCTGTTGTAATTCCATCGGTTTCATATTATGAGGTGTAAAAACTACATGAGCAGCGTCGTAGTTCTTCCATTGATAGTCGAAAATCCTGTTTTCCAGACTATACTGTTCATAAAGTGGGGTTCCTGGATATGGAACCAAAATCCCAAAGTTAGCTACATCTAATTTTGCTTTTTTTGCAAATTTAAGCGTTTTATCAAACACTTTGGTGTTATCATTTTCAAAACCAAAAATAAATGCACCATGAACTATGATTTTCTTTTTCCTAATCTTCTTAATTTGCTCAATAAATAAAGATGTCTTGTTGACATTTTTACGATTTGAAATCAGGTTATTATCATCAATGGATTCAAATCCAATAAATAGTCCTATACAACCGCTTTTTTTTGCCAAATCCAATAATTCATCGTCATTTGCAATGCTAATTGAACATTGACTAAACCATTTTATTTTTAGAGGAATAAGTGCCTTAAAAAATTCTTTTGCAAACTCCCTATTTCCCACAATGTTATCATCAACAAATACAATTACCGGCATTCCACCTTTTGGAAAGCCTCTGATTTCCTCAATTATTTTGGCAATTTCTCTTGTCCTGTAGGTAGATCCATATATTTTCTTGACTAGACAAAATTCGCATGAATTTGGACATCCTCTGCTCATTAATACTGTTTTTGTTACCAAATAACCCTTTTTACTAAAAATTTCTCTTGAAATTCGTGGAATTTTCAAGGGATTCATTTCCGTCTCTGCTTTATAAACCGATCTATAACTTCCTTTTTCAAAATCTTTAAGGAATTCACCCCAAGTTACTTCGCTTTCGCCAATGAAAATAACATCTGCATAGGTAAGGCATTCTTCAGGCATAACCGTTGGGTGCATACCTCCCATTACTATTAAGGCACCGGTTTTTTGATATAGTTTTGCTATTTCAAATGCTGCCTGAGCAGCTGGCGTGGATACTGTAATTGCAACAATATCCCACCCTTCTGAAATATCGACCGATTCAATATTGCCATCAATAAACTTTATTTCATAATGTTTAGGTGTTAAGCCGGCTAATATACCAATTCCAAGAGGTGGAGCCAAATACTTGCTTGCCATCTTTCCTATTGGTGGTGCAATAAACAATAATCTCATTTTACCCATCTCTCAAGTATCAATAATAATGTGGCTACTCCAGTCCCCATAAGCCATACTGGAGTATGAATACTTTTCTTTAGTTTCATTAACTTAGTTTCATCTTTCAATAATGTTGGGTCTGACATTCTATAAATTCGAATAAAATCAAAGATTACAAAAGCATAAAATATCAATCCAGTAATGAAAAACACCATTTTGAAAGAAGAATTATGCGATATGTAAAAAAACCAGTAAAACAACATCGCCGTATTTGAGACAGCTCCTATTATGGTAGCAATCATAATTGTTTTTCGGCGGCCGAATGTAACACATGGATTCATTACATTTGCCTCCTTATCCTCTTCATAATCACTTATCTCGTCCATAAAGAACATTGGAACCATCTGAATACCGAAAATAATAATAGTGATAACAGCCAGTTTATGAAAGCTACCAGCTATTAATAAATAAGAAAATAACATCGGAATTAAATATAAAACTAATGCCAAGGTAATCGGATTCATTACTGTCCGGGACTTGAAATTAAATGGTTTCATTGAATAAGCATACGCAAAGAACAGACCTAACAGCCACAAAATTACCAGCATTGGCTGCTTACGAATTACCAACATTCCTATGGTTAGTACCGAAACAATCAATGTCTCTATAATGATCATCCACTTTACTTTTTTTACACCAAAGTAATCGATTGAGTCCGAAATATATGATTTAAATTTTTTGTCCGCGTTATAATCACTTATATTATTAATTTGAGCACCTATAAAATGTGCACCATACCATATCAGTAAACTCATAATGACATTGAACATATACTGTGAAGAAATTGGGATAAATAGTAATGCTAATAATGCTGGAATTCCCGTTTCATTAATTGCGGATGGCATATACTCCCATCTGACTAAAATAAAAAAGCTTTTGATTGTTTTCATCTCTCTCCTCCTCATAATTTTAAATTAATATTGTTCATGTTGACAAAATGGACGAATCATATCCTCAGCCTCCAGGAAAAAAAGGCCACACTTCTTATTCCTCTCATAGTCAAACTGATGATCCCCCATATAGTTCTCACAACTAATCATTAGAATTTCCTTTAAATTTGCTAGGGGATCAAATTCTTTCTTTAATATTGATGAATACAACATTTTCCTAAAAATACGTTTTTTAATTAATTGAAACATATTCAGTGTCAATTTCATCATTAAGAAAGTCCTTTTGCCAAATGAATTGGTATTATTCAATTCATTTGTTGTTTTCTCTAAATACTTCAGAAAGGAGTCCATATTAAGTGCCTCCTGTACGGGAATTAGAGTTTTGTTTTTTGTAACATATACATAAGTTGTTAAGTTACAATGCTCATGAAACAGTGGAAAATACTGCTTTTGTGGTTTTTTACTAACCGCCTCTATAAACTCCGGAACTGGAAGAATAGTAGCTGGAGATGTGAAATGCTCCTTTCTAATCTGCCTTTTCGTCTGACATTCAATGCTATTTACAATCTCGTCCTTATTATAAATATAAGCCAAATCAAATTTATCAGAGTTGTTACTATTTCGTATAAAAGATTGAAAATTAACATGTTCTATAAAATCTTTATTATCTACTGCATAACCTATAATAGATCCAATTTCTCCATCGTTGATGCCCCGCATAATACATGCTGCAAGTATTGTTGCCTGATTCACAGATTTTAGGTTCTCTAATGCTTTTCTTTTCGTTTCAGCCAGTTCTTTTCCCCGCATTAACTGGTATGCGTTATTATTGAAACCATCAAACTGCAACCCCATTTGACTCAATCCTGCTTTTTTAAGATCCTTTACATAACTAATATCCTCAGCAAGCCTTATTCCATTTGTCATAACTTCTGTTCGCTTAAAGCCCATTGCGTGAATTCTGGCTATTAAGTCGGGAAGGTCATCACGTAAAGTGGGTTCCCCTCCTGTCAGTGCAATTGTCGGATCAATATCTGGCCGTTCTTTTTTCAATCTTTCCAACCGTTCTATTATGTCACCAAACTCTAGTTCTTTGGACATACTGTAGCCAAATTGATTTTTCAGTCTTCTAAAGCATATTGGACAATTAAGATTACATTTTTGTGTCACCTCAATTAACCCTAGTATAGGATTTGATAAATCATTGATTGATGTAATGAAATTTGTATTCATACCCTCTCCTACCATTTCTGTGAGTCAAAGAAACCATCAAATGACCATTTAAAAAAACCTTTAAATATTTCTTTATCCAACTTTTTTACTTCCGAAACCACACGCTGTAGCATCTTAATTGGTCTGAAATAGAATTTCCGATAAGCATAATTCAAAAGCTTTTTCCCATCCGCTAATTTAATTTCCTCAGTTTCCAGAATTGGACTCATAATGGTATACCGCAGCAAGTTCTTTTCCTTAATCAATCCTTCCTGCTCACAGGATTCATAAAATCGTGTTCCTGGAAATGGCGTAGGAACTCCAAAAAAAACATAATCAGGATCTAGCTTTAGTACAAAGCTCACTGTTGCTTTTGCATCTGCAATTGTCTCCCCTGGAAACCCTAGTATGGATGATACTGCTACTCTCATTCTGGAATTTTGCCCCAATTCTACAGCTCTGAAAAATAAGTCATTTGAAATATCTCTACTCAGGTTTTTCATTGTCTTTTCCTGAACAGACTCTATCCCAAATAGTAAACATTCACAGCCTGCACGATTAAACCGTTTCATCGTTTCTAAATCTGGTACTCTGTCTGCTCTGGTCTGCATCCCCCACCAGACTTTCAAGTTTCTCTTTTCAATCTCATCGCATATTTCTAAGGCACGAGGTAAATCCACTAAAAAATCTTCATCCACAAATGAAATTCCTTTAACCTTATATTGTTCAATAAGAAATTCCATTTCATCTACAACATTCTTTGCACTTCTTCCTCTCCAGCTAGGAAAAAGATGAGAGATCGAGCAATAATTACAGGTCATAGGGCAACCCCTGCTGGTCATCATAGTGGCCATGCTCATTGGACCAAAAAGCTTATATTTATGCATTGGAAATAAGTGTCTTGCCGGGAAAGGTATACTGTCCAAATTTTCTTCGGGTATCCTTGGATTGGTTTTAATTACTTTTCCATCCTTTTTAAACATCAATCCGTCTATCTCTTCGGGATTTTTACCGCTCAATAGTTCTACAAACGTTTTTTCCCCTTCTCCATACATGATATAATCTGCATAATCTACCACTGTATCCGGTTCCAAGGATGGCATTGTTCCCCCAATTGCCACTGGAAAACGTGCTCTCAATTTCTCAGCAATCTGTTTACCGTAATCAATATTACAGGTAACACAGGATATTCCTATGAATTCTGGATCTGTCTTTATTGTCTCTTCTACAGTTTTTTCTACGTTGTATTTAAAGCCAAAAGCATCGACTACTTTTACTTCATGTCCAGCCTGCTCTAAAGTTGCAGCCACATAAGCAAGTCCAATTGGAATGCTGGGTAGTCCCATGAATTTTAACACTCTGGGTTCATCATAATTTGGGTTGACTAAGGTTACTCTCATACTAATTCTACCCCACAATCTTTTCTTTAAAATATGGTAGATACTTTTTCATTAATCTCCACTTTTTTGTATTTTTAACATATTGGTTGAATGCGTATTTCATCAATATATATTGAATGACATTCTGGTTTTTAGTTACCTCCATCATCTTTCCTATTGTTTCGAAGGTAGAGCAATATTGCTCTAATATCGTTTCGTCGTAATGGATGATATCATGAAAATGATTTGAACAATAGTTGCATTTTGAACAGTCTCCACATTCAAAACCTTTTTCAAAAAATCGGTTAAAAAATTTTTCCAACTTCGCTTTATCAGAAGTTAAATTGAGTTTATTATTAAATAATAATTCGCCTAATTCATGTGATTCTGGGGATATAATCGTTAATAGATCAAGAACATTTCCATCATATGATTCTTCACTGTAAGCTTCACCTGCCCGGACAATCCATTCTAAACTTTTCTCTCTACCCCCAATTTTTATATAGTCCACAATACCATCATAGTAATTGCAATCTTCCGGTCTTAACCATGGGCTTTTTAGTATTTCATCCATTCTTATTAAACGTTTATTTAAACAATTGTAAATACAGTAATCCATATAAAAAGCTTTTTTATGTACGGAAGCATGTGAACCAGAGTTATAGTGATAATAGCGATAAGGGCAATCCTTCAAACAACTGTCATTTACCAGTATTTCAAGATCCAGCTTTGTATGATTTCGAATATCTTTTATTATGTTGGGCTTACGGTTTAAATTGATGTTTAATACAATGCGGTTAACACCCAGCTCTTCATAGCTTTTTACCTTCCCGATGCTATCAACAGCCACAATAGTTGATAATGCAATTTTGACTTTATTTTTACTTATTTTCTTTACCAATTCAATTAGATAAGGCACTGCGACTGTTACTGTATCACTAAACGAACATATCCACTTTAACTCATCCAACATTTTAGCTTTAAATCGCGGATCAAATTCCATATTTCCAAGACAGCTGGCATTTATTGTATAGTTAAACTCCAGACCGCTTTCATGGACTTTTTTCACATAATTTTCAACGTCTTTTCTTTTTAGGCATTCCCCACGTATTGCAGCGGAGGAGTGTCCCGCTCCCAAATAACTAGATTTTAACGAACCATATACCTCATATATTTTATTCTTTCCCTTTTGTATTTCAGGAAGATAGTCAAAGAATTTATAATCCCAAGAACATGGTAATGCAATTTTCATTTTATATTCGCCAACTCCTTTTCAAGCATTGCCAAATTGCCGTTTGTTGACTCTACAAACTTTAGTAATTCCTCTCTCACACTGCCATTTGCAATTGATTGTTTTATCAGATCAGTTCCTTTTTTAAAAGTATCCACCATTCCATTTAAAAATAGATATTGAGCGGCATTGATGACAAGCAATTCAGAAAATCCATCCTCTCGCTTTCCTACCATAGATTCTAAAGTAATTTTTAACCTATTATCACTGTCACTTAACGTAATGTCTTCCACATTTCTGTGTTTTACTCCCCAATCTTCAGGTGTTGTATAAATGGTATCCTTTACCTTGTTCTCTTCGATTAATGTTATTTTAGTCATACCTACATTTGATACTTCATCCAATGACAGACCTTTGCCATCAGTACCATAGACAATCATTCCTTTTTTCGTATATGTACAAAGTTCTGCAACAAGTTCTCCTACCAACTCAGTATCCGGAACACTGATTCCCCGTTGCTGGAAAGGAGCCTGAAAGAAATCAAAGCAGAGTATATGAAATCGAAATGGATAAAATAATGCTTTCATGATGTGCATACCATTTGGTACTTTTGACATAAAAGTTGCAATATCCTGGGTTTTGGTATCCGCCGCTGATTCTCCATTAATATAAGCAGCTCTGCTAATTATAAAGGCAGTTTCAACGGATTCTGGTAATGTAATCGCTTTATACCCAATATTATCTGTAAAATTTCCAGCCCCTGAAGCTCCAAAATAGGAATGACTCCCCATTTTTAAAACATTTGCTCCAGCAGCTGCGGCCATTATTATGGATGGTGTAGAGACATTAACTGTTTTAATCTCATCGCCACCAAATCCATTTGTATAGATCAGATTTTGACTGAAGGGCTTAACATCCTGGTATCCATTAAACCAGTCATTATCTTTAAAACTCTGAATGAATCCTTTCATTTCCGCCACTGTGATTCCTTTCGCAAATATACCTGTTAAGAAAGTCGGTGCAATCAAAACCGTAAACGGATCAATTGATTTTAAAGACATCAGCATTCGAAGCTTTTCAGGCAAAAACTTCTTGGTTACAAACCCTTTCTCAATGTTTTTCCATTCTCCCCATAAATATCCCCAGCCTTTTCTCACTTCTTCCTGGGTGAGATTATCCTGGTTTTGAATACGAATAAGTATTTTTTCCCACCACAATTCCCATCTTTTATCCATCTTTACCTACCCTTCTACATAAGATTCCATATTCAAAAAAATACTTAACAGTTTCCACTACTGCTAAACCTGATTTCTTGCATAACTGAATGCATTCATTCATGTTAACTGGATCCGAATAACCCATTTTTTTCTCTCCTAATTCCAAAAATCTTGTAAATAAATTATTATTAAGAGCAAAAATTAATATATACCCATTTGCTTTGGTAAAGGATTTATGTAATTCAATTATGTCTTCCTTTTTACTGAAATGTTCAAGCAGACCATCACTCATTACCAGATTGTATTCAGGTTTCTGGGCAATTTTTGTAAAGTCTTCTTTTAGGTATTTAATACTTCCTGTCCTATTGTGAAATAGCTTTTTATGCATTTCATAGGCGATTTCATTATTATCAACAAGCGTTACACTGCCCCCATATATATCCTGAATATGTATAGCTGCCGCACCGGTACCTGCACCTATTTCCATAACATCCGGTGCTTTTAAGTTGATTTTCTTTAATATCTTTTTGTATTTTTTTAAATGTACAAAATAGAGGAATTTAAGAAAAAAGGGATGCTTTTTTACCCTTTTCCAAAAAAAATCCCAATCGACATACTCTATATTTTTCATATTTACGACCACTTTCCTTTGATCATCTTTGAATAATCATTCAGACCATATTTTTTTAAAACGCCTTTCATAAGATAATCAAATATCCTCTTCTGATACTCCTTATCAACATAGAGGCTATCATTTCCTCTCACAAATAACCGTTCATAATCTTCCGTTAATTTCGGATAATATTCATCTATAAACTGCTTTACCTTATATTTGCTATCTCCACGTAAATTGAGAATATCAGGTATTACATAATCGACTTTATAATCAGCCAACGTCTTAACTAGATGTTCCATTTCACTTTCACTATCTGTTATATAAGGGAAGATAGGAATCATAAGTACTCCCACCGTAATCCCGGCTTTCTTTAACTTTTCAATTGCTTTTAAGCGATTCTCAATCGGTGCAGCTCTCTTTTCTATTTTATCTAGGAATGATTGGTCTAAAGAAGGTATACTAAACACTACATCTGTTAATGGACCAAACTTTTTTAAAATATCAATGTCCCTCATAACCAAATCAGACTTTGTTGTTATTGTTACTGGATTTTTATGCTTATATAGTACCTCCAATATTTTTCGTGTAATTTCATAGTGTTCATCTATTTTTTGATATGGATCTGTTACAGTGCCAAGGTTAATTAATTTATTTCTACTTTCTCGCCATTTTGGAACCATTATCTGCCTTTCTAAAGCTTTATCCGCATTAATTTTTACATAAATAATTCGTTCAAATTCATCTTTAGTATGCCCCAAATATTCATGACTGGTTCTTCCATAACAGTACTCACAGGCATGCAGGCATCCCCGATAGGGATTTGCCCCCCAGTTAAATGGTAGCATTGGAGAGTTAATGAAATGCAGCATAGTGGAAACAACAATCTCTTGATAAGTAACCTCTGTTTTACTCTTATCATCATTGAATTTCTCACTGATTAATTGAATTCTTTCCATCTCATACTTATTCATTTTTTCTTCACAGGCTTTTTTAAACTCAATTTCTATTAGTTCTCCAAGCTTTAGCTCGAATACTTTTCTGATTACATAGAAAGTGTTAATATTCTTGATTTCTATCCAATCCATGAAGTATTTTTGCAGTAAAATAATATTCTTCTTACCAAGATTGTTAATTGATGAAGTTACCCCCTGCTGAGTATCCAAATTATTTGAAACAATAAAAACCATTATTGAATCTAAAAAATCAACAACTTCTTCCTTTTTACCTTTTTTAGCCAATACTTTACTGTATGTTTCTAGATATATACGTGCT
The DNA here is from genome assembly GCA_942492835.1 of uncultured Clostridia bacterium. Taxonomy (GTDB): domain Bacteria; phylum Bacillota; class Clostridia; order Lutisporales; family Lutisporaceae; genus GWB2-37-7. The sequence goes on along the minus strand of OW818645.1, from coordinate 3,044,187 downwards.
AAAACTGGATACTCTGGATCTGCCAATTTATTTTTTATATATTTTATTAGTTCAAGATCACCCTTCTCCAATATTGATTCAATACTGGGGATCAAACCATATCTTATAAATTTTTTACTCAAATCATTGGTAAGTTCTACAAACCTTTCATGAATAATTGATCTACATGATTCTAATTTTTCATATGCCATAGCCATATACATAACAGCAAATACTCTTACATATTCATCCTCTGATTTTAAAATATCCAATACCTGATTAAAATCATCGGATGCAAAATCAATATCCATTTCCTTTATTAGAATATTTTTACAAGTATTCACTCCTGGTTCTCTTTTTATTTCCTTCACAATTAAATCAATATTCATTGAACTTCCTCCAGTAAACAATCGCAATATTCTTGTAAAGCAATTTTGTACTCATTCTTTCTTAAATCCTTTATATCCGCTTTTGCTTTTTTTATATAATAAACGATTTTATCTTTTACTTCAGACAAAATTATATCTTGGCTAATTATTTCAATTACAAATTCCTTATTTGAAGATTTTCCACTATAAAAATTTTGTATTATTTCCTTTTGCTGGGTATTACCTATTTTATAAGCTACAATTGTTGGTAATGTAACAAGTCTTCTTTCTAAATCAGTCTGATAAGTTTTATCAGTTTCCTCATTTCTTAAATAAATAACACTCTTTAAATCATCCAGTATTTGATATGCTAGACCAAGATTATATCCATAAGACACTACGGGAGCTCTATAATTTTCACTAACCCCAGCAATAATTGTACCTAATTCACAAGCCATCGAATAAAATATAGAAGTCTTATTACTAATCACATGAAAATACTCCAACTCACTGATAGTATAGTTTCCCTCTAAAATACTTTCCGACTTTTGGCCTTCATACATATGCAATAAACAGGATGATATACTATTTAATATTTCTTTTTTCTGAACTTCTCCAGTTTTAATCTCGCCTATTAATCTCATTACGATAAATATTAAACAGTCCCCTAATAGCAAGGCTGAAGGCAGCCCATACTCATTCACAATAGTTTTTCGTCCTCTTCTATATACCCCATTGTCAATTATATCATCGTGTATGAGGCTTGCTGCCTGTATTAACTCAATAATAATTGTGAGTTCAGTTAGTCTAGACTTGTACTCTTTTCCTGCTAAATGAGCTGTAATATATGTAAAAGTAGAACGTATCATTTTCCCAGGATATTTTATTACCTGCATAAACTCTGGAATTGACATAAAATTCTTTAAATCTACATTAGCAATAATTTCAAAAACTTGACTCTCATAGGTTTCTTTAACCTTTTTATTTATAGCATTAAAACTTTTCATTTATATCCCCCACAACGTAGCTTACTGATAAAGTTTTTAACAACCCACCATAATAGATAAATTTTATATATATTACATATTATTCTGTTTTCCCTTATTTTTTAACATATTATCCAATTAAATAAATAGTACAAAAGTTGCCACCTTTTGTCAATAAATTTAATTTTTTGATTACTTTTGTGCTTTATAGCAAAAACCTTCTGATTTTGCATAATTAGCATAAAATACACCTTCTACATTCATTAATGGACAAGTTGTAATCCCTGCCAAAACTAGGACAATTGCTAGAGTAAGAAAGCTATAGAGAACGTAAAGAGAATCATCGAAGGAATCGTTACGCTGGAGGAAGCGAAATAGGCTGAAACGCTTCGACCAAAAATGGTAAGGAGTCGAGCAACGGCAAACTGACGAACAAATGCGAATGGATAAAGAACTCCCGGTTTAAAGATGGCTCCTAAGGCTTTTACAATTATGTATTACGCGAAACTTGGTAAACCCTATATGTTCCTCATAATTATGAGGTATCCAACCGCAAGGGGAAGAAACAGCATGGAGAGCAGAAGAAATGAATAAAAAGTGAATGCTACTTTATATAATGAAAGAAGATAAGGGTTCAATATTTGCCTTAGCCTGAAAAAGTGCTAACCTAGCCTGTGGTATTTCTTGGCATGAATGGATTGTATACTTATGAATTTTAGTAATTCAAAGACGGATAAAACCGAGAATCTAAAAGACAACAATGCACTAGCCACTTAATAGGAATCTATTGACTGAGTACAAGTATAAAAGAAAGTTAATAGGCTACAAACAAGAATTGCCAAGGCAGCAGTAAAGGGACACAAGAACAAAACGAAGAGACTTCAATACTTACTAACACATTCTCTAATGTGCTAAAGCATATGCGGTAAAAAAGGTAACTTCAAATTTTTTTAAAAAATCATCTAATAAAAAAGGATTAGATTAAAAATCACATGTAATTTTTGTCATAATATCAAATTATATCAAACATGTAGGAAACCAAGAGATATTATCACGAATTAGTGCCCATTTTTAGCAGAAGGTACATTTCTTATAGTAGCACTAATGATGTATTCCTATTTTAAAGGTAATAAATCATAGCAAAAAGATATTACTATTCATTTATCTGAGTTAATGTTTTATCTGTTATGTCACTAGTTTGAGATTCATACTTTACAGCTAATATCCATTCTTTATCTTAATATTTAGAAATTTCCTCGAAGCTACCTGCATTAAGAATTTTCTCGAAATCAGATTCCTTGTGCATAAACATTTCTCAAAAATAAAAAACTGTAACTACAACTAAAATTCAAAAGAGTTTGGCGAAATTAGCATTGGCTTTGTATCTTTAATAATCTCCTCAATATTTGGAGTAGCTACATTTTAGTTGCATTATAATTTGCATTTTTGGTATTTCTACAATTCATGAAGTAATGTACTTTGATTTACCCTATTTCTTTTATAAATAAAACCACACAAAGAACATCTTTGACTTGTATTATATCATATGAAATATTAACCTTTTTATTTTTTTAATACAATAACACAAATAAATCTAATTTTTTACAAACAAAAAAGAGATCAACTCAGAAGTCAAATTGCTACCTCAAGTTGGCCTTTTCTTTTTACTTATATACACTTATCAAATTTCACACTCAATTTCTGTACCTTCAAACAGTGTAATAATAATCTTATCTTCTTCAAGTACTGTCATCTTTTCAATTATCCTAAAAAACAAATTTATATCAAATTCTTTTATTAAGTCTTCATCTTCTATGATTTTTATAAACTGTTGTGCCTTATATCTTTGAAGCAAGTTATCGCTTATTAAATGTTCCTTCCACTTACCAATGAAGTAATCCTTATTTTCAATCATGGCATTAAAGCTATTTATAAAGGCTTGATATAAAATTTTGTCATCAATATGCTTGTTCTCGCAACCCTTCTTACCTTTTATTTCATATTTTCTATTGCACCGCCATACTATCCTTCTTAATCTTTCATCTGTAGAATTCCATACCTTCCTTCCAAATGTACTACCACACTGACCGCAAATAACTCTTCCAGCAAAAGGATTATCTATTGTTGCATAATCTAATTTAATAATGTTATATTTTTCAGCAAAGGCTCTTCTTCTCTCCATTTCAAGCTGTACAGCTTCCCATATTTCTTTATCTATAATTGCAGGATGGCTTTCCTCCACATAGTATTGAGGAATCTCTCCTTTATTCTCAACTCTTTTTTTGGATAAAAAATCAACAGTATAGGTTTTTTGCAGAAGTGCATCACCTTTGTATTTCTCATTACTAAGCATCTTCCGTATACTGCTTTCATACCACTTAGGCTTACCATTCCAATTTAATACACCCTCTTCCTCAAGCTCCTTCGCTATCCTATTCGGTCCCTTACCATCAAGATAGTCTGTATAAATCCTTCTGACAATTTTTGCTTGCTTTTCATTTACGATGAGATTGCCATTTTCATCTTTGTCATATCCCATAAATTTTGTATGGTTGACTGTAACCTTACCCTGTTCAAATCTCCTTCTGATGCCCCAAGTACAGTTTTCACTAATCGATCGACTTTCATCTTGCCCCGTCTGCGGAAACATATCTACAGGTTGAATTTCCATTACCTTATATCCATGCTTATCTAAATATCTAACATCACGTTCTTGTGTCAAAGGATTACATGATATATAAATCACCTGTCTGTGTGCCAGTTGAACAAGCGAGGATAAAAACTTCTCATAACTGCCAGTTCTAGGAGAATTCATAAATGCAGTATCGATGCTCTGTTTTTCCTATGCAAGACCAACCATAAAATCTCCAGCATCTTCATTATAAAAATAGGTATTCATATTTGAAAATTATAGCTTGGTTTACCTATGGTCATTGCATAGTAATAGATATAAATTCTATTGCATCTTCAACTGTACGTGTTTTGTTCTTGGCACCTTTGAAGGAAGTAACTACTTCTCCCAAGGATGGTTTTTTTAACTTTTCTCCCACCACATCCGATGCTGTCCCCGAGATAATATCCGATAAAATTTCAACAATCTGAGGCACACCTGGAATAAAAGATGTAATTGTGCTGATACCTAGATATTTAACTACTAATATTATCGGTTTGTATGATTGTAATCTTTTATATTCGAGCAAAGCATCCATCCTACTTAACTTCTTTTTCTTCTCTATGACTTCAACTTCCATCATTATGTTTGATAATGCTTCCCAGGTTAAATATTTATCCGTTTTGATTGGCTTAAGCTCTATAATTTCCTTTTTGATAAGGTCTCCATTTTGTTCAATTGGTTGTATTAAATCAGCGTGTTTACTGGAAAAATTTAGAGTATACCCATCATCATCTATTAATGACGCAACCGCAACATTGTAGCAATTATCTATAACTTGTCTCATTTTCTCTATATTTTCATTTGTATAATAGTTTCCCATAGTACCAAGATAATTATAATAGATGGACCTTCTATTTTGATAGTCCTCTTTTTTCAACATATCCTGGCATAATTTTAAAAACTCAGCGTTGGTATTATCACTCTTAATTATTCCTTGACATTGTGTTTGAAACAAATCATCTATATTATGTTTAAATGCATTGCTTGCTATATATCCGCCCCTTACTGTCCTGTCAATATCCTGTATGTTTTCAATTATTGAGCTTATATAATCTATATGCTCTGGGTTAACTCCATCGGTTGTAAAATTATATGAATTATGTTCAAGCGCGTCAATAATGTTCTTGTTTAGAATGCTCCTTGTTTTTGAATCATACTGACTTAAAAAGGCATTGTCGAAAAATCAAAAAAATCCGTATCTTTTTCTATTCCATACATTAATGACTTTTTATAATAATCTTGTAGGCTTCTTGCTCCAGTGCCTGTATATAGTGCTAATTTTATCTTTCCTGTTTGCAGCATTTTTAAAAAAGGGGCTTTGCTTTGTTCGCTTCTTAGAATATTATGTATAATGGCTGAATCCATTGCCTGTGTTTGAGTTAGCGTAGGTGTTTGTCCAGTAAGCAATAGGTTATACAGCATGCTCTCCCCTTGAATAGCATTCATTTTACAGGTATTTAGTGTATAATGATTCTCTGCTGTTTTTATTGTATCAAACAAGTCTAAAAACATTTTCAATACTCCTATCTATTTTTTTTGAAACCTTTAGCTTATATATCGCACTAAGTGTAAAGCAATCTCTTATATGATTGTCTTTAATCAAATCTTCTGCTTCCGAAAGAGAGAGCTGCATTGTATCCTTTATTCCCTCGTCGGCAGATAATTTTTCTATACTATTAAGCTCACAAACAAATATGTGTACTAAGCCACCTGATAGTCCTGTATCATTTACAACATTACCTAAATACTCAATATTTGTTACAACTGAACCTAACTCTTCATAAATTTCACTCTCTGCATTGTCTTGTATCGTTTTTGATTTTTCAGAAAAACCCCTTGGCAATTCTATTTCATACTCACGAGTTCCATGCCTGAATTGCTTCAAAAAAACTATCTTGTTATTTAATAAAGGTATTATTACAACTCCATTATACTCATTTTTGTTTATAATTCTTGCATAAGTATATCGTATACCCTTTGAATTTTCTACTAAGTCTACAATAAGTGAAAAGTAATTGTTTTCAAACACTACTCCCAATTTACAATTCTCTGCACTTGCATACCCTTTTAATTCTTCTTCATCAAGTATAATATTTATGTTTTCATTATACCTAAATAGATTAGGCTTTTTTCTATAGCAATCAAAATATTTGTCAATCTCTCTCATATCTTAGTCTCCTCTAAGTTCATTTCTATAGGGAATTAAATAAGTAAAAGTCCATCCAAATCTAGGATTTTAATTTTTCTATGTGGCATTTGCTTGATATATCCTTCCGCTTCAATGTCACTAAGCTTCCTGCTAATGGTCTCAGGAGTAGTCCCCAGATAAGAAGCAATATCCTTTTTACTCATTGGTAATACAAATTCCATTGATTGTTCTTCTTTATCTATGCAATCAGCCAAGAAAAGCGCTATCCTTGTTTCAACCTTCTCAGCCGCAACTCTAGTTGTTTGTTTTTCTGATTTTTCCAGTCTCTTAGAGAACTCTGATAAAAGCTTTAACGAAATAGAAGGGAATTTGATAAGAAATTTCTGCAAGTCGGAGCGAATTATCATACAAACCTTAGTCTCTTCCATGGCTTCTGCATACGACTCATGAATTGCTTCATTAAATAAAGCTAATTCGCCTGTAAAATCTCCAGGGCTTAAAATTCGTACTAACTGTTCCTTTCCTGTTTCTGATAAACGATAGATTCTGATTTTTCCCTCTCTTACGATATAAAGGGAATCTGATTGGTCGCCTGCACGATAGACAATCTCTCCCTTTTTGTAGGAGACTGATTTGATTGTTTCTGAAATTTCAGCCATTTGATCAACTTCTAAATGATTAAAAATCGGAACAGTAGAAACACAAAGCTTGTGTGCTTCACATGTATGACTATGAGCTTCCTTTTTCCCCATTTTATTGTCCCCTTCGATAGTTATATTTTTCTTCCTGTACTATTGAAGCCTATTAATCTCATTGCATTTAGTATAACGAGTAAAATGCTGGCTTCATGTATGAACATGCCACCTGCCAAATGAACAGATCCAAATATTACTCCAGCTAATAAGAGAAATACAGTAGCAACCGCAAAGTAGGTATTTTGTTTCATATTTCTGATTGTTGCCTTTGCAAGAGAATAGGCATGAGAGAACTGCATTAATTTATCAGCCATTAGCACTACATCCGCTGTTTCCATGGATACATCTGTACCACCTTTGCCCATTGCCAAACCAATGTCAGCTGTAGCTATTGCTGGAGCGTCATTTATGCCATCCCCTGCCATAGCAACCACATGTCCTTCTGCTTTTAATTTTTTTACAAATTCCACTTTGTTTTCAGGTAATAATTCCGCATGGAATTCGTCTAAACCAAGTTCGTTTGCAACTAACTCTGCCGTATGCTTATTGTCTCCAGTTAACATTATGATTTTCTTAATTCCATTCCTTCTCATTTCAGTTAAAGCTCTGTGTGCATCATCACGAATTTGATCAGCTATTGAAAAAATCCCAGCAATTTTACCATCTACTGCTGCAAATATTGCTGTGTTTCCTGCCTTTTCACGGTTCATTGCATAATCTAAGGCTTCCTTTGAAACATTAATTTTTTCTATATTCATTAATTTCAAATTGCCAATAATCAAACTATGGTTATCAACCTCTGCACGTATTCCATTGCCTTTAATGACTTCTCCCTGAACAGGCTCAGCTTTAAGCGTAAGCTTCCTTGTCCTTGCTTCCTTTACAATTGTTTGACCGAGATGGTGTTCTGAGATAGTTTCAGCTTCAGCCACTATTTGTAGTAGTTCATTTGTATCTTGATTATTAAAGGTTTTTATATCTGTTACTTCTGGTTTTCCTTTTGTCAGGGTACCTGTTTTATCAAATACAATGGTGTCCACCTTTGCTAACTTCTCCATAACCTCTCCACCTTTTACAAGTACACCATTTCTAGCACCATTCCCAATTCCTGCAACATTTGATACTGGGGCGCCGATTATCAATGCACCCGGACAAGCGACCACTAGGAAAGTAATTGCAAGATGTAGATTTTGTGTAAGTGTAAATACAATAATGGATGATATTACAATTACAGGTGTATAAACATTTGCAAATTTATCTAAGAATTTTTCAGTTTTTGATTTTGATTCTTGAGCTTCTTCAACAAGCTCAATGATTTTGGCAAAAGTAGTGTCATCGCCAACTTCTTCCGCTACAATTTCTATATACCCATTATCTATAATTGTACCACTAAAAACTTTGTCATCAACTGTTTTAGATGCAGGTACCGATTCACCTGTAATAGCTGCTTCATTTAATGAAGCTTTCCCAGATATGATACTGCCATCTACAGGAACCTTTCCACCAGATCGTATAACAATTCGATCCCCTTTTACAACTTCTTCAACAGGAATCGTAATACTTTGTCCTTCACGAATAACTGATGCTTCTTGTGGAGCCATATCCACCAGTGCTTTAAGCGAGGATCGTGTTTTTTCCAGCGTACGTGCCTCCAAATAGGCACCAAATAAAAACAGGAAGGTGACAACTGATGACTCAGTGTACTCCGCAATGTATAAAGCACCGATAACTGCTATAGTCACCAATAATTCAATGCTGAAGACCTTCATCCGAAGTGCTTGGAATGCCTTAATTGCAATAGGTATGCTTGCTATAATTGTTGCTGCAATCAAAACCATATTCTTATAGTCTTCATAGCCTATGAGTACAAATATATAGCTAAGAATGATTAATATTCCTGAAATTACTGTAATGTGATTTTTATGTTTATTAATATATAAATTCATTTTTCACTTCTCCATTTTGTGATGGGTTTCATAACCAATTTTCACATATTTTATATAACTCGATGAAATTTGTGTGATATATTAAAATCCGCTTTAAGCATAAGAGCATTAAAGCGGATTACTTTTTTATTCCCAATATTTTCTGTCTTTAAAACTCTAAGATTATAACTACTTATTAAGAAACTTTAGAAGATAATACCTGATAGCCCAAGCTTACGATTATTTCTTTTAGTCTATCTGCACTAATTTGAGCTTCATCAAATTCTGCTTTTACTTTGCTTGAGTTGAATAATACTTTTACTGATTCAATTCCCTCAGTTTTGCTTAGTGTGGCTTCGATTTTTTTTATGCATGATGGACATGTTACTGTTTCTAATTGAAATTCTGCTCTTGCCATGTTTCCCACTCCTTCATATCTTTATGATATTAGTTTAGCCCTATTTTATATGATAAACCTTGATTAAAATCAAGTTTTTATTATTTATACTTCTATATATATCGCACTAAACATATTTACATTATAAAATATCATGTGTTTTGTTGTTAATTAATTTGTGTGTTCTATATACTTGAAAAAAAACAAATAATATACTATAATTCTATATTGTCGACAATTATCATGGAAATCAGACATAAAAAATACATTTATGCTATTTTATTCAATGTAAGCTGTTTTGCATTAAACAGCTTACATTGATTTCGTGTGCTATTAAAAATGCAAATATTTCTACTGCTTCATAATAATAACATTCTTGATAACAATTTAGGACATATAAAATAGCTATTATTTTAAGGGGGAGAAAAATTGAAAAAAAAGATTTGTTTTTCTACGCTAATGTACTTTATTCTATTATTTTTACCTATACAGGCTTTTGCTGCCGATAATGGTGCAACAACTATTATTGATGGTCTAAGACAGGTAGAGCAGTATAACTTTTCAATTAATATTCTAGCAATGCTTCTTGTCGGTTTTGGTTTTCTAATGGTCTTTGTAAAAGAATACAGTTATAGTGCAACAACTGGAACGCTCCTTGTTGTAAGCGTTGGTTTGCCATTATATCTATTTTTACGTTCTACTGGAATTATATCATTAGAAGCTATACCTGCAGACAGTATCAATTCACTATTACTGGCAGAATTTGCATGCGCGGCAGGGTTAATAGCAATGGGAGCTGTACTCGGCAGGCTGCGAGTTTATCAATATGCACTCTTGGCAGCTCTAATTGTACCAGTTTATATGCTAAACGAATGGCTGGTATTAGATGGTGGTCTTAGTATTACAAAAGGCTTTGTTGATGCTGCAGGCTCAATAGTTATTCATGCTTTTGGAGCATATTTCGGACTAGGCTTAACTCTTGCCTTAACTTCTGCACAAGCTAGAAAAAAGGTAATAAAGAGCGACGAAACCTCAGATAGGTTCGCAATTCTAGGTTCTATGGTACTTTGGATTTTCTGGCCAAGTTTTTGCAGTGCAATAGTTCCTCAAGCACAGATGGCTCAAACAGTCATAAATACAGTTTTAGCTTTATGCGGTGCGACTGTTATTACATATATAACAAGTACATTATTAAGAAAAGGCAAGACATCAATTGCTGATATGTCCAACGCTGCTTTAGCTGGTGGAGTTGCTATTGGCTCAACCTGCAATATTGTATCAGCTCCAGGTGCATTCGGAATTGGTTTATTGGCTGGTGCTTTATGTGTTGTTGGATATGTTATTATCCAGCCAAAGCTACAAGCCCTCTTAAAAAATGTTGATACTTGCGGCGTTCATAACCTACATGGTATGCCAGGTCTTCTTGGTGGTATAATTGCAATATTTATTGTACCAGGGATACTTAAAGCCCAGATAACAGGAATACTTATTACTGTTATACTTGCATTTGTTGGCGGCACCGTAGCAGGCTTTATAATAAAAGCAACAGGTAAGAAACAGTTGGTGTACGAAGATAAAGACGAGTTCATATTATAGAAATCATCACTTTTAAAACAGCATGGCTTTAATAGTCATGCTGTTTATTTTTTCAATGGCTCTGTCACAACATATTGTTGATATTCAGTATATTTTTGAGCAGAGCGTAAATTTTGCTCTGCTCGATTGAATTGTTCATTTAGTTCGCATTAGAGAAAGATTTTGCCTCTTTAAAATACTCCACCATTATATTTTTTCTGTATTTTATAAATCCATATCATACAAATAATAAAACCAACAAAAAACACACTTAGTAAAATTGAAATCATAGTATCTTCTAATAAATTCGGAACAATTGCAATCAAACCACTAATGAAGATAACGCTTCCAATCCCGATGATTGCTTTACCCATTGCTTTTCCATAATTAATCTTATCTTTTACCCTTGTTTGATGATAATCGTGAATTAAATCTGTTTTGCCCTTAAAAATTCTAAAACCCATTATCCAAATTGGAATAGCAACTAAAAACATGATTATGGTAATCATTATTTGGAATCCTCCTATCTTATTTGTTCCTGCTTTAGGTATATATACTCGTCTGGCTGGCTGTGGCTTATATGCTTGTCTCTTCATTCTTGTTATTAAGTCTTCTATATTTTCTTCCAGATTTTCACTATACTTTTCTCTAGTTACTTCGTCTGCTCCCGTTGCTCTTTTGTCATTCATTTCTTGATGGCATTGTATAAGTGTCTCTTTGTTTATTAGTTGTGTTAATGATGTAAATCTCTCTTTAGGCTTAGTCTTCGCTACTTCTGCTATCCTTTCCAGTTTCGTTTCCATCTGTGCTCTCCCTCTGTGTGAAGAGCTTACAGGGTCTCTCAAGTTGACTGTATCATATCAATGTATAGCATGCGATGGTCACGGAAGTCAGTATATTCTCACTTAACGAATATACCGATATTGTTTTATACTCTGGCAACAGTATTAACCTTCCCAATTAGTATTTCGAGGCTCTATCCCTTCAGCTTCTCGCTTACCGCCTACTACCTAACTGTCTACGCTTAACATCATAGGTTACCCGATGATGTTCAAGACTCGCTATGAGTGGTCTGCTAAACCTTTCTCAGTGGGCATTCCACCCACTATATGATACGCCCTTATCTTGACGCACTTCCTGGCACCATATTGATAGCTTACTCAATCACTTCAACTAATCTACTGCTTATCCAGCCTATTTTACCTTTTTCTGTCTTAACTTTATACCATACTCTTCCTTCATCATCAACGAATTGTTCTTCAAGGTATTGTAGTTTGATATTCCCCTCTACAACTGCAATTCTTTTTTGATCGATTAGGTTAGGCTGTTTTCTTATAACAGCACCTTTATATCCTTTTTCATTCAATTTAAAATATTTGTAGCTTTTACTGCTTGTCAATGTCGTCTTAGCAGGATATATTCCTAATCCTTCCGTAAGTCGGAATTCTAGCCTTTGATACGCATTAATAGCTGCATAGCTGTATTTATCAATTCTTGTACCAAGGAGTAATCCAGTTGAAGGAATTAGTATCCACAGTGCAAGAATAATGCTGGTAAAAACTATCACTTTTGTAAAGAATTTTTTTTGTTTTTCTAATATGCCAAATGAACTTTTGCTACTGTCCAAAATTTGTTTTAAGCTTTCCATCATACCATGAAACTTATCGTCTAGTTTTAAAAATAATTCCAATGTAATATTATTATTGCGTTTTATAAATAAAAAATAATTAGTTACCGTAATAAGCATAATAAGTTTCATAATCAAATAAATAAACACTTTTATTATTATAGGAAAAAGTTTTTTTGATAAAATTATAATAAGCACAGCTGTAATAATGACGATTATTATTCCTCTAACAGGCATTGAAGCTTGATAGAGGATATCCCATAAAAAAGTATACAAATCTTTTAAAAAACTCATTGTCCTAACCTACCTTTGACTGTTGATTATTTATCCGCTTCCTTAGGACCTATAGACTTTACCTCATAACTCTTCAGCCGCTCTTTTATTTCGTCATTATTATTGTCTTGATGCTCAATTGCATTAGTTTGCGGATTTAATACCTTTTTCCCTACATTTTGTCTGAGAGATCCAAATAATGTATCTAATAGTGTACCACTGTATCCATCTATATTTTCATTATTAATCAAACCTCTTTCTTTTAAATTATCCAATAACTGCATATAGGACTGAATAGTTTTTATCTCATTATTCAATTTCTCATTTTTATATGAAGAGAGTTTGCTAAGTAGCTGTTCACCCCTGTTGCCACCATTGGCATAATCAACTAAAAAGGCCTTTAGCTCATTCTCAGATATTAAATCTTCTATAACTTTCATTTTTGTAGCTTCTTCTAGCTTTCTTCTAGCTTCATCAGATAATCTTAAGTCACAGAATATATTATAAAGACAAAACTCTTTTATACTGTCTACTAATCTGGAACTATTTCTATTTATTTCATTCCTTACTTGGTTTACTTCAGAAATATCATAACAAGAAGATATACCCTCAATAGCAATTTTAAAATATTGTGCTATATAAGTGCTTACATCGGTTAGCCCATTTATTATTACAGCCTTATTGTTTCTTACAGTGCAGTGAAGGCTCACACTAACAATAAAATCGTAGTCTCCACTTTTTCCTGGAGCCACACATTCAAATTCTAACTGCCTTTTTGAAGTATCAATATAGTATGCAGCTTTATAATCAGTGAAAAATATATCTGATTTTGTGATTCTCCTTTCACCTATGTCTTCAAGCGATAGTTGTAAATTAGGTAACTCTTTTGACAAGACTATAGCTGTACCCGACTGCGCTGCAGGCATGGTTTTACTTAAAGAAAATTTATCTATGTTTTCTTTTTTAATTATAGGATTATAGGTTTTGATAATATTTGTATACAATATAGTTGCCACCTTTCTGTCTAAAATTATACAATAAGACTAGCCAAGATATTCTTTCAAAACTTTTAATATACAGTTTGCACTTATATTTCCTCCATCTTCTTTATTACTTATGGAGATGAGCATATCTATAATCTTTTTTTTATAAAAAGGTCTAGTCTCCCGTATAAGCAGTATAAAAAAGTTTTCGCAGAGATTATATGAATGCAGAGCTTCATCTGTAAACTCTAAAATGTTTCTCATAGAGTCAAATGCCATTTCATATAAGCTGTTATCTTCCAGTGCACGTTGCCACATTTGAATTATACCTGCTCTCAATCCCTCAAATTTCATAAAAATCAACAGAATGGAAAGATATCTATTATTCTGAATATATGTAAATGCTTTAAAAGAAAGTTTCAAAAACATTTCCATCAGTATAAAGCTTATATATCTGCTTTTGGGGGAACTGTTTACAAATAAGTCCAGAATTAAACAATATAAATGCTCTCTATCTTGATTGTATATCAATAGGCACATAAAACTACTGTACAAAGCATACTCCAAGTTGTAATTTCCGTATTTTTCTATATAGCCTGTTATTGTAGAAATGTCCGCAATTGCCTGTTCAGCAAATTGTATTCCCAGACCTTCACTATATGAATATAATGCAATAATGTTAAGATCTTGATTATTGTACAGCGAAGCCCAATGTTGTATGAGCTTCAGTACCTTTATCTGATTTCCTTCATATTCGCTGCAACGGTTTAGAGTCTTAGCCGTAATTATTTTATATAAAACCGATCTATCCTTTAACCAATATGTACTTATACAGTTTTTTACAGTGTTGAAATCCAATTTACCTATAACCCCTAATGCATAGCTTATGCTGTTTAGGGTAATCCAGTTTTCATCTAGATTTATTTTATATAGCCATTCTAGTATATCAGCACGCCAGAAATCATATTCCTTCCAAACGTATTCAATAATTCTGCTTCTATATTGCGAATCTCTAAAGCGTATATGTTCTATTAAATCAAAGGTGTATTCTTTTTTCTCTCTTTTTTGATATATTATAGCTCCTATATTATCCATACGCTTGCTTCTCGGAAGACTCTCATAATTATTTTTATCAATCTGTGTTTTATTTTCCTCTGATAAAGTGTCATAAATATTTACTTTCAACTCTCTAAAGGACTTTATAACAAAGTTATAGCTTGAGTCCTCCAAAAACGCCAGAGTAATCATAAATAATTTCTCCTGTATATCCTCTGCGAGGCTGAAGAGATTTTCAGCTTCGGAACACAAATTATTAATTAGATTAGATATTTCGTCTATATCTGAGCCATTCAAAATCTCTCGTACTATAGTATTACAGACTGTCGATATTTTAGATAATGTAGAAGTTTTAATTA
This sequence comes from uncultured Clostridia bacterium, assembly GCA_942492835.1. Lineage (GTDB taxonomy): Bacteria > Bacillota > Clostridia > Lutisporales > Lutisporaceae > GWB2-37-7. The sequence goes on along the minus strand of OW818645.1, from coordinate 3,029,141 downwards.
TATCTTCACAGTCCCTGAGCACTTCTAGAGCATTTGTCAAGCTATCTGCTTTTTTCAAGTCAGTTATACTCGAATCTTCATTTATATAATATTTAATACGATTCTGTGCAATTAAAAAAAGGTTTTCCATGTTATGGTGCAATTCAAAGGAATAGTCCATAAAATGACTGTTTAGGGCTTGATATACATCCTTATCAAGTATTATTATAAGCATTGCATTCTTTTCCTTCATGGTAGCCTCAAGCTCCATTATTATATCTAAGCTGAGGCTTTGAGTCGGAAAAGGAATTATATTGTTAAAAATATAAGCTGAATCCTTTTCATAGCTGAAATCCAGCATATGTGAGAAGTCGATTTCTGTGAGCTCTACGACAGTTATTTTTTTATTTCCTGAGAAAGCCTTCACCGAAGCAGTAAATCTTCCCGTATCTTTTTTCCCGTAAAGTATGATTACTTTTCTATTTTCCAATTTACTTTGAAAGCTCTCAAATTTATCGGGGGCGACAAATACTTTGCTTAAAGAATCTATAAAATACCTCGATATTTTTGTAGTTATTATTTCTTTGTTTTTAAAGCTTATTACATTCTTGTTTATATTTATATTTCCATTTGTCGCTTTATTCTGAGTAGCATTGCTGCTAATAAAGTCCCCTGAAATAGTACTGCCATCTACATAAGTTCCATAATTATTGAATATCGGCCTATACTGATTGTCCTTTGAGCTCTTTATATTCTCTGCTTTGTTATTCTTTTCTAGGTCCGCTGCTTCCTCATTTTCCGGGAGTCTAATATCCTCTACCATTTCTTAGAGCCTCCCTGATTTATATTGATATCACCGCCATTTGTTACATTTTTAATTCCAACTACCAAGTCACCTTTTATTTTAGTATTTTTTATGATAGTTCCTGCCTGTATTATTTCTTCCTTTTCACAATCAGCTTCTTTGGTTTTAACTTTATAAGCGGATTTTTGGTTTTCAAATACATTTATTAGTTCTTCCTTTTTGATATTATCATATACTAATAAGGCTAAACCTTTTGCAAATACTTCCGCAGCATTTTCCCAAGTATATTCGTGCAACAGTGATTTTAATATTTTTGAGTTTTTCTTGGCTTTGCTAGTATTTAGTTTAAGCTTGTACAATTGTGAAACTACCATTTCTATATCATCTTCAGTAAATGAATTATTTCCAAGCTGTCCTTTTATATCTACAGGGAAAATACAGCCTATACCCGCTCCTCCAAGCTTTTCTTCTATGAATTCATATAAACCGCAGTTTTTTGATACGATAAGCGGAACCTCTGCCGAAATAGCTTCAAATCCAGACAGTCCAAAGCCGTCATGTAGAGATAGCATCATACAGCCGCTTTGCATTCTGAGCACATTAAATAAGTTCTCCCTATTTTCCTGATAGGGCGTAGCTATAACATTTATTAGCCGTTTTCCATAGCTTTGTGCAATATCAAAAATTGAACTCTGATCTTTTTTTATGTCTTCATCGGAAATCCCAAACACCCTTAGTATAGGATCTCTATCAAACATATCCGGAAACCGTCCTATTGCTTTACCAAATGCTGCAACTGCAAGCTTTCCCTGCTTTATTATATCGTTTTTATCATCCATACGTCCAAAAGTAATAGCTGAAAATTGTTCTGGAAGCTCTACAGGCTGTATTTTGGCAAGTCCTGGTATGATTTCAATGACCGTTGTATTTTTATCACTACTTTTCAGAATATCCCTTGCGGATTTTGCTAGTTTTGGTCCTATTGCAAAGATGAGGTCAGTCTGGGACAGAATATTCACCTGTTCTTTATATTTTTGATCGGTTTTTATACCGTCTAAGGCTTTGTAATTATAATATGATAAATAGCTCATATGATGAACAACCGCATTTTTGGAGGTATTATACAAATCATTACATATCTTAGTGCATTTTAGAGCCTTTGCTCCTGTAATGGAATCATGTCCTATCCACCATGAAATATCTTTATTATACTTATTCTTTATAAATTTTACTGAATCATAAGGATCTGATTCCGGTACAACCAACAAGTCAATATCATATCGTCCTGCTTCGTTCATCTCATCTGCTGATGCTTGAGGAACAATACATATTACTTTGTGGAGGTTTCCTAAATATTCAGATAATGCAATACACATATCATAATTAAAAGCATTAACTCCACCAAACTTTGTACCCCAACTATCTACTATAAAAACAATAATGCCCATTAATATATCCCCCTAGTTAATATATAATATTTATATTATTTATTTTCAGAACAAATATATATGTTTTCTTCAGAAGACTAAACTCATATGGATATTTTTATAATTTATATCATAAATTATAAAAATATACTAATATTATACACTAAAGAAAAATTATAATAAATAGTGATCAGCTCTGACGAGTAAAAATATCACACCTTATTTTGTTTGTTTTTTGTAAAATTTTTCAAAAATGTTTTTGTTTTTTATCGCCACCCTGCTAAAATTTTATTAGAGAAAACGTATTTGTATACGCTTTTCTGTGTTAAGTATATCCTCAATGTTTGTTAGCGAACGCATGCGAAATTATTCTAACAGACTTGAGGATATTTCTTTTATGCTTTTATTTAAATCTCTTATATTATCAACACCTTTTTCATAGCATTGTAATTCAAGCTATTATCATGTTCTATGTTATACTTCTTTGTCTTTTGATTGTTAAAATCTTGATTTTCAATCTTCCATCTACTTCTGCCAAACCTTATTGCTGGATTAATTACCATTGTGTCGAGATTTTTCTTTGAATATTTGATTAAATTATTTAGTAAATTATCGAGCTCAAGTAGATTCATTTTATCCTCCATATAAAAATTTGCAGCATAGATTTTTTAGGTATTTGATATTCGTTAAAACTAGAAAGATCAACAAGGCAAAATTCTTCTAAAGATTGGAGTAGGTGGTAAAGACTGTTGCAGGCTACTGATACAAAAGAATACGGTCCGCTGTTTGACCAAATTTCAGTGTATTGTTCAACATCTATCTCTCATATATATTCAAAACCTATTTATTCAAGTGTTTGTCAATAAACTCTAATCCGTCCAATACACTCATTCCCATGTTTCTTTTTCTAATTAAGTTGCCTAAAATATTATTACCTATAGTGTCATTAGGAAAAAGAGTCATATACTCAAGGCTAAGACCCTCTATTGAATCATATGGACTTCCAGTTTTATTCTTAAGCTTAATTTTAACAGAAACCATTAAATCACTTTCTAGTTCTTCTTTGCTCATTAAAATCACTCCTTTTGCTCCCACTCTTCCGGAAACATATTGTCACCAATTTTCATAATTGTTCTCCTATCAGTTATGATTTTCACCCTCCACTGGGTTCCATCACAAACTCCTGGTTTTATATACTTGGCTTTCCAGCTTAACGGATTAACCATTTTCATCTGTTCAATAAATTTATTTCCACTAGATTCTCTCATATTTTTGTTTACTGATTTTTCTTCCTTTCCTCCACCCCAGTGGCTCTAGGAGGTTTTGCGATTTGCTAAATCAATTGTTACATTGAAATAACCACCAAAGTATCAGCCAACTGATGCTTTGATAGCTTTTATCTTACCGTAAGTTCCAGGCACGACAGATAGACAGTTATTTATCCGTCATACTTAGCTATCAATCCTTTTATCGCACTTTCTGTTGTTTTTATGCTATTTTCTATCTCTTTATTTGTATACTTCAAAGCTAACGCAGTTCTTGCATAAAATCTCATCAAGTCTTTTTCTTTCTATGCTTTTTTTGTTGCTTGAACACATTAGCTGATACGCCTCATCCCATATTACTTTTACCTTCTCATAATCTGCTTCTACCTTTTCTAGTATTAATTCTCTATACTTCTTTATTGCCTCTTCTCTATCTTTATCTAGCATATCTAATATTACATTATTACTGACATATCCATTGAGGTTTTTTCTGTAAAATATGTCACTGCTCCACTTGTACTCTTCTCTCCAAGGTCTACCCATAAAAAACCCTCCTGATAGTACATTTATTCTTATACTATCAGGAGAGCTTACATGTGTCTATAACTATCTAACTGTCGTGCCTGGCACCATATTGTTTGTTAAGGATTTTTGACGTTGCAACAGGATTATGGATTCCACGTGCCTTGGTGGAGGAATTAATGTATCCTAAATTGATATTACTGGTTTCCATTCATGATCTATTACTCAAAAACTCGATTTGATGCTCTTTCTGTTCGATAAACTTTTTCTTTTTGTCATCAGAAAAAGCTAAATTATCATCTTTATTTAAAAAGGCTAATTTTATTATTGTCATGTCTGTTAAGTTGATCAACTCCATTGCATTCTTTAAATATATTTTCCGCCTTAAGTTAAAATTAATATTCTCTTCATAATCAGCACAAAAAGTATTCTCGGCATATAGATCATCATCTAAACTCAAATACAGTTCCGCAATTATATCTAGCAATAAAAAGATCCTAATAACATTATCTCGTAAAATTAGAGGATCTTGTACACCATCTAAAAGATGTAAAGTCCTATTTCTATTAAACTCTCTATGTACACCTTCCTCAGAGTCTTTAAACCTTAGATAGAATACGTTACCCATGATAAACTCAAAATATTTTATCTGATTGCTTATCCACTATTGAAACTTAGGATTTAACTTTCCATGAATATTCTTTTCTCTTAAATAGTCGATAAGAGATTTGGAAAAAATTTTCATATTAAATTCATCATCTTTCCCATTCAATCTAATTTCAGGTTTTTCGGTATCCCACGCCCTTAGTGCTGCCTCAACAACAGGGATTAAACTGATATATGCACAAACATAGTTTCCCACCATCAAATCATATGTTGCACTTTCTATGACTCCCAAGTAGTCTGCAAATATTTTTGATGGATTATATCGATATTCAACTTGGTAAGCTCTCTGCCACGGACTATTCACCAACCTTAAGATTTCTCCATCTACGCCTCCCCAAGATGGGTCCGGATTAGCTAAACATTCTAATAACTTACTTACCATGCTTCCTGAAACACATGGATATGGCGGAATTGTTAATAATTTCTCTCTCAGGTACTCATCTATTTTTTGATAAGATTCCCATAGGTTCATAATTTACATCACCTTAAATTCCACTATTAAATATTGTAATCATTTATTTTTAACCTTTTAATTTCACTCATTCCAATCTGTTCTATCGCTTTTAATTGACGTATTGCCAATTGATTTAATAATTGAAGTCTTTCAGCTTGAGGATGACCTTGCTCAATTAAAATAGCATTATAGCTTTCTAGGTTCGCTAAAACCAATAATTGATTCAAATTAGCATAGTCCCTCATATTTCCTTTTAAACTTGAATTCTCTTCACGCCACTCTTTAGCAGTTATCCCAAAGAGCGCCACGTTCAGCACATCTGCTTCGCTTGCATAGGTCAGAGAAATTTGATATGTAGTCAATTCGGTTGGCAATAGGTTATCTTTTATTGCATCAGTACGAATTCTATAGTTCAATTTAGATATTTCACGGTTTAAATTCCACCCTAATGAGAGTCTGCTACTTTCATCTGTTCTTAGTCGCTTATAATCCTTGATGATATAGAGTTTAAACTCTGCTGAAATCCAAGAAGCAAATTCAAATGCAATGTCGGAATGAGCAAATGTACCTCCATTTCTACCTGATTTAGAAATGATTCCAATTGCATTTGTACATTCAATCCATTTTTGCGGTGATAGTGTAAACGCATTTGAGCCCGCTTGTCTTCTAAAGGAGTCGAATTCGACCCCTTTAAAATTATCATTATTCAATTGCTCCCAAAGACCCAAAAATTCAATAGTATCCTTACTTCTCATCCAATTCTTGATGACATCTTTTGGCTCATCACTTTTATATCGCGCGATATCAGTAAGTGATATAAATTCATTTTGAAAGTCTTCAGTATAGATAGCAATTTCAATACCTTTGGCATGAATCGTTTCTTTCGTTGACTTCTTAACCATGTATCAACACCTCCTTATCTAACAAGGTTCCTATTAACTATACAGAATAGTGCATTTTTCTCTTGTCAATGGACGGTTTTCTTTATTCCTATAATCAATATTATATATGATAAATAATCCTAGAACAAGTGTTCGCAATTGATCATTTTCATGTTGATATGTTTCCACATACAAGAGCCACCAAATGTCCTCAAACACTCAGTGGCTTCAAATCATTCTATTTACTTAATCCTACCGCTTTTCCAGCCTCACCACACACTCCACATGCCCAGTCTGCGGAAACATATCCACAGGTTGAATTTCCATTACCTTATATCCATACCTATCCAAATACCTAACATCTCTTTCCTGTGTCACAGGATTACAAGATATATATATCACCTGTCTTGGTGCCAGTTGAACAAGCGAAGACAAAAACTTCTCATCGCTGCCAACTCTTGGAGGATCCATAAATACAGTATCAATACTCTGTTTATCCTTTGCAAGACCAACAATAAAATCTCCTGCATCTTCATTATAAAAATAGGTATTGGTTATCTTATTCCTTTTTGCGTTTTGGATTGCATCCTTCACAGCATCTTTGTTTAACTCGACTCCTATCACTTTTTTTACTTTGCTGCTGACAATAAGTGAAATAGTACCGATACCACAATAAGCATCAAGAACCGCTTCATTCCCCTTTAGTCCTGCCATTTCAATAGCTTTACTGTATAAAATTTCAGTTTGTATAGGATTAATTTGATAAAAGGATTTGGGTGAAATTTGGAATACGCAGCCACACAAAGTATCTTCTATATAGCCGCTCCCATACAGAACCTTTTCTCTATTACCAAGTACAACACTTGTTTTGCGGTTATTGATATTCATAACAATTGTAGTTATGTCTGGATGCTTTTTTAACAATTCCTTGATAAAGTTATTTTTCCCTGGAAAAACCTGATCAGAAACTACAAGAACAACCATTATCTGCTTGCTTACAAAGCCTGTTTTGACTAATATATGACGGAGAAAGCCTTGACCCGTATCCTCATCAAAGGGTTTCATTTTGTAGACCTTCATGATTTCACGTATAGTTGCTATGATTTCATCTGCCTGTCTATCCTGAATCATACACTTCTCAATGGGTATCACATGATGAGTATTTTCTTCAAAAATCCCCGATATGATTTTTCCCTTTTGGTCATAAGACACTGTTGAGTGTATTTTATTACGATAAAAATATGGTTCATCCATAGTCAATATTTCATTTACTTTATGATAGCATCCCATCAGTTTTTCTATGCTTTTCTGCTTGAACTCTGCTTGTCCCTTACTAGACAAATGCTGCAATTGACAGCCTCCGCATTGAGTAAAATGTGCACACTTAGGCACCACTCTGTCTTTTGACTTTTCCTCAATTCGAATCACCTTGCCAGTTATAAAATTCCTCTTTTGAATCACCTCGATAAGTGCAGTTTCTCCTTCTAATAAATTAGAAACATACAACTCCTGCCCTTTTATTCTGACAATTCCTTTTCCTTTTTCGTCCATTCCAATGCATTTTACTTTTATTTGTTCATTGTTCATATTTTCGCCTTTTCTATGTATTCATATTTGTATATTATAGCTTGGTTTACCTATGGTTATTGCATCTTTAACTATATGTGTTTAGTTTTCGGCTCTCTTATTAATGTCTATTAATCTTACTTAGCTCATCTACAAAGGCTGGTCTTTTTCTATATAAATCACTTAGCTCATTTATCAGTTCTTCTTGACTTTTCCTACCAGCTATCTTTTTATATCTCTTAAGTATTCCACATACTTCTTGATAACGTCTTCTATCTGACGAAGCATATGCTGACAACTTTATATGTTTTTTATAAATATCTATGATCTCATCTCTAAACTTATCTGCTAGCATATCTGCATAATCTTCTATATTTCTAGGATTCTCCCTTACAACCTCCATTATCTCATCTAAGTCGTTTTCTACTACTATAAGCTTAAGGTAAATATTTCTTCTTGACCAATTCTTATCCTTTTTTAGTTCTTGTTTTAAGCTATTATAAAAGTCTTCCTTATCTCCTGTATTGAGTTCTTTTAGCTGACTATAGTATTCAAAATCTCCATTAAGCAAAAGCTCTTTTGCCAATTTTTCTTGTTCTTTCTTAAGTGATAGTTCTATGTAAGCTGTATATCTTATTTTTTTCCATTTTGATATTAAGCCTGCAAATTCTTTGTCTTGTTTTTCTCCTTCTAGAGTTAATTCTATGACCTTATGATAATTTTTTTCTTTAATATACTTATTTATAAGTAATTCTCTAAAGGATGTAAAATTTAGATTATCTTTTATGAATTGCTCTGCTTCTTCTTTAGTTCTATATTCATCTATTATTTCATATAATAGATGCAGCATACTTTCATTAGTATATTTCATATTCTCATTCTCTAAATTTTTATTCACTGAGCATTGTATTTTCATTACTAGTTTTTTTCTAAGCTCTTCTATATCAACAAATTTAGTACATAGTCCTAGCATATCAATTCTGTATTCTTCCCATCCGTCAAAGCTCTTGCTATCGCTCTGCTCCATTAATTTATAGAATACTTCTTCTCTTATATTTTTATCTAAATCCTCACTATTATATATAATATCACTTATTAACTCTATTGTTTCAGATACCAATCCACCTATATCACCATCAGAGTCATCTGCATATTGAAAAGCTTCAACAGCTTCGTTAAACACTAAAAATGCAATATCCAAGGCTAGCAGCATATCTTCTGTATCTCTTACCTTGTCTAATAAATCTTCCATCTCACTTACATAGTCACATGTTTCTCTGTACATTATATAGTCGTCTCTGCCTGCATACTTGCTAACGATAGACTCTATTAACTTTTTGCATTTTTTAATTTCCTGTTTATTGTCACCTTTTGAATATCTGACAATTAGGCTATTTTTTAAGGTTTTATCTTTTTTGGTTATATCTTCTATAATACTAATTAATTCTTCTTTAGAAAGATTGTTCAAGACTTCTTTAATCTCTGATTGCTTTGCTACTTGTTTTTTCGTACTTATGCTATTATCTTCACTATTTAAAATCTCATAAAGCTTACAAAAAGCTGCTACTTGATGCTTGCATATTGGTCCAAAGTCATAAGGACAATCACAATCTGAATATACTATTTCTCCATTTTTATCTAACTTTACTACAACCTCGTAGTCTTCACTTCCTTGGATTATGAAAATATATTTGCTGTCTTCTTGATTGTATGTTTCAATTATATTTCCTTTAATATAGTAGTCATATCCCCTGTCCAAGATCGTCTTGTTTATATTGTTCTGAAAATTATTTATGTTCATATGTAAATCATCACTTCCTTGATTATTCAAATCATAGACTTCAGTTTTTAATGATTTTTTCGAGGAAAGTACTTGTTGCATCACAAATATCTTTAACATTAGTCTGATAAATGAAATGAGAGCAATCAATAATTTTTGATTCAACTTTTGCTCCCAGTCTATTTAAGTGATTTGTTTGATATTCTGCTCCCGCTCTTTTTTCCGATTGTGAGGATATGAGTTTTAATACCGGTATTTCTTGAGGGAAAGCTATTGCATTTACCTCATTGATATTATCAAGCATACTATAAGACTGATCAATCATAGTATTGTTGAGAACATGATAAGTAAACAATTTATAGTCACTGATTTCTTTTTCGGTGTATCCATTTTGGGCTTTTTGAGAAGGAGGCATCAATCCACTTGTAATGCGTGTTAATCCACAAGCTTGCTGTAGCTTGGCTAGTCCGTAAATGAATTTGGGAGGATTTCCAGTTCCTGTCTTTCCAGTTGATGTTGTGTCCAGCATAATAATCGCAGATACTTCATCAGGATATTTTGCAGCATAATATTCACTGTATATGCCAGACGCTGAGTGAGGCATTAAGACATAAGGCGCCTTAATGCCAGCCAAAGATAATGCAGTTCTGATTTCTTCTGTATAGTTTTCATTTGTTCGTGGTGTATCTGCCTGGTCGCTGAAACCAATACCAAAATATTCAATGCAAACAACGGTATATTCTTTAGAAAGCTCTCTCATCAGTGGTCCAAAGTCCGCACTTGGCAAGGCCACCCCAAAACCCGGTAACAACACAATGGTTTTCTCGCCATCGCCCATAGAATACACATGCATCTTTTTTTCATTTACTTCTACTATCTGCCCATAAGGTGAAATAGCTTCGAGCTCATTTGAAAAAAATATTTTGTTGATAGCAAATCCGATTATATTAAGGCAAACAATGATTCCTAAGATAATTGCAATAACAGTCATTACTTTTTTACCTCTTTTCGTTTTGATTTTAGACATTTTGCTCACTCCTTTTCTGTGGGTGCAGATATCACCGAAATATCTCTGGCTTTTCTTCCGTCTGAAGCTTCAAAGTTGTATTTTATGAGAAGCCCTCGCAGCTCCGATAAAAATTGGTCGAACTCATTATCATCCATCATCAATACTGAATTGTTCATAAAAATTTTATCTTTACCAGTGTCTGGATTTCCTCCACTGAAATAGTTGTGAAACCTTGCATATCTGTTCATAAAAAAAGCCAATGCATTGTTAGAAGCATTTTCAAGGGTGTTATGCTTTGATATTTCCCCTATATTTAAGGCAAGAGTTCTTTCAAGGCTCCCTCGAATCTTTTTTTCGGATACAACAGATAAAATGTTGTTGTCCAATAAAATATTGATATGACGGTACATAGTAGTCCGCGGAACATCACTGATTTTTTCACAAAGCTCTGTCGCAGTAATGCTTTGTCTTGTGGAAAGCTCTTGTATAATTCTCATTCGGACAGGATTTAACATAACCTCATTTATGTCTTTCGTAATATAACACCTCCATTGATTTCATTTTTAATTATAATACCACAAATGGTATTAGTCAAGCAAAAAAAATAAAACCCGTTTTTAGGTTTGCATGTGAAGGTTATATGAATTATAGGAAGCAAAAAGAACCGTCCCTTTTGCTTCCTATTCTTGTGCTTTAGGCAGCTTTACAGTAAATGTTGTACTTTGACCGATTTCACTTTCAATTGCAATTTCTCCTTTGCAAAGCTCTATAATTCGTTTAACAATTGAAAGTCCAAGTCCGTTACCTGGTGATGCATGTGATTTATCACCTTGATAAAATTTAACAAAAATATGCTTCAATGTATTATCATCCATACCGTTACCATCATTGCTTATTATAAACTGAATATCATCAACCTTTTCATAGCATTTTATTGTTATGTTCCCATTATCGTTGGAGTATTTAATTGCGTTTTCGATTAGATTTATCCAAAGGTGTGATAGCATCTCTGCATTACTAAAAATTCTTATTGGTTCCAAATCAAGATTGATTTCTATGTTTTTCTTACTCCATTGCTTTTCAAGAAGTATGATGCAATTTCGAATTTGCTCATCCAGTTCATACTCCGCTTGATTGGTAATGAGTTGCTGATTCTCAAATTTAGTAAGGAGTAAAATATTTGCCGACATATTAGTTAGACGTTCAGCTTCACTTACAATTATGTCAGTGTATTCTTTTCGTTTTTCTATTGAAAGATTTTCGTTTTGCAGTTGCTTAGCAAACCCTCGAATCGATACAATCGGTGTCTTGAACTCGTGAGAAAAGCTATTGATAAAATCATTGCGAAATAATTCAATACTGCTCAGTTCTTCTGCCATATGATTAAAATTTCTAAGTAAATCAGCAATTTCCGAATTACTGTCGATTTCTTCTACACGAACGCTATAATCTCCAATGGATATTACTTTGGTTGCCTTTATTAGTTGATTTAGTGGTTTCATTACTTTTTCACTTACTATAACCGAAATGAAAGTTCCGATAATACTGCTAACAAACAATGCAATTAATGTAGAAAAAATTGGTGTAAGTGCTGGAATTGGGAAGATACCCATGGTATACAAAAAAAGAAAGCAAACCCCTGTCAATAATCCTGCGGTTATCATAATGTAAAATACAAAAATTGTTATTGAAATATTTAAAGATTTTGTTCTGTTCATACTTTTATCACCGCCTTGTATCCAAGACCACGAACTGTGATGATTTCGAAGTCGGAACTTTCTTTAAAGCGATCACGCAAACGATTTACGTGAACATCTACCGTACGTTCATCTGTATCTGAATTCATATCCCATATTTCATCCATCAAACTGCGCCTAGTAAAAATTTTGTTTTGATAGGACAACAATTTGTATAACAACATGAATTCCTTATTTGGTAATTCCTGAACTTTACCGTTTTGCGATACAGTAAAAGCATCATAATCTAAAATTGTTTTTCCGACTGTCAATTGATGCTCATTTACGATTTGAGAACGACGAAGAAGCGCTGCTATTCGCAGAATCATTTCCTCCTCGTCAACTGGCTTCACCATATAGTCATCTGTTCCTACAAGAAAACCTCTCTTTTTATCTGCATGTGTTTCTTTCGCTGTTACCATTAAAACTGGCACGTTGCTGTTACAGTTGCGCAGAGTTTCGGTAAATTCATAGCCATCCATTCGTGGCATCATAAGATCGAGAACAATCAAATCTATATGATGGTTATCCATTTTCTCAAATGCGTCAATCCCGTCTTTGGCAAGAATAACCCCATAACCGTTTTGAAGCAATACCGCTTCCATTAATTTCCTTGTATTAATGTCATCTTCTACTACCAAGATGTAAAGCATAAATATGCCTCCTTTTATACTTATATGTTACATTATATCATTCTAATGTAAACTGATTTTAAACAAAAACAAAAAAGAATTCAACCCATTGGTTGTGATTTTTATTCTTTTGCTTCAGTTTATACTCAGTTTATATTAGTCTTATATAATCACATATATAATATAAAAAAAGGAGTTTCAAGCAAATGCTGATTCTTAAAAGTATTGAAAAAGAATATAGTTTGGTCGATACAACAGTAAAAGCCTTAGAAGATATCAATATTGAATTCAGCGAAAATGGATTTGTGTCTATCCTTGGATCTTCAGGCTGTGGAAAAACTACCCTGTTGAATATTATTGGAGGGCTTGACAGATATACAAACGGTGATTTATCTATAAATGGTAAATCCACAAATAAGTTCTCAGAAGTTGATTGGGACACCTACCGAAATAATTCTATTGGTTTTGTATTTCAACGCTATAACTTGATTCCACATCAGACTGTACTTGCCAATGTCGAGCTTGCACTTACACTGTCTGGTGTATCCAAAGCTGAACGCCGAGAGAGATCAATAGCAGCACTCAAAAAAGTTGGTCTTTATGATCAACTTCATAAAAAACCAAATCAAATTTCATGTGGTCAGATGCAGCGTGTAGCCATTGCAAGAGCACTGGTAAATAATCCATATATAATACTTGCAGATGAACCAACAGGTGCACTTGATCCAGTATCAAGCGTACGGATTATGGAAATTTTAAAAGAAGTCTCAAAAGATAAGCTGGTTATAATGGTTACTAATAATCCAGAGCTTGCGATTCATTATTCTACAAGAATTATAAAGTTGCTTGATGGTAGTGTGATTTATGATTCCAATCCCTATCATGTTATTGTAGAAAAGCCTTCCAAGAAAATAATTGGAAACAAGAAAAAAGAAAAGAAAACTTTTATGACTACATCTACTGTTTTATCGCTCAGTATGAACAACTTGCTGGCGAAAAGAGCGACAACCTTCATGACTTTACTTGCTGGAAGTATTGCTATCATCCAGGTTACACTTGTTTTGTCACTTTTACACGGTGTTCAAGAATACCTTTTGAGAGTGGAAGAAAAACAAAAAATTGTGGGTATGCAAAGTACCATTATGGAAATCAATAGCCTTGTAATTGCGTTTGCAGCAATATTACTTGTGTTATCTTCTATTTTAATTGGTATTATCACATATATTTCTGTTGATGATAGAACCAAGGAAATAGGTATTCTGCGCAGTATCGGTGCATCAAAGAAAGACATTTCCCGTATAATTAATGTTGAAATACTTATTATTAGTTTTGTTGCAGGTATAATCGGTATTGGCATTACCTTGCTTTTTACGATTCCGATTAACATGCTTATTAAGGCAATCACAGGTGTTTCAGATGCTATGGCACTACCTGCTATGGTTAGTATTGTGCTTATTCTAATCAGTATGGCACTTAACTTTCTCACAGGCTTGATTCCTTCGAGAATTGCAGTAAAGAAAGCTCCTCTGAAAAATATATTTATCTAAAATAAAGGAGAGAACATTATGTCTAAAGTAATTGGCATTGATTTAGGTACAACAAATTCTTGTGTCGCTGTTATGGAGGGCGGTGAGGCTGCCGTAATTCATAATGCTGAGGGTGGTCGTACCACTCCATCCATAGTTGCGTTTTCCAAAACAGGTGAACGCTTGATAGGTCAGGTTGCAAAACGTCAGGCAATTTCCAATCCTGATAGAACCATCAGTTCCATAAAGCGTGAAATGGGCAGCGACTACAAAGTTAATATTGATGGTAAGAAATATACACCTCAAGAAATTTCCGCAATGATTTTACAAAAGCTGAAAACAGATGCTGAAAGCTATCTCGGAGAAACCGTCAATGAAGCTGTTATTACTGTACCTGCATATTTTACAGATGCACAGAGACAAGCGACTAAGGATGCAGGTAAAATCGCCGGCTTAAATGTACAACGTATTATAAACGAACCAACAGCTGCTGCACTTGCTTATGGCATAGATAAAGAAACAGCACAGAAGATTATGGTGTATGATTTAGGTGGAGGAACATTTGATGTGTCAATCCTTGACATCAATAGTGGTGTTATTGAAGTGCTTGCAACTGCAGGAAATAATCGCCTTGGTGGTGATGATTTTGACAGTTGTGTAGTTGATTATCTTGTAAAAGAATTCAAGAAAGAAAATAATATTGATATTACCAAAGATTCTACTGCAATGCAGTGTGTAAAAGAGGCAGCAGAAAAAGCAAAAATAGAATTGAGCGGTGTAATGTCAACTGTTATTAATCTTCCATTCATTGCCTCAAATTCATCGGGTCCGATACATATGAATATTACTCTGACTCGAGCAAAATTTGATGAATTGACAATACATCTCGTAAATGCAACAATGGAGCCAGTGCGTCAAGCAATGAGTGATTCTGGCTTCAATACTTCAGACATCAACAAGGTTTTACTTGTGGGTGGCTCTAGCCGTATTCCTGCAGTACAGGAGACAGTCAAAAAGTTCATTGGCAAAGAACCATTCAAAGGTATTAATCCTGATGAATGTGTTGCAGTGGGAGCTGCAATTCAAGCTGGTGTTCTTGCTGGTGATGTCAAAGACTTATTGCTTTTGGATGTAACTCCGCTTTCTTTAGGGATTGAAACTATGGGTGGTGTTTGTTCAAGAATTATTGATCGAAACACAACACTTCCAATAAAAAAGAGCCAGATTTTCACAACAGCCGCAAGTTTCCAAACAAATGTTGAAATTCATATTTTGCAGGGGGAACGTGAAATAGCAAAATACAACAAAACACTAGGTAAATTCAAGCTGAATGGTATTAAACGTGCACCAAGAGGTGTTCCACAGATCGAGGTAACATTCAATATTGATGCCAATGGTATTGTAAATGTATCTGCAAAAGATCTTGGAACTGGCAAAGAGCAAAACATTACCATTACAGCTTCCTCAAACCTGAGTCAAGCAGAAATTGACCAAGCTATTCGTGATGCAAAGCAGTTCTCTGCTGAGGATGCAAAAAATAAAGAAGAAGCTACTGTGAAGAATACTGCGGAGCAATTAATTTATCAGGCATCAGCAATTAGCAAAAAGCTTGATAAAAATGACCGTGATACACTTAATGAAGCTGTTAAGCATACCAAAAAGACATTAAAGAGCAAAAATAACGAACAAATTGTTACAGCTTGCAATGAATTATCTTCAATTTTAGAAACCATGCAGCAAAAAGCTCCTAATAGTGATGAAGAATAACAAAGGTAGGTAGATATTATGTTTGGCTATGTAGTTGCCAATATGGATAAATTAACCATTGAAGAAAAGCAACAGTATCGGTCTTGTTATTGCGGTTTATGCAAGTCATTAGGAAATCGTCACGGTGCGATAAGCCGTATTACGCTTAATTATGATATGACTTTCCTTGTTCTATTTCTTTCTGCACTATATAATAAAGATAATACAGTTGAAACTGAGCGATGTATCATTCATCCACTAAGGCCGCACAAATATTGGCAGAATGAAATCACAGACTATGCTGCCGGTATGAACGTTGCACTGACCTATTATAACTTTCTTGACGACTGGAAAGATGATAGGAATATAATATCGCTTGGTGAAGCAAAACTATTTGAGCAGGAAGTAAAGCGAGTTGCAGCACAATATCCAGATCAATGTGCTGCAATTAGCCAGTGTTTGAATGAGCTTTCTAACATAGAAAAATCAGGAGAACTAAACGCAGATATTCCTGCAAATTGCTTTGGAAAACTAATGGGTGAAATCTTCGTTTTAAAAGAAGATGAATATGCAGAAAACTTACGAGCGTTTGGAAGGTCTCTCGGCAAGTTCATTTATATCATGGACGCATGTCTTGATTTAAAGTCAGATATAAAAAAAGAACGCTATAATCCATTAATTACATCATCATCTGAAAATTTCAGTGATATTTTAAACCTTCTTATGTCTGACTGCACCGAAAATTATAAACAGTTGCCCATAACAAAAGATAAGAAGCTGATTGAAAATATCCTTTATTCAGGTGTTTGGACAAGGTATTCAGCAGAAAAAAACAAAACAAAGGAGAGACATAAACGATGATATCCGATCCTCACAAAGTGCTTGGGGTTTCTCCAACTACTTCAAATGAAGAAATTACAAAAGCTTATCGAAAGCTTGCGAAAAAATATCATCCAGATGTAAATCATGGTGATGAAGAAGCTGCAAACAAAATGAGTGAAATCAATGCTGCTTACGAACAAATAAAAAGTGGAAACACTTCCCAAAATAGTAGTAATGGCTATAGTTATCAAAATCCATATGGCAATGCTAATGGTAACGGAAGCAATCCCTTTGGTGATGATTTTAATCCCTTTGGTGAAAATGGTCCGTTTGCAGGCTTTAATTTTTATGGACAAAGCCGTGAACGTTCAGAATTTGATCCCGTCAATACCTATTTGCGCATAGGTTATTATCAAGAAGCACTCAATGTACTAGCCAATATGACTAACAGAAGTGCCGAATGGTACTATTACAGCGCAATCGCAAATTCTGGAGTCGGCAACAAAATCACAGCACTAGAACACGCAAAAACAGCTGTACAAATGGAACCAAATAATCCAGAGTACCAGCGTGTATTGAATCAAATACAAAATGGTGGACGCGTGTACCAAAGGCAAAGTCAAGACTTTGGCATGCCAACAATTAATATAGGCAATATATGTTTAAGTATTTGTCTGGCAAGAATGTGTTGCATGTTCTGTGGACAATAGTATTAATAAGGAGTAGGAGAAATGAATAATTTAAAAGATAAGTTAGTACGTTTTATGGCTGGCAGATATGGTGTAGATCAACTGTATAATGCTTTGATTATAGTATGTTTTGTTTTAGCAGTTATCAATGCTTTTATTGGTTCTACTATTATTTACACTTTGATGACCCTTTTTCTGTTTTGGTCGTTTTTCAGACCACTCTCTCGAAATATTTACAAAAGACGTGCGGAAAACGAAAAATATTTGAAGCTTATTAAACCTATTAAATCAAAAATTTCTTTGACAATTCGTAGAATTAAAGAAATTAAAACGCATCGTTTTCGTAAATGTCCAAAATGTAAAAAGGTACTTCGTTTACCACGAAAGAAAGGAAAGCATACAGTTGTATGTCCTTGCTGTCACAACGAATTTGAAGTTCGTGTTCTATTGTAAATTTTCTAGATATTTGATGCTATAAAAGCATTGCAAAAAACAAGTAGATGGTTTTAAACCATCTACTTGTTTTTAGTTAACTTATTGTATATTCTGCATAAAATCCACAATCAAAGCTTATAGTGTTACTGGTAATAATGTTACCGCCTGTTTGCATCCAGCCCTCACTACTTGTCCAACCTGAAACAAATAGAACTTGATTGGTTTTGCTTGTGTTTTTACACTGCCAGTCAGAAGCTACCGAAGTGTTTACAGCTTTTTGCAGTATTATTGAATTACCATCAAACAAGTCTCCATTTACAATCATAGCCTCTGTTTCGACAGGTTCGGATGAATCAAAGCAGAATTTCATAGAAAGGGTCTTTCCTGAAGGAACTACAATAGGAAAAGTATCTTCTCTCTGAATAGGCAAATTGCCGTCAGGTCCGTATTTGCTTTGGAAAAATGTCATTGCTGCTTTTGTTCCATTTTCCTTCAATGCCTTTATCTGTTCAGTGGTAAGATTGAAGTTTATTGAATTAACTCCAGCAGGATCGACAAATACGGTTCTTGATGCATTACCTTCTCTAAAACAATATTCACTTGAGACTTTCATAATAGCTCCAACAACACGTCCAATATGCTGCATAAGGTCGTTGTCATTACTTCTCTCTGGCCATAAAATTGAGGATGCTGTAGAAAGCATAAACCCAAGTGTGTGTTCAGGATCTGTTTCCGTGTCGAATATTTCTATTGGATAATTATACATTGTTCCACCATCAACAAAAAGGTCTCCATTATAGGACATTGGGTAGAAGAAGAATGGGATTGCCATTGAACATCTTACCGCAAACGCTACAGCCATGTCAGGAGTATTAATATGATTTGCAACTAGGGTTTTCCCATAATTTGAATCACATAGCATCAAGTGAAGCTCTTTGCCTGTTTTATCATATAGCTGTTTGAAGGTTATGTCTCCAGAGATATTATTGCTTTCAAAGCAAGCTTTCACCCAGTCAAGGAATGCAATACCCTGAAAAAGTCCCATGTGTGCTTTCTCGGGGTCTATTACCAAGCTGCTTTTCCAGATTACCTTTAAAATATCCCATAAATCTATACTTCCACCAATTAACTTACCTATTTTCTCCAACTCACTCATAACATCATCAGCACTACCCTTTTCTGGGTCAAGAAACTTCATAAATGAGGTTGGTAAATTTTTCTCTATATTATCTGTAGACATTCCTATTGCAAGCAATGCTGCAACTATTGCACCTGCGCTTGCTCCCGCATAACGCTTGATATTTTGACTTATGCCCATTTTATCCAGAACTTGGAGAACACCTACGTATGCAACACCCTTTGTTCCTCCGCCTGAAAACACAAGGTTTTCAATTTTATCCACAGTAGGTGAAGGCATACCGAAGGCATTATTTAACAGGTGTTCGGTTTTCTTAGTTATGATACTTTGATTGTAAAATTCCATCTTAATTCCCCCTTCGAACATTTAGAATTTAATAAAAACTAACATAAATTGTACTTAAAATTATATATTGACATATTTACCATTAATTCATTTATTTTATTATAATTCTTCCAATATTGCAATAAAAACCTCTGCAACTTTAATTTTGCAAAGGTTTTTTTGTAACATAGAAATCTTAAAAATTTTCTCCATTTAAGCTATCCCTGTTCTAAATTGACTGTTATAAAGGTTTGCATAGAAGCTGTCTTTTTCAATCAATTCATTATGAGTACCTATTTCAACTATTTTACCATCTTTAAGGGCTATTATTTTATCTGCATTTTTTATAGTGCTTAATCTGTGAGCTATTACAAAAGTGGTTTTACCCTTCATTAGATTTAGCATTGCCTTTTGTATTGCCATCTCTGTACGAGTATCAATAGAGGAAGTAGCTTCATCAAGTATTAATATAGAAGTCTTGGCTAAGCTAGCTCTTGCAATAGCTAAAAGTTGTCTTTGTCCATGAGATAGATCACTTCCATTGTCTGATAAAACAGTATTGTATGCCATAGGCAGCTGCATTATAAAATGATGAGCATTTGCTAATCTTGCAGCTTCTATTACCTCTTCATCTGTGGCAGTTATATTACCATATCTTATATTTTCCATAACCGTTTCAGAAAATAGGAAGGTGTCCTGGAGTACCATAGATACCTTTCCTCTAAGACTTTCCCTTTTAATAGTATTTATGTCCTTCCCATCTATGGTTATTATTCCATTATCAATATTGTAAAATCTGGTTAACAAGTTTACTATTGTAGTTTTACCAGAACCAGTAGGTCCCACCACAGCAACTAAGGTACCTGTTTCTGCCTCTAAGCTTAGTCCTTCTAATATCTTCCTATTCTCATTATAAGAAAAATCTACATTTTCAAATCTTACATGACCTTCAATATCCTTTATATCGCAAGCTTCTGGAGCATCCTTTTCCTTCTCTTCATCAATAACCTCAAAAACTCTTTCTCCTCCTGCCAGTGCACTCTGAATAGTATTGAATATGTTTAATATTTCATTGATTGGTCTTGTAAAACTTTTCATGTAAATTATAAATGTAAGAATAATACCTACAGTAATGCCACCTTTCCCAGATATAGCTAAATATCCGCCAAAAACTGCAACTATGAGATAGGATAAATTGTTTATAAAATTATTAACTGGCCCCATAACTCCAGAAAATGATAGTGCAGAAATTGCACTGCTAGTTAATCTGCTATTTATCTCTGAAAATTGTTTTTTTACTCTATCCTCTTCTGAAAACAGAAGCACCGTTTTTTGCGCTGATACCATTTCTTCAATATAACCATTTAAATTACCAAGCTCTCTCTGCTGCTTTATAAAAAATGGTTGAGTCTTTGACACAATAATTTTTGTAATAAAAAGCATAAGAGGTGTAGTAATAATTGTTACTACAGTAAGAGTTGGACTCAAAATTAGCATAGCTATAAGCATTCCTACTACATTTATGATACCAGAAAAAAACTGAGTAATGCTTTGTGATAAGGTCATACTTATATTATCCACATCATTGGTTAATCTGCTCATGATGTCACCGCTGGAATGAGTATCAAAATATTTCAAAGGAAGCCCTTGTATATTTATAAATAAGTCCTTTCTAATATTAGAAGAAGAAAGCTGGGCAATATAAATCATAAGCCTATTTTGAAAAAAGGTAGCTATAATACTTATAAGATATATGACTGCTAAAACTATGCATATATAACTTAAACCATTTAAGTCCTTCTCCTGTATAAAATTATCTATAGCGTAGCCATTCATTCTAGTTCCTACAATGCTAACTATAGTGACTATTAAGGATAATATAAATATAAGCACCAATGCCCACTTTTTATCTCCCAAATATCTTAGAAGTCTTTTTGTAGTTTCCCAAGGATTTTTTAGCTTTTCTTTTTTCTTATTAAATCTACTTTCATGACCCATTGCGCCTGGTCTGTTCATAGTGAATTCCTTTGAATTAGCCAATTCTTTTCACATCCTCTCCTAGCTGTGAAACAGCAATACTTCTATATATTTCATTGTTTTTCATCAAATACTCATGGTTGCCTATATCACTTATTTCTCCATCATCAATTACTATTATTTTATCTGTATCCATAACTCCAGAAATTCTTTGTGCTATGACAATCATGGTTTTATCTTGAGACCTCTTTTTTATGGAATTTTGAAGTCTTGCTTCCGTTGCCATATCTAAAGCACTAGTAGAATCATCCATGATAAAAATTTTGCTATTTCTGAGCAATGCTCTTGCAATGCATATACGCTGCTTCTGCCCACCTGAAAGGTTTTGTCCTCTTTGCTCTATGCTGCTGTCAAAACTATTTTCTTTTTTCATTATGAATTCGTAAGCCTCTGCATCTTTTGAACTATCTATAAGCATATTTTTATCTGCCTCTAAATTCCCAAACTTTATATTGTCTTCTATAGTTCCAGAAAATATTGTATTTTCTTGAGTAACAAAGCTTATATTGTCTCTAAGCTGCTTTAAATTTATGTCCTTAACATTAACTCCACCTATTAATACTTCGCCGCTTGTTGCATCATATAATCTGCAAATCAAGCTAACTAAAGTACTTTTCCCACAGCCTGTACTACCAATTATTCCTACTTTTTGCCCTTGCTTAATATTAAAGTTTATGTTTTTCAAAACATATTCACTGCTCTCATTATATTTAAAAGCTACATTTTTAAATTCTATATCATAGCCTTCAAAATCTCTTGCCGTTTCTTTGTTTTGAATAGCTGGAGACATTGAAAACACTTTATTTATTCTATCTGCTGATGCTTTTGCACGCGAAAAATTTATTACTATATTTAGTGACATTATAAGGGAATGCATTATTTGAATAGTATAATTTATAAAAGCCATTATTACGCCAACCTGCAGCGCATTATTTTTAACCATTATCCCACCAAACCACAGCACTCCTATGACAGTAAGATTCATTACCAAGGTTACAATAGGCCATAATATCATATTTACATTTTGTACTTTTATGTTTACATTTTTTAAGTCATCATTAGCTTTATTAAATCTATCAAGTTGTTTGTTTATAATATTAAAAACTTTTATTACTTTTACTCCTAATATGTTTTCTCTCATAACCACGTTCATGTTGTCAATTTTAGTTTGAAGCAATGAAAACAGTGGAAGCGACATTTTCATAATTATTACTACCGCAATTATTATTATAGGAAGTGCTACTAAATATATAGCCGCAAGCTTAGGACTAAGTAAATATGACATTATAATGCCGCCTATGCATAGGAAGGGTGATCTCACCATTATTCTTAATGCGGTAAGCATCATGTTTTGAATTTGTGTTACATCATTTGTAAGTATCGTAATCAGTGAAGAAGTCTTTAAGGTATCTATCTCAGAAAAGGATAAGGTTTGAATTTTATTAAATAGACCTTGTCTTAAATTTTGACCTAGCTTCATGGAAGCTATTGAAGCAAACACTGTACATCCGCTTCCTCCAATTATTCCAAGTACTGCAGCCAAAATCATCTTACCGCCTACCACAAAAATGTAGTGCTTATCATTATTTACCACACCAACATCTATTATGCTCGCCATTAGTGTTGGCTGACATAAATCCATAAATACCTCAATTATCATCATTAATGGTGCAATAATTGCACAGATAATTGCTTTACCCTTTAAAAATCTTAATAATTTAAGCATTGTTATTTTCCTTTCCGTCTAAATTGTTTTGAATTCTAGTCAATAATTTTATAGTCTCTATTTTATCTTTTTCCGAAAAACCTTTAAAACAAAGTTCATCTAGATTATTAAATATTCTTTTTACCTGGCTTTGTGCTTCTACCCCTTTTTCTGTTAAAAATACGTTTAAAATTCTTCTATTATCACTATTTTGGCTTCTATATACAAGTTCATTTTTCTCCATATTAGAAAGCAAACTAGTTACAGTGGCTGCCTCAATATTGCAATGCTCCGCTATATCCTTTTGTATACAGCCATTATTCTGCACAAGAAAATCTAATACCTTAGGCTGTCCCTCTGATAGGTTTACTTTAATAAACTCTTTATGAGCTGTCTTACGGTGAGTTTTAAATAACCTTATAATGACTCTATGTAGCTCTTTCATATTTACCTCCAAATTTAAATGTTTTATATCAAATTGTTAGATATCTAACTTATTATATCAAGGGACTTTAGCTTTGTAAATAAGCTAATACTTATTTGCATTATAAAAATCCTCTGCTGAATAATTCTCAGCAGAGGATTTCAAACTAAAACTATTTAACTACTTTTTTGTGTTACCCACCTTTAGATTAACCTCATAAGTGAAATCTACTGAATTTTTATCACCAATAGGAGCTGCATAGGATGTAATCATATAGTTATTACCACTTTGGAAAAGTTGTTTTAGTGTTAATACGTCCTCTTCGGTTACATTAAATGGATCAACAGTAATAACTTTGTAATCTGTCTTAACTCCATTTTTATTACCAATTTCTCTTTCATTGATAAATGTCACTGTGTAATTGACATATTGACCCATTATCAGATTAATTGATTTAAAAGCATCTGTAGAGCTACCATCATTAACAAATCCTATCTCTGGAATTTCTATATTGTCAATGAACCAACCAGCATTATTGGTTGACCAATCAGTTAGGTATCTAAAAGATACCAATACCTTTTGACCTGCATATGCAGTTAAATCAAAGGTTTCTTCTTGCCATTCTTCATAGAGTCCAGTAAATCCTGGTACATTTTCTTTAATCTTTGGATAGCCTTCTTCTACTACATCACTACGTGTATTTTCATTAGAAAGACTTGCCCAAGTTATGCCTCCATCTGTTGAAACTTGAACAACTCCAAAATCCCATTGCTCTTCAATATCAATATAGTTATCAAACATTAAAGTTGCTGTTTCTACATTAGAAAGATCTGCTTCAAGAATCAAGATATTATCTGCCTCGTCTCTCTCATTACCCCATAATACTTGATTATCTGCTCCTAATGGGTCTGATACTGATTCCCATGGAGTTGATAAGAAGTCTATGCCATCAAATGAAATACTTCTTATTTTATCTTGAAAATCTAATACTTTAAAATCTCCACCCCAAGCTGGAACGCCTTCTTTTTCATAGGTTAAGGCATTTTCAAAGTTAACTGTCATGTTACGTTTTGTACCTTGTTTATCAACAGGAAGATCGCGAAGGTCAATGCTATCAAAATTATAAAGTCCATTTCCTACTTTATCACTGTCTACAACCAATGCAGTAATATAATTTTGATAAAGCTCTGTGAAGTCAAGACTAGAATTATGTGCATTTAAAACCTCATTAACACTATCAATTCCTTGCTTTTCATTTAATGCCAGATCACGAATAAACTCTTGACCCAATTTATCATTCATGTATAGTGTAAATAAATATACTTGACCATAGTCCGCAATGGTTTCTGGTCCAGTTGCTGCAGAATAATGATCATCCCAATATACTAATGAATTCTCTGGATGGTCTAAGTAGAAGTTAATTGAGCTTGCATCATGACCATATCCACCAAGGTATTCAGAGAAAGTAGACATTCCCTCATTAATCCATGATTCTTCTGCATCATCGTTATCAGCATGAATTAGATGTTGAAGTTCATGAATAGTTGTTCCATAATATGTGCTTTCTAAGCGAGTTTCCCAACTATTTGTATCGATTGTAATTATATTTCTATCAATATAGTTTTCAATTGTTTGCCAGAAGAAGCCAGCTACAAAGAAGGGGTAAGTCGAGTCATAATAGTTTTCATCTTTGATATTATCAACTAGCATTATAACCTTGTCGTTGTCTTCATAGTATCCTTCAGGGAAATATCCATAATCAACCAAAAGAGAATTTGAACCATCAAGAGTATCAGGTGTTCCGAAGAATGAAGTATCTTTTGGATATATGTTGCTATCAAATTCATCACGGAGGTTATCAACTTGCTCTTGTGTTATAACAGGAGTTGGACGAGTATCTCCAGCTGGAAATGCTAAATTATTTGCTACCCATATCTCAATATTTTCTCCAACACTTCTAAGAGTAAAAGTTTTGAATGATAACTCATAGTTCAAAAAATATTTTGTTCCTCCATCATATGTAAAACCCATTGTACTTGCTGAATTCTCGAAGTTCTCAACTTCGTTAAAATTAGTTGCTGCAGCTTGTTCCTTAATTCTCATATCAGCCTGCTGTATGGATGAAGCATCTTTAGACATTTGATTTAACTGGCTGTCAATGTCAATGCGATCCCCATATTTCTCAATATTCCAGTTTGAAGTAGTGTCGGCTTCTACTTTTGACACATCATTACTAAAAGGGATTAGAATAGTAATCGCAAATACAACCATTGTTAAAAGTGACAGTAGTCTTTTTGTTTTCATACTTATCTCCTTTCATTGAATGAAAATTCATACAACTAGAATAACATGCTAAGGCCTGAAAATAAACAATTTTCGTTTTACAAATATGTACTAAACAAGTCAGCATCTTAGGTTATTATTTAAATTTTTCTCTTTTAATTTTATATGTTTTATTTTTAAACAAGATTCCACAAAATAAAAAAATCTCACTCATAGTATTTTTTGTGCTATGGATTAATCCGCAACAAAAGCATATGTTGATAAACTTCTGATATTAATATTTTTTACATACTCATTTAACAAATCTACCTCTGAGTTGATAAGCTCTTTTAACTTATCAGGTATATCCCTTATCTTATCAACTTCAGATTTATATTCATGTACAACGATATCACACTCCCATTTACCATCCTGAAGATTTTCAGATGAAACATTAAACTCTTTTTTTATGGACCAGCCCGCTTTCTCTGCTATATTTACTAAATCCATTGGAGTAAATAATGTACGAACATTTGAGAAGCTGCTAGCTTTGAAACATTCATATTGCGCCTGAATTTGAACCGCTAAAAAATGTGGATATTGCTCAATTGAATTTATCCTTGTATCCCATTCCGCAAAACAAAGCTGTTTTCCCCATTTTTTAACTTTTCTCAGTATTTTCTCTAATTCATTAAAGGATTTCATATACCAAGAGCAATGGGATAATACAATTATATCAAAGGATTTCTCTGGAAAGTCCACCATATCGTTTAATATATCAATTTTATAATCCATTCTTATTTGCTTTCCCAGCTTTGATTTTTTTAAATAATCAGCTGCTAGCCCTACTGTAATTGGAGCCCCATAATCTTCTGATGCAATATCCACTCCATGAACAAAGCCATTTTCTCCAACAAAATATGCCAATACCGCTGTTGTATCACCCTGTCCACAACCTATTTCCAGCACTTTCATTCCCTTGTTTATCTCCCAACCCTCTGCCAATTTTATTCTGTGCTCTGTTTGCACCTTTTGAATATCATACATTTGACTGTTTGTAGCCATACACTCTACTATTTCGCTTAAAACTTCATTATTCATTATTATAATCCTTCTCTCTTTTATCATTATGTATTATTTACTTATATCAATTGACTTTTTCTTTATTGTACAACAATATTGCTTTTATTGCATAACCAAGATAGAGAATAATACAAATAGGGAAGTATAACCATAGTAACCCTCTTGCTAATGCAAATGGAGTTTCAAACAAAAATTTTCTCCAAAACTCAAGCCCAGAAAGACTCCATAATCCAGGAGTATAGTACCATGCTTTTGGAGCAAATAACGCTTTATAGCTAATCGCGCCAGTTGTAACAAGAGCTATGAATATGGGTACATATGACACAGCTAAGGTTGCCCATATATTTGATAGACGTTTAAACCTTCCTGCTTTAGAAACTTTATCAGAAAAAATATCGTCATTTGAATTAGCTTTCATTTGTTTAAAATATTGTGTTCCTGAGCTCTTGCTTCCATCAATATGCTTCCAACCACTATCCTCAAACATGGTGCAGTAGTCTAGAAAATCCTTGTTATTTTTAAATTGTCTGTAATCGATTTTGATATTTGAAGCTTCTGGTGTTCCTATACAGAAATTATATGCAACTCCTCTATGTACAAATATAAATCCTTTGTTTTCCATTTCCTCCAACCATGATTCTTCCTTTTGAAAATTGATAAAAAACCTAAACTTCTTCATCGTCTGCCTCCTTTTTTAACATTTCTTTTGTTGTGTGTAGCATATGCTGCATACGTGTCATATCAAGCTTTAATATTTCTATCCCGCTTTCTGTTACCTGATATACTTTTCTGCGGCTATCAGAGCTTGGTACAGATTGTATAAATTTAAGCTTTAATAAATTTTCTATTGCTCCATATAAGGTTCCTGCTGCCATCTTTACACTTCCATTACTTAACTCATCAACTTTTTGTAAAATTAAATAGCCATGAGCTGGTTTGATAAGGGAAAGTAATATATAGTATGTTGTTTCTGTTAGTGGTAAATTTATGTTTCTTCGCAATTTTTATAGCCCTCCCATTAATGCATTAATATATAGCTCTACTATACAGTTCAACTGTACATTTCTATTGTATACAGTTGAACTGTATATAGTCAAGAGGTTTATCAAATAAATCTCGAAAACTATATAAAAATATCACGGTCTCCCCATACAAAAGCCCTCAGTTATTATGTTTATTTCATAATAACTGAGGGCTTTTATAGTTCTAGAAGCTTAATTTAAGTTATACGCTTCACTAATAATTTGTATAGGTTTTTCGTCGCCATAGTAATGCATCATTCCATAAGCCACTTTTAGCTTAAATTCAAGAGACTGAGATAATTCATTTAAAAAATCTGAGATTTCTTGGTCAGCAAATAATTGACAGCAAGTTGTGCAGACATCATTTTCTAAATATGACTTAGGTAGTTTATTTTTCAAATCACTATTCTCAATCTCATTAATTAATTCAGTAAATCCCCATAATCTTATATAGTTTAATAACCATTTTGATTTTGATCTATTTAATATAGTACTTAAGTCGTCTATTTTTACATCTCCTAGTACCAAAGGATGATTTCCCTTTAAAGAGATAATACCTCCACAGCATGGCTCAACTATGCCTCTTTCAGTTACCACAGGTGCATTTGTGCAGCATGGTAATGCAAATGGTTCGTCAACAAATTTCAAATGCTCTTTGCAGTTTTCTTTTGCCCTCCCAAATGGTATTATTCTCTGAAATGTTACTTCTTTTTGGTCAGAAACAATGTCATATACTGTTTTCAATATTTCATGAGTTTTCACAGTATCTTCTGTTTCACCCGAAATCCTTATTTTTACAGTTTTATTTGAAGCTTTTGCAGCTAAATATGCATTTTTAATATTTATTAAAGGAACATATTTAAGATGATATTGATCTGTACTTATACAATAATCCGTAACTCCTGGATATTGGCTTATAATTTCATAAGCTTTCTCATAATCTGAAGCCCAATATGCACTAGTAACTACTCCTAGCTCAATATTTGATTCTTGGCAAAACTCTGAAAAAATCTTCAATTTATTTGGTACATAAAATGGTTCTCCACCAGTAACACTTATTTGATTAATAAGTTTATACTCACTTAAATCTATAAGACACTTTTTTAGACTTTCTGCTGACAATTCATCATCTATAGAATTTGCATCTACTATGCAATGTTCACATTTCAAAGGGCATGAGTTTGTAATAGAAAATGCTAAAAGTGTTCCATATTTCATCTGTCTTTCTGTAACGTAATTATCAAAATCATTAAATGATTCATCAATACACACTATTTAATCCACCACCTTATTTTTTTGAAACGTCTGCTATTTATAATCATTTTTATTTAATATTAGGCCTTTAGATAATAATTATATTCTTTATCCAAAGAAATCTGTAACTGTGCTATGTACTGCAGCCACTTCATCTATGGCTCTCTGAATATCTGCTTTTGACAAACCTTTATCATATTTTAAAATATCTGTTATCCTTCTTCTTGTCATATGGTTTATACCCATAAATTTTCTAAGATTATTTTTATCCTTTAAAAATTCCTGTAATCCACCTTTGGTTCCTATTATTTCAGCAAGTTCCTTATCACTTAAATTTGATATTCCCATATTTCCCCTCCTAGTTTATTAGATAAATAGCAGACGTTTCTTCTTGAACGAATAAAAGTTAAGCTCTCATTGCAGTAGTAGATTTATGCAATATTGACCATCTTTTATTCTTAACTATTATAGTATGAGCTTTCAAATATTATGATAAAAATAAATAAAAAACTCTAGCAAATTGCTGAAGTTCTTTAATGTGTTGTAAATCACCTTAAAATACAGTAAAGCTAGGATTGTAATTATATTTACTATCCTAGCTCTACTATTGAGTTACCGATTTAAGTAGTATATGCAAAATAAGGAACTTAATTATTTTTTTGTTTTATTAAATTTTCAATATCGCAAATTTTAACACATATTTTGTTATTGCCTTTTTCAATGTCGCTGATTGTCATTCTTGTTAAAGCCATATAAGTTATTATAGATGATAATACTATGCTTTCACTCATTTCAGAGCCATTGTTAAAATTATATACAGTGATTAGTGTAACTAATGCAAAAATATTAGTTTTTTCACTTTCAATGCTGAAATCTAATCTATGAGTTATCCACCATAATTGATCATTAATTTCTTTATTAGTATTAAAACCCCTACTATATCTATGTATCAAATCGAAAAAATGGTGAACTAAATCACCTCCGTATAATTTTTTATTTACTTCTACATATCCATCATTATCTTTTCTAAATAAAAACTGATTTAAAGATTCTATACACCTACGAAATAGTATATGATTTCTTTTTCCCCACTCCTTAAGCATATCAGTAATATTTTCACTTTCAAGAGAATAAGTATCTTCATACTTCTTACTCTTGTGATCTATAAAATATTCAATAGTATCATCTGTAATTTTAACAAATGTAACATATTCCATATTTATGAGGTCTTGCTGCAATTGAAAAGCTACTTTTCCAGCAAGTGAACCAGCAAGCTCAATTGTTTCCTGTGCATATATTGCTAAATTATTAACTTCATGTTTCTTACTATAAGTGAAGCAGCTTATCAACTGATTATATAAACTTTTTGCTATTTTATATTGAACAGTATTTTCTGGATTTTTATCATCACAATTTTTAATTATATCAGTAAAGGCTATTGCTTTTTCTCTTGATACATCAACTTGAATCCAATTTGATGGGAAGTTTGCATACATATAGCTGAATGAATTCTCTAATCTTAGTTCAAAAATATTAGATAATGATGATTGTTTGATTAATATGCCAGAATTTAGTACTACATCTTGTGATACATCTATATTATTTTGTGTTACAAGCAAACCATATTCATATTCATTAATGTATTTATTTGTACTAATTTCACTTTCCCAATTAATATTTTTTACATCACCATTTTCTTTAAATGGAACAAAAAAACTATAATTATTTACCTTATTTCTTTTGCGAATACTATATGCGGGTATTATTTTGGTTTGTTCACCTTTTTCGCTGCTATATAAAATACTAATATCATATTTTACATCTTGTATTACTTTTTCAATATAATCAACAATTTTTACAGCTTCTACTTCTTCATTTAGGTATAGTTTTATTTCTGTACCAACATTAATATTATCTTCACGTTCAATGAAAAAACATCCCTCATAATTTGGTATATGGAGCTTTAACCCTTCACTTCCTTCAATATAGCTTTTTGTTTTTACATCAATTTCCTTGCATACCATAAAGGAGGATAAAAAACCTATTCCAAAGTTGCTTATTGGTTTGTAATCAATTTTTAACTCGTCAAATTCATCACCCGAATAAAAACTTCTTCCAATGCTTGTGAAATACCGCTCAATCTTGAATCTATCCATGCCAGTTCCACAGTCTTTTATTCTAAAGTAAAACCTGTTATTCTCATCTTTTCCTATCTCAACATTTATCGTTTTAGAAAAATCACCTTCATCTTTTGATTCTCTTACCGCAATGGCATCAATAGAATTTTGAATTAGTTCTCTAGCAAATATCTCTTTAGAAGGGTATATATTATCACCAGTTAAAAGTGGTATCAACGTAGGTATATAAGCCTCAAAATTATAATTATCAAGGATAACTTTAGAATTACTCTTTTCTATTTTTGGTAGTAAGTAGTATAATTTTAATCCAATAATCTTAAAATAATCTTCAAATTTATTAATAAGTAAGTCAAACTCTTTTACAAACAATACTGCAATTTTGTGTGCCGTAGCTTCATTACATAAGAGTTCTAAATAGACAGTTCTTCTATCTGAATCAGATTTTATTTCTATTCTTGGAGCAGGAACATCTTGATGAAATTTATTTTGCTCCAATTTTATGTTTGCTTTATACTTTATGCTTTCATTGTAAAAGTCATCTGCATATTCCGTTAAAACCAAATATATATCAGTAAAGAATATACCAACCATACTAAACGCTATATATTGTTTTGTATGCTTATTTGTGCTTTCTTTTATCAAATCATCGCACTTTTTCTTAAGTAATTTTAAGTTTTTGATTTGAAAAAGCTTATGAAAATCATCGATATCTATATCGATATCAGAACTTCCTAAACAATTGTTAAACAGTTCTCTCAGTATAGCAAAATAGGATTGAAAATTCTGTGGATCTGCTTCCATCATATTTTTATAACTAAGTGTTCGATAGTTTATTGCATATAATAAGAACAAGATATTTCTATAATCGTCATCCAAAAATTTATAGACATCTTCAAAACCAGTCAGAGCTTCACTTGTCCAATTTATAATTGCAACACAAGTATTATAGGTTTTAAATATTTTTTCAACCGCTGCCTCATATTTACAATATGCATCATAATTATTGAATTTTAAAATTTCTATTAGTTTAATTATTCTATCAGATTTATTATTGGGAGGTATTTGCTTCTTAATAATTGGCTCTAAAGATTCACCATTATAAACAAATTTACTTTGAGTAAATTTAATATCATCTTTCTCATCATAAAAGTCTATAATATTAAAGGTATGTTTGTCCTTCCTATTTGTTCCTACCGAACCTCCAGCAAATATATCAATTATACTGTCAGTTGTCTGATAGTAATCTTCTGTAATAAGTGGCCTTTCTAAATCAAAATGTTTATGTCCATGAAGCACAGTTTTGACATTCATATATTTAAGCTGTTGAGTTAAATTTGCATAATTTCTTACAAGGCTTGAATCTCCATATTCTTTAACTACCTCTGGGAAAAGGTAAAAATGATGATGGAATAAAGCTACCACAGTATAACCATCAAATTTTTTAATTTTTCTACTAACCTCAGTAATTTGCGACATAGATATTTCGCCATAATCATTATATTCATTTGTAATTTCATCTTGC
Organism: uncultured Clostridia bacterium; assembly: GCA_942492835.1. Lineage (GTDB taxonomy): Bacteria > Bacillota > Clostridia > Lutisporales > Lutisporaceae > GWB2-37-7. The sequence goes on along the minus strand of OW818645.1, from coordinate 2,996,292 downwards.
AGCAGTTTAACTAAACTAGTTTTGTCTATTCCTAGTTTAGTTATTTTTTGATTGTCTATATTCTGAATACTTTTTATACATTTATCATCAAATACGGGCCTTTTTTCTAACTGACAAGAGTTAAATCCAGCAAATACAATTCGAGCATCATCATATGATTTTACCACTGAGTAATTTCCCTTATTATAAAAATCGGGTATACTGCCATAAAACCCAATCAAAAAGTCATTATACTTTTTCCATCGTTTTTCATGTTCATCTACTCTAATTATGTCATGATTTCCAGGAACAAAAACAAAATCGCTTTTATTTAGTTCATGCTCTATCTGAACACTATTGATTTGATTCATTATTATTTCAAAAAAGTTTACGGCTTCATTGATTAATATTTCTCCTACAATTGCTTTTCCATCAAAAATGTCACCAGTAACAAGTACACATTTTATAGAACATAATCCATGATGTTCTATATCACTGATTATTTTATATGCTATTTCTTTTGAGTCAATATATGTTTTCCCTATATGAATGTCTGATAAATGCAAAATCCTAAATGCTGACATAATCGTTGCCCTCTTTCTATAATAATATTAATACACTTTTATAATTTACTATTTCACTAGACAATCTTGATATATTAAATGCATTAGCAAATAGTTCCATACATTAATCTAATAATTTCTCTACACATCTACCTAATTCCTTTAGTATTAAAACAAATTTGTCATCTCATCCTTATACACTTCTTTACATGATATTTCCATAAAAAAATCTCTCTGATAGTATGTTTATGCTTATACTATCAGAGAGATTAATAAAATTTATTAACTGATCAACTAATGTGCTTAATCCTTACTACCTGCTATTAAGACCTTCGGCTTTTAAGATAATAGTATACAGGTAGTCCAGCAAGCGTTATTCCTATCCCTATGAGTGAATTTACTGGAGCACTAGCAATTGTGCTGAACAGTATATATATTCCTCCTATAATACCAATTATAGGTACAATAGGGTATAAAGGCACTTTGTATGGAATGTTGTCTGATGGTACTTTTTTTCTTAGTATGAACACTCCATAAACCCCCATAACGAAGAATATCCAAAGTACAAAAACCAATAGATCAGTTAGCGTGTTGAAAGTTCCAGAAAAAATATACAATACTGCAAGCACACACTCAAGAAGCAGTGCGTTTGCAGGGGTTCCAAATTTAGGATGCACCTTTTCTAAATACTTTGAAAATGGAAGCTGTTTGCGTTCGCCCATAGCAAGAGGTACTCTTGCACCTGTCATTAGGTAACCATTCATTGCTCCGAATACAGATATAATTATTCCTGCAGTAATAATTGTAGCACCACTGCTGCCTAAAAGCTTTGTGGCTACATCAGAGGCTGGTCTTTCAGAACCTATAATCTGCTCCATAGGAAGTACATTGAGCATCGCTATATTTACAAGTATATAGACAAATGTAACCGATACAACACCGAGTATGATTGACCGTGGTAATTCCTTTGCGGGGTTTTTAAGCTCACCAGCCATATTGGTTACCCCTATCCAGCCATCATATGCCCACAAGGTTCCCAGTATTGCAGCACCAAAGCCTGCTCCAGAAGCGGTAGTGGCTATTGTGCGGAAGTCATGAGCAGTTCCATTTATAAGACCTAACAAAATGATTGCTGCTATTGGAATTAATTTACCAACTGTTGATATTGTCTGAATCACTCCACCGAACTTAGTTGCTATTATATTCATTATGATGACAAATACAAGGACAGCGATAGCAATAAGCTTTTGCTGAAAAGCATCCATAGGTATGAAGTAAGTTGAATAAGTTGCGAAAGCAATTGCTAATGCAGCAGCAGATGCAGGATAAGAAATAACTGTTTGAACCCATCCGAGAAGAAAGCTCCACTTTTCGCCATAAAGCTCCTCCAAGTACGTATAAAGTCCTCCGCTTTTGGGAATTGCCGAAGCAATTTCAGCAACTGTAAGAGCTGAGGCAAGAGTGACTATACCGCCTACAACCCAAGCAAGGATGCCCATTATTGGTGAGCCTGCATTGTTTAACACTATTCCCGGCTTTAAGAATATTCCGGAGCCTATTATCATGCCTATGACAATAGCAATTGCTTCGACGAATGTTACAGATTTTTTTAACTTTTCTTTTGACATAATTATATCCTCCTTAATTGTTAATTGTTTAACAATCTTATTATATAATATAAAGCTATAAGATTCTAGTGCAACAAATAGCATTATATCTTAGTTAACATCAACTGTTGCTACTTATTAAACAAAGCCTACGTTTCTCGCAAATATTAGTAATACTTCAGACTAACCATATAATTATTATTACTGTATATTTATGGTTTCCATGGCACTTATTTTAATACTTACATGCTGTTTGTTCATTTTTCGAAACTATTCTGCTTCTCTCAACCTTTCAACAATACTTTGCTTATCAGCAGCCGAATAGCAAATTACAGGAATAACAACTCCAAGTATAAGCAAGAAAGGTACTACAATTAAAAGCGGCCACAGGATAAAATTATAAGTAAAAAACCATAACAATCCACAGAATGATTTAACAATTAGCAACGAGAATAATGTTCCAAAAGTGAGCGAAAGCAGGCAAGTACCAATTGCATAATATACCCCTTCAAACATCAGCATACTGCGTAACTGCTTTCGTGTCATTCCAATGCTTTGCAGCATAGCAAATTCTTTACGACGAGTTAAAATACTAGTAAGAATAGCATTTATAAAATTTAGAATACCAATCAGTCCAATGATAAAGCTTAGTGCGCCACCTATCATAATAACCGTATTCTGCATACCAGAAAAATCGCCCATAGAAGCACTCTTTGAGGTATAGTTCATCATAGGTTCAACCGAATCGGTGTAGCTTTGTAAAAAGCTCTCCATCTGGGCTTCATAATTTTCAGAAGCATTAAAAGCATAGCTCATTATTGCAGGCTGTGCCACCATTGTTTTGTACACTTTTGTAGGCAGATAAAAAGTGTAATTCCAACTACATCTATCAGAGTTTGAGTAGGTTTTAATAGCAACATGACCAATTACTGTGAACTTCTGTGTGGTATACTCTCTATCTTTTAATTCCTCAGAGGTTCCTTTGAAATTATGAAGTGTAACAGTATCACCAACAGCATAGTGTATTCCCGCAAGCTCTGGTACACTATTGTCATCTAAGGAAACGCCCTCGAGAATATAATTACCAGAATACAGCTTTTCTAAATCAAGCTTGCCATCAATCAGTAGCAATCTATCCATAGGTAAATCCTCAAGACCATATACAGCAGCGAAAATATCTCCATAGGCATTTCTGTTGTATTCCTGCGATATATTTTTTTCATCTTCGCAAGCAAACATCTCAGCTCTGCCTCCGTATAAACGACCGCCTGTTTCAAAGCCTGGCTGCGCCTCAACTGCTTCGATAAAGCTCTCTGTTACTTGGTTTTTGGGACCAATAAAAACATTTTGAAAATAATCTGCATGAGCAATCAAAAAGTCAGTATCATTGAACTTGGAAAGATATTTATCCATATCAATACCATGTGAAAGAGTGAACACTGTGTTCAGTAACACAAGACTCAGCGAAAGACTAACAATCACAAGGACAGTACGTTTCTTGTTACGTCCTAAATTAGCCAATGCCATACGAGGCATCTTTGCTCCATTTGTAGATACTTTCAGCTTTCCCTTTTGCTTAACATTTCCTTCTGCATACCTAACTGCTTCCACAGGAGAAACTACTGATGCAATCTTGCCCGGTTTTAAAGTGCTGATAAGCACAGTAATAAATGAGAATAACGCAGAACCAATAAATATCCATAGATCTGGTGATACCGTTACTGTTGTACCTGCATATGATGTATTATTAACTAGAAGGGGTACAAGTGACTTACCGATGAAAAAGCCACCTATCAGCCCGATTGGAATTCCTAACACAGAGAGTGTCAAAGCTTGCCTACGGATAATACGACGTATCTGTTTACCTGTAGTACCAATTGTTTTCAACAAACCATAAAAACGAATATCTCGAATTACAGAGATTTGAAAAATATTATAGATGATAAGGTACCCTGTCAGTATTATTAACAATAAGCCTGACATCAAGGCAATTAGTGTACCTGCGTCCATCCCAAAGTTTGTAGAGAGATAAGCCCAGCTCGCATTATGTTCCATATAATTTGGAGCTTTTTCATCAAGAGAATACCCACTGTCTGTAATGACAGTTGCCAGCTTACCCTCCAAATCCATACTGTTTTTGAACATTATATATGCATTGATAGCTCCAGTAAGAGAGTTGTCCTCTTTAAAGGTATTTTGCAGCTCCTCCAAATGAGAGTCCACATAAGCACGAGATGCAAAAATCTGCCCTACATTGAAAACTGGGTCGCTTTGCCACCAACCTGCCAATATAAAATCGCGTTGCACCATTTCACCACGAATGTTCAATGTAAGTGTCAAAGGTGCTCCAACTTCCAATGGGACATCTAAAAGCTGTAGTGTCTTTGTGTCGGCAATGACCTCATTTTCAAGAACAGGCTTATGTCCGCTTGTAGGTTCACAAAAGCCTAACTTTAATCCAATATCATCATTATACCAAAATTCTGCATGACGCTTTAAAAATTCCTTATTCTCAATGCCATCAGATAACATACGATTATAGGCGATCTCGTTAATTAGAGGATGTGTTTTGACATTTTCAAATTCCTCATCTGTAATATATTTGAGCATAGCATGACCATCTCCACCCGCCTGTCGCATAGTCGCTTGCTGTATATTTTCCACAGTACTGATGCCCATTGTGAATAACGTAGTAAATAAAATAGTTGTTAGAGCAATTGCTATGATAGCTATATAATTACGAGTTTTATTTGATTTAAAGCTTTTATCTGCCAGATTACGAATTGCTTTTTTATTCTTTACCTTTATCATCTACAACCACCACCTACAATTTTCCCGTCCTCAATACGAATGATTCGATCTGCCATCTGTGCAATTTCTTCGTTGTGAGTAATCATTACAATGGTCTGTTTGAATTGTTGGCTTGTTACTTTAAGGAGTCCCATTACATCAAGACTTGTTTTACTGTCAAGATTGCCTGTAGGTTCATCAGCAAGTATGATAGCAGGCTTTGCTGCTAAAGCTCGTGCTATTGCCACTCGCTGTTGCTGTCCGCCAGACAAGTTGCTTGGCAAATTGTTCTGTTTGCTTTGAAGTCCCAAGGTCTCAATTATTTTATTTACATAGGCTTTATCTGGCTCATTTCCATCAAGCTGGATTGGTAGAACAATGTTTTCGTAAACATTTAAAACAGACACAAGATTATAGTTTTGAAACACAAATCCAATTTTTCTTCTACGAAAAATTGTCAATTCTTCGTCTTTTAGCGAAAAAATCTCCTTTCCATCCACTATAACAGTTCCGCTCGTAGGACGATCAAGTCCTCCAAGCATATGTAAAAGGGTGGATTTGCCGCTGCCAGATGTACCTATAATTGTCACAAACTCTGCATTCTCTACAGTAAAATCAACTCCATCTAGTGCTTTAACCGTTGTTTCTCCGCTTCCATAATATTTTTTTAATTTTTTTGTTTCAAGTATCGTCATTTTGAGTTCCCCCTAAAAATAATAGTCTGTATTGAGATATATCTACAATACAGACTATAGCATAAGAATCTTTCTACATTCTTTCTGAAATCTAACAGTTTTGAAAGAATTATTTCTCTTTAGGCAGAAATATTGAAAAAGTAGAACCTCTCCCCTGTGCAGAGGATACTTTGATATAACCGCCCTGAGCTGCTATGATTTCCCTCGCCAAAAACAAACCGATACCAACACCCTCTCTATCACTTACAGTTCCTGAGCGATAGAAGCGTGTAAATATTTTGCTCTGTTCTTCCTCTGCAATACCAATACCATTATCGGTAATGTCGATTCGACAGAATAACTCATAGAGCATAGTTCTTATTATAACAGAGCCACCGTTACCCGTATATTTCACTGCATTATCCACAATATTATAAACTGCTTCAGTTGTCCATTTAAGGTCAAAACAAGCGCTTATAGTTGTATCCTCCATAGTAAGCAAGGTTTTCTTGTTTTCTGTCTTTGGCATTATCTCTTCTCGTACTCTATCTAGCAAATGTTGTACTTTTTCTTGCTTTGGTATAACAGTAATAATACCCGTTTCAAGACGTGAGGCTTTTACCAAAGCATTGATAAGAAAGTTCAGTTTTTCTGCTTGTGAAGATAAAGCTTTTACACAAACACTACATTCCTCCGGTAATTCATGCTCACTAAGAAGCTGTGAATAAAGTAATATATTGGCAATTGGTGTTTTAGTTTGATGGGAAATATCAGAAATTAGTTTCTTAATTTTGTCCTTTTCCGCAGTTAGATTCTTTGATGATACTGCACATGTAGAAAGGAAGCGCGCCAGCTTCGATTCCACTGCTGATATAACAGATTCATCAAAAACACCTTCTTCAAAGCTTCCATTTATAGCTGTATCAAGCATATAGCCGATTCTTTCAAGCATCAGTTTTGTATTTTGACGATATAGGATAATCGCAATTGCCGCTATAAATAATGCAACAACAGCAATCCCAATGCAAATATAATTAAATGCATTCACATCAATTCACCACCCACATATAGCCAATACCATAGACTGTTTTTATGTACTCTGGTGACGAGGGATTATCTTCCAATTTATTACGAAGCCTCTTTATCGAAACAGATAATGCATTTTCGTCAACATATTCTGCTCCATCTGTCCAAATCCTGTCCACTAAATCTGCACGAGAAATGGTGTTACCTTTGTTTTCTACCAAAATGCGGAGTAATTTCTGCTCAGTTTTGCTTAGTTCTATGACTCTATCATTTTTTAAAAACATCATTTTTTCAAAGGAAAATAAAAACTCATCAATTTGTATAATTTCTGAAATCTGATTCTTAGCTTTACGCAATTGAACTCCCACTCTTGCTCGCAATACCATAAGGCTAAATGGCTTTGTGATATAGTCGTCAGCACCGAGCTCAAAACCTGTTATAATGTCGGTTTCCATATCATTGGCGGTTAAGACAATCACAGGTAAGTTTAAAGTTTTTCGAACATCCGCTAAAAAATCAAGACCGTTTCCATCTGGTAAATTTACATCCAAAATTACCAAGTCAAAAAGTTTCTCTTCCACTTGTCGTCTTGCACTGGCAATATCATATGCTTGTACAAAAGCGCAAGTATCGTCCTTTAGAGCAAGTATAATACCATTGCTCAAAGCAATGTCATCTTCTATAATCAATATGGTCCTAGGCACGACGTTTAGACGGTTGTAATGTAAGAATCATTTATTTCTTTCATTACATTTGCAATCAATGGTTTTATTCTTTCTTCAATAGTTGACCAATCTTGAATAATTTCAGGAAAAACAGAGTTTTCTACTTTCTTTAAACAAGATCTGTCCTTTAGCCCAAAAGCAGCTCCATTAGGAAAGTTGTCATCTTGCTTAATGACATTGAAATAAAGTGAGCTCATTGCATAAGCTACTGGAGTAATGAGATGTTCATGATAATACTTCAGAACCTTTTCATTTTCAACCATACCCCCATGCCCTATAATTCCAACTGGCTTATTATTAAATGGAGATTTGTATTCTGGATCGTTTGCCCAGCTTGCATAATTAATTTCATTTATCTTCTCAAATACCATTATTAATTTTGCTGGTATAGGTGAATAATGAGGAACAACTACAAAAACGCCCTGGGAATTTATTAATTTAGATAGTATTAGATTAAATTCCTCATCCTCTACACAACTTTTGCTTTCTAAACAAGCTCCACATAAAATACATGGTTTTATGTCATAATCCATCAATGGAACCACATCAACAGATATATCTTCGTTGTAATCCTTCAAAATAGTTTCTTTTATTAAATTACATACCTTTGTCGATGTACTTTTGTCACCTATTAATTTAGTATTTGATGCTGATATACATGTGATTTTCATCTTATTCCCCCTTGAATTTATTAGAATACCTTTTATTAAAATTATAGCTTGTCTACATATGTTATACAATATTATACAATAAATTAATTAGAAAAGTCAGTCATTGATAAAAAGACTATGTAAAAAGTAATGAATTTTGTTGTGCTTCTGTGCTTGTATTAGAATTTTTACTACTATCCTGAGGTGGTGGTGGCAATACAAGCCTAGATTATCCTAATTACCTTCCCTTGTCTTTATACCCTCCATGCTCTTACCGCCTTCTGGCTTTTTCATACCATCCAGTCTTGGTTGTCCTCCATGACCTCCCATTCCTTGCTGTCCATTACTAGTTACCACTGAAGAAAGTGTAACTTCTACAGTCTGACTTCCACAAGTTAAGGTATAAGTGTTATCTTTTGCAAGTTCTGGTGTACTGATAACCACCGATTGATATTGCTTGTCTGGCTTATAAGACACTACAACTTTACCAGTTTTATCTGTTAATTTAACCTCTGTTCCTGCTTCACAAGCTGTTGTAAAATTATTTAATAGAGAATACTGACTGGATGAGTCTGAGAATCCTTGTGCCATTCCTGTGCTGCCTGCTACGACAATAGTTCCACCAGTAATATTTGCAGTTCCATTGTAATCCAGTCCACCGTTTCCACCATTTGTAGGGCCGCTTACATAAATATTGCCACCTGATATATAAAGAGAACCGTTGGAATCAATCCCATCTCCTGATGCATTCACTGTAATCGTTCCGCCTGTAATAGAAATATAACAATTGGCACCAGCTTCAAATGGATTTCCGCCACCTCCAAATCCGCCCTTTTCTGGTCGCCCTGGTTCTTTTGTGTCTGTTGCATTTGTTGTCTTATCTCTTTCTGGTTGAATTGTCAAAGCTTCTGTTGTATCACTCTTGCCACTTGCTGCATTAAACCCATCATCTTCAGCTTTCATATCGATTTCGCCAGCTTCAACGAGAATAGCAGTTCCTTCAATTCCTTCCTGACATTTTAAAATATTAATATCGCCACCACAAATATACACATATCCTTTTGTGGTATCATCACCATTTTTTGACTGAATTCCATTTCCAGTAGTTGCATTTAGGTTAAATATCCCATCTTTGATTTTTACGCAATCTTTTCCATTTAAAGCATCCTTCGCTGCTGTGATATTGAAAGTTCCGCCAGTGATAATAAGATCATCCTTTGATGCAATTCCATGATTATAGTTAGCTGTGATATTTAAGATTCCGTTACCATTGATAGTTAAATCTACCTTGCTAAAAATAACACCATCCACATTATTATCATCTGTTTGAGTATATTTCGAGCCATCTGTCAATGTATTTTCAGTATTCTCCTTTAGAGTAATAAATGTTTTATCTGCGTTTTTAATATAGATTGGGGCATTATCTAAACAGGTAATACATACTCCATTTAATACAACTTGAACCTTATCAGTATCCTCAGCATCTACTACAATCTGTCCATCTTTCAAAGTACCAGTAATTACATAAGTACCTTTATTTTTGATTGTTAATACACCGTCCTTGGATGTAGCTCCATCTCCTGTAACTTCTATATTGCTTCCATCAAATGTAATATGGGTTGCTGTACTATCTTCATATCCCACATCCAAATCTTTTGCTGTAAATTCTTTATCTACAACCACCTGCGAAGTGGTCGTACTAGCTGTTGTAGCTTCCGTCTGAACATCCTGACTGGCTCCACATCCAGTTAACAAAGTTGCTATAATTGTTATAATTATTAAACATAATTTCAATTTTTTTCTCATCCTGTTACCTCTCTCTCGTTTATTATAGTTCTTCACTTCCAAATGCGACCTTCCCACAAGCGATTTCCAAGTTACCATTTCTACAACGAAGTTCATCAATTAGCACCTTTTCCTCGGTAGGATTTTTTAATTGGATTCGATAATCTAATTTGTAAAGGCTTCCCATATTAGCTGTTTTTACCTTAATCAATTCATGTTTGGTTGTGTACTTTTTAAATAAATCATCAAAGATTCCTGTATAATCCAGTCCTTCTGGAATAGTAATCTTTAACTCCTTTTCTTTGTATTTCGGTTCACCAAAGTTAGTAACATTGTATAAAATAGTAGCACTGCCAATGATGACAACAAATAATACTGCTGCTGTTAAATATCCCATTCCTAAGGCAAGACCAACTGCCATTGCTAGGAAAATGCTACTGATTTCCTTTGCATTTCCTGGTATAGAACGGAAACGAACCAGACTGAATGCTCCCATAACAGCAACCCCAGTACCAAGGTTTCCATTGACTAACATAATGACCATTTGAACAATTGCTGGAAGCAGGGCAATGGTCATAACAAAGCCTTTACTGCTACTGTTATGCAAGCTGTGTACCCATGCAATCACTGCTCCTAACACCAGAGAAGCAGCAACACAAATTAAAAATGTATATATTGAAAATGTATCTGTTAAAATTGAATTAAGCATATTTTATTTCTCCCTTTTTTCTTTCATTTTTCTTTAATTGTTCTGATGTCTGATATGCATTTCCATATTTAGAGAATGATGCTGGATAAATTTCCAATTCATCTAATATATGCGATAGCCAAAGGGGCATAGTCTCCGGGATCTTAATCTCCATAAGTCGCTCACCTTCTTCTAACAACTGATTGCCAGCGACTCCAGATTCTAGCCAAAGCTCATCTTCTCTCCACAGAATGTCACTATCAAAGGTAACACGAAGCTCTGCATCTTCCACCCCATACATGGCTATTCGATTATAGGAAATATACATTGCTGGTGCTATACCTTTATAGAAGTTTAAAAACCAGTCGATTTCTTTTGTAATTTGTGATGGCTTGCTGACTGCTTCTAAGTCATATAAATAACTTTCAGCCATAGGAAGCTCCATTTTCACACGCCTTTTGTAAACGACTCCTTTATACTTCTTTTTTAACTCAACATAAACCATATCATCATCTGACGGTGTTCCATAACTTCTTAGCCTTAACTTCTCCTTGTAAATCGGTTTCTCCAAAGAATTACGAATCAGCCGATGGTCTGGTGTATCAAAGTAGATATTATTAATAGCTGACTTCCTAAAATTATCTATAATAAGCTTATCTTGAAATCTTTGTCTAAGCATTTTATATTTCTTTTCACTTAGTAAATATTTCTTTTCATATCTTTTAAAAGTTCCTTGGAATTGACTCATTCAAATTCCTCCTGTCTTTAATTTGTATTATCTGATATATCTATTCTATTACTCTTACTTAAAATGAACCTTAAATGGAACTTTAAATTTACTTAAAACTTTTCAAAAAAATAGAGCAATATAATTGACCGAAATAATCAACTATATTGCTCACTTACATTCATATATTAGATCAGAACAGTAAAGCAAATGGATTTTCCATCCTCACTTCTGACCGAAATCTTTCCATAATGCGCCTGTACAATGGACTTGGCAATAGAAAGCCCAATTCCATATCCCCCAGTTTCTCTTGTTCTTGAGAAGTCAGCACGATAGAATCTATCAAATAGCTTGTCTAAATTTTCTTTGTGAATCTCATCTGTAGTATTATATACTTCTAGCTTTACTCCTTTTTTTACAGCAGCTAAAGAAATTTTGATGATTCCTTCTTCATTAGAATACTTGATAGCATTGTCAACAAGAGTAGAAATCAGTTGATGGATACCGCCCTCATCTCCATGTAATTTCAGACCTGGCTGGATATCCATTAAAAACTTTTTATTCTGTGTTTGTGCAATAGTTTCAAATGGACCTGCTGCTTTAAAAACTGTATCGCTTAAATCAAAATCAGTAAACACCAATTTAATATTATCCTCATCCATCTTTGAAAGCATCAGTAAATTTTTTACAAGTTTGTCAAGGCGAATCGTCTGATTTCTGATGCTGGCAATCCATTCATTTTCACCACCAGTCAGCTCCAACACATCTGCATTAGCTGAAATAATGGCAAGCGGCGTCTTAATCTCGTGTCCTGCATCTGTAATAAACTGCTTTTGTTTATCGATACTTTCTATGATAGGATTAATCGCTTTTTTTGAAAATATAGACACAAGAAGAAATACAAGCAGAAGATTTACTAATGCGACTCCACAAGAAGTCAATAAAAATACAGTAGCTGTCTGTATCTGACTTCTGCAATCCATAAACACAAGCATATAACCATACGACTGATCTACTACTGTATACTTATATATGCCCTTATATCCACTTCTCTTACTTCCACTAATCACTTTGTTTGCATATTCTACTGCATCATCCGAAGTAACAGCTGCAATATGACTTGTATCGATTTCTCGGATATTACCATTTTGATTAACCTCAACTACAAAATATCGGATTTGAAACTGGGTTTCTTCATTCATTTCAAAACCAAACCTTGGCATACGAGGTGGCGGTTTTCCTTTTTCATACCTTGGAAACTGTCCCTGGTTTTCTGCAAGAATCCTAATGGCACCATTCACTTTGCGATCCATCTGGTATAGATTAATCGTGTTAATCGAACCAAGCAGCATCACTATAACCAAAGCCAATGACCCCATTGCAATGATAATGAATTTTCTTTGTAATTTTTTAATCATTCGCTCTCCTCCAACGTATAGCCAACACCTCTAACTGCCTTGATTTTTACATTGGTATCTAGGGATGCCAGTTTTTTACGCAGATAAGAAATGTATACCCATACAACATTGATTTCAGCTTGTGCATCATATCCCCAAATTCGTTCCATAAACTGTTCTGTGGGAATCAAACATTTTGGATTATTCATAAGCATCTCAAGCATTTGAAATTCTTTGTTGCTAAGTCTTATAGAGGACTTTTCATTTGATAATTCATAGCTTTCTTTGTTAAGGCTAATATTGCTCATTTTTATTAAGTTTGGCGTAAACTCAGACTTCCGTCTGGTCATAGCACGAACTCTAGCAAGCAATTCCCCACTAGCAAAAGGCTTACTCAGATAATCATCTGCTCCCATATCTAGTCCAAGAATACGGTCTTCAATCTCAGTCTTTGCAGTAAGCATCAAAATAGGCATTTGAATTCCTTTTTCTCTCAATTTTTTTAATACTTCAAGTCCACTCATCTTAGGCATCATAATATCTAAAATAACTACATCATAATTCTCTGATAATCCATAGTCAAACGCATCTGCTCCATCATATACAGCATCCACCGAATAATTATTATGTTTTAAAATGGCAACCAAAGCATTTGATAGTTCCTTTTCATCCTCGGCAAGTAAAATTCTCATCTGCATTTTCTCCATTCTCATGTTATATTTCTTCTATCATATTCCCAATAACCTGAAAGTTCAAATCTGTCTTGTGCAAAACATTTATGCGTTCTTAATAAGATGTTCGTTTTAACTCCTACTATAGATTATATTCTTACAACCTTAAATAGACTTTAAATTATGATAGTATATATAAATCCCCCATAATCATAGAAAAACCGACAAGTAAATCACTGTCGATTCACCTGTCGGTTATTTTATGAATTAATTTACTTTTCATCTCTAAGAAGTTTCTGCCTCTTTAAAGGATAGTATGTTTTAAAATAAATGGCTAGGGCGGAAGGGTTCGAACCTTCGAATAATGGAGTCAGAGTCCATTGCCTTACCACTTGGCGACGCCCCAACGCTTAAATATCTATCTCTCTTCTAAATAGATATTAGCAATTTATCAAATTACATATACTATTGTATCACCATTTTGATAAATATCAAGAGTTGAGGTCATAAATAATTTCTATGCATACATAATTTAATATAATTTTTTCCTATAATATCCTCTATCAGTAATGTATTTTTCACAACATATAGATTCCGATGTCCATACCTATTTTTACGAAATTAGCTTTTTAACCTGCTCAGTAAAGAGAGGAAGAATTTTCGTCACATCACCAACAATTCCATAATCTGCTACTTCAAAAATTGGAGCTCCCGGATCCTTGTTAATCGCAATGATGATTTCTGCTTCCTCCATTCCTGTCACGTGTTGAACTGCACCAGAAATACCACAAGCTATATAGAGATTGGGACGAACAGTCTTACCAGTCTGTCCAACTTGTCTATCTTTTTCTACCCAACCTGCATCAACACACGCTCTTGAAGAAGAAACAGTTCCTCCTAATGCATTGGCTAAATTATCAAGCAGCTTGAAGTTCTCAGCAGAACCCATACCACGTCCGCCTGAAACAAGAATTTTTGCATCTTGAATGTCTATTTTATTTGCAGTCTTCTTTACAATCTCCATAATCTCCAAGTTTACATGAGAAGCAAGGTTGCTTATCATAAACTTCTCTATTGGAACTTGTGCATTCTCTATGATATCAGCTATCTGCATCACACCTGGACGAACAGTTGCCATCTGTGGACGATGCTCTGGGCAAAGTATTGTTGCCATGATGTTTCCTCCAAATGCAGGACGAGTCATCATCAGATTTTTAGTTTCAGGGTCTATTTCAAGCTTTGTGCAATCCGCAGTTAAGCCTGTATGCACGCGAGCAGATACATGTGGTGCAAGATCTCTTCCAATAGCTGTTGCCCCAAATAGGACAATTTCTGGTTTATGTGCATTAATCACTTCATATATAGCATGAACATATGGTTCAGTCATATAGGTTTCCAGTGCAGGATCATCTACAACAATAATTTTGTCTGCACCATATTTTGCTAGATTTGCACATAGTGCATCAACCTTAAAGCCAAGTAGTATAGCAGTTACCTTTGTGTCAAGCTCTTTTGCCAGTTCTTTCCCTTTGCTAATTAGCTCGTAGGAAACGCTGGTGACCTTGTTGTCTACCTGCTGTACAAAAACATATACTCCATTATAATCATGAAAACTCACTTTAGTCACCCTTTCCTACAGAATAAATTTTTCTTGCAGCTTCTCTACTAGGAAATCTACCGATTCCTGTGTATCAAGTGTAACGACTGTTCCTTTTCCCTTGACAGCCTTAGTAAAGGACTTATGCACCCTTGTAGGTGAACCTTTCAAGCCGATATTGTCATCAGATATATCAAGATCTGGACGTGTCCATATTGTTACCTTTTTATCCCGATAAGCATCAAAGATGCCTCCTGGAGTCATGTAGCGAGGTTTGTTCATCTCGCTTAAGGCAGTAATCAAGCAGGGCATTTTAGCCTTGAGCACATGATATCGGTCCTCAAACTGGCGATGGGCAATCACAAAATCCCCTTCTATCTTGATTTGTTCTGCATAACTTATGTTAATCAAGCCGAGATGTTCCGCAATCTGTGGTCCCACTTGAGCGGTATCACCATCAATAGCTTGACGTCCTGTTATAATTAGATCGTATTCCAGCTTTTTGATTGCTGAAGCAAGCGTAGATGAGGTAGCCCAAGTATCGGCTCCTCCAAAGGCACGATCGGTTACGAGTATTGCCTCGTCGGCACCCATTGCCAGCGCTTCTCTCAGTGCGAGATCTGCTTGCATTGGTCCCATGGAAATCACAGTGACCTTTGCGCCAAGTTCTTCTTTGATCAGCAAAGCTGCCTCCAGTCCTGCTTTATCATCAGGGTTTATAATGCTGGGCACGCCTTCACGAATCAATGTGCCAGTTACCTGATCAAGCTTTACCTCATTGGTATCGGGCACTTGTTTAATACATACTATAATATTCAACACTCAGAGCTCCTTCCTATTTAAGAACCGTTCCAGAGATTACCATACGTTGAACCTCACTGGTTCCTTCATAAATTTCAGTTATTTTTGCATCACGCATCATACGTTCAACTGGATATTCTCTAGTATAACCATATCCACCGAACAGCTGTACACACTTGGTAGTAACTGCCATTGAAACATCAGAAGCAAACAGCTTTGCCATTGCAGCTTCCATAGAGAATGGCTTTCCTGAGTCCTTTGCTAGTGCAGCTTTGTATACCAATAACCTAGCTGCCTCAATCTGTACTTTCATATCGGCAAGCTGGAACTGGGTATTCTGAAAAGCAGAGATGGGTTTGCCAAACTGCTTCCTCTCCTTAACATATTTCACTGTTTCATCAAAGGCACCCTGTGCAATGCCTAGTGCCTGCGCAGCGATTCCAATACGTCCGCCGTCTAGGGTTTGCATCGCAATGCCAAAGCCTTTGCCTTCTGCTCCAAGTAGATTCTCCTTTGGAACAATGCAATTCTCAAAAACAAGTTCACATGTTGAAGAACCCCTGATACCCATTTTCAGTTCTTTCTTCCCAATGCTAAAGCCTGGAAACCCCTTTTCTACAATGAAAGCAGAAATTCCCTTTGTTCCTTTTGATTTATCAGTCATGGCGAAAATGATATATACATCCGCCTTACCACCGTTGGTAATGAATATTTTGGATCCGTTGAGTATATAGTGATCTCCATCTAGAACAGCCTTAGTCTGCTGTCCAGAGGCATCAGTTCCTGCGTTCGGCTCAGTTAGTCCAAATGCTCCAAGCTTTTCGCCCTTTGCCAATGGTATAAGATATTTTTTAATCTGATCAGGTGTACCGAATTTTCTAATCGGTTCAGCTCCCAGAGAAGTATGTGCGGACACAATAACGCCTGTAGTTCCGCAAGCTTTAGACAGCTCTTCAACACACAGTACATATGTGAGTGTGTCACAGCCCTGTCCACCGTATTCTTTTGCAAATGGAATTCCTAAAAATCCGTATTTCGCCATTTTTTCTACTGTTTCCCCAGGAAAACGTTCTTCTTCATCTATTTCTTGTGCAAGGGGCTTTACTTCTTTTTGTGCAAAATCTTGAAAAAGCTGCCTTGCCATTTCCTGTTCTTTACTAAGTATAAAGTCCATGATATCCTCCTAAGTTATAATGTCTTTAATTAAAGCGTATAATTAATGTGTAAATTAGTGTGTATAATCATAGAAACCTTTTCCGGTTTTTCTTCCTAACATGCCACCACGAACCATCTTTCTAAGCAGTGGATGCGGACGGTATTTTGAATCTCCTGTCTCAGATTGAAGCACCTCCATAATTGCAAGGCAAACATCCAGTCCGATAAGATCACCAAGAGCCAAAGGACCTATAGGATGGTTTGCCCCAAGCAGCATGGCTGTATCAATATCATTAGCAGTAGCAATCCCTTCTGCATAAATCCCTACTGCTTCATTTATCATTGGGATAAGGATTCTGTTTACAACAAACCCACCAGCTTCTTTTACCTCCACTGGTGTTTTTCCGATTGCCACAGCAATTTCTTTTACCTTGGCAATGGTTTCTGGTGTAGTGTGCAAACCAGCTGTAACCTCAACAAGCTTCATGACTGGAGCCGGGTTAAAGAAGTGCATACCTACAATTGGGCGTTCAAGACCTTGTGACATTTCAGTCAATGAAAGTGAGGATGTATTTGAAGCCAAAATTGCATCCTTTTTGCATATTTTTTGCAGATTGCCAAATAATTCTTTTTTCGTATCCATTCTTTCCAATACTGCTTCAACAACCAAGTCACAGTCTGCAACTTTTTCAATAGATCCTGTGATAATTTTTACAAGTATATCATCCATCTTAGCCTGTTCTATTTTACCCTTTGATACCAGCTTAGCTAGACCGTTTTTTATTTTATCCTTACCTCTTGCAGCAAAATCTTCGGTAACATCACAAAGTACTACCTCATATCCCTCAGCTGTAGCAAATGCCTGAGCAATGCCGGAGCCCATTGTTCCAGCGCCAATAATTCCAACCTTCATAGCTTATTCCTCCATTTACTTACTTATTTTCAAATGGTGCGGGTTTCTTTTTTTCAATGAAAGCACTCATAGCATTTCTTTGATCCTGTGTCTCAAAGCAGCTACCAAACAACTCTGCCTCAATCCTAATAGCTGTATCCATATCAACCTGCATGCCCTCATTTATCGCTTTTTTGGTTGAGCGGACAGCAATAGGTGCATTTCGTGCTATTTTTTCTGCCATCTTAATGCACTCATCCATCAATTGGTTTTGTGGATAAACGGCATTTACCAGTCCAAGCCTTAACGCTTCGTCCGCCTTGATTTTGGAAGTAGTATAAAGCAATTCCTTTGCTTTGCCAAGTCCAATTATCCTTGCAAGCCTCTGGGTGCCTCCAAATCCAGCTGTGATGCCTAAAGAAACCTCGGGCTGCGCAAACACTGCATTGTCAGATGCAATGCGGATATCACATGTCATTGCCAGCTCACAGCCGCCGCCCAGTGCGAAACCGTTTACTGCTGCAATTACTGGAAGTGGAAAGACCTCTATTTTTCTGAACACAGCGTTTCCCTTATTACCAAAGTTCTCACCGCCTGCTTTGGTCAGAGTGCTCATTTCGCCGATATCTGCCCCTGCAACAAAAGACTTTTCGCCTGCGCCAGTGAGGATTAGGCAACGAGTATCTTCCATAGATATTGCATCAAGTGTCTGCTCCAACTCGTCAATTACATCCTCATTTAAAGCATTCAGCGCGGGCTGTCTGTCTATGGTAAGGATTCCGACAAATCCGCGCTGTTCATATTTTATATAATTCATAGGCTTCCTCCTTATTTCAAAATTTATTAGCGTAATTTATATGCACTCAGTAAACCTGCTTAAATAATTGACTAACATCTCCCCTCTATTGA
Source organism: uncultured Clostridia bacterium (assembly GCA_942492835.1). Taxonomy (GTDB): domain Bacteria; phylum Bacillota; class Clostridia; order Lutisporales; family Lutisporaceae; genus GWB2-37-7. The sequence goes on along the minus strand of OW818645.1, from coordinate 2,977,656 downwards.
AATTTTTATATTTTTACATATATGTACCAAGCAATTATCTAAGAATTGTCAAAATTATTGCTTATACTAAGTATTATACAGTTGTATTGTTAATTTTTAAAACAAATTATTAAATATAAAGCTTGTACAACAACTTTATAGTAACCCTTTGTTATTTTTCTGTCAATCGGTAATAGTGTTTTGTTTGTGATAAATTCAAGAACTTATTTATATAAAGAAGGCTGAGTAGTTTGTCTTCAGCCCACCTTTACTTCTTTCACTCTTCCAACAATCCCACTCTCAAGCATGACCTTTATACCATGATGGTGTTCAAGCGAGTTAGTAAGTATTCTACTGACTACACCTTCAGTAAGCTTGCCGCTTTTTTGATCCTGCTTTTGTACAACCAATACGGTCGCACCTATCTTAATATTAGCCCTTTTTACACCGTCCACTATTTTACCCCCTCTTTCTCCTTTTCCGTTATTTAGCCTACATATCGACTTTGCTTACAATGCGAAGTCTGCCTTTGATAGGAGTCTTTTGCAGCTCCCTAAATACCAGCTCTCCTTTATTATTAAGAATTTCTACAAAGGTAGATACATCAACTATGTTAATAATCCCTATATCTGCCTTGGTTATACCTTCTATACTGCAAATCGTACCTACGAAATCCACTGCCCTCATCTTTGTTTTCTTGCCTGCATTTATATGTATCTTCATAATCTCTTTGCTTAGGTTAGCACCTTTTGCTTCTTTAATCTCGGGTGTCCTTTTAATTTTCTCAGCAAATTCTTCTTTAGAGTTATTCACAGATTCTTTTTCAGGTCTTTCCTTCAAAAGAATCTCTTTACCAATATAGCGTTGTATATCATTTAAATATCTTTTGTCGCTTGGTGTTACAAAGGTAATTGCTCTCCCCAGCTTACCAATTCGTCCAGTTCTTCCTATCCGATGAACATAGCTTTCCCCGTCTTCTGGTATATCATAATTAACTATATGAGTGATATTATCTATGTCTATCCCTCTAGCTGCAACATCAGTTGCTACCAAATATCTGAAATAACCCTGCTTAAAGTCATTCATTACTTTTAATCTATCGCTTTGTTCCATACCACCGTGTATTTTCCTACAAGTATAAGTAAGCTTTATCAGTTCATTATAAACCTGGTCTACCTTTAGTTTTGTATTGCAGAAAACAATACAACTATCTGGGTTTTCTACCACTGTAACATCTCTCAAAAGGTTTAGCTTATCCGTTTCTTTTATATTGTATCTTTCTTGACATATCCTATCTGCTGTATTATTTTGTTCTTCTATTTCGACTTGTACAGGAGTTTTCATGTATTTTCCACATAAAGTCTTTATATCTACTGGCATTGTCGCTGACAATAAAATTGTCACGTGTTCTCGAGGTAAGTGTGTTATTATAGTCTCTATTTGTTCTATAAATCCCATATTAAGCATTTCATCCGCTTCATCTAGCACCAGATATTTTATATTTGATGTGTCAAATGTCCCACTTTCAATATGATCTATAATACGACCTGGTGTGCCAACTACTACATGTGTTTTTTGCTTAAGCTCCTTCTCTTGATTATAGAAGGAGTTTCCCCCATATATTGCAGCTACTTTAAGTCTCTTAAACCTACCTATGTTAAAAATATCCTCTTTGACTTGAATAGCAAGTTCTCTTGTGGGTGCAATAACTAGTGCTTGAGGTTTATTCTCTTCCCAATCTAACAATTGACAAATAGGTATAGCAAAGGCCGCAGTCTTTCCGCTTCCAGTTTGAGACTTTACTGTGATATCCTTCTGCTCCAGTATCGCAGGTATAACTTGTTCCTGAACCTTCGTGGGGCTTTCAAAATTCAAAATATTAATTGATTTTAATAATTCACTGCTTAAATGATAATCGCTAAAACTTGTTTTACTCATTTGTTCATCTCTTTCTTTATATTTCTACTATTATTATCTTCCAGAAATTAATTTCTATTATCAGGAAGTATATCCTGGTACGTATACTAACTTTGTCATTATATCATACCAGCATGTTTAAACCTAAATATACGAACTAATACTCTCTATGAACGATATCTATACCTATAATATATAGAAGGCTATTTTCAATTCAATAACCGTCCAGACGTATTCCTTGGCACATATTTCCCTGTAAAATTATATTAAAAATTCAATTTGCGGATTTTATATAATGTGGTAAAATGTACACATGTTACTATAAAATAGGGGGGACTGGGATGAATAAGAATAACCTGCTTATAAAGAATGAGTTCGAGACAAACAAACTTTGCGCCAAAATAATGTTGGCATCTATAGGATTTTTAGTTGTAGTTTATTTGATGCAGATACTTAAGATATTTTTAAGTGATTTGTTTCAGGTAGGAATTGCTTTTTCAATAGCTGCTATACTATTACTAATTCCTGCTGTATTTGTATTTGTATTAAAGAAAGAGAATTATTGGATTAAGTATTTGATTGTAACTAATGCAGCTCTGACTGTCGCTATTATAAATATCTTTCTATCTAAGGATGTAGTTGTACTGTGGATTTATGCAGTTACTTTAGCAAGCTTATATTTTTCAAAAAAGCTAAGCTGGTATTCACTGATTGTATCCATGGTATTTCTAACAATGAGTCAAATAATAAGTACAAATACAGGTTTAATGCTAGATGCTAATTATGAAAATGATTGGTTTATACCTGTACTTTCAAGAGATATAGAGGTTGCAGCGCTTGCTCTTATCTATATAATTCTTTCCGAACGTACAAAGAATATGCTGGAGGATGTAGTTGGTTCGGAGGAGCAAAAGACTCTTTTGAATAAGCTTCTGTCTTTGATTAATAAGTCAACAAAGGTTTCAAATATATTAGTAAGCTCCGTTGATTTATTATCCAATACAACAAGCGAAACAACTAAGCTTAATGAGCAAATAACAAACAATACGAGCCAGATAACATTAGGGTCAGAAAATGCCAATAATTTTATTAATCAAGCAACAGAATCTATATTGGGAATATCCAGTAATCTAAGCAACACAGCAGAAGAAGGCAAGGTAGTATCAGATATGTCTGCTGAGTTGAACAAGCTTACAGAAAAGAGTGGCATAATAATAAAAGAAGCAGTCGAAGAAATGAAGGTAATTGAGACAACAACTGTAGAAAGTAAGGACATAATTAATAAGCTTGGACAAAGATCCAATGAAATAGGTCAAATAGTAGAGGTAATAAAGGATATTTCTAGCCAAACTAATCTACTAGCGCTAAATGCTGCTATAGAAGCAGCGCGTTCAGGGGAATATGGCAGGGGTTTCGCTGTAGTGTCCGATGAAATAAGAAAGCTTGCGGAACAATCTGAGAAAGCAACTAAGGAGATTTCCACCCTTATAAACGAAGTACTTCAGGATACTAACTATGCAGTAGAGTCAATGGATCGCAATGCAGTCTTAGTAGGCAAGGGATTAAATATTATTAATGAAGCCGGATTGTCCTTTGAGAATGTTGCAAGTACAGGCAAGGTTGTAAACGATAGGGTTCAGGAAATTGCACAGGCTACTCAGGAAGCAGCAGACAATGGAAACAAGTTGGTTGAGCTGGTTGAAGAGATAAGAGATATAAACAATAAAAACTTAGTTGAATTAAAGGGCATATCACTTGCATCACAGGGTCAGCTTATATCCATGAAAGAAGTAGCTACTTCAGTTGACAATATTGGTGATATATCCGAAGAGCTTATCCAAGTACTTGAAGAAATGAATTAGTATTAAGATGTAGAAATACAATATATACACCTTTTGATTGGATGCAATCAAAAGGTGTATTATTTTGAGCAAGTTCTCTATGAGATAGAGTAAGCATTGCAATTCATTTATCTGTGCCGTTATTCTGCCTCCTCCGGTTTTTCCTGTGCAGCAAAAACAGAATTTGCAAAATCCATAAATCCATCATTCTGAACAATAGCTATTCCCCGTATTTTATCAGCAAGCAAAAGTAACGTATCACCAGGCTTTATATCAAATAAATCCCTCGCTCCTTTAGGAATTACGATTTGTCCTTTTTCACCAACCTTTACAGTACTCATAAACTTTCCTTCTGGTACTTTCATATTCATATCCCTATCCCCATTTCTGTATAATTCATGCCACTTGTATAACTTGTTATACCATTCCTTTAATAGTATGTCAATAAATGAATAAGATTACCAGCAAAAGAATATCACAAGAAATAATGGCAATAATATCTTTAATAAATTGTTAACTAAAAGGAAAGGTATAGTGAATTTTCTAATGTTCATTATATAAGGTGAAATGATGAAAAAATCAGTGATAATTATAGGTTCTGGCATTGGTGGTTTATCTACAGCTGTAAGATTACTCAGCAAAGGCTTCGATGTCAATATCTATGAAAAACATAGCACCATCGGTGGTAAAACAAATCAATTAGTTAATGAGCCTTTTACCTTCGATTTAACAGCTTCTATTTTAATGAACCGAGAAATTTATGAGGAAGTTTTTAGTTATGCAAATTTAGATTATAAGGACTATTTAGAATTTATGAAGATTGATCCTACTTATCGCTGCTTTTACCACGATCAAGTTCATTATGACTTTACTAGAGATATAGTTTCATTAATAAACACCTTAGAATCAATTTCAAAAGAAGATTCTATTGGATATCTTAAATTATTATCCGAAGTATATGAAAGATATATAATTGCAGATGAACACTTTTTACAAAAGACCTTTGAGAATCCTGTTGACTTTTTTAATCCTTCATCCTTAATAAATTCCTTCAAAACGAAAACATTTTCAACCTCATATCAATTAGTTTCAAAGTATGTGAAGGATAAAAAATTGCAAGAATTCTTATGTTATCAGTCTTTATATGTAGGTATCTCTCCCTTTGAGGGACCAAGTATTTATACCTTAGTTCCTGTAGTAGCTCAGTTATATGGTTTGTGGCATTTAAAGGGTGGAATGTACTCCTATGTTAAAGCCCTAGAAAAAGCGATTTACCACTTTGGAGGAAAAATCATAACGAATTATGATGTGGATGAAATTTTGATTTCTGAAAATAGGGCTGTTGGTATAAAAGCGAAAAATCAAGAAGAGGTTTTCGGAGATATCGTAATAAGCAATGCAGACTTTCCTTACACAATGGATACCCTTATAAAAAGTGATGCTCACAAAGGAAAATATACCTCTAGTAAATTAAAAAACATGAAATACACTTGCTCTACCTTTATAATTTATTTAGGTTTAAAGAAAAAATACCCTCAGCTTTCAGTTCATAATCTATATATAAATGTTAACTTTAAGGAGAATATCGATTTAGCGTTTACAGGTAATTTACCAACTGCCCCTTCCTTTTATATATATTGTCCTACTAATCTTGACAGCAGTATGATAAAAAACAATGGTGAATGCTTAAGTATTGTAGTACGTGTCCCAAATTTATTTTTTGATAATATAGCTTGGGATGAAAATACCATCAAATTTATGAGAGATAATACTATTTCTGCTCTTAAAAATATTGAAGGACTAGAGTATATAGAAGAGAATATTATGTTTGAAAGCTACCTTACCCCAAAAGATTTGAAGAATAACTTTAACTCATATGGCGGTACCGCCTTTGGAATAAGTCCTACGCTAACACAAACAAATTATTTTAGACCCCATTTAAAATCAGAGACCGTAGATAACTTATATTTTGTAGGAAGCTCCGTTCATCCAGGTCCTGGGGTATCAATTGTCTTGCTTTCAAGTAAGCTTGTAGCTCAAGAAATAATAAAAAATAAACGATCTTAGTCCGATAATATCGAGATTTAACCTTTTTGATAGTATAATCATATCTTCTGTTAGTTATCATATATAAGAACAAGTTGGTGTATTTATGATATATGATCATGAATAAAGGAAACTACTTCATCAGGTGAAATGTTCAAAGCTATTGAAAACTCTTCATATAAGTTTTTTTCAGCAGCTTTCATAATTTCTTCATCTGTCTTCATTAGTTTTTTACCAATGTCAATTTTACCTTGTTTCTCCAGATATAGTGCCTTAATAAGTTTTACCCATTCTTCACTTTCTCCCGTTTTAAGAGCCGCTTTAAAATTTTCATTTCTTTCTCTATCATTATATATCCAATTTGTTTCCTTTTCTGGCATAGTCGATATCAATGATAAAACATCATCTTTTGTGATAACCCCTCTCATCAAAACTTTTGGATTGTTCACAGGGGTCTTAATGGTCAAATTATTGCTGTAGGCCGGTTGTAAAACATAGTATTCAGTTTCATTATTACTTATTTCTTTTTCTTTCCTAATATCAATAATTTTATATACTCCTATTGAATTGTATACAACATAATCATTAACTTTGAACATAATCTTCCTCCTTGCTTCCTAGTTTTAAGTAGTATTTTCAGATATATATTTGTGTAATATACAATAATTGTATCACAAAAATCTTTTTTGCTGTAAGAGGCTTTTTTAAACAATATTTATATATTGTAGCTATATAGAACACATAAATTGAATGGCAACAAAATTCATAAATAAAAGCTGTCAATTCCTTATTAAGGCTATTGGCTACGTGTATAAATATACTACTGTATTTACATTCAAACTGCTCCATATTAACATCACACTTCTAGTATTCTTCTAAATTTGCAACAGATAACTAAGTAATTAAAAGTAAAAATATATTCGAAATATAGCGAAAAAAAACACAAAAACTATTGCAATTTCGAAGTAAAATATATAATATATAATTAAAACTTACGTTATATAATTCTATTAATTAAGGAAAAGAAAATGGAAATGTAATGTCATATCATATAATTGCATAAATTCTATTTGTATGCAGCAGTTTATGCAGTACGTAATATAAAGTTACCCTAAATATTTCTAGATATTACAAATATTTTTTAGTCTCAACCTACATCTAAAGATTATAAGAAAAACAAGTTTAGTCTATTTAACGAAGTACTTATGCAGTGATTTGCATAAAAATGAATCACTGCTAAGAATATAATAATTTAAGGGGGATTCAAATGAACAAGAAAATCTTAAGTGTAGCTGTGTCAGTAGTATTAACGTTAAGCCTGACATTAGGTGTAACAGGTGATACTCTAGCAGTAAACACAAATAAAACAAGCAACGATCAGACCAATATCTCATATGTCAAGGGACCTTTCGATTCAAATATTGCAAAGCTTGACAGAATTGAAGAAATGCTAAGGAAATCTGGAAAGATTTCAAAAAATGCTTCTAAGGAAGAAGCAGACAAAGCAGTTAAGGAATTCTTAAAACATAAGATGAGCAATACATCTAATAAAAAAGGTGAACTATACAAAGAAAAGGCAAAAGCAGATAGTGCAATAAAAGCAAAAATAGATGAGCTTAATAATGCAGCATCAGAAAACAATACTATTGTTAACGAAACTTATACTGGTACTGTAAAGACTGATAATATATTAGCAGTACTTATGGAATTCCCAGATTTTACACACAATAACATTCAGCCTGCAGATACAGATTTATATTACACAGATTATCCAACTAGCCACTTCCAAGATATGTTGTTTGGTGCTGCTGGCTACGCTGGACCAAATGGCCAAAACTTGATTTCAATGAGACAGTTCTACGAGCAACAATCAGGCGGAAGCTATTCAGTAATGGGTCATGTAAGTGGATGGTATACTGCTAATCAACCTGCAGCTTATTACGGTGGTAATAATGCATCAGGCGACGATTCTAATCCTAGAGCATTGGTTGCAGAAGCATTAGCAAAGATTGCTCAAGATCCAAATATTAACCTTGCTGATTATGATGTAACTGATGCAAATGATATAGACGGTGACGGAAACTTCAATGAACCAGACGGAATCATAGACCATTTGATGATATTCCACGCAAGTGTTGGTGAAGAAGCTGGTGGTGGAACACTTGGAGAAGATGCTATATGGTCACATAGTTGGAATCTTGAAAATGTAACACAAATACCTGGAACTAATTACTCAGCATATGATTATACAATTGAACCAGAAGACGGAGCAGCAGGTGTATGCGCTCACGAATATGGACATGACATTGGTTTACCTGATGAGTATGATACACAATACACAGGACAAGGTGAGCCTGTAAGTTTTTGGTCAATTATGTCAAGTGGAAGCTGGGGCGGCCTTCTGGCTGGTACTGAACCAACTGGTTTTAGCCCATATTGTAAAGAGTACTTCCAAGCAAGATATGGCGGCAACTGGCTTACAGGTACTGTAGCAAACTTCGAAACTGATCTTAACGGTACATCCAAAACTTACATTCTAGATCAAGCTAGTTCAAAGGGAACAAATAATGACTATGTAAGAATCAACCTTCCAAAGAAGGAAACCCTTGTTAATACTCCTTATGATGGTCAATATGAATATTTCAGTGGAAAAGGAGATAATCTTAACAATTCAATGACTCTAACTGGAGTTCAGGTAAGCGGCAGAAGACCACAACTTACTTTCAATACATGGTACAAGATAGAAAAGGATTATGACTATGCATATGTACAAGTAAGAAGAACTGGAACAACAGCTTGGACAAATATAGCAGGTAGTATTACCACAACTACAAATCCAGCTCAACAAAACTTAGGAAATGGTATTACTGGAGCAACTAGAGGATGGACAAGCGCAACATTTAACCTAAGCAGCTACGCTGGCAGCAACATAGATATTAGATTTAATTATGTAAGTGATCCAGGAGTATCAGAAGCAGGCTTCTATGTTGATAATATTAAAGTAATAGATGGTAAAAATGTTCTTTATACAGATAATGCAGATGCTTCAAATGCAGTTCTTGAAGGCTTTGAAAAATCAAATGGTATGATGTATACAGATCAATACTATCTCTTAGAGTGGAGATCCCACGCTGGTGTTGATATGGCATTAGCTCACATAATGAGAGGTTCAAGCATAATGACATACGAACCAGGCTTAGTTGTATGGTACGTAGATGATTCATACACTGACAACTTTGTAGGTCAACACCCAGGAGAAGGTTACATAGGAGTAGTAGATGCTGACCAAAATGCTTTAATATGGAGCAGTAGAGATGTTGCAGGCACAAGCTATCAAATACATGATGCAGCATTTAAGATGACTGCTTCAGAGCCAATGTTCTTAGATTTAACAAATACAAGCGTTGGTGCTACATTAACAGATAATACAACTACTGCAGTTCCTATGTTTAATGATTCACTATCATACATGAACAGCCAAATTCCAGATGCAGGTAGAAAAGTGCCAAATTTCGGCTTAAAGATTAAAGTAACAGATCAATCAAGCGATATGAGCACTGCAACAATTACAGTAGGAACAGTTGTTCAATAAAGTAAAACAATAAATAAGTGCCAGGTGTAATAGCCTGGCACTTATTTATTTTCCCCTTTTCAACCAATTGGCTATGATTTCTCTTGCTATAGGAGCTGCTGTTTTTCCACCTGTAGAGCCGCTGTATTCTAGGATAACAGCCACAGCAATCTGTGGGTCATCTGCTGGTGCAAACCCAATAAACCAAGCATGTTCCTTACCATTCTTTTCATTTTCCGCAGTTCCTGTTTTTCCTGCTACATCTTTACCCTGAATCCTTGCATTCCTGCCTGTTCCCTTTTCTACAACAGCCTGCATCATTTCTTTTACCTGTTCAGTAGTTTGTATTTCTGCTACTCGTCGCAGTGTGGTAGGAGTTCTGCTCCATAAGACCATTCCTTTTGGAGAAACCACATCGCTGACTAAAAACGGTTCCATCATAACACCTTCATCTGCTATAGATGAAACTAACATCGCCATATAAAGAGGTGTTACCAATATCTTACCCTGACCGATACCAACAGCTGCCATATCTGTCTCATCCATGCTAGAATAAGGAAACCTGCTTACCTCTAAAGAAATATCAAAAGGAATGTCCCTGTTCATCCCAATATTTTTAGCCATTTCCTTCAGCTTATCTTCCCCTAATTTAACCCCTACTTGAGAAAACACCACATTGCTAGATACTGTTAAAGCATCTTTTAACCCAATAGTACCGTAAACTTCACCTCCAAAATTGGTGAACTTTTTCCCGTCAATTATAATTGATCCATCATCCTTAAACTTCTCATCTCCAAGACCACTTTCTAAAGCTTCTAAGCTGATGGCTGTTTTAAATATAGAACCAGGAGTATACAAACCCTTAGTAGCTCTTGGCAGTAAAGGTTTGCCCTCTGATTCAACCAATTCTGTCCAATTAGCTTGCAGGGCTTTACTGTTTGGATCAAAATCTGGTGTGCTGACCATGGCTAAAACCGCTCCTGTTTTAGGATCCATAGCTACGATTGCCCCATTTTTTCCATTTAACAATTCTCTAGCCTTTACCTGAAGATTATGATCAATAGTTAAATAAAGATTATTCCCTACCTTTTGCTCTCCCATTACCTTATCTTTAATATCAAGAACCGGAGTAAATTCATTGATATTTAGCAGCTGCTTATTAAATTTTGCCTCCAGCAAAGTTTTCCCATAAGAGCGAGAGTTATAGCCAATAACCTGACTATATAGTTTTCCATATGGGTAAACCCGTTCATACTTACCTTCTTTAAATTGGCTTTGAGCTAAAACTTCACCATTTCTGTCAAGAATCTCTCCTCTTAAGGTATTGTCCTCCCTTTCCCACTGCCTTTGGTTGTAGGAATTTGTAACTATCTTTTCTTTTGCGAAAAGTTCAAAGTAGGTTAAATAGCCAATCAAGGAAAGAAACAGCAAGCTAAGCACTACAAGGAGATGGATGATTCGTTTATTCTGTTTCATAAACTTTTTCCTCCTCTCCTTCTATAGATTTTTTTGAAATAGCCTGTAATATGCCAAGAGCGATAAAGCTAATGGTTATAGAGCTTCCTCCATAACTGATAAAAGGCAAAGTAATCCCCGTTAAAGGAATCAATTTGATAACTCCTCCGATAATAATAAAGGTCTGAAAACCAAACATAACCGTTAGCCCAAAAGCTATACATTTTTGAAACAAATCCTTAATCGCTAAGGTCATTTTTATCCCCCGATAAACTAAAATAAAGTATAAAAGCACCACGGCAATTCCACCGAAAATCCCCATTTCCTCACAAATAGCCGAAAAAATAAAATCCGTATGCACCTCTGGGATAAAATCTGGTCTTCCAAGCCCAAGACCTGTTCCGAAGAAGCCTCCTGAACCAATAGCAAACAAAGACTGGGTAATCTGATAACCTGCACCAGAAATGTCAGCCCAAGGGTTGAGCCAGGTTTCTATTCTTATTTGCACATGATGTACTAAAAGAAATGTGCAAAATCCTCCAACCGCTGCAAGAACAAAATTTAAAAATAAAAAGCTTCTTTTATCCTCAAAAACATACAAAAATGCAAAATAAATAAGGAATAGCAAAAGCATAACTCCAAATTCTTTTTGCAGCACCAAAAATCCCATATGAAGGTAAACAATAACCCAACAGATATACTTACCTTTTAACTCTTTTCCCATGATCTTCAAATTTAATTTTTCTGGATTAGCATAATAAGCGGCTAAAAAAAAGATAAATAATACTTTAATAATTTCTGAAGGCTGAAAAGTATGTCCGCCCATCTGAATCCAATTGGTTGCACCTTTAATAGTTGTTCCTATTGTTAAAGTCAACAAAAAAAGCACAAAAGAAACAGCAGGATAAACATAAATAAGCTTTTCCCAGATATTCCATTTGCGATAGGCAAAATAAGTTATAAAGAAAAGCAAACTTCCAGCTCCAAACCAAACTATTTGTTTAAATCCATAGAATGGATCTAAGCGATAGAGCATAATAACTCCAAGACTTGCTAACATAGCCACAATAGAAAATAAATATATATCTCCCAAATCAGCTTTCACTAAAATAAAGTTAATGGCATAGATTAAAGTGATCAGTAGCCCACCTACTAACAGTAGATAAGGATCGAAAGGTTTTTTATAAATATAAAGCAAGCTAAAAGCAATCGCATCCACAGCAACAATCATGTTAACTGGGCTGCGATAATTATGTTTAGACATTTTTAACACCTCATTTTTGATCCTTCACAAATAGGAAATCTACGTGACCTAAGCTAATACGATCACCATCCTTTAAAGCAACCGCATCAGAAATTTGTTCTCCATTTACATAAGTGCCATTAGCACTTCCTATATCCTCTAAAAAATGAAGTCCTTCATCAGCTATAATCCGTACATGTTCCCCTGAAACGAAGGGATCGCCAAGAACTATATCATTTTTCTTGTCTCGGCCCATAATAGTTGTTTTCTTATATAAAACATAGCTTTCATCAATATCAAATTCCAAGCGATCCCTTCGATTAATAAGCTTTAAATAAGGAAAACTACCATGAACTTGTTTAGGACCGTTCATAGTATTAATATCCATATAAATCATACGAATAATTTTAAAAATAAACAGATAGATCAAAATAATAAAAATATACTTAAGTACCCAGGAAAGCAATTCAAACATTCTCTTCCCTCCTTATCCTACTATTCTATTGTATCCCCAAATAAGGAAATAATAAATCATTATTTAATGCATTCAACTATTTCTTTGCATCCTTATGTCTGACGTTTGCACAATCTGCGTTACACGTTCTTTGCATTGCAGCCATAACAAAATTTTCAGTTATTTTATCATGTCCCTGACCATCTGCTATAATTGCTGTCTCATTAAGTATCGTTTCTATCTGAGAGCAACTCAATCCTTCAAATTTGACAGCAATTCTTTCTATAAAAGTCTCAGACTCCAATTGTTTATTTTTGGTATACAGCTCAATCAGCTTTCTTCTTGTATCCAAATCAGGAAAAGGAACTAAGAATTTCTTATCAAACCTTCCAGCTCTCACCAATGCTTCATCCAGAGATTGATAATTATTAGTTGCCGCGATAACCATAACTCCAGTTTTATGTGTAAAACCATCCATTTCATTTAGTAATGCTGTAATCATTCTATTGTTCTCTTTATCTATACCTGTTCCGGAATAATTTCTTTTCTCACCGATTCCATCAAACTCATCTATAAAGATAATGCATGGTTTATTTGCACGAGCTTTTTTAAACAATGATTTAATTTTACTGGGACCCACTGACATCAAGGCACTTTGAAAATCAGTTGCCTTTGTCGCAATGAAATTAACATCAGTTTCCCCTGCAAGTGCTCTTGCGAACATTGTTTTTCCATTTCCGGGATCTCCAATAAGTAATATTCCGTTTGGCTGTCTGATACTTTTAGTTGCATATTCATCTGGTTTTTTCAGTATATCGATCGCTTGCAACATCTCTTTCTTTAGATTTTCCATACCTGCAATATCTGAAAATCTTGCCGTACCCTTTCTGACTATTTTAAAGGTATTCTTTCGATAACATACTAATTTATATCCCACAAATATAATGATTGCGAAAAATAGTACATTAAATATCACATCTGAAATATTTGTCAATAATTCATCTGTGCTATCTGGTATTTCTACATCCACTCCGTTCAGCATAAGAAACTCTCTAAACATATCATAGTCTGGGTTATCTGTGTAATATGTCTTATCATCAATTGTCAGGAAAAACTGTACTTTATCTTTCTCAATGCTGGCATGTTCTACTTCACCCTGTTCGACATAACTGTGAAAATTCTTATATGTTACATATTCACCATTATTAATATCACAATATTTTACTGCAGTCAATATAGCAATAACAACAATTATCGCGCAAAATATTGCTATAATCTTTTTTCTATTCATTATTCTATTTTCAATCCTTTCAAATCTAATGTTTCTAACCACCTGATATTCTAAATGTATTTCTTAATATATTTTCTGTGTGTTCTAGACTACTGTTACCATTCCAATTCAGTAAATTCCTTATATTTTAACAGCATAGGTAAATTCTTTTGCTTTTCTAATAATTTATTGATAATATTCATTTATAATTTTATCTACTCAGTCTTTATAAAATGAAGCTTCCTCCCTATTTATCATCATAGTATGAATAAGGAAATTTTTCAAGTCTGACCCCAGTATGTTGAAATTTTTCTAAACTTACTGTATAATTAGTGTCAGGTGTATTCCTATTTTATCTTGAGTAATATTCATAGGAATAATATGCGGGTGTAGTTCAATGGTAGAACTCCAGCTTCCCAAGCTGATGGCGAGGGTTCGATTCCCTTCACCCGCTCCATAAAAATTAGAAATCTGATACAAAATACTAAAGCCATCCATGCTGTTTACTATAGCTGGATGGCTTTTCTGACTAATTTATTAGTCTTTCGATCTTTTAATCTTTGAGTTATACGCAAGCGTAAAACCCTATCCACATAGAATATTTGGATAGAACTTGGAAAAATTTGATTTAATGCGCACCAACCATGTAATAAATATATCATTTGAAAGTTATAAAATCTCGATGTTTTTTATCATGTAGTATTATCAGTTTGTATTATTCACCATCAAAGTTATCCATTTACCGTAACTGGATAACTTTGGTGCCTGCACCTATCCTATTCTATTTAAAGCGGCAAATCCTTCGCTTTAAATACACGTATTCCTATAGTATAAAGCACAATACCAACAACTGCTAAGGCTATAAATTTAAGTAGATAATCGCCTCCGTTTAATATTGCATGTGTATCAAACAGTGAATTCAAAGTTAGATATTTAATTCCTTTAAGGTTATCACTAACCTGACCCATCATTTGAAATAAAAAGAAAGCAATTGGTATTCCTGCACCTAATGCCATATAGTTCTTAGATAAATTGAATATACAGGAAAACATAAAGGAGATGCTGCTGGTTGCAAACATTAAAAGAAATAGACCCAAATTGAGCATTAGATAGTCATGAACACTGAAATTTATACCCTTATCAGCGACAACTGCATTAGCGGCTATTTGATTATTGATGATTGTCACAAATATTCCCTGTGGAATACCCGATGCATTGACGGCTACATTTAGAGCTTCATTATTAGACTTTATTTTTTCCATATCAGAGAGTAGGTCACTCTCTTTAACACCTAACACTTCAGATGCTGCTGTAATTCCCTTAAGTATTTTATCCTGCATTTCCTTTGACTGTTTGGCTAAAGCTGCTTTCTCAGCCACTACCTTATCAAGGTAAGCGCTGTAATATACTTTATCCATTCCCATCACTTGTGCGGCGGCTGTAAGAGCTTCATCATTATTCTTTATTACTGATGGGTCTTTGCTCACTCCATCTACATCAACACCCATAATATCAGCAGCAGCCTTGTAAGCATTGTCAGTAATCTTAAGATTTAGATAAGCAGTATATCCTTCTTTATCAATACCTCTTGCCTGTGCACCTGCTTTTAAGGCTTCCTTATCCTTTAAAATCAAAGTAAGGTCATTGGCAACATCAGCATTTTTCATATTAAGCACTTGACTTCCAGCTTTTACATCCTCAGTATATCCTTTGCCCCAAACGCTTCCATGGAAAGCCTGAATTGAAATAAGACCAACTATTGTCACTATGGTAAACATTATAAATAATGATATTACAAAGTAAGCAACTTGGGTTCTTACAACCACACTTCTTCTTGTTGGTGTTGACAGTAAATAAGCCATGGAACCTCTGTCTACCTGTGAAACAATAAGGTTGCTAGCTGTGATTATAATAAATATCAGTGGTAAAATAACACCTTGAATTGAATAAAAAGTTTGAGAAAGCATGCCGAGAAAAGTTGTGTTTCCTAATATATTGGAAAGTGGTGTATCCTTTACCATATCTGTCATACTGGATATAGTCTTTGGATCAAAAACGCCAATGAGTATGGCATTAAAAACACATAAAACTACTGTTATTACAAGCCATATCTTAAAATTTGCTTTTATAGTCTGTTTTAAAATTGTTTTATTAAACATTAACTTACTCCTCCTTTAATATAAGCTCTTGAAGTATTTATCAAGGGTATACTTAATCTCAGTAATAAACTTGAGGTTATATCCTTTTAATGTTTTTGTAAGGGTATTAATATTTCGGTCATTAATATTTATGGTTACCTGATTTAGACTTTCCTTCTTATTTACAAAGTTGAATTTCTCAGACAAAAATCTCTGGAAATCCTCCTTGGATTTAAACTCAATTTTATAAACCTTATCTTCGTTATGTTTAATCTCATTGGTGGATTTCACAGCAATTATCTTTCCATCCTTTATAAGTGCGACCTTGTCACAGGTATCTTCCACTTCTTCAAACATGTGACTTGACATGAAAACTGTCTTGCCTTTTTTCTTTTCTTCTTTCAGAATGTCAACAAATTCTGCTCTCATTAGAGGGTCAAGTCCTGTTGTGGGTTCATCAAGAATCAGAATTTCCGGATCAGCCATAAAAGCAGCAACAATAGCAGTTTTCTGTTTCATCCCCTTGGACATTCTTTTCAGGTTAGCATTAGGATCAAGCTGAAGCTTTTTTATTATAGTTTCCGCATAGGACATATCTTTAAGTCCTAATAACTCACCCTGCCTCTTTAAAAATTCCTTTCCGGTAGGAGCATCGGGGAAGGCAATTTCTCCTGGGATATATCCTACAGACTTTTTAATTTCAGCGGAATCTTTCCAACAATCCATTCCATTTATAAAAGCACTTCCGCTCTGTGGTCTTAAAAACCCCATCAAATGACGGATTGTGGTGGTTTTTCCTGCCCCATTGGTGCCTACAAACCCAAATACCTCTCCCTTTTCTATTGAAATGCTGATGTCAAAGACACCCCTACCTTGTCCATAATCCTTTGTCATATTCTTAATTTCAATCATTGGCATTTGCTTAGACACATCCTTCAGTATTTATATTGTGGTCATAAAACTTCATAAAATAATCTTCCAATGTAAATTTTATTTCAGAAAGATACTTTAAATCATAATCAGAAATAATATTCATGAAATTGTTTATATCTGCGTCTTCTATTTGAATCCTAGCTTGATTCTTCTGTGGCTTTACAGCTATTACATTAAGCTTTTTCGGTGTCTCAATTTCATTCCTGAAACTCTCAAACTCTCCATCGGTGTTAAATTCAATTTTAAAGGTTTTACTTCCATTATGGCGCAGCTCGTCAGCCACAAAAGTTGATACTAACAGTCCATCTTTGATTATTGATATCTTGTCACAGGTAGCATCTATCTCTGAAAAAATATGGCTTGACAGTAGAATAGTTTTACCTCTTTTCTTTTCTTCTTTGATGAATTTAATAAAGATGTTTTGCATAATAGGATCAAGTCCACTTGTAGGCTCATCAAGAACAAGTGTCTCAGGATCATGCATAAAAGCAGTTACAATAGCCAGTTTTCGTTTCATGCCTAGCGACATGCGTTTCATGCTGCTGGAAAGATCAAGCTCAAATTTTTCAATCAAATAATTTGTATGTGTCATATCTTTTAAGTCGCGCAATTCTGCCATCATATTAATAAACTGTGTTCCAGACAGCGATTCAGGCAGTGCAATCTCGCCAGGAAGATAGCCAAGATTCTTTTGGATATCACTTGCCCTTTCCCAACTGTCCATACCATTTACATAGGTATGTCCCTTTTGCGGCCGGGAGAACCCCATAATATGACGAATAGTAGTAGTCTTTCCTGCCCCATTCGGCCCTAAGAATCCATAGACTTCACCTTTTTCAACACTGAAGGAAACATCGAATACCCCACGATTATGACCATAGTCTTTTGTCAAATGTTCAATCTGTAGTACAGGCATATTAGAACTCCTTTCAATATAAATTACAACCTTATTCCCCAATGAATCATTAAGGTTAATTTCTTTCACGATTGAATCTAAAAAAATCAGTTTCTTTAGCCATAGTAAATTTATCATTGCTTAGTATACACATGTCTATTATAATACATCTTCAAGCTTAATCAATTTACAGATGAGCAGAGAGTGTCTATCTTTTTTTAATATAAATAGAGAGAAGGTAACTACTATTGGCTAAGAATATAGACTTTAACCAAGAAAGCCATAGTAAGCCGAACCACATTCTATCTATACTATAAGAATAAATACGATTTGCTGAATCAAATTGAGAATGAAATTTTGGATGGTTTTAAGAGCATGTTGAAGAAAATCAACAATACAAGTTATGAGTCCATCTATAAGAATATCTCCATTAATAAGTTTATCTACCTTCCATTGATATCTACCTTTTTCTTCAATAATAAATTTAGCTTCATCAGGAATATTAATTCCATAGCCATTTATTGTATTTAGTAGCAAATCCTCTTCAATATTCATAGGTTCTAATCCATCGTTAAAGTGAGAAAAGTCAGTAAAGCTATATCTTCCACCAATATAACTAAACCATATATTGTAAGTTGGTTCCCCTCTTCTCCAAAATATTGCATTGTCATTATAGGCATTTATCTCTAAATCTGAAGCTTCAATCCCCATATTGTTGAAAAAATCATTTGCCCACTGAATAGCTTCATCTTCATTATAAGTAGGAGCCTTGTATATTGGAACTAAATCCTTATTTTCATTTAGTGGGTTATTCATATCTATATTTGTATCTTTTAAATTTACTTTATAAATATAGTCCTGAGCAATATTCCCTAATTCTTTATTATCATAATACACAAATATGCTCAAAAATACTAAAACAGTTATAAGTAATGGTGATAAAAAACCAATCATTTTTAAACCTTTGTTTTTATTAGGTTTAATAGCTGATATTAAAGCCATTATTATTCCATATCCTATTAAAGCACCTAAAACATTGTTAAAGATATCATCTAGTTCAAAGATTCCAATACCTGTTGCTAATTGAAATACTTCTATAAACATGGTAAATAACAGAGCTGCAATCATTGTATTATGAAATTTGTAAAATCTTTTATGTAATAATGGCAGCAGAAATCCGAATGGTACAAACATAAATATGTTAAGAATTATGAACTGCCAACTTCGAACACTAAAGCTATTGCAATTAGTCCAATAACACCAAATAATAAATATGTCTTAAAAAAATAAATTATTTCATGAATTCGCATTTTCCCCTCCTTCATCTAGAACCCTATTTTCAACTGTCAAGAATTCCTTGACAGTTGCATATCCATCTAGTTCATGATTTATTATTGGAAACATATCAACTGGATTTTTGCATATTTAGCAGGCAAATAATCATAATGGGAATCTCCACATTAACTTCTCAATTTGAACATAATCTCCGTATCGGGAAAAACATATATCCTATTCCACTTTCAGGACAATTAAAATCATGTACAGCACCTGCAAGAGAAAATTAATCCAGCTCCTTTAAAAATTCCAACTTCATCTAATGTTTTTGCTATTTCTAAACTTACTGCTCCAGCATTCCCAGCTTACAGCGATTTTACCCTTCAAAGTAAAAGCATCTCAAGGTTACTACGAATTATATACAATAATCACTTTTGTAAAGAAGTCAGAATTTCAGGTCCCATGACAGTTGCCGGAATTCTATAATCTGGCGACAAATTTGATAGTATCACTACTCCAATTTGCTTATCTTTATCAAACCCAATATAGCTGTTATAATTTCCCGTTCCACCATTATGCCAAATAATATTATTTTCATTATCAATCATCCAGCCAACACCAACAGCATCTATACGTATTCCCATTTTTTCATAACTTCCAGTTGTAGCATTTACTTCAGCCAATGCTTCATGTGCTATAGATAAATAATCTGATTTTTTACTCATTTGTATCTGAACATACTGCATCATATCAGTAATATTGGATAATAGTGCACCAGTCGGCATATATGCATCTGATTCTGACCATTCCCAATAATTCTTTAAATCACCAGAGCCATCTGAAATTTTTGTATTTTTAAGTTTCAAATCTTCAAAAATATAATCATTCATCAATATTGTATAATCCTCATCATATATTTGTTCAAGTATAGCTCCTAATGTTGCTATACCAAAGTTAGAATACTCAAATGAATAATCAGAATCATCCAAATTAATTTTTCCGAGTCTTTGTATGAGCATTTTCTCCGATATTCCTTTATAATCATTTTTTCCGTGTAATAAGTTAGAAATCATAGGCTTTTCAAAATAGTATCCTTTATATCCAGACGTATGCGTCACTAGCCTTTGAATTGTTGGGTAATAATCCTTTTTAGGAATATTCAGATACGTATCAATAGTATCATTGAGATTAATTCTGCCTTCACTTATTGCTTTACAAAGCAGTGCTGTCGTAAATGTTTTTGTAATAGATCCAATTTCATAGGTATGCTCTTCTGGGGATAATATAATACCATTCTCACCATAAACGTTGTATGTAATTTTGTCATTCTGTATAGTTCCTACCGTGATGACTGCATCTTTATTATCTTTGGTCGTATAATCAAGCATTTCCTTAAATGTCATGCTTGATAATTCATTAATTTTGTACGAACCATAAACACAATAACCACCGAACCCAGCAGCAATAACCAAAACTATTACTAAGATAACTTTAAGTATTTTCTTTTTTCCCCATTTACACTTTTTCATTCATTTCCCCCTATAGATTTATTCAGTGTCAACAAAAGTATGTGCAAAAGTATGTGCCAGGTGCACAGGTTATTAGATTATTTATCTATATTTATCGATTAACTCCTTTGCTGATACTGCAGTAATGCCAATGTTTTTACCTATTTCCTTAAGTGTATAACCCTGTTCCTTTGCTTTAAGTATATATCTAGTTTTATATTCTGTAAGAATCCTTTTCCTTGACCCTGTTTTTATCAGTTGAAAGATTTCTATCGTTTCTGCTGCTTCTATCAGTATTTCATCCAATCTTTTTCTTTGCTTAGCTTCTTTTTTGCTTTTACATAATATTTGGTATGCTTCTTCACCTATTTTGTCTAATTTACTATATTCAGTCTCTTCTTCTTCCTTCATAAATTCCTTATAGGCTTTAACTGCATTTTCTATATTTTTATCAAACATTTCTAATGAAATAGCAGTATATATAAAGCTTTTTATATTCTTTCTATAATAAATATCACTGCTCCATTTATAGTCTTCCATGCTTCTACAAATACCTGCTCTAACTGGATTCTTATATATATATCTTATAAGCTTTAGTATATATCTCTCGTCTTGTACCAATATGGCCTTATACCTTCCTTGAAAAACATGTCCAACTCTTTTATATTTATTATTGAAATACTTACTATATTTATTATTAATCTGATGCATTATCTCCTGAAGCTTCTTATCAAAAGTCTGTATTACTAAATGATAGTGGTTATCCATAATTACATAACCATATACTGTATACCCCATTGTTATGTAATGTTCCTTTAGCAGCTTTATATTCTTCTCTCCAAGCTCTCGCCATAAAAAACACCCCATATGGTAATTAATATCCTCATTTTACCATATGGAGTATATTACTTCAATAACCTAATAACCTTTGCATCTGGCACATATCCACCAGTAAATTATTCGCCATTTCCCAGACGCACCAGCGTTTTCCCAGACACCATAGGTTTTCAAATCCATAGGTAAATAAGGTTCACTAGTGGAAGATTTGCTCTCAACAGTCTCATAATTGGATCAAAAACTTTGCCTAAAATCTTCCTGTTACTATCTGAACACCTATGGATACAAAAACTACTAGAGTATCTACAATAAATCCGAGAATCATTGGCTTAAACCCAATATCTTTGATATCTCCAAAACTTGTTTTAAGACCAATAGCTGATAAAGCCATTACCATGCAAAATTTTGAAGTTTTTGAAAGAGCAGGTATTAGAGTATTAGGTATAATACCTGTACTACGAAGGGCTACAACAACAAGAAATAATATAATAAAGTAAGGGAAAATTTTCTTGAAGTTAATAGATATGCGTCCATGCACACCCTCTGATTTTGCTTCTAACCTTTCTGTTATAATAGAGAATATTAATACGTATGGAATTATAAACAATGTTCTGGTGAGTTTTACTATAACTGCTGTATTTCCTGCAAACTCAGAAAAAGCATAGCCTGCTGCTACAACTGATGATGTATCATTAACAGCAGTACCTACCCACAAACCATATCCCATGCTAGACATACCAAGGGCAATACCAATCCATGGAATTACGACAACCGTGAGAATATCAAATATGAATGTTGAGGAAATTGCATATGCTACATCTTCATCTTTTGCTTTGATAACGGGTCCTACTGCAGCCACAGCAGAACCACCACATATTGCTGTACTGACTGACAATAAATTAGTAAGTTTCCAGTTCATTCCGAACATTTTACCTATTATGTTTCCCGCACCAAATGCAGTTACCATAGTAAAGATCATTACAAAAAGTGAGTATTTCCCTACATTTAAAACTTCAGAGAAATTCATATTAACACCCATAAGTACGATACCAATACGAAGAACAATCTTTCCTGTATAACTTACTCCTGCATTGAATTGCTTATATCTATTTAATATGGGATTCAATGCCATGCCAACCAGAAGGGCCATAACAGTAGCCCCAATAATATCACCTGGAATTAGACTGCTTAAAAACATTGCAATAATTGCAACACAAGCACTAAGCAGCAATCCAGGTGCTATGTTGTTTAATTTCTTAAACATAATACACCTCCAAAGTTAATAAAGTACTAACTTGAATATATCATTCATTTTGTATAAAATGAAATTATAATATTTTATATTTATATAAATTTAATTTATATGGAGGTTTCAAATGTTAGATAATAGATTACAGACATTCCTTACACTTTGTGAAACTAGTAGTTATACAAAGACTGCTCAAAAATTAAACATGACACAACCCGCTGTTTCACAGCATATCCAGTTTTTAGAGAATTATTATCAGGTGATATTGATTTCAGGGAAAGGAAAGAACTTTTCTCTTACAGAAGAAGGTAAAGCATTGCAGGAATATGTAAGAACACTTAATGCTAATTCGGAACGAATTTTACCCTTATTGCACCGTATTAAAAATCAGGTTAAATCATTGAATTTCGGAGCAACATTGACTATTGGAGAATACACGGTTCCACCTATTTTATACCAACTATTTAAAGAAGACCCAAAAATTAATATTTCAATGTTTGTTGAAAATACCCATATTCTCCAAGAAATGCTTTGGGATGGAAAAATAGACTTCGCCTTGCTGGAGGGCCATTTTAACCAAAATCAATTTGAATTTAAACTAATATCCAATGAAACATTTATTGGTGTCTGTTCTCCTGATAACAAAATTGCATCCAATACTACGGATCTGGAAGAATTGCTTGAGCAAAATCTTATTCTGCGCGAACCAGGCAGTGGAACCCGTGATATACTAGAACAAGCATTGTACAATCAAAATCTTAGTATTAAAGATTTTAAAAGAAAAATTGAAATCGGTAATATGAACGCTATTAAAGAATTGTGTCATCAAAATATTGGTATCACTTTTATGTACCGGGAAGCCATAAAAAAAGAAATATCTCAAGGTTATCTTAAAGAAATTCAAATACGAAATTTTAGTATTAGTCATCCTTTTAATTTTGTTTATTTAAAAAATTGTCCTGACAAATCTCAAATAGAATATTGGTTTGAAAAAATAATCTATTTAAGGAATAGGTAACGCATCTACTTTTTCAAGATTGGGATGGCATTGAAACCATCCTCTATTTTGCAAGCAGTGCAACTGTCTCCACGTGCCTTGAGTAGACAAGAATGATGTCGTCTAAAGCTGGTACCCCCTTGATGTAAGCTATAGCATATATTAAGACATAATTTTTTTGCTTTTAAATCTCCTTTAATCCCAGTATTGATATAATTTGTTTTATTACAAACTTGTAATAATCCCATGTTTTATCGCTTTGTCATACATGTCACGGAATGCCGCCTTTGCACCTTCCTCAAATCCTATCGGCATAGAGCTCATAAAACTGTCATAGATAATCTTACCTTTAAACGGAAGCAAAACAGTTTCAACTTGGGCGGGAAGGGCACGCTGCATTGTGTTTGCTACCGAATTGCTTATTCCTTTAATTCCATAAAGTCTGTCTTCGCCTTGCTCATTCGAAGAGATTGCAATGGCATATTCCGGCTGATACTCCAAAAGAAAGATCATTCCTTTTTTATGATTCGTTCTCCACAGTTTCAAGATGTCGATTTTTTCTTGAGGAAGTTCAGTTTTACTGATATATTCGTCTATCAACTCCGGTTTTTCCCACAGTACTTCTCTAACTTTGTGTACCATCATATCGCTGACAGCGTTGGGATATGATGGCTTTATTTTGGCTTTAATTACGCCCATCTGTTCATTGACAAAGCCCATTAAACCATACCATGTCTCATAGAAAAGTCTGCACTCGTCAGAACTTAACTGCGCTGTTTTGATATCCTCAAACATAGCACAGCATTTTTTGTATTTCTTGCCACTTCCGCACGGGCATGGGTCGTTGCGTCCAACTGTCGGCTTTTGCAGTATTGGAAACTTAACAATATTTGCATCGCGTTTGTTAAGAATCTCGTAAAGTTCAGATGGTGTGTATCCGTTATTTTCCCAAATACGTGTGTTATTTTTTGCAAGCATAATAAGATTTATGAACTCCTGCAGCTGTTTTTCGCCGCTGAAGATGAGATTGTGCCTGTCTAGGATGGATCCCAATTCCCTTACCCCATCGCCGTAAGTTATATAATTCCTAACTTCCTCATAGCCTTTCGAGGTATCTTTACTGCGGCCAAAAATGTCCCACATAAAACAGCGTACATTCCACCAGTGTTTGTTATCGACATAATCTTCAATGACATACTTAAGGAATTCATCTTTTCCAGGTATATATCGGGGTTTATTCGCTTGGTGTTTCAGTAAATAATCTGCGTGGTCAAAGTCGTCAAAAAACAAATAATGAACAATGTATTCTTTATAAAAACAGTACCCGCCATCTTTTAGTACAAGCGGCAAGAGGAGAATATAAATCTCATCATCGGTTGTCTGGTCGATGTTTTGCTTGTTGAAGATATCAACAAAATCATCACGGCTGATAACGCCATATAGGTTCACTGCCGCTCTTACATAAGAATCAAGCAGCTTGCGGATAATTGCCATCCCGTTTGGGCAACGAACGACGTCTGATGTACGGTTATATTGTTCAAAAATTCTCTTTGCCTTTTCTTCGGTCATATCATTTCCAGCTCCTATCCTCCGAAAGTATTTTAAAACTATGGTATCCATCTTACTTGAACTATTGCATTTTTTGCAATAATGGTATATTTCCGTAACATAACCTGTGACAGGCTTTATCTGATGCAATCAGCCATTCTTATTTATCTATATTTATCGATTAACTCCTTTGCTGATACTGCAGTAATGCCAATGTTTTCACCTATTTCCTTAAGTGTATAACCCTGTTCCTTTGCTTTAAGTATATATCTGGTTTTATATTCTGTAAGAATCCTTTTCCTTGACCCTGTTTTTATCAGTTGAAAGATTTCTATCATTTCTGCTGCTTCTATCAGTATTTCATCCAATCTTTTTCTTTGCTTAGCTTCTTTTTTGCTTTTACATAATATTTGGTATGCTTCTTCACCTATTTTGTCTAATTTACTATATTCAGTCTCTTCTTATTCCTTCATAAATTCCTTATAGGCTGTAACTGCATTTTCTATATTTTTATCAGACATTTCTAATGCAATAGCAGTATTTATAAAGCTTTTTATATTCTTTCTATAATAAATATCACTGCTCCATTTATAGTCTTCCATGCTTCTACAAATACCTGCTCTAACTGGATTCTTATGTATATATCTTATCAGCTTCAGTATATATCTCTCGTCTTGTACCAATATGGCCTTATACCTTCCTTGAAAAACATGTCCAACTCTTTTATATTTATTATTAAAATACTTACTATATTTATTATTAATCTGATGCATTATCTCCTGAAGCTTCTTATCAAAAGTCTGTATTACTAAATGATAGTGATTATCCATAAGTACATAACCATATACTGTATACCCCATTGTTATGTAATGTTCCTTTAGTAACTTTATATTCTTCTCTCCAAGCACTCGCCATAAAAAACACCCCATATAGGGTATACTACTTCAATAACCTAATAACCTTTGCACCTGGTGCATATCCTTCGCGTTTGATGCTGATATCAGACTTTATATTTCTCAAGGAATGCCACGGCAGTTTTTGCATCCGCTGCGTGTTCAAAAGCTTGTGCTTCTTCCATAGTCCCGTTTGTGATAGCATTTATCATTGTAGCAGTGTATACTTCCTTGCCATATTTGCAAATAAACATAGCCTTTCCCTTTGCCGATTGACCACTATCTGCTTTCCGAGCATAAAAACCCTTCTCACAATTTTCGAGATCGGGACAGTCATAGCATCCGACCAGCTTCTTTTCACCGGCGCAGATGACATTTGGACACCTGCCATCCTCGTACAACGAACCGTAGGAACAGACGTTATAGCTGCTCCGGCATCCTCCGCACCATTCTTCTAAGAAACAGTAATTGCAGTGATGTCCGCAGACACTGACAGGGTCAATACCCTTTCTGGCTTTTGCTACATGTTTTCTTTTTATTTCTTCATTTTTCGCTTTAATGCGAAGTGCAGCCTCTATATGCATGATCCAGTGTCTGGAAAACGGCATCTGAAGAAGTCCTTTCAGATCTTTAGAACACCAGTAATCTATGAGCCATGCAGCACTCTCGCTGTCGCTTACACATTTTAATTCATGGATTCGCTTCTTATCATCTTCCGAATATTTTATCTTTAGATCTTCAAATTTTAATCTCCGTAATAATTCAGTGGAAGACTCATCTACTGCCTTGATATATTCACAAAGCGCATCAATATTAAGCTTCTCTGAAAAATCTGCTATCTCCTGCCCCACCAGTTCATTTCCTGTAGTAATGATTGGAGATTGCATTTTACTCTGAAAATTGTTTTTAAAAAATATCTGCTCATTTTTCTCAATAATCGTATGTGCAACAATATCCTCAATACGGAATATATGATAAATAGAATATGCAATTGTCTTACTGTGATATCCATCAGCACCAAGGAAAGGGATTGCACAAAAGTCTCTTGAAACAAGCACATTCTTGAACTCATTTAGCTGATTTATTAATTTCCCGCGCAATTTGAGAAGCGTATTGATGCCATCATCAAATGTATCTTTCTTTTTCAGTTGTAGCTGCATTTGTTTATTAAGTTCAGACCATTCTTTATTCATAGTTCGTCACTCCAATCATTTCACTTTCAACATTCCTATAGTCTCAATCTAGGCTCGAGACTTTAAATAGTAAATTTTATTGGCATTCTCTGTACATGGAAACATATCAAAATGACACAACCCTCGCTGGCATGAACGCTTTTCTGTGAGAATCATATCATTTGGCATAGATTGTATAGAAGAAATAAAATTGTCTTGAATCAATTCTATTGACAAAAGTATGTGCCAGGTGCACAGGTTATTAGGTTATTTATCTATGTTTATCGATTAACTCCTTTGCTGATACCGCAGTCGTGCCAATGTCTTCACCTATTGTGTCTAATTTACTATATTCAGTCTCTTCTTCGTCCTTCATAAACTTGTTATTCCCTCTTGCTATTACGTGATATATACCACCTTTATATTCTTCTCTCCAAGCTCTCCCATAAAAAACACCACATATGGTAATTAATATCCTTATTTTACCACATGGAGTATATTACTTCAATAACCTAATAACCTTTGCTCCTGGCACATATCTTCCTATGCTATCATATACACGCACAAACATTATCTTTACTCCTTACATTATAATTTGTCATTGCTTTCATAATAATTAAACATCTTTTCATATAGTTCACGTGTTTGCTTTTCATCTCCCCATGATAATGGGTCATCTGCATAACACAAAGTCCAAAATGGTTCTATATGTTCTATACTTTTCGGTAGTAGATTCCATACAGAATATGCTTTTGCGCCGAAGATATTGATATCCATTTCTTTATATACTGTTTTAAGCTCGTCAAGCAAAAATCTGCCAAACACATCATAATCAATTTCAGTATTTCTTGAACATTCTAAAATAGTATCAATTGTTTTTATAGAATTTGCCGAGCACCACTGCAATTCTAATAGCAAGTCATTGTCAGAGTGCTGTAAAAAAATATCGTTAAGATACTCATTGTATTTATCAAGTGTAATAAGCTCACACTTCAATAGTATTGCATATGATAGCAACCTTTCAACCATAAGCCCACCCCATATTATTAAGCTTACCATTCGTTAATAGCATATAAAGTTACAAGTCTGACCTGTTTTAGTAATTCACTCGACAGAGACTCGTATTCTTTATCCATTCCTTTTTCGTGCGCCATATAAGGAGGGCTGTCATTCCAAGAACCCATTGCACCAAAAACATCGGCAGTACTAGCCGCCTCAAAAAGATGCAGATTTTCTTCTGGAATTTTTGGGAGAGGTATATGTGCAGTATCTGTATAATCTGAAGATCCCAACAGAATATCAAGAGCCTTTTGAAATACCTCCGCAAAACCATCACAATTAATCTTGAGGGCTAATTCTTTTATTTCTGATAAGACAGATTTAAAGCTGTCAATATTATTTTCAAAATGTGGCTTCCCCGAGGGTGCATCCTTCCACTCCTGTTCTGTATAAAGAATATTCCATACCTTTTGAACGGAATCAAATTCCCACTGTGCTGAGAAGAAAGTTACTTTGCTCCCTTCAAAAAAACATACAATAGAACTTTGTGTCGTATTGGAAAAGCCAAGAATATTTCGATCCTTAACTGCGACAGGGGCAAGGAATTTTAAATCTTGCAGTCCTTTTCTTAAGCAATAATCATACCATTCCGGTACATTTTCAGCTTTAAATTTTTTTGTACTAAAAAGTTTCTTTTCCGGCAGAAACTGAAATTCAATTCTATTCTCATATTTGAGGGGAGTATACGATAGTGTTGATTTCTCTTTTAATGCTTTTTTGACTGCTGCAGTAATGCAGCATATCTGATACATTTGACCGTTCAACTATAACCATCACCTTTCTGCTATAATACTAAATTGAGTTCTTAGTGCTATTAAAACAATAAACAGTTAAACATATAGTCACTGTTAAAATAGTTATAGCCACCAATTAATTGATAATTATCGTAATTGTCAATTCTGATTTGAAATTGTTCAAAACATAAAATATTATTTATATCATGTATTTTAGACATTTTGTAGCAATATTCTTTTATTTGATTTAATTGCAAAGTGTTTTCTATTATTACTTGAAACTCTTCCTTTTTTATAAACACATAAAAAACTAACCAATAACTTATATCTGCTATCTGAGGAAAAAGGTCTTTAATTCTTAAATGAATGTCCTCCCAGGTCAACTTCAAAACTCTGCCATGCATTACGTGATATATGTTCTTGATAAGAAATTGAAGGCGAAGTTGTTCTGTAACTGCAGGAAGAGGATAATCCTTTAATATTTTGTAAAATGCCATTATAAAGTGATTATTAGCGTCTTCAATCCTATATTGGATGGTAGGGTCGTCTTCCCACAAGTAAATATAAAAGTTCAAAAAATTACAGTCAGACTGTGGAAGTTCAAATTTGCAATTAAAAATTTCAACACCATAGGTGAGTTTAATATAGTTTATATATTCATGCACAAATCTGAAACGAAAATCCGATTTTGTATATTTCTGCACCGCAAAATCATAGTCGCTGCTTTCCATTACAGAGGACCGCGGCTCATTTTCCTTTGCACTATAAATACCTAAACTACTTTCATTATGTACTCGCTTCCCTTTTATTTTAAAAAACATTATATTATCCCCCCTAACCTTGATTGATAATTGATACATCCAATCTGCTCTGTCACAAGAGTAGCACATCCAATCTGCTAACTCAACTATAAATTTCAATTTATTGGACATGTTTCCAAGAACCATTAAAAAAAGATTTTTGAGTTCTGGGTTCTTTCCTCCAAAACTCAAAAACCCCTTATTTCAAGCCTTTCCAGACACTCTTATCTAAACCCTTGTTATCAATACTACCGTCTCCACATGTGTCGTGTGCATCAAAAGAACACGATATTTTATGGTTTTTCAATTATAATAACTGGATAACTTCGGTGTCTGGCACCTATCTTTCTCTCTCCCAAGTGTCTAAGAATCACCTGTTCAATGGTGCTTGTCGGATATTCACGGAGCCCCCAGACACATCGAAAGGTGTTTCCGCAGATGAAATGATCTACGTTGAATTTAATAATAGACGGAGCAATCATATCTACAAAGGTTTTGATGTTACCCCTCGGTTCCGTTTCAATATTTTGCTTTTTCATTGCTGTTCATCAGTCCTTTCTTGTTTTAGAGTGCAAAAAAACAACCTCTCGGATTTGAAAGGTTGCTCATTATAAATTGGATTTATTTAGTTGTATCTGTTCTTAGTATTTGGAGTTTTTACTCATAATCTTCATCATAGCTTTCATCATTATTGTCTAATTCTTCAACATCTTTATCTGTTGTAAAGCTTAAAACCTTTTTGAATTTGCATTTATGGCAATGCAATGTAGATTTATAGCCATTTTTAACTGAATCTATTTCTACATCTTCTTGAAGATTAAATTCATGCTTACAGATTGGACACTCTAATGGTATTTCATCTTTTGGAGTATCAAAACTTTCTTGATATTTTTGCATTTTCTTAAGTCCTCCTTTTTAAACGGTTATTTTACTAAGTCGCTATTTTCTTCATTAGATCGCATCATTAAAAATTCAATATACTTTGTACTGTTACAACTATTTTTTCTTTCTTTTCTTCTTTAGCACATTACATACTGTTCCTTGAGAAATATCAAGCATATCTGCAATATCATCTTGAACATATTTTTCAGACAAATCATAAATAACATCATCTCGTTCTTCTTTTGTGGAAAAATGTGATATGGTTACTATGGACTCTTCTGTAACCCCCGAAGGCGATAGCGATTTAATAAAAGTCCTTCCATCCGAAGTAGTAGCTTTAGCAATTCTTTCTCCTGTCAGTTTTTTATATCCAATTTTTAATGATACTAAGTCTTCGCTTGATACCTTAGGTTCATTTGAAAAAACATTAATTAATTCATTTGACATTTTTGGGCCACTTCTTTATCAATTTAATATTATTTTAATATTAAATTGATAATTCGTAAAGTAATTCTTTACACCTCCCCAAGCACAACCCATCGTTCACCGTCAAAGCCCTCGTATCTATCCACGGTAACATTCTGCTCATAGTAGACTCCAAGAAGCCTCTTTATATCCGCATTATCTGCTCGTCTAGCAGTAAAACTTTGATCCTTTAGGCTTTTTTCAATTCTTGATAGGTACGGGAACACATCTGATGTTTTATCCTGTTGCCCTTTACCATCCCCCTTGTTCAGTCGAATGATAATTAGAAACTCACGAGCGGTAGCCATTTGTATCTGCATCCGGTCAAGATTTGTGCTATCCATCTGAACCAGCTTTCAGATAACTGGGTTTGCTTTTTCCTCCATCCGCTTTTTTAGGTACTGCTTATTTTCATCGAAGTTTTCCTTGGAATTCAGGCAAAGCATCTCAATCTCTGCGATCCCTTTCAGAACCGTCATCAAATAAAGTATGTGCCAGGGAAACCGCTGATAAAGTCTTCACATTTGAAAAATCTACGTTTATTGGGAATAGTAAATCATTGCTTAGTGTAATAAAATCCTATATAGCGTATTGTATAGCTTAGAATTTTAAAATATTAGTTTTTGAAATTTTAATGTGGTGTTTATCAGTGGTTTCCCAGGTGCACAGATTATTAGGTTATTTATCTATGTTTATCGATTAACTCCTTTGCTGATACCGCAGTCATGCCAATGTTTTCACCTATTTCCTTAAGTGTATAACCCTGTTCCTTTGCTTTAAGTATATATCTGGTTTTATATTCTGTAAGAATCCTTTTCCTTGACCCTGTTTTTATCAGTTGAAAGATTTCTATCATTTCTGCTGCTTCTATCAGTATTTCATCCAATCTTTTTCTTTGCTTAGCTTCTTTTTTGCTTTTACATAATATTTGGTATGCTTCTTCACCTATTTTGTCTAATTTACTATATTCAGTCTCTTCTTCTTCCTTCATAAATTCCTTATAGGCTGTAACTGCATTTTCCATATTTTTATCGAACATTTCTAATGCAATAGCAATATTTATTAAGCTTTTTATATTCTTTCTATAATAAATATCACTGCTCCATTTATAGTCTTCCATGCTTCTACAAATACCTGCTCTAACTGGATTCTTATGTATATATCTTATCAGCTTTAGTATATAGCTCTCGTCTTGTACCAATATGGACTTATACCTTCCTTGAAAAACATGTCCAACTCTTTTATATTTATTATTGAAATACTTACTATATTTATTATTAATCTGATGCATTATCTCCTGAAGCTTCTTATCAAAAGTCTGTATTACTAAATGATAGTGGTTATCCATAAGTACATAACCATATACTGTATACCCCATTGTTATGTAATGTTACTTGTTATTCCCTCTTGCTATTACGTGATATATACCACCTTTATATTCTTCTCTCCAAGCTCTCGCCATAAAAAACACCCCATATGGTAATTAATATCCTCATTTTACCATATGGGGTATATTACTTCAATAACCTAATAACCTTTGCACCTGGCACATATCCTTACGAAGCATCGGGTTTCTCACATAGAACCGTGAGGGGCAAAGATGGATCAGTCGCTTTGTTTTCGCAATAGATGACAAGGGTTTCGCATCCGAGATAACGATAAATTTCCATTGCCTGCAATGACAACGCATAATCACAAGTGACAAAGTAATCACATTTTGACGCATAGCAGAGGTGGTCAACATCATAAAAGCCGCTTCTAATGGTTCGGTAGAACTCGCGATCATAAGTGGGATAAAAAGCCTTATGTGTAAACTTTGTGCGCTTCTTAATTTTGTTTCTGTGGTAGCCCAGTGCGTTCATCAGCATGTAAAGGAGCCGAACCACTTCCCGGATTTCAGAGAAGGTTTGTTCCTTTTTGCTGTAGTCCTTAAACTCCTCCAATAGAACCTGAGAGCCGCAAATCCCACAGAAAATATGGTTGAGACTCTTGTTATCAATCGTCTCGTTCTTTGGATCGAATAACTGTATCGATGTCAACGCAGATATTGCCTTTCTGCGTTCTTCCATCTCTTTTTCGCCCCATCCAAGCAATCTGTACGTCTGTTCCTCCAGCGCCTCAAATCTAGTGCATTCAGACTCCTCAGCATTCCTGTTCAAATCCTGAAGTTTTTTTGCACGGGCAAAACAGGCATCTACAGGTTCTTCAAATATTTTGAGGCATCCATCCTCAGCAGGGAGAACTTCACGGTCACCACAGATTTTTGAAACATTCTCCCGCCGCTTACTCTCAAATGCAGAATTGCCCATTCTGCATACTTCCTCCATATGAGTAGGACTATAGATAAACTGGATTTCGTCCATTTCCGCATAAGTATCTAGACGTGTGCGGAAACCCCCATTACTCTCATATAGTTGATAAACGCCAAAATCCAGATAAACGAGCTTTTTCCCTTCCAACACACATAACGGAATATCCTGAGCCTCAAAATCTTTGGAAGTTGTTTTAAGTCCGATATTTAGAAGATTATCGGTGGCTCGTGCCCTGTTCCAGTAGCTCAGGCTGATGAGCAAAGCCTCACGGTCTTTAGTCTCCAGATATTCTTTTAGTAGCCGAGCACTGTTCATCAATTCCAGCCAGTCCGCCTCGTTCGGACACTCTTCCCACTGCTCACAAGAGCCAAGTGCCTCCAAATAACAGTCTGTAACCATTGCGTCCAATTCCAGTTTTTGCATTTTCTCCATATCATCGCTGTACATGTTTTTCGCGACTATATTCAAATCTACAGAAATAGTATAAGGCAGAACAGCGCATATGTCGCATTTCAGATTGATCTTCTTAAGCCTCTTTTCCGACATCAGAATGGTCACATATGTATTATACATCTTCCGATAGCGGTCAAAGTGTTCCGGTGCGGGGCATTTCTGATATGCGGATTCCGATATGGGGCGTACTGGGTTAGGACATTCTGGAAGCTTGTGTATCTCGTCCAATAGATGCAACAAAGCGTAATAGTATTTCATCTGTATGAGATCGGCACGTTGATCATCTTCATTCTGCGCCTTGCTTTTTTCACATTCTCGCTGCCACAGGTACATCCCTGCATAGTTCGGCAGGTCTTTGCAAATTTTGCAGGTCCAGTTAATTTTGCTATCAGTGCATTCATATGCGGGTATACGGCCGTCAATGTTCTTATCCATACTCCCCTCTCCTTTGCATGATGGATCGCTTCCAACTATATTGTAATCCTTATAAATTCCTGTTTATACTACTCAGCTCAATTCGGAAGTTTGTTACACCCCAGTTATATTTAGTTCAATAGCATTTCCCCATATATCTGTTGCTTGTATTATCAATGTCCCATTGATAAAATTAAACCTCTGATATTCATATCCATATGTCCCACGGAAATCTCTTATAAATTCTTCATCTCCTTCTAAAAATATAGATGAGTTACTTGCATCTATTGCTACATATACATATAGAATGTTGTTGTAACGGTTTTTCTCTTTAGATGAAATAAGAACTCTCGCTTTGTGCCTATAACCATTTTCTTCTCTATAGCTTATATAATCCTTTATTGCAGACTGTGAATCAGCCATATCATTTATTCCTAATTTCTTATTCATATGCATCCTCCTACAACTCCCTGTTTGTCTATCATAGAACTATTCTGTATCATTTTATTGTCCAACTAAGGAAATTTCATCAGAAACTGAAAAATCCTGAATGTCATCTATGAAACGCCCCAAAAAACAGGGTCAAAAATCGCAGTTTTTTGCCTCAATTTTTGCTCGTTTTTTGCTCCCAAACCACTACATATAGTGGTTTACCTGCCTCATTTCCCCTGTGGACCACTATTCGTCATCATTATTACGCATTCAACATGCATCGTCTGCTTGAAAAGAATATAAAAGCTATATCAACTTTGGCTTTATAAATTATGTTTATATTGTACTACTATATATTATTAATTCAAAATACAATTATTTTATTGGAGAAAATTGGTTCTATTTGTAATTAATATGTTTACATTCAAATCTCATGTGCTATAATTTCCCTATACAGTAAATTTTTATTGGAGGTAAATAGCGCATGAATTATCCTGAAGGTTCTCAATGGAAAAAATGGGACATGCATGTTCATACACCTGATTCTATTGTCCAACATTATACTGCCAATACTAAAGAAGAAGCATGGGAAAAATTTATCACCGAACTAGAACACCTACCCAAAGAATTTAAAGTGCTTGGAATAAATGATTATATCTTTCTTAATGGGTATAAAAAAGTTCTAAAATACAAAGAGTCAGGAAGATTAACTAATATCGATTTGCTTTTACCTGTTATAGAAATTAGATTAGATAAATTTGGTGGAAGTAATTCAAAATTAAGTAGAGTAAATTATCATATTATTTTTTCAAACGAAATACAACCAGAAATAATTGAAACACATTTTATAAATGCACTTCCAAGAAAATATATTCTTTCCCCTACAGCTGAAGGAATAACGTGGAATGCTTTAGCTACTAGAGATAGTCTTGAGGAATTGGGCAGAAAAATTAAGGAGTCATTACCTGAAGGAAGATCAATTGACTTTGGAGACGATCTTCAAGAAGGATTTAATAATATTAATTTCAACATAGAAAAAGTCATAGAAGTTCTCGAGTCTTGCCATTATTTTAAAGATAAATATTTGACTGCCATTGGTAAAACTGAGTGGTATGATATAAAATGGAATGACCAATCTATTGGAGATAAAAAGAGCATTATTAACGGTGCCGATTTTGTGTTTATTTCCTCCGATAATGTTAATCTTTTCTATCGAGCAAAAGATAGCTTATCTGAAGCTCTCGTTAATGATTTACTACTTGACTGCAGTGATGCTCATTATTATTCTGATTCCACCGAAAAAGATAGAATAGGAAAATGTTTCACTTGGCTCAAAGCAGATACTACTTTTGAAGGGTTAAAACAAATTTTAAACGAAAAGTTAGATCGCGTGTATATTGGTGATTTACCTCCTAAAATAGATAAAGTTCAAAAAAATAAAACTAAGTATATAAAATCTATTCAAATAAATAAAAAAGAAGATTCAAAAGAAGAAGACATCTGGTTCAATAATAATATAACTTTTAATAGTAGCTTAGTGGCAATTATAGGTAATAAGGGAAATGGTAAGAGCGCATTAGCAGACATAATAGCACTTTCTGGTAACACCAGCAATTGGGAAGATTTTTCTTTTTTAACAAAAGCTAAATTTCGAAGTAATAATTTAGCTAAGAATTTTGAATCAAAAATTGTATGGGAGAGTGAGATTGAAGAAGGGTCAGTATCTCTAGATTTAAATCCCGAGTCGATGAAACTAGAAAAAGTTAAATATTTACCACAAAAATTTCTAGAAAACCTTTGTAATAATGAAAACAATAAATTTGAAAATGAATTAAAGAAGGTTATTTTTTCACATGTTGGTCAAGAGGATAGATTAGGCAAAAATAGCTTAGATGAATTAATCGAGCAAAATAGCTCTACAATTATGCAATCAATTGGTATTATTAAGAATGAAATTACTAATTTAAACAAAAAAATAATCAAACTTGAAAACCAATACAAACAATCTTATATAAAAAAAATAGAAGAAAACATTAATAACAAGCATCAAGAATTAGAAATACATGAAAATTCCAAACCAAAAGAAGAAAAAATCCCTGCCGATACTCCAGAGATACAAGCTCAATTAAATTTGATTACTACAAATATAAATGAGTTAAATGAAAGTAAGGATCTCTTAATTAAAGAGATCGAGCTAACTCAAGAAAATCTTAATAAAAATAAAATAAACATTGCTGCAACTAAAAGTCTTAATGAAAAACTAGATAATTTTGAGAAACAGTACGAAATTATAAAGTCAGGAATATTTGATGAACTTAAATTACTCAATCTAAATCAAGATTCAATAATAACATTAAAAGTAGAACGTGTTCCTATAAAAGATTTACAAAATGACTTTGACAAAGAGAATATAAAATTGATGCAACAATTATCCTTGAGTAATGAATCAAGTCTTGTAAATAAACAAAAGAAGATTGAAGCTGAAATAATAAATTTACAAAACAAACTTAACGAGCCTAATAAGAAATATCAAGTATACTTGAGCTCATTAAAGCAATGGGAACTTACTAAAACTAATATAATTGGTG
This sequence comes from uncultured Clostridia bacterium, assembly GCA_942492835.1. Classification (GTDB taxonomy): domain Bacteria; phylum Bacillota; class Clostridia; order Lutisporales; family Lutisporaceae; genus GWB2-37-7. Next base: position 2,940,296 of record OW818645.1, on the reverse strand, counting down.
ACAAAGAAAAACCAGATACATTATTATACTATCAAAATGAATTAGATTATATTAACGATACACTACCTATAGATTTAAAGACTCTTATTGAAAATAGAGAGCAAAAAACAAGGGAGATATACGCCAACATTTCAAAATTAGTTGTTATTCTAGAAAAATTATATAAGCCTGTACAAACCTATTTTTCTACTCAAAAAGTATCAGACCCTGAATTTCAGTTGAATTTTGAAGTTATATTAAATGCTTCTGGTTTTTCAGATGGATTTTTGAAATTTATTAATCAAGGAGTTAAAGGCAATTTCTATGGTAATACCGAAGGTAAAAAGAAAATTCAAGCTCTCTTAGATGAAGTAGATTTAAAAAATCCAAATATGATAATACAATTTATTAACAGAATTTTATTTTTATTAGAAGAACGGCAAGATAACTTTCAAAAATATGAAATTGAGAATCAATTGACAAAAACATATTCAAAGGAAGACTTATATAATTATATTTTTTCATTAGAGTATCTGTCACCTTCATATGGATTAAAATTAGGGGATAAAGAATTATCCAAACTTTCACCTGGTGAAAAAGGAGCTTTACTATTAATGTTTTACTTGTTGGTTGATAAAGATGATGTTCCATTAATTATTGATCAGCCAGAAGAAAATTTGGATAATCAATCTGTATTTAATATGCTTGTTCCAGCAATAAAGTCTGCAAAAAATCATAGACAAATAATAATGGTTACTCATAACCCAAATCTTGCTGTTGTTTGTAATGCTGAGCAAATAATTTTTGCTAAAATTCATAAAACTGATAAAAATCGTGTTGAATATCTATCAGGATCAATTGAAAATCCTTTGATAAACCAGAAAATAATAGATATACTAGAAGGAACAATGCCAGCTTTCAGCAATCGTGATTCAAAATATTTTAGATAAAAATTAGCGAGTCTTATTAGGCTCGCTTAATCTTTATCTGTACAATTACATATATCTATATAATACCCGTTACTTACCAATTCATTTATGGTTTTAACATTATTATGAGATTTGCCCATAAAACAAGCATTCTGGTCATCAAAAAATACTTCGTAGTAGTCAATTCCATTAGATAAAAGATCTTTCTCGTAGACATCGTTTTTATTAATATCTCTCAATCCTACAAATTGTAAAAACTCGACTTCATCAAAATCATAAATATTTGGCAATAAATTTCTAAATAATGCTATAACCTTTTGTCTTTTAAAGTCAATTTCTAAAACCTCGCAAACACTTTTATTAAATTTTTCATATACTCTAAACTTTATATTTTTCACAAACACTATAAACCTCCGATTAAAATTCCTTTTACATTTCTATTTTCCTCATAAAAACAAAACTTAAACTACCTATAATTTTGATTCAATATAGATTTATTCTAAACGAACATTTTATATATTATATAATTATTCCACTTAAAAAATGATTCATTAATTTATTTTGATTTGATATCCTCTTCAATTCTCTTTCCACTCTTCAATTCAAAAATAAAATGCGTTGGTGAGATAACTTCTATCTTCGCAACCAACGCATTAAATATTTCTTCATCGAACTCTTGCAATGCTTCCTGTCTGCCCTTTATAATCTCAATAATTTCATCTATTCTACCTTTCAGGCTTTCCTTTAGTATACTGTCCTTATCTATATCTACCCTCTGTAATCTCAATTTCTCCAGTTCCTCAGATACTCTCTTGTACTCTTCTCTGAAAACCTCTTCATCCACGCCATTGCTGGTTTGGAATCGTATCAATCTTTTCAGTTCTATTTTCATTTTTTCAATTTTATTATCCAGAGCCTCGATCTGCATATTGCTTGGCTTATGAAGAAGTACCTTCTCAATGTTTTCTACCAAAGCCTTTATAAAACCATCCCTGCCTTCATATAGCTGATTAAATACCCTTACAAAAGCATCTTTCAGGGTTTCCTCATCAACCGCTTTTGCTGAACAAGCTTCCTTCCCTTTTTGAATATAAGTCTTGCACTGCCATACAAACTTCATTGAAGGGTTATTACTATTCCATTGTCTTCTTCTGTATACATTGCCACAATCACTGCAGAACACTTTACCACTAAAGGGATATTTATTGCTGTATTTCTGTCTATCGCCTTCAATATTATTGAATTTTGCAGCTCTTCTTGCCTTTTCAGCCTGTATTCTATCAAATAACTCCTTTGGTATTATCGGTGGATGGTTCCCCTCAATCATAAACTGTTGAGCCTGACCCTTATTATCAATTCTCTTATGTTTTAAAAAATCTATAGTTAGAGTTTTCTGTAAAAGCGCATCTCCGTAATATTTTTCATTTTCCAATATGCCGTTAATGGTAGAATCCCACCATTTTGTATTTCCGGCACCTGTTTTGATTCCGTCTCTTGTAAGACCCTTGGCGATGGCATTATAGCTTTTTCCTTCAAGGTACTCATTGAAAATTCTACGGACAATTTCAGCCTCCTTTTCATTTATAACAAGCTCACCTTCATCATTTTTATCATATCCAAGAAACCTTGTCGTATTTACCAGAACCCTTCCGTTTTCAAACTGTCTTTGGATACCCCATCTTGTTACATCTGACTGGTTCCTGCTGCTATCCTGTGCCAATCCACTCAGTATCGTTAGCAAAAGTTCACCTGTAGAACCAAGGGTATCAATGTTTTCTGTTTCAAAGTAAACTGCTATTCCTTTTTCCTTTAGCTTTCTTACATAATGCAAGCAGTCCACCGTATTTCTTGCGAATCTCGATATCGACTTCGTAATGATCATGTCAATCTTTCCAGCCATGCAATCATCAATCATTCTTAAAAAGTCTTTTCTTTTTGCTGTATTGGTACCAGATATACCTTCATCTGCATAAATATCAACCAAAGTCCAATCATTTCTGTTCGTGATATATTGGGTATAATAATTCACCTGCGACTCAAAGCTTGATTCCTGCTCCTCCTGCGCTGTACTAACCCTGCAATAGGCACATACTCTTTTCTTTGCACCGTCAGGGAATCCGTTGATGACCTGAACTGGTTTTGCTTCTATTTTCTTAACTATCTTTTTTGCAGTATTTGCTACCATAAAACCCTTCCTTTCAAATATATTCTTTTTGTGGTCACATGATATAATTGCTCACGGCACTAATCAAGTCAAATCGTTAAAATTCCAAGGCTTTGAAGAACGTTTTGTTTTCATTATCTATGGCAGCAAACTCATCCTCGGTTATCAAGTTCTTTTCCTTAAGTATGTTTAATATATGTAAACTCATCCTATAGTTTATATTCGCATCATTTATCATAGTTTAAATTTTCCTCCTCACAAATTTAAAGAGGCTTACCTTTTGGCAAGCCCTTTTAAAATATACTCTTCAATTGCATAATAAATTCCTTAAATACCGTCTCATCATCCGACAGCATTGCTTTTAAAACAACATATTTATTTACATATGTACTGCTACTACTAGCTTTTATGGTTACACTATTTCCTGTGCTTGTTGTAATAGTGGCATAAGCTGCAGAAGTTGTTCCGTCTTGATTTCTTACACTCCATGCTACAGACTTATCAAAGACCTCCGTACCATTATCATATATATGGGCAACATAGGATTCGCTTTGTCCAAGATAAATTATGGTACTTCCAGTTATGTCAATTGTATAGCTGTGTGTTAGGCTTTCCACTGTGGTTATAGTGATTGAATCCGAAATTGTTTCATGATATGTAAGCATAGCTGTTATTACTGCTTGACCAAGAGCAATTCCCATAACCTTACCCGTATTATCTACACTTACGATATTCGAGTCGCTGCTTGTATATGTGACTACAGTATTAGCTAAAGTGGTTCCATTATCAGTTGCTGATAAATTTAATTGAATAATATCGTTTATAAGGACATTGACTGTATTTCCATTATTTATGTTCAATGTATAGGCATGACCTGTTTCATATCTCCAACGGTCTGCAATATTATTCTCAGCATCATCATATGATGTGTTTATAAAATCCAATGCACAATTAAATTTTATAAGACCTTCTTGGGATTTGTCGATTCCTATAACCTTGAACGGTTGATTGGTAACGTAGAACCTCTGATTTAAAGCGATATTTCTTGTATCGGAATTATACTGTACAGTAATATAAATATTTCCTGAAGCTACTGATATATAAGTGCCTGTTTCAACATCAAATACTTTACTTTCTTCAATGCAATCGAACCACTTAATATTACCCGACCAGTTAAAAGCTACCCTGTAGCTGCATTTTCTTATTCTTGCCCTGTATGAGTTTTCTTCCTTGTCAATCTGGCTGATAATAATATATTTCAAATTGTTATATTCAACAATATCACCTGTTTTTATCTGGCATTTACAACGGATAATTTTATCATCATAATAGGTCAGTTTTTCTACTGCATCAACTATAAGTGCAATCTGCTCTACTCCGTTGACCTTAATGCTTTCACCTTTTTCATAAAGGAAAAAGTCTATCATTTCATCTATATCTTGCATGAAATCTACACCTGCCTTTTCAACTTGTACAGGTAAACTTCATAATGTTCATCCCATTTTTTTATATCCATTACCTTATACTTTTCATTTTCAATTTCAATAAAGGTATCCTTTGTAATCGAAATATCAGTATCACAAAACAATCTGTTTGTAATATCAATTTGAAAGCCATCTTCAAACACTATGCTTTTGGAATATGGCTGAAAATCTGCATATATTGATTTTATATAGGAAGCCGAATTTGAACTTGAATATATTTTTATTAAGGCATCATTAAACATCACTCGCACCCGACCTTTATTCTTGGAAGTGGCAATGCTGATTTTATATATTCAGGAATACCGCTACCTTCATAGGTAACACTGCGTTCACCTTCCGTTTTCTGCTTGTAGCCAACGCTGTCTTTGTTTTTATAAAGGTAAACAGCTAAATCAGCAATTGTACCGTCATATTCAGCATAAAGTTCGGTAACATTGCAATATGAAAGTGCTACCTTTAATGCCTGATTTATAAAGTGATTAAGGATACTATCTTTTGAAGTATCGATTAATTCAATTCCAAGAAGCATTTTAACAATTTCAAGCATAGTATCAGTCCTCCTTTTCTTTCAGCGATTTTATAATATCTGCCTTTTTCATATTTCCTGCCTTAATCCCTTTTGAAAGAGCTATTTCTTTTAACTCCTGATATGACAATGCCTCAAAGTCTGTCTGTAATGGTTTAGGGTAATCTTTATAGTAACAGCCTTGAATATGAACATTGAATGTTTCAGGTGAGTTGTATTCAATATTGCAATATGGACATTTCAAAAACATCACCATCCTTAAAATATTTAAAAGGGGATGCACCAATCGGTACACCCCCAACTTCATTGATTATCCCAATAATCTGCAAGCAAGTTCAGAACTTAAAGTCTTCACTCCACAAAGCATATCAATAGAAATGACATCCTTCTTATACTGGCTGTTGTAATCATAAATGACTCTCAACCCTAATCCATCATAATTCACAATTGCTTTTTGCTCGGAACTCAAGCCTCTTGGCAATGCCAAAGGTCTGCTTACCAATGCAAAAGCATTCTTATGAAATGCCAGATTAGCAGTATGTGTAGAAACAATGGTTACTTCAGCATCATCAGCAATGTCTGCTGTTGCAGGATATAACTTTACTGCGATTTCATTTGTAACAGCAGTAGTATTTTCAGTAACCGCATAAGGCTTACCATCAATTGATACAAGGTCACCTTTAAGAAGTGTTCCAGTCATATTAGTTCCGTCAATTACCAATTGAGTAGAACCAGCACTGACTGCTCCCTTAACTTTAATTGTTCCTGCATCCCCTGCTAAAGTTCCCTTGGTATGCTTCTTCACATTCTGATCCATAAATATATTGAATCCGAATTTTCTACCAAGTGAAGCTTCTCTGAGTGCTGTCCCATTGTCTCCTACTTTATCTGCTTCATAGAAGGTAGCTAACTGAAGAAATTTATCTTCAGCAGCAGTATCAATGACAAGATTCCTATTTGCAAAAGGAACTTTATTATCATTCAATACCTTTCTTGCACCAGTAACATCACTGATTTCAGAAGGTGTGCTTCCAGCTGTTCCAAAGTTAAAAGGAATATCATTGTAAAGACCCAACAAATATAGGTCAATTTTATTTGCAAAGCCCTGCATTGCAGGAATAAGCAATTGTTCGCTGAAATCTCTGATATCCATTGTAAGCTGTTCAGCTGTAACTTCAAATGATACATCCAAAAGCTTATCCAATACTACTGATTCAGAGCCTTCAGTAGCATCCTGAATCTGAATACCTGTACTTCTGTTAAATTCCTGTGCTTCAAATGTTGCTGGCTTTCTAATTGTTACTGTGTTTCCTACTCCAGCAACAAATTCCTGTGAATAATCCCTATATACCAAATTTGCCATGACAGTATTGTTTCTTAATTGCAGTAACGCTTCCTTCGCTATAATAGATGGAGTTAAAATTGTGTTTCCCATAATAATTCACCATATCCTTTCAAATTTTATTTGCTTCTCGCTTTGATATACTCTTCCATAGACAAACTTTCCAAGTTGCCTTGTTTGCCATCATTATCCTTCGGGGGGACATACCCATCACCTTTCAGTCTTTGCTCTACTGTTTTCTGAACATAATGACTGAAGGTATCCTCAAAAACTTTAACATTCGAAACAGTGGTTTGCTCATCAGCACCAATAAAAAAATCTACCAATTCAATCGGTAGACTCTTCTCTGTTGCTATTTTGATGGCTTTGTTTGTGAGCGACTCTCTCTGTTTTTCATGTTTCATCTTTTCAATCTCGGCTCTTAGTTTTTCAACCTCAAGTTCCTTTTCATCCTTTTCGGGGAATCTCTTTTTGATTTCATCATTAAGCAGTGATTCGAGATTATTTGTTTTCCAAGTCTCAAGTCCTTTCTGCAAATGCTTATCCCTTACAGAATCAACCCATGATTTCCCTTCAGGTGTTTTGTCGATGTACTCCTGCACTCTTGCAACGGTCAATGGAATTAACCCCTGCAAATATGCTGTTACTTCTGAAGCCTTTCCTGCTTCACTTTGTAAAAACTCTTTTACTTCTTCAAATGTCATAATAAAAATCCTCCTTGTTATTTGGGTTTGCCCTCTTAACTCCTGTGGAACTAAGAACGCATAGTTTTTCTAATTTACTATTGCTGCTGATTCGGTTGATGTTTTTGATAAATCACTCCCTTCAATTGCGTTAGCCTTTTCTGTTTTATATTTCTGCAATTCCACTGCGGGATTTTCAATAAATGGCAGTAATGTAAGCAGTGTTTCCTGTGAACAAATATCTTTGAGTTTTACAATTACGTCTGCTAATCCAACAAGGTCTGTAGGAAGGTTTCGAGTAAATTTCACTGCTACATCTCTATAATCAAATGTCTTGCCTTCTTTCTTGCGGATATAAATAAATAGATTTTTCAGCCTTTCTTTGATGACCTTTTCCATAAAAGCCTGACGCATAGACACCCTATTCTCAAGGTTTAAGAGTTTATTCCTGATTGCCAGTGAGGAAGTATTAGAAGCCCAGTTTTCATTGAAATTAACCTCATCCATCATGTCATAGATTTTACGTTCAATATTCTCAAGCTCATTTTTCACAAAGGAATCGTTGATGTCCTTTGTGAGCCATTTGACCGCTCCACCCTTTGGTACTTGAATAATGCCCATCTGCTTCATTTTAAGCAAATCTTCTTCTTCAATTTTTGCATTTTCTATAATGAGATAAGCATTGCGGTGGTCGGAAATCTCATTTACTAAATCGGAATTCAAAGCATTATATGAATCAAAAAGGCTAATTAAATCTTCGAATCCGCTTTTACGCTCAGTGTTGGCTGGACATACAACAACAGGTACTCTGCCGAATATATGATTGTGTTTACCAATAAGCTCAATATTAGAATCCTCAACCAGTTTATAATGCAGTATTTCAGCATCAGTATAAACATCAAGGTATTCTATATCATCGAACCTTCTCTTGAATTTATGTATTGCCAGCAGGACATTTCTCTCGGCTGTTCCATCCTCCAAGACATAGCATTCCAAGGGTGTAAGGATTGTTGCACAGAATTCTCCATCGGTATTAATGTAGTTTAACTCGTAACTTTCTCCATAGATTTCACTTTGCTTACGGAGGGAAATATTATGTTCTTTGTCCCAATGGCTGCTGTTCCTGTCTATGCAGACAACAATATTCTTGTCATCACTTTTGGATATAAAATTAACAGGCTTTCCGAGGAGGTAGCCTGTTTCATTATCTACAAACTTGCGAGGAAAGTTAAATATCAGCTTGCGGTTACTTCTGCTGTCCTGCATATCATAATCCTTGAGTATGCTGTGGTTTCCCTCATAATAATCTTTGTATTTTTGCTTGATGCTGGAGTTATTCTCTAACTCGGTCAAGCATTGTTTTATAAGGTTTTCTGTTATTTGCAAAGTATCACATCCTTTCTAAAATGGGCATAAAAATAGCCCATACAATTTGTACAGGCTTGTATTAGAACAATCTTCTTTTACTTTTTAATATTCTCTTCATATATACCTTTCATCATCTTTGCAATTTCTTCACTATTAGTACTTTTACCTTTATACTCATTTTCAGCAACTATTGCCATAACTTTAATATATGATAATGCAAGTGCTGTTGTAAGTATAGACGCTGTAGCACCGCTTATAAGACCCCCAACTATTGTGCCTACGCCAGGTATAAATTTTAATATGTTTGATACAATATATCTCCCTAAAAATGTAGCACCTCCACTCCCACCAATAGATGTAACAATACTACTTAATAGTGCCTTATCTAATGAAATGCCAAAAATCGCTGTTATATGTGCGAGCATTCCTATCTGAATTGGTACCAAAACAGCTGCATCTGAAAATGGTATTGGAGTAAAGCCTGCTCCAAATGATCCCGCAATGTATCCAGTTGCCCAAACTGTAGCATCTTTTACTTTTTTCTCTATGTCTACCTTTTGGGCATTATTAAAAGCCTGTCTTACAGCCTTAGGTAAAACCTCATAAGTCTTAGCAACAAGTTCTTTTAGTCCTTGAGGCGGTATTGAAATATCAGCATTAATTTTGTATGGCTCTGCTAATACTGTTTGAATTGCACTTGCTACTAGGTTCATATCATCTAATTTTTTTCTAAACTCAATAGCATTCTCACCAATACTTTGTGTCAAAACTAAAATAACTGGTGTTGTATCTGAAAAAGCCTTTATCATTTCAATTTCATAATCTTCAATTCTATTTGAATTAGAATTTATACAAAACCAAATTACGTGAATATATTCTTTTTCATCCCTCTGTCTATATAACTCTTTAATTTTCGAATTAATTTCATCCATTATTTCTTCTTGAATCTCTTTCTTAAGTTCAAGTCCTTTTGTATCATATATACGTACAGGAACCCCATCCTTTTCAATTCGCCTAAGATGCTTTGTTACTGGTTGTCCTATTCCTGTTTCTGCTAACTTTTCACGAAAAATATTGTTCACGAGAGTACTTTTCCCTACACCAGTCTTACCAACAATCATTATATTTACTGGTATCATTTTCTTCAACTCATTTTTTGTCTCATTAAATAAGTCTTCAACAAGATTGCCATCAAAATTTGGCCCCATATTATCAACTCCTTATTTGTCCTACTTATAACATTTTATCCTTTTATTCGAATTAAAACAACAAACTTCTATCAAAAAACCTTATCCTCTGTACTCCCTGTACTAATTGCACCGCACCATAAAGGCTATCAGGAGCATCATCATGCTTTGCACCTTTGTTGTAATCTTTTACTTGATTGTTATAACCAACATTGGAAGGATTGAATAGAATATGTCCCTTCTTGATATCTGGCTCTAAGGTGATAATTCTCTCATGTTTCTGCCCTTTTGCAACCACTTCATCAACAGGTGCATAGATTTTATTTTGCCATAGCTGCTCTTCAAATTTCTGCTTCATATAGCTCTGTGCCTGTGTAGCTTCAAATCCTATTTTTTCAACAGTGTAATACTGCAACTTTTCAATTACAACTTGAAATAAATCATCAGGCAGAAGCTTATGAATTGAACCATCAAGCACATACATTTGATTGGTTTTCCTGTGCTGTCCAAGAATTGTAATAGCAGAATAGTCATTTCTCTTTCCTGCTTTAATTGCAGGGTCAATGTACATAATAACCTCAATCTCCTCATATTCAGGAAGCTTCTCCCAGAAAGATATACTCTGGAATATGTAATCGTCGGTGCTACGAGGGTCATTTTGCATTTCTTTATAGAAGGACTTATCTCCCATAGCCTGTTTCTTACACATGAGATAATAATAATCCAAGTATTCAGACCATAATATTTCTGTAGCTTCCAGCATTTGCTCCTGATGGTCATAAAAAAAGGACTTAGCAGTTTCAATCCTGTCTAAATCCTGAAGGTTATTATATTTTACTTCCCACTCACTCCAAAGGTCATCCCTTTCTGCCCAATTAACTATTGAAGCTTTCTTTATACTTCTTACCCCTGGAATCTTACCTTTCAGTAAATCAGCCATTAAATCCTCTTCATGAAGCACAGTCCCGACAACAAGAATATTGGTGTCTCTTGTACCAATCGGAATCACTACATCTGTAAAGGTACTTTTAACTTGCTCTCGTTTGGTTTCCGACTTTGCAGTATCATCTTTTAATAAGTCATCCAAAAGAACAAGCTGCGGTCTATACTGTTTGAAGTGGATACCTCTTAAAGAGCCATCTATACCACGAATCATTATACAGGCATCCAGCCCACCTCTCCCACGAATCCATATCTCATTATTGTTCCAGCGGTTTCCTTTATAAATACCGTAGTCCTCAATTAGTAATTGGTTATTCTCAAGCTCATCCTTTATCATATCAAGGAACGGAAGAGCAATCTGCTCGGTAGCCGATATAATAAGTGTAAAGCATGATTTATTGTAAAGTGTTGAATACAGTGGAAATAAAAAAGAGTTGATTGTGCTTTTACCATGCTCTCTCGGCAATCCAAAAGCTTCAATCAACCCATTATTGTCCAACATATATTTTAATTCTTCAAATAGCTCCTTGTGAAACTTACCGAACTTCCTGTCAAAGTATTTCGGAAAGTAACACAGAGCAAAAAATTCTATATCCATCTCGCCAAGCAACCTGCGAAGCTCTGAAAATGAAAACTCCCCGACAAGCTCTTCAATCTTGTTCGGGGAGAAATATTTGTTCAGATATTCTTTTAGCAGGAGGTTCTGACGGTAATGGTCTTCTTGTGCTTGTTGCATATGTCCTCCTTACCGAATATTTCCTTAAAATTGTATTATGTAGATTTTTAACAGAAAATATTGTACAATATTGTTGTAGATTGTTTAATAGTTTTTGGGGGGATATAAATGTCTTATTGTTTTGTGATACAACCCTTTGATAAAAGTAAATATGATAAAAGATATATAGATACATTTGCACCATCGATTGAAAAATGTGGAATTACTGCATATCGTGTGGATAAAGACCCTAGTGTCTCAATTCCAATAGAAACTATTGAAGATAAGATAAAGAATTCTACTTTTTGCTTTGCAGAAATTTCAACTGATAATCCTAACGTTTGGTTTGAATTAGGTTATGCTATAGCATGTGGAAAAGAAATTATTATGGTATGTTGCTCAGAAGAAAGAACTACATCATTTCCATTCGATGTTCGTCATAGAAATATAATAGATTATAGTACTGCATCAGTTAGTGATTACCAAGAATTGTCCAAGAAAATTGAAAGCAAGGTTAAAGCATTACTACCAATAGTTCAAAGTCAGACCAATAAATCTATAACTACAGAAGTTAATACAAGCCAATTGACAAATTTGGAAATTGATTTACTTTTCGAAGTTCTTTCCCTCCAACCAGTAGATGAAGATTATGCTAGTATATATGCTTTACAGGAACAAATGAAGAAAAAATCCTATTCTATAGCTGCTACAAATTTGGCTATAAGAAAACTCAAGAGTAAAAATATGATTACTTCCAGTATGGAAAGTGATTATAATAATAATGAATTCTCCGCAATTCGCCTTACAATTGATGGTGAAAAATGGTTAATAAATAATGAAAACATCCTTGATTTAAAGACTAACAACTCAAAATCGCAAAATTTTAGTAATTCTTCCATTGAGGATGATAAACTTCCATTTTAATATTCTTAAAAAAACTTATATGAAACCATAGACTTAAAAACATCAAAAAAATTTCCACAGCTTTTACTGACGGGGCAATTTTTACAGATAGAAGCCCCCCTCCCATTGGGAAAGGTGCATAAAAAAAGAGTGGGCTTACTTACCACTCCAGTGCATCCAAGGAATCACTCATGTCCTGTTCAGTTGTAACTGTGTAAAGGTTTGTAGTCATTATATTATCATGACCAAGTATCTGCTGGATGGTAGTGATTGCTGTCCCTTCCTTGACCAGCTTATATCCAAGCGTATGCCTCAAGCTGTGAGGTGTCACTTCAACTGAAACTCTGTCACCATACTTCTCAAGAATAAGGTTGATTGCGTTCCTTTTAAATGCTCCACGTTGACCTATCAAGAGGAAGTCACTGTCATTCGCAGGTCTTTCCAAAAGGTAGTCTTGAATTGCCTTTCGAACATCCTTATTGAGTGGCAGGGTTCTATTTACATTACCTTTGCCTATAACCCTTATAGTGCCTTTACGTTCCGATATATCTATATCTCTAAGCCTTATATTGCAAAGTTCACTCACCCGAAGTCCTGTACCAAGTAGTATTTCAATGATGCAAATATGCATTTGATTCCTGTTTCTGTGTATCTCGGCTCTGAGCTTCCTCAAATCCTTTTGCTCCAAGCCTTTATACTGACGAGCATCCCGATTCTTTACTGCTTTTATACTAACTTCAACAGGAGTTGTTCCGCTTTCATAAAGCCATTTACAAAAGGCATTGATACTGGCAATCTTTCTATTGGCTGTAACCACTGATTCGTTGGTATTAAGCAAGTGCTTCTTATATTCAATGGCATCAAGTTCAATCAGTTTATTAAGACCGCAATCAGTCCTGCTACTATACCAGTCAATGAAAACCTCGCTGTCCCGAATATAGCAACTAATCGTATTCTTACTGCGTTCTTGCCTTTTCAAATATACTTCAAAACCGCTTATATCAAGCATATAGACACACCCTTCCTTTATATGGTGTGTCCATGTTACCTCTGTACTGCATTGAAGTCAACTGAAGACATAATCCTAATTATGCATTGTAATCAGGCTTATTTGGGGCATTTTTATATATAAAATCGGCATTTATCTAGGTAAAAACTGACGACATAAGATTATTGCAAGTACTCTTCATCAGTTCTTGGTTGCTCTTCTTGGCAATCAGCATCAGTCTCTTCTGTATCTGCGTCCAATTCACCATTCACCATTTGTAGGAACAACTGCTTCCTGGCTTCCTCATTTTGGCTTGTATCCAATATAAGTTCTTTCTTATCTGACCATTCCTCTGGCATACGGTTTCTCAAGAAGAAGGATATAGCTTGAGCCGATGGTGGCTGATGTCGCTTTATCTTTTCAATCTTGGTACGCTTTTTCCCGTTTTTATCCTCTTCAACAATGGTCTTGAGTTCTTCATATTCATAACCAGTACAAAGCTTCAATAATGATTTTTCTACCTCGTTGCATAACACGCTCCTGCCCATAACAACAAGTTCAGAGAGTGTTTCATGCTCTTTACAATAACGATACCAAGAGTCGGGGGAAATAGCAAGTTTCTTACAAATCTCTCTTACTGTATCTCCCTGTATCAACCATTCCTTTATGTCAGACAGTCTTGGTAATATGTCCGAATCATAGCGGCTTGTTTTATTTGGAATTCCTTTTCTGCTACCCATTTTCTCACCTCCCTAAAAAGAAAAAAGTATCAGTTTAAAACTAATACCTTTCAAAATTACTATCTATTTACTAAATGCATTAAGCTCATCAAGAAATCTATGTTCTGCTTTTTTCTTTAATTCATTGAAATTTTCACCTTTATCTAATCTATAAGCAACAATTCGCTGTTCACTGCGTAGCATGTCTTCGACATCAAGTACATAGACAGTTATACCATCTATTTCTAATGTATCCATTAGATTTTCAACATCATCATTTGATGAATTGACGACAATTTTGCTATCCTCAAAATATAATCTTGAAAACGCATTTGTTCCCTTAAACTTGTGTCCAACTCGTATATTTTGAGGGAATTCAAGAATTGGCTCTTCATATTCTTTCCTATCTTTGTTAAGTCTATAATTTGGTTCAAGCATCCCTAAAAAATAAATAAATGGAGCAATATTGTAATAGCTTTCTTGATGATAATCTTTCAATCCTTCTTTTAATTGATAGTATCCATCACCTTTCATATCAGCTATCTCATAGAATATATTTGGATGAACATTTTCTTGGATGAGATATTTATTTATTTGAATTACATTTTCTTTTATGCACCATCTTAATAATGCTTTATAATCATCTTTATGTACTGCTCCTCTGTTGTCGTTATACAACTTACGATAATCAAAATTATCTTCAAATTGTATTTCCTTTTTAAATACTGTTTCTATGTTCACAATTTTCATCTCCCTTCAACAATAATTCTATACCAGTATAAGGAAATTAACAATATAATATTAACTTATCTCTTAACTCGATTCCCACTCTTACAACCTTCTTATCAAACTCGCCAATCGCCACCTCATCTAATCCCCAGAAGAATATCAAATCCTCATATACTTCTCTCAGCCTTTTTAAATCCTCCTGAGCAACTTCTCCTCCTAGTACACATACCTTTTCAATTGCTGTAGCCAATAATCCTCTCAAGGTTTCCAATATTAAGTTTTCAGTTTGCATATTCAACATTCCCCTTTCATTTTTGGTTAGGTAGTACATTAACTCTACTACCGATGAAAGTAAAGTTGAAATTGATAGCTTTGCTTGTAAGCCTTCTACCCCTTATATCAATCAATTCAATTACCCCACAATATAAAAATATCGCCCCACAAGCCAACGTGAAGCGATATATTCGTGAAGGATAACCTATTAAGCATCTGAAACTATATTTTTTTAAGCTTTTTACCGCTTCTGAAAGCCGAGTTTCCTTCAAGTTTCTCCAGTAGCACTTTCCTTGTAACTTTATATTCATTCCCGACCATACCGAGTCTTATAAGAAAAACCCTGAATGTAAATTTATCGTTATCAGTATCCTTGGCTTTAGCTGAAGCATGTTTTAATGCTTTGGCATTTTGATTCAATAGTGCTATAAGGTGAGTATATGCTTCTACCTTTTCGGGAGTTGCTTCTTCTAAAAATTTAAAGGTAATGGTGTTATTGTTAAAATCAAATTCAATCCCTGGACAGCGATTTTCTCCAATACTCTCTATGGCAGTTTTAAAATCCTCCAAGGTTTCCGTTTTGGCTTCATTGATGCCTTTACTAAAATCATCCTCAACAATATTTCCTGCAATGCTAAGTGATTTCTTTATAAGAGCCTGCTTGCTGTAAATCATATTCACCAAATTTTTTAAAGTGCTTCCAGTATGACCTTCCATCGGAACTGCAACCTCAATATATATTGTCTCGTCTGTAGGTTCGTTTGGTTCTTCCATCTTACCTCCACTCAGTATGCATTCAAGCTCTACTTCAACTCCTTCAGAAGTTGTTATCTTCCCTGCTCGGTCAACTGTGTAGGTCTCTTCTGCTGTTTCAATCTGATAAGCAAAACTCGGTACTCCCATGTATTTTGGCTCAACCCCAAAGTGTTCTCCTAATGCCTTAACGATTTCTTTCCTTTCCATAATAAAAACCCTCCATTTCTTGATTTTGATGTACACCATTAATCACTCTGAAAGCACATTAAATCAAGTCATTTCAAGGATTTTAAGATTATATATAATCCTTTTGTAACCGCACACGTTCCCCTGTTAGGCTTTATATTTCTACCCCCAACAAACTACACCACCAATAACAAAAAGCCCTGTTTCCAAGGCTTTTACCAAAACACAAGAGCTTATATCCTATATTATAACCAGCTTACCTTTTCTTTTAGAATTCCTACAGGATTTCTTTAAATATTCTTCATCAATTCCTGCTGTTTCATATCCTTGCCTTATTGTTTCATAATAACTGTGGCTAGGCGTTGCAATAGGTCTACCTTCATTCATTATATATACCATCACCTCAATTGTTTCACCTTCAAATATTGCATTAATGATTTCCTTTCGGTATAGCCAAGGGTATCCTTCATATCGATCAAGTGCCAGTTCATCCGAAGGTTTTATATTCCAAAGCAGTACAGGTACTTCTCCCTTTTTAGCTTGCTCTATTGTTGCAACTGCACCACCGTCTGAACCTCTAAAGGTTAACTTCCAACCTTCAATTTTACCAACACCTTTTACTTTTGCAGTCGGGCATCTATAAGCCATCTGCTCAACATTCATATTGCTACCATAAGCTATATATAATTTCGACATTTTATAATTCCCCTTTCATATTTTGAACTTTATAGAAGGGGTGTTTATCGCACCCCTTCTCTTTCTCTTCAAGCTGCGTGTCTCCAAGCTATATCTCCTTCAAGATTTGCTAAAAGGTGCTGTCTTGCTGTTGCAAATTCATCCCCTATTAAACCAAGTCTTAAGAGCCAAGTTCTAAAGGTATATTTTGGGTTATCAGTTTCAGTTTTCTTTGTCGATGCACTCCTTTGAGTTATTGCTTGATGGCTTACCGCTAAACAAAACTGTATATATGCTTTTATCTTGCCTGCGTGGGTGGTGCTATTGAAAAGTCTGAATTCAACTGTACCCTTGCTGAATGTCGAGTGAAGGTTCAATCCAAAGTATCTGCTTTCATGATAATGTATATTTCTTGAACCATAGTAGCCTTCGTACCAAATATCTGCAACCTTGTCCATTGTTGTAGGCTTCGCCTTGTTAAGTTTTTCAATCAAGGTGTCATTAAACTTTTTGCAATATCTGTTTTCCCTAGCGTAATCCACCTGCAAGGCTTTGTATATCAAATTCTGCTTGCTTGCCATAATGTTTACCAAGTTTCTCAAGGTCTTTGGGTTGTGATTCGCACCGTCTATATGTATATGAATCCCACAGCTTGAGTTTGCTATTGCACCAGCCTGTCTAAGCCTTCTGACCAACTCTTGTATGGTTTCAATATCCTCATATTTACAAATCGGTGAAACCACCTCAACCTTGTAATTTTCATCTGCACTAACCGTTCTGCCTGTAGCTACTTTCTTTTCAGGGTTTATACTGCTGTCCTTCATTACTTTCCAATATCTACCTTGTGAATCCTTAACCTTATATTCCAAATATGTTCCACCTTTGTAAACCGCTGTTGTTCCAAAAAATATTGCTATTTCCTTGGTTGCTGTTTCCCTTGTTAACCCTGTCAATTCAATCTCAATCCCGAAAGCCTGTGACTTCATAATGTTAACCTCCTGTGTTTTTGTTTTGGTAGTACATTAATCACTCCAAAACACAGTAAAGTCAACGGTTTCAAGCTATTTTTATATTATTCTTCAATTTAAATTTTTAACAATACAAATAACCAAAGGAACGTTTAGTTCGGAAATTTCTTTTTAAAACACAGCAATAAATCAGTGAAAATATTTTAACAATATTACGCTACCACTTGCTCACGCTTCAATTCCGAGTATTTATATTGCTGCCCATCCCTTTCGATAATTACATCATCACCATTGATGCCATCTTTATAGTTTATCCAACGTTCAATAATAACCTGACAATATTTCGGGTCAAGCTCTGAACCATAACAAACCCTGTCAGATTTATCGGCAGCAAGCATAGTAGTTCCACTACCAAGGAACGTATCCACAACAATATCTCCATATTTGCTGGAGTTCTTGATGATATATTCAATAAGCGGAATCGGCTTCATTGTCGGATGCACATCATTTACCCTCGGCTTATCAAAGTTCCAAATTGTACTCTGCTTCCTGTCACCATTCCAATAATGTGCTCCTGTAGGTTTCCAGCCAAAGAGAGCTGGTTCATGTTGCCATTGGTAAGGTTGCCTTCCCATAACAAAAGTATTCTTCACCCATATGCAACATTGAGAATGCTTAAAGCCTGAATCAACAAATGCTTTCCTGAATATCAACCCTTTAGCATCTGCATGAAATATATAAATACTTGCTCCATCATCGGATACTTCATAGACTCTTTTAAATGCTTCAAGAAGGAAATTATAGAAATCTTCATCACTTAAATTATCATTCTGTATTGTCAAAGCATCTTCTGTTTTTCCAATATAAGAAATTCCGTATGGAGGGTCTGTAACAGTTAGTTTCGCCTTCTTACCATCCATAAGTTTAGTTAAATCTTCACTTTTAGTAGCATCCCCACAGATCAATCTATGCTTACCCATCAGAATAATATCTCCTGATTGAATAACCGATTCTTCAGGTACTTCAGGAATCTCTTCTTCCTCTTCCTGTTCATCTTTTGGCATAAATTCATCCCACAGTTTTTCAGCTTCTTTGAAATCAACACCTGTAAGCTCAATATTATAATTCTCGGTTTTTAATTCATCCAGCAAATGAGCCAGTGCCGATAAATCCCATTCACCTGTGATTTTATTGAGTGCAATATTCAAAGCCTTCTCTTTCGTTTTGTCGACCTCAATGACAACACAATCAATCTCATTATAGCCGAGTTCTTTGAGTACCTTGCTCCTCTGGTGTCCACCGATGATAGTCATATCACTGTTTACGATAATTGGCTCAACATATCCAAACTCTGTAATGCTACCTTTTATTTTCTCAAATTCTTTATCCCCATGCTTTAAATCAACTCTTGGATTATATTCTGCGTGTTTTAAATCTGATATTTTAATCTTTTTAAATTCCATAATATTCCCCTTTCAAAATCGGCATAAAAAAACTGCCTACTCCATTTGTAATAGACAGTTATATTAACCTTATATACTTTTTTCTTTTTCCATTCAATGCCCACTTCTTGGGCGTTGGGTAATCCTTATAACATTAATAAGAAATCACTTTTCAACTGGTTTATATTTATCATCTAAGCAGCCAATAATCTTATAATATGCTGGTAACAATTCAATATCAACAAAGTCACCATTGCCAAAGCTATCAATATAAAGATGTCGGAAATCTTCCTCAAATTGTTTATGGAAATCATTATTATCAGTTACAATTATCTCTTCAGCAACGCCATCAAACTGGTCGGCAGTAATATCAATAATGATTCCATCTTTCTCGAGCCAAGCATGACTTTGCCTTCCGAGTTGACCACAGACATAATCAAATTGTCCAAGTCCCATTTCCTCAAGATATTTACCTAACAGCAGGGATGCATCACCACATGAACCCAAAGGAAACTCATGAAAAGAAATAGGGAGATTTTTTATCCCATATCTTATTATTGCATTTCTAAACTGCATACTTAATTCATTTAAATATGATATATCTAAATTAATCACACTACCATCTCCACATAATTCTATATGGGGGTGCTACCAAACTTTTATTCCGCTTAACGCTACATAAAAGTTTTTTCGCTCTACCACCCCCAAACCCCCTCAGAGCGATATATAATTTTTTATTCTATTTCCAATATGAGCTTTGCATTACATCTCATATCTTTATGCCTTTTATACTCGTAATCCTAGTTTTATCAAGCTTTATACAACTTTAACTCGTAAAATCCCTATTATATTATTATTATAAGGAAATTACTATTCAAATCTCTTTAAACCTATATATATCAACGCTTGTACACCCAAAAGGCATAAACTTTCACTAATACTAATACTTTATTAAGAAATATTTTCTACCTTCTTTTTTCTGTTTTACTCTTCTTTCTTTTAACATCTTTTGAAAACCCTTATCTTTATTAAAAACATATGTCCAGCTATCAGTACTTATTTTAAGCAACTCTTTTACATTTTTACTTTCAATTTTCTTTTTATTCCAATCGTTGTCCATCCAATTAATTAGTCTTTCTATATCCTCATTTCCTTTTCTATCAAGCTTCTTGAATTCTTCAAATTGCTTAATTTCTTTATGTTCAATAAATTTACACTTACTAAACCTCTGCCATATCATACTACGCATAGCATCACTAACAGCAAATAAATATATATGAACCTCTTTATTACTGCTAAATTCCCTTATTTTAGTTCTAAAAGCTTCCTGTTCAAAATCAACAATCATTTTCATTAATCTATACTGCTCAAGATCATGAAATTTAAATTTCCCTCGTTCATCTAGTCCGAATAATAGTTCAGGTATTTTATATTTTGTTTCTTCGTACCTTTCCCTAATTTGCTTTTTTATAATATGACTAGATGCTAAATATTCAGCAATATAAATATCTGAGTTGTATCTATTCCATCCAATTTGAACCATATTGATACAACTACTCCAATCATTCTTTCCCTTGGTATTGCCGAAATAAGGTAATTTATTACTATCTTTGCACATTACTATATTAGAAATATCTTTTAAATTTTCTGTTAGTAGTTCATTTACAGGTATATCATCACATTCTCTATAGCTTATAACATAGGTTTTATCATTAATGCTTTCTTTAATCCAATCACATACAGCGTTTAACTTTTTAGGTCTCTTTTTAATAGAATCCCTGCTAAAATTCTCTTGAATAATATGAAAGGTAACGTAGTCATATTTCTTATAATCATCAATATTCAAATATACAAAATCATTTTCTCCTGTTTCATACTCAAGGCTCATTTCAGCTGTTCCATCAAATATAAATGTTTTTAAATTCCCGACATTAAAACCATTCCTACTTGTAGTATAGAAAAACATTTTTTTGCCTTTACACCAAAGAGCACCATTCCTAAACATGTCTTCAAATGCACTTATATACTGGTTATATTTTACATTGAAGAAATTAAACCAATTTTCTTTAAATTCTGCACTGAATATTTCTTCGTCTAATACTACAAAAGCATTTCTATAATCCAAGAATTCTTGTTGTATTTCAAGGACTCTTTTTTCAATATTATTTAGTTCCTTTAACATGTCCAATTTGTGCTCATTATATTTATCGTTATCTGATGAATCATAGTTATTAACAAGTTTTTTCATTTTGGCAATTTCATCAACACTAATAACACTATTACTAAGCAATTTAGGTTTTTCATCTATCAGTAATCTTTTTCTCGTTATTTCTTCTTTATCCTTATTAATAAAAGTAGTAAATCTATTTATCCCTTTATCTGCATCAGCTGTATTGGTCAAATAACTTAATCTGGCATTTGTCATTGCTAATATAGGTGAATACAGTTGTTCTCTTTTTTGTCTTCCCATTTCACAATTATCGAAGGATTCACATCTTTCTTGTGTACACCTTACAATGCTTTCTTTATAGCTTTTAACCTTTTTATAATTTTTACATTGTATACTTTTATTCCAGCCTTCTAAGACATATATGTATGGCTGCTTTATAGTAACTACATCATTAACTTTCTCGTCATAATAAGTATAATCATTGTAATATCCAAATTTTTCAGTAATGTAGTTACTAAGCTCTTTTAAATCATTTACTCTATCTGTTGTTATTATCATTGGCAAATAATTATTTTTTATTTCACTTGAAACAAACCCATACTTAGTCTTTCCTATAATTGTACCTATAAGAGTTTTTAAAAAAGTACTCTTACCAAAGCCACATCTTACAGGAATTAAAATTGGATTTTCTACTCTTAAAGCACTAAAAATAAGCTTGGTGCAATCATTGTAGAAGTTAAGTTGTTGCTCCGATACATATGCATTATTATCTTCAAAAAACTTTCTTGAATTTTCTTCTACAGAAGTTGCAATTTCAATTGTTTTATAATCTGTATTTTCAATCAATTCATTTACAGTATTTGATTTTATCTTATGACTAAATAAATACTCATACTCTACTGTCCTACCATCTTTTTCTTCAACTCTTTTATTGTAGACTATTTCATCAAATATTGATTTTTCGTGTTCCTTTAATTCCCCCATATATTCTGCTCACCAACTTTACAATTAGCTTATAATTTCTTTGAATTGGTTATATTTTTCCATAGTATCACGCAGTTTTGGTGAATCCTTAAAGATAAATATTTTTCTATTTGAATCCTTTAAGTCTGGCTTCTCATCTACTTTATGAAATCTATTAAACATAAGCCAACCAGCCATTCTTTCCTGCGTAATTACAATTGTATTATTTCTCATATTGTTCATGACCTCCTGATATTATAATAGTTTGAACAAAACATTACTCTGCATTGTCCGCCCTACGCCAGCTTCGCTGGCGATATAACTATCCTTTAATATCAGCAGTTACTTTTATAACAGTTTGAGTATTCTTAGCTGTAATAATTTCTTTAATAAGAACATCGTGACCAATATATTTTCTCAAATCAACTCCAGAGGTAAGTGTCTCTCTTTCCTTTATACTCATATTACCGATAATACCGAGCCAGTTTTTTTCATTCACAAATAGTGGATATGCTTTTCCAAGCATATCATTGGCAATCTCTTCTGCTCTTCCTTTTTCAACATCCATGATTGTTATTTTCAAATCCTGAACATCGGGAAGCTCCTCAGCTTTTTGTCTTAAATACTCATCCGATATGCTCATATCCTTTTCTTCATCAAACTTTAGAGGATACTCTGAATCGAAAACCTGTGTTTTATAATACTCTCCCAACCACTCAAAAACATCCTGCTCTTTCTCATCAGCCCGAACCACATATATTTTTTCTTTATCCTCATGCATTTTAATATTTTGCAGGATACCCTCGGGAGCAACAATCCAACAGAAGGAATAATTATCATTTTGGTTATTGTACTTGGTGTTAATGTAAGTCAAACGAACAGCAGCAGTTGCCAGTAATGACGGACAGCTACATATTTTCTCTGCATCCAGTTTTGTTTTCTCATATAAGTTCTTAAACTTCTGGTCTACAATTTCACGCTCCCGTTTAAATCTATCATCACTGGAGTAAGGATTGATATGGGATTTTAAAATAGCTAGAGTTCTGTTTTCCTGTATGAAATGAGAATACACATCATTCAATGCTTCAATAACTTTCTGTACAACTTCTCCATCTAATTCAGGGTTCATTAAATAATTGTATATATTTTCAAACCTCTGAGCCTTGATTTTTCTATTGGTATCCTCTCTCATAACCTTGTTAACATACTCTTTAAACTGCTTCATCCTATCAGCAAAGAAGTCCATAGCAGACTTGATTGAGTAATCCTTGTTAAACTCATTCCCGTCTTTGTAGTACATAAACTGTGGCTTCTTACAGAACTTCAGTTTAATAACCTCTGGTACTACCACTTGGTCGAAAAGTCCAGATTTACTGGCATCAATCATTTTCCCTTGTAGGTCTTTCATTATAGCAATTGGCAGGGCATATTTTGGTAAATCCCCTTCTTCATTGGCTACATTTTCAATAGCAGTATTAAGGTCGGTTATCACTCCTGTTTTATCTTCGGAATCTAGAATAAACTGAAGTACATTTTCTTTATTCCATTCTTTACTCGGTGCAGTCGCTTTGTCCTCATCATTAACCTGCACTAAGGATGGAACAACATAATCTTCAATGGTCACCACAGCTTTATCGGGAAAGCGTGTTTTAAAATGGTCTTGTAGGCTTTCGTTTATAACATCAAGCAAGTTTTTATTAAAATTCTCGCTCTCCTCTTTTTTCACAACAAAGTTGTAATTCTGTAAATATTCAATGCAAGTCTCTTTCAAATTATAATCGGTAGAAAGCACGAATAATTCGTCCCCATCTTTGTCATTTCCCCCTAACCTATCGGATTCAGTACCCAGCGGCATCTGAATAATATTATCCAGGTGCTTGATAAACTCTGAGTCATCTCCCTGATAATCAACAAAGTCCACCTTTGTGATTTCGGAGTAGCTCATAATAGGGTTACGTGCCAGCAGATTCCTGCCAATGATTTTCCCACCACTGTAAAATTGTTTCTTTCCGAGGAAGCCTGAATACTTCCACTGCTCTCTTTTTTCAGTGCCAGCATATCTTAAGAAGGCAAGAATATCCTGTGTAACATAAAGGTACTTTCCCTTTACATAGAATCTACCCATGCACATATCATCAAGTTTCTTATTGATAACATCCTTAATGGTCTGGATTACCTTTCGGTCAAAGACCATCTTTTTATTTATATGAATTGCTGTAATAGCATCAGCACATTCCTTTGCCAGATTGGTTTGGGCATTTTCCTTTTGGATAAGGTTCAGGAAGGTTTCAATATACTTAATATCCTGCCAATCAATTTCATCTTTTCGGTAAATGCTGAGTACCTTATGAATAACATCACCCTGCACGTTTGATAAAGCAAGCAAGTCCAATTTACTTATATTAAGTGCAAGCCATAACTGGTAAGTGGCTCTTCTGAATTCTTCCTCAACAGGCTTTGCAAAATTCGATATACCAATAGCATCATATCCATATTTAAAGAGTAGTTCCTTGTATTCATCGATACTCTTAAACATCCATTCTTTCTTTTCAGAGCCATCTTCTTTAACCCCTGTAACATTAAGCTTTGCCTTAAAAGTTGACTCTGTTGTAAGAATGTCGATTTCATCTACTTTATGTGCTTGTCCCCACATATCGGTAATAAATTCGATATTATGCTTTTTAAAGTATGCTTTAAAATCTACAACAGGAAAAAAGCCTTTTATCGCAGGGAGACGCAGCTGGTATCCAGTAATAGCATAATCAGTTTTTATAAACTTCTCAAACTTCTCCCCAAGCTCCTTTGACACTACCCCCATGCCATCAAAGACGTTTTCAATGCACTTGTGGTTTTCATCGGTAGCCAATTGAAGCCCTGTTGACCATTCAGTAATAGGAATCTCCTTAGTTTCATCTTCACCTATTTCATCGGTTTGCTCTTTAATATATAAAGCATAATATTTTGATTTAGTACCCACATAAGTTCTAGCTTTCGGGTTCTCAAGCTCCTCTGCCTTTACCTTGCGCTCAGCTTCCTTCCACTGATTTACTGTCTTATATGTTCCCTTTTGCCTGTTTTCCTTTGGTTTCTTCTCCACCTTACAATCAGAAGAATTAACTGCTTCGCTAACTTCTTTTATCTTTTTATAATACTCTTTATCAGCTTCTATCCAAGCCGTAAGTTCTTCATAGAGTTTTTCTTCCTCTGGAGTTCTAGTATATTCCTTAATTATATTTACATCCTCATAAACTGAAACTTCACAGTCTGGAATAATACATATACCAAGCTTTTTCATATCTGTAGGAATTAAATATACATCCGTTGTAGTCAAAGCATTTCTGGTTAGGTTCTTTGATACAGTACACTTTTTAGGCTCAACACCAAGAGAAATATGTTCCTTAAGCTTTTCATAGTAATCTTCATAAACAAAAATCTGCCTGCATTCTTTATTTTGAGAACCTGAAAGCACATTATCCAAAAATACAAAATGCCCTAGTGGTTCAGTATTAACATAAAGACCTTCATTTAAAAGCCTTTGAAGCTTGGCTGTCTGCTCTTTGTTCCTACTCCTGCCTGTTTTCACAGTTATTATAGGAGCGATATTTTTCTTTACTTTTATCTGATTACCATTTTCATCAGTTTTATATTCAACAGTGTCATCATATTTACGCTTTTTTATTTTCTCATTTAAAATATATAGCAGTAATGATTCGCTAGTATTTTTAGCTTCTTCCTCAGAGAAGTTAACCATCAGCTTACCATCATTTTCATATATATCATCTAGTTTATACTGCCATATATGGTATTGACGTTTTTTTCTCATAAAATTCCGCCCCCAATCTGTTATGCATCTATATAAATTTGTTCTATTCTAAAATTTCACAATACTTAAATTATACTCTCTCAGGCTACCAATTTAAAGATTTTTAGACAAAATAAAACACCAGATATTAAAACTGGTGCTTTTCTTGCTACTATTTAAGTAAATAATATATTATCTTCTAATTCTATCTATAAGTATATCTTTTCCTTTTACTAAATAATCATGTAACACAAACTTATCCAACATTACATCAATTTCAATGTCTTTTTCTTCCTTATCAATTAAGTTCATATAATAAGAAAGAGCCTCATCATAATTTCCATCATATTCCATATATCCTTTTCTTCCTAAATACATGATTGACATTAGAGCATGTACCTCTTCATCTGTTAGTGTTTTCAAATAATCAATTAGCACTTGTTCTTCCTTTGTAGTAATTAAATCTTCAAGTTTTATATCACTTAAATCTATTACTTCATCATAGTCAGTTTCACATTTTTTAATTTCTAATGACAATTCAATTACTTTATCAAGTTTTGATTTTAAATCATTGAAGTTTATCATAATCATTTATACCCCTTTAAAATTATTTTTCCTACAATTCCATTTCATTAAGAACATACTTAAGTTTCTTTAATTCTTCAACAGATAAAGTTACACCCTTTCCCATCTTTTTATGTTCTATATCCCAATCTCTTATGTCATATTTAGGTTCTTTATCATTCCATGAAATTAGATTTAATTCCTTCTTCCAACCTTTTGAGGATTCAGAAATAACTCCTGCAGTTTCTTTTATTTCATATTTAATATCTGCTGCCATTTATTTCCCTCCATACTTTTTATTAAACTTAACTATCCCGTTCTTATCAACCTTTCTCAAGTTCTACTTTACATTCATAGCCACTTTGTGCCTCTGCAACAGTATTTAACTCCTGCTTATTTTCCAAATTAAAAGTTTTCTTTTGTAACCTTTCGTATAAAACAGCACCAACACTATCCATTACCTGCTTCATCATTTCTGGGTCTGAGAACATTCTAACGAAGAAATCTTCATTTTGCTCATAACGATTAGCAGCCATTTCTGGGAAGTCTTTCTCAAATAGTAACATAAAAGTCTTGCGATCATTATTTTTTGCATAGCTTTGCCATTTATCTTCTGATGCATAATCATTTTGAATTTGGAGAAGCACCTTATCCATCTCGGTGAAATTGGTTCCGTATTTTTCATTAATTTTATCAATGATTATTGTAAGAGGGTCTTTCTTTTTCTCCCGTCTTCCAGCTTCACCTGTGATAGGGCTAAAGCCTTCTGCAGAAGGTTCTAGTTCAATTTCACCTTCAAAATCTTTTTCAAGTCTATAATATTCCAGTAAAACCTTATCATCCACTACCACCTTATCTCTGCCACCCTTTGGTAGCATGGTATAAAGAAATTTACTGTAAATGCTGAATTTGTGTATATCTTTATCAAACAAACGGCACACCTGTGTAATAAAAGCATAAATTCGATTAAATCGAGCAAGAGTAGATTTAAATAAATCTTGCTTTTCTTCTTCAAGGGCATTATATCTATCGAGAACAGGTCGCATTGCTCCTTGTAATTTACCCAGATCCCCAGCAGATTGTGATTTGTTGGCATAGAATATTTCTGAAAACCGTTCAATCTCCATCTGCTGATAAACTCGGTATTCATCGAGGGTGTTCTTCAAATCATAAATTACATTAGGGTCTGTTTCTTCCTCGAGTACCGTTTCTTCAAAATAAGGCTCAAAGGATTTTTGAATATCCTCTGCTGAATTTACGAAGTCTAGTACAAAGGTGTCTTTTTTACCACGGGTGGTACGGTTTAAGCGAGAGAGCGTCTGAACAGCTTTTACACCTGATAATTTCTTGTCTACAAACATGGTGTGTAGTAATGGCTCATCAAAGCCAGTTTGATATTTTTCAGCAACAATAAGCATACCAAACTCATCTGTATGAAATGCCTCTGGCAAAGCCTTTTCTTTGATGGTTTCTCCATCCTTATTTTTATTCATCTTTTCTTCTGTGTAGGTCTGTCCATCGTCCTCCACCTCACCAGAAAAGGCTACTAACACATCAAGCTCTGAATACCCTTTTTCCTGAATCTGTCTTTTAAATTCCTGTAAGTAACGCACAGCATGAAGTCGTGACGGTGTTACAATCATTGCCTTTGCTTTACCGCCAATTTTACTCATAGTTACACTCCTAAAATGCTCGAGCATAATAGAAGTCTTTTGAGAAATATTGTGTGGATGCAGTGTTTCATAATTTCGAATAGCATTTACTCCAGTAACTGTATCAAGCTCTGGGTCATCTGGGATAGCTTTTGCAATTTTATAATACATCTTATAGGTCATGTAATTTTTCAGTACATCAAGGATAAAATTCTCCTCAATAGCTTGGCGCATAGAGTAAATATGGAAGGGATGATACTTTCCGTTTTCATCTTTCCACCCAAACATATTGAGGGTCTTATCCTTTGGTGTAGCAGTAAAGGCAAAGAAGGACAAGTTTTCATGAATGCCCTGTGCTGCTAGTTCGTCTAACAGTTTATCCTCATCATCCTTATGTTTTGATTCTGCATCACCTTCCATTTGGGCATATTCTTCTAATATTTTATCCGTATCAGCTAAGGCTCGTTTTAACTTTTTAGCTGCATCTCCAGTTTGAGAAGAATGTGCTTCATCAATGATAATGGCAAAACGTTTGTTGCCTGCATTAACTTCTTTGTAGATAACAGGGAATTTTTGTAGTGTGGTAATAATAATACCTGTTCCATCTTCAATAGCATCTTTTAGTTGCTGTGAGTTCTTGTCTATTTTTTGCACCACGCCATCCACATGGTCAAACTGATAAACCGTATTCTGAAGTTGACTGTCAAGCACACGGCGGTCGGTTACAATAATTACAGATTGAAAAATCTTCTCATCATTTTCATCATGTAATCCTACCAACCGATAGGCAAGCCATGCAATAGAATTAGATTTTCCAGAGCCTGCACTATGCTGAATGAGATAATTTTTACCCGACTTGTTTTCTTTTACATCATCAAGAAGCTTTGTTACAACATCAAGCTGATGGAAACGAGGGAATATCATGCGTTCTGATTTGATAGCACCTGTCTTATCGTCTTTTTCCACTTGCAAATGCAAATACTTATGCAAAATTTCAAGGAGCCTATCCTTGCATAAAACATTCTCCCAAAGGTATGCGGTATCATAGCCATTTTCATTGTTAGGGTTGCCCTTGCCACCTACATTTCCAGCACCGTTACTACCCTGATTAAATGGTAAGAAATAAGTTTTATCACCCTCTAAGCGTGTGGTCATATATACATTAGAAAGGTCAACTGCAAAATGCACGAGTACTCGCTCTTTAAAGGTAAAGATTGCATCTTTACTTGCTCTGTCAAATCTGTATTGCTGTATGGCGTTTGTTGTATTTTGTCCAGTGAACTGACACTTTAACTCCATAGACACAACAGGAATACCATTTAGAAATAGCACCATATCAATGCTATTTTCATTAAGCACAGAATAGTGTAACTGCCTTGTACAATGCAAAATATTATCTGCATATTGCTTTGCACTTGTTTCATTAATAGAGGTTTCAGGCTTCCAAAATACTGGTTTAAACTTAATGCCCCTATCGGTAAAGCCACCTCGTAACACCTTTAGCAAGCCAACCATTTTCACTTCACGGTAAAAACGGTCAATTAGCTGTTTCTCACTATCAGCACTATAGATTTTTTCAAAGCGTTCCCATTGTTTTGATTGGCTTGTCCTAATAAAAGAAATAAAAGTATTAGTATCTAAACCAAGCTTACAGTCAAAGCTTTTAGGCTCGCCCTTTGTATAACCGCCTTGTGTCAGTAGATATTCTTCAATATCCTGTTCAAAGCGTTTTTCTTTTACATCAAAATCGGACATGGGTTATACCTCCTTTTTACCTGTTACAACCTCATAGATGAGGGATTTTTTATAGGCTGTTAGTTTTTCAATAGTTGCTTGTTTTTTTGTTATAGAAAAATCAATTTTTTCAATACGCTTATTTAAATAATTTACTATGACTTCTTGTTCACTATGTGATGGATACGGAACTATAAAATCATTTAATGTTCGTAATGACAAGTTTGCTATAGTTGAACCGCATAAACTTAGATCCATAATCAATTTTGCTAAATTGCTTTGAAGGTAATAACGTATATATTCCTTATTCTCATTGTTTTTCAGAGTGATATAACCAGCACTTTTCCCCAGTAATATTTTTTCTCCATTATAAAATGAAGTTTTACCATAGGTAGCACCATTTAAAGTTATAAACACTGTGTTTTTAGTAAGAAGTGGTAATTTATAATTTGAATACTCTTCATCATTAATAGTATTAGTGCCATCTTTAAACACAAGAAATTCACCACCTATATTGTTTCCATTTACAAAATAAATTGTACCGTCCGTATCGTATTGAGGTGTTGTGTGTATTCCATCGCCAATAGATAATGAAAGATATTTGAACTTATTTAATTTCCACCCCTCAGGTATCTCACCAATCCATTCAACTCCACTATCTTTCATCGGCACATTAGGGTTAAGTCCTTTTGTAACCGCCTCTGTGATAACCGATAGCTTATATGCTTTCAGCTTTTTGATGACTTGCCCTTCTTTTTCAATAATCTCATCCATTTTAGAGCATTTACGGTCGAGGTAGTCGGCTATGCGGTGTTGGGTAGTTTCTGGCATTGATACAATTGGGAGGTTTAAGACCTCTTTTGCGTTCAAGGCACTTCTAACACCTGCCCCCCCAAGTTGGTTGAAAATTTCATTATAATACATAGATATAAACCAATAATAAAAAAATCTATTATCATCTTTTTGATTTGTAAGTACGATATAAGCAGGTGAAACAATACCAGTGTATGGAGATAATCCTACACGGCTTGTTTTTACATTTTCTAAGTCTATTAACTTAAATACAAGTTCATTTTGCTTTAATATTTGATAACCTTCGAATTTTTCAGGTTGTAAACCATCACTGTCATCCTTGCTTCTTTTTAGTACACCATTCATTGTAAGTGCTAGTCTTTCATAATCGTCAACATTCTCCCCAACAACCCTCTTCTCATTTCTAAAAAAACGTTTTGTTGTAACTATATCCCAATCCCTCGGTATCTCTCCAATCCATTCAACTCCACTATCTTTCATTTCACGCATTTTTACTCACCGCCTTGCTTTTTCTATATTTTTTCACAACAAATACAATTAAAAACGTCAAAGCAACAACAATACCAAGCCCTATTAATACCACTTGCCAATCTGCTATTATGATTTTTCCAAGCCATATAACGCCGTAAGTAATAGCCCATAAAACAGCAAATATAATTAACCTAATAAGCCAATGGAAGAAAGAACCCGATGTTCTTCCATCAATAAAACCACCTCGGTACATATCGCCAACTTTGCTATATGCAATTCCATATGAAATAACACCAATAATAGCTAAGATTATATATTCATAGTACCATTCAATGGGCAAGCCTAAAGGCTCTGTTAATAATTCAAAAAATAGTTTAAACATTGAACACCTCTGCTAATGCACCGTCAAGTTCTTTTTCAATCTCAAGTATCTCTGCCATAATTTCAGTTGATGGCTGTGGGGCTTCATATTTATAAAAATAGCGTGTAAATGGAATTTCATAACCTACCTTTGATTTAGCTTCATCAATCCAAGCATCAGGAGCAAAGGGCAAAACTTCACGTTTAAAGTATTCCTTTATATCCTCAGTTAGTGGCACATTTTCTGTATCACGAAGCGATGCATCGGGTTGCTTTTTACCTTTTTTTAATACAAGCTCACCATTTTCATCTTTTAATGGTCGCTCAACCGTAATTTTTGTATAACCAAAATCTGCATTGTCATAAATTTGGCTGATTTCTGTTTTTGCAAAATCTCCATAAAGCTTTGTTATTTCTACAATAGCATCACTTGGAATATCGTTTCTTTTGTTGCCCAGTGCTTTTCTGCGTTTTTCAAACAATCCGTTAGCGTTAATAAGCTGAACTTTACCTTCACGCTTTGTGCCTTGCTTTTTGTTAGAAAGCACCCAAATATATGTAGCAATACCAGTGTTATAGAAAATATCATTAGGAAGAGCAATAATAGCCTCAAGCAAGTCATTTTCAAGAATATATTTACGAATATCACTAGGACCAGAGCCTGCGTCACCCGTAAAGAGTGGTGAGCCATTGTGAATAATAGCAATACGACTTCCACCGTTTTTAGGTTCTTTCATCTTTGAAATGGCTGTAAGTAAAAATAGCATTTGTCCATCACTTGCCGCTGGAAGCCCTGCACCAAATCGACCTGCAAAGCCTTTTTTTGCTTCGGCTTCAACTTTAGTTTTTTCGTTTTTCCATTCACGACCAAAAGGAGGATTGCTTAAAATATAATCAAAGGTTTGTCCTTCAAACTGGTCATCAGAAAGGGTGTTACCATCTTTAATAAATTCTGCGTTATTTCCTTTAATCAACATATCAGCTTTACATATAGCAAAGGTCTGGTCGTTAATCTCTTGCCCAAAGGATACTAATTCGGTAGAAGCATTTAGGCTATGAAGGTATTCTTCAGCAACCGAAAGCATACCACCCGTTCCACAAGCGGGGTCATAAATTGTTTTTGCCACATTGTTGCCAGCCAAAATATCATTATCATCATAGAACAGAATATTTACCATAAGCTCAATTACTTCACGAGGGGTATAGTGTTGCCCTGCATCTTCGTTGTGTGACTCTGAAAACCTACGAACAATTTCTTCAAAAATATATCCCATTTCAAGGTTAGAAATTACAGTTGGATGTAAATTAGCTTTAGGGGAAGTAAATTCCTTAAGCACAATATATAAAATACCCTTGTTAGCCATTGTGTTGATATGTCCATCAAACTTGAATTTTTCTATGATGTTTTGCACATTTTCTGAAAATCCATTGAGATAATCTCTGAAATTAGTTTCTATGTTATCAGGGTCATCAAGTAATCTCTCAAAAGTAAATTTACTTGTATTATAAAAGCTGAGTCCACCTGCAGCTTTACGAAGAAGTACATCTTTCATAGGCAGTGACTTCACACTTTCATATTTTTCTAACACAGCATCTTTTGTATCAGACAAAATACAATCAAATCTTCTTATAACGGTTAAAGGTAAAATAACCTCTCCGTATTCATGTGGTTTATATACACCAGTTAATTTATCTGCTATTGCCCATATGAGAGCAGCCTTTTCACTTACATTTGCACTTAAACTCATTCTTAGTTTCCTCCATTTTTTATCCTAAATAAAAATAATTGCATCAGCACAAACCAATGCAATTACATTATAATACTAATTAATACAATTTCCCATAAAATTCAACGACTAAAAATATCTTAACTCTGTTTTGCAAAACATATTACATTTTTCATATCCTATTCTCACCGTATAAACATTTTTGTGTTTATGGGAACATCTCAAAATCTAGCCATGTCAATATGTTTAGCGCTTATATAGCAGAACACAGGTCTCCACATGACCTGGTGAGGGCAATATTAACATATTTTTTTATATTCCCTCACTCAAAGGTAACCCTATTTTTAGTGTACGGAAACATAATTTAAAATGTCCGAAATGCAGTAATATCAATGTGTTCAAGTCTTATATAGCACTGTTACCGTCTCCACATGGCTCGAGAGGACAGCATGGATGTCTTTCCACCTGTCGGTTCTCGGAAACATGTCCACGGCATTTTTTCATTCGAGGTATGGGGGAACATATCGACTTGAATCATTTTACTTTAAGCCTTTATCGATAGCTTCCTGAATAATCTTATGACAACAAACCCCTAGGGGATTATTTTCTTTACAGTTGGAATTTTTCATCGCTCCAGTAATGTCATTCACTTCTTTTACTGTTCTTGCATTGTACTTAATCACAGCTTCTATAACCTGTTCTTCGGTAACTTTGCTACAATAGCAAGCATATTTTGGATTTGCATCTTTCTTAAACCATATGGGTGCTTTTACCTGCTGCTTATTAAATTTGATATTATATTTTTTATTATAGTAAGTAATATCACATTCCTTACTCATACATAAATAATAATCGTAGTCGCCAACTTGTTCCGTTAGCTCGTCAAGTACCATATGCTTTACTGTTATGTTTTTTACATCAGCACCCTGTATTCCGCAAACAGGACACAATTCGCCTTTCTCTAGCTCACAAGAAGATTTTTCTGAATTTCCGCAATAACATTTATTCAAAGCTTTTTCCCTCCATGTTTTAATAACTTCGCAATTACACACATCAAAGAAATAAGTATCTTTAGGCATAACTTATATTTATAAATGCCAATTACTCGGTATGTAATTGGCATTCAAAGCTATTTCAATTTTTCCCTCAATTCTTTGATTTTAGTTTCTATTGTTGATATTACTTTTTTAAATTCCTCATCACTCTTACCTGTAGGATCATCCAGTCCCCAATCTTCCCTGTGTTTACATGGAAGGTATGGGCATTCCACATTGCACCCCATTGTAACAACAATATCTACCGGGGGGATTTCATCAAGTAGCTTCGAGTACTGAGTTTTCTCCATATCGATCCCATAGAGTTTTTTCAATAGGCGCACCGCATCTTGATTGATTTGCGGTTTGGTTTCAGTACCAGCAGAATAACTTTCAAATACATCACTTGCAAAGTGTTTGCCAAGAGCTTCAGCTATTTGCGATCGACAGGAATTGTGGACACATATAAAGGCTACCTTGGGTTTAATATCGCTCACAAAACTTACCTCCATCATTTAATCAAATCGATTAATTTTTCATTCTTAATTTCATCAGCACTCCAAGAGATAATAGCAAATTTACCATTTGCATGTGCATCCACTTTGTTAATCCACTCGATTTCATTGCTTGCCTTTGCAGATAACATTTTATTTGTCGTACCTGTAAAGTATAGTGATGAATTAATAACCCACCATTTGGTTGCAATATTTGCTCGTTTCAAGTCTTCTTCTAGACGCATTGCTTCATATACAGGTGTTGCCTCAGCAAGGGTAACAATGATAACTTCTGTTTCATTAGCATTACGAAGTCTTGGCAATAACTTTTTGGCAGATTCAGGTATATCGCCTTGTGAGCGCTTGATCTCCTGGTTATAGCTTTGGGTGGAGTCGAGCAAAAGGAGTGTATGGCCGGTTGGTGCGGTATCAATGACCACAACTTCATTTTCCGCCTTCTCCACAATCTCTGCAAAAGCGCGGAATACGGCAATTTCCTGTGTGCAAGGGGAGCGTAAGTCCTCTTCAACATAGGCTCTATCCTCATCAGACATGGTTTCTCTTGCTTTGGAAAGTACTTCATCCTGATATTTTTTCAATTCGGCTTGCTCATCAATGTGGCTCATGGTGATACCACTGCTCTCATCAATGACAAATTTCAGATGCGCAGCGGGATCAGTTGTAGTAAGATGCACCTTTTTGCCTTTCTTTGACAAGCCTAAAGCTATCGCCGCAGCAATAGTTGTTTTACCTACACCGCCCTTGCCCATAGTGAAAATGACCTTTTTATTGCTATTGTATAGGTCATCAATGACATCTTTTAGTTGCGGAATTGTCTGAGCATTTAACTTTTCATCGCTAATAGTATAATGATCCTCAGTGAGCAATGCCCGTACATTGTCCATTCCTGTGATATTGTAGGCTCTGAGCGGTATCATGTAGGTAGTAATTTCCTGTAAGCCCTGTGGCATTTCAGCAAGTGCTTTTTGCTGTTTTTGATACAGGCTTTCGGATGTCCTGTCATCATAGGAGGTCAGCACACCGTTAATCACCATTACTTGGTTATTTACACCAATATCGGATAGTTCCTCAGATGCTCTTTCTGCCTCCTTAAGGGGTGCCTCTTCAGGTTTTGAAACAAGAATAAGGGTAGTTAATGCTCCGTCAGCCAAGGTTTCAACAGCTTTTTTATACACTGCTTTTTTACTCTCCAGTCCAGAAAGCTGTCCTAAACAAGATGCTCCATGCGTGCTTTCACTGATGAAATTACTCCATGCTGATGGTAACTGTAGCATTCTAAGGGTATGGCCAGTTGGTGCTGTATCAAATACAATATGGTCATATTCTTTCTGCATATCTTCATCTGTAATAAATTTTGAAAACTCATTAAATGCTGCTATCTCAACAGTACAGGAGCCTGAAAGCTGTTCTTCCATATTATTTAATACAGCATCAGGCAATTTACCGCGGTAAGGGTCAATTACGCTTTGTCTGTATTCCGCTGCTGCTTGTATCGGGTCAAGGTTAGCAACAACAAGATTGTGTACTTCCTTAATAGCAACACCTTTATTATTAAGATCAGTGTTAAATACATCCTGCAAATTCGATGCAGGATCTGTGCTGACTAAAAGCACCTTTTTCCCGCTGTCAGCAAGGGTAACAGCAGTAGCACAAGCAGTTGAGGTTTTACCTACACCGCCTTTACCTGTATAAAATAAATATTTTGTAAGCGTTATATTTTTGGGATTAAAAATCTCCATTCTAATTACCTCCGTTTAGTATTATTGAGCCATTTATCTAATTCAGCTCGTGTTGGATATGTTTCAATTTTCATTAAGTGATTATCTATATAGATGGCAGGGAGCATTTCTATTCCCGCGCATGTGATCAAAATCCACACGTCTTTATTAGAAATAAATTGCTCCCTGTTTTGCATAAGATTATATCGCTTAATGGCAAAGCCCTTAGCACTTATTTCACTGCAAAGTTTATCAAACCTTGTACTTCTGGCAGATTGTTCATCTTCATAAACTTCAATTACAATGTTAGCAGCAGTTCCCGCCGGAGCAACCGCATCCTCCTGACCTTTTTGGTGTTACTTTAACAGTCTTTGGCTGTTCGCCCAGGAAGCTCATTGGGATATTTAAAAGTTTTACAAACTCTTCATTGGTTGGATAACTGCCTGTTAACACGATTTCACCGTCTAAAACAGTAACCGGCAGTTCATCAACGCCCTTTTTGTTTATGAATTCATTCACTGCTTTGTTATTCACAAATTCCTGCGGCGAATTTGAGAGGTTAAATCTCTGCACCTCAACGCCATTCTTCTTTAGTGTATTAAGAACAGTTGAAATTCTGAGAAGCTCAGTATCAACACCTACTCCGCAAAGTCCTGTTGAGCAGCACATGGCTGGCTCATAAATTGTCATTTTTTTCATACAAAAACATCTCCTTTAAAATTATTATAGTTATTGATTGTTATCAGCCATTGGCTGTGGAAACCAGTGTTTTGTTTTATTTACAAACTTGACGAGCAGTAGCATTACAGGTACCTCCGTAAGCACTCCTACAGTACAGACAAGAACTACCGGTGAATCTACACCAAAAATTGCTATTGCGACTGCCACCGATAATTCAAAGAAATCAGAAGCAGCAATCAGAGAAGCCGGCGCAGCAATATCACGAGGTAATTTTGCCCCTTTGCTGACGGCATATGTCAAAGCAAAGGAAATCATATTCTGAAGAACAAGTGGTACCGCAATTAATAGTACATAAAGAGGATTTTCAACAATAATGTCCCCTTGGAAAGTAAAGATAATGATAAGGGTTAAAAGCAAACCAACAGTCGTTACGCCATCAAACTTAGTAACGAATTTATTGTTAAAATACTCCTCGCCCTTATTCTTGGTTATTAATACTCGCGACAGAACACCAGTAGCCAATGGTACTACCACAAATAGAACGATGGACATAACAAGTATTCCTAACGGAAGTACCACGTTGTTAATACCAAGCAATAATTGAACGATTGGAATAAACAGCACTAAAATTAGCAAGTCATTAACAGAAACCTGAACCAGCGTTTGTGCCGGATTGCCCTTTGTCAACGTGCTCCAAACAAATACCATAGCGGTACAAGGCGCCGTTCCCAACAAAACCGCTCCTGTAACAAAATCTGTAGCTAAACTTGCCGGAATAAAGGAGCTAAAGATATATTGAAAAAATACCGTAGCCAATCCAAACATCAGAAAAGGCTTAATTCCCCAACTTGCAAGGGTAGATATAATGACGCCTTGCGGTTGCCTTCCCACGTTTTTAACAGACTTAAAATCGATCTTTAACATCATTGGATAAATCATAATCCACATAAGAATTGCAATAGGAATGTTCTGATCTGCTATTTGCATATTTTCTAAAGCCGAACGAATCCCCGGTAAAAATCTTCCGATTAAAATCCCCGCCGCCATGCAGAGAAGCACCCATATGGTAAGGTATTTTTCAAAAAATCCTATACCTTGTGTTTTTTCTTTACTCATAATAATCTCTCCTTAAATGAAATATAGGCTATTAATTATATTTTTTACTTTTTGGAGTTTTAAACCTCCATCTTTGTCATCCATTATAAATACTTCCTTAACAACAGTGATTATCAGATTTTTTTGTTTTTGCAATTTTGACAAATACAATCTTCTTTTTCGCTTGTTATACCTGTAAAGAAAGTTATGACATCTTCTGTTTTTTCCTTGTTCAGCGTATACCTCATCCATGCCCCGTCACGCACTGCATTTACAAGGCCACTTTCAGATAGAATCTTCATATGATAGCTGAGAGTGGATTGGGAAATGCTGAATTCTTCTAATATATCACATGCACACATTTCTCCACAGGATAGCATATCAATAATCTTTAACCGTGTTTCATCTGACAAAGCCTTAATAGCAGGAACATAATCTGCATATGAATGCTCCATAAAATTACCTCCTATATATTTATATGTATCAATGACATCGAATGTTCTCGATATCATAAAATAAGAATATCATACATATCGAAAGTTGTCAATATGGTTTCGAATGAAGTTACCATGAAATTAACGACAAAAACCGCCGACCAAGATGCATTCTACACCTCAAATCGGCGGTCAACTATATCTTATATTTCTACATCAATCTCAACACCTGACTTGAACTCAATAGTTAGATTATCATCAAAGACCGTTACTTTCTCAATAAGCCGTCTTACTAGCTGCTCATCATATTCTGCAAGTTCACATGACTGCTCATTTAAAAAAGTTGTCATCTCAGCAATCCTCTGCCTTCTTCCTTCACGCTCTGCGTTTTCAACCAGTGCATTTTGTCTCAGTTCCCGCAATCGATATATCTCATCAGCCACTTCGTTATAGTCATTCTTCGACTTTGCTTGTTTAAGAAGCTCATTCTGCAATTCAACCAATTTGACATCAATCTCATCAGTAACCTTATCATTTTCTTCATTAAGAACAATTGCTCCCCGTCAACGGCATTACGAAAAGCATCATTCACAAGGTGTTCAACAGTCACTTTACTAACAGAAATTCCTCCATTGTTACAAACAGGACATTTATCCTTAATTTGACTTATATGTTGTGTATTGCATTCACAGCAACATTCATCAATAACTTTCAATTACATAACCTCCATATCTTTTAAACCATCTAATTCAAGGTCATATACCAACCAATTTTCATTTATAGTTTTAAAATTCTGCCCTTGTGTAGGCTTCCATTGTCTTAGGCCTTAATTTTCATTTGCCTTTAAAAAGTTTCATCTTATAATTGATACCCCTTGATTGACTCGTCAATTATCGGTATCAAACAAGGGGGTGAATAGGAAAAATAGTTTATAGATTCTTTACATTCAAAGCTCTAAAAGCATTTAATACTGCGATGATAGTTACACCTACATCTGCAAATATAGCTGCCCACATAGTAGTTATTCCAAAAGCACTCAAAATAAGAACAATTATTTTTATTCCAATTGCAAATACTATGTTTTGATTTGCAATTTTTAATGTCTTTTTAGAAATCTTCATTGCAGTAGCAATTTTCGATGGCTCATCAGTCATAATTACAATATCAGCAGCTTCAATGGCTGCATCAGAACCTAAACCACCCATTGCTATTCCAATATCTGCACGAGCTAATACAGGTGCATCATTGATTCCGTCACCGACAAAGGCGAGTTTACCTTTTGTGGATTTTTGTGAAAATAATTCTTCTAGTTTTTCAACTTTGTCTGCTGGCAATAGTTCTGCATAAACCTTATCAAGACCAAGCTCTTTAGCAACTTTTGAACCAACACTTTTATTATCACCTGTCAACATAACTGTTTGCTTAATATTAGCTGCCTTAAGTTCCTTGATTGCTTGTGCTGAATCTTCCTTTACCTCATCGGCAATTACAATGTAACCTATATATTTGTTATTAACAGCAACATGTACAGCAGTACCGATCAGCTCTCCCTTGAAATAAGGGATATCCATCATTTTCATAAGTTTGATATTTCCTGCCATAACCTTTTTGCCATCTACTGTTGCAATAACACCATGACCTGATATCTCTTCTACATCTGAAATACGTCCATTGTCTATTTCTTTGCCATATGCACGTTTCAGTGAAAGTGAAATCGGATGATTGGAATAGCTTTCCACATATGCAGTTAATTCTAGTAGCTCTTCTTTAGAAACTCCTTCTGGATGAATTTCCTGTACATTAAATACACCTTTCGTTAGTGTACCTGTTTTATCAAAAACAACAATCTCTGTTTGAGCCAATGCTTCAAGGTAGTTACTACCTTTAACTAAAATACCTTTTTTTGAGGCTCCACCTATTCCACCGAAGAAACTCAAAGGAATTGAAATAACTAAAGCACACGGACAGGATACCACAAGGAATGCTAGTGCTCTATATATCCAATCACTAAAAGTCGCCCCGTCTATAACAAGAGGCGGTATAATAGCTAGAAAAACTGCAATTATAACCACAACTGGTGTATAATATCTCGCAAACTTAGTAATAAATTGTTCTGAATTGGATTTTTTACTACTTGCGTTTTCAACTAAATCAAGAATCTTACTTACAGTAGATTCTCCATATTCCTTGGTAACCTCTGCTGTAATAACTCCATTAATATTGATGCAACCACTTAGGATATCACTTCCTACTTCTACTTCACGAGGAACAGATTCACCAGTAAGTGCCGATGTGTCGATCATTGAACTTCCCTCTATTACCTTGCCATCAAGAGGAACTTTTTCTCCTGCTTTAATTACAATAATATCTCCTATTTGTACTTCATCCGGGTCAGTCCTAACAAGTTCATCGCCTTTTTTAACATTTGCATAATCTGGTCGAATATCCATAAGGCTTGCAATTGACTTTCTCGACTTGCCAACTGCATAGCTTTGAAACAGTTCTCCAACTTGATAAAACAGCATAACTGCAACACCTTCAGGATACTCACCAATAAAAAATGCACCAATTGTTGCAATACTCATTAAAAAGTTTTCATCGAAAACTTGACCTTTAAAAATATTTTTTACAGCTTTTTTTATAACATCTCCACCTACAATAATGTAACTTATTATAAAGAGAGCAATCTTTAACCATTCGTTATTTAAATTAAGCAATACTGCTGTAGCTAACACGGCTGCACCAATAATTATTCGCCATAGTCGTTTTGTCATACTAAACAGCCTCCTTTAAGCCTTTTTCATAGTTGTATCGGGTTCAATTTTTTTAACTATTTTTTCGGCCTCTACTATTATTGTTGGCATTTTTTCATCCTCACCATCAATAACGAGTTTTGTGGTCATAAAGTTAACAGTAGCTTCTTTCACTCCATCAAGCTCATTAATAGCCTTTTCCATTTTTGCCGCGCAATTTGCACAATCCAAACCTTCAAGTATAAATTTCTTTTTCATTATTAAATCCTCCTAAATATTATTTGTAATTTTATTAAAAATACTACAAGTCTTTTTCAAATTTTCTTGAAGCATTGCTCATTTGAAATGAAGACTTAAATATCTGCCCAAATATCTTCAAAAAATATTCTATTCTACCGCATTACTACTTCTCGTTGATATGAATTAGACCTTGGTCAAATATTTCTCTTACATGATCATCAACTAATGAATAATATACTCCTTTGCCTTCTTTTCTGTTTTTTACTAAATTAGCTTGTTTTAAGACTCTCAGCTGATGGGAAATTGCTGATTGTGTCATGTTAAGTAATACAGCGATATCACAAACACACATTTCAGATTCATGTAAAGCCCATAGTATCCTGATTCGCGTTGAATCTCCAAATACTTTAAATAATTCTGCTAGATCATAAAGGCTTTCTTCTCGAGGCATTTTATCTCTAACTTGATTTAGAATATCCTCATGAATTACATTGCAGTCACATCTTTCAATTGGTTGAATTTTTTTTGCCATATTTATATCACCTCTTTATCATTCAATTGAACACTTGAATAAGCTTTCATATATAATATAAACCTCAATTCTCTGTTTGTCAATAAAAATATATGAGTAATTGTTCAAGTGTGTTTATTTATTAGATTATCCCCAAGTATAAATAGAAAAGAACCGCCCATCAAGAAGTATTTCTCCTCAATCGGCGATCAAGTTCATTTTAAATTTATACATCAATCTCAACACCAGACTTAAACTCAATAGTAAATTTATCATCAAAGACCGTTACTTTCTCAATAAGCCGTCTTACAAGTTGCTCATCGTATTCTTCAAGTTCACATGACTGCTCATTTAAAAATCTTTTCATTTCAGCAATTCGTTGCCTTTTTCCTTCACGCTCTGCATTTTCAACCAGTGCATTTTGCCTTAGTTCCCGTAAGCGATATATCTCATCAGCCACTTCGTTATAATCATTCTTGGATTTTGCTTGTTTAAGAAGCTCCAGTTGCAAGTCATTCAATTTTCCATCAACGTCATCGGTATCATTATCACTTTCCTCATTAAGCGCGGTAGCTATATTATCCTGCAACGCCTGGAGGAAAGGTTCTTTGTTGCCTAGAAGTTCATTGATAGCTTTTA
Source organism: uncultured Clostridia bacterium (assembly GCA_942492835.1). GTDB lineage: Bacteria > Bacillota > Clostridia > Lutisporales > Lutisporaceae > GWB2-37-7. Next base: position 2,897,462 of record OW818645.1, on the reverse strand, counting down.
CAACCGCAGTTTGCAACGTTTCTTCATTTATTGTAGGTGAGGTGCAGTCAGATCCCTTTTCCTCCAGGCGGCTGACACATCGCCATACGATAGACTTATAACCTCGATTGTTCCAGTGTACCCGGCGGTAAATATCACCGCAGAGTTTGCAGTAGACGATGCTCGATAAAGCATACTTGCTACTGTAGACCCGTTTTTTACCGCCCTTGCCACTTCTGATGCTTGCCCTGCGTACCATTTCTTCCTGAACCTGCATATAAAGGTCGCGGGGAATGATAGGTTCATGGCTGTTTTCCACATAATATTGTGGAACGATGCCGTTATTCTTGACCCGCTTTTTGGAAAGGAAGTCCACTGTGTAAGTCTTTTGTAAGAGGGCATCTCCGATGTACTTTTCGTTCTGCAGTATCTTTTTCAGTGTTTCAGGTCTCCATTTTGCTTTGCTTGCCGCCGTAAGGATACCATCTGCCTCCAGTCCTCTTGCTATCTGCAAAAGGCTTGCTCCTTCAAGGTACTCTCTGTAAATTCGTTTTACAATCTCTGCACCCTCCGGGTCAATCACCAGATGCTTGTTTTCATCTTTGGTGTATCCGAGGAAACGATTATGGTTGACTTGGATTTCACCTTGTTGGTAACGGTACTGAATGCCCATCTTAACATTTTGGCTTAAGGATTGGCTCTCCTGTTGGGCTAGGGATGCCATAATGGTCAGCATAACTTCACCCTTGGAATCCATCGTGTTGATGTTCTCTTTCTCAAAGAATACAGCGATGTTCTTATCCTTTAGCTGACGGATGTATTTTAGACAGTCCAGAGTGTTTCTGGCAAATCTGCTGATGGACTTTGTAATGATCATGTCAACATTTCCAGCCATGCACTCATCAATCATGCGGTTGAATTCCTCACGCTTTTTGGTGTTTGTACCTGTAATTCCATCATCCGCAAAAATGCCTGCCAGTTCCCATTCTGGGTTCTTTTGAATAAAGTTTGTATAGTGTTCAATCTGAATATCATAACTTGTGGCCTGCTCATCACTATCCGTTGAAACACGGCAGTAAGCAGCCACTCGTATTTTAGGTTTGCTTTCACCACTTTTATTGTTTCCGACTCGCTTAATTGCCGGAATCACCGTTACATTCTTACTTACCGCCATCTTTTACACCTCACTTTCTATCAAACTGTAGGCATATTCTGCCTGCTTAAATGGATTGTTATATTTCTGCACCTGTGGCTTTGCTTTGAACTTCACCGCATAATCTGCTTCCGGCATATCCTTAGGCTCCCGTATCCTCCCAAGCATTTCTGCTCGTCTTTGCCTTTCTGCACTAGCTTTCTCAAAGGTTTCCGCATCGACAATAGGAGGATAAAACTCATCACCAAGGTAATGCTTGTTCTGTAACATCTTGCCCGCAGTAGCATGGTAGCAATTTATCCCGGCTTTTGTTGCCGCATCCTTCAAGGAAAGTCCAGATAAGTACCCGGTATATAACTTCTTTATTTGAACTGCTGCCGTTTCATCCACCACGGCCTTTCCGTTTTCAATTCTATATCCATAGGGTGTATGTCCCATCTAATTCACCAGCCTTTCTCTCAGAGTAATTCCACATTTTAATTCAAAACCAATCTCCTCCCGTGAATAAGCAATAATTCGTTCCACATAGTTTTCAAATAACTCGTCCTCATAAGCTGTCAGCATTTTAGACTTTGCCATAATCTTTAAAAGGCGATTAACTTCCTCGACCTTCGCAAGATTACCGTTTACCGAATGGGCAAGTTGCTCCTTTTCGGCACGAAGTCTTGCATCCTCCGCTGCCAGTGAATTCTTTTCTTTATTAAATAGAGCCGGTTCCAGATACCCCTTTGTCATTAGACCCATCAGCATCTGACTCTGCTCCACGTTGTTTTCAATCTTAGTTTCCAGTTCTTGTATTCTGTGAAAACTGTCTGTGTTGTTCTGACTGCGTAGCCCATCTAGCAAGGGTCTCAAAATGAACTTTTGACCGAAAATCAGTTTATTCATCATCGTAACAAATGCCGTTTTTATCTCATCGTCTCGTATAAACAGCATGGAACATTCCGTTACCTGCTTTAGGTGTTTATTGCAGCACCATGCAATGTATTTTCTTGTTCCATCTGAATGTATCCGCCTTTTAAAGGTACTACCACACTCCGAGCAGATAATTTTCCCAGAAAAAGAATAGCGGTTTTGATATTTTCCATTGCGTTTTTCGATGCCTTTTTCTTTTGCTCTTTGATTGATAATTGCATCAACGGCTTCAAAATCCTCATGGCTGACAATTGCCTCATGGTGGTTTTCTACCAGATACATATCTTTTTCACCATAATTGGTATGCCTGTTAAAATGACTATCCGTATAGGTCTTTTGAAAAATAATATCACCCGTGTACTTCTCATTGGACAAAATTGCTCGGACGGTGGTTGCAGTCCATCGACCACCTTTTTTAGTAGGAACACTCTGATTATTGAGATCATCCGCAATTTTCTGTGTACCCTTGCCCGATAACACTTCTTCAAAAATAAGCTTCACAACTTCCGCCTGCTTAGGATTCACCACCATCTGACCGTCTATGTTTTCATAACCGTATGGGGGATATGAAACCTTGAAGGTTCCGTTCTGAAAGCGTCTTTGAATTGACCACTTGTTATTTTCCGAAATGGAAATCGACTCACTTTCCGCAAGTCCGCTTAAAATGGAGAGCATTAATTCGCTTTCCATTGATTGGGTATTGATGTTTTCCTTCTCGAAATAAATGTAAACACCAAGGTCTACCAGTTTACGAACCATTTCCAGACAGTCTGTAGTATTTCTGGCAAATCGGCTGATGGACTTTGTAATAATTAAGTCGATTTTCCTATTTTCACAGTCCGATATCATTCTAAGCAGTTCGGCGCGGTTTTCCTTTTTCGTACCGCTGATACCCTCGTCATAATATAATCCTGCATATTCCCATTCTGGGTTTGCCTTAATGTAGGTCTCGTAGTGAGTCTTTTGAGCCTGTAAGCTAACAAGCTGTTCATCACTGTCTGTAGAAACGCGGCAGTAGGCAGCTACTCGTAACTTTGGCTTCATAAATGATTCGACCTTGTCGTTTTCTATTTTCGTTATCTTTTTCATTCTCTCACCTCCTCTTCGGTAGGTCACATGTTACCTCTAAAACCTTTATATATCAACGATTTTAGGACATTATCTCTGCCAAGAAAGGAGAGAAAGTTTGACGGTTTAATGCGGTTATTTTGTTGAATTCAGCCACCGTAATAAGGCCTTTTCCAAGCATCTTTTTCAGCAGTTTTTCTGCCTGGATATAATCAAACTCACGCTGTATCTGCTCCTGTGATAGTTTCTTTGGTTCAAGTCTGTTTTCTATGATTTCATCCGTAATCTTTGTAACTTTCTTATTCTCATAATGATTCATATCGCATAACCTCCTACCTAATAGCCGTGGGAATAGGTCGAAGTTGAGGATTGTAAAAATTAATTTGAATCAGAGCAAAAAAAAAGAGCCTGCAGGAGTAAAACCCCCACAGGCAATTCTGTTTATTATTCATATTTGATAAAAGCATCTTTAAATCCAGAAGCTTTTGCCTTTGCAAGCTGTGCTTCAGCATTGGCTTTAACTGAGAAGGCACCGATTTGTACATGATATAGTTTAGTTTGTGGTGTCACAGAATTTGTGCTGTTTTCTTCCTCCAATTGCTTCTTTACATCAACTCTAAAGATATCCATCGACTTTCCTTGCTTGGGAAACCAATGCATCACATCAGCATGATTGCTGGCGATACCTAGTTTATGCCCCTCACTGTGACAGATAATCTGCTTTTCACTAAATCCATAGAGCTTGCAAAGGTATACACAAAGCTCCACAGCTTCCTTATAAACAGCAGAAAAATACGAGGTATCGGTCAGACCGTCCTCGCAGATTTCAAATCCGATATGTGTATCATTGACCGAGCCTTTCGAGCCAGAACCTCCATGCCAGCCACGATGGTTCCATGGTAGCGTCTGGTAGGTGGCAATCGAGCCGTCAGTCAGTTTACCAATGAAGCCGTGGACGCAAACCTGTCTACCGTTCGGCTTATCTTGATTCCAGTGGTTGTTGTACTGGTTCTTTCCGAGCAAACCGTCATCAGGACCAACATAGCGCTTCAGCCATGGGTTATTTGCACCAGTGGAGTGTACCATGATGCCTTTGGGAATTATCGTTTTACCTACTTTGAAGCAGGCATTATTCGTAAGTATTAACTTACGTAAATTCATTAAAATCACCTCAAATTCAAATGTTAGTTGTCGCAAGATTGACAGGGTATAGGTGGTAGGTAAACTTCAAATCACAATACGCACTTGCCGATGTGCCATCACTTCCCATACTGATATACAGCCCATAACCAGAAGGCACTCGGCTTTGACGCAGTTGAATATGAATATGCAACCCTGCGTTTGAACTATCAGCACCGATAGGCGTACTGCGTGAGATTCTGGTAAAGTTCACTTCATCGTTTGAGATATATAAGTCTAGTTCTTTTTCACTTGTATCTGATTGACGGCAAAGGGTAATCAAATGACAATCATAAGCCGTCGGATAAAGCAATCCGCCCTGTCCGCCTATAACCACGCTACCAATGGGCAATAATGTGTGCAAAGGTCCTCGAACACTATTAATACCGCCTGCGCCGGTAACATTACCGCTCAACACATATCTCAAATAGCTTGCTCTGGTGAATGCGTTGATATTAGCTGTTGCGGTAGAGGTGAGGGTCAATATTGTCGTCGAATTTTCTGCTCTTTCCAGCAAAAATATACTCTCACCAGAAGGAATTGTAACATCACCAATGGAGAAAATCCGACTCGTCCAATAGGCTGTACAAGCTGGGTTTGGTGATGTTCCTGACCCATAGGCAATGTTCGCTACATCTTGGATACCCCTTATAGCTTCTGCAAGTTTCTTGACAGTATTGCGAAGCGTAACTTGGATTAGTACCTGTACATTGTTTGCGGCTGGGCTACCCAAAACCGTAACAAAGGTATATGTTACCGTGCCGATTACTACGTTATTGCCATTCGCTATGCCACTAAATGTAATGGACGCTCTTCGGCTAATCATATCCGGTGCAGAAGCGGTTTCTATTGGATGCAAATGGTTGAGAAGAATCCCAGTCCGCATGTACAGATTGTCGCGCGTATCTTCGATCAAGTCATGTGTAGTGTTTAGCAGGTTATAAGTGAGATTTAGCAGATTATTTATCTCATCAATATCCAGTTCAGCTAAGGCAGAAAGCACCTGATTAAGCCATTCCTGAGCAGGCGGCTCGGGTGGTTCAGCTATACCGTCTGCAAGAGCCTCCTCGACGATAGTCAGAATTTGAACGCTTTTCCCGACAACGTCACCATAAGTAACCCTTATCTCCAGGCGACCGACACCGACGATCAGTGTGTCCGTTGCGCTGGGGGACCATGTAAGGACTTCATCAGCGTAGGTTGTGATCACTGGATAGGTAATTCCATCAGGTCTTTTGTATATTGCATTTAAGGCGGCACCGGGATACGTGTCATCCAATAAACTAGAAACGTCAAACTCAAGATGGCGAAAGTAGTGCTCACCACGTCGGCCGCTGAACACCGTTACTGCTTTTGTTAAATCAATCATATTCCATCACCTGGCTTACGGGGCTCATCATCACGGCCATGTAGCTGTTTTAGAACCTCCTTGAGTTTCTCAGGTATGGGCAGCCCGATATGGCTTGAATTTTCTAAAATGGAAATGCCTTCATTGCTCAAGTAGAAGAAGATTACTGCAGTCCGAAGGACACCACCAGTGTCTCCAACACTACCCAGTATCTGTGTATCAAGAATGTGGGCTACACCCACCAAGGAAAAAATAAGTACCTTTTTAAAGATACCTTTCGCGCCAATTTCACTGGACAGCTTTTTATCAATAATGGCACAGAGCACTCCGGTCACATAATCTATGGCCACAAATGCTATGAGCGCATAAAGGAATCCATCCATCCCACCGAGAAACCACCCGAGAAAAGCACCAACAGCGGCAAAGGCCATCTGTATCCAATTCCATATCTCTTTCATTTGAAATACCTCCGTTTCATGAAATTTGTGTATAGAAAAGCGCTCCCGCATATTACGAGAGCGCTGTAGTAGTATTGCGTTTAAAGCGTTAAGACCAGGTCTTGAGTCTGTTGCATTACGTCCGCTCTTGGTCGCCCCGTTCCAATGGGTATCCATGTTATGGGCGGGATATCAAAGGTCGGTGAGGAATCAAAGTTGTTGACAGTTGTAATAACAGTCTCGATGGATTTTCTAAGCTCTGTGATGTGGAACGGCCAGTTTTTGATGGCGCTCCTTCCGGCAACAATTTCTTCACTCCACGCTACAGGAGTCAGATTGTAATAGCTGCGTACTGTGTTTATAGCAGTTCGGAGCGTCCGGATATGCGTTGCCTTCACATGAGTTTCGTTTGCGGTGATCGTCTCAAATGGCGGTGGTAATATAGTAAAGTTTCGCACAACCTCTGGGCTTGATGACTCGATATCGCTATCAAGGCAGCGGATAGTCACAGTATGGCTCCCTGCGGTCAATGTTGCCGCTTGATACACCGTTTTTGCACCATTACCCAGGTAGCCGCTTACGGAAAACATCTCAGGATTGTCAACGCTGTTAATCCAAGTACCTGCATCAATTTTAACTTCCACAATCTGCGTCTGACCGTCCGGCTCGATACCCGTTGTAATCATAAAACGCGGCATGGCATTGTAACCTGAACTGCCAGATGCCGGGCAGACGATTACCGGAGCAGTCGGAGGACTGTTTTTCTTTACTGTGCCGCTGACTACATAGGCAGAGACTGCATCCAATGTATCCGTTACGCTGATACGGTAGCGGGTATACATCCCGGCTATCTGAGAAGCGTTCGCTGTGTATGTCCCAGCGGTGGCACTTGAAACGACGATTGTCAAAGCCTCATACGCCGACCAGTTAGTCCCGTCCGTTGAAGTCGAACGCTGGATGACATACTGCTTGATAGCACTGGTTCCGGGTATCGTTCCGATCCATGTAAGAGTTACGGTTGTTGATTCGTAAATGGCAGGAGCGGCGGTAAAGGAAGTCGGCGGCGTAGGCAGTGTATTTCTGCGGACAGTATTGCTGGATACAGTCCAGTCAGAGTAAAAACTCTCCCCGGCGGCACCTCGCGTTCTTACTCGGAAATGGCGATAGTAACCACGTGTTGTCGATGGACTGACGCTTAAGATACTGCTTGTTGCAGAAGTGTTCACCGTGGTCAGCGCTGTCCAAGCACCCCAGCTAATGTTATCTGCCGAGTCACTATACTGTACCTCATAGGATGTGATGGTATTGCCCGCACCATCGGATGCGCCACTCCATGAGAGAGAAATGTTTCCTTCAGCTAAGGTTACACTTACTGAGCAAGCTGTCGGTGAGCCACAGGCTGTAATATCACAAAAGATACTGTTACTGATCTTCTCCACCGAGTAAACATCAAATGTATCAATTGTCCAGATACCAAATTGGGTATATGTTCCTGGAATTCTTGATACATTTGGGTTATAACTGCCGCCGCTGGCCGACAAGGTCAGGGTGGTCAGCACATTCCAAGTACTCCATGTGCTGTTATCCGTGGATGTGCGTCTGGCAATCTGGTATCCCTTGACCGGACTGGTACCGCTTGATGCTCCGCTCCAAGTCAGCGTAATGATCTCGTCGCTATATGCTGCGGGAGATGCAACAGCCGTCGTTGCTGGCTTTGGTGCTGTATTTCTTCGGACGGAGTTCGTTGATACTTTCCATCCGGAATAATAGCTTGCTCCTGCTGTACCACGCGTCCGTATTTGAAACCTACGATAATTGCCTCTTACGGATGGCGGTGATGTAGCCACGCTACCGCTTGCGGCTGTGGTTGAAACTGTAGCCAGTGGCATCCATGCTCCCCATGTGAAGTTGTCGGTAGATTCGCTGTATTGGATCTCATAGCTGGAAATCGTGTTGCTTATACCGCTGGATGCTCCGCTCCATGAAAGGGTAACCCCGCCTTCCGCGAGTATGGGACTGACCGAACAAGAAGTCGGCGCTCCGCAGGCTGTGGTAAGAAGCGCTGAACTTAACACCGTGTAGCCTGAATTGTCGATAACGCCGGAAGAAAGCGTCAGCCTCCCGTCCGACACCACTCGAAAGCGCACGCCCTGCGCAGTGTTTCCCGCAGTGGAAGCACAGGTGACCGTAACATATCTGAGTCTTGGTGTGGTTCCGTCCCAGTTATCCCCGTCTACCGTCTTAATACGAACCTGTGAGGAAGAGCCGTTTACGGTCATGGTACAAAGCAGGGCATAACCGTTGTGGATGAAGGAGCCTGATGAACCTAATGCAGCGGATATGGTGAAGTTATAGGTCATCTGGTTATTGTTCGGGCGACTCTTAGTATAGGTAATAGTGTAATGAACGGTCGGGCCAGTGCCCGCCTGCAGAGTTATACCATTAATATCCGCCATTGTAATTCACCTCCTATTCGTAAACCGCTGATACCAAAGAGTTCACCAAACCGCAAAGGCCGGTATTCATACGGGTATCCATGATGTTATTTGCGACTATTGATGTGGCGGCTGTCGGTACAAGTACGTCTGCGATTCCGAGTTCATAGATATCGCTTGTTCTTGTCAATGCCGGGGCCACAGGCGTTGCAGCGGGAGTTCCGGCAACAGCAGCAAGCTGAATGTTTCGGCTAATTTGGTTTAAACGAACCACAATCCGGTCAATGCGGGGATTGCTTCCGTTTGCCGTCGTCAGCGGCATATTTAAGGCATCTGTATTCTCATACCGGTATCCGTTAATCCATGCGCTTCCCGCTGCCACACTCACAGCCAAGCCGCTTGCTGGCGACACCTGCAGGTTTGTCGCTGCCATATAAAATACTCCATTCGAGACAAGGCTTCCGAAATATGCCGCGAAGTCTGTTGCGTCATAGACTCTGTCTCCATCCGATGAGTTGAAAAAACCGCTTTTCTCCATATTGATTCCTCCTGTTAAGCTCTCGCGAAAGAGCAAGAAATAGAGTAAAAACCCGTAGGCAACGTGGAAGCGGCTGCATTCGCCACCACACCGCTCGCGTTGATTGTAATCGGCATATTGGTGCCGCTGCCCCCAACAGCAATCACCACAGAGCGTACCGTCGAGTACGGGTAAAAGTTCGCGTTTGTTATTGTTAGAATCGTGCCGCCGGAGGCGACTCCCGAAACACCCACGTTGATCTGCATTCCGATTGAAACGATGCCCTTATTCACAAATGACATATTCGCACCCATTGTCACGCCACTTCCAAGCGAGTAGGTGAGTGAGGTGTTGGCTTCCTGGGCGATCTTCGCAGTAGTCACAGCGCCGTCCGCAATCCTCGCCCCTGATACTGGCGCGTTATATACATTGTTAATGCTGGCCGCAAAAGTGCTTCCTCTAACTGCAGCGGCTATGTCTGTGAGCGCACCGAGCGGGAAGCTTAGCCAGTTCGCCTGACCGGACGGGTTATTAAACACGAAAACAGAAATTACATAAAACGTCATAGTGTTACGGGATATAAAGAAACCCATCGCCCTCTGATAACCGTTTCCCGTGTTGTCTCCGCTGTGCTTTATCAGAAATACATGCCCATCGTCACTTGGTTGGTCACTGAACTTGCTACCGCTCCACGAGGTGAAGTAAAACGCATCTCCCGGCACCATGTTGTGTAAGGCGTATTGACCGATCGATATGGTGCCCGCGCCTACAGTTATTTCAAGCGCAGGAAGTTTCCCGAACAGGTTGTTAATGGTATCCGCGACGTTGTCACCCTGGATTTCAGGGTCAACCTCCGTCAAGTCACCCAAGGTTTCCTCTACAGCACCCAGCGTTCCTTCCACGACGCCAAGGGCTTCTGCCACTTCGGATATACCGGTCGGTGCAGATAATGCCGTTTTGACCTCGCTCATGTCGGATCGGATTTTCTGCGCTATTGTTAGCTCAGCCTTTCCAAACACTACGCTGATACTCTGACCGACCGCGTCATATGTTTCTTCAACTTCCGTAATGCGCGTCGTCATGGCTACGCCCCATGCCTTGGAGATGACTTTGACGGTCTGCCCAAGGTCGAAGTCAATCTTGTATGTCAAGTTGCCGTGAGGGTTGACCGAGGTGTCGAACGAATAACGTATTGCCTGCTCACTCAGCTTGCTCTGGCCCCGAAAAGTCAGCGCTCCAGTGTAATCCGCTCCGAAGTCTTCCGCCCGTAAGTCTTTGGCATCAACGAAGACCTCACGGCGGGTCTCCCCAGAGCCGCTTGTAATGGCTACAAATGTCCGGTCTGCGCCTTCACCCTCGCCGCCGATGAGTGCGGTATTGGCGTAATCCGCCGCACTCTCTGTATATATCTGTTCAGTCAAGTTCTCGTACTCCTTGGAGAATACCGCCTGGGAGTCAGCGCCGTTATACAGGGTCACTGTAAAGATGCCTGTAGCAGGATTGAGCACAGTCTTAATGCCAATACCCGAAGTGTTGCATAGTTCCGTCACTGTATCCATTAAGTTTCGGAACGATATCTGTGTGCTGATGGGCACACCTAAATTCGGAGAAAAGAAGGATATTCCGGTTATTTGTCGAGCCACATCGGTAGGGTTTATGAGATTATTTTCTATAAGCTGCTCCACACAATCTGAAAGATCGCCGGATAACTTCTCTGTTCCCCACACAATACGCCGAGAGAGGAAGGAGGTGGCAAAGCGGCCGCTCGCAGTGATGATTTCATGCTCGCTCTGAGACATTTCCAGATGTTCAATGATCCCGGCTTCCTCATCATCGTTTTTCCAAATGATATTACCTTCTTTTAAGAGGGCAGTGTTCTCGGGTGTTGCAATGGCTTTTAGCTCAAATGAGCCACACTGGGTATAACGCCGCGTCCAGCGCAGGTATTCAAACGACTCCACGATACCCGTGAGCTCTCGGTTTGGATTGTAGATATATAGTTGCATATTCATACCCCCAGAAACTGCGGCCGATAATAAATGCTGACCTCCAGCAGTTCCATATTGACTGAAGCATCGTAACGCAAAGTGTTAATGCCTGCGGCAAGCTGGAAAAATACCGAATCGGTGTCCAGCAAGGAAAAAGCATTTGTTACCACCGATCCGTTGATGCTGACTACGCGCTTGCCAGCGAAATGTGTATATACACGAAGTTCATCCCCGGCATTCATTGTCGTGAGGAGACGGATGTATTCACCGGTGTCAATGTTTAAGAGTTCCGGATTTGTTACCGTTCCAAGCGCCTGGAATACGATCTCGCAACCGCTGGAAACATCGCCGATGTTTTCCACCGTGATGATCTGGCTGGGCTGGCGCATTCCAAACTCCATACCGCTTTCAGGTATCTCCAGTTCAAACTCGAATAGTGGTATCCAAGATGCCAGTTCCTCACGCACTTCATCCAGCGTCTCGAAAAAGGGGGACGGGCAAAGGAGACTGACAAAAAAGTTAGGTATTCGTTGCTTGGTGGAAATGGTAAAACCCGCTTCCTCTACAACGCAGGCAATTTGCCTATCACGGTAGACGAGCGTTCCATTCAGCTTAGGGCTAAATATATTAAGGAAAAGCTGTCTCCGTACATAGGCCTGGTCAGGTGTATCTGCCACGACCGTACCCTCCAGAATGATATTGCGCATATCCAGCGTAGATGAGATGTAAAAAGCACCATCCTGATCTGGCGCCTTGAAGGTATTGACGGTCTGGCGAACATTGCCTGTGCCGTCTATCTTGGTAAGAAAATACGGGCGGCTTTGTTTGAGCGTGATGCTCCTGCCATCCGCATTAATATAAGTAAGTTCCATAGCCAGACCTCCTTTAATATTCAAGCGCCAGCTTACGCGAGAGATTCTTAAACTCCCGTGTAAGTTCTTTTTCGGACAGAGCTCTTGGTGTCACCACTGAGATATTTTGCGTGATGCTTGTACCTGTGGCAATGCCTTGTCCTGACAAACCCTTGTAATTCAAATCGAAGTTTGTGGGTACTGCATTTTGCATGTCCCTCGATACTGCGGCCATTGCATCCTCAAAGCCTACGCCGATGCCTTCGCCCATGTTGTGGCCAAGCCCGGCAAACAGGGTTGAGGGGGAATTGATACCGAAGAAGTTTTTAATCTTCGATACTACATTTCCGAAAAATCCTGAGATCTTACTCCATAGCCATGCGCCCGCATCCGAAATGCCCTTCCATAGGCCTTTGATCAAGTTGCCGCCTACTTGGGCCATTGAGCTTATATAACCAGTAAAGGCCTTGACCAGTCCAGAAATAATCTGAGGTACTGCCTTCACCACTTCCACAATTATCTTGGGCAGGTTTGCAATCAGTGCCACAAACAGTTGAACACCTGCCAAAATGATCTTGTCGATATTTCCGACAACGGCGTTCACCAGGGAGGTTATAATCTTTGGAATCGCTGCTACAACAGTAGTAATAATCTGCGGAAGTGCCTGAATTAGCGATATCAGAAGCCGAATGCCTGCGTCAATAATCATGGGGATTGACTCTATGACAGCATTAATGATATTGTCAATAATTTGCGGAATCGCTTCTACAATTGCCGTAATGATGGTAGGCAATGCTGTCACCAGTGAGGTCAGCAATTGAATACCCGCATCGATAATCTCCGGAATGGATTCAATAAGAAAATCCACCACTGCTTCGATGATGGCAGGCAAGGCAGAAACAAGCTGTGGTATTGCATCAACTAATCCCTGTGCCAATCCAATAATCAACTGCAAAGCAGCATCCAGCAGCATTGGCAGGTTCTCAATCAATCCTTGGACAATCTTCGTGACCGCCGAAACTGCAGCGGGTATGAGCTGTGGTAAAGCCAATCCAATACCCTCCACAAGGGCTGTTACAAGCTCTATTGCCGCATTTATGAGCAAAGGAAGATTGTCAATCAACGCTCCAACAATCGTCATTAGAGCACTAACTGCCGCCGGGATAAGTTCAGGTAAGAGGTTTAAAATTGTTTCCAGTACCTGCGTAAATATACTTGTGACAGTTTCAAGCAGCATAGGAAGCAAGTCGGCAACCGCTGCTAAAATTGCGCCTGTCGCTGTTGGTAATGCTTCTACGATATTCTCTAAAACCGGTACGATGTTAGTGACAACCGCTTGGAAAGCATCTACAAGATTTTCCGTCAGATTGGTCATGTCGGCATTGGCATTGCCCAGCCCAGCTGTAAAAGAGCCAAGCGCGGCTTGTAACAATCCAATAGAACCGGAAATTGTCTGAGTTGACTCTTTCGCAAAGTTTCCAGCATACTGCTCAGTGTTCTCGAAAAACATCTGCATGGCGACTTCTGCTTTTTCGGCATTACTCGCACTTGCCCAGACGAAATCAAGACCCTTCGAGGCAGCATATGCCTGGATACTCGTCGCGTTCATTGCAACACCCAAGTTGTCCATCATGGTGAAATTACCTTTTGCCGCACCTGTGACCGCCTCCATCGCAGAGGACATATCTATCCCCATAACGGAAGCCATATCTGCAGCACGCTGCATGGCTTTTTCGGTTAGCTCAAGACTTTTCTGCTGCTGTATACCAGAGCCTTGGAACAACGCACCCATTTTGTTGGCGGTGGAGAGGTAATCACTCTGTGACACACCGAGGTTTTTATAAGCTTCCTCACCGGTTTTCTGAATCGACGCAGCGTATGCACCGAAAACCGCCTCTGAGCCACCGAGGTTCTGTTCCAATTCTCCGAATTGTTGAACAACCTCCTTGCCTAACTTAATAGCAGCGGCTCCAGCGGCAACGGCAACGGCACCCATTGCCACACCGATGCCTCCCAGTATGCCGCCAAGTTTATCAAACTTGCCGCCAGCATCGTCAGCACTTTTGCCTGAACTGTCCAATTCTTCACCGAGATTATCTGCTTCGACTGTGGACTGCTCTAGTTCACGCTCCATACCGTTAAGTTCCGCTTGCGCCTTGTTCAGCTGAATCTGCCAGTTCTGAGTGCGGCGGTCGTTTTCGCCAAAAGAAGAGGAGGCGTTATCAAGAGCAGCCTTAAGGGTGGAAATCTTGTCTTTCTGTGCGTCGATTTCTTTATTCAGAGTCGCATTACGAGCGGTGACCGCCTGCACAGATTTATCGTTTTTATCAAACTGACTGGTCACAAGGGTCATTTCACTGCCCAGCACCTTGAAACTTTGATTGATATCAGAGAGAGCTTTCTTAAATTCACGCTCGCCCTCAACGCCTATTTTCAAACCAAAATTGTCCGCCATGCCTTCACCTCCTCCTATATACCCGGCGGGATAATATCGTCAATTGTCCGGGTTTTCTTTGGCTTTTCAATGCCATGCCATTGCTTGTGGCAGGTCCATAAATCAAAAAACAGTCCGATGGGCATGAGCCAGAATTCCTCTGCATCCATGCCCATCTGAACTGTTCCATAATAAAGAAGCCGGGTAAAGACTTCAGCGTCCGTTACCCGACTTCCACGTTTTTTGGAGTTTCTTCCTCACTTTCAATGTCGCGTTTAGTGCCCTTGAACATCGCTTCGGTGATTGCATTTTTATACGCGGCTAAGTCAAGCGGTGAAGTGAGAAGTTCCACCTCTTCCTCCGTGAGTAAATCCTCCGGCGCGTTCTTATTCTTAAGGTTGCGAATCAAAATAGACTGGTTTGCAAGCAGCGTAATTAGCCATACAATCTCATCCAGAGCCATCTCGAAGTTTTCTGATTTCATCAGTTTTTCTCCGAGGTTTTCAAGCCCGCCATATCGACCGGCTATCGCTTTTGTAGCACGTGTGGTCAGAATTAATTCATACTCTTTGCCGCCGATGTTGATGGCGGCGCTTCTTTCATTATCCATGATTCAATCCTCCTAAGGTTCCGGCGTGTAGACCGGTTCGTAAACTTCAGTAAACCAGCCGGTGATGGTACCGGCAGATACACCCGCATCACCTTCGGTGACCTCCGCTTTCCATGGGTGCTTGCCCATGCCATCCAGCTTGTTCCTGCGCATGACCGTTCCTTCGATAGTTGGTGTAGAGAAGGTGATGGAATCCGCTTTCGTCTGTAGGTTCGTTGCAGGCAGGCCGAATTTCGCTCGGTACAGCCAGAAATAGCGGTATGTGCCATTAGCCTTTTGTGCACGGAAGCCCACTGCTACTGGTGTACCTACGTTCTCGCTGGCGGAGATCAGCACACCGTTGTCATCGGTGGATGCGCCGGTTAAATCTGCCGCGACTGTTGGACCAATGTCATCCACACCGAGGGTGAGAGTACCGCTGTTAAAGTCTTTTACAACTTCTGCGGCACCGTCGTCTGCATATAAAATCGCTTCAACCAGTTCCACCGAGAGCTCGGCGGTGATGGCCTTAGCAAGCACCGAAGGTACAGCGTAGGTTTCTTCACCGTTGGAATCTTCGGTTATCTTTGAATAATACAGTCTGTCAAGACCGATAGTTGCCATGTGTTATTCCTCCAATCCATAATTTTTTGCCACATCAATGGCGTAATGGTGATATCCGGTATCGTCCTCGTGTCCGATATACCGTCGTTCGGTCACAGTGAAATCCTCATTCAGTAAAGCCGCAGTGATCTGCCTTTTACGCTGCTGGTAATTGCCTTTTGAGAACAGTGATATCCGCACTTCCTGCACATCAAAGCCGGGGCGGTTATCGGCATGAACTTCGAATATGTCCGTCAGAGGGATAAAGACCAGATATTCGTCAGGCGGCATACCGCTGAACACGCTGGTTTCAATAGGAATACCCAGCGGCTCCAGGACTTCGCTCAAATCCGAAAGTAGGCTCATATCTTATTTACCTCCTCGTCCAGCTTTGCTTTCATCGCTTCGATGCACGGCTTTCTACTGGTGGTTCTCGCCGGCTTTAAGAATGGTTTTGCCGGTTGACCCGATTTTCCGTATTCGATGATATTGGCTATCTTCGCATTGCTGCTTCCGTCACGACGCGGTTCGGAAAAGCCAACTTTAACGTTGTGATTGCCATCCCTGTCCTGTAAAGCGGATGAAAGTCCTAATGCTGCCGCAAGCTCGCCCGTGGAACGCGAAGGATACTTTGTATCACGACCAATCGCTGAATTCAGATTAGATTTTACCTTGTCAAGCACAACCTCACCGCCAGCCTTAAGCACACGAGGGACGATTTCATCAGTTTTATCGTTCAACCGTGAAACCTTTAGGAGAAAGTCCTCTGGCATTTTCATAGTTACTTTAGCCACTGGGCTTCACCTCCTTGGCGAGTAGTTCAATGTACATTCCACGACCTTTGACATCCTCCACTGAGGTAATTTCAAATTGCCCGTCTTCACAAGCAATAAGCATTGCGGTCGTAACGGTGACACCGGGAATACAGCGGAAACGGAAAAGATCGGTGGCTTCCGAAAATACGGCTCTGTTGGCCCATATTTCGGTACCATGCCGACCTTCCCGAAATGCTCTTATAGAAGCAACAATATTGTCAATCTCAGTGCTGAATCCCTCCGAGTCTTTTATAGTTACTCTCTCAATAACGTCTATAAAGGTGTTTATTTTCCCAAAACTCATGTCACACCTTCCAATCCCGGTCAAGCCGTAGAAGTAGGTTTACTGTATTCCACACTTGTTGACCAGCTTGTACGCTGTCGGCAAAGAAACCAGCCGTCGAGCCATCTCTGCTTTCGTAGAAATGACCCGATAGCATGATTACTGCTTGTTCCGTGGTGGGCGGCATAGAGTTTTCAATGTAATAGCCCTCAGTGACATGTTGGTAACTCTCCGCGTAGGAGACGGCAGCTTTGATGTAATGTAGCAGAAGGCCGTCGTCTGCGTCATGTGCCAAGATTAGGTTTGCTTTTACTTTGGGGAGAAGATTATCTGTTGTCATGCCATCCGACTCCTTCCGGTTATACTTCGTCTGCTACCATCAAACCCGCAGCTTTTAGCTTGGCAAGAAGGGCATTGAAATCCGTTACCAGACTAGCAGCATCGGTGGCGGTGCTGTCCGCTTGATTCGCAGCTGGGGTAATCGCCTCTGGGTACGTGGGAACATACAACGTACCATCCTCATCAACCGCAACGGAGACGGTGTCAGTTTCGGTTTTAACAGCTGCTTTTACGCCGCCAAGGGTAATGTCGGTAGCAGGTAAAAGAGGGTCGGCGGAGAGTCCCGTTACCGAGGCTCCCTCCTTGATTTCCAGAGTACCGCCGATAACGGTTTTCTCACCGCCTTGTTCAGTGTAGTTCTTTGTGTTATAACCCATGTCGCACCTCCGTTACGCTTTCTGCTGGAGAACCTTGATAGCCTCCGGCAGAATCAGTTTGCCGTCCACACGCTGAGTGGCCATAAAGCCGACCTGACCTGTAGTAGCGAAAAGTTCGTTCAAACGCTTGAAGGCGCGCCCCTGCCTGTCAGCGATCCAGTAATAACCGAAATCACCGAACGCTATGGACTTCGCTCCCGCCTCAATTGCAGGTATATACGCCGAGGTGTATACGGGTCGATTCAGAATCATATCCGGCGTTCCCGCGGTCAGCGAAGGTTGCCACAGATACTGGCCCTGACCGTCCTTTAGCTTACGGATTGTTTTTACGGTCGCATCGTTCATAACGAACACAGCTTTCTTACGATACGGAGATTTCAAACTGTAGAAAAGGTCGATAACCTCATCCACTGTAATAGCGGTTGCGCCTGCGGTAGTAACTCCAAGCTGTGCACCACCTGTTGCGGCAAAAATACCCGTGGGCTTACCAGAACCATCGCCTACGAAGAAAGCTTCTTCCTCTTTGGAACCGATACGACGAGCAAACTCGGTGCTGATGTAGTTTTGCAGATCGAACACGGAGTCACTCAGCAGTTCGTCGGAGACTTTGATGAAAGTGCCGAGTTTATATGCGCCAATAGAGGTCTGACCGAATACTTCATCACTATCGGGATAGAGTTCTTCCTCATCGAGCCACGAAGCGGAGCCGTGGGTTGTAACAACGGGAATTTTACGGTCACCACTGGAAGTTTGAATGATTTTTGCCAGCTTACGGAAAATGTTTTCTTCCTCCAAAGATTGAACGAGCGTACGTTCAAACTCATCTGGAACAAGATAACCGCCTTCGCTGTCGGTCCCTACCTGCAGAGCGTTTACAACATCGTAATGCGGATTTTTAGAGCGCATTACATTCCAGAACGCTTTTTTGTACTCATCGGATGCCTTTCCTGTCTTGGTGTCCATACCAGGAACAGCGGGTTTGGTGGTGAGCGGAGCGTTCAGCGGTTTTGAAAGCTCACGGTCAAGGGCTTCCTGCTTTTCGAGTCTGTCGATTTCCTTGCCGAGAGCGACCACATCGTTCTCCATTTTTTCGTAGGTGGCGGTATCCTCGGCAGAGACGATCCCGTCCGTACCGCGCTTGGTATCTAGGAAAGCCTTAGCCGTTTCCCATGCCTTTGTGCGCTTTTCGCGCAATTCAAGAATTTTACTCATTGTTTTTCCTCCTAATAATTTAGTGTTGAATGATAGATATCCGCTTATCAAGTTGCTCGATGGGTGTGCCCGTTTTTACAGGCAGATTCTTTGGGCAGACCTTGTTTAACAGTGAATTTGTTACGGCCCGGCGGCTGAAAGCATAAGTGACACTATCTTTTTGCACACGCTTTTTCTCATCTTCCAAAATACCGTCCACAAAGCCGAGTTCGATTGCCTTGTTGGCATTCAGCCATGTTTCAGCATCCATAAGGTGGGATAGCTTCGCTCTCGACTGCCCGGTCTTGATTTCGTAAGCGTTGATGATGCTTTCCTTGACCTCCGAGAGCATGGAGATGGCCTTCCGCATTTCCTCGCTGTCACCGATTGCCACGGTCAGCGGATTATGCACCATCATCAAAGCAGTTGGAGCCATGAGCACATTCGTTCCCGCCATTGCAATCACACTTGCGGCAGATGCTGCGATGCCATCAATCTTGACGGTTATTTTGCCTTTGTAGTCCATCAGCATCGCATAAATCTGACTTGCCGCAATACAGTCGCCGCCAGGAGAGTTGAGCCAAATAACAATGTCACCCTCGCCTGCGGTCAAATCAACTTTGAACGCCTGTGGGGTGACATCATCGTCAAACCAACTTTCTTCAGCAATTACGCCGTCAAGGTAGAGTGTTCGGGTGTCGGATTCTTCGTCCTTTACCCAGTTCCAAAATTTCTTCATTCGGTTTCCTCCAATCTTTTAGTATTTGCGAACGCACCTGCGTCCTGTAATTTGGTCATCGCACCATTGATGAGGTAGAGATCACCACCAAGCTCCGCCGGAATGCGGTCAAGGTTTTCAAGCTCCCGGATATCGTTGGCGCTCATCCAGCCGTTCTGTCGTGCGGTTGCATAACCGCTCATGCGGGAGACATAGTCGCCACGAAGCAAACCGTCCACATTAAACTTAATAAATACGGTCGGCTTTTCGCTTCCCATAAGCAATGCACGGCACATAGCCTGCTCCCAGCGCACCACCCATGGATCGAGGGTGTATTTCACAAATTCCAGCGACTGTTGTTCGATGTTGCTGAACGAGGATTTCTCCAAGTCGGCGAGCATATGCGGCGGCACTCTGAAAATACGGGCGATTTCGTTAATCTGAAACTTCCGTGTTTCGAGAAACTGTGCCTGTTCGGGTGAAATGCCGATGGCTTGGTACTTCATGCCTTCTTCAAGCACAGCCACACGATGCGCGTTTTGCGATCCTTGGTAGGCGGCATTCCAGCTTTCCTTGACCTTTTGCGGATCTTTGATTGTGCCAGGATGTTCAAGCACACCGCCTGGTGCAGCGCCATTGGCGAAGAATTTCGCCCCGTACTCCTCGGTGGCAATCGCTAGTCCCACGGCATTCTTTGCCATTGCAATGGGGGAATAACCGACCAGACCGTCAAATCCTAAACCCTGAATATGCAGCACATCCGAGGGTGCAAGGTAGACCTGACTGTCTTTTCCGAGCATGGGCGCATCATCGGCGTTTCTCTGATACAAATAGAAAATCCGGCCGTTTGAATCACGGTCGACCGTCATTTTGTTCGGCATCAGTGGGTAAAGGGCGATAACCTCACCGCGAGCATTCCGAATAATCTGTGCATATGCGTTGCCCCATAATAAAAGATGACTCATCAGCGTTTCTCTAAACGCAAATGAAGTCATCTCAGGGTTTGGCTCATCATGGAGCAGCTTATATAACGGGTGAGTGATATCTTTCTCTTTACCGCCGATGTCATTATAGCGATATACATGGAGCGGAAGCCCCGCCACAGTTTCAGATAATATCCTCACGCAGGAGTACACTGCCGTCATTTGCATGGCGGTTTGCTCGTTGACTGGTTTTCCGGCACTTGTACCGCCGAAAAGAAAACTGTAACGGCTGCCACCTAAGCTATCCTTGGGCTTGTCGCGCGCCTTGAATATTCCTTGTAGGATTCCCATAGACATCACTCTCCTTATTTAAAATACGAGAAGTCCACGATTGTCGTATACGCTCTCGCCGTTGTCGTTTCCACACCTTATTGCGCGGTCAAGTGCCATAATCGTTGCCACTGCACCGTCGATTTTCTCAGTGGACTTTTCCTTATCCGCCTTTATATTTCCGGCAGGATCTGTACGAACAAAAATATTATCCATCATCCATCGAAGTACCGGATGCCCACCGTGGGCAATTTTCTGCTCCAAGGTCAGTTTCATCAGTTCTTTGGTGGGAGGACTCATATCCTTGAAGCCCTGTCCGAACGGCACGACCGTAAATCCCATGCCTTCAAGGTTCTGTGTCATTTGCACAGCGCCCCAGCGGTCAAAGGCGATTTCTCGGATATTGTATTTCGTACTGAGTTCCTCTATAAAACTCTCAATGAAACCGTAATGCACCACGTTACCTTCGGTAGTTTTCAGAAAGTCCTGCTTTTTCCAAACATCATAATTTACATGGTCGCGTCGGACTCGGAGGTCGATGTTATCCTCCGGTATCCAGAAGAAGGGCATTACGTTGTATTTATCTTCTTCATCCAGTGGAGGGAACACAAGCACGAATGCCGTAATATCTGTGGAGGACGAGAGGTCAAGTCCGCCGTAGCAGACGCGCCCTTCAAGCGCGGTAGGGTCAACCACGAATGCGCATTTATCCCATTTGTCCATTGGCATCCAGCGCACTGCCTGTTTGACCCATTGGTTCAAGCGAAGCTGACGAAAACTGTTCTCCTCGGCAGGATTCTGCTTTGCACTCTCACAGGCTGCTCTGACTTTATCGATTCCGACCGTGATGCCAAGTGAGGGGTTTGCTTTCTTCCACACCTTCGGATCAGTCCAATCCTCCTCGGGAGCGGCACCGTATATCACGGGGTAGAAGTTCGGGTCGTGCTTTCTGCCGTTTATGATATCCAGCGCCTTCTGGTGTACCTCCCAGCAGATGCTGTTCTGGTTGTCTCCGGCGGTGGTTATAAGGAAATACAGCGGTTGCATTCGTGCGTCACCACTGCCTTTGGTCATAACGTCGTAAAGTTTTCGGTTCGGCTGAGTGTGTAGTTCATCGAACACCACACCGTGGGTATTGAAGCCGTGCTTGTTGCCGACATCAGCGGAAAGCACCTGATAAATACTGCCTGTCGGCTGATAGATGAGCCGCTTCATTGAATCTAGGATTTTAACCCGTTTTGACAGCGCCGGACACATCCGCACCATATCCGCTGCCACGTTAAAAACGATGGACGCTTGGTTTCGGTCAGCGGCACAGCCATAGACCTCGGCGCGCTCCTCGTTATCTCCGCATGTGAGCAACAGGGCAACAGCCGCCGCAAGCTCACTTTTTCCCATCTTTTTTGGTATTTCCACATACGCTGTGTTGAACTGACGGTAACCGTTCGGCTTCAGAGTTCCGAATACATCGCGGATAATCCGCTCTTGCCAGTCAATCAGATCAAAGGGCTTTCCCGCCCATGTACCTTTGGTATGTGAGAGGGCTTCGACAAAAGCTACGGCATAATCGGCGGCGGCTTTGTCATAAACCGAATCCGCAGCTTTGAACTGTGTCGGTGTGTATTTTTTGAGTTTTCGTATATCCACCGCCTCCTTCCGAGCATAAAAATAGACCTGCAATAAGCAAGCCTTCAAAATCTATCTGTACGAGAGACAGCGCCATTTTCGGCACTGTTCTCTGGTTGGTGTTTAGTTATTTATTACTCTTCACCAGTCAGAATGAAACGGACATAGGCACCGGTGTTCTCAGTAAGGAATGTAAGTAACTCGGCGTACCCCTCACGCAAAGCTATTTCCTGCACCTTTGGCACATCAAACATATTTGTTTCACCCGTGGCGCGAATGAAAAGTATCTGTTCCTTAATTTTTTTATCCATTTCCGTCCTCCTTAGAATCCTCGACAGCCTGTTTCAGAATTCCGATGTCGAAGTCCGCGCTTTTATAGCCATCCAAGATAACGCTGTAATAATAGCAACTTGGAGTACCGAGCGGTCGACCTTCGTTCATGATGTACACCATAGTTTCCACATTCTTTTTGCCGAGTTTGACTTTGACTGTTTCCTTTCGGTAGAGGAAGGGAAAACCCTCGTAACGGTCAAGTGCCGCTTCGTCAGCCGGGGTAATCTCCCACAGAAGACACGGCACTGTCTTGCCCTTTAAAGGTTCCACGGTCGCTACAGCGCCGCCGTGTCCACCTCGAAACAATAACTGGTAGTCCTTCAAAACCGCCTGCCCGACAGGCTTCGCTGTGGGGCAACGGTGCACCATTTGCTCAAGGTTGAGATTTGAGCCGTAGGCAAGGTATAACATCTTATTCATTGATTTGTATCCTCCTTGTTTTTACGGGGCAATTGTTCAGGCTGCCCGAAATCGCCAAGCCGCTGACCCGCCAAGATTTGCGGTCAAATGCTCTCTGCAGTTTGCGAACTCCTCGCCGATGAAACCGATGCGGTTCAGGTAGGTTCTCATAGCAAATTTCTCATTCTCGATCTGCGGTTTCTTTGCCGATGCACATTTCTGTGTGAGGGCCTGGTGGTTGAGGGCAAGGGCAAGAACAATGTAGCTTCTTATCTTGCCTGCATGAAGTTCGCTGTTGAAGCCCCGAAGCTCTACCGTTTGGTTGCCTGTGAAAAAACTGTGTAGGTTGAGAAAATGGTATCGGCTTGAATGGTAATGGCGGCTGGTGCTTTCGCTGTAGCCTTCGTACCAAAGGCTCTCGATGGCTTCCATTGTCTTCGATTTGCTTCGGTTTAATTTCTCGACCAGAAGGCTATCCATCTTTTTGCAGTAACTCATCCGTTCAGGTGCTATCTGCAAAGCCTTGTAAAAAAGGTCGTTCTTGCTGGCGATGATGTTCACGAAATTCCGTATGCTCCTCGAGGTGTGGTCTGAGCCGTCAAGGTGTATGTGAATTCCGCAGGAGTTGTTCACAAATCCACCTGCGTGGCGAAGCTGTCTGACCAGTTCCTGTAGCGTCTCAATGTCCTCCCGGTAGGTTAGTATGGGGCTGACTAGCTCTACGCTGTAATCGCGGGTGGCGGCGACCTTCTGGCGTCCTTGTTTCTTTTGGCAGGAGATGCTGCTGTCGCTCATAATCTTCCAAACCCGCCCGTCTGTGGTCGTAACTTTCTTGGTGTCGTAATAGTCGCCTGTGTGTGTAGCCGTTCCGCCAAGGTAATCGGCTGCGACCTTGGCCGCTTCGATTCTTGTGATGCCTGTAAACTCAATCTCAATCCCAAATCTGCTTGTAAACATGTGGTTTTCCTCCTGAATGTGTATGTTTTGTGCCTTTCGGCATGTACATATATCACTCTAAAAGGCTTATATAGCAAGCAAAATCCGAGAGATAAAACACATCAATTTGTGGGTGTGTTTCTACGATACCAGATACCCTTACAGCTTTCGCACGGCATCCTCACCGTACACAACTCCGAGAGATGAACCTCTATCCCAGGAGCAGAAAATTGTACCCGTGTCATCCACGAAGTCCACGTTTCCTAGGTCACCGGGCCTTAATTTGGAATAAGGGTCGTTCATGTGTACCAATTCCACTCGTGTGCCAGACGGGTATTGCTTACGAAGACGCTCCACCGTCTCCTTCGAAGGAAAGTTATTCATCAATCATTACCTCCTCAGCTTTAGTCGGAGCGCCGTACTTAAAGGCGCTATTGCCTGATAGGTTCTTTAGCAGGATTTTGCGTGCCATTTTGTATTCAGAGCCGACGAAACCGAGCCGGATAAGGAAGCAGCGAAAAGCGTACTTCTCATTTTCCACTTGCTTTTCGGTAGCATTGACTCTTTGCTGTGTTTTTGCCATTTCGCAGAGTGAGGTAACAAAATGGGTGTAGGCTTTGACCTCATCTGAAGTAATCTCTCCTTGAAACCAAGGGAAGTTGATAGTTTCTTCGCCTGTAATGATAGGTGTGCAATCAGTGCCAAGAGCTTTTTTGATTAGGGACGATTTGCTTTCAACCAATCTCTTGAGGTTTTCAAGAGCCATATCGGTAAAAGTCGACCTTGGCATCTCGATGGTCAAACGGTTGGCTTCGAGCGCATCACTTTGTTCTGGTTCCCCATAAGAGGGTGGCTCCTCGTAATCGTAGTAAGGGCTGACCCTGCCACCAAAAGCGGCTTCGTAGGGAATTTGAACATCCTCCGGTACAGGTTCTGCTTCCGGGATCGGAGTGTCGTATTCTTCTGTAATAGCCTTGAAGTCGTGCAATCCCTGCAAGTCAGCAATCAGACCTGGATTGTCATCCCCTCTGAGTATCCCGTTCTTGTCAATGTGGTAACTGCCTACTTCGTAAGCGAAGGTTGGTGCACCGAGGTATTTTGTCGTAGCATTTAGTTCCTGACTGATTGCGCCTACCAGTGATTTTCGTTTTGCGCCTGTTACATTATAATTAATCTGCATTTTTCATACCGCCTTTCTTTTTCGGTACTACATATATCACTCTGAACGCTGTAAATAGCAAGTCGTTTCGAGCACATTTCTGTAGGGAAACTTTTCCGATTAAACGGCGGTGATTTTGTATGGATTGGAGTTTAGTCGTCAGCATTTACTTCCTGCAGATCACGATACTTGTACTCGGTACCATCTCTCAAAAGAAATACACCATCGGCGTTTCCGACTTGCTCAATATACCTCTTCACAATGACGTCGCAATATTTCTCGTCAAGCTCAATGGTGTAGCAGATACGCTCTGTTTGCTCACAGGCAATGAGTGTACTTCCAGAGCCGCCGAAAGGATCGAGCACGATACAGTTGGTAAGGCTTGAGTTCATAATGGGATATGCCACAAGTGCCACTGGCTTCATAGTTGGATGGTCGCCGCTTTTCTTCGGTTTCTCAAACTCCCAGATGGTGGTTTGCTTGCGGTCTGAATACCACAGATGCTTTCCTTTCTTTTTCCAACCAAAAAGTATCGGTTCATGCTGCCACTGATAAGGTGAGCGGCCAAGAACGAGAGACTGCTTCTTCCAAATGCAAGTGCCGGAAAGATAAAACCCCGCACCCACAAAGGCTTTTCTGAAATTGAATCCTTCGGTGTCGGCATGGAATATATAAATAGAAGCGTCCTTCGCCATTGCCGCTTCTGTGTTCGTAAATGCGGCAATCAGAAAATCGTAGAACGCTTCGTTATCCATATTGTCATTTTTTATTTTGCCAGCCGTTCCTTCGTAGTTGACGTTGTACGGGGGATCCGTTACTACAAGGTTGGCGGCTTTCCCGTTCATTAAGACATCAAAGGTGTCTTTCTTTGTACTGTCTCCGCAGACCAGTCGATGTTGTCCTAGAATCCAAACATCCCCTAAATGAGAAACAGCGGGCTTTTTCAGCTCGCTGTCTACATCGAAATCATCTTCTTTTATCTTATCTTTAAGCGAATCTTTGAAAAGATCGTCTAGCTCTCCAGGATCAAAACCTGTCAGAGATACATCGAAGTCTGAAGCATTCAGATCTGTGATGAGAAGTGCTAGTTTTTCCTTATCCCAATCACCGCCTATTTTATTCAGTGCGATATTAAGCGCCTTTTCCTTTTCCTCACCCATTTCAACAACCACGCATTCTATCTCATCCATGCCCATGCTCAGCAGGATTTTCAAACGCTGATGGCCACCGATAACTCTGCCTGTGGTCTTATTCCAAATAACGGGTTCTACATATCCAAACTCCTCAAGAGAGCGCTTTAGTTTCTCGTACTCTGGGTCGCCCGGTTTTAAATCCTTCCTCGGATTATAATCAGCGGGAATAAGTAGTTTCGTTTTAATCTTCTCTATCAGCATACTTTTCCACCGCCTTTCTAAATTCACTAAATTTATTTACATCCTCCCAAGGGAACAGGCAACTATTAAAGTGCCCATAAACCGCTGTATCGGAGTAGATGACATTTCGCAGACGTAGCTTTTCAATGATTGCCGCAGGTCTGAGATTGAAAACCTCCTGTGCTGCAATAGCCAATATTTCATCAGCAACAGTACCTGTGCCAAGGGTATTTATAGAAAAGGCTACCGGATTTGCCTTTCCAATGGCATATGAAATACTTACTTCACATTTTTTGGCATAACCACACCATACGATATGCTTTGCAATATGTCGAGCCATGTAAGCACCGCTACGATCAACTTTTGTTGGGTCCTTACCACAAAGAGCTCCGCCACCATGGGATGCAAGACCGCCATAGGTATCCACCATCAGTTTTCTACCAGTCAAGCCTGTATCAGCAGCCGGTCCTCCAAGGATAAATTTGCCGGAAGGATTGATGAGAATTTCTGTTTCATCATCGAAAATAAAATCCTCAAAGCATTGCCACAAGACATTGTTTATAATATCCGTCCTAAGTTGCGCCTGGGTTTTGTCCTTATCATGCTGTACCGATACTACAATGGTCTTCACTCGCACCGGAGTATCATCTTTGTATTCCACAGTTACCTGTGCTTTACCATCGGGAAGAATGCCTTTTATAAGTTTTCCTTTGCGGCAATCATCAAGTCTCTTTACAATTCTGTGGGAAAGTACAAGGGGTAAGGGGAGCATCTCTCGTGTTTCCTTTGTAGCATATCCATACATGGTACCTTGATCACCGGCACCAACAGAACCATATTGCTCATTTACACCATTTCGAGTTTCAAGCGCACTGTCAACACCAGCGGCAATATCTGCGCTCTGGTTGTGTACATATACATAAATCAAAAACTTCAGGGGATTGTATCCCACTTCTTTCAACACGTTTCTAACAATGTAACGAAAATCGATTTTTTCGCTGCAGGTGATCTCGCCCGCCACGATGATTTTTCCTTTGGTCGCCATAACCTCGCAAGCTACGCGCGAAGCCTTATCTTTGCGCAGGCAGGCTTCCAAAATGCTATCTGCAATGATATCGCATAGTTTATCTGGATGTCCGGCACATACACTTTCTGCTGTTTTATAAGTAGTCATATTTTTTCTCCTATCTGATTTATTTTCCTCGCCTTGCTCTGAGCAGACGTTCCATTACATCGTCCTGCGGATTAATGTCTCTATAATCACCAGTGCAGTTTTCTTTCACTATTTGATAAATCTCCATCCACAGGAGTTTTGTTTGTTTTTCATAATTGTGACCGATTGCCACATAGGGACTTTGAATTGCGTTGCCTGTCGTAGGGTGCTTTGCTAAAAAGCCGTATTCGGTGACTGCTTCCTCGCATTGAATCCAGCGGGCCACGCTCATGGCATAGCGTTCCAAAAGCTGCGGTGATATGAGAGCAGCACATCCACGTTCATTAAGCCACGTCCATGTATTTCTGTAGATCTCTCCTGCAACCAGTGCCTTGCCGTCTTTCTGGACGGCTTCGAGCATCTTGTTCGGTTCGGGCATCGCCTGACCTTTGAGATCCGCGGTATCCGAAAACTCCATAACAGTCAACTTTCTGCCGCCGGGATTACCCTCGGCTATTTTGTCGGTGAGTGGTTTCTTTTTTGCACCCGCGCCGACACGAGCGCCACCTCGGTTTGTACCGTCTTTAGCCAATATGTTCACCTCACTTTGTCGGGTAGGGCTATTACCTCGTTTGAAACTGCGTTTTTTAACACGAAGCCCTACGCCGCTGTCCACTTTTTTTTGTTTTGAAGATTTTACCTCCCCCATAGGGCTGCTAATCCCAACACCATGTCTTGTTCCGAACGATGTCGCTGATATGTCTCTGCGTGACACCGAACCGCTCAGAAAGCTCACGTTGCAGAAAGCCACATAGATACAGCCACTTGATTTCATATATGTCAGGTAACTTCAACTTTGATGCAACGGCACTTTCGCCATGACGCAAGCACACCGCCGTTCCATGATTGATTGAGTCTTGAACGTTTTCTTGCGGCGTTCCCCAGCAAAGATTGAGTAAACGATTATCGAGAGCGTTTCCATTAAGATGCCGACACACCATGCCATTTGGACGGATACCAATAAAGGTTTCTAACACGAGTTTGTGAACTGGTTCGGTGCAGATACCGTTCCGGGCAGTGTTATCCCGTAAATTCACACGGTAGTATCCTTTGTGGAGGCGTTGGGACAGCGACCTTTGGTGTCCACTTCGATACGAATATATGTGACCGGTATCATCGGCATAGTATCCATCGTGATTGGGAATCGGCTTCATAGTTTCATTCATGTTTGACTACCCCCACCGGTCGCCACTCTCAGCAGTAATACGAGAGTGGCATGACTTACAAAGAGCCATGAGGTTGCTCTTCTCATTACCTCCACCCTTGGAGAGCGGGAGGATGTGGTGTATCTCTTCGGCAGGGGTGAGCACTCCTTGCCTCTGACACTCTTCGCAAAGAGGATGCGACTTGATGTAGCGGTCGCGGATGCGCTTCCAAGCACGGCCGTATCGTTTATTGGAAGCGGGGTCACGTTCGTATTGGTTGTATTGTTTGTCCATTGCTTTTTGATGCTCGACACAGTATTGCTCGCGTTCAGCAAGCCGACCGCAGCCGGGGTAAGCACAGGGACGCTTGGGTTTGTAGGGCATCGGTTCATCTCCTTTGGGGCATAAGAAAAGCCCTCGCAGGAGAAGTACTCCCATGAAGGCTTTTTGATAGTTTTCTATACTATCATTATACTGCTTTCACAGCGGACAAACAGTGACATACTGTGCCATCGTGTGCCAACTTTTTTATTGCGGTACTTTCAAGTGCTGTAAAGCTGACGAATGAAGTCTGTGTACAGTACGTATGGACACATTAAGGTTCACACAAATTTCTTCCCAGTTAAGGAAGTTGATGTAGCGATAACGGAGCAGTAGCTTTTCATCAACGTTCTGCATCTGATTAATTGCCTCACGAATATCGCTCTTCAGCTTTACCAAACGGTCAACCTCTTGTTGTATCTGTTTTTCCAGGTCTATAATCTTTCCCACATACCTTACAAAAGGCGGGTCTGTATTTCTTGTTCCACTGATTTTTTCCTCAAACACCGGAGATGAAATACTTCTTGATAACTCCCTTAAATTTTGCAGTTCCTCAAGGTCGGAATTTATCAGTTCATTCAGACGGTATGCCTGTCTCAAAAACTCCTTTGCCATCATCGTCGCACCACCTCCTCATTCAGTTTTTTGATTAACATTTC
Organism: uncultured Clostridia bacterium; assembly: GCA_942492835.1. Classification (GTDB taxonomy): domain Bacteria; phylum Bacillota; class Clostridia; order Lutisporales; family Lutisporaceae; genus GWB2-37-7. Next base: position 2,867,826 of record OW818645.1, on the reverse strand, counting down.
AGGATCAATGGCGGTCAGCATGGAGAATAACCCGGAACGAAAGAAACTCTCAACCTCTCGTTTCGTATATAAAGCTGAATCGGTATGTGGATGTTTCATCAATCTTTTCAATGCAAATCGGTAATCTTTGACCGCCTGCAGAACAATGGCATTTGCCAGTTTTTCATAAGCATCCATCATACGTTATCCCTCGCTTTCCTTAAGTTTACCTTGACCGCATTGATAAGGTCGGACTGTGTCTTTTCCTTTCGTTTCAAAGCCCTCATGACATCCTCGTCAATTGTACTTTTTGCAATGATGTGGTGGATTACCACCGTTTCATTTTGACCTTGCCTCCAAAGTCTTGCATTCGTCTGCTGATATAGTTCCAGACTCCAAGTGAGTCCAAACCAAATCAGTGTAGAACCACCACTTTGTAAGTTAAGACCGTGTCCTGCTGATGCCGGATGGATAACCGCCACAGGAATATCTCCGTTGTTCCAATCCTCGATATCCTTGGTAGACTTAATTTCACGGACTTTGAATTTTGCCTTGATACGCACCAAATCGTGATTATACCAGTAGGCGATTAGGACAGGCTTGCCGTTTGCGCCTTCGATTAAATCCTCAAGGGCATCAAGCTTACGGTCATGAATGAAATGAGCCTTTTTCTCTTCATCATAGATAGCACCATTTGCCATCTGCAGGAGCTTGTTTGAAAGGACAGCTGCGTTCATGGCATCAATTTCCTCACCAGCAAGCTCAAGAACCATCTCCTCACGAAAACCTTCATACACCGACTGCTCTTTTTCACTCAAATACACAGGCACTTCATTTATCACGCATTCCGGCATTTTTAGAAAATCAACTGACTTCATGGAAATCGTAATATCCGAAATAAGCCTATATATTGCATTTTCTGCACCTGGCAGGGGTTTATATGAAAACACCATTTGCTGATTACGTTTATCTGGAGTAAAGAGGGAACTGCGGTAGTGAGTTATGTATCTGCCGAGTCTTACACCCATGTCGAGGATACGAAACTCTGCCCACAAATCCATCAAGCTGTTACTGGATGGTGTACCCGTAAGACCTACAATACGTTTTGCCAAGGGTCTGACTTTAAGTAAGCTTTTGAACCTCTTTGCACCATAGGACTTAAAGGATGAGAGTTCATCAATGACCACCATGTCGAAAATGAAAGGAACACCGCTTTTGTTTACCAACCAGTCCACATTTTCTCTGTTGATAAGATAAATGCTGGCGGGTTTCTTAAGTGCTGCTAAACGCTCCTGCTCCGTACCGATTGCCATCGAATAGTTAAGTCCTTTTAAATGTTCCCACTTATTTATCTCAGCAGGCCAAGTATCTCTTGCTACCCTTAGAGGGGCAATGACCAGAACCTTTCCAATTTCAAAGCTGTCAAGGCACAAGTCGAAGATGGCAGTTAGTGTAATCACGCTCTTGCCAAGACCCATCTCCAAAAATACTGCAGCTATGGGATGCTCTAAAATGAAGTTGGTCGCATAGGTCTGATATTTATGAGGACTGTATTTCATCGAGTGTCCCTCCAATCTGTTCAGTGCTGTCAATTACATAGCAGGCAAAGCCTAAATTCTGCAACTGCTTTATTCTTCTAATCTGTAGCGGGCGGGGTTTCTTGCCGGGAGCCTTTAATTCGATAAATGCCATCTTCCCATTAGGTAAAAGCACCAAGCGGTCTGGCATCCCATCTAAACCAGGACTTACGAACTTCACCGCAATGCCTCCCATCTTTTTTACCGCCGCCACCAGTTTCTTTTCAATATATTTCTCAAGCATAATTGCCTCCTATAGAAAGGCTCGGAACAGGAAAACAACTTTGACCCATTTTTCCTATACGCGCGTGTATGTGTGTATGCACAGGCTCAATTTCTTCTTTTTTATGATTTATAAATAAATAGAATACTTCTTGTTCCACCTGTTCCGAACCGCTGATTTTAACTTGAATTACTGGCTTTTTTATAGGAACCAGTTTTGGAACAAAGTATGGAACAACTTACCCTTGTTCCTCGGTTCGGGAATAAGCTCGCTGCTTTCCATAGATAGAAAAGTGGCTTGTTCCGTTCTTGTTCCCGGTATACTTGTTCCATTCGCTGATTTTTCTCATAATGGCACCGATAGCATAGGAATCAGATGTTCTCATGGAGGATGCATCCTTACCGAAACACTCACACCAAATCTCCATATTGCAGACAAGGGTTCTTATTACCGTTCCAACACGGGCACCTCCGCCAAATTCGCTACCGCCAAGGAAGTTTCTACGCTCGTACAAAGACATGGATTCCCAGTCATCTGGCAACAACGTATCCAGATAAGTTCTAACCAAACCTTCTCGTTCATCGGTTTCCATTGCATCTGCCTGTTCACCGGTTGCAAGGGATACATCATCGCCTTCAAGGTAGAGGTTTTCGCCCTTCTCATAATGCACAAGTGTCTCTGCCCAAATCTGTTGCACTTCATCTTTAGTAATTTGCCAGGCTTTCTTCTTGACGTTACCACTGATCCGCACAGGCCAGAACCTGCGGTTTCCCGTAATATCACGAAGGAAACCACTCTCTGCATTGGTAGAACCTACAATTACACACTGACGGGGATGGCTTTCTACGTTGACACCGTAGCTTGCTCTGTATTTATCATCTGAACGGGAGATAAAGGACTTTACAACCTCCACATCGGTCTTACGCATTCCGGCAAGTTCGCCAAGTTCCAGCATCCAATAGCCTTGCAGCTTTTCAGGACCGGCTTTGTCTTTCATGTCCGTAATAGTCAAACTATCTGAAAACCAATCCCCAGCGAGTTTTGCAAAAAAGGTTGACTTACCAATACCCTGTGGACCATTTAATATAAGGACACTGTCAAACTTTGTACCCGGTCTAAAAATACGTGCTACCGACGCAACCATCGTTTTGCGAATGACTGCTTTGGTATAGGAGTTATCCGTTGCTCCGAAATAATCAATCAGCAGATTTTCCACACGGCTTATACCATCCCATTCCGGCAGCGAGTTCAGATACTCTTGGATTGGATGGTAGGCTCTTTCTGAAGCTACCGCTAACACGGCATCCTTGGTCTTGGTCGGAGAATACAGTCCATACACACTGCTTAAGTACACCTTCAAAAGTGCATTGTCCGAGTCATTCCAACCACCTTTAATCTGATCCCAAGGCAGACCGCCTTTGGCATCAATACCGTCACGGTGGCAGTTGAAGGCAATGTGCTGCAAATCTTCATCGTGCCGCAGAATGAGTACAATGTTATCCAGTGTATCCTTCACATGGCCTTGCTTATCTAGTACCAAAGCAGTCTGCCAATCATCACCGCCAAACTCATCCTCAGCCTGTTCCTGTCTTTCCTTAGCAAACTCCACTTTCACGGCTTCATCCTTTATAGCAAACTCACACATTGCTACAAAAGACGGCATCTTACCTGGAGCCGTAGACCTCGACACCTTATCATCGAGGGAACCGAATTTATGGATACGCACAAGGTCAAAGGCATTGAGGAGCAGACCGCTTGCAGGGTCGGTGGCATGATGGCTATATGTGAACTTATCATCATAAGTAATTACACCCGCACTGCTGTCAGCCGGGATATAGTCATAGCGCCCTTCCATTGCGGATGGGGAATAAACAGCACCTAAGAATTTCTCAATCGCTTCACGAATCGTGTAAGTACGGCAGAACGTTCCTACTACACCTTCCTTGGAAAGCGGATCTGCCTGTTCTTTCAGATTCCGATTAATGATCTCTGATTGCCGAGAAGATGCAGGCCAAGTACTGGTATCATGCCAGTTTTCATATTTGGAAAGATAAACATCCGGGTCAAGGAGAGTACCATCGGTTTCCTCATAGACAAATACACCGTTTGATGATGTGGACGGCCAATACATCAGGCGGTGAGCTTCATAGGTCGTATCATCGAAAAGGTCGATGCCGATTTCCTTTGCCACCATACGGCCAACGGCCGCATACTCTTCTTCGCTGATTTCACGGGCAAGGGGAATGATCAGACGGAGCCTCGGATGTTCTGGAGTGTGCTTATGTGTAGAGTAGACACAACATTTGGAATCAAAAAGCATGGTGATCTGATCCCAGATATCAGCTGTACCATAATCCATATCAAGAGACAGTAAAGAACGACATAAAACATTGCCTTTCTTTCGTCTGCCTTCTTTCAGATGCCCTCCGACAAAGCCGCCCACGTCTTTGATATCATCCTGTTGACCTCTTTTTAATTTGCGATATTCTTCCACCGTTTCCGTGGTACGTTGCGTGGTCTTCACACGGGAACAGAAAGCATCCCATGAGATGTCACTGTTTTTCCACTTTCTATCCATTCGGCTGTTGCCGACTGCAATTTTCATAAGTCTTCGACCTCCTCATACCCTGCGTTGAAATATCTGACCGTCTGCCTGCGTTTCTTGGCTTTTTCAATCTCCGTTGCCATACCGCTTGAGATGGCATTACCAAGCACCCATACCTCAGAGCATTTGCCCATCAGCACGATATCCATAAATAAGGCAAGTTCCCGTTCCTTTAGGTTTGCATCATCCATAAACTGCGGAAACATAAGGTGGGGAGCAATAGGGATACAGTTTTGCCCCAAGGCAAATCTGCAGAACGCACGAGCCTTTTTCACATTCCCATCCACATCCCCGGAATATGGGGAGCAGATATACACAAGAGGCTTGAAGGCAGATTTCTTTTCTGCCTTCTCCTCTCTGATAATGTTGGACAGTGCTTCATGGGGAGTCGGGTCATAATAACCTTCTGAATTGTATTTGTTGATTCCCATCACACAGCCTCCATTTCGATCTTAGGCAAGATACCGTCCGCCTTCATCAACTCGTAAATGAAGAGTCTGCCTTTTTGGGTCCAGTAGGTATGAACTTTTGTGTGTTGTTCACCGTTACTGCCCAGGTAGCTGTGTGTCTTGGTGCTGGTATAACCCTTTTCAGCATGCTTCTGATATAAAAGCCAGATGTCTCCTTGCTTAAACTGGATTCCCTTTTCATGAAGATAACGGTTCATCCAGATAGCAGACTTGCCATAGTCCTTGGCAATTGCCGATGTGGAAATAAGGTCTTTGCAATTTAGCACCACATCGTAATAAGATACCTTCGGTTTCATTTCTGTAATTTGCTGATTCTGAATGGCAATCGTACCCTCAAGCAATTTATTTTGATGTCTTACTTGAGTTAGCTTCTGATTGGCAAACTGTAATGCCCTCGCCATGATTGCCTCTGGGGAATTCCAAGCTTTCTCAATTTCAAGGAAGTACTGGCGGCACTGCTTTCCTTTTGGAGTACGCTGAATCATGCATAACTCTTTTGCCATGTCGATGGTAAGCTGATGATCCATGCTCGGTCTGCCACCGGTACTTTCGCTCAAAAATGAGCTAAAGTCTGTACCTTCCACAAATCCATACTCACACATTCTTGGAAACCAGTCTTTATACGCTGTTTTTACTTCCAAGACCTCATGTAAATCACGGCCAAGCACTGTAGGGCGGTCATTTTCATATTTGATTCTTACTAATTCGTCCATACGAATTACCTCCTGTAATATAGTCAGAGAGGAAACCCCTCTACCTAATAGCCACAGGAGGTAATGAAAGTTGAGGATTTTAAAAAATGAATTTAATCTTTTTTATAAAACTGACACTCGTAGCCATCGGCACTAAGTAATAGCCCTTTTGCCCAGGTTGGTGTTCTAGCCATCTGTTCACAGACAGCAGAAAGCGACATCCTCATATCCGCCTCGATGATAATTTCATCGTGTACATGAGCCACAATGAAACAATTCTTTAATGTCTGTATGGCATAACATAAAATGTCACGGCTGATTGCCTGAACAATATTCTCTACAAACTTGGGACCATAGCTTTCGATTCTTTCCCATTTCTTCGTACCGCCGACACCCTCGTAAGTAACCGACTCACCGCCGAATATATTCTCTCCCATACGAGGTTTCACATAGGCAAGCTGTCTACCGGAAAGAAGGGTAATAAAGAGCATTCCACTTTGATAGGTGAATTTAATACCGTGTGTTTCTGCAGGAGTTTTTTGCTTAACACAGGTTTTTACGGCACGGTCGACATCCCACCAGAGTTTTGTGATATTGGGATTGGTCTGTCTCCAAGCCGTTACAAGAGGCTGAAGTTCATCTTCTTCAATTCCCATTTCCAAAGCACCCATTGATTTTAATGCTCCAACAGATCCACCGTAGCCAAGGGCAAGCTCTGAAATTTTCCCTTTCTGACGGAGATGTCCGTTCGCGCCGTGTTTTTCTACGGGTACATGGAACATCTGGGAAGCACTGGCACAGTAAATGTCACCGCCGTTTTGGAATACTTCCATTCTCCATTTTTCGCCTGCAAGCCAAGCAATGACACGAGCCTCAATTGCCGAAAAGTCCGCAACAATAAACTTCTTACCATCACGGGGAATAAAGGCAGTACGGATAAGTTCCGATAACACTTCTGGTATAGAATCATATAGGAATGTAAGTGCATCAAAGTTTCCGCTTCGAACTAAGTCACGAGCCTGTTCTAAATCAGGCATATGGTTTTGAGGGAGATTTTGTAATTGAATCAGTCTGCCGGAAAATCTGCCGGTTCTATTGGCTCCGTAAAATTGAAACATTCCTCTGGCACGACCGTCATGACATACCGCATTCTCCATCGCTGTATATTTTTTGACCGAGGACTTGGCAAGCTGCTGACGAAGTTCCAACACTTCACTTAGCGGTTCGGGAGCGGTCTTTAACATTTCGACAACCGCTTTTTTCCCAAGGGTATCTGTTTCCATCCCGTTATCAGCAAGCCAACCTTTCATCTGCTGCACCGAATTTGGATTCTCTAGATTGGTCATATCTTGCATAAGAGCAGTCAGCTTTTCACGAGAATTTTCATCGATTGCAACAGCTTGTTTCACAAATGTCATATCAATAGCAATGCCACGGTCATTGATTTCTTGGTCGAGATGATACTCCTCCCAGACACTCTCCGGCATAGGGAATTTACTCAGCCTCTGCTTTATCGACATCTCGGTTTCCACATCGCGGAGGTTATATGCTTTGAAACGCCCCCATTTATCCGTATCGTGTTCTGGCAGATTACGAATACGACCTCCGTTTGATTTTGTAGGAGAACAAGGTGTACAGAAATATCTGATGAGGTCTTTGCCCCCCGTTAACTTTTGTTTTTCCAATCCTAAAACAGAGCCGACTCCCTCAAGGGAAAGAGGAAGTCCCATATATGCCGACCATATCATCGAACATTTCCATGATGCGGGGTCAAGATATTCTCCAAGAGGAAGATTAAGCCATTTTGATAAACAAACACGTTCAAACATTGCATTGAAGGCCCATTTGGTAATAGAACCGTCCATAAGAGCATCGATAATTTCACCCGGGACTTCCTCTCCACAGGCAAGGTCAACCACCTGCGCTTCGCCACCATCCACCGAATAGCCAAATAATGAAATTTCAAAATCACGGTTTTCTGCATAACGGTAAACCCCAGACTTCTGAAGATTTTCACTTGAAAATGTTTCTATATCAATAGAAATAGATTTCATATATTAAATACCATCCTTTCCAATGCAAACAAGGTGGCAGAAGAACATCCTCCGCCACCTCGCCCGATTAGTTATTCTACTGCTATGCCAAGAAATCGTCATCTTCAACAGTGTTGAAATCATCTGCAGCATTGGTTCTGTTACCCAAAGACTCGCCATCCTTAATCTTCTGAATATTGCCAAGTCCGCAGGCTACACCCTTGTTGCCATTAGAGTTAAAAGCATAGAAATTTAAGGATACTCTTGCATAGCAACCACTGTATACCTCGTTACGGTCAAGGATAGGTCTGACTGCTTTGTCTACGATCTGAGGTGCAGTATTGCTGTTGGCATTTACAAAATAATGCCCCTTGTAAGCCTCATCGTCACGTTCTACATCACCATCACGAAGTGGAATCTTGATGGCAGCCTTATTCGGTTTCTTGCCGCCAAACTTTGCAATACCTTCTTCGATAGCTGCATCTATTGCAGCGTTGATTGCATTAATGGTATTCGTATCAGTCTTAGGAATCAGTACTGATACACTGTACTTTTCCGCTCCACCATTGATGGATACCGGTTCCCAACCGTGGAAGTAACTGAGACGGGTGTTTACGCTTGTAATTACCTTAGTGCTATTCTGATTATTCATAATCTTTTTCCTCCAATATTTCGTTAAATTCGTTATATACGTTTGATACATTCATAGCCGGACGCTTATCCGATGCTGGAACGAGAGTCGGCTTGCCCGATGGTTTATAAATGAGTCCACCGAGAATTTCCTGGAATTTTGTCTTGCCCATCAGCTTCTGCATTTCCGTGAGGGTAATGAGGCTCTGACGGAAGATATCCTTGTAGCCGTTTGCCTTGGCTGTTTCTGCAACAGCATCTTCATCCTTATATTTGCGGACAGATCGGCCCTCGACTACCTTAAACCCGTGCCACTCCTTACCATGATTGATGGCGGCATCCGTGGCATACGCTATGATTTCATTTGCCCACTTTGTAAGGTCAGATAGTTTGGACAGAACTTCCTCAATTTCGTAGTCCGTAAGTAGTGGTGGCATCTTAAACTCTGACTCCGCCAGTTTCAGCTTTTCTTCCGCTCTTGCACGGCATTTTACCGCTGCTCGGCAGAAGGTACACCACTCTCCAGGGAGATATTCACCCTCACCGTCATAGGCTTTCTGTGCCTTCGGTTTCAGCTCGTTTTCTGCCCAATCATTTAATTCATCTACCGAGATAGTCCACGTACTGACATTCTCCCTGCGTGGTTGGAAGATGGTCATGGAAACCTCCTCGATGTCATACAGACTGTCGTAGATTTCCAAAGCACCAAGTGAATATAATTTCATCTGCGGATTTCCCACCACATCCACTAACACACCCATTCCATACTTGAAATCGATGATATGAAGTTTTTTATCCGCAATGATGATGCAATCACCAGTTCCAAACCCCTGTGGTACATAGCAGGAAAAATCTAGGCGCTGTTCGATAAGTACCAATGGGTCCTTACAGCTTTGCTTTGCCTCTTCAAGCTGCTCCATTATGAATTGCACATAAGCATCGCTGTGTTCTTCCATCTCATCGGTGTTATAATCCGAAACAGGACGCTTGCTCCTCATGTGAAGTGCTTTGCGAAGTTTATGCTCACAAAGAGCATGGGCGGCAGTGCCTTCGGCTGCTGCATTGGATTCCTTATTTTCAAACTCCAGTTCCAATCGTGCAGATGGCAGACAGTGCAACCACCTATGCGACCCGGATGCAGAAAGCACTGCATGATTACTCATTGCTAAGTACCTCCGCATCTTTCAAGATGTCTACGTAATTCTCCGGGGCAATTTCGCTCAGTTTAGAACCACCGTATTTTTTGATGATTTCTCTCACTTCAGCGGTAAGTCCGGCTTGACTCTTTTCTGCAAGTTTTGCTCTTACTTCCTCCAGAGTGATTTCCTTCTTCTTGGGCTTTTCTGATTTCTTCGGCACCGGCTCTTTTTTAGCTGTGGTTTGTTCTGCTGTTTCGGTAGGTTCATTTTCCATCATCACATCTGCAACCGCCTGCAAGCTGTCTGCCAAAGAACGAATATCAGAAACCACATCAAGGAGCAACTTGATTTTACTCATGGCTTTTTCCTCCTTCCTGAGTCTCGCAGATGGCAAGTTCCTGTACGGTATCACCTGGAACAAGGATGGTCAGTTTCTGAATATCCCCAAGGAAGAAACGAAGGAAACGCTCCCTTATGGTGACATTGCGACAGGATACAATCCCGCCAGACTGCGGATGTTTTGAAACACTGATTCGCAAATTATGTTTCATGTTGTTCACCTCTTTCCGAGAGCGTTTATTTGCTGCCCTCTACCTTTTAGCCTTGGGAAGAGGGGAAAGTTGAGGATTTCGGAAAAACTTTTTTGAAATTCTTAATTGCTGTTTCCATACGGTGAGAAATGGCACTGGCTGAAACACCTTCACGCTTTGCATAATCTGTTACAGAAACTCCGTCCATGACGATAGCTATCAGTAACTCTGCCTGCTTTTCCTTGAGAGCCTTACGAATAATTTCACAGACATATTCATACTCTGCCTGTTTCTCCCAGGTCTCTTCATCTGAGTTGTCAGGAAAAGAATCCATTGCATCGGATTTATCCTCAGCCTCATCGTCTTTGCGGAACTTTTTCTTTGGTTCACCGTAGTGGCGGTTGAATTTGTGCCAGTTGTTGTACTCAGGTTTGTTGAAACGCTCCTCCATAATCTCTTGCACAGAACGGCGAGCCACAGCTTCCTTGTCTTCGGCAGAGGAGAGGCGCTCTTCATAATCTGAGTCAATCATTACGGTACAGTCCTTGTCCGGTACCTCCAGATAGGTGGGTTTGTTGTCGTACAGAATTCTAATCCTCATTTTTTGCGTCCTTTCCGCCGGACTGCATTGGCGGCAAAGGATACACACAAAAAGGTCTGTGCTTTGAAGTACACAGACCCTTTTATCCTGAAAATGAGCGCAACAAGGGAAGGTACTTCTATTGCAACGCCACAGTCCTTGCGGACTGGTACGAAACAATATGTATCCTTTGCCTTATTGCAAATCAGGCATTTTGATATTTTTTTATAGACGAGGAACTATCTAGTTTTCCTACTTGCGAAGAACTTGTCCTCCGTCTATTTTTATTGTAAGTTAAAAAAGGACAGCCTGGTCGGACACCTCATGTCCGTTATAATTGAGGTTAGAAAGATGCCTTTTTCGTATAAAAACATACAAAACAACAAAAAAGAGCCATACACAAACCCCTTAATAGGATTCATGTATGGCTCATATAGATTTTTAGATGCGAAAAGCGGACATCCCGTGTCCGCTTCTCAATAAAGTATTTTTAATTTTTATAATGCATCTGCACCGTGTTCTTGTAAAAAGACTCTGATTTCGTCCATCGACTTTGTATAAAGGTGAGTCAATACAAAATTATACCAAAGATGACTCTGATTGCTGAAGCTCAATGAGAACGGTGATTTATCAATAATGTGCTTACTGATTTCAGGAGGCAGATGAAGTCCTAGACAAATCAAAATTATGGAATTAATTGACCCTTGGTTTTCTCCGTTGACAATTCGACTTACCGTTTTTGAACTCAGCATTGTTCTTTTTTCTATTTCTACAAAGGTAACATCCTTCCAGTTAAATACCATTTGAAGGGACTTTGTAAAACTTGTTGGAAGTTCATTGTAGACTCGCATTTCGTCCGCCAATGTATCAGCCAGTATTTTGGCTTTCCTTTCTGGAGTTGCATACTCAAAACCATTACAATATTTTATGTCGAAATCAATATCCGATGCCTTGTCACGGTTGAGAAAACATTCACTATGGTATCTTTCCTTGCAACCAGACTTGACCGATAAATCGAAAACCAAACAGCACTCTTCCATATTGTTTCGTGCAAAATTGGTTAATACGGTCACTCCATTCTCATCCTGGGTTAAATACCTCGGATGATTTAAAACGAAGTGAGAATCAACATATTGATAGCTACCATCTCTTATCAGAGCGCTCATTGCAGGGTTGGTTAGGCTTTGGATTGCAGCATCCTGCGCGCCAATCGAAAATGTCTGATTTCTTTGTAAGGTACCCTTTTTAGTTTTATGTGGCTTGACATAGCGACCGTCTATATATGTAAAGGTTCCGATAGCTTCCTCAAATCCGGCATCAATCATACGGATTTTTGCTGAGGCACGAGATACAGTAAAGAACGTCGCCAATGAATCAATAACTGGCTCCATTATATCTATAAGTTCAAACGTTCCAAGTTCTGCACGAAATTGCTTGATAAGTTCAAACGCTTTGGTCTTGAACGTTGAAAGTGGCATTTGAATCCTTGGTGCGAGAGCATTTGCCTGCCATTCCATCCAGTCAGTCGCATCCCTGCTATTGTCTTTAATACCGCCGACTACTTGACACTTGATTCGTGTGGCACTACTGTTATATAGCCGCTCCAGCTCAAATGCTTTTCTGTGTTGATCCCAATGAACGCACTCGTGCACAATGGTATTGTTGACTGAGCCGAGATTACGAAGGAAGTATGCTTTTGGGTCCACAAAAATAGTACGTGCATCCACATGAGCCTGTACCATTTCATCACTGTCTTCATCATAAAATTCAGCATCACAGTCATGAAAATATATCTGTCCGAAGACAGTAAAATCCTTAGTAATATCTCGCATTTTTATTTCGAGACCCATTTTCTCTGCAAGCTTCTGTGGTTCTATTGCCATTGGTGTTTGCAATGCTTCAGGATAATTCCTTCGAAGGATATCTGTAGCAACAGATTCTAAATCATCTTTATAAATGATAGGAACAAGTGAGTCCGACATAGGTTTGGGTTGCCTATTTTTGCTGGTATACTCCGTTACACTGGAAATTGTAATGTCATCCAAATTGCAATCCAAATCACCGAAACATTTCAGCATAAACCACTGCTTGCACGTTTCCGATTCATCGTAGTGATAATCTGACTCCCTAGCTTCAAGTTCAGATTCTACAGCAACATCAAATTCGATTTTCATATCCGGTAAGTCATTAACAGATAAAAATTTCACCTCTATATCTGACAATTCTATGCCACCGATGTTTTTAACTCTGTATAACCGTAAGTCTAAACCATCGTAGTTTTCCGCAATATAGCTTTGTATGGCAGCAAAACACTCATTATAAAATCTATCTGCCACATAATCCTTAAATGAACGATTGCCTGCCATGTGTAATTTCCTCCCTACACAAATTACTTTGATATATAGGTTTGCATTACTTCCTTTATGTTGAGATACTGCTCCATAATTTTTGTTCCCGTTATTCGGTCTCCTAAAAAACCATGTGATAATGAAAAATGTAACTTTGAACAGGTAAAATTATATGGTAGAATTAAAGCGCTGTATATTTTAGTGTCATTTGAAATACTACCCCTAAGTATCTCATTATAAGAGAATTGCTTATAGTTCAACTCTGAGATACTGTTGTAATATTTGGAATCAAAAATGTATAGCGAATCCTCATGTTTCCCATAATGGTCTAATCTTATTTTAAACTTATGTGAAGAGTCATCCACAGAAAGCTCTTTAGCTTCAAGCATCAATGGGGATGCTATTAAACTTTTGTCAAATATTATAGAGTCAGCGGCTTCATCAACACATTTAAAATATTTGTTAAGGTATTTTGCAACCATCCGCTCCCATATTTTATCAAAATAATTAATTTTGATATGGGTATCACCGCCTTTTGGCGATTTTTTGTATTGTTCAAAAAAATCAATTAAGTGCGCTATCAATTTCTTGTGCGCATCTTTAAACGTTTTACTATTAATCTGTCTCAGCTGCTGCAGTGTATATTCCCGATGTTTGATAAAATTAAAAGAACTCATCTTATAACCGGTTTTGGGTAACGAAATAAAATACGGGAAACTATTAATTGTATGATTGATAACAAACACCATGCACTCGCTCAAGAAAACGTTCTGTTGTCGTTTTTTCTTTCTGTAAAGGGGAGAGAAAAGCAAGTTTCCATCACTAACTATGACCTGTGCCTTTTGAATCGTACTTTTCCATGCAACTGATCCATTTGAATTTGGCTTTATTTCAATATCACTTTCACGATAAATACCATAATGGCGGTAATACTTATACACTTCAAAAAAAGGAGCAAAAGGATAATCAGAGATAAACTCTGGTTTTGCTCCTATATACTTAGTCGCTTTTGCAGTAGTAGCTACTTCCATTGAATATTTTACAAAAACATCAAACAATAGCTTAATATCTTCTTTATTTGCTTTTTTGCACTGATTCATAACTTTCAACTCTAAATCACTGTAAAAATGCTTCGGAAAAACAGATAAGACATTAGCTTCATCTAAAACAAAGCCAACAAAATCAAACACATCTCTGTTGTCGGATTTTAGATATTTTGTATCACCTTTTTGAAGGTTAAAAGGTGATAAATCTATGCCATTAACACTATTACTATCTTGTCCATATTGGAAATTCATTAGATCACCACCACCCCTATTCACCAAAGAATCATAAACTGCCTCTTAACCATAATTCTATACACTCTAAAAACTTATCACTAAAAACTTTTTTATCATCTTCAAAAGCATCATACAATTCAGAAAAACTTGTTATTGATAAATCAAACAAACTAACTTCAGAATTATAACTTGAATTATGAATATCACTCCATAAGTAGTGTAGCAACTTATTTTTCACTTGATCTTTATGATCGCTTGAAGTACCTCCAATTTTAAATTCTATAAAGAATTGCCCTAACTGCTTATCTTCACCAAGTCCTAAAAATCGTGAGTCTGATATGAATTTATTTAAAGTTCCATAGATATCAACCCACTTAACTGACTTTTTGGTTCCTGCAGGGTCTATAACTACTTCAATGTCAATATTGTTTTTATATGGACCTCCTACAGGTTCTGGCTTAGTGCTTATATAATGCCATTCAAATCTTCTTTTAAATGCCGTATCCATTACAAATACATTTTGGTCACTCGTATTAACAGTTCCCAAAATATTTAAATTTGGAGGTAATTTAACTTTATCGTCAGCAATTGCTATTATGTCTTTTGCAATGATGTCGTTATTGATAAAGTATTTACTATAACCTTTATTTACACCTTGAGATTCTCTATCTAATAATTGAAAAATATCTCCAAAAATACCTGCACAATCTCCTCTTGACATTTCCTCAATTATTAAAAATACCTTTTTAGCAGTATCTTCGTATGCCTTTTCTAATGCTCTTGTAAATACTCCCTTTGTAAATTCATAGCTGATACTAGTGGCACCGCTTGCTGTATTCTGGACTTTAGGTAGCAATTGTCCAACGAAATCGTTATATGTATACTCTGGATGGAATGTAGTTCTAAAAATTCTATCATCACCAACACCAGAGGCTTTTACCAGCTCATCTACAATATAACTTTTTCCTGTACCTGGAGCCCCATAATAAATTATCTGCATTTATTTTCCCTCCTAATATTTATCACGTTAGATTTTAGAAACATAAGCTCTGATGACATCAAACATACCCATCTGTACATTATCAAAAGCATCTATATTAACTTGATACCCCGCGTCAATTGCCATATAGATTGCTGGTAATACTTTCAAACAATATCTATACATTTCGGCAGATGGATTCGTTGACGTAGTAAGTTTCGTTGAAAGTAGCTGCAACACCTTCTCCTCATCATCAACTACAAACAGTTCATTGTTACCATTTGTTGCAAATAACCGATTAAAATTAGTTAAAGAAGTTATCTGAAATTCATCATCATCTTCCCCATTAAGGCTCGTTATAACATCATGAAACTCTCGTCCAAATATATCCAGATATTTAAATTCAAGTAATTCTGCACATATAAAACTTACTTTTACGGCTCTCTGTTCTGATCTATTTGTCTCATTTATATTTAAAATATATACTGGTCTATTATTAAAATGTAAATCAACCATATCCTGAGATATTCCTTCATAAATCCCTAACAAACTAGGCAAAACTTGTCTGGTTAGAAGATCATTTCCTGAGTTAAGTGAAGGTGGAATATAAAAAAACAGACCGTCTACATTACCTTTTTCAGTTTCAAAATATCCGGCATATACAGAATTGCTTCCTCTGTTTCCAATAGTCTCTTTTATATTATCTTTATTATCTGCCCTATAATTGGTAATGCTCAATTTAGGAAATCTTTCGTTCATTTCAGATATGATTCTATTTATCATATCTTGAACTGTATCGACACCAATTTGAAGCCATTTTGAATGAATATCATTATCTGCATGTGCTTCATTTAATTTTGTTTCAAATTCTTCTGGCAAAACAAGAATATGATTCATTAATACACCCCCTTAATAATTCATTATTAGGACTTCATTTTTTGCATAGCGCCAACCACTTGTACCTATTTCAATAACACGGTATTTATGGTCTTCTGCCCATTTTTGGAGCAGATGATTTGTTCTGCCTTTATGATGGATAACATTTGACAGGATAAATTTATACCCTAATGAATCAATGTAGCTTAATGTATTTATCAACTCTACTTCTTCATCGGCAGACCAACCTTTCATTCCTCTCTTTCCATCGTTATAAGCAGCGCTTGTAATAAAGTAAGGAGGGTCAAAATAAAAGACTGTATCTGAAGGATATTCACTCCAATTAATTGTTGTATAGTCAACATTCATCATTTGTAGATTTTGCACTTTGACTTTAAAATTTAGTATTCGTTGCTTTATATCTTCACTGTATCCTGCCACTCCAATTGGAGTGTTAAACTTATGATCTCCGTTAAATCTAATCATATTTTGAAATGAATACATATGGAGCAGATACAAATTAAGTGGAGAGTTTTCACCTTCATTATACGCTAAGCGCAATTTATCAAATGGTTCCTTTTCACTTTTTTCCAACTTGTATTTAGCAATGCTTTTTTCAATGGTTTTGACAACTTTGCTTTTATCAGTTTTTAGAATCCATTCCATAATTTCATACACATACGGATTGAGTTCATTATAAATAACACAGGAAGTAGCCGCGATGTTTGCTCCAACATTAAATGCACCTCCCATAACATCAACAAAAGTATTGACAGAAGGAGGAAGCTCTTTGATTATTGCTGGAAGCAAAGTATCCTTGCTACCAGAATAATTGAGTGGAGACTTATTTAAAGACATATCCTTCTGAAAATATATTATTACCTCATTAAGGTTTTCACCGTTCCTCTTGTTGCTTGACCGATGATTCTGGTACTCTACGTATTCCGTGCTTTCAATGTATACTTTACTATCTTTTGCAAATAGCTTTGCCAATTCGACTAGGTCATCTAGATTAACAAGTCCTTGATTACTGTAGCTTATCAAAATATGTTTGTACTTTATCTGTCTAAACAAATCTTCAAAGGCTTGTAACGCCTTTGTTCTTTGGGCATATAATGAGTTTTTATCTCCTCTTTCTCTTTTCCCCCCCACTCCTTTTATATCGGGTGAATCATATTTAGCGATAGTCTCAAACATATGATAAGCTGAAACATACTGAGTTACAGTATATGGAGGATCGATGTATGCTATATCTCCTTCAATTCTTCTTACTAAATTATTAGTTTCTTCATTGTATACATCATTTTGATCGAAAAGTTTTTGTTCATTCATTTCAAGTGGTTCCAAGACAAAGTCTTTTGTTGCTCTAGAATCCCAAAATTTAAAGAAAGCTTCGTAAGTACCTGAAGTGTTTGAGAACTTTGTAGTACTTTCAATAAGAGAAGCTAAAAGGAAAAAATATTCATTTTCAGAAATAGATTTATCTCTATACAGATCCTCAATCTTTATTCTAATTCCATCTATCTTTTTTCCGTTATCTTCCGTAAAAAACATCCTTCCGCCAATCGGTGTGTAATTATTATAAATAAAATAATTGCTGTCTGCAGTATATTCAAGAGAATTTAGCCAATCAAAAATGTTTCTTTTATATTCTTTAGAAAAACTTGAAAAAGAAGGAATCGTACTGTTATTTAATTTCGCTTTACTTATAACATATGAGTAGTATAAAAAGTCGTTAGATTGTATTTTATATCTATCTTTAAAATAATCACCGACACAGCTTGTTCCTGCAAATAAATCTCCGAATGTAGACCCTTGAATGTCATATTTTTTAATAATTTCTTCTATAGTATTCAGCAATTTTACTTTGCTTCCTAAATATCTCATTTTATCACCTTTTCCAGTTGTACTATTATTTTTGTTCGTCTGCTTGATATTCAAGTAAATCGCTTAGTTCACAATCAAGAACCTTACAAATACTATTAAGCAATTCCAAGTCAATTCTTTTGACTTTTTCCTGATACAAATCACCGATGGTGTTTGGACGCACACCAACTAATTCAGCAAGAGCTTTTCTTGTCATTTTATTTTTACCTAGTAATTCAGATAATTTTATCTTAATCAATGATATCACCTCAGGGTATTAAATATCGGATTTCGTTAGATAATAACGAATATCATTATATCATAACAATATTCGTTTTTCAATAGAATAGGATAGATTTAATCAATAGATACTTCAGCTGAATTGAAAAGTCCGTATTTCTACTCAATTTTGAAAGTAACCATCTCAATACCAAAAACGTTCTTAAAACTAATGTTTTACTTGTCGCCTAAAAAATTGATTTAATTTCGTCTATCCGACTTACTAACCAATACTACATCTATCCTATCTCCACAACCCTATGTAGTTATCTAATCTATCTCCTCGACCCTACGCACATTTTTACAGTGGATTTGTTTCTTCAAAACATAAAAATAAGGATCTCCGAGGTTAAGAGGTGCTGCCGGATATTAGGCAGAATATCTTCCAATCTCGGAAACCCTTTATTATCAGTGTTTTGAGCAGTCCTTATTTCTCAACTCTTGACATCAAGACAACACACTCAACGTGCCCAGTATGCGGAAACATATCCACAGGCTGTACCTCCCCTACCACATACCCCTTCTCCCCCAAATACTTCAAATCCCTTGCCAAAGTAGCAGGGTTGCAAGACACGTACACCACCCGCGGACACTGCATCTCAGCGATTACATCCAATAGCTCCTGACCACAGCCCTTTCTAGGTGGGTCTACCACTATTACATCTGCTTTGATGCCTTTATTATATAGCTCAGGTATTACTCTTTCCGATTCTCCCAATATAAAATCCACATTGTCCACACTGTTAAGCACAGCGTTTTCCTTAGCATTGTCTATGGCTTGAGGTACTATCTCTACTCCATAAACCTTCTTTGCCTTCTGGCTCAAAAATAAAGATATTGTACCTATACCACAGTATGCATCAAAAACTGTTTCACTACCATTTAAAGCTGCATATTCCAAAGCCTTGTTGTACAGCACATCTGTTTGCACAGGGTTCACCTGAAAAAAGGAGTTCGGCGATATTCTAAATTTAAATTGCCCTATATAGTCGTATATAGCCGCTTCCCCATATAATACAACATTTCTATCTCCCAGTATCACATTTGTTTGCTTCTTATTCATATTTAGTACTATACTCTTTATCTCAGGTACTCTATCTATCAACATGTCAACTAAATAATCCACATTAGGTAGACTCTCTCCATTTGCCACTATGCAAACCATAACTTCACCGGTCTTGAAGCCCTTGCGAGTTACAATATGCCTAACAATTCCCTTATGAGCTTCTTCATTATAAACAGAAACCTTAAATTTCTTTATATATTCCTTGAAAATCTCAATGATTTTATCATTTATCTCATCTTGTATAACACATTTGTCAGTGTCAATAATATCATGGGTACGGTTGGCATAAAAGCCTATTACTACATCATCAGAAAAGCCCACGGGGAACTGCGCTTTGTTGCGGTATCTCCAGGGCTCTTCCATACCAATAGTATCATGGACTGTAATATCCTTAAAGCCACCTATTCTTTCCATAACATCCTTGACCATCTGTGTTTTATTTGCAAGCTGTGCCTTATAGTCAAGATGCTGTAGTTGGCAGCCTCCACAGCGTTTCATCAAGCCACATACCGGTGCTACCCTGCTCTTTGACTGTCTGTCTATACTTAAAAGCTTCCCAAAGGCAAAGGTCTTTTGGATTTTTACTATCTTAACGACCACTGTTTCCTCTGGCAAAGCACCTTCCACAAATACAGTGAAGCCTTCTACCCTACCAACACCCATTGCTTCACTAGTGAGTCCTGTTATCTCTATTGTATATTCTTTGTTCTTCTCTACTGGTATCAATTTTTCCATCTATTTCGCTCCTTAGACTGTCATTCTTCATACTAATCATAATATCATTGAGCTGTTTTTTCAACTTATTCTGTTCATCTAATAGCACATCAACCTTCATATGCATGTCTTCCAGTATTATTTCTGACTTTGAATTAACCAGATAATCATTTTCTGCTCTTAATCTATCCTTTTGGGATTCCCTGTTTTGACTCATCATTATTACTGGGGCTTGTAACGATGATACACAGGCTAGTATAAGATTTAAAAAAACAAAAGGATATGGATCAAAGGGGCTTGTCAAAACTAAAGTTGTGTTAATTATTGCCCATGTAAAAATTACGACTCCAAAAAAAGCTAGAAAAGACCAACTGCCTGCAAACTTTGCAAGTCTATCAGACATTCTCCCTCCTAAAGTGGAGACCTTGTTCATTTCTGCATTAATATTAAGTGATTTCCTTGCCCTAAGAAGCTCATGTATTCTTTGCTCTCTCTGTTCATTATCACCTATTAGTATATCAGTAATATTATCCCTATCCAAATAAATCACTCCTTAGTTTTTAAAGTTTATTATTTTTATTTTGCCCTAAATAATGCAAAAAAAGTATAAGGTTAAGCTTTCGCTTAACCTTATACTTTTTCACAGATTATTCGTATATGAAGGATCCATTTTTTTGGACTAACTTGCCATCTGCATAAATTGCACCGTCAACTCTTAGCTCCTTAATCATATCCCAATGTACCACTGATACGTTGTCTCCGCCTGATTCCTCATAAGCGTTTCCTGCAGCTAAGTGTATCGTGCCTCCTATCTTTTCATCAAATAATATATTCTTAATAAATTTTTGTATACCATAATTAAATCCAATACCAAACTCACCTATAAATCTTGCACCTTCATCGGAGTCAAGTATTTTGTTTAAGAATTCCTCATTCTTTTCAGCTGTAGCCTTTACTATCTTTCCATCCTTAAACTCAAGTCTTATTCCATCAACCTGAACCCCATATCTAATAGCAGGGAATTCATAGTATATATGTCCATTTGCTGAGTTTGTTATTGGTGCGTAGAATACCTCACCATCTGGTATATTATTGCTACCACTACATTTGATGCCTTTTCTATCTTTAATACTGAAGGTTAAGTCAGTATCCTTACCAACTATTCTAACTGTTTCAGCTTTGTCAAAGATATTGATAACTTTGTCCATATCTCTATCCATCTTCTGATAGTCTACCAAAGTAGCATCAAACAGCATATCTTCGTATTCTTCAAGTGACATATCAGCTTCCTGTGCAAAGGAATGTGTTGGGAAGTTTGTCATTACCCATCTTTTTTCCATAATCATTTTTGATGCAAAACTTGCAATCTTGCTATATTGCATATTCTTTTCAGGATCAACCTTAGAAAGATTTTTAACATTGTCAGGAGCTTCAATTACTACAAAAGCATCTGCTTGCTCATATACAGGCTCAAGAAACTTGTTCATGTTTTCAAATTGCTCTTGTGTTCCATTCTCCATGAAGAATTTTGACTGCTCACTTAATGTTATTTGAGTAAAGACATTCAAGCCTAATTTAATAGCTTGCTTGTATACCTCATCTGCCAAAGGCTTTCCGTTGTAGCTGCTTCTAATAACAAGATTCTCCCCTGCTTTTACCTTTAGAGAGTGGTTTAACAGCACTGCTGCAAGTTTTTCATTTCTGATATCCTTCATTTTGTTAACTTCTCCTCTCGCATTCCTTGTGCGGAATAATATTAGATGAATATAAAATCATATAATCAATTAACTACTTTCAATATAACACTTCTTTATAACTTAATCAACTGTTTAGAAAGAAAAAAAACGCACCCTTTGCGGGTGCAAAATTGAATCAGTTCCCAGTATATTATTATTATAATTATTGACACGCGTAATTGGTTTTATACCAAAATTTACTACGTATAATAAATATTTGTGTAATAATTTACTTATTCTTTATCTTTATTTGCAACCTTCATCAGCAAGTCATATAACTCACTGTTTTTTTTCTTCATATTTATAGGTTTTTTTGTTTTATCGGTAAAGGCGTGTACTGTTTCGCCTTCTGCTAACAATGTATTGTCAAGGTCCCTTATAACCTGATATTGAAAGCTGAGCCTTACTACTCCCAGTTCCTTTACTTGTGTTCTGATAGTAAGCAAATCATCATACTCGGCGGGTATTCTATATCTGCAATGAGTTTCAACTACTGGAAGTATTATTCCTATTTCCTCCATCTGCTTGTAGCTCATGTCAAACCTTCTCAAAAAATCCCCTCTGCCTACTTCAAACCATACATAATAGTTAGAATGGTAAACTATGCCCATAGCGTCTGTCTCGGCATATCTCACTCTAATTTTGCTTTCATAGTAGTTCTCTGTCATATATTGCTCCTCACATACTAAGTATTAAAGAACCCTTGCAGTTCCTTTATATATCACACCTCTAGTAGTGTCCATTGTAACTGTTTGACCATCCTTAAGAAGTGTTAAAGCATCCTTAACTCCAACAATAACAGGCTTACCTAGGGCTATACCCACTATTGCTGCATGAGAAGTTATTCCTCCTTGCTCTACAATGAATGCAGAAGCTTTATCCATTAAAGGCATAGTTTCCTTATCACTGTTAACAAGCACCAGTATGTCTCCATTCTGTACCTTATCACTATCTTTGTCTAAATCATTTATTATGGATACTCTTCCTGTCACTGATTTATATCCTACACCTATTCCTTTTGCCACTATGTTACCAATTATATGAACCTTTATCAGATTGGTTGTACCAGCTACACCTGCAGGTACTCCAGCTGTTATTACAACCAAGTCTCCGCTGTTTATGTAGTTATTGGCAATAGCTTGATTGACAGATTGCTCAATCAAATCATCGGTGTTGTCTGTATGTTTTATCAGCACAGAATATACTCCAAAGCTTAAGCTAAGCTTTCTTCTTACTCTTTCATCTATAGTGGCTGCTATAATAGGCGCCTTTGGTCTAAACTTTGATACCATCCTAGGTGTTGAGCCTGACTGAGTAGGTGTTATTATAGCCGCTGCCCCAAGATCATAAGCGGTTGTACAAGAAGCATGGCTGATTGCATTTGCAATTGTAATTTCACCTTTAAAGTCCAAACCACTTATGTATTTTCCATAGTTTATGTCTAATTCTGTACGTTCAGCTATAGTAGACATTGTTTTTACCGCTTCAATAGGATATCTGCCTGCTGCAGTCTCCCCCGAAAGCATAATAGCATCGGTACCATCAAAAATCGAGTTTGCAATATCCGTAACCTCGGCTCTTGTAGGTCTAGGATTTCTAATCATAGAATCTAACATTTGAGTAGCTGTTATAACAGGTTTTCCCGCTTCATTTGACTTCTTTATAAGCATTTTTTGAGTTAGAGGAATTTCCTCTGCAGGTAGCTCTACTCCTAAATCTCCTCTTGCAACCATTAAGCCATCAGATACCTTGAGTATCTCGTTTATATTGTCTACGCCTTCCTGGTTCTCAATCTTGGATATAATACTTATGTAGCTTCCATTGTTTTCTTCCAATATCTTTCTTATTTGTATAACGTCTTTGGCTTTTCTTATGAAGGATGCCGCTACAATATCAACATCATTTTGTATTCCAAATATCAGGTCTTTGATATCTTTTTCTGTAATAGCTGGCAGCTTAGATGTTGCACCTGGTATATTTACGTTTTTCTTATCCGAAAGGTCTCCGCCGTTTACTACTTCGCATATTACATCTGTGTCTGTCTTATCAAGAACTTTAAGCTCAATTAAGCCATCAGCGATAAGTATTCTGGCACCCAGCATTACCTCTTGCGGCAGCTCCTTATATGTAATGGTGCATACAGTGCTGTCTCCCATTACTTCTTTAGTAGTTAAAGTAAATCGAGCCCCTGTTATTATTTCAGTTTTTCCACCCTTAAAGCTTCCTAGTCTTACCTCTGGACCCTTAGTATCCAGCATAATTGCTATAGGCTTCTGAAGCTGCTGTCTAACCTTCTTTATTATATCTATTCTATTTTTATGTTCTTCGTGACTTCCATGTGAGAAATTAAGCCTCGCCACATTCATGCCTTCATTAATAAGCTTAGTCAACATTTCTTCGCTGTCACTAGCTGGCCCTATTGTGCATATAATTTTTGTTTTTCTCATAAATTCATCCCTACCTTAGAACTTTATTTTACATTCCAGGTATCCAGTTTTTTCTCTATAAGTCTCTTATTTAGTCTACAGTATCTTGGAATGCCGTTTTCCATTTTTATTTTTACTTCACCTATAATTAATGGTCTTATATAATCAACAGCTTCTTGTTTTACGTTGTTGCCTTCTTCTGTAATCCATTCTCTAGGAATTTTTCTTTCTTTGTTTGCAACATCATCGAGATCTACAAGCTGTGTTGTACACTTGTAATCATCAGCATTTTCTCTGAATAAGCCTACCATTTTGCCTGTATGTCCTTCAATAGCATATCGGACTGCCATTTGACCACATAGGTATGCTTCCTCATTGTCTGTAAGTGATGCACAGTGAGCAGAACTTCTTTGAATCGTGCTATAGTTTACTGTTCTTACCTTTTTACATATGTTTTGTGATACATAGGACTCAAGTATTGTGGATACTCCCCCTAACTGCACGTGTCCAAAGGCATCCTTTGCTTGTAAGTTTTGGCACATTTCTGAAATGTACTGTCCCTTCTCATTCTTAATACCTTCTGATACAGCAATTACTGCATAATTGTATTTTTCCAAAGCATATCTTACGTCCTTATCAAACTGCTCTAATGTAAAAGTCACCTCTGGAAGATATATAAAATGAGGTGCATCGTCCTCATACTTCTTTGCTAAGGCGGCTGAAGCAGTTAACCAGCCTGCATTTCTACCCATTAACTCACATATAGTTACAGTATTGTAGTTGTAAACTCTTGCATCCAGCCCAATTTCCTCTATTGAGGTTGCAATGAACTTTGCTGCACTTCCAAAACCAGGTGTATGGTCTATTACAGGCAGGTCATTATCTATGGTCTTTGGTACACCTATCGATTTAAGATTATAGCCCACCTTTTGTGCATATTGGCTTACCTTATTAGCAGTATCCATAGAGTCATTGCCGCCAATATAAAAGAAATATCTTATATTGTGTGCTTTAAACACCTCAATTATTCTCTTAAAATCTTCTTCACTTTTTTCTAAGGATTTCAGTTTATATCTGCATGAACCTAATGCAGATGCTGGTGTCACCTTAAGCAGCTCTATCTCTTCTGGCGACTCCTGATTAAAGGAAAACAATTCTTCATTTAATACTCCTGCTATACCATTTAAGGCACCATAAACTTCATTTATTTCACCTGTTTTAAAGGCCTCCTGAATAGCACCACATGCACTTGCATTAATCACAGAAGTTGGTCCTCCTGATTGTGCAATAAGACAATTTCCAACTAGAGTAGACATCATACTCCCCCTCTATACTTAATATTAATTTACATTTTATATAGATATATATTACATCCATGTAAAATTATATTTCATAATACACCCATTTATTATAGCATTTATGCTGATTTAAGACTATACTTTTAGCCTAGGAGTATAAGAACAATTTTAATACTGCTGATTGTTGGAAATTAAATCAGCCAAATCATATAAATCCTTTTTAAATTCCCGTTTCATGTCCAAAGCTTTATTTATGTCCATATCAAATATTTTATTATCTTTTATTCCGACAACTCTTCCTGCTTTATCATCAATCAAAAGTTCTACCGCTTTTGCTCCCATTCTGCTTGCTAACAGACGATCTACAGCCGTTGCATTGCCGCCTCTTTGGATATAGCCTAGTATTGTTGTTCTAACCTCTATATCTACCTTGCTTCTAATTTCTGCTTCAAGCTTAATTCCGTCTCCCGCGCCCTCCGAAAGTACTATTATACTATGCAGCTTGCCTCTGTTTTTACCCTGTATCAGATTCTTACAAATATCATCAATGGAATGCTGAACTTCCGGAATAATAATACTCTCCGCGCCTGCTGCTATACCTGAATACAATGCAATATCTCCGCAATGTCTTCCCATTACTTCAATTATGCTGGCTCGTTCGTGAGAAGTGGAGGTATCTCTTATTTTATTTATAGCATCTAGTACATTGTTTACCGCAGTATCAAAACCAATAGTAAAATCAGTATAGGCAAGGTCATTATCTATTGTTCCAGGTATTCCGATGCATGCAATTCCTCTTTCTGTAAGCTTTTGTGCTCCTGCAAAGGAACCGTCCCCACCAATTATAACAATGCCATCAATATTAAATACTTTAGCAACATTTACAGCCTTTTCCAGCCCTGCAGGAGTCATAAACTCTTCACTTCTTGCAGTTCTGAGTATAGTACCTCCTCTTTGGATTATATCAGCCACAGATGCCATATCCATTTCTTCTATATCCCCTTGAATCAAGCCATTGTAGCCTCTTCTTATGCCATAAACCCTTAAGCCTTTATTTATACCCGCCCGAACCACCGCTCTTATAGCAGCATTCATTCCAGGTGCGTCTCCCCCACTTGTTAAAACCGCAATGTTCTTCATAGAATCCTCCATTCATACAGTAAATATTAGTTTATGTTTATTGCGTAGGCTCATTTATGTATCTTGTCCCACTTGGTCATATTATGTCCCATGTCTGCAAAACAAAATTACTGATAGTGTTTTTCAAACCTTATCTAGTACCCTAGTTCTATTATAATGCTATGAGCTTCCTCTACTTCACTTTCGGGAACTAGTATTTCATAGTAGCCCTCTTCTTCATTAGGACTTTTTCCTACAGATTCTATCTTTGTCAATACACCCTCTTGTGAAATAATGTCACTGATTTTCTCAGCTATTTTTTTGTTCTTTGCTAAATATACTACTGTCCACATAATGCTGCCTCCTATTTGTTACCTAGTGGTTACTTCTTAACTCATATATTTGTTAAAAGTATTATAGAATAGTACGTTTTCTATTCATTATAAACAACAAAAATATTATTCCTTTTTTTTATATTGCTATCCAATATATCTTACTCGATTCATATATAAATATTATCGGATAGCAATATAGAAACCTTTATTTTTTTACTGCTACGCAATCCTGTCCTAGAAGCTTGCCAAGCTCCTCAATAAGTGAATCCTGGATATTAACCCACATAGCTTTATCTGCAATCATAATCTGTGCTTTATTGCCGGTTGTTCTTCTGCTATCGTCAACTACATATACAGGCTGTTGACCCTTATAACCACTCAATATCTTCTTGATATGCTCAAGTATATCAGGTTGCGTTGATGTATTTATCTTCACATAGAGCTTTCCTGTATTCTCTTGCACTGCTTCTGTCAAGGGTCTTATCTTTTGACATATGATTTTTGTTTCCTCATCTTCTCTTTGGCTAACCTTACCTTCTACCAGCACTATACTGTCTGTCTTTATAAACTTTCCGTATTCCTCAAAGGTTTTAGGAAAGACTATCAGCTCAATAGTACCGTATAAATCCTCAAGCTGAACAAACGCCATCATATTATTGTTCTTGGTGCTTTTTTGCTTTATACTTACCACTATTCCGCCAATTATTACTCGTTTGTTGTCATAGCTAAAATCCGTCTCTACTTCTACGTCATCCTCATCATTTGTCTTTATCAGCTCTGCTGTGGTTATACTAGTCTTGTTAGTTAATATATCTTTGTATTCAAGCAATGGATGACCGCTGATGTATAATCCAAGCATTTCCTTTTCCATTGAAAGCAATTCATTCTGAGCGTATTCTTCAATATTTGGATATAGGTTTTGCTCCAAAGTATCTGAGCTTTCTATTGTATCAAAAAATGAAAGCTGACCTTCAACATTTCGTTTTTTCTGATCCTGTACACTATCTAGCAGCTTCTCATAAACCGCCAGCATCTGACTTCTCTTTGCTCCTAGACTATCAAAGGCACCGCATTTTATCAAGCTCTCTACAGTACGTCTATTTATGAGACTTAAATCAACCTTGTTCAAGAAATCATACAGGCTTTTGAAGTGTCCCTTTTCCTCTCGTCCCCTTATTATAGCGGCTATAGCATTATTGCCTACATTCTTTACTGCCGCAAGTCCAAATCTGATATTCTTATCATAAACTGTGAACTTTATATAACTTTCGTTTATATCTGGTGGCAAAATTTCTATATTTAGATTTTTGCTCTGCATAATGTATTCTGCTACTTTAGCACTATTGCCCATAATACTGGTTATGAGAGCAGCCGTAAACTCTACAGGATAATAATACTTTAACCATGCAGTTTGATAAGCTATTATTGCATACGCAGCAGCATGGGACTTATTAAACCCATACTTCGCAAATTCTGCCAGCTCGTCAAATATTTCAGTGGCAATTTCTGCGCTAATGCCATTTCTTACACAGCCTTGTACCTTTATCTCACCATTTTCTACTATTCCATTTATGAAGTTTTCTCTTTCCTTCGCCATTACATCAGCCTTTTTCTTGGACATGGCTCTTCGAACCAAGTCAGATCTGCCCATGGAATAGCCTCCAAGATCTCTGAAAACCTGCATTACCTGCTCCTGATATATTACACAGCCGTAGGTAACCTGAAGTATGTCCTCTAGCTTCTGATGATGATATTTTATTTTCTCAGGATGATATTTATTCTGTATATATCTCGGAATCTGATCCATTGGTCCTGGTCTGTAAAGTGAAATACCTGCTATAATATCCTCCAGACTGCTTGGCTTCAGCTCCTTCATAAATTGAGTCATGCCATTGCTTTCCAACTGGAAAACCCCATAGGTTTCACCCTCAGATATCATTTTGTAGACCTTCTGGTCATCATAATTAAGATTATCTATATCTGGCACTTCTTGACCTTTTGTTCTTATTATATCAAGAGTATCTCTTATTACTGTCAAGGTTCTTAAACCTAAAAAGTCCATTTTCAGTAGTCCCAGCTCTTCTAAGGTGCCCATTGGAAACTGCGTAGTCACTACATCGTCGTTCTTCTGCAAAGGCACATATTCTGTTACATCCTTTTTGGATATAACTACCCCAGCAGCATGAGTAGAAGCATGACGTGGCATACCTTCTAAGGCTTTAGACATATCTAAAAGCTGCTTAACAGTCTCATCTTCATCATAAAGGCTCTTAAGCTCATGGCTTACCTCTATTGCTCTCTCTATAGTCATACCAATTTCAAAGGGTATTTTCTTCGCAATTATATCCACTTGTGCATAAGGTATATTCAAAGCCCTTCCTACGTCTCTTATGGCAGCTCTGGCAGCCATTGTACCAAAGGTTATAATCTGAGCAACTCTTTCCTTGCCATATTTTCTTATTACATAGTCAATAACCTCCTGCCTTCTCTCGTAACAAAAATCTACGTCGAAGTCAGGCATACTTATTCTCTCAGGGTTTAGAAAACGCTCAAATATTAGATTATACTTCATGGGATCAATATTTGTTATACCTACACAGTAAGCTACCAAACTTCCAGCACCTGAGCCTCTACCTGGTCCTACCATGATACCGTTATCTTTTGCAAACTTCACATAGTCCCATACTATTAGGTAATAATCTGCATATCCCATTTTTGTGATTACTGACAGCTCATACTCCGCTCTTTCTCTGACCTCTTCAGTAATTTCCTTATATTTTAAGTTCAAGCCTTCAAAACATAAATATCTTAAATAGCTGTCTGAGTTATAACCCTCAGGCACATCAAAAGCAGGCAAATGTACTTGTCCAAATATAAAATCCATGTTGCACATGTCTGCTATCTTATTGGAGTTTTCTACAGCTTCAGGACTATATCTAAAAAGCTCGTGCATTTCATCATAAGACTTAAGATAAAACTCTTCGCCACTAAACTTTAGCCTTACCTCATCATCTATTGTCTTTCCTGTCTGTATGCAAAGTAGTACATCATGAGCCTTACTATCTTCTCTGTTTACATAGTGCACATCATTGCTGGCAACAAGAGGAATGCCCGTTTCCTTAGAAAGACGTACCAGCTCTTGATTAACTAGAGCCTGCTCCTTAATACCATGATCTTGTATTTCAAGATAAAAACTATCTTCTTCAAATATGTCTCGATATACTAATGCGACTTCCTTTGCCTTATCGTAGCTGCCGTTTAATAGCAGGGAGGGTATCTGTCCAGCAAGGCAGGCACCTAATGCAACTAAGCCCTTTGAATACTTTTTCAAAACCTCAATATCCACTCTTGGCTTGTAGTAAAAGCCGTCTGTGAAGCCCATTGATACCAACTTAATAAGGTTGTTATAGCCCTCTTGGTTTTTAACAAGCAATACCAAATGATAATTATTACTATCATACTTTGGATTCTTGTCCTTCATTGACCTAGATGCTACATATACCTCACAACCAATTATTGGCTTTATGCCTTTGTTTTTTGCTTTTTTATAAAAATCCACTACACCGTACATTACCCCATGGTCAGTTATTGCGATAGCCTTCATTCCTAGTTCCTTGGCTCTCTCAATCAGTTTTCCCACTCTGCCAGCACCATCTAGCAGACTATATTCAGTATGTACGTGTAAATGTACGAAATCACTCATAATATCAGCCTTTCAAATTGCAAAAGCACATAACTAATACATATGTGCCTTAATTTAAAATGTATTTAGTTTAATAATAATACAAATCGTTCAATGCTACAATAGGCTTTCTGCATTAGCTTTATGGAAGCAATTCAGAATAATCATAGTCAAAATCCTTAAGTTTATATTCATTAATTACCAAATTAGGTTATGTTTCTTAGATAATCGAAGATATTTTACATTTATGTCCATAATTAATGTTTTATGGACATAAACCTCAATTATACATATTTGTTATATAATTCTTATTATGATATACTTCATATATAAAATTTTTAGGAGGAGATATAATGAGAAAAAACAAAGTAGCATTATTATTGGTTCTAGTATTAGCTTTAACCTTATCGTTTGGTATAGTTGCTAATGCAGCTATAATATGTCCATGTGGGGGTAGTATGCTACTCTCTGGAACCACTTATGGTCCATGGGTAGCTACTGGTGTTGTAGCAGGCAACGATTATGAATATGAAAGAACAGTAACAAAAACATATACATGTAATAATTGTGGAGCTGAACATGATTCAATATCAACACAAACTAGTTGGTTCTAGCTTTAATTTAACTTTATGTTTTACCACAATTACATAACAAAAGTGCCATAGAAAGCACTAAAAAATTGTCACATATAAAATTAAGGAGCATTCATAGATTGTAAAATCACATCTATGAATGCTCCTTATATATCAATAGTTAGTAATTGAAGTAATATGCAAAACACTGTAAATATTTCTATTATATCTTCTGCTAAATTTAACAAGATGCAAAGGTGTCCAAATAATTTCAATAAAAAAATCCACTAATTAGTGGATTTTTGCTCTATATTACTCCATCGATATTTTGGCTTATTAAAGTCAATCTCTATATCCTTATATATACTTTTTATCAATAGCAACGTAAGCGCATAGAAGCCAATAGCTGCAAACATACATACCGTTTGTTGATTTTGATAGTTTATAAATGTATAAAACAGCTCATTTGCTTCCTCTAAGGGCAGGTCCTTCGCCTTCAACATACTAATAATCGTATTGCATTCTAAGCCCATAATAAATGATGAAATTGAGGTTACACCTACTCCAACGCCTAAAGCTGCCAATCCAAGATTCTTATAATACTTATCGCTAAACTTTCTTGAAATTAACAGTCTATGAATCACTGTTGTATAAGTTAAGATAACTATACCTATTATTATAAATAGCTGAAAAGAAATTGATAACATAATGTACACCTCCAATAGTTATTAATATCATATATATTCAACAGCTATTTGTATATTCCTTCTATAAATCCTATAATGTTCCACAAAGTTTTTTCCTTAGCTCCTCATAGCCAGGCTTACCCAGCAGTGCAAACATATTTTTCTTGTATTCCTCTACTCCCGGCTGGTCAAATGGATTTACTCCCAATATATAACCGCTTATGGCACACGCCTTTTCAAAGAAATACACCAGCTGTCCAAAGTAATACTCGTTAAGCTCGGGTACATTAAGTATGCCAATAGGTACACCTCCATCATTGTGAGCTAGAACAGTCCCATTAAAGGCTTGTTTGTTTACATAGTCCAGAGTCTTACCACTAATGAAGTTCAAGCCATCCAAGTTTTTCTCATCAGTTATTATTGTTACTTCTTCTCCAGACTTTTCTATATTTATTATTGTTTCAAAAAGATTTCTTCTTCCATCCTGTACAAGCTGTCCCAATGAGTGCAAGTCTGTGGAAAAAATCATAGATGAAGGAAAAATACCCTTTCCATCCTTACCCTCACTTTCAGCGAATAACTGCTTCCACCACTCCATAAAATACTGCATTGAAGGCTCATAGCTTACAAGCACTTCAATAACCTTATCTCTCTTATATAATATATTTCTCATAGCTGCATATTTATAACATTCATTGTCTTCCAAGTTAGCTGTACTGTATTCCCTCCGTGCAGCTGCTGCACCATCCAACAGCTTGTGTATATCTATTCCTGCCGCAGCTAATGGCAATAACCCAACAGGGGTCAACACAGAATATCTCCCCGCTATGTCATCTGGTATAACAAAGGTTTTGCTGCCTATAACCTCTGCCTCCTGCTTCAGTATTCCCTTATAAGCATCAGTGATTATATATACTCTCTTTGCAGCTTTCTCCTTGCCATACTTTTCCTCTAAATATGCCTTAATTTGTCTGAAAGCTATAGCCGGCTCAGTAGTGGTACCTGATTTAGATATTACGCATACACTTATATCCTTATCCTCTATAAGCTCGAACAAATGCTTCATATATGTGCTGCTTAAATTATTGCCTAAAAAGTATACTGTAGGATACTTTCTCTTGCTTTTCGGAAGCATATTATAAAAGGAGTGTCTAAGCATTTCAATACCTGCCCTAGCCCCCATGTATGATCCTCCGATGCCTATTACAATCAATATTTCAGAGCTGTTTCTTATTTCTTCTGCTGACTCAATTATCCTATCAAGTTCAGCTTTATCATAATTGACAGGCTGATCCATCCATCCTAAGAATTTGCTCCCTGCTCCTGTCTTAGCATGTAGTTGTTCATGAGCTTTTTTTATATATTCTAACATATGCTCCAGCTCATTAGCTGTAAGCATTGCCTTGCTAATATCTAGTCTTAAACTCTTCAAGAAAGTATCCTCCTCTAATCCTTACATTTTACATCATATAAATTATTATATGATTGGACAAAATAAAAAGATAGTATATAATTCTTTATACACTATCCATATTGCTTTACTATATATCATCTAGTACATCATTTATTAAAATACTATTATAGCTGGTTAAATCAATTTCCTTTAGATTATTATAAAAATCACCATTAACATCCTTTATTAGCCTTACTACCGGTCTATTAGGATATTTTTTGTTAGTATCAACAACTATAGCAATTTCACCAGTGCTAAGTGATACATAAGTACCAAGAGGATAAATTGATATATGTTCTATCATCTTTCTTACTATTTCATAATCAAAATGGTAATTTCCAAGTGATACAAGATATTCTACAGCATCACTTATGCTTAACCTTTTTCTATATATCCTATCTGAAGTCATAGCATCATATACATCTGCAATACTCACTATCCTTGAGAACTCATGAATATCTTTACCCTTAATCCCCAAAGGATAACCCTCTCCATTAAATTTTTCATGGTGAGTTAAGGCTATATAGCTTGTATAGACACTTATATCTGTGCTTTGTTTAAGTATTTCATAGCCATACTTTGTATGCTTTTTCATTTCTTCATACTCTTCAGGCGTAAGCGGACCTGGTTTATTAAGCAGCTCATATGGAATCTTTGTTTTGCCAATATCATGAAGAAGTGCACCCAAGCACAGTTCTCTTAGCTTAACGCCATCATAACCCATGGATATGCCAGTTATAGCAGACAAAACACATACATTCGCAGAATGAGCGAAGGTATAGTCATCTAAAGTTTTAATATCCTGAAGATTTATTACTGCATCCTCTACACATAAAAGCTCATCTATAATTTTACCTACTACATTTCGTATTGGTTTTACATCTACGCTATTACTGTGTACCATATTGTCCATAGCCTTTTTTACTGCCATACGTGCTTCAAATCTTGTCTCATCTCTTATAACATCTTCAATAACAATATCAGCGCTAATCTGATCATCAATATATATTTCTGATATGCCAATCTCTTTAAATTTGTTTATGTATGCTTCTTTCAATTTTATTCCAGCATTCAAAAGTGTGTTGCCATCAACAGAGAAAAGCGTTTTTGCGAGCAACATTCCTTCTCGTACCTTATCAATAGAAATCTTTCTCATTCACCATTCCCCCAAATACGAATCATAGATAGTTTATCATAGACTTACTTAAAATTGTTTGTTGCAGTGATTAAGTTCAATATTTAATGTCTATATATCTGCGGAAAGCTTTTATTTCTTTATTTTAATATCTTCTGCAATTTCGTCAAGTTTTCTTAATCTATGGTTAACACCAGATTTTCCAATAGGTGGATCCATAATTTCTCCAAGTTCCTTCAAGCTGGAATCAGGGTATTTAAGTCTTAGCTCAGCAATTTCAGCAAGATTTTCAGGTATTTTATCAAAGCCTATTTTATCTCTTATAATCTCTATATTATTTATCTGTCTAACAGATGCATTGACAATCTTACTTAGATTTGCCGTTTCACAGTTTACTATTCTATTTACATTATTTCTCATTTCTTTGAATATTCTTACATTTTCCAAGCTGAATAACGCTTTATGTGCGCCTATTATATTTAAGAAGTCAACTATTTGCTCCCCTTCTTTTAAATATACCACATAGTACCCTTTTCTGTTAACTACTTTTGCATTTAAGTTATAGCTATTTATTAGCTTTTTTATAGATTCGGCATACTCATTGTTATTTGTCACAAGCTCCAAGTGATAAGTTTTCTCGGGAGCACTTATAGAGCCACCTCCTAAGAATACACCTCTTAAATATGCCTTTTTGCAGCAAGGCTTCTTAACAAGCTTGGTTGGCAGGTTATAATTTATTCCGATGCCTTCTTCAGTTTTTTCTAAAATACCTGTAGCCAATAAAACCTCTTGTGCTCCAGTATAAGTATCAATAGAAAGAGTATAGCTGTTATTTTTCTTTAACTGTCTGTTTCTCTTTACAGCAACTCTTGTATTTATATCAAACAGATCCTTTAGAAGACTAAAAATCATTCTTGCTATAGATGCATTCTCTGTAGAAAGCTTTATTCCAACATTGTTTCTGCCATGCATTTGTATAGTGCCAGTCATTTTTATAAGTGCTGACAACTCCGATAGCTGACAACACTTGCTTTCAATAGTAAGCTTTGATATTTCATTCTTTACTGTTGATGAAAAGGTCATATATTAGCACCTCAATTATTTCAGTACTCCCAGTTTATTAAATGGCCATAGTCTAAAAACAGCCTTCCCAACTATACTTTTTCTGTTAACTAAACCTACGGTTTCTACTCTGCTATCACGGCTGTGTTCTCTATTGTCACCCATCACAAAGTACTGTCCCTCAGGTATCTGCCATGATTCTTGTGTTAAAGCATAAGTCAAGGAACTTGTATAATCTGGCTGTAGCTCCTTGTCATTTATAAACACTTTGTCTTCTCTTAGATCAAGCTTCTCTCCCGGTAATCCTATAACTCTTTTAATAAGCAGCTTGTTTTCATAGCTATCCTTAAACACTATAATATCACCGCGCTGAGGGTCTCCTATAAAGTAGTTTACTTTAGATATAATTAGCATTTGTCCATCCTTTAAAGTAGGGTCCATAGAAATCTGGTTTACTAATGCAAGCTGAAACACAAAAGTTCTCAAAACAAATGCTATTATTAAAGCAGACAATATTACCTTTACCCAAGATATTATCTCCTTTTTGCTATTCCACTTCTGTTTATCCTGCTTTTCATTTACTTCAACCGGGTTTTCATTGTTGTTTGATTCCATTTACTTCACTCCTTATCTAATGCTTTTTTCTTCTTTAGTTTTCCATTTATATAATGATAATCAAGAAATTTCTTTTTATCCTTGGTAAGCTTTGTTTCATTAATAAGCTCAATAATTGCTTCTGACAAGCAGTTATAGTCATGTCTTATAAAGCCTTTCTCTGTTTTTACAAAATTTCCCTTAATTATCTTAATATTCATATCTTTTATTACATTATAATCTATTTTTACTGGAGATGCATTCTCTATACTATACTTTTCTAAAAGATTTTCCGGTATCGTCCCATTGTTTACAATAACGTAATCTATTTCAAGCTTATCTGCATGTTGATATATGGTATTTATATGATCTTCAAGACTGTATTCTATAGTCTCACCCTGTTGAGTCATAATGTTGCTGACATATATCTTTAAGGCCTTTGATTTTTGTATTGCCTGGTTAATATCTTTAATTAAAAGATTAGGGATAATACTGGTATACAAGCTGCCAGGCCCCAATATTATTGCATCGGCATTTTCAATTGCTTCTACGGCTTCAGGAAATGCCTTACAATTAGATGGTTCAATAAAAATATTTTTAATCCTTTGGTTGGTGATTTGCTGTTTTATAGGTATCTGGGATTCTCCTTTAATTATAGTCCCATCCGCAAGCTCTGCAAAGAGAATAATATCCTCCAAAGTAACAGGTAAAACCTTACCAGTTACAGCCAAAACATTACTCATTTCCCTAACCGCTTCGTCAAAACTTCCGCAAATATCGTTTAGGGCTGCGATAAAAAGATTCCCAAAACTTTGTCCTTTGAGATTTCCATCCTTGAACCTATATTGCATAAGCTTTTCTAATATTGGCTCAGTATTTGCCAAGGCAACCAAGCAGTTTCTTATATCTCCTGGAGGCAGCATTCCCATATCTTCTCTAAGAATACCTGAGCCACCGCCATCATCTGATACTGCGACTATAGCAGTAAGATTAAATGTAACCTTCTTTAAACCTCTCAGCAGAACTGACAGACCTGTTCCTCCACCAATCGTAACTATATTAGGACCGCCTGTATATATACCTGTTTCATAAAGAAGGCTCTTAATTGAGTTATTTTTCACGTCTCTCCCTCCAACTACGACTGTGTAACTTTTCTTAGGCTATACTATCATTATATTACTAAAGTCTCATGCATATGTTTTTAATGACCATACTCTTCAATGT
This sequence comes from uncultured Clostridia bacterium, assembly GCA_942492835.1. Classification (GTDB taxonomy): domain Bacteria; phylum Bacillota; class Clostridia; order Lutisporales; family Lutisporaceae; genus GWB2-37-7. Next base: position 2,830,638 of record OW818645.1, on the reverse strand, counting down.
CTCTATGTTGTGTAATTACTCTATGATTGTTTTCCTTGAGGGTCTGACTCAGCATATTTGTCATAGTCACAGATCTATGTCTTCCTCCTGTACAGCCTATTGCAATAACTAGCTGACTCTTCCCTTCCTTTATGAATTTAGGAATGAGGAACTCAATCATATCAGTAAGCTTGTTCATAAACTCAACTGCCTCAGGCCATTGCATTACATAGCTTCTTACCCTTTCATCCATACCACTGAATTTTTTAAGATTTTCTATGTAATAGGGGTTAGGTAAGAATCTTACATCAAACACCATGTCAGCATCAAGTGGAATACCATATTTAAAACCAAAGGATACTACGCTGATGTTTATACCTTCTGATTTCCCTCCATCAACAAACAGGTGCTTAATCTCTTTCTTTAAATCAGATGGCTGCATACTGCTGGTATCAATAATAAAGCTTGATTTTAACTTTATGTACTCCAGTTTTCTTCTCTCTGCCTTAATACCTCTAATAATTCTTCCGTCTGCTGCAAGAGGATGCTGTCTTCTACTTGCTTTAAATCTCTTAATCAATGTATCATCTGAAGCTTCTAAGAACAATATATCATATTCAAAGCCTGCAGTTTTAAGCTCTTCTAAGTTAGTTTGGAGCTTATCAAAAAACTTTCCTCCTCTGATGTCAATAACAATTGCTATCTTTTCTGTAGAGTTCTTACTCTGATTATAAAGCTCAGCAAACTTTACTATGAGAGCAGGAGGAAGATTGTCCACACAAAAGTACCCCAAATCCTCCAAACATTTAACTGATAAGCTTTTTCCAGCACCTGACAGTCCTGTTACAATTAGAAATTTCATTAAAATCTCCTTCCATAGCAAAAAATAAATTTATTATGAATTATTAATAGCATTAATTATTTGATCGCTGCATAGACCTGCCTGCTCAGCAATTTTTAGTCCGCTGCTTAGATTCCCTACATCCTCAGGTTTGTGAGCATCACTATTTATCACAAACTTAACATTATACTTAGCTGCTGCCTTTACATGTTCTGCACTCATGGCACTACTATGAGAATTAATTTCTAATGCAGTCCCTACCTTTGCAGCTTCACAAGCTACATATGAAGTATCAATAGGTATCCTCGCACCGGGATGTGTGATTATATCTATCTTATGCTTTCTTATTGCTTTTGATATAGAAATAGTATTCATTTCCTCTACCTTTTCGGTATTATAGGAAAAAAATTTGTTCAAGTAGTTTTGTCCATATATATTCCATGTATCCTTCAAGCTTTGAGGTAAGACCATCATATGATATCCTACAAGTAATATATCAAGATGCTTTCTAATATCATCGTTCATATCAATATCACCTTCCGAGCTTACAATATTGCACTCCATGCCTAGGAGCACCTTTATACCCTCACAATTCTGATTGATATTATCAATTTCCTGTCTCATTTTTATTATATTTTTCTTTCTCACACCAAATGTTAAATGCCTTATACCATGGTCTGTTATAGCAATTTCCGTTAATCCCTTTCTACGAGCAGCCATTACATTATCCATAATAGTTCCCGTACCATGACTGTATATTGTATGTGTATGATAATCTGCATATAGTGTAATCAAATTTTCCACCTCTTTGGAAAGCAATGCTTCCTATATTAATTATATAATATTATTATTATTATCAAAACATAATTTGTCATTCTATATATATCTCACTTAACAATTATACACTAATTTTACAGAAAAAAATGTGTCATTTCTGACACATTAAAATTCTCCTAGAATTTTCACTTCAGTCTCCAGCTTAATTTTATACTTATCGTATATTGTACTTTGCACATGTCTTATCAAGTCCAATACATCTTTAGCTGTAGCATTGTTGACATTTACAACAAAGCCACAGTGCAGCTCAGATACTTGAGCCCCTCCTAAAGTATATCCCCTAAGTCCTGCATCCTCAATTAACTTTCCTGCAAAATATCCCTCAGGTCTTTTGAAGGTACTTCCCGCACTTGGTAGGTGAAGCGGCTGTTTTATTTTTCTCTTTTGATTAAGGTCAGCCATTGTAGCACTGATTTGCTCTGGATTGCCCTTTTTAAGCTTAATATTGCATCTTATTACTATAAGACCTCTTTGTTCTATAATACTTCTTCTATAGCCAAAATCCATCTCTTTATTAGAATATCTCTGAATATTTAAGTTCTCATCTAAAAACTCTACCCATTGCACAATATCCTTCATTTCTCCGCCATAAGCACCTGCATTCATGGCAACTGCACCTCCCAGATACCCTGGTATGCCGCTGGCAAACTCCAGACCTGTAAGATTTTGCTTTGCCACTGCTTTTGACAATGTAGAAAGTAAAACACCACAGTCTACTGTTATTTCTTCTTGCTCAATATTTATATTTCCAAAGCTTTCGCCAACTTTAATTACTGCACCTCTTATGCCCTTGTCACCTATCAAAAGGTTTGTTCCATTGCCTATTATACAGTAAGGAATATTTTTCTCTTTTACAAAAGTCATAGTTCTTCTGAGCTCTTCTACGTCAGCAGGCTCAAAATATATGTCTGCTGCGCCACCCACCTTGAAGGATGTATGCTGTTTCATTAGCTCATTTAACCTATAATTTATTACTCCTGATTTTTCTAAATCAAGCTTAATATTTTCCATAGTAATCCCCCTAACAAACGCTTCCTTGATTCATATATTGCATATTCTCTATTATAAAATATTATACCATATTTTATACGGTGAAGCTTAATACCGCTTATACCGCAAATTTTATTATACAATATTTTAACCTTTTGTACGATTAAAATCTATCTCATATATTTTTGCAGCAGCTCTTTAGCCTCATCCAAAGCCTTTTCTGTGCTTAACTCATCATTTATTGCTGCCTGCACTCTAGATTGCAATATCAAATCAATTTGCTCCCAATTCTTTACTCTCGGAATCGGTTCAACATAGCTTAAACTTTTTTGTACTACACTCATTTCCTTATCATTTATATACATCTCCTGTCCAGATTTGCGCACAGGAAAATAGCCATAATTCTTTAGTTCCTCCTGAGTTTCAGCAGTAGTAAGGAATTTTACAAATTCTATGCACATTTTACGCTTATTTTCATCCTTTTGCTTAAATACTCCAAAGGAGCAAGTAGCCTCCCCTATACTTACTGGTACTTCTTCCTTACCAGTAGGATAATTTGCTACTGTGAATTCAAAGGAACCAGTGGTTAGATTTCTTAGGTATGGTATAGTCCATGAGTTTGCAGGGTATACAGCCACCTTGCCATTTACAAAGGAAGCCCATGCCTCACTAGAGGTCATCTCCCCAAAATTGGGCGGCGTAACCTTATAGATATGCTTAAGCTGCCATAGTCTTTGAAGTCCAGACACAGCCTTCGTTCCATAGAAGGTGTATTCATCTAAATCGCTGCTCAAAACCTCAGCACCATCGCTCATCAAAAAACCATACAAATTATAACTTCCAGCTTGTATATATGAATTAAATCCAAATACATCTGCACCCTTCTTCTTATCCTTATTATAAGTCAATTGCTTCAATGCCTCGACAAACTGCTCATAGGTCCAATTTCCATTTTCGGGAATAGGAACATTTCTTTCATTAAAAAGTTGAGTATTTAGAAGAAGTGTATAACCAGTCATCATCCATGGCAGACCATATAGATTGCCTTTGTATGTCGCGCTTTCTAGAGCAGTTGGTAGAAAATCTGACTTTTCACCTTCTTCTATGTATGGGTCAAGATTCTCCAACGCTCCTTCAGACATGAAATAAAAGTCACTGCCTATAGGTGCAACGTCGGGATATGCTCCAGTATTAGCTGCAGCTTTTAATAGAGTTGCACCACTTGTGACATCCAACTCCTTAAAATCTATGTATACTCCTTGATGCAGCTTTTCAAACTGCTTTATCTTAGCGCTTATCCATGAAAGCTTTGTGCCATTAGTCGAATTTAGCCTTGGATAATCCCAAACAGTAATAACTCCTCTCCAATGTGTCTCAGCTTTCATTTTTTCATAGCTCTTGTTATAGTCAACTCTATACCTTTGTAGTAAGACAGGTCCCATAAATAACAATACAATCATAAAAAAGCATAAAAAAAGAGTAAAGGCTCTTTTCAAGGTCATTTGTATCCCTCCAGATAAGCTTTTACTCTATATATATTCTTACTCTTTAAAAGTATGATTTTATACTACAGGTGCTTCTATACCATATTTGATGTTTCTGCCCTTTTTGTTCAAAAATTCTATCAGCCTATTAGGATTTGAGGTTATTACCAATTCTTCAGTAATTCCTAAGTCCTCAAACAGGCTTATAACCTTATCAAGCTTACCTGCATCAAAGCAGAAATGAGAATCACTTCCTGTGGTCAGCAATGCACCTTTTTTCTTTGCCTGCTCTGCAATTTGTCTGCAATTTTCGCTGCTGCCATGTCTTGTATTTCCAAAAGAGCTATTGTTAATTTCTATTAAGGTACCTGTTTCTACAGCACAATCCACAACCTTTTCAATATCTATAGGATACTGTGGATTACCTGGATGAACAAATACATCTACAATAGGATTTTGCATCACTGCTATAGCTGCTCTTGTATTTTCTTCAACGCTGCCAGGTACCAGACAAATATCATGGAAGCCTGCCATAACTAGCTCTAGTCTTTTAAGATAACTCTCTGGCATGTCCAGACGACCATCGTAGCTTAAAATATTTGCTTCTACACCTTTTAATATTCTTACTCCGCTTAAATATTCTGGAATAATTCTAAGATTTCCAAAGTGATATAAATGTGGTCCCCCTGGCATAGAAGGTCCATGATCAGTCATACCTATTATCTTCATGCCTTTTTGTCCTGCTGCCTCAGCTACTTCTTTTATAGTACTATATGCATGCCCACTAGCAATTGTATGACAGTGAGTATCTACCAGTAATTTCAAACGTACACCTTCTTATTCTTCATTCTCATCTTGCTTTTCTGATTGTTTGTAATTGTTCATATCATCATTGTAGTAGCCTATAGGTTCTTCTGGGATTATAAATACAGCTATGACATAGACGATTAGTCCCGGGAATCCACCTGACATTATTGAGATTAGCACCCAAACCAATCTAATAATTGTAACATCTATTGAAAAATAGTCCCCAAGTCCACCGCATACTCCCGACAACATTCTAGCTGATCTTGATCTGTAAAGCTTCTTATTCATATTATTTACCTCCATATTTATCTTTTATAATGTGTGTTTTAATAATTTCATAATATAATACGCATAAATAATAATAATGTCTTATAAATTAAAATAATTATATAACATTTCTGCAGCTTTTTTGTTCATACCCTGTACATTACTTAGCTCTTCAATACTTGCAGTCTTTATATTCTTTAGGCTGCCAAACGTCCTAAGTAGAGCCTGCCTTCTAGCAGGACCAATACCAGGGATTTCGTCTAGCTGCGACTTTACAGCGGTTTTCGCTCTTAAACTTCTATGATAAAATATTGCAAACCTATGTGCTTCATCCTGTATATTTGTAATTAATCTGAAGGCATGTGAGCTTATTGGCATAGTTATTTCATTCTCATTATATATTAAGCCTCTTGTTCGATGCTTGTCATCCTTCACCATGCCACACACCTGAATATTTATGCCTAACCTTCTAAGCACTGGTAACACTGCATTTATCTGCCCTAATCCTCCATCAATGAGTATTAGCTCAGGAAATATAGAAAACTTTCCTGCTTCAATATCTATACCTGCGGCTTCAAGCTGTTCTCGTTCCTTCATGCCATGAACAAATCGTCTTTCTACTACCTCTCGCATACTTTCATAGTCATTGGCACCATCAACATACTTTATCTTAAATCTTCTATAGTCTTTATTTTTTGGTCTTCCATTTTCAAATACTATCATAGAGCCTACGTTTTCTACTCCCTGTAGGTGGGATATATCAAAGGCTTCAATACGCTTTGGCGGCTCCACAAGTCCTATATAGTCTGCTAGCTCTCTGCATGCACCTAAGGTCTTTTCCTCATCCTGCTTATACTTTTCCATAATGAGCTTTATTGTATCCTCTGCGTTCTTACTTACCATTTCAATAAGCTTTTGTTTCTCACCCTTTTGAGGTATGGTAAGCTTTACCTTGCTGCCTCGCTTCTCACTAAGCCAGCTCTCTAAGACTTCTATATCATCAATATTCTGGTGGAGTATAATCTCCTTTGGCACAAAGGTATCACCGTTGTAAAACTGCTTTATAAAGCTGCTTATAACCTCGCCGCGATTATCCAAGTCTCCGCCATCCAACAAGAAGTGTTCTCTGCCAATAAGTTTGCCTCCTCTTATGAAAAACACCTGCATACATGCCTCACCATCTTGACGAGCCATAGCTATAGCATCCTGATCTATGAAGGATGAGGATATTATCTTTTGTCTCTCAGCTATTTTCCTCACTGCTGCAATACTATCTCTTAGCTCTGCCGCTTCCTCAAAGTTTAAATTTTCTGCAGCGTATTGCATTTTCTTATGCAGTTCTTCTATTAACTCCTCTTGTTTGCCATCTAATACCATAATAATTCTTTTTACAATCTCCCTGTACTCCTCCTTGCTTATGTTGCCTTGGCAGGGTGCAATACATCTATGTATATGGAAGTTTAGGCAAGGTCTCTCCTTGCCCGCAATTCTTTCTATATTTTTATTACAGCTTCTAATTGGGAAAAGCTTATTTATTATCTCAATAGTCCTATTTACTGCTGATAAATCTGTATAGGGTCCAAAATACTTTGCTCCATCCCTCTTTATTTGTCTCGTTATCATAATACGAGGATAAGTCTCATTTACAGTTACCTTTATATAAGGGTATTGCTTGTCATCCTTAAGAAGAATGTTATATCTTGGTCTGTGCTTTTTTATTAAATTGCACTCTAATATAAGAGCTTCAAGCTCAGTATCCGTTATTATATACTCCAAATCCCTGATTTTCTCCACCATAGCAACCACCTTAGGACTGTGACCACGAGAGGATTGGAAGTATTGCTTTACTCTATTTTTTAGATTTTTTGCTTTACCTACATATATAATGTCATTTGTTTCATCCTTCATTATATAAACTCCGGGGTTTTCCGGAAGGTTTTTCAGTTTATCTTCAAGAGACAGTATGTTACTCATATTTTCCTCCTATTTAAAATTATCAATCTTAGCAAATATTTGATTTTTAGAGAGTTTTCTACTATAATTTAGAGGATATAATATTTTATATTATGTTAAGTAATAATATATTTTTCTAAAAATGGAATAATGTTTATAGGCTTAATATTTATACATAAGAAAGGGGAATTTTCATGGCAAGTTCAAGGAAAACCATCATATTTATAATATCACTATTAGCTTACTTTATATATTCTACAATATCAAGCGGGTTTATTAGTAACATATTACTTTCAGGAAATCTATCCTATGCGTCTATTATACTTTATTTATCCTCCGCTATTGGAATTTTCATTATGCTCTATACCCAAGCAGGGGTAAAGTATTACTACGCTAACAAGTTTTTAAAACCCACAAAGGTTTATGTTAAACTGCCTTTGACAAAATTCAGACTGGCTGATAGATTGTTAGTATATTTATTACCCTCACTAAGCATATTGATACCATTTGTTCAGACAAGAAAATTTTCAGTTATCACAACACAGTCAATAATATTTGTTATTTCATTTATAATCGTTACAGAGATTCTATTCTATATTCATACCAAGTCTATGAAAGCATATATAACAGACAAAGGCATAATAATAATGGGTATAGATTTGAGACTGGAGCTTCCATTACCATCAAACTACCAAAACCCTTCAGGTTATTACCCCTTTATAAGAATAATTAACTTTATGGACTTAAACAACAAGCTAGTAATAGAGCAAAGCCATGATCTGGGTAAAATAACCCTGGAGGCAGACATTGAAACCTTAAAGCAGATAAAGGGAGTTCTGTTGAAAAATGAAGTAAAGCAAAAGAAGTTTTAGAAGCTATGAAGCTGTATCGAGAGATACAGCTTTTTTGTTGGGATAAATCAAAAACAACATTTTCTATGGTAAATTATGTTATACTCATAAAGTACTAGCTTTTTTACCCTTTAACAAGTAAAATTCTATATTTTATTAATACAAGAATGTGAGGTAATAAACTTATGAAAACTCGTCTAAAGGAATTTGATTATTTAAGAGCTATAGCAGTTCTGGCGGTAATAACCATACATGTAACTAGTAAATATGTCACTGTTAACAGCATAGCATATCTGCTAAATCAAGGGGTTAGGTTTGCAGTACCTTTATTCATTATACTTTCTGGGTTCCTTCTATACTACAGTGGTATGAATAAGCCTAAGGCTGAAAAATCCAACTTTCTACTAAAAAGATTAAAGAAAATCTTCATACCTTATGTTGTTTGGACCTTGATTTACATGTTGTATAGCATTAGAAATAGTCTTAGTGCCGCTTTTACTTTGCCCTTTCTGTCCAGCTTCATTAAAAACCTGGCTTATGGCAAGGCTGCACCCCAATTATATTTCATAATAATAATTTTGCAGATGTACCTTATCTATGGTTTATTGGCAAAGCTTATAAATTCAAAATATGAAAAAACCTTGATGCTTGTATCCTTCTTTATTACAGCCTACATACACTTGGGAGCATATCTATTCAGGTGGTACATATACATAATGCCTAAAACATCATTTGGGTATTCCTTGCTCTTCCCTACTTGGCTGTTTTACTTTGTATTTGGTATGTATTTCGCTAAATACAGAGAAAAATTTGAGACATTCCTTATGTCTTCGAAGCTTAAATTGGGCTTAGTATGGATTATCAGCTTTGCAGCGCTTTATATAGACAGCAGACTCAGCAATACCTACGGTTCCTCTATGAAGCCAACTGTAATGCTTTACTGTTTTGCTAGCTTACTGTTCTTTTATTCTGTTTTCTCAATTAGCAGTTTAAAGGAGTCAGCTTTTATAAGATGGGTTTCAGAGCAATCCTTTTTTATATACTTTATCCATGTATTACTGATAGACATTATCATTGCTTGCTTTAGAATTGTTGGAATCCGAGTTGTATGGGGCAGCATTATTGGTATTGCTATATTACTGCTGCTAGATACTTTGACATCCTTAGCGCTGGCATACATAGCTTATAGAATACCCTATTCAAAGTATCTTGGTTGTACACCTAAACCTCTTCTTATGAAAAATAAAAGGGCTTAAGAATTCAACATTCTTAAGTCCTTTTATCATATATTATATCAAATACTGTATCTATTATCATTTGGCCAATATTGTGGAATCTAATCAAATCTTCTCTATTTAACTCAGCAGATTTTTGTCCCTTTTTGGTTTCTACCACATACAAAGGATTCGCACTGTCAAAAGCTAAAACCTCCTGTTTACTGCTTGAAAATGTATCTATGGAGCTATTGCTAATGGATCTAAACACTGCTTCTATGTTATTATTATCGATATTGCTTTTTAAGCTTTTTACATAGCTTTGACCTTTTTTGTTCTTAGGTTTTATGCCAGAAGAGTCTATTATAAGTACATCGTCCTCAAGCTCACCTATATCTACGTAGAAAACATTACTTTGTGATCTGTCTATATATTTATTTGAGAATATCTTTGCTCCCTTATTAAACCTGTTGGATTCATCCCAGAAAGCAAAAATAACTGTTCTATCAGGTGCTTCTGGTGCTTGGGACAACATTCTTGCTAGCTCAAGCTCTATAGCAACTCCACCAGTGCTTAGTGCTTGATAGTTGCCCTTTCCAATACTTTCTGTAATACTGCTTATACTACTGCCTATTATTATAATGTCATTTTTTAATATCTCATCCTTACCTGGTATTATACCCATAACATTAGCATATAATATCTGCTTAACAATCTCGATATCTATCTCTATTGATATTGTAATATCCTTCTGATTAAGAAGCTCTTCTCCTTTATCACTTGAAATAAGTAATGTAAATATGTCACCCATTTCTCTGACATAATTAGTTCTATTGCCTCTTCCCTCTGTACTGCTCCAATCCTCTACAAAGATTATCCCTTTGGGTTTTAGCATATTTTTTATATCCGATATTATATAACTGAACTCATTATATTCCATCCCTCTTATATCTATCAAAAGTATCTTGTCTCTATATTGTTCCGACAGACTCAATATCTTGCTATAATCCTTGAATATTGTCTTATCAAGCTGTACCAGTTCAAAGCTTCCATTTGCTTTGACAGGCTCTGCAAGTATATAATCCTTCTTATATATGAGTTTTGTAGAATCACTCTTTTTTGAGCTTATTATCATTTTCGAGTCTACAATTTCTGGAGTATCTTGTGTTAGCATTTCATGGACATATTTCTTATCAAAGGGCTGTATATTGTATTGCTTTAGTTTATCTGATAGATAATTAAGTGCAATAACATTTCTTTCGACCTTATACTCTCTATACTTAAACTCATTGCTACCAATGTCTTGAATGGTTTCAAATGCGATTACGCTGTCAAAGCTATGTTCACTTTGAGGTTTTGGGAAAAACACTATAATCAGTATGAGTATTATAATTCCCAGCTTGCTATACACATTTTTCTTATAAAGCTTTATATTTCTAAGCTCATAAATTAGTCTAAAGGGTGATAGAAATTCTGGTGCCCTCTTTATTGAGGTAATCACCCTAGAATTTCTTTTTTCAAGTTCTATTCTTATCCCCTCACCTAGCAGATTAAAGCCTATTATGCTTAGTGCGAATGCCCCTGCTGGATATGTAATCAACCACATCTTACTGGTGTTAAATAATTCATGGGAGAAAACCAACAAAGATGCCCAGTCAAATTCATAAGGTACTCTAAGGTTTCCGTATTGTGCATCTACCAAGCCTCCGCTAAGTACAAGCCCCAACACTCCAACCTGTGCCAAAAGCAGTAATACCACTGCAATTTCCAGGAAAAAAAATACTACTATTGAAGGTATTATGTGAGGCATTACGTTTTGAACAGCAATATCCAGCTTAGTTTTGCCAATTGCTATTTCACCTTCTATAAAATCTTGTGCCAAAACATCCTCAACTGTCTTTGTAAGAAGCTTTGCAAGCTTGCTCCAGCCAAATATACTCATAATTATGGCGGCAGCAGACATTGGGTTTGGAAATAAATCATTAAACAAATCTATTCTAGTTAACAACAAAATAATTAGTATTAATGGGAAAGCATTGAAGGTTATATTAAAAAAATTAATTATTGCAGATGCCACCTTGCTTTTGTATCCTGCCACAATCGCTAACGGTAATGCTATAATCAGTCTTATAAAGGCTACTCCTAGAGCCATAAGCATGGTAGCTCGACAACCATATGCTATCAAGCTGCGAAGATCTCTGCCCTTTTCATCTGTTCCCCATTTATATTCTTCTCCAGGAGGCACCGGTGGTACAAGCATCTTACCTGTATCCTTTTCATATTGAAGAGTTTCCTTAGCATATGGGTCAGAGGTAGCAAAGTGTTCAGGGTAAAAGCTAACAGCGGCAATAAGTAATATTATACATAGTCCTATTATTAAGGTGTAATTCATTTTAGTTAATATTTTTAGTCTCCTCATACAGATACACTCTCCTAAGCTTAATATGCCTTTTTATCTATATAGTGCAAAACAAGCTCTATTACTTCCTTTAAACGCCCTCTATCAATATCTTCCATTGTATCATTAGGACTGTGATATCCATTTTTATCATCCATATGTGAAAGCATTACAGTAGGAACAGACTTTTCCCCAAAGCTAAAATGATCACTGGCTGTAATATCACTTTCCTCTACATCTATTCCTAAAGACTTCCCTAGTTCTAAAAACTCAGATCTAAGATCAAGTACATGGCTCATACTGGCTGCTATGGAAAGTGGCACTATGGCAGAAGAACCTACCATATCAAGATTTATCATTACTGCATTCTTAATCGGAAATACAGGCTCTGCTACATAACATTCAGAGCCAATTAATCCATATTCCTCGCCATTAAAGGCTATAAATACTAAGGTTTTCTTTGGTTTAATATCATTCTCTGATATTACTCTTGCTATTTCTATCATTGCTGCTGTACCTGATGCATTGTCAAAGGCTCCAGGGTTGTATGTCCCATTCAGATTATCCCCAACATGATCCATATGTCCACCTATGATAATGTATTCATCCTTAAGCTCTTCATCAGTACCCGGTATATAACCGACTACGTTGGCAGTTTTATAGTTTTCTTCTGTGGAGCTAAATTGCAGGTCTATCATTTTCTGCTCAGCAGCCGCCTGTGCAAGCTCTGCATAAGTGGCAGAATCCACATTAATTACAGGCTTATATTTTTCTCCCCAGCGTCTATTTAGCGGAGTAACTAATAAATCACTATAACGTTGATTCTCACTATCCACATCTAATTCAATAATAATTGCAGCAGCCTTTGTATCGTATATTTCATTTACAATTGCCATCATTGAGGCTCTGCCCTGTGCCGCGCTGGAGAATAACAGAACTTCTTGATTCTCGAAGCTGTGATTCTTTATTTCTGCAATGCTACTCATAACTTGCATAGGCGCTTTTATATCTATATCCTCAGTACTGTCCGAAAGCACTCTAAATACAAAATTCTTAGGATATTCAAAATCCTTAATAGTGTTTCCATCCTTATCAAGTAGTCTTAGCTTTGGAGTTTCCTTTAGGCAAGTAACAGGCTGATAGTAATACTGCATATAATTTTCTAGACCTTCTGGATTTTTTAGACCGATTGTTCTAAATTGGTTTGATATGTATTGTAATGCAATTTCATTTTCTTTGCTGCCTGTCTTCCTTCCCTTATATTTTTCAGAAGACAGCTCTGATATTATATTTATGGCATTTTGAGCATCTATATTTTCTTCTTTTATATTAATAAAGCTGTTTGTTTTTTCTTGCTGTTCTTTTATTTTGCTTTCAATTTGCTTCGCCGCTTCTACATCCCTTGAACTACAGCCACTCAACATTACTATAAATAATACAGCTGATAGAAATAAGCTTATAAATCTAATCTTTTTATTCATATTCTCACCCCTTTTGCTTATAAATAACTACGGTATATTTTAGTAATATTAGAATAACATAAATATTTGTAATATTTGTGAAAATAGAAAAAATAATAATACAGATTTATACTAAAATAAAAACCTACCCACTTAAATTGAACTACAATCAATTTAGTAGGTAGGTTTTTACTATTACACAAATTTTTTATGTCTTGTCGCGCTCTAATATTCTCTTTAAGAATTGACCTGTATAGGAATCCTTCACTTCTGCTATATGCTCTGGAGTGCCTTCGGCTATTATTGTGCCGCCTCTATCTCCGCCTTCTGGTCCTAAATCAATTATGTGGTCAGCTCTCTTAATAACTTCAAGATTATGTTCAATTACTACTATAGTATTACCAGAATCCACTAGCTTGTCTAATATATACAGCAGCTTTTCAACATCTGCTATATGCAATCCTGTAGTAGGCTCATCCAAGATGTACATAGTCTTACCTGTGCTTCTCTTCGAAAGCTCATATGCGAGCTTAACCCTTTGAGCTTCTCCTCCTGATAACTGGGTGGATGGTTGGCCTAGCTTGATATACCCCAAACCAACTTCATAAAGTGTCTGTATCTTCCTTTGAATTTTGGGTATGTTCTCGAAGTACTCCAAAGCATTCTCCACAGTCATATCAAGAACCTCTGATATATTTTTACCCTTGTATTTCACCTCAAGAGTTTCTCTATTGTATCTCTTACCCCTACAAATCTCACAAGGCACATAAACATCAGGCATGAACTGCATTTCTATTTTAATTATACCGTCACCCTTGCATGCCTCACATCTTCCGCCCTTTACATTAAAGCTAAAACGTCCGTTCTTGTAGCCTCTCATCTTAGCTTCAGGTGTGGAGGCAAAAACCTCTCTTATAAGGTCAAACACACCTGAATAAGTTGCAGGATTTGACCTTGGTGTTCTTCCTATTGGCGATTGATCTATATTAATAATTTTATCTAAATGTTCAAGTCCCTTTATATTGCCGTGAGCTCCTGGTCTTAGCTTTGTTCTATATAAACTAGAGGCAACAGCTTTATATAATATCTCATTTACTAAAGTACTCTTACCTGAGCCAGATACGCCTGTTACACAGGTAAACACACCCAGCGGGAAGCTTACATCAATACCCTTCAGGTTGTTTTCTCTTGCTCCCTTAATCTCAATACATTTACCATTTGGCTTTCTTCTTTCCTCTGGTACCCCGATTTTCTTCTTGCCGCTTAGATACTGTCCTGTAATGGATTCTTCACATTTCATTATAGTTTCCACATTACCCTCAGCTAGTACATAACCGCCATGCACTCCTGCACCTGGACCTATATCTATAATATGATCAGCTGCAAACATAGTATCCTCATCATGCTCTACAACCAATAGCGTGTTACCTAGATTGGTCAAGTCTCTTAAGGTTTTTAGCAGCTTCTCATTGTCTCTTTGGTGCAGTCCTATGCTAGGCTCGTCTAGTATATAAAGTACACCTACCAAGCTTGAGCCTATTTGTGTTGCCAATCTTATTCTTTGTGCCTCACCACCAGATAAAGACCCAGCTGCTCTTGATAGTGTCAAGTATTCCAATCCTACATTTAGTAGAAACTCAAGTCTCGCTTTTAATTCTTTAAGAATAAGCTTTGATATTATCTTCTCCTTTTCCGAAAGCTGAAGATTCACGAAAAAGTCTCTTATCTTATATATAGACATATCACAAACCTGAGCAATGGAAAGTCCACCTATCTTTACAGCTAAGGTCTCTTTTTTCAGTCTTTGTCCATTGCATTCAGGACATTCTATGGTGGACATATACTTCTCTATTTCTCCCTTCATATAGTCAGACTTAGTTTCTCTATAACGTCTTTCTAAGTTATTTACAACGCCCTCAATAGCTGCCATTACCTCGCCTTTTCCATATGTCCTACTGTAATTAACTTTTATTCTTTCTCCCTTGTTGCCATAAAGTATCATATCTACAATTTCTGGTTTAAGCTCTTCTATTGGAGTTTTTAGGTCAAAGCCATAGTTTAAAGCAGCCGCCTCTAATATGTTGTAATACCAAGTGTTTTCATCAAGATTCTTCCATGGTTCTATTGCACCCTCTAATATGGATTTGGTTCTATCTGGTATTACCAAATCAGGATCAATTTCTTGCAAAGCACCCAACCCATCACACTTTGGACACTTGCCAAATGGACTGTTGAAGGAAAACATTCTTGGTGTCAAATCTTCAATACTGATTCCGCATTCTGCACATGCAAAATTCTGACTGAATATCATTTCTCTATCGCCAATAATCTCCACTATTGCAATTCCACCTGTAAGCTTCATTACTGTTTCTATGGAGTCTGTTAGTCTATTTTCTATACCTTCCTTGACAACTAGTCTATCTACAATAATCTCTATATTGTGTTTTTTAGTCTTCGCAAGCTTTATTTCTTCATTTATATCCAGTACTTCTCCATCAATTCTCGCTCTGACATATCCGCCTTTTTTGATATCCTCTAGTACCTTTTGATGTTCACCCTTTTTACCCCTAATTACAGGAGCCAACAGTTGAAGCTTTGCTCCTGGCTCTAGACCTTTTATGATGTCGACCATTTGATCTATAGTCTGTTGAGATATTTGCTTTCCACACTTTGGACAGTGAGGAATACCAATACGAGCGAACAATAATCTCATATAGTCATATATCTCTGTAACAGTCCCCACTGTTGAACGAGGATTTCTGCTTGTTGTCTTCTGATCTATTGATATCGCAGGAGAAAGCCCCTCTATATAGTCAATATCCGGTTTTTCCATTTGACCCAAGAATTGTCTAGCATAAGATGACAGAGACTCTACATATCTTCTCTGTCCCTCAGCATATATTGTATCAAACGCAAGTGATGACTTGCCTGAGCCACTAAGCCCTGTGATAACTACAAATTTATCTCTTGGTATCTCTATGTCTATATTTTTAAGATTGTGTTGTCTTGCTCCCTTAATAATGATTTTATCCTTAGTCATTTTATCCTCCAAACTTTATGAAGCTTTATTGCATCGTTTCATTTTATCTATTTTAGCATTTGTCTCAACTGAATTATTTTATCTCTAAGCTCAGCGGCTCTTTCATATTGCATGCTTCTTGCACATGCCTTCATTTCATCCTCCATTGCCATAACAACCTTTACTATGTCTTCCTTTTTAGCCTTACTTGCTGCATCTACAGCACTATAGCTCGATGATTCCTCTGCCACAGTCGTAGCTTCAATAATTTCTCTTACTGATTTTATTATGGATTTTGGTTCAATGCCATGGGCTTCGTTATAATCCACCTGTACTTTTCTTCTTCTATTTGTCTCATTTATTGCTTTTCTCATAGAATCGGTTATTCTGTCAGCATACATTATAACCTTTCCTTCAACATTTCTTGATGCTCTGCCCACAGTCTGTACCAGCGATGTCTCAGAGCGAAGGAAGCCCTCCTTGTCTGCATCAAGTATTGCAACTAAAGAAACCTCAGGTATATCTAAACCTTCTCTAAGAAGATTTATGCCCACTAGTACATCAAATTCACCCAGCCGTAAGCTTCTTATTATTTTCATTCTCTCCATAGTAATTATATCAGAATGTAGGTATTTTACCTTAATGCCTACTTCCTTCATATACTCCGTTAAGTCCTCTGCCATTTTCTTGGTAAGAGTAGTCACCAACACTCTTTGGTGTTTACCTGCTCTTTCATTTATCTCACCAATAAGTTGGTCTATTTGACCTTTTACTGGCTTAATCTCAATCTCAGGGTCTATAAGTCCTGTAGGCCTAATAATCTGTTCTACTATCCTCATACTTCTCTCAAGCTCGTACTTTGCTGGTGTAGCACTTACATAAATAACCTGGTTTTGCTTCTTCTCAAACTCTTCAAAATTAAGAGGTCTGTTGTCAAAAGCAGAGGGCAGTCTGAAACCGTAATTAACCAAGGATTCCTTTCTAGCTCTGTCTCCAAAAAACATACCTCTGACCTGTGGGACTGTAACATGAGACTCGTCAATTACAAGCAGAAAATCATCAGGAAAGAAGTCCATCAATGTATAGGGAGAGCTACCAGGTTCTCTTCCAGCTACATGTCTTGAGTAGTTCTCTATTCCTGAGCAGTAGCCAAGCTCATTCATCATCTCTATGTCATAGTTTGTTCGTTGAAGTAGCCTCTGTGCTTCTAAAAGCTTATCTTGATCCTTTAGCTCCTTTACCCTTTGCTCAAGCTCAATTTCTATATTCTTTATAGCAATGTTAATTTTCTCCTGAGTAGTAGCAAAGTGAGAAGCAGGGTAAATAAAAGTATGCTGTCTCTCACCTATAATGTTTCCAGTCAGAGACTCTATCTCAAGTATTCTTTCTATTTCATCTCCAAAAAACTCTACCCTTATCGCCTTATCTGAAGAGGAAGCAGGAAAAATATCAATTACATCCCCTCTAACCCTAAAAGCTCCTCTGACGAAGCTTATATCATTTCTTTCATACTGCATATCTATAAGCTTTCTTATTACTTCATCCCTGTCTTTCTGCATACCTTTTCTCATTGAAAGGGCAAGATCTCTGTAATCCTCTGGATCACCTAACCCATAGATACAGGATACACTTGCTACAATTATTACATCTTTTCTTTCAAAAAGAGCAGCAGTAGCCGAGTGACGAAGCTTATCAATTTCGTCATTTATAGAAGAATCTTTTTCTATATAAGTATCAGTATGAGCAATATATGCTTCTGGTTGAAAGTAATCGTAATAGCTGACAAAATACTCAACACAATTATCAGGAAAAAACTCCTTAAATTCACTGCAAAGCTGTGCTGCCAAGGTCTTGTTATGAGCAAGCACCAAGGTAGGTTTTTGTACCTTTTCTATAACATTTGCTATAGTAAAGGTCTTACCCGAACCTGTTACACCAAGCAGAGTTTGATATTTATCTCCATCTTTTACCCCTTGGCTCAGCTCTGCAATTGCTCGCGGCTGATCACCTGTAGGTTTATAATCAGATACTATTTTAAATTTATCCATTTTAGCTCTCCTTTTAGTTTACATAATCATTATAACCAATTATTGATTAATAGTAAACCAAATACAAACAGGAACGCCTGTTCGTATATAATTGTATATTTAATGAAGTGTACTGTCAATATATAAATGTTGTATATTTCCATAATTTTGTCAGCAATCACCTATAATAACTATCTCTTTTTTCATAAGATTTATTTAAAATTTTATATTATAAAACTTCATGTATAAAACCTTATGTGCGACATAAAATATTAAAAAGCTTTTTTTAGAGCTAAAACAATGGAAAATAAGCATATTCAAAATGAGGTGAGTCAAATGAGTGACAGATCTAATGAAGACTTGGAAAATGATAAGTATTTTAAAGTATTCAAACACCTAGAATCTATAAATACAAGGAATAAAGATACTTTTGATGAATTATTGAAATATACCTACAATAATATTAATGATGAAAGCAACTCAGTTCCACATAATGATAAACAATAGCAGAAAAGCCAGCTCACGCTGGCTTTTCTATTTTGCTATATTAATACTTTTATGAAGAAGATTTTTAATTAATCCCAAAGCAGGAGATGAACCATCATTTATTTCAAAACATATTTCTGCATTTCTAGGTACCACCAAAATTCCTAAGCTTTTTATACCTTCATTGTAATTCTTATACTCAAAAATTTTCATACTGCCATCGGCTCTTTTTACATCCATCCATATGTAGGTTGGATAACTTAATAGAAACTCTGCTAATTGGTTTTCATTATCAACCTTATTATTGTTTATGCTAAGTATTCTATCTCCATGCTGCAGTTCCATTTGTTTTGCAGGTGAATCATCCTGAATATATAACACACAAATACCTTCTCCTGTTGCATCATATAAAGATTTGCCTTGTTCCTCTTCTCTTCTTCCCCATATTATCAGTGCTTCATGAGCAATTGGGCTAAACAATGCTGCTATATACGCAAAAGCTACCCACTTGCTTGCTGCAACTGATAAAGCGATTAAAATGATACTATAAGCTGCTAGTCTTCCAGCAGATCTTTTACATCTGTTTTGAGGAGTTTGTGTAAGTGCTACATCTCCATATCCCAATACTACTGGAACTAAATAGGGCATATATGCAAAGGCTTGATATTGTTTTAGCAGCGGCCACCAGCTTGGCATTGTTTCTGATGAAAAATAGCTTAAAACTCCCGCTACAGGAAATGCCAAAATTGTCATAACTAAAGGTATAGGCCACATTCTGTTCATAATATAGCCGCCTACAACCTTTCCTGACTTATTCTTCAAAAATATTGGCACAGAAAAAGAGTCGCCATCTATCCATATCAAAAGGCTTTCTATAAGGTGAAGTATTCCTATCAAAGCCATAAGTCCTGGCACATATACATTTGGAAGACCTATTAAAAGGCTTACCAAGGCTACCAAACCACCTGCATAAGAGAAGCAAAGATATCTAGCATTTATTAAAGAAAATAGAATGGCTATTATCCATATATATAAAATCCCCGAAGAAAAAACATTTTGATTATACGTAGCATATCGCTCTACTGTAATTCCGAGCATTATCACTAGAAAACTCCCAAACAAGCCTCCTATAAAGCCATTAAATAATGCACTTGATACCTTATCCATAATAGAATACTTTTTATGCATCATTGTCTCTTCAATGTTTGAAGTTTTCTTATATAATAATATAATTACTACAATCAATACCCAAAACAACTGATTACTGATAATTCCACTAATCCTACTAAGTACCAGACCCGCTATCTTAAGTACAAAATACATTTTGGCACCTCATTACTTTATTAGTTTTAACATTTCTTCTACTGCTCTATCTAACTGAACATCCTTTATATCTTCCTGTCTCTGATCTTCCTTTATTTCCAATGCCTTAACCTCTATATGAGGTTCGATTCCAATTTTATTTATACTTATTCCGTTTGGAGTATAATATTTCTGTGTTGTCAGCTTGACGCCTGAACCGTCCCCTAAACCTTCAACTGATTGTACTAAGCCCTTACCAAAAGATTTAGTACCTATTAAAAGACCTGCTTTTCTGTCCTTTACTGCTCCTGCTAAAATCTCTGAGGCACTAGCACTGCCCTCGTCTATAAGTATTACAAGAGGTACTTCAAGTTTTCCAGCCCTTGAGCTATAAACCTCTCTTTTCTTATTTATATCTTCTGTATATACTACCATACCCTCATCAAGCAGTTCATCAGCAATTTCAACACACTCTCTTACATAGCCTCCTGGATTTTGTCTCAAATCAAGTATTAATCCCTTCATACTTTGAGCTTTTAAGCTTGTTAAAGCTTCCTTAAAATCCTTACTTGAGTCCTCATCAAAGCTGCTTAATCTAAGATAGCCAATCTTTTTGTCTAGCATTTTGCTCTTAACTGCTTTCTGATTAATCAGTTCTCTTTGTATTTCAAAGCTTAAAGGCTGAGAAGTATTTTCTCGAAGAATAGTTAGATTAACCTTTGTACCTGGATTTCCCTTTATTAATTCTACAGCTTTATCCAGCTCCATGCCTACTACATCAGTGTTATCTACCTTCATAATCTTATCATTTGTCTTTATTCCTGCTCTCTCACCCGGAGTATCTTCCACAGGTGCAACTACAGTTATATAGCCCTCTTCATTCTTTGTTACTATAACTCCAATTCCACCAAAGTTTCCACTTGTGGCTTCAGTCAAGCTTTTAAATTCAGTTTCTGTCATATAAACTGAGTATGGATCATTTAAGGACTCAAACAAGCCCTTCATGGCACCGGTAATCAAAGTGTCATCCTCAGCTCCATCTACATAATTTTCTTTTATGTATTCCTTTAATGTCAGCAATTTTTGCAGCTCCTTAAGATCCTGAAATTCACTGCTTGAAATCACTACTTTTTCACCTAAAACAATTCCTACAGTATTCGTAATCATAAAGGTTAAAAATGCAGTGATTAAAACCAATACAATACTTAACTGTAAGACCTTTTTTTTACTAATCATACTAACACCTCTATCTATTCATTTAAATATAAATTATTACTATATATCTTTCACACTAAACATTTTGATTATATCACAACCAAAATAAATTATATCTATATTGATTATATTTATACTTAGTCCTTATTATTACTTTAATTCTTAATTGTTAAACTGCATTTTTTACAGTACCCATAAATCTCAAATTTATGTTCTATTGGTACAAAGCCTAGCTCATCTAATTTACTTTTATTTAGCTTGTTGTAAGGGCATATATCAATTTTTTCCATATCTCCACAGCCTAAGCAAATTATATAATGGTGATGTTTAGCGTCATTAAGTTCAAAATGGCTTATTTTGCTGGTGATATTCAGCTTATTTATAATATTAAGCCTACACAAAAGCTCAAGATTTCTGTATATTGTTGAGAAGTTTATACTGCTGTTTTTTTGTTTGGTCTTTTCAAATACTTCTTGAGCAGTATATCGAAAGGGAGTATCTTCAAAGACCTCGATTATTAGTCTTCTCTGACCCGTGAGCTTATAACCCATACCTTTCAATTTATCTTCTATTGCATGTATTTTATTCATTTTATCACATCCAAAATATTTATATATATATTATTAAACACGTTTTAGGATGTATTTCTTAATACCTATAACAATCAATAAAATAATAACACTAAGTAGTACAATAGTTCCACCAGGAGCTAAATTCAAATAATAAGAAGCACTAAGACCCAATATCACAGCTAAAAGAGCGAAAACTATTGAATATATCATGGTACTCTTGAAGCTTTTAGATATCTGAAGACTTGCCGCTACTGGCACAACCAGCATTGATGAAATCATAAGCGTACCTACTATCCTCATAGATACTACTATGGTCAAAGCAGTTAGTACGGTGAAAAATATATTCAATGCACCAGTTGGCATCCCTGAAAGCTCAGCACCTTCCTCATCAAAGGTTATATATAGTAGTTCCTTGTAAATAAGCCATACACTTAATATTATAAAAATACTTATGCCTGCCATAAGTATTATATCCTTAGAAGTAACAGCTATTATACTTCCAAATAAATAACTCATCAAATCTGCATTAAAGGAATCAGCTAAGCTTATCATTACTACTGCCAAGCCTACGCTTGCCGATAACACTATAGATATGGAAAGCTCGGCGTACTGAGTAAAACTCTTTCTAAGCTTTTCTATACCCACCGCTGCCACCACAGAGAAAATTATTGCACCCCCTAAAGGGTAAAAATTTCCCAACATTCCTGCCGCTATACCAGCCAAGGAAGCATGAGAAAGGGTATCGCCTATCATAGACATCCGTCTTAGGACTACAAAGGTTCCAATAATCGGACATATTATTGATATAAGTATTCCTGCTACAAAGGCTCTCTGCATAAAATCATATTGAAGCATTTCCATGGTTCATATCCTCCTGTACTAATGATTATGTATGATAGGTGCAATCACATCGTGACTATATATATTGTTAAATATATTTTCATCAAAGCCATTGCTGCAATCGTGTTCATGTACACTCCCTCTAGAAAGACATACTATTCTATTGACATTCTTGTTAACAGCGCTTATATCATGAGTTACCATAACAAGTGTAATATTTTTATCCTTGTTCAAGCTACTCATAATACTGTAGAAGTCCTTCTCAGAATTTGCATCTATCCCTGTAGTAGGCTCATCCATAAAGAGTATCTCAGGATTGCTTACAAGAGCCTTGGCTATAAAAACTCTTTGCTGCTGCCCGCCAGAGAGTTTACCCACCAGTCTATCCTTAAAACTTCGCATACCTACTAAGTCCAATACCTCATACACCTTCTCCATATGCTCCTTTTTTATCCTTCCCATAAGTCCTATCCTAGAGTATAGATTTGTTTTAACAACTTCCTCTACAGTAGCAGGAAAATCTTGATTAAAGGATGTAGCCTTCTGCGGTATATATCCCAACTTTTCCCAATTCTTAAATTTACTTAATTCAGTACCAAACAATAGTACACTTCCAGAACTAGGCTTCATAAGTCCAGTGCATATTTTCATCAAGGTACTCTTACCAGAGCCATTTGGACCAATAATAGCCATAAAGTCTCCATGATTAATGCTCACGCTGGCATTATCTAAAACATTTCTGCCTTCATAACTAAAGTTTATATCTTTTGCCTCTATAATTGTATTTCCCATTATTACATCAACGCCTTCTTTAGATTTTCTAAGTTCTTATACATGATAGTTATATAATTTTCACCCTGTTTTATCTCTTCCTCAGTTATACCCTGACCGTCATTTAAAACTAAGACCTCTGCTCCTACCTCAGCAGCTAAGGTTTGAGAAAGCTTTGGACTCACAAGATTTTCAAAAAAGATATACTTTACATTGTTCTTATGACATATTTCCACAAGCTCTGCTAGCTTTGCAGGGCTTGGCTCTGATTCTGGTGTAACACCCCTTATTGCAAGCTGAGTTAAGCCGTATTCAGAAGCTAAATATCCAAAGGCTGAATGAGATACTATAAACACCTTGTTTTTAAAGCCCGCAGCTACTTGCCTAAAATCACTATCAAGCTTATCAAGCTCCTTTACAAGCTTTTCATAATTTGCTTTGTAATAGTCCTTGTTGACAGCATCCATTGTACAAAGCTCCTCATATATATTTTCTGCCTGCTGCTTATACTTTGCAGGACTAACCCAAACATGAGGATCATATATATTGTTTGTCGCTTCTCCTTCATGCTCATCCTCATTGTTTTTATCACTAGATAAAAGCTCAATATCCTTACTTGCATCTACAAGCCTTATATCTGTTTTTTCCAGAGTTGGTCTTATTCCTTCCAACCAAGTTTCCATGCCAGCACCGTTATATATAAACATATCTGCCTTTTGCAGCTCTGCAACAGTCCTAGGTTTTGGTTCCCAATCATGGGGCTCCACTCCTGCAGGTACAAGGGTTATAATCTTAGCTTTGTCTCCTGCTATCTCAGAAGCCAAGAAATACATAGGATAAAAGCTGGTGTATATCGTCATTCCATTCTTTTCGCCTATATTTGCAGTATTTGAACCACAGCCTGTAAATGAAAATACAAGCACAATAGCAATAATTAATACAAATATTCTTTTCATTTCACACTCTCCCATTTTGCAAGTCATTTGCATTTATATTGTATAATATTGCCTGCTCCTATGTCAAATATTCATATAAATATTTATCAGCAATCAAAAAGCACCTTTCGGTGCTTTGACTATTTACCCAAATAATTCATAGGATTTGTATGCTGTCCATTTATTCTAACTTCAAAATGTACGTGAGGTCCTGTTGAAAGTCCTGTGCTTCCAGACTTCGCTATTGTCTGTCCTCTCTTTACCTTATCGCCCTCTTTTACCAGAAGCTTAGAATTATGTGCATAAAGAGTAGATATCTTTCCACCATGGTCTATTATTACAGTATTTCCATAGCCTCCATTATATCCAGAAAAGATTACTGTTCCATCATTGCCAGCTACTACAGCACTGCCGCTTGCCGCTCCTATGTCAATACCTGTATGCAGCTTCTTTTTCTTAAGTATTGGGTGCATTCTGTAACCGTAGGGAGATGTAATTCTGGTGCATGATGGTACAGGCCATTGTATTTTACCGCCTATATATTTATTATTTGACTGAGACGCAATAATCTTCTTTTCTATCTCCTTCGACTGTTCAATGAGCTTGTCCTCAAGTCTTTCTAGCTCCTTCAAGTCCTTTGACAGCTCAGTTAATGCTTTAGCTCTATCTGACTTGGCTTGAGTCACCTGTTCCTTTTTTGCTCCTATTTGCGTCTTGACTGCTTCTTTTTGATTTACTTCATTTTGAAGTAGAGCTTTTTTCTGAGCTACATTGTCTCGATAGGTTTTCATATTATTTAATAAAGCAACATCATAGTCCACTATTTTCTTTAGATAATCCAGCCTTGTTATAAAATCCCCAAAGCTAGTAGAGTCCAAAATTACTGATAAATAGCCCACAGAACCTGTCTCGTACATAACCCTGACTCTCTTCTTTAGAAGTACCTTCTGTCCGTCAGCGTCTATTGTGGCTCTCTCCAGTTCTCTCTTTTTTATAGCTACTTGAGAATCCAGAATTGTCAGTTGCTGCTCAACATTATCCAATTCCTGCTCTGTCAATTGAAGCTTGCTATCAAGCTCTTCAACCATCTTAGATACTGCTTTTTTTTCTAACTTTTTCTTATCTATGCTCTGTTGTGTTTTTTGTACTTCTTTTTTTATTGCTTCCTCTTGTTTTTTCAAGCTTGACATAGTCGGTGTATCTGCATAAACAAACACAGAAAACACTAGTATAAAAGACAGCATTAATATAATAATTAATTTTAGTTTCTTCATGTAGAAACCTCCTAGACCTTTAAAAATTTTCTTACGGATAAGAAACTTCCGATTATTCCAATAACAAATCCAACTACTAGCAAAAGTAATGCAAGACTGCTCATTACATCCATGAATGGCATTAGGTTTAATGTCAGCATGCCTATCATCAGGTTTTTCATAAAATTACTGATGTAATAATAGACAATACCTACAAGCACTGTTGTTATAAAGCTGCCTATAATCCCCAAAAGCATTCCTTCAACTATGAAAGGACCTCTTACAAACCAATCTGTAGCTCCTACATACTTCATAATGCCTATTTCCTTACGTCTTGCATAGACAGTTAGCTTTATTGTATTTGATATTATAAATATTGATATAAAAACTAGTACTGCGATTATCGCCAAGCTGGCAACTCTAAGTATATAAGTAATATTTAGAAGCTTCTCAAGCTCATCCTTGCCATATACCACTCTCTCTATGTTTGATATAGATGATATTGACATAGACACCATGTTTGCTTTGTAAGGATCGATCAAGGTTACTTTAAAGCTATCAGGAAGAGGATTATCTCCCTCTAGACCCTCCAGCATGTATGCATTATCTCCCCATTTTTGATTCAAATCCTTCAGTGCCTGATCCTTGGATATGAACTGTACCTCCTTAACTCCATCTATGGTTTTAATTTCACTTGCCATTGATGAAACTATAGTCTCGCTAAGATTATCTTGAAGATAAACCATCATTTCTATCTGAGATTCCAGCTTTGATGCTGCATAATCCACATTAAGTACAATTATAAAGAATATAGCTATTACCAGAAGTGCTGCGATTACTGAGGTTATTGAGGCTGCACTCATAGTTTTATTTTTTCGAAGGCTTCTACCGCCCTGACTGATAAAAAACTTAGCTGTCCTAATTTTCACTGAAATAACCTCCTCGTTTTTCATCTCTGACTATAATTCCTTCGCTAACTTCTACAACCCTTTTTTTCATTCTATCTACTATATTCAAATCATGAGTCGCCACAAGTATTGTCGTTCCTCTTTGATTTATTTCATTAAATATTTTCATAATCTCCCAAGACATATCTGGATCCAAGTTACCCGTTGGTTCATCAGCTATCAAAATAGATGGATTGTTAACCATTGCTCTGGCAATTGATACTCTTTGCTGTTCTCCCCCTGATAATTGGTGAGGGAATTGTTTTGACTTATTACTTAAACCCACCATTCCAAGCATAAGAGGCACCCGTCGTCTTATTTCTTTTTGTGAGGCTTCCACGACCTCCATTGCAAAAGCTACGTTTTCATACACTGTTTTATCTGATAATAGTCTGAAATCCTGAAACACCACGCCCATGCTTCTTCTCAAATGAGGAGTCTGACTTCTTTTCAGCTTTGTAATTTCTTTATCCTGAACTAAAAGCCTACCTGTATCCGGTTCATACTCCTTCATCAGCAGCTTTATTATAGTTGATTTTCCAGCTCCACTAGAGCCCACTAAGAAAACGAACTCACCATTATCTATATTAAGACATATGTTGTTAAGTGCCACATGTCCATTTGCAAATTTCTTACTGACATTCTTAAGCTCTAACAATCTATCACTCCCTTTTGAATTTATATATATATGAATTTATATTAGAAAAATCTGCGTACTATATTTTTTATTCTACAAAAAGAAACAAAATCCTTTATAAATATAGGATTTTGTTATATTTGACATTAATTTAGCATCTCAGGAGTTTTAGATTTATAGAAATAGCAATTTATTTTATTGTTCAGGTATGTCATTAATTTTGTTGCCTACTGACCATAACCTATGTATTATAACTGCTATTACAGCAAGAGCTGCTCCAATTGACCAACCTGCTATTACATCACTAATATAGTGTACATGAAGATATACTCTACTAAGTCCAACCAGTATAGCATAAATCAATACTATGATTGTCAAAGTAATATTCCTCTTCTTATTCCTTGAATATACCCATAAAAAATACAAAGATAAAAGCATAAAAGCCATGAAATTCATGGAATGTCCGCTAGGCAAACTAAATCCTGAGGCTTTGACAAGATGTAAACTAATATTTGGTCTTGGTCTCGCAAACTCATATTTTAAAAAGTCATTTAGCAGCCATACACAAAGCATATATATTGTAATTAGTGCAGCCTCCTTAAACTTTTTAAAATAT
The DNA here is from genome assembly GCA_942492835.1 of uncultured Clostridia bacterium. Lineage (GTDB taxonomy): Bacteria > Bacillota > Clostridia > Lutisporales > Lutisporaceae > GWB2-37-7. Next base: position 2,802,937 of record OW818645.1, on the reverse strand, counting down.
AAAAACAAAACTACCATTACTACTAATAAAATAATTACAGATATTGCTTCTCCTGTGTAGGTAATGAATCTAAAGATTATATCAAGCAGTGGATTTCTTATAGAACTCATAAAATTGTCAAGATTAGTATCAAATATCCAGCTTCCATAACTATAATAGTTCCATATCATGAAAGCTGCTATTGCAGTAAAAATTGTGAACACACACAGCTCTCCATAAAACATTCGTATATGTCTATTAATATTATATCTCTTCAAACTTTTTTGTTCACTCACTAAATCACCCCATATATAAGACTATTTAAATATTAATCTATATTTTACATAAATTCAATATGCAAACATCGTTATTATTTTGGACATAATATTTATATAAAAACATACCTATAGCTATTGAATTTATATAAAGCATGTAGTATAATACCTATACAGGGTATAAGTATTAGGAGGTGTTTTTATTGAATATAAAATTAACAGATAAAGCAAAAGACGCGCTGAAAGAAAGTGGAGTTCAAAGTTATAAGATTGATATAATAGGAGATGGCTGAGCAGGTCCTGTATTTGGACTGGTTCAGGGTGAATCAGACAGTGAAGATAAAGTAATAAATATCGATGGAATAAATTTTGCAGTAGAAAAGGATTTTGAAGATGCAATTGATTATTTTGATATAGACTATTACAAGGGCATTTTCAAAAAAGGCTTTGTTGTATATGCAAATGGACTAAAAGGCTGCTAAAGAAAAAGGGTATGCAAACTACGTTAAAGTAATTTTGCATACCCATGTTTTTTAATATTTTGCACTAAAATTATTGTATAATTACACTTCCATCATAGCCACATACTATTTGAGTATATGTGATAGTTCTAATAGAATCTGTATAAGCACCACAGTTGTCACAATAATAATATGTTACAACTTCCACATTGTATGTGCTATCTGTATAACCTGGATGATGTGAGCATGGGACTGTGCCTACAAGTGTTTCTGTTGTCTGTTTATCAATTCCCATTCCATACCCACAGCTACATATCGGAACATTTGCACTTACAGCCGAAAGAGATAAACTTAGAACACAAACAATTAACAATACTGCTAAACTAAGTTTTTTCATGTAAATCCCTCCATAACTTGTATTTTATATTCATTTTATCCCTATTTTCCCATATTGTCAATATTCTTCACAGGACTATTGAAAAGTCAAGTGCAACAAAAAAGGAATATTGCATATTACGCTAAGTGGTTTTGCAATATCCCCTTTATATTTGAACTTTTTTATATTTAGATTACATTCTAGTTTCTGTCCCATCATAGCCACATTTCACCATATTATAAATTTCATAAATACTAGACTGCGAAGTATATCCACAAATATCACATCTACCAGTTTCTGTTACTGTTACTCTGTATATGCTATCTGTATAACCTGGATGATGGGAGCATGGGGTTGTGTCTATTAGTATATTTGTAGTAGAAAATGTAAACTCCAATGGACTTATTTGGGCTGAACTACCATTAGCACCATTAGCACATACTGGACAGATATCTTTTGGTATAGGTAATATAGGTAATGCATTTACAACTAAAAAGGATGAACTTATAACACAGACCAATAATAGCACAGCTATAATAGATTTTTTCATTAAAATCCCTCCGCATTTTATATTTTATGTATATTATTACATATTTAAATATATCTGTCAATTTTTTCATGAGTGGATTGAAAAGGGAACATCGATCCCTAGTTAATCGAGTTTTGTGATACTCCCATATTTTTTTTCATTCCATTTGTCTTCAAATGTACGAAGCCATAACATAAAAGTACTTGAAATCAGGGCAAGTATGATGCAAAGTATCCACATACTTTTTAAGCCGCGACTATCAATAATTATTCCAAAAATCTTAGGTCCAAAGGTGCCTCCCATCCCTGTTACCAAAGGGATTATTGCATTGAACCTTCCTCTATGATTTATAGGCGAATGATTGGCTACATATACCCCTGCATTTGTAACCTCAAGAATTTCACCTACAGTAAATATCAAGCCTGCTAGTAAGAACAACCAGAAGCTGCTTACAAAGCCAAGCATTCCGAGACCAACAGCATAAAAACTTCCTGCTATAGCTATATTTACAACTGGTCTTATCTTATTTGTAATCTTTATGGTAGGTAATGTCAATGAAATTACAACAATACCTGTAAAGGACATCAATAAACCAAATAATGTCGTTCCTTGCTTATCTCCAAAGGTGTTAGCCATTTGAAGCGGAATTGCGAAGCCTATAGTTGAATAAACCAATTGATTTATTGTTCTACCAATAAGAAAAAGCAACAGGGTTGGTCTTTTAAATAGTGCCCTTACTACACTTTCATCCTCAGCAGATTCATCGTCCCCTATATTTTTACTTTTCTCGATTTCTTCTTTTGTCGGTGCAGTTTCTTTTACAAAAAATCCAATCAGTATAAGAGAAATTATAATAGCACCTGAATTCCCAAAGAAAATAAGCTGAGTATAATTATTATACAAAAAGCCTGCAATTGTAGGTCCAAAAGCAAAACCAATGTTTATCCCCAAATAAAGCAAGGAGAATGCTGTCTTCCTATTATTTTTATTTGTAAGATCTGTGACCATAGCAGAATTGGCAGGCTGTGCAGCTCCATTAAACATACCAGCTAATGACAGAAGTATTGGTACCCATATGGAATTTCCTAAAAATCCACAGGTTATGAAGAATGCTGCTGCTATACCCTGAAATATCATCATCAGCTTTTTTCTTCCAAAACTGTCTGCCAGCTTTCCTCCAACCAGTGCCCCAAACATTGATAAAAATGATGCTGCAACGAAAAAACTCCCAGCTTGACTTGCAGACAATCCAATTTTCTTAGTAAGAAACAATGTTAAAAAGGGATAAACAAAGTTACCCATTGCATTGATAATTCTTACAACAAACAGAATCCAAATTGATTTTGGCAGTTCTAGATACCCACTAAATTTTTCTTTAAATTTCACAATCTAACCCCCTATATTAAAACCCCACATTTATATTATACATTATACTGCCCTATTTGATAAGACCTTAATCTAATTAAATAAGCACAACAGTTCCTTAAAACTGCTGTGCTTATTGTTAATGCTTTATATCATTATTTTTTATATGTACATGATTTCTTACATGCTCCATACAGTATTCGTAATCTCCCTCACATTCATTGCAATATCTAAATTCTAAACCAGGATCATCCTTTTCTGTCTTACCACAAATAGTACATCTGTGATATGTAATATCTTTTGGCAGTTGGCTTCTGAAGCTCTGCCTCCTTTTATGTACCTGTCTGTTTAGTTTTGCTGTACTAAATATATCAAAACCAAAAAACGCAAAGTAGTTTATTAAAGACACTATGATAGTTATTTTAGTTGCCATACCTCCCAATAATATCATCAGTATCATAAAACCCCAATCAATTAATGCAAGATATTTAATTTTAACAGGAATTACAAAAAATATCAAAATCTCAAAATTGGGATAAAGTCTTGCAAATGCTAAGAAAAGCGATAGATTTATGTACAAAGGTGTTGCTTGAAATCCAAATACCAAGGATGTTACTATAGTAGCCAGCACACCTATAAAATAGTATATGTTAAATTTATAGGTTCCCCATTCATGCTCCAAGTTAGTTCCTACAATGTAATAGAAGTATAAAGTTATAAATCCCCATAATAAATCCGTGCTGGGCGGTATAAAGATAAAGGATATCAGCCTCCAGACCTCTCCTTTAAAAACCAAACTTGGATCAAGTACTAGTTTAGAAATAAAAATCCCTGTGGTATCCAGATATATCAGTACAAATGCTACTGCATTAACTAGCACAATATACTTCATAAGGTTTTTTATTGCAAACCTTCCAAGAACCTTTTCTGATTTGTCAAGCCATTTCATTATTGCTATCCTCCTATTCTATATGTTTTGCACTAAACATTTTACATTTTGCTCCAAGTGTGTAAATTGTGAAAAATACATTACTGATAATACAAAAGTAAATGTTTCTACTGTTTTGTCTATGATAAATCTTTTTCACAACATTTCTAGAATTCAAAACTGTATTTTATTATATTATCACACAAAAGTCCAACTTAAAATAGCAAAAAAATGATAAAAAATCTCTTATGGAGTAAAACAAATTAAGGTAGAATAAACACTTCTACCTTAATAAAATATCTTAACTTTTTAAATGCATACTGCTAAATCGCTTTGTTAATCTTAGTGGAAACTCTGTCTCTATAGACCTCTGAGTATCTGTATTATACCAAAGCCTAAGCGTATATTCTCCTGAAGAAACGTTGTACTTTGTTCCTTCATTCACAAAATAGGGAAGCATAGAAAATTCACAGCTTATGGTTTTACCTGGTAAAAGCTCACCATGCAGTATCGAAGTATTTGTGCTAATACCTCTAGTCTCTATGATAAACTTATCAGTAAATTTTGACCTGCCATCTATAGAATGCAAAGTTGCTCCCAAGACACCTCGCATGCCATAGGAGGATGTACCTGCATAATAGCGAATAGCATTTTTGCTTTTGTTCGTAATAGTTGCTTTTATTATCAACTCATCATTTTCTGTAAAGCTATTACTGTCAAAAACTGCACTAAACTCCAGTCCTTCTTTTTCCTTGACTATTGCTATGGGCTCATCACCACCTGCGAATATGTCAGGTATAATACCTTCAATTTTTAGAAATAAGGCAAGCATTAAAATTAATATTAGTGCTAATTGAGCTCTACTGTTCTTCATCCAACCGCCTCCCATAAAAACATCTTTTATATAGACGGAGGAATTTCTAGAAAGTTCCATATATTTTTATATTTTTTTACAAATTTTCGAAATCAAGTCAACTTCAAGATTCAATACCCTCACCCTTTAGCATATATATTACTGCATTCTGTGTTTCAAGTGTTGTCTTTCTAATTCTAATCTCTGTTTTTTTGCTAATAAGAAGAGGAATTATCTCAATCAGATGCTCTCGCAAATTCTCACTGGTTATATGACTATCAGCACTTACCTCTATTTCTAGCTCTTTTATATTGCCCAGCTTATTTTCATCGCAAATTCTTTGCAAGGATGCTGCTATCTTATGCAGTAAAAAACTATCATGCATTTTCTAACTCCCCTCTATATCTAATAATCAAAGCTTTTATTTCGTTACAGATATCCAAAAGTTCCCGTTTTAACTCATTACTTAAGCCCCACCTGAAGCATATATCCGAAGTCTCAATACAAATTAATAACCCAGATACCTTAAGTCCTTCTATCTTAATCGCATTAATCAAATCTGCATCATGCTGCCAGCTACACACATTGGCAGTCTGTAGTGCTTCAAGGAGAGATACTGACCATACCTTGCCTACAGGCTTTCCACTGTATCCTGCATCAATAATAATTAACACATCACCATCCTCAATGTGAGCCCTGCAATAATCCGTATCAGTTTCTCCTATTATAACCTCAATTCCAAGCTCACTTAAGCTGTTAAATAGGTGTTCTGCTACCTCTATTGCAACACCATCATCTCCCATCATTCGGTTTCCTACGGCAACTAGCTTAATACTCATCGTGGTGCTACATCAGCCTTATCTGGATTGCAGCTTTGCCCGATGAATATAAATGAGTTGCACAGGATACGCAGGGATCAAAGCTTCTTACTATCCTGCCAATTTCCACTGGGCTGTTCAAATTCTCTATATCGGTGCCTAGTAGTGCACTTTCAATAGTACCCTTTATACCCTCTGAATCCTGGGGAGACAGGTTCCATGAAGTAGGTGTAATAATTCCATAATTTTTTATAACCTTTTCCTCGATTGATATCCAGTGCCCTAAAGAACCTCTGGTTGTATCAATAAGTCCCTGACCAGTTGCCCTGACAGGTATCTCATGCTTCTTTTGGTTTGATCTATAAGCTGGTACTAGCTCTAGTATATTCCTCATAATATCACCAACTTTTTTCGTTTCCAAAGCTCTTGCCATAGTCCTGTCCATAGTAGATATTCCCCTTGTATAGCTTCCGCTGATGAACATTCTTGCCAAAGGTCCTACCTCCATAGGCAGACCGTTATACCTTGGAGCCTTTACCCAAGTGTATGCGCCTTCCTTATAAGGTTCTTCCTCAGTTACGGGGTCCAAGGGTTTATTCTGTACCTTATCTGATACATACCAAGATTTTTTGACATCTTCACTTATAGCGGCAACATCTAAACGTGATATAACTCCATTTGCATATACACCTGGTCTTGTATAATAGATACTCTTAGTTTCTGGATAATCATACACACCATAGGTCATAAGGTTTTTATGTCCCACACCCATGTTGTAATACTCAGGATAGTATTGACCTAAGATATATGCATCAGGAATCATTACTGTTTCTACAAAATCAGTAATAAATTTAAGCATAGCCTTTAAAGTTAAAAGTTTTGATGCATCTATATCCGAGGTTATACCTCCTACAAAAACTCCATGATTATGGGGAGCCTTGCCACCGAGTACAGCTAGCATCTCATGTGACAAACTGCTGTATTGCAAGGAATCGACATAGTGCTGTGCTAATTCATTATTCAGCTTCGTAGGTAGTCTGAAATCGCTATGAGATACCACATAAAGAGGATGTATCTCAGGTCCCTTGACGTAATCAGGCAAGGTATACTGGTAAAAATGTCTAATATGATTTTGTAAAAACTCGCAACCATGCACAAATTCTCTTATTACTCTGCTGGAGAAACCAGGCATTACTCCCAAAGCCTCTTCCAACGTTAGAGCCGAAGCCAAAGAGTGTGCGGTAGAGCATATGCCACATATTCTCTGTGTAAAGTAAATAGCATCTAGTGGTGACTTTCCTTTAAGCATTTTTTCAAAGCCGCGAAACAACATACCACTGCTTTTGGCATTTATTATCTTACCCCTCTCTACCTGCACTTCTATCTCAAGAAAACCACTTATCCTTGTTACAGGGTTGATTACAACTGTATTTGCCATCTTATCCTCCTAAGAAATCAATATCTTACAAAGGGTTCCATCGCATTTGGGAAGCCCTTCCTTGCACAGCCTATGCAGGGTGTATTATCTTCTACAGGCCAATTCACATTATGATTCCATTCCCTAATTGGACAGTCTGTCTTAGTTATAGGACCTCTGCAGCCTAGCTTAAACATACATTCCTTATCTCCCAGCTTAGTTGCAAATGTTCCCCTATCAAAATAAGAGCGTCTGCTGCAACGATCATGGATAGTTATATTGTAAAACATTAAAGGCTTTCCTTCCTCGTCAGTCTCAGGACGCCCTAGATAAACAAGGTGTGCGATTGTACCGATTATCCATTCAGGATGTCCTGGACAGCCAGGTACCCTGATAACTTCCTTCTTTAAAAAATCTGGCACCGATACTGAGCCTGAAGGATTGGGACTTGCAGCGGATACTCCTCCATAGCTTGAACAAACTCCAGCAGTTACGATGTACTTTGCTTTGTCTCCTGCCAATTGTACAGCTTCCATAGAGGTGACAGGTCTTCCATTGTCACGAGCTATTATATTATATCTGCCTTCTGCCTTTGTAGCTACAGAGCCTTCCACAACCAGTATGAATTCAGTAGAAAGAGTATCAATAAACTGCTGATAGGCTAGCTGTCCCTCTGCTGCCATCAGACTATTTGAATACTTTATATCAACTACACTGTTTAGAAAAAACAATAAATCATGATACTTTGCATCTAGCAGTGAAATGATGTTACCTGAACAGCCTGTCGCTTCTAGCCATATTAGATTCATCTTTTTCCTTCTGCCCTCTGCTACTTCTTTTATAGCCATATTCATTAGTTCTCTTGCAGTCTTGCCTTTTGAATCAATTATAGGACAGTGAAACTCTTCCATATAACACTCCTCCAGCTTATTTAAGCACTCCTACCTTAGGAAGTCTTTCTAGTATCGCACTCATCTGGTGACAGCCTTTAAACTGTTCAGTCAAATCCTTGCCTGCAATCAATCCAAAATGACTTCCTCCACCCCATGCAGGATTCATACTGACATCATACACTATGCCCTCTACCGCCACATAGGCAGGCTTTCCTCCACTTCCATCGTACTGTGCAAGCTCAGCTATAGTAAATTCCCTTTGCCTGCTTCTTCGCAAGCTGCTGCAATAAGCCAAATATGGACAACGACAGCACATATACATGTTTATTCCTCCTATATATTTAATCTATAAATTATATGCGTTGAAATGGATGTAAATTATAGGATAAACAAAAAAAGCAAAAATGCTTTATAACGCTTTACAAGAATGTTATAGTATTATATATTATGAAAAATAGGTGTAATGTTGGATATATAGGAATATAATGGGTTGATAGTAAAATCTAATTATCTTATAAAAATAGTTATCCAAATTATGCTAATTTAAAGCAACGAATAATGATACCTAGTCAAAAAGACGTTATCTGCAAGAAATGTAAATAGTGGAATATAGTATATTATAAATAATATTAATAAAAGATTGGAGACTACTTATGAAATCTTTTAAGAAAAAGTATTTGATAATTTTAATAGCTATATTATTCATTTGTTTAATATTTTTAAACTATATTGATGCTCATCATTTATTCCCTATAAAGATATCATTAGATAAAATCTTTAATAAATATATTGATAGTGATATAGATAGAATTTCAATTTATCTTTGTGATTTAGAGGATTTAAGAAAAGATGAAAGACATATTAATATAACCAATAAAGATGATATAGATAAAATTATAAATGAATTATCAGAAATAAAAGCAATAAAGAATTATAAGCCTCAGTCTTCAAGATATAAATATTATTATACTATACTGATTTATTATAGAGATAAACCAGAAGATATAAGTATAACTATACATGATAACGGTAATATTGACTTATCTATAGGTTTAGATGGTTATATTAAGCATTTATATGATTACAAAATTAATAATAGTAACTTTAATATAAAATATATTGACGCTTTATTTAATTAATTTTTGATATTGTTTTAGTGAATTCACTTTACAATTAATAGAAAGTAAATATAAACACAAATGTAAACCTTATAAAAAATTTTTATTTTTGTTTCTTCTAGGTAGCTTTTCATATCTTTTAAATATGAAAAGCTACCTGATATTACCAAACTAAGTTAATAATTTAAAAAGCTATTAAGAAGTGCATTACCTCTTAATAGCTTTATGTTGTTTTATCTGTAAATTTTGATAACATGCTATTATCATTATTTCATCATTGTGTCTTTATTACACTCACCACTAACTTATAACCTTTGTAGCATTGTCTTTGATCTCATTTATTATTTGAACAAACTTTTTCTGCCTTTCACTATCAAATAATTTATTAAATTTTTGCGGTTTATCAAAAGGTAGTTTGGTAAGGTCAGCTACATTCTCAACATAGCCATTCTGCTCTATGTAATCAATCACTTTATTTACAAACACAATTTGATTCGCATTAAGGTTCTGCTCATTTATAAAGGATGAAAAAGCTTTTAATGCAGCAGCCCTCTCCAGCTTAGCAATTCTACGAACAAGCAGCCCAAAGGGAGTATCCTTAAAGTTGCTTTCATAATCCTGCTTCGTGCCTAGCTCTCCAGTAAATATTCTTTCTAAGGTCTTATAATCAGCTTCATTTAGTGGAATGTTATTTCTTAGCTTATGAATAGCTATGCTGTTCTTATTTTCCTCAATATACCGATTCACCTTGATTTTATAGTCATCTAAATCATAGTTTAGTTCAAATATTTCGCCCTCAGTGCGTTCTAATACTGTATCTGAAAGGTTTGTATAAACTCGCATCTGCCCATCTGTTACTGCGAACTTCATTAGCTCTCTAAGTTCAGTGCGAATTCTCTCAAAGTTCAAGATACTTGCTTTATCCCAAAATTCATCTTCTGTTATCTCTTTTAAAACTGGTACTTTTGCCTTAACTTGAGGGATTGTAGTTTTATTCAGTAATATACTGGCTTTAACGGTTATTGCATTTTTAAATCTTGTTAAGCTTTTTGAGCTTTCAAGCTGTGCTAGCATTAAACCATACATAATATTATCAAATTCAACTGCTTTATCATCTTTATCGTTCATAGAAACAATGTCAGCTATGTTTACAATTAAATCAGCTTTATCATGTTCAGAAAGGCAGATAAAAGCTTCTTTTACTTTATATTTGTCAACGTATTTTCTTTTCATCCGAACATCGACTCTCTCTGCTGTAAGGCTTATTATCTGCTGATAAACCTCATCTACCAATGAACTCCTTAGTGTCTGATATTCCTCCTCAATAAAAGCAACATCCTGCATTATAAAAATCAACCTTATTCTCTTTGCAAAAATACTTGCTTGTGTTGAAATACTTGTGCTTGGTTCTATGCCATTCTTGTTCGCTCTGAAATACTCAAAGTTTCTCAAATAATCAAAGATAAAGAAATTCTCTTTGTCCTTCCCTTCTCCAAATAGGTCTGGTCTTATTCTCGTTCCTCTGCCTATCATCTGCCAAAACTTAATTTTAGAATAAACACGTTTAAAGAAAACAAGATTCACTATTTCTTTTACATCAATACCTGTATCTAGCATATCTACCGACACTGCTATATGCGGTTCTTTTTCAGGTTTTTTAAACTGTAGTATTAAATCCTGTGCATAATCCTCATCACATACAATACGCTTGCAGAACTCCCCCTTATACTCTGGATACAACGCATCAAAACGGTCAACAATAAACTGAGCATGAAGCTTGTTTTGAGCAAATATAATAGTCTTTCCCAAGCGATTTCCACTCTCGTCCTTTATACCATTTGTCATTAAATCATTTATTACAATATCAACTGTACTCTGATTAAATATATACTTATTTATTGCTGGTGAAGGAATCTCTTCAGGCATTTCTCCATCTTCATCTGTAAAATCCGCTTCATATCTTTCTTTATCTTCAGCAGATAAATCGTCATAAATAATTCCATCTGATAAAAATTTAGTAGTTCCTTCAATATTGCAAAAAGGAACTAATACATGATCCTTATTAACTGCTGTATCATAATCATATGCAAAGGTAGGTACATTATTTTCTACCTCAAAAAATTCATAGGTACTGTCATGTACATCGTCTCTTGGTGTTGCAGTAAGTCCTAGCATATAAGCATCAAAATAGTCAAATATAGCCTTATATTTTTTAAATATGCTTCTATGACTTTCATCCACTATGATAAGGTCAAAATGAGCAGGAGTAAACAAAGGATTTCCCTCTGAATTTTTTACTCTATCAATAGCATTTAGTATTGTGGGGTAAGTTGAGAATACTATCCTAGCATTTTTATCATCTTTATTCTTTAATAGATTGCATAGAGACATATGAGGAAGATAGAGTTTGAAGTCATCTCTTGCTTGACTTACCAATGCTTTCCTATCTGCTAAAAACAATATATTTGTAATATATTCACCCCTTGAAAGTACATCCGTTAAGCTGGAAGCAACTCTAGTTTTGCCAGTTCCAGTTGCCATAACCAGCAAAGACCTCATATGTCCTCTTTCTATATTTTCACAAACTGCTCTTATTGCTTGCTTTTGATAGTATCTGTCAGTAATCTTGTCGTCTATTTCTATTTCATTTAGCTTCTTTCTTGAAAACTGTCTGTTAATCAGCTTATGTATATCTTCTCGAGAAAACACACTACTAACACGCCTTTGTGGTGCTGTCTTATCATCCCATATAAAGTAATCGTAACCATTGGTATTAAATATAATAGGTCTATGACCTGTCATTTTCTCAATACAGTTTGCGTACAGCCAGGCTTGATGAGTGCCATTTCTTGCATCCTTGAAGGTTCTCTTGGCTTCAATTAATGCAATAGGCGTTCCGTCCTTTCCCCATAGCACATAATCTACAAAGCCATCACCAGAGCCTAATTCCTTGGGCATACCAGTAACAGGCATTTCTTCTTCCACACAGTCTTTTCTTGCACTCTGAGAGAACTGCCAGCCCATCAGCTTTAGGTCTACATCAATATATTTCTTTCGAGTTTTATATTCTGATAAATCTTCTGGGGTAAATTCTCTTCCTGCCTTATGTTCTTCCTTACTTGCTGTATAGTCATTACTCTTCTTCTGTAGCTCTACTACTAAGCGTTCTATTTCTTTATCTTTTTCATCTATTATCTTGTCCGCTTTTTCTTTTAAAATTTTTAAATCATTGGATAACCTTGCTTTGATTCGACGGGCAAGATCTAAATCATCTCCTGCTTTAGGAATTAAATTCTCATCAAATTTTCTTTCTTTATAGTCTGAGCCATAGCAATAGTCAATCCATTCCACAAATTCAAACAGAATAGAAAGTGAAAGCATTGCATTACTCTTAGAAATAGATTTCTCTGTGTGTACTGCCAGGTTGCCGACCTTTATAATATACTGTAGCTTACTCCATGTAGAAGGGTCTACAGCATATCGGAAGGACTCTTCATGTATAAGAGCCTGTAGGTTATCCTTATATGGCAGCTTAATAGTAGTGTCCGCAGAATACACCCATTTAACCGCCAGTTCAAATGCCTTTCTACTTCCAACTGCCGACATGGCAGGAGAAACGGTTAAAACATTTTCTGCATCAGTGCAAGCATTTCCAAATAACTGATATTCTGTATTATTTTTTAGAAACTCAAAATTTGTTGCCATATAATCGCCTACTTTCCTTAATCGAAATATTTACTCATAAGACTGTTGAATAGGTTTTGGCTTTGTGATAGAGATTGCTTTACTATTGCTTTTTGTTCTTCTATGTTGGTTACTATTTGTGTGAATTTGTTTTGCAGGTCTAATGGTGGAATGAATAATTTAATTTTAGCCATTTGTCCTAATACTAAATCCCGGTTTGCAATACCTCTAGTAAATCTTTGGGACTGTGTATAACAGTAGTCCGAATTTAACATTTGTTCTAAAAATTTACCGTTTAAAATATCTTTCTTATATTTCAATACAGCAATATGTACCCAATTCATAAAATCAAATTTTATATCTACATATTTTGCGAATCCAGTTGTTCCACCCTTTGTGTATAAAACATCATCGAACTCAGGTTTACATCTCTTACTAAATATTTCATAATCTTCTCTTGAGATATACCTTGTATTATCTAAATCCCAGTAGCCTTTTATAATATTATTGACTGATACAAAAGGCACTCCATTTTTCACATAATTAGGAGAAGCGTGTGGTCCATCTTTTATTAAATTACAGCACTCACTTAATGTACTCATTTGCCATTTCATTTCATTTGTAGTAGGATCGCCAAACATATCATAAAAAGTTGCTTTTATCAAATTATCAAGTTCTTCGAGCAGTTTTTTATAACCATTTATTATTTCTTGTGTTTTATCTAATGTATCTGCAATATGCATTTGAACATCTAGTGGAGGTAGTGGAATTTTTATATTTGTTAATGTTGCCTTATTTAAAGTAGCTCCCATAACTGCCTTATTTATATCTTCCATCCAATTCTTATTCTTCAATACATAATAAATAAAATCATTATATATTGGATAGATTTTCTTATCTAAAAAAGCCATTATTGCTTCATTTGTATAGATATCTTCTGAAGTAATACTAGTTTTTCCAAGTGATAATTTGAAACTCATAATTACAGTGTCTTTTGGTACTACCTTAATCCCCGATTCCTTAATTGCCAAATCCGTAATTGATTCTTTTGTTTTATTAATGTACTTATGTGAAACACTCAAATCAGAAATTGAAACCCATTTATTACTTCCATCATTCCAATAATTTTGATTACTACGACTTGGTGTTTTTCCCATTTGCAGTTCAAAAACATCCCCCAACTTCACCATTTCCCACTTACTCAATATCAAGCAACCCCCTCAACTCCTTCATCTTAGAACCCAAGTCCATAGCCAGTTCGTCAAGGCGAGCCATTATAACCTCTGGTTTGTCATATTCTACTTTCTCATACTCAATCTCTTTATATCGATTAATAGATAAATCATAATCATTATTCTTTATCTCTTCTTTGTCAACTAGGAAGCTTTGATCTGTTCTTTTTCTGTCAGCTTCATTTGATAGGTTATGAAATCTATTTACAATATCAGTTATATCTCCATCATTACCTAGATTATTTCTCTTATCGTCCAAGGAGAAGCCATCAGACTTCATGTCATAGAACCATACCTTGTCTGTTCCCCCTGAGTTAGTCTTTGTAAATACAAGTACAGCAGTAGAAACCCCTGCATATGGCTTAAATACACCACTAGGCATAGAAATTATAGCTTGTAGGTTTTGATTTTCTACTAATTCTTGTCTAAGTGCTTTATGAGCTTTTGTTGAGCCAAATAATACACCGTCTGGCACGATACACGAACATCTGCCCCCCATATTTAGCATACGAATAAACAGGGCAACAAAAAGTAGCTCTGTCTTCTTAGTATTACAGATTGCTTTGAGGTTATCGTGAATACTCTCTTCATCTACTGAGCCTGTAAAGGGTGGATTTGCTAAGATAATATCATAGGTGTTTGATATGTCATTTTGCTTTGATACACTATCAGCATAATCTATATTTGGATTTGATATTGAGTGCAGCATAAGATTCATTGCTGATAAGCGAAGCATGGTTCTGTCAGTATCAAACCCTGTGAAAGCATATCCCTCAAACTTCTCCCATTGTTTGGATGTCATTTCTCTTTCATAATTTTCTCTGATATATTCAGAAGAGGATATCAAAAATCCAGCAGTACCACAAGCTGGGTCACAAATTCTATCGTCAGGTGTTGGTGCCAATAATCTAACCATCATCTCACGAATTTGCTTAGGAGTTCTAAATTGACCATTCTGACCTGCAACAGATAGCTTCCCAAGCATATACTCATACAAATCTCCCTGCATGTCACGATCCTTAATGTCATATTCGTACAGTTCATCCAAGCCAGTAATAACCTTCTGTAAAATCTGCGGCGTTGGAAAAAGAAACATAGCATCCTCCATATATCTTGAAAATGCCGAGGATTCATCGTTATTAATAGTTTTAATGAAAGGAAATACCTTTCCACCAATTATATCAAAGATTTCTCTTGCATCTTTACCTTTAAATTTAGACCAACGCATAGCTTGTCCATCATCAGTCTGTGGAAAAATCTTGTTTGATACTACTCCCCCCAGTGCTTCGATACTCTCGTTCTCTGTCTCTTTTTCATCTAATGAACGAATGAACATTAAATAGGTTAATTGTTCAATTACAGTAAGTGGCTGAGTAATTCCCCCTGCCCATATGTCAGTCCATATTTTATCTATCTTATTTTTAATCTCGCCTGTTATCATTTGTTAAACTCTCCTTCTGCTATATAGGTTTAGTATTATGTATATCCTTATGGTGTTTTGAATATTTTCTATCAAATATAAGTTGCTATTCTCATTACCCACTATGTAAATATATTATAATTATAACATTTATTAGACACAAAAATACACCACCTTACATAAATACAGTATATTATGCAGTATTTATGTAAGGGGTGAACTTTAGTTTTGTTAATTCATTTAATCTTTTCAATTTCCTTTGCATTGTTCCTAGTTACAACTTTTTTGCCCATAGTCTCTTCGAGTTGCTTTTTAGCTGCATTAGCTACCAGTCCACCTTGTCGAGCCTGTCACCATAGTTATTTTTTCTTTTTCATTACATTATATTGAAATATAGTAATTTTTATGTTATAATGCAAATTGTATGCATACATTGATTATTATACCATATAAAACTAAATTTTAAGAGAAAGTGAAGTGTTATTCATGAAAAAACTAATTTCCGCAATACTCATACTTGTAGTATCTATGTTTAGCTCAATGTCTTGTATCATAGCAGAACCAATAAATTATAGTAATATAGACTATCTAACCTTAGATAAAATGGATAAAAACCAAGCTAAAATGATTATTGAACAATACAAAAAAGATAGAAACGCTAGAATGGAGCTTGAGTTATTTAAGTCTGCAAAAAAATCATATTTAGAATATAAAAACAACTTAGAAAATAATAAAAAAGATGATATAATGACAATTGATCCTACATATAGCACATTAACATTAGGAGCTGACAAAACATTCTATTATGCAAATACAAGTGCCACAGGTGGTGAAGAGTCAGGTATAGGATTAGCTGAGTATGATAGTTATGCTGATGAAAGCAGTAACACTTTAAAAGCAATAACTTCCGCTGGATCAAGTTTGGGATGTAATGCACAAGCTTGGTGCTATGTAGGTTTTAATATTAAAACAGATGGATTATCATCTCAAGGTGATATTGCCAATATAATAACAAAGAAAGATATCTATGGTCGATTTATACAAGAGAGTGCTAATATATTTCCTTCAAATGGTTCAAGTAGTTTTAAATGGAGCATTATAGTCATGGATTGGACTTACTCCAGTGGAGCACCATGTATAATTGATTATAAAGAGTTTCAAGCAAATAGAGCTTTTGAGCTCACCGATATACAAGAAAATGATTTAACAACAACATCACAAACTTATAATTTTAAAGGTAATACTTATTACACAATTTTATTTAAGCTTGAATGTGAATCTGATTCACAAGGTATAGCTTTCACAAGTGCAAATGTTGGATTTGTAGGATGCACTTATCCATTTCAAGCCCATTTAGACTGGTTAAAAGTAGACTTTTAAAAATATGATTTTATGATAAATAAGTTAGCAATTAGTATGACTATATTAATATAATTATTATATATGGAGTGTAAAATGAAAAAAAGAAAGTTTTTAATTTTTACAATAACTTTATTTATTGCTCTTTTTTTGATATTTAAGTTCCAATTTGGCTATTCTGTTGAAAGTAGCATTGGTGGTGCTTTACCAATTCCTTTTTGGCTCACCATAATTTATTTAATAATTATATGGATTCATCAAAGAAAGAAAAAATAACTTAGTGAAATAACAACACCTCTTTGATATATCAAAGAGGTGTTGTTAAGTTTATATAAAATTTTACCTGCATTCATTAAAATTACCTTCTGTTTGAATTATTCGGAATTACCCACTATGTAAATATATTATAATTATAGCATTTATTAGACACAAAAATACACCCCATCCTTTTCTACAGTATAATATACTGTAGATAGTCTAGAGTGCAATTTAGTTATTTTTAACTCATTTGAAATAGCTGTGTACTAAGATATCTTTCTCCTGTATCAGGAAGTATTACTACAATATTCTTTCCTTTGTTCTCGGGTCTTCTTGCAAGCTCTGTAGCTCCATGCAGTGCCGCTCCTGAGGATATACCTACCAACAAGCCCTCAGTTTTAGCAAGCTTCCTTGAGGCATCAAAAACATCCTCACTCTTGACTTGAATTATTTCATCTATTACCTTTATATTCAATACATCAGGTACAAAGCCTGCTCCTATACCTTGGAGCTCGTGATATCCTGGATTGCCGCCAGATAGCACCGGGGAGTCCGCAGGTTCGATAGCTACTATCTTTATATCTGGATTCTTTTTCTTAAGCACTTCGCCTACCCCTGTTATTGTTCCACCTGTTCCTACCCCTGCTACAAATATATCCACCTTACCGTCGGTATCTCTCCATATCTCTTCTGCTGTAGTGTTTCTATGAAATTCAGGGTTCGCAGGATTTTTGAACTGCTGTGGTATATAGGCGTTTGGTATTTCCGTTGCCAGCTCCTCTGCTTTTCTTATTGCTCCCTTCATACCTTCTGCTCCAGGTGTCAGCACAAGCTCTGCTCCAAAGGCTGAAAGTAGTTTTCTTCTCTCCATGCTCATTGTTTCAGGCATGGTCAATATTATCCTATAGCCTTTTGTAGCAGCTACAAAGGCAAGTGCTATGCCTGTATTGCCACTTGTAGGCTCTATTATAACGCTATCCTTGTTTAACAAACCCTTTTCCTCCGCAGCCTTAATCATAGCATAGCCCGCTCTAGCCTTCACGCTTCCACCAGGGTTAAAGCATTCCAGCTTCACTATGATTACTGCATCAGGATTGTACTGCTTATTGTAGTTTTCCACCAAAACATTGGCGTATTGCCTATCAGCTCTGTTATACTTTTTTTAATATTTGTCACTTTATCTTCCCCTACTTTACCCATACTCATATTGCACACGAAATTCTTATCTATTTAGTAGTTTTTTTCTTTCCAGTTTAATTATAAGCTCAACCTTATAAGTTTCGAGAACCAATTCATGGATTAACTGAGGGTCAATCCCTATTTCTTCTGCTTTTGCATACACTTTATCAAATCTTGCAATAAACTCTTCCAACTCTTTTTGTTTTTCCATACTAATATCAAACATCAAAATACACCTTTCCTTCTGCTAATTTTATAATTTACAGACTTGTAGAAAAGTGATATTCTTAAAATGTAAATGGGAAACTTTTGGATGAGTGCCCTTTACACTTTCCAATGGGCTGGAGCAATCCAGCTCCTTCACTTTTCCAATTAAAAATGTTTTTACTCTCCTTTCATTTAATTTTAACTTACTATTGGATTATAATACTACCAATAGTTTTTATCAATCTGCATACTTACCATATACTTGAAATTACATACGTTCACCTGTATGACATATACATTACTGTAATTATATGGACATGTAAATATAAAATACTAATATAAAATAATACACTATATCATATTTTTATATTATTTTATTGAATATTAAACTGATATGTAATTTTTCAGATATATTTCGACAAATTATAACAATAATAAAGTACCTAGCATATGCTTAGGTACTTTATTATTGACTTTATTCATTTAGCGTTATTGGTTTACATGCATGAGTAATTGGATCGTCAATATCTGCTGCAAAACTAACTGTAGCAAAAGAGATTAACAAAACTAATACTAATATGGTTGCAACTAGTTTTTTCTTCACGATGCATACCTCCATATATCTATTCCAGTGATAAATGTATATCTGCGTATATAGTTTTTAATTCTTTGGTATATTCGTCATTATAGCCTTTGCGAATTAGAAATGCAATAAGCTTAGATAATTCCACCATAAACTCAAAATTTTTATTATTACAAGCTACAGTGAACAAATAGTCAAGACATTCTATTATATATTTTTTCTGTAATTTATACTTCTCACTCGATTTTATCATATCAAGCAAATTATCTATTTCACTAGATTGAAAATCTATATTTCCCATATCATTAAGTATTTGCACATAAGTTAAATTTATCATAAAATAAAAACTGTCTTTGTTATTACCGTTTAGCTCAAAGGCTCTTTTTATATTAGATATAGCCGAATCATAATCCTTTAAAATTCTATATATTTCTGCTAGATTATTATATATTACACATTTACTTATATCTTCTACATCACTAAACTCTATCTCAGCTTGCTTGTAATATTCGATAGCTTTATGATATTCTCCACGTCTTTTCCAGCTAAGACCAATATTCATAACAACCGAGCCATGCTCCAGTCCTGCGTTGGCATATTCTAGAGCTTTTAAAAAGAAACTATGAGCTAATGCATGTTTAGAATTATTATTATATAATATTCCTATATAATATAAATAGTTGAATAATGCTCTATTGTCCAGCTCTGAACAGTCAGCTATTCTCATCTCTATCTTACTATATAACCGCTCAGCATTTTTATACTCTTTTGCATAGAAGTAAGTAACAGCTTGCTCGGCATATAAAGAAACTAAAAGCTGATTAGCATTTCTTAGCTGTAGCTCACCCTCCGCTATCTGCAAATGACTGTAAGCTTTTCCAAATTCACTTCTTTGTCTGTAGTGCATACCCATAATAAGATGTGTTTTCGCCAGTTCAAATTTCAAAGAGTATTCCTCACACAAGGTCTTAAGCTTATCTATAACATATATATCCTCTTCGTCGTGATAATCAGTAATATGAGTATATATATCGTCTGTAAACATTTTCATTTGTTGTTCTGGAGTTTTGACAAACTCATCATATCCCTGCATAAATGCAATAGTAAGTCTATATTTGAATTTATCAGAATCTATTTTACTTCTTCGTAAATAATTATTTATAGTATCTAAAGACAAAAATACATTGCCAGCTTTTGCAAACTCTTCGACACTACCAAACTTTTCAATAGCAGCTTTTTTTATCTGCTGTCCTTCATGTAGAATTTCAATATCATTTTTTGTAAGCTTCTTATACATATTATTTGTCCTCCTTGTGCAATTACAATAATATCACAATAGAGTATAATATTTCAATGTATTATTTAATTACTATCAAAATGTTAAATTCGATCCCTTTAGTATTTCAGTTTAAAATCTCATCAACTGCTCTGAGTTAAAATCCCACTCAGGAGTATCCAATGCCTCACCTTGTTTCAATGAGTACCATGGATTACCATCATCATTTTGCGGATTCTTCAATAGATGTATATCCTGTGCTGGCATGTAGCTTTGCGCTAACATAAATAGCTTTTCACCTGTTTCCATATGTACAAACCTTGTAGTGCCTGCCACCATAGTTATCCACTTGACAAGGGATGCATCAATTCCCTCTTAATAGCTTTTTTATTGTTTTACGAGTAAATTTTCAAAACATGCTAAGTTGTTCTCCTACTTCTTTATCTTCAAATTCATGTAAATATTTAAATACTTTATCACTATTGCAGACAATATGATTTTCATTACACGCATCATAAAGAATCTTCATCAATTCCTTATTATTATCACTTATTATTTCATAAGAATAACCATATTTTCTTTTATATTTCTCTTTCAACCCTAGAAAGTGCTGGTCTAGATTTTTATAAAAATATTCTCTATTACCCTCCCTTAATGTTAATCCCATTCCAAAGCAAATAATGCCATATACCTTTGCCTTTATACAATAATCTAATATTCCTCGTAAATTATCAGCGGTATCATTTATAAACGGTAAAATTGGATCAGCCCATACAACTGTAGGAATATCGTTATCCTGCATTATTTTCAATACTTCAAATCGCTCTCTACTTGTAGAAACATTTGGTTCTATAAGTTTACATAATTTTTCATCATATGTTGTAAGTGTCATTTGAACGACACATTTTGTCTTCTCATTAATTTTCTTTAATATATCAAGGTCACGAAGGATTCTATCTGATTTTGTCAATATACTTAGTCCGAATCCATATCTTTCGATAATCTCCAAGCAGTGCCTAGTATGCTTAAGTGAGTCTTCTAAGTGTATGTAGGGGTCACTCATACTTCCTGTTCCTATCATGCATTTTTTTCTTTTTCTCTTTAGTGCATTTTCTAATAACAATGGTGCGTTTATTTTAACTTCAATATCCTCAAACTTGTGATCTATGTGATAACATTTACTTCTAGAATCACAGTAAATGCATCCATGTGTGCAACCTCTATATATATTCATTCCATTTTGAGCTGATAATATAGCTTTCGCTTCCTTAAAATGCATCTGCTAATTCCTTCCTGTTTCCCACTGTAATATAAAAGGATTTCTTTAATTTTGATTTTATCACACAATCCTGTATGTTCCAAAACTATATCTGGAACAATTTCAATCTATCGTTTTCAAATAAATTTTTGTATAGGACAATAAAGGGGTTTTGGCCGTTATAGGTGTTGCATTTGCATCATCTGATATGTAACATATTATAATTGTAACCAATAAAAATACACCACCTCACACCAATAGTATATTATGCTGTATTGATGTGAGGGGTGTAATTTAGTTATTTCTAATTCAGTTGAAATAGCTGTGTGCTAAGATATCTTTCTCCCGTATCAGGAAGTATTACTACAATATTCTTTCCTTTGTTCTCAGGTCTTTTTGCCAGCTCTGTAGCAGCATGCAGTGTCGCTCCTGAGGATATACCTGCCAACAAGCCCTCTGTTTTAGCAAGCTTCCTTGAGGCATCAAAAGCATCCTCACTCTTGACTTGAATTATTTCATCTATTACCTTTATATTCAATACATCAGGTACAAAGCCTGCTCCTATGCCTTGGAGCTTGTGAGGTCCTGGATTGCCACCAGATATCACAGGTGAGTCCACAGGTTCGATGGCTACTATCTTTATATTCGGATTTTTTTTCTTAAGTACTTCACCTACACCTGTTATTGTGCCCCCTGTTCCTACCCCTGCTACAAATATATCCACCTTACCCTCTGTGTCTCTCCATATCTCTTCTGCTGTTGTTTTTCTGTGAAATTCAGGGTTCGCAGGATTTTTGAACTGTTGTGGTATATAGGAGTTTGGTATCTCTGCCGCCAGCTCCTCAGCTTTTCTTATTGCACCCTTCATCCCCTCTGCTCCAGGTGTCAGCACAAGCTCTGCTCCCAAGGCTGAAAGTAAGCTTCTTCTTTCCACACTCATAGTTTCAGGCATGGTCAATATTATCCTATAACCTTTTGTTGCAGCTACAAAGGCAAGTGCTATGCCAGTGTTACCGCTAGTCGGCTCTATTATAACGCTACCGCCCTTAAGCAAACCCTTTTCCTCTGCATCCTTAATCATAGCATAGCCTATTCTATCCTTCACACTGCCACCTGGATTAAAGGATTCCAGCTTTGTTATGATTGTTGCATCAGGGTTGTACTTTTTATTGTAGTTTTCCACCATTAGCATAGGTGTATTGCCTATAAGCTCTGTTAAGCTTCTTTTAATATTCTTCATATTTTTTCCTCCAAGCATATTATACCTATATATTTAATAGGTATTTGATTAAATTTTTAAATGAAGTACATATATTCTGAGTCTTCATTCATTCTTTTATACTGTGTGGTAATATCTTCTAGTGTGATGTTGTCTAATAGTTGGTTCACACTTTCATCTATCTTTTGCCAAACATTTTGGGTTATACACTGCTCCAATATGTCTTCAGCATGCTCTGAAGAAGTCTCTTCTACTGTAGACAGCTTTCCTTCTAAGGCTTGGATAACATTGCCCACGGTAATATGATCTGTATTATGAGCAAGCATGTAGCCTCCTTGAGTTCCTTTGAGACTTTTTATTAGTCCTGATTTTTTTAGGGTAGAAAAAATATGCTCTAGATATTTCTCCGACATATTTTGTCTCTCCGCTATGCTTTTTAAGTTCAAGGGTTCGCCCATAGAATATATAGCCATATCCATCATTGCCTTAAGACCATATCTTCCTTTTGTTGATATTTTCATTTAATCACCTATCATTCCTATAGGATTTATGTAACTAGTTTACCATATACAATAATATTATGTCAATATTATTTAATTAATAAGGGCAGACACTCAGGTCTGCCCTTATTAAAACCTCATCAACTGCTCTGAGTTAAAATCCCACTCAGGAGTATCCAATGCCTCACCTTGTTTCAATGAATACCATGGATTACCATCATCATTTTGCGGGTTCTTCAATAGATGTATATCCTGTGCTGGCATGTAGCTTTGTGCTAACATAAATAGCTTTTCACCTGTTTCCATGTTTTCAGCCATATCAACGACTATAACACAATGCCCCGGAGAACCGCCTTTTATGAACACGTCCCCAATCTTCATATCTTCTACAGCTACCTCTTCTAGCTCCTTTGACAAGGATAGAGTCCCTGCATAAGCAAAAACTACATTTAGATACTTTCTAAAGCTTTGATAATCATCAACAGCATCGGTCTTTTTAACCCATGATGTATTATTTCCATTTATAGCTATTCTATTTCCACTTCTCCATTTAGAATAATCTGCTCTAAAACCATTTGTAAAGTCGAAGTGTATCTTGTCATGCTCACCATTTTGATAAAGGTACTCCGCTCTAAGGCGCATTACTGCATCTGCACACTGCTGAAGATCTTTATCGCCTGTATCAATATCCAGAACCGCAACATAAACCTCTGTTGACTTGATATTTCCGTTATAATATTTCACAGTGGAACCATGAGGTTTTAGTGGAAAGTCTCTCAAATAAGCTCCAAAAGAATCCTCTTCTACAGCCATCCTATCAAAGCCAGCAGGAGTTTGAATTCTATCTTTTATAGTGTTTCCCTGTTCATTAATCAAGCTGATTGATTTAACAGGTATTTTAAAAAGTTGTTTTGCCTGAGCAGTTCCATTATCTGTACAGCCAGTAAGTAAAATAATTACTGTTAAAGCCAATAAAAGCTTTTTCATTTTTATCACTCCTGTCATACTTTATGACTTATATGAGAAATCTATGCTTCATTCATATCACTGCGTTCTTTATGCTTATTTCCCAGATGTCTTAATTCATAGAACAGGAAAACTCCTGTTATCAAAGAGGCTACTAAGTCCGAAAGTGGTCCCGCATATAGTACCCCTTCAAGTCCATAGAATCTTGGAAGTATAAGCATGGCAGGTATTAATATCAGCACTTGTCTTGATAAGCTTAATAAACTTGCCTGTAATGGTTTGCCTACAGCTTGAAAATAGTTGGACGACACTATCTGAAAACCTACTATCGGCATGAATATCAAGAATACCTTAAGTGCATGAGAACCAAACGCTATAAGCTCCTTATCCTCTCTATTGAATACTGCTATAAGCTGCTCTGGGTATAGCCGTGTTATAACAAAACCGAACACTACTAATAAAGTTGCACCCAATATTGCAAGCTTAAGTGTATTCTTAACTCGGTCATAGTTTTTTGCACCATAGTTATATCCTATTATAGGCTGTGCTCCCTGATTAATCCCAAAAATAGGCATCAAAAACATCATTGCTATACTTGAAACTGCACTCATTGCTGATATTGCTATATCTCCTCCGTAAATATTAAGACTTTTATTCATTATTGCATTTAATACACTGGCAGCAACCTGTAGCAGGAAAGGTGCAAGTCCAATAGCAAAAATCTTACCTACTATACTTAGCTTAAGTGCTAAATTCTTTGTATATAGCTTCAGTACACTTTTACCGCTCATGAAATGGTAAAGCACCCAAGCAGCAGATACAGCCTGTGAAAAGATGGTGGCATATGCTGCTCCAGCAATACCCCATCCAAATATAAATATAAATACATAGTCTAGAATTACATTCAAAATTGCACCAATCAGCATAGTAACCATAGCCAGCTTAGGATTTCCTTCTGAGCGTATGAAGTTATTCATACCCATGCCCACTGATTGAAAAACTGCACCCCAAAGAATAATTCTTAAATATTCAATTGCATATGGAAGCACTTCCTCGCTTGCACCAAATAGTTTAAGTAATGGATTTAAAAATATTAACCCTGACGCTGAGATAATAATAGCTAATCCCACTAGCAATACTAAAGCATTACCCATAATTTGCTCAGCTTCATCCTTTTTCTGTTCTCCGAGTCTTATAGCTACTAAGGAATTTGCACCTATACCAACAAGCATTGAAAACGCCATAAGTATTAGCATAATTGGAAAGCCTATAGCCGCTCCCGCTATTCCTAAGGAACCTACCCCATTACCTATAAAAATTCTATCTACTATGTTGTATAAACCATTTACAAGCATACCTATTATTGCAGGTATAGAAAATCTTATTAAAAGACTTAATATCTTATCTTCTCCTAATTGTTTTGAACGATCCAAAATTATCTCTCCTCTTTATATCTTTTGCACTAAACATTTTCCTTTATTGCTAGTCCAAATTTCTATTATTCTTAGCAAGTATCTTTCCTTTGTCTTGTAATAATACTTCCAAGTGTATAATCAGTATACTAACTATGCTAACCACAATCAAGAATTTTCTTTATATCTCGCCAAAAAAGAGAGCTATACCTTCATGGCTTAAAATGTCATTGAAGGTACAGCCCCTTTACTTTTTAGTTTAAACCTAACTTCTTCCTCTTAGATATTATATGTGCTTCGATATTGTTTGCTACTTCTACAGGATCATCTCCCAATGCAACCTTGCCCCCAGTTAAGCCCTCTACATCTTCTGTCAAAAGCTTCACAAGCTTTGGAGCACCTGTAAGAAATGGAGTAGGCGACAGATGAGTATAAGCACCATATGCTACTCCGAAGATTCCATCTATAGTAGCTTTTTGCTCCATCCACTCAGGTGCAGTAATCGCTATTGGAAGGTCAGGTATATCAAGATCCATATGATCAGCTAAGGCAGTTACAAGCATTGATATTCTTCCTGTATCCGTGCAGGTTCCAAAGCTTAATACTGGAGGAATCTTTAATAGATTACAAACAGCTTTAAGCCCTTCTCCTGCCATATTTGCAGCTTCTAGGCTACATAGTCCCGCTACCTCAAGTGCATGATTTCCACAGCCACCTGCGACGACAAGTATATCTTTCTTAATTAATTCTTTAGTTAGATTTACAGTGTTCCAATCTTGAGGTCCATTTCTTAAGGTTGAGCAGTTAGCCAAAGCTACTACACCCTTTAGCTTGCCTGATGCTATAACCTCAACCAAGGGATCAAGCTTATTGCCGAGAGCACCTAGTACAGCCTCTGTAGAAAAACCTGCTATAGCCTTTTGAACTCGTTTTGGTACCATTGGTTTTATATTTCCGTGGCGTTTCTTGAAGTTTTCTATACCATGCTCTATTAATCTCTCCGACATCTTATCCGCTTCTGCTGGATAGTATGGAAGCTTTTCCTGTGTACCTGGTACTCCAATTACTGTGCTTATGCTTACAAGTGTCACCTGATATTTCTCTGCGTACATATCAATAGCAGGTGGTGAACAGTTTTCTTCCATTGCTAAAACGTCTATTCCGCCTGTCGCTAGCATTGGTTCAATTGAAAGCCAATTGCCCATTAGTCCTACAAACACATCATCCATTGGATATCTTTGCAACAGCTCCTGACCAGTTTCTATGGAGCCTATTACTCGGATTCCCTTTGCTCCTGCTGCTTTTCCTTTTTGCTGATATTCTGATGCTTGAAGCTTTTCAATAGTTAAAGCACCTACCCAAGGCTGGTGTCCATTAAACACTATGTTTATATACTCTGGATCAATTATTCCTAAATCTGTATTAACCTCATGGGGCATTGGAGTTCCAAATATTATGTCCTGAACCATCTCAAGTCCTATTTGCGAGTTGTATATTGTAGCCAAGCCCAATCTAAGAGCCTTTGTTGCAAGTGATACATAATCTCCATCTACGTTTGTCAGACAGCTTGCTACACAGTTTTGCTCTTCATGTACTGTTCCCGCTGGATACATGTTCAACTTCTTCCATACTTCTTTTCTTTTCTTGGGAGCAAAAGCTTCCACCATCAAATTTTTATCATCTATCCCTATATTTTGCTGCTGTTCTAGCAGTTCTGCAAGCAAAACAGCCATTTTGTTATTGTCCTGCTTTGTATCAATACCAAGCTTTTCGCACATCCATCTCAGCTTGTTTTCATCCTTTATCTTGAAGGTTGTCTTACCTTCTCCAATAGCCTTCAAGGTTCTAAATGCCTCATAAGCATGATGGCTGTATGTACCTGCTCCTAAAGTGTTTTGTATCAAAAGCTTTCTCATAGCGTTTGCATCAGGTCCAATTCCGCATACACCCTTGTCAATTCCTTTTTCTTCATTCCATCTGCATGGTCCATGTGAGCATAATTGACAGCTTAATCCTTGAAGACAAAATTTGCAGCGAATCTTCTCCTGTGTAATCCATCTGTCAAATACATTAGACATACCGTCTTCTCTTATCCTTACTAGCATTTCTTCAACAGAATCGTGATAGCTTACACGTCCTTCTGCTTTTTCCCATATTGTTTCTGCCATTATTATTTCTCCTTTCGTTTATACATTAAAAACTGTGAATTTTCAATATTAGTATTACGAATGCTGGCAATAATATACTCATATATTGGAATCACAGTAACCTAAATCACATAAAAATATAAACTTAAAGAGTAAATCATAACGGAGGAATCTAGATGAGCGAAGCCTCAATTTCTTCAAATCTACTTACTAGATGTCCATTAACTTCAACCTGCTCCAGAAACATTTCAAGAGGTCTTACCCAGATTCCCATTTCTCCATACAAAGCCTGATATACAACAAGCTCCTCCAACGTTTCAGAGTGCTTGGCAATGTACAGTACCAAATACTCATTACCTTTGAAATGTCTATATTTTTTACCGGGTACTATAGTTCGCTTCTGCATTTTTTCACGCCCTTTATTATAAATATCTAGTCCATTATACAAGATTCTTAAATTCTACACAATTTTATAAAAAGGCAGTAACTATATTTTTTAATAATATAGCTTAATCTGGTAAAGCTATAGATTAAGTCTTAAATACATCATTATGGGAGAGTGCCACAATGTCCAATTATAACAATTACAATAAAAATGCAGATCCTAAGGTCTTTGAAGAAACCTTTGACTATGAAAATATAGAGTTAAATTCTGCAAATATTCAAGCCATATTGGGTACAAACTCTGACTTTGTGCATAGACAGCTTTTTATTCATAATAACAGAAACCTTGAGGTTTCACTGTATTATATAGACGGTATGATTAACATGCAGAATGTCAGCGATTATATTATAAAGCCGCTTATGCAGGAAGAGAAACTTAAAACCTGCAGTTCAGAGGCTGATGTCATAAGTGCAATTGATGAAGGTACAATTTACTATGCAGATGTAAAAAAGAGAACAGCAATAACTGATGTTTTAAGTGATTTAATTACAGGTAGTACAGTAATTATTTTTAACAGACAGCAGCTTGCATATACCTTTGATACGAAAGGCTATGATAAGCGTGGAGTTCAGGAACCATCAGTAGAAAATGTAATCAAAGGATCAAAGGATACTTTTACAGAAACCATTAGAACAAATACCTCCATCTGCAGGCGAAAAATAAAGTCACCTAATCTTGTAATTGAAGAAACTATTGTTGGTAAGCAGTCAAAAACTCCTATAAGTATTGTATATCTAAAAAACATAGCAAACCCAGAACTGGTGAATAAGGTAAGAGAGAGGCTGGATAAAATTGATATATCTATAGTTTTGACTTCCTCTTTCATAGAAGAATTCTTAGTAGATGCAAAGTCCTTTGTCTTTCCTCAAATACAATCAACAGAAAGACCAGACAAATTCTGTGCAAATATTGCGGAGGGAAGGGTTGGGGTACTAATTGATGGTTTACCAATAGCTTATATAATACCTGCCACTTTTTTTCAGTTTTTACAAGCACCTGAGGATTATTCTATGCATTGGATTATAAGCTCAATTATACGTATTATTCGCATTTTTTCAATGTTTATCACACTGCTGTTGCCAGCTTTTTATGTGAGCATTACTACTTTCCATCAAGAAATGATACCATCAGAGCTGACCTTTTCCATTATAGCAGCCAAACAGGGGGTTCCTTTCCCTATGTTTGTTGAAGTGCTCCTAATGCTAGGAGCTTTTGAACTGCTGATAGAAGCAGGTCTGAGGCTTCCCAAAACTATTGGTCAGACTGTATCTATAGTAGGAGCTCTGGTAGTCGGTCAAGCAGCAGTGGAAGCCAAGCTGATATCTCCCTCCACAGTAATCTTTATTGCTATAACAGCTATTGCAGGCTTTGTAATGCCAAATCAAGACTTCAGTAATGCTGTAAGATTATGGAGATTCATAATAACGATATCTTCGTGCATTATAGGAATCTATGGCATGGTTGTAGTATTTGCATTACTTTTGCATCAGTTGTGCAATTTAGAAAGCTATGGGGTACCATATTTAAGCCCCTTCGTAGGAAGCAAGGATACTCAGCGATTTGATAGCCTGCTTAGATTTCCCATTAGCACTATGAAAGAAAGGCCGAAAGACATTGACCCTATAAACAAAAAAAGATGAAACAGAGGTTTATGTTATGAAAAAGGTTTATGTGTTTATAATAGTTATTGCTCTGTGTTTTATTTCAGGTTGTTCTCAGTTAGGCTTAACCAATACTGAAATCGATAAAATCTTTGTAGTCAGAATAATTGCCATAGACCGCATTGGTGAAAATAAAGTTAGAATAGTATTAACTACTAAGTCTATAAATCAAGGCAATATGGGAACAAATGGAGGTCAAAGCAAATCCGAAATGATAGTTGCAGATGGTGAAACTGTATTTGAAGCATCTAGACTTCTTTTAACTTATGCAGATAAAAGGCCACACTATGGTCATACAGAATTTATTTTATTTGGTGAAGATACAGCAAAAGATGGAATATTGCCCTATCTTGATTTTGTAAGCCGAAATCCTGAATTCAGATATAACGCAAAAATTTATATAGTTCGTGATAGTACAGCCTTCGATTTCATCACCAAAACAAGTTCAGGTGACACTTACCTAGGAGATAAGTTAATATCCCTGGAAGAAGATGCTCCTGAAACGTCTATATCTACTCAAGTTTCACTTACAGAAGCATTATATATTTTTGATAAAAAATCCATTGCCACGTACCTACCCTGTCTCCATATACATGAAGGTACCTCCAAAAACGAGGTTGAGGTTTCTTTGCATGGTTATGCAGTGTTTAAAGAAGATAAGCTTTATACTGTTTTGAATGATGATTTATCAAGAGGCATTAGCTGGATAAGAAACCTTGTAGTTTCTGGAGTAATACTAATAGACGCCCCAGATGGTAAAAAAGTATCTATGGAGATTATAGAGAGTAAAACTAAAATTATCCCACGTATAGATAAGAACGGTATGAGCTGTACTATAAAGATTATGTTTAACAGCAACATAGCCGAATCCATGTCTAGAGTGAATATATTCACATTACAATATATTCCTATATTAGAATCAAAGCAAGAAGAAGTGGTAAAGAAGGAGATTGAGCAAATACTAAAATATGCACAGGAACAAAATTTAGATATGTTTAGCATAATCTCAAAGTTCATAATGAAATATCCATCCTCAAAAAATGAACTACGAGAAAAATGGGGAGAGCTTTTCCCTGAGATTAATTTCAATGTTGAAGTTGAATCAAACATCAACAGAAGTTATTTATTACGAGAGTCTACTGGTACCAAATAGAAAGTGCAGGTGATATATTGTTAGCAACAATTTTAGTAGCAGTACTAATTATAAGTTTTTTTGATTTAAGAAAAATAATAGAAGAAAAGCAGCCAAAAGCATTTGCTACCTTTTTGGTGCTTGCTATTGGAACAATAATCTATGGATATTATTATAGTACTCATGTTTATACTGCAAGTGTAATAGGCACTATTTTTAATTTATTTAATATTGATTAAGGAAGAGGAGAATAGATATGTCTGATACTCAAAAGTTGAAGGATAAAGTTACGACATCGCAGCTTACGATGACTTATGTTGTTATGATTATTTCTCCTGTTGTCAAGTTTTTACCAACTTATGCAGCCTCAAGCAACACCGAAGCAATATGGCTTTCGCCACTGGTAGCCTTGATACCTTTAGGATTACTCGTACTTCTAATAAACAGTATTTTCAGCAAGTATAAAAGCCAAGCCCTAGGTATTATAATTGAAGACATATTAGGTAAATATATCGGGAAGTTTTTTATTGTTTTAAATCTGCTATGGATTTTCTTTTCGCTCAGTTTTTTTGTTCGAAGTAGTGCAGAAAGAATAGCCAGCTCAATTTATCCCAATTTAAATTTCACCTTTTCTATATCTATAGGACTTTTGTTTATTGCTTATATATTGCATTTCAGCAACGTTACAATAGCTAGGATGGGACAAATATTATTACCAATATTTATTGTACTATTTGCATTTATAACCTTATCATTGCTTCCCAAAGTAAGACTTGATGCTATACTCCCCATATCCGTTAACGATTTATTGCCTCTTGTCAATGGAAGCTTTGGAGCTATTGGAGAATTCTCGTTTATTTTCATATTTTTCTTTTTTAGTGAAAATATAATAGAAAAAGAAAATATAAAGAAAATTATGACACAGAATATACTAATTACTATTTTTATATTGATCGGCTTGTTAATTTCAACAATAGGTGTATTAGGGTATTCTGTGACCGCCCGTTCTCCTGTCCCTTATCTTTCAGCAGTTAAACAAATATCTTATTTTGATACGATCGAAAACATTGAAGCTATTACTGTTGCCACTTGGGTATTATCCGACACCTTACTATTTAGTGCATTGCCAATATTATGCTTAAATATGATTAAGCATCTGCTAAAATTAAGTGATACAAAAAATCTTATTAACATTTTCATGCTGCTATTATATATTTCAGCTCTTGGAATTTGCAACAATAGACTAGAGCTTGATACATTTGCTAATAAAATAGCACCATACTTCGATACACTTTTTGGTTTTTTTACCCCTATGCTAATATTTATAGTTGGTAAAATTAGAAAAAAGCTATAGTAAAATGATCCTAAAGCCAAGAGGTCTTCCCAAGCTTTTATTATGCGTAAATTTATTTATTATATATTATCATATGTTATAATTGAATTATGTAAAATGAAAAGAGGATTATTTATGTTTAGTGGCGAGAAGATAAAGAAATTAAGATTAGAAAAAAGATTAACTCAAATTGAACTTGCTAAGATATTTAATACATCTCATGCAACAATTAATAGATATGAAAAGGGTGTTAATGAGCCTGACTCAGAAACTATTACTAAATTTGCTGATTTCTTTAATGTGTCTACAGACTATTTACTTAATAGAACTAATAAGCTAAATGAAGCAATTCCGCCTGAAGATGGTCTAGACCCTAATAATATAGAATATAAATCATATAAAGAAATAATAGATAAATTTAAATTTCTACTTGAGCAAGGGGGTATAGTATCAGATAACCAACCAATTCCCCAAGAAGCATTTGAACAAATATTAAAGCATGGAGCTCCTGCTGCAATAGAGATATTAAAGCTTAAGCTTAATAAGTAAAAGCCAGCATTATTGATTGCTACTATATAGCAGTCTTTTTGTTTGCTCAATTAAACTTAGTAATTGTTTATTTATATATTCATCATTTAAACCAACTTCTTTGTTTTCCATTTCTTTCTCCCCAATTCATGTAATTCTTAATTTCATTTACAGTATATAGTAATTCATTATTATTTTCAATTGCCATATGTACCATATTATAGGATATTGATTTACTGTCAAATTAAATTAATTAGTATATAAAGTTATAACTTTGTTGAATGGTTTTATTTTTATATCATATTTTGTCTACTTTTGTTTTATTTCAACCCATTTCAATCTTTTTCAGCTATTTTATATGCAAAAAAGTAAATTTTTATAAAAGAAAAATGCGACCTAGTTTATTACTAAGTCGCACTACATTTTCTTTGTTAATTTTTCTATATATTTATGATTATTCTTGTTGCACTAAATAGATTATCTTCATCGCCTGCAAATACGGTAAGGGTACTAGTCATCAATATCCCTAGGCAAATCAATAAAATCAATATTTTTTTCATACTATGCCTCCTTCTTTTTGTTATAATAATAGAATAAATCTCCAAGGTAAGCTTTTAAATGTAATACAAAATCCTCATTGTTTTCATTTCTATCAACTAACTGCATAATAATATTTTGTATTCTCAATAATATATTATCATTCTTATAATTTATACCATAATCTAATAATGTCTTTATTCCCTGCAATATGTTTTTCTTATATTGTATATAATCAGATGTGCGTTCTGTTAAATCCAATAAAAGCTCAAAATCTTCCATTGGTTCTCCACGTTTTATCATAATTAATGTATAAGTATCTAAATAGTTGTATTTTAATCCCATCTCTTTATCATCATTCAACATAGCCATAGCTATTTTTATATTATATAAAGCATCATTTAGCTTTCCTTGTGCAAGATAAAGCATAGCAATATTATTTTTGACTATACTTATATCTCTAGCATCTGATACATCAAAGCATTCCAATGCCTGATTATAACATTCAAGAGCCTTTTTATACTGTTTCTGACTTTTATATGATATACCAATATTCTTTAATACATTTCCTTTTAATATATTATCATTTGCATAAGTCAAAGACTTATCAAATATCTTCCTTGCCTTGTTGTTTTCATCAATATTTACTAATGCAATTCCCATTCTATAATAGATAAGGAATAAATCCTTCTGTTCAAGAGCATTATAACTAGACTGAACAATAAGTATGCTTTCATATATGTCTATAGCTTTTTTATATTCTCCTATAAATATATATGTTAAACCCAAATCGATTTCTACTAATATCTTATTTCTCATATCATCTATATTGTCATACATGTTTATTCCCAACTTATAATATTCTACCGAAATACTGGACTTATTCATAGTATTGTAATACTTTCCTATACACCAATATAACTTTGCTAGCTGCTTGTTATAATTATTTGTTACGCAAATATCTCGTAGTTTATCAAAAACTTTTATATCTTCTTCGTTATTATAGTTATTAATACAGCTATAAATACTTTCAATATATTCAGTTATTTGTTCTTCTTTACTTAGGAATTCTGCACCAGCTAAAAAATATGCCCTTAACTTGAAGGATTTTGAATCTATTAATTTGCTTCGGCTATATCTATCTATAGAGCTAGGGCAACGATCTGCTAAATAGGCAAACTCTATTATAGCTTCATCCTTAGTCATGTTAGGATACTTATTAAGTATTACTTTTTCTAGCTGTTGACCCTCTGTCAATATTTTTATGTCGTTTACCAAATATTTCATTCATTTACCTGACCTTCTAAATATGTAATATATTAATATCTATTATAACAAAACATATTGTAAATTTCTATATATATTAATATAATTTCAACATATTATTCTATATCTGGGATATGAATAGCAATGGATCAGAAAACTGGTATAATAAGCTAAATATAAATAATATAATGCGACCATAAACCTCACAGTTTATGGTCGCATCGATTTTACAATAACATCAAATATTATATTTTTTACTATTCTTTTCGTCCATTCATTAAAACTTTTATTAATTCTTCACTTTGTTCTTTTGTTATTATGCCATCCTCAACTAGCTTTTCCATAACATCTTGACCTCTTTTGTGTTCTTTAAAATAAGTCTTTTTCTGTTCTTCTGTCATATCTTTTAATTTTTCTTTTCTCTCTTTTGCTGCATCTTCAAAATACATTTTTACTTTATCTGATTGGATTTGAGTAATTGTTCCTTTTTGAACCATTTCATTTAGCTTATCAGTCAAAATCTGTTCTTTTATTTCTCTAAACTTACTTCTAATTGCTTCAGCTTCAGTATCATTTATTATTCCTTCATTTTTCAATTCTTTTATCAGATGATGCTTTTGGAACTTTCTTTTGTCTTGCTTTTCTACCTTACTTGCTTGTTCTTTTTCCTTTAACTTTTCTTCTGCACGTTTGATAATTTGATCTGCTTTTTCTCTACTTAGCTTTTTTTCTTCTACTAGCTTATTTATAACTGTTTTAAAATCTTCGTGCTTTTGACAGTGAACTGATGGGTTTGAAGTTCTCATTACAAAGGTTGCAGACCTGATACTTTTATTTACTCCATTTTCTAGATCGGCAAAAACAAAAATTCCTGATGCTATCATCATACTAAAAGCTAAAACACTACATATTATTCTTTTTGCTAGTGACTGCCCCAAATTATCACCCCTTAACCAAATTTGTTACACATCAGACATATATATATGTTTT
This sequence comes from uncultured Clostridia bacterium, assembly GCA_942492835.1. Lineage (GTDB taxonomy): Bacteria > Bacillota > Clostridia > Lutisporales > Lutisporaceae > GWB2-37-7. The sequence goes on along the minus strand of OW818645.1, from coordinate 2,767,333 downwards.
ACACTAAACATTTTACTTGGTTTATATGTTGCGAAAAGTATATTACCAATTATACAAAAACAGATGCTTTTACTGTGTTTGTATTTGATAAATCTTTTTTACAACATATATAGTTTGCCCATTTTTATATTTGTGTTGTTATAAAAAATTTATATATTTAGGATTATATTCCCAGTAATATTGCTCTTGTTATTGCTCAATTTGTATAACCTCTACATTTTGTTTATTGTCTAAGATCAAAGCGCAAGGAAATGCATATCTCTGCCATCTACCATCACTTCCCAAATCTACCTTGTAATATTCTTTTTCCTCTATTGTTGATATATTATCCTTCTCTATGTGTATCTCGGCTTCATCCAAGTTTGCTTTAGGCAAGTAAAAGGCTTTTATTCTCCTTCCATGCTTCTCAATATAGCAGCCTTCTTCTATAAAAGCTACCAGTCTATTTTTTTCATTCTCTTTATAATTTGTAGGGTTGATTATATATATGTTAATTATATGACCTTCCTTTTTATAGTAATAATTACCCCATTTTTTCAAAACATGTTTTTTATAAAATATCAGTTTTTCCATTGAAGTCCTCCTATATGTTTTGCATTAAACATTTTAAATTTAATTATAAACGTACAAAACATACTTTTTAATTTACATTTGTGAAAATATATTACTGCTTTTCTAAATGATTAAGCTTTTTCGCAGCAAACATAATATTTCTTTATATAAGTAATATCTGTTACCACTTTTAATTTTATAACTACTAATAATCGGGATAACTAATATTAATAACCAATAGTTGATTGCTTAACTTAGAAGTGCAAAATAGATAAAATGTCCAAATTTTTCATTTTTTTATGTGTACATATTGCATACATATTTTACCTATGATTTAATTAGGCAAAGCATTTTTATGTATATTATGCTACAGACCCATGTGACAGTGGAGAAATTATTCTTCTCATCTTTTTCTCTCCTTTTTACAATTAGTTTTTTATAGTGATAAAGTCTCCTACTTTACTAAGCTTTTATATATCTTATTTCCTAGAAATTGTACCAGTTGAACTATTATCACCAATACAATTACAGTTTCTATAAGCACATCCTCTTGGAAGCCTTGATAGCCAAAGCGTATAGCCAAATCTCCCAAGCCACCCCCACCGATTGCTCCTGCCATAGCTGAGTAACCAATCAGATTTATAATTGTCATTGTGATTCCTTATACTATGGAGGACAATGCAGCTTCAACAACTCCCCAGGGAAGCTCTTTAACAGAGCCTTCAACCAGCCTGGCTACAAAGGGTATTGCAGCAATTGTCAATGGTACGATAGCTGCAGTAGTTCCTATTCTAGTTCCTACCAACAGCTTAGTTAGAGGAAAAACTGCTATCATAAGTATTATAAATGGTAGTGAGCGTGCTATATTTATTAAAGTGTTTAACACCTTGTTTAAGTTCTTATGAAGTAATATATTCCCAGAGGTTGGCTCCTCTAGTCTGTTTATGCACCTGATGAGAGTGGATTTGCCTGCACCGCTAAGCCCAATAATCCCGTAAATATCTCCTTTTTTTATGTCGAGATTTATGTTCTTCAGTGCGTTAAATGTCCCGTTTTTGTCTGTAAAAACTTTACTTAAGCTTCTTATTTGAATCATGTCTTCACCTCATTTAAGATAGAAATTTATTTATCTCCAAATATGATAAAGGCATATATATGTATATTATCAACTTTCTTGCTTCATATTGACTTATATTCATGTTTATCACCATTTCTCAAGTTTTTTGCATATAAAAAAACCTCTTTCGGTGAAAGAGGTTTTAGATATAGCTATAGCAATACCTTGTTCCTCTCTCATCTTTCAGTAATTGCTTACTGTTGGAATTGACACCGTACATTCTAAGAGCTTTTATATATTGTTATGATTATAGAGCATGGCGATAACTGCAATACAAGTGCGTACAAAGAGAAATGAGCTATCAAGGTTATATTCAGAGGATTTATGGGGGGTTGTCAAAATTATTGAGAATGAAAATAATGAGAAATAACATAGGTAAAGCCTCTAGTTGTAGTATGAAACTACGATAAGAGGCTTTTGTATGATACTGCATTGCTTACACCAAATGATTTTAAAGTATAACCAGAGAAAGGTATTTATCTGATATCTTAATGATACATCCCCAGCTCACAAGATCGGCGAATTCTCTCTCCTTATGTTCTGTTGTTACTGTATTATTAACAATTTGAGAATCAACGGGTACTTCAAGTTCCTCCAAAATCTGAAAATGACTTGAATTTAATTTGTATTCCTTTCTAGTTTTGAATAACCTGGAATCTTCAATTAAATATGACTTTTCATTGGATTTAACTAATTTTAACTCAGGAGGAGAAAACGTCCATAGCTCCTTCCAATGGGCAAGGGCATTAAAAAATTTCGTCTTTAATTCTTGATTATCAAAAGCGATCGGATAATCTCCTTCAAAATAAAGTGCAATTTCTTCCAATCCTTGTGTATCAGGGTAAATATAACATGCGGAGCCCTTAACTCTCAAATTTTCAATATTATATTTTAGTGGCATTTTCTGAAATGGGCTATAACGCATTATCTCAATTTGATTTTCTTCACTTGGAGGTCTTAAGTGATGAATCATGGGAATTAAATTAATAGTTTCTTCATAGTCTTCTTCAGTTTCACATGGAACTCCATATAAAAAGTTCCAAAAGTTAAAAATATCAAGTCTCCTGCAATCCCTCATAAGCCTTAGATTATTTAACACACTTGTCCCTTTGTTCATTAACTTTAAAATATTATCATTTAAATTTTCAATACCAGGGTGACAGATGGTAATACCGGAGTTTTTAAGTGCTTTTAAATCTAAAAATGAAACAGTACTTCGAAGTTGATAGGCAATCTGCTCTATTGAAGCCGGCTTTTTAAAACTACGAAATGCTTTGCCAGCATTTGGAGGCAGTACAGTATCAACTGCAGCAACTATTTTTCCCGGATAATTGACACCTAAAAACTTAAGTTCTTCCTCAATACGAAATGAAGCTTTTTCACGGAAAATCGTTGTATCTGTGTTTTGCCCACAAAAGTTACAACGTCCCCAGTTACAACCTCTACTGCTCTCAAAAGGAATTCTTATCATTTCAAATGAACTCTCTGGTTGATACCCGGTTATAGTGATATATTCGAAAAAATCCGTGAAATCAGGGTAGGGTATACTATTAAGGTCTTGAATAGGTCCACATTCGATTATTTTATTTGATGGCCATTTTCCCTCAAGCCCGTTTTGGACAAACTGTAAAAATTCATCTTCTCCCTCTCCTGAAAAAATATAATCTATTGAAGGGGTGATGTTCTTTAGAACGTCTGCCATCGGCTGATTGCAGTTAAATCCTCCTAGAACTGTTACAATTTCAGGTTTAACTTCTTTGATATATCGGGCAATTGCCACTGAAGCACAAGTTTGCTGATATGTAGTAGAAAACCCTACAATTTTAGGGTTTTCACTCAATATCAAATCTCTGATTCCTCTTAAATAATCATTAACTTTGTTCAATATCTCAAAATTTGCTATCAGTTTGGAATTAGCCGCTTTTTCCATGTGAAATTTCTCTTCTAATAGTTTATGTTTATTTTTTGCTGTAGGAAAGGCCTCATCTGCAAAAACAAACTCCCCAAAATACCACATTGCTTCCTTTGAAGAAGCATAGCTTAAAGTATTGTAAATATTCTTTGAAATCAAATCTCTAAAGATTAAATTAGCATAAATAACCTTTGACCAAATATTATTTTTCTCAAGCACCGCTTTAAGATTGCTCAAACCTACAGCGGGAGCTTCCGCCGCCCCAAAGGGGGGATATATCAAAAGCACCTCGTACATATAAATCTCCTCCATATACAATCGTAAGGTTTACTAATATAAAATTTGGTTTAGTTCATCCTCAATAATGTTTTTAATACGTTCATCATCAATATCCAAAGTATGAAGTATTGAAAAATCAATAGTATCATCAAAATAACCTACTTGAAATTGCATCCAATAAGATATTTTCTCAGTATCAGCAGCATTTAGCATAGGCAAATACCTCCCAAATAAATCATTCTCCCCTTTTGCCCTTTTCCCAAAGAAGTTAAATACCATTAATGAAGGTGATTGAATAATTTCATTGGAGATTAATGGTCGAATCATATGCCATTTATCACTAACCTGCCTAGCTTTTAACAGAGTAAAAAAGTTTATATTATGATTTTCAATCAAAGCTATTTTTTCTTTATATTCATTAATAATTGCTTCTGGATCTTTATCATCAGAAACATAAAAAGGAATTATATCAATAAATTCTCCTATCGTATTGAAATATTTTCTATTCATATATGACCTGCCATGATATAACATTCCAAACGGTATTTCAGTAGTATCAAAAATTTTCTTGCAGAAATTACAAAATATAACCAATGCAATTTCCCATATAAAATCAGCATTTTTGTTCCAAAATTCATCAGCGAGTTTAAATTTCACCGAAACATTTCGAAGTTGAGATTTTTTGCTGTTTTCTAGAGAACCGCATATTTTATTAAAAGCTTTCTGAAAGTCATACAAGTTAAATTTCTCAATTAACTGCTCAGGAGAAATCAACTGCGGACCCTGATTAATATGATTCACATATTCCTTATAGGTATAACCATCAAAATCAAAGGTCTCTTTATTAAGATACATCATTATATTTCTTCTCAAAACTTCCCCGCTATAAAAATCAAATAATACATGATCGGTTATATAAAGAATCTTATAATCCTTTATATTTTCTTTAATGATTAACATATGATATGCTAACGAGTTATAAGTTTCAAGGTTCTTCATATAATAATTCATTACTATTGAATCAATAATTTGTTCCTGATCCTTCGGAGGACATTGACTTAAATCGATGGAACCTATATCCAAGTCGTAAGTGCCCTTATATTCCTGTAGTTTTATAGTATCATCGTCTTTTATGATAATCGTTCTTAAAATTCCATGGTTCATGATAATATTTATCAATGCTGTCTTGATGATATTTATACTATCAATATCATTTAATTGAATACAAGCAATTACCTGTCTCAGCGGTTTTGAGCTTACCATTTCAAGCTGGAATATTTGAACCGAGCTGGCTGGATATTCACAGATTATATTTGTCTTGCGGATTGTATCGTTTAATGCCTTATCATTTTCACTAATAAAGCTTCCAAAAGTATAAACATCATCTTCTAAGGGTGAAATTTTTCTCGAAAACAATTTCTCAAACTTGGTTGCATCATTTGTCATAGTTGCTTTAGCTTCTGTCAAACCTAAATCGCCATTTTGGAATCCATGTTTAGAATAAAATGTTATTAGCTGCATAACCCTATTTTGATATGTCTTGGCTAAGCTATCAATTAACTCCGATTGGTATAGAGTTTTATCATATTCAATAGAAATAATCAACTTGCCATTTGCTATGCTTATTACAAATAAAATTCCCCATGGTAGTTTATTCTTCTTGCTAACATTATCTTCCATAAGCGAGATTTGTAGTTCACTATTTTCCTCTGAGTTTATCACGCCAAGATAATTAAAGAATATTTCTGCATTAAATTTTAGCTGAGTTTTTTGATCATGATTTAAATCAGATATATAATTTAATATTCCATACCCTATACCATTCTGTGGAATTTCATTTAACAGCTTCCTAATCTTAGTAAGATAAACGTCTAATTCATTACCACAAAACAATTCCAGGCAGATGGGATATTGAGCTGTAAACCAACCTACTGTCCGGTTAAAATTAACATCTTTAAAAATATTTTCACGTCCGTGACTTTCCATATTGAGCATGATTTTTCCTGGACCTATTATATCCCCAATTGCCAGGGATAAGGCGCATAACAAAACAAATTTAGGCTCAATTAGATTTTGGGACATATTAGACCATAGCTTTTTGACATAATCTTCGGAAATTACAAGCTCAAGTTTTCTACTATCACTCCATGTGCCATGTATAAGGGTATAATCCCCACAAATATAGCTGACTTTTTGAGTACAGATTTTTTTCCAATACTCATATTCTTCTTTCAAAATAAAACTTCTCGCATACTCTTGTATCCCGGCTGCCCACAGTTGATATGAATCTGTCCGTTCGGGCAAAGCAACCGGTTTTCCAGTTTCTATTTGTCGGTAACACTCTTTAAAGTCTTCGACCAGGATCTGCAATGATATCATATCGCAGAGCAGGTGATGGATTAACATCATTAGATATTCGCCTTCGCTTGTTTTAAGTAAGCTAGCTTCAAACAATGGACCTTCATGCAGTTTAAAACCAGCTTGAATCTCACTTAATACCTGATTGATCTCATTTTGATCATTTCCATTGATTTCATGGACAGTTACCAAATTAGTTGAAGCAATAGCTTTCTTTACTAGGCAGCTTTCATCACTTGAGACAATGGAATTAAGCATATCATGATGGTTAAGCAATTCTTGTATGACCTGATTTAATACATTAAGATCAAAACCTTTTTTACTGAAAAGCACCGCTGAAAAATTGAAATGGTGCCTATCTACAATATCTTGTTCAAAAAACCATTTGTGAATGGGAATAAAATCAAATCGACAGATATCAATATTTTTATTTTTGTAATTATTAAAGCATTCTGAAGATAGTGGAATCCACTTCATTGCACCTCGGTATTTATTGGAGGACCTTATGTAGTTTGGTAATGTTTTGGCAGAAAAATTACTGGTTATATATTCAATGATTTTTTCCTCTTGAGCTTTCATCTTATCTTCAACAAATAAAACTGTATAGCTTCTTTGGTCGATTCTATATTCCTCATACTGTGCTTCAATCTCAAATTCTTTTTTCAAACCCTCAATGCTCGAAGCAATTTCACTATCTGTTTGTTCACTTTGAGATAAGCACTCCAGATAATCCGAAATCATTTTAATACTGCGATACCTGTATAAATCACTAATATGCAATTGGATATTCAGCTCACCAAGCTTATGAATAAGCTGAATTGCCTTAATAGAATCCCCTCCTGCCTTAAAGAAATCAGTTTCAAGCCCAATGGTATTCGTATTGCTCTTGTTGAACCGTAAAATTTCATTCCATACAGTTATTAGTTTTCTTTGCAAAGCTGTATATTCTAATGCAGCAGACTGATTCTGAACAGGCTCTACCTCTGATTCACGCAGCTCATTCTGATTAACTTTACCATTAATATTGTAAGGAATATTATTAATAGCAGTAATAAAAGCAGGAACCATATAATCAGGCAGATAACTGCTTAAAAAAGCTTTTATTTCCGTGGTAGATAGACTTATATCTATTGTTTTTGGAACATAAAAAGCAGATAAATATTTATTGCCGTTTTCATCATTTCTAACAACAACTACTGCCTTTTCTATATCTTTATGCTTTAATAAGGTCTGCTCAATTTCACCTAACTCAATTCGATAGCCACGAATTTTAATCTGATTATCATTTCTACCGCAAAACATTATATTTCCATCCGAAAGCCATTTTCCAAGGTCTCCTGTTTGATACATCAAGGTTCCGGGCTCATATGGGTTTTTAATGAATTTTGCAGCTGTTAGTTCCGGGCTGTTGTGGTACTCTTTTGCTAAACCTGCACCAGATATATAGATTTCCCCAATTCCACCCATGGTTACTAAATTTAATTGAGAATCTAGGATATAAATGCGGGTATTGGCAATTGGTTTTCCTATTGGAACAACCTTTCCTGTTGGTTGACTATTACTTAATTTATAAGAGGTTGAAAATATTGTAGTCTCAGTTGGGCCATATACATTTAATATTTCCATATCAGGATTAAGCTTATAATAATGTAATAGCACTTCATCATTAATTGGTTCAAGTGATGTTATAAGTTTATTCAAACATATATACTCATGTTGCTTTTCCAAGTTTGAAAATACCTGTGACAGTATTCCAGGAGGAAGAAACGTCACTGTGATTTCCTGGCTGGCTATAAAGGTAGCTAAGCTTTGAACATCTATCATATTTCCGGTATATAAAACTAATGCTGCACCAAACAAAAGAGGAGGAAATATTTCAAATATACTTGCATCAAAAGAGATGTTCATTATACATGAACAGTGATCGTCAGAGCTTAATCCCCTGTCAAGCAGCTGATTATATCCATATACAAAATTTATAAAAGAAGAGTGTTTAATAGCTACACCTTTGGGACGTCCAGTAGTTCCTGAAGTATAAATCACATATGAAATATCACAATGAGAATATATGGATTTAAAATTTTCCCAATTAAAGTTGCTTTTTTTGTTTAAATCAACATTTTTTAAGTTAATACTCTTGAAGCCATCTAAAAATCTATATGAACTACTGTCTGATAAAATTAAACTTGCATTGCTATCTTTTAAAATAAGGTCAATTCTTTGAACTGGCAGTTCAGGATTGACTGGTAAAAAAGCTGCTCCAGCCTTTAAAACGCCTAAGTAGCCTACTACTAAATCAATTGACAGCTTTGAACATATTGGAACAATGTCATTAACTTGAATTCCATTATGCACCAGAATTTCAGCCAGAGCATCACTTTTCTCATCAAGTTCACGATAGGTTATTTTATCCAAACCAGATATTACTGCAGTGTTAAACGGCGTTTTTTTCGCCTGATGCATGAAGATTTCCTGAACTGTTAAAACATCTGGCAATCTCTGTTTGGTTTGGTTAAATTCAATAAGAAATTTTCTTTTCTCTTCTGATGATAGAAGCTGGATTTTGGATACTTCAATATCTGATTCCATAAGAATTGTATCTGTTATGTTTAAGAAGCATTGCCCCCACCTTTCAACAGTTCCTTTTTTAAACAAATTGATATCATAATATATATTTATATTTAAATAATCATTTTGTTCAATAACTTCAAAAGCTAAATCACACTGTGAAGCATTAAGATTGATTTCTAAAGGTTCAAAAATCAGGTTTTCAAGCTGGAAAACTCGCGCGCCTGCATTTTCATAAACAAACATAGTATTAAATAAAGGATCTTGACCTTCATATCCATTCTCTTCAAAGGACTCCACCAATTTCTCAAAAGGGAAGTCGCTGTGTGCATAGATATTCAAACAATCCGATTTTACTTGATGTAAATATTCGGTAAACTTAAGTTTCCAATCAATTTGGCTTCGTAAAAGAATAGTATTTGTAAACATTCCTACAGTATTTTCAAACTCACCATGGTCTCTTAACGCTACAGGAGTGCCTATTATCATATCATTCTGACCCGAAATCTTAGATATCAGTACAAAAAAATCCGCCAGCAAGAACATAAACATTGAAATACCATTAACTTGAGCTGAGTTTTTTATCTTATCTGTTATGTTCTTTTCAATTTTAAACCTTACCACATCACCTTGAAATTTTTGCCCAACTGAGCTTGGGTAATCCAATGGCAATTGAAGTCTTGAATACTCAAATGTTAAAGTATCCTTCCAGAACTGTTGATCGGCTTTACATGTTTCGGATTGCATATATCCAGTTTCCCATTTCACATAATCCTCATACCCGGATTTGATTTCTGGTAATTCCTTTTCTTGATAAGCCTGTAAAAACTCCTGAACTATTATATTCAATGAAAACCCGTCAACTACAATATGATGAACATTTATAAAAAATATAAATTCCTCACTGCTTAATTTACCTATAAACACACGTAAAAAAGGAGGTTTCATAAAATCAAACGGAACCGTCAGTTTATCAATCTCTGATTGAATTTGTGATTCTTTGATTTCTCTAAAATCAATCTTAAAATCAACTTCTCCTAAAACATTTTGCACAAATTCTCCATGTTTTAGGAGAAGTTGTGTGCGCAGTTCGGCATGCCGTTGAATTATTGTTCTAAATGCAAGCTCGGACTTTATAGGATCAAAAAAACCCTTTACTTTCATAGCTATTGGAATATGATATGGCTTATCTCCATTTTCTAGATTGCACAATGCATATATACGCTTCTGTACTGAGGACATAGGAAAAAATTGTGGCTTAATTTCCTTCTGTGGGTTGCTTGCTTCATGGAAACTATCGTTGATGTTAAAACTGAAGCCTCCATTTCTTAATTGTACAATTACTGCCTTTACAGCCCTGATTACAAAATCCATATCTTGGAATGTATGTGCTGTTGAAAGGCAAAATACCCTTCTTTCCCAAGTATACACGCCGTTATAAATTAAGAGATAATAGAATAAGCTCATTTCAATCGGATTTATAGTTAAGTCGTACACACCAAACGATTCAAACCGAAACAACGATCCAAATCTTTTTAATCGAATTGGAACATTATCTTCTATAAAATATTGATTCAACTGGTTTTCCAAATATTCCGCTTTTTGATTTACCTTTTCCTGAAGAGCAGGTCCATGTTCCTTCATAAAGGATAATGCTGCATGTGCAGCAGCTAGAGATAATGGATGTCTGCAAAATGTTCCAGCAAAAAAAGTTGTTTCACAACCGGGATATGAATCATCACCAAATCTCCAAAAACCACCATCAATGGCATCTAGATATTTTGCTTTTCCAGCTATTACGCCAATAGGCAAACCCCCCCCAATTATTTTTCCATAAAGTGCAATATCAGGTTCCAATCCAAAATATTCCTTTGATCCACCTTGGCAAATTCGGAATCCCATATAAATGTCATCTAAAATAAATGCAGCACCAATCTCTCTGGTTAATGCATTCAAATCCTTTAAGAATTGTTTAGGATGGTAACCAGGCCGTCTGCTCTGAACCGGTTCAACCAAAACAGCAGCAACGTCCTGGCCATATTGTCTGATAATATCCAAAGATTCTTCAGCACCATATTGAAGTACAATAATATTGGCTGTCATTTCTTGGGGAATTCCCAAAGCGGAAGGATAGGAGGATTTTCCATCTCCATCAGCTAAAATACCATCATATGTCCCATGGTAGGCTCCTGCAAACCTGACGATAATATTACGTTGGGTAACAGTTCTGGCAATTCTTATAGCAGTCATCACAGCTTCTGTTCCTGTATTGCTGAAAACAACCCTTTCCATACCTGTCAATTCTCTTATTAATGAAGCTGTTTCGCCGGCAATATCCGATTGAGTAGCCAGCTCAAAACCTTTATGTAATTGTTTTTCAAGTGCATTGACAATAAATCGTGGTTTATGTCCGAAATAATGAGTTCCAAATCCCATTCCGAGATCTAGATATTCATTACCATCAATATCCCATATCCTCGAACCTTCCGAGCCACAGGAAACAATCGGATAAACTAGTTCTTTTAACGTAGTCCGAAAATTCATTGCCTTAATCCAGTCACACAGTACCTCACGGTCTTTTTGAGCAGTTTCCTTGGATTTATTAGTTTTCTGATTATACTCATTAATAAAGCAGTCTACATAGTTTTTTTGGGCACTGTTTAAGATATCATATTCTTTTTTAAGCATTCTAAAATCATTGGAAGGTTTTCTGGCATTAAAATTATTATTGCCTTGTTCTGCAACATTGGTTTTATTGGAAGATGGTTCTTTTGGTTGTTGATTGATTTTATTAATATCCTTAAGCTCCAAAAGCTGCTTCTCCATTAAGGATGATAACCCTTGCAGCGTTTCAAGTTGTTTCATTACCAGGTTACCTACATACGGACTCAGCTCATGGTCTGGAGTCTTTGGAGTGTAGCTATATGCTTGTAGTTGTTGTTCATCTTGAGCTTTGCTTTTTCCGACGATGGTATGACTGGAATTCTCTAGGGTATCACATTTTAATAAGCACTTATCTAGATAAGTGGCAATTTTTTGAATTGTATTTAATTCCACAAGAAATTCTTTAGCAGGAATATCAATCTTATAATTGTCATATATTTGCTTACGAAGCTTGAATATCATCAACGAATCCAATCCCAGTTCAAAAAAGTTTTGGTCTAATTTAAACTGTCTCTTTGAAAAACCGGTAATCCGCTCTATCAGTTTTGCAATAATATCTTGAATCTCCAACATTCTCACATCCTTTGGCTTATAATAAATATTGTGTTGGGCAGTATCAGTTGATGCTTTAAGGTAATTATGCCCACTAATTGACTCCTCCCAATATTTTTTTCTTTGGAAAGGGTAAGTCGGCAGCTTTAATTTCTTTGTAAATGAAAAATCATTAACACCATTCATTTGGAAAATTCTATCCCACATAATTTCCCTGCCATTCAAATATAGTTCCCTTAGACTATGGAGCAATTGCCACCAACCATTCCTTCCTTTTCGCAAGGATGGGAGAAATAGTGAATCGTTTTCGTTCACAATTTGACTGGCTAATCCGGTTAAGGTCGCAGTTCCACCGATTTCTATGAAAATTTTTATATTCTGTCTTTGAGCCTCAAGAATAGCATCATAAAATCTGATTGGCTCAACAAGATGCTTCGACCAGTACTTTGGATCTGTGAGGTCTGCATACTGTCCATTTCGAATAGAAATAATAGGAATTCTAGGTTTACTAAATTTAATCTCAGAAAAATATTCTTCAAATTGCTGTACATAAGGCACCATCAATACAGAATGATACGGATGAGTAATGTTCAGTTTTTCATATAATATCTTTTCTTTTCGAATAATATTAAGAATTGACGCTTCTGCTCCTGAAATAGTTACGTTTTCAAGAGTGTTCACTGCTGCAATTGAAACATCCTCAACATCTTCAATTAGTGCCCTAGCCTTTTCCTCGTTAGTTAAAAAACTTATCATTAAGCCATTGGAAGGAACAGATTGCATCAATCTTCCCCTTGCCGCTACCAGTTTAACAGCATCCTCCAACGAAAAAATCCCAGCTATACAAGCTGCTGCAAACTCTCCAATGCTATGTCCGATTAAAACAGAGGGTTTCATACCAAATGATTCCCATAATTTAAACAAAGCATATTCCACAGAAAATATAATCGGCTGTGCATATAAAGCTTGATCTATAAGATCTAGGTTTTGACTTGAATATAAAACTTCAACAATTGATTTCCCAAGATGACTCTCAAAAAGGAAATCACACTTATCCATTTCTGCTCTAAATACAGGGTGAATTTCATATAGCTCCAAACCCATTTTAGGATACTGAGAACCCTGTCCTGTAAATAAAAAGGCTACTGCGCTCTGTTGAGACATGTCAACAGAAGCATAATTATCTATCTCATCCTTCAAAAGATATTGCTCAAGTTTTTGTTTTATTTCCAACCTGTCTGATCCGATTGCTGATAAGCGGTGACTGAAATGAGCCCTTCCTACTGATGCAAGATAACATAGTTCATCAATTCTGTTATCCATGTCTGGCTGCAACAATTCACAATATTTTTGGGTAAGCTCTCTCAATGCTCCCTCTGATTTAGCAGATATATTTAATACCTTGAATGGATATTTAAATTCTTGGTTTTGTTTAACCTCTTCTGCCTCTTCTAAAATAATATGTGAATTTGTACCGCATAAGCCAAAGTTGTTTACTGCAGCTCTTCTTTTTTTCAGACCCTTTTTCCAGAGCGATTGTTTGGTATTTACCTTCAGAGCGAAATTATCCCAAGGTATATATGGGTTTGGCTCATCAAAATTTAAGCTTGCAGGAATCCTCTCGTTTTGCATGGCTAAAACTGTTTTAATAATTGCGGCTATGCCTGAGGCAGCTTCCAGATGACCTATATTTGTCTTAACTGTCCCTATCAAAACTGGGGTTTCTTTAAGTCTATTAACTCCATAAACTTCACCAATGGATTGAACCTCAATCGGGTCTCCCAAATTAGTTCCCGGACAGTGAGCTTCAATGTAATCGATACTTTCGGCAGAAACAGCCGCATTTTCCAGTGCTTGTTGATAAAGCTCCTTTTGAGAATCACCGTTTGGTACTGTCAAACCATTGCGCATACCACTCTGATTTACTGCAGAACCACGGATGACAGCCAAAAGTTGATCATTATCTTTTTGCGCTTTGCTCATACGTTTTAAAACAATAACGCCGCACCCCTCGCCTCGTCCATATCCATCGGCTTTTTTATCAAATGATTTGCAGACCCCATCAGCAGCAAGCATATTTAGCTTTGACAAATGTACAAACATATTTGGAGATAAAAGAAGATTAACCCCTGCTACCAACGCAATTTCGCACTCACCGTTTTTCAATGCACTTACTGCATTATGAACAGCGACTAAAGAAGACGAACAAGCAGTGTCAATAGAAATTGCAGGACCTTTAGTACCGAAAAAATAAGCTAGTCTGCCAGAAGCAGAAAAAGCTCCTGTACCTGTAAATGAGTATGGATCAACCACATCGGATTTATTATTCCATAAATGCATTCCTTTGAAGTCATCCATACATATGCCCACAAAAATACCTGCACGTTTGTTTCGTAAATCAAAAGGATTAATGCCGCTATTTTCAAGGGCTTCCCAACACACCTCAAGCAATAATCGTTGTTGAGGATCTAATAACTTTGCTTCGTTAGGAGTTATTCTGAAAAAATCAACATCAAAAGTTTTGATATCATAATCTTTCAAAAAATTACTCATTTTTATTGTGGGATTTTCATTCATATATTGATATAGAAGAGATCTGTCTTCTGGGCTTCCTGAAACAGCATTTCTCTCCTCCATTAATAACTGCCAAAAATCTTCAATAGAATTGGCTCCGCCAGGAAACCTGCACGCCATTCCAATAATCGCAACAGGATCATCTTTAGGAACACTTTGAGTTATCGTCTTTTTTGGATTTTGAACATCTCCTAAAATCCCTTCACTGACAAAATTAGCGAGAGCTTGTATTGTTGGATAATTAAATAATGCAGCCAATGGCAATTCAATATTTAGTTTCCGAGATAATTGACCGGTTACTTTTATAGCTAAGACTGAATCTACTCCAAGTTCGAAAAAACTGGAATTTAAGTCCTTCATTTTTTCAGAATCGATATTTATAAATTCTCCCAATGTCTCCTTGATCATTTTAACAACATACTCTGTTTCATTTTCCACATGTAAGCTATATGATATCGAAGCTTCTTTGCCTATTTGTGATTGACTTAACTTAGAAATGAGTTTTTTTAAGCTTTGTTTATCTGACTTTGAAAAAAGCTCTTCACGAATCGGATATTTTTCAATTGAAAGTAAAGCTAAATTACTTAATAATTCAGTCTTTTCGTGGCAATCCCGTGCCAAAGTATGATAAATACCTATATTTACCCCTTTTGCATCAGCATTCTCGATTATGAACCTCTTTAATACAGGATGGGGGCAAATTTCTATAAAAGTCCTGTATCCATCCCTAATTAATTCTGTAATTGCATTTTGAAAATTTAATTTTTTTACACAAAGTTCAGACCAAAATTCAGTGTTAATCTCATCTTGACGATATTGCCTGCCAAAGTAAGAAGAATACCAAGGTATTTGGGGCTTATTATGATTCAAATTGCCTAAATAGTCAGATATTTGCTCCTTATATTTTGAAAAAACTTCATTATGAAAACATATAGAGGTATTGACTAGCGAGGAAAATATGTCTTTATTTTTAAAATCGCTTACTATCTGATTAATAAGTGCTGCATTCCCAGAAATAAGTGTAGAATTCGGGCCATTATAACCTGCTATTGCTACATCACTGCACATATTCATGCTTCTTAGATGCCTTTTAAGCTCAGCTGCAGAAAGACTTATGTGAGCAAGCTTTCCACTTAACTCAGGTTCATGGATAATTTGATAATGGGCACCAATAATCTTAAATATTTGTTCCAAAGACAAAACTCCTGCACAATAAGCCGCAGTTAGTTCTCCTCCGCTGTGTCCTACTACACAGTCGGGTTTAATACCCCAGTGATTTAATAACTTAATAAGTCCAACCTGTAAGGCTGTTATACAAGGCCATGCAACACCTGAATCATTTAATAAACGACTCTCCTTCGGTCCTTTTTGCAATTCTTTTTTAATACTCCACCCAGCAATATTAATCCAATATTGATCACATTTCTGAATTTCCTCTTCAAAAATAGGAGTCTTCAGCAAATGAGCTCCCATCTTTACATACTGAGAACCGATGCATGGGAATACAAAAGTTAACTTATTTTTATTATCTGAATTGTTCATGTTCATATCTTCACCTATAACGTAAATTTATTTGGAATAAATATATTCCATCTTTCCAACTTCTTTTTCAAGCAGTTCTTTTATTTTTATTAAATCCAAGCCGAAAGCATTTATAACAGTAAAACGAATCAGATTATCTTCGGTATATGATGCTTCAAATTCGATGCCCATCTGGATTTTTTCAGGAATCATTTTGTCAGGTCCATTCATTCTGGCCATTGTAGCCACTTTCATAATTTCATCTTCTGCTTCGACCTTCCCTGTAAAATTAAAAACCAAGGCTGTCGGGGCTTTATAGAGGGTGTTTGAAAGCAAATTCTTTATTTCAGAATTTTGTTCTATTAGATGGATAAAATTGATATTGTGCTTTTCTGCCATTCTAATCTTTTGATTCAATTCATCTTTTATGCACGTTCCTTCATGTTCGGAACTAATAGACACTAAAATAGGAATAAAATCAGCAAACTCACCTAATGTTTCGAAATACTTTTTACCCTCGTAAGCTCTTCCATGATAAATAATAGCAATAGGTATTTGTTGAATATTAAACATATGAGAGCACATATTGGCAAATATTTCTATAGAAAGATCCCTAATTGTATCTAAATTCAAATTATTTAATTTTTCAAAAGGTACGTATATTTGGAAAGGTTCTTTTTGCTCCAATCTGAAGTTGTTTATGGCAGCACATGTATAATCAAACACACGTTTAAACTCTTTTAAATTGAACATTTGAATAATTTCAGGATAATCAATTCCTTGAGGACCTTTTGCAATTTGTTTGATATAATCTTCATAATGTACATCACTATTTGCTGGTGCTTGCTTATTGTAGTAACTGAAGATTCTCTTCTTAATGAGATCTATACTAATATTGTCCGAGATGATATGATCCGTCGTAAAAATCAGTTTATAATGGCTTAAATCCTCTCTAATTAAAATAAAATGGTAATTAAGCGAATCAAATATTGGATATTCCTTATAAAAGCATTTTTTTACAATTTCTATGATTACTTTCTTTTTAGTTATCGATTCATACGCAATAAGGTCGATAAAATTCAACCTGAGCTCTTGAGGACGCTCCAATTCATTCATAGTTATGCGACCATTTTCAGATTTAACAATGGTTCTCAAAACCGATTGTTCCTGAATCAATTTTAATATTGCCTCTGAAAAAAGATTGACATCTATAACATTGTTGATATTTAAACAAAATCCCATCAATCTCACAGACAAGTCAATATGAAATTTTTGAATCGAGCTGATATCATATTTCCTAATTATTTGATTCTCAAAAATCTTCTTTTGATTTAATTGATCGATGCTCCGAATTTGATTAACAAACTTATTTGCCAGCCAAAATTCATTACCATTTATTAATTCCAGCTCTTCATTGATATCTAGTCCTTCGAATGAAAATTCATTATGTTTAGCCTCTTCTACATATTTAATATGCGTCGGAAAAGTTTCAGGTGAGAACTCTGTTTCTACATAACGTAAAATATCAGCTTCCTTTTGCCTATTGTTTTGTTTTAGTAAATATACCAAAAATGGCGAATCTTCTGATGATATCGAAATTATTCTCAAAGCTACATTTAAAGCTTTCTCCAAATTTTCCCTAGCCATGGAAATATCACTGACTTTTTGCTTCTTTACTACCTGTTTATTGATATGAGCAGCTAATTCGTCAAGGGTTTCGCACTTGAAAACATCATTAAAATTCACTTTATATCCCATCTTCCCTAGCTTTTCCACCAAATCAATTGCTTTCATTGAATCGCCGCCAAGGGTAAAGAAATTTTCGTCTCCCTCAAAAACATCCTGATGATCATTGTCCATTTCTAAAACTGATTTCCAAAGCTCCGCTAATTGCAATTTTAAATTGTCTTTTTCTTCTACCTCAACAGCTTCAAAAACATGAATCACTGGTCCCAATCCATAGGAAACTGCCTGCCAGAAAGCATCTATGCCTTGCTGTGTTGTAAGTGGTTTTAATCCCTGCGATTTTAGCGCAAGTGTTGCAGTTCCTCCCAAATTTTGACCCATTGCTTTATCTTCCCACATTGAGAAATTTACAGCAAGAGAGCATCCCGGAGCATTATCAAAAGAGCGATAATAACTATAAGCATCCAAAAAGGCATTAGCTGCTGCATAATCTCCTAAACCAGCCGCCCACTTTTTATCAGAAGCAGATACAGATGACAAAGTGACAAAAAACTTTAGCGGTTGATTCCTGGTAAGTATATCTGTAATAACGGTACCCTGAAATTTCGGTGCAAGAACATTCTGAATCGTATTTTGATCTTTATCCAACAACTTATATTTCAAATTATTAAAGATTCCTGCAGCGTGAATAACGCCATGTAATGGTCCAAACTTTACTTGAATCTTGTTAATTAGCCCAGCCATTTGTTCTTTATTTGAGACGTCAATAGCAGCGTACATGATATTTGCACCCATCTGTTCAAGTTCCAAAATGAGTTTTATTTTACTTTTGACTTTTGTATCAGCTATTAAATTATCCCATTTCTCACGTGAAGGCAGCTCACCATGTCCTGTTAGAATTAAATTGATTTTAGCTTGCTTAGCAAGCATTCTTGCAATTTCTCCACCAATTTGTCCGGCTCCTCCAGTTATCAAAAATGTCTCACTATCGTAGATTAATATCTTATTATTTGACCTGCTGCTTATATCTTCTACTTTAGTCAAATTACGTATAAATCTTTTTCCATCCCTTAAGGCGACTATACCCTCTTCTTGACAAAATGATTCTGTGAGTTCGGTAAAGAGTGTATTCGCAGTTTTCTC
Source organism: uncultured Clostridia bacterium (assembly GCA_942492835.1). Classification (GTDB taxonomy): domain Bacteria; phylum Bacillota; class Clostridia; order Lutisporales; family Lutisporaceae; genus GWB2-37-7. The sequence goes on along the minus strand of OW818645.1, from coordinate 2,748,407 downwards.
AGCTTCAAAAAAGCTATCTTTATCAAGGTCGACAATAATAGTTTCAATACCTGTATTCTCCTGTCCCACCGTCTGACTAATTATTGATGCTATATATTGATGAGGATTATCAATTCGGCAAAATGATGGATTGGGTAAGTAAGCATTACCAGTAACCAACTGGAATCTAATATTTGTCAACTTAAATTGGACTAACGCTTTGCTGAGATAAAAGATACTGTAAAAGCTTTTATGCAAGGCTAAATTATCGTCCATAAGCTTTTGGGGAGAATATTTTGGCTGTGTAAAATTCAAGCAATGCAAAATTGCTACAATTTTACCTGGTATCATTTTTAATAATTTCTGGTAGTCATCAGCATTACACATATCAATTGTAAAATGTCTATGTCCATCGAAGGAAAATTGACTTCCATGTGTTATAAAAAATACTGGATTTATTTCTGGGTGAAATAATTTCTCCCATTTTTGATTCAGGTCTTCCCAATCATTAAAAATTATAATTGTACCCGGAACAAAATTCTTGCTAACAGTACTTAAAGGTTTCTCCTGCCACTCCCATGCATAGAATAAATTCGAATTCCCAGTCTCAGCATTGCTTAAAGCTTGGACTTCTTCAAACAAATTGTTCTTGTATGTTTTATTCTCAAAAGGATAAGAGGGTAAGTCCACCTGATGATAAAAAAATTGTTTTCCATAAAACTTCCAGTTGACAGCAATGCCTGCATTATATAGTCTGCTTAATGTTTCTAGAAATGCTCCAAATAATTTTTGTTTACCTTCAGGAAATGGCGATAGTACTTTTTTATTATCATTTGGCACAATTCCAGCAATTATTTCAGACAACACTTTATCTGAACCAAATTCGACAAAAATATTAACGTCATTATTTGCCAGAAACTTCGTACACTGTGCAAAATTGACGGCTTCTACACAATGAGAAACCCAAGATTGTACCTCAAAGTTTTCTACAGGTCCGCCTGATAAACTATAAACTGCAATACTATTGGTTTTAGCCAACGGAATGCTCGATATATCATTTTTATACTCATTTAAGTACTTGTCCATTAAAGGAGTATGTAAGGCTCCGTTTATATATAATCTTTTAAATGGAACTGATTTTTCTGACAACAGAAGTATAAGTTTATCAATTGAAGATGTTTTTCCAGAAACAACCTGGTGAGTTCCGTTATATGCAGAAATCCACAATTCCTCCTTAAACTCCTGCAAAAATAAATTAATCTGCTCCACAGGTGCAAATATAGAAAGAGCACCAGCTGGTTCCATTTGAACCAACCACCTATCGATAACAGATATATTCCTGGCAGCATCACTAAGTGTAACAACACCTGTAAGGCAGGCTGCAAGCCAATCACCTAGGCTATACCCTACAATATAATCAGGGCTTACACCTAATTCCAATATACTTTTTGCCAAAGCATAATTTAGTGCAAATGCTGAAGGATGAATCAAATCAGGCTGTGTCTCCAAACACTTTTTAATATTCTTACCTCTAAATAACTCACTCAAACTTTTATTTAAATAAGGATTAAAAGCCTCAGAACATTCATATAGATAATTTTTAAAGTATGGCAGATTTTCCGAGAGCTCATCTACTGAATCAAAAGAAATAATTCCTTCGCAATTAAATAAAAACGCCACTTTCGGTACATTTTGCACAAATGAAGCTTGAATTGGACTGCGTAATTTATCAACAAGTTCAGTTGCAGTTTTAACCAAAATGCCAGTTCTGTATTGAAAATTACCACACCTTATATTTTCGGAATAGCAAACATCCCTTAAATTATATTCTGGATGTAATTTTAAAAATTGAGCCAGATTATTAGCTTTACTTTGTAAGGCGTTTTTTGTATGTGCAGCTAAACACAAGAGATATTCAGGCCACTCGGTAGAAACCTTTTTTGGGGTTTTTACAGAAGGCGCTTCTTCAAGTACCATATGGCAGTTTGTCCCTCCAAATCCGAATGCATTGATAGCTCCACGTCTTGTTTTGTCGTGTTCTACCTCCCAATCCTTTGTGCTTTTTAAAAAATAAAAAGGAGTTTCTTCAATATTTAATAAAGAATTAGGTACTGATAGGTTGGTTATAGGCGGCAACTTTTTATTATGCAGCGCTAAAACCAACTTTATAAAGCTGGAAATACCCGCAGCACAAAGCAAATGGCCGATATTTGATTTTACAGTCCCTAATGAAATCGAATTTAATGGCGTCTGCCAGGATTCAAAAGCCGAGACAAGAGCTCTTAGCTCACTGTAATCGCCTAATCTAGTACCAGTTCCATGAGCCTCAACATATTGAATATCTTTAGGATTTAATCCATTATCTTTATATAAGGACTCAATAACTTCTTTTTGTCCATCAGGGTTTGGTGCCATAGCTCCCATAGAACGACCATCATTATTGACAGCGCTTGCTTTTATTATTGCCAATACATTATCGTTATCTTCCCTGGCTTTTTTTAATGTCTTAAGCATAACCAAACCAGTACCTTCACCCAGTACCAAACCATCTGCTTTTTCATCGAAACCTCTTGGAATGCCCTGATGTGATATAGCCCCGGCCTCACATAAGAGAATATAGGGCATCGGAGTTAACAAAAGATTTATACCTCCTGCCAGTGCTATTTGACATTCTCCTTTACGCAGTGACTCAGAAGCTAGATGAATGGAAACTAGCGAGGAAGAGCACGCAGTATCGTTTACTAAACTTACACCTTTAAAATTAAATTCATGTGAAATTCTAGCGGCAATCATATTTAGTAAGTTTCCTACAAGCATCTGAGGATGGTATTTATTAAGACCATATCCATGACTAAATCTTTTTACAAATTCATTTTTTTGAGACTCAGTTAAGTTTGGAAAATTCTGAAATTTACTACTAATCATCTCCGACATATTATGAAAATACTGTTCCATGTATAAACTATTACTAGCACCAATAAATACTCCTACATTTTTTCCATCAAGCTCATGTTTTGAGTATCCTGCTCTTTCAATAGTTTCCAATGCCAATTCCAGAAGCAGTCTTTGCTGTGGATCAATAAATGTCACCTCTTCTTCGGGGATATTGAAGAAAGTAGCATCAAAAGCATAAGGATCCTTAATAAATCCTCCGTTTTTGCAATAGGTCATCCCTGAGGTCGGAGTGGGATTGTAATAGCGGTTTTTATCCCATCGTTCAGCCGGTACTTCATCAATAAAACATTTTCCCATCAAAATATTATTCCAATATTCTTCTGGAGTATCAGCACCCGGCAGGCGACAAGCCATTGAAATAACAGCGATATCATCATCAGAGACAGAAGTCATTTTTATATTGCTTGTATATGAAGGTAATATCTGGGGCATTTCATTTTTTGTACAAAATTGAGCAACATCATTTATGGTTTGGCACTTTGTCAGTATATCGTAACTTATATGCCTTCCAAGCTTTTCTTCCAAATAACTCAACATTTGCACCGCTTTTAAGGAGCTTCCACCAAGAGAAAGAAACGATTGATCAAATGGTACAGAGTTTATCGGTAATTCCAGTGTTGTAGCCCATATGCTCCTGATTTGATTCATTAGATCACTTATTAATGGCTTAGGTTTATGTTGACTGTGAGAATATGTCTGGTTGTCAATTAGCAGCTCCTTTGCATGGAAAGTGTTGTCAATAAATTCATTTTTTTGGAATGCTTGAACCAGACTGTACCTCTGAATTTTACCACTGGTTGTCTTGGGAATAGACTGAACTATTACTAGGTAATCAACTGGAAACCCAAACGTTTCATTGATTTTTGAAAGTATATCTGTATAAAATGACTTAAAATTATCCTTTGAAATATGTAAAGCAGAAAATAATGCAATAACGTCTCGGCACTCTTTTTCATCAAACCAAGCTCCAACAACAACTTTTCCGCTCTCTATACCTGACGATTGTTCCAAATGACTTTCTATATCATGGGCAAAATAATTCTGACCGTTAATAATAATTAAATCCTTAATACGACCTGTAATGGTTAAGCGTCCGTCAATCATAAACCCAGTGTCTCCAGTTTTAAACCATCCTTCCTGAAAAGCTTCTCTAGTAGCTTCTGGATTATTTATATACCCAGAGGTTACATTTTCACCCTTAATCTGAATTTCACCGATTACTTTTTCAGGAACAATTTCGCCTTGCTTATTTACGATTCTTATTTTCATTCCAGGTATGGGATATCCTAAATCTACCCGATATATTCCACTATTAGAATTGTCACATAATTCTGCATGTAAGCTATTTGCAATTTTATTACTATCCAGACAATGAACCAAGGGTATACTTCCAGGCGGAGGAAAGCTCACTGCAATGCAAGCTTCAGCCATACCATAAACAGGATACATACTTGATCTAATCAGACCGCAGACAGATAGCTTTTCAACAAATTCATTCATCAAAGAAGCTGAAATAGGTTCGCCACCGTTAAAAATAAGTCTTAGGGAACCAAGGTGATACTTTTGTAGCTGCTCCGTTGTTAATTTCTTCAGTAATAACCGATAACCGAAATTCGGTGAACAAGTAAATGTACTATTAAGCTGGCTCATATATTCAATCCACAAATGCGGATATTTAACAAACCTAATAGGACTCATGTTTGCTTGATTCGCTGCTAACGCAGTAGGAACAAGATGAAATCCAATTAAGCCTAAATCATGATAAAAAGGCATCCACGAAAAACTGCTATCTTCACAAGTAATACCTGCTCCATTTATTGCTGATTCAATATTTGTCAATAAATTATTATGACTTAATATTACTCCTTTAGGCGAATTAGTACTTCCTGAAGTGAACTGAATAAAGGCTGGTGAATCTGATTCGGAGAAATTAAATTTCCCAATAGAATTACTATTTAATAAATCGGAAATTGCAAACATATCAATTTTATTGCAATCCAAAAGTTCAGAAATCTTTGAGCGTTCTTCTAAAAATTTATGTTCTGTTAAAATAGATGGTTTATCAAGTAACTTCCAAATTCTCGATATTTTCTGGAATATCTCATTTTTAAAACTCACTGAGCTAGGATAAGCCATCGGTATAGGAATAAATCCACCTAAAATACATGCCCAAAATCCAACAATAAAATCAATGTTGTTATTAACAATCAGCAATACATGCTTGCCAGGCTTCATTCCATGTTTCTGGAGACCTCCAAGGCAATTTAATGCTTTGTCCAATAAAACTTCATAGGATAAAAATTGACTTGAACCATCAATATGCAGATACCGGAAACCTTTATCGTTTTTTCTCTCAGCAGCGTCAAGTAATAAACGTGCTATACTTTTTTTTGCTACATATTCTCCAGTTATTGCACAGCCTTTCGATATCGACATATTCATCCCGTTAAGATGTTGAATCATCTGTATGTCACTTCCATTCATATATATTTATAATTCACTCATACACCATTGGCTTACGTAATATGGATGATGTTGGGTCCCAACTTCGCTAGACATTATACAATAAGATATTATTGTTGATGTATACTCGCCATTTTTATACAGTTTGGGTTAAAACCAGTCTATATACCTTGACGACCTTAACAGCTACAAAACTAAAAAATCTACAAAATTAGACTTATATTTACACGTTATATCATTAATTACATAAATGTCAAGTTATATCTCACTAACATCTTTGCTTTATAAAACAAGACTTTTTCAATCAACTAATATGGGATAATTATTATTGATTTATGCATTAAGACATTATTTTCAATCAATGAAACTTACACAAACTGGATTGGTCGAAATTTGTATAAAAAAGATAAATAATATACAAAAATTAACAAAGTTATATATTAGATATTATATTATTTACTTATAGAAGTAGTAGACCTGTGCAGTACAAATGTACTACTTGAAGAAATTTAATTCATACGATGAACTGGAAGCCACAATTATTGATTACATAGATTATTACAATAACCATCGCTATCAGAAGGGATTTGACTGTATGACACCAATGAAATACAGCCGTCGAACCTAAAATTTTGTTTAAGGTATTAACTTATGCATACATGAATAACATATATTCTAGTAGAAAAATCGAGGTTGCATGTAAAAGAGATATTAACTTTATGTGGCTTTTAAATGGAAAGCGTGGACCTGATCACTCTACTATTGCAAGATTTCGTAAGGAATATTTGCCTGATGTAGTGAAAGACCTTTTTTATCAGATGGTTCAGTATCTGCACGATATTTATGAGATAAAGTTTGAAAATATTTTTGTAGATGGCACAAAAATTGAAGCAAATGCAAACCGATATACTTTTGTCTGGAAATAGGTTGTCAATAAAAATGAAGCCAAAATGTTCGAAAAATTTCAATCCTGCATAGAAGAGATTAACCTTGATTACATGACTAATTTTATTGTAACTAGAGAAAATTTAATATACGAAATACAAAAATGATTACAATTTCAATCGATTTTTAACACGAGAGAAAATCAGTGTTAATACGGAATTTATTCTACTATGTTTTGGTTATAACGTGAATAAACTGCATGCAAAAATTCAAAATGAAAGATGTGGTAAGCATCTACATGAATTAAAAATAGCATAACATTTATAACAAAACTACATAGGTTTATTGAAGTGCGTTAAAAATAAAGCAGTTGGTAAAAAAGGAAGTATCACTCCCAACTTAAAATAGTTTTGCGACACTCCCTTTAAATTATTTAAAATGCTGGTACAATTGCACCTTGATATTTTTCTTCAATAAACTTCTTCACTTCTGCACTGTTTAAAACCTCTACAAGCTTCTTGATTTCTTGTCTTTGCTCATCACCGTTTCTAACAACTATTATATTAGCATATGGTGAATCCTTGCCTTCAATAAACAGAGCATCTGAAACAGGATTCAAGTTTGCAGAAAGAGCATAGTTTGTGTTAATAACTGCTGCATCAACATCCTCTAATATTCTAGGAAGTTGTGCTGCCTCTGCCAATTCAATTTTTAAGTTTTTTGGATTTTCTACTATATCCTTTTCAGTTGATGTAATTGACCCGCCATCCTTAAGCTTTAGTATACCATTTGATTGAAGTAGCAGCAGAGCCCTTGAAGCATTGGATGGATCGTTTGGTATTGCTATTACCGCTCCATCCATAATCTCACTAACATTCTTTATACTCCTTGAATAAAGTCCAAGAGGTTCTATATGCACAGCTCCTGCTGAAATCAGGTTTTGATTACTTTCCTTATTGAAGCTGTCCAAGTATGGTTGGTGCTGGAAAAAGTTTGCATCTAGTTCCTTATCAACCAAAGCTGTGTTTGGCTGTACATAATCCTGAAACTGAACAATTTCCAGTTTAATGTTTTCCTTTTCTAAAAGTGGCTTAACAAAATTCAAAAGCTCTGCATGTGGAATTGGTGTTGCACCTACTTTTATTACTGTTACTGACGGAGCTACTGCTGGCTTTGCAGTGCACCCAACTACACCTATTATAGTTATTAAAATCGCTATTATTATTGCTATTATTCTTCTCATTCTTTTCTCTCCTTTTTATAAAAATGGCATGAAAACCGCCCACTACTTTACTAGGCTTTTATATATCTTGTTTCCTATAAATTGTACCAGTTGAACTATTATCACCAATACAATTACAGTTCCTATAAGCACATCCTCTTGGAAGCCTTGATATCCAAAGCGTATAGCCAAATCTCCCAAGCCGCCCCCACCGATTGCTCCTGCCATAGCTGAGTAACCAATCAGATTTATAATTGTCATTGTGATTCCTGATACTATGGAAGGCAATGCCTCTGGTAATATTACCTTAAATATTATCTGTCTTGTATTTGCACCCATGGACAATGCAGCTTCAACAACTCCCCATGGAAGCTCTTTAACAGAGCCTTCAACCAGCCTAGCGACAAAGGGTATTGCAGCAATTGTCAATGGTACGATGGCCGCGGTAGTACCTATTCTAGTTCCTACCAACAGCTTAGTTAGAGGAAAAACTGCTATCATAAGTATTATAAATGGTAGTGAGCGTGCTATATTTATTAAAGTGTTTAACACCTTGTTTAAGTTCTTATGAGGTAATATATGCCCTTCCTCTGATATGGCTGTTGCAATCCCCAAGGGAGTACCGAACAGTACAGAAAACGCTGTAGCTGCAGCAACCATATACAAGGTTTCTAATAGAGGCTGAGGCATCAAATCCAAAAGCTTAATTAAAATATCATAAAGCTCATTCATTCTCCACCAGCTCCTCTACATATAGCTTATTTTGTGCTAAATAAGCTAAGGCATTTTTTAATACTTCATCATTGCCCGACAATTCCAAAACAAGATTTCCATAGGATTTATCTTGTACATTGCTAATATGTCCTGCAATTATGTTTACTTCTACGCCCGTAATCTTAATAAGCTGAGATATCACTGGTTGATTAGCTGTTTCCTGCAAGAAGGTGAGCTTAAACAGTCTAGAATTTTTATTCTTTATATCATAATTCAAAGTTCCCTCTAAGCTTTTATCACTTAAAAACCGCTTGGTTACAGGATTATTAGGCTTTGAAAACAACTCAAAGGTTGCACCCTGTTCTACAATTTCCCCCTCTGAAATAACAGCTACCTTATTGCATATTTCTTTAATAACCTCCATTTGATGAGTGATTAAAATTATTGTGATTCCAAAGCTTGTATTGATTTCCTTAAGCAAAGTAAGTATTGATTTAGTTGTACTAGGGTCCAAAGCCGAAGTAGCTTCGTCGCAAAGCAATATGTCTGCATTTGCTGCAATAGCTCTTGCTATTGCAACTCTTTGTTTTTGTCCTCCACTCAGTTTGCTAGGGTAGCTATGCTTTTTATTCTCCAGTCCAACTAATGTCAATAGCTCATTTACTCTCGTCTCTATAAAGTCTTTTGGACAATTAGAAACCTCCAAGGGAAATGCTATGTTTTTACTGCAATCTCTACGACTTAATAAATTGAAATCTTGAAAAATCATTCCTATTCTTCTTCTGAGCTTTAACAGCTCTTCTTTATTAAGCCCCATTATGTCTTGCTCATCAATTAGTATATTCCCAGAGGTTGGCTCCTCTAGTCTGTTTATACACCTGATGAGAGTGGATTTGCCTGCACCGCTAAGACCAATAATCCCGTAAATATCTCCTTTTTTTATGTCGAGATTTATATTCTTCAGTGCGTTAACTGTCCCGTTTTTGTCTGTAAAAGCTTTACTTAAGCTTCTTATTTCAATCATGTCTTCACCTCATTTAAGATAGAAATTTATTTATCTCCAAATATGATAAAGGCATATATATGTATATTATCAACTTTCTTGCTTCATATTGACTTATATTCATGTTTATCACCATCTCTCAAGTTTTTTGCATATAAAAAAACCTCTTTCGGTGAAAGAGGTTATAGATATAGCTATAGCAATACCTTGTTCCTCTCTCATCTTTCAGTAATTGCTTACTGTTGGAATTGACACCGTACATTCAAATGAAAAATGTCGGTTGTCGGGCTTCATAGGGCCAGTCCCTCAGCCTCTCTTGATAAGAGCTTTTATATATTGTTATGATTATATGCCACGCAAAACGCTATGTCAATTGGTAATTTGTGATATTTATAATTATTTTCACATATCCTTTGGGTTTGGTGCTTTAACTACAAAGAACTCAAGTATCTCATCGTAGTAGTTTTTTATATTATACATATTTGATTTATTACTTTAATTGTAATATCTTTCTTATTTAAATAAGGCAAAGTCCTTTTTCTAAAGACTCTGCCCTATTTACTCTCTCTATTTAATAATTCTCCTTTAGCTTGTTACACACTCTTTTCATTTTTTCGCTTACTTTGTCATATCCTCTGCTTTCTATAGTAATAGGTGCCGACTTCCTCACCATGCTTTGATTTTTCTTTATGTTAGCTCTTATATGTTCCATAGCATACCACCTTTGTACTTATTCTAACCAATCGTATTTTATATATATGCTACAGGACAAAAAAGTATTAAAAGCTGCACAATATTGTACAGCTTCAAGCTATGACTTTTTTATCAGTCTAGAAAACAATGATCTTCCAGCTCTTTTTTTATCTGACTGAGCCTTTTGATAGAGTGCTTCTCCAATGGCTTCCAGTTCTTCTAATCCTTTGTTCTCACCGGTTACAGGAGATGCTTTTCTAACCATTTTCTTATTTTTTTCTATATTGTTCTTTAATTGTGCCAATCCGGGTCTGCTCCCAGCCAGTGGTTGCTTCAATAAGATACCCTCCTTATGGCGCACCATCGGTTAATTTTCTATATAGAATACACTATTTTATAAATGTAAATTGTTTAGTGCGATATATAATATTTAACATGGATATTTAAGATCATATAATTCAATTTCGTTAAATATAAGCTCATCAATACCTATAACTATATTTTGTATTATATATGCTTCAGAGTCAAGTATTTGATCTTCTTTATGGCTCAAAATTATTATCAGAGCTTCTCCATCAATAACTCTGCTTTGCATTGGTGAAATAACTATGCTTTTTCCAACTTCCTCTATGACTGTTGTATTGCCATTTCTGTAAGTATTATCTCTTATTAGATTACTACTATACTGACAAATATTATACATTTCCTTTATTTTATCATAATCCGTTTCACTTTTCCAATAGATATCAATTTTGTAGTCACTTTCCTTTGCAACTTGAAGGTTTTGATATTCCTGTAAAACACCTCTTAGATTATTTATATATACATTTTTAGGATCCTTTGCGCTTGTAATTTCTTCAAAAATATAGTTACTATGTTCCTTCAAGGCTAGAAAAATCTTGTTCTGTGCAAATAACTTTTCTTTATATCTATTTATAAGCTTATCTACTGTACTTTTATATTCTATTACATCTGCTGATTCAATTTTAGAAAGCTTAACACCACCTATAGCCAACTCTCCTATGCTTAAATTTGCATATATGAACGCGTAAATTATTACCTCTGCCAAAAAAAGCAAGACTCCAAAAAATACATATGGCGAAAGTGAGAGTCCGTTTTGTCCTAAAATAAGCATAGCAGAAGAAGGTATGATTGACAGGCAAATAAAATTAACAATTAAAAGCAGCCCTATGCCTATCTCTTTAGATATTCTTTCAGATAATCTCCTTAAATATGGAGATTCTGTATTGTTTATGAGATCTTTTACAGGGGTTTTTTTATACCAAAATACATAGGCAACTTTAACAAGGATATATGATAGATACATCCCCAACAACAGCGCTAGAGCAATTAAAACCTTTTCTTTCATTTTACGCCCTCCTCTGCCTTACATTTTTTGGTATGTTGTGGTTATTTAAAATTACCTTTTGTATGATATTATCTTTTATCAAGTTCCTCCTAATGTTTTGTTTATTCTTTATGTATGTATTACTATTATATGCTAGTTTTCTTGTATATATAATAGGTCCCTATACCTAATTATAGGAAAATTTAGTAATTATATCTAAACAAAAAACAAACCAGCATGTAAATATACTTTCATGCTGGTTTGAATATTATTATATTTAATTGTTTTTCGCTACATTACTCCTGAATTTCTCTGCTTCCTCTGAGAACTTGTAATCAGTTTTGCTTAATATATCCATATAGCTATCTAGAATCTGCATTAATTCACTATCTGGTTTATCTTTTATATGCTTTGCATATGAAGCTTGTGCTTCTGAATTCATTATATTTGTATCATAGCTAAATAGTGGGGTATTATTTGCACCATACAGTAAAAATACAATATATCTCTTTTGTAGTTCTTTTATTGCAGCTGCCTTTTTAGAGCTTGGGTAATCCTTTATAAACTGTTCTTGTGACAATGCTCTCTTTGTGATTTCATCCCAGCCAATCATAAGCGCTGCATCTTTTATCGGAGTCACATTGGATTCCACAGCCATAAGCTCAATATATTCCTTTATATCTTCTGTTACATAAGAGCTATATTTTTTGTAAAACTCATAATTCATAACAGGGAAGAACATTCCTTCTGCGGTTTCAACCTTATATCCCATACCCTTGGTTTCTGTTAAAATATCCTTTAGTTCCTTATCTTGTGTTTCATCTAACTTGTTTAAATCGTAATCAGGCGCAAATGCCTTTTGTAGTTCAATCTGAATATTGTCTGGATAGTACCTTTCTTCCAGCTTTGGCAGTTCCTTTTTCTGAAGCTCCTCAAGCTTAAAGAGCATTAAAGAGGCATCTTCTTTTTGTACCTTAGATATATTTTCATCAATAAATTTAATTACTTCAGTTACTTTTGGATTGCCTTCTAAAAGTGCATTAAAATCAGACATATCATCATTGCTGTAATTGCTTACTCTAATATCCTCTAAGTCATTATTTGTTTCTTTTATAGTACAGCCTGCAAGTAATCCAGTTCCAATAATCATTAAAGCAACCATAACTATACATAAGCCGTGAACAAATCTTTTTTTGTTAAATATCATACTTGTAGCCCTCCTAATGTTAATTATACAGCTTTGACGTATAAAGTCATAAAAAGGTTTCTGAAAGATATTAAAGCTGTTATTTTTTCATGCCTGTGTAAATAAGAATTGCATCTCTTAAGAACTCGGCTGTACCTGGCTGCTTTTCATCATAATATGCCGTGAATCTTGGATCCTCCACATACATCTGAGCAAGACCAGCATGAGCTTCCTTACTATATTGGTTCCAATATAATGATAGCCATTGCTTGTGCAAATCAGCTGCTTTCTGGGCTAATTCACTAGCTGGATCTCCTGTTTCAAAAGCCTTAGCCAAGGTCTCTGTTACTTGATTTGACAAATTAGTGGCTCTGTCATACTCTTCCTGAGTCATATTCATTACCTTTGCATTTGACTTTTCAACTGTATCTTTACCATACTTTTCTCTTATCTCTTTACCATACTTTTTCTCATTATCATCTACTAGCTTTCTCTTAAAGCCCTCAAACTTTTCTTTATCTGCCATTTTTATTCTCCCTTCTGTTACAGCTATTGTCTTATCAACATTAGCAATTAATATATCTAATTGGGTTCTTTTTTCGATGAGTCTTTTGCGATGCTCTCTAAGGACATTAGCTCCATCAAAAGAAGGTGCTGTTACTATCTCCTTTATACTGTCCAAGCTTACGTCCAGTTCTCTATAAAACAGTATTTGCTGTAGTCTATCAACCTCTGCTTGACCATAAACCCTATATCCTGACGAGTTAATTCTTGCCGGCTTAAGAATTCCAATTTCATCATAATACCTAAGTGTTCTGGTGCTGATGCCTGCTAGATTACCCAGCTTTTGCACTGTATATTCCATATGTTTACCTCCTAACAAGATAAATATATACCTTCACGTTACGTCAATGTCAATAGCTTTTTCTATAATATTTTATTTTTTAGTTATTTCAGATAAGTATCAAGAACAGTATCAATCTTATCATTTAGTTCTTCTATATTTGCTGGCTGAATTTCTTCATCCTTTAAGTTATATTTTTGTTTTAGCTTCAATATTCTATATACACTTTGATTAATTCTCTCTTCTGAGATCAGTCCTTTTTCTACAGCTTCTTTGATACTTTTTAATGCAGTTATTGCGTTGTCATACCCATGAGCTACTAATATAATATCCGCGCCCGCTTCTACAGATTTCATCGATGCCGTACCAAGGTCATAGTTTTCTGCAATAGCTCCCATTGTCATATCATCAGTAATTACTACACCATCAAAATTCATTTGCTCTCTTAGGATATCGGTGATTATAGCTTTTGACAAAGTGGCAGGGTTCTCCTCGTCAATTTTAGGCATAAGAATATGTGCCACCATTACTACATCTGCCCCATTTTCTATAGCATTAGCAAAAGGAATAAGCTCAAAGCTCTTAAGTCTCTCCAAATCATTATCTACAGAGGGCAAACCCACATGAGAGTCAACCGAGGTATCTCCATGTCCTGGAAAATGTTTCACCACCGGTATTACCCCTTCGGCTTCCATTCCTTTCATAGTTTGCACTCCCAGATCGCTAACAATATTTTCATCAGATCCAAAGGCTCTATCTCCTATTACAGGATTCTTTGGGTTGCTGTTTATATCCAGTACAGGTGCAAAATCCATGTTAAAACCAAAAGCTTTTAATTCCTCTGCAAGCAGTCCTCCAATCTTATATGAGAATTCTTGGCTATTTATTTTACCTATTTCCTTATTGGTGGGAATGTTTTTTAACTCTTTAGGCATTCTGCTAATTCTTCCACCTTCTTCATCAACAGAAATAGAGAGAGGAAGCTTATTATTTGCATTAATGCTTTTTAAAGAGTTAGTCAGGTCAAGCAGTTGTTCTTGACTTTCCACATTACGACTATACAAAATAAAACCGCCTACATGATAGCTTTCAATCATTTGCCTTGCATCATCATCCACTACATATCCCTCTAGCCCTGCAATAATCATTTGACCAAGCTTCTCATCCAAGCTCATAAGCTTTATTTGCTCTTCAATAGGATCCTTTACTGGAGCTATAGGCAGAGGACTAGTTTTATTAGGAAGTTCATCTGTTTTCCCTGTAGTGCAGCTTGTAAATAGACTAAAAGTCACTATCAAAATAATAAAAATTAAATATCTTTTATTCATTAATTATTTTCACCTCTGGTTTCGTTGTATTATTTACATGTAATACACTCATCTTGTTTTGATACTAACAGAAGACCAATTTTAAGTAAATATTTACTTGCTATTTGGATAAACTTTATATTGTAAATTGTAAATATATAATATAGTAAAAAATAGTTCTCTAGCTTGAAATACCATTTTTTCCATTGAAAAAGCTCGTCTATTAGATTATCCTTAAATTAGATATATATATACTTAGGAGTTGAATTATTATGTTAAAAACAAATATTGAAAAAACAGTAAAGTTATCAGTACAAGGAAAAATACATCATCCATCCTACACTACTTCTCCATATAGAATAAATAATAATGGTGAACCAATGGTGCTTCCTGCAACAGGGGGAATAACCTATAACGTAAAGCTAGGAGATCCTGCATTTGGCTGGGCAGGAGATCATATAGAACCAGGAGTAACAATCAGAAATGAAGAAGCCCTGGAAAAAAATGCTCTTATGACCATGTCATGCATAGGAAACACTGCAAAAGTAATAACAGGGGATGCAAAAGGTGCATTAGGCTATGTAACAGGTATGCATTCAGGTGTGGAACATGTATTGATTTACTTTAAAGAAGAAGAACTGGAAAAAATGGCAATAGATGATAAAATACTTATAAAATCCTGGGGACAGGGGCTTCAACTTTTGGACTATCCTGATATAAGAGTTATGAATATAGACCCTGAGCTGTTTCTTAACATACCTATTATTGAAGAATTCGGAAAGCTGAAAGTGCCTGTTGTGTCAGAGGTGCCAGCTTATCTTATGGGTTCAGGTATAGGCGACATCTCAGCTTATCGTGGTGATTACGATATAATGACAGCAGATACTGAGGAAATCAAAAGACTTGGCATCGACAAGCTGAGGTTTGGTGATTTAGTACTGCTTAGAGATTGCGATAACAGCTTCGGCAGAGGATATCTAAAGGGCTCAGTAAGTATAGGCGTCGTAGTTCACAGCGATTGCATCAAGCTTGGTCATGGACCTGGCATAGTAATTATTATGACCTGTAAGGAGAGCAACCTAGAAGGAATTCCTTCTTCAGAAGCAAATATTATAAACTGGAAAAAGTAAAGTAGGAGATGACCTGTGTGTCATACAGTAAAATCAAAAGTCTTCTGTTTAATTGCAGAAGGCTTTTGTATTATAGCTGCAATTAATAATGCTCTATATAAATTATTATGTATTTTATATTGATATAAATGGTATAATTTAGTTAGGGAAACTTAAATACATATAGATAACAAATATAAATCTTTATTAAAGGAGAAAATATTATGAGCTACAAAATTAATGACAATGTTACTTGGGTAGGGGTCAAAGACTGGGAGCTTAGAAAGTTTCATGGAGATGAATACTCCACACATAGAGGCTCCAGCTACAATTCATATCTGATAAATGATGAAAAGACAGTACTTATTGATACAGTTTGGATGCCCTATGGCAAAAAATTCGTTGAAGATCTTAAGAAGGAAATTGACTTAAATAAAATTGATTATATAATCGTAAATCATGGTGAAATAGATCACAGTGGCGCACTTCCTGAGCTTATGAAGGAAATACCAAATACTCCAATATACTGTACAGCAAATGCTGTTAAATCCCTTAAGGGACATTATCATCAGGATTGGAATTTTATACCTGTCAAAACAGGTGATAAGCTAAATATAGGAAAAAGAGATATTACATTTATAGAAGCAAAGATGCTTCACTGGCCTGATACTATGTTCTCCTATATGACAGTGGACAATATTCTTTTTAGCAATGATGGCTTTGGTCAGCATTATGCTTCTGAGTTTTTGTACAATGATTTAGTAGATGAGGCAGAACTTTATCAGGAAGCGATTAAATACTATGCCAATATCCTCACTCCATTTAGTAAGTTTGTAGAGAAAAAAATAGATGAGATTTTAGGCTTAGGAGTACCTGTTAACATGATATGTCCAAGTCATGGAATAATCTGGCGTGATAATCCTCTCCAAATAGTAAACAAATACATGGAATGGGCTAAGGACTATCAAGAAAACCAGATCACTATAGTATATGATTCTATGTGGGAATGCACAAGAAAAATGGCAGAAGCAATAGCAAAAGGCATAAAAATTCAAAGAAGCGATATAAATGTCAAACTTTTTAATGCTGCACGCTCTGATAAAAACGATGTTGTTACTGAAGTATTCAAGTCAAAAGCTATATTGGTAGGTTCTTCAACTATAAATAAAGGCTATCTTTACTCAATTGCAGGAATGCTTGAGCTAATAAAGGGAATGAATTTTAAGAATAAAAAAGCAGCAGCTTTTGGCAGTTATGGCTGGAGCGGCGAATCGGTAAAGCTTATAACTGAGGAGCTAAAGGATTCAGGAATGGATATAGTGGATGACGGTATCAAAACCCTATGGAATCCTGATGAAGACAGCATAAATAAATGCATTGAATATGGTAAAAGCTTTGCAGAAAAAATAGATTAATTTAAAAATAGAGACCAGCTAAAAAGTTGGTCTCTGTTTTTAATCTTATATTTGAAGCAATATAAGCATTGCACTTAAATTCTATCTATAATATAATTTTACATTGTGATAATATTAATTTATGGAAATGGATTTACACAAAAATATAAATCAAGGAAAGCGTTTTGCATATTTTTATTTAATATAAAATGTTTATTGCAAAACATTATAGAAAGGATAAATTAGATGAAACTTGGAATCGTAGGCCTACCAAACGTAGGAAAAAGCACACTTTTTAATGCTATAACTCAAGCTGGTGCAGAATCAGCAAACTACCCTTTTTGCACTATAGAACCAAATGTAGGAGTTGTTGCAGTACCTGATGAAAGACTGGCTAAGCTTGCAGAAATATATGACTCAAAAAAAATCGTTCCTACTGCTATAGAGTTCTATGATATAGCAGGACTTGTAAAGGGTGCTAGTAAGGGCGAAGGACTTGGCAATAAGTTTCTTTCTCATATCAGAGAAGTTGAGGCAATAGTACATGTAGTTAGATGCTTCGAAAATGCAGATATTGTACACGTAGATGGAAGTGTAGACCCACTTCGTGATATAGAAACTATAAATATTGAGTTAATGCTTTCTGATATTGAGCTTTTAGAAAGAAGAATTCAAAGGTCTCAAAAAGCAGCAAAAGGTGATAAAACGTTAGCAGCAGAATTGGAATTGCTCCAAGCTGCAATGGCAGTACTAGAAAAAGGCAAGTCCGTAAGGACTCTAGACCTTACAGAAGAACAAAATGAGCTTATGAAATCCTTTAATCTTCTAAGTGCAAAGCCAATTATTTATGTAGCTAATGTAGCTGAGGAAGACTTAGCAGATAACGGTAATTCAAACCCTCATGTAGCAAAGGTAAGAGAATTTGCTGTTGCTGAAGATGCTGAGGTAATTGTAGTTAGTGCACAAATTGAGGAAGAGATATCCCAATTGCCAGCTAAGGAAAGAAAAGAATTTCTTAATGACTTAGGACTTGAAAAGTCTGGACTTGATAAACTGGTACAAGTAAGCTATACTTTGCTAGGATTAATGAGCTTTCTCACTGCTGGTCCTACAGAGTCAAGAGCCTGGACTATAAAAATAGGTACACTAGCACCTCAAGCAGCAGGTAAAGTTCACTCTGATATAGAAAGAGGCTTCATTAGAGCAGAAATTATATCTTATGATGATCTTGTTGCTCATGGTGGCAGCATGTCATCAGCTAAAGAAAAGGGACTTGTAAGAATCGAAGGAAAAGAATACATAATGAGAGATGGAGATGTAGTTTTTTTCAGATTTAACGTATAGATACTGAATTTGCTTTAAATAAGAATTTGTATAAAACAAATGGCATATATTATTTTAATATATGCCATTTTCTATTTCTCATATATAAATTATAAAAGTGATGGAAAGTTCTTGCCACTTCCCTTTTCAAGCTTGTTTTTTCATAAAAATCCTTTGTATCAAATGTACTTCCTATTGCTGGTATATAATCACTCAAGCGACCACTATAATAGATATGTTTATTAAGTAGCTTTTCTATTTTTTTGATAGGTACATTTTTTGATGCATATAGCTTAACTATGATATCCCCTTCACAAAGTGATTTTACTACAAAGCTAGCGCAAGTATGCGCTTTATATGCATTGAAACGCCATCCAAATAAATAACCTATAGCATCTAAGGAATTATATATGTTTTCTTCTTTATCATTTTTCATTTTATTAATGAAGGACTTTATATTATTGTACTTTATATTACTTACAGGAATCTTATATACTTTTATATAGATATCTCTGTTTTCGCCAAGTGAAAGCCTTTTGGGAAATTCCTTCACAAAGCCGCCCACCAGAGGATTTACAGCTCTATAACGAGCAAAGGAATACATTTCAGTCAAATCCTCAGTAAGGCTTATTGATGTATGATTAAGCTCATATCTTGTAAGCGTTCTAATCATTTTACCCATTTTTGTAGGTGTTGCAGATAATATCACATATATATCTTTCATAATATTTATATCCTCATGTCACAAATTATTACTAAAGCAATCCCTTATATCTATTATTAACTATATGGAATAAATACACAAGAAAATAGTAAATTACATAAATAATCGCTTATACCCTGAGAAATCCTTCAGTGTCTTAAACTCATTATAGTAACTCAGCTCATACATACATTCTTCATTAAGTTCAAATGCCTTTTTTAAATTTTCACATGCTTCATCTTTTCTGTTCAAAGCCGCTAGGCATCTAGCCTTGTATAGATAACCCCAAGAATCATCTTTATTGACTGAAATTATTTCCTCGCAGTATTCTAAGGCCTTTTCATAATTATTATCTTTTTCGTTATCTATATATATACTAATAATTGAATATAATGGATTAGTATCCTCTGGTTTAGAAAAATAATGTTTATTATACTCCTCTATTGCTTTATCCTTCATATTAAGCTTAATATAGCTTGTAGCTATGTAATTCCTTGTACTTTCTTCATCATCAGGATTTACTTTAATATATTGTTTTAAGAACTTTAAAGAATTATCATAATCTTCTTTTTCAAATGCACACATTGCTATACCCCATATAGCTTCTGAACATTCTTCATCTAAGTCAATAGCCTTATTATAGAATTCCTTTGCTTCATCAATTTTTTTTAATGCCAATAGCGCATTTGCTTTGTTTACGTATTCTATAGCTTCATTTGGACTTATTTCTAAAGCTCTATCCGCATAATAGTCAGCTAGATTGTATTTACCCAAAGCGTAATATGTCCATCCTAGATTATTAAGCGTTGCATCTTTTACCTTATTGCTTAATTTTGAATAATCTTCATCTAAGTTACTCAAAATAAATAGTGCTTCTTCCGTTTTCCCTTTATTTAATAATGTGCATGCTGTTTTATTCAAGTAGCTAGGATCAATGTGATTACTTCCCATATATTCTTTTATCTCTTTAAAAGTCTCATCATATTTTTCTTTTTTAATATATTCATCTATAGTCTGTTCTTGCTGTTCTGAATTGCTCATATCCTTTGCTAATTTTATTACATTACTACAACTTACAAAACTAAATATTATCATAATTAAAACTACTATTAATATTATTGATATTAACTTTTTTTTCATACTACATTTCTCCTTGAATATATTCAACAACATTCTCAAGGGATTCAAATATCTGATGTGTAAGCTTCTTTAGCTCATCCGTTGGAGTTATCATATCAGGTATCATAATAGGCATCATTCCTGCCTTATAAGCTGCCTTTATCCCATTTTCTGAATCCTCTAAGACTATACATTCCGATGGTTTGCAGCCTAGTTTTTTAGCGGCTAAAATAAAGATGTCAGGCTCGGGCTTACCTCTTCTTACTTCATCCCCACAAACTATATTATCAAACTTTTCTGTAATATTACAGCATTTTAAATTTTCTTCTGTCCTAATCCTGTCAGAGGATGTAGCAACGGCAGTTTTTATCCCTTTGCCATTTAAGAAATCCAACAGCTTTAGCAGTCCAAGCTTAATTGGCATTCCGTTAGTTTTGATATAGTTTTGAGAGTATAATATTTTCTGCTTCCTTAACTCAGTATATGGAAAGTCCCCTCCAAAATGCTGCTTCATGATTATCTCTGTATCCTCTTTTGTTCTACCTATAGACGACAATATTATTTCATCTGTTATATCAAAGCCTGCGCTTTTACCTGTTTCCTTCCATCCCTCATATGCCAGCTTCTCAGTATCAAACATCAGTCCATCCATGTCAAAAATTACTGCCGATATCTTGTTTTTCATTCTAGTTACTCCTTTGTTGTTGTAATATTTATTGAGCTTATCCTCTCTTAAGGTAATACCCCACACCCCATTTAGTTTTTATTAATTGAGGCTTTGAGGGATCCTCTTCAATCTTTTCACGTAAATTTTTTATGTGGACATCTACGGTACGAGTATCGAATATATTTTCATTCCAAACTATATCAAACAGATTTTCTCTTGTGAAAACTCTGCCTGGACTTTTAATAAACGTCTTTAATAAATCAAATTCCTTTGCAGTAAGCATAATTTCGACATCGTCAATATATGCAGTACAAGAAGAAACATCTATCTTTAAACTACCATGTTGCATTATTTCTGCACTATCATGTTTATTGATGTATCTTCTATACACTGAATTAATGCGAGCAATCAATTCTCTCGTATTAAAGGGTTTAGTCACATAATCATCTGCTCCAAATTCTAGTCCCAATACTTTGTCTATATAATCGTCCTTGGCTGTAAGCATGATTATTGGAACATCGTGTTTTTCTCTAATCTTTTTACAAAGAGTAATACCATCAATTTTAGGAAGCATTATATCCAGTAATATAAAATCTAGATGATTACAATTAACCATATCAAAAGCCTCTTTACCATCAAATGCAGTATAAACACAAAAGTCATTTTGTTCTAGACTATGCTTTAAACCTTTTACTATAAGTTTTTCATCGTCAACAATTAATATATTCATCTGAATCCCCCCGTACTATTAATTTTGCTGCTTAATTCACAAGCTAAATATATTGCACTAAACAAATTACATATATAAAGCTTGTCCGAATAATAAAAAACAAAATTTTTTTATGCTCTTTTAACAGTATTTACTTTACTTTTAAGAATTTTATTGTAATAATCGTTCAACGACTAACATTCATGGATATATATGACTTTTAATTATAGTAGTTTCTCTTTTATATGAAAAAAACCTCTATTTACAAAATATTTGCATTAATATCTCTAATTCTTTTTCGACATCTTATAGCTTAATATTCTTCTTAATTCTCTTGTCTCTCGTTACAGCTCACCTTTTTCAATGTTACATTTACTGACAATAATTCTCACAGGTACACCTAGTTTTAGCATAAACGCACAAAACACATTATTTTGCTCGTATCTTTTATATATTCTGAAATAGGACAGCAACCATCCTCAAGCATATTGTTTAGCACATATTAAAAAAAACTGGAATAAAGTACTATTTTGTGGTAATTTGAATATAGAATTAATGTTATATTATTACATTACATGTCATGTATACTATATATGTAAAAATAAATTCATATTTGTATATCATGGGATTGTAGTGATAGTCTCTACTATTAAATACAAATAAAATATAGGGGGAAGAATTATGGCATTTGGCTACATGGGAAAAATACTATGGGTAGACCTAACAACAGGAATCATCCAAGAAGAAAAAATACAAGATGACCTCTACAAGAAGTTCTTATCAGGTTATGGTCTTGGGGCAAAAATAATATTTGATAGACAAAAACCTGGGGTAGATGCATTAAGTCCTGAAAATATCTTCGGAATAATGAGCGGTCTCTTAACTGGCTCTGGTTCGTTCTTTTCAGGACGTTATATGATTATGGGGAAAAGCCCCTTAACAAATACATGGGGAGACGCCAACAGCGGGGGATTTTTTGCTCCAGCAATAAAGTCCACTGGATATGATGGTATATTTTTTGTAGGCAAAAGTGAGAAACCCGTTTACTTACTAATAGATGGCGATAATAAAGAACTTAGGAATGCAACTGATTTATGGGGTAAGGATTCCTATGATACCGTTGATATTTTAACAAATAGACACGGCACTCACTTTAAAACAGCTTGCATAGGACCTGGCGGCGAAAAAATGTCAAGGATTTCTGGTGTTGTCACAGATAAAGGAAGACTAGCAGCAAGAAGTGGATTAGGCGCAGTAATGGGCTCAAAAAACTTAAAAGCAGTATGCCTTGGCGGTGATAAAAATGTAGATGTTTATGATGATCAAGCAATAACAGAATTGGCAAACAAATTTGCCCAGCAATTCTATGAGTACAAACACCCACGCATAGACTGGATGCTAAATGAAGCTACAAATGTGCCGATATTATCAGGTGCAATACGATTTCTAAGTAAAAAAAATATGCTGCCTATGACTGGAGAGGTTGAAAGATACGATATGAAAACCTGGGGAACAGCTGGTACTGTAGCCTTATCTGCCAATAATGGCGACTCACCAGTTAAAAACTGGAAAGGTGTAGGATGTATTGATTTCCCCGGAAGGTTAACACGTGAAATTTCTAACGATTCAGTGACAAAATATGAAACAGAAAAATATGGTTGCTTCAGCTGTCCATTATCTTGTGGTGGAATAGTAAAAGTAGATGAAGGTCCATATCCTATTACCGAATCCCATCGACCTGAGTATGAAACTATCTGTGGCTTTGGTACAATGCTGCTCTGTAATGATATGCAAAGTATTATGAAGGTTAATGATCTGTTAAACCGAGCTGGTATAGATACAATAAGCTGCGCTGTTGTTGTTGCCTGGTCCTTTGAAGCCTATGAAAACAAGGCAATCACCATAGAAGATACAGATGGTTTGAAGTTAACCTGGGGAAATAGCGAAGCAGTTGTAAAACTGGTAGAGAAAATAATAACAGGAGAAGGCATAGGCAAATACCTGATGAACGGAGTCAAGTTTGCATCCGAACACTTTGGAAAAGGCTCAGCTGAATACGCTATGCATGTATACGGACAAGAACTACCTATGCATG
The DNA here is from genome assembly GCA_942492835.1 of uncultured Clostridia bacterium. Classification (GTDB taxonomy): domain Bacteria; phylum Bacillota; class Clostridia; order Lutisporales; family Lutisporaceae; genus GWB2-37-7. Next base: position 2,724,689 of record OW818645.1, on the reverse strand, counting down.
ATCCACGCAATGCTGGCGGTATGGGTCTTGGAGTTGGCTATGAGACAGAGCCTACACCAGGAAGACATACAAGTACTCTGGACTGCTGCGATATGTATAGGGAAAATCAACCTAGCAAAAAGTTAACAGATAAAAATCTACATCCTATGAAGAATAAGTGTTTAGATTCAGCAGAAGGTAATGATCTAATGGGTGCCAGTTGTTTTATGGACCTCGTCAATGGTCTTGGACTTTGTGCCTTTGCCTTTGACCCAGTAGTTGTACTACCTATGGTTGAATTGGCTAATGCAATGACTGGATGGGATTTAAACTTTGATGAATATCTTCATATTGCTCGAAGAATAAAAACACTTCGCCATTCTTTCAATATTCGTGAAGGCATAAACCCTATGGAGTTTAAGATGCCAAATAGAGCAAGAGGAATTCCACCATTAAAGAGTGGTCCTAACGCAAATGTGCAAATTGATTTTGATAAAGGAAAATTAGAATATTATAAAGCAATGGGGTATGATTTAAATACAGCCAGACCGCTTGTTGAAACACTTGATATGCTGGATTTACCCGAGGTTAAGAAAGCCTTATACGAGTAACAAATATATATATATTATATAAAAAACAAATTATTGGAGGTGTGTTATGAATTTACAGATTCTTATAGTAATTGCCTTTATAATCGTTTTTGCTGTCAACTTATATGCTGACAAGAAAGAAAATCAAAAACTTAAAGTGTTGACAAAGCCCCTATTAGTACCCTTAATTATTCTTTTCTATTTAATAAGTGCAACGAGTATTAACTGGCTTATTGTAACTGCTTTGTTTTTTGGATTTATTGGTGATTTTTCACTATTATGGGGTTCAAATAAAATATTTTTTGCTGTAGGACTGGTTTCATTTCTAGTCGGACACGTGTTCTATATCATAGCTTTTGTACAATCGATACAATATTTTGAAATTGTCCCAACCTGGTTCTTTTTATTCTTAATCCCATATATTTTATATAGCTATTCATTTATACGAATACTTAAACCAAACTTAAAAAGTGCTACAATTCCAGTTATTATTTATATGTGTGCAATATCGATGATGAGTTTCACCAGTGCATGCCGTGTTTGGAACGGCTTCAATCTTCAATTTATGTTAACCTTTGTTGGTTCATTATTTTTCATAGCCTCTGACTCTGTATTGTCATTCAATAGCTTTAATGAGCCCTCAAAAAATTATGAAGTAATTATTATGTTTACCTATGTTTTAGCTCAAGCTTTAATTATGATTGGTTTCCTATAATACAATTATTATAAATGAATAAGAAAATAACTCCGAGTCCTTATTTCTAGGAGCTTTTGCTTATGGAGTCTGGACCTATGGGTATTAGTAGAAATGCTTGTGCCTCCCGTATTTGGAAAGGAGCTGTGAAGTTATCCTATATTTGTAAGCATTATTGTTTGTTTTTATTGCTTTACTATAAATGATAGGATTGTTGAATTTTGCAATAAACTCCTTTTAAAAGGAGTTTATTGTTTTGTATAAACAAATAGGAGTAAGCCACATGGAAGTGGAGAAAAAACCTACCATATTCTTCATACTCATTATACGAAAAGAAGCAGAAATTAACTTGCAAAAATTAGGTCATACTTTAAGGACATACTTATAGTAGAAAATTTTTTATAACATATATAAAGTGAGCTTTGCACCTATTTCCATAGGTGGACGGCTAGCTTTTATTTTTTGCATTTATTTTCCTAATTGACAAAAAAATAACGATGGCGTATTATGTAATCGGTGACAATATTTATCGAAATTTTTTATTAAATTATTATAAGTATTTAGGGGGAGCTTAAATGGAAATGGTAAACTTAACTATTGATGGGATTCCAGTCAAAGTCAATAAAAATGCTACAGTAATGGAAGCTGCAAAGACAATAGGCGTAGATATTCCAGCTCTATGCTATTTAAAAGGCGTGAATGAAATTGGCGCATGCAGAATGTGCGTAGTAGAAGTAGAAAGAGCAAGATCCTTGCAAGCTTCATGCGTTCTTCCAGTTAATGAAGGCATGGTGGTCTATACTGAAAGTCCAAAGGTTGTTGAGGCAAGAAGTGAAATATTAAGACTTTTGCTTGATAATCATCCAAATGATTGTCTTACTTGCAATAAAGCGGGAGAATGTAAACTTCAAGAATATGCTTATAGATATGAAGTCAAATTTAGAGAACATGACGGTTTTAGAAAACAAGCAACAATAGATACTTCAAATCCATATATATTAAGAGACGATACAAAATGTATATTATGCGGAAGATGTGTAAGCATATGTGGTCAAATCCAAGAGAGATCTGTATTAAATTTTGGTGACAGAGGATATCGCACTCATATTATTGCAGATAATGATAAACTTATGGGCGAATCAACCTGTGTTTCATGCGGAAGATGTGTAAGCGTATGCCCTGTTGGTGCTTTAATGGACAACAGAGTTATCGGCAATGTAAGAGCATGGGAAACAGAAAAAGAAGATGTAAAATGCACTCAATGCGATTATGGATGCAATTTCGAGCTTTTGAAAAAGGATTCAAAGGTATATGGAGTAAGAGCAAAGACACCAGGAGAAGGAAGACCTCTTTGTTTAAAAGGAAGACTTTCTGTAGATCTAACCTATAATGAAAATCCAAAGACTCCTATGATGAAAAAAGATGGAGAATATGTAGAAATATCATGGGCTGAGACACTTGGACTAGAAAAAATATTAGTGAAACTAGAAAAATAAATATATTTATTATATATGTTTATTATACATATTTATGTAAAGGAGGTAGAAAATTAATGAATATAACATTGAATGGACAGCAATGTGAAGTAGACGCAGGACAGACGATTTTGCAGGCAGCTGTAAAATATGGGATAAGCATACCAACTTTTTGTCATGACGAAAGATTGACAGCACATGGAGCTTGTCGTATATGTGTAGTAGAAGTAAAAGGTGCCAGATCACTCATGACCGCTTGTTCAACTCCGATATCAGAAGGCATGATAATAGAAACAAATACACCAGCCGTGGTAGAAACCAGAAAAAACATTTTGAGATTAATGATAGAAAATCATCCACTTGATTGCCTAACCTGTGAAAAATCTGGAGATTGTACGCTTCAAAATTTATGTTTTGAATACGGCATTAAGGAAGGCGGCTTCTATGGCGCTAAGAAAAATTATCCTATAGACGATAGCAACCCTTTCTTTACTTATGATCCGAACAAATGCATACTTTGCGGCAAATGTGTTAGGGTAGATAATGAGCTTCAATGCACAGGTGCAATAAATTTTGCAGACAGAGGCTTTTCAACTCATGTGGCAGTTGCAAGCGACAAAGATTTTGAAAGTTCAAATTGTGTATCCTGTGGAAACTGTGTATCCGTATGTCCTGTAGGAGCCTTGACACCAAAACAACCTCAAAAGTTTAGGCATTGGGAAGTAAAAAAGGTTAAGACTACTTGCTCTTATTGCGGAGTAGGCTGTCAAATGGATTTATTGGTTAAAAATGGTAAAGTATTAGGTGTAGAACCTATAAATTCATCTCCAAATGATGGTCTTTTATGCGTAAAAGGTAAATTTGGATATAAATTTTTAGATCATCCAGACAGACTGAAAACACCTCTTGTCAGAAAAGACGGGAAGCTTGTAGAAGTTACTTGGGATGAAGCCATGCATGTTGTAGCTTCTAAGATAATAGATATAAAAGAAAAACATGGTAGTGAAGCTTTTGGAGGTTTGACCTCTGCTAGATGTACAAATGAAGAAAACTATTTAATGCAAAAAATGTTTAGAGCAGTAATCGGAACCAATAACGTAGATCACTGTGCCCGCCTCTGACACTCCGCAACAGTTGCAGGTCTTGCAACTACTTTAGGCAGCGGAGCCATGACAAATGGTATTGATGAGTTTTTGGGTAGTGATGTAATATTAATTGTAGGTTCTAATACTACAGAAAATCACCCAGTAATAGGAGCAAAAATCAGACAAGCTGTAAGAAAAGGGGCTAAACTTATAGTAGTGGACCCGAGAAAAATAGATCTTGCAGGTGATTCTGAGGTATTCCTCCAAATAAAGCCGGGTACAAATGTTGCACTATTAAATGGAATGATGCATGTTATTTTAAAGGAAAATCTTCATAATAAACAATTCATTGAAGATAGAACAGAAAACTTTGAAAAGCTTGAAGAAGCAGTTCAAAGCTATACTCCCGAAAAGGTTGCAAAAATTTGTGGAGTAAAGGCAGAAGATATAGAAGCTGCGGCTAGACTCTATGCAAAAGCAGGAAAAGGAAGCATTATTTACTGTATGGGCATAACGCAGCATACTACAGGTGTAAATAATGTTATGAATGTTGCAAATCTAGCTATGCTATGTGGACAAATAGGACGTGAATCAACAGGTGTTAATCCCCTTAGAGGACAAAACAATGTTCAAGGTGCCTGCGATATGGGAGCTCTTCCTAATGTTTACACAGGCTATCAGTCAGTAACAAAGCAAGATATAGCAGACAAGTTTGCTAAGGCATGGAAAGTAGAAGCACTTTCAACAAAGAGTGGATTAACAGTATCAGAAATGGTACATGCAGCCGAGCATGGAGATATTAAAATGCTTTATATCATGGGTGAAAATCCAATGATATCAGATCCTGATTTAAACCATGTAAAGCATGCACTTGAAAGTACAGAATTCCTAGTAGTTCAAGATATATTCCTTACTGAGACTGCTCAGCTTGCTGATGTAGTTTTACCTGCCGCAGCTTTTGCAGAAAAGGATGGAACCTTCTCCAACACAGAAAGAAGAGTTCAACGAGTAAGAAAAGCTGTTAATGCGCCAGGACAAGCAAAGGCAGACTGGGAAATCATCATGGAGATTATGAATAATCTAGGCTATGAAAAGAAATACAACAATCCATCAGAGATATTTGACGAAATGGCAGCCCTTACTCCTTCTTACGCAGGTATTGACTATGATAGATTAGAGAAGGCAGGAATTCAGTGGCCATGTCCAAACAAAGAACATCCAGGCACACCATATTTACACAAGGGTGCATTTTCAAGAGGAAAAGGCTTATTCATGGGCGTTGAGTATACTGAAAGTGCAGAGCTTCAAGATAAAAAGTATCCGTTGATTTTAACAACAGGCAGAGTGCTTTATCATTACCATACAAGGACTATGACAGGCAAAGTTGAAGGCTTAAACAAAAAAAGTCCAGAAAGCTTTGTACAAGTAAATCCTGTTACAGCAAGCAATCTAAAGATTAGCAACGGAGATATGGTAAAGGTAAGCTCAAGAAGAGGAAGCATATTTGTAAAAGCGAAGGTTACTGACATTGTGGAGCAAGATGTAGTATTTATACCTTTCCACTTTGCAGAGGGCGCCGCCAATGTTCTTACTAATTCAGCTTTTGATCCTGGCTGTAAAATACCAGAGTATAAGGTTTGCGCAGTTGTAATGGAGAAAGCAGTATAGAAAGTTTTCTTGTAGCTAGATATAATTATCTTCACTTGTTAAAAACTTACATTGTATTAAAAATGCAATATTATACAATATGTTTATAAACAAATAATTGTAAGGGTGATTTTATGAATTTAGCAGATACTGCAATAATCCTAGCAGGAGGTAAAAGCTCCCGAATGGGCTTTGATAAGCAGTTTATTGAAATTGAAGGAATATATATTACAGAATATATTATAGATTTGCTTAGACCCATGTTCAAATCAATTATTTTAGTGACAAACAAACCAGAATGCTATCATAGGAAAAATATAATGATAGTTGAGGATTATTATAAGGACTTCGGACCTTTAGGTGGAATGCATATAGGGTTATCGAAATCAGAAAGTCAGTATAATTACATGATTGCATGTGATATGCCTTACATTAATAAAGCATATATTAACCATATGAAAAAGCTATTAAAAGAAGATGGTTATAGAAAATCAGCAGTCATAACAAGATTTGGAGATTGGATTGAGCCCTTTAATGCATTTTACAGCAAAGCCTTATTGCCACAGATGGAAGAGAATATTATAAATAAAAATCATAAAATATCAAGCCTTTTGAACTCTTCCCAGGTTTTATATATTGAAGAGCAGAAAGCCCGAGCATTTAGTCCAGATTGGGCTATGTTTGTAAACTTGAATAAAGAAGAAGATCTAGAAAAGTGGAGATTATTAAAGGCAGGAGATAATGCATGGATTTAACAAGAGGAGTACAGCTTATAAGATACGATGGGGAACGCAGCAATGAAGTAGATGATATTGTTGTGAGAGAATATCCCTTGACTATTTTCTTAAATAATGAGGAGCTAGTAACCTTGTTATGCTCACCCAAGGCTTTGGATTTTCTTGTCTATGGCTTTCTAATTTCTGAAGGTATTATTCAAGAAAAAAGCGAAATATCAGCTATAAAGGTAGATGAAGAAAAAGGTATAGTTGATGTTTTTACAACCTTGCAAAAGGACATGACAAGCTATTTTATGGGCAAAAGAATGATGACCAGTGGCTGTGGTGGTGGAGCTGTTTTTTACAATATACACGATGTGATAAACTGCAAGCCCGCTGAAGAAGGCTTAAATGTAAAAGCAAAAAAGCTTTTAGCCTTGATGAAAGAGTTTTCAACAGCATCAGAGGTGTTCCAAAACACAGGTGGTGTTCACAGTGCAGCTCTTAGTGATGGCAATGATATTTTGATATATCATGAGGATATAGGAAGGCATAATGCCTTGGATAAGGTCTTAGGAGAAGCTTTTATTAAGGACATCCCCTTCACAGATAAACTGATTTTAACAAGTGGCAGAATTTCTTCAGAGATGCTTACAAAGGCATCAAAAAGAGGAATATCTATGATTGTTTCCCGCTCAGCTCCTATGGATTTAGCTTTGCGGATAGGTGAGAAAATGAATACAACCATAGTTGGTTTTGTCAGAGGAAATAGAATGAATGTTTATACAGGAAGTTTTAGAATTGATTTCAAAAGTTAATAATTTATAAATTTAGGAGGTACAAACATGGAAGGAAAAAATTATCTTGCACCTGCTGAAATAGCAGAGGCAACCGTTGATGCAGGTATTAAAAAGGCCAATCTTTCAATAATCAAAATGATAGTTCTTGGGATATTGGCAGGCGCATTTATTGCTTTTGCTTCAGAAGGATCCAATATGGCGGCCTTCAATCTTTTTGCAAATCCTGAGACTTATGGCCTAGGTAAGTGCATAGCAGGTTCTATCTTTGGTACAGGACTTATGTTAGTTGTAGTAGCAGGCGGTGAACTTTTTACAGGCAATACTCTTATCGTTATGTCAGTTTTGGAACGTAAAACAAAGCTTTCTGCAATGTTAAAGAATTGGTTTTTCGTTTATATCGGTAACTTCATAGGCTCTGTTTTCATCGCATATATGATGGTGAATTCAGGTCTCTTCAATAGTGGTGCTAATGTTCTTGGTGGAGTGACAATTAAAATTGCTTCATACAAGGTTGGACTTACATTCACTCAAGGTTTTTATCTTGGTATAATGTGTAATTGGCTAGTATGCCTTGCAGTATGGATGAATTATGGAGCTAAAGATATGGTAGGAAAGCTGTTTGCATGCTTCTTCCCAATATGGTTATTCATCACATCAGGCTTTGAACATAGTGTAGCAAATATGTATTATATACCAGCAGGCATTTTGGCTAAGGCAAATCCTGCATGGGCAGAAGCTTCCCATGTGTCAGCAGAAGTATTGGCAAAATTAAACTGGGGCACATTTATAACAAAGAATCTTGTTCCTGTTACACTTGGCAACATCGTAGGCGGAGGATTCTTCGTTGGAGCAATATACTGGTTTAGTTATCTTAAAAAGAATTCTGCTAAGAAAAACAGTGCAGCTAAAAGTAAAGCAGCATAATAAAATAAAAGCAAGCAGAGCCGGAGGTAAATTCTCCTGCTCTGCTTTTTTATGTCTTATATTATACTAGTATATACCTACTGCATTAAATGCGTTAACAATTGCGTTATATTCTGTTCCATTTGAGCCATAGAGATCTGTAGCTGATTGAAGTAATGCTACTCTACAAGCTGAGAAATCAGATGATGAAACTAAATATGTTGACAATGCTCTGTAATATATTTTACCCATCTTATCAGCTCCAATTGCATTACCAACTAGATAAGCGGCCTTGTTTGGTATACCACAGTTTGTATGAACTCCACCATTATCACTTGTTGTATAATAATAATCGTCCATGTGTTCAGGGTCACCATATGCACTAGGATTTGACAAGCTTCTTAAAGCATCGTTTGGTGTGCCTGGAGTCCAAACATCCTCACCCATTAACCAGTCTGCATGGCTTGGTTGTGCATAAAATTCTACTGCGGTAGCCATAACATCTGAGAAGGATTCACTTAATGCACCTGACTGATTTTGATATATCAAATCAGCTTCATAGGAATCAACTGCATGAGTAAGTTCATGTGCTATTATGTCAAGGCCGCCAGAAAGTGCTAGCGAATTATATCCATCACCATCACCAAACACTATTTGTCTACCATCCCAGAATGCATTAACATAATTTGTATAATAATGAACAGATGCCTTTATAGCTGCATTATTATCATCATAGCTATCTCTGCCTAAAACATTTTTATAATAGTCATAAGTTTTTCCTACATAAAAGTGAGCATCTACAGCTGCTCGTTGAGTAGTTGCATTCCAAACTGCATCGGTATCTGTCATCAATGTACCCGGCAATCTTGTTCCATTAGCAGCATTATATGTGAATATGCCCCCTGTGGTTCTTGTCATATCTTGTAGGTAATATGTGCTGCCACTTTGTAATAAGTTTACTGTTTTTGTATCTCCTAAAACTCCAGTTCCTGTTCCTATTACATTTGTTCCATTTGTAGGTTTACCAAATTTTATCGAATTATATTTATGAACTACTTTTCCGCTTGCTGCATCAACAAATACTCTCCAATCACCAAAGGAGCTTTCAGCAAGCCAGTTTACTCTTACTAAGAAAACAGGTATATATTCTCCATTAACCTCATATAAATAAAGCTCTGCATTTATAAGGTCATCTTCACCCTTTTCATAGGAAACGTCATTCTTAGCAATCTCTATTGCGTCTTCAGCCTTTATGAAATCACCCTTTTGCTTGTAATCCTTTGCTTTTATGTCAAATTTTCCATTAGATGTATATATATTTTTTTCTTTATCGAAGTGAACAATATACTCACTTCCATATACAGGTATTCCATTTACCATTTGTTGAAGCTTTACATGAGTATAACCCAGATCATCAGTTTTTTCCTTTAGTAACTTAAATGCTTCTTCTTGTTCTTTTAGATCAAAATTTTCCTTTAGGAATTTTTGTGCATTTTCTACTGTTCCCCCAGGATCTGCACTAACTAAGGGTGTGAATGCCAATGTTGCAGCCAGCATGATAGTTAATACTAGAACCAATGATTTTTTCAATACGAATCCCTCCACTTATTTTTTTGCCCAACTACGAATGCTTGATTTGCTGTCAATAACTAGCAAGCAAATTTGAGAATAATTATATTTAATTACACATGCTAGACTATTCGTCAAGAACCAACATGTATAATTGGGTCAATAATTAATTGTGTAAGTTGGTAAAGCCCTTACATTTTTACATTCTCTAAAAAGCACATTTTATATATATTCATTGGTTTTTCATAATATTACGTGTGTTAAATTTTTATTAAGTGCCTGCCCCAAAATATTCAAATTTATTGTGTTCTGAAAAAGAATATGGTAATATAAAAATACATAGTAAATTATGTAAATAGAGTTTATTAAAGGAGGAAGTATTTATGAGCTACAAGAAAAGGAACATTAAACAGCTGGTTGCTTTGATGATCGTCATGCTTATGGTAAGTACATCAATTCACTTGACACCAGTGCAAGCAGCAGAAAGTGAAAAAAAACTGCAAGGGGAAGTACCATCGGAACAATATGAGACCTTATTGCCTGGGGTTAGTGGTAATTTAAGTAATTTAGAATTAACATCTACAAATTATAAATTAAGTCAGGTTGTCGAGGAATCAAGTCCCATTGATGAAATTACAGATTCAGATAAAGATGGACTTGTTGATTTACACGAAAAATACTTTGGAACAAATCTACAAAATCCTGATACTGATGAAGATGGGTTAAATGACTATATAGAGATCATATTGCTACTAAACCCATTAAGTAAAGATACTGATTTAAATGGCATTGAGGACGGATTAGAGGATGCTGATCATGATGGATTAAGCAATCTAGACGAGAAAAAGGTTGGTACAGATTGTTCCAAAAAAGACACAGATGGAGATGGCTTATTAGACGGAGAAGAAATGAAAGTAAGTCATACCTCTCCAATATTAGAAGATACTGATGGGGATACATTAACAGATGGAGATGAAACACTGTTAAAATTAAATCCTCTTAAGGCGTATTCAAACGAAGTTACCCATGACAGTAAACACAAAGTACAACAAAGCTTAAGCAATAATCGGATTGCAGATTCCTTAAAAAAGAATACTAATTCATTTGTTCCATCCTTGTCCGGTGCTGTACCTGGAGTAATGGATAAGAACGTATTCTTGGATAAATACAATAATGATGGATTTCAAAACAACCGTGCTATTATCGGCGAACCAATTCAAGTAGAAACTTTGTTAGAAAAAGATAATCAGTTACTTCTAAGCTTTGATTACAGCAACTTTCTAGATTATAATGATGAATCAGCGATGAACATGCTTACTATTTGTCAGTTCGTAAATGATGAGTTCATTCCTTTAGAAACAAAGAAGGACAAGAATAATAAGTCCTTGGAGGCAAACATTTCCGATGAAGGCATTTATTTTGTGCTTGATGTTGAGAAATTCTTGAACGACGTAGGAATAAATCCATTGATTGAAGAAAGTAGCAATGATGAAGCTGATACAAATATAATTGGTGAATCAGAAAATGATGAAACTAGAGTTTTACTAAGTGATTATCAATATGTTGAGCTAAAGGATAAAGTATCCGAAACAAGTAACATCGACTCAGACGAAGATGGTGTTAGTGATTATAAAGAACTTGGAAAAAAGGCAGAAAAGGATTTGACCCCTTTTATTAATCTACTGCTTAAGAAAAAAGAAGTTAAAGAAGATAACTATGCTGGAAAAACAAGCGTTACAGTATATCAATATCTATCCAATCCAATTCTGCCTGATACTGACTATGATGGAAAGGAAGATTCAATTGATGCTTACCCATTTAATAATTCATTTACAGGAGTAATGCATACATCTTATGCTGATTCTAATGTCTCATATAAAATGGACTATAGGAATTTCTTTAGCAGTAACACATCCTACAGCCCTGCTAATGGAACAATATCTTCCTTATATTCATCAGTTGTATACCACGGCAATACATACTCTGGTATGAATATAAAAACATTTATGGAGAATAACGGTATCTATAATGTAACTTGTTATGATTTTACCAGCACATATAGTGATTCAGATGTATCTGAAGCTTATATAGGACATAGAAGAGTATCATATGGTGGAGTTACTAAAGAAATAGTTGTTATTGTAATAAGAGGTACAAATGGCACCATTAAAGAGTGGACAAGCAACTTTGATATAGGCACTACAGCCCAATACTATAATTATGCAGATTGGATGGTGTCAAGTAACCACAAAGGCTTTGATATAGCGGCAACAAGAGTATTAAGGTGTTTACAGCAATATGAAGCCCTAGGATACATAGATACATCCGTTCAAAAAGCATATTGGGTAATGGGACATTCCCGCGGTGCTGGAATAGCGAATATTGTCGGTGCACGATTAATAAACCAGTCAAAATATGTGTATGACTATACCTTTGCAGCTCCAAATACTACAACAGCTTATAATGCAGGTAGCTATGCAGGGATTTATAACATCTTAAATACGGATGATTTTGTTCCATATTTGCCAATGGCTAACTGGGGATTTACACACTATGGAAAATCTGTTTCTATCAGCATCGCAGATAATTACGAAGTTGAATGGGAAAACTTAACTGGATGCACAAATAGTTTTGGTATAGTAGATTATAATCCAGATACAATAGGTATGAATGATACATTGGCAGAAATAGGTGCTATCGTAAATAATCGAAATGATTGTTACATTTATACTTGTGACGATCATGGAAATGGTTCTTTAGATAATATTACCATTAGAAATTACGGAACATCTTCTAATAGTAGAGAAGCGGCTATAGCAAAAATACCTGCTAATGCACTGCCCTATTGTGCAATTACCAGATATGACGGTTTCTTGTTTGCTGGATGGGATTTTGAAGTTTGTGAAAAACCAGAATACTTTATGCAGGTATTAGCAGCATTTATGGGAGGCACTATTAATGCATATAGGTTTGAAGTTGAACTTAATATGGCTGATAGATACGAGAATGCTAAAACTGCAATTGTTAGATCTGGACTAGGAGGGCTTGAGCATCCACATTATACAGAATCTTATTATTTGCTATCTAATCATGTTTATGCAAGTTCATTTCAATAAGTAATACTATTACTCATATAAAACTGAACTGGAGGTAGCCGCAGTGAAAAAATATAGGATATTTTTTGTACTGGATTCAATATGGATAATTTATTTCTTTTTAAAAGCTGTTATAGAAAATTATTTCTCTAAAACCGGTTTGGCGGCACTTGAAAGTTTAGGAAATTTTGTTCTTTACTGTGTCTTATGCATTATAGGCATTTTAGCACTTGTTATAGTGATGATAAAAAAACGTATATAGTAAGTGCCAGACATGTAATAATGCTATTTATATACTTAATAATGAGAAAAGGAGAATAGTAAATTACTATTCTCCTTCTCTCATTAGATATTTAACACAATCCCATTCCTACAACAACATGTTGTGCCAAACTACAATCTTGTGGTACTAAATCATTAACTCGCTCTTCAACATTATTAACAACAACTTCCATTTACATTTCCTCCTTTCTATATAATAATTTATATCTAAATTGATATAGATACCTCTATAATCAATTTAAATCCCACGTTTCTTTACTCTAATTTTAAACCATTTGTAAATCCAGCATATCTATATATAACAATTTTTCAGGATTATGTAAATAAACTTTATAGTATAGCTTCAGAGCCTTTGATAGTGTCTCTTTTGTAATTAAACAAAACTTATTTCTTTTTTCCATGTCAAAGTTTCTATCTGTATAAGTAGTTGCAAAGCATTGAGTACACATCTTGGATGCCCAACATTTAGAACAGGTCTCAATGGATTTTCTTTGATATTCGTCATAAATCTCTTTCAAAGTTTCAAAATTGATACCATCAAACAGATTTCCTATAGAAAGGCTTCCCATTATTCTTTCACAAATTCGAATATCTCCATTGCATGTCACATACATTCTGTTGTGAGTAGGTATGCAGCAATGATTGAGAGGGAGTAAAAAATTTGCTTCTTTAGAAGGATATGTATGTCTAATAATTTGTAAAAACGCATCCATAGAATCATGGTTAAAAGGTCTTTTCTCACTGTCTTCATAGAAATTATATAAAAGCTTGTCTGCACTCCACTCAAACATAGATAAATCCATTTTGTCTGTTCGACAATCCGCTGGTATACTATCTGGTATAGGATAACTTGTTTGAATAACAATATCCTCAAATCCTTCTTCTTCTATAAATTTTTGCATCGTATCTAATTTTTTTCTAGAATAAGGAGGTGCATATACCATATTAATTATTATTCTTCTTTTAACATTGTCACCATAAGCTTTCAACAACTTCCTAAAGCCTTCAATTGCTTTTACATAACTGCCTTCTCCATTAATATCAAGTCTATACACGTTATGGATATCCTCTGGACCATCTAAGCTTGCTACAACTATAAAATCATTAATACTAAGATACTCACCAATTTCAGTAGTCATTAAGGTTAAATTAGTTGTCATATTAAAGTTTATCTTTTTCACATGTACATTTTTTTGAGCATAAGCTACGCAGTCTTTAATAAAATCAAACCTCAATAATGGCTCACCCCCATAAAATGAAATGTCTACCTCATCCTCTTCACTATTATGAGATGCAAGATAATCCAGTGCCTTATAAGCCACTTCAAGCGGCATAGCATTCTTTCCATGATTTCTATGCGTTGTATATTCATCATCATATGTACAGTAACGACATCTTAAATTACAGCTTTCTGTTACCTCAAATATAAGTTGTTTTAATCTTGTATGTATTGGATCCTTTAAGGAAGAATAGTGACCCGCTAAGTCGAATTTTCTCTCCACTTGTACATTTAATATATCTTCTTGTTGTATGGCATTGTATATTTTTTGAAGTGCCTGTTCTATTTCCGATTCATCTTCTTCAATAAAAAGTCTTTGGATTACTGATTTAACCGAATCAGTAGAAAGAATAGCTTTTAGAATCTCATATTCCCACTTACCACATTTTATAACTTTGTTTGTTCCTGTATCATATAGCATCCCTTTCCCATCTACCTCAAACAGATGAGCTACAGGCCCTTTCTCTTGCAGAGTTTCAAAGAACTGCATATAGCTATCTTTAGTCATTCAAACACCCTCCTTATACGTTTATCTTAGAATTATAGTTTTTAAACCTACATATTTAGTTGTTTTTATATATATTACAGATTACGTTATATATGATTATCATTTGTATTCATTCATTATATATAAAGTAATTTATATATACATTAAATTCTATATTGTAACTTTATTATAATATATTTTCACACTTTTTACAATATTTTGTTAGCATGGATTATACTTATTTCATATTATTCATATTTTAAATTACCTTTTTATAAGATTTTGACACTGTTCCCCTCCAAAAAAACAGCTTCCTCCACAAAAGAGAAAGCCATCCTTTTTATACTTAAAAAATTCATTTTTCTTGTCAAGTTATATTTACATGCAGCAACAAACAACTGTCTAACTGTCGTTCCTGGCACACAGACTTAGCTAATTTACCTTAATAAAGCTTTATTTTTTGGATAGATATTACAACCGAACCATTTGAGTAAACAAAATATAGCCTATAGGTCCTGTAGCTGCCAGGGTTACTTATGTTAAAGGTTTTGCCTGAACCATTCCAGATACTAATAGTAATGTTGCTTTGTGAATCCAAGTCAGTCCAATTAACATTGTCATTTGAGCCTTGCAGGAAAAATTTCATTGGAGCTCTATCTGCACAGCTGCCAGCTTCAGGAAGTATGTAGTAGCTATGTGCATAAGTTGGTTGGCTAAAGCTGTATGATATCCATTGAGGCATACCACTAGATGAAGAAATCCATCTTGAAGAAGCACCACTTTCATCATCTCCGTCAAAGGCTTTCCAAGGCTCATAGGTCGCATTGATATATGTGCTGCTTGAAGAAACTTGTCCAGTAGGAGAATTATTACTTGTCATAGTTGGTATCAAATTTGGATTACTATTACCAAAAAGTCTAAGTTGTTGAATAGCTACTACTTCAGCACCATTTGTAGCAGTAACACATAACCTATAGGTCATGTAGCTATCAGGATTGCTTATGCTAAAGGTTTTGCCTGAATTATTCCATATACTAAGAGTAATGTTGCTTTGTGAATCCAAGGTAGTCCATCTAATATTATCATTGGAACCTTGCAGGATAAAGTTCATTGGAGCTCTATCTGCACAGCTGCCAGTTTCAGGAAGTATGTAGTAGCTATCTGCATAAGTAGGTAGACTAAAACCGTATGATATCCATTGAGGCATAGAATAGTCAAGTGCCGAAATCCATCTTGAAGCAGCAAAACCACTTTCATCTTCTCCATCAAAAGCTTTCCAAGGAGCTAATAAATCGATGCCAGAGCTACTTTCATAGCAGCTGCTAGCAGAAGCTACTCCTGAAGGGGAAGTATTGCTTGTCATAACTGGAATTATATCAGTATTTCCTATAAGACATTCATATACATTTAATCTTCCTCCCGTTACAGTTATACCATTTAGACTAGTAACTGGGTCAACATTTGCAAGAATACGAGCTTTAATTTCAGCGGTTGTTAATGACGGATAAAGAGATTTTAGAAGAGCAGCTGCCCCTGAAACATGTGGGGTAGCCATTGAGGTTCCACTAAGTGTAGCATAGGTGTTGCCACGGTATGTACTATAAATGGAGACACCAGGAGCACCTAAATCAACAGTAGCTGCACCATAACAACTACTAGAAGCCTTATTATCATCTATATCCGTTGATGCTACAGTGATGATATTGCTGCAATTGTAATTTGCTGGGTAAACAGGGGTAGTATCATTATCAGTTCCGTTATTTCCTGCTGCAACAACTGCAACACCGTTGTAAGAAGCAATTGCATCGCATAGACTTTGGCTGTATGATCCACCGCCCCAGCTATTATTACAAACGTCAAAATTCATATTAGCAGCATAATTAATAGCTAAGATTGCATTGGAGGTAGAGCCAGATCCATATGAACTAAGGAACTTTAGAGCAGCAAGCTGTGTAGTCCAATTAACACCTACTACTCCGATTGCATTATTTCCAACAGCACCAATTGTACCTGATACATGAGTACCGTGGCCATTATCATCCATAGGGTCGTTTGTATTAGTAACGAAATTCCAACCGTGTATGTCATCTATATATCCGTTGTTGTCATCATCAATACCATTATTGGCAATCTCTCCTGGGTTTACCCAAATGTTATTCTGTAAATCAGTATGTGTATAATCGATTCCTGTATCGATAACACCAACAACAACATTATCAGTTCCAGTATGTATATCCCAAGCCTTTGGAGCTCTAATTTTTGACATATCATAGAGCTGTGAGAAATCTGGATCATTAGGTGTAGTATCAGAGACTGTTATAATATAATCTGGTTCGGCGTAAGCGACAGCAGGGTTATCTTTTATCGTATTAATTGCATCAATAACACCTTGAGCTGTTCGATTTGTAATTGAATACAAACCTACTATATTTTGATTTGAATCCTCTTTATTAGGAGTTGATAATGTTTTCATTAAGGTTAATCCATAACTTTTTAAAGGGTCTTGATCAGCCATTTCTGCCTTTATGGCAACTATGATTTGATCTGTTTCATAAGGATTTTCATAATTGTTAGTGTCGTATACTCTATCATAGGTATCACTATCTGAGACTGTTTGAGCAAAAACATTGAAGCCAGCAAATGTACTCATCAAAACAAGGCTTGTACAAATTAAAATGGAAAGTAATCTTTTTTTTAACATAGTTAAAACTCCTTCACTTTTTTATAATTTGAAATTAGAACCTTTAAGGATAGGAAATAGCATTGTTTCATTTAGTAAATAATGATTGACTTAGCGCTAAATTGTAAGAAATATTTCTTGGTTAATATTATTATAACTGAGAATTAATTCTAAGTAAACTATATGTAGGTAAATATATAGTAATATGTAAAACCCTACAAAATATGTTCGATATCTGGCACTTGTGGGTTTATTCTTCTTGGATTAGGAAATGATAAGTGGAGAAAATCACAACATAACGAGGAGATGGTAAAAATGGCTAATATAGAAGTAAATAAAGAAGCACCTGATTTTGAAATTGAAATCTATTATAGCCCTAATAACTAAAGAATAAGTATGTTTTACTTTGTATAAATAAAGAGGAGGTAAATCTGAAAACTGTAGTTTTATCTATTTTAACTGGTTTTGCAATTGGAATCGTTGGTTGGATATTTGCAACATTTTTAGAGGGACAAAAGGGACAGGCACCTTGTACATATCCTTATTTAAATTTTTCTGGATTTACTACTTTCATTGATAAAATATGACCACAATTTGTACAAATTTCTGCTATAACTTCTGATCCAGAAGTTATAGCCTTATTGAGTGGCATCAATTTACCTTGTGATATATGTTTTCCTTGTCCAATCTCAGTACATCCACAAATGGGACACTCCTTCTTTTCTGACATAAAAATACCTCCCTCTATAATCTTTAAATTTGTTTTTATTATACGATTGTTCTTTTATTAATCATATTATGAATAGCTTCATTAATCTAATTAGACAAAAATTAAGTGGAGTCAACATTTTGATAAAAATATAGTGCAGGGCTACAAGGTTATTAGTTATAATATGATATATTTTTTATAACCTAACAACCTTTGCACCTGTTGCTCATCAATGACATAATAGTGATTTATATTTCCCAATGTACTTTTGTTTCATCATATCTTGGAACGAATTCTTTCTCCTCTGATGGATAACCCAAAGAAATTATAGCAATGGGAATAACCTTTTCTCTCAGAGAATAAAAATTACAAACATATTTATACCTTTCAGTTGTTTTGGGTAAACAACACCAAGTGGCACCTAATTCCAGCCCATGAGCAGCAAGCAACATATTTTGGGCAGCTGCCGAACAGTCTTCCAACAAAAACTCATTTACTCCTTGAATACTTTTATCACCACAAACTATTATACAGCAATCAGCTGTATGTAATGATATGTAATTGCTTTGTCCAATATCAGCATTGATTAAATTATCCATGAATTCTTTGTTTCGTGTTACTATGAAGTACCATGGTCGTTTATTTTTAGCTGTGGGAGCACAAAATCCTGCCTCAAGAATTGTTTCTATTTTTAACCTCTCAACTTCCTTGGGTATAAATAATCGAATACTTCTTCTTGTTTTAATTGCCGTCAATACGTCCATATCACAAGTATGTTTTTCTATTGTTGTGCGTTTTCCCGAGCTATGTATAGCACCTTCATCAAGGCTCATTGTAACTTCAATTTCCAAATTATCACCTATAAAACCAAGTCTTTTCTGTAGTGTTTTATCTACGGTCATTACATAAAGCCCGTTACCCCTTGAAATCAGCTTATTCCTATATTCTTTTCCGTTTATAGTGCCATAAACCTTTATAGTACCTTTGCTTACATTGAATGTTTGGGCAGGGTTAAAGGGTAATTCAATAAGGGTTAAACTGCCCTTAATACCTGGTTTTTTAAGAATAGAAGTAAAAGTCTGCAATTTTTTCACCTCCTTATCAACTTTGTATTACTGGCATATATCCGTTCCAGTCTCACCCGCAGTTTCCCTATCGCTTGCGGTTTGGTATTCTCTCGCATTTCCTAATAATGTAATTTTGCTATCATTAACAATTATTGCACTTTTACTCTCTGTGGTGTAGACCTTTTTTCCCTTTTCATGTATATATTTTTCAATGCTTTTATTTTGTGTGTCCATGTTTTCATAATGAACTTCAACAGCAAAATCCTCTATAAACTTTAGCCCTTTTTTATATGCAAACTCTGAATAATCCTCACCTGGTGAAGTATAATAATCGGAGCATTGCATCATAGCACCAGCACTCCATCCCATTATTATTCCTTCATGCTGTTCAATAGCATTTATTAAATCAAATTCTGATAATCTGTTCATTGCTTTATCTGGAAAACCACCTGTAAAACAGATTATATCGCTTTCCTTGACTCTCGCTTTAGCACTCTCAATACTGTCTGTAAAGTAATTTATCAATTCTATATTGTTATCCTTTATTCCATAAGTATAAAAAGGAGAAACTGTATATTCATAAAAATCCCCCTTCAATTTATCATAAATTTTATCCCATTCTTCTTCGTTTTTTATCCACTCTTCATGAAAAGCGAAAGGAATCATACAAACCTTGTACTTAGGCTTAATTATATTTTTTAATGTATCATACGCCCAAGCTCCATGAAAATCTAGTTTATCTAATAAAATATTCAAATTGTTCTCCCCCTTTATACCTGGTACATATCCTTCTTATTTTTTTGAAGCCGAGGCTTTAATATTGTATACGCTCCCATACAATAAAAAGTTATTGATTTTATAAGTGGATTAATCGGTGATTTTATCATCCATAATAAAAAGTATTCCTTGTCTATGTTATCCCTAAAAATATACTCCTTTTTATTGCCTCTTTCTATTACATGATATATTCCACCCTCTCACTTCATAAAAGCTTTTATATTATCCCTAGCAAAATCCTTAAAGCTTCTAGGATTCTTTCCAGTAAGATTATAAAAATCATTTGTTATTGCTTTTGCTGTACCCATTCTAGTCATAAAATAAAGTGCGACAGTAACGTTCACATATCCCCTATCAAGTCCACGCCTTTTAATATAATAATTTCGATATTTTAGAAATCCGGGTTTATCATAAACAATCGCCCTACCTGTTACATTACTTAAAATATCTGCTACCTGATAATAGTCTAACGCTTCTGGTCCAGTGATTGTATATGCTGTATTTTTGTGTTTATCTGGTTTATTTAACACAGTTGCTATTGCCAGTCCAATGTCAGCAGCATCTATAAAACTAGTCTTGCTTTTTCCTGCAGGAATAAATATTTTATCATTCTCTTTTATCTCTTTAGAATGTATACCTGACACATTTTGCATAAAAAAACCTGGTCTTATATGAGCAAATGAAATATTCATCCCTTCAATATATTTTTCTATTTTATGATGAGGTGGAATTGTATTATTTTCAACTCCCATAAGGGATAAAAAGGATAAAATTTTAATTGGATGTTTTTTAATAGCTTCTAAGAAAGGATACATATCTTCAGGCTTACCTAGATGGGGTGGTCTCATTAAAAATATCCGATCCACGTTATTCAGAGCCATATCAAATGTCTCCGGTTTCTTAAAATCGAACTCTACTGCTTCAATTGTATCGCCAAACATCCCTTGAAGTTTATTTATATCTGTTCCAGCTGCAACTACAGTCTCACCCATTTTCAATAATTCTTTAACGACATAACTTCCTACATTCCCTGAAGCTCCTGTTACAAGTATTTTCATCCTATTTCTCCTCTCCGAATATACCATTTGCTATTTGTATGAGTTCAATAAATTGATTAAATGCATCTAATCCCATTTTTTCTTTGAGTAACTCTATTGACTTGAAATATTCATCAGAAGTAGATTCAACTAGTTTCTTTCCCTTTTCTGTAGTTCTGAGTGTATAACTTCTACCATCGGATAACGAAGGTTCTTTTACCAAATAGTCTCTTTTGATCAGTGCATTAACCATCGAAGTCACCGAGGGCTTAGTAATCTTAAAGAATTGACTAATCATCAATGGTGTTACTGAAACATTTTGCTTTTGTGTGAAAATAAGTATGCCCATCTCGCTCGACCTGATAGGAATATTTCTTTTGGTGTTCATATGCAATCGACAAAACATCCCTACTGCATCTGCACTATTTATAAGATCAAAGTTCATTTTACCCTCCATATAGTTAGTCTGTCTAACTACATGGTACGCCTACTTAACTTTCTTGTCAATTACATTTCAGAACTGTTTGTCGCTAATATAACTTGTCTTCTTGATTTAACTACTACTACTACTACAAAAAATAAAAAAGCTCACTGACCTTTGTAATCAGTGAGCTTTTCTTACTTTCTTATATATATCAGGTTAAAAACCATTTCGTCCTACTGCTAACATATCAATCCAACCACCCAATGAGTTCCAATTACTCCAGCCACCATTTGGTGTTACCTGCCAGATATTATACAATGCCTTGTCTGAGCCTCGGGCAAATACTTCTAACCTTCCATCTGCATTCTTGCCTACACAAAGCATATCAATCCAGCCACCCAATGAGTTCCAGCTACTCCAGCCACTATTTGGTGCTACCTGCCAGATATTATATAATGCCTGGTCTGAGCCTCGGGCAAATACTTCTAACCTTCCATCTGCATTCTTGCCTACACAAAGCATATCAATCCAGCCGCCCAATGAGCTCCAGCCACTCCAGCCACTATTTGGTGCTACCTGCCAGATGTGATATAATGCTTTGTCTGAGCCGCGGGCAAATACTTCTAACCTTCCATCTGCATTTTGTCCCACGTCAAGATCGTCAATCCAACCACCCAATGACTGCCAATCACTCCAACCGCTGTTTGGTGCTACCTGCCAGATGTGATGTAATGCTTTGTCTGAGCCGCGGGCAAATACCTCTAACCTTCCATCTTCATTTCTACTAACTTTGTGCATATCAATCCAACCGCCCATTGACTGCCAGCCACTCCAGCCACTGTTTGGTGCTACCTGCCAATTGTGCCATAGTGCCTTGTCTGAACCTCGACCAAATACCTCCAGACGTCCATCAGCATTTTGTGCCACTTCAATACTGTCTATCCAGCCACCGAGTGAGTTCCAATTACTCCAACCGCTATTTGGTGCAACTTGCCAGATATTCCATAATGCATTATCGGTTCCACGGGCAAATGCCTCCAATCTTCCGTCCTGATTCAATCCAACCTTAACTATATCAATAGTGCCTCCAAGGGAGCCCCAGCTACTCCAGCCACTGTTTGGCGCTACCTGCCAGATATGATGTAATGCTTTGTCTGAACCTCTAGCAAATACCTCCAGTCTTCCACTTTCAGCTCCCTGATCATCATGGATTATACCTTCTGTAGGCATCTCAAAAAGTGGCTTATAAACCTTCTCACGTAATACAGCATCAGAATAGAAAATGTTTTTATCGTCTGTCCATTGCTTATACTGTGTTGGATTACTGTTGTCATTTTTGCCCATACCATCTAAGCTATACAAGAATGACATAACCTTACAATCCATCTGTAGTACACTATTTTCTGCCATGTTATCGATATTTAGATTAATAACATATGGTTCTCTATCTACTAGTGTATGATTAATACTCTTGTCTAACAAAACTCTTCCAAGCTGATCCCTGACAGTCATATCCTGCAATGTCCAATCATCACTTATATTTATGTAATCCTTTCGGAGCTTGAAAAAGCTAATTTCATTATACTGCACTCTTCTTGGCAATATGAAACTGTAAGTATCGTTATCACCTGCTTCAAAATCATTGTAACCTGGCTTATCAAAAAGCATTTCCATATACTGCCCATTTTTTAGTCCTACACCAAAATATACATTATCATCTGTTCCTGATGTCATATTTCCCCATGATCTGCCTGCAGTTTTTAACCGTACTGCAAGGGTATCAATTGAACCGGTGCAGATTTGGTTTTTAAATACATCTGCAACATTTCCTTTTGCATTTCTAATTAGATTATTAAGGTTATCAGGTCCTAAAAGACAAAGCTTTCCCATATTCAAACACTGGTAAAATGCATGGTATGTTTGGTTTAAAGTATCATTTGTGCATCCAAGATTACCAAACTCCTTATCGAGCTGTTCTGTAATATTGGTTTCGCTGTACAAAATTCCACTATTTAAGTAAAGCTCAGGCTGTTTCATCATTTTCTTAAACTCTTCTATTGCATCCTGTACATCTATTCCAGTAGCAGCTTTAACAAGAGCATTTAGATAGTCCTTCACTTTCTGTACAATCATATCCTTAATAGGTTTAAAGATATTCAGCTTGTCCAATAATTTTGCAAAATCAATAATCATATCAGGTGCAGGTGTCATATATGCAAAATAATTGCTTACCCAATTGGAAAGAGCCTCTTTTGCATCTGTTAGACTCTTGCCCTCATATATCATATCCTCATTAACAGTATGCCATGTATTAAACCATTCATTAATTCCCCTGCTTAGGTCTTGTTCCCATGACTTAAAATAATTGAAAACATCAATCATGTTAGTTGTACTGTCTTGAGATTTGTTAAATGCATACAATCTCATCTCTTCAGCATATTTCAAGCCTGTAATATTTGTATATTTATTGAGTGCCTTCTCATTTAAGAAACAGCTTTTCAAGTATGAATGTGGTATAGCCAAGGTAATATCAAAGGTATTCGGCACTTTTTTGTCCATGTAAGCTTCAACTAACATATGTCGAACAATAATTTTCATTTTCTCAGGCTGAGTCAGTGCTTCGTCAAAAGATGGAAACCATCCCCTTGCCCATTTATTAACAGATTCGTGTCCATAAAGGTCGGTGGAATAATGCATCATAAAACCCATCAAAAATGATAATGCTCTGGCTCTTTCAGGATCTGCAGATGGAATCTTTGCAAATTCCTCAAACATCAACTCCAGCCAAAAACCTGAATCCTGTGGATGAACAATCGTCTGACCTATCTGCACGTCAGGATAGAAATCAGGGCCTGTTGCACCTGCTCTGAATTCTTTTTTATTATTTAGAATTGCAGCTTTTATCTCTTGTGGCGGTGCAAAACTCCCCAGTCCCCTTGGTAATGCTATATTACCTTTTTCCAAATCTCTTATAATGAGATTTGCCATATACACATGTGTTTTTCCTTTCATTATAATCCCCCTAACAAAATTATTTTTACTTCCGTAATTATATATTAACATCAAAACTTTTTTATGTCCATATTCTCATTATAGCTCAATATAAGTATATCGAAAAGTCAGAGCAGGGGCATGTTACAAAATTATAGATAAACCGTGTAAAATCAATGATTCTACACGGTTTTGGGTTGGTTTATTTAAGGACTTATGACACATCTCCTAAATCCTAAATTCTTCATGTCCTATTTCTTCTAATGCTTTATTATATACTTCTTTAAAGCTTTCAGGATTTCTTAAGGTTTCATAGACTTTCTCTTTTCCAAAGCAATCATGGATTATACCCCAAATATCATTCCCAAAACTATATAATCTAAACTGCTTTAGTTTAGGTATATCGCTTTTATTCTGACCATCAATATAGGCATTCATCCAATATTCATAGATATCTTTGTCCAGTTCCTCTGCTGATTTAATATTATTACTTCTTATATCATTGATAGTCTTTCTAAAATGAGACATCGTATTATAGAAATCATCATTTAAATACTTCCAAGTAAAACTGTCTAACCCCACATTTTTATTTCCGTTATATATGCTTTTTGATAAAAAACCCTCAGCATTATTACAATATTTTACTGCCAAGCCTTCTCCAGAAAAGTATAAATAAAATAGTGCTTCAAGAGATATAGCATTCAAATCAATTGCTTCATGAATTGTATTTATTCCAACATGATGTACCTCATGAGAAATAGTAGAACAAAATTCATTAATTGATTTATCTTTTATCAATTGCAGAAAGTCAAAATGCATCCCATTCTCATAAACATATCCAAAGCTTTGTCCTATACCTATAGTAAAAATAAAATTCAGTTTCGGCATCATAACATCCTTAGGTAAACCTCTTAATGCAACTGAAATTTGCTCATCAAATAAACTTGGTGTCAATCTCTTAAATAATTCATTTGCTTTCTCTGTATAGAAATCCAAATTATCTAGCAAGTCTTTATAATAGCTATGATGTATTTTCAAATCCTTATTTGTTAATTCTTCCTCTGATATATGAGGTAAGTTCAAAATATATTCAATAAATTCATTTTCTGATACTCTATTTTTATATCGTAAAAATTCAAATTGATAATCTTCATGCTTCAAAATATTTTCAATTTCTGATTTTTCAAGAGTTCCCAACTTTAATTTTTTTAATAATTCAAGCATAGCTCTTATACTTGAATAACGAATTGTATACTCCATGCATATCCTCCCCCACTATTTCGCATATTTTACCATAGCATTTATATTCAATTATACTGAATATAACTAGATCTTTCAAAGCAGTGGGACAAAGTGACAGGCGCTTCGTCCCTAAGCCCTATCTATCATACTCTTTGATATTCCTGTCATTCTTGATAATTGTCTTATTGTCACCCCTTCTACTGATTTAAGCTTTTCAGAATTTCATCTCTTTTACTCTTCTCCATCTGACTTAATTGCTTTGCATCTATAACATTTAATTTTTAGGTATTCTCTTAACTATATCAGAAATTAACTCTCCTAGCTCCTTTATTAATAAGTGTACATGATTGCTCATTATATAGTAAGCATATATCTCATATTTATTGGTTTCTTATACCTCTTGGCACTTTTATCGCCTCTGTATGAATATATCAAAAAATTAGAACAGGGACAAGGCATCTGTCCCCTTTATCCCCTATAATTCAAAGTAGCATTTATTCCAATTAACTTCAATTTCTCTCAAATCTCAAATACCGTGTGCCTTGGAATGTTAGCTTACCCATATCATTTTCTACAAGCATTCCATATTCGGTATTACGAACTTTAAATTCTAAACGGTCACCACTTGTTACTTCAAATGTAGCATAATATATAGTCGATGATGACATGTTATGCATATTATCTGTTCCTGTATTGTGATGATAGTTATGAACATCCATCCGTTTTGTTACCACAGTTGCATCAACCGTAAGAACTGGGGATTCATTATTTCTTTTCCACTGTTTTGCACCCTGTACCGAACGTACAATAATTGTGCCAAATACAAATACAAAGCCTATAATTATGATTGCAGGTATGACATTGAACATAATGTCACCCAACCCGCTAAAAGGTAATAATCTCATTGTTTTTGCCCCTCCAATTATATGAATATTAGAAACTATACTAGCTTGCAACATCAAACCTGCTAAGATTAGCGCCAGGATAGCACACCCTTTTCGGCGCATTTCACAGAACATTTCGCACTCACGACACCTTTGAATCAGACCACAGAGACTTTCTCCTTGGCAGTGCTTGCCCTGCGTCCCTATGTTCGTGCAAATGAATTATTCAAACAATATAGTGCCAGGCTACAAGGTTATTAGGTTATTACATGATGTATTTTTTAATAACCTTTGCACATGGCACATATCCTTCGTTATGCTAGTAATAAAATTAACTTGAGTAAATTGCATAGCAATTCCAAAAACATTATATACAAATATAGTCGATATGCTTATTGCAGTAATAATAATGAAAATAATATTAATTTTTGTTGTAATGTTCACAGTAATACTGCCTCCCTAAAAATATATAGTCAGGTATTGAATGATACGGCAAATATAACTGTCTATCTGTCGTGCCTAGCACAGTATTGTATTAAAATATTCTCTTGCCTTTTCCTTTTTAACACCATCAAGAGTTGAAAGTAATGTATGTTTATCCAAGTGCAATAACTGGATAATTTTGGTGCCTGGCACTTATGGATTTCTTGTTATTTGCAAGGAGCTTCTGGGTCAACGCATTTTTATCTGTGCAGCTTCTGAAATCTCCATAATAATCGATAAAGCATTTCTTCCCGATCGAATTTAGTGCTCTTTCAACTGTTGTCATTCTAATCTCCTTCCTATGCAGTAGCCACTTTTGCAATGTAGATGTTTTCTGAATCAAACATCAATTTCATTGACTGATTGTATAAATTATCTATGGTATGGATGTTTTCAACGAATGAACTGATATAATCGGTCTGGCTATCCGCAAGTATCTGGATTACGTTCTGTGTTCTGCTAGTATCTACATTCTGAAGAATGCCACCAGCCTTGAGGAGATTTTCATCAAGCTGCGACTTACTGATTACAGGAATTTTCTCTACTATCTTTCCGGCACCACTACTTAGTTTTGATAAACCCTTTAAGACATACCCTTCAAGAGAAGCCTTGGAGTCCTTTTCAATTTTCTCGGAGCACTTTTCATACAACGCAGTGTAGTCACCTGAATACTCTTGAATCTTACTTGCGATACTGTTTAAGTAGTTAGATTCGAAATTTTCGAGAAGCATAACCTCCAAGAATGACGAGAAGGAAAATGTGTACAGCGCCAATTGATAGTCGTTTAAGTGGGCCATTGTCTTGTTTAATGTAGCTTTGACTTCCTGACTGTTATGGAACAGAGCTTTTTTACTGAGCGCCTTTGTAAGCTGCTCGCGATAAAGTATAATGCTCTGCTCGGCCTCGCGCTTAATATCCTGAACTAAAATATGCTTGTGGTCTTTGTATTTATCGTTGTCCCAATTGAATTTATAGTTGTTCAGAACATCAGCTAACGCATTAAGATTACCCTTGAGCTTTGCTTCCTCTTTCAATTCTAAGAAGGCAAGTATCTCTTTTTGTGCTTCATGGATAGCGTCTAGTTTCTTTTCAACCGCCATAATAGCTACTGCCATACAAAGCATAGTTGGATCAAGTGGTACCTGAATCATTCTAGCAAGACCACCACCAACGCCACCATTGGCTGCTTGAAGATTACCAATAAACTGACCGCCACTTTTAAACATAGTCTTTCCCGCAGTATTAACAAAATACAGACCACTTTGTCCAGCACCGCCCACTGCATAGCTTACAAGCTGTGTTAAGGGTTGGAAAGCTACACCCAATGCAGCTGCTTTCTCAATAGGGAACTTCTGCGTTTCAGTCATATCGATATTCATTTTTACAAGATCTGCCGGAGGATAATATTCAACATCCATCATTGCCTGTACAAGTGCATTTTTATTTTCCACTATGGTTTCCTCCTACATAAAGTTAAAGTGCCTGACACTCATGGTTTCTTTTGATGTCATTTTTGTATATATTTATTCAGAATAATTCATAAAGTCTTTTTCCTCGAGTTCGTAATCAATTGAGGATTCTAGCTCCCCTAGTTGATTTTTCCACGCATCTACATTTACACGTATCTTCTTAAATCCTAACTTTTCATAAACGTGTTGAGCTCTAAGGTTATTTAGGTTGGTATCTAAAATAATCTTCTTATAACCTAAATCTTTATAAAGAGCATTGATTAACATTGAGAGCAACTTCTTTCCATGACCCTTTTCCTGCTTTGAAAAATCACATATCTTTATGCCTATTTCTGCAATGTTATTACCTTTGTTTCTATAAATCATTTCTCCAGTAGGCACTCCATCAACTTCAATTATAAGACGCCGATGAATTTCATCTGTATCACACGAAATCTGTTGAACTATAATTTCTTCTGATGTACCGAGTCCATTAGGAAAACCAGCATGAGTCATAACTCTTCCATCATTCCACCATTTACATAAAACAGAAGCATCATTTGAAGTTGCATTTCTAATAGTTAAATTATTATTTCTTATAAACATTTAATATCCTCAAATTTTTTCTGGAGGGTTAAATTATAGTCGCCCTCCTATAACAAATTTTTAGTATCAGGCACGACATATAGTCAGCTGTTGAATGATACAACAAATGTAACTGTCTATCTGTCGTGCCTGGAACTTGTGGGTTTCCCAATCCGAAGTGACCTGCTGAAGTATATTCATATCTATACAACTACACCCTTAATGTTCAAAGATTTCAAATGTTCCACTTGTTCTTCTTTAATATTAGAACAATAATCATCTGGTAATTCTGTCCCCCTCAAATCTGCACCTGTAAAATTACAGCCCGCAATATTTGCATTAGTTAACCTTGCAAAGTGAACATCAGCATTGGTGAAATCAGAATTATTTATGTTGGCATTTTCAAAATCCACACCACAAAGTATAGCATTTTGAAAAATTGAATTTACTAGTGAGGATCCAGCAAATCCAGCATTTCTTATATCTGCGGAGTGGAAACTAATTTTTGAAAAATTAGACTTACTTGATAGCGTGAGGACACTTCCATACTCAAGAGTAATTGGTGTTTTAATAAAAATATATTTAAATAACATCTTCAACATATCACTATCATTTATTTCATCAGGATTGTGCCACCAACTTATATACTCACCAGTTTCCAGGTAAGGTTCATATGCATGACGAAATATTTGAACAATACAAGAAAGAACATTAACTATATCTTTTATTGGGTTTGTGGCTTTTTGTTTCGGCTTAGTTGTAGTTATACCATGTACAATTATGTATCCAAATAGAGTCGGTAAAAATTTATTTTTATACTCAATAAAGGGAAACTCATCTTGATTGTTATAACGCTTTTTATACAATGTCCGAAGCAATATAAATTTTGATACGGTGGTTTCAAAATCTCCAAACCGAAAAAGGCTGTAAAATGAATTTATCATCTCATCCAAATTTAGGTTTGAATCCTTCCTGAATTTTAAATAGATTGAATTAAGCTCTCGGAAAATTTTTTCGCATAAGAAGAAATCTCGGATATTGTTATGATAAAACTCAATTATCCCTTGATCTGAATTAGCTTTCCAATAACTACATAATGCGTAACAGCGTTTAACTAAATCTCTAGTTTTTATATCTGCAAGCCCAAGCCTATCAATGATTTCTTTTAATTCATCATCAGAAAGATATAAACAACTATTCCCTGTAATATACATTTTGTAAGCAATTTCTTCGCTAATACGATAGATTATATCTCGGTAATAAAAGATAGCATGTGAGTATTCTCTATCGCAATTTGGAAACATCGAGTTATACTCTGTTTCACTTAACTCTTTGTAAAATATCTGATTGTATAATACCCATTCATTATATAGTGCATAATTATCTATTTTACCAGCGACGATCATATATATTGCCATCGGGGTATCACAGATTCCAAATGCATCTTCATCGCTAATTCTTGATAGATACTCTTTGATTGTATCACTAATAATCCCTTCACAAACATTAAGATATTTATTAATCCATTCGTTCCTTTGGTCAGAATCGAAATGTTGCAATATAATATGCCTTTTTCTTACATCTAACGACTGGATTCTAATATATTTTGGTCTTGTAGTTATTATCAATTTATATTTTCTTAAATTTCTTATATCATAAATTAAACTTTCCGCATTTGAACTCATATTCTCAATCATACATAGCTCATCAAATCCATCTAATAAAATTACTCCATTAGGATGTGTGGATTCCAACTCACTAATTGTTTTAACTTGTAGATAATTTAGAATACCTTGAATCAGTCCTCCTGAATGTCTTATTCTTTCAGTAATAATATCCCTAAGTCTTATAGTGATAAG
Organism: uncultured Clostridia bacterium; assembly: GCA_942492835.1. GTDB lineage: Bacteria > Bacillota > Clostridia > Lutisporales > Lutisporaceae > GWB2-37-7. The sequence continues at coordinate 2,693,902 of OW818645.1, read as the reverse complement.
TTCTTTATCTTTGAATACTTGTTGCCTAAAATCTCTATTGATTTCATAATTATAACAAAGATAAGCTACCAAGCTGCTTTTGCCACAACCTGCATCTCCTTCAATAAATAGAAAACTATTGTCCGTATCATTATTTATGAAATTTGATAAATACCCAATTAGGTTAACTGGTTCTTCATCCAGATCATCAAATTTAACTGATTTATATTTTTGCATGACAAATAAATTTGACAAACGTACTTTCGAGCTTTCTTGCCCGATATGCAAAAATAGAACATCATTAAAACTTTTTTCATACAATTTATTCGCTGTGTATAGTTTTTTCAGTTTTTTTTTAGTAACATTATTTGCAGAGTTTCCAATAACCTTATTACTAAAAACACTAAAGCATAATGACATTGCAGCTTCGGCAGCAATTTCTTGATTTGCTTTTTTATTTCTACTTTTATTGCCATCAGCCCAATCGCAAATGCCTTTAACAACAATCCATTCACTTATTCCTTTAGACTCACACGCTGTATAAACCCCATAAGCTTCCATTTCGCCCCCAATTGCATTAGGATATAAACCAAATAACTCTTTCTTGAAAATTTTATTATCAACCAACTTCTCCCCTGTCAGAATCAATCCCTCTGACTTGTCAGAAATCCTCCCATTTGGGAGAAAAAATTCCCATTCCCTAATAAATTTGAATCGATTTAATAATATCTTCCCACATTGAGGAATTGGAGACCTTTTCTCTGAGCCCTCTTTTGATACTCTTTGGCTTTCGTAACTAACTATGCTTTCAGAAATAAGTACATCACCTATTTTTTGCTTTTTACGATCTCTCCCAAATGCAATTCCAGCCATTATAACTGAACAAGGCTTCCAGCAGTCGATAGCTTCCATAATTGTTGCAAGCGAAGCATCTCTACCTACCGCCCCCATAGAACATTGAACATGAACTACATGATTAATTCCAAGAATACCACAAAAATAAGTTAGATTTCCTTCAATGATTATATTGAGCGTTGATTCTCCTTCTATAGGCTTAAGATAATTATGTAAAATACTCGTTTCTATATTGGTAGCTGTTACAAATAAATATATTGAGGTACCTCTTATTTTAGACTTTATATCATTAATGGTCATTACACTCATAAATCCTCCCTATCATTCCCATATATTTTATAATCTAGCATCTTTTGACTTCAGAATTTAATACTATTTTGTAACCAATTGTAAAATAAGTCAATAAAATAGCCATAATTACTTCATTATTTGATTATCCGATTGCTCTCCAAACATAAATTGACTCTTACTTTTACCATGAATTTGATCTGAACAGATTTATAATTAGGAATCCCATTTACATAAACAAATTTCTTATGGCAGTGTCTGTCGTGCTAATATTGATTCCTATTTCCTTACAACATTAATATGTTAAAATTCTAAGCTTTACAATACGCTATATTGGATTTTATTACACTAGGCAATATTTGCTATTACTAATAAACGTAGATTTTTCAGATGTGACGACTTTATCAGCACTTTCCCAGGCTACAAGATTATTACATGATATATTTTTAAAAACCTAATAACCTTTGCACCTGACAGATATCCTTGTTAATTTTTGATTTCTATCTTTTTAACTTCTTGAAAAATCTGAATGAATACCTCGGGTGTTATTTTTAATGCTTTTTCAATTTCTCCCATTGAAGGTTTAGTATCTGAGGGCCACTCAAAATAATATGAGATTCTTCTAATAAACTCTGCATTGTTTAATACTGCAATATCAATATTGCTTGTCTTTTTTAATTCAGATATCATATCAATCATTGAAGTACGACTTTCAAGTTCTATTTTATAAGCTTCACATATTTTTCTTAAAAGAACTCTTAATGTCAATCTACATAAAATAATACGACTAATTGTATCATTATATGAGTTTGATATTTCTTTTACTAATGATTTTAGATATTTTTTTTCAAACCTTGTGCTAAATGATTCTAACTGATTAAAGGCATCATATAATCTTGAAACTTGTTTTTCTAATGATATTCCATCTTTATTAATAATAATTTTCATAATGCTTTCTTCAAGTAACACATATGAAAATAGAACTAATAATACTATTTGTTGCCAATCAAAGAACGAAGTTTTTGTAGAAATTTTGTATAAAATGCTAGATAATAAAGCAACTATTATAAGGATTGATAATACTATTTTCTTATATTTCATATAAATCCCTCACCAATTTAATTTTAGCACAATAAATTTAGATATTAAGTTGAATTTGCCATGTTGGTTATTGCACATTCCACACCATGCTAAAATACATGCAGTTAAAGTAGTTCTTCTAAAAATACTATTACCAAACTACTACCATAGACTACATGTGCTATTCGTACTTTAATAGAGTCTACTGATAATCCTGCATCTCATCTTAATGCTTGTCCATTTTTCGTTAGATAATTTTACTGCCTCAGCAAAAACAAATCAAGGAAGGAATGGTTGAGAGCTCAGATTATTGATATAAACTCCTTTTGGATTATATTTGGCTTTTAAAAAACATAGTGCCAGGCTACAAGGTTATTAAATGATATATTTCCAATAACCTAATAACCTTTGCACCTGGTACATATCATTCATATTTTATTATATAATTATTTGCTTTAGATTTATAAAAGTTATATTCATATATTCAACTTAAAATCAAAAAGAACCGTCCCCGTTGCTTTACCTACGCTTAAACGCAGTAGTTACCTGTTGCGCTCCAAGGTTAACTACGGGCGGTTGGTTATCCTTACCCGATGGGCTTCTCACCCACTATATAATCCGACATTGCTCGGACGCACTGCCTGGCACTTAAAGGTATAAAATAGTGTACGGCAAGATACGCAAAAGAGACGTCCTCGTCTTTTTGCATCTTGTCAGGGGCTAAAATCCCCTGAAACCCCTAATATATTTCATATGGCTACACTTTTTGTAGCCAATATTGCAAGATGGCAGTACTTTCTATAGCCAAGTCGACAAAATGGCTATACCGATTGTAACCAAAATAGGTCACAATAACCTTTGTTCTGCTATTACCTTCTACGTGGCTATACTATATGTAGCCACATCCAGTAAAATTAGTACTCTTGAGATAATGATGTCGGACTGTTTAACCTGAGCATTTCTTTTTTCCCTAAATCTGAAAGAGTAATATAAACTTCTTTCTTGTCAGAAACTTCTTCAACTAAGCCTAGCGCTAAAAACTGACTTTTTACGATTAATGCTTGTTGTGTATCAACATAATAACCTGATTTGTATGCACTTACTTCTTCAACAAACTCTCTGTCCGTTTTTCTACCTGAGAGACGCACTGATATAAACTGAAACAATTTTTCTAAGTCTATTTCAATATCCACTTCATTAGGAGGAGGCGTACTTGATGTAAAAAACAATTGGTGCTCTGTAAAATGCAATTTTACTTTATACTGTGAGAGATTAAGCTTATCGTCGTTACTTACTACATGATTACTTTTTAAATTGCTATTTTCTTTTGCAAGTTGAATCACTTGCATTTGAAGCTCATTTAATTGTTTTGATACATCTACCGGATCAAATCCTAAGTCACGAACCCATCCTGGACGATTATATTGCATTCTCGCTTTCATAATCGAAATAGCTACTTTCCCTGATAAATCTCCTAATGTATTCCACATTCCGCCCATTCTACCAGTTAAAGCCCTTTTCTTAAATTCTTCCAATTTTCCTTTTTTTATTAAATCTTCTTTCGTATCTAGACTACCAACATCAATATCTTTTACAAATACAAGTACAGGTATTCCCTTTGCCACTGCATAATCAAATTCCATTTCTGTATAGCTTTTATCAGTTCTAGGATTAACAGACCCATATCTTTCTCCAATAATAAGAATATAATAATCGCATAAGTCTATAACATGCTTGATTATATTAAATTGTTCATCATCGTCCGCTACAAACGCTTCCATCCCTGCTGGTATACAATCTGCCATAAGTAAAACATTTGTAATGTTTTGACGTTCTTCCTTCAAATCGGTGAATGTTGAAGAAATAAAAACCTGATATTTTATTTCCAAATCTACTCTCCTACCTTTCTCTTTATCCTTCAAATATGTACTAATAATCTATTTTATTAACTACTTATCAAGTTCTACCAGCATTGTATCTAACATACTGTACAAATATTCTGACGGTGAAGTACCTTGAATTTTTCCATTAAGCATCATTATCAAGTCTTTATTTGAAATACTTAAAATCAACTTACCATTTTCTCTCAAGGTTCCTTTTATCGCCTTTTGAGCATTTTTATCCTCTCCATTGCAAGAAAGTATTATCGCAACACATCGTAGTGCTTTGGCATATAAATATTTATCTGTTGTATATATTTCTTTTTGTGTTATTTGACCAGTATAATTCTTAAATTCAAAAATAATATATTTTGACCTAAAATATTCTTCAATAAATTTCCAAAAAGCTTCATGAACATTATCTTTTATTTTACATATCAAGTCAAATCTATATAAATCTTCATTTGAACGTTGTTGATCGCTCCATAATCCCAAATCTGTTACAAAAAGATTTTTTAATACCTTTATACATAAATCCTCATATTTCTCACTTGTTATTTGGTTAGCCTGACAATTTTTAACTTCTTTAACTAAATTTTTAATAACTATCTGCTCATCCATATCATCGTTTATGGTTCCTAAAATTTCAATTAGTTTCTTAGGCACCTCCGGTTCAATATCGTCAACGGAGTATTCTAAAACTGAAAGCAATTGTGATTTTAAGAGTTCATTATTTTGAACAATATACAACAAATTGCTTATATCTAAAGCAATGATATTTTCATTCTCCTTTATGAACTGCTGCATTTGATGTGAAAATTTATTTGCTACAGCTAAAACATATTTTGAATTTGGTAATGTACCAAATACATGTGCAGAAACAACAGTTCCCACAACAGAATCCATTCCTATTACTTTTTGTCGTACTGCTTTTGCTTCAATGTAAAATTTAACACTATTCTTTTCAGCTAATATATCGTACTTATCATAACCTTTTGCCATTACAGTTGAACATCCATATAATTTGAATATTTCATTTATGATACGCTCAAATTGATATGCTCTTTGCGGATACCTATATCCATATCTTGTAATTTCTTCTATAATTAAGTGTGCCAAATCATCCTCATTTTCCCATAACCCAACAACTCTATTACCAAATTTGAATTTTATATCTCCTATAAACATATCTTTTTTAATATATATAAATATTTTCTTCCAGAATTTATATAAATTTCAAATTCTTTTAGAGAATGCTCACTTACATTTTCCGCAATGATAAGAATTAAATAATCACACTCAGCATTTTTAAGCATATAAAAATCATTAATATTATCGCCTGGATTTAAATAGTTACAATCTGATACTACTTCAAAACCACGTTCCTTTAATTTCATACTTATTAAATTGAATTTATCACTATCCTTGAATGTATAGCTCAAAAAAACTTTTCTTTTAGAGTCACTTAATTCTTTCATATATAGCTAACCTTTCATCCAATCAATCTTACAATTTTCGTAGAAATATGTGAATTTTGTCACTTGTCATTTTCCTATTTTTACATCATCACAAAATGCTTTAACGCATCCACAATCGCCTTTTCCTTCTCTTCAGGACACTGTGGCTGTCTTGCATCCTCTGACTTCGGTAGATTATAATTCTCCCCAACCTCTATCCCACATTTCCTTTTTACCTGTGAAATATACAGATTAGAAACCTTCGATCCATGCTCTTTCATCACATAATCCTTAATCTCTGAATAAGTAGCCTTCGTCTCCGCACTTGTTGCATCCAACTCGTCCAAGTCCAAATCAACCTCAATCTTGTCACTTGGTTTTTGTTGGGACAGCAAAACAACCGTTTCCACATGCCATGTATGCAGAAACATATCCAAAAGTTATACCTCCTGTACTACACACAACATATCAGCCAAATACTTCAAATCCCATGCCAAGGTTGCAGAGTTGCATGATACATACACAACCCGTGGACACTGCATTTTGCTAAGCTATAGAATAGTAAAAGAAACCTCATCTCACTTCAATCTTATAACAATACTTTCTCCCCTATTCCATCAAATTCCTTCACCACAACCCCACTCACCCCAATATTTCGTTCGCAATTTTCGACATTATCTGCATATCAATATTCATTCCCCTCATACAAAAAGAGATCAACTTCTCAGCTGATCCCTTGTCAATTCTAAATTCCCCCATCCAAAACATCCACCAACACCCCTACATTCCCCTCCACAAATCCAGCCTCCAACATTTCATTATGCTGTCCAAAGCCTTGATATACACTATATCTACAAGCAGTTGCTTCACCCCATCCATTATTCAGCACCCTTGTTTCATCTATATCTGTTGCCTTTACCAAGTGTATACTTGCATTTACAGCACCTTCATCAACCAATTCACCGCAATATCTATAATAAGCTACTGTCTTTGCCAATATTTCCTCTTTAAACATCAAATATTTCTTATCTTCATCTATGCTTTGAGATAGCTTATTTTTATACTGCTCAATATCTTCATATGAAGGTGGATTCTTTTCTATCTGCCTATATCCATCTAGAATAATTAAATCACTCACCCTATATCCTCGTTTTTCTAGCTCTTTAGCTACCTTAAATGCAAGTCTTCCGCCTACACAGTATCCAAGCAATGTATAAGGTTCTTGGGGTTGTATATTGATTATTTCTTTTACATATTTTTCAATTATATCTTCATCTACAATGAAGTTAAAAGCATATAAGGAGTAATCTTCTAAAATATTCGATAGCTCATTGTATACTAAGCCATAACCAGTGATAGGAGGAAAACAAAATATTTTCTTTGCTCTAGGTTTATTAAGCAGCACTACTGATGCTCTGGTGTCTTCTTCATATCTATCAATTATATATCTCGAAATCTCCTTTATCTTTGTAGCTTTAAATATCTCTGTCAATGATATTTCAATTTGAAATTCCTTATTTATTCTATTAACTAAATCAACAAGCTTCAGTGAGTTTCCTCCTAACTCAAAGAAATTGTCATTTATTCCTATTCTTCCATTTACTTTTAATATCCTTTGCCATAGATTAATCAGAACTTCTTCTACTTCATTTCGTGGTGCTTCGTATTCTGCTCCTGTGTTTATGATACCATCTGGCTCTGGCAATGCCCGTTTGTCTATCTTTCCGTTTAATGTTAGAGGGATTCTATCCAGTCTGATAAAGTAAGCTGGTATCATATATTCTGGTAAATCCTTTGCCATGTGCTTTCTTAGTTCTGCTACAGTTAATTCCTTATCTGATACAAAATATGCACACAGATATTTATTCATTTGTTCATCTTCCTTAGCTAAGACTATTGCTTCCTTTACAGCTTCACAACTAAGTAATTGATTTACAACCTCTCCAAGCTCTACTCTGTAGCCCCTTATTTTTACTTGCAAGTCTGCTCTTCCTAAAAATTCTATATCACCGCTTCGTAGCCACTTGCCCATGTCTCCTGTTTTGTACATTCTTTTACCTGGCATAAATGGATTATCAACAAACTTTTCTCCTGTCAATTTAGGATTGTTTAGATAACCTCTGGCTATGCCATCTCCCGAAATGTGTATTTCTCCTCGAACTCCTATGGGTACTGGATTGTTGTTCTTATCCAATATATAAACCATGTAGTTAGGGAATGGCTTACCTATCGGAATATTTATATCTTGTATATCTTCACAGTTAAAGTATGTACTGCATACTGTAGCTTCTGTTGGTCCATACAGATTATATATCTTTGTATACTTTATTATATTTGAGAAGTATTCTCTTTTAAGGGCATCTGTACTACAAGAAATTGTCTTTACTGATTTCATAGGCATAAGCTCATTAAACTGGCTTAATATAAATGGCGAACAGCTTAGTATTGTAACCTTATGCTTTTCTACCAGTTCTCTTAGGCTTTTTACGTCCTTGACCTCTTCATTTCGAGGCAATACTACCTTTCCTCCAAAAATCAAGGAGCCATAAACCTCTTCTACAAAAGCATCAAAGGTGAAGGAAGATTGCAGTAATGTACATTGTTTGCTTGTTAAATTTAGGCTGTTATTAAAGCCATAGATAAAATTAATAACATTTCTATGCTCTGTTAAAATTGCCTTTGGATTTCCAGTTGTACCAGAGGTATATATTATGTAGATAATATTGCTGGGTAAGGTATTATTGCTTAAATTACTGCTATCCTTCTGATATAGTCCTATATCTTCTAAGCTGATTATCTCTCCACCAAATTCAAATTTATCCTTAAATTTTTCTTGTGTTAGTAGTATATTTGTTTTTGCATCTTCAAGCATAAATTTAATTCTTTCTTCAGGATTCTGTGGGTCAATAGGTAAATACGCCCCGCCAGCCTTTAATATAGCTAAGACTCCGACTATCATCTCAAGAGATCGTTCCAGCATTATACCTACTATGGTTTCTGGCTTTACTCCTTTTTCTCTTAGCTCACATGCCAGGCTATTTGCTCTTTGGTTTAACTCTTTGTAGCTTAGCTCCTTATCCTCAAAAACTACTGCAATATTATCTGGTGTCCTCTCTGTCTGCTCTTCAAAAAGCTCGTGTACTGTCTTATCACTTGGGTATTTTGCCTTTGCATTATTGAAGTCTATTAGTAGCTGTGCTTCTTCTTCCTTAGTAAGCAGCTTTATTTCCTTCAGTTTCTTCTCTGGTGCTTCTGTTATTTCTTTTAATATGTTTATGTAGTGGCTTCCAAAACTTTTTACTGTTTCTTCTTTAAATAGCTTTGTGCAGTATTGCAGGGTAAAATAGATTTCTTCTTCCCCTTCTTCTGTCACCATCGATATATCAAACTTTGATGTTTCGTTCTTAAACTCATAGGGTGCTATACTAAGCCCCTTTATTTCTATTTCTTCTATATCCATGTTCTGTAGTGTAAACATTGTGTCAAACAACGGATTTCTGTTGATATCTCTTTTTATTTCCAGCTTTTCTATCAGCTCTTCAAATTGATAGCCTTGATTTTCATATGCCATTAAGGCGTTTCCCTTTACTTCCTCTAGCAGTTCCTTAAAGGTTTTTTCTCCATTTGGGTTATTTCTCATTGCCAATGTGTTTACAAATATCCCCATGATATTTTGCAGATCTGCGTGGGGTCTGCCTGCTATAGGTGTACCTATTATTATATCTTCTTGTCCTGTATATCTGTAAAGCAGTGTGTTATATGCCGACAATAGCACCATATACAGGGTTGCTTTGCTTTTTCTTGCTGTTCTTTTTAGTTTTTCTGTAAGCTCCTTGTCTGCTTTAAAGCTTACACTTGCACCTTCAAAGCTTTGGACTGCCTGTCTTTTATAGTCTGTTGCCAGATTTAACTGAGGTATTTCTCCTGCTAATTTGTTTATCCAGTATTCTTCTTGTTTTTTCATTTCTTCCGATACTGATACTTCGCTCTGCCATATAGCATAGTCCTTGTATTCTATCCTTAGCTCTTCAAGTGCTTCTCCTCTATACAGTTTTTTTAATTCTTTTATCAGTATTCCTACGGATACTCCGTCTGATATTATGTGATGCATATCTGTCATCAGTATATGCTTCTTATTTGACAGCTTTACAAGCCTTGCTCTAAACAGTGGTGCTTTACTTAGGTTAAAGGGCTTTATGAAGTCCTTTATTTCTCCCTCTAATTCTTCTTCCTTTACTTCTTTGTATTCTATTTTAAAGTCTACTTCCTCATGTATTTTCTGTACTGGACTTTCTTCCTCTTGCTTAAAGCTTGTCCTTAATGCTTCATGTCTCTTTATGAGCTTTTTGAAGCTGTTTTCAAGCTCTTCTATATCTAGACTTCCTTTTATTTCTAATAGCGATGGCATGTTGTAATTTGTGCTTTCTTCATTAAATCTGTTTAGTATATACATTCTCTTTTGTGCTGAGGATAATGGATAACATTCTTCTTCCTGTGCTGGTTTTATTGAGTTGTATATACTACTCTTGGCTTTTTTTATGTAGTCTGATATCCCTTTTATATTTGGATTTTTGAATACTTCTTGTAGCGGTACTTCTACCTTTAGCTCCTTATGGATTTTTGCTGTAAGGGTTGTAGCCTTTAGAGAATGTCCTCCTAGCTCAAAAAAGTCATCATTTATTCCTGCCTTTTCTATTCCAAGTACCTCTTCCCATATTCCTGCTAGTATTTCTTCTGTTTCATTTCTCGGAGCTTCATATTCTATGCCTGTGTTTATATTGCCCTCTGGTTTTGGCAATGCCCGTTTGTCTATCTTGCCATTTGGTGTCATGGGAAGGTTTTCTAGCATTACAAAGTATGAGGGAATCATATATTCTGGTAGTTCCCTCGATAAATAGCTTCTTAGCTCTCCTACTGTCATTTCCCTATTAGGTACAATATAGCTGCATAGATATTTCTCTCCGTTTGTGGCTTCATGCACCACCACTACAGCCTCCTTTATTTGCTCATGCTTTTGTAGTTTACTTTCTATTTCTCCAAGCTCTATTCTAAAGCCCCTTATTTTTACTTGCTTGTCTATTCGTCCTAAATACTCTACGTTTCCATCTGACAGCCATCTTACAAGATCCCCTGTTTTATACATTCTTTCCCCCTTATTAAAGGGGTTATCTATAAATTTCTCCTTTGTCAGCTCTGTCATATTTATGTAGCCTCTTCCTACACATTCTCCTGCTACACAAAGCTCGCCAGGTACTCCAATTGGCTGTAGCTCTCCATCTCTGCTCAGTATATAATATTTAGCATTTGATATCGGCTTTCCTATTGATGGTATTGTTTCAATTTCTCCCTCTGGGTCAATTGTATAGGTTGATACTACATGAGTCTCTGATGGCCCATAGTGATTATGCAGATATATCTTGCTTTCCTTTAGCTTTTTCTTTAACTCATCTGTGATTATCAGCTGTTCTCCTGCCGCTATTATATGCTTTATGCTACCTGACAGTTTATCCAGATATTCTCTATAGCTTGATAAGTATTTCAAATATGCTGTAGGAAGGAATACAATATCAATTTCCTTTTTCTCAACAAATTCTAAGAATAAATTTATGTCATTTTTAGCATCATTACTAACAATATGTAGCTCTCCACCATTTAATAGGATAGAAAAAATCTCTTGATAACACACATCAAAGCTCATATTAGCAAATTGAGTAACCTTGCTATTTTCAAAAGGTATATTTGTATACTTATTTTGAAACGAGACTAAATTTGTCAGGGTTCTATGTTCTAGCATTACTCCCTTTGGATTGCCTGTTGTTCCCGAGGTATATATGACATATAACAAATTCTCACAGCTGCTTATATTTTCTAAATTGCTGGTTTTGCTTTGTTTTAGCTCAATGTCACTAAGGTTTATAGTATGTCCCTCAAATTCTTCTATACTGTTATCCTTTTCTTCATCATTTACAAGCAAAATTTTAGCATTGCTGTCCTTTAACATATATTGTTTTCTGGCATCAGGAAGCTTAGGGTCTATAGGCAATATCGCCCCTCCAGCTTTTAGTATTGCAAATACTCCAATTATCAGCTCTAGGGATCGTTCTACCATAATTCCTACTATTGTATCAGCTTCTACTCCTTTTTCCCTCAAAAGCCATGCTAATTGGTTGGCTCTTTCGTTTAATTCTCTATATGTCAGCTTTCTGTCTCCACATACAACTGCTATATTATCAGGTGTGTTTTTTGCCTGTTCTTCAAACAGCTCGTGAATGGTCTTGTCATTTGCATATTGCTCCTTAGCTTTATTAAAATCTAAAAGTACATGCTGTTTTTCTTCCTCTGATACCATATTAATTTCTTTTAACTTTAAGCTTGGCTTCAAAGCTGCAGCTTGAAGAATGTTGATAAAATGTCTTATTAACCTTTCTATTGTTTCTGCTTTAAACAATTTTGTGCTATATTGAAGATTAAAGTGTATGCCTCCATCCGCTTCTACAGCACTCAGTGTAATATCAAATATGGATATTGTGTCCTTAAAATTGTAGAATGAGGTTTTTAGTTTTTCTAATTCTATACTCTTTGTATCCATATTTTGCAATATAAGCATTGTATCAAACAGCGGATTTCTGCTCATATCTCTTTTTATATCCAGTTTTTCTACCAATTCCTCAAATTGATAGTCTTGATTTTCATAGGCTTTTAATGAGTTTTCCTTTACTTCTAGCAGGAAAGTTTCAAATTCCTTGTTTCCTGTTGGGTTGTTTTTCATTGCCAGTGTATTTACAAACATTCCTATAATATTTTGTAAATCTATGTGTGGTCTTCCTGCTATAGGTGAGCCTACTACTATATCCTCCTGCCCTGTATATCTATAAAGCAATACATTATATGCCGCTAACAGTACCATATATAGAGTAGCTTTATTTTTTCTAGCCAGGTTGTTTAGCTTTTTTGTAAGCTCTTGGTCTATTTTGAAATCAACGCTTGTCCCCTCAAAGCTTTTTACTGTAGGTCTTTGATAATCTACAGGCATGTTAAGTGCGGGTATTTCTCCCTTAAAGTTATCCAGCCAGTATTCTTCTTGCTTCTTAAGCTCTTCTGAGTTTAACATCTCGTTTTGCCACATAGCATAGTCCTTATATTGTATTCTTAAGACTTCTAGCTTTTCTCCATTATATAACCTTGAAATTTCTGAGGCTAAAATTCTTCTTGATGTTCCATCCGATATTATATGATGCATATCGGTCATTAGTATGTATTTACTTTCCTTTATCTTTGCGATACTTACTCTGATAAGCGGTGCTTTATTTAAGTCAAAGGGCTTTATAAAGTTTTGTATTGCATCCTCTATGTAAATTCCATCCACTTCTTTATATTCTATTTGGAAATCTACTGCCTCATGTATCTTCTGCATAGGCTTACCATCTATTACTACAAAGCTTGTTCTTAGGCTTTCATGCCTTTCTATAAGCTCTTTGAAGACTTTTTCAAACTGTTTTTTATCCAGTTCTCCTTCAAGCTCCAGTACCAAGGGCATGTTGTAATCTATAACGTCCTTTGAAAACTGGTTCAATATATACATTCTTTTTTGTGCTGAGGATAGCTCATAGTATTCCTTCTGCCCAGCTTTTGGTATGTTCTTGTATATTGATTTATCAACCTTCTCTATATAGCTTGCTAATTCCTCAATTGTAGGATTTTGAAACAGCTGATTTAGCTGCAGCTCAATTTTAAATTCTTGATAGATTTTTTGTATTAGCTTCATTGCATTTAGTGAGTGTCCTCCCACGTCCAAGAAGCCATTATCTATTCCAATATTGCTTACTTGCAAAACCTCAGTCCATATTTCATGTAGCTTTCTCTCTGTTTCATTTCTAGGCTCTACGATTTCACAAGCATTTTTATTTGCAAGATTGGCTAATTCTTTGTAGTCCACCTTCCCATTCTTATTTATGGGCAGCTTTTCTAAGTAAATAAAGGATAGTGGTATCATATAGCTTGGCAATCTGCTTTTTAAGTATTCTTTTATCTGAATATCCTCAATAGTTTTTCTAATGATATATGCATATAAAGCGTTATTCCCATTCTCCATTGGAATATTTATTACAACAGCATCTTTAATAAGGCTATGAGTAAGCAAAGCATTTTCTATTTCATTTAGCTCTACTCTAAAGCCCCTTATTTTTATTTGTCTGTCTACTCTCCCAAGAAATTCTATATCACCAGCTTCATTGATTCTTCCTGTATCACCAGTTTTATAGATAATGTCCTTAGGATCATTATTAAAAGGATTCACTATAAATTTTTCTATGTTTGATTTATCATCTTTGTAATATCCAAGAGTTCTATATGGGGTCCTTATATATATTTCTCCAGTCTTACCGCTTCCGCATATCTTCATATCCTTATCAAGTATTATTGCCTTTGCACCAGCAATAGGCTTACCTATTGGTATGTTCTCTTTTGCTACATCTTCCATTTGGATTCTGTAAAATAGCTTTGCAAGGGTTGTTTCTGTTGGCCCATACATATTTATAAGCTGTATTCTATCCTTGAAGCTTCTGTACCAGTTTTCCAGCTCCATTGGCTTAACCCTTTCCCCAGCTAAAAGTACATATTTCAGCTGAGAAAAACTTTTGTCATTTAATTCCTCTGTATTAAACATTTTAAATAAGCTAGGAGTACAATGTATCAGGTTTACTTTGTTATCATCTATCCATTTTATTAAGCTTTCCGTATCTAAGATAATTTCCCTGCTCTCTGGTATACAAATTGTTCCTCCAGCACATAATGGCACAAATATATCTCTTAAAAATGGGTCGTGACACTGAGATGTAAATTGGCTTAATCTAAATTTATTATCAATCTCAAATTCTTTGATTTCCCATTTTAAAAACTGTAATAGCCCTATATTTTTACCCAATATAGCCTTTGGTTTTCCAGTTGTACCAGAGGTGAAGTATACATATATTGCATCTTCTTCTCCATATTCTATATCTAGTTCTCTATCAAAATAATCGTCATTGCTGCTATAAAAATCATTGTTTAATATGATAGTGGATATATCCTTTGATATATGGTGTAATCTAATGCTGTTGCTTTCATCGCAAAGTATATTATTCAAGTCTGAAGCGGATAGCATCTGCTCTATTCTTATATCGGGATAGTCTGAGTCCAGAGGAACAAATACACAGCCCGCTCTTATAATTCCAATTATCGCAGTAATAAGCTCCAGCTTATCCTCAACCAAAACCCCAATAAAGCTTCCCTCTTTGATACCAGCTACTAATATGCAATTGGCAATATAATTTGATTTTTTGTCTATAACATTGTAGGTTGCATACTTATTTCCATATTCGATTGCTGTATTATCTTTATATGCTTCAAAGCATTGGTTCAACTGCCACTGTAATGTTCGATTTGATATCATTATTCTCACCCCTTAAAAAACATCTTCTATATCATCGGTAAAGTCAGTCAGAATACTATTCTTTTCTTCCTCTGAAATTATATCTATGCTGGATAATCTAACATCAGGATTCTTGCTTACTATTTCTATAATTTTTATAAAATCTTCTACAAAGCTTTCCATTGTACTGCTTTTAAATAGTTTAGTAGAATATTCTAAGGTAAATTCTAATACTTTTTCCTTTTCAGCTGCCGCTAATTTAATATCAAATTTTGAGCTTTTTATTTCCTTTTCAATAGGACGTAAGCTCAAGTCTCCAAGCTCAACGTCAATTACATCTACATTCCGCAGATTTAGCATTGTGTCAAACAATGGATTTCGACTTAAATCTCTTTCTATTTTTAATTTATCAACCAGCTCTTCAAATTGATAATCTTGATTTTCATATGCCAAAAGAGCATTTTCCTTAACCTCTAGCAAAAACTCTTTGAAGGATTTATCTCCTGTTGGGTTGTTTCTCATTGCCAAGGTATTTACAAACATGCCTATTATATTTTGCATATCTGCATGTGGTCTGCCTGCTATAGGAGTTCCTACTACTATATCCTCTTGTCCCGTAATTTTATATAGCAAGACATTATATACCGCTAACAGCGTCATATATAGGGTTGCCTTGTTTTCTCGAGTTATATTATAAAGTGCATTTGTAAGCTCTTCATCTAGTGTGAAGTCAATGCTTTCCCCTTCAAAGCTCTGAATTCTAGGTCTTGGATAATCTGTAGGAATATTTAGAGTCTCTACTTCTTCTTTGAATATACTTAACCAATATTTTTCTTGCTTTTTCAGCTCATTTGATTTAAGCATATTATTTTGCCATACTGCATAGTCCTTGTATTGTATTCTAAGCTTAGGCAATTCTTCGCCTTTGTACAGCTTTGAAAACTCTTCTATTAAAATAGCTATAGTTACACCATCAGATATTATATGATGTATGTCTGTTATCAATAAATGCTTGTTCTCTGCCAGCTCTACAACTATAACCCTAAATAACGGTGCTTTGCCTAAGTCAAAGGGTCTTATCAAACTATTTATAGCTTCTTCTACCCCTTGATTTTCCAGCTTAATATATTTTACTTTGAAATCTACTTCTTCATGTATTTTCTGCATAGGACTTCCATCCACCATATCAAAGCTTGTCCTCAGTGCTTCATGTCTCGATACCATTTTTTCAAAAGCTGTTTGGAACCGTTCTTTATCCAAAATTCCGTTTAGCTCTAGTATTGCTGGCATGTTATAGTTTGTACTTTCTTTAGCTAGTTGATTTAGTATAAACATTCTGCTTTGTGCTGAGGATAATGGATAGTATTCCTCTTTCTTTGCAGGCTCTATAGAAGCATACATGCTATTTTTTGCCTGACTGATATATTCAGCTATTTGCTTTATAGTTGGGGTTTTAAATATTTCTTGCAGGGGCAGCTCCACATTTAATTCTTTATGAACCTTTGCAGCAAGAGTTGTCGCCTTTAAGGAATGTCCTCCAAGCTCAAAAAAGTTATGATTTATACCTATTCTCTCTTGTATATCCAGAACATCCTGCCATATACCTATTAATATTTCTTCCAGCTCATTTCTTGGCGGTTCATATTCTACTCCTGTATTCACCACTCCAGCTGGCTCTGGCAATGCTTTAATGTCCACTTTGCCATTTGCGGTAAGGGGAATTTTTTCCATATAGATAAAATATGATGGTATCATATAATCTGGAAGTTCCTTTGATAAATGGTTTCTTAGCTCCTGTGTTGTCAATTGGTTCTCTGCAACTATATATGCACAAATGTATTTTTCTCCATCCTCAGAGTCCCTGGCTATTACCACTGCTTCACTTATTGACTTATGATTTTGAAGCTTGTTTTGGATTTCTCCAAGCTCTATTCTATATCCTCGTACCTTTATTTGATTATCTATTCTACCTAAATATTCCATATTGCCATTTTCCAATAGCTTTACCAAGTCTCCAGATCTGTATAATATTTCTGTTGGCTCATATGGATTTGAAATAAATTTTTCCTTTGTAAGCTCGGCTCTGTTTAAGTACCCTCTACCTACACCCGCTCCTCCTACCAATAATTCTCCAGGTACTCCTATTGGGAGCAGCTTCATATCCTTATCCATTACATATGTGGTCAAGGTTGGAATAGGCTTACCAATATTGCTTATGTCTGCTTCTATATCCTCACTGCCTATTTCCCTAAAGGTTACATGTACTGTTGTTTCTGTTATTCCATACATGTTTATCAATTTAGTGTCTGTATATCGTTCCTGCCAGCTTCTTAGTTTTCCAGGATTTAATGCTTCTCCTCCAAAGATTACATATCTTATACTTAGTTGTTTTTCATCATTTTTCAGTTCTTCTCTTATCAAGCTATAAAATGCTGAGGGTGTTTGATTTAATATTGTCACCTTTTCTCTTTTTAATATTTCCAAAAAGCTCTTGGTATCCTTTGCTATCATTTTTGGTACAATTACAAGTTTCGCCCCATATAGCAATGCTCCATACATCTCCCATACGGAGAAATCGAAGCAGTAAGAGTGAAACATTGTCCATACATCGCTGCTATTAAAGTCAAATAGGTATCTATCATTGAACATTAATCTCACTACATTTCTATGCTCTATCATTACCCCCTTGGGTCTTCCAGTTGTCCCTGATGTATATATTATATAAGCTAAATTATTGGGGCTATTGATATTATCAAGGTTTGTACCTTCGTTTTCATATATTCTTTCTTCATCAATATAAATTACTTGATTTTGGAAATCTATTTCTTTGCTAATTAAAGCTTTTTTTGTTATTAATATGTCTGTACCACTATCCTCCAGCATAAAGCTAATTCTTTCCTTTGGATAATCAACATCAATAGGCAAATATGCTCCGCCAGCCTTTAATATAGCTAAGACTCCAACTATCATCTCAGGAGATCGCTCTACCATTATAGCTACTATAGTATCTGGCTTCACTCCTTTTTCTCTTAGCTCCCTTGCCAGACTATTTGCTCTTTGGTTTAGCTCCTTGTAGCTTAGTGCCTTGTCCTCAAATACTACTGCGACCTTTTCTGGTGTCCTTTCTGCCTGCTCTTCAAAAAGCTCATGTATAGTCTTATCCCTTGGGTATTCTGCTTGCGTATCATTGAAAGCTATTAATATTTGCTTTTCTTCTTCCTTTGAAAGCATATTTATTTCTTTCAGCTTCTTCTCTGGTGCTTCTGCTATTTCTTTTAATATATTTATGTAGTGACTTCCAAAGTTTTTTACTGTTTCTTCCTTAAATAGCCTTGTGCAATATTGCAGGGTAAAATATATTTCATCTTCCCTTTCTTCTGTCATCATTGATATATCAAATTTTGATGCTTCGTTTTTAAGCTCGCAGGGTGATATCCTAAGCCCTTCTATTTCTATTTCTTCTATATTCATGTTCTGTAGTGTAAACATTGTGTCAAACAAAGGGTTTCTATTGATATCTCTTTTTATTTCTAGTTTTTCTATCAATTCTTCAAATTGATAGCCTTGATTTTCATATGCCATTAAGGCATTTTCCTTTACTTCCTCTAACAATTCCTCAAAGGTTTTTTCTCCACTTGGATTGTTTCTCATTGTCAATGTGTTCACAAACATTCCCATGATATTTTGTAAATCTGCATGGGGTCTGCCAGCTGTAGGTGTGCCTATTATTATATCCTCTTGTCCTGTATACCTATAAAGTAGTGTATTATATGCCGACAATAGCACAATATACAGGGTTGCTTTGCTTTTCTTTGCTGTTCTTTTTAGCTTTTCTGTAAGCTCTTTGTCTGCTTTTAACTTTATGCTTGCACCTTCAAAGCTTTGTACTGCCTGTCTTTTATAGTCTGTTGTCAGATTTAACTGAGGTATTTCTCCTCCTAATTTATTAATCCAGTATTCCTCTTGTTTTTTCATTTCTTCAGATATAGATACTTCTCTCTGCCATATAGCATAGTCCTTGTATTTTATCCTTAGCTCTCCCAGCTCTTCTCCTCTATACAGTTCTTTTACTTCTTTTATCAGTATTCCTACAGATACTCCATCGGATATTATATGATGCATATCTGTCATCAATATGTGGCTGTTATTTGAAAGCTTTACAAGCTTTACTCTAAAAAGTGGTGCTTTGCTTAGGTCAAAGGATTTTACGAAGTCATTTATTTCTCCCTCTAATTCTTCTTCCTTTATTTCTATGTATTCTATTTTAAAGTCCACTTCCTCATGTATCTTCTGTACTGGACTTTCTTCTTCTTGTATAAAGCTTGTCCTTAGGGCTTCATGTCTCTTTATGAGCTTTTTAAAGCTGTTTTCTAGTTCCTCTATATTCAGACTTCCTTCTATATCTAATATAGATGTCATGTTGTAATTTGTGCTTTCTTCATTTAGTCGATTTAGTATGTACATTCTCTTTTGAGCTGAGGATAAAGGATAGTATTGTTTTTCTTGTGCTGGTTTTATTGAGTTATATATACTACTCTTTGCTTTTTTTATGTAGTCTGATATCCCTTTTATATTTGGACAATTAAATATCTCTTGTAGTGGTACTTCTACCTTCAATTCCTTATGGATTTTGGCTGTAAGTATTGTAGCCTTTAGAGAATGTCCTCCTAGCTCAAAAAAGTCATCGTTTATTCCTACTCTATCTATTCCAAGCACTTCTTCCCATATTCCTGCCAGTATTTCTTCTGTTTCATTTCTTGGAGCTTCATATTCTACACCTGTATTTATACTGCCCTCAGGCTTTGGTAATGCCCGTTTGTCTATTTTGCCATTTGGTGTTAGCGGAAGGTTTTCCAGCATCACAAAGTATGAGGGAATCATATATTCTGGTAACTCCCTCGATAAATAGCTTCTTAACTCTCCTACTGTCATTTCCCTATTAGGTACGATATAGCTGCATAGATATTTTTCTCCGTTCTCAGCTTCCCCTACCACCACTACTGCTTCCTTTATTTGCTCATGATTTTGTAATTTACCTTCTATTTCTCCAAGCTCTATTCTATATCCCCTTATTTTCACTTGATTATCTATTCGTCCTAAAAACTCTACATTTCCATCTGGCAGCCATCTTACTAGATCCCCTGTTTTATACATTCTTTCACCTTTATTAAAGGGGTTATCTATAAATTTTGCCTTTGTAACCTCTGGCATATTTATGTAGCCTCTTCCTACGCACTCGCCTGCTACACAAAGCTCTCCAGGTATTCCAATTGGCTGCAGCTTTCCATTCCTGCTTAGTATATAATACTTGGTATTGGATATTGGTTTTCCTATAGATGGTATTGTTTCAATTTCCTTCTTCGGGTCTATTGTAAGAGTTGATACTGCATGAGTCTCTGATGGTCCATAATGATTATGCAGATATATTTTACTTTCCTTTAGCTTTTTCTTTAACTCATCTGTAATTATTAGCTGTTCTCCCGCTACTACTATATGCTTTATATTATTTGGGAGCATATCTATATATCTTTTATCTCTTGTCAGGAATTTAAAATATGAAGTTGGTAAAAAAACAGTTTCTATATTGTTATTTTCAATAAATTTTAGTAAATCTTCTATATTTCTTTTTTTATCATTGTCTATAATATGCAGCTCTCCGCCTTTTAAAAGGGTAGAGAATATTTCTTGATAGCATACATCAAAGCTTATTGTTGTAAATTGAAGAACTCTACTATTAAAATTTATATTTGTTTTAGCAAATTCAAAGCTTATTAAGTTGACTAAGTTTCTATGCTCTATCATAAGTCCTTTTGGTTTTCCTGTTGAACCAGAAGTGTATATTAGATATAGTAAGTCCTTAGATTCATTTACTATTTCTAAATTACTATTATCTTCTTTATACAAAGCACTGTCATCTAAATTGATAATATTTCCTCTAAACCCCAGTTGAGAAATAAAATCTGATTGAGTCAATAGGATATTTACTTTACTATCCTCTAGCATATACTCTACCCTATCCTTTGGATATTCTGGGTCAATTGCTACATAGGCTCCGCCTGCCTTTAAAATTCCCATAAATCCTATTATCATTTCTAATGACTTACCAAGCATCATTCCTACTATAACGTCCCTATCTACGCCTTTAGCCCTTAGTCTTCTTGCCAGTTGATTAGATTTTTCGTTTAATTCCTTATATGTTAACTGCTGATCTTCATAGACTACTGCAATTTTATTAGGTGTTCTTTCTACTTGCTCTTCAAACAACTCTTGTATAGTATATTCTCGTGGATATGGAGCTTTCGTATTATTAAAAGCCTCTAAAAGCTTTCTCTTCTCTTGCTTTCCTAGAATATCTATTTCACCTATTTTTATTTCTGGGAGTTCTGTCATTACTTTTAATATATTTATAAAGTGCTTTCCAAGCCTTTGTATGGTTTCTCTTTTAAAAAGCTTTGTACAATATTGTAAATTTACATCAAACTCTTCTTCTTTTTCTATTATGGTAAGCAATAAATCAAACTTGGAGGTTTTATCTCTAAATTCATAGGGCTTGATTTGGAGTCCTTGAATTTTTAAAGCTTTTAGGTCAACATTAGGCATAGAAAACATCACATCAAATATTGGATTTCTACTTGTATCCCTCTTTGTATCAAGCTTCTCTACTAAATCTTCAAACTGATAATCTTGATTTTCATAAACCTGTAAACAGCTTATCTTAAGCTCTTCCATAAAACTCTCCACAGTTTTATTATTTTCGGGATAGTTTCTCAATACTAGAGTATTTGCAAACATTCCAATAACATTATCTAAGTCTGCATTGTGTCGTGCGGCAATTGGACTTCCAACTATTATATCTTCCTGTGATGTATATTTTGACAGTAAAATATTATATGCACCTAATAGAAGCATATACATGGTACTTCCTGTTTTCTTTGTCATAGCTCTTAGCTTTTTAGTCAAGCTCTTACTTATCTTAAAGTCTAGGTCATCACCTTCAAAGCTCTGAATAGTTGGTCTGGGATAATCCGTCGGTAGGTTTAAGGCAGGTAGTTCTCCCTTAAACTTATCTAACCAGTATTCTTCTTGTGTTTTAAATTCTTCTGTTTTCAGATTTTCCTGCTGCCATACTGCATAATCTTTATATTGTATCCTTAAAGCAGGTAATTGTTCATTGTTATATAGCTTTAAAAAATCCGATATTAAGATACTCGTCGAGACTCCATCAGATATTATGTGATGCATATCTGTCATTAATAAATGTTTATTCTCCGTAAGCCTTATGATACTAACCCTAAGAAGTGGTGCTTGACTTAAATCAAAGGGTTTTATGAAATCCTGTATTATTTCCTCTATTTCTTTGTCCTTTACTTCTTCATAATCTATTTTAAACTCTAGCTTTTCATGTATTCTCTGCACAGGCTTTTCATCTATAATATGAAAGCTTGTTCTTAAACTTTCATGCCTTTCAATTATTTTTTCAAAGGCATTTTGGAAGCTTTCTCTATTTAATGCACCTTCTATCATTAGTACAGAGGACATATTATAGCTTGTACTTTCTTTATTAAGCTGATTTAATATATAAAGTCTCTTTTGTGTTGATGATAATGGATAATATGTACTTTCCTCAGCTGGCTTAATTTCGGTATATATGCTTTCTTTAGCCATGTTAATATAATTTGCAATTTGCTTTATAGTTGGAGTTTTAAATATCTCTTGTAAAGGAACCTCTACATTTAATACTTTATGCATTCTTGCCACAAGACTAGTAGCATTTAAGGAATGTCCTCCTAAGTCGAAAAAGCTATCATTTATTCCTATTGCTTCATCTATTTCTAATACCTCTTGCCATATTTTTTCTATATCCTTCTGTAATTTAGTGCTGGTGGCTTCGTACTTAACCTTTATATTCATATCTTCTGATGGCTCTGGTAATATATCCCTATCTATTTTACCGTTTGGAGTCAGAGGAAGCTTCTCTATTCTAATAATGTGGGAGGGTATCATGTACTCTGGTAATTCCTCTGATAAATAACTCTTTAGCCTAAGCATATCAATATCACAATCTGTAACTATATATGCACACAAACGACTATTTTTAGTTCCCTTTACAGCTACTGCTGTCTCTTTTATACCTTCATAAGCTTGCAGTCTGTTTTCTATCTCCCCAAGCTCTATTCTGTGTCCCCTTATTTTTACCTGATTATCTATTCTTCCTATAAATTCAATATTACCATTAGACAACCATCTTCCAAGGTCACCTGTTCTATAAATTCTTTCTCCAGATATAAATGGGTTGTCTATAAAATTTTTCTCAGTCAGCTCCTGTCTGTTTAGATATCCTCTTGCTAAGCCATCTCCACCTATGCACATTTCACCTGCTACCCCTATTGGCTGTAGGTTGAAATTTGAATCTACTATGTAAAGCGTTCTGTTTGATATAGGTTTCCCAATAGTTATCGCAGATTTACTATCCAAATTCCTTGCAATAGTTGTAACTACACTTCCTTCAGTAGGGCCGTATTCATTTATTATTTCAATATTAATATTTTTCTCTTTACTAGCTTTTATGATATTTTTACTAACACTTTCTCCTGCTAATGTGACTTTCTTTAAGGATGCTAGGTCTTGTGGGGTAGATGTTTCCAATATAGCCCAATACAATGAAGGAACACAGATAAAATGGGTTATATTGTTATAGGAAATATGCTTTTTAATAGCTATTGGATCCTTAGCTTCCTCATCATTTAATATAATAACCCTTGCACCTGATATGATAGGCGTAAAAAAGCTTGTTACAAACCCATCAAAAGAAAATGAAAACAATTGAAGTACATTGTCTGTACTGTTTAGCTTGTATTCATTCTTTCTCCATTGTATGGAACTAGATATACTTCTATGCTCCACCATAACTCCTTTAGGTCTTCCTGTTGAGCCTGAAGTATATATTAT
The DNA here is from genome assembly GCA_942492835.1 of uncultured Clostridia bacterium. Classification (GTDB taxonomy): domain Bacteria; phylum Bacillota; class Clostridia; order Lutisporales; family Lutisporaceae; genus GWB2-37-7. The sequence continues at coordinate 2,670,005 of OW818645.1, read as the reverse complement.
GTAAGCTAGACTATTAGATGTACTTATGCTTTCTAAATTAGAGGCATCCCCTACATATAGCTGTTTATCCTCTAAATTCAAAACCTTTATATCATCTTCAATATCATTCTTTAAATTTGCTTGGGCTAATAATAAGTTTATCCTGCTGTCACTCATCATGAATTTAATTCTACCCTGGGGATATTTGGGGTCTATGGGCAAATATGCTCCTCCTGCTTTTAATATTCCCATTATTCCTATTATCATCTCTAAGGAACGCTCTGCCATAATACCTACTATTGTATTTTCTTTTACTCCATTTTCTCTTAGCTTTCTTGCTAGCTGGTTTGACTTTTCATTTAATTCTCTATAGGTTAAATGTCTATCATAAAATACTAATGCTATTTCGTCAGGTGTCTTCTCCGCCTGTTCCTCAAATAATTGATGTAGAGTTTTTCCCTTTGGATAATCTGCATAGGTATCATTAAAATCACATAATAATTGTTTTCTTTCAAAATCTGTCAGTATATTAATTTGGTTTATTGCCTTTTCTGGATTCTTAATCATCTCTAAAATAATTGACTCAAAATGTCCACAAATTCTTTCTATTACATCATGGGTAAACAAAGCTTCATTGTATAACAATTCAATTTTTATCCCATCGAAGGTATCAATTCCAACAGTTAAGTCAAAGTTTGTTTTAGATACAATAGAGTATGAGTCAATGGATAAATTATTGTCTTTGTTAGCCAAAGCATTGTCTAAGGGGTAATTTTCTATTACTACAATAGAATTAAACAGTTCTTCCTTGCTTGCTATACCACTATATTTGTTTATATCTACAAGTGGAGTATTTTCATATTCTTTTCTTGACGCAACTGCTTTGTTAACGTTTTTAAGAAGTTCCGAAAGCTTGTCTCTATTATTATTAAGCCTTAAAGGTAAGGTATTTATAAATAGACCAGCGATATTTTCTATTCCATTTATAGGCACATTTCTTCCTGATACTGTCGTACCAAGAACAACGTCCTCGGCGTTCATATATCTTTGGAGTAATATTCCCCAGGCACTATATAATATTGAGGCTAAAGTTATTTTTCTTTCCTTAGCAAAGCTGTTTATGCTCTGTGTTCTATCCTGTGAAATATTGTATTTAAATTTCATTATCTTTGGTATTTGCTTATCTTTATTTAGATTTGAAAATAAATGCCTAGGTGTATTGAAGTCCTTAAGATAGTCTGTCCAGTATTGTTTTTGCTTTTCCTTATCTTCATTTTGTATGTATATTATAAAATCCTTAAATTTATTTTTGTTTAATATATTTAGCTCTACTTTCCTACTTATATAATTATAAGCTTCAAAAAATTCTTTTAAAATAATTCCTGTACTCCAGCCATCATATAATATGTGATGATTGCTTATAATCATTTGATATTTATTACTTTCAAACATACATAAGGTTACTCTAAAAGCTACATTCCTCAGATCAAATTTATTACTTCTATCTCTATTTTGAATTTCATTTAACAATTTTTCTTTGGTTTTATTAGCTTTTCTTGTAAGGTCATGTTTAAAAATTTGTGTATTATATTCCTTTAAAACTATCTGAATCGGTTTTTTAAGCTTTTCCCACCTAAATACGGTTCTAAGTGCTTCGTTTGTTTGCACAACGTGGTTCCATGCCTTATCAAAAACATCTTCATCTATTACTCCCGATATTTGCAAACACAATTGCTCAAAATATTGATCCTCATCTGGCTGCTTCAAGTAATGAAAAAGCATACCTTCTTGCATAGGAGTTAATGAAAACATGTCCTCAATATTATTCTTATCCAATTTTACTGACTGTCCCATATGATCAATTCCCCTCTTTTGTTAATATAATCACTTAAAAAGAATTTGCCAGCATAATAAATTTGCATTGGCAAATAGCTGACAAATCATCAATTTATTATGCGTTTATATATTAACTCATTAACTTAACCATAACAGCTTTTTGGACATGTAATCTATTTTCAGCTTCTTCAAAAATTACCTCTTGGTGTTTATCAAACATTTCTGTTGTAATCTCTTCTTCTCTGCGAGCAGGCAAACAATGAAGTACCATTGCATCCTTATGAGTTACCTTCATGAGATCACTGTTAATTTGGAATTCCTTGAAAAATTCTCTCCTAATGTTTCTATCCTCTTCTATTCCTCTGCTTTCCCATACATCTGTAATAACAACATCTGCACCTTCCGCAGCATCCTTAGGATCATTACATAAATATAAACTACCACTTGATGTTTCTTCTATTTCCCTAACTCTTTTCAGAATATGGCTTGCTGGTTCAAAGCCCTTTGGAGTTGCTAATGCAATATCCATTCCGACCATTAGACAGCCTTCTATTGTAGTATTAGCCATATTATGTCCATCACCAATAAATGCTACCTTTAGACCATCAAATTTCTTTTTATATTCCTTTATGGTCATTAAATCAGCAAGCACCTGACATGGATGCTGTTCATTTGTCAGACCATTTATTACTGGAACAGAAGCATATTCTGCTAGCATTTCTACTTCCTTATCAGAATAAGTTCTCATCATTATTCCATCTACATAACGAGATAATACTCTTGCAGTATCTTGAATAATTTCACCATTCTTTATTTGAGTATCATTTGTATCTAAAAAAATAGCCATTCCTCCTAATTGATACATTCCAACTTCAAAAGATACTCTTGTTCTTGTAGAAGCTTTTCTAAAAAGCATACCTAAAGTTTTCCCTTTTAAATGCTGATGAGGTATATTATTCTTTGTTTCATACTTTAATTTTTGTCCAAGCTCTATTGTTTCAAGAATTTCATCCTTTGAAAAATCACTAATGTTTATAAAGTCCCTTTTTTCTCCTAATCTACTCATTTGTATTTCCCCCTTTTTTTATTATGATGATAAAAAGTGATATGTTAATTTATATATTATAAAAATCATAGAAATATATGTATTTCCTCTGAAAAATTAGTTAAAGTATGAAGCGATTTTATTTAGATGTAAATAACCTTAAAGGTTGTTTACTTTTTTTATTATTTATATATAACAGACTAAAAGTACTAACTTAATGAAAATATAGTAAAGTTTAATTGTAATTGTATATATAACTATATCATATAATTATTGAATAATTTGTAGAATTTTGTCGTTTTTGAATTTTCTCTTTTATATAAATGCTTCATAAAATCCTGTATTTTACCGTCATTTTTAATAAAACAATTATTTATTCAAAATAAAAAAGGCATAGAGTGTTTTTAACTCTATACCTTTTTAACACAGTTATAATCTATGTTACACCTGCTCTTTATTAATATGTTCTTTTGTTCGGTGCCTGGCACTTGTGGGTGTTAAAAGAACAATTATTCATTCATTTATACATTTCCAAAACAATCAGTTGACATCTTTAATCTGATTATTTTTTCTAATTCTCTTAATACTTCCCAATCTGATACTCCAATTAACTCATCAGTATTTACATACAAATGTAACTTTTCAACAAAAACTGGATTTATCATTATCTTGCAGTTCTTGAAATTTCCATTCTTGAGACCTTTTAAAGGACTCATGCCCTCATAAAAAACAAATCCTTGATTAGTTATCATATTATATTTTTTCATATACTCATTAGTTACAAAAACTCCGATAAACCCAATCTCATACAAAAATTTAGTAATATCATTAATTTCAAGTATTGGCTTTTCAAAGCCTTCAATTTGTAATTTGAAACTTTTACTAGTTATTATTTCATTAAATTCTTCAATTTCCATGAGAATATTTTTTCCATTAAATAATGAAATATTTCTTTCAATATCTTTCCAGGTAGAAGAAAATTCTTGATAAAACTCAGAATTTACGATATATTCTGACGCTGTTTTAATGGCATTCTTAATATTTATTTCAGTTAAAGGAGTAATTCTATTACCTGTAGTATAGTAGAGGCGCATAATAATATCTAGTGATGTTAATATATCACGTGGTCTCCAGAATGAATTTCTTAGCATATAATGGAAAATATGCATTTTGTATTCTCGACCACTATTAGTTATAATAGGTACGTATTTAGGGATTCCTTTGTAGTATTCATTCAATATCATGTCAAAAATTTCTTCCGGATTTTTCTCCTTTTTATCTTTGCTTTCTAATGGGTATTTTGCTATTGACTCCATTCTTTTCCTTAACATTATAAGTAATTCTATAGCTGACCAATCAAGTCCACAATATTTATCTCCATATTTGTATTTATCTCTGTTCTGTTGTTGAATTTCTATGAATTTATCTTTTGGAATACTAAAACAAAGTTCTAGTCGTCTATATAGAGGGAATTTAAAGTCTACTTTAATCCTATCAATTAATTCAAGCAAAGAAAATATCCACCTTATTTCAAAACAAGCTTTATTATTTTTTTCGTTACTTTGACTTGATAAAATACCTTTACGAAAGACATCTGCAGCGACATCAATTCCATCTAATGTAAACAAAATGTTTCTTGAACAATTTTCAAGTACACAATTAAAAGACTCGATAATTTTATCACCAAATATGTACTTCATAAGGGCATAATCATTTAATTGAGCCTGAATATCGCTAACAAAATATTCATTTTCACACCTACTACTATTTATTATATTATTAAAAAATGAATATGTATTTGACAAAGCGTAGAAATATAATGTTGGAGATATAATGGATGTGTTTTCCCACTTTCCTTCTTTTTCACTAATCTTATTTAATACATCAGAAACTTTATTAACTACACATTTCATATTACGCACTTGATGACTTGTTAATGAATTTTGGTTTAATTTATACTCACAAGAAACTATATACATTGAGTATAAATGAATATACACTAACCAAGTATATTCGATTAATTTTTCATAAGTAAAAATTTCAGTCAAATCACTTCTTATTTCTGTTATTTTCATATTCTCATCAAAAGGAGAATGGAAAATATAATTATATACTCTATCCAAGCTTATTTCATTAATATCTAACTCCATTCTCCCTTTGTATTTTTTACCATTCTGTTTATACAGGTGGCTTGCTGTAGTAGATTTTCCACTTCCTTTTCTACCAATAAGGATATATGCAGATTGATTGCATATTCTTTCATAAAATGCAGTATTAACAAATTCTTCTTTACCAAGAATAGGTGCACGCTCGTCCTTTTTATTAAATATTAAAGTTTGCATTTTTTCATGATGTTCCATATCACGATATTCTGATTTTACAGCACTTATAACTGTTGTGGCAGATATGCATTCCAAAAAAACATTTCTAAACTTTTTTGCACTAGCGGCCGATATTTTTAATTTTCCATTACTAAGCTTTTCAAATGAAATTTCATTTATTTTTTTTCTCATTAAATGCTCAATAAATTTTGGTACAGATTCTCCACTACCTTTGTCTTGAGGTATATTAAGAACCAAAGGGAAAATTTTAAAATTTATTTCTGTGTAATCTTCTTTTTTTTCTTCATATTCTTTAATCAATGAAAGTCTTTCAACCATAATTTCGACTTCCTTAAAAACTCCGGTTGTTTTAATATGTTCTTCCGTACTTTCAGCACGAAGCTTATACTCTGGAGTACATATTACAATTACAGAATCTACTGTTTTTAACTTATCCATAAATTTATTAATGTTATCCCCAACATTAAGTGATTTATCAAACAGAAATTCAATTGGACTGCCATTATCCTCAGATAACTTCTGAATGTGAGATACTATAGAATTGACTTTCTCTACAGTTGCATCCTTTTCACAATATGATACATAACATTGTGGTTTTCTCATGTTTTCAACCCCTTATTTTTAAATTATCAACATAAACAAGCAAATCCCTATTTTGATAATACTTATGCATTTCCAAACAAGTTGAAGCCATGTAACGCTATCTAATAAATTGTGTATACACACATAATAGGTGCCAAGCATGACAGTTAGTCAGTTATCTTTTCTCACCTACCTATTAATTTCTACTACTTATAAATTCCCTAATTAATAGCAAATTCCTTCTAATTTTTTCTATTTTTATCATAAATTCTCATGAATAAATCAGTAAAAAAGCTTATACTTAGATTATTGTCTAAATATAAGCCTTCAATATCGCATTTAACTCTATCTGTAAAAAGTAGAGTTTATTATTGATATTTGCTCACTACATGCCCTAAATATCTCTCTTTCAAAAAACCTCTAAAATAAACACTTCCCATTCTAGAGGTTTTTGAAATATGTTATTTTAGCCAATAAACTACAGTTTCAGCAATTAAATTTGGATTATCCCAATGAAGCATATGTGTTGTTCCCTCTATTTTTTTTACTGTAGCATTTGTTCCCTTCCTAAACTTCTCAGCCTCTAAAGTTCTAACTTCACTCCAAGACTTAGGTAAGGTAGATAGTAATAATAATATCGGAGAACTTAGTTTATTATATAATAGATTTGTCGGAAAATCATACATGGATTTTATAGCACTTCTTGCAGTAACTCCATTTGCACAAAACTTGATACATCCATCTTCCTCCACTCTCATTAAATCCTTTGAAGCCTGCTCTAATAAGTCTGACCATCTTAAATAGTTGTTCCTTTCTACTTTTAAAAAATCTTCCCAGTTATTAAATATATATCCATCAAAGTCAGCCTCATATAAATCCATTTCTTCTTCCAAGGAACATTTAGGTTTAAAATCTAATTGTTCTTTTGGAATACTTGAGAAATAATCATATTCAAATTGCTTTACATGATAACCCCCATCTAAAAGTATAATTTTCTTTATCCTTTCGGGATACTGTGCTGCATAATGTAAAGCAACACAACCGCCCCAAGAGTGAGCCATTAAGTAAAAACTATCTATTTTAATAAATTCGATCACCTTAGCAATCCAATTTATTAGATTTGGGATACCGTAATCTTCGTCTCTTTTAAATGCGGGAGTTTTTCCATGACCAGGTAAATCTATTGAGAAAATATGATATTTATAACTTAATAATTCTCCTAATTCTAAGAAACTCAGATTTGTACTACCAAGCCCATGGAAACAAATAATAACTGGGTCTTCACTATTCCCCCACTCGCTAATTCTTACTTCAATACTTTCATTTTTTATAAAATACTGTTTCATTATTATTCCTCCTATATGTTTCCTAATATTTGCGTTTCCTCTGCAATTACATGATATATTCCACCCTTATACTCTTCTCTCCAAGGTCTTCTCATAAAAGAATACATCTTCTACTACTACTTAGCAGAAGATGTATATTTGTGAATTTGCTCTTTTGCTCAGCGCCTTGCACTTACAGGTTATAAACAAATATTTTTTCAAAAACCTTATCAGCATTGTAGTTAAACTCACTTTCATACTCAACCAGCAGTTTTTTATAAGTATCATTATCAATTGAGTATCTGTTAAATTTCATGCCTTTTGTCTTTAAATAATCATCAATAAAAATTACTTTTTCCCAATTTCTAAACTCTTCTGAATTTTTTAAATCTATTTTCCTTTCATCCGGTAAATTTAAGAAATAGTGAAAGTATACGTTATTTCTATGCTTTCCAGTTCCATAGTTATATTCGATACTGGCATTTTTGATTTTCCCCCAGTCAAAAAATTCAGTTTTGCTAAATATATTTTCTCGAATATAAAGCCCATCATCCCGTATAACACTATAAGAAAACATGTCAACAACCGCAAATATATTCGTCATACAAAAAAATAAAACTGCGAGAACCAAATACTTGACTTTTATTGAGCGAACTTTAAAGCTACTTTCTGCTGTATATATTCTAAACCAAAGAATGAAAAATACATTTATTAAACCTACTGCGAAAATTGCATTTGTATATTTGCTATGTATAATCAACAAATCATAATTATGTCGTAATAATCCGCTTTGAATATTTTGATATATTATGCTTAATGATAATGTGGTAATAGCATAAGATAAAAGTAGCAAAATAAAGATTATTACTCTTTTCATATTGCTTTATTCCCCCTTCAGAATGCTCACTACTTCTATATTTTACTCCCTATTATTGCCTCTTGCAATTACATGATATATTCCACCCTTATACTCTTCGCTCCAAGGTTTTCCCATACGAAAACACATCTTCTGCTACCACTTAGCAGAAGATGTGTTTTTTACGAATATGTTCTTATGTTCGATGCCTTTCACTCACTTTCATCACTCAAATGTAACTGTCAAATGTGTTTGCCCGTTAAGGTACAATACATTAAATTCGTAATTACTTATATGACCTGTAAGAATATACATACCACTAATTTCCTGTTCAGTAGCATCTGCATCGTTTTTCAAGAATTCCTTGTACATGGCCTTGATTTGTGTTAAGGTTTTGCTACTTGTATACCCCATGGTGATACTAGGAAAGTTTTCTGCGTCACTGTCATCAACAATTTGCTGTATCACAGCATCAGCTGCAAAAGGAATTTCATTGGGAAATGCCTCTGGCAATTTTAGGCGTGTTTGTGATGGATGCTCTGGAGTTCCTGAGGTAATTTTATTATCCTGCACTGTAAACTTTGGTACTATATTGTAGGCTCTGAGTATAACAGCTACGGACTCTTCTCTTGTAGCCATGTTCTTAGGCAAAAAATTACCCTTGTTATCACCTGCAAAAATTCCTTTATCGGATAAATATTTTATACCTTCAATTGCCCATGAAGAAATGCGGCTTTGGTCATGAAAAGTTTTCTTACCTGTAACATTATAATCTGCTGATGGTGCAATTACCTTGATTGTACGAAACAGCATGCCTGCCATTTGCTCACGGCTGATAAAAGCTCCTGGAGAAAAGGTGTCAGTAGAAGTGCCTGAAGTAATACCAAGCTTGTACGCTTTTAAAACCTGTTGGTTTTGAGTGTCTGAAAATGGATTGTATACAGCTACTTCAGCCCGCTGTGCGGTAGATACTTCATACAATGATATGACTAGCTCGCAGAATTCCTCCCGAGTTATGGGCTTTGTCATATCGGTTCCCTTTAAAATACCTGACAGCAGTCCTAAATCAGCTGCCCTTTGCAGTGTTGATGAAGCCCATGTACTTGCCTTCGACCAATCTGTAGTCTTTTCTGAAACACCATTTTTACCAAAGGTTAATATATTGGAAAAATCCGAGTACACGTAGTCAGAATCCTGATTGTCATTACTTCCGAAATAATAAATATAATGAAGCTGAACCTTAAAGCTGTATGTGTGATTATTGAGATCAATTGCTGTTAAATTACCATATTCTCCTGCATAAGCTGTCGCATAGAAGGTATTGCTTTTTCCAGGAACCTTGAAAGTCGGCTCTCCGATTAAATCATCCATATAACCGCCACCCTCAAGAGTTACCCATTCACCATCGTCAACTTTAGCAAAATATTCGATAATTGTAATTCCTCCAGTTGGACGTTTAGCATCTAAATCAAGTGCAGTCTGCGGCAGCTTCACCTGTAATTTAAAAGCAGCCAGCTTTTCAGTCTCTCTTGGTCTTTCCAGATAAATCAGCTCCACCTTCTCAAGGGATGGTGCATCCAATCGACCAGGCACTCCCTGCGGAAGCTCTACCGCTGAAACTGTCGGCATCAGCATTACAAGCATCACAAAGCTTAGAAGTATGGCAAACAGCTTTTTATTTTTCATAATAACCTCCGAATCTGCAAATAATGGAGCATTGAAAGCAATGCTCCATTATTCAATTGCAAAAAATATTTAGTTTGTTTTCTCATATATTCTTACTGTCAATGCTATGGCCTGTTCTCTGGTTGCCATACCATAGCCTGCGGCTACCTGTGCACTTGTAGTTGCCTTTGGCATAAAGTTTCCATGAGCATCTCCAGTGATGATACCCATCTTAGACATGTATTTTGTGGCATCTACAGCCCATGTTGATATAAATTTCTGATCAGGGAAATCCTTTATACCAGCAATGCTGTAATCTCCGTCAGGCTTAATAGCTTTTATTGTTCTAAACAGCATGGCTGCACATTGTTCTCTGTTAATCAAAACATTAGGAGAAAATGTGGTAGTTGAGGTGCCCGAAGTAATTCCTATTTTATAAGCCTTCAGAATTTGTGCATTTCTAGTGTCTGTAAATGGGTTAGGAGATACTGCTTCAACAGACTTATCTGTTATCTTCTCATAAAGCAATACTGCAAGCTCACAAAACTCCTCACGTGTGATAGGCTTTGTCATATCGGCGCCTTTTAGAATCTCGGGGATAAGACCTAAGTCATTTGCTTTTTTGAGCTCTGACTCAGCCCATGTACTTGCATCGGAGTAAAAGCTGCCCGATCCGATTGTAACTATATTGGAAACAGGGGAGTAAATTGGCTGAACATCAGGCCAGCCTTCATAGTAATCGTAGTAAACACGGAGCTGGTAGGAATAAATATGATTTTTAATATCGACGGAGGTCAAACTTCCCTCATCAATGGGATCAAACGTAATCGAGAAGTTACCAGCACTGACTGGTGCTCCACCATCTTCACCACCGGTGTAAACGTTGATATATCCACCGCCGCCAAACTCTTCCCAAGAACCATCGTCAACCTTCACTGAATATTCCCAGAAGACAGAGCCACCGCCAGGAGCATTACTGTCCAAGTCGAGAACACTCTGGGGTATATATACCTGAGCATCAAAATAAGGTACTCCCTCTTCGTTATGCTTTAGTTCAATACTCTTAATGGTAAGGGACTCAAGGGATGAGGGGACACCATCTGGCAGAGCAGCCAGTGTGTTCATCGGGAACATTGCAATAATCATAATCAGTGTGAGTAAGCAAGCCAATATTTTTTTCTTCATCATAACATCCTCCAATTAATATTTTTTATTTATAGAATCTGAGTGGTTTTGTCCATGAGTGGAGACAATTGCTTATTCTTCACTATGGCTGTACCACTTCGATTGACCAGACAATTCATTTGACCAAGGTGAATATACATATTCATAATCGTCTCCAACACCGTATGTGTAATTGAAACGAGTTTTGAAAGTATAACTCCTTTCATTAATTAATATCTCCGAAAGTCCGCCTTCGTCTATAGCTTCAAAGGTTATATAATATGCTCCGTCTTTTCCTAAAACAGGTGTCTGCATGAATACCTCCAGACCTCCTCCATCCGGAATCTCATCACTGCCATCAACTACTTTAAGGCTCTCCATATCAACCCAGCCATCAGATGGACGTACCTGATCCAAAGTCCTGACCATTTCTGGGATGAACACCTCCATTCGGAAATAAGGAACACCATCATCGTACTCTAATAGTTGTAAATTGGAAATTACAGGTGCAGAAATAGTGTCAGGAACCCTGCTTGACGACACATCTGCGTCGTTAGAGACATCTGAAGCGTCATCAATATCTTTTTCATAGGTGATGGTAACTGATTTTTTGACCCCATCCCAGGAGACCTCGCATCCAAGACTTTCTCCTATAAACCTCAGGGGCAACATGGTACGCCCAGTTTCAGAAATAAATGGTGCTGCCGGCATTGTTGTCTCGATACCGTTTATGCGTGCTTTGGTTTGTCCAATCCATAATTCAACCATTGCCTTGTCATAATGAATGGTAATCTTTTTTTCAGTGCTATCCCACTCAATATCACCTCCGATTTCGCAAATCACTGCACGGATAGGGAGATAAGTCCTGCCATCCTTTATTAACGGAGCAGTGCCAAAACCTGAATCGATTTTCCTCAGCACTCCGTTACTTTCCATTATGGGATTGTTAACTGTCAACTGAATGGTTCCAGCTTGAGCTGTCTCGGAGGAGAGCTGTGTCATTGCAGACACAATATTGGAAGGCGCTCCAGTGCTGTTATCTTCATAAACAGGCTTAACGCAATAGTAATATACTGTACCGCTTTGTACCATGCGATCTGAGTATGAAGTGCTGGTAACATAAGCCTCTGCTTCGGTTTGGCTAGTCAGCTCCTGTGGGGAGACTCCTTTATAAACATTGAATCCAGATATCTCTCTTGAATCAGTGATACGGTTCCAATTAAGGGTTATATTGACTGCTCCTGCCTGAGCCTGTAGTACAATGGTAGAAGCCTGCTGCTGTCCCCCATTGCTACTTGGTACTGTGGGTAGCACTGCTGTCTTATAGCCGTTCCAAGGATCGGTAAACCCAGATACTCCAGGGAGATGGTAAATCGTTAAATCAGTAGCACATGATTCAAAAGCAGAAACACCTATGCTTGGCGGTTCGCCGAAAACCTTGACCATCCGTAGCTCGCTGCACTCTCTAAAAGCTTCATCTCCGATAAAAGTCACTTGCCATGGCAGTGAGACCCTCTCTAGACCGCAATGGTAAAAGGCTCTTTCTTCGATTCGGGTAACGCTGCCAGGAATTGTTACATCCTTAAGCCCGCAATATTGAAAGGCATACTCTCCAATACTTTTGACCCCATCGGGAATACTTACGCTGTTTATACGGTCATACTTAAAAGTGCCAGGACCGATTTTGCTGACGGGATGACCTTCCAATTGAGCTGGAATCACTACATCAGGCTGATAATCTCCATAGTTGTATTTAACAATAGCCGCACTATTGTCAGGAAGTATCTGGTAGGTATAGCCTTTTGATTTATAATAAGCATGATCTATAAAAGGCGCAGGTGCCACTGCTGGGGAGTGCCCATACCATGGATTGGTAAAGCCTGTTTTACCTGGAAGATAGTATATTTTAAAGCCAGGTGCATTGTTTGCGAAGGGCTGTCCATTTTGGCTGCCCCATACATGAGGGGCATTGCCCCAAAAATCGAGTTCTCTCAGATTTGGGCAATTTTGTAGGGAACCAGCCTTAATCTCAGTCACTCCTGCAGGAATTCCTACACTTCTGAGAGCCTCAGGGTGCAGGATGGCCAATAGATTGACACTTGTAACTGGGACATCATAAATACAGGATGGAACCGTAATATCTGAGTCCGTTCCCCAATAGCTCATAATTTCGATTTCTGTCCCATTGTTGATATATCGATAATGAAAGTCAAACCAGGTCATTGAGGTGTCTGCAAAGACCCTTGGCTGCAGTGGAACCAGAAGCATCACTGCTATGATCAGGCAACTAAACGATTTTAAACACTTTTTCATTTTATCCTCCTCATTTTAGGATTAATATAATTACGACCATACTTATGGATTATAGATATTGTTTGTATTACTCCGCCCTGGGTGCTATTGTTCCTCCAGCATTTTCTGTACTGCTGACAGTTCCTCAAGTAGTTGTTGTTTCGTTCTATCACCCATAAGAATTCTTCTTCCATCCAAGATATTGATAGCTACTATCAATATCTTATTAACTAGCTTGCTGTAAGGATAGATTGAATATGCTTTTAATTAGTACAAAAAATGCTGATTTTAAATAAAAAAAAGAAGCCGAACTTTCGTACTAAACCAAAGTCCAGTTTCCTCTTATTACTTTATAGGACAATTCATTTTACTCTTATATTTTTCGATATACAGATGGGGAAACGCCAACCTTTTCTCTGAATAATCTTGCGGAATTGCCGTTATAATCCATGCTGCAGGCGGCAAAGGCCTGTGCGATAGAAAGGTTAGAATCCAGCAGTTTTTCCTTCAATTTGCTGATTTTGTAATTGATATAATACTCATGTGGTGTTACACCAGTATGTTTCCTAAACAGCTTTGTGAAATGTGCCTTGCTGAGGCAGGCGGCCTTTGCTGTTTTGCTCAAATCAAAAGGTTCATGCCAATGTGTTTCTATGTATTGTCTGGCCCAACCAATTTCTTCTCTTCCCCGGTATAATTTAATAAATATGAAAACAGAAGCAAAATACTCTATCACACCATCATTGTTTATCAAAGGGAAGGATGTAACATTTGCGCTTATGGTTTGTATATCCCTGTCCTCCACATCAAAATACCGGATTAAATCACGATAAGACGCACTGACATCGGTAAGATATACGGTTTTACCTGTTAAAACCTGCTTAATCTGGTTCACAAATTGATGTACAGTTGGGTCCTCAAAAACATTGTATTTACCCACATGGGCTTCCACGCTTTTTATGCCGAGCATCTCCAGCACTGCTTTGTTAATCATCCTTGCTGTTCCATCAATGGAGAAAATCTGAATCGGATATGGGAAGAACTCGATTACTTTCGCAAGCAGTTCTTGTTCTCCAAAAAGAGACTGAAATGATTTGGTTAAGCCCCTTTGTGCATCCTCTATCTGATCTTTCATGGATTGACCCTCATTTTCTTCGGAATTTGAATTATTTCTGCTTATTATTCATTCTACGCCTTCTTGAACACTGATGTAGTCCATTTCACAATTCGATTACGTGCTTGTTAATCATAATATACTTCATCTTGTGAAAATTTACAAGTATGCTATGAATTATCATTTGGCAAAGAATAGGTGTCGGGCACGGCAGATAGACAGTTAAAAGTATTACTTGTCTATGTTATATTTGAAAATATACTTCTTATTGTTGCTTCTTGTTATTACATGATATATTCCACCCCTATACTCTTCTCTCCAAGGTCTTCCCATAAAAAAATGCACATCTTCTGCTACCACTTAGCAGAAGATGTGCATTTTGTGAATATGTTCTTATGTTCGGTGCCTGGCACTTGAGGGTTCTTGAGGGATTCTTAATTAAGCTCAAAAGGCTTTAATAACTTATCTATTTGCTCTGGCTTACCGTTCTTATCCATTACCTCTACCTTAGTAAATACCCAGCCTTCAACTTTAGCCGGATCAGCGCCTGCGCTGATAAATGGTTCTGGATTTAATACAAATACGATGTCCTTATCATTTGTACTCATATCCTTTGCCCATTCGAACATGTTTCCATTACCCATTGCTATTCCATAATGATCTAGATTTTCATGGTAACCTATTGATGCTCTATGTGTTCTTAGAACTTCCTTAAATGTATCTAACACCTTTGGATCTCCACTATAATTAAATTTGTCTGCGCCAAGCTCTCCATTAACCATAATCTTATTCTTAGCTTGATCATATATATATGTGTCCAAAGGTAACTTTGCTGGATCCAAGCCTGCATTTAAAAATGGCTGAGCATCAAATTCCTGCATTGTGTCAATATTGCCACTGAAGTCTTTCCCAAGCAGGAATCTCTCCCCAGTTGGCGATGTTAAAGCCCAAGCATTAAATTCCTCATCAGATGTAACTTTATCTCCAAGTCTGCTAACCACTGTATCAAAAGATGCTACTGATCCCTTTGCTACTACGTCTGTTAATTGGCACGCTGATAGTGCAAATACCACTGTCAGTGCCATTGCTGCCATTATTATTCTTTTTTTCATCTTAACTTCTCCATTTCTTCCCTCACAATATTCACTCCAATTAATGATTTTTAGTTATAAGTTTATAATTTCAACTACATCGTATCCTGCTTCTTCAATAGTTTCTTTAATTTTAGAGTCTTCTATTTCGATGTCTGCTTCTGCTACAGCATATTTACCTTGTAAATTCACTTCAACTTTTGTCGCTCCAATTTCCTTTAATGCTTCCTCAACATGTGATACGCAATGACCACAACTCATACCCTCAATACTAATTTGCTTTTTCATTTTATATTCCTCCATTTTAATTTTATTGGTATTTTATTTATTTATAAGGCTTAAATCTCTTTAGCCTTAAGGCGTTTGTCAATACTGATACAGAGCTAAGTGACATTGCAGCTGCTGCGAAAACAGGGTTTAATAGCGGTCCGCCGAAGGCGTATAACACGCCCGCTGCTATTGGTATACCAGCAGCGTTGTAGCCAAATGCCCAGAATAAGTTCTGCTTAATATTTCTTATAGTACTTTTGCTTAATTGTATTGCTGTAGGTACATCCATAAGATCGCTTCTCATCAAAACAATATCTGCTGATTCCATCGCTACATCTGTACCAGAGCCTATTGCAATACCAATATCTGCTTGTGCAAGTGCTGGTGCATCATTTATACCATCACCTACCATAGCTACCTTTTTGCCTTCCTGCTGTAGCTTCTTTACCTCATTTGCTTTATCTTGAGGTAATACCTCTGCCAATACTCTATCTATACCTACCTGCTTGGCGATTGCTTCTGCAGTCCTTCTATTATCACCGGTAATCATGGCAACTTGAATTCCCATTTTATGAAGCTTTGCTATGGCCTTTGCACTGCTTTCCTTAACAACGTCTGCAACGGCGATAATGCCTGCCAACTTATTATCAATGGTTATATACATAGGTGTCTTGCCCTCAGAAGCCAGTTTATTAGACTGTTCCTCCAACTGTGTCAGTGAAATTTCTCTTTCCATCATCAGTCTTCTGTTACCAAGAAGCATCTGCTTACCATCAATGACAACTTCTATCCCATGACCTGGTATTGCATTGAAGCTATCCAGCTTCATAATTTCAAGTCCTTTATTTTCAGCTCCTCTAACAATTGCTTCACCTAGCGGATGTTCAGAGCTTTTTTCTGCAGAGGCAGCCAACTGTAGCAGTTTCTTTTCATCTACGATTGCTGTTGTCAGTACATCTGTAACCTCTGGACTTCCTTCTGTTATCGTTCCTGTTTTATCAAATACTATTGTGTTTATTTTATGTGCAGTTTCTAGAGCCTCTCCACCTTTTATTAAAACACCATATTCAGCACCCTTACCAGTACCAACCATTATAGCTGTTGGTGTTGCCAAACCAAGTGCGCAAGGGCAAGCTATAACAAGTACTGCAATAAATGTCTTTAGTGCAAATACTGCATCTTTTCCTGCCAGTAACCAAATTATCGTTGTTGCTACTGCAATCATAAAGACTATTGGTACAAAATATCCTGAGACTATATCGGCCATTTGAGCAATAGGAGCTTTGGAGCCTTGAGCATCCTCAACCAGCTTTATAATCTGTGCCAAAGCAGTATCACTGCCAATTTTTGTAGCTTTAAATTTGATTGAGCCATTTTTATTTATACTTGCAGCAAAGACTTTGTCTCCTGCTTTCTTTTCTATAGGCATACTCTCCCCTGTAAGCATTGACTCATCTATGGATGTAAGTCCTTCTACAACCTCTCCGTCAACAGGTATTTTCTCCCCTGGCTTTACTAGTATAATATGTCCAACTTCAACCTCTTCTATAAGAATTTCAATTTCTTTATCATCTTGAATTACTATAGCTGTTTTTGGGGCAAGTCCCATTAGCTTTTTGATTGCCTCTGATGTTCTACCCTTTGATACAGCTTCCAATGATTTTCCTAATAGTATAAGGGTTATAATTACGCCCGCTGTCTCAAAATATAAGTCCTCAACGTATATAAAATCTCCTAAAGATATTCTCCAAGTAGAGTATAAACTATAAATAGCTGCTGCTGTAGTACCTATTGCAATTAGCGAGTCCATATTTGGACTTCTTCTCCATAAAGCTTTGTAGCCTACAGTATAAAATCTATATCCCGCTATTATTACAGGTATTACCAGTAATATTTCTGTAAAGGCATAAGTTAAAGGAAACTGCATCGGTTCTAACCAGCTTGGTATTGGAAAGTTCCACCATGTCACCATTGGACCCATCGCTATATATAGTAGCGGTATTGAGAAAATGGCAGATACTATGAACTTAGTCCAAAGAGTTCTTATTTCTTTTTCCTTACGTAGCTTATCTTCATCTATTGTATTTTTGTCTTCAATTTCTAGTGCTTTATATCCTGCTTTTGAAATGGCTTGCTTTATTTCAGAAAGTCTTACGGTCTTCGGATTATATTTAATTAAAGCCTTCTCTGTTGCAAAATTGACATTTACACTTTCTACCCCATCAAGTTTGCCTACTGCTTTTTCTATTGATTTTGCACATGCTGCACAGGTCATTCCTGATATTGGAACAGATATTTCCTTTGCTTCTATTTCTTCCAGAGCTTCATACCCAGCCTTTGATACGGCTGCTTTTATTATTTCAATACCTATCTTTTGTTCATCGAATTGAACAGCCATTTTTTCTGTAGCTACATTAACATTAACTTCACTCGCTCCATCAAGTTTTTTTACAGCTCGCTCAACTGCTTTAGCACATGCTGCACATGTCATCCCTATTATTTTAAAATTTTCAGTTCTCATATATTCTCACCTTTCTTATACAGAAGTAATATCCCAATATAATGTAATACTAAAGTATATTTATATTAAGTAATTAGAATTAATAAATAATATACAGTACCTCCCCTATGTATATGAATTGTAAATTTTTTTTGATATACAACTGTATATCAAAAAATGAGGAGTTAATTTCTTACTTTTAATTCATCTTTATTATAATTGTAACTTGTGAAGATATTGTGGAGAAAAAATAAATCTGTAAAGTCTCTAATAAATATATAGACTAACCAAACCCATGGAATGTTTATACCTATTATATATAAACAAGCTGGGTTTGATTCATACAATCCCAGCTTGTTCATTTTCTACTCTTTGATAGCAGCATTATCAAAAATACAGCCTATAATTAAATTAAATAATCGCATATCTCCATAACTTCTTCACAATATTAAAGTATTCTATTAATAAATAATGTGAAGGAGTGGAGAGTATTGAGTAAATCAAAAAAAAATAATGCAGAAATCAAGAAATCTATTAATAACTATGTACTAGTAGCCGTTCTTCTATTGATAGTATTTGTTGGTTATAAGCTGATTGTACCTAGAAATGATGCTGCGCAAAATAATGATGTAGTAGTAGGCAATATAACTGAAGGTGTTTTGGATGGAGTTGATTTTAAGATAACAAAAGCTGATATTACAGAGAAAGCTTCTTTTTATTCATACAAAGAGGCTGAGAATTATATGGAGATCATAGCTTTAAAAGCCAACGATGGTTCTATAAGAACTGCATTAAACACATGTCAAGTTTGTTTTGACTCAGGTAAGGGATACTATGAACAGGTAGGGGACACCCTAGTTTGTCAAAACTGTGGTAACGTCTTCGGTGTAGATGATGTTGAAATTGTAAAAGGCGGGTGTAATCCAGTACCAATACTTAAAGAAAATAAAACAGAAGATGGACAATATATAACCATTTCTGGGGAGTTTTTAGCAGACAATGCAGGCTATTTTGAAAGATGGAAAAATAATTAGTTAAAAAATAACAGGTGCCAGAGAAAACGCTGATAAAGTCGTCACATTTGAAAAATCTATGTTTATTGGGAATAGTAAATCATTGCATAGTGTAATAAAATCCTATATAGCGTATTTTAGAGCTTAGAATTTTAAAATATTAGTTTTTAAAATATTAATGTGGTGTTTATCAGTACTTTCCCAGACACGACAGTTAGTCAGTTATCGTTTTCACGCCTACCTATTAATTTTTACTACTCATAAAATTCCATAATTAATAGCAAATTCCTTCTATTTTTTCTATTTTTATCACAAACTCTTATGAATAAATCAGTAAAAAAAGCTTATACTTAGATTATTATCTAAATATAAGCTTTCAATATCGCATTTAGCTTATAACTTTATTCTCATTGCACAAAAATGTGGCGGTGTAAAAATGTTTGGAATTAACATCCACTCAAAGCCTTATACATTTATATTCATACATTTCTTTTTACATATATAGTTTGGAAATAATATAGTTAAAATTTCGCATTACATATATTGTATTATAAAATGTTTGGAACAAATAGAGTTTAAAACTGCTTGATAATAATATACGTATATTATATAATTTAGATATTAATATCAAAAACTATATAATAAAAACCCTTGTGCAATAATTCTAAGGGTTTTTATTCCTGAATATATTTCTTAGTGGGACAAGCATATAAAGGAGGTAGCATAGATGCCTAACTCTAAATATACAATTAAAGATTATACAAACCAGTATGGTTCTATAATGCAGTTTAATAAAAATAAAAATACCTATATCCATGGTTGGTACCCTTTTGTTGAAGGATACTCTAAAGAATTCATATTGAATATTGTAGATGAATTTAATGCTAGGTATTCTAAACAACCTAGAAACTGTTTGGAACCTTTTGCTGGTAGTGGAACAACACCACTTGAGCTTCAAAAGCTTGGTATTAATTGCATATCTTTTGAAGTAAGTCCATTTATGTATAACCTTTCATTGACAAAACTTTACACGAAGTACACTAAAAGAACTTTTGATCAGTTATATAATGAAATCTGTGAATCTCTAGAAAACTATAAAATTGATATTGAGTCATACTTCCCACAACAAAGTACAAGAACAATTGTTGAAAAACCGGGTCTAAAAAAGTGGAATTTTAACATAGAGATTATGAAAGGTATATTAGACATAAAATATGCTATAAGAAACCTCAAGAATAGCAGATATCAAAATTTATTTAAAATTGCTCTAGCATCCATTTTACTAGAAGTTAGTAATGTTTATCGAAATGGCAAATGTGTATCTTATAAAAAAAACTGGCAACAAACAGTAAATTATACTAGATCTGATGTACATCAAATTTTCAAGCAAAAGCTTAAAGAGGTAATTCTTCCTGATATATGCAAGCTTGAAAAATATAGAAAAGGAAAGACTAATTTTCTTAGCAATTATAAAAACTGCCACTTTGGAGATGTTAGAAAAAATTTATCCGTGAAAGTTGCAGATGACTCAATAGATTTAATTATTACCTCTCCACCCTATTTGAACTCCCGTGATTATACAGATACTTACATGATCGAACTAAAAATGTTAGATTATATAAGCGATTATGATTCATTGAAAGAACTTCGAAAAAAAACTATGCGTTCCCATGTTCAAGTCAAATGGGATGAAGTACGATGCCTTGATATTGAGTTGCTTAAGGAAGCTGTGTCAAGTATTTCAGAACACGAACAGGAATTTTGGAATGGAAGTTTGTTAAATATGATTAAGGGCTATTTCGAAGATTTGAATATTCTTTTTAAAATTCTTTATCCAAAAATTGCCCAGGATGGCATGATATTTTTTAATGTAGCCAATTCTGCATATTATGGTGTTGAAATAAAAACTGATGAAATAGTTGCTGAAATAGCAGAGAATAATGGATTTACTGTAGAGGAAATCAGAGAAGCACGAACTATTAAGCCAAGTAGCCAGCAAAAGAATTTAATTACTGGTCTCAGAGAAAGCGTTATAGTAATTACTAAGAAAATTTATTAAACTCAATGTTTAATAAATTTTCTTCCCAATTACTATAATATTTTAATTCTTTATCTTTATTAGTTGCTTATATATCTGACTTGACGATACTTTTTCCTTTTCTATTTTAAAATGTTGCTTTAGATCAATCTGATAGTATTTTTCAAACTCCTCAGGGTATATAGGATCACTCATCTCATCTCTACAATCAAAAATCACTAATACACCGCAATGTATTTTGGTATCTGCTAGAATATATGAATATTTTTCCGCATCATCTACATAATTTTTCAATTGATAAGCTCCACTAATCGCCCTTTCACAATCATTATATGCACTAAATATTCCTCCGTCAGGCGTAATAGATTTTCCTAGCCACTTTATCTCAAAAACATATAAAAGATTATCACTTGTTGATACCCATATATCATATCTATCATTAGATTTATTATGAACTTCTGTCAAAACTTCATCAATACAATTTTGTTTAAGAAAAAACTCCAAGTCATTTTGAAAACTTTTCTCTGGTTTAGAATGTAACAACTTATGATGCTTGTCCAATAAATAATGTAATTTTGTTTGTAAAGTATTTTTACTAGCAAAATATCTAGATAAGGGATCATACATTACTTCATTATCAATAAACTTATTTAATAACTTTCTATATTCAGTTATGCTAAGTAGTGTTGAATACATCATATCATTATAACTATCTAGGTGATTTTCAGCCTTATACACTTTCCCTCTTATTATTGCATCGATTCCATTTATCCCCAAGAAAAAACCAACAGAATTTGTTTCAAATGATGCCGTACACGTTTTTTCAAATGTTACACTTTGCTGTTTAAACTGTTTATTGATAATATTTCCATCTATATCAATGACATATATTATCGCCTTATATAAAGCAGTATTCAAAATTTCTCTTATATCATTTCCGAAATTATAACTATAGATTTTCTCTTCTTTATTACCTTTTTTATCTTCATCAATAATAATACTAAATTGTATATTATGCTTTTTATAGTATTGCCATTTCTCTTGTAAAGAGACAAATAACTTTATAACATCTAACGCCATAATTTTTGAGTTTTCCCCTAATAGTTTTTCAAGTAAAATGGAAGGTGAATGCTCAAATATCTTATCTACTTCCTTATCAAAATATTCATATATATTCATTACTTATTACCTCCTTTATACTTTCTATAAAGGATATCAAAAAAAAGTAATAGATAATCTTCGTCTTTTTGTGATTCAATATTCAACTTATCTTTCCCTTTTTCTTTTAAGAATTCAAAAAATTCTTTAGATAAGTTTTCTTCACTATTATCTGTAATAATTCTGGCATTTCTATTTATTTCATTCTGAGAGTAAACATTTGGATCTTCTTTAATTAATTTAGATAAAAAGTTCTCCCCATATATACTTAATACTTTTACGATTATTTTGAACCACTTTATTTTAGCATTTTCACTATTAATCCTAAATAACAAATCTTCACACCAAGTTTTACCTTTTGAAGTAATTATATATCGTTCTTCAACTCTGTTAATATACACCTTTCTTTCAGTCAATTCTAATAATCCTTTAATTGATAATTTCTCTAATTCATTCTTTATCATACTATTATATGGTCCGAAAATAGTATTAGAAAAGCTATAATTCCAATTATAGTCTCGAATAAAAATAGGAGATAGTGCCGCCGAAAAATATAAAACGCGCTGAAAATTAGACTTGTTTGAGCCATCCCAGCCATTTTCATACATAAAATATGCTACAGTAACCAAGTCATTATTAATTATGTGTTCTTCTTTCATTTAATAACCACTTCCTAATAATTCTAATAATTTCGCATTTAATTTATCAATATTTACACTTTGAACTGTTGTCATCTTACCCTTATCTAACAAATTCAAAATTCTACTCTTTCTCTCATTTTTATTAATCTTTTCAAAAATCTCTCTTAAAAAACTAGAACTATTTAAATTCGATGTGAAAATTATATTATTGCATGATTCTGAAAACTGCATAAACATTTTCGCAACTTGTACTTCATAAGCAATATCTAAACTCCCCTCTGGAGTTTCGGTAATAAAATATGTGCTAAACCCATTAATTGTATTTTGCAAATAATCAATTATGGCCATCCTAAATGCTTGATCTAAAAAGAATCTTTGTGATTCAGAAACTGCCCAGATATTCTTTCTTATTACTCCATCAATCTTAGGGAGATATACTATATGCGGTATTTTATTGATTTCTTTTTCATCAACAGTTAATTCACATTCTAATCCTATAAATGTGCTAGCATACTTATTGAAATATTCAGATAAATTGATATTTAAATTATTTATTGTTTTTTTAAATTTTGCATTATACTCTAAAAGTTCTTTCTTTTTTATGTCTCTTAAAGTATAGGCATTATTTATTTCTTCTTCTAGTTTCGCAATAGTACCTTGTTTAGATTTTAATATTTCAGTATAAGTATCTGTCTGATTTTCTATATTATTTCCTGAAATTAATAATTCAATATAGATTATTTCTCTTTTTTTATCATCAAGAGCTTTATTTAGTTTGTTTATTTCTAAATTATTATTTTCTATTAGCCGCTTCATTCGGATAATTTCTGCATTTTTATTTTGTAACAAATTTATAACTTCTACTTTTTTTGTATTTAAACTATTAATTTCAATAATGCTTTGCGGATCTATTTCTTCGTTTGGCTTTATTTTAGAAGAGCAAACTAAGCACTGTCCATTGTTTATTTTACTTAAAGAACTAATTTTTATTTCTTTACTCTTAGATCCACATATCAAACACTTTCCATCATTTCCAATTGAATGTTCAAGGGTATAATAATAATCGGGCAAGCTATCATATACACTTGTATATAATTTCGTTTCTAATTTAGAAATTTCTTCTTCAATTTTTTCTATTTTAAATGAGATATTCTCCTTTTCCCCAATTAAGTTATTTAATTCACTATCTTGTTCATTAATTTTTCGAATAATTGATTCCATTTCATTTTGTATTTTTAACTTTTCTTCGTCTAAAAAATTCTTCTTTTCAAATAACTTTGCTATATCAGTTTTCTCATGACCTTTAGTTACATCCTTCACCAATTTATTTTTATCATCTATTAAGCTCTTATAGGCTATCTTTGCCATCCTTCTATTTTCACTTGCGTGTCTACCTTTAGAATCTAAAGTAGTAACTTCTTCTTCTAATTCTTTAAATTTTATAAAGTATTT
This sequence comes from uncultured Clostridia bacterium, assembly GCA_942492835.1. GTDB lineage: Bacteria > Bacillota > Clostridia > Lutisporales > Lutisporaceae > GWB2-37-7. Next base: position 2,645,642 of record OW818645.1, on the reverse strand, counting down.
CTCATCAAATAAAAGTATCCTTAATATTTCATCTTGAGTATCTGTTTCCCATGCAATATTCATTCTAGATTCATCAAAAAATAAAAATGTTCTAATTATTTTTTCAAAATCTCTAAATGTGTTTATTCCGGATATATCTGTAATTAACTGTTGGTAGTTTTCTTCATCAGAATTTGAAGATTCTCTTCCATTAATATTTAAACTTGTTATTTTATTTTCATATAAACTTCTACCTATTTTTATTTGAAAATTATTAATTGAAAAGTAAACATATGCAACTGCTTGAGCATTTTTATCACTATCAAATTTTCCACTCATTCTTGAAGAAAAAAAATCAATATCCTCATATTCTACTTCTTTCTTTTTCGAGTTTTTTTTAGGTTTGTCATTATAAACTTTTTTATGACCAACTAAGCAATATATTATAATGTTAACAAATGTTGTTTTACCTATTCCGTTTACTCCTACAATTGCACTAATACCATCTAAAAAAGTAAATTTAAATTTAGGTTGATTAATATACAAAGAATAATTGTCAATTTCAATATAATCAAGCTTTGGTAAATATATTTTCTTCATTTTTCATTTCCTTCCATGTAAAATTATAGTATATAATATACTGATTATATATTATTTTCTATAAAAATCCAAAGTTTTTAATATCACATCTGATAGTTCTACATAATTCTTTTTTTATAATGCTAATACTAGGTATGTTTTTATTAGCATTAATTTTTTCTGTTATATCTACTTTAATATAATATATAGTCAGAAACACAAAATAAAATTGCAAAAAATTAACAGGCGCCACACGACAGTTAGTCAGTTATCGTTTTCACACCTACCTATTAATTTCTACTACTCATAAAATTCCCTAATTAATAGCAAATTCCTTCTAATTTCTTCTATTTTTATCACAAATTCTCATGCATAAATCAGTAAAAAAAGCTTATACTTAGATTATTATCTAAATATAAGCTTTCAATATCGCATTTAGCTCATAACTTTATTCTCATTGTACAAAAGTCCCATCTATCCTACTCCCCTACTCCACAGTAACGCTTTTCGCCAAATTCCTTGGCTTATCAACATCACAGCCTTTTTCTACTGCCATATAATATGCCATTAACTGTAATGGTATTACTGATACTACAGGAGCTAATATATCTGATACATTTGGTATATACAATGTATAGTCTGCCACTGTCTCTATATCCTTGTTGCCTTCCTTAGCTATGGCAAATACAGCGGCGCCTCTTGCCTTTACTTCCTTCACGTTGCTTATCAGCTTCTCAACGAGTTGATCTTGAGTAAGTATTGCTACTACTAATGTGCCCTTCTCAATAAGTGCTATAGTACCATGCTTCAACTCACCTGCTGCATAGGCTTCGGAGTGGACGTAGGATATTTCCTTCATCTTCAAAGAACCTTCAAGGGCTACTGCATAATCTAAGCCTCTTCCTAGGAAAAACATATCCTTTGCGTTTGAATTTCTTGTAGCAAACTTTTGGATTGTTTCCTTTTGTTCTAGTGTAATCTTGATCATATCTGGAAGCTTAGTCATTTCATTTTTGATTTCGCATATCTGCTCGTCGGTTAGTGTACCCTTTAAATGTGCCATATGAAGAGCTATTTCATAAAGGGCAATAATCTGTGTAGTATAAGCCTTTGTGGAGGCAACAGCAATCTCAGGTCCTGCCCATGTGTACAGTACATCATGAGATTCTCTTGCTATAGAGCTTCCTACAACATTTACTATGCTAAGTATTCTAGAGCCATGCCTCTTAGCTTCCTTTAGTGCTGCCAATGTATCCAGTGTCTCACCTGATTGGCTTACTATTATTGTAAGAGTCTTGTTATCTATAATTGGATTTCTATATCTAAACTCTGATGCAATATCAACCTCTACAGATATCTTTGCAAGCTTCTCTATTACATATTTGCCAACCATACCAGCATGATAAGCTGTACCGCAAGCTACAATAAATATTTTGTTTATGCCTTCCAAGTCCTCCTTGGTTAGCTTTATATCATCAAGCTTAATAGTTGTACAATCTGGAACTATTCTTGAGGTCATAGTATCCTTTACAGCCTTTGGCTGCTCGTGGATTTCCTTTATCATAAAATGCTCGTAGCCGCCTTTCTCTGCTGCTTCAACATCCCAGTCAACCTCAAATATTTCCTTCTTAACTTCTCTATCCTCTTCATCTAGGAATGTAATACTGTCCTTTGTAATTATTGTTAGCTCATTCTCATTTAAAAAATAAACCTTTCTTGTATGAGCAAGTATGGCTGGTATGTCTGATGCGATAAAGTTCTCACCTTCGCCCACGCCTACTATTAGAGGGTTTTCCTTCCTAACACAAACAATTTTGTCTGGTTCCTTCTGACAGATTACTGCAAATGCATAGGAGCCTCTCACCTTCTGAAGCACCTTACGCACTGCTTTTACCAAGTCACCTTCATAAAAGAAATCCAAATAGTGAGCCAATACCTCTGTGTCTGTATCAGAAAGAAATACATAGCCCTTTTCAATAAGGAAGCCCTTAATCTGCATGTAATTCTCGATAATACCATTGTGTACTACTGCAATATCACCAGAACAATTTGTGTGAGGGTGAGAGTTAACATCAGACGGCTCTCCATGTGTAGCCCATCTAGTGTGCCCTATACCCAAGCATCCCTCAAGAGTTTCATGAGTAAGCTTCTCTTCTAATATCGCAAGTCTTCCTTTATACTTTCTTACTTCTATGCTTCCATTGTTATATACCGCAATACCTGCTGAGTCATATCCTCTATATTCTAGTTTCTCCAAGCCTTCTATCAAAATAGGAACTACCTCTTTATTTCCTATATATCCAACTATTCCGCACATATTAATGCTCCTCTCAAATTCCAATTATTCTATTATTAGTTTTAAAGTTATGTTAACGTATTTTCAGACAAAAAAATACTACCAGGTAATAGACTGATAGCGTTTCAGTAACCTTATACTCAATTGGATTCACTTTGTCCCTTCAATTACTTGAGGATTTGTAAAATCCATAACGCTGTTAAGTCGCAGCGCAGGGCACCCGCCGAATACTTCGATAAACCCTGACCTCGTCAACTCATCATATTGTCATGATAAGCCTGGCGCTTCTAAATTTTTATTAGTGACATTTTATCACCGCCTTTTATTATTTCCCTCCTAAAAAATTCAAATATCTTCCTAACTCAGTTCACTACTTCATTCTATTCTATTTTATGTATAATTGCAATATTACGAACGGTTTTACTAAGATAAATCATTCGTGGATTTACTACATTTCTTAACAAAATCAGACATTCTGTTAAATTAGGCACTAAAAAAGCTCTCAAATCAATAAACAAATTTAATTAAAAAATAACCCCCCGGTGAAATTTCGCCGAGGGGAGTATTTTATCCTAATTTGTTCTGTATCAGTTCAGCAATTCTATTAGCATCTTCTTGAATTTCAGTTTTGTTTTCGCCCTCCAACATAACCCTTACAAGAGGTTCTGTTCCGGATGGTCTTATAAGTACTCTGCCTTTATCCTTAAGCTTGCCTTCTACCTCTTTTATAGCCTGAGCTATCTCTGCATCTTCAGAGTATTTGCTTTTATTTTCGTCCTTTATCTTTGCATTTACAAGCACCTGTGGAAGCTCTATCATAACCGCTGCAAGCTCAGAAAGCTTTTTACCGCTCTCCTTAACAACCGCAAGCAGCTGTAGTGCTGTAAGCAAGCCATCTCCAGTAGTATTATGATCAAGGAATATAATATGTCCCGATTGCTCCCCACCTATGTTATAGTCGTTTTTAATCATTTCTTCCAAAACATACCTGTCTCCTACAGTTGTTCTAGCTACATTGACCTTCACTTGCTTCATAGCAATATTAAAGCCCAAGTTACTCATAACCGTAGCTACTACCGTATCATTTTTCAGAGTACCCTTTTCCTTCATGTGTTTAGCACAAATAGCTAGTATATGGTCTCCGTTTACAAGCTTACCTTTGTTGTCTACTGCTATAAGTCTGTCAGCATCACCATCAAATGCTAACCCCACATCTGCGCCTGTATCAATCACAAGCTTTTGCAGGTTGCCCGGATATGTTGAGCCACAGTTTAAATTTATGTTTTTACCGTCTGGCTTATTGTCTATAACTACAATCTCCGCTCCAAGATCAGCTAAAATCGAAGGAGCTGCAATGTACGACGCACCATTTGCACAATCTACTGCTATTTTTAATCCTCTAAGATTTACATCAATAGTCTTCTTTAAGAAATCAATATATGAGTGTACTGCATTATCAATTTCATTCTTTCTACCAATATCCCCTGCAATTGGATTTGCTATAGTAACCTCTGTATTGCTTAGATAGCTTTCTATCTTGTCCTCTATGTCATCAGAAAGCTTATATCCCTTACTATCGAAAAATTTGATGCCATTATACTCAAATGGATTGTGAGAAGCTGATATAACTATACCTGCATCCAGTCCCAAATGTCTGGTTAGATAAGCTACGGCAGGTGTTGGTAAAACCCCTAGTACTACCGCTTCCCCTCCCATAGAACATATACCTGCTATCAATGCAGCCTCCAGCATATCTCCTGAAATTCTTGTATCCTTACCTACTGCAATTCTAGGTTTGTGGTGTGTTTCCTCTGTTAGAACGTATGCACCTATTCTTCCCAGATTAAAAGCAAGCTCTGAATCCAGTTCCTTGTTAGCTATACCACGCACACCGTCAGTTCCAAATAAACGTCTCATTATAAACCCCCTCCCGAAAGATAGGAAATATCTATTTTAACTTCTATATTCATTATATATGGTTCTACCTTAACTTATAATAACATAAATGTATTTCATATTCAATTTCTATGTGTTATTATAATTTGTCATCTTCCTCGTCATCTATGTCTATATCTTGGTTTTGCTCCATCTCTTCTATTAGTATTTTTACTGCTTCTGCATCCTCTCCCTGAACAAAAACTTCCATAGGACCTATTGCAGCATTATAGCCTGCTCCAAAGCTTCCTATACCAATGATGTCTTGAAGTGCCTCACCCTTTACAAAAAACTTTATATCAGCATCAGCAAGTACAGACTTTAATACCAAAATAAGCGGCTTATCACCGGTTTCTAATACCTTTACAAAGCTATTTTGATTCAATTCAGTGTCGCAATTGCTACATTTTGATTCTTCTTTGTTTGCTAATTCGTTACATTCAGGAATTTTCATAAAATACCTCCTCTACATATTTTCTGGTACTTCTATACCAATTATATTCAAGCCTGTCTCAATAACATTGCAAACTGCCTTAGTAAGGTGAAGTCGTGCTGCCTTTACATCTGCTTCTGCATTCATAATTGGATGGCTATTGTAGAATTTGTTGTAAGCCTTTGCAAGTTCTGTTATATGCCTAGTTATTACAAAAGGCTCATACCTATCTGCGGCTTCCTTAAGCGCAGACTTGAAACCGTCCAACAGCTTAGCAAGTGCAAATTCTTCATCAGAGGTAAGCTTGCTGTAATCAGCGGTGCTTGGGAATTCTCCAGCTTTACGAAGTATGCTCCTACCCCTTACACAGGTATATTGTACATAAGGACCTGAATCTCCCTCAAAGCTTAGTATATCTTCCCATGAGAATATTATATCCTTATCCTTATTGTTTTTAAGTATTGTATATGCAACTGCTCCCATACCAACCTTTTTCGCCACATCAGCCTTATTTGCAAGATTGCTGTTTTTTGCCTCTACTATTTCTAAGGTCTTCTCTGCTGCTTCATCCAATACTGCTTTTGCATAAATCATGTCTCCAGAACGAGTTGCCATCTTACGATCTGCAAACTTAACTAGAGACGTACCTATATGAGTCATATTTTCTGCCCAGTCAAAACCCATAAGCTTTAATACAGTAAATAACTGTTTAAAGTGAAGCGCCTGTGTATTCCCAACTACATATAAACACTTGTGGAAATTATATGTCCTATGCCTATACAAAGCAGCTGCTAAATCACGGGTAATATATATGGTTGCTCCATCAGACTTAATTATTAAGCAGGGAGGCATTCCATACTTCTCCAAATCAACTATTTGAGCTCCGTTGCTCTCCACTAGTAAGTCTTTGTCCTTTAAAATTTGTACGACTTCGCCCATTTTATCTGTATAGAAGCTCTCTCCATTATATGAGTCAAACTCTATATTAAACTCTTTATAAAGCTTCTTGAACTCAAGGATGCTTAAATCCCTGAACTTTTGCCAAATAGCAACCATTTCAGGCTCTCCATCCTCCAAGTTTTTAAATAGCTGCCTTGCTTCAATCTCAAGCTCAGGATTGTTTTCTTGTTCCTCATGGAACTTAACATATACTCTAAGAAGCTCAGTTATTGGCTCCTTTTCTAAGGCTTCTTCATTACCCCAATGCTTAAAAGCTGCTATTTGCTTACCAAAGTTTGTACCATAGTCACCTATATGGTTTAGTCTTTGTGTCTCGTAGCCTAGATGCCTGTATATCTTCTCAATGGCACTACCAGTCAATGTGTTAACTAAGTGTCCTACATGAAATGGCTTTGCAATATTTGGAGATGAAAACTCAACCAAAACTGTCTTTCCATTGCCTTCTGTAGAAACTCCAAAGTCCTTACCATTTGCATTTACCTCTGTAAGCACTTCTTTTATGAACTCCGCTTTGTTTACAAAGAAATTCAGATAGCCTCCCGCAGCCTCAACACTTCCAACTATACTGTCAGGTGTAAGCTTAGCTGCAAGGTCTACAGCTATCATGTTTGGAGCTTTGCGAAATATCTTTGAAAACTGAAAACAAGGGAATGCATAATCCCCCATGTTGGATTGCGGTGGTATCTCTATTAGCTCCATTATCTTTTCATGTTCCATTTCAACCAATTGACCTATCTTATTGGCGATTTCCTTTTTAAAATCCATAGTTCTTCCTCCTGTGATATTTATTTATAGTATAACCAATGCAATAAAAAAACTCCTATCTCTAATAAAAGAGACGGAGTTCCGCGGTACCACTCTAATTGACCCTTAGGTTACTCACCATAAGACCCACTTAATATCTTTATCGCAGATGTACGTTCAGTTTACTTGCAAATACCTGCTTTGACTGAATTCTCCCCGACTCTTTTCTCACCTATGTTGCTGCCATCTCACACCTAACATGGCTCTCTTTGAACAAGTAATCTGTGATACTTTTTCGGTTCATAGAAATATATATTTATTACACTATATTATATACAATATTTGGTGCTATAGTCAATAGCTAAACAAAACTCCATCAAATTCAATATACTTTATTACAAATAAAAAACCAATCTTATTTTAATGGAATATCACTTAAATCAGCCAATTTTTCCATTGACTCCAAATGTTGTATTTAAATCTGTTTTAATAAACATAATTTTATTAAGTATCATTTAAACAGAATTAATAATTCATTATTAGCTAAAAGTTTCAATCCTTGTTTTAATGGAAGTATCATTTAAACAATAGAGAACCACAGTAAATACAATTATTTTTTTTAAACATATTTTGCAAATTTTGTAGATAGTTTCAATCCTTGTTTTAATGGAAGTATCATTTAAACTCGGCAGCTCATACATTCCGCTTACCTCCTCTTTTTGTTTCAATCCTTGTTTTAATGGAAGTATCATTTAAACACAGACAGTCATACAGCAATTCAGTGATATAACGGTTTCAATCCTTGTTTTAATGGAAGTATCATTTAAACGAATATTACAATGGGATAATTGCAGATTTACAAGGTGTTTCAATCCTTGTTTTAATGGAAGTATCATTTAAACTCGAAAATCCAGTTAACATTGAATATCTACATTCCTTCCGATTTTTTGAAGTCCTCAGAATTAAACTTTTTCGCTCAAAAACTCTTGAAAAGCTCATGCTTTTGCTCCTTTTTCATTTATTAACATACCCTTCCAACCTTTTCATTGCAACGGTTTACGAGGTATCACCTTCAAAATTCCAAAATTTTTCAGTAACAAAGCTGTTTCACTTTATGAAAAATAATCTTACATAATAAACAAATAATGTAATATCTGTCATGTTTTAAATAGATGAGATGAGTTAAAATAACATACTGTCAAATTATACTCATCTCACTACTAATTTATTTACTGTTATGCTTAGTTTTTAATCTCCAATTGCGAGGATATCCTCCACCTTTACTGTCAATCTTGCTTCCTATATTAGTCCAAGTAAATTATAATCTTCATAGCCACTATTACTGGATTTTATTTGTTTGCTTTCTATGTATGGTTTTAGGTATTCAAAATAGTCTTTGTGGTGGTTTAGCATTTCCTCTAAAAAATCATCAATACAGCTAGTATAATCAAGCTCCTCAGAAGCATTTGACTTTGCTAAATTATTCCCAATTAGTGTCTCGAATGAATTATCATTTTTTTCAATATGCACTTCATTTATTGCTACCTTCACAGCTCCATATCCATATGGCTTAGCTCCACCGATTTGCTCATGTGTATCATTTATATTTATACCAAGCTTATCTAGTTTATCTTTATATTCACTTGAAGCAGAAAGCTTTCCTATATCTAAGCTAAGAAGCAGTAAACCAAGTTCACTAGACTTTAGATTATTGAAATATATTTTCCCTTCCATTGTATTACTACCATTTCCTACCCTTATTACTTCCTTTTTGCTAATCATGTTTTTAACCTTGCTTGAATCTTCTGGTATTGTAGCTGATTGAGCCTTTTCTAATACTCTATAATATTTATAGCCATTTAGCTTAGGCGGATGCATGTCTTCATAAGTGGAAAGCCTTTCGCCTTTTTGCTCAAGGTACATAGCACAAGCAGTTGCTGATGGAGTAGTAAGTAAAAATTCTTCATTCTCTTTATTTATATTTCCTTTAATATCAATAGCAGAAAATCTCACACGTGACTTGTAAGCAAGCTTACTCTCATTTGCTTCATTGCATATAAATCCAAATATCGCATCTGCATAGTCTATGAGTTTTTCTTCTTTATTACCAGTTATTTTTCTTAATGAATGTTGATATGGAATTTTAAAGTACGGAGTACGCCCAATCATTGATACCTCATTACCCTTATCTTCATCTGGTACAAAGAATACTATAAGTCCTTCCACATTGATCGACTTATGCTGTATGAGTTTATTATAATCAGTAAAAATATTATAAAATTCCTTTATTGTTTCTGAATTATACTTATTTTTCTTATAGTTCTGATTATAGCTGTTTATTATCTCTGGTGGTATTTTATATCTTACATCTCCTTCTACAGGCTTTTTTATAATATAATGACTTCTTTTACTGCTTGCATTTGTAGAGTTATAGATATATACCTTCTCTTTACAATCATCAGTATTATTTGTATCAACACCATCATTATTGTTTTTATTATAAGATACAAATTTCTGATAAGGCATAAAACTATTGTCCCTTTGCTTATTGTTATATAAAAAGTTAATTTCAGCTTTTAATCTCCATCTCTTAGCCAGATGTTCAAACAACTCAAGCAAATCCTCATTTTCTACTTTTGTTTCATTTTTTAATGTAAAATCAGATTTTTCTCTATATCATCTAAAGTTATTCTAATTCATCAAGATTTCTTATTTTTTTAATATCATTCAAAGCTGTTCTAAAGCTATATTTAGTAAGGAATACCTTGTTAATAGTATCATTATACTTGCTTAAACAATCCTTAAACTCTTCCCTTAATCGCTTTATGTTCTTACTAAGTTTATCTACTTCTTTTTGTATATTATTAATATCCGTCAAGTTCGTATTATCAGAATATAATGGATAAAAATTCTTTCTACTCATTCCCATATTATATAAGCTATGCTCTTTTATTGACACAAATCTCTTTCCATTAGAAATTCTTCTGCTAGTACTACGTAAAAATCATTGACATCCTTTCTTAAAAATCCTACGTTAATATGTTTTTCTATATCAATGATAGCCTGTTCTTGCTTGCATAGCCGTTTCTTATAGGCTCCGCCTAATCCCATATTATTTGTAACATCCCTATATAACATAGGGGTTGTATTGACAAACTGCGGATAGCTTTTGCTTAATATCTCTAGATTTGCTCTTACTCTTCCCCGCATACAACTTCCGCTGATAAATAGCTTATCTGCTTCTAAGCCTTCTCTAAGCTCAACGGATATATCAGTCTTAGGTGTTAAAGTGTATTTTCTATATCCACTATTAAGCTCTTGTTTTTTATTCTTAACTTTTGATTGCTTAGGAGGAAAATTCATTTCTTTAGCATACTGATAATAGTATTCATCTGGTAATGGTATAAAATCATAAGGTAGTGTAACAATTTAAATCGTTACTCATTCTTCTTCCCCCTCTCCAATCCATATAAAACAGTTTTTTCTACATATGCCATATGTGTATCTTCATCATGTTTTATGTATTCTCTTACCTCATAACCTGTATAATTACTTTTATTTAAAAACTCTATCTATTTTATGACTTTATCACTTCTTACTTCTTTCTTATATATTGCTATATTCTTTTAGCTCTCATTACTCTTACTAATATCTCATTTCTTCGTTACAATGTACTCAAGATATTGCTTTTGTACGCTTCTATTAATTCCTCATACTGGATATCATCTTTTTCTCCAATTAATATCTTGTCCAATAAATGTGCAATATAATAATACTTATCTTTGAAGGTGTTTCCTTCTAATAAGCTCACTCCAAACACCACCCTTTAAATAAATCATAGTACCTTTTCAAGTTCTCCTTTTGTTTAAGTGTTAAATCATCCTTTGATAATATTTCTCTTTCTCCGTTCCTTCTAATCAAATTTCACCATCAAACTCGCCCAACCTATTGATTCTTCCTCCTATCGGTACATAACCGCTTCAATTTTCTTAGTAATATAGGAAAATATAACGTGAATAACTGAACTTTAATGTTCTGTCATTACTTCCCTTTGTGTTTTCATAGCACTATCAATGGTTCCGCCTGTTATTCTATCTATTTTTATATACACTGGATCTTTTTCTTTTATCTTAATTTCCTTTAAATCAAGCTCTATATCATCAAAACTACTTTTCCCTTTTCTTCTTTTCCTCCAAAGATTTTTTCCAACTTTTCCTCTAACTGCCTCCAGCTTCTTAACTCTTCTTCTATTACTACTTTACATCATCCTTTATAAATCTTGATCAACAGCCTAACTTCATTTCTATAAGCCTTTTAACTGGAGCCTGGTATAAGTAAATTTCTTTGTCCTTTTGTAGTCCTGTGATTTCTTTGCCTTCATCATTTTTTCCTATAACAAAGGACTGATAAACTCCATGTGGAAAGCTTCCCTTCATAGTAAAGGTGATTTTATGCTTGCTTTGTATGTTAAAGCTATCCAAATCAGCTTCACTTACAGTAGAAAAACTATCTTTTTTATCAATAATGAATTCTTTGATATAGTTTTCCACTAAATCCTTATTATCAAATGAATATTCTACCTTTCTCAGATCTGTTAATCCAAACCTACCAAAGCCATTGCTTTGCTGTCCGCCTAGCTTTATAAGCTCTTGCCTAAAGCCTTCTGCCCAAGTTCCTATAATTTTGTCAAATTCTTTTTCAGCTTCTTCACCATCTATATCACATTCTACCTGAAAGGTTATAAAGAAACCTTTAGGCAAATACTCTAAGGTGATTACTCTTATCCATAGCACTTCATATTGAATCTATGGCGTACCTTCTTTAAATTTATACTTTATAGGCTTCATCTTACCATCACTTAATAAATTCTACTTTCTACAAAGTCATCTTGAGTGCTTCCGCCCATATATGTCTCAACTATCTCTTTAATCTCTTCTTTTTCTGATAAAAAGCTTCTTAATGCTCCACCAATAGAATTCCCCAGTAAAATCGGTACTCCCTCTGAGTCCTTTACCAGCTCTCCCATTTTATCAGAACCAAAGTAAACAGGTGCTTGAGCTTGTATTTTAAATCTATATATTTTAAGCTTGTTTACTAGCTTCATTTTTGCACCTCCTTTGCATATATAAAGCACTTTTCAGAAGTTCAGTAATAAATTTCTTTTGTGCCTTTTCATCACTGTAAAACAGCTTTGCCTTTTCCGTATTAAGCTTATTATTTGCAAATTCCTTTAGTGCTTCGTATTCTTTGTGTTCAATGCTTTATCATCATTTAGGTAATCCCAAATATTTTTAAAATCTATGTTGCATAGTGATAATTGATTCTTGTTGTTTGCATAACCAGTGCTTAATATAATTTTATCCTTATCTGATATTTCGATTTTCTTATATCCATTTTTTATAAGCTTATCAAGCATATCCTCCAGGTTTTTTAGCTGACTATTCTTGAAATTTGGAGATATTATCAATTTCTCCTTTTCCTTACGGCAAAGCATTGTCAGCCAGCGTTCTCTTGCAGCACTTAGACCTTCTAAAAAAAAAGATTTTTAGCTCGCTTATATTAATCTTCTTAAAAGTCTTCTCTGCTTAATCTTTTGGTTCCTTCGTTTTGCAGGCTCAATAATTTGTACAGGAAAATCAATAACCTACCAACCAACCCACTACACCACCTATAGTTTTCCTAAACCACACTTCTGTTAACGTCCAGCTGCACTACCAGCTTAAAGCTTCTTTGGAATCTGGCTCCATTGGTATATAGCCTTCTGTTGCCTGTGTAATTTTTGTCAGCTCTATCCCTTTAAACTCCAAGCCTTCCATTCTTCTACTGGAATATGGTTACAAGACTGACCAAACTCGTTTCTGAAAAGGCAGTCAGACAGGCATGTAATGACTAGCTCTTTGGTATTCTTGTTAGCATCAAAATTTATACCTAGTGCCTTTTTTGCTTCCTTATAGTTATCATAGGATTTTTCTGCATGTATTTCACATTTCCCATAACCCGAACCCTTTGAACCGCCAATAATTATGGGGTATTGTTGTAAGTCGTTTATTTTTTCTTCTAACTCACCGACTTTATAAAGCTCTGAAGCTTTGCCCTGCCGAAATAGCTTGATATCTAAAAAGATTTCTAATCCTTATCTTCTTTTGAATTGTCCTCTGTTGAGGTGTTATTTTTAATGGTTGAGTGGTGCAGTCTGTATTCCTTTTCTACCTTGATACCTCTTAAAGTATCCTTTTCTAAGGTTAAAAAATTGTATGCAATATGATTTTTGTCATTTTCCTTATCAGCTTCATTGTTTTTTAGAAATCATTTAGCTCTAGTGTTCCTTGTTTGTTATGCTTTGCTTTTCTCCAGTCATGCTTGTCCATTCGCAAGTGTAGGGGTGTTGGGATATATAACTTTATTGACACTGGGATATGCATTATAACAATCCATGTGTAGCAAAATAGCGTTTTTTGCATCTTCAAAAATTTAACTATCAGTTGACCAATTATAGCTCCACGTATTGTTGAGCCTGGTATATAGTCCTTGGAAGGCTCTTCAAAATGCTTTGATATCCTTTTGCTCCTATTTTCAGAGGTTCTAATTATATTTCAACTACTGATATCTACTCATTTTTGTCACCTTCTCCCACTATAAAAGCATCAAATGAAGTTTTTTCGTTTCCCTGTAAAAGTCGTGCTGTAATTTCCCCTCGTCCCCTGTGTATTCCTGCACCTATTCTTCGTAAGGAATATACAATATAGGCTAAATTCTCTATTCCTTTATCTGTTATTTCATTTGATAGCTCTTCAATGGTTATTGTAGAATAGAAAACAAGTCCTTTTCTTACTGTATGAAAGGTATTGAGCATGTGATTTTTCGCTATTCCGTCCTTTATTTGAATTCCTGTGCGTATGTGTGTTTGTGCTTCTATGAGGTCATGGGGTGATATCCTATAATAATCTTTTTCGTCTTCTTTATCTCTATAAAAGCCTATAAAATAGTCTCTCAGCTCCTTGTCCAGCTCCAGATTGCTTAACCTCATAATGCCTGGATTTTGTGGATTCTTATTAAGCTTTATTACTTCTTCATTCTTCTTATTATATTTTTCTTCAAGCTTTCTTGTTTCATCTGCATTAGTTCCAAACAAGACTACTATTGATTGATAAAAGCTTTGAGCTTTGTCCTTATCACTGCTTATGAACTTGTCCAACAGCCAAAAAGCTTGCTTCTTTAGCTGTCCCTTTAGGGTTTTGGAATGAAAATATACGAAGCCATAGGGGTCAGTCTGAGCCTTTGTTTGTACTGTGTTTCTTTCCTTTTCACCGCTTGTAAGTATTGCTTCTGAGGAGATTTCTATTTCTATTTGATATTCTTTATACTTACTCATTTTTTTCACCCCAGGATTTTTCAAAAGGGCAATGCTTCCAGCACATCATTTATTATATATATAAATTTTTTATCTTCTACTTTATAAAGCATGTATTCATCTACACTAGCACCAAATATCGCATTGATTCCGTTAGTCAGCTCCGCTCTATTGTCCTTATCCATATCCAAATACAACTTATACTGCTCTACTCCACCGTATATACACTTTTTCAGTCCTTCTAAAAATGAGCTGCTTATTTCTTCTTTATCTTTTATTTTTCCAACCATACTGCTAAAAGCATCATAGCTAAATATCCCGTCTTGTATTGATTCCTCTTGATCTACTCTTAATGGCTTTATATGATATTCCTCTTGCATGTCCCCGCTTTTAACATATTCCTCATATTCATATTGTGCTGCTACTTGGCTTTGTACTATTTCCCAATTGATGAATGAGCCATTTTCAGCTTCTGTAGAATATATTGCTACCTTTGCTTCATGGCATAGGTGTTCTGCGGTTTTTACCAGTTCAAAGAAAGGATAACTTTGTCTTGCAATTGCAACCCCACCACATGCGGTTAGGTATTTCAGACTGTCAGGCTTCATATATTTGCTTATGAAGTCATATTCCTTTGTCTCTGATATTTCTTTTATCTTTTCTATGATACTCTTTGCAATTTCTATGGCATTTTCCGCTTCAAGTATCAAGCATATATCATCACCAGCTTGAAGTATGGAGGTAACAAGAAGTTTTTCTTTCTCATCTAGCTTTACTGCATATTCGTTTATTGCTTTTGTAATAGCTTTAAAATATATACTGTCTATTTTTTCACTAAAGTTTCTCAACTCACAGAAATCTTCTATTTGATGTCTCATTTCTCCCATTTTGTTACCATCTATTGAAATAACTCCGATATAGCTTTTTCCTTCACCTTGCTTTTTGTACTCATTTAACTCTGAAGTAATATTTATATGTTGTGGATTTAGAGAAGCTTTAAATTTAGAGAACAT
This sequence comes from uncultured Clostridia bacterium, assembly GCA_942492835.1. Taxonomy (GTDB): domain Bacteria; phylum Bacillota; class Clostridia; order Lutisporales; family Lutisporaceae; genus GWB2-37-7. Next base: position 2,630,352 of record OW818645.1, on the reverse strand, counting down.
ATATTTTTTTGCTGCTTTTATAGCATCCTCTTTATTAACTTCAGATTTTCTTTGTTCATCAGGACTTAAATCTTCCTTTATCTCGTTTTCTTCAATTTCCTCTATGCCATAAGTATATCTTCTATATCGTGCTTGTCGCTCGTCCTTATACTTGTCTAGTTTGTTTTCTAAGCTTTCTCGTATTTCTTTTTCATTATATTTATTTGTTTCTATCTCTTTGCTATCTACCATACTGATATATAACTCTAAATTGGGATATTTTACCAATATCCTAAAGGAGTATCCCTTGATAAAATTTTATTGCATCAGCATCTTCATCAAAGCGAATTATACTGTTGCCTCCACGCAATATTCAAAGCAGTATTTGCCTTTTAAATTTTCTTCCAAATATTTTTCTAAATATACAATATCATTCTTCTTTAAAATTCTTCTATTTCATCATCAAGGCTTTTTCCTTCTTCTGTCAGTCTCTCAGTAACAGCCTTTATAATAAAAGAATTATATAAATTTTGCTTTAATTTGCTGGTTTTGTAGATGAATTCTTGTTTTTGCGATACATCTATATATACATATGCGGACATGTTTTTTACCTCCCTTTTGTATTAACCTTGGTTTTGTCTTCGTTAGTATTTGGTAAAGCTTTGATAATCTTATTGAAATAGTTTGCATAGGCGTAATGCGGAAATAGCATTGGATTGTTTATTAGCATAAGAAGCTGATTTAGCTGGAAATTTAGTGTAAGCAAATCGTTATTCTCTATACGTAAATGTTCTAAGGTTTTGGTGAAGTTTTTTTCAGTGTCAAAGCAATCATTAAAACAACTCTTACAAAGAACATCTAACTCTTCTTTTTTAATACATTCACTTTTGCATAACTCAAGACCATATTTTTGTTTTCATCTTCTTTTTTATCAATTCTACAATTTAATTGATTACCCCACCATTCAAGAGATTTGTTAATTTTGGGTACTATTAAATGAAAATTTTTAGAATCATTATTACCAGATGAATTCTGCTTAATTATAAAATCAAATTTATCTTCATATTTTTTAATAATAGTTTTATCTTTTTCTTTTATATTCATTGAAGCCAATATTCTAATAGGTCTTGTCTTTATCTGCGATTTATTAGTTATCCCACAACTATATCCTGACACTATTCGTGCTATGCCACAGCTTCTAGGTTCTAAAGCTTTTAATGTATCTACCCATTCTCCCAATATCTTTGGCTTCAAGATTTTACTTTTGCACTCTATAACTACTGCTACCGCTTCAATAGGTATGAATTTTAAAGTATTATATTGGAATACATATGGTGTATACTGTTCGTCATATACTGCTATATCAATTTCCTTTGAAACATTACCATAGGAATCAATAATAATAACTCCTTGAGCTATAGAAAACTTTTTAGGGATAATACTTCTAAACAGTTCAATCCACAGCTGCTCCCTATAGTCTCCTGTTAAAACATCATGTTTAGATGTTATCTCCATTTCACTCACCATCATCTCATTTAGATAGTTATAGTTTTTATGTATTTTATTAAAAACATCTTTTATGCATTTTACAGAATTATTACGCATAATAGTCTTCCTTTCTTATTTACTATTTTGGTTTCATCTCCATAATAAGTAATAACATAACATTTCTGTTTCCATATTTTAAATTCCTTCTCTATATTTACATATTACTCTATTTATTTACAAACACATGCATATAAATGACAAAAACAGTCAAAAGACATTTATTGTCTATTGGCTGTTTTTGTTCACTTTAACTTTACTTATTTTATTGGAAGTATCATTTAAACGTGGCACCGAATGGGAGTTCTTCGGCAAGGTAGCTGTGTTTCAATCCTTGTTTTAATGGAAATATCATTTAAACAGGTCAGAAAATGCTATAAGACTAGCTGAACTTATGTTTCAATCCTTGTTTTATTGGAAGTATCATTTAAACTAATTGGGAGAAAACATTCACATATCAGCAAATACAAGAGTTTCAATCCTTATTTTAATGGAAGTATCACTTAAAACAGCCAAACGAGTTTAATTGATTTAAATGCCATTATGTAGTTTCAATCCTTGTTTTAATGGAAGTATCATTTAAACTGTAACTCTCTTCATGCTTTTTCGCCCCTTTCAAGTAAGTTTCAATCCTTGTTTTAATGGAAGTATCATTTAAACTTCTTCACTTAACAATTAATATTAATTCACGCCTGAAAGGTTTCAATCCTTGTTTTAATGGAAGTATCATTTAAACCAAGTCCTTCTCACACTTACTTATTGGCGTGCCATTGTTTCAATCCTTGTTTTAATGGAAGTATCATTTAAACGCTATGTTTGCTAAGTTGACGACTGCGGATAATAATGCTTCAATACTTGTTTTAATGGATGTATCTTTAAACTTCTTCACCACAATATTTATCCTGCATATCTTTAGTGTGTTTCAATCCTTGTTTTAATGGAAGTATCATTTAAACATATTTTGCAAATTTTCTGAAAAGTTGTATGATAGAATGTTTCAATCCTTGTTTTAATGGAAGTATCATTTAAACGAATATTACAATGGGATAATTGCAGATTTACAAGGTGTTTCAATCCTTGTTTTAATGGAAGTATCATTTAAACTCGTAAATTCCTGCTATACATTGGTATATCTACATTCCTTTGATTTTCTGAAGTCCTTAGAATTAAACTTTTCGCTCAAAAAATCCTCCAAAAAACTCATGTTTTTACTCCTTTTTCCGTTATCAACATATGCTTCTAGCCTTTGCATTCCAATGCTTTACAGGTATCATCTTCAAAATCTCAATAATTTTTCAACAACAAACTATTTTACTTTTATTATAGTTCCAAATCCTCTTGATACAGACTTACCTATTCCTAAATAGTCTGGGATTATAAAGTTGTTCTGAAATGCCCTTTAAATGCTGTCATTTCTATGTTCTTAAATTTCACTACTGTTTCCTCTATGTCTAGCCATGTATATATTGTATCAGATACAGTGTATTCTAAGCCTTTAGATAGAGATATCATATTTCCTATTAATATTTTATTTAATAAATCTTCTCGTTCTATTTGCACGCACCTCTATATGTATCAATATTCTTTTGATTAAGTGCTATCAAGGTGTTAAAAACTCATATTCTACATAATCATCACAAATTCCAAATATAACCATTTTGTGTTCTATTGTCTTTTCATAAGCTTCATATTTTTGGTCATTTATTTTTATTTCATCCGTTTCTATTGCTGACTTAATTACATATACTGCTCCATTTTCTATACCGCATATTATTGGACAGTTTTTTATTACTTTATATTGAACCTTAGGATAAGTATATATATAATTATCCCCTATGTATTATGCATCAGCTCATACTCTCTATATTTATTTGCAAAGTACCCTCTAAGTTTATCTCCTTCTCGTGATGCAATTTTTATATCGTTAAATTTTACAAGTGCATAGTCTAATTGCATATTTGCCCCCTATTAAGCGTAATCGACTATTTGTCAAAAGCATATATAAAGGTTGAAGAAACTACTTTTACTTATATATAATACAATATAATGTAATATTTGTCATATATAAATTAAGCTTTCCATGAAAAGCCTTTTGTATTAGTTCTTCTATTATAATACTTTATTAATAAAATGTTAAAACTTACTGTAATAAGCAGCAGAGCAATACTAAAGATGAAGAAATCCCTTCTTCCCCCGATATTGAAGTATACATCCCGAAATTAGATACGATAAAGGCACTACTATTGATAATAATGAAGATCTAAACGTATATACAGAAGTAAGTTCTTCTTTTGGGGTGCTCAACTGGAGTTTTGTACCTGTTGAATTCATTACAAACATAATGAATATTGATAGTACAAAGAAACTGATATATATAATTAATGCATTTGTACTAAATCCAAGAATAGCAAGAACAATTATTAACCCTATTATAGATACTTTTAAATATTGTATATAATGTTCCTTAACTTTAAGATTATAAACTCCAAAAATTCCTATAAATGAACCTAATGAAAGAAGAGTTTTTTTATAACAACCACAACATCACCCCCTTACCTTAAATAAAGTTTGTCTCAGAAGCTACAAGATATTTCAACGTATCAAACCCAACAGTTCCACATCAAATTTTGCAACCTATATCTTTTTATACATACTCACGATAACAAAATACAACTATCTGAATACAGACAGAGACTAAATTGTTATTCTTTCAATTCCCCTTCTATTTTTATTTTCATTTTCTAATTTTACTCTTTCATTCTTAACCTATTTTTATAAAATTAGAATGGAGTTATTTTTATTTCATATTCAATACAAGAAAAACATAATATTAATAACTGTAGAATTATCTGAGTTATAGGTGCATAATTGCTTATATTAAGATATCCATTCCAACTTATTTGAATCATATAAATAATCTCTACCAAATAAGAGGGACTAATAATATTAGAAAAGAATTATATTTCCAGGACAGAAGAAATGAATTTTAAAACAAAATAAAATATCCCCGTTTCCTTAACACAATATAGAAAGGTATTGCTGTAAACTAATAAATGCTAAGCTAAATTTAATATTAAATATATTTAACTTGATTTTATATTTCATCTTTGGTAACACCATTATAACAGTTACTAGTTTCTTACACTTAACTTCATAGCCGAATCCACCCTTGTAAAACAAGATAGTAGTAATATGTATAAAATGTATAATATGATCATAAATTAGAAATATTGATGTTGATACAAATATGTCTAGATATATAGAACTCAAATAAATTAATAAAAAAATATCTGATTTTTTTTATGTCATTTTAGACGAATTTTTACAAACAAGGCAAAACATATCTTTACTATATCACAAATATACGTTCTCCAAAAACCATAAAAAAAAGACCATTCTAAATTTGGAGAATGGACATATGGCGGGATTAGTGCCGTGCCCATTTAGAATGGTCTGTGTTTCATATATTATTTAGTTATTACTTTATGCAGGCTGCTCCTCTAACTAGAGCTTCCTTGTTTACTGGAATAACCTTAGCCTTTTTACCAGCGAATATTTCACTGATGATTTCCATGATAGTGTCTTGCTTTGCAGCACCTGAAGCTTCAAGGTACGCGCCTAGCATTACCATATTTGCAATTTTACCTGTTCCTAATTCGTTTGCAATATCATTTGCAGGAACGTAATAAACCTTTATGTCATCTCTTGTAGCTTTCTTATCGATCAATGAGCTGTTGATGATAAGAACTCCACCAGGTATAACGTCTGCTTCAAACTTGTCTAGTGAAGGTCTGTTTAATATCAATGCTGCTGTAGCTTCTGAAACAACAGGAGAACCAACAGGCTCGTCTGATACTATAACATTACAGTTAGCAGTGCCTCCACGCATTTCTGGACCATAGGATGGTAACCAAGACACATTCTTGCCTTCTTTTAATGCTGCTTCAACAAGAATTTTACCCATAGCCATTACACCTTGACCGCCAAAGCCGGCTATTATGATTTCATGTGTCATTTATTTCTCCTCCTCTGGTGTTCTAAAGTTACCCAATGGGTAGTATGGAACCATATTTTCTTGAAGCCATTTCAATGACTCAATAGGAGTCTTTCCCCAGTTTGTTGGGCAAGTTGATAATACTTCAATGAATGTAAAGCCTTTGCCCTCCATTTGTATTTGGAAAGCCTTCTTTATTGCCTTCTTAGCTTGGTTTATATGTGGAACATCAAATACAGATACTCTCTCAACAAATACTGCTTTTGGAATAGTTGCAAGCATTTCACTTACTCTTAAAGGCATACCTGCATGATTTTCATCTCTTCCAAGTGGTGCTGTAGTTGCCTTTTGTCCAACTAGTGTTGTTGGAGCCATTTGTCCACCTGTCATACCATATATAGCATTGTTTACAAATATTGTAGTGAACTTTTCACCTCTCATAGATGCATGAACTATTTCAGCTGCACCTATTGAAGCTAAATCTCCATCTCCTTGATATGTGAAAACTGCACTCTTTGGATTTACTCTCTTAATACCAGTTGCAGTAGCTGGAGCTCTTCCGTGTGCTGCTTCTTGCATATCGCAGTTAAAATAATCATAGGCAAAAACTGCACATCCAACAGGAGCAACCCCTATAGCATCATCAAGTAAACCTAGTTCTTCTAATGATTCTGCTACTAATCTGTGGATTATACCATGGGTACAGCCTGGGCAGTAATGGAAGGGCTTGTCTGTTAACCCTTTTGTCTTTTCAAATACAACAGCCATTATTTTGCACCCCCTAATATCTTCTTTGCTTCCTCTACAATAGCTTTAGGTGTAGGTATCATGCCGCCTGTTCTACCATAGAAATGTACTGGCTTCTTACCATTTGATGCAATTTTAACATCATCTACCATTTGACCCATACTCATTTCTACTGATAAGAAAGCTTTTACACTTGACATATTAGCAGCAGCTTCTATAGCTTCTGTTGGGAATGGCCATAATGTAATTGGTCTTATCATACCAGCCTTTATGCCTTCCTTTTCAAGTGCATTTATAGCATTTTTTACTATTCTTGAAGTTGTACCATAGGAAACGAATACTATTTCTGCACCTTCAAGATTATAGTTTTCTACTCTTGTTTCATTAGCAGTTATTTCGTCATATTTCTTAAATAGTTTTATATTGTGATTCTCACATTCTTGTGGATCAATGAAAAGTGAGTTGATTACATTTGGTTCTCTCTTGCCCTTTGTTCCTACAGTAGCCCAAGTTTTCTCAGGAAGAGTTTTCTTAACTATTGGCTTGAATTCTATAGGTTCCATCATTTGACCAATCATACCATCACCTAATATTAAAACAGGCATTCTATATTGATCAGCTAAATCAAAGGCTTCTTGAGTTAAATCAACAGCTTCTTGTATTGAGCTTGGAGCTAGTACCAAAAGTCTGTAATCTCCATGTCCGCCGCCTTTTGTAGATTGGAAATAGTCTGATTGTGCAGGCTGGATGCCACCAAGACCTGGACCACCTCTTACTATGTTAACTATAACGCATGGAAGCTCTGCTCCTGCGATATAGGATATACCTTCTTGTTTTAAGCTTATTCCTGGGCTGGAAGAGGATGTCATAACCCTTGCTCCTGAGCCAGCTGCTCCATATACCATATTAATAGCAGCAACCTCTGATTCAGCTTGTAAGAAAACACCATTTTCTTGTGGCAATCTTAATGACATATACTCAGGTATTTCATTTTGTGGTGTTATTGGATAACCGAAGAAATATCTACAGCCAGCTTTTATAGCTGCTTCTGCAATAGCTTCATTACCCTTCCATAATTCCTTTGCCATTACGTTCAACCTCCCTAAAAAATTTAATAGTTCATGGCTATAGTTTCTCTACTTTTATAACAGTATCTGGACAAATTTTTGCACATGAACCGCATGCAATACATTTTTCCATTTCCTTAATAGTTGCTGGATGATAGCCTTTTACATTGATTTTTTCTGTGTCCAGTGTAACTATCTTTACTGGACAAACTGTTGTACAAAGTTCACAGCCTTTGCATCTGTCTTCATCAAAGCTTACTCTTCCTGCCATTTTTTTACCTCCTTTATTTTAATATAAATCTACTCCCAAGGTTTTTTCATATATATATCTACGGGGAAAACTTCTCCCTTAAGATTTTTAGGTAAGCTAGATACCAAATCCTTTTTAACTACAATATATCTAATTGGTATTCCTAATGCATCTGATACCTGCTCACACAATTGCTGCCCTTTCATAATTTCCTCTATAGTGGTTTCTCCACATAGATGTGTATTGTTAACTAGTGACGTAATCTTTTGTTTTGAACCAGCCTCAATTTCTCTGATGTACTTAATAGCGCCATCTAAATCATGTGTCATTCTTCGATTGGCATTTAGTACAAACATCATTTCATAAGGTTCAATATCTAAGTATTCATGATATCTTCCTAGTGCCCTTGCTCCAGCTCTATCTCCACCAACATCAATAACTGCTTGATAAGACTTATCTTGAAAAACTGTAAATATTTCAGGAGACAAAGCAGGTATATCACCTGATAAGCCTTTAATTGATGACGCGATTACCCTTATACCTTTTTCTTCAAAGAAGGGTTCCATTTGTCTAGAGCGGAAATATGGATTTACTATATCAAGGTCTACAATCGCTGTCTTTTGTCCTGTAGCTGCTAATCCTAAAGTATAGTTAACTGCAAATTCAGTCTTCCCACTACCATAATGTCCAGTAATTATCCTTAATCTTTTTTCATTAAACATAAACAAACCACCCTACATATTTATTAGTATTCTTTGGCTTGTTCTTCTCCCCTAAGTACTCTAAGTCCACCTTCAGCCAAAGCTATCAATTCATCTTCTCCAGGGTAAACTTTTACATCCCCTATAAACTCAACTCTTTCTTTTATCCAGTTAACCAGCATACTACCGTAAGCTAAGCCTCCTGTTAAACATATTGCATCAACCTTGCCTTCAAGTACAGTGGCGCAGGCACCTATTTCTTTGGCAACTTGGTAAGCCATAGCTTCAAATATAAGTTTTGCTTTCTTATCACCTGCTGCAATCATTTTCTCAACATCTCTACCATCATTTGTTCCAAGATGAGCAACTAAGCCACCTTTACCGCAAATTTTCTTATTCATTTCAGCTATTGTATACTTTCCAGAATAGCAAAGCTTTATCAAATCTCCAATAGGCAAGGTTCCTGATCTCTCTGGTGAGAATGGTCCTTCTCCATTAAGTGCGTTATTTACATCAATTACTCTTCCATTTTTATGCGCGCCTACAGATATTCCTCCGCCTAGATGGGCTATTATTAAGTTAAGCTTTTCATAAGGCTTTCCTAAGTCCTTTGCAGCTCTTCTTGCTACTGCTTTTTGGTTTAAAGCATGCCATATAGAAATTCTTTTTATCTCAGGCATACCTGATATTCTAGCTATATCATCCATTTCATCAACAACGACTGGGTCAATTATAAATGAAGGGATGTTTAATTGATGTGCTATTTCATATGCAATTAAACCACCTAGATTAGAAGCATGCTGTCCCATAACTCCCACCTTTAAATCATTCAGCATAGCTTCATTAACTTTGTAGGTACCACTTTCTATTGGTCTTACAAGTCCGCCTCTACCTACTACTGCATTTAGTTTTGTAATGTTTATACCATTGTTATTTAATACATCTAATATAGTATTTTTTCTGAATTCAAATTGATCTGTTACAGTTTTAAATGGTGCTAATTCTTCGTTGGAGTGGCTCAAGGTTGTCTCCAATATTGGTTTTTCATTGTCAAATATAGCTATCTTTGTCGATGTTGAACCTGGGTTTATTATTAATAACCTATAAACTTCCTGCATATTGCTCTCCCCCTACTGATTTATTTACTCGCCATCAATACTCCAATGGCAATTGAATTTAACTTTGCTTCATCAGAATCCGCTCTTGAGGTTAAAACCACAGGAGCCTTTGCGCCGACTATTATGCCTGCATTCTTAGCCTTGGCAAAGAATACCATGGATTTGTAAAGCATATTACCGGCTTCTATAGTTGGTACCAGCAAAATATCAGCATGTCCTGCAACCGGATGATCCATACCCTTATGCTTTGCTGCTTCTACAGATATTGCATTGTCAAGAGCAAAAGGTCCTGCAACAGTACAGCCCTTTAGCACTCCTTGCTCATTCATGGCAACCAATTCAACTGCATCTACAGTTGCTTGCATTTTGGGATTTACCTTCTCAACAGCGGCAAGTACAGCTACCTTTGGATTATCGTTGCCCAAAGCATGTGCTACCTGGACTGCATTTTCTATTATCTGCTTCTTTTTTTCAACATCTGGTGCTAGGTTCATAGCCGCATCTGTCACATAAAACAATCTATCATATCCGTTTACATCAAACACTGCTACATGAGATAATACATTTCCAGTTCTTAGACCTATTTTTTCATCTAATACAGCCTTTAAGATTATAGCAGTATCAACCATGCCCTTCATAAGTAGATGAGCTTTGCCAGAGGATACCAGCTCAACTGCTGTACGACAAGCTTCAACCTTATCAGATACATTAATAATTTCAAACTTTGCAAGCTCTACTCCACATTTTCCTGCTGCTATAACTATCTCGTTCTCATCACCCACTAATATTGCATCTGCAATTCCTAAATCCTTTGCACTGTTTATTGCACTTAATACCTCAGTGTCTTGTGCTACTGCAACCGCAATTTTCTTTGGGCCTTTTTCTTTTGCTGTTTTTATAATTTGTTCAAAATTTGCTATCAAGTTATTTCACCTCATCCTCGTATATTTTAACTTGCTCTTCGCCGTTTAGTGCTCTTTCTGCACCTTCAGCTAGAGCTAGCATTTCATCTTCTCCTGCATAAACCTTTACAGGTGCTATGAATTGCACTCGTTTTGATATTCTCTCACACAAAAGCTCTGAATATGCAAGACCGCCTGTTAAAACAATTGCATCAACCTTACCTTTTAATACTGCTGCCATTGAGCCAATTTCCTTGGCTATTTGATATGCCATAGCATCAAATATTAAGTAAGCATTTTCATCTCCATTTTCTATCATTTTGATTACATCTCTCGCATCGTTAGTTCCTAGATAACCTACAAAGCCAGCCTTGCCAACAGTGTTTTTCTTCATTTCACCTGCTGTATACTTTCCAGAGTAGCAAAGCTTTACTATTTCGCCTACTGGTAAAGTGCCAGCTCTCTCTGGTGAGAAAGGGCCTCCGTGATTTGCGTTATTAACATCAATTGCTATACCCTTTTCTACTGGTGCAATTGAAAAGCCTCCACCCATATGAGCTACTATAAAATTTACATCTTTTAAGCTTTTGCCCATATCCTTTGCTGCTCTTCTACCAACCGCCTTTATATTTAAAATATGTATTAAGGACTTTCTAGGTAGCTCAGGCAAACCTGAAATCCTAGCTATATCAGGGAATTCATCTACTGCAACGGGATCAACTATAAAGGAAGGAATGCATTGAATATCAGCTATACCTTTTGCTAATATACCGCCAAGATTGGATGCATGTTCATCCTGCACTCCAATTCTTAAATCTTCAATCATAACATCTGTTACCTTATATGTGCCACTAGGCATAGGCTTTAAAAGACCACCTCTAGCTACCACTGCTATAAGGCTTTCTAAGGACATGTTCTCTTCCTTAAGCCAATCAAATATCATTTGCTCTCTATACTCGAATTGATCTGTGACTCTTTTAAATTTTGACAATTCTTCAGTTGTATGACTTAAACTCTTTTGAGCTATACTTTCACCATTTCTGAAGATTGCAACCTTCGTTGATGTAGAGCCCGGATTAATTACCAATAGGTTTTCCCTATGCATCTAGATACCACTCCTTAATTTTTACTAATGTATTATTTATATTCTTATATATGCAATTGTCATGCCATAACTAACTAATTTAAAAATATTAACAATTGTTTTGTTAAAGTTCTAAAACACTATAAAAACAAGCTTCGACATAAAAAAAAGCTTGTTTACATATTTTTTATATTATTATTATTAGTAGTATAATAATAATTATTTATGCAATGCATTTACTTGCACGCAAAAACTTGCAAACGCATAGCATTTTGCAAGTTTTTGCATTTTATTCTATCTCATATCTTTGCAGTTTATAATATAAGCTTCGAAGGGATATATCTAGGGCTTTTGCTGTTTTTGTCTTGTTCCCTCCACATTTCTCCAGCACTCGTAAAATACATTTTTTCTCCGCTGCCTCAACTACAGTCTGTAGATCCATTGAGACATCTGAATCGACTTCTGGCTCTTCTCTAAAAGGCACACTCTTTTCTGTTTGTCTTTCAAAAAATGGCAAATGAAATTCCCTTATAACTGTTTCACTTAACTTCATATTAATTATGGCACGTCCTATAGCATTTTCCAATTCTCTTACATTGCCTGGCCAATCATGTTCCTCTAACTCTTTCATAGCCTTCGAATCAATATCTTGTATATTTCTGCCATACTGCTGATTTAACTTTTTAATAAAGAATATAGTAAGCTCATAGATGTCACCCTTCCTAGCTCTCAAAGAAGGCAGTTTTATAGGGTATACATTTAATCTATAGTATAAATCCTTTCTGAACCTGCCATTTTTTATTTCCTCTTCTAAATCAATATTTGTAGCTGTGATAACTCTTACGTCTATGTTTTTGACTTTAGTGCCACCTACTCTTACAATTTCACGTTCCTGAAGTACCCTTAATAGCTTTGCCTGGGTGCTCGGCGGTAGCTCTGCAATCTCATCTAAGAAAATTGTTCCTCCGTTAGCTTCTTCAAATAGTCCCTTTTTGCCTCCCTTTTTTGCTCCTGTAAAGGCTCCCTCTTCATAGCCAAAAAGCTCAGATTCCATCAAAGATTCAGATATTGCTCCACAGTTTACACGTACAAACTGCCTATATTTTCGCTCGCTTGCATTGTGTATTGAATGGGCAAATATCTCTTTTCCTGTACCGCTTTCTCCTCTTAACAGAACAGTGGCAGGAGTTGCCGCTGCTAGTCTTGCTTTATCAATAGCAGCCAATAGCAATGGATCATTCCCTACAATATCATCGAAGGTGTACTTCGCTTCAAGCTTTCTTATTATTTCCTTAGCTTGTTTTAACTCATGTGAGAGCTTTGATATTTCAGTAAGATCATGAAGAACACCTACACTGCCTCGTAGTTCACCATCTACTATAATAGGCGCAGCATTTACTAGCACTTCCTTACGAGCAGGCCCGACTTTAATAAGAGCACCCTTTACTGGCTGCTTGGTCTTTAAAACTTCTATGTGAATACTGTCACCCTCTGCTATATCAACGGTTGCAGGCTTGTTGATTACATCTTTCTCAGCAAGTCCAGTAATTCGAGTATAGGCAGGATTTATCATAACTCCGTCTCCATTTTTGTCAACTACAGATATGGCATCTTGAGCAGCGTTAAATATCGCTTCCAGCATACTCTGCATTTCTTTTAGGTTTGTTATCTCTTCCGCCAGCTTAATAACCTCAGTAATATCTCGGAAAACAGCAATAGCTCCAATCATATTCCCATTGTCATCCTTAACCGGCATTCTGTTCGTTATAATTTTGATGTTACCTAGATTTTGCTGTCTGTTCAGCTCAGACTCTCCAGTCTCCAGTATAAAGGGAAGTCTTGTATCCATTACAACATCTCCTACAAATCTACCCATAGCATCCTTAACTTTAATACCTGTAAGCTTCTCTGCTGCAGTATTAAAAACCGTTATGATTCCATCTAGATCAACAGATATCATTGCATCATGGGTAGAGTTAAGAATTAGTTGTATTCCTCTTTCCATACTGTACCTCACACCTTTTTATATTTTATATGTATTGCTAATTGAGATTAATCCTTACATAGGTTTATACTTCAGAATTATTATTTCAGCAGCTTTTATTCCATCTACCGCCGCGCTTATTATGCCACCTGCATAGCCTGCGCCCTCTCCTATTGGATATAGATTATCTATGTTCTCTGATTCCATGCTTGCTTTGCGTACTATTCTTACAGGTGCAGACGTTCTGGTCTCAACGCCTGTAAGTAGCGCATCTGGTCTTGCAAAGCCCCTTATTTTCCTGTCAAAATCTGATAATGCTTCTTTTATAGTTGTTGTGACATACGCAGGAAGACATTGATTCAGATCCGCAGGTGTAACTCCCGGAGTATAGCTTGGTCTTATCTCGCCTAGGCTATAGCTTTGAGTCCCAGCTAAAAAATCTCCTACTAGCTGTACAGGTGCATGATAGTTTGAGCCTCCGAGGTGGTAAGCTTTTGATTCCCATTTTCTTTGATATTCTATACCTGCTAACGGGTGGCTGCCTTCAAAGTCATCTGGTGACACAGACACCACCAATGCACTATTTGCATTTTTCTTATCTCTAGCATATTCACTCATTCCATTGGTTACAAGCATACCCTTTTCTGATGCTGCCGCTACGACAACACCTCCTGGGCACATGCAGAAGCTATAGGCTGATCTTCCTGTAGTTGGGCTTCTAAAAGTAAGCATATAGTCTGCCGCTCCCAAAGCAGCATGTCCTGCAAATCTACCATATTGCGACTTATCTATCATGCTTTGTAAATGCTCAATTCTTAATCCTATTGAGAAGGGTTTTTGAACCATATTTACACCTTTATCAAAAAACATTTGATATGTATCTCGTGCACTATGTCCTAAGGCAGCTATAACTACCTCCGAGTAAATCTTTTCGGAGTTATTTACCACAACACCTACGTTCTTTCCCTTTTCCATAATTAAGTCCGTTACCTTGGACGTAAATTTTACTTCACCTCCAAGCTCAATAATCTTACGTCTAAGGTTTTTTAACACTAACTTCAATATATCCGTGCCAATGTGAGGCTTGTTAATATATAGTATTTCCTCTGGAGCTCCAGCCTCTACAAAGCGCCTAAGTACTAGCTCGCATCTGTTGTCCTTTATCCTAGTCGTAAGCTTTCCATCAGAGAAGGTGCCTGCACCTCCTTCTCCAAACTGTATGTTGGATTCTTCATTAAAATCTCCGTTTTTCCAGAACAGCTCTATATCCTTTGTCCTAGAATCTACGTCCTTGCCTCTTTCCAACACAAGAGGCCGATATCCCTTCTCTGCTAAAATCAATGCTGCAAATAAGCCGGCAGGGCCGCAGCCTATAATTATCGGCCGATCCATAAGCTCCTTCGTCCCTGGTAGCACAAGCTGATATTCTTTATAGTCATAATCAAATATATCTTTGTTGTTTATCAGTCTTTCTAGTTTATTACCGTTCTTAAGACTTACAGCAACAGAATATATAAACATCAGGTCGTCTTTTTTTCGTGCATCTATAGATTTCTTTAGTATTACAAGCTCCGTCACGTCCTGACTTGATAGCTTTAGTTTTTTTGCAGCAGTGCTTTTTAGAAGTGAAAGTTCCTGCTTACTATCCATTTCTTCTATGGGCAGCTTCAAGTTTTTTATTTCTATTTGCATATTACTCCTTAGATTGTTTGTATTATTCATTTTTCCTAATATCTACAGTTATTTGCTGTGGCACTACCTCTAAAATTTCATACTTTAAGGTTTTATCCCACAAAATTTCATATGAACCTACTCCTTCTTTTGAATTCCTTAAGTCCACATAAAGTACAATATTTTGAGCTACCTGATTTATTATATCCTCTGCTCCTCTAAATTTCACAACAATATTCCTAGAAGGGTCTTCTCCCAGCTTATAGTGAGCACTAAGATTTCTATACTCAATCTTGTTTATTTCAACAGTGTTTGTTACCATTTTTTGAATATCCAAAACAGCTTTGATTTTCTCGTTATCATTTACTATTTTTACTCCCGGAGGTAGATTTAGTTTTACCTCTAGCTCAGTATCCTTCACCAGATCATTTACTTTTAATATCTCTGTCTCTATAAAAGTCAAGCTATCAATCACATTCTGATCTCCTGCAACTAATATTTCTCTTGGTTCCATGGACTGCTCAGCAATTATATAGCCCTCTCCTGCACTACCCTCTAAAACTAAATTTATTGGTACCCTCTTAGTATTAGCTATTGGCACAGTTACCTTTACAAATTCAGGGTTAGTCTGCACACCAGATACGTCTTTTCCATTTTTATCCAACAATCTCAATGGAAGTGTTTTATTTACATTATCACCTACTCCTGCAATGTCAATTTCAACTGTAGCCGTCTCAATCTTGTTTATCTGAGACTCTGCACCTGTCAGTATAGCCACTGATGGTGACAATTCAGGTGTCATATATGCAAGTCCTGCAACAGGGTTACCTGTGATTTTTGTAGTAATAACACGCTCTGTAACAATCTTCTTATCAAGATTAATTTTTACCGTTTGATTTGGTTTTGAAGTAATACTTATACCATCTGGTATGCCACTTATCACTATAGGTACATAGTTTTCTCCCTGTTTTCTATAACCACTGATGTCAACGTAAGCATTAATACTGTTTGCAGTTACAGTATCCAAAACCTCCTTTTTGCCCTTAAGCTTTAAGTCAATTGAGAAGGAATTTGGGTCATCCAACAAAACCATTTCGTATTTATCCAGTGCTTCCATATTTGTTATTCTTACAGGTATTGTTATTTCTTTTGGCACCACTGGATTTTGCTCTGTGATTACATAAAACCAAAGCAATATAGCAAATATTACTGAGAGAATCTTAATTGTAGTATCTCTTGCAATTAATTTCTTACTCATTTTTCGCACCCCACTTCGTCCAAATGGTAAGCTTTTCCTCTTTTATCTTGTAGTTATTTTTAATTATTTCTTTAAGTGATTTAATATCAAGATATCTGGAGAGCTTACCATTCATAGCAAAAGAAATTACACCGGTCTCCTCAGATACAATTATAACCATTGCATCTGACAGCTCAGTAACTCCAATAGCTGCTCTATGTCTTGTTCCCAGCTCCTTGCTTAAGTTTTGATTTTCTGTAAGAGGCAGGAAACATCCAGCAGCTACAATCCTATTCTTTCTAATAATCATCGCGCCATCATGCAATGGTGTATTTGGTATAAAAACATTCATAAGCAATTGCGAAGTCACTTTGGAGTCTAATTGAATTCCTGTTTCTATATGGTCATTTAATCCTGTATCTTGCTCCAAAACTATTATTGCACCGGTTTTACTCTTAGAAAGCTGTGCAATTGCTATATTCATTTCATCAAGCATTATATCAAGCTCTTGATTTATCATTTCTCCCTTGGGGAAAAATTTTCCCCTGCCTAAATGCTCTAAAGCTCTTCTAAGCTCAGGCTGAAAAATTATCAGTATAGCAATAAATCCGACTGTCATAAGGTTTTTCAGAAGCCAATATACAGTATGAAGACCTAGCATTTCACTTAATCTAGTGAAAATTATGAGCATTGCAATACCCTTAATAAGCTGTTCTGCCCTTGTCTCCTTAATAAGGTCCATGACCTTATATATTATAAGTGCAATTATTAATATATCTACATATGTATTCCATGACTTCAAATAAGGCACTAGTTCTAAAAACTCACTCATTCGTAAAGCACCTTCCTATTGCAATTTTTTTCATACTAATTAAATTATATAATAAATTCAATAAAAGGGGCATAGATTTTTAAAAATATTTATGTTATTTCTCTAGAAGAATATATGCGTAATATACTGATCAACTATTACTAGAGATCCTAATACAAATACATAATAAGCAAAGTATTTCATTTTGCCCTTTCTAAGTATTTGCATCATGTATTTTATAGACACATAGCCTGCCAAAGCTGCGGCTATAGAGCCTGCGACCATAGCTCCAGTGCTGATTCCACTGCCCCCGCCTACTTCTAAAATATCCTTAACTTGAAACACCGAAGCTCCCAGTATTGCAGGAATAGAAAGCAGGAAAGAAAACTTTGCAGCAAATTCTCTATCTAGATCTCGGAACAAAGCTCCAGAGATTGTAAGTCCTGATCTTGAGATAGCTGGCATTATAGCAGCCCCTTGCATAACTCCTATTAATGCTGCATCGAGATAGGTAGTTTCCTTTACACCCTTGCGTCCGCTTTTCATCATACCTGATAGCAACAGTATTGCACCTGTAATTAAAAACTCAAAGCCCAAGGTACTACCAGAATGAAACATTTGCTCAAATACATCCTTAAATAAGATTCCGATAATAGCTGTAGGTATTGTGCCTACTACTAAAAGCCATGTAAGCTTTTGGAAAGGCTTTTTTAGTATACTGATTATATCATCTTTAAATATTGCAAACACAGCAATAAGCGTTCCTAAATGAACACATGTATCAAAAATTAAAGTAGGCTCAGTGATTCCAAAAATCTTTTGCATGAGTACCAAATGTCCTGAGCTGCTAATAGGCAAAAACTCTGTAATGCCCTGCACAATTCCTAATATTATTGATTGAATCAAATTCATCTTGTTATCCCCTTTACTTTTTTAGTTTCAATTGTAGCTTCATACTTAATTAAACGACTAAGTAAACATTACCCTGCGCTATAGGACGGTGCCTCACTCCCCATTTATCTTGAACATATTGCTCAAAGGCTTCATTGTATATTGTACTGTCAAACCAATAAATATTCCCATTATAACCCCCGCTATCAGCAAAGTCGGTAGATAGAAAAATAAATTAATATTAGAAACAACTATACTTGCTATCAATATCTGACCTATATTGTGAAAAACCGAGCCTACAACACTAATAGATACTATACTAAATGTTCCTTTACAATATCTATACATAAAAGTCATTACCAAAGTACTTAAAACTCCTCCTGCAATACTATACGCAAAAGCAGAGAAACCGCCTCCAAAAAAGGAGCCAAGAAGAGTTCTTAAGAACACAACCAGTAAAGCTTCCTTCCCGCCAAAAATTATAATTGTAAACAAAGATATTACATTTGCCAACCCCAGCTTGACACCTGGTATAAAAATAGGTGGAGTAATCGTTCTTTCTATTATATGCAGCACTAGTGCCTGTGAAATCAACAAGCTTAGAATAACCATTTTCTTTGTACTCTTCATTCTTCCACCTCAATTACATGTTTTGTACAAAAATAGAATTAATACGAAACATTATATATATCCTGAATATGTTTTCCTTCATAGTAAATAACCACTTTGTTTGGTAAGCAGACTATATTTTGCCCAATCTTATTGATAACTCCTGTTTTCTTACAAAGCTTGTCAGGGCATATGACATCCTCAACATGTGCACCATCTTCATTGGCTACAATATCAATATATTTATTTTCGTCTATATCTATATGTATTCTCTGCTCTGTTTTTAGTTCAGTAATGGGTATTCTTTTATAAACATTACCATTTATCTCAATAACCAAATTATCTATGCTGCTTCTGCTAGTTATATAGTTATTATATAGCCAAAAACCTAATGCAGCTATTAAAATGATTACAATGATAATATCACCTTTTTTGAACTTCATATTTAACACCTACCACTATTAATATATGTTACGAAAAAGTTTTATAAATATAAATTGTTAGTGCAATATATATAGTATAATCGTATATATTATACCTTAAAAATCATGAAAGTTAATGATTATAATTGTATTATAGTAAAATAATTTGTATAATAAATATAAATTTTATACGAGATTCTTCAAGGAGGTTTACTTAATGTTTTTCAAGCGAAAAAACGTTTCTATTATTATAGTATGCTTATTTGTATTTTCACTTACAGCATGCAGCACATCAAAGTATTCAACAACAACAGGAAAGCCTATTACAAAATCAAACTTTTTGTTAGGTACGATTATAGAGATTTCCTTATATGATAAACAAGATGAAGCTATAATTGACAAAGCCTTTGATAGAATTAAACAAATAGAAGCAAAAATGACAATAAACAATGCAGAAACCAGCGAAATAATTGCTCTTAATAAAGCATCAGGCATAAGCGAGGTTAATATTAGCTCTGATACCTTTGAAGTTTTAGAGAGAGGAAAGTACTATTCTGAGCTGACCGATGGTAGATTTGATATTACAGTTGGTTCCATTGTTAAGCTTTGGAATATTGGTACGGATTATGCAGCAGTGCCTGCCCCTGATATATTAGATCAAAAAAGAAAATTAATAGATTATAGGAAACTGCAACTAGATCGCAGCAAGCTTACTGCAAAATTGGATCAAAAGGATATGCAGGTTGACCTAGGTGCTATTGCTAAGGGCTATGCAGCAGATGAGGTCGCTAAAATTTTAAAAGAAAACGGAGTACAGCATGCTATAATTAATCTCGGCGGCAATGTACTTACGTTAGGAGGCAATTTAGAAGACAAGCCTTGGAAAATAGGAATACAAAACCCATTCAATCAAAGAGGTGAGTATCTTGGCATAATATCTGTGCAGGATGAAACAATTGTTACCTCTGGGACTTACGAAAGGTATTTTGAGCAGGATGGTAAAAAATATCACCATATATTGGATCCAATGACAGGTTACCCAGTAGAAAATGATATTGCCAGTGTTTCTATAATCACCAAGAAGTCTATTGATGGTGATGGAAACTCAACCTCAGTATTGCTCTTAGGTTTAGATAAAGGCATGAAATTTATAGAAAACCAAGCTGGAGTTGATGCAATATTTATTACTTATGATAAGAAGATATATGTTACCTCAGGTATAAAAGACAGATTTACTATTACAAATAAAGAATTTACATTAATGAATTAGAAAAGCAACCTTGCGGTTGCTTTTACAATCTACTTTTTTGATAAATTGCTTTTTTCTCTTAATATTCGCATGAAGGCTTCTTTCTCTATTATACCTCCGAAAGCTCTATTTGGAACTAAATAGGCATTTATAGCAGTAATATATATATATGTATACTCTGGAGTTTCATCAATTCTCTTTATTGCACTCCATGAGGCTTTTGATTCTTCTGAATTACTTATCTGCTCTACACCGTCTTCAGTTAGGTTTACACTATGCATCCCAAATATATCTGAATTATCACCTTCCTCGATTAACTTCCGTACTCTATTCTTAGTTACATACATAAAATACTTTGGATAGTAAATAATCCATGCTATGAATATAGCACCATACACTATGAAGGAAAGCGACCACGGAGCTCCTGATATACGTGAAAAGAAATAAGGAATTATTAAAAAAATAAGAGATACTCCATATCTTTGTATTAAAAGCGAACGTTTAATAGTTGGAGAGGTATCAATATGATGCAAATTAAAGGCTATATAATCTTCCTTTGTAAAATTAAACTCTACTTTCATGCATACCATCCTTTTCTTACTTAACCAGTAGTTGTATTATTCGTTGCATTCTTTCCTAATTATACATTCTTAGAATATACAAGTAAATCTTTTGTGAAGCTATTTTATGTGTGGAGTTTCCGCTTCAGAAATCAGCTTTATCCCATCCTTGTTTACTTCTAGAATAGTAATACATGTATCTACTATATACGGTAGTTCCCACAGCTTATCCATAGTATATCCCTTGAAATATGCCGATATTGCCTTTATTACAACAGTATGAGTTACAATAAGAATATTGCCTTCCTCATATTGCTCTGCTAACCTCTTTATAGCGTTTATGGCTCTTTCCTGTACGTCATAGTAGGTGTCACCTTCTTGGGGCTTATAAAGATGGGGCTTGTTCCAAAATATATCACTTTCTTCTGGGAATTCCTTTATAAGCTCTTCTTTCTTTCTGCCTTCCCAGCTTGATAGGTTGATTTCTCTCATATCCGTCTCTGTCTGTATGCTTATATCCCGTCCACTACATATAAGCTCCGCTGTTGTTTGTGCTCTGTTGCTTGGACTTGCCAATACTAATTCAAAATCAACATCAAAAAGATATCTTCCCAGTGCAGCCGCGTTTTCTCTACCTTTCTCTGTCAAGGGTGAATCCATCCTGCCCTGTAGGCGCTTTTGTACATTAAACTCAGTCTGTCCGTGTCTTACTATGTAAAATCGCAGCATGTAATACGTTCTCCTTTGTTAAATCTTAAATACTGTTATATTTCTCTTTAGTCATCTTAACCATAAAGACTTCATTATCAGAAAAATTATGCTCAAATCCCATTTGCATCAACATGTTTTGACCGTTTTTGTTGTTTATTGCAATAGCATCTCTGATTTCTTCACCACCAAATTCGTTATAAAAATAATCCAAAAGCATCAACACAGCTTCTTTTCCATAACCCTTACTTCTATGTTCATGCTGAACCTTAATGTTAAGCTCCGCAGAGCCTGTTTCTCTATTATATCTATGGAAGCTGACTTCTCCAACTGGCTTATTATTTCGATTAAAGATCAAGCAGTAAAAGTTTTTACCATCACCAGGTTCGATCATTTTCTCATACCAAGAGTTCCATCTGCTTTGTTCAAATACTATGTTTCCTCCTACATCCTTCATGGTTTCATAGTCTGCCCACAACTCTGCAATATACTTAAATTCATCTAGCTTAGGCTGTCTGATATATGCTAACTTACCTTTTCTAAGAGCGGTCATTGTTGCAGCTTTCATAAGAATCCCCCCTATAGATAAAACCGTGTAGTATAATTAATAATCCAGGTTATCGCTCTTATTGAAGTGTATATAATCCAACAAAATAATCCATTGTATAACTACTAAACTTACCTTTTACAAATTGCTCTTTACCATCGACATACTTAGAAGTTATAAAGGTTCCATCTCTTAGGACTTCTATGGTTCCAAGTCTGCCTGATTTGGCTGTTTCGTCTTTATATATAGTTCCTATTGATAATTGCCTATCTGCTACAGTTATGTTTTTCTTGTCACGTTCTGTTGATTTCTCTAAGGATGCCTTCTTAATCTCCAAAACTATAGTTTTTATAACTATTTCATCATAGATTTCAATTTCGCCTTCTCTTAGATTACTGCCAGAAACTAGCGGTCTGTCAATCTCATCAATCATTGTAATACCATCTGGAGGTATTATATCCTCTGCAAAACTTGTATAGTCATCACTCTGATTATCCCTAAACATAGTTGTATAAAATATCGCTGTTACTCCTAAAATCAACAAAACTACAATTGCTGCTATTATCCATTTACTCTTTTTCATAACATAATCTCTCCCTTTCATCTTCTATATTGCTATATTATCAAAACTATGGAAATATTTGTAATGTTTCTTATTTTCATAAATAAGCAATATAAAGTATATCACAAGAAATATTATACTCAAAATTATAGAATCTTTAAAGTATATTTGCTCCCATATCAAATAGCTTTTTTAAAATATTATCCCTCCTTCAAAATAATTAAAATTAGTGTTATAATACACTTGGACTATATAGGATTTATCGAAGGGAGTAATATTATGCTTAGTAGAATTAAAGTTAATTTAGAGGCAGTCGAGGCAATGTTGTATTTTTGGCAAGCAGTAAATGATAGAGAAAACTTATCAGAGTCATATATTTATGATATTGCAGCAATGCCAAGTTTTTCAATTGCTTATGACAACGAGTTCAATGAAGAATCTGTAAGAAGAGCACTTAGTGCTATAAAAAACAGAGAAGTTTTCTCAAGAAACAACCAGAAAGAAGGTCGTTTCTATAATAATAATCTTTGGATGATGGAGGACTTAAGCTATACAGGTGCAATGGTAACCCCTGTCAAAAAGTTAAATCTGGATTCATTGCTAGCAGGACTAAACTCAAAATATCCTGATACAAAATCTGAAGAGCTTGAAGTAATATTTGCACCTCTTCATGTTGATGAATATTTTATCAAAGATGATAAGCTAGTAATTAATTTTTTTAGAGTTAAACCTGACCTTATGGATGAAAATATGACCTTTATCGGAGACATAGAAATTAAAGAATACATAAAAGAGAAGCTAGCAGAGCTATTAAACAAATAAAAACAAGAGCCTAAATCGTGTTTATGTCATAAACGCAGTTTAGGCTCTTGTTATCCAAAATATGTGTTTATCAAAGCAAAATACTCCCTCACACAGCCATTTACATATACCACAAATGGTGTTTTTGATGGCAGACATGCCGCTTCTATTCCTAGTCTTTTTGCGATTAGCTTAGTTCTAAATACATGATAGTCACTTGTTATGATTATCACCTTATAATCTCTGTTATTTTCCAGGCTGTCGATTATGACTTTGGTAAATATTAGGTTCTCATTAGTACTTGTAGCTTTTTCTTCTTTAATAATTCTATCTGCTTTTATGCCTTCTTGTATTAGGTATTTTCTCATAGCTTCCGCTTCAGAAATAGTCTCATCTTTGCCTTGTCCCCCAGAAACTATTACCTTTATATTCTTATCTTGTTTTAAATATTCAGCTGTCTTTTCTAATCGGCTTTCCAAGGATATAGCTGGTACATCTCCTTTTAACCCAGCACCCAAAACAAGTACATAATCACCCTTTAAAGCTTTGTCAGCTTTGCTGTCAGCAATAACAGCCCCTTCAATAACTACAAAGGAAATAAACCATGCGATAAAAGCAATTATCATAAAATGACTAAGATACCTAGTCCATTTTAATTCCTTAAAATAAGCCCAAAGTAAGTAATATAGAATAAGTCCTGACAGAAGGAAGGGTCCGAAGCCGATTGACACTCTAAGCACAGCAAAAACACCTGTCACAAAAGCAAATATTAAGATTAATATAATTTTCTTATATTTAATAATAACTCGAATAAGCTTACTCATCATAATACCCTCAATGATTTTTCTCTTACGATAATATGTTATTTAATGCTACTTTTGCAGACTATCAATAAAGTTGTTTACCTGTCTTCGATTTGTGAAAACAAATATATCTCTACCCTCTTTGCATTTTTCTAAATATGCAAGGAGATTTTTCCTTTTCCTACGACGGAAGCTCAATACCCAGTTAACAAACTCCCAATCAAGCTTTTCTTTACAGCCCTCGGTAATATCTGGTCTCGTCTTATTTGCAAACAGGAATCTCCTCTTAGTTATACCCCAGAGACAGCTAAGGGTGGAGAAGTCAAGATAGATTATTACATCGGACGCTTCCAGTCTCATTTCTATTGTACTGCTATAGTTTCCATCTATTATCCAACTGTCTTTTATAATAATATCCATAATCTTTTCTACTAGCTCTTCTCTAGATATAGACACCCATCCAGGCTTCCAAAATAATGTGTCAAGGTGATAGACTTTTATACCTGTAATATCGCCTAACTTACGTGCCAACGTAGATTTTCCTGAGCCTCCTGAACCAATTATGGTTATCTTTTTCATTAGGTTTGTCCTCCCCTACGTCTTGTTATAATAAAATATCTATAACACAAATAAGTATTTTCTTTCCTGTCACAAAGTTACCTCCTTATAACTGGAACCTATCTTTTATAATCTTTGCAACTTCCTCAGGACTCAATTTTTCATTGTTTATTCTAATATAGTTTTCTCTATTGATTTCTCCAACTGTTGAGTTTAATCTGTATTTTTCCATTGTGCTTCTTAAATCTCGCTCTGAACGCTCAATGTTTCTTTTTGTAGGTTTTTCTTGCAGTCTGTGCGGGCTTTTGTTGCGTTCAACCCGTTCTTCTAAATCCGCTTCAAGCTCTACAAAATATGTAGCAGCACCCCTTGATTCAAAAAGCTCACAAACCTCATTGACATAATCCCAATCATTCTGATCATCCAATGCCCATACATAGGTAAAAATCAAGCCTTCTAAATCACTCATAGATACTGCTTCAAATATTTCTCGACGAAATAAGCCAACTAATCTTTTTCCTGTTTCAGTTCCATAATTAAAAAACGGAGAAACAAGTTCAATAGTCATGTGATTATGGAAAAGCTTCAATTCTGTTATTTTTTCTAGTTCTTGTCCCACTGTCATTTTACCAACAGCTTGCGGACCAAATAATAAAATGAATTTCATAAATTCTCACTCTCCAAATGTAATTAGTCAACTCTTGTTATTGCTATAAGTTGTTTATATTCTACTATACTGCTCCTTGTTTATCAATAATACAAAATAAATGATGTATAATTACTACACATCATTTATTTCAACCAGTAGCTCTGATGGCTCTCCTATATAGTAGATATACAGCTTATGCAAAGGTCTGGTCAGTGCCACATACAAAAGCTTAGTATCTAGTTCCGCAG
The DNA here is from genome assembly GCA_942492835.1 of uncultured Clostridia bacterium. GTDB lineage: Bacteria > Bacillota > Clostridia > Lutisporales > Lutisporaceae > GWB2-37-7. Next base: position 2,604,655 of record OW818645.1, on the reverse strand, counting down.
TTGTATAGTTGTCTGCTGAAACGCCTGCTACAAATACTGCATCAAACTCTAAGCCCTTTGCAAGATAAGATGGTACAATCAAAAGTCCACTTTTGTATTCCTTTTCCTTGCCAGTTATGACGTAAGGGCTTTCCTTGCCTTTTTTGAAATACGAGTGCATTTCCTCACAATCTTTCGCTGTTTTGCAAATAATTGCTATAGATTTAAAGTTTTGCTTCCTTATCTCTTTTACCTTTGCTGATATATCCTCAGCAATTTCCTTCTTCGTTTCCAGCTTGATAACTTGCACTTTGTCTCCGTGCCTTATTACAGGCTTTGCAGGTATGAGCTTTTCATCCTTTAGTGATGCTATTACCTTATTTGCAGCATCCATTATTTCAATTGAGGTACGATAGCTCTGCTCTAGTGTCAACATTTCGCTTTTCGCTTCAAACACATGTTTATTTAACTCTTTCCAATCCTTTATACCTCTATATGAGTGGATTCCCTGAGATAAGTCCCCAAGTATGGTAAAGGAGCTGTCCTTTATTATGTGCTTTAGTGTATATATCTGAAATATGCTAAAATCCTGAGCTTCATCTATTACTATGTGCCTTACAGGGATTTTCTCATCCACTCCATAAATTTTAAATTTCAGATACATTATAGGTGCTATATCCTCCAAATCAACAGTATCAGACTCCAATACTTCTAGGGTATAGCTTCTAAGGAAGCTTGCTGTTTCTTCATCAGTTTTATCAGAGACTATAGAACGATACAATTCCTCATTTGTCAAAAAGTCCTTATAATATTGAAGAGGGTTTGTCTTAGATATCTTGGCTATATAGTCCTTTACTGCTGTCTTAGTATATTCCTCAAGCTTGCCTATTACTCCATCTTTTTTATCTATGGCTCTTATAATCATCTGCTGTCTCTCATCGCTAGGTTCCATGGCGTGCTTTACATTAATAATATATCTGTCGCATTTACCTTGTACATCCTCTGTTAAGCGCTGTTTATAAGCCTTTAAGCGATTTTGCAGATGTTTTTTTATTTCATCTATTCTCTTTACAATAGGGTGTCTATAGTACTCCTTAATAAAGAGTCTGTTTATTTCCTCATACTTTAATATTACTCTTCCACCTAGAGTGAAATCCTCCTTGGGTATGAAATTACTCTCTATATTTTCGATGTATTGGTCAATTATTTCTCTAAAAGCCATAGAGCACTTAAGCTCTGACTGTGCTCTTAACCTTTTGTTGTACAACTGCTGCTCTTCTGTCTTGTTCATTTCAACAAACTGTATAAGCTTTTGGTTTGGGTCGTTTACCTTGAACTTCTGACCGATTACATTAAACGCAAATTCCTCGTAGGTGGTTTGCTTTGTCTTCTCTACCCCCAATTCTGGAAGTACATCAGAAATATAGTTAAGAAACAGTTTACTAGGAGCTAATATCATAAAATTCTCTGGTTTAAAGCTCTTTTCGTGAGTGTAGATCAGATACGCAATTCTATGTAAGGCTATAGTAGTCTTACCACCACCAGCAGCACCCTGTACTATTAAAGGCTTCCACATATCCGCTCTTATAACTCTGTTTTGCTCTGCTTGTATGGTGGATACTATTTCCTTTAGCCTGTTATCAGCACTGGAGCCAAGGGAGGCTTGTAGGAACTCATCATTAGTGGTAATGTCGATATCAAATATTTCTTCCAGTTTTCCTTCATTTATTACAAATTGTCGTTTTATCTTAAGTTGCCCTTCTATGTTGCCGTCAGGACTCTCATAATGTGCATCCCCTAATCGCTCTTCGTAGTAAAGATTCGCTACTGGAGCTCGCCAATCAACAATTATAAGCTCCTGATCCTCTTCTCTTATTAGTGCCATCTTGCCAATATATAGCTTCTCACTATCAGGTTTTTCATTTTCCTGAAAATCTACTCTAGCAAAGTAAGGCTTACTCCTAGCTGTAAGCAGATTTCTTAGCTTGATATCAGCTCTGTCCTGCAGCATAGACCCAACCATAAGGTCTATGTACATCTGACTATTGTCTGAGCTGTAATGCTTTTTACCTTGCTCTATGTCCTTATCTATGCCAGACTTACGTTGTAACATAGCCGCGAGATTTTCCTCTACATAGTCTAAGGTATACTCCATTCTTTTCAGTTCTTCTTTATAAGCAGGATGGTTTTTTGCAGGCATTTACTCCACCTCCACATTTATTATTATCTCCATAGTATAAGCCCCTGATGTAAACCAGGGGCTTTAATATTCATTAATGCAATTCCTTATTGTATAGAGTAACAATATTGCTTAAATCCTTTATTGCGTTTCTCTCGCTAATATATAACCTTATCTTACCGGAAAGCTTTTTATTATATTTGATTTTATAATCCTTTTTAAAAAACTTATCAATTATGTTAAATTGATTTTGTTCATTATCCAAATTAATATGAGTAATCATAGCGTCACTCCTTCCACTACATACCATTCTGTATATTATCACACTAAATATCTTTCATGTATAAATATGTGTTCTATCTTTATCTGAAAATCAATATGGAACTTAGTAAACTTTGTAAGAAAATCCTATCACTTTAGCTATATACATGTCAACGATTTATTATAATACAAGTTATTTTTAATCCTTCTGTAACCACTTTGTAATCACTCTGTAAAAAAGGTACCAATATTAATCATGCTCTGTAAGAATTATTTCTGTAGCTTCCTTGGCAGTAATATTAATGGTATCTCTAAACATATCAGGTATTATCCATGTATCACCCTTCTTCATAGGCTCCATTTTGCTCCCATCATATATAAAAGCTTCCCCAGATATCAAAGTCAGCACAGTAAAACATTTATTTTTGAAGCTCCAATTTTGAGCTTCTGTTAACTGTATATAAAAGGTATTAAAATAATTGCTCTGAAATACTGGATTTTTATAACCTCTGCAAATGTCTTGTTGATATAGATTTGTAACTTCTACCCTTGATGCGTCAAAGTCAATACAACTTAAAGCTTTTTCTATATGAAGTTCTCTGCCCTGTCCTATCTCATCCATCCTATCCCAATCATATAAACGATAAGTCAAATCAGATGGCTGCTGCACCTCATAAGCTACTATGCCCTTCCCCAGGCTGTGTACAGTACCTGCAGGTATGTATATGCAGTCTCCCTTTTTTACTTTTATTATATTAAGAAGGTCTTGTACATTACTCTCCGCTAATGCTCTGCTTAACTGTGTACAGTCTATCCCTATCTTTAGACCTGCAACTACCTTTGCACCTTCTTCACAATCCAGCACTATCCATGCCTCTGTCTTACCTCTTGGCTGTGCTTCAAAAAGCAGGGCTTCATGATCATCAGGGTGCACCTGTACAGATAATATATCCATGGCATCAATAAGCTTTATTAGCACTGGCATAGTATCAATGTCAGTTTCCCAACTCTCGCCTATTCTGCCCTTTTCGAATTCCTTATTATATTGCTTTAGCTTTTGTCCTCCCCAAAGCCTCTCCTTTAGTACTGATACTGCTTTGTATGGTGTCACTATGCTCCCTCCAACACTCTTTTGGGCAAAAAAACTGCCTAATACAGAGTATTAAGGTACAAGAAAAAGTGACACACTAAATTTGCAAAAAAGAAAAAAGCTCCGTTATTCAAGCTTTGGAATAATTTTATTCACAAAGCTATAAAGATAGAGCCTTTATGTCTACAAATATTAGTCATACTGTGTACCAGACATGTAGTGATTGGGAAGTAATACTAAAATGCTTCACAAACATAATAAATTATAACTCTTGGTATTGCATTGTTAGTATTTGAGTTTTCTACCTTTTTTGATATTGTAAGCTTTTTCATTGTTTCACCTCCCCTATTTATATACTATCTATAAATAATTCTATTTATAGCCTCTAAATATAACCGAACTCTACTGGAACGCCCAGTTTTACACATATTTCATTTCTACTTAAGCCTTTGGATAATAGCTCAGCGGCTGTCTTTCTCGCTTTTGCCTGGAAACAGCTGACCTTAGGAGCAGTAAAAAAGCTGCCATTTTCTAAAAAACTGTTACCAGGACAAACATCTATACAATATTTACAATAATCTTCTGTTCCACATGGTTCTACATCCTTAAGCTTGATATTGTGTATATATTTCAAATCTATCTGTTTTAATGCTTCACAATCATCAAGTGAGTCCAGCCAGAACTTTTTTAGATTTAACTGTTTTACATTTCCCACTACTATCGGAAGTGACAAACAGGGATTTATATTTCCTGTTGGGTCAAAATATAGTGAGTATTTTCCAGCAGTGCATAAAGATTGCTCTATATTCTTTGGCTTTCCTGAATCATCAAAGGCATTCCTCATATAGCTTACAGACAGTGGTGTGCCTTCTGTAGCTGCAAGAACCACCATCTCGTTAAAAACATCCGCTGACTGCTCTACAGGCTCCAGACTTCCATTTAATGCAGGTATTATAGATACAGTAATTACTGACTTAATTCCAAACTCAACAGCTAATTTTTTTGTATTTTCATAACCCTTCAAGGTCTTCTTCATCTGTACGCTCCTAAGCTCCACCTGTATTCCTGCTTCCTTCAAGCTTTTCAAGGCGGCAATGGAAGCTTCAAAGGAGCCTGGTACCCTTGTAACCTCGTCATGTCGCACTGGGTCTGCACTGTAGATGCTTATTCCTACCTTATTAGGCCAGTAGGCTGCCACTTTTTTTGAGAAGTTAGCATCCCAAATCAGCCCATTAGTCAATAATTGCACGCACAGCCCCTTACTGCGTGCATATCCTAGTATTTCAAAATAATCCTGTCTTAGTGCAGCTTCTCCACCACTCAGGGTAAGGAAAAATACTCCTGCTTCATACATATTATCAATTAAATCAAAGGCTTCTTTGGTAGTAAGCTCTTTTGAATTGTTCTGATTTGTGTTAAGACACCTGTTATAGCAATGAATACAATTTTCATTGCAGCTATAGGTCATATCCCAATGTGCTGACATAAGCAGCCCTTTATTCCAGCCCCATTTTTTCATATCTTTTATGAATTCATCATACTCATCACTTTTAATAGCTTGTCCAGAGGAGTTTGTATCTAAAACGTCCTTCTGTACTTGCTCTGGTACGAAATATTCGTCATCTATAATCAGTAGTCCCGCTTGGAAAAGTTCTGCTATAAAATCCTCTAGTTCATCAGACACACCAATTTTTTCTGCATATTCTAGAAGCTCCATATGACTACAGTCAGATGTCAGCTTTGTAAATATACTTGCTGCTTCTCCCTCTAAAAGCAGAAAAGTATGTTCTTTTTCATTTGATATAATACTGCGACTTTCCTGTGTATCAAAAAAATAATTTCTATAAGAAATCCATGGTGCCGACTTTATACTTTTGTCCTTCATGCGACAAGTTCCTTTCTATAATGCAAATAATAATAATATTTTCTTCAGCTCTATAGTACATGTATATTCGATATGTAAATGTTAATTAACCCGATATACATATATTTACTTTTATGTATATCATATGCCTTATTATAAACCCCTCCTATTATGTATGTCAATTGTAAATCTGTTTCTTAATTACGTATTTGGTATTTTTTATTTTTAGACATGTCAATAATATTATTAAGCAAATTGCTTATTTCATCATTTTTTCAATAGTTACTAACAGCTCATCTACCACTTCTGTTTCACCTGATTGGATTCTATTTATCAAACAAGTTTTCATATGACTTTCTAAAAGCAGTCTGCTTACCGACTTCATTGCAGATTGTACTGCTGCTATCTGATTTAATACGGTTTAGTCTGGATATAAGTGATGTTTTCATTTTTTATGATTGAACTACACTTCTACCGCTACCTTTTATGCGTCAAAGTCAATACAGAGGGCTGCTGTACCTCATAAGCTACTATGCCCTTCCCCAAAGCCTCTCCTTTAGTACTGGTACTGCTTTATATGGTGTCACTGTGCTCCCTCCAACACTCTTTTGGGCAAAAAAACTGCCTAATACAGAGTATTAAGGTACAAGAAAAAGTGACACACAAAATTTGCAAAAAAGAAAAAAGCTCCGTCATTCAAGCTTTAGAATAATTTTATTCACAAAGCTTGAATGATGGAGCCTTTGTGTCTGCAAATACTAGTCATACTGTCTAGCAGACATATAGGGATTAAAATTCAATACTAATTCTTATATTCACACCAAACATCACTATAAGTCCATAGTGTTGGTATAGATATATTAGAATTTGAATTCTTTACTTTTTTTGATATTGTAAGCTTTTTCATTGTTTCACCTCCCCTCTTTATATACTATCTATAAATAATTCTATTTATAGCCTCTAAATATAACCGAACTCTACTGGAACGCCCAGTTTTACACATATTTCATTTCTACTTAAGCCTTTGGATAATAGCTCAGCGGCTGTCTTTCTCGCTTTTGCCTGGAAACAGCTGACCTTAGGAGCAGTAAAAAAGCTGCCATTTTCTAAAAAACTGTTACCAGGACAAGCATCTATACAATATTTACAATAATCTTCTGTTCCACATGGTTCTACATCCTTAAGCTTGATATTGTGTATATATTTCAAACCTATCTGTTTTAATGCTTCAGAATCATCAAATGAGTCCAGCCAGAACTGTTTTAGATTTAACTGTTTTACATTTCCCACTACTATCGGAAGTGACAAACAGGGATTTATATTTCCTGTTGGGTCAAAATATAGTGAGTATTTTCCAGCAGTGCATAAAGATTGCTCTATATTCTTTGGCTTTCCTGAATCATCAAAGGCATTCCTCATATAGCTTACAGACAGTGGTGTGCCTTCTGTAGCTGCAAGAACCACCATCTCGTTAAAAACATCCGCTGACTGCTCTACAGGCCCCAAGTTTCCATTCAATGCAGGCATTGTAGATACAGTAATTACTGACTTAATTCCAAGCTCTACCTGTATTCCTGCTTCCTTCAAGCTTTTCAAGGCGGCAATGGAAGCTTCAAAGGAGCCTGGTACCCTTGTAACCTCGTCGTGTCACACTGGGTCTGCACTGTAGATGCTTATTCCTACCTTATTAGGCCAGTAGGCTGCCACTTTTTTTGAGAAGTTAGCATCCCAAATCAGCCCATTAGTCAATAATTGCACGCACAACCCCTTACTGCGTGCATATCCTAGTATTTCAAAATAATCCTGTCTTAGTGCAGCTTCTCCACCACTCAGGGTAAGGAAAAATACTCCTGCTTCATACATATTATCAATTAAATCAAAGGCTTCTTTGGTAGTAAGCTCTTTTGAATTGTTCTGATTTGTGTTAAGACACCTGTTATAGCAATGAATACAATTTTCATTGCAGCTATAGGTCATATCCCAATGTGCTGACATAAGCAGCCCTTTATTCCAGCCCCATTTTTTCATATCTTTTATGAATTCATCATACTCATCACTTTTAATAGCTTGTCCAGAGGAGTTTGTATCTAAAACGTCCTTCTGTACTTGCTCTGGTACGAAATATTCGTCATCTATAATCAGTAGTCCCGCTTGGAAAAGTTCTGCTATAAAATCCTCTAGTTCATCAGACACACCAATTTTTTCTGCATATTCTAGAAGCTCCATATGACTACAGTCAGATGTCAGCTTTGTAAATATACTTGCTGCTTCTCCCTCTAAAAGCAGAAAAGTATGTTCTTTTTCATTTGATATAATACTGCGACTTTCCTGTGTATCAAAAAAATAATTTCTATAAGAAATCCATGGTGCCGACTTTATACTTTTGTCCTTCATGTGACAAGTTCATTTCTATAATGCAAATAATAATAATATTTTTTTCAGCTCTATAGTACAAGTATATTATGTAAATATTAATTTACATGATATACATATATTTACTTCTATGTATATCATATTATAGGCTTTTCCTATTATGTATGTCAATTACAATTGTATTTTTTAATTACATATATGATACTTTCGATATGTTAATAAAATTATTAAAAAGAATAAAGCGAAATTAAGACAAACCCTAGCCTTAATTTTCGCTTTATTAAGTAAATTGCCTATTTCATCATTTTTTCAATAGTTACCAACAGCTCATCTACGACTTCTGTTTCACCTGATTGGATTCTATTTATCAAACAAGTTTTCATATGACTTTCTAAAAGCAGTCTGCTTACCGACTTCATTGCAGATTGTACTGCTGCTATCTGATTCAGTACGTCATCACAATATATATCCTTGTCTATCATTCCCTTTATACCCCTAACCTGACCTTCAATACGGTTTAGTCTGGATATAAGTGATGTTTTCATTTTTTGTGATCGAACTACACTTCTACCGCTGCATCCTTCCTGACAACTATCCGTTTCGGTACAATTGTCATCAGTACTGCAACAGTCTGTATTTTTCATGCTTTCTTCCGACATAACTCCACTACCTTTCAAACTGCATTCTCTTTATGTCTGTTACATCATAGCCTGCATCTTCTACAGCTTCCTTCAAAACATTGTCATCAACATTGCTGGATAATTCTACAGTAGCATTTTTGTTAGCCAAATCCACTTTTGCATCAACAATTCCGTCAACTGTCTTTAATGCCTTTACTACACGTGCAGAGCAATGTCCGCAGGTCATTCCTTCGATAGATATTTGTACCTTCATTTTACATTCCTCCATTTATTTATATGGTTTAAATCCTTTGAGTCTCAATGCATTTGTCAATACTGATACTGAGCTGAGAGACATTGCAGCTGCGGCGAAAACAGGGTTTAACAATGGTCCGCCTAATGCATACAATACTCCTGCTGCTATTGGTATTCCTGCAACATTGTAGCCAAATGCCCAGAACAGGTTCTGCTTAATATTTCTGATTGTGCTCTTGCTTAGCTGTATGGCTGTAGGAACATCCATAAGGTCGCTTCGCATCAACACTATATCTGCTGATTCTATTGCAACGTCTGTGCCTGAACCTATAGCGATACCTATATCAGCTTGTGCCAAAGCTGGTGCGTCATTTATACCATCTCCTACCATAGCAACCTTCTTGCCTTCTGCTTGAAGCTTCTTTATCTCATTGGCTTTGTCTTGAGGCAGCACTTCTGCAAGTACTCTGTCTATTCCTACCTGTTTTGCAATTGCTTCCGCTGTTCTTCTGTTGTCCCCGGTTATCATAGCAACCTCTATACCCATTTTGTGCAGCTTTTCTATAGCCTTGGCACTGCTTTCCTTAACTATATCAGCTACTGCAATTATACCAGCAAGTTGATTTTCTATAGCTATATACATAGGTGTCTTGCCTTCTGATGCCAGCTTATCCGATTGCTTTTCTAAGAGCTGCAAGCTTATATCTCTATCTAGCATAAGCTTTTTGTTACCTAGTAATATTTGCTTGCCATCTATAGTAACCTCTATGCCATGTCCTGGAATAGCATTGAAGCTTGATGGCTTCAAAATCTCCAGACCTTGTTTTTCCGCCCCTCTCACTATAGCTTCTCCTAAAGGATGTTCTGAGTCCTTTTCAGCTGAGGCGGCAAGCTGCAAAAGCATATCCTTATCTATTAGCTCTGTGGTAGCTATGTCTGTTACTTCCGGTCTTCCTTCTGTAATTGTACCTGTTTTGTCAAATACAATTGTCTTTATCTTATGTGTGCTCTCTAAAGCTTCTCCACCCTTTATCAATACTCCATACTCTGCACCCTTGCCTGTTCCAACCATTATAGCCGTTGGAGTGGCTAGCCCCAATGCACAAGGACAAGCAATAACTAGAACTGCAATGAATATTGTAAGTGCAAATACTATAGTCTGTCCTGCAAGCAGCCACCCCACTGCTGAAACCAATGCTATAATAAATACTGTAGGCACAAAGTAGCCTGATACTATATCAGCCATCTGTGCAATCGGTGCTTTTGAACCCTGTGCATCCTCTACAAGCTTAATAATTTGTGCCAATGCTGTTTCGCTGCCTACCTTGGTAGCTCTGAATCTTATAGAACCATTTTTATTTATGCTGGCACCTATGACCTTATCTCCAATTTTTTTCTCAACTGGAATGCTTTCTCCAGTCAGCATTGACTCATCTATAGAAGTTAATCCTTCTATAACTTCTCCATCTACAGGTACCTTTTCACCAGGCTTAACCAATATTATGTCGCCTACCTCGACCTCTTCAATTGGTATCACTATTTCCTTCTCATCCTGTATTACTATAGCTGTCTTTGGAGTAAGTCCCATTAGCTTCTTTATTGCCTCTGAGGTTTTACCTTTAGATACTGCTTCAAGATACTTTCCTAATAATATTAAAGTAATTATTATTCCTGCTGTTTCAAAGTATAAATTTTCTACATACATATAATCCCCTATTGAGATTCTATAAGTGGAATACAAGCTGTATAATATTGCAGAAGATGTACCCATTGCAACCAAAGAATCCATGTTGGGACTTCTTCTGACTAAAGCCTTAAATCCCACTGTGTAGAATCTATAACCTGCTATAATCACGGGTATTACCAGTAATATTTCTGCTATAGCATAAATTAACGGGTACTGCATAGGTTCAAGCCAGCTAGGAATAGGAAAGTTCCACCAGGAAATCATTGGTCCCATTGCTATATATAGCAATGGAATAGAGAAAATCGCAGAAATAAGAAACTTTGTCCATAGTGTTCTTATTTCTTTTTCTTTTCTATTTTTATCTTCATCCACGCGATTATTAGTCTCAATCTCTAAAGCCTTGTAACCTGCCTTGCTAATAGCTTGTTTAATTTCAGAAAGTCTAAGAGTCTTAGGATTGTATTTGACATTTGCTTTTTCTGTGGCAAGATTCACTGATACACTCTCTATCCCACTCAACTTGCCTACTGTTCTTTCGATTGCCTTTGCACAAGCTGCACAGGTCATCCCTTGTATAGGTATGTTAAGCTCCTTGATTTCAGTTAACTCCTCAGCTTTATATCCTGCATTTTCTACTGCTCCAATGATGTCTTGTTCATTTAGCTTGTTTTTATCATAGTTTACAACCATTATTTCAGTTGCAAGGTTAATATTAAGATCTGATATTCCATCAAGTTTTTTTACTGCCTTCTCAACAGCTTTTACACAAGATGCTCAGGTCATACCTATTATTTTAAAGGTTTTTTTCACTTTCTCACTCCTATACTCTCCTATAGTTTATGAATCTTATATATCGAATACAAATATACCCTACATATGTATCCTATATCTAATATATTATTTCTATTTATATTTGTCAACATCATTATTTAGCATATCCTATAAATATAAAAGCATGTATGCTTCAAATTGCACACATGCTATATATTATCTGCTGTTTATTTAATCAAAATATATATCAGAGAACTCCACATCTATTCTTTCTGTCGAGCTTTGATAAACAACTTCTGATGTTACTGCCACTTCTTCTTCTGCGGTTAAAATAATGGGCAGCCTTACTTCAAAGGTTGTGCCTTTGCCAACTTCACTTCTAAGATCAATGCTTCCTCCATGCAAGTCAACCAATGATTTTACTAAAGATAAACCTATACCACTTCCTTCATGATCCCTTATAAATGATTTATCAACTTGTACAAATTTCTCAAAAACTGTATTAAGCTTTCCCTCTGGTATTCCAATACCGCTATCACTTACCATTATTACAATATTCTCTGATTCTTCCTTGATGTCTACTGTTATAACTCCATCATTATTTGTAAATTTAATGGCATTTGATAGAAGATTCAACATTATCCTTTCAATTTTGTCTTCATCACAAGCTATCATCTTTTCCTCAAGCTTAGTATCAAAAACCAGCTCTATCCCTTTATCTTGCACATATTCAGCTACCAATAAGGTTATACGCTCAACAATATTTATGATATCGTAATTTCTTAGATTTACATTGAAGAACCCTGCATCAATACGCGTAATATCAATTAGATTATTTACCGTCCTCATAAGCCTGTAGCAGTTCTGTCTTATCATATATATATACTTCGTCAACTTCTCCTGCTTATCCCCCAGCTCCACATCCTTCAAAAATAGTCCAAGCAGCTTCTGCGCGCCTAAAATAACATTTATAGGAGTTCTTAGCTCGTGGGAGATGTTTGCAAAAAACTCTGTCTTAAGCTTATCATATTCCAATGCCTCATTTAGCTGTTCTATTTTCTCCTTAATGCTTATCTTCAATAATTCTGTTTCTTTTCTTTCTGAAATATCTCTGATAAAGCTTAGGACAGCTTTTTTTCTGTCATAGATAAATTCAGTTGTTGCAGCTTCAACATCTACAAGAGTATTATCTAGTCTTTTAAACTTCATTTCCACCAAAGGAAAATCTTCATTATTATCATTTTGTCCTAACAAGAAGTTTTTAAATGCTTCATCATGTTCGTAGGATACAAAGTCCAATATAGATCTTCCATTTATATCTATTCCATGGGGTGCTCTTACTAGCTCTTTACCTGCTTCATTTGTAAATTCAATTTTCCCATCAACCACCATATATATGGCATCTGGACTAAGCTCCACCAAACGTCTATAACGTTCTTCACTTCTTTGCAGCTCATTTTCTGTTTGTTTTTGAACTGTTATATCCTTAAAACTCCATACTCTGCCTTGCAATTCGCCTTGTATTTTTAACGACTCTGAGTATATCTCATAAACTCTATCATCCTTTAGATATATAATATCAAAAGCAGCCTCGGTTTGCTCAAAGCACTCTTTAATCCAGTCATGATGAATTGTAGGTTCATATACTTGATCCAGACCATATAGAAGCATTGCACTCAAGTCCTTGTTTTCTACGATCTCAATAGGAAACTTCCACATACTTAAAAATAGCTGATTACAGTCAATTATTTTCTTATCTAAGCTAATTACTATAATTCCGTTCGCAGTTGCATTAAGTGTCGCTCTTGTTATACCCTCGCTCCGTTGCAAGTCTTTTTCAGCCATTCTTCTCTTTTTTATATTTATTAACAAAAGAAAGTTTATAGCGACTACTACGCATAAGAATACAGAAAACCCCACCCAAAATTCCTTAGCAGAAAAATTATATGAGTTCAATAGCAATATGTTCATTTTAGGAGGCATCATTTCATTTGCACTTAAAGTTCCAATTGTACTATGAAATATTAACAATCCACACAAAATACACTTAGTCAAAATTTTTCTAAACATAAACATCCTCCGAACGCTAAATCCAATTTATATACACATTGTCTATTATTGCACATTTTTGACATTTAGCAAACATAAATGTTAATATATACAAAACAGCTGTAGTTTTTAGACTACAGCCATTTTATATTTCGCTATTTTACTACAATATTTACCAGTCTATTTTTAATAACTATAACTTTTACTATTTTCTTACCTTCAAGCATAGGCTTCACTTCATCATTTTCCATTACCATTTTCTCAATTTCCTGCTGTTCTGCTGATGATGAAATCTCCATTCTGCCTTTAACCTTACCATTTACTTGAATTGCAATCTCAACTACATCTTTAACAAGGGCTTCTTCATCCCATGATGGCCATTTTTCATTAAATATAGAGTAAGCTCCCCCAAGCTTCTCCCACATTTCTTCCGCAAAATGTGGTGCAAATGGAGAAAGAAGCTTAATCATATCCTCAATTGCAGCTTTAAACAGAGTCATGTTTTTGTTCTCGACATCTGCGTCGTATTTGTATAGTCCATTTAAAAGCTCCATTGATTTGGCTATAGATGTATTAAATTGGAACTCTTCTGCATCCTTTGTAATACTCTTAATAGCTAGATTTCTAACATAGTTCAGCTCTTTTTCACCCTTGCCAATATCAGTGTTTCCTTTATGTCCTGCAAGCTCTTCTACTCGCTCAACCATTCTTTCAACCCTGCCAGCAAACCTTGACATAGCCTTGATTCCGTCATCACTCCAAGGACCACCCTCAATATATGAGAAACCAAAGGCAAGATACATCCTGAAAACATCTGAACCATACTCATCAATATATACATCTGGGGATATTACATTTCCTTTTGATTTACTCATTTTAAAACCATCAGGTCCAAGTATAGCGCCTTGATGTACAAGTGATTTAAAAGGTTCATCAAAATCTAGATAACCAGCATCTCGTAGCGCCTTAGTCATAAATCTGGCATATAGCAGGTGCATAGCGGCATGCTCCGCTCCGCCTATATACTTGTCAACAGGCAGCATTTTGTTTATCCATTCCTTGCCAAATATCTCATCATCATTCTTATTGTCTGGGTATCTTAAATAGTACCAAGATGAACATACAAAGGTATCTAAAGTATCAGCCTCTCTCTTAGCAGGACCTCCGCAAACAGGACAAGTAGTGTTCATAAATTCTTCACTTTTCTTTAATGGTGATTCTCCATCTGGTGCAAACTCTACATCGTATGGAAGCAATACTGGCAAATCCTTTTCAGGTACTGGTACAGCCCCACACTTTTCACAGTGTATTATAGGAATAGGCGATCCCCAATATCTTTGTCTGGAGACCAGCCAGTCTCTAATCCTAAAGTTTATTTTAAGCTGTCCTTTATTATCCTCTTCTAGCTTCTTTACTATATTGATTTTACCCTCTGCTGTGGTTATGCCATCAAATTCTCCGCTGTTTACCAGTATGCCATATTCTGTAAAAGGAAGAATGTCTTCTATAGCTTCTTTGCTCTTAATTACCCTCTTTATAGGAAGCTCAAACTTTGTTGCAAACTCAAAGTCTCTCTCATCATGAGCTGGAACCGCCATTACGCAGCCAGTACCATAGCTTCCAAGTACATAGTCAGCAATCCAAATCTGAACATTTTCACCTGTTATTGGATGAACAGCATAGGAGCCTGTAAATACTCCAGTTTTTTCTTTTGTAGTGGAAAGTCTGTCTATCTCAGTAATTTTCTTTGTTGAATCCTGATATTCTGCAACAGTCTTTTTATATGCATCCTTAGTAAGCTGCTTTACAAGCTCATTTTCTGGTGCAAGCACAACATAGGTTACCCCCATCAAAGTGTCCGCTCTTGTTGTAAACACCTTGAAGCTTATATCTGCATCATATACCTTAAATTCTATTTCTGCACCTTCAGATCTACCAATCCAGTTGGTTTGAATCTTCTTTGTCTTTTCAGGCCAGTCAAGTCCCTCTAGCTTATCAAGCAGCTCTTGTGCATAATCAGTTATCTTGAAAAACCATTGTGTAAGGTTTTTCTTTGTAACCTCTGTCTCACATCTTTCACAATGGCCATCAACTACCTGCTCATTTGCAAGCACTGTGTTACACTTAGGACACCAGTTTACAGGTGCTTCCTTTCTATATGCAAGCCCACTTTTATAAAGAGTCAAGAATAGCCACTGAGTCCACTTATAATACTCAGGTATGCATGTAATAACCTCGTAGTCCCAGTCAAACATAGCTCCCATTTCTTTTAGCTGTCTTTCCATTGTCTCAATGTTCTGTATTGTGGAGTCTTGAGGATGAACACCTGTCTTTATAGCATAGTTTTCTGCTGGCAAACCGAAGGCATCAAAGCCCATAGGCTGAAATATCTCATAGCCCTGCATCTTCTTCATTCTTGCCCATGAGTCGCTTAGTGCATAATTGTACCAGTGTCCTGCATGAAGCTTTGCCCCTGATGGATAGGAGAACATCTCCAGAGTATAAAGCTTTTTATCAACTTTTTCGGGATGAAACTTATATAATTTAGTATCTTCCCAAACCTTTTGCCATTTGCGGTCTATTTCTTTTGAATATGTCATTTTATACACTCCCTTCAAATAATTATTGCAAAAATAAAAAACTCCGCCTCTAAAAAGAGACGGAGATATTATCCGTGGTACCACTCAAATTGATCTTCATACGAAAATCCACTTTATCGATGACTATAATCATCTATCCCTATAACGTGGGCTAACGTCTTACCCTAATTTTATAAATTTCAGGCAGCTGCTCCCGGATGAGTTCAATAACAAGACACTACCGTATCACACCAGTGGAGTATATACTCCTTACGGCTCTCTGAAAGAATCTTACTACTTACTATTTCCGCTCAACGCATTATATATTTAATTAGCAATAATTGTATCATAATATATTTATTATGTCAATAAATTTGTTTTATATGTAAAATTTTATAAATTACAAGTTGATTATATCAATAATTTTAACAGAACACAATTCGCTTTAAGAAAATGTTTAATTTGTATAATCATATAATTCTTATGCAAAATTATGCTTTCTTTTATTGTTGTTGTATATACATATCAGTATTATTTTGTAATATATACTCGATATTTCCCAGGTAATATTATACGTCAAACAATTCCCATATATCATGATTTTTTACATATTTTTCACCCTGCCATGTACTGCGCTCCATTATTTCATGCTCAATAGCATTTATAACCTCCCATTTTTTCAGACTCCATTGGGGAGCTATCAGAGTTTCTCTTGGTCCATCTCCTGTGAGCCTGTGAATTACCATATCTTCAGGCAGACGTTGTATGCAATCCACAATCAACTCTACATACTCATCCTTGCCCATTATATCCATTGAGCCTTCATCGTACAGCTTCGCAAGTCTTGTGTCCTTTAACACGTGCAATAAATGCAGCTTTATACCTTGTGTGCCAGTATTTGCAACGAAGTCAATTGTATCCAGTACATCAGCCTTCTTCTCTCCTGGAAGTCCCAATATGACATGTGTAACCACTTCAATATTTCTCTTTTTTAACTCCTTAACTGCTCTTATATAAGTTTCAAGCTCATAACCTCTGTTTATAGTATTAGCTGTTTTTTCATGTATTGTTTGTAGTCCTAGCTCAACCCAAAGATACTTTTCCTTACTTATTTCCTCTAGCAAATCAAGTACAGGTTCTTCAAGACAGTCAGGTCGAGTTGCAATGGCAATGCCTACCACATCTTCAAGTCTTAAAACGCTATAATATTTTTCTTTAAGAGTTTTTACATCTGCATAAGTGTTTGTGTATGCTTGAAAGTATGCTATGTATTTTCCGTTTTTCCACTTTTTCTGCATCATTGTCTTTACTTCTTCAAACTGCTTTATCAAATCCTTATTTATGCCCGTGAAATCTCCTGAGCCTCTGGCACTGCAAAAAATGCAACCCCCTGTAGATATTTTACCGTCTCTATTCGGACACGAAAAACCTGCATCTAAGGATATTTTAAATACCTTAGCTCCAAATTTATTTCGTAAGTAATGATTAAGATTGTTATACCTTTTTTCATCCCATGTTTTCATATATCTCACCTTTAGTAATATTTATTCTTTGTATTTTCTTCTTTTATAATATATCATAATACAGCCTAATGACAAAGTAACAAATGAAAGCTGTATATTTATTATTATAAATATTGTAATGAAATAATACATATGCTAAAATCAAAATGGGTAACATCCATAAGGAGTTATACCATTTTGTAACAAAATTTTTCAAAATCTGCTTTGATCCTTAGGGACAGGGACTAGAATAGTGTTTTGCATGGTACAAACATCACTCTTTTCCTGCTTTTCTACGGAGCTGGAAGGGAGTGTTTTTTATGAGCATTGGCTTTATCGGTGCAGGTAAGGTTGGTACTGCCTTAGGCATTTACCTTAAATTAAATGGATTTTTGATATCTGGATATTTTAGCAGATCTGAAAAATCTAGTAAGCAGTCCGCCTTGCTAACACAAAGTAATTGTTTTGATACACAAAAACAGCTTGCAGAAGCCTCAGAGCTTATATTTATAACAACCAATGATGATGAAATAGAAAATGTTGTACGGCAGCTTTTTAAAGATAGCTGTTTAAAGCCAAATCAGATGATTATACATACTAGCGGTGCACTTCCCTCAACAATATTAAGCCCGCTAAAAGTGTTTGGCTGCAATGTATATTCAATGCATCCGCTTATGTCCTTTGCAGATAAAGAAAGGTCAGCAGAGGCTTTAAAAAGCTCTTATTTTTGCATAGAAGGTGATGAAGAGAAAATGCCAGAGCTTGAGCAAATGCTCCAAGTTTTAGGCAATAAATATTTCAAACTTAAACCAGAGCAGAAAACTCTATATCACGCCTCTGCATGTATGGTTTCAAATTATCTGGTAACATTAATTCACAGTGGACTTAAGCTAATGGAAAGCATTGATATCGAGCAGGAAACCGCCTTTAGAGCTATGCTGCCTCTAATAAACAGCACTATACAAAACATTTTGGCATTTGGAACAGAAAATGCTTTGACAGGACCAATATCTAGAGGTGATGGAGCAACATTGTCAAAACAGCTTGATGCTATAAGCTCGACTTCACCTGAGCAACTTAGTTTGTTTACTCATTTGGCAGCAGAAACCATAGAGCTAGCCTCAGAAGCTAAGCTACAGGATAATAAAGAAATTGATAAATTAAGAGCAATAATTGAATCTTAAATATAGATAGGAGATAAATTTATGGGTAACAATAAATTTACAACTAGCAGCTTTTTAAAAGCTAAAAAAGATGGTAAAAAAATAACAATGTTAACAGCTTATGATTACACTACCGCAAAACTTTTAGACGAAGCAGGCATTGACTCCTTACTGGTAGGAGATTCCCTTGGAATGGTTATGCTTGGATACGAAAGCACACTTCAGGTTACAGTAGATGATATAATACATCATACTAAGGCTGTAGTAAGAGGAGCCAAAAGATCTATGGTTGTAGCAGACATGCCTTTTCTGTCCTATCATATCAGCATAGAGGAAAGTGTCCGAAATGCAGGACGTCTGATTCAAGAAGGTGGAGCCAGCGCAGTCAAGCTAGAGGGCGGAGCAAACATAATAGATATGGTTAAAGCAATAGTAAGAGCTCAAATCCCAGTAATGGGACACCTAGGGCTTACCCCTCAATCTATTAATGTTTTTGGCGGCTATAAGATACAAGGTACCAACCTAGAACAGATAGAAAAGATGATTGAAGATGCCGAGTTGCTTCAACAAGCAGGTGTTTTTGCCATTGTACTTGAATGTGTGCCAGCAAAGGTTGCAACGCTAATAAGTGAAAGATTACAAATTCCTACTATCGGTATCGGCGCAGGTGCAGGCTGTGATGGTCAGGTATTGGTTTCACAGGATATGCTGGGTATGTATGCTGACCTTAAACCTAAGTTTGTAAAGGAATATGCACAGGTGGGAAATGCTATTAAGGATGCTTGCAAGCAGTATATGTCAGAGGTAGAAGGTCAAGCGTTTCCAAGTGAGGATCATTCTTTTCATATAGATCATGAAATACTAACAAAACTATATTAACTGGAGGTACAATATGAAAATAGTAGAAACAATAAAAGAATTAAAAGATATAATAAAGAGCAATAGGAAGGCTGGAAAATCGATAGGCTTTGTACCTACCATGGGCTACCTTCATCAAGGACACCTTTCTCTAATACAGGCTGCTAAAAAGGATAATGACTTTGTTGTAGTCAGCATATTTGTTAATCCTACACAGTTTGGGGTAGGAGAAGACCTTGAGTCATATCCTAGAGATTTAGACAGAGATGCAAGGCTGTCTGAAACAGCTGGTGCCGATATAATATTCCATCCTTCTGTAGAAGAAATGTATCCAGGAAAATATCTTACCTATGTTGAGGTTGAGGAAATTACAAACAAACTTTGTGGAATTTCCAGACCAATTCACTTTAGAGGAGTTGCCACTGTAGTTAACAAGCTTTTTAACATAGTACAGCCTGATAAGGCATACTTTGGTCAAAAGGATGCACAACAAGTAGCAGTTATACAAAAAATGGTCAAGGATTTAAATATGAATGTAGAAATAGTACCATGTCCTATTGTAAGAGAAGAGGACGGGCTGGCTATGAGTTCAAGAAACACATATTTGACTATAGAACAAAGAAAAGCTGCATTGATATTGTCAAAGTCTCTTTTTGCTGCAAAAGAAATAATAAAAAATGGCTGTGTAGATGCGACTAAGCTTAAACAATTAATAGTAGATTCAATCAATAGTGAGCCATTGGCTGTTATTGACTATATGGAGATAGTTGATGCATTTACACTAGACAATGTAATTACTTTAAAAGGCAGCATTTTAATAGCACTTGCCGTAAGATTTGGTAAAACAAGACTTATAGATAATATCCGTGTGGAGGTATAAAATGCTTTTAAATATGTTTAAATCAAAAATCCATCGTGTGACTGTAACTGAGGCAAATCTCAACTACGTTGGCAGCATAACTATAGACAAAACCTTGATGGAGGCTTCCAACATTCTGCCTGGAGAAAAGGTACAGATAGTTAATAACTATAATGGTGCAAGATTGGAAACCTATGTAATTGAAGGAGAGGCAGACAGTGGCGTGATTTGTCTTAATGGTGCAGCTGCTAGGCTTGTACAGCCCGGAGATAATGTTATAATCATAGCATACTGCTGGGTAACAGAAGAGGAAGCACGCAATCTAAATCCAAAAATTGTTTTTGTTGACGAAAAAAATAAAATTTTAGAAACTGCTGCTATTGAGATACATGGGGATATAAAATAATATAATAGTTACGATATGTTAATATTTTACAAGCAACTAGATATTTTGTATACTTTCTAGTTGCTTGTTTATAGTTATTTCACAAATGCACCGCATAATATATAAATGGTATATAAATATATACTACTTTATAATTTCTTAGTCATTTGCTTACTAAATGACGACTCGCTATTTAAATTATTATTTAATTAATGATTTATAGTACTCTATTATCCCCGCCATCTCTGTATTTGATGTAGGTAAAAATTCTGTATAGTATGAAACATTACTGAAAGCTTCAGGCTTTTTTAATTTAATTGTATATTTCATAGCATCCTCTGATTTCTTTGCTGGGTATACCCCAATATTATAAACAATTGTAGGTAAATATCCATCTGCAATAATCATAGCCGTATATCCTAAAAATTCCTTAGGTGTATTTGGTTTACTTTCCAAACGTATAACAGATTTTCCATCAATATTGGTCTTAAAGACCTTTTCTTTATCCATAATTACAATACTGGCATTGTTTATAGTTTTATTGTCTAGCTCATCATATATTTCAAATATTGCTATTCCATTTTCATTTTCTGATAATGTATTTAAATTGGTCATAAAAACTACAATTCCAGCAATTAGTAAAATAGATAGTAAAATAAAAAATACTTTTCTATTCATAATTATTGCTGTCCTACTCTTAAAGTTAGACCAGTATAATAGTGATTAAGTATACTATTATATACATAATTCTGTTTAGCATATCCAGCAGCTCCATCTTGACACAAGCCAACTCCATGCCCAGAGCTTAAAGTAGGTCTTATATCATAAGAACAACTAACACTTTGCAGATACGAAACATCACTGCCCCATACTGTTTCCGCACTCTTTGTTTGTTTTAAACATGAAGCAAAAAATACCGTATCAGCATATTGATAAATCCAATTATAAAAATCAGTCACCTTTATAAGGATTTCTCCTGATGTTGCATCAACCGCTGCATTTCCTATTTCGGTTGTAGATATTGGATTGTATACTTGACAATGTTGCGCACTGCAAACATCATAGGTACCACTATGCCTATCTCCTTCATAATAATGGAATACTGCATAACTTCTTGCTGCAACTGCTTGTGTTTTCATCATTTCAAGTTTTTGTTGGTAAGTCATATTTTGATATAACGAGTTTAATGGATTTATTTCATTTGATACTACACGCTTCAAATAATCTTCCAAACCTACATTATTTACACTACCTCCATAATAAACCCTAAGCGTTGATGGTATTGATGGTGGATCCTGTGGTACAGCATAGTTAGGAGAATATGTTTTTTTATTTGAATCCCTATTATTCTCATAATTGGAATGTTCTTTATGCTTGTCTTCACAGTCAGAAGGAATTGATTCTGTTTGAATACTATGTTTTGAATAAAACCCTTTTTGATCTTTTGTTAAAGGAAAATTAAATATAGTTGCTCCTAAATAACCAATTGGATATGACTCAAATACACTTTTCCCATATCCTTTAGCAATTACTTCCCATGTATACTCTCCTATAGGTAGTTGATCGATACTAAATTCGCCATTTTTATCTGTAAATATTTCAATTCCCAATTCTTTTACATTTATTTTTGCATTTGGAATAGGTATTTCTGTGCCTAATTCTATAACACGACCTTTTGCACATCCATACTCTATATTATTAGTAGTATTTCTTATTATATATTCATTTTCTGCAAATAAAGTTGCACTTGAACATATAATTGATAACACCAATAATATTGATAACATTACTAAATTTTTATTATTGCAACATTTCATAAGAAAACCTCCTTTTAATTTTGACACATTAGTATAAATATACCACTTATGTCTATAGCAAGTCCGTCATCTTATATTTTAATATTTTTTCATATATATGTCAATAATGGTATATTGTGATAAATTTGTATGTATTTTTTAATTCAAGCAAATATATGATTTCATGTGTCCTGTAAATGCATAATTTTATTAGTTTTCTGCTGTTTTTTTAGTATATGCGAAGCTTTGCGCCATTTACCTTTAACCATTCCTTATGCCTTTTGTAATCAGGCATATACTGCTCCACGGTTTCCCAGTACTCCTTTGAATGATTCATATGTATCAAATGGCAAAGCTCATGTATGATTATATAATCCATCACAGCAGCAGGTGCCATAATTATTCTCCAGCTAAAGTTAAGGTTGCCTTTGCTAGAGCAGCTTCCCCATCTTGATTTTGTATCCTTGATTCTTATGTTGTTATAGCTTACTCCGATTACCTTGCTGTATTCCATAGTCCTCTCCGCAATAGCCTCTTTTGCCTTTTCTCTAAGCCACAGCTCTAAGTGCTTTGCCGCTTCACTATACTTTCTACTGTCTTCATAATTTTTATTAGTATATACAGTAAAGGTCTCTTCCCTAAAAACTATCTGCGTATGCTTACCAGCATAGTCAATCATTTTAACGCTGCATTCTGCTCCTCTATATAAAACAAAGCTTAGATTATTCATTATATTTGCTTCCTCTCCTACTCCACTTCATCTTCATTTAGAAGCTTGGTCAACTCATTCTCTACTTCTTTAATATACTGCTTGTCCGTCTCACTAATATGATTGTATTTATCTATATCAGACGCAAGAATTATTCTCCTTTTGGTCTTTCCATCTGTGTCTGTATATCTTAGTCTGTAAGTTGGCATTATTTCAAAATCAGCTAAATAGGTTGCTCCGTTCTCCTTCTTTAATAATAGCTTTGTCATTGTACCTATATCAGTATACTTATCGTTTTGATTGGATAAGAAGTTTCCCATAGAGTAATTTATAAGCACCTTCTTACCTCTAGTATCATAAAGCTCAGACCTTTGTGCTACATGAGGATGACTTCCCAGTACGCAGTCTGCCCCCATATCCGCTACAGCTCTAAAAAGCCTGACCTGCTCTTCTGACACATCTCTAGCATACTCTATACCTGCATGCATATATACTATAACAAAATCACAGTTATCTTTTATACTATCAATATCGTTTTTTATCTGTTCCTCATCTGCCATACTTACGAAGCCTTCTGGTGCAGTCAGCCCATTTATTGTAGTAGTGTAGGCTAAGATTCCCAGCTTAATCCCATTTACCTCTTGTATTGTGCTTTTGTTTTGCTTATCACCTGTACCTAGGGGTATCATCCCATTCTTCTTTATTAGCTCAATAGTGTTCTCTGCTCCCTCTACTCCTGTATCCATACAATGATTGTTCGCTGTTACCATCAGATCAAAGCCAGTCTTACTAATACCCTCCAAAACCTCAGGAGGTGAGTTGAAACGAGGATATCCTGAGAGTTTTTTGTTCTCATTTATGCTTGTCTCAAAATTTGCTATGGTAATATCTGATTGCATTATTAAGTTTCTGAGCTTTTCAAATGACATGCTAAAATCATAGCCTTGATCTGTGTATGCTTCTTTTACCTGAGGCAAATGAAACATTATATCACCTACAGCCAGAACCGATGCTTCAGATGTCTCTATTTTTGTTTCTATTATAGGCTTCGGTACTTCCACTTTTGGAGTAACCTCTGATGCACAAGAAGATAAAATTATACATAATAGCATTAAAAGTATACAAAACATACGTTTCTGCATGTTATCAACCTCCATAATTTTCTATACTTTATAATAGCATAAATTTATAAAGTTTTATATTGTTTCATTTATGTCAATTTATATCCATTTTTGCATAGTATAATATAGAATTCAAAAAAACTAGGCAGGTGAGTGGAATAATATGGATACTAGCATCAACTACAGAGGATTGGTAGTGGGAGTCAATACGCCTATACCTCTATCAAATGGGGAATATGTAACAGGTATTAATTTTGATAATGCCGCTACCACTCCACCTTTCACATCTGTTTTACAAGCAGTAAATAACTTTTCTCCTTGGTATTCCTCAATTCATAGAGGTACAGGTTACAAATCTCAACATTCATCAGATTTTTATGATAGTTCAAGAGAAATTGTCGCAGGCTTTGTAAAGGCAGATTTAGATATAAATACGGTTATCTATGTAAAGAACACCACCGAGGCAATAAACAAGCTTTCAAATAGATTATATATTAACAGTCATAAAAATGTCGTTTTGTCTACAGAAATGGAGCATCACTCCAACGACCTGCCTTGGAGAAGTAATTATGAAGTTGACTATATCGCAGTAGATTCTAATGGCAGACTTTCCCTCAGAAGCTTGGAATACAAGCTTAGAGAGTACAAAGGGCGAGTGAAGCTTGTGGCAGTTGCAGGTGCTTCCAACGTCACAGGTTATTTAAATCCCATACACGAAATTGCAGAAATAGCCCATAAGTACAGAGCAAAAATATTGATGGATGGTGCACAGCTTGTGCCTCATGCAGAGTTTGATATGAAGCCCGACTCATCCCCTCAGCATATTGATTACTTAGTTTTCTCCGCACATAAAATGTATGCACCCTTTGGAATAGGTGTGCTAATAGGTCCCAAGGAGGTCTTCCAGAGAGGTGAGCCTGACTATAAAGGCGGCGGTACCATCAAGCTAGTTACCCATGACTATATAAGGTGGGCAGATGCGCCAGAGAGAGATGAAGCAGGAACCCCAAATGTTATAGGTGTTGTAGCTTTAATAGAAGCAATAAAAACCTTTAATAATATAGGTATGATAAATATAGAAAAGAAGGAAAAGGCTCTTACAGAATATGCTCTAAACAGGCTTAAAGCTGTACCAGGTATACAATTGTACGGGAATACTACTGACTGTAGTGATAGGCTAGGTATAATATCATTTAACATAAAGGACATACCACATAGAATTGTGGCAACCATCCTATCATATGAGTTTGGCATAGCAGTCAGAAACGGCTGTTTTTGCGCTCAACCTTATGTCCAGAGACTTTTAGACATTTCAAAAAAAGACATTAAGAAAAGAATAAGATATAGTGATTTACCTCAGCCTGGCATGGTGCGTATAAGCTTTGGAGTTTACAACACCCAAGAGGAAATAGATGCTCTTATAAATGCTCTTTTTCAAATATATAAAAATTCAGAGTTTTATCTGGAAAAATATAAGTCTATTAAGGAATAACATAGAATTTACGGTATGGTTTATGTAATAAAAACACTGTAAATAGCAGACAATATATATGTAAAAAAACAAAGGAGGAACTAGCTTGAATAAGAAAATGAACATTCTTTTATTTAGCGGAGAATATGATAAAGCACTTGCTGCCCTATTACTAGCAAATACCGCAAGGACTATAGATGTAGAAACCACTATATTTTTTGCTTTTTGGGGTCTAGGTCTTGTTAGAGATCCCAAAAAGTTTAGTTTAGAAGATAAGTCACTATATGAGAAAATGTTTGGTGTGATGACACCCAAGGGGCCAGAGGATTTACCCTTATCCAAAATGAATTTTGCAGGTATTGGTAAGAAAATGCTGATTGAAATGATGGAGGATGATGATACCCCTCCCTTAACAGCATTTTTGAAGGGTGCTCAAAAAAAGGGTGTTAAGTTTTACGGCTGTAAGTTATCTATGGAGATAATGGGGCTTAAGCAAGAGGAAATGATACCTGAGCTTGAAGTAAAAGAAGCAAAGGATTATCTAGCAGAAGCCCTAGAATCAGATATGCAATTATTTATATGAATAGCGCAGACAGTTATACATCTGTCTGCTGTCTATTCTAATAAACATTTTTCAACTTCCTTCAACTTGTTATTAGTAAACTTAAGCAATTCAAGCATGAGTGCTATAAGAATCAATCCGAATAAAATCAATATACCTGCCATTCCTCTTAAGCTTGCCTTAATATACCCACCTAAAGGAATTCTAAATAAGTATTTACCCACTATCTGACTTCGATCTACTGTTTTATAATCTGATACACTATTTGCATCACCTTGAGTAACAAACACCTCTTTTACATCATCCTTTGAAATTTCCTTTACCCTATGGGTAACCAGTATATCATCCAGCCTATATGTTATGATATCCCCCGGATTTATATTGTCGATGTTCTTTTTTATCACAACCATATCTCCAGTTTCTATACCCGGGCTCATGCTCCCTGATATTACGGTAAGAGGGGTAAAGCCCAATATTGAGGGTATGTTGGTAGGGTTACTGATAGTTTGAGCTGCTGATATTAAATATAACGATGAAACTACTATAATAAAAATTACTATTAAGTTGAAAATACTGTTGATTATCTTTCTCATTATACATTTCTCCTCTTTTTGTAAAAGGTATAAACTACCACTATTGGTTCTAGATAGTTTATACTTATATTAACAAATACAAAAGGAAAAATGTGTCAAAACCCCTTGTCTAAATCAAAAACCCTTCGATTGTATTTTACATGTTTGGCACTTAGTGCAAGGCTTTCGCCAAATTATCTGCATATGACAAGCATTGTGTCAAAGTTGCCACACCTTTCATACAGTAGTATAAAGCAAAATTTTAAGTATGAGAGGTGGATACCAATGGGGCTCTTCAGCTTGATTCTTATCGCAATTGCCGTGAGCTTAGATGGCTTTTGGGGCGGATTTGCATTTGGATTGCGAAAAATCAAGATACCGTTTATTTCTTTATTGATTATATCCTCTTGGTCTGTTGTATGCACTATGCTTGCAATGATTGTAGGACACTATTTACAATTCTATATCCCTATTGAAATGGCTAAATATATTGGGGGTATTCTCCTTCTGCTGCTTGCATTGTATACCTTAAAGGAAGGCAATGCGCATAGAAAGGAGCAAAAGGAAAATATCCAACCAAAGATTAATTTTCATGAATTAGTCAAAATACTCCAAAACCCTTTGTTGGCAGACTATGACAACGAAGGCGATATAAAACCAATGGAAGGCACAATGCTAGGTTTAGCGGTTGCAATGGATGCCTCCATTGCAGCGTTTACTATAGCTCTTATAGGAGTAAACCCTTTTACCACTCCGTTTCTTTTTGGTATTGCTCACTTTGTACTTATCGGAGCAGGTAATATTGTTGCAAGAACTAGTATAGTAAGTAGCTTTAGTGAGAAATTCTCCCTGCTTCCAGGCTTTATATTACTAATTCTTGCAGTTCTAAGGCTTATTTAAGAATAATCTGGAAGGATAAAGTTAATATACAATTTGATAGTTTTGCAAAAAAATAGAGCTGCAAGTTGCAGCTCTATTTAAGTAGTTCTTCTATTTGATCCTCTTCCAATCCAAGCATTACTTTATCATCAACCAAAACAGTAGGTACCCCTACTCTTCCGCCTGCCTTTACTGGATCAAATATTTCGTTAGTATCTCTAATCTTTAGAAATCTTTTCAATGCCCCAAAATCTAGACTGATATCAAAATATATAAATTCTATGCCTTTTTGTGAAAGAACCTCTTTCAACTCCCCGCATCCTGGTCACATATGACTTCCATAAATAATTACCTTTTTCAATATAATCCCTCCTATTAGCACGCTTATTGCATAGGTTATTTATTCGTCTTGAAACAAAATAATTCCTTTATTTTACCCTATTAATCCAATCCTCTTTGGTCATAGCAATCATATAATAATCTCTATGCATGCCTTGATCAAACCTATAGCTTCTCAATATACCTTCTACAGTAAATCCTACCTTTTCTCCTATGCTTCTCATTGCTATGTTTTCAACTCTAGTCTGAAATTGAATACGTGCCAAAACCCTTGTTTTGAAAAGATAGTCTACAAAAAGTTCAAGTGCTTCCTCGCCTATTCCCTTACCTCTCGTCTCAGGTATTGCAAGCATAATACCTATATCCCCTACTCCTTGGTTATTTTTTTGACTGTGATATTCTATTATTCCTATTGGTTTATTTTCTTTATCCTCTATAATTGCAAAAAATGTATAATAATCAGAGAAATTATTTTTGATGTTTTCAATATATATATCCTTGTAAGCCATATTGGCTCCCATGTAATCTCCCATATGTTCCTGTTCTGTATTCCACTTATATAATAATTCCAAATCATCTGTTTCCATAGGTCTTATATTGACCTTTTGACCCTTTAACATGTTAATTTTCCCCCTTATGTTATTGTTAATTAATCTATTCCACAACTCTGTAACCATTATATTCAAAAGCTTTTTGAGTATTGTATGTAACGCCATGCAATATCATACTCACTTTTTCCCATATTTTTTATTAATTTTCTTTTATCAGTTTACAAATCTCAATAAAAGTGATATACTATATGTAATAGGTTATTTTTGCAATGGATAACCTATTACGCTTGGTGGGAGTTGGAGAAATCTGACTCTTTTATTTTTTCTATTTGTTTTACCCTCGTTTCAAATATGATGTAATATCTCGTTACATTGTGTTTACTTTGTTATTCTAGCAAAATCACGAATAGTTGTAAAGCTTCCCAAATGTTATTATATGTAATTACTCAGGATTAGAATAAAGCAAATAAATAATAAATTTTTGCATATTATGTTAAAATGACAGATTAATACCATGCTTATTAAAAACATGGTATTAATCTGTCATTTATTATTTTGAATTCCCTGTAAAAAACAGAAGGTGGCTTTTTTTTTGCATTTTGTGCGATAAAAAGGACGAACGTGATAGGAATATAAAAGAATATATCCCCCTTTTGTCTCCTACACAGACCCCACTGCTTTTACAGGATTTCGATCTATTCTTTTAGCTTTAAAATTGCAATAATCTATATAAATATGAATTTAATATTTGGAAATATATACGCAATAAGTAATAACAACTAGTTAATTGTATAATTATACATGTAATTCCTTTACTATTATAGCAAATAATTGTATAATTAATATAACTTATAGCTATGAGTTAAACAAACAGACAATATTATACTACCACTCTGTAAAGTTATATTAAAAACTAGCTAAGTTTTTACCAATTTCATTTAACTTTACAGAACTATCAAATTAAAAAGAGGAGTGTGGATTATGAAAAATAAAATACTGTCATTGTTAATTGTACTCTCACTTATTTTATCAATATCAGTGTGTAATGTTAATGCCTCTATTTATCAAAAGGATACATCATCACTATCAGATACCCAGCAATTTACAAACGAGCAAATTAAAACAATTGCAGATTACCATGTGCAAAATTACTTAGGTGGATTATTATTTGATACTCCTATAACGACTTCTGATGATAAACTACCATTATATGATATGGATAATAATATAATAGCTTATGCAGTACCGCTTGTAAATAAAAGTAATATAGTTCAAGGACATATTAATGTTGGTGCTATTGTTGATGGATACAGTTTCTATGCTATAGAAGAGCGAGGAGATACATATCAAAAATTAGCTGAGTTAAATAGCGATGGAAAACAAATAGTTTTCTTACCTCCAGCTTCTTACCTAATAAAAAATAACAATGAAAAAACTATAGACAAATATTATAAGCTGACTGGAGAAGAATTAAATCTAGAAAAGATGAAAGATAAGCTTGTGACCATTAAGAAAATATATAGCAACATTAGAAAAGATAAAAATAAAGCTAATAATGAAACTATATTAAATAAAGATAATTCAGTAGTTGCATATGTTACAGCAGAAAGCGTAAGCCTTAGTGACGAAACATATTTTGTCAAAATAATGGATGGAACCACACGTTATTACGGAGGAAATCAATCATGGTTTTCATTAGAATCGCAGCAGAATACTGGATGTGGTTCAACAGCAGCTGCTAATATAACTGCATATATGGCATTAAAAAAATCCTGGGCTTCAGATTTATATGCTTACAATAAAACTAGTATAACTAAATCCGATTTTACAAATCACATGAATGAAGTTATTGCTTATGTAGCTCCAAACCCAATTTGGGGAATGCCTTCATATACAGCATGGGGAGATGATGTAGAAGAGTTTGCTCAAAGCAGAGATGTACCTCTCTATGCATATTATAGTAGTTTGTCTCCAACTTTAGACAATGCCTCAAATTATGTGAAAGCTGGTTTGAGTAATAATTCACCAGTTGGAATGCTTATGTACTATAATCCTTATCTATCAGAATATGATTGGCATTGGATGACTATTACTAAATACACTAGAGATACTTATGACAATCGTTATGTAGCTGTTTCATCCTGGGGTAATAGGTACTCACTGAATTTTGAATTCTTCTGGGATAATAGTTTATATGGTGCATTATTGTATTTCTATTAAAAAATGTCACTATTAAAGTCAATAATTATATTATAATATTTATGGGAGTTTTAAGATGAAGAGAAAGAGTATAATAATAGTATTTATAATAGTGATATGTATCGCCTTAGTTGGAGCTATTTACACAGCTAGAGATCAATATAGCTATGAAACACTTATAAAACAATGTAGAAATATTGATAGTAGTATACAAAACACAAGGGTTTCTGAAAGAGATTTTTCATTTAGTTTAATAATAAGCACAAATGGTATTATTGCTAAGGAGAAGGTTGAAACAATAGTAAGTGAGGTAAAAAGTTTATTATTGAAAGAAGAAAATCTGAATAGGATACTTAGCAAATACAAGGATAATGAGTATAAACCAGAGATAAATATTATAATTAATTTCAATAATGATGCTAGCAATGATTTACTATATTCCGCAAGATATTATAAAGAACCAGACCGTACTGATATGGTTGATAATTATCAAACATGGACAGTATTGGACTATAATAATTAGTTTAAGCAAAATGAGAGGTTTAAGAAATTAATTTCTTAAACCTCTCATTTTGTTATTTCTCCGCAAATACCTCACCAGCATGATATGAGCTTCTTACCAAAGGTGACGAAGCTACATACTTAAATCCCAGCTCCATTCCTATATCCTTGTATTTTGCATATATATCAGGATGTACATACTCTACTACAGGATGATGCTTGATTGAAGGTGCTAAGTATTGTCCTATTGTCATAATATCACAGCCGACACTTCTCAAATCCTTCATTACGTCGATAACGCCCTCCTCTGTTTCACCCAGTCCCAGCATAATACCAGACTTAGTGAAAATAGATGAATTAGCTTCCTTTACTCTGTTGAGCAATTCTAGAGAACGCTTATATATAGCCTTAGGTCTTACTGTCGGATATAATACAGGTACTGTTTCTACATTATGGTTTAATATATCTGGCTTTACAGCTATAACCTTAGCAAGGGACGAAGAATCTCCACCAAAATCAGGTATAAGGATTTCTACTGTTATGCCCTTATTTAACGCTCTAATCTCTCTTACTACTTCTACAAACTGGTTTGCACCCCCGTCGTCCAAATCGTCACGAGTAACGGAGGTAATAACTGCATGTTTTAGCTTAAGCTTGTCTATAGCAATTGCAACCTTTCTAGGCTCTTCAATATCGACTTCCTGCGGTTTTCCCTTTGTAACATTACAGAAGGTACAATTTCTAGTGCAAACACTTCCAAGAATCATAAAGGTTGCTGTACTTTTGTTGAAGCATTCCATTCTATTTGGGCAGTTTGCTTCTTTACATACAGTGTTTAGAGAGAGTTCTTCTAAAATGCTATTAACCTCACTTGAAATTTGACCGCCTTGAATTTTCATTCTGAGCCATTCAGGCTTCTTTATATACATACTTAAACCCCTTCTTCCCTATATCAAAAAATATATATCCAATTATTCCATATAAGCTCTATTTTAGATTTAGCTTTATTTTTTGTCAACCAGTCTGCATCTTATAGCTTGACCTGTTGGTGTAGCCGCCAAACCTCCCAAAGCAGTTTCTCTAAGCGACACAGGCATTACCTTTCCTATTTTTAACATAGCCTCTACCACTTCATCAAAGGGTATAGCACTTGTTATACCTGCTAATGCCATATCAGCACTTGCCATTGCGTTTACCACCCCTGATGCATTTCGTTTAGAGCATGGTACCTCCACAAGACCTGCCACAGGATCACACACAAGTCCTAAAACACTTTTCAAAGCAATAGCTGATGCGTGAAAAGCCATTTCAGGTGTACCTCCATACATCTCAACCACTGCTGCCGCTGCCATTGCCGCAGCTGCTCCGCACTCTGCCTGGCAACCTCCCTCAGCTCCTGCTAGTGTAGCATTCTTTTTTATTATTTGTCCTACACCGGATGCCGTAAGCAATGCATCTATCATCGCTTCCTCATCAACTCCAAGCTTTTCTCCGGCAGTTATAACCGCAGCGGGTACTATTCCATTGGCACCTGCTGTAGGCATAGCAGCTATCCTTCCCATAGAAGCGTTTACCTCTGAGCTTGACAGTGCTCTTGCTATTGCTCTGTTCACAGTATCACCACATACAGTATTTCCGACAGCTCTATATTTATCTGCTTTAACAGCATTTCCACCGATTAAACCACTTATAGATGTAGTCTCTTTCTTTATTGCTGATTCAGAAGCCTCACGCATAACCTTAAGCACAGCTCTTACTCTGTCTCTTACTGTCTGCTCACTAGCTTCTGCCAGCTTACATTCATTCTTTAGTACTATATCACTGATTTTGCAGTTTTCTTCCTTTGCTTGCTTCAAAATTTCATATGCCTTGCTATACATATTATCCTCCAATATTCCTATCACAAAGTGTTGTAATTAAGCAATAGCGGCTACTCTTTTTACAGATATTATATTTTCCATCTTAAGAATCGCCTCCACGGCACTTTCTGGTGTTTTATTATCAGTTTCTATTATAGTGGTTGCAACCTCTCCTTTACTCTCTCTACTTACCATTAGGGTTGCAATATTTACATTGCTCTGTGCTAAAGCTCCGGTAATCTTGCTTACCATTCCTCGAGCATCCTTATGCTTAACTATTACCACGTTGTATTTTCCGCTTATCTCTAAGCTGCAACCGTCAATTTCAGTTATAAGTATATTGCCGCCTCCAATTGAAGAGCCCATTATCGTCAATATTACCTGTCCCTTATCTTTTAAAACTATTTTAACAGTATTCGGATGTACCTCTCCAAGATCGGCCTCTATAAAATCAACACTTATGCCCTTTTTCTTTGCAATATCAAAAGAATCCTTAAGTCGCCCATCATCAGGCTCCATACCCAGGATACCTGCTACCAGAGCTTTATCTGTTCCATGCCCCATATATGTCTTTGCAAATGAGCCGTGAAGGTAGAACAAAGCTTCATCAAAGTTACTTCCTCCTATGCTGCTTGCCGCCTTACCAAGCTTCTCTGCTCCTGCAGTATGTGAGCTTGATGGACCTATCATTACAGGTCCCATTATCTCCATTATGCTTATATTACTCATAACCTTCACCTCAATACATTAAATTTAAAACCATCTTATTTTTATCGATTGTATTTAATATTAATTTAGTCTCTGATTACTGTCAATAATTTATATTTTGAGTGTAAAGCTTGAAAAGGAATCGTTAAAAAATAGTCATGATTATACCTCTATAATACACTATTAATATACAACAATTGGTTGATTTTTACTCCTTTCTATGGTAAAATATTGCCTTAGGATATACTACTTATCCAAAATAATTAAATATCCATATGATGATAACGGGAGATGCCTTGAAGGCTTAGAATTTAGCCCTTCAAGGAGCCGAAGAAGCAATTTGAAAAACGCCGGTTTTCGTAGAAACTTTCAGGCAAATGTACCGTTATTGGATGGAACTCTGAAAAGCGTTTAGCACCGAAGGAGAAAGCGATTAAAAGTGAAGCTCTCAGGTAAAAAAACAGAGGTATAAAATGGCATAATAGATTACTATGACATTTTATACCTCTTTTTTGTGCATAATAATCTAAAACATATCTCATTAAACAATTTATATTTAGGAGGAGAGTAATGGAAAACGTTAAGAAAACAGCACTTTTTAGTACTCACGAAAAATCTGGCGGCAAGGTAATAGATTTTGCAGGCTGGGCTTTACCTGTACAATACGAGGGCTTAATTTCTGAGCATGAAGCTGTAAGAAATCAAGCTGGAATATTTGATGTATCTCATATGGGTGAAGTGGATGTAAAGGGTCCTGAAGCATTTAACTTTGTTCAAAATCTTGTAACAAATGACGCCTCTTCATTGCAGAACAATCAGGTATTGTATGCACTTATGTGTTACCCTGACGGAGGGGTAGTTGATGATCTACTTGTTTATAAGTTTGACGACCAACACTTCTATCTAGTAATAAACGCAAGTAATGTAGACAAAGACTTCCAATGGATGAACGACAATAAGGGAAACTACAATGTAGCGCTTACTAACCTATCAGACCAAGTATCCGAAGTAGCTCTTCAAGGTCCAAAGTCACAAGAAATACTTCAAAAGTTAACAGATACAAATCTTGATGAAATTAAGTTTTTCTTCTGTAAAAGAGATGTAAATGTTGCAGGTGTAAAATGTCTTATTTCAAGAACAGGCTATACAGGAGAAGACGGATTTGAAATATATTCAGCAAATAAGGATATAGAAACAGTTTGGAATAAAATAATGGAAGCAGGTAAGGATTTAGGTATTAAGCCTTGCGGACTTGGCTGCAGAGATACTCTTAGATTTGAAGCAACTCTGCCTTTATATGGCAATGAACTATCAAAGGATGTTAGTCCTCTTGAATCCGGACTTGGTATGTTTGTTAAACTTGCCAAAGAAAACTTCATCGGTAAAGATGCTTTAGTAAAGCAAAAAGCAGAAGGTCTAAAAAGAAAAACTGTTGGCTTCGAAATGATAGACAAGGGAATTCCAAGACATGGTTATGAAGTTGCTGTTGATGGCAAGGTTATTGGTGCTGTTACAACAGGCTATATGTCACCAACTCTTAAGAAAAATATTGGTTTAGCTCTTATAGATACTAATTATGCTGAGTTAGGAACAAAACTTGATATCATAGTTAGAAACAAACCACTTAAAGCAGAAGTAATAAGCAAAAAGTTCTTAACTAAGAACTACAAGAAGTAATATAACTTCAATAAGAATTTAAGCTTTTAGATAAAAATAAAATGAATATTAGGAGGAAATAAAATGAGCGTAGTAAAAGGTTTATATTACACAGAAGATCATGAATGGGTAAAGGTAGAAGGTGAAAAGGCTTATATAGGAATAACAGATTTTGCACAACATGCTTTGGGTGATATTGTATTCGTTGAATTGCCAGAAGTAGATACAACATTTAGCATAAGAGATTCCTTTAGTACTGTTGAATCTGTTAAAGCTGCTTCAGACATTTATATGCCTGTTTCAGGTACAGTTCTTGAAGCTAATGAAGCCGTTGTTGATGACCCATCAGCTTTAAATCAAGATGCATATGCAAACTGGTTGGTTAGTGTTTCATTAACAGATAAGTCAGACCTAGATAAGCTTATGAATGCTGAAGCATATGAAGACTATTGCAGTAAACAATAGGGGGGTACGACATGTTTCCATATATACCAAACACAAAAACTGAAGAAAAGCAAATGATGCAAACAGTTGGAATAGACTCAATTGATGCTTTGTTTGCAGATATACCTGCTGATGTTAAACTTTCCAGAAAGCTTAACCTTGGTGAGGCTATGTCAGAGCTTGAAATTACAAAGCATATTAATGGTATTGCAAACAAGAATAAAAGTACAGATGATATGGTATGTTTCTTGGGGGCGGGTGCTTATGACCACTATATCCCCTCAGTTATCAAGCATATAACCTCCCGTTCCGAGTTTTATACAGCTTATACTCCATATCAGCCTGAGATAAGCCAAGGAACCTTACAGGTTATATTTGAATATCAGACTATGATAGCTAATATTACCGGTATGGATGTAGCAAATGCATCCATGTACGACGGAGCTACTGCCTGTGCTGAGGCTGCTAGGCTAGCTGCTGAAAACACAAAGAGAAAGTCAATTGTTGTTTCAAAGACAGTCCATCCTGAAATACGTAAGGTACTTGCTACATATATGAGATTTGCTGGAGTAGAAGTAGTGGAGATTGATAGTCAAGACGGTGTTACAGACATAGAAAAGTTGAAGGCGGCTGTATCAAATACTACAGCAGGTGTTATCGTACAAAATCCAAACTTCTTTGGTATAGTTGAAGATTTAGGTGAAGTAGAAAGTATAACACATCAAAACAAAGCTTTGTTTATTGTAAATGTAGTTGATCCAATCTCACTTGGAATTATAAAGACTCCCGGTGAAATGGGTGCTGATATAGTAGTTGGCGAAGGTCAAGCCTTTGGAAACAGCCTAAGCTTTGGCGGTCCATACTTAGGCTTTATGGCAGCTACTACTAAGCTTATGAGAAAGCTTCCAGGCAGAATAATCGGTGAAACAACAGATGTTGATGGCAAGAGAGCTTATGTTCTTACTTTACAAGCAAGAGAACAGCATATAAGAAGAGAAAAGGCTACCTCTAATATTTGTTCTAACCAAGCATTAAATGCACTTACTGCTGCCATATACCTTTCAACAATGGGAAAGCAAGGTTTAAAGGAAGTTGCAGTTCAAAGCACTAATAAAGCTCATTATGCATATGACAAGCTTATTGCTACAGGTAAATTCAAGCCTGTTTTCAACAAACCATTCTTCAAGGAATTTGTTGTAAAAGGCAATAAGAAAGCTTCAGAAGTAAATGCAGAGCTTTTAAAACATAATATATTAGGTGGCTATGCTCTAGTTAGAGACTATGCAGACATGGAAAATGCACTACTTTTA
Organism: uncultured Clostridia bacterium; assembly: GCA_942492835.1. Classification (GTDB taxonomy): domain Bacteria; phylum Bacillota; class Clostridia; order Lutisporales; family Lutisporaceae; genus GWB2-37-7. Next base: position 2,567,504 of record OW818645.1, on the reverse strand, counting down.
TGTGTAACAGAGAAGAGAACAAAATCAGAAATCGACCAATTGGTTGATATCATGAAGGGTATGTAGGAGGTGTAATGATGAAGGATTATAACAAGTTAATATTTGAAGTATCCAGAGAAGGCAGAATAGCTTACACTCTTCCTGCATGTGATGTGCCTGAAGTAAATCTATACGAGGCATTCCCAAAAGAAATGCTTCAGGAAAAAGAATTAGAGCTTCCTGAAGTTAGTGAGGTAGATGTAGTTAGACATTTTACACTGCTTTCAAACAAAAACTTTGGACTTGATACTGGCTTTTATCCTCTAGGCTCCTGTACTATGAAGTACAACCCAAAGATAAACGAGGATATGGCTTCACTTCCAAAGCTTACAGGAATACATCCATACCAGCCGGAAGAAACAGCACAAGGCGCTCTAGAGCTAATGTATAAGCTTGCTGATATGCTTGCTGAAATAACAGGTATGGAGCAGGTAAGCTTACAGCCAGCAGCTGGTGCTCACGGTGAGCTGTCTGGTCTTATGATAATTAAGGCTTACCATCAAAACAGAGGCGACCATAAGAGAAACAAGATAATAGTTCCTGACTCTGCTCATGGCACAAACCCAGCCAGTGCATCAGTAGCAGGCTTTGATATTGTAGAAATCAAATCAGATAAAAACGGTGCAGTTGATTTAGAAAGCTTAAAGGCTGTATTAAATGATGAAATTGCAGGCTTGATGCTTACAAATCCAAGCACATTAGGCTTGTTTGAAAAGAATATAAAGGAAATCGCTTCTCTAGTACACCAAGCTGGCGGTCTTTTATACTATGATGGTGCAAACACAAATGCCATAATGGGAATTGCAAGACCTGGAGACATGGGCTTTGATGTGGTTCACTTGAACCTACACAAGACCTTTGCTACACCACATGGCGGTGGCGGCCCTGGAAGCGGTCCTATAGGAGTATCCAAGAAATTGGTTGACTTCCTTCCTGTACCAATTGTAGAAAAGCAAGCTGACAAATATGTATTAAATTATGATAAGCCTCTATCTATAGGTAAAGTAAAGAGCTTCTACGGTAACTTTGGTGTTATGGTTAAAGCTTATGCATATATAATGACTATGGGTGCAGAGGGTCTTAAGAAAGCAAGTGAAATGGCAGTTCTTAATGCTAACTATATAAAAGAAAGACTTAGGGACTTCTACTATCTTCCTATTGATAGCGTTTGCAAGCATGAATTTGTATTGGGTGGTTTAGGCCCTGATAGCCATGAGATATCAACATTGGATATTGCAAAGAGACTTCTAGACTATGGCTACCATCCACCGACAATCTACTTCCCACTCATCGTAGATAGCGCAATAATGATTGAGCCAACAGAGACAGAGAGTAAGGAAACAATGGACTACTTCATTGATGCCATGATTGCAATAGCTAAGGAAGCTAAGACAAATCCAGAGCTTCTAAAGACTGCACCTCATGACACACCAGTTAGAAGACTAGATGAGGTAAAAGCAGCTAGAACACCAGTGCTAAAGTGGAATAAGTAAGGAGAATCCTATGAATAAAGATGTTATAGTAATAGGCGGAGGTCCTGGCGGTTATGTGGCAGCTATAAGAGCTGCCCAGCTTGGATCTGACGTTTGCCTTGTTGAAAGAGATAGAGTTGGTGGTACCTGCCTAAATAGAGGCTGTATCCCAACAAAAGCTCTTTGGAGAAACGCAGAGATTTTAAATACCCTTAAAAATATAAAGGAATTTGGCATTAATATTGATGGCTACAGCATAAATGTTGAGGAAGTTCAAAACAGAAAGCAAAAGGTTATTGACCAATTGGTTTCTGGTGTTGAACAGCTTCTTAAGGCTAATAAAATAGAAGTCATAAATGGTACAGCCGCCCTAAAGGATAAGAACACTGTAACTATTACGCTTCCTGATGGAAGTACAAAAGAAGTTACAGGCAAAAATATAATAATTGCAACAGGTTCCAAAAGTAGCAATCCCCCAATTGAAGGTAATGATATAGAAGGAATTCTTTCAAGTGATGAAATATTAAACTTTAAGGAAATCCCCCCTCGCCTTGCTATAATCGGTGGCGGTGTAATAGGTATGGAGTTCGCAGGGATATTTGCTGCTATGGGTTCAGCAGTTACTGTAATTGATCTATTCAGTATACTAAATAGAGTAGACAGCGATATTGTTAAGCGTTTTTCTGTTTCTGTGAAGAAAAAGGGAATCGAGTTGAATCCAAACTGCAAAATTGATAAAATAGAAAAGAGAAATGATCTTTATTACGTTCTATGCGAGAATAAAAAGGGTAAGTTTGAAGTAGAATCAGAGGCTCTTCTGATTGCAACAGGAAGAACTCCGCATACAGAAGGCTTAAACCTAGAAAATGTCGGCATTGAGTTCAACAGGAAAGCAATTATGGTAGATGCTAACTACGAAACAAATATAAAGGGTATTTATGCAATAGGAGATGTTAATGGTAAGATAATGCTTGCCCACGCAGCATCTCATCAAGGAATTCACGTGGCAGAAAGAATACATGGACATGAGTTCAACCAAGAATCTCCTATCCCAAGCTGTATATTTGTATTCCCTGAGATTGCCACTGTTGGTATAACAGAAGATGAGGCAAAGGAACAGGGTATGGAATACAAGACCAGCAAGTTTATGTTTGGTGCTAATGGTAAAGCTCTATCTCTTGGTGAAAGTGAAGGCTTTGTAAAGGTAATGTCCAATATGCAAGAGGAAATAATCGGAGTTCATATAATGGGCCCCCATGCCTCAGATTTAATTCATGAAGGTACCCTTGCAATTAGCGCAAAATTAAAGATTGATGACATCAAAAATACTATACATGCCCATCCAACCTTATCCGAAGCTTTCCATGAAGCTGTATGCGGTTTAAAGGGTGAGGCAATACACCTAGTTCAGTCAAAAAGATAACTATTTAAGGAGGGAACAATATGTACGAAATATTAAAGCAACAAGATCCAGAACTATTTAAAACCATTGAACTAGAAATAAATAGACAATCAAGCAAGATTGAACTTATAGCTTCTGAGAACTTCGTAAGCCAAGCTGTAATGGAAGCAATGGGCTCTCACCTTACAAACAAATATGCAGAAGGTTATCCAGGCAAGAGATATTATGGTGGCTGTGAGTTTGTTGATATGACAGAAAACATTGCTCGTGACAGAATGAAACAGCTTTATGGAGCTGAACATGCAAATGTACAGCCTCATTCAGGCTCACAAGCAAACATGGGTGTTTATATGGCAGTGCTTACCCCTGGTGATACTGTACTTGGTATGAACCTATCCCACGGAGGACACTTGACACATGGCAGCCCAGTTAACTTCTCAGGAAAGCTTTACAAGTTTATATCCTATGGAGTTGACCAAACAGGCTATATCAACTATGACGAGCTAAGAAACATAGCTCTTGAGAATAAGCCAAAAATGATAGTTGCAGGTGCAAGCGCTTACTCAAGAATAATAGATTTCCCAAGAATCAGAGAAATATGTGACGAGGTTGAAGCTTATATGATGGTGGACATGGCTCATATTGCAGGTTTAGTAGCTGCTGGAGTTCATCCAAGTCCAGTACCGTATGCAGACTTTGTTACAACTACTACGCACAAAACTCTAAGAGGTCCAAGAGGCGGAGCTATCCTCTGCAAGGAGCAGTATGCAAAGGTTATTGACAAAACAATATTCCCAGGCATTCAAGGTGGCCCACTGATGCATACGATAGCTGCTAAGGCAGTATGCTTCAAGGAAGCTGCTTCAGAGGAATTTAAGATTTACCAACAAAAGGTTGTTGAGAACGCTAAGACTCTTGCACAGGCATTGCTTGACAGAGGTTTTGACCTTGTATCAGGAGGTACAGACAACCATTTAATGCTTGTTGACCTTAGAAACAAAGGTATAACAGGCAAGGAAGCAGAGCATCTTCTTGATGAAATAGGCATAACAGCTAATAAAAACACTGTTCCTTTTGAAACTCAAAGCCCATTTGTAACAAGCGGTATCCGTATAGGTACAGCAGCTACTACTACAAGAGGCTTTGGCAAGAAAGAAATGGTTGAAATAGCCGATATAATAAACTGGACTATTGAGAACAAAGATAAAGACCTTACGCCAGCTAAAGAAAGAGTTGCCGCAATCTGCAAGAGATTCTAAATATGTCAAAAGCTCCGAACTTTAAGTTCGGAGCTTTTTTAACAAACTTTTATTTTATATCATATTGCTCTAAATTTATGGTAGTATCATAAACTACCTTTTCATTATTATATTCTTCGAATAAATTTGTTTCGTCCTGTGGTGTTACTATATGTCCACCCTTAGGATTATCATATCCTGCAACGATAGTTGAACGCATTTCAAAGAGCTTCCACTCTTTATCAATATTCCTAAATATATATCTTCTATAGTTCATAATATCAAAGCCTTCTTGCTTTGCATCTTCAAGCTGGGTCGCAAAGACTATTTTCTCCTTCAGTTTATCATTATCATATATCTTTGAAATTTTGACTTCCCCTAGAACTAAAATGTCTTTAGCTGGTATATCTTTTGGGGTAAGTCTATCTCTTATTGATTTTAATTCTTCATTACTTGCATTCATAATTTCCTTTTTATCTATAAATTGAGAATTGTAGATATTTTTCATTTTAACCCACATATCTTTTTTTTCATACATATCCAAATAACTAGAGTTTGAAAATATAATAGGTTCTACATTGCTTAAATACTCGGTATATGACATTTGAGCTGAATGCAGAAGATAATAGTTTTTCTCAAGCTCAATAACTTTATCTGTTATTTTTTCATTGTCTTGATTACTACTTTTTGCACATCCGTTAGTAAATAGCATTATACTCATAACCATTGCTAAGAATAATAAAAATGTGTGTCTATTTCTCATAATGTCACCCCTTAAATATGTTTTTAATAGTCATATTTGAAAGCCTATCGTATATTGCTTACTTCATAATATTGACTGTTAGGTTAATTATACCATATATTTTCTATATTGTTACTATATACCGTTTCTTATATTAATTTGTTTTTAAGGAAATATATAATTATCACTTGATAATTCGGAAGCAAAAAGAACCGTCCCTTTTGCTTTATGCTCTCTTCTCTATAGTTCTTATCATATTAAATAACATCTTATTAATAGGTGTCTCTACACCATGCTTCTCCCCTAGCTCACATACAGTTCCTGCCATCATTTCTACCTCAGTTTTCCTACCTGCTTCTACATCCTGTAGCATTGAGGTTTTAGAGTCAGGCGACTGCCTTTTTACCAGATTAATAAATTCATCAATGTCTTCTTCCTTCAGATTGATACCAGTTTTCTCTGATAAAACAAGTACCTCCCTCATAGCCGCCCTTAGAAAGTCTTCTGCTTCTGGTATCTCTTGGAACACCTTGTAGGTAGCCTTTAGCACTGCCGAGGTTTGATTGATACCTACGTTGAACATAAATTTCCACCACAAGGTGTATAGCATATTATCAGGAATTATGTACTCGATATTCGCCCTGTCAAATAAAGCTTTTACTGCTGTAACCTTATCTCCATATACTGTATTGTCTTCTTCTCCAAAGTATATCTTTGCAGTGCTTGCATGGGTTATATTGTTGTTATTTCTTTCTGCATCAATGGCTAGCACCATACCATACAAAAGCTTCTCCATACCGTATACTTCCCCTATGATTTTCTCGCTAGAAATACCATTCATAAGAGATAGTATTATAGTATTTGGCCCTATATGCTTCTTCATATCCTTTATAGCTTGCGAAAGCTGATGAAACTTTACTGACACTATGATTAAATCTGCTGGCTCTGCCACATCATCAGGCTTTACATAATTAAACTGATACTTTTTATCATTAACCATGATTCCCTTTGCACTGTACCTATCAATTCTTTCCTGGTTTGCTATTACAGTCAAGCAACTTGAGTCCATATCATGCAGCTTACTGGCATAGGTTGTACCTACTGCTCCAAGACCAATCAGGGAAATCTTATTAATACTTCTCATATCAAAAACCTCCTAAAAATGATATTCGCAACATCTTACTTATCCCCCAGCCATAGGGGCTATTATGCTTATTATGTCTCCATCCTTTAGATATGTATTCAGCTTGACCTTTTTATAATTAACGGTATACAGCCCTATCAGCTTTAGTGGCAAGGGATATTTTAGCCTTTTTAGAACATCACTTAGCACTGCACCTTCTTCAAGCTCTATAAACCCATCTTCATCTAAAACTTTTGTATCGCAAAAGGATCCGGGATAAACTTTTACTCGCATATTGCTACTCCTTATATCTGAGGCAGATAATTTATCAACTTTTCCAGTCCAAGCTCCTGAATTGTATCTGAGGTAGGAATTCCTGTTTCACGATCCCAACCAAAAGTATTCCAGTGTCCTTTCATCATATCAAGCATAGGCAAAGTCTTTCCTGCATTTGCACCCTCCTTTAGAGGTGGTACACCTGCTAGTCTATCATGCAGCTTAAAGCTTACAGGGTCGATTCCTTCTCTAATATTAAACATTTGTCTCAAGGTCTGCATACGTTTACCTATTTCCATATATTCATCTGGTGTCTTGTTCCAGCCTGTGGCTGCATTTAGATAATCAAATACTCTCCAATGCTGAGCCCCTGTTATCATAGCAAATATACAACCTCCGATGCCGTCTACCAGCTGTTTATAGCAGCTTCCTGCTACTGATTTCAATGCCACTGTTTCTGATGCAGCGTATTGCTCTTCCTTTAGAGTTCTATTCTTCACCTTTGGTGCCCAGGTCACATATTGCCATAGCTGCATATAATTATAGTACGTGTCTGAGCCTATAGTATGCCGTCCAGGGGTTGGGTCAACAGAATAATGTATTCCCATCATAGGATCTATTCTAGGATCATGCATGCCTGGTTCTTGCCCTCCTGCATGCATAGCATACCTTTCTGAGCCTTTGCCTATTTTTTTTACCGCTTGCTTTACTCCATCTGCCAGTATATCTCCAATGCCTTCTCTGGCAATCATCTTTTTAACAAGCTTAACAATTGCATCTGCATTACCCCAATTAATCTCAAGTCCGTCAGTATCTTCCTTAGTCAGTATACCATTTTCATAGCATTCTATAGCATATGCTACCGTATTACCTGCTGATATGCTGTCCATACCTGCTCTGTTTAATATTTCATTTATATAGAATATGGTATCCAAATCCTTATTCATAAGCAATGCACCAAAGGCATTTACTGTTTCATATTCTGGCTTATGTGTATTAGTAAACTCGCCCTTTGCAATATCCTGTATGTTGCATACGCCTCCACAACCGATTACACAAGAGTAGCAGTAATACTTTTTTTCTTCTCTTTTTATTATTTTATCAGGATTGACGTTTTTGTAGTAGGACTTATTATAGTCTACAACAGAGCCTCCCCAGTTTTTAACCGGACAATCACCATTGGGCAAACCAAAAGTATTTGTAAATGTAGTCCCCCACTTTTTCATCATATATGCACTCATTATTCCATCGCCTGGAGAGTATGTCTTTCCCTTTGACATTACTTTACTCACAAATGGAAGCATATTACCCTTTACTATGCTAGGCAGCTTTGCATTTCTTATTTTTGCAGTGAACTCCTTGCTTATGCTTTTGACAGTTTCAGGATTATCACATTTGATTGCTATGGAGCCTGCCAACACCAAAGCCTTAAGCCTTTTCGAGCCCATTACCGCGCCTACCCCTGAGCGTGCTGCTATTCGTCCTTTGTCATTGCAAATTCCCGAAATAAGGGAAAGCTTCTCTGCCGCTTCCCCTATAACTGCTACAGACGGCTTCTTCTTACCATTACTACTCTCTATTTTTAAGATTTCCTCCGCTTCTACAGCATCCTTACCCCATACATGTGCTGCATCTCTAAGCTCTGCTCCTGTATTATCAACATATAAGTACACTGGATTCTCTGAAATACCCTTAAAGAATATACCGTCATATCCACAATGCTTGATTGCAGGAGAAAGTGTTCCCCCACAGTTTGCATCTCCCCACCCTCCTGTAAGGGGGGATTTGCATACCACCATCCATCTTCCTGTCATTACACTTCCTGTTCCGGTTAAAAGTCCGCTTACAAATCCCAGTACATTGTCAGGTCCCAAGGGTTCAGCCCCTCTAGGTATATTATTATAAAGCATATATGCCCCAAGACCTACGCCAGACAGCAGCTTCTCATATACTTCATCATCTATTTTCTGTTCTTTTATCTCTTTTGTTGTCAAGTCAACAAAGAGCACCTTTCCCATATAACCTTTCATTCTTTTTACCTCTTTCCATTTTATATAAACTAAAAGTTACTTCTATAAAAACAAAACGCATTATATTGTCGACTTTATTCAAAATTGGATATACATTTGTAAGTAATAAATAGCCAATAAGATGATATAATGAAAAATTAAAATCCTAGAATATTAATTTAGTATTCTAGGATTTTATAATATTATTAATATATTTTACCATAGTTGCGGGCTGCCGACGAGTATTCCTTAGCTTTAACCAATACTTTTAGAATATGCTTCATTTGATGGATTTGGGCTAATAATTATAAATATAGACATATCCTCATTTACTGTGGGGATACTAAAGTCATCCTCTCCTTTTGCTGAAACCACTGAACCCTTGACGAGCTTTTCCACTTCATCATTAATCTGAATTTCACCACTGCCTGATAAAACATGCATAACTAAGGATGCGTTTTCATGCTTGTGTACAGGTAATGCTTGACCTGGTTTTAAATTTAGCACGAAACAAAGAATATGGCTATTTGCTGTTAATATCCTCTTAGTAAAGGTTTTGTCATGAAATACAATACTCTCGTTTATATCCTTGATATCCAATAAATCATCTCCTTCAATGTTCATTTTCTCTAGCTTATGCTTTTTTTGAGTTCTTTACACATAACTTTTAATATATTAAGTAGAATATATTAAAAGTTATGTAATTGGAGAGTAAAATGTCAAAAAATAAGAGATTTCTAATTATCACCATCTTAACCGCAATTGTTTCTATAAGCATCTTCACTATATTATTGGACTTTTCAAGATTTCTAGGACATTATGATTTATACAAGCTATATCCAAGCTACTTAATAAATAGAATAAATGTAATACTTGCTACAGCTCTAGTATGGCTGTCAGGAAAGGATAGCCTAAGTCAAAAAGACAATAGGCTTATGAAGTATGTATTCTTAGTAATATGTATTGGTGAATATTTTTTCGTAGCAGCAAATCCTGCCTTTGCAGTAATAGCCTTTTTACTTTGCCAATACTTGCTGATTATAAGACATAGCAAGGGTTTGTTAGGTAAGCTTGCTATGTCAGCTACAAGGCATAAGGTAGTTTTGGCTCTTTTAGCAATTATTCTTACAAGCATAATTACAGCTACAGTAATCCTTCTATATCCCTTCGATAATTACCGTTCTTTATCAATAATTGCTGTTTTCTACTGGACTATGCTGAGCATATCCTTGTGGATTGCAATAGCAAATTTCATCTTGGCTCTATATTCCAAAACCAATTCAAAAATGATAGCCATAGGTATGCTCTGCTTTTACTGCTGTGACATTTTTGTAGGACTGGATACTATACTTGATAGCGGTACTATGTGGTTGCTGGCAAATAGTCTTATATGGATTTTTTATACACCAGCAATAGTTCTTCTTGCTCTTAGCTGTTACAAATATCCTGATAACTAAGGGATGACCTGTTTGTCATCCCTAACCAAGCTTTTCATCTATCGCTTCTGATTCCTTAATCTCATCCAAATTCTCAAATGCCGCTGACATCATAAGCTTTATCCTATTTAATTGATTTACTTCACTAGCTCCTGGGTCATAATCTATGGCAACTATATTAGTTCCGGGATAGATTCTCTTCAATTCCTTCATCATGCCTTTTCCCGTCACGTGATTTGGAAGACATGCAAAGGGCTGCATACATACTATGTTCTTGACTCCGCTCTCAATTAACTCTACCATTTCTCCTGTCAAAAACCAGCCTTCTCCCGTCTGATGTCCTAAATCAACGACAGATGAAGCTCCGTTGGCTATTTCCTTTATAGACTTTGGTGAAGTGAATCTCTTGCTTTTCGCTACAGCTTCCTTATAGTCTTTCCTATAAAACTCTATTGCCGCTATTATAGCTTCTGCTGCAATTCTTGATGTTTTACTTCCTGATAAATATTTGCTTTTGTATATCATACCATAGGTACTGTATAGGAAGAAATCAACCAGATCGGGCATTACAGCTTCTGCTCCCTCAGATTCAACAATGTCAACTATACTATTATTGGCAGTAGGGTGAAACTTTACCAATATTTCTCCAACTAATCCTACTTTTGGCTTTACCTCATTTTTTAACTCCAGTTCATCAAAGTCTCTAACTATGTCCCATATATTGCTTTTATAGACATTTCTGTTTGCTGAGTGCAAATCTTCTTTACACTTTTCTATCCATTTTCTATATAATTGGTTCGCAGAGCCATTTATTTTTTCATAGGGTCTTGTTCTATACAAAACCTTCATAAGCAAATCGCCATATACCATCCCCATCAATGCCCTATTGAACAATGGCATAGATAGCTTGAAGCCCGGGTTTTTCTCCAGTCCAAATGCATTTAGGGATAATATAGGTATCTTTTCATATCCTGCATCCTTTAATGCTTTTTTCAAGAAGCCGATATAGTTTGTAGCTCTGCATCCTCCACCTGTCTGAGAGATAATTACAGAGGTAGTATCAAGATCATAAACTCCAGACTTTAATGCCTCTATAAGTTGACCTATAACAAGTATTGCAGGATAACAGGCATCATTATTAACATATTTTAGTCCTTCATCTACTGCTTTTTTGTCTACTGATGGAAGTACAACAATGTTATAGCCCGAATATTTAAACGCCTCTTCCACAAATTCAAAATGTATAGGAGACATCTGCGGTGACAATATTGTATGTTTCTTTTTCATGTCCTTTGTAAATATTACTCTTTTATATTTATTATCTATCTTCTTATGCTTAAATCCATTCTTCTCTCTTTCTGAAATTGCAGCCTTTAGTGAACGAAGTCTTATTCTAGCTGCTCCTAGATTGTTTCCCTCATCGATTTTTAGTGTTGTATATATCTTAGAATTTCCATTTAATATTTCTTGCACCTGATCTGTTGTTACAGCATCCAAGCCACAACCAAAGGAATTTAGCTGTACTAACTCCAAATCCTGTTGTGTAGCTACAAAGCTTGCTGCTGCATATAGTCTTGAGTGATATGTCCATTGATCAATTATTCTAAGAGGTCTTTCTACTTCACCTAAATGAGCAATTGAATCCTCTGTAAACACAGCCATTCCAAGACCATTAATTAAATCTGGTATTCCATGATTTATCTCAGGATCAATATGATATGGTCTTCCAGCCAGCACTATTCCCTTTATCCCCGACTCCTTTATTGTCTTTAGCGTATCCTCTCCTGCCTTACGCATATAGCTCTTGAAGCTTTCTTGCTCCTGCCATCCCTTGTCAGCAGCTTCACATACTTCTCTTTCTGAGATTTTAAATATCTTTAATTCTTCAAATAATCTTTTCGCCAATCTTTTTTTATCATCAAAAGGTAAAAATGGCTTAAGAAATAGTATATCCTTTTCTCTGAGTATATCCATGTTGTTCTTTATTACTTCTGGATATGATGTTACTATGGGGCAGTTAAAATGATTGTCTGCCTTTTTCTGTTCCTTTACCTCACTAGCAATGCAAGGGTAAAAGATAACATCAATACCCCTTTCTATTAGCTCCATTATATGCCCATGGACTAGCTTAGCGGGATAGCATACGGACTCCGAGGGCATTGTCTCTATTCCCTTTTCATAAACCTGCTTGGTGGATCTAGAAGACAGCTCCACCCTAAAACCCAGCTCTGTAAAAAAGGTAAACCAGAAGGGATAATCCTCATACATGTTTAATACTCTTGGTATCCCTATTACTCCTCTTTTTGCATCTAAATTGTCTAAAGATGTATAGCTAAAAAGTCGTTTATACTTTTGTTTAAATAAATTAGGAATCTTATTTTTTTGTGTATCTCCCCCTGCTCCCCTTTCACACCTGTTGCCTGAAACGTGCTTCCCACCATTTCCAAATCTACTAATAGTCAGTAAACAGTTGTTTGCACAGAGTCCACATCTTGACATTCCAGTTTGGACATCTAGATTATTTAACTGCTCTTCACTTAATATTTGAGTACTATTACCTTCTTGATATCTTTCTTGGGCAATCAAGGCTGCACCAAATGCACCCATAATGCCTGCGATATCAGGTCTTATAACTTCTCTTTCTGATAATAGCTCAAAGCTCCTTAATACTGCATCATTGTAGAAGGTTCCACCCTGTACAACAACCTTTTCTCCCAGTTCTTTTGGATTTCTCACCTTGATAACCTTAAACAAAGCATTCTTTATTACGGAATATGACAATCCTGCTGATATTTCACCTACAGTTGCGCCTTCCTTTTGTGCTTGCTTTACTCTTGAGTTCATAAAAACCGTACATCTTGAGCCTAAATCTACAGGACTCTCTGCAAACAATGCCTGCTCTGCAAAATCTTCTATACCTATATCTAGAGACTTGGCAAAGGTTTCCAGGAAAGATCCGCAACCAGAAGAGCAAGCTTCATTCAAGAGTATACTTTCTATTACTCCATCCTTTATTTTGAGACATTTCATATCCTGTCCGCCAATATCTAATATAAAATCCACACCAGGGCAGAAAAATCCAGCCGCCTTATAGTGTGCTACAGTCTCAATCTCACCAATATCTATTTTAAGCGCAGTCTTTAAAAGTGCTTCCCCATAACCTGTTACTGTAGAATTCACAAGCTTTGCCTTGGGTGGCATAATACTATAAAGCTCTTTTAGAATTCTGACCGTAGATTTAAGCGGACTGCCCTCATTGCTTCCGTAGTATGTATAAAGTATTTCTCCAGTATCATTAATAAGTGCTGCCTTTGTAGTAGTAGAGCCTGCATCTATGCCTAGGTAGCATTTGCCTTCAAAGCTTGAAAGTTCTCTTTGTGGCACAGAATGGTTTCTATGTCTTGCTCTAAACTCCTCATAATCCCCTTTACTCTTAAAAAGTGATGCTAGCCTGTTTGTTTCTCCATGAGAAATACTATCTACATCTTTTAACTTGTTATATAATGCACCAAAGGCAGTATTTTTATTTCCCACTGATGATAAAGCTGCTCCAATTGCAATATAAAGTTGAGAATTCTCCGGAAATATTATCTGATCCTTCTTTAAGCCTAGAGTCTCAATAAATCTCTTCCTAAGCTCTGATAAAAAGAATAAAGGCCCTCCCAAAAACGCTACTCTACCTCTAATAGGTCTTCCACAGGCTAAGCCGCTTATGGTCTGTATTACCACAGCCTGAAGCACAGACACAGCTATGTCCTCTTTTGCAGCACCTTCATTTAGCAATGGCTGTATATCAGTCTTCGCAAAAACTCCACATCTTGCAGCAATAGGATAAATTGTTTTGTAGCTTTTTGCTAGTTCATTTAAACCTATGGCATCAGTCTGGAGAAGCGTTGCCATTTGGTCTATAAAAGAGCCTGTACCGCCTGCACAGGTTCCATTCATTCTTTGGTCTATACCACCATTTAGATACATAATCTTGGCATCTTCTCCGCCAAGTTCAATCACAACATCAGTTTGTGGATAGTAGGTTTGTATAGCCTTTGTACCTGCTATAACTTCTTGAAGGAAAGGAACTCCCAAAAATTTTGCTAAGGACATTCCTCCAGAACCTGTTATTATTATAGTTGCTCTATCATCTTTGAATTTCTCATAAGCTTCGAGAAGAACTTCTTCTAGTGTTCCTTTTATATCGGATAAATGCCTTTGGTATCTGCTATATACCAACTTCAGGTTATCGTCTAATACAACTACCTTGACAGTTGTAGAACCAACATCAATCCCAATATGAAATAGATTCGCCATTACTGTGACCCCCAAAACCTTTACGCTATTTTATAAATATAAATTGTATAGTGCGATATATATTATTGAAATCAACACCTTGTTGATTTATACTACAATTATATTACTAATATATAATAATAAGATGAACAATTTTTATATTTTTGTTGATTTCATTGTTAAATAGTTATTTTCCCGCCTTGAGATAAAAAATAAAATTGATAGAAAACAGGTGATTATAATTGGTTATAGAGCTTGAATCTGCTAAGGTTGTGCATACCAAACAAGTTATTAAGGATGAATTTATTGATTTATATATAAACAGAAGTATTGATAGCATCCGCATAAGAGAAATTACCGATAAAGCAGGTCTAAACAGAGGTACTTTCTACATTCACTATCAAGATATATATGATCTGCTAGATGATGTTGAGGATGAATTAATTTCTGGTTTAGACAAGCATATCAGCAAAATTAAAGAGCTTGTCGCAATTAATAGCAATATAAATACCATTAAGCCTTTTTTAGTACAAGGTCTAGAGTACATTAGTGAAAGAAGTAAATATTTCAAGGCATTTTTGGGTGCAAATGGTTCTCCTTCATTTTTAAAAAAAATTAAACACATTGCAAAAACCAAGTTTTTAGATAATTTAAGAGTTGAGAATAAGTCAGCAGAATATGGTGACTATTTGATTGAATATATCGTGTCTGCCAATGTTGGGATTATTGTTTATTGGCTTGAGACAAGTATGAAGTTATCTGCAGAAGAGTTAACAAACTTAATGAGCAATACAATGTTCAGAGGCCCATTAAGTTTCATATATTATTAATATCAAATAAATAGCAGCAGGCTCACTGCCATTACCATCATCCCTGCTATTAAACCATAAATTGAAAGATGCTCTTCTCCATACTCTCTTGCTGTTGGTAAAAGCTCATCCAGTGAAATATATATCATAATTCCTGCCACAGCAGCTAACAATACTCCAAGCATGATATCATTATTGAATCTTAATAGAAACAAATACCCTACTAGTGCTCCTACAGGTTCAGATAAGCCCGAGAGAAAGGATAGTTTAAACGCTTTTTTCTTATCACCTGTAGCAAAATAAATCGGTATAGAAACTGCAATTCCTTCAGGAATATTATGTATAGCAATAGCAAATGCTATAGCCATACCAAGTTTAGGATTACTAATTGCAGAAGTAATTGTAGCAAGCCCTTCAGGAAAATTATGTATGGCAATAGCAAGTGCGGTAAATAATCCTAGTCGCATAAGTTTACTATTGTCAACATTTGAATCTATATCCTCAACCTTCCGCAATTCATGAGGATTCTCAATTGTCGGAACAAATTTATCTATAAGTGCTATTAAAAAGATTCCTCCAAAGAATGCTCCAACAGTAGTCCATGAACCTCCTGCATTCCCTAAAGCTGCTACCAATGCAACCTTTGCTTGTGAGAACAGTTCTATCATTGATACATATATCATTACTCCTGCTGAAAATCCAAGGGCTATTGAAAGCACCTTTGTATTTGTTCTTTTTGTAAAAAAGGCAAGTATGCTGCCAATCCCTGTTGACAAGCCTGCTAATAATGTTAAACCAAATGCAAAAATTACATTATTAAAGTCCATTTTTATATTACCTCTTCTCTTAAGTTGTGAATTTAAGTTTTATGTAAATTGCTATTTATTATTATTAAGTCAATCTTGACTCTATGAAGCTTTTATTCCCAAATCTGATTTTAACATATTATAAGAGACTTATGTGATTTTAAATTAAATCTTCATAGAAATTTTGAAAAGGATGTTTTTATATAGAAGCAAAATTATTATCAAAAAGGTATGGTTTCATAATAAAAGTTAATCTTATAAATGTTCGAGAAAAAAGTAATGGAGTTAAACACAATGAATTTTTCCATATGTGTTTAACTCCATTTTTATGCATATTGAGCTTCGTATAGCTCCTTATAATAACCATCCTTTTGAATCAAATCATCATGGCTTCCTATTTCAACTATTCTGCCCTTACTTAAAATTATTATCTTATCAGCGTTTCTTATAGTAGATAGTCTATGAGCTATTACCAAGGTTGTGCGATTAGCTGAAATATTCTCTATAGACTTCTGTATCAAAATCTCTGTATTTGTATCAATGTTGGCAGTAGCCTCATCCAATACTAATATCGACGGGTTATGAGCTATAGCTCTTGCAAAGGATAGAAGCTGTCTTTGCCCCGCTGAGAAGGTGCTGCCCCGCTCTCTTACAGGCTCGTTTATTCCATCAGGAAGCTCATCAATAAACTGCTGTGCACAAGAAAGCTCTAAAGCCTCATCAATCTGTTCTTCATCTATCTTGTCATTTAATGTTATATTATTCTTTATATCTCCTGAGAAAAGGAATACATCCTGTAGCACTACCGATACATTCCTCCGCAAATCTGCCAGTCTATAATCATTTATATTGATACCATCTATCAATATCTGTCCCTTCTGGATTTTGTAGAACCTTGAGATAAGACTTATTATTGTAGTTTTGCCAGCCCCAGTAGCTCCCACAAAGGCTGCTGTCTCACCTGATGCTACCACAAAGCTTACATCCTTTAATATCCATTCATCCTCATTATAGGCAAACCAAACATTTTTAAACTCAATCTCACCCTTTAGTCTTTTTGCTTCTACACCAATATCCAAATCCTCCAGAATTTCATGTTGATCTAGCAGCTCAAATATACGGTCATTGGATACTATTGCAGATTGAATCGTATTATAGTTCTCTGCCAAGTCATTGATTGGCTCAAAAAACTGCTTTATATACGTAGTAAATGCGTAAAGCACACCCAATTCAAGGGTTCCTCCTATGATTTTTCCCATGCTGTACCAGACCAATATTGCTACTGTCAAGGTTTGCAATATTTCAATAATAGGTCGCAGTAGGCTGTTCATCTGTACTTGAAACATTGTGGACTTAAAATATTTATCGTTTAGCTCCTTAAATTCCTTTTGCTTTTCAAGCTCACTATTAAAAATCTGCACCAGCTTCATACCCGATATATTTTCTGCAAAAAAACCATTGATACGCCCTATCAAGCTTTTCATAGTCTTGAAGTTTTCCTTTATTTTGTTCTTAAAGAAATTAGTGATGAAGAAAATCAAAGGAACCGCTACAAAGCTTATGGCTGCCAAAGCAACATTCATACGAAACATTACAAATATAATACCTACTATCAGGAAAAAATCTCTAAACAGATTTATTAATATATCCGTAAAAACCTCGTTTAAAGCTTCGACGTCATTGGTAGCCCTAGTTATCAGCCGTCCTGGAGAGAATTTATCTAAGAAAGACAAAGGTAAATATTGTATATGCGTAAATACCTGTTTACGAAGCTTGCTAATAATCTGCTGACCAGCATAATTCATGAGATTTACTTGAGCAAACGTTAAGACCGCTCCCACAGTTATAGCCAGCATATAAAATATGCCCATAAATTTAATAGAATACAATCCTGACTCTGGCTTACCGTTAATCAAGAAGTCATCTATAACTACTTTCAAAATATATGGTTTTACAAGCTGCGCTACATTTACCAGCAGTACACAAATTGCCGCCACTATAATTATATGAAGGTATGGAACTATAAATTTTAGAAGTCGTATAATGCTATTTCGCTTCATCTTCCATCCTCCTTCTCATTT
Organism: uncultured Clostridia bacterium; assembly: GCA_942492835.1. Lineage (GTDB taxonomy): Bacteria > Bacillota > Clostridia > Lutisporales > Lutisporaceae > GWB2-37-7. The sequence goes on along the minus strand of OW818645.1, from coordinate 2,549,787 downwards.
CCTCTTCAAACTGCTCATGATAAATTTTATAATAAGAACCCCTTTTAGCAAGCAGTTCCTCATGCTTTCCTCTTTCAATTATCTGCCCATGTTCCATAACCACTATTTCATCTGCGTGCTTAACTGCTGATATACGATGTGCTATGATAATTCCCATTTTATCCTTCAATATATCTATAAAATTATTTATTATTTCTTCCTCAGTTTTGGTATCAACAGCGGATAAAGCATCATCTAGAATAAGTAATCGAGGCTCCTTGATTATTGCTCTAGCTATGGATATCCTTTGTTTTTGTCCCCCTGATAGGTTTACACCACGATCTCCGATTACAGTATCAAAATCTTTTGGAAATGCCTTTATGTTATCATATACACAGCTTAATTTAGTTGCATTTTCGATTTCTTCATCAGTATAGATATCCTCAAAAAAACTGATGTTTTCTTTTATGTTTGCCGAAAAAAGAAAATTGTCCTGAGGAACATAACCAATGTATTTACGAAGAACTTCCAAAGGATATTCTTCAATATCTCTCCCAGCAATTTGTATACTGCCTTCTTCAAGCTTATAAAGTCTCAATAGAAGGTTTACCAAGGTGGTCTTACCACAACCAGTATTGCCTATGATGCCTAGAGTCTTTCCTTGAGTAAGCTTTATATTAATATCGTGCAAAGCATATTCCTCACAGTTGGGGTATTTGAAGCTCAAAGCTTTTATCTCAATGTCTCCATTTATGGACTGCAAAGATTTATCTGCTTTTTCATCTGTAATATCTGTTTTTTTCATAAAAATTTCTTTTAGTCTTTTATATGAAGCTATACCTTTTTGAGTCAAATTTATAACTCTTCCTACGGATATAATCGGTGTCATAACCATAGCTAAATATCCATTAAAAGCTACAAAGTCACCTAAGGATATAACTCCACTGCGTACCAAACTGCTTCCATATATTAAATTTATCATAAAGCTAATACCGAAGCATACTTCAATCATTGGTGAAAGAAATGATGATACCCTCACCATTTTGATATTTGACTTTCTTATTCTCTCATTTAGCACATCAAATTTCTGTACCTCTTGCTGCTCCTGCACATAAGACTTTATTACCCTTATACCCGATATATTTTCCTGTACTCTGTCTGAAATAGCAGCAAAGCTTTCCTGTACCGCTCTAAAACGCAGCTGCACTAGACTACCTATTTTGAACATAGCTATAACTATTATAGGTATAGGCAGCAAGGACATCAGTGTTAGAGAGAGGTTTACAGATCTGATCATAGAAATTATAGATATAGCACTTAAGCATATTCCATTTATTGTCATAGCAAGAGCAGGTCCAAAAGACATTCTGACTGCTGAAACGTCATTTATTGCATAAGCCATTAAATCCCCTGTTTTCCTGTTGTTATAGAATTTTACTGGTAAGCTTTGAAAATGCTTAAACAGCCTTTGTCTCAAATAGCATTCCATATTTCTTGCATTTCCTATTATAAAATATCTCCATATATAACGAGTTACAAATGACAAAAATGCAACCATAACAAGCAGTCCCAAATTATATATTATAAACTGTCTATCTATGGTCGGCGAATCAAGTAAATCAATTATTATACCGAGCAGCTTCGGATTAAATGACTGAACATAGGCACTTAAAACCAAGAACATTAAACCTAATACATATTTCAGCCAATACATTTTTAGAAAATCTACTATTATACTTGTGTTTTCTTTTTTATTTTTACTTTCCAAAATAAACTCACTCCACATTTCACGATTATCTAATCATATAAATATAACATCTACCTATATAGTAACATAAATACAGATATATTAAAAGTATATACAATGCACAAATATATTTAGTATGCTTTATTCATCACTGCATAAAATATATAAGAATTTTATGAGATTATGTGTGGAATTGCTAGATATCTATTGTCTATAAACAATCGAAATGATATAATAATACTTACACATAGTACCTGATACTAATTTTAAGGAGAATATAAATGAAGCTACAAGAACTAAGAATAGGAAATCTAGTGGTACCAATACCTATAATACAAGGAGGTATGGCTGTAAAAATATCTACTGCTCCATTAGCAGCAGCAGTAGCTAATGAAGGCGGTATCGGCATAATTGCTGGAACAGGCATGAAGGTTGATGAGTTAATTGCAGAAATACGTAAGGCAAGAGCGTTAACTAACGGAGTAATAGGTGTAAATATTATGTTTGCTGTCAAAGAGTTTGCTGATTTGGTCAAAGCATCTATAAGGGAAAGAATAGACTTGGTTGTATCCGGGGCAGGCTTCTCTAGAGATATGTTTGTCTGGGGTAAGGAGTCGGGAACACCTATAGTACCTATTGTTTCCTCTGCCAAACTTGCAATCATGGCAGAGAAGTTAGGAGCAGCAGCTATTATCGTAGAGGGTAAGGAAGCTGGTGGGCACCTAGGAACAGATAGATCTATGAGAGATGTATTGCCTGAAGTAGTAAAATCAGTAAATATCCCAGTTATAGGTGCTGGTGGTGTTATTGACGGAAGGGATATTGCTGAAGTCATTAGATTAGGAGCAAGTGGTGTACAAATGGGTACTCGCTTTGCTGCAAGTGAGGAATCAAATGCCTCTGATGAAATGAAGCAGCTTTATGTAAAGGCAACTAAGGAGGATGTGGTTTTTGTTAAGAGTCCTGTAGGATTACCTGGACAGGGCATCAGAAATTATTTCTTTAATCTAATAGAAGCTGATAAACACACCAGAATAGGTGAGTGCATAGGCTGTTTAAAGCACTGTACTCAAAGTTTCTGCATCATGGATGCTCTGGTCAACGCATGTAGAACAGGTGATTTCAACAGAGCTTTGGTTTTCTCAGGGGAATATGTATATAAAATAAAAGATATACTTCCTGTAAATACGATATTTAAAAATCTATTAGCAGAAGTTCAAGAAGCATAAAAAATATAACAAAAGCCAAAGGCATTAGCCTTTGGCTTTTGTTATATTCAGCAATATATAACTTACATTAATGCATTAATTAAATAACTTAATATAAACAAACCAGTTACTATATAAAGTATTGGGTGTATATCCTTACCCTTACCTTTTACTAACTTAGCTATGCAATAGAATATGAAGCCTGCAGCTACTCCAGTTGTTATACTATATGCAAAAGGCATGAAAGCAATTGTAGCAAAGGAAGCTGCTGCAATTTCAAACTCTTGCCACTCTATCTTGCCAAGTGATTCTGCCATCAATATACCGACAATTATAAGTGCAGGTGCAGTAGCTGCTCCTGGAACCATACCAGCTATTGGAGCTAAGAACAGACAAGCTAGGAATAAAACTCCTACTGTTGCTGAAGTAAGACCTGTTTTTCCGCCTTGGCTGATACCTGAAGCACTTTCAACATAAGTTGTAGTGTTACTTGTACCAAGCAAAGCACCGATTGAAGTAGCTGTTGCATCTGCAAACAATGCTTTTTCAAGTTTTGATGACATTCCTGAACCTTTTTCAAAGGATTCTGTATCCTTATCATCAAATATACCGCTTTTTCTACCTGTACCAAGGAAGGTACCTATAGTATCAAATGTATCTGTTAATGAGAAAGCAAATATTGTTGTTAGCGCAACAAATATCTTAGATGGGTCTGCAAACAAGCCTACGAAGTCAAGCTTAAAGAATGTTGGTGCAATACTTGGAATTGCAAAGCTCATATCTGCTAAAGCAGGAACAGTAGTAACCTTGAAGAATATACCTGCGATTGTAGTTATCACTATACCTAAAAGTATAGAACTTTTTACTTTTCGGAACATAAGCACTAATGTTACTATAAGACCAATTAAAGCAACCTGAGCAATAGGATCCTTAAAATTAACGATAGCAGGTATCACATCTGTGAATACTCCACCTTCTCCGACAGCCGCTACTTTGTTTACAGCTTCACCAGTAAACTGTAAGAAGTGTGCTTGCTTGATACCTATATAAGCTATGAACAATCCTATACCGCCACTAATAGCATACTGTAGTGAAGCAGGTATAGCTTTTATTATCATTTTTCTAATGCTTGTTACTGTAATAATTATATTTATTATACCGCAAATGAATACCATAGCTAAAGCTTGTTGCCATGAAAAGCCTAAGCCAAAAACTACTGTGAATGTGAAGAATGCATTAAGTCCCATACCAGGCGCTTGCGCAAATGGAACGTTGGCAACAAAGCCCATTATGAATGTTCCGATTGCTGCTGCAAGTATTGTAGCAACAAATACCGCACCTCTATCCATTCCTGTTTGAGAAAGAATATTAGGGTTTACAATAATTATGTATGCCATAGTAAGAAATGTTGTTAGACCAGCTAGAAGTTCAGTCTTAACGTTAGTACCGTTTTCTTTTAGTTTGAAAAACTTTTCCACTCTAGACACCTTCCTTTACACTTTTTAAATAAAATATAACAAAAAACACGAACTTACAAATAAAATTGTACACTATCGTTCGATTAAAATCAAATGATTTTTGAAAAAAAGTAAAATTAATTTGCATTGTATCGTATAATCAAAACTTTTTCTCGTGGATTATATGTAAAATTCACAATTCATAATTTACCTAAAATATTTCATTTATGTGGTGTATATTAATTTGTCCTTTTTACTATAACCATTTTATAGAAATTAGCTATAAAAATAACATGCTATTTCTAGCATGTTATCTCATATAAACTTTATATTAAGTTCTGTCTCTCTTTGTGTAGTGAGTATGAAGTATATGATGAGCCTTGTGGCTGTTTGGCTTCTCTAAGTACTCATCATAAAGAGTCTTAATCTCTGGGTTTTCATGGGATTTTCTACGTGTTCTTGATTCATCTATGCTATAAAGTCCTTGAGCTCTAAGCTTTTTAACCTCTTCTGTCTTTTCTTTATCCATTATAATTGGCTGTCCACCACCGTTAATACAACCACCTGGGCAACCCATTACTTCAACAAAGTGGTAGTTAGCTTCACCTTTTCTGATTTTGTCTAGAAGCTCACTTGCATTAGCTGTACCATGGACAACTGCAACCTTTACCTCTAAATCCTTTATCTTAACTGTAGCTTCCTTAATATTTTCCATTCCTCTAACAGCTTTATACTCAATATCTTTAAGGTCTTCACCAGTCAATATATCAGCAACTGTTCTAAGAGCAGCTTCCATAACTCCACCTGTAGCTCCGAATATTACAGCAGCACCTGTTGAATCTCCAAGCATGCTGTCATATGATGCATTCTCAATAGCTGGGAAGTCGATTCTAGCTTGCTTTATCATCTTTGCAAGCTCTCTTGTTGTTAATGCTACATCCACATCCTTGTTACCGTCAACATTCATTTCTTCTCTATCAGCTTCATACTTCTTAGCTGTACATGGCATTATCGATACTACAAACATGTTCTTTGGATCTATGCCAGCTTTTTCAGCATAATAGGACTTTGCTACTGCTCCAAACATTTGTTGTGGTGACTTACAGCTTGATAGGTTTTCTATGAAATCATGATGATTGTGTTCACAGAACTTAATCCAGCCTGGTGAACAGGATGTGATTAATGGAAGCTTACCACCATTCTTCAATCTATCTAGTAGCTCAGTACCTTCTTCTAATATTGTCAAGTCAGCGCTAAAGTTTGTATCAAATACTTTGTCAAAACCTAATCTCTTTAGTGCTGCTATCATCTTGCCTTCTACGTTTGTTCCTACAGGCATTCCGAACTCTTCACCTAGAGCAACTCTAACTGCAGGTGCAGTTTGAACTACTACATGAAGATCTGGATTTGATATAGCATCCCATACTAGCTGTGTTTGATCTTTCTCTCGTAATGCACCTACAGGACAAATTTTAATACATTGTCCGCAGTTTATACACGACACATCTCCCAAGCTCTTATTATAAGTTGTAGTAACAGTAGTATTTACCCCTCTATTTGCAAAATCTATAGCTCCTGTTCCTTGTATCTTCTTACATACACTGATACATCTTCCGCAAAGTATGCACTTGTTCTGATCTCTAACAATAGCTGATGATACGGTATCTACAGCATAACGAACCTTTGGAGCTTCATATGGAACTTCAGTAATACCCATTTCTTCTGCAAGCTTTTGAAGTTCACAGTTTAGATTTCTTGTGCAAGTCAAGCACTCTCTTTCATGTCTAGCAAGTAACAGCTCCAATATTCCCTTTCTTGCTTCTCTTGCCTTTGGTGATGCTGTTTTAATCACCATTCCCTCTGCAGCTGGTAGAACGCAAGATGCTTGTAAAGATCTAGCACCTTGTACTTCAACTACGCACATTCTACATGCTCCAACTTCGTTTATATCTTTAAGAAAGCATAATGTAGGAATGTGGATGTTTAGAGCTTTTGCAGCCTCCAAAACGGTTGTCCCTTTTGGAACTTGAGTTTTAATACTATCAATTGTGATATTAACCATTTCCATTGTATAGTTCCCCCTATTAATAAAATTCCTCAAGCTATGTAGAATGTACAAATTAATTAGATTTATGCATTCTATAAACAGCGAAATATATCACTGTTTTGTAAATGTAAATTGTTTAGTGCGATATATAAATCATCGCTTTAGTAATTACTTTTTCTATGTCTTTACATCACTTGGTGCTTAAATGTTTAACTTTTCTTGTATCTCTACTATTTTGCGACATAAATTGCTATAAAATAATCTCATATTATAGCAATATAAATTATAAACCCATAAATACATAATACCCAAACCACTAAAGATTGTCAATAAAATAACATAATAATAGTATCATTTTTCGTTTTGCGTAACGTTCTAGATATTTTATACTTTTTATATAATTATTTCCATCTATAATGTTCATTTGCAGCTCTAAAACTTATTTCAAAATATCATTTCAAGTATTATAATAAGCTTGTATTGTTCAAAATAATTAATAACTTCATATAATTAAAAGGAGATTTACAATGCAAAACTATATGCAAAAGGTCTGCGATGTTTGCGATAAGGCTCTTAGGACAGGAGATTTAAGCAAAGATGAGATTCTTATACTGCTTAACTGCCCCGAAGAAAGCTCAGATATAATATTTCAAACTGCAGACACAATTAGGAAGAAAGAGGTCGGAAATGAAGTCCATCTTAGAGGACTTATCGAGTTTTCAAATTATTGCAAAAAAAATTGTGAATACTGTGGAATCAGAGGCAAAAACAAAAACATAGAAAGATATAGGCTAGAAAAGGATCAAATTGTGGATACAGCTATTATGGCCGAAAAGCTTGGATACAGATCTGTGGTAATGCAATCTGGTGAAGACCCATATTTTACAGCCGAGAAGCTTGCAGATCTTGTGATCGCTATAAAGGCTAAGACTGATTTGGCAATCACCTTGTCAGTAGGAGAGTTTTCTTATGATGAATATAAAATTATGAAGGAAGCTGGAGCAGACAGATATTTGTTAAGATTTGAAACCTCCAACGAGGAATTGTACAAAGCATTACATCCCGACTCCAATTTTCATAAAAGGCTTGAGTGTCTGCAAGATCTCAGAACTTTAGGATATCAATTAGGAAGTGGCTTCATGGTAGGATTACCTGGAGAAACGATGGAGATACTAGCAGATAACTTACTACTACTAAAAAAGCTGGATGTTGATATGGCAGGTATCGGACCTTTTATACCCAATGATGATACTAGCTTAGCTAAGGAAAGCAGCGGCACACTAGTAAATACCTTGAAGGCTGTTGCATTAGCAAGAATACTGCTTAGGAATGCACACCTACCTGCTACCACAGCTATAGGATCAATAGACCCACTGGGAAGAGAAAAAGCTTTACAATCTGGAGCAAATGTTGTTATGCCAAATGTAACACCGCAAGAATACAGAGAAATGTATCTTCTATATCCAAACAAAATTTGTTTGACGGATGATCCTGCTCATTGCAACAACTGCATTACAGGTAAGATTCATGGTATCGGACGTACAGTTTCAAAGGAGCATGGTCATACTCTTAAGAAGAGAATATAAGTGATAAATAAGGATAAAAAGACCTATATGCCTAAGGAGGTTTTGAAATGCTGGAAACACCCAGAAGTGTCAGACTTCATGTTGCTATATTTGGCAAGAGAAATGCAGGTAAATCAAGCCTGATAAATGCAATAACAAACCAAGAGCTTGCAGTAGTTTCCCCGGTTTCAGGTACTACCACTGACCCTGTATTTAAAGCTATGGAGATATCACCCATAGGCCCTATAACCTTGATTGATACAGCCGGTATTGATGATGAGGGTGAGCTAGGAGAGCTTAGGGTAAAGAAAACTATGCAGGTACTAGCAAAAACAGACCTGATGCTGCTTGTTATAGCAGCCGATAGCCAGCCTCAAAAGTGGGATGAAGCAATACTTGAGGAAGCTCAAAAGCGTTGTATTCCCATTATTGGAGTAATAAGTAAGGTTGATATTAGCAAGGGAGATATGGTAGCGCAGTGGTTTATAAGCAAAGCTCTTCCTTATTGCAGAGTTGACTCAAATGCCAAAACAAATATAGATAAACTGAAAGAATTAATAGTAGCAAACTATCCGCAAGATTATATGCCAAGCACTATAATAGGAGACCTTATAAGCGAAAAGGATACTATAATACTTGTCACGCCTGTAGATACTGGTGCCCCTAAGTCAAGAATGATACTCCCTCAGGTGCAGGTGCTTAGAGATGCGTTAGATGCAGGTGTTTGTGTCATGGTTGTTAGAGAGCATGAGCTTCAAGCTGCATTGGACAATCTTAAGAATATGCCAAGGCTCGTGGTAACAGACTCACAGGTATTTGACTTTGTATCAAGGATTGTACCAGAAGATATACCTCTTACCTCTTTTTCAATACTATTTGCAAGATATAAGGGAGATTTAAGAGAGTTTCTAAATGGAGTAAAAGCTATTGATACACTTAAGCCAGGAGACAAAGTGCTTATAGCCGAGGCGTGCACCCACTACCCCAGCCATGAAGATATAGGAAGAGTCAAGATACCAAAATGGCTGGAAAACAAAGTGGGAGGCAATCTAAATTTCACTTGGGCTGTTGGCAGTGACTTTTCAGAGAACCTAGGAGATTACAAATTAGTAGTACACTGTGGTGCTTGTATGATAAACAGAACTGAATTATTAGCAAGACTTGATAAATGTAAGGACTTGAATGTGCCTGTAGTAAACTATGGAGTTCTGATAGGATATATGACAGGCATACTGAACAGAGTTGTAAAACCCTTAATAAAATAAATATGATAAAGTGTATTTCTTTATTTATAAGGAAGTACACTTTATTGTCTGTTAATCTTCTGTATAAACAAAGTAAATATTTTAAATTTTCTCAATATCTATATATTGACATTTCGAAACTTATTTATTATAATAATATTGTAATTTAAATATACCTTTTATTTATAGTTACAATCTTAATTCAGCATTTATGAATTATATGTAATTAACATAAACACATAATTCATAATAACGCATTCAAACACGCTTATTGTAATTAATTATTAATTACATGCACAGCTATTTATATTATTCTTATGTACTTCTTATCTTGATACATATGCAGCCTATTTTTTCTTACTTCTTTAGTCAAATTTAATCATTCATCGTTGTAGTACAAGCTTATATATTTGAGAAAGGGGGGGATTCCATTGCAAGGTTGATTCCATTGCACGATTCATTTCATTGCAAGGTTGATTCCATTGCGCAAGTTTAGAGTTATTACCCATTGTAAAAAAATAAAATAAACGGAGGGAATTTTATGAAACGTAATTTTGGTAAAGTATTAGTGTTTATAATTATCATGTCTATGTTGGTATCAAGTTCCATATACTTCGCAGAACCACAGGAAAAAGCAACTACAGAAGCAACTGCAGAGGTTGAAATTGTAGCAGACAAGGATAACAACAAATTGTTTGACAATCTTGAAACAAAGTTAGATAACACAGATAATAATGGTAAACTATCAGTTATAGTAACATTTGATGAACAATTAGCGAACAATGAAACTAAGAATGGTCTTGTAAAGAAAGTTATAGGCAATACAAATCCAAAGCATGAATATAACATAATCCCTGGTATGGCTATCGAATTAACAAAAGGTCAAATTAACGCTTTAGCAGAACTTGATTGTGTTAAGCAAATAGAGTATGATATGCCAGTACAAGCTACTAATAACTATGCAAAAACTTGGTCTGGCGTTACAAAAGCTATCGCAGATTTTGGTGTAACTGGCGATAGAGATGGAAATGCAACTTCATACTCAACTACTGACGTAGTTGTTGCTGTAATCGATACAGGTATCGATTCAACACACGTTGACTTAGACGGTGGTAAGGTTATTGGCTGGAAAGACATAGTAAACAACCAATCACCTGCATATGATGATAATGGACATGGAACTCACTGTTCAAGTATTGTTGCAGGAACAGGCGAAGGAAATTCATTATACAAAGGTGTTGCTACTGGAGCAGCTCTAGTAGGCGTAAAGGTTCTTGACAGTGCAGGAAGCGGTTCAATGAGTGATGTAACTGCAGGTATAGACTGGGCAGTTGCAAACAAAACTACTTTAGGAATAAAAGTTATAAGCTTAAGCCTTGGAGCTGCTGGTAGCTCTGATGGAACAGATTCAACTTCAGTAGCAGTAAACAACGCAGTTAACGCTGGTATCGTTTGTTGTGTAGCAGCAGGTAACGAAGGCCCAGCAAAATACACTATAGGTGCACCTGGCGCAGCAGCCAATGCTATAACAGTAGGAGCTACAAGAGACGTTGGTGAAAACGGCTTCAGTCTTGCTTACTTCTCAAGCAGAGGACCAACAGCAGACGGAAGAACTAAACCAGACATCGCATCACCTGGCTATTACATAACTGCAGCAGAAGCAAATTCAACAAATGCATATGTATCAATGAGCGGAACAAGTATGGCAACACCATTCACAGCTGGTACAGCTGCATTGATGTTTGATGCAAATCCAAACATGACACCTGCTCAAGTTAAGAGCATAATTACATCAACAGCTGTTGACTTTGGTCCTTCAGGCATGGATGTTGATTATGGCTATGGTAGATTAGATGGATATGCCGCAATTAAATCAGCTGGTAGCTACACTGGAACAAACATTGTAGTTCCAAACCATATGTATACTTCAAGCAATATAGCTACAGCAAAAAAATCTGATTACTATACATTCACAGTAACAGATATAACTTCTCCAATTGCTATATCCCTAATTATGCCTAATTGGACAAGTTCAAGAACTCCAGACTTCGACTTATATCTATATAATCCAAGTGGAACAAGTGTAGCAAGTGGAACAGGTAGTACAAGACAAGAAACAATAAACTTTAAACCAACAGTTGCTGGTACATATCAAATAAAGGTTTATTCCTATGCTGGAACAGGCAACTACTTCTTTGATCTAAGTGCAGGTGGAAGCACTCTAACTCAAACAAGCAATGACATTTAATTCTTAGCTATAAAATTTTAAAGGGTATGAGATTGTTATCTCATACCCTTTAACTATTCCTTCCTCGCACACTCGCTGGCTTCACCCAGCAGTATCTCTATGCCATGTCTCAGAGCAGGCATCACTATCTCCAGGTTTTCTCGTACACTCTTTGGACTGCCTGGCAAATTTATTATCAAGCTATTCTTTCTAATTCCCGCTTGTGCTCTAGACAACATCGCCTTAGGTGTTATCTCCATACTTTTTGCTCTCATCGCTTCTGGTATGCCTGGTACCAGTTTCTCTATTATCTCAAGTGTTGCTTCAGGTGTCACATCCCTTTTTGAAAAGCCTGTTCCACCTGTAGTAAGTATAAGACTTATATTTAGCGTGTCACACATATGCAACAGTTCTTCTTTTATTTGTTCCTTTTCATCAGGAACTATTACATAGCGTTCAACCTTACCGCCTATTTGTTTTATCATCTCTTCTATTGCAGGACCTGACTCATCTACACGCTCGCTTCTCGAACCCTTGTCACTGACTGTTATTATGCCTACCCTAATACTCTCCATACACGAATCTCCTATTATCTATATTATGTTAGGGAAGACCTATGTGTCTGCCCCTCAACTATGACTTAATTAGCATTTAGATGCATTGTTTACGACGTTATTATTATTTGGAAAGTTTATCTCCCCAGACTTACCGCCAATCTTTCTTAGTAAATGTATATCACTTATAACCATAAACTTGTCTATAGCCTTGCACATGTCGTAAACTGTAAGTGCTGCAACAGAAACCGCTGTAAGAGCTTCCATCTCCACACCTGTTACTCCCACTGTCTTTACCACAGCAGTTACATCAAGTTTAGAGTTTTCAAAGTCCATCTTGAAATCAATATCTGCACCATATATGTTTATGTTGTGACACATAGGTATTATATCCGATGTACTTTTAGCTCCCATTATACCACCTACTTGTGCAACAGCTAGTACGTCACCCTTTTTTATGGTGCCTTCCTTTATGGCAGTCAAGGTATCCTTCTTCATATATATAGAAGCCTTGGCGATAGCTTCTCTCATGCTATCTTCCTTCTCAGATACATCTACCATTCTGGCATAGCCCTGTTCGTTTATATGAGTAAAACCTTCTACCCCTTGAGCCTCTTTTTCATTTTTCTCGTTCATAATACCACCTCTATATAATTTTAATCCTTATATGTCGTATTGTCCATAAGTGATAGTATGTACACTTATGATTTTCTATAAACACAATGCAAGAAAAAATAACGGCAGTTTCAATTGCCGTTATTTTAATATTTCAGTTATTATTCTCTTGAAATTTCCAAATAACTTCGATTCACTTTTACTATTTAATATGATAGGCTCCTCAACTTCTATGCTTTCACCTTTTAATACTGCACAATTGCACTTAATCATACTCTGTAAAGTCTCATGTCCTACTTTACTCTCAATAATACTCATTGCCTCTGAAAGCTTAGGTGATCTGCCACCAGCAGTATGAGCATCTGATGCTAAAAGATGTATCATTTTGCTTTTTAGTAAAGTAATAGATGTTTCCATAATTCCCTTACCAAATAAGCCATTAATACTACTTGAATTCATTTGAGTTAATGCACCTCTGTTTATCAAGTCACACAAGATATCAGGCGTTTCACGTATTACAGCATTCCTCTCAGGATGTGCAATTATAGGAGTATACCCATCAAGTCTAAACTGATATATTATATCAGCAGTATAGTCTGGAATACTTTCCATAGGAAGCTCGATTAATATGTATCGTGTATCGTTTAAAGTACACACTTGTTTTTCCCTCACCAGCCGCGGAAGTTCAGGAGTAATAAAAGCCTCACAACCTGGATATATACTAATATTTATTTTATTCTTCTTTAAAGTATTATTCAGCTTCTCCACTTTTTGCTTTACTATCTTGCTATTATTATTAATAGCTCCGTGTATAAAATGTGGAGTGGCTATAATGCAACTGGTGCCATCTCTCTCTGCAATCCTACACATATCAATGGATATTTCTAAATTCTTTGCACCGTCGTCTATACTTGGTAATATATGACAATGTGGATCAACTAACATAATTGCCCCCTATTATCTGTAAAATTATACTATTTTATGTTTCTTTTTATAAGGTGCCTTATTACTTCTTTTAGTATCATCTTCAAGTTCATCAGTATAGTAATAATAATAGTTAAAGGAGCTTTTTTGGCTTGATTTTGTTATTTTGTTCAGAACTACTCCCAATATGTTTGCATTAACCTTCTCAAGTAGTTCCTTAGATCTCTGAGCCGCTTCTACTTCAACATTTCCTGAAGATACAACCAATATAGTCCCATCTGTTATAGTAGAAAGTATAGCTGAATCTGTAACAACTCCTACGGGTGGAGCATCTATCAGTACAATATCAAAATCGTTTTTTAGAGTTTCTATAAATTTTTTCATAGCATTTGAAGCTAATAGCTCTGATGGATTTGGTGGAATAGGTCCAGATGCCAATATATATAAATTGTCAAGTACCGATTGACACAAGAACTCTTTGTAATCAACCTGATGTGCAAGTATTGAAGTAAGACCAGTATTATTGGAAATATGAAAAATCTTATGTACTCTTGGTTTTCTCAAATCTGCATCAAGCAATAATACCCTGCTTCCTGATTGAACAAATGCAATCGCCAGATTGGCCACAGTGGTCGTCTTCCCCTCTCCAGGTCCGCAGCTTGTAACTAGTATAGTCTTTACAGACTTGTCCACGCTTGCAAATTGTATATTTGTTCTTAATACTCTATATGATTCAGCTGCAGGAGATTTTGGGTTTGTATGAACTATCAATGAATTCAAGTATGACATCTATTAACTTCCTTTCATGAAGTTTCTACTTGTTATTTATCACTATCAAAATGGAGTATAGTACCTATTACTGGTAGCCCCAAATATTTTTCTACATCACTTGTGGTTTTAATGGTATTATCAAGATATTCGATTAGAAAAACTATTCCAAATCCAATCATCAATCCTAATACAAAGCCTATAGCAATATTCATCATCTTGTTTGGCTTAATAGGATTAACAGGTGTTTCCGCTATATCAATAACTTGTACATTATCAACTTCTATGAGCTCTACAGATTTTCTTTTAAATACATCTGCAACCTTATTAGCTACTTGCTTTGCAAGCTCAGGATCAGTATGCTGTGCTGTAATCTCTATTATTCTAGTTTCACTCTTTAAGTTTACGCCCAGCATGTCAGTTATTTCTTTTGTATCTATATCTTTTAGACCTAGTTCATCAATTACAATGTTTGCTACTAATCTACTTTTTGCTAATTCCCTATAGTCCTTAACCAGTTGTCCACTCATTAATACATCTTGATATCCCATTGAGCCTTCTACATTAATATTTTTTCCTACATATAAGGTAGTATTTGACTCATAAACAGGCTGTAAAATATAAAAAGTTAAAATAGCAGCTATAAAAGTAGTAATAAGTGTGATTAGTAAAATCAACCATAATCTTTTCTTTATTATAAGGAAAAGTTCTTTTATATCAATTGTATCTTCCATAACGAACCTCACTAGTATTTAATTTACATATTAAGTTATATTGTAGCATAATTCTACACCTTGTTCAATGAGTCTATGGGGCTATTATCCAGTTATGTTTCTCCTCATCTTCCTTTTTATTATATCTATGATAATATCTGCATCTTCTATTTTCATGAAGTAAATAGTGGCAAAGTATACTACTGCCCCAATTCCTATAGATATAAGGAGTGATAGAGTTGGGCTGATGAATACTGTTAGATAGTTATATAAAAGCTTAGCCATAAGCCCCATGACCAATGAAGCACATAGTATCTTTATAAATGAAATACTTATACTCTTCATGCCAAATGAACCTATTTTCTTTCTTAAGCTAATAAATAACAGTACCGTACAAAATATTGCTGAGATACTGGTAGCTAGAGCAAGTCCTCCTATTCCCATATATCTTGATAGGACAATGTTTAATATAATATTTAGGATTACCGCTATAGCTGCATTAAACATAGGAGTCTTAGTATCCTGTAACGAATAAAAGGCTCTCGACAAGACTTCTCTATGTCCATAACCTATCATGCCTATTGAATAAAAGAATAATGCTTGTGATGTCGTAGATATTGCGTGTGCATCAAATGCACCTCTCCCAAACAAAAGCTTAACAATTGGTTCAGCAAATATTAAACAACCTATAGTAGCAGGAAGAACCAATAAGTTAATACTTCCTATTGATTCCTTCAATGATTTCTTAAGTCCTAATATATTATTTTCTGCTGCCATTTTAGAGATTAAAGGGTACATAACAGTTGTCATTGATAATACAAATATCCCTTGAACAAATCCATTTAGCCTATTGGCATAGTTAAGCGCTGAGATTCCCCCTACCTGTATCAGAGATGCGATTGTCCTGTCTACTAATACATTAATCTGATTTACAGACATGCCAATTATCACTGGCAGAGCTATATATGTCATATTCTTGATATTCTTATCATGTATATCAAACACAAGCTTATGTCTATACCCTTTTTTATATATAAATGGTAACATCAACAAAAGTTGAGCAGCAACTGCTATAACGCTTCCTACAGATAATACAAATATACTTGTATTTGAACTGATAATTATAGATAGTATAATAAAGAAATTGAAAGGAAATCCAATTAGTGCAGGTATAAAATAATTGCCCTTTAGCTGTAAAAATCCACTAAATATATAAATAATTCCAGAAAAATATATCCCTAATAGTGCTATCCTAGTAAACTGTACAGCTAATATTAATGTATCACCACTAAAGCCTGATGCAAATACCTTTACTATTTGGTCAGTAAATAACAGTCCAAAAATAATTAATACTGAACATAATGCTAATAAGATGTTTATAAGATTATTTGTAAATCTATTGGCTTCAGCTTCTCCTTGGTTTCGCTCAATATTACTATACATAGGTATATATCCTGTCGATATGCCTGTGCCTATAAAAGAGAATATAACCAAAGGTATTGTGGTGGATATTAGATATACATCACTTATATTTGAAGCTCCATAAAAGTATGAAAGCATTATATCTCTGACAAAGCCAAATACTTTTGATGATATGGTTATTAACATTATGATTAGTGCTGTCTTTTTCATCTGTTTGCTCCTACACATTTAATGGCTTGGCTGCATAGCTAGGTTATTCTCCTATTAAATTTCGTTGAGACATTGCTAGAATAATTTTCATTATAATTTGGTGGTAATAGCTTCAACCAGACCTAATTCCTGTTTGATTTTAGTAGTTGAAATTTCAGGAGTTCTACTTAAGTAAACTACTTTACAATATTCGTTCAAGAAATCAAACTCTCCTTCCCAATCATTACCCATAACAAATACATCGACTTTAAATTCCTTAACATCGCTAACTTTTTGACTCCAACTATGCTCCGGTATAACCAAATCAACATAACGGATTGATTCAACTAATCTTCTACGTTCCTCATAAGAAAAATAACAGTTCTTACCTTTGATCTCATTGAATTCATTAGTTGATAATGCAACTATTAAATAGTCCCCTTGCTCTTTCGCCCTTTTTAATAAATTGATATGTCCATAGTGCAACAGGTCAAAGGTTCCATAAGTAATTACTTTTTTCATTAGATTTCCTCCTGAAATTTAATCTCAATAATCTTATGACGATTATACCTTTTATCTTCTGGTGGTGGAGTCATATAATCACCATAAAAATAAGTAAGATAGTCTATATAATTTTGAGGACATGACAACATAAAACTTTCATATTTGATATCTGTTAAATTTTCCAACCAACTTCTCTTAAGCGTTTCTTTCCAATACCCATAGGATCCGCCAAAAGTAACTATTGACTCTGTATGAATCTTATTATATTTTTTCATTTCTCTATTAAGTATTTTTTTAATTCTTTTTGCAGATATTGGTTTAGTAATCAGTCCTACAAATTTATAAATAAGCTTTTTCAGTATTTCATTTTCTTCCCAAACCTCGTATTTTAGTTTTATGAGTAAAAACCTTTTTAATATATAAGTTACTACACTTTGATATTTTCGCCTAAAAGTATTAGCAGGTACATTATCAAAGGGAAATATATCAATATATATTCCGTTATGCTGATTTGACTTTGAAGAATTTCTCTCAATAAATATGGTACCATTTTTTTTAATTTTTGTAATTGGTAAAGCAAATCCTAAATCCGTCTCCCAAGTTTGTATAAAATATTCATCTTTAAGCTCATCTTTTGCAACAGCAATAAACTTTTCATATTCATCTCTCATCATTCCAATATCCATATCATCATCCCATGGAATAAATCCTCCATGTCTTACTGCCCCTAACAAAGTACCTGCAATTATTGAATATTTAATTTGATGTTTTTGACATATTCTTTTCACTTCTAATGACATTTCTAATTGTATCCTATGTACCCTTGCCATTATATCATTTGCAAAGTTTTCTTTTTTCAAATTATAGGATTTAAAGTTAGGCCTCATCCCCGAGTCCAAAACTATCTGCTCCATTAAACAGGATGTATATTTTGGTGCTGCATCCTTAAACAGCTCTTCTACTTCTTCGAATGATATATGAGAATCATAGTGTAATATACAGAATTCTCTAAGCTTCACTACATTTTCTCTCATTAACTCTTTATCTTGTTTTAATAATAGAGTAAGTGGATATTTCTTTAATACTTTAAGGTTAATGTCATCTTTATTAGAATAGAAATATATAATCGGTTTCCCAAATGATATATATTCAAATATTTTACTCGGCACCTGACTGTTATCACTATTTCCAACTGCAACTAAAAAATCTGCCATTTGAACTGCTTGATTGGCTTTTTCAGTTGATACTCTTCCATGACTTACAATCGATTTATTCTTACCTACATATTTTCTAACGATCTCATCACAGTTACCAAATGTATATAAATCATATTCTGCGACTAAATCCATCAATACATTATCAAATAGCTTTAACATATATTCAGGATTTCTAATTGTTTTGTAGAAGCTTCCCGCATAAACAAATTTAATAGTTCCTGACTTTTCCGGTAAAACTCCTGTATATTTTTTTATCATAGGATGTTCTACTGTAATAAATTTCTCATCATAATTATCAAATTCTGATCTAAAATGATTCTCTAATTGATGCATTATTAACACTGCATTAGCATTATCTAATACCTTTTTCTCTAACCTTAAGTGGTTTATAAACTTTATTTTCATATTTATTTGAAACCTATGCAAGGATTGGTTCTCTGCAAAATGATCAAACATATAGGGTATAATTATTACATCCCTGTCAACTTTACTGTTATACATAGATGCAGACACAACACTTTCAAAAGGCATAACAGTTGGAATTATAACATCTATTGGCTCTTTAATGTTTTTTAAAGCATTTATATATGCCTTTGCTAAATCCTTATTTATAGATACATTAGAAAAAATAGTCTTGATAATTCTTGTTAGCTTATATGCATTAAGAAGTAACGCAGCAATCTTTCTCTTAATACCTTTATTTGAAGCTATTTTTAAATCGAACTTATTTCTAAATCTGTTTTCCTCAGTATCAATTCTAATAATACTTTGATTATTAAAATATTCAAAACTATCCTGTTCTAAGAAGTCTTTTAACGAAATAACAGTCACTTTATGCGACTTAGATAATTCATCAGCTACATTTCCTGCACATTTTCCAACAGCAGAATAATTAGGATAATAGCTTCCTACAATGAATACTATATTCATATCGTCACCCCTCGTATAATATGTTTTGTACTCAAGTTTTTAAATTGATTATTGAACACACACAAAATACTAATATATATCTCAAAAATCCGATTAGTAGGTTTGTTTGACATTTAAAAAAATAAAAATCATAACTTCAAAACATTCAATTGCAATATTAATATTCTTATTAATCACAAGAATCTTTTTTAGATATATTTTCAAAAGATATAATCTGATTCCCGTCGCAATAGGGTTCCCAATACATGGTTTTTTCCATGTTACTCAGGAAATATTTATACTCCAAGTACAAAAAATCTTACCAATATCTAATTTAAACCATTATTTCTAATTATTCGTTTTATTCTGGGAATTCTCATTTGAAGAACCAATAATAATATATATGGACTATAAATAATGCTTATTGAGCCAATAAAAGTTAAAACTAAAAACATAATAATCACTATCATAAATCTCCTGTTTCGTATTATGTTCCCAATAGATATAAAATAGTACCAAAACCAGAGTAAGAATCCTAAAATACCAATTGAGCTGAAAATCATAATACTTGCACTGTAAGCGTAAGGTATTCCAAGCCCAGCCCCTAAAAAAGGCCTTTTTGTAATTACGGTTTTGTATGTTTCAATAATTGAGAATAATCTGACATATTCAGAGGTATATAATTGAACTTCATTTGATGAATTAATTGCATACCAGCTGTTCTTAAGTCTTAATGCATAATATGTGGTTAGCTCATTTGGAATTAATACAAATATCATTAATAGTATTATTGATATAATAATTATAGGTTTTATTTTTATATTGGAATAAATTATATAAATTAACACCAGAGCAGCAGCATAACCTATCCCCGATAAAGACCCACTTGCAACAAGCAAGACTAAACCAATAGTTAAGTATTTGAGCTTATTTTTTGACTCCAAATCTGAAAATATCACTATTAATAAAAATATAAAAAGACCAAAGGATAAATGTGCAGGTTCCCTAAGTAAGCCTTGCAATGAAAATCTAGAGCCTCTCTCTAATAAGACACTAATTGAATATTCACCTTTTCCAAATATAAAGTCAACCATTCTATTATAAATGTCACTCTTAAATAAATTCTTTATAATCCACTCAATAGCGCATAATATATAAATCATAAATGAATTTTTAATAACTCTATTAGTTACTTCCTTTATATCCTCAATATCAATTATGTTAATTGCAGCCACTGATATGATTAACATCATTACAACTCGAAATGTTATCATCAATGAATACATTGAAAACTCAGGTACTGTATAAACTCCGTTTCTATATATAAACTGATCAATAGGATTTATTATTAAATATAATTCCGTAGCTATCAATGAAAAAGTAAAGAAAAAAAGTGATCCCTTGATTTTCAAAGAGTTTATTCTACTTAGTAGTATCATTACACTCGTTAAAAACAGCAATAATAACAAAACTTCTGAGTATAGTACTTCAAAATCTCCAACCTTGATAAAATATCCAACATTAATGAATAGTTCAAAAAAAACTGAAAGGCTTAATAAATAAAGAAACATATTTTTTAGATGAAACTTCTTTTTCAGCGCAATATTTTTAACAATATATAAAATCAATACAATTCCAAAGGGTTTTATCATTATAATCATCCTTATTATTTATTGTCTATAGATTTACATAACACAGTAGAAAATATAATCCAAAGTGAGTACTTTCACTGATTATTTGTATTGTCAATTCTCTTATATTTCTTCAATTATCATGCTCAGGATAGATTTCTGTTTAATATTTGGAAATTCCATGCTATATATCTCATTGTAATTAATCTGTCCTTTAATAATTTGATCCATAAATGTAGAAAGTTCATTTGCATCAAACGGATCAAAAAAATACGCATTTTGATACCCTTCCAGTATTTCATGCGAGAAAGGACAATCTGAGGATAATATCATCCCTCTATGTAATTTTGCTTCAAGCAGTGGTAGTCCAAAAGTTTCAATATATGAGGGGAATATCAAAACAGATCTTGTAAATAAGTCAAAAACCTGTTCTCTTGAAAGGTTACCTACAAATTCTATGGGAAGTTTGTTTTCTTTTACTTCATTAAATAATTTTGAAATATAATTGTTTTCATCACCTTTCAATGTGAAAATAACCTTATCAACTTCAATATTTTTCTGTTTCAATTCTTTACATGCGTCAATTATTACTCTATGATTTTTATATTCAAACTCACTAGCCGGATAAAAAAAATTAGTATATGACTCTCTTCGATGCACATAAAAATTACTCTTAACAGTATTTACTTTTGGTAGTATAACGCTGATTTTTTCATTAGATATTTCTGCTTTCTCAACACAAGCCTTTTTAATCCATTCAGATTGGACTATAACCTTATCAGCCTTTCTTATTGAATTAACAATACTCCGTCCAATTATATTTTGATAAATCCAAAATAATTTGTTTTCTCTAAAAGTAAATTTATAATCAACAAAGGGTAAAGCCTGATGAACATATAAAAATTGCGGAATATTTGTATGCGGAATAGTTACATTTTGAAGTGATAATATCCTATCCGCTTTATATCTTTTAACTATTATGGGTGCAATAAAATTATCAAAGTATAACCTGTGTCCCCAACTTTTTTTTATCCAAGGGAATCGTAATATTTTTATATTTTCTGTTTCTACAAATTCAGGCTTACTTATAACAAATATCCAATTTATCTTTCTATCTTTATGTGATAAGACCTCTTGATAAAAATCCTTTAATATGGATAATGCTCCTCCACTTTCTGCTGGTACATCGAAAACTACAACATTCATAGATACATTATTCATGGCTTCCTCCACACCATCTTATTTACAATCCCTGTATAACTCTGAATAATCTTTACAACCTTAATACTAACATTTTCATCAGTATAATTGGGTACATCAACACCAAAATCATTATTATTATTCATCTCTACAGCCATATTTACAGCTTGTAGCACTTGCTCTGTAGTAATGCTTCCAATAATCATATTGCCCGCATCCAAAGCTTCTGGTCTTTCTGTACTTGTCCTTACTGATACAGCAGGAAACTTGAAGTAAGATGCTTCCTCTGCAATTGTTCCACTATCGGATACAACACAAAACGCATTCTGTTGCAGATGATTATAGTCAGAGAAGCCAAAAGGCTGCAAGCTTCGGACATTCTCATGGAATCTAAACCCACGCTGCTCAACAAACTTCTTGCTTCTCGGGTGAGTACTATAGATTATTGGCATATCATAAATTTCTGCCATAGCATTTATTGCATTCATTAATGCCATAAAATTTTCTTCATTATCAATGTTTTCTTCTCTATGAGCAGATAACAAAATGTATTGTCCTTTTTCTAAACCAAGCATTTCTAATACTTTACTACTTTTTATCTTATCCGCATTGACATTAAGAATCTCTGCCATAGGAGAGCCCACAACATATGTTCTTTCCTTTGGTACTCCCTCACCATTCAAATATCTTCTAGCATGTTCTGTATAGCATAGATTTACGTCACTGGTGTGGTCAATAATCCTTCTATTAATCTCTTCTGGTAAGTTTTCATCAAAGCATCTGTTGCCAGCTTCCATATGAAAAATTGGAATTTTAAGACGTTTAGCAGATATAACACTTAGGCAAGAATTTGTATCTCCTAAAATCAATAAGGCATCAGGATTTTCTCTAACCATAATTTCATAGGATCTTGCTAGAACATTTCCCATTGTTTGTCCTAGGTTGTCGCCTACAACATTAAGATAAACGTCTGGCACTCTAAGTCCCAATTCTTCAAAAAATACTTGATTTAATATATAATCATAGTTTTGACCTGTATGTACCAATACATGTTCAAAGTATTTATCACACTTCTTTATGACTTCCGACAGCTTAATTATCTCAGGACGTGTCCCTACAATAGTCATTAGCTTTAATTTTCTCACGTCTGCTCCCCCCTATTCAAAATAGTATGGATATAATTCTCTGTGACTTATAACCCAATCTTTCATTTCTATTATCATATCTTCGTATGAAGGCACAATAAAATCAAAGTCTTTTCTATTGTTAACTAGGGATTTATCTACTATAACATCCTCACTTGTATTAATTTCTATTTGATTATTCCTTAAATACTCATTAAACAATATAAGTAGTTCATATTTACTAATAATATCATTATTCACTAGATTATATAATCCAGCTAGATTATTCTCTGTAGCTCTTTCCATTGCTTTTGCAAGAGTAAGAGTTGTCACACCTGTCCAAGTTGCTCTAGTATAGCCATTAATCTGTCCACTCTGTTTCATAAACCAGTTAAACAAACCTATACCATCTTTATTCATATCTGGTCCAATTATAGAATTCCTAAATGTTAAATCTTTGTTATTCTCTAGTTCTCCTAGAGCCTTTGATCTATCGTAAAAGGTTTCTCCATCTCTTAAAGAGTTTTCATTATAATTTCCTGTTTTCCCTGAGAAAATACAATCAGTGCTCATATGAATAACTTTAGTAAAAGAATCTTTGGTAATATCACTAAGATAATGCGGTAAAAGACTATTTAAAAATACTGCTTGATATTTATTAGCTTCAGCACTTTTATTTAATATACCTACACAGTTTATTACTGCATCAAATTCTCCCTTTTTTATAACCTCTTCTAGCAATTTAAAATCAGTTACGTCACCTATAATATCTTTACAGAATCTAAACGGTCTTCGTACAAATACAATTACATTATGTCCTTGCTCTTTTAGGTAAATAGAAATAGTATGCCCTGCCATTCCCGTTGCTCCTAATACAAGAAACTTCATTTTATCAATCCTCTACCTTTTACTTTAATATATAAAATTATTAACTACATGCTTTAACTCTTGCTTTATATAATCAAGCTGTAACAACTTTTCTTTAACTTGCTCTATATCTAATTGTTCAGTATTATGAGAGTTATATTCATCTGATGTTGAAAGCTTCATATCCCCTTCAATAAAATACTTATCGTAGTTAAGATCTCTTTGATCGGCAGGCACTCTATAAAAATCGCCCTTATCTTCTGCCATTACATATTCTTCTTTTGTAAGTAGTGTTTCATATAGCTTTTCTCCATGACGTGTACCAATTATCCTGATTTCGTTGTCTGCATTAAATATTTCTTTCACAGCTTGTGCGAGAACACCAATTGTACTTGCAGGAGATTTCTGCACCATAATATCCCCTGTCTTAGCATTTAAAAATGCGAATATTACAAGCTCAACTGCATCCTCGAGACTCATCAAAAACCTAGTCATATTAGGGTTTGTTACAGTTATGGGCTGCCCGCTCTTTATCTGGTCTATAAATAGGGGTACAACTGAACCACGAGAAGCCAATACATTCCCATATCTAGTCCCGCAAATAAGTGTTTTGTCAGGAGATACTGTTCTTGATTTTGCTACAAATACTTTCTCCATCATTGCTTTTGAAATACCCATAGCATTTATTGGGTATGCTGCCTTATCAGTTGAAAGACATATCACCTTTTTTACACCGCTTTCAATAGCAGCAGTAAGCACATTTTCAGTTCCAAATACATTTGTTTTTACTGCTTCCAGCGGAAAGAATTCACATGAAGGAACTTGTTTTAACGCAGCCGCATGGAAAATATAGTCCACATTATACATAGCATTTTTGACACTTGCCAAATCCCTTACATCACCTATATAAAATTTAAGCTTATCATTTTTATATAACTTTCGCATATCATCTTGCTTCTTCTCATCACGAGAAAAAATCCGTATTTCTCTCACATCTGTATCTAAAAATCTTTCCGCTACAGCATTCCCAAAAGAGCCTGTCCCTCCAGTGATTAATAAGGTTTTATTCTTGAACATATTGAACATCTCCATCTAAATTGAATTTTTTAAGTAATTCATCTAATCTCTCAATATATATCTTTTTAGAGAAGTTATTATCATAGTATTTTCTTGCATTATTTCCATAAATAAATTGTTTATCTTCTTCCTTAGCAAATTTCCTTATATTATCTGTAAGTCCTATGTAATTTTCTGCCGAAGTACATAGTCCGCAATTTGCTTCAATTATAATTGCCTGCGTCTCTCCATCTATTGCACCGATAATCGGTTTCCCTGCTGCCATATAAGACTGAACCTTATTTGGCAATGTATATGAGATAACCTTATTTGCTTTTAGTGTAATTAGAAAAGCATCTGCCATTTCATAAAAGCTTGGCATTTCTGCAATAGGATGCTGCCCATGAAAGATTACATTATCAAGCTTAAATCTAGTATTTAAATCTTCACACTTTCTACGAGAAGAACCATCACCTACAATATGTATCTTTATATTTTTTTCTTCTTTAAGCTCATTTGCGGCATATATTATAGTCTCTACACTTTGCATTTCCCCAATATTACCTGCAAAAACAAGATTTATAGCATTACCGCTTTTTCCCTTGGTATTAATATTTTCATATAATGTTTCTGCATATACTGGAAGATGGGTAATATTAGCATGTACATCTAATGTATTGTTGAAGTACTCTTTAAATAACTTAGAGCTTGTATAAATCTCATCTGCACTCTTATAAATCCACTTGCTCATTTTTAGCAAAACCTTATATATTATACTGTTTGGCAAGATCCCAGCAGATGCAATACTTTCAGGCCACAAATCGTGACAGTATATTACAAGAGGTTTTTTTGTGATTTTCTTAAGTAGGATTGCTGGTACTGCCATCGTTACAGGTGAAAGCTGATAAACTAGAATTAAATCAAAATCCTTCTTTAAAAATAGTGCTTCTATAGAAGCATTAATCATAAAGCTTAGATAATTTAAGGCTAATCTAATGCTCCCTTTCCCGCGTCCTATAATAGGGGTTCTTATTACTTCTACTCCATTTATATTCTCATGACAATTGCGAAATCCTTTATATTCTTTTTGGATTATACCTGTTGGATAATTTGGTAGTCCCGTAAGAACAGTTAATTCATAGCCTAACTTTGCAAGCTCAAAACATATATCATTGACCTTAAACTGTTCTGGGAAAAAGTATTGACATATAACTAAAATTTTCATTGTATTCTCCAAACTATATATAAATATTGAAATAATTTTCAAAGTGTATATTTGTATATATGATTATTAAGATTTATTACCTCATGCTACTATTTGCCCCTTCTATTACTCCATCAGCAGAAATTACAATTATAACGCTCTTAAAAAATATTTTCATATCCATCATAAAACTCATATTATCTACATAATATCCATCCAACTCTGCTTTCAATTGTATAGACAGCTCATCTCTGCCATTTATCTGAGCCCAACCAGTTAGTCCTGGATATATGTCATTTACATCATATTTATCTCTTTCATCTATTAAATCATATTGATTCCAAAGTGCTGGTCTGGGACCAATAATGCTCATTTCACCTTTCAAAATATTAATTATCTGTGGAAGCTCATCAAGACTTGTCCGTCTTAAAAGCTTGCCAGTTCTTGTTATAAATGCATCTGGATTCTGTAGTAAATGCGTAGGCATGTCCTTAGGTGTATCGGTTCTCATAGTTCTAAACTTTAATATGTAAAAGTATCTTTTGTTTTTTCCTATACGCTTTTGTTTAAAAAATATAGGTCCTCTCGAATCTAATTTTATTAGTAATGCAATTATTAATAAAATAGGACAAAGTATTATAAGTCCTAAAAGCGATAATATAAAGTCTGCAGCTCTCTTTATATATTGATACAAATTCATCAAACACCCTTTCAACAACAAATTACTTTATCCTTTTCCCACTATATTCTGCTACTAAGATATACATAATGTACCACTCTTTTAAATAAAAAGAGTGCTTAAGCACTCCTCAGATTGTTATTTTTTAAGCATTCTACTTATCAAAATAGCCATTTGTTCTTTTGTTAATTGTTGGTCATATCTAAATGTTCCATCATCGAAACCTTTAAACAAGCCTTTTTGATAAAGAGCTGCTACAATACCTTGATACTCAGCTGGTATCTTATTTAAATCCTTAATAGGAGAATTCTTCATCTCCGCTGATGTAAGAGGCTTAATATTCATTGCTCTTGCCATCATTAATGCCATATCAAGTCTAGATGTTTTTTCTTTATTATCTGTAGCTATCTTTGTATCTAGTATATTTAAACTTTGTGCCTTTGCTACAAGCTCTGCTTCAGTCTTAAGCCCAGTGTCTTGACCTATAATTTTTATAATTATAGCTGCTGTTGATTGAATTGACAATGTGTTCTGTGGTTTGAAATTTTCGCCTGCATCGTTCTTCATAAGACCAGCTTTAACTGCTATTATTATCGCATTCGCTGCTTCCTCATTATTTGGATTAACGTCTACTATGTTGATTTCTTGTAACTTCTCCTCGTACATAGCGCTTGTTACTGTGTCAGCAAAAGAAACACTAGTCATTCCCATTAACAAAGCTATTACTAGAGTCATGCATATGATTTTCTTCATATTTCATCCTCCTTTTTAATTAGTCTAATTGGTGTAATTATATTACATAATTGTATTAAATTCAAGGGATTAATACAATAACTTACTGGTTAGTATATCTTTAATTTCTATGTAATCAGCATTTTTTTTGATATATGCCATCCAAAGCATATCCTTGTATTTTTCTATTTTATCAGTTCTATTTTGGGCTTCATATATTATGTATAATAATCTATCACTATCTATTACCATTACGGGGTCTTCTTTAGCCTTAATTAGTAGCCCCTCTGCAATGTCAAGTTTTCCCATCATAAGCATCGCTTTACCTTTATAAAAGTATATAGTCGGACTTAATACCACTTCTTTTTGTTTATCAAGCTCAAGAGCCTTTATTACTAAGCTCTTTGCACTTTCTATATCCTTGTTTTTTATGTATTCTAAAGATGCCTTTATGTAAGTTTCTATAAGCAAATCGTAGTTGCTTGATTTATGTGGTTGATACTTCACTAGCGTCTCAGCTTGTTTGTATGCATTTATGTACTGCTCTGAGTCCAGATATATTTTTGTAAGTATGCAGTTGTAGTCGGGGTGGTAGGGGCTATACTTTACTGCCGCTTCTGCTGCAATTTGTGCCTTACCTCTCCAGTAATCTACCTGATCTGTGCTATCAGCCATACTTTTGTACATTTCAGCAAGTATTGCATGATACTTAGAATTCTTTGGATCCTTCTTGATAGCATTTTCATAGCTGGTAATAGCTTTAGCAGTATCTCCCTTTTCTCTCAATACATTTCCTCTTTCTGCAAACTGAGCAGACGTGAAGGCAAGTGCATTTACATAAACCAAGGTAAGGCAAATACATAAAAATACAACTCCAATATACTTCTTTATGTTCAATTACTCACCACCTTATTAAAGCTAGCTGACAATGCTGTAAGTGACCAAAATAACAAAGCAATGCCGCCATATGTCAGATTGAAGTCCATAGCCGAATGTACTGATAGTGCCAAAAAAGAAACTGTCAATCCCGACATTATTATTCTATTACTTGTATCACCAATAAATACTGACTTAACGTAATTATACAGTGATAATAGTACCAATCCCAAAAATGATACAAATCCAAG
The DNA here is from genome assembly GCA_942492835.1 of uncultured Clostridia bacterium. Lineage (GTDB taxonomy): Bacteria > Bacillota > Clostridia > Lutisporales > Lutisporaceae > GWB2-37-7. The sequence goes on along the minus strand of OW818645.1, from coordinate 2,520,878 downwards.
TATACCAGCTTCAACAAAAATCTGAAAATAATGATTATGCACTGTTCTCGCAATATAGTAATGATCCTGTACACTTTGATATAGAGCTATCCAGCCTCCGCCACCTATGCCTAATAAGAAATGCTCTCTGATTAATCTTAATGCATCCTTATTAAAGTCAATCCTTTGTATAAAAGATAATTCACCCAGATTAATAGTCTGTAGCCTTACTAAGATATTCGGAGGTACCAATTTAGTTGCAAGACTTCCAGCCAAAACACTTACATAATTATATTGAGTTATGGTAAATAAAAGCAGTCCTGCAAAAGCTATGACATATATTAATATCTTAGATTTTCTCGGAAGCTTGCTAAGCATTTCTGTTAATAAAGCTAATATTACCGAAACTATAAAAGATAGTATAATCCATTTCATTGCTCCAAAACAGTCTGATATTTTACTATACATATAATATTTGTTGGCTATTGCAACTATAGGCAACAGCATTATGAAAAAGTAGGCTAAGGACTTCAGCTTATATCCCCATGGCAGCAATATTGTATATATGATAAAAACAGCAAACAGCGCTATTACAAAAACCCCTCTTGAACCAGTAAAAAACAACGCTATACATAAGATATTCCCGACCCCTTCTAATAAAACTCTGGCAAATATATTTCTAGCTTCTAATAGCAAGGACATACAAAATATTATGCATATCAGAAAATATATACCCGCAGTATTAGTGTATTGAAAGGTAGCCCCTAGCCTATCACTTAATACTACATCCTCTAGAAAGCTTAAACCTCCTGCATAACCAATCATCGATACTATGGCAGTTATAACTCCAAAGACAATCACTGGTAAACAAAAGTATTCTTTAATCTTGTCATTATTACTTCTAAAGAAATCAATAATGATTATCAGTACAATAAAATACATTGAGTATTGTACAATCGCATCCACTGCCCCCTTGTAGTCTACCGCAACAAAGAAGCTTATAATATATGCTAGTAAAAGTAATGCATTTAGATATATAGCCCAACTCTTTAGATAGATGTCTTCTTTTTTGTATATTTTAATTATAAAATATACTGCTGAAAGTATCGCAATAATCGTGAAAAAAAGACTTCTCTCCAGTGGGAAAAATAACCCCTTAAACAGTGCAGAGGAAGATATTAAAATAATAATCATAATAGCTATAAGTTTCTTCATTCTTCACCTATCCTACTGTTTAGTAACAGCAACTTCATCGAATACATCTTTTCCTTCATAATTATAGGTAGTTACAATATCGCTAATAGCACTTCTAAGCTTCTTACTATCTGTTATAAGAAATTCTAAGCTTTTTATTTGTTTTAGCAACTCATCATAGTTTATTTCAATTGGTTTACCTATAAAAATGTTCTTGTGTTCAGTTGCTTTTATCCCTTCTTCATCCATCAACAGCTCTTCATAGAGCTTTTCTCCAGGTCTTAAGCCTGTATACTCTATTTGAATTTCTAAATCAGGAGCATAGCCTGATAGTCTTATCAAATCTCTTGCCAAATTATCAATTTTTATGGACTCTCCCATATCAAGTATAAATATTTCGCCACCCTCAGCTATAGCTCCAGCTTGAATAACAAGTTGAGCTGCTTCCAGTATTGTCATGAAGTATCTTGTAATTTGAGGATGCGTTACTGTTACAGGACCACCTTGAGCAATCTGCTTTTTAAAAAGTGGTATTATGCTGCCATTACTTCCTAGTACATTTCCAAACCTTACTGCAACAAATTTTGTATTACTATGCTTATCCAAGGCTTGAATAAACATCTCTCCAAGTCGTTTAGTTGCTCCCATAATGTTTGTTGGATTTACAGCTTTATCAGTTGATATCAGTACAAATTTCTTTGCACCAAATTCATGTGCATTTTGTGCTACGTTTAAGGTACCAAACACGTTATTCTTTATTGCTTCCTGCTCATTTGATTCCATTAACGGAACATGTTTGTGAGCAGCAGCATGAAATACTATTGTTGGTTTATATTTATTAAATATCTCCTTGATTCTAGCTTTATCTCTAATAGATGCAATTATTACTTCAAAGTCCAGTTTATCTTTATATGTATACTTAAGCTCATTCTGTAATTCATAAGCATTGTTTTCATATATATCTAATATCAATAGCTTCTTCGGCTGAAATTTTGCAATCTGACGACATAGCTCTGACCCTATTGAACCCCCGCCACCAGTAACCAATACTATTTCATCTTTTATATAACCTGATATTTGATCTATATGAAGCTCCACTTCTTTTCGCTCTAATAAATCTTCTATTATTACATTTCTAATCTGCTTAATTGTAATGTTTTGGTTTATTAGTTCATATACTCCTGGCAACGTCTTTAGGGTGCAATTTGTTTTTTTACATATGTTTAGTATCTCCGATAATTCTTGCTTTGTAGCTGATGGTATAGCAACTATTATCTCACTTACCTTATATCGCTCAACAAGCTCTATAATCTTACTTTTGTCCCCCTTTACAGGCACTCCATGTATCTCAGCTCTATGCTTTGCCTTATCATCATCTACAACAACTACTGGCATATATGGAATATTCTCATGAGCCTTCATTTCCCTTATTACCATTGCTCCGGCTTTTCCTGCACCAATCACCATTGCTCTCTTCTTATTATCATTTATTGGTATTATCTTTCTTTTAAACCTTCCTATTATCCTATTGTTCAAACGACTTTCTCCAATAAACAGCAAGGTCAAAAAGAATGTTAATACATATACAGATCTAGGCATGCTCATATTCATAAGTAATCCAAATAAATATTCTATTATGCTTCCTATTGACACTGCAAAGAATATGTTGATTAATTCATCAATGCTTGCATAGTTCCACAAGCTTGTATAAAGTCCAAATATTATATTTATAGATATTTTAATTATTGTAATAATAATGCAGGTTTTAATAAATATATCTAAATAATATACCGGAATAGCTCCTTCAAATCTAATACCCAGAGCGAAGAACACTGCTAAATTTATCAAAAATGTATCTGTAAGTAATAACATAACTTTCCTGCTATATGACTTCATTCTAATCAAGCCCCCAGATCAATATTGGTAATTAGTGGAATGTGTCGAAATATTTAATTTATTTTTCTTGAATTTAATTATACCTTCATTAATATAAGTTGTCCATACAACTATACCTTAATAATTTTCTTGCATTAATGTAAAAAACTTGTTTTCAAAAAAAAAATAAAGCCACCCTTTTTCAAGGATGGCTTTTGTAGCTATTAGTACATTCCCATGTCTCCGCCCATTCCTGGCGCTGGCATTGGATTTTCCTTTTCTGGAATATCTGCTACTATACTTTCTGTTGTTAAAAGCATTGAAGCTACTGATGCAGCGTTTTGAAGTGCTGATCTTGTAACCTTTGTTGGGTCTACTATACCTGCTTCTATCATATTTATGTACTTTTCATTTAATGCATCGAAGCCTATGCCTGGCTCACTGTTCATAATCTTCTCGATTACTACAGAGCCTTCGATACCTGCATTCTCAGCTATTTGTCTTACAGGCTCTTCTAATGCTCTCTTTATAATTTTAACGCCTGTTCTCTCGTCGCCTTCTGTCTTATCTAAAAGACTTGAAACAGCCTTTATAGTGTTTGCTAGAGCTATACCACCACCTGGTACTATGCCTTCTTCTACTGCTGCTCTTGTTGCTGCTAGAGCATCTTCTATTCTTAACTTTCTTTCCTTAAGCTCTGTTTCTGTAGCTGCTCCAACCTTTATAACTGCAACTCCTCCTGCAAGCTTTGCAAGTCTTTCCATAAGCTTTTCTTTATCGAAATCTGATGTAGTATCTTCAATTTGAGCCTTTAATTGTCTTACTCTATCCTTTATATCAGCTGATTCACCAGCACCATCAACTATTATAGTATTTTCCTTTTGGATCTTAACTTGCTTTGCTCTACCTAGTTGATCCAAAGTAGTTTCCTTTAGGTCTAAGCCTAATTCTTCAGAAATAAGTTGACCCTTTGTAAGTATTGCTATATCTTCTAGCATAGCCTTTCTTCTGTCACCAAAGCCTGGAGCCTTAACAGCTACGCAAGTAAATGTGCCTCTTAATTTGTTAACTACCAATGTAGATAATGCTTCACCTTCAATGTCTTCAGCAATTATAAGAAGTTTCTTGCCTTGTTGTACTATTTGCTCAAGTATTGGAAGTAATTCTTGTATGTTGGAAATCTTCTTATCAGTTATTAAAATATATGGATCATCTAACACTGCTTCCATTTTCTCAGTATCTGTAATCATATACATTGATACAAAACCTCTGTCAAACTGCATGCCTTCTACTATGTCAAGATTTGTGCCGAAGGTGTTGGATTCTTCTACAGTGATAACACCATCCTTACCTACCTTTTCCATAGCTTCTGCAATCAAGCTTCCAATTTCTTCATCACTTGCTGATATTGAAGCAACTTGGGCTATAGCTGATTTGCCTTCAATTGGCTTTGAAATTTTCTTTAGTTCAGCTATCGCCATTTCAACAGCCTTGTTGATACCCTTCTTTATGATCATTGGATTTGCTCCGGCTGCTACGTTCTTAAGACCTTCTCTGATTATTGCTTGTGCAAGTAATGTAGCTGTAGTAGTACCGTCACCTGCTACATCATTTGTCTTTGTAGCAACTTCCTTCACTAGTTGAGCTCCCATGTTTTCAAATGGGTCTAAAAGCTCTATTTCCTTTGCTATTGTAACACCATCGTTTGTGATAAGGGGTGAGCCGAATTTCTTATCAAGAACTACGTTTCTTCCCTTTGGTCCTAATGTTATCTTTACTGTGTCAGCTAGTTGGTTAACGCCTTTTTCTAGTGCTCTTCTAGCCTCTTCACCGAATTTAACTTGTTTTGCCATCTGTATAACCCTCCTTTAATTCTCTACTATTGCTAAAATATCACTTTGTTTTATAACTAAATACTCTGCGCCATCCATTTTAACTTCTGTTCCGGCATACTTTGAGTAGATAACCTTATCTCCAACCTTAACTTCTAATGGAATCTTCTTGCCATCTACCATTTCTCCACTTCCTATTGCAAGAATCTCGCCTTGCATAGGTTTTTCCTTTGCGTTGCCAGGCAGAACTATGCCGCTCTTAGTTGTCTCTTCATTTTCCATAACCTTTATTATGACTCTGTCACCTAGTGGTTTAATATTCATTATAACCCTCCTTAGATTATTTATTTTTCTTTTTTCATTATTAGCACTCGTTCATGTTGAGTGCTAACTACATATATAATAATAAATAATGCAATTTTTCTAAGCAAATTCATTTTTTAACCATATATAACACGTATTTGCTATTATGTCTTATTATCTTGATTTATCTTAAATATGCATTATATTCCTCTAGTTTTCTCCGAATATCAGCTATATTAGTATTATTTCATTATATTTTAGGCTTTTACCTGGGTATTCCCCTATATATATGTGTGTAAAAGAAGCAGTTTTAAAAGCCACATGTGCTTTATTATGGCATACATGGCTTTTTAATACAAATATATTATATTCATATTAGTAAATATTATGCAGTAAATAGATCGCTACATAAAAATCATCATAATAATAGGTATGAATATAGCAGGTATTAGGTTTCCTACTCTAATCTTCTTTATTTCAAGTATATTTATTCCTATTCCCATAAGCAGTATGCCACCTACAGCTGTCATCTCAAGAACTACCTCAGCGCTGAGATATGGCTGCAAGAATGTAGCCAGCAGCGTTATTCCTCCCTGATATATAAGCACTGGGATGGCAGATGCCGCTACTCCTATACCTAAGGTCGAAGCAAGTACTATTGACATTACTCCATCCATAACCGACTTTGTAAAAAGTGTAGTATGATCATTGGCTAGACCACTTTGCAATGAGCCCATTATAGCCATAGAGCCTACACAAAAAAGAAGGCTTGCTGTTACAAAGCCCTGTGAGAAGTTACCCTTAAAACCCTTTAATTTACCTTGTACCATATTCCCAAAATTGTCCAGTCTCTTCTCAATATCAATCCATTCCCCAAGTGCAGCACCCAAAATCAAGCTGAATATAACAACCAGTGAATGCTCCGTTTTCATTGCAAAGCTGACACCCAGCATCACTGTGAATAACCCCAAAGCTGTAATAACTAGCTCCCCAAAGCGTCTTGGCAAGCCATTCTTTAGAAGAGTGCCTGATACTCCTCCAAAGATAATAGCTACAGCATTTACAATACACCCTAATAAAATCATCGTACCACTCCCACATATATAGTAAAATAGTTATTTAATTTTCTTCTCTCTGGCAAAGTAAAACAAATACTGCTGTGCAAATCCTGCCAAGCCATCAAACTTTTCCTGAGCAAACTCTTGAATCTGCTTCATTGATACATCTTTATGAAGATAAAAATATTCTGTCACCCTTTTTACCCATACATCTATAGGATATGCATCATGCTTCTGCATAGAAAAAAGCATTATGCAGTCAGCTACTTTAGGACCTACACCAGCTAGCCTCATAAGCTCCTTCTTTGCCACTTTAGTGTCTTGCTTGGCTGTTGCTATAAGGTTAAGCTCTTTATTGTCTATCATCCTAGCCGATTTATATATGTATTTGCATCTGAAGCCTGCTTTGCATTGATCAATCTGCGCAAGCTGCGCACTTCCAAGAGCTTCTACATCAGGGAAGCTGTAGTAAGTCATGCCTTTATAGCTAATAGGTCTGCCAAACATCTGAGATAGTATATCTATACTTCTTGAAATTCTGGGAATGTTATTGTTAGCAGAAATTATAAAAGAAATCACCAATTCCCATGACTCTTGGTTTAGTATCCTTATACCTCGTCCAAATTCAATAGCACCCTTTAGAATCTCGTCCTCTGATAATATTTTCTTTATCTCACCATAGTCTCTACCTAGGTCAAAATAGTTGTACCATATCTCAGAAAAATCCTTGCGGTTAGTATTGTTTAGTATAACAGTACCTTTGTCATAGTCAGATTTGACGTTTAATACTTTTCCATAAGCAACTCCTGTATAACTGCCATCCTCTTCCCGCTTCCATCTGAAGCACTGCCCGCATTCAAAAACATGCTTAGCATCAAAGTGCTGTACATCTTCAAGCAGTATTCCTCCGTTTATATCTAATACCTTCATCTAATCGTCTCCATTTCCTGTTATAGAGTTTTTTACCTCACTACACCCCTTACAGTTATGTTGACACTTAATACATTTATGCCTGTCATGTGCTCAATATCATTGACAATCATTTTTTGCAGTTCACACATTATCAGGTCTATTCTTGTTGCCAGTTTTACTGATGCATCTATATTTATATTCATACCTGTAGGTTTATTCTCTATACGTACTCTAACTAATTTATTTATTCTTTCCATCTTACTTGCACAAATATTAATTATCTGTATAAGCGCAATCTTAGATACCTCATACTTACCCATATAGCTAAAGGTTGGACGTATTATAGTCTTCTCCTCCATCTCTTGAGCCTTACCCCTTCTTCCAAAAATTTTAAGAGAATCAATGAAATATCCTGAAAAGTCCTTCTTTACCTCCAAGGTAGGTACTGGTATTACATGCTTGCCATCTTCCTTCCTGGATCTTCTTGCAATTTCTATTTCCTTATCAGTAGAAACTGTCTCAATAGGGATTATCTGCATGATTTCTGGAAGCTCCAGTGCTCTCTGTATTTCCTCAATCATCTTTATAGAAGTACCTATTAGCATTATCTTATTTGGCTTTAGCTCTCGGATAGCTGCCTTTACCTCTTCTCTATGTTCACCATCCTTGAACAAAGCACGTTTCACAGATGCCAGCTTGGTCTTTTCTCTTTTTGCTGACTTTCCAGCATATATTCTAGTACCACCTATAAGCAGTCCATCATCAATTATATATTCTATTCCTCTCTCACTAGCTACTACAAACGCTTTATAGCTTTTACCAGTTCCACTAGATCCAACAAGTGCAAAAACCTGCATAAGTAAAACCTCCATTATTTGCTTCATATATATTCTATCATAAAAGCAGACCCTTTACACCTGTAAGCACAAGGCAAAGTTTAAATCACCTGTAAAAACAAATCCCCCTGCAACTAATGCAAGGGGATCAAATCTTTATGTTATTGTTCCTCTGGTGGGAATATCTTATTTAATAATACTATAGTAATATAAAATATCGCAACTACTACAAATATTCCTGCCATTCCAAGTCCCATAATTCTAAAGCTTTCTAGAAGTCTTGCAACTAATTCTTCACTCATTCCATTCCCTCCTAACCTACAAGTGCAAGTATTAATCCACCTGCAATTATGGAAGCAATTTGTCCTCCAACGTTAGCACTTACTGCATGCATAAGTATGAAGTTTGTTGGATCAGCTAATTGAGCTTCCCTCTGAATAACTCTTGCTGACATTGGGAATGCAGATATACCAGCAGCACCAATCATTGGGTTAATCTTGTTTTTGCTAAATAGATTAAGAACCTTTGCAAATACAACTCCACCAGCACTGTCAAATATGAAGGCTATCAAGCCCATACTTATTATCATTAAAGTTTGAAGGTTTAAGAAGCTTTCTGCTGTCATTGTAGAACCAATAGTAATACCAAGCAGAATTGTTACTACGCTTGCAAGTTCATTTTGTGCAGCCTTAGAAAGTCTATCTGTAACGCCTGATTCTCTTAATAGGTTACCAAACATTAAGAAACCTACTAGAGAAACGCTGTTTGGAGCTATTATACCAGCAATAACAGTAACAATTATTGGGAATAACACCTTTGCCTTTTTAGAAACTGGTTGCTCAAAGTAATCCATCCTTATTTTTCTTTCTTCTTTTGTAGTAAGAAGTCTGATTACAGGAGGTTGTATGATTGGTACAAGCGCCATATATGTGTATGCAGCGACCGTTATAGGTGCAATCAAGTGTGCTGCATATCTATTGGCAACAAATATCGATGTAGGGCCATCTGCAGCACCAATTATTCCAATAGCTGCAGCTTCCTTTATACTGAATCCCATAAATACTGCGAAAGATAGAGTAAAGAAAATACCAAACTGTGCAGCTCCTCCAAAAAGGAGCATTCTTGGATTTTTCAGAAGCGGTCCGAAGTCTATCATAGCTCCTACCCCTGTAAATATAAGTAGAGGGAAGAGTTCTGTTACGATACCTGCCTTCCTTAGTTCTTCTAAAGGCTTTAAGCCCTCAAGTGCGGCAAGAGGAATATTTGCCATTATTGCACCAAAACCAATAGGCAACAACAGCATTGGTTCGTATTTTTTTGCAATAGCAAGCCAAATAAGCAATCCCCCTATAGCAAACATAATAACATTCCAAATTGTTAAAGAAAGTAAACCATTAAACAAAGCCAACTTATTCTCATCTCCTATTTAATAATAAATGCTCATGCACACAAATATAGACTTAACGTCAGCAAATGCTAATAATAATGCTAATGCTAAATCTATCAGCTACTATTTTTTCTTAATATTTGTTTCTTCTTTTTCTTTTAATAAATATGAAACCGTAAATAAACTCTCTATTAAATTAACGTTTTCTACCATCACATCATCCGAAACCTTTAGATCTACTGGTGCAAAGTTCCAAATAGCTTTAACGCCAGCTTCAATTATCATGTCCGCCGCATTTTGGCTAGATGTTCTTGGTGTGCATAAAATACCAATAGTTATATCGTTTTCTTTGATAAACTTCTGCACATTGTCCATATGCATAACAGTTATGTCATTTATCGTTCTACCGATAATATCCAGATCAGTATCAAATATGCCCCATGTTTTGAAGCCATTTCTTTCAAAGCTAGAATAATTTGCAATAGCATGCCCTAAATTACCTGCACCTATAATAATGGTTTTATATTGTCTGTCTAGTCCAAGTATCTTTCCAATTTCCTTGTGAAGATCCTCAGCATTATATCCATAACCTTGTTGCCCAAAACCACCAAAACAGTTTAAATCCTGTCTAATTTGAGATGCAGTAAAACCCGTTATTTTACTAAGTTCCTGTGAAGATACTCGTTTTATATCGTTATTCAAAAGTTCGCCTAAGTATCTATAATACTTAGGAAGCCTTCTTACGACTGCCATTGAAATGTTACTGAATCTTTCCATAGTATATTCACCCCTAACCTCTAGTAAAACTGACTTTATATAGGTAATTTACATACTATTATTAGTACCCATATTAGATCTAATAATACATTTGTGTGCATTTATATAATATATAAAACAATTTTATATTATTCACCCTCATCTGTCAATGTCACACAAACTCCATATTTTAGCAACAGGAGATTCAGTATTCTATAATCTCTATACTTTTTATCTTTTTTTGTGTACAATTAATTATAACACAGGCAGACGATTATATCTCACAGTTGTAAGATAATGACCCAAACCTGTCCCTATAGCATAGGAGGATATTATGATAGTACTTGCTGGTAAAAATATTAAAAAAAGCTATGGAGTAGAAACCATAATTGAAAATATTAACTTTACAGTGCAGGATAATGACAAAATAGGCGTGGTGGGAGTTAATGGCGCAGGTAAGTCTACTTTATTCAAAATAATCACAGGAGTCTTAGAAAAAGACGAGGGTGATATATTTCTAAGCAAAAACATCCGTATAGGCTATATGTCTCAGTATTTTGACTTTGAATCCGAAAACACAGTACTAGATGAAATACTAACAGTGTTTTCACATTTAACTTCTATGGAGAAAGAAATGAGAGAGCTTGAGCTGCGCATTAGCAACAGCAACTCCTCTGAGCCTGCACTTGAACCGTTGCTTAAGAGCTATTCAAATCTCCAGGAGCAATACAAGCAGCATAAAGGCTTTGAGTATCAAAGCCTTGTACGAGGCGTACTTAAAGGCTTAGGCTTTGACAATGATGAATTCAACAAAAAAGTAAATATTCTAAGTGGTGGTCAAAAGACAAGAGTAGCCTTAGGCAAAATACTTCTAAATGAGTTTGACATACTGCTTCTGGATGAACCTACGAACTATCTCGATATTCAGTCCGTTGAGTGGCTGGAAGGATTCATTAGAGGTTTAAAAAGTGCCGTAGTTATAGTTTCTCATGATAGATATTTCTTAGATATGATTACCAATAAAACCTTTGAAATAGAGAACAAAACCTTAACAGAGTATAACGGTAATTATAGTAAATATATTGATTTGAAAAAAGAGAAAATGGAAGAGTTAATGAAGGACTTTGCTATCCAGCAAAAAGAGGTTGAACGTCAAAAGGACATAATCACTCGATTCAGACAATACAATCGGGAAAAAAGTATTAAGCAAGCAGAGAGTAGAGAAAAAGCCTTAGAAAAAATGGAGCTAATGGATAAGCCAGTATCACCTCCTAAAGGTGTTAAGTTCTCTTTTGATCCACAAGTAAAAAGCGGTAACGATGTACTATATGTTACAGAGGTTTCTAAGTCTTTTGACAAACAAATTTTTAATAATGCTACCTTTGAGATTAAAAGAGGTGAGAAGGTTGCTCTTTTAGGACCAAATGGCATCGGAAAAACAACCCTATTAAAAATTATTATGGGTATAGTCAGCTCTGATTCAGGCAGCATCCGTCTTGGAACTAATGTAAATATAGGTTATTATGACCAAGAACAAGAGAATCTTAATTATGATCGCATTGTAATTGACGAGATATGGGATGAGTATCCCCGAATGAATCAGACAGACCTTAGAACAAAGCTGGCAGCTTTCCTCTTTCAGGGAGAAGATGTGTTTAAGGAGATTTTTAAGCTAAGCGGTGGGGAAAAAAGCAGGATTTCCTTACTTAAGCTGATGCTTTCTAAATCTAACTTTCTGCTTATGGACGAACCTACAAACCACCTTGATATATTGTCTAAGCAGGTACTAGAGGATGCTCTGTCCAACTATTCAGGCACAGTGCTTTTCATATCTCATGATAGATACTTTATAAACAAGGTAGCAGATAAGGTAGTTGATTTAGACAGTAAGGGTTGTATTACCTACAAGGGTGACTACAGCTATTACCTTTCTAAAAAGCCTGCTTATCAAGCAGAGACCGAGAATAAATATGGTACAGAAGACCAATCCTCTGAACAAAAGAATGATTGGATGAAGCAAAAGGAAGATAAATCGAATCAAAAAAAGCAACAAAAGAGGTTAGAAACTGTAGAAAAAGAAATCGAAAGAATAGAGATTAGAATTCAAGAGATATCAGGACTTTTAGAGAAACCTGAGTTCTTCACCGACCATGTGAAGTGTCAAGTACTTCATGACGAGGATGAACAGCTTAAGCTTGAGCTAGATGAACTTTATATAGAATGGGGAGAGTTGACATAGGTTCTCCCCTACAAAAGTATAATGTTTAGGTTGTAGTTTTGTTCTAGTTCTAGATAATGATGACCTGTGAGGTCTCTTCCCTTATCATCAAACATTATTTGTGGTATAAATAGTACCTCAGGCAGTATTTGCTGCTGTTTCAATGCATCTACGATATCTTGAAGCACTAGTAGACCTGCACACATTATATTGCCTCCGAAATAATTGTTTACTGCAATTCTAATATCTATATCATTATAATCTTTAAGTACTATGCTGATTATTTCATGTCCAAGTTGTGATACTAACATTAAGCAACGTTTATTGCTGAACTTTTCAACTGCTCTCTTTATTCTAGTTGCAGTTTTTGGAGCTATATCATAATTAAATACCACACCAGAAGTATCGTTCTCAGGCTTCTGAATTATACATACTATAAGCTTGTTCTCTCTTTTTAGCACCACTTCAGGACTTTCTGTAGCAAACAGCTTATCAAAGGCTTCTACTCTTGAGAAAACCCGTTTCCCAGCTACCTTAAAAACTATATCATTTGTTCTTATATCACTTTTTGATGCTGGCGACTTAGGGATTATCCCCTCAATTCTAGCATCTAAATTGTTAATCAAAGATGGTTCTACGATTATAGGAGTCTTTATGCTCTTTCCTAATTCCTTAGACATATGAACAAGCTTTTGCATTATGTTATCTTCTGGAAGCTGTATTCTTGTATGTTTTGTATATCCTGGCATAAACACCCGTATTGTAGCAGCTCCTTTATCATTTAGATAGTGTATAGTCTGCTCTAGGTCTGCCCAGCCCACTACATGAGGCATTGCGACTATACTACCATTGAACTTAATATTATATCGTTCTAGCAGGTCCACAGCTCTTACAGCCTGCATATGCTCCCTGCCTCCATACAACTTCTTCCGGCCTTCGCTGGTACAGCTGTTTAGGGATATATTTAGCTCTATATTACCCAAGCTGTTTAATTTCTGTAGTAGTGCTTCATCCAGGTTTATGCCACTTGTAGTTATTTGTATAGGTGCTTTTGGATATTTGGCTCGGGTCAGCTCCAATATCTCTATTATATATTCAAAAGCGAAGGGCTCGCCTTCGCATATTCTTGTTGCAGATTCTCCTATTACTATCTTATTTTTACCATCTAAGAACTCTAAGAGATTTTCCCCTTGTTCTCTTGTTAGCTTACTTATATAGTATGCTTCTACTTCATCAGGGTTCTGATGATGACTACAAAATATACAAGAAGTAGCACAGGAGGTTGTAAGTGTTAGTATATTATATTTGCTTGCAGCTTCTAGCAGCATAATATATGGTGCAGCTTTCATTTAAACGCCTTCTCCTATTGTAAGATTTGGTCTTGCATTTAGAGTCATATCCGCAGATGAACCTGTAATGTATCTATAGTATCCTGCACTGCCTATCATAGCTGCGTTATCTGTACATAGTATAGGTGCTGGATAACGCACTTGTATTCCGCTTTCTTCTCCTAGCTCTGTAAGACGCTGTCTTAATCTGCTGTTGGCTGCTACACCCCCCGCCAATACAGCATATTTTGAGCCATGCTCCACTGCCGCTCTAATGAGCTTCTCAGTCAATACTTCAACCACAGCTTCTTGAAAGCTTGCTGCTACATCAGGTATACTTATTTCTTCCTTCTTCATTTTCATGGAGTTTAGGTAATTAAGTGCTGCTGATTTTAAACCACTGAAGCTAAAGTCATAACTCCCTGCCTCAAGATATGCTCTCGGAAAGTTTATTGCCTTAGCATTACCTTTTACTGATATTTTATCTATCAAAGGACCACCAGGATATTCCAAACCCAAAGCTCGAGCAATTTTGTCAAAAGCTTCTCCTGCTGCATCATCCCTAGTTCGTCCTAGTATCTCAAAGCTATTATAATCCTTTATTTTTACTATATGGCTATGTCCTCCCGAAGCTACCAGACAAATAAATGGAGGCTCCAGTTCTTTGTGTTGTATATAGTTAGCGGCAATATGTCCTTCTATATGATTGACTCCAATTAAGGGTTTATTTGTACTATAAGCCAAAGCCTTTGCTGTAGTAAGCCCTATAAGTAAGGCTCCCACAAGTCCAGGTCCGCTTGTAACAGCTATAGCATCTACATCCTCAAGCCTTGTACCCCCTTGGTCTAGAGCTTCCTTCACAATAAGATTTATGCTCTCTAAGTGTTTTCTGGAAGCAACCTCTGGCACAACTCCTCCAAACTTCTTATGTATGTCTATCTGACTGGATATTACGTTTGAAAGCACTTCTCTACCGTTTCTTACTATTGCTGCCGAGGTCTCGTCGCATGATGTTTCGATTGCCAAAATAGTCATATTTTTATCCATGTCAATCACCTCAAAATTATATACTTCGCATAAATTGTATATCCTGCATTAAATTTAAAATGTGCAAAATATTTTTCTGCGTAATATTAAAGCAGGATTACTCCTGCTATTTATTCTATGCTGTTTTGTAGAATATTTATTATGTTCTTTATATCTGCATTATTTTGTTGAATACTCTGCACTATTTCATCAAAACATGCTTTTATTTTTTCATATTCTTTATACTCATGATAAAACAATTTTTCTCCACTAGCTCCCAGTACCTGTGCGATATATATATCTTCATCCTGATCTAGAATAATTGTATTATTGTCAATTTTAAATTCCCTAAGAAGCATTATTTTCCTCCCATATAGTTGGATTTACACTTGTTACTAATTAATTTGTGTGTTATTTTTAAGCAACAAAACTCATTATATCATAATAGATTTTAAAATTAAAGTAAATCATATAGGTCGCTTATGTTTATTATATGTAATCATGCTATAAATATTAAATATATATCATAAATTTAAGACAGCTCTGCCTTTTATGCAAAGCTGTCTTTTCTATTTAAACTTGTGTATTTTTTCTCATAGATGGTTTTCCTATCCTTGTATCGAAGGCTATACCCACAGCTATGAAGAAAGCTATCATACCAACCAGGAAGCCTAGTATCGGTACAATTTGTAAGGCACTTACTATCACCAATCCAATAAACAGATGTATATATAAAGCATTTTTTCCTTCCACTGCTGCAGCAATCTTTCTACCTAATGCTATATATAATGCTGTCATACTAACAAATACAGCAATTGCAAACGCAAATATAAGAAGTATTGCCGGTAATATCCCAATTATTGTAATCATCATGACTGGAATTAGAAGCATCATCCCCAGCATTACCAATACACCTATTCCAAGACTTCTTCCAATATTGTGCTGATAGCTTTGTACCATGTAGCCAACCCTATCAGGTACAAGTAATAACACCAAACATGAAAGCATAAAGGTTATAATCATACTTATGACCATGCCAATATCGTTGCCAGTGATGGACCCTAAATTAAAGCTTCTTGGTATTGCTTGTACTTTGGTATCTACTATATCCCCTCTTATTATTGCTCCATTATCTTTTTCTACTTTACCCAGTACTTCGACAACATCCCCGTTAATAACTGCATTTTTGTCAATATCTATACTACCAAATACAGCCACTACATCACCGCCGATTTCACCATATATATCAACATTCCCAAATACAGCTACTACATCGCCTCTAACATCACCTTTAATTGACATATTTCCAAATACTGTGATTGCATCACCTGAAATAAATTCATCCTCTGAAATAATAACATTATCAAATATTGAAACACGGTCTCCAATGTTTTTATCAAAGCTAAAGGCAGAGACCATAACCAAGGTAATTATAATCAGTACAATCGATATAAGCTTCTTAATGGACATATCAAAACCTCCCAAATTTAGTTAAAATCTACGAAATCGTTTTTCTTATCTTTCTCATGCATAAGTTTATAGAGCATCAAATCTACTAAAGCAAATGCCACTAGCCATATTAATATTAATATTGTATAATCCTCTAAAATAATGTTTCTAAGTGTCAACAGCCCTCCTACAGAAACAGATAATGCTACAATACTATCTGTTATTAAGTTTCCTACCCAAAATATAACCTTGAGGAAGCTATCAAGGGATATGAAGGTCACCTTGCTGCCTATCATTGGAAATATAGTAAAAGCTATGATGTTGTAGGTAAACAATACCAAACCTATGAAGCCTACAAACCAGCATATTAGCTGTGTTTTACTTATCTGCAGCTGTTTTTGACTACAGATTTCCTTCATAATGTTTACTGTCAACTCAGCCGGTGGATCAATATCAGGCAAATCTTCTATTTCAAATAATGCTTCTCGCAGTACTTCAAATTCATCTGCGCATACTGTACATTTCTGAAGATGCCGCATCAACTGCTCCATTTCCAACTCACTTATATTGCCATCGAAATATTTCATCATATGATTATTTATTTGCTTGCATTGCATACTTTTTCACTCTCCTTATCTGCATTAATCAGATAATCTTTAAGCATTTGTCGCGCTCTGTACAATCTGTTTTTTACTATAGTAAGAGATTCACCCGTAATATCCATTATCTCCTGATAGGATAAGTTTCTATGATGAAAAAGTATAATGAATTCCTTGTACTTTTCAGGCAGCTTGTTTATTGCTTCTACTACCCTCTTTTGATTTTCTTTTCTTAGATACTGCTCCTCTGGAGTAGGTCCCTCATCACAAATACTAAATTGCTCATCTATTGGTAATGTCTCACCTTTTCTTTTCCGCAGATTGTCCAAGCACAGATTTGTCGTTATTTTTAACGACCATGTAGAAAACTTATACTCAGGATTATACCTTGCCAATGAATTGTATATTCTTACAAAAGCCTCCTGTGTTATATCCTCTGCTTCTTCTCGATTATGCATCATTCTATAGGCGGTATTAAATACCAGCTTCCTGTATCTCTCAACCAAGGGTTCAAACGCTTCGGTATTTCCTTTAAGACATTGATTTATTAGGTCCAAATCACTGGCATCCAATTTATCGCCACCTTTTATTTGTTATATATATATATTATAATTTCAATTTGTTTGTTTAACTCTATATACGTCATTATACATCATTTGTCTGAATACAAAAAAAGCTTTGCAGTTTACTTCTAATCTGCAAAGCCAATTCTATTTTTTCCACATGATTAGTGCATCCTCGCAAGTATCTGTATAATAGCCCTTTCGAATGCCATATTCTTTAAAACCAAGCTTGCTATATAGACTAATTGCAGGCGTATTTGATGCTCTAACCTCAAGGGTCAAGCTGCTGATACCGCTTTCTTCGGCGGTTCTAAGCATCTCTTCTACAATCATTTCGCCAAGCTTTCTTTGCCTATAGTCAGGGTGTACTGCAATATTAGTTATATGAGCCTCATCTATAATAAACCACATACCTCCATAGCCTACTACAGTGTCACCAAGTACAGCTACAACATATCTCGCTTTATCGTTGCCATTCATCTCCTGCTCAAAGGATTCTCTTGACCAAGGTGAGCTAAAGCTCAACTTTTCTATATCCCACACCTCATCTACATCAGTAAGCTCCATTGGTCTTACTAATGCCTCCTGCTTTTTCTCATACTCTACCTCTGCTTGAGATTTCCTTATGTAGCTAGGTTTAAAGCTGTAACAGCTTTCAGTCTTACCATCTCCAAACATTTCCAATGCAATAGCAGCAGCAGAAGACGCCCTAGGCTGCATATGTGTCGAGGGAGCAGGTACTACTTTCTTTAAAGTCTTATTCACGTGCTCCATTGCAATCTCTACACCATCACCAAGTATCGCAACATCTTTATCCAGCTCTTCAAGCATATGCACCAGCTCTTTTGCATCTATTACTCTATAGTCTTCAAGCTTCACAAGCTTTCCATTTTCCCATTTATAAAGAGCACTGTAAACCGCTCCCCTTTGTGCATCTATCATAGGACATATAAATCCATTAAAATTATATAAGTTATATGCTAATGCATCAAGAGTTGGTACTCCTGCAACAGGCTTATCAAATACCTGTGCCATAGCCTTAATAGCTGAAGCACCTATTCTAAGACCTGTAAAAGACCCAGGGCCTGATACGCAAGCATATAAATCAATGTCCTCTGGTTTTTTGTTACAGGACTTTAAAAGCTCATCTACCATCAGCATAAGTCTCTGAGAGTGTGTCTTGCTGCTACTATGTATATATTCAGCAAGTACCTTTCCATCCTGAGTCAAAGCTGTAGTTGCTGTAGCACTTGAAGTATCAATCGCCAGTATTAACATATTGCTCCAACTCCTTAACAATAGTTTGATATCTTTCCCCTGTAGCTTCAATTATAATATCTCTTGTATCTTCCTGCTTTCCTCTCAGCATAGTAATCCAAAGTCTTTCATTTGGGATAATATCCTTTACTATATCAGCCCACTCTACCACCACAGCTCCATCGCCAAAGAAATATTCCTCATAACCTAACTCATACATTTCTTCAACACCTTCCAGCCTGTATACATCAAAGTGATAAAGAGGAATTGTTCCATCATATTCATTAATTATCGTATATGTAGGGCTTGTTATTAATTCCTTTACCTCTAAGCCTACTCCAATGCCCTTTGTAAATGCTGTCTTACCCGCTCCCAAGTCTCCTGTAAGACATATGATGTCACCTTGCTTTAGCAGTCTTCCTAAGCTTTCTCCCAGCTTATTGGTTTGCTCTGCACTTTTTGAAATTACTTTTAGCATTAGTTCTCCTCCAAGAAAATGAAGGCTGTCGCCTTCTCTTGTTGTTTTATTAATTAATGATATTATAGCCTTTTTGCTATATTTTGTACATATTACAAAACAAAAACCTCATAAATTAGTATTATTCTACACTACTAATTTATGAGGCTCTAACTTTTAATTCTTCTATTATTTATTATGAAGTATTGGTGATATTCTCTTGTATATTATTATAGTTATTGCAGATACAATTATTCCCTTTAAAATATTGAAGGGTAGTGCAGTTGTTAAAATTATATTTATTACTACAGATTTTGGCCCTTCAAACAGTGCTGGCATATATAATGGAAGTAAGATGTAATAATTTGCAAAGCACATTACCACAGACATAATCACTGTGCCAACTGCTAAGCCTATAATTGCATTCGTCTTGTTCTTATTTCTCATGTAAATTAAACCTGCAGCAATAACAAACGCTGCACCAGTTACAAAATTTGCCATCTCTCCTATGCCACCAGTTTGTGTTCTTGTGATAAAGTGCAATAAATTCTTTATCAGCTCTATAATCACTCCTGCTAAAGGACCAAAAGCAAAAGCTCCCACTATTGCAGGAATATCGCTAAGATCCATCTTTAAATGTGGTGCGGTAGGAAGCAAAGGGAATTCGAAAAACATAATTATAAATGCCAATGCAGACAACATCCCTATCTTTACCATTAATTGTAGTTTTGAATTTCTCATAATTTACCCTCCTAAAATACATTTTTAACACGATAAAAAGTCCCTGAAGTAATACTCCAGGGACTTTAATAGTCATTATATTATAACTATCTTATCTTCTTCCATCCAGACTTTACTGTCGGCTTCGGAGTTTAACCGAATCTGCAATGCTCTGCACTGCTTGCGGGCTATACCGCCGGTAGGGAATTGCACCCCTCCCTGAAGATATTAATCTTACTAACTTTTCAAATATATTATAACTCTGATTTATACATATGTATATAATATTTTAATTTCTTCTAAAAACAATTTCTCCATTAATCAAAACAAACTCTGACTTTGACGCTGTATCAAATGGATGTCCATCAAAAATTACGATATCGGCATCCTTGCCAACCTCCAAGCTGCCTACTCTATCTTTTATTCCAAGTACTTCAGCAGCGTTTATAGTTATAGCTTTTAATGCTTCTTGTTTATCCATACCATCTCTTACAGCTAAGCCTGCACACATTGGCAGATATTGTATTGGTATTACAGGATGATCTGTTGTTATAGCAACCTTTAGCCCAGCCCCTGACATTATTCCTGGTGACTTGAAGGTCTTGTTTTTCAGCTCATGTTTTGTCCTTTCTGTAAGCTGAGGTCCGCTTATTATATACTTATTTTCCTTAACAAGGTCTTCTACTATTAGATGACCCTCTGTACAATGGTCTAGAGTTATATCTACATCAAACTCCTTCGCAATTCTTAAGGCAGTAAATATATCGTCTGTTCTATGGGCATGAGCTTTCAGTGGTATTTCTTTGTTTAGCACCTTTACTAAGGGCTCAAGTCTAATATCAAATTCAGGCTTTTTATCAGGGTTTTCTTTGGACATTTCAAGCTTTTCTTTATAGGCTTTAGCCTTATATAACTGCTCTCTAAGTATTGCTGCTGTAGCCATTCTGGTAGAAGGTGATTTCTTTTGGCCAGAATAAACTCTCTTAGGATTTTCTCCAAAAGCAATCTTTAGTGCTGCAGTCTCTTTAACAATCATATCATCTATCCTATGACCATAAGTCTTAATAATAGAGAAAATACCTCCTATTACATTAGCACTTCCAGGTCCTGTACACACTGTAGTAACGCCGCCTTCTCTTGCTTCCTCAAAGGTTCTGTCCATAGGATATATAGAATCTATAGCACGTAGGTGTGGTGTAACAGGATCAACTGCTTCATTTCCATCAGCTCCCTCAAAGCCTATAGCATCCTCCCACATTCCTAGGTGACAGTGGGCATCTATAAATCCAGGGAATACCAGTTTGCCCTGTGCGTCAATAACCTCTGCATCATTGGGAACTTCTACCTTCTCACCTATGGCAACAATCTTGCCATTCTCGATTAATATACTGCCCCTTTCTATTGGTTCTCCAGCCATAGTAAATAGTTTACCGTTTTTAATATGTATCATTTTTTTAACCCCTCTCTTTTAAATATTGTTTTAGTTCAAACCTTTCATACTTAGACTTATCCTGTTTCTATCCAAGTCTATACCAATTACCTTAACCTTTACAATGTCCCCTACCTTAACTACTTCCATGGGGTTCTTTACAAACTTATCTGCCATCTCTGATATGTGTACCAAGCCGTCCTGATGCACCCCAATATCCACAAAAGCACCAAAGTCGATTACGTTTCTTACTGTGCCTGTAAGAATCATATCCTCTTTAAGATCCTTAAGCTCCATTACATCAGTCATAAATATTGGCTTTGGCATCTCATCTCTAGGATCACGGCCAGGCTTTTGAAGTTCACTTATAATATCTTTCAAAGTCGGAACACCTATCAGAAGCTCCTGTGCCATATTCGCTATATCTGCCTTATCAAGCTGGGCAGCTGTTGATTGAAGCTCCTTCTGGCTAATCTTTTTGAGGCTTCCTCCTGCTTTTTCGATTAACTTTTCTGCTGCTTCATAGGACTCAGGATGTACACCTGTGTTATCCAATATATTTTTACTTTCTTTTATTCTTAAAAAGCCTGCACACTGTTCAAAGGCTTTTTCTCCCAACTTCTTAACTTTTTTTATTTCTTTTCTGTTTTTGAAAGCTCCATTTTCCTCACGGTATTCTACAATATTCTTAGCTATACTGGCGTTAACTCCTGATATATAAGACAATAATGATGCAGAAGCTGTGTTTAAATCTACCCCGACACTGTTTACACAGTCCTCAACAACACCCTTTAAGGCTTCTGAAAGTTTCTTCTGTGAGACGTCATGCTGGTACTGACCTACACCTATTGACTTTGGATCAATCTTTACCAGCTCTGCCAATGGATCCTGTAGTCTTCTTGCGATTGATATAGCCCCTCTTATTGATACATTTATATCGGGGTATTCCTTTGCTGCAAGCTCTGAAGCAGAGTAAACAGAGGCTCCCGCTTCACTAACAACTACATAATGCAGCTCTCTATCCAATTCTTTAATAATCTCAGCACATATCAATTCCGATTCTCTAGAGGCAGTACCATTGCCAAGAGATATTACAGATACATTATGCTTATTTATAAGAGTCTTTAACTCCTTTTTGCCTTTTTCTATTTGATTTTCTGGAGGAGTAAGATAAACAGTCGTTATATCAAGCAGCTTTCCTGTTTCATCCACTACAGCTATTTTACAGCCTGTTCTATATGCAGGGTCATAGCCCATGACAGTCTTACCCTTTATAGGAGGCTGAAGAAGTAGACTTCTTAAGTTAGAAGCAAACACCAAAATCGCCTGTTCCTCTGCTTTTCCTGTCAGTTCGTTTCTAATTTCTCTCTCTATGGAAGGAGCAATTAACCTGGTATAGGAGTCCTTGACTGTATCCTCTAACAGCTTTATGTAAGGTGAATCAGTGATTATAACATGGGTGTTCAAATAGCTAAGAATATTCTCTATGGGAGCATCTACCTTTACTGATAAAAACTTTTCCTTTTCTCCTCTGTTTAAAGCCAATATTCTATGCGGTGCTATCTTAAACACTGGCTCATTAAAATCATAGTACATTTGGTACTCTGACTTTTCCTCTGTGGTACCCTTGCTTACTATTAGACTATTTTTATAGGTTACGTTTCTAATGTCCTTTCTAAAATCTGCACTGTCAGATATGGTTTCTGCAATTATATCTTTTGCACCTTGTATAGCATCATTAGCTGTGTTTACACCTAGCTCTTCATTTATATAAACTGCAGCTATTTCCTCTAAGGTCGTTTGTGTTTTCTCCTGCTTCCAGATTATATCTGCCAAAGGCTCCAAGCCTTTTTCTTTTGCTATAGTTGCTCTGGTACGCTTCTTCTGCTTGTAAGGTCTATATAAATCTTCAACCTCTGATAGTACCTCTGCTTTCAAAATTGCTGCCTTAAGTTCTTCTGTAAGCTTACCCTGCTCATCTATTAGTCTTATTACCTCTTGCTTGCGCTCTTCCAAACCTCTTAAATAAAGCAGTCTCTCATGAAGGTTACGAAGTATTGTATCAGAAAGCTCACCTGTGAGTTCCTTTCTATATCTTGCAATAAATGGTATGGTATTACCATCGTCTACAAGCTTTACTGTATTCTCTACCTGCCAAGGTTTTACATCTAGCTCCTTGGCCAACTTTTCTATAATGTTCATGTAAGCCCTCCTAGTTAAACAGTAAACCTTCTTTATATTTATCGTTCAGGCTTCTTCATATACCAAATAACAATATATACATAAAGCTAGATTTACCGAATAATTTCATTAATTTCGCTTAATTATTATATTACCTCTTTTTATCTTCCATTTCTATATGTTTAATAACGATATTATTATCAATTTGCTAAATTTCTCCTCCTATGATAGTATATCAGTAAATTCCAATTAAAAAACAGTTAGGAGAATAATCATGCAGCAACAAAAAATGTTTATAATAGATTCCAAAATCCTTCCCCCTGCTTATGATAAGGTTATTGCAGCCAAAGACTTACTTAGAAATGGCGAAGCCATTACAATTCAAGCAGCATGCAAAATGGTAGGTTTAAGTCGAAGTGCTTTCTATAAATACAAGGATAGTGTGCATGACTTCATGTCCAGTGAAAAGGGAAAAATGCTTATCATTTTTATGATATTAAGTCATGCTCCCGGAATACTGTCAGACATAATAAATACTCTTGCTTCTGTTAAGGCAAATATACTTACCATAAACCAGACAATGCCTATAATGGATGCAGCGACTTTGACTGTTACAGTAGATATGAAATCAATGGAAATAACCCCTGAGGAATTGGTACAGCTTCTCCTCTCCTGTAGGGGCTGTAGAAAAGTTGATATTATCGGCATGGAATAAAAAAAGCAGCCTAAGCTGCTTTTTTTATATCTTAAATTTCAATATAATATCCTTTAGCATAACTGCCGTATTACTCAAGCCTACTGCCAAGTTGCTTATCTCTTGTATTGAAGAAGCTTGTTCTTCTGTACTTGCCAGAACGCTTTGAGTTCCTAGTGATGTAGTTTCTGCAATTTCATTTACCTCTTCTATTGAGGTTATGATTCTTTCACTTTCACTCTTAAGATTAAGTACAGCTTCTGACACATTGTTTATGTCTCTGGCAACAGTTTGTACCTCTTCTATTATTTTATTGAAGGTACTGTATGTTGCACTGATTGCAGCTGTTCCTGCCTCTACCTCAATTAAACCCTCATTCATTGCTTTTACAGTATAATCTGTTTCATCTTGCATTTCTGTGAGCAATGTTTCTATGTCTTTAGAAGCTTCTTTTGTCTGCTCTGCAAGATTTCTTATTTCATTTGCAACTACTGCAAAGCCCTTACCTGCATCACCGGCTCTTGCAGCCTCAATTGCTGCATTTAACGCCAACATGTTTGTTTTGCCTGCAATATCTTTGATTACCTTAACCATACTGGTAACTTCTTTTGATTTATTCCCAAGCTTTTCAACCAAGCTTGCTGAATTTATAACATTATCCTTTATACCTATTATCTTCTCATTAATTATTTTAATGTTGTCAGAGCCTTCCTGTGCAATCTGTGCTGCACCAGTGGCTGACTGCGCAACTGTTTGAGTCTTATTAGAAGTGTTTACTACACTATTTGAAATCTCCCTAGTAATGTTAGCTGATGTGTTTACAGAACTTATTTGCGATTGTGCACCCTCTGCAACGCTTTCAACTATAGCGGTTATTTCTTCTGTAGCCGCAGAGCTTATCTGAGCTCCCTCGCTTAGCTTCTGTGACATATCAGTAACTTCAGAAATTGCAATACCTACTTCACTAAGTACACTGGCCAAGGAGTCTGTCATCTGGTTAAATGCAACCTGTAGTTGTCCTATTTCATCTTTGTCTGTAATCTTAATTCGTTTGCTTAGGTCTCCATTTTTTACCTCAGCTGCTACCTTAGCCATATTCTTCAATGGTCTAGTAATCAAGATTGCCAATATCAAAGCTCCAATTATTGCAAGCATTAAAGCTATAATTGACATAACCGTTATTTGTTTGGTAGCTTTTTGAACCGGTTCCATAGCTTCACTTACAGGCAGCTCAGTTAACATTCCCCAACCTGTAGAAGGTATTATACTATATGTACCATATACTTTTTCACCTTTGTCATTATCATAAATATCAGTACCTGAAATTCCTTCAATGATTTTTTTAGCACCAAATATATTATGCTCAACTGCATTATATGTCTTTAATACCTTTTCTTTTATATCGGGATGAGCCAAAACTACCCCTTTTCTATCAATTATGTATGCAATGCCATTCTCTCCTACCTTGTTTTCCTTAATTATTGTGTGTAAGTAATCCAAATCCATCTTTACAGCTATTACAGCAGCAGGCTTCAGATACTGATCAATTACTGGTACAGATATATAGATTATACTCTGTTTAGTCCTTTCATCCAAAATAGAATCTGATATATAGTTTGTCCCTTTTATTGCCTCTGAAAACCATGGTGTGTCTTTTATATTTGTATCTTTTAGTTCAAAGTCGGTAGCAAATAAAACATTACCTTCAGCATCTGTGAATATTATAGACTCAAACCTGTTCTCAATAAGCTTTCTTAAAGCTCTTTCCTGCTGATAGGGATCCATGGCGAATATATCCGAGGATTTAGTAAATAAGTCCAAGCTTAGCATATTTTGTTTAATTTGATTCTCAACCTTCTCAGCTATTGAAGCATTTGTAACCTTATTAAGTTCTCCTAAATCCTTCGTTATATTTGATTTTAGAGAACTGATGCTTAAAACTATTGGGATAAGCATGCAAATCATCGTAAACACAGAGAGAAAGATAATTTTTCCTCTTATACCTGTTAAGAGGTGTCTTGGACTTAATGTTCTCAAATCCTCTAAATCTAACTTTGGAAACCTCATTTTGCCAGTGCTAGGCATTTTAGCCTTTTTATCATTCTTAAAGCTAACTTTTAGATTTTTACTTTTCTTTAAAAACCCAAACATGTTACTTTTTGGCTTATGTGACTTTTTATCCCCTAGCTTAGGAATTTTAAAGAAATTTACTCTATTTCTCATTTGCAATCCCCCAGTATTTATAATTATTCAACAATAGTTTGGAATCATTTTATTATATTAATTTTATATCAGATTCTATCATTAAACAACCTTAAAAATAATATTTTATAGCTTTTGCTTAAATAATATTTTTATCTATAAAAAAGTAATATATCGCACTATTTCATAAACATAAATTGTTTAGTGCGATATATAAGATACTCTATTGAAATATAATCAAGTTAGCAAAGCCTTTTATGAAATACATTATAGAACATTTTTTAATTCTTTTGCTTTAGATATGCATTAATAAAGTTATCTATGTCTCCATCCATGACAGCATTTACATTTCCTATTTCCTCATCAGTTCTATGATCCTTAACCATACTATATGGGTGAAATACATAAGATCTTATCTGACTGCCCCAGGCAATCTCTCTGTATTCTCCCTTAATGTCATCTATTTTCTCCTTCTGCTCTCGTTCCCTAAGCTCAATCAGCTTTGCAACCATCATCTTCATTGCCATATCTTTATTGTAGTGCTGTGACCTTTCGTTTTGACACTGTACTACTATACCTGTTGGAAGGTGTGTTATTCTAACAGCAGAATCAGTTTTATTTACGTGCTGACCTCCAGCACCACCCGATCTAAAGGTATCGATTTTCAAATCATCTGGAGCTATATCCGCACTAACGCTATCATCTATTTCAGGCATTACATCTACTGAGGCAAAGGATGTGTGTCTTTTACCTGCTGCATCGAAGGGTGATAGTCTTACCAGGCGATGTACCCCTTTTTCTGATTTGAGATAGCCATAGGCATTTTCACCTTCTATATATAGGGTAACACTTTTTATTCCCGCTTCATAATCCTTTAAAATATCTAATATTGTAACTGTATAGCCCTTTTTCTCTGCCCATCTAGTGTACATTCTTAAAAGCATTTCTGCCCAATCCTGTGCATCAATACCTCCCGCACCAGAATGTATGGAAAGTATCCCATTGCCATAGTCGTATTGACCTGTTAATTGAGTTTCTATTCGCACTTTTTCTATACCATTGGTTAGAGTATCAAGAGCGTTAGATACCTCCTTCAATATAGATATATCCTGCTCTTCAATTCCTAAATCAATCAGAACATTCAGATACTCATACTGTTCCTTTAATGTATTAAAACGCTCCAGCTTATCCTTCATGTTCTTAACCTTCTTTAAGATAAGTGTCGCTTTTTCTGCATCTTCCCATAAGTCTTGCTGCTGCATGTCCAGTTCCAGCTCTTGTATACTATCCTTTATGCCTTCAATGTCAAAGTGACACCTCAATTTCGTTTATTATATCCATAAGCTTCCTAAGCTCATACCTATACTGCTCAAGTTCTAGCATTTTATCACTCCTCATATAATAAGTATAAGGGCTGGCCTTAACACGATGTCACGAGACCAGCCCCTAGTTAATCAAATATACTAAGCGCCACAGCACTTTTTGTACTTTTTACCACTTCCACAAGGACACAAATCATTTCTTCCGATTTTATCTTCCTTTACTACTGGCTTTCTTACTGTTTCCTCTTGATTGGTAGTAATTGCCTGTGCAACTTGTTCTCTCTCTGGAATATTCTTTGCATTTACATTTAGTACATATCTTACGGTATCTTCTTTGATACTGTTTATCAATTGCATAAACATATCATAGCCTTCAACTTGGTATGCTTGAACCGGATCCTGCTGTCCATATGCACGTAAACCTATACCCTCTTTTAGCTGATCCATAGCATCAATATGATCAATCCACTTTGTATCAACAACTTTAAGTAGTATAACTCTTTCAAGCTCTCTCATTGTCTCAGTACCAATCTGCTGCTCTTTTTCCTCATACAGCTTCATGGTTTTTTCTTTCAATTGTTCTTTAAGTTCCTCCCTTGTATAGCTTAACAATTGCTCCTCTGTAAAGGTGTTTCTTGGGAGGAATATATTATGAAGAAACTCCATAAGTCCCTTTAAATCCCACTCTTCTTGATATTCACTTCCAGCAGTATAGATTGCAACAGAATCTTTTATGATATCATTTATCATATCTGTTACATTTTCTTGTATACTGTCACCCATAAGAACCTTTCTTCTTTGACTGTAAATAACTTCTCTTTGCTTGTTCATTACATTGTCATATTGAAGCACATGCTTTCTTATATCAAAGTTTCTTCCCTCTACCTTTTTTTGTGCACCTTCTATGGATTTAGATAAAAGGGAATGCTCAATGTTCATTTCGTCATCCATGCCGAGACTCTCTACTATGCCTACCAGCTTCTCTGAACCAAAGAGCCTCATCAAGTCATCCTCTAAGGATACATAGAACCTGCTGGCACCAGGATCGCCTTGTCTGCCTGAACGTCCACGAAGCTGATTGTCTATACGTCTTGACTCATGTCTTTCAGTACCAATAATCATAAGTCCGCCCAAAGCCTGCATACCTTCACCAAGTATGATGTCTGTACCACGACCTGCCATATTTGTTGATATTGTTACAGTGGATATTTGTCCTGCATGAGAGACAATCTCTGCTTCTTTCTCATGCTGCTTTGCATTTAACACTTCATGGGGTATTCCTTTTTTCTTAAGCATTGCGCTAAGCATTTCTGAGTTTTCTATAGATATTGTACCTACAAGCACTGGCTGTCCCTTCTGATGGAGACTTTCTATCTCTTTTACTACTGCATTGAACTTACCATTTTTGTTCTTATACACAGCATCTGGATAATCCTTTCGTTGTATTGGCTTGTTTGTCGGTACCTCTACAACATCTAGATTATATATAGATCTGAATTCATCCTCTTCCGTCTTAGCAGTACCTGTCATACCTGCTAGCTTGTTATACATTCTGAAATAATTTTGGAAGGTTATAGTTGCTAAGGTTTGAGATTCTCTCTCCACCTTAACACCTTCCTTTGCTTCAATAGCTTGATGCAGCCCCTCACTATATCTTCTTCCAAACATCAGACGACCAGTGAACTCATCAACAATTATTATTTCTCCATCTTTTAATACATAGTCAATATCCTTTTTCATAAGGTTTCTAGCTTTAAGTGCTTGGTTTATATGGTGATTTATCTCAATATTTTCTGAATCACCAAAATTCTCTATGCTAAAGAATCGTTCTGCCTTCTCTATACCCTGCTCTGTAAGAAGTACAGTATGTGCCTTCTCATCTATAACAAAGTCATCTTCCTTATGGATACCTTTAACAAAGTTGTCCGCTACGAAATATAGATGAGTAGACTTCTCTCCCATTCCTGAAATTATAAGAGGTGTTCTTGCTTCATCTATTAATATACTGTCAACCTCATCTATCAAAGCAAAATTAAGGTCTCTTTGTACCATCTGTTCCTTGTATATAACCATATTATCTCTTAGATAGTCAAACCCAAACTCATTGTTTGTTCCATAGGTAATATCAGCAGCATATGCCTTTTGCTTATCTTCGCCTTCTACACCATGGACAATTAAGCCTACAGATAGTCCAAGGAAGTTGTATATCTTTCCCATCCACTCACTGTGAAACTTCGCCAAATAGTCATTAACCGTAATAAGATGTGCGCCCTTGCCCTCCAATGCATTTAGATAAAGAGGAAGTGTAGCCACTAGAGTTTTACCTTCACCAGTCTTCATCTCAGCTATTCTTCCCTGATGAAGAACTACGCCTGCCAAAAGCTGCACTCTAAAGTGCCTTTGACCTATTACTCTCACCGCAGCTTCTCTTACTACTGCAAAGGCTTCTGGAAGTATATGATCCAAACTTTCTCCATTTTTTATTCTTTCCTTGAATTCTGGAGTCTTGTTTTGAAGCTGTTCATCATTTAAAGCTTGCATTTGCGGTTCTATAGCTTCTATTTCATCTACTATTTTCATTAGTTTTTTTACTTCTTTTTCATTTAGGTTTCCAAATAATTTTTGTAATATTGACATCTCAATCTCTCCTTTTTATATACCTTATTTAAGTTTTGCTCGCAGTTGACTCTGTATAGAAGAGATTAAAAAACTGCCTTTCTCCAAATATTATTTTGTCGTAATTTATTATTTGCGTAAAGAATAATAAAAATTAACAAGGAATAAGATACCCCTATGATTGCATAATATGATACGTCCTTTGAACCCATTATGCTTTGAACATAAGTGCTATAATCCTCATGTCTATTTAGAAGAAAATGTGCTCTAATAGTGCTCGTATTTTGTATGAACATTTGATTAATCTTTAATAAATATGAAAAATCGTTATTTATTAAAGCTATGGAATTTGTTTTATAATTATCTGACATACCTGATAAAACAGCAAATACCATAAAAGCTAAAGCACAATATTTATTTATTTTAAAATTTCTTTTTGAGTTCATCTAAAACACCCCAATATAACAGAGTTATAATAATATTATCTTATCTATTTTAGCACAACATATTCCACATAACAACTTTTATGAAAGAATATAGCTGTAAGTATTATACATAAAAAAATAAATATTATCGTATTTATTTTTTCATACCTATCTTTTATCTAGAAATTTAAAGCCAAAAACTAGTCCTAAAGATTGTATTAATCTACATATAACTTCATTATTAATATTTAATGCTACAGGCACAATAATAAATGTCATGAATATTACTAATGCTAAAAATCTATTAATATTTTTGAATTTGGAATTTTTCAAGTAGACTATATAAATATAGAACCATAATAATATAACAAAAGAAATTAGAATACTACTAAAAATATTTATACTCATTAACATACCTCTAAATTTTATAAATTATTTGATATCACATATCAATCATATGTATTATTTGGTATATATGTCAATTACTTTTATTTACTGTTAAAATATTAGAATATAAAAAACGGTTTACGACAAAGGCATATTTATGCTTTAATCCTAAACCGTATTGTTTACTTTTTTATTATCTTTGTTATCATGATTTCCTGTATATAAACAAATACTCCTACACCCATGAAGATATCTCCAATACTAAGTACCTTTGGTCTTGGATAAGGCTTGGGTATTACTATAACATCCCCAAGAAACTTTAGAAGCGTGTTTTTTGCTATTATAGTATGTGTAATTATCTCGCCACTTAGTAAATCTTTTAGATCCTCAGTCAATCCTGCTTTTAGCATTGCAGTCTGAGATACTGGCATTTGACCATCATTAAGCATAATTACAATAAAGTTTAATAATGTACCTAACATAATTAGCTTAAAGGATGTTTTTTCGATATTGAAATAAATACCTATAAATAAAAGACTATACGAGATTAAATGAATAGTGAATATGTTACTTGTAAAAAACTTGTATCCCTTAGCTGATAAAAATACTGTAATAAACTCTAAAAGAAAAGCGCCTACAAATAAATACCATTTATATATTTCTGCAGTCTTCATATTGGAAAAACTGCCTTTTCTCAGCTTTCCAATCAATAAAGAAACTCCGATGCTTTCAATGATCAAATATTTTCACCACCTTGCTCTTCTATCATCATGATAAATTCATCTGCGAAATGCGATTCAAAATGACTTCCTTTTCCCTCTTTAATAATTGCAAGAGCTTGCTCCTTTGTTAAGGCTTTTCTATAAGGTCTGTCAGAGGTAAGAGCATCATATACATCAGCTATACTAAGAATAGCTGCTTCATCTCTAATTTCCCCTTGTTTTTTCCCTTTCGGATAACCTGTGCCATCCATTTTTTCATGGTGACTTATAATAATGTCTGCCACATCTTTTAAAAATCTAATATTCTGTATAATCTTAACTCCGTTTTCAGGATGTTGTTTAATTTTATCAAACTCTTCCTTTGTTAGATTTCCAGGCTTGTTCAAAATGCTTTCTTCTATACCTATTTTACCGATATCATGAAGAATAGCTGCCATTTTTAGATTTTCTAATTTCTTATGAGGTAGCTTCAGTCTAGATCCTAGATCATAAGAAAATTCACTAACTCTCATAGAATGACCCTTAGTATATGGGTCTTTTACCTCAATAGCTTGAGATAGGGATTTTACTGTATCTATGTATATGCGTCTCATATCTATATATAGCCAATATGAATAACGAGCAAGTAATAAAGGACCTAAGAAAAGTAAAATTCCTAAAATGTCATACTTTATATATGCTATAGCCATTAGCACTCCTATGGGTGCTACAGATATGCAATCTCTAGCTGCAAAAACTAAATTACTCCACCAGCTGTTTATAAACCTTTCACCTGTAACAATTGCCATAAGTCCGGATATAATGGTTTCGTTTATAATAATATACACAAATATACAAACTAACAAAGGTAATAAAAAGTTATTTAAATCTACTCTTCCTGGTGTTCCGCCAAGCATCTGGAAACATGCTCCTGCAATACCTGCTGAAAGTGCAATATTAGCTCCATTAAATAAAGTTTTATACCAAGGTGTATTAAATAAATGTATGCTTTTGCCTTGGTAGTTTACACATCTTAACATGATTCCTAGACATGCAATCCAAGCTGCCTCTGGTACTCCCAATACTATAATGCCCGCTAAACCAATAGCGAGGCCTACTGAAATTGCGCTCTCGCCAGGTGTAGGTATTAAGAGTGATTCAGCTATAATAGATAAAACAGCAAAAATAATAACGCTTTTGATATCATATATGGATGTCAAACTTATAGTACTTATGATGAATGCTATCCCTAATGCAATTATAATAGTAACATATATTTTAAGCTGCCTTGACATTTTATCCGCCTTTCATATAAAAATTGGCCGACCGAGCTTATGTAAATCTTAGAACCAGCTTCTATGAGCTCCAGCTGCTAATAGTAATGAAACTATTGTAAGTAAAATACCAGCTATTCTTTTCATGATTTGCCTCCTTAAATACAAGACTCTGTCCTTCCGCTAATTAGACAGGCAAATACTCCGCTATATAAATTTGTCGGCCAAAAATTAACATATAATACTCATTCTTCTATTCACTGCTGAAAGTATCGCCTTAACAACTGCTTCATCTTCTTCAACATTTATTAAGCAACAGCCTGACAGTAGTTCTTCTTTATCTTTAAACGTATAACCAATCACACAGACACATAGCTCTCCATTTGTAATTGCAACCGTCTTTATATCCTCAAGATAAAATA
This sequence comes from uncultured Clostridia bacterium, assembly GCA_942492835.1. Taxonomy (GTDB): domain Bacteria; phylum Bacillota; class Clostridia; order Lutisporales; family Lutisporaceae; genus GWB2-37-7. The sequence continues at coordinate 2,487,476 of OW818645.1, read as the reverse complement.
TTCTTCCTTTGTCTATATACTTCTCTAGAGCCAGAAGAGTAGCCTCTGCAATAGCTTTAAATCTATTGTTTTTTGACTTAACTTTTGTAGTTTTACCTTCATATAACTTATAGTCGTAAGTTATAGTTACGATAGCCTCGAAAGCATTTTCATTGCTTTTCACTGTAACTTCATTTAATTGTAACCTGATATCCTTAAGGTCATTTTCATTTATTTGTGCAATACTAATTACCTTATAATCTATATTAATGCCAAAGGCAGCATTGATGGCTGATTGTATATCTCTGACCAGATTTTTAATGCTTCTATTTAAACCTGCTAGTACATGTATTTCTTCTACTCTATTGTCTTTGCTACATAATATGCTGCAATTTTTTATTTCTGGCAGCTTGCATATAAGCTCCCTTATCTCTTCAGATATGTTGTCTTTTATATTTTCCAATGTACCCCTCCGTCCGTCTATTCATATATTCGATTAAAAATGATAAATACCTTTTCTCAATTACTAATTTTTATTTATCATTCACAAAATCGATAAAGCTCTCTGATTTTGTACTATCAGCAAAGCATTTTAAATAAAATATAAATCGTTGAAAATATTGTCTAAGCTTAGTACATAAAAACAGCCGATTTCTCGGCTGTTTAATTTACTTAGAATTCTGGCTCTATCAACCCGTAATTTCCATCTTTTCTTTTATATATTACATTTACCTCTTCTGTATCAGAATTTGAGAATACAAAGAAGCTATGACCAAGAAGCTCCATTTGCATAGTTGCTTCTTCTACAGGCATTGGTTTTATTGCAAATCTCTTAGTCTTTACTATCTTAACTTCATCGTCTTCCTCTTCAGTTATATTATCAAACAATGTGTCAAACCTTAGGTTATAATCCTTTAGCTTTCTTTCTAGTTTTGTTTTTTGCTTGCGTATTTGTCTTTCTAGCTTCTCTGCAACATTGTCTATAGAAGTGTACATATCGTCAGTAGCTTCTTCACCTCTTAGTATAATGCCATTGAAAGGGATTGTAACCTCAAAAATATGTCTGTCTCTTTCTACACTTAAAGTTGCGTTTGCCTCTGTATCTGCTCCAAAAAACTTTTCAAATTTTGAAAACTTTTTATTGATCTTTTCCTTTAAGGCATTTGTAATAACTATATTCTTACCGCTAACTGTAATATGCATAATATCTCTCCTTCCACAACTGAATACTACTGACTATACTTATTTTATTCTACAATTTAATAAATAATCCTGCCTATTTTTAATTTTCGAGGGAAATAATATTTAATATTCTGACATTTTTCACTGTTTGATAAAATCTGTTATTAATATTTCAATATATTTGTGTTTAACATTATGTAAAGCGAACGCAGTTAATAAATGTAAACTCTCAATATAGGAAAATCAAGGGGTGAAAAAAATGAGTTTTTCCACAAAGTTATGCACATACATTTTAAATTTTCTGTGTATAATGTGTATAAGTTTGTTGATAACTTGCATCTAGGCTATTCAACTTGTTAAAAACATGTGTACATACAATAAATATCTCTTATTTGTAAAACGAACAGTTTGTGAACTTTTTTCGACAATTATACAATCAATCGTCATTATTTTACATTATTATATTTCTGTATGTAAGCAAATAAAAAAGCCGCTATAAAGCGGCTTATTATTAACTATCTTCTTGCGTCGAAGCAGTTTTTGCAATATACTGGTCTTGCGCTTGTTGGCTTGAATGGAACTTGTGTTTCACATCCGCACTCAGCACATGTTGCATCGTACATTACTCTTTCTCTTTTAGCTCCTCTGTCTCCGCCTGAATTCTTTCTAGCAGATCTGCAGTCCTTACATCTTGCTGGTTCGTTTTGGAATCCCTTTTCTTCATAGAATTCTTGCTCTCCAGCTGTGAATACGAATTCATTTCCGCAATCTTTGCATACTAAATTTTTGTCATTGAACATGTAAAAATCCCTCTTTCCTTCTAGGTTGGGTGTTGGCGACTCGAAATATTCTAGGATTTCTACCGCCAAGACTTCGTTCTACCAAGCACACATAACCTTATAATTTTATATGGTATACTTTTCTAGCTGACCTGGTCTTTGTCCCCACACTCGCCGTCTGGAGTTTTCGCTACCAACATTTTAGTCCCTCACTACTGACTCTCTCAGCATATTTCAGCGGTTAAACCGCCGGCCGGACGGACTTACCATCTAAGCCGCACCATGATCGCAGTGCTTTGCTCTGCTTACGTGGATCGTTTCGCCTGCGGCTAGCATCGATTTTCAACCACAGACCTAGTTCATACACCATATTATCATTATAGACCTTAATTTGCCATATTTCAAGTACTTTAAAATTATAATTTAAACTACTTTTTCTTATCTATATATATACCATCATTTTGCATAAACGGTATTTCATAAGCTTTTAGGGAACGCTGACCTACTTTAATTTGTTTTAGCTCCTTTTTAACTTCATCATAGATACTATTAAGCTTTTCTCGGTTGACTTTTTCCAGCTCCATTATGCCGCCAGCCAGCTCTATTATTTCTTTTACACAACTCTTTAAAGTTTTTAGCTCTGGATACTTATCAGTGTCAATTTTGTCAGGTTTGTCTAGCTTCAACTTATCCTTTAGCTGACTATAGCCCTCTAAGAAGCCTTTATCCAGCTTATCTATAGCATCTATAACCTGCTGCTTTCTTTCTATTAATTGCTCTATATTTTCTGCTTTATTGTTTTCTATGTCATTTTTTTGGAGTACAGTTATATTTTGTATCTCTTTAAAAAGCTTTAACTTCTGCTCAACTATTTTATTCAAATCATTTATAAGCTGCATATCCTTTAATTCCTCCTGATAGGGGCAGTTTTTATATATCTACTGCACTCTTGTTTGCGTTCTGCTGCTTTGCTAGCTTCATAGCCTGTGACCATGTATCTCTCAGCTGCTCAGCAAACATAAGCACCTCTTCAACTATTGCCTTATCTTTCTTAATATTTGCTTCAATTAATCTTGTATTCATATAATCATACAATGCTATAAGCCCCTTGGATACTTCATAGCTCATATCCAGTGTATTCATGAATTCTTGTACAATATCCTGTGATCTAATAAGATAATTATTTGTCTTTTCTATAGACTTTTCCTCTATGCCTAGCTTTGCTAGATTTAAGAATTTAATAAGACCATTATAAAGCATTAGTGTTAACTCTTGTGGAGAAGCAGTGTTGACCATGCTATTTTGGTATTGCTGGAAAGCTTTACTTTTATCAATAGCTTGTGCCTTTGCACTAATATCACCATCAGCTAAGCAATGTTTTTCTTCCTGTATATTGATTCTATTTTTTTGAAATTGACTATATAAATCATTCGCGATAGCCATAATTCTTCCTCACTTTCTACTATTGTCCTCCACCAAACTGCTGTGATAACCATGATGATTGACTATTCATTTGGCTCATTGCTGTTTCCAAGGCTGTGAACTTTTTATAATATCTATCTTCCTTGTCATAAAGCTTTTGAGTTAAAGTATCAATCATTAGCTCTTTACTATCGATATCCTTATCCATAATATTATTAAATTCACTTAAGTCTCCTACTATACCTGCCTTCTCCAATAGCAAACCTTTTTTGCCATTGTTATCTCTTGAGGTTCTAATATTATCCTGTATTATATCATACATTCTGTTTATTATGCCATTTTGACTATATCTATTTGTTTTGCTCCCCACTCCATTTATTACACTGCTGTAGGAAATTTCAGATTCTTTTGTAAACATATTTATTACTTTATCAGGGTTACTTTTTATTGCAGCCTTTAGTTTAGTCTCATCTATTACTAATTTTCCCTTTTCTTGGTATGTACCTGTGGTAATCCCTATAGATGATAATCCACCAGAAATATCCGTAACAGCACTAGATAATGCCAAACGCATATTTGTAACCATATTATTTAGCAGACTATCATTTCTTAATAATCCAGTCTTAGCTTTTTCTTCCCAAAGCTTTATCTCATCTTCACTCATTGCTTCTTTTTGGCTATCTGTCAATGGTGCATAGCCGCGTTCATACTTTTCACTTACTTCGCTGCCAAGCTTCCCGATTACCTCGTTGTACTTATTTACAAAAGTTTTAATTTTATTAAATACTTCATCTGTATTTTGAGTAAGGTTAACGGTTGTGCTCCCTATCGATGCTAAGTTATAAGTTATTCCATCTGCCATAAAAGAATTAGTAGTACGTTTCCCTGGTAATTCATCTAGGTTAAAGCTAGCATCCTCACCGTCTTTAATAGCTGCAGAAGTTAAGTTAATCTTAGAAAAAAAGTTGCTGCCATTATCGTTTATTGCTATATTACCTGCCCCTGTAGCTTTAGCTGTTATAGAAAAAGTATCAGAGTGTGTACTATAGCTAATGTTTACTCCTGCTGCACTATTGTTTACCTTTGATAGCATAGCACTAAGTGTATCTGTCTTATTAATTTCTATATTTGTGTTGTTTATTGTCAATGTAAACTTGCCGCTGCCATCAAATGTTATATCTCCGTTTATAAGCTTACTGCTAACCCTTTCCATTGTGTCGCTTAAGCTTAACTTATTACTTGCCACCGATTGAAGACCTAAGTTTTTTACAATATCACTATTGGCAAGACTTAAGCTTTCTACTCCAGTTCCTGCTGCAAACGCAAGTGTATTATCAGCAGCAGTAACATTAATCTTGCCACTAGCTCCAAAAGCAGCATCAATTTTAGTTTGTAAATCTGCTACCAATTGATTGGCATCACTATATGTACTATCTGCATCCCATTGTATTACCTTTGTAGTAGTGATCCCACTCTCAACTGTTGAAACTTCAAATTTCATGCCCTGCTTTATTTGCATAGGTGTATCAAAGTTTAACTTTGTTCCGACACCACTGCTGCTTAATCCGAAAGTGCTTAATAGATTGTCTCCAGGGGCATATTTTGTAGCTATAGTAAGTACATCAGAAGCATTCGCTGTAGTAAATTGTAGTTTGCCACCAACCTCTGAAACAGTGACATTTCCATTAAATGCTTGCTGAATCTGTTGCACTAGCTTACCATCAGTTCCATTACCAAGCACAGATGCAGCATCTGTAAAGCTTCCATCAGGAATAACAATTTCCTTATTTACCCCATTATAATTTACAGATATTGTCTTGTTATACCCATCAATATCAAAGCTGCTTAATACATTTCCTGAAATACCCTTTGTGACAGCCCCTGTGCTAGTTCCTGTTGATGCTTTTGCTAGTGCAATTACATCTATTGTATGACTTGCGCTTGTAATACTCCCACTCCCTGTAGCTGTTGCGACAGCAGGGTTTGTAGATGTTGAATTATAGATACTATAAGTATTCGGTGATCTCATATTATTGGAAGGCTTTAGATAATCAAAGAATTCATCTTGAAAGCCTCTAAGCAGATTGGATATTTCTCTATAATTATCTCTTCTCCACTCCACCAAAACCTTACCCTGCTTGAGACGATCAACTTTTGCATTTTCCGTTGCCATCAACTGCTTAACTAATGCATCCGTGTCAAGACCAGAGGCCATACCAGTCATTCTAAGTTTATTATTTAATAAATTCGATATATTGCTTGCCATAGAACTTACCTCCTTTCATCAACAAAAATACCTGACAACTCCCACATTTTAGCTACCATATCAAGTATCTTTTGATTGGGTATTTCTCTAATCACTTCATTGGTGTCCGTATCAATAACCTTTACTACTATTTCTTTTGTAGCCTCATGAATAGAAAACTCAAAATTTCTATTTCCACCGGTCAATGCTTTGTTTGCTCTCTCAATTATGTTAATCCATTGTTTTTCATCCATACTAAGCTGTAGTTCCGGCTTATGCACCAAATTCTGATAGGATTCATTAGATTTTATGTCCCTAGCGTTTACACTGTTATTTTGAGGGTTTGCCTCTATAGCAGTATTAACGGCTGCTTTCTGTCTATTTGAAACTCCATTTTCAATTCGCATAATACTCCCTCCTTGGAATATTCATATTATATAATATATGTCGTACCAATAATGGAATTTCTTTAGTTAATATTAAAAAAAACTTATGGCTTTCTCTACCACCAATCTCTTCTTATTTACATCAAAGTCCAGTATATTTCTCTTTAAATTTAGTAAAGGACTGTAGATTTTCATCTTTTGAGGACAAGATAATATTATCTACAAGCTCCAATGGCCACTTGATATTTATATCAGGGTCGTTCCAAATGATGCCGTCATCATATCTATCATAGAACTTTTCAGCGCATTTGTAAGAAACGATTGAAGGTTCCAGCACAAGGTAGCCATGTCCACACTGACCGGGTATTAGCAATTGATCTTTATTTCCTTCAGAAAGGTAGAAGCCCTCCCATTTTCCAAAGGTTTTGGAGTCTTTTCGCAAATCAACCACAACATCAAATATCTTACCAGAAACACAGCGAACTAACTTGGACTGTGTTTTCTCCCTCTGAAAGTGAATCGCACGCATTACACCTTTGTAGGAATTTGTGTAAAACACTTCCTTCAAATCATATGGATATCCATTTTGTTCAAAAACCTCTTGTGAATAATCCTTTAAAAAATAGCCTCGTTCATCATGAGTAACAAAAGGTTTAATAAAAATTAGACCTTCTATTTCTGTTTTATGAAATTCAAATTTCTGAATCATTTTTCTTACCTCGTTCTTCCCTTAGCCATGCTATTGTACGCTTGATTCCTTCTTCAAAAGTTACCTGGGGCTGATATCCTGTGTCTTTTATCAACTCTGAACAATCAAAAACAGAGGCTGGCTGCTTAACTCCATTGAAGGGAACTTCCCCAAGATAAAGTGGTACGGACGGGTCAATAGCATCTCTTATTTTATAAATAAATTCCTTTAGTTTTGCAGGTTCAGCGCTTCCAATATAATACGAATAGAAGGTTTTCCCCTTCTCCCCCAACAAATAAAGTGCATAGGCATTATCTGAAACATGTACAAAATCATAAAGCTGCTCTCCGGAAGTAAAGGCTGCCCGTTTGCCAGAAAGCATTAAGCTAGAAGCAAAATTAACAAAATTTTGTGTACTGTTTCCTTCTCCATAGGTGTTAGAGAAATATGCCCAAACATGCTCTATTCCCAGACGATTACATTCTGCTTTGCTCATAAAATGCGATGCAATTTTTGCTGAACCGTAAAAGCTCACTGGTAAAGGAGTAGAGCCACCTTTCAGAATATAAGCATTACAATCAAGCTCTGCCAATGTTCCCGCCCCTACAAAGCGCTTGCATCCCAATGAGGCTGCTGCATTGACTGCATCTAACGTAAATTTTGTGTTCAACAGCTGTAATTCATAATCACTGCGCTTTTGACCTGAGGAACCTGCCCACGCTAAATGATAAAAAACATCAATATCTCTATCCGGAATTTGCTGAGAAATCTGCTTTATTTCTGACATATCCGAATAAATTATCTGCACATTAGGGAGATTGCGAATAGATGAAATATCTGAATCCGCATTCTTTACAATCGCTAACACCGAAACACCTTTGTTATTAAGTTCTCTAAGAAGCCAGCTTCCAATAAAGCCATTAGCTCCTGTAACTAGAACCTTCTTCATTTCATGTCCCCCATATATTCTTTAATCTGATTTTCCATGCAACGCTCTATATTGCCTCCAGAAAGATAAATCTTACTCCACTCTACAGTCTTTTCTACTGCCCTAGATATGTGCCAGTGTGGTTGCCAACCAAGCCTGCTTTTTATTTTAGAAGAGTCCAACTTTAGGAAATTTGCTTCATGAGGTGCATGGATTTCAGCAACATTCTGCCATGATGCACCATCTCCCCATGTATTACAGAACAAATCTGTCAGGTCACCAGTTGTAACGCAGTCGATATCATCCGGTCCAACATTATAACACCCTGCGACAGATTTGTTTTTGTACTGTTCCTGTGCAACCATTAGGTAAGCAAAAACTGGTTCTAATACATGCTGATAAGGACGTATGGAATGAGGATTTCTAATAAGAATCCTCTCGCCTTTTTCTACTGCGCGTACACAATCTGGAATTATACGATCTTTTGCAAAATCCCCGCCCCCTATGACATTTCCTGCGCGGCAGGTTGAAATGGCAGCTGCATCTTTGTTATTAAAGAAAGATTTTTTATAGCAGCTAGTAACTAATTCTGAGCAGGACTTGGAATTCGAGTAAGGATCATAACCGTCTAAATGATCATATTCCCTGTATCCCCACTCCCATTCATTATTTTGATATACCTTATCTGTAGTTACATTCACAAAGGATCTTACGCTGTTGATGCAGCGAACAGCCTCGAGAATATTTACAGTACCCATCACATTTGTTTCATAGGTGTAGACAGGATTATTATAGCTTTCCCGCACAATCGGTTGAGCTGCCATATGAATTACAAATTCCGGCTCAAAAGTTTCCACACATTTTTTTAATTGTTCTAAGTTGCGAATATCGCCTATCATTGAAGAAACATACTTCTCGACCTTCGCAGCCTCAAACAAGTTCGGTGTGGTTGAAGGCTCTAGTGCATAACCAGTAACTTCTGCACCTAGCATAGTTAGCACTTTAGACATCCACGAGCCTTTAAAGCCAGTATGTCCAGTTACCAGAACTCGTTTTCCACTATATAAATCCAACTTTAGCATCAATCTTCCCATACCTTCCATTGGGCCTGTCCACTTTCCCATAAAGCTTCCAGCAGGTTTTTGTCCCGTAATGTATCCATACACTGCCAGAATCCAGGATGCTTATATGCAGCCAGTTCCCCTAATTTTACGAGTGTTTCAAAAGGATCCCTCTCTAAAATAGTGTTATCTCCTTCAACATAATTGAAAATTTGGGGCTCCAAGACCATGAAACCGCCATTGATCCATCCGCCATCTTCTTTTGCTTTCTCAGCAAAGCTTGTTATATCTTGTCTGCTATTAATATGCAACACACCAAACTTCCCACCTGGTTGAACTGCAGTCAGTGTTGCGATTTTTTTATGTTCTTTATGAAAAGCTAAAAGCTTATTTATGTTTACATCAGAAACTCCATCTCCGTAGGTCAACATAAACGGCTCATCACCGATGTATTTCTGTATGCGTTTTATTCTTCCACCAGTTTGTGTATTTAATCCTGTATCTACAACAGTAACCTTCCAGGGCTCCGCAACGTTGCTATGCACAATTATGTCATTATTGTTTGAAAAATCAAAGGTTATATCAGAACGGTGTAAATAATAATCCGCAAAATATTCTTTTATTACATATCCCTTATACCCACAGCAAATAACAAACTCATTAAATCCAAAAGAGGAATAATATTTCATTATATGCCATAGTATTGGCAATTCGCCTATGGGTATCATTGGCTTTGGTTTCAGATGGCTTTCTTCACTAATACGGGTTCCTAATCCTCCTGCTAGAATCACTACTTTCATTGCAATTCTCCCCTTTATATTAATATTATTTCAAATAAGATGTACAATCTACTCATCCATATCCTCATAATTTAATCTCCCTTTGGCTTGTATTGCAGCAGGCACATACGTTCCGCCTCCGCAATATCCGCATGCTGTCAAATAGGGAAGATGGCGAATATACTCCCATTTTTCCCTCAACACTGCACCAGACATATTTGGATCTTCTAAATGAATTATTTCATTTTCGTTATTTCCAATTGATCTTATAGTTGGATGGAGTTGGCGTTCACAAAAATAGAAAATTCCATCTGGGGAAATTCTAAAGTTACACTCAGCCTGCATACAGGCATTAAAAATGACTTTTTTTTCTTCACCAGTATAATTTTTATCGCTGATAGAACCATAAGTCACCCATGGCAAACCATCTTGATTATAATTACTTTTTGAGTACACTATACCGCTATTTTTACACGCATTGTCAACCTCATCGCAATACTTGCTGAGGGAAGAACCATAATCGCTGAATGTAAAATAACTGATATAGGAAGCCAATTTATTATAACGCTCCTGAATAGGCTGTAGTGTTGCATTGGTTATAAGAACAATAGATAGTGCCTTATCTATTTCTGCAACTTTTCGGGTCAATTCTGTTAAATGTGGATGTAAAAATGGTTCACCACCAAATATTTGCACCCATCGTATGCCTTCTACCACACTGAACAGTTTTTCTATAGCTAGAAGGACCATACCCATGTCTGCATCCTTACCAGGCTTTTTGTAGGGTATCAACATGCCGCAGTCCCTGCAGTTCAATGTACATCTGTCCGTAATGACTATGCTCAAACGTTGTAATACATTATCAGAGTGCCGCAAATTGTAAATTGTTTGTGCATAATTTGCAGAAGTAATGCCACGTTTTAGTACTTTTGCATTATAAATGTAGTGTATGACATCTGCTGATACTATATTGCCTGTATGATTTAGCATCCTTGCTAGTTTTGTTGCCTCTTCCTCCCTTGCATATGAATTGCCCATAACCCCTACACAAAGTATGATTATGGCTGTAGGATATTTACTGATTGCTTCCTCTACAGACAAGACAGAAAATCCATAAATACTTGCACCATGCAGTTCTTTGTTTATATCACAGTAGCAAACAGGCTCTTTCTTTAAATGCCTTAGTACTTTTAATGCCATTTGTCCAAGAAGACCTGCACCCCAAATGACAATAGAAGCAGTGGAGTTTTCTAATTCATATTCTGTCTGCAACAATGTTTCTTCATAATTCACATTTACTCATCCTCCATCCATATAGTGATTGCAACTATTTTTATCTTGATTATACGATTATCCGACTGTCTGGGATACCTAGTGCAACTAGCTGTTTCCTCAATACCGGAATTAAATATTCGTAAGAAGTAGCGATGACTACTAAAGCCTTTTCTTTTTGAATCTCAGAAAAAGATCTCAAACGTTCGGGCAACATGCAAGGGTAGCTCTGAAATAGCAAAGCCTCCTTGCTAGAATCATTGTCAAAAAAGCCCTTTACTTGAAAATTCCAACGCTTTAAAAGCAAAAGTGTCGACTCCCCGCATATACCTGTAGGAAACACATATAAATCTTTGTTTTTAAACGACTGAAGCTTGTAAATCAAGTTAGCTTCCTGAAGTTTGGTAAACATCATTAAACCTTGAAGTGCACCATAACCACTAACTAGATCACAAAATCGTGATAGAGGTGCAACATTATATTGCCTCAAATTCAAAAAATCTTCTTTATAGGTGTTAATAATATCTGCCATCTTTATATATCCTTCTTCTGTAATTGTAGTGCACACACTTGCATATAGACTGTAGAATTTTTGTAATTGCGATTGTATCAAGGCCTGAATATTCTCATTTTTATCATAAGCAAACCATGCTTTCATAGATATTAATCCCACTAAGAAGCCAGTTCCTGTTCTGTCTCCTACACGCTTGGCAGACAGGCTGGCTGAACGGCATCTATATACATAAAAAGGTTCCTCCATGAATTCTATTGACTTTGCTATGGATAAGATATTGAGCACATTAATTAGATCTCCATACAGCGATTCATTAATTAGCTTAGAATAAATCTTTAGATTATCATTAAATACTTTTACGAAATCTTCACAAATTTTAAGAATATGATTTTTGACAATGAATCTCCACTGTACAGTGTGAAAATTTGGGACAGTTGCGAGATATTCCAAAGCATCTCGATAAAGCATCCCATTAATCTTTTGTGAATCAAATCTTGCATCTTGAAAGGAAGAGCTACCTTTTTCTACATCACTGATAAAAGTTCCCATAATGATATCCGGATGTTGTTCACGAATAATCATGGCAATTCTTTTGAGTGATCCAGAAGTAATATAATCATCTCCATCAATTGTCATGAAATATTCACCTTGCATTTGAGCTCGCGCATAAGTGTATGGTCTTCCAATAAAAGTAGGCAAAGGAAACTTCTTGTACTTAATCTTATCAGGAAACCTTTCCACATATCCTTCGCAGATTTCTATACTTCTGTCTGTAGAACCATTATCTACCAAAATTAATTCATAATCATCAAAATCTTGTGTCAGTACACTATCTAAACATTGTTCAATGTATTTATCTAAATTAAATACAGAAACATGAATAGTCAGTAAAGGAGTTTTCTCTGCATTCATTACTTTCAATTGGCTTCACCTTCCCACATTATAAATGTTATACTTCGTAATCTCCCTTAATCTTGTCCAACGCCCGATGCGCTTTATGTCCATGTTCACTACCAGCATTTTCTGTAAGTAAATTCCACTCTTCCAAATCCGGATTCTTAAGGATATCAAAATTCTCCTCTAGAATGATCTTCTTATTATCTGACCAAAGATCATAAAACATATTCAAGGATTTGCACTGAGAAATTCCATCATAGCAAGCACTCTTAAGAGCCATAGCATCGGGATGAAAAAGCTTTATTTCCTCCACAGCAGGAAGAGAGTATAACACACCAGGATTTATTACTACTCTTTTCAATCGCTGCATGATTTTTTCTGGAACTTTGGAGCGCTCTGTCATTAGGCAAATCCAGTTGCCGTCGGCAGCTTCAATGGCTTTATTAAGTGTACGCCCAAAACTTTGCAGCTGAGGAGATACTACAATAACCTCTTCATAGTCCATCATGGCAGCTCTTAACTTATCTGCAATCTCTTGTTCAGTGGCGAACAGTATAATATGGTCAAAGCTCCTCTTTAGCTCTCTTAACTTTTCTTCAATCATTTCACCAGTTTGACAGTATATGATCCCGTCAATTTTATCTGGAAAAAGGATATTGTTATCTCTGGATACTCTCTCATTAAAATCAGTAAGATAACGGTTTTTAGTATCTGGCATCATCTGCCCCGGCTGAGGATTGCTCATATCCATGACTGAGACTCTGTTTGCCTTTAACTTCAAGCTGCCAATCTCCTTAAGCCTTTCATACAACATCGGAGAAACATCATCTATTTCCTCACTAGAAAGCCGCCCACTATGAAACAATGAACCACCACAGATTTCACACCAATTCAGCTGGTACCCGAAATCCTTAGGTTCCCGTTTCCACCAGCCCGGTTCAATAAGCCAACCTCCTGGACCATCAAATAGCATATCAAGAGCCGCTGCCACTTCACAGAAAAATGCACCTTTTGGAGTTATAGAAGCACTCCACATATTTTGTACTATGCAATTATCCCTCACGGGTATCCATTCCTCGTCGCTTATACCCATTTCTTTTCTGCTTGCCAAAAGCGGCTGGTGCAAAGAGGGATTGTTGTGGTCATTAATACTTTGATAACTGAAGGTGTCTTGTATCAGCTCAAAGTTTTTATAATACTGTTTTGTAACAGAAGTCCACAAACCCACTCCCTTGCACTGATTCATACACTCATCACCAAAATAATTCTTGTCTCTTATATATCTGGGAAAATTCAAAATCGGCTTTCGTGTCGTATGAATCGGATAGTCCACAGGATGCTGCTCAGCCAAATGTTTTGCAAATCGCTCGAATTGTGGGTGTAAGGTTGGTTCCCCACCCATAATACCGATACAATTATTAAAGCCCTCAAGTGATTTCACTGCTTTCTGAAAGGTATCCCAGTCCATAAAGAAATTTTTCTTATGATGACCGCAAAAGCGGGTACAGTTGGAGCATTGATGTACACATGCATTTGTAACTTCAATCTGAATGATTCTCATATCTTTTGGTGAGCGCATAATTTTTCTCCTTTAAACTTATATTGCATACAAAACCGTCTCTACTTGAAAAAGTGTATAATGTCGAATATAAAACTTATAATCTGGTACTAAGCTTTTGATATAAAGCATAATATCAAGTAGATCTTCAGGCTTATGGTAAAGGCAAATAGCTAGTTTTGGGCGATACTTCTGAATAGTTTGTTTGGATCCCTTTAGAGCTTCCAGCTCTGAACCTTCGATATCCATCTTAATAAAAGTCGCCTTTTCTCCGTTTAGCACCTCATCCAAGCTTACAACATTGATCTTAAATGTGCCAGAATCATTGACACGAGAATCCCCTCCGCCAGAATTTGTGAAATTTAAAACCTCACTCTTGCTCCACAAACCTGCATTGACCAATTGTAAATTATCAATTTGATTTCTTTGAAATATCTCTCGACAGATTTCAAAATTATGTGAGTCAGGTTCAAAAGCATATATTTTTCTATATTTCCCATGACACCAGTTGATGAAATCTAAAGAGGATTCTCCATGATAACATCCCGCATCAATGAACACTTCTTCTTCTGACTGCTTAAAAAGTTCACCCTCAAAGTATTGACGACCCAGAGAAGGACAGCCGTCCATTATGTTACCAGCAGGAACGCCCATTTCTATTAGTTGTTGCATTACTTCCTGTGCATGGTTTTGAATTGTAATAATAACATAGACTTCTGTATACTGATTAATAAGTTCATCCGGCGAGATCACTGGTAGTCCACAATAACTCATTCCATGTTTTGCTTTATCATTATCACAGAAACTATCTGCATTATATCCACAATGCTTCAAAAACTCATAAAAGATACGCCCATTTATACCAGCACCAAACAAAATTACTTTTTTATCTGAATACATGTCCATGTCCGAAGGAAGACCCCTTAAAAAGCTCCAGAATTCTCCTTCCAAGTCAGAATGATAATCGTGGTACAAACGATATGCCATATTTGAAATATAGGAATGATCATTTGTCAAGCTGTATAGAAGTCTCTGCTCAAATATCATTTTAGACTCTTTATCTATCAAACTTTTATAAAGGCTCTGAATTTTATTATAAGTGCTTTCACTAAACTCTATCATAGTATTATTCCTCTTTCTTATCTACAATTTCATATACCATTTGAATCATCGAATCGATTCCTTCATCTTCTCTCCAAAACACTCTAGCTATTTCAGCAGCTTCTACCGCTTGCCCGTAACTTCCCAGTACAAGATTAAGATACATTTCAAAGTATAGTGTTTCCCTATCTAAAGGAATAGAGGATGTCAATAAATTAAATCTTTCTAAAGCAAGCTCCAAATTTCCACTATCTATTGCATTCGCAAGCTCATGCTTTGCAGAAATGTGTATATCGCTTAATGGGGCATTAAGTGTTTGAATTACTGCCTTTGTTTTTGAAGAGTCGATATTAGTATCTGGACTGCTTCCCCAGTGAAATTTGTTTCCCGAGTCACAAAGTGCTGAGAGAAGCCAAATCTCTCGTGCTCTTTTTTCATAAGTTTCCTTTGTGCCATCTACAAGTCTGACCAAAAAATATCGTTTCAGCTTTGAACGCTCCAAATCATCTAATCCATCTAATACCTTTTCTACCGACTGCTGCAGCAAACTATATGATTCAGTCGAAAAGGCTTCTGCACATTTATAAAATAATTCCTCTGATAAAGGATAAGATATGAATTTAATTTTTTCCGCTGGTGTCATTGATTTGGATTTAACTGCCAAGTCTATCAAATGTACTATATGTGAATAATAAACCTTTAACAGAAACACGCGAACTCTATCAGTATTTATATGGTATGTTTCTGCAGTTTCTATACCTAATTCATACAATATTTTCCCTTCATTATACCGTTTAATATCAAGTATTCTATTGTAGTCAGATGATTTGCGGATGCGGTAAAAATGTAAAGGCTGTGCTACGCTGACTGCTGTCTGAACACAATTGTTCAGCAACATTAGTACCTGATAAGTATCAAAGCCATTGCTAATTGCTCCTGTAAATGGAGCAATTACATCCTTCTGCAACCAAAGATTCATGGAATATAACTTACCCCAAAAGGGGCGCAAGGAACCATACAAATTAATAAACTCCTGTTCCTTGATTTCATAATTCTTTATAACAATTTCAGGTGGGATACGAACTGCCGTACCACTCGGATCTTCATCTGCGAACATAGTTGTCCCACCCACAACCATATCTGCATTATGCTTTTTCCCTGCATCATACATCACTTTGACAAATTCAGGGTGATAGTAATCGTCGGAGTCTAACACAGCTACATATTCTGCATATTCACTTGAAAAAATATTAAATTTCTCATATAAAGCTATAGCCCCTACTCGTTCTTCATCGGTATGCTGATTATTAATTTTATAATGATAACAGAAAATACGTTCATCCAGTGCCGCATATTCATCGCATATTTCACCTGTTCTATCCGTAGAGCCATTATCATCTATCCAAAGTGCCCAATCCGGATCTGTTTGGTCAATTATGCTGTCTAAGGCCTTTCTAATATAATTTTCATTATTATATGCCCACATATGAAACCATACTTTTTTCGGCATTTTTTACTTCCCCTCTCAGTTATATTACCATCATGCTTTTTTATAATCTTTTTTCACAATCAGGCACATAAGCATACAATTTACATCATCAACGCCATACACAGAATATGTGAGTATTTATCACAGAACTCCAACAATTCATGTTCCTAATTTCGGACAAATTTATGATCATTCATAATTTAATGCTCCTTACTTATTAAGCATTACATATTCTCTCATCAGTCTTTCTTCACGTTCCGTTATAAATTTCGAATACAAAAATTCCTCTTGATTGTTACGAAGATGTTCTAACATTTGGACAAGTTGAATGTCACAGCCTTCACCATGTCCTGTTTTGATTTTTTCCACCATAGAAATTATATATGAATATGCAGCATAACGCACCTGGCATGTCAGCTCTGGTAACTTATCCGAAATATATGCTACACGTTCTTTTTGCATTATTAGATATTGGTCTAAAATAGCTGCAGTAATCTTGTTCTCTGTGATAAAAGCAGTCACATTGTCCGCATGTTTATGAAAACGATAAGTGGGATTGCCACGTACTACCACTCTATTCGCTTCCACGAACAATTTGTAAGTTACGTGGATGTCATCTGGCCCAACACTAGGTATAAAAGAAATATTATTAAATAATGATTTATGAAAAATTTTTGTAGGAGGTGCCGCATTGAACCTCTCACGCTTTAAAAATTCGGATACGCCTTCTACCTTATCCCAAACATAAACTTCCTCATAATCAAACTTTGAAACAATCTTATTGTCATATTCATCTACACACCCTGTAACGGCAATCTCTGCATTATATTGAGTTACCGAATTATATAAAAGTGAAAGGTAATTCTCTTCACAATAATCATCATCATCTACAAAACAAATATAATTTGCTGTTGCTTTCTGTAAGCCAAAATTCTTTGCTCCTGCCGGACCTAAGTTCTTTTGTAAAGTAAATAATCGTATTCGACTATCATACTTTCCATAATATTGGCACACTTCATCAGTATTATCCACAGAACCATTGTTAATTAACAATAATTCAAAATCTGAAAAGTCTTGCCCTAATATACATTTAAGCATACGCGGAAGCATACCAGCGCGGTTGTATGTGCTCAGTACAACACTTATCTTTGGTTGTTTCATATTCCATAATCTCCTCGCTTGTACTTATTAAAATCTTCGTCCTATAAAGTATTCATATTCCCTTGGTTTATTAACGTGCTATAAATTAAAGCGCCTCTATTATTCTACTTGTTTATGAGTTATATTTCATATATCGACAATAAGCACGATTAAACTTAATGGGAATATAAGTGAATTTCCATATATTTAGTCTTTTATCATAAAAAGTCATAACCAAAAATATAGGCTATGACTTTTATTTGACTAATATCAAAACATAATAAAGCTTGCATCTAAAAAAGAATTTATAGTAAGTTATTTAACTCTGCTAAAATATCGCTATAGTTGTGTTCAATCAAATATTGTTTGAATTCATCTAAACCGCTTTTGTTAAAATTATTAGGATCAAAAATTGCTTCTACATACCATTTCACCGCTTCATTTGAATTATTAATTATAGTATAAATCTTTGCTATCATAAGTTTAGGCATATAGCTTCCCATTCCCCTGATAGAAATGAAATCTTTTGACTCACCTGCTAGTATAGCTCCTTGGAACGCAGATATTGAGTTTTCATAATCCTTCATCGACAAATATGTTTCTCCTAATGTATAATATAAATCAGGAAATTTTTTCAAGCTATCATCTTCTAATATTTGTTCTAAAAATTGTATACAAGTTTTATAATCTTTCAAATAGTATAAACACTCAGCTATTCTTTTAAGCATATAATATGTATAGCTCTTAACCTTCCCTCTATCAAGTTCATGGGCTCTTAGAAAATGATCTAGCGCTTTATTAAACTTTCCCAGGGATGAATATGATATCCCTAAATTATAGTGTGTAAAAGCATTGTTAGGGTCTTTTTTTAGATCATTTAAGGATATCTCCAAATTTCTTTTTGCTTTCTCATTTTGTTTCTTCTTATCCTCAAGGTACCCATAGTGGATTATTTTGCATATATCGAAAGGTATTGCTTTCATTTTGCTTTTTTCAATAGTAATCTGCTCATGAACAGCACCGTTATATTTGAAACTCTTGTTTCGAAATAATTTACAGTATACATCTGAATATACGATTTTTTCAGCAGAAAGTATATTATAAAATGGAATCGTGAATGCATCAAATTCCATGTTTTCTTCAATAAAATTTAATAGTTTTTCTTTATCACATAATAATTTTTCATCTGCATCCAATACTAAAATCAAGTCTCCTTTAGCATACTCTAATGATATATTTCTAGCTTCTGAAAAATCATTATTCCACTTATGATTAAGCAGTCTTATATTTTCACTAAAGCTCTCAATCAAATTGATAGTATTGTCAGTAGATCCAGTATCTACAATAATTGCCTCTTCAGCAAGCTTCATAGCATTTTCTAGACACATATTGATATATTCTTCTTCGTTTTTTACTATCATGCATAATGTTATAATCATAAATTGTTTCTCCTATCCAATAACAATACTTGAATAATCATAAAGCCACTGAAAAATCAGCGGCTTTATGATTATTAAATGTTCAATTAATAACTATCTTAATAATTGAAGTACTCCTTGAGGAGCTTGGTTTGCTTGAGCTAGCATAGCTTGAGCAGCTTGTTGAAGGATGTTATTCTTACTGAAATTCATCATTTCCTTCGCCATGTCTACGTCTCTGATTCTAGATTCAGATGCTTGCAAGTTCTCAGCTGTTGTATCTAGGTTTGTAATTGTATGCTCTAATCTGTTTTGGTTAGCTCCTAAGTATGAACGTGCTACAGAAACCTTAGTTATTGCTGCTTCTATTGTTGTAGTTGATGCTGAACCTAAAGACACGTCCACTGAAGCTATTGATAAAGTTGAAGTATCTGCCTTTGTCTGAGAAAGATCAAGACCTAATTCTTCACCAGCATTTGCTCCGATTTGAATTGTAATTTTAGCTGCTGATGATGATAACAAATCAATACCGTTAAACTTTGTGTTAGTAGATATATTTGTTATTTCTTTTGTTAGTTCATCGCCTTCAGCCTTAATTGCTGCTAAGTCATCACCACTATTTGTACCATTTGCTGCTTGTACTGATAATTCTCTCATTCTTTGAAGGATAGAGTGTGTTTCATTTAGTGCACCTTCAGCTGTTTGAATTAAAGAAATACCATCTTGGGAGTTTCTTGATGCTTGAGTTATACCTCTGATTTGGCCTCTCATCTTTTCAGATATCGATAGACCTGCTGCATCGTCTCCAGCTCTGTTGATTCTTAAACCTGAAGATAACTTCTCCATTGATTTTGCACCGTTATTGGAGTTTACACCTAATTGACGGTGTGTGTTCATTGCCATAATGTTGTTATTAATTCTCATTATTAATTCCTCCTTGAATTTTTTAAGTCAGAATCCTTTCTGACTATTTATAGCTGAGAGTTCTATCAGCATGGGCCCTATGTGATATCACTCTTTTGCTTCTTATAAAATATATCGGATACTTTACTTTATACTTTATAGCTTGCCTAAAAAAATTATTAAAATTCTTTATTTCTTGCCCAAAGTAATAGTAAGCTTGCTGATATCTATCTTTTCAGCTACAGCTGAGTTCTTATTTTCCTGCTCTACTTCCTGTAAAAGCTCTTTTCTAAAAACTTTCATTGTCTTGGGAGCTCTTATCCCAATTTTCACCTTGTCATCACCTATATCTACTATGATAAGCTCTATATCGTCACCAATCAGGATAGACTGATCCTTTTTCCTTGATAAAACCAGCACTTGGCTCACTCCCCTTTATAAAGTTTATATTTCACACAATAATTATCATTATTTAATATTTCTTGAAAAGCTTTATTATTAGTGTTATTAATTACTAAAGGAGCCTGAAGGTTTGCAGTAATTTCTTTTATATTATCAGGTATAGTTAATATTGCGAGCAAGCTCACGTCTTCAACTTTAGTTATATCAAGCTTTTCTATAGTTTCTTCACTGATGTCCGCTTCATAGTCTTCTACTATCATGAAAGGGCTTATAGTAATAAAGCAAATTGCAGCTTCATCTATTGATTGCATATAATAAAGGCTTGGATTACCCTCTACTGGAAGCAATACAAACTTATGGAGATCCATAAAACCAGGAATCCCATTATCAAAGCTTATAATATCTTTTTCTTCTATTTGGATATCTCCAAGAAACTTAGTATTTACTATCATTATTATTTCTCCACCTTTACAATTTACTCATTGGTTCTATATCTTCACTTAAATATTCTGAGCAAAGTGACTTAGGAATGACACGGTAGTTGTTTTCTACAACTTTACATCCAATTCGTTCCCTATGAATTCTATCTTTAGATCCGGCTTTTGTTTCAAGTAGATTTCTACTCCGCCAATTTCAACATCAATTACCGGTTTATTAGTTCTTGCATTAATTTTAATATAGCCCTCGTCCACTGAAATATCCATATTGCCGCCAACAAATTCTATCTTTGGACGACTCTTGGGTATAAAGTCTATATTCCATTCTACCATTTGCATAAAATTATTTGCAGCAATTTCTGCAAAGGCATTAACATTATTTTCTACAGCTGCCATGATATTACCTTCCGATACAGTTCTATTGATTCCCTGTAAGAGATCCTGCGTTGACCTCTGTACCATATCCTCCATAAAGGCTGTGTTATTCTTGAGACCTGCTTCGTTAAAACATTGACTCTGGTCTATTTTTATTTGTACAGGCTCTGAATCAATTAATACCTTAGACTGCTTCTGATGTATCTCTAGGTCAGCCTTAGGTTGTGATATATTCATCTTGGCAGGTGTAGTCTTTATACCAATAAGACCATCTGTTTTTGTAATTCTTAGTGAAGACATATTTATCAACCTACCTTAAAAAATCCATCAGTGAAGGCTGAATTATACTAGCGCCTCCCGATAATGAAGCCTTATAAACATTCTCCTGCATTTTCAGGTTCATTATTACCTCTGTCATATCTGCATCTTCATTTTTGGAGAGCAGAGTCTTTAGATTTAAAGTATCATCTTCTATTCTATTTAATGTCAATTCAAGCCTATTAGCCTTAACCCCTATTTCTGCTCTATTAGCACTTACGTTGTTAAAGTACTTATCTATTCTACCTAAGGCTTCACTAATACCTGCCGAGTTATTATTATTTAAATCTGTTATTAACTGATCAAAAACTCCTATCATTTGAGGTGTTTGACCAGTAACTATATCTGTTGTATTATTTATTGCTCCATCAATAGTGCCACCTGACATATTGCCAAATATCTTATGAGGTAATAAATTAATCCCCATTCTTTCTGATAGTCCTACATTGTATTCTATTGCTTCAGTTGTTTTTAATGTTTGAGAAGGATCAGAAGGATCAGCTTGCAGACTATAATTTCCATTAGAATCAAAAAGAGGTTTGTTTGTCTTGTAGCCTGAAAAAATATAGCTGCCTGCATAAGTTGTATTTCCTATGTCTATTATTTGCTCCCTTAGCTGTGAAATTTCCGAGGCTATTGACTTTCTTTCTTCGATAGAATTTGTTTCACTGGATGCCTGCACTGTTAATTCTCTAGTTCTTTGAAAAATATTTCCCATATTCTCCAACGCCACCTCAGTTGTATCCAACCAAGACGCGGCATCCTCAGTATTTCTCTTATATTGATCCATGCTTGCTACCTCAGTGTTCAGTCTCAAACTTCGTGATACTCCTATAGGGTCATCAGAAGGGGTAAGAAATTTTTTACCTGTAGCCATATTTTCCTCTAGCTTTTCCATTCTGTTTAAGTTTCTACTCATGCTTCTCATCATGGAGCTTAGCATCATTCCATTTGTTATTCTCATCTTAGCACCTCACTATCTGCCTACCAGCCCTAATTTATTTATCATTGTATTCATTATATTATCTAGTGTAGTAATCATTCTAGCCGATGCATTGTATGCCTGCTGGAACTTAACCATATTTCCCATTTCCTCATCTAAAGATACTCCTGACTCCGACATCCTTCTGTTGCTTGTCTGTGCTACTATTGCTTCATTATTTGTCATCAGTCTTTTTGCTTGATTAGAGTCCACAGATAATACTGACAGTATGGATTTAAGAAAGTCATCTGAAGTACCGTTTATTTTTGTTGTACCCGCTGCATTATAGAAGATATCCTTCCTTTCCCTGAAATCAGCAAGCTTCTTTGCATTTTCGTTGTTGTTTTCTCCCAAACTAACTCCGTCAGACATCGCAACTAAGGATGGATTATCTTGTATAACTGCATTAACCTTAAGATTTATACAGCTTATATTCTTCCAATCGTCTGTAGTATCCAATGGGGTTACTGTGTCAGTAGGTTCATCAAAAAAGTTTACTCCTAAGATACCGTTTAAGTCTGTTCCTTTTTTGTGCTGTAGATTGAACTCTCTTGCAAAATCTCTTGCAAATCTATTAAGCTCGTTTAAGTAGAAGGGCAGTCCTCTATAGGAATTCTTTTCGCCGTCTCCATCCCTTATATCCAGAAGACCTCTTAGCTCACCACTTTCTACCTTTACTTCACCAAGGGAGCTTCCGTCTGTGCCTGCCCATTTAATCACAGCTATCTTGCCCACTCCAAATTCACTCAATCCAGGCTTTACCTCACTGTCAACCTTTAACTTGTTTTGTTCATAATGATTTACCAGTGTTATACCGCCGATTTTTATGTTAAAATACTTTATGTTATTTTCCCCAGCAACCTCGCTTACATTAATATCAACTATATTTGAAAGCTTGTCTACCAATGTCGCTCTTTGGTCTCTGAGCCCATTGGACTTGTGTCCATCCAGCTCTATGTTGAATATTTGCTCGTTTAAACTCGTTATTTGCTCTGCAATAGCATTTATTTCTTCAACCTTAGCTTTTACAGCAAAGTTTGTTTCTTTTATGGAGCTTGTTATTTCATTTCCAAACTTATTTATTGTATTAGTTAATGTAACTGCTTTTTCTATGAAGTTTACCCTGTTTGTGTTGTCTCCAGGTTTTTTAACAAGCTCTTCTATACTAGCAAACATTTCATCCATTACCTTTCGTATGCCTGTATCACTTGGCTCGTTAAATACTGCTTCTACTTCATTTAAGCCTTCACTTTTAGTCTTCCATTCACTATATGACTTCGTTTGCCCCCAATACTTGTTATCCATGTAATTACTTCTTATCTGAACTATGTCATAGGTTTCAACCCCAGTACCAACTAGACCTCTTGCATCTCCGCCTATAGGAAGGCTGGCTCTTTGAAGCACCTTTTGCCTAGAATAGCCCTCTGTATTTGCATTAGATATATTATTGCTGACAATATCTAATGATCTTTGACTGGCAAATAAGCCTGAAGTTGCTATATTAAATGTTCCGAAGGTTGTTCTCATTAGCTATCACCCTTATCCTACACCCAATTTATTTACAATCACTTCCAACATTTCATCCAGTGCATTTACTATTCTAGACGCTGCATTGTATGAATGCTCAAATCGAATCAAGTTACTCATTTCTTCATCTAATGATACTGCCATCAGTGATTGTCTCTTATACTCCAACTGCTCTACAAGCAAGCCCTGCGCCTCAGTAGCATTAGCAGCTTTATTGCCTTCTAATCCTATGTCAGTTATTAAGTTTCTATAAAACTCATCAAAGTTATATTTACCATCGAGTCCAACATAGGTTTCATCTAAGAAAACCTCCTGTTGTCTCCACTCTGATATCTTCAAAGCATTACGATTATCCTCAAAGTTTCCAGGAGGTGGAGATATAGCAGCTGCGATATTGTTAACTTCAATTAATATAGGGTTATATCTAATATTTCCTATGTCAATGCCTGAATCAGTATTATCTTTGATATTGATAAACATTGCTGTATGTAACAGAGGATCAAGATTACCATAGCCAGCTTTATGAATTGTATTTATTTCTGTGGCTACACCCTTTACAAACTCGTTTAATCTATTCTTAAAGCCGCTCACCAGTTCATCTCTCGATTCTATAAGTGCTTTTATGCTTCCTCCACTTATATTAATATCCTCCATGGTCTTTGCCCATTTTATGGAGTAAAAGCCGTCAACTCCTATATCAGGTACAGCTACTATGGGAATTTGATTTGTGTCTGACACTAAAAGCATTCCCTCTAAGGCAATATTCATTTTATCTTTATCTATAACCTGAATATTAGCCATTTTTGACAGCTGGTCGATATAATTATCTCTTTCACTCCTTAGATCATTTGCTATAACGCCACCCGCTTCAATCTTCTTGATTTCATAATTTAGGTTTGCGATATCTTTTGTGATGCCATTAAGTGTGTCTATATTCTCAGATATCTCACTGTTACGATCCTCTCTAAAATTTGTTAGCAGGTTGTCCAAGTTCTTCACTGTATCTACAAAAGCAATTGCATTTTCCTTTACTAAAGATCTTGCTGTCAACCCTCCACCAGGCTTAGAAAGCTCTGACCATGAGTTCCAGAAATTATCCATAACCGTCTGCAAGCCTTCTTCAGAATTATCATTGAAAATTGTCTCAATCTCCTCGATTGAGCCTTTTCTAGCTTCCCAATATCCTAAATCCTTATTTTCACGTCTTATTTTTTGATCCAAGAAAAAATCCTTATACTGCCTGATTTCTACAATGTCAACTCCAGTACCGACATTCATAGGTCTGCCGTTTCCTGATACTCCCACATAGGTAGGTGAAGTTGATGCATTTATAACATTCTGCCTTGAATAACCTGAAGTATTTACGTTACTTATGTTGTGTCCTGTAATATCTATTGCTCTTTGCTGAGCTACTATGGCGGACAAGCCAATACTTATGCCGGCAAAAGAAGACCTCATAAACTCACCTCAAATCTCTTATACCTTAGTATCAAATATTCTCTTCTTACTATCTAAACTTTTATTTGTTCCCTTCAAGTCACTATATACAGAATTTGAAGGTCCAGTGCTTGTTACCATGTTTACTGAGTATTCTATATAATCCAGAGACTGCTGTATAAGCTGTCCGTTAATGTTATTTACATTTTGCAGTTCTGATATGGTATTACCCAAATCCTTTTGCAGCTTTGTAAACTCGTCAGCCAGTTTCTGTGGTATATGCTTTATAATGTTACTGACATTTGTTTTACCATCTACGCCAAGCATCTGGTTAAGTCTTTGAAGTTCTTGCTCTCTAAGCTTCTCCAACTGTCCAAGGTCAAAAATCAAATTTTGTTCAAATCTTACTATCTTATCTAGTTCTGAGACCTTACCCTCAACTACAATTATCTTCTTCTTGTTGGATAGCTCAAGCAAGTCTTTATAGTAGGCATATTCCTTATTTAGAATTCCAATTATTTTTTCAGCTTGTCTATCAATCATAATTTCTCCCTCTCACCGGTAAGACACTACACCGCATATATCTGTGTAATGTCTTATATTTTCTTATTGAAGCTTCCTCTTAGTATTTTCTCTGCTAGCGCTTTGCTATCTACCTCATAAGTTCCCTTTTCCAGTTTTTCCTTTATAGGACTTATTGCTTCTTCTCTGATATCTGGAAGGTTATTTACAAGCTTTACTGATTTCAATACTGTTTGAAAATCAATTGCTTCTTTTGAAATCTGCACTTTATCTGATTTGTTTGAAGTCTGCGCAATCTCACTTACAGCCTTCTTTGATTCTACCTTATTTGCTTTGTAAATTTGATTTACTCCACCAATTTTATTAAAACCAATTCCCATGGTAGCACCTCTCTTTGATTTACTTTCAATAATTTTATCGGTATATCTATTCTAGTAGTTTAGCTTTTTAGTAAAATAAAAAGGACTGACAATAACATAACCTCTTACAATCGTAAAATAATGTTTTGATCAGTCCTTATAATGCACTTTTTTAATAATTTATATTATTGGTGTTTTATGTGTGTAACGAAGTATTATGTGCTTCATTAAGCTTATGTTTCTCTTTTTCGTCTTACTGCTGTATACATTTGTTCCTTATCATGTTTTAGCTTATATTCATCCTGCTGTGGTGCCTTAGGCTTATCCAAACCAAACTCTTTTCTTAATGCAGATTTTAGGCTATCCTTACATTCATGACAGAAACGTCCAGTAGTTATAGGTTTGCCACAGGTCTCACATTCTAGCAGCATATTGACGTTTTCAGAGCTAATCTGAAGTCGTTCTTCCCTTAAAAAACGCATAATATGTTCAGCATCAACTCCAGTTGCTTTTGATACCTCTACCACGTTAGAACCAGGATTATCATATAAGTAATCTCTTACTATCTTGTATTCATCCTCTTGTTCTTCAATACAAAAACTGCAAAGTGCTCTTCCTGCATACCCAAAAAGCCGACCACATTTTGTACAATTTCGAAGATCAGACATAATAATGCCTCCTTTGTATAAATATATAATTTTAAATTTAATAGAGATTTATGTATTACTTCCAGTTGCGGCAGTTATAACATAAATACTTTGTACTCCATACTGCTTCAAGATTCTGCTGCATTCATCTACAGTACTGCCCGTAGTGTATACATCATCAACAAGTATTATATCGTCATACTTTATTTTATTATATAACATATTTATACAAAATACATTAAATACATTCAAGTTTCTGTGAATCTTATCTAGTTTTGACTGTTCTGTTGTTTCTTTAGTTCGTTCTAAGCAGTCCCATAAAGCTATTCCAGAAAGTTCCGCTATTCTTTGTGCTATAAGGCGTGATTGGTTAAAACCTCTAGTTTCAAGCTTCGTTTTATGTATAGGCACCGGTACCACAGCTTGTGCCCTTACACCTTCATCAGTAAGCTTCTGCTGCATCAATCTTGCCAATACATAGGATATATCTCTGCAATCTTCATATTTCATCTTGTGTATAATTGTTTTACCCATGTCTTTGTAGTGAAAACATGAAAAAGCCATCTCAAAGTGCTTATCATCTATCTGACAATCTGGACAAAGGCTGTCAATATAGTCATCCTCAAGACCCTTGCCGCACTTTAAACATACCCTGCCTTCAATATATTCAAGGGACTCCAAACAGCTGCTGCATACAGCTTCTCTTGAATCCCTTCCACAGACACAACACTTTGTAGACTTCGGATACAAAAGCTCCAACAAGGCTTTTTTTATCTTATTCATTACCTGCCTCCCCGACTAAAGCATTTCCACCATTTTTACAAGTCTTTCCTTTAACCCAGAATATCTCTTCGTTATATGATTGTTTTCAATCATTTGATATATATTTTTTTCATTTCCTACAAGGACTACTGTTTGTTTTGCTCTTGTAAGGGCAGTATATAAAAGGTTACGCGTTAGAAGCATTTTGGGACCAAAGGTAATAGGCATTACAAGAATCGGAAACTCTGAGCCTTGGCTTTTATGTACAGTAAGTGCATAAGCAAGTTCAAGCTCATCTAGTAGTGTAAAATCATACCTTATAAGCTTCTCATTGTCATACACCACTTCAATAATCTGTTCCTCACTGTCAATATTAATTATTATTCCTATATCTCCATTAAAGATTCCTTCGCCTTCCTTTTCAAAATCAATAATACTCTGCCACTTCATCTTATAATTGTTCTTTATCTGCATAACCTTATCGCCGACTCTAAATACAAAATCTCTAAAGGGCTTTTCCTTCTTGTTTGGTTCTTCTGGATTTAGTATTTTTTGCAGCTCGTTATTTAAATTATTTATACCACAGGTACCTTTCTTCATTGGTGAAAGTACCTGAATACCCTCCATAAAGGTAGTTTTATAATATCGGGGGAGTCTCTCCTTGCATAACTGCACAATAGTTCTTACTATAGCTTGTTGATCCTCCTGATGCATGAAGAAAAAGTCCTTTTGTTTTTGGTCAAGTATAGGAGCTTCGCCATTGTTTATCCTATGGGCATTCATTACTATAAGGCTCTCCTGTGCTTGTCTGAATATCTCATTTAATCTCACTACAGGCACTGAGTCACTATCTATAATATCTCTTAGCACATTTCCCGCTCCAACCGAAGGAAGCTGATCAACGTCCCCTACCAGTATTAGCCTTGTACCTTCAGCTATAGCCTTTAGTAGATTATTCATTAATATTATATCTATCATGGATACTTCATCCACGATTATAACGTCACATTCTAGTGGAGACTCTTCGTTCTTTTGGAAGAACATCTCCTCATCACTATCTCCAAAACCAAATTCCAGCAGTCTGTGAATAGTTTTAGCCTCTCTGCTGGTTGCCTCTTGCATACGCTTTGCAGCTCTTCCAGTTGGTGCTGCGAGAAGAACCGACATACCCTTCCTCTCAAAAATATCTATTATTGTCTTTATGATGGTGGTCTTACCCGTACCTGGTCCGCCTGTAACAATCAGCACTCCATTGTTCATCGCTTCACTTACAGCCTTCCGTTGTTTCTCCGCTAAGGTTATATCCTGACTTTCCTCAATCTTCTTAAGCTCAGCTTCTATATCAACCTCCAGCTGTCTTACATTATACAAACGGAGCTGTAGAAGTCTTCGTGCTACTCCCGTTTCCGCCTTATGAAAGGATATTGAATATACAGCTCTAATATCGTTTAAATTTTCTACTACTAGTTGTTTGTCAATAAACAATCTAATAATATTTTGCTGCACTATTTCCTCATTTACTCCTAAAAGCTCTGAAGTGGTTCTGCAAAGCTCATCTTGAGGCACATAGGTATGACCACTGCCATGAAACCAGTTCAGACTATACTTAGTAGCAGAGCTAATTCTATATTCTGAATCAACAGGGGTTCCCATTGACAAGGCAATCCTATCTGACATTTTAAACCCTATTCCTGATATGTCATCTGCAAGTCTATAGGGATTCTCTTTTATATCAGCTATAGTATTAATTCCATATGTCTTGTAAATTCTCACTGCATACGTTGGGCTTATATCATACTGCTCAAGGAACATCATAATATCCTTCAATTCTTTTTGTTCCTGAAAAGCTTCAAAAATTTTATCAGCCTTCTTAGAACCGATGCCCTCTATTTCGGTCAATCGAGCAGGACTGTACTGTATTATATCTAAGGTATCCAAACCAAATTTCTCTACCATTTTTTTTGCAGTATGAGGACCTATACCTGATATTAAGCCTGAAGCAAGATATTTCTCAATTCCATAAAGCGTAGAAGGTGAAACTGAAATACAAGTTTCCATTTTAAACTGCTTCCCATAATCAGGATGCTGTACCCAAGTACCATATGCCTTTATAGTTTCACCTAAATTGGCATAAGCAAAGTATCCTACCAAAGTAACAAGCTGTTTTTCACTTTCAAGCTCTATTACCGAGTAGCCATTTTGCTCATTTCTAAAAACTATTTCATATATGGTTCCTTGAATTTCATCCATTGTACTACACCTCTGCTTTTTGTCATTGTATTTATTATAAGTTATATAGCATATATTTTAAACAAAATATTTTTTAGTAGCTGTTTTCTTATCATTTACAAATTTGCTAAACACACTAAAATATATTAAAGGCTGACGACGCTTGTCATCAGCCTTACTGCTATTTTAATTAAATTCCTGCTAACTTCTTTAGCTCTTCAACTTTATCTGTCTTTTCCCATGTCACATCAATATCAGTTCTGCCCATGTGCCCATATGCAGCAACCTGTCTATAAATAGGTCTTCTCAGATCCAAATCTCTTATTATAGCGGCAGGTCTTAAGTCAAATACCTTTGTAACGATTTCTGAGATCTTCTCATCAGTAAGCTTGCCTGTTCCAAAGGTTTCAACCAATACAGATACCGGCTTTGCAACACCTATAGCATATGCAACCTGTACCTCACACTTTGATGCCAAGCCTGCTGCAACTATATTTTTAGCAACGTATCTCGTTGCATAGGATGCAGAACGATCAACCTTTGTTGGATCCTTCCCCGAGAAAGCTCCACCGCCATGTCTTGCATACCCACCGTACGTATCAACAATAATCTTTCTACCTGTCAAGCCAGAGTCTCCATGTGGTCCTCCTATTACGAATCTGCCTGTTGGATTGACAAAATACTTAGTATCCTTATCAAGCATATCTTCTGGAATGATTGGTTTTATAACATATTCCATTATATCTCTTTCTATAGTGTCATGGTCTACCTCAGGGCTATGCTGAGTCGATACGACGACTGTATCTATTCTAATAGGTCTGCCATCCTCGTATTCTACTGTTACCTGTGTTTTACCATCTGGTCTCAAATAATCAAGTGTACCATCTTTTCTTACTTGAGATAGTTTTATTGCCAGCTTATGAGCTAACGAAATTGGCATTGGCATAAGCTCTGGAGTCTCATCACAGGCATATCCAAACATCATACCTTGATCTCCTGCACCTGTTGAGTTTATCTCAGCATCTGTCATTTCACCTTTTTTAGCTTCAAGCGCATTATCAACACCTAAAGCGATATCAACCGATTGCTCATGTATCGCTGTGATAACACCACAAGTATCACTATCAAAACCATATTTTGCTCTTGTATACCCAATCTCCTCAATAGTTTTTCTCACTATTTTGGGTATATCAACATAGCATGATGTGGATATTTCCCCCATTACTAGCACCATACCTGTTGTTATTGAAGTTTCACAAGCAACTCTTCCCATTGGATCTTGTGCTAAAATTGCATCTAATACCGCATCCGAGACTTGATCACAGATTTTATCTGGATGTCCTTCTGTTACTGACTCTGACGTGAATAACTTTCTAACCATTATTTTACCTCCTCATTTGTAAATCCAAGTCTTATTGTTTGCAAAATAAAAAAACTCCTTCAACGAAGGAGTTTAATAACGCTGTAACTCTCCCTCATCTCTCAAAGCTGTTAAACAGCTTCGTTGGAATTGGCACCGTACTTACGTCGGTTGCCGGGCTTCATAGGGCCGATCCCTCCACCTCTCTTGATAAGGACATATTTATTTGTTCAAGAACTATCCTATCATACACTAGAATTAATGTCAACAATTGGTCTTTATTTCATTATGTTTTATATATATCTATTTTATACATTTCTGCTTTTTATAAAGAAAAAAGCATTTATGATATTAATATCATAAATGCAATACTATCTTAAATGGTGGAGGAGGATGGATTCGAACCATCGAAGTCTGAGACAACAGATTTACAGTCTGCCCCCTTTGGCCGCTCGGGAACTCCTCCGAAAATGGAGCTGGTGATGAGATTCGAACTCGCGACCTGCTGATTACAAGTCAGCTGCTCTACCAATTGAGCTACACCAGCATTTATAAAATTGTAATGGTGGGAACAACAGGGTTCGAACCTGTGACCCCCTGCTTGTAAGGCAGGTGCTCTCCCAGCTGAGCTATGCTCCCATAAATGGTGACCCATAGGGGATTCGAACCCCTGTAGCCGCCGTGAAAGGGCGGTGTCTTAACCGCTTGACCAATGGGCCTAACAATTGAGATATTAGTGGTCGGGGTGACAGGACTTGAACCTGCGGCCTCATGGTCCCAAACCACGCGCGCTACCAACTGCGCTACACCCCGACGCGACTTCTCTATTATATCTTAATTGTTTTACTCTTTCAATAGCAATTTCTGACCAAATTAACCTAAATTTCTTGATTACATCTCTCATAATCTATCATGCTTCTTCTTAAGATAAATTATACGTTTTTATGTAAATTAGATTTTATCTTTTTAAAACATACATTGAAACTAATATACAATACAGTTCACATAATCACTTGTGGACAAACAAACATAGAGTATAGTTATCCGCAGCAATAACTTTATCTAACCTTTTTCTTTATGTTTCTCTTCTTTTTTTGTCAAAAATTCAATATTTTACTTACAGACTCTTGATAAATATTATATGAATGTACAAGCTGTAACGTGTTTATATAAAAATCATGCTTTGTTATTAGCTTTCTCAATATTGTCTATATATATCGCACTGAACAATTTACATTTATATAATAATGTTCTATATATTTAAATAAAATAATACAAATTGTAATAATTAAAGATTCCTCTCTATATATATTAAAAAAAGCTTTAAAGGCTATATAAAAAATGTGCCTTTGCTTTTTCAAGGGAGGATTAAACTTGATGGATTTACATAACATCTCCAATGAGTATGCCACAGAGGACTCCAAAGCAAGTATAAGAACCTACTATTATAAAGATAATGCCAACTTTTTGATATCAAATTTTCTTAGAAAAAATATTGATGAGAAAAATTTGGTATTATGTATAGGCACAGACCGCTATATTGGTGATTGCTTAGGTCCCTTAGTAGGTACTATGTTGGAGAAAATGGAACCAAATTTCCCTGTCCTTGGCACATTAAATGATCCTATACATGCAGTAAACTTAAAAAATCGACTTTCATCCATACAGCTTACATATCCTCATCACAAGATTATAGCTTTAGATGCTTGCTTAGGCGTAGAAGATAACATCGGAAGTATACAGCTAAAAACTGACTGCCTTTTCCCTGGTAAGGGTGTGGGCAAAAAGCTGCCAGCAGTAGGAGATATCTCTATTATTGGAATTGTAGATTCCTGTGAAAATGAGGACTTTTTCTTTTTACATAATATAAGACTCAATCTTATTATGAAGATGGCTGAGGTAATCTCAAAAGGTATATATGATGCACTACAATATAATTTATATTTCAATAGTAAATGAATAATAAAAACCTGCCTTAGCAGGTTTTTATTTGTTTGTTTCTTTGTTTTCTACTATTGCAAACATCAGTTCTCCTGAAGCTGCAAGTTCATCATCTACATATGCTGAAGCTTTTGCTTTTCCGATGCCTCTCTTAATGGCTATCATCTCTACTTCCATCCTAAGAGTATCACCAGGTACCACCTGTCTTCTAAATCTCAATCCGTCAATACCTGCAAATACAGCAAGCTTGCCCTTATTATCTTCCATTCCAAGTATTGATACTGCTCCTACCTGTGCCATAGCTTCAACTATCAGTACGCCTGGCATAATCGGATTGCCTGGAAAGTGACCTTGGAAAAATGGTTCATTTACTGTTACGTTCTTTATACCTATAGCCTTTTTACCATACTCAATTTCTGTGATTTTGTCCACCAGCAAAAATGGGTATCTGTGTGGCAATATCTTTTGAATGTCTATATTATTTAACATTTTATACCTCGTTTTTATTTGTAATGTTTCTGGATAATTGTTTATACATCATTTGAGCGAGTCCTACCCCGTTGCACTGAGATGCTTTCTCAGAATATTCTTCTGTAAGCATGTCATTATATACATCCTCACCAAAGCCGCCATCTACAAGCTCAGACTTCTGAACAGTGCTCTGCATCTGCTTAAACATCATATTTACAAATACTGATTCAAGCTTTTTGCAGGTCTCCAAAAGCTTCTCACCATCTTGCTCTTCCTGTGCAGATTTTAGTATATCTTCAAATTCATTTTGTTCCAATTTAGTCTTACTAGTATTTACATTCAGTTCTAGATTGTTATTTATTCCACTTATTGAAGAAACCATACTATCACCTCTTACTATGTATTAAACTACTATCTTCTTAAATTATTTGCCATTCCAAGCATTTCATCAGCTGTTTGTATTGATTTTGAGTTTATTTCATAAGCTCTCTGTGCTTGAATAAGCTTAACCATTTCCTCTACTACTTGAACATTGGAGGTTTCCAGATACGACTGAAGTATATCTCCACCTGAGCCATCCTCAGTTGCATCAAAGACCTCTCCACTAGTTAAAGAGCCTTTGAAAAGATTCTTACCTACACTTTCTAAACCAGCAGGATTTACAAAAGTTCCAATTGACATTGTCCCTATTTCTTCCATCGTGCCATCTGTTCTATTTACAGTTATTAGACCGCTCTCGTTTATTATAACATCTTTTACATTAGAACCCAAGTCAATATCCCCATTGCTGCCTTGAACAAAATATCCATCAGATGTAACTAGCTTCATGTTCTCTCCATCAGCAGAGATTTTGAAGCTTCCATCCTTTGTATAAAGTTCTTCCCCATTTGCTCCAGTTACCTTAAAAAATCCAGCACCATCTATAGCTAAATCATAAGGGTTACTTGTAGCTTCCAAACTTCCTGCTGTAAAAAACTTTGTAGTGGCAGAAACCTTTACACCATGCCCTACTTGCAGATTTACTGGTTTACCTTGACCATCCTTCACAAGCCCTCTCTCTAAAGTCTCGTATAGCAAGTCCTTAAACTCTATCCTATTTTTCTTATATCCTGTTGAGTTAACGTTTGCAATATTATTTGATATAGTATCAACATAAAGCTGTTGTGCCGTCATACCTGTGCTTGCAGTCCAAAGTGCTCTCATCATTGCTTTTTACCTCCAAATCCTTTTCTTTATCTATATTCTGCCAATCTCATTTACTGCCTTATCAAGCATTTCATCATGGGTTTTTATAATCTTTTGGTTTGCTTCATAGGAACGAAGTACTGTAATCATCTCGACCATTTGCTTTACCGAGTTTACATTTGAGGCTTCTGTGAAGCCTTGTTGCAGCAAACCCTCTGCCTCTATCATGTTTTGAGGATCACCGCTGACATCGGTAAACAATGAATCTCCTTCTTTTTGAAGAAGCTTATAGTCCGTAAAGTCTACCAGCTTTAATGTATCTATCTCGTTATCATCACTAAATATCTTACCGTTTTCATCTATTGTGATGTTTTTGCCTTGTATTTGAATATATCCGTTTTGTCCTAAAACCTTATAGCCTTCCTTTGTAGTCACGTAACCTTCAGAATCTAGAGTAAACTCACCGCTTCTTGTATATCGTTCTCCCTTAGGAGTTTCTATTGCAAAGAATCCCTTTCCTTGAAAGGCAATATCTAGAGAATTACCGCTCGTTACTAAAGGGCCTTGCTCAAAGCTTGTAAAAACCTCATCTGCATGTACTCCATAGCTCATGTTTCCTATGAAGCCAACAGGGTTTGAAACTTTCAGTCTATCTGCAACTGTTCCTGCTGTCAGTACCTCTCCCTTGTCGTTTACAGTTATATTTCCCTGTCCTGCATATATTGGACCATTTATACCTAATACATAATCACCTTGAGGTGTAGTCACATATCCTTCATCATTTACAGTAAATCTTATGCTTTTGCTCTTATCTATCCCATTAGGGGTTTGAACATTGAAAAAGCCTGATTTTGCCGATGCATAATACAAACCACCCTTGCTCTCAAAATCTACATTTCCTGTAGTTGGAGTTCCTGACAACATATCCTTGGTATCGTTTGAACCAATTCTCTTAATTAATACCTCAGGAAAGCTTTCGGTTATCAAGGAGTCCTTCTTGAAGCCGCTTGTATTCACGTTGGCAATGTTGTTGGCTATAACATCTATTCTTTTGTTTTCAGACATAGCAGACGATGCCGCTATGTATAATCCTCTAATCATATATTAAAACCACCCGTTTTTTTTCTCAGTATGTTTATCGGCATGTATTTGAGGATTCTTTAAATTTATTTTTAGTTTAGGCAGATACATAAATCCGTCACAACATATCATTTTCAAAATGTATACAATTTACCATGTAAAATAAAACAAGACTGACAAATAAGTCAGTCTTGCTAATTTTTTGTTATATTCTTCTGTCTGAGTTTACATCTGATTCAACCAAGATATCAAAGTTATCTAAAGACTTCCCAGTACCAATAGCAACGCAGGATACTGCATCCTCAGCTATGTACACTGGTATATTAGTTCTTTTAGAAATTAACATATCTAATCCATGAAGCAAAGAACCTCCACCAGTCATTACAATTCCTCTGTCACTTATATCTGCTGAAAGCTCAGGTGGTGTTCTTTCCAAAACTGAGTGTACTGCATCAGCAACCGCAGATACAGGCTCTGCTAAAGCTTCTAACATTTCCTCTGAAGTTACCTCTATGGTCTTTGGTAAGCCTGAAATAAGGTTTCTGCCTCTGACCTCCTTAGTTACTTGCTCTTCTCTAGGGAATGCTGTTCCTACAGTTATCTTCAACTCTTCAGCAGTTCTCTCACCAATCATTATGTTATGCTTTTTCCTCATATATCTAACTATTGCTTCGTCGAACTTATCGCCTGCAACCTTAATGGAAGTAGATACAACAATACCACCAAGCGAAATTACTGCAATATCAGTAGTTCCTCCACCGATATCTATTATCATGTTTCCACTTGCCTTAGCAATGTCAAGACCCGCTCCTATAGCTGCTGCAATTGGCTCTTCTATCAATTGTATGTTTCTTGCACCAGCGTTGTTAGCAGCATCCTTAACCGCTCTCTTCTCAACTTCTGTAACTCCACTTGGTACACATACTATCATTCTTGGCTTAAACAATCTTCTTCTGCCAACGGCTTTATCAATAAAATATCTAAGCATCTTTTCTGTAATTTCATAGTCTGATATAACTCCTTCTCTCAAGGGTCTTATAGCTACTATATTTCCAGGAGTCCTTCCTAGCATAAGTCTTGCTTCTTCTCCTACTGCCAATATCCTATTGTTGTTTCTGTCTATAGCTACAACAGAAGGCTCTTGAAGCACAATACCTTTTCCTTTAATATATACTAAAACGCTGGCTGTACCTAAATCGATACCGATGTCTTGTCCCCCAAACCCGAACATAAAACTACCTCCATTAATATTAATTGTAATGTGGTCTCTTGTCTAATTTATAAGTAATTATACTTTTATAGCATAGTTAATCCATTCTCTTTTCTACAGAAATGTTAAAATTCCTTCTTTTTTATTAAATGATACACTTTATATACAACTCAAAAATTTATAGACCGATATTACTATTATAGCATATCGGTCATCAATAAAACTTATGTAATTTTATAAGCTAACAGATTGGTATTTTATTTTTGTAGCTCTTCCGCCTCTGATGTGCCTCTCTGCTTTATTTTGATCCATTATTTCTTTTACCTGCATTGCAACGCTAGGATTAATCCTTGGAAGTCTTTCTGTAACATCTTTATGTACAGTGCTTTTGCTTACTCCGAAAATTCTTGCTGCGTCTCTAACTGTTGTTTTACTGCTTATGATATATTTAGCTATTTCCAACGCTCTTTCTTCAATATAATCCTTCAATTACTACAACCCCCTTATTGGTGTCTTTCTACATTAATATGCATGTTTTTTTCAATTAGAACTTTAAACCCATTGGATTTGTCATTACTTAAGTGAATTTTTAGGCAAGTAGTTTTTGGGGTTTATATTTTGTTTATCTCTCATTAATTCAAAATGTAAATGAGGATCTTCAGCTATCTCGCACAAGGCTGTCTTGCCCACGCCACTTATTACATCGCCTTTTTTTATCTTCTGTCCCAGACTTACAAGCTCTAAGGTGGATAAGTTACTATACTTTGTATATACGCCATCTCCATGGTTCAAAACAATAGTAAGTCCCCACTGAGCATCATTTGTAAGTTCTGCAACAATACCACCTAGGGCTGCTCTTACCGGACTACCCTCTTCTGCTTTTATGTCTAATCCAGAATGTGTAATCCAGCTGTCAATAGTTTTCGAGTAGACTAGACCAGTATCAGCGTAGTCGGTAGAAACATTACCAAACACAGGCAAAAGCATAGTATCTATATTTACAGGCTCTGCCTTTGCTACTGATATTGCTTTGTCATTATCGGTTTTAGCTGTGGGACCGTTTATTATTATAGGTGCCGATGGCTTTTTTGTATCAAGGTTTGTGTTTGCTACTTCTTTTACCTGTCCATCAATGTTCCTGCTTTCGGCAGGTTCATCTTCAATTATCTGTGCCTCAATGTCACCTTGATCCTCTAATAGTTTATCTAAGTCATTTAGTTGGTTCTCAAAATCTGTCTGTGACATTTTATAGCCTACATAGTTGTTATACTGCCATATTCCTCCAGCTACCAAAAAAGCAATCATAAGTAGTGAAACAAAGTAAATATTTCTACGATTTCTAAATAAATCATTAAATTTCATGTACTACACCTCCACCAATATTATTTCCAGCAATTCCAAGAATAATACAAGTACAGGTTATTATTTTATACTTTTTATATACTTATTTTTCTATCTCGTTAATTCTTCTATCTTAATTATTTCCACCCCTTGATAGTAATGTGTTATTATTTCTGTATAAAGCGAACCATTTCTCCCCATTCCATCTGCTCCATACTGGCTAAGCCCTATGCCATGTCCATTGCCTGTTACTGTAAATAGTATATTATCACCGCTGTAGGTAATATTGAAATTTGACGAGTTTAGCCCCAATGCACCTCTTACCGCATATCCGCTTATTACCTTTCCGCCTATTTCAATGCTGCTAATACGTCCGCCCTCGCTTCTATCAATTATCTTTATTTGGTTTTTTATATTCTTACTGCTTAGCTTTATCCCGCTATCCAGATTTTTCATAGTAGCTATAAACTCACTGACCTTAATTTCCTTTTTTGTAATAAGCTTAGGAGAGCGCTCCTCATATTCACTTATTACACTTCTCAGATATGGCACCTTACTAGACCAAACATCCTCTGAATTTTCAGTTTTCCCACCACTTGTTGAGTGAAACACAGCATCTATAAGTGCATCGTTATAAACAATTACCTCTCCCTTAGTGTCTTGTACTGCCTCTTTATATTTCTCATAATTAACCTTTATGTTTTTGGGATCTTTATACGCTTGACAATGAGTCGAATCTGTACATACGTCCGCTCCAGGATGCTTCTCGCAGCCTTCCCCACCAAATTCTTTTGTTCTCATCAATGTATATGTTCTAGCCGCAAGGGCTTGAGCTTTTAATGCTTCAATGTGAAATTCAGAGGGCATCTCACCTGCTAACACTCCCAAAATATATTCCTCCAGTTTCATTTCTTGAAGTTCTCCCTCTGCCACATTGAAAACTGTGATGCTTAAATCATCTGTTTCTCCAATATCGTTGATTTTCTTTGGCTCTTCACTTGTACAACTCTTTAAAATTATTAAAGGCAACAAAAAAATAATAATAATAAACGCAGTAATCCCCACTAAGACCTTCTTCAAATCTATCCCCTCTTCTAGTGTTATTATTAGTACAAAACATATATATCAATCATATTTCCATTTAATAAAATATATGACATCTATTTGTTCATTCTATAAACAGCGGAATATAAATTGTGGGGTAAATGCTTGTATAATAAATTTAGTAATAATAGTTTCAAAAACGCAAAAACACCTGCCGTATTTATACAGCAGGTGTTTTTGTTTATGCAATAACTAATATATACTATTTATCTCCACTTTGTTCTATTTGTTCTGTAAGCTTTATTATATTATCAATTATATTGCCTATATGCTCTATTGTATCAAGAAGAGGCTTATCTGTTGTGATATCTACTCCTGCCATCTTAGCAAGCTCAGCAGGAGTCTTGGTTCCACCTGCTTTTAATACCTCTCTCCAATCATTTATAGCAGGCTGTCCTTCATCTAATATCCTCTTACTTACTTCTGTAGCTATAGTAAGTCCTGCACTATAAGTATAAGGGTAAAGTCCCATAAAATAGTGAGGCTGTCTCATCCAAGTAAGCTCAGCACCTTCGTTTATTTTCACTGTATCTCCCCAAAACTTTTCCAAAACATTTCTTTTTATTTCACTAAGCTTTGAAGCCTGTACGCTTCCCCCTTCATCTATTATCTTATATACTTCCCTTTGATATGCAGCTTCCAATAGATGAGTTACAAAGTTATGATAATATGTACGATTTATTATGGAGGATAAAACCCATCTCTTAAACCTAGGGTCATCATTTATCTTCATAAGATAATTTGCCATAAGCATCTCATTCATGGTAGATGGTGCTTCTATAAAATATAAGGATATATCTGCGTCAAATATATTCTGATTTTGTTGACTTAGATAGGAGTGTCCTGCATGCCCTAACTCATGAGCTAATACAAACACTTCTCTCATTCTTTCTGTCCACGATATCAATATATAAGAATGGCTGCCGTATGGGCTAGCACAAAAGGCTCCTGTCGATTTTCCTTTATTTTGAACAAAATCAATCCAGCGTTCATCATAGCTTTTCTTAATTACCTCTAAATAATCTTCTCCCAATACAGACAGTGCCTCATGAATATATTTTTTTGATTCCTCTACTGTTATCTCAGGCTCATAACCTGGATCCACCTGTAGCTTTAAATCTGCAAAGGTTAATTCATCTAATCCATTTATTTTCTGAATAAGCTTTGCATATTTTCTCATATGTGGTGCTAGCTTTTCCATAATCAAATCTATCTGTCTGTCATACAACTCTCTTTCTACCTTTTGAGGAAATAACAGACTGTCTATTACAGAGTCGAAGCCTCTAAGCGTTGATAAGGTTTTTTCCTTTCGTACTTGAGCTTGATAAGCTGCCGCTACTGTGTGTTGATATTCTCTTAATTTATTTGAAAAAGCATCAAAAGCTGCTCTTCTAATCTTAGTATCTTTTTCATATTCCCATTCGTTTTCAAATAGTACAAAGCTAAGGGGATATTCTTTTCCATCTACATTGAAGGGTTGAAAATCCATGTCTACTAGCTTTGCTCTATTGTATATAGTGTAAGGAGAACGTAAGATTTCTGATAGAGCAGTCAGCACTCTCTCAACATCAGGATGAAGTGAATGTTCTTTTAGTCTTATAATATCCTTTAAATAATTACTATTGTCCTTGGATTCACTTATTGCCTGCTGGATAACCTTTTCATCAGCTTCTAAAATTTCACTATCAATGAAGCTTATTCTACTATCCAAATCTGTCAATACATTCATAAGCTTCATATCTTTAGCTTGGTTCTTTACGTTATTCTGGTCAACACAAACCGCAAGATTTGTATAGGATAATGTGAGTCTCATATTTTGTACTAGTTTTTTTAACTTATCTAAGCATTGATTTATTGTTGCTGCTGAATTTAATTTTCCTTTAAAGCTCTTTTCTACCTGTTCAGTCAACTCTACAGTTTCTTTTACAGCTTCATTAAATTCTTCTTCCGTCTTATAAATTGCTGATAAATCCCATGTAAGTGATTTATCAACATCATTTCGTTCTTTTAATTCCTTGGTCATTATTTACCACCTTTTCCAATTAAATTTTTATATGTTATTTACAACTTTTAGAAAAAGTGATATGCTTAAAACATAAATAGGTTTCTTTTTGCAATGGAGAACCTATTACGCTTGGTGAGTCGGAGAAATCCGACTCTTTCACTTTTCCAACTAATATAATTTATTCACCCTCCTTTCAATCAATATGTAATGTCTCATTACTTTGCGTTTACTTTGTCAGTTTAACAAATTTGTTAGCAATTGTAAAGCTTTGTATTTGTCATCTTATTCCATATTTGTATAGGTAACATTATATTAATAATATATATGCTCTAAATTAACAGATTTCTCTGTTGTGAGCTAAAATATTATATAACTTTTCATATAATTCTTCTGTAAAGAGTCATTATTTGTCGCAAATTTATTAAAATTATTTTTAACTCTATGTATATAATTAGGAGATGTCTCCATCTCCTAATTATTGTTTTACCATTTTTGTTTTTTATTTTACTGAACTAGAGCTATAAATTATATGTTGGGTTTACAACATTTTTTCTGTACGGATCTCCATCCTCAAATGCATATACATCAGTTGCTTTTATTGCTGATAAAGAAGCTACTATTAGAAATGTAATGATGAAGCATTTAAATATACTCTTAAATTTAAACATAGTATACCTCCTTTTTGTTTTCTATTTTACTGAACTATAGCTATAAATTATATGTTGGGTTTATGATGCTTTGAGGGTACGGATCATCAACATCAAATGCATATACAAAAGTTGATTTTATTCCTGATAAAGAAGCTACTATTAAAAGTGTAATGATGAAGTATTTAAATATACTCTTAAATTTAAACATAGTATACCTCCTTGTATAATAATTTCTCATATATCCTACCGATACATGAATAAAGTGTATCTTTGTACATGTCATTGCTAGTATTTTCTTTGATATAATTAATTGTCTTATATAATCCTCTTAGCAGATCAATATCCTCTAAGGTATTAATCATGCTATTAATTCTAATTTTAATATTATTTTTATTTATAGAACTGTTGGCAGTTGTCTTTAAAGCCTCAAAAAAACTATAGCAAGCCGAAGTGTCTCCAAGCATTAATTTTATTTCGGCATATGTTTGAGAAACCATAAAGTATTTGTAATCTACCCTATCTCCTTCTAACAAGTCCTTTGCTTGGTCAATAAATTTAATTGCTTGATCATAATCATGCATATTACAGTATAAATCTGCTAGATTATTAAAAGCAGCAGTTCTTCCATATAAATCTTTGTCGTGGAAATGAATAAGAGAGAAAAAATAGTTTTTCTTTGCTTCTTCATAGTCTCCATCTCTTTTAAAAGAAGACCCTAATGATAAAAAAGCAGCACCCTTTTCACTCATTGATTCAGTGTTATTATCTGCATATTGGATTGATTTTTCTAGATATTCTCTAGCTTCGGCGTATTTTCCTTCTATATTACGCACTACTCCTCTACGAAAATAGTATTTATATAAAGCTGCATTGCTTAATTTATTGTTTTCAACATAATATTGAGCTTCTTTAAATAGGTTCTCACATTCATCAGTATATTGCTCCATAAAATAATGATCTGCCAGTTCAACAGTTAGTGATACCAATGTATCAATGTTTTGATTGCCTATAAGATTAATAGCCTTGTTATAATACTCAATCGCCTTCATGTTGTTATTTCTATAATGATAATTTTTTGCAACATTTCTACACATTAAAACAT
This sequence comes from uncultured Clostridia bacterium, assembly GCA_942492835.1. Taxonomy (GTDB): domain Bacteria; phylum Bacillota; class Clostridia; order Lutisporales; family Lutisporaceae; genus GWB2-37-7. The sequence goes on along the minus strand of OW818645.1, from coordinate 2,444,289 downwards.
TTTCGTTTATAAGCTTATACTTGCTACACAAATCAATAAGCTGGTTAAAAAGCTGAATATCTGACTCTTCTCTATACAATATAATATTGTTATATATTTCATTTACATGTTTAGTTACTTGCTGCGACTCAGTCAGAACAATTTCTTCCCATCCCATATCCAATTTATTAACTACTAAACACTTGAAGGTTCCTGAATGTATTTTTTTGTTACAGCAATAGTCCATGACTGACTTTAAAGCCATTGAAGGGTTTTCTTGTTGGTGGAATTTTTTCAAGGTATCATACTTAGCTTCAATTAGCCTCTTAACCTGCGCTCCTTCACCCAATATTTTAATGTCATCTAGCGTTAACTTATTCATTGCTTCACCTCTAATATAATTTTACATATTAATGTTAATTATAACATTACTGACAATTATTTGATAGTAATTGTTCGATAATGTTATTTATATTTAGGTTTTGCATTTAGGATTTCATACGTTAGATTGAACAATAAAATAAAACAATAGAAGCAGGAGGGACGGTTCTTTTTGCTTTAGATATGGAAAAATGATATAATGCTTAGGGGGGACAATAGAGAAAATATTTTTAGTAAGGGATTAATAGAATAACGACAGATTATAAAAAATCAAGTTTATTTAGATGAGTTGATTCAAAATCTGATAAAGGACAGTAGGTTAACCCATAGGCAGATTGCATATCTTTTAGAAATAAGTAATAGTGCAGTCCACAAAGTCAGCTTGAAGAGAGATGGGAAAAGCAAAAAGAACCGTCCCTTTTGCTTTAGTTCCTTACACCCTCGTTATGTTTGCTCCCAGTCCTCTCATTTTCTCTTCTATTTTTATGTAGCCCCTGTCGATATGGTATACATCTGATATTTCAGTACGCCCATCGCCACACAAGCCAGCTATTATAAGTGCAGCTCCTGCTCTTAAGTCAGTAGCTCTAACCTTTGCTCCGCTAAGTCTCTCTACTCCTTCTACTATAGCACTTCTACCTTCCACCTTTATCTTTGCACCCATTAGCTTCAATTCACTAATATGCATAAATCGGTTTTCAAATACAGTTTCACTTATTACACTTGTTCCCTTTGCTACACACATAGCTGACATCATGGGAGACTGCATGTCAGTAGGAAATCCTGGATAAGGCATAGTTTTTATATCAACAGACATCAAACAATCTGTAGCTTTCACTTGGATAGCTTTCTCATACTCATGAACCTCAACGCCCATTTCTTTAAGCTTGGCTGTTATCGGTTTAACATGTTCTGGCACTACCCCATTAATCAGCACATCACCTCTGGTAGCAGCTGCCGCTACCATAAAGGTTCCTGCTTCTATCCTGTCTGGTATTGCCGTATGAGTTGTACCAGTTAGTTCTTTAACCCCTTCTATTTTTATAGTGTCAGTACCAGCACCCTTTACCCTTGCACCCATTTTGTTTAGGAAATTTGCCAAATCCACTATTTCTGGCTCTTCAGCAGCATTTTCTATTGTTGTTAATCCTTCAGCTAAAGCTGCTGCCATCATTATATTTTCTGTCGCTCCTACACTTGGGAAGTCTAAATATATACTTTCACCCTTCAGCTTGTCTGCATTGGCTTCAATATATCCATGTCCTAAGGTAATATTTGCACCTAGAGCTGCAAAGCCTTTAAGATGTAAATCTATTGGGCGAGAGCCAATTGCACAGCCTCCAGGAAGGGATATCTTCACCTTTCCTATCCTTGCAAGCATGGGACCCATTATTAAGAATGATGCCCTCATCTTTCTAATAAGCTCATAGGAAGCTTCATGGCTTAAAATTTTATCTGCAAAAACCTCAAGTGTACCTTCATTATTTTGGTTTACTTCTGCACCAAGTGATTTTACTACCTCAATCATTACCTTTACATCTTCTAGTGCAGTAATATCCTCCAATTTGCATTTACCTTCCGTTAAAAGTGTCGCCGCTATTATGGGAAGGATTGCGTTTTTGGCACAGCTTATATTTACTGTGCCTTGTAGCTTGCATGGGCTTTCTATTATTAAAGTTGACAATTTCGTTCCTCCTATTGTGTCATTGCCATAAAAATATTAGAGTTAGTATTCTACTTGTATTAACGGTGATCCAATCCATATATAGGTTTTATCATCATATGAGCTATATCTCATTGCAATCTGCATATTTACCTTCTTATTATTTGATAAAATAAAGTTATCTATGTTACCACTAAAAGCAGAGATGCTATTTACTTCGCTTGTAATCAGCCCTTCTACTTGCTTAGCTTTTACAGAGGTCAATGCGTCTTTGAGTTTCATCTGCATTTGGTTCTCATCCAGCTTTCCATTATATACACCAATAATACAGCTGCTTATTTCTGGGTTCTTGCTTTTTCCTGAAAAATACTGCTCCAGCTTTTGTCGCTCCGAGGTTAGCTCTGTACTGCTGCTATCAATAGAAACATCGATAATAACAAAGGTTTCTCCACCATCTTCAACTTTTATGGATTCTACAGCGATATTATAATGCTTATTACCATCACTAGCATGTAAGGTCTGCTTATGTATCTCGTCATTATTTTCCTTTGTAATGTTTATAGTAGACTTTTCAGGTTTGATGGTTTCTAAAACTAACATCATTTCTGCATCAACCTGTTCCGCTGTCAAAAACTGATTATTTACTTGTGACCATGCACTTATAGTGCTTTCCATGATCTGTGCCTTTGCACTATCCATACTCTTTATCAAAGAATCCTCAATAGCTGTCTTTTTAGAAAGATTGCTAAAGTTTTTGCTAAGAAATATTGCTATAACTAATATAAACGCTAAGTATAATACCATTACATATTTATTCTTCATATTACCCCTCCTGCTTATTTTAAATTATTGCCGAGGGATACGATTTATATTCAAAAAAAGGCATAAAAAAAGACGGATATCAAATCCGTCTTAAAATTTTTAAAGCTTCATAGCCTTTAGATCATCAGCTATTATAAGTTCTGCCTCTGTCATGGCTATTACCTCTTCAACAGTTGTCTCAGGTGCTAATTCTGTAAGTACTAGACCTTCTGGAGTAACCTTCATCACTCCCATTTCTGTAACAATCATGTCTACCTGACCTGCTGCTGTCAATGGCAATGTGCATTGCTTGAGTATCTTTGGTTGACCTTTAGCAGTATGTTCCATAGCAATAATAACCTTTTTTGCTCCAACTACTAGGTCCATTGCTCCTCCCATACCTGGAACCATCTTGCCTGGAATCATCCAGTTTGCAAGGTTTCCATGCTGGTCTACTTGTAATGCTCCAAGCACTGTTACATCAAGATGTCCGCCTCTAATGATTGTAAAGGACATGCTGCTGTCAAAATAAGCAGCTCCTGGAACGTGCGATGCTGGCTGAGCACCAGCATTTACTATATCCTTATCCTCTTCTCCTGGCTTTGGTGTAGTTCCTAAGCCCACAAAACCGTTTTCTGAATGAAGTAGGATGTCTATTCCTTCTGGTATATAATCAGCAACCAGTGTAGGCATTCCTATTCCAAGATTAACTAAGTCTCCATCCTTTAGCTCATTAGCTACTCTCTTTACTATAACCTCACGCTTTTTATCTTTATCTTGAATCACCAAGCTCACTCCTTCAATTTGTATTCGAAGCGACACAGAGGTCGTTCCCTACTAATTGTCACTTACTGTACTATCACATCAATAAATACTGATGGTGTCATAACATTTGATGGATCAATTTCTCCTACTTCAACAAGCTTTTCTGCTTCTATTATTACTATATCTGCGGCTGTAGCCATCAATGTATTGAAGTTTCTCGTTGATTTGTTGTAGTAAGCATTTCCCTTCTTATCAACTATGCTTCCCTTAATCAATGCAATATCTGCTTTTAATGGAAGCTCCAATAGATAATCCTTGCCTTCTATGTTAAGCTTTTGCTTGCCCTGCTCAATAACTGTGCCTATTCCTGTAGGAGTAAGAACTCCTCCCAAGCCAGCACCGGCAGCTCTAACTCTTTCTGCTAGAGTTCCTTGTGGTACAAGCTCAACATCTAGTTCTCCAGTGTTCATCTGTCTACCTGTTTCTGGATTAGTACCTATATGAGATACAATCGCCTTGCTAACATTTTTGTTTATTACCCATTTGCCAATACCCTTATCAGGAAAAGCTGTATCATTACAGATAAGAGTGATGTTTTTTACACCCTTCGCAACAACAGCATCAATCAGCTTTTCAGGAGTTCCTACTCCTAAGAAGCCTCCGACTGCAATAGTCATTCCGTCCTTTATGTATTCTAATGCCTCATCAATAGATTTAATTTTATTCACACCTACACCTCCAATAGTCAATACCTAATAAGTATGATATATTACCATATTTATTAAATCTAGGTACATTATAATATAATCCATGGAAAAGTTCCACAGATTATATTATAATTCTTTATTTAATTGAAGCACAAAAATCAATCGGCTTCTTTGTTGTCTCACCAAAATAGAATAAAAGACTTTCTATTATCCTTTGGGAAGCAGAACCGTCTCCATATGGATTTACAGCATTTGACATCTTATTATATAGCTCTTTGTTATTTAGTAGTGCTTCGGTTAAGGCTATTATATTGTCCTTGTCTGTGCCCGCAAGCTTTAAAGTACCAAACTCAATAGCTTCAGGTCTTTCTGTTTCATTTCTGAGTACCAAGACTGGCTTACCTAAAGAGGGTGCTTCCTCTTGCAAACCGCCTGAATCAGTAAGAATCAAGTAGCTTCTGTCCATAATGTTGTGCATTTCTTCAGCATCAAGTGGTTCAAGTAAATCAACTCTATCGCAATTGCCAAGTATTTCATAAGCAATTTCTCTTACTGCCGGGTTTTTATGTACTGCATATACTATTTCTACATCCTCATACTTTTCTGCAATAAATTTCAATGCATTACATATGTTTCTCAGTGGCTCTCCTATGTTTTCTCTTCTATGAGCGGTAACTAGTAAAATTCTCTTATTAGAGGTTTCAAGTTCCTTTAAAACAGGATTATAGAACTGAAATTCTTTTTTCACAGTAGTCTTAAGTGCATCAATAGCAGTATTGCCTGTTATAAATATATCAACTTCTGGAATTCCTTCTCTAAGTAGATTCGCTTTTGCATTGTCAGTTGGTGAAAAATGTACGTCTGCTAATACTCCAGTAAGCTTCCTGTTAATTTCCTCAGGAAATGGAAAATATTTATTAAAGGTTCTAAGCCCTGCTTCCACATGACCTACCTTAACCTTGTTATAAAAAGCTGCTAAAGAACCCACAAAGGTAGTTGTCGTATCACCATGAACCAGCACTATATCTGGTTTTGCCTCTCTTATTATCTTTTCTAAGCCTATTAAAGCATTTGTTGTAACCTCAGTCAGTGTTTGTCTGTTCTTCATTATATCTAAATCATAATCAGGCTTAATATCAAAAATGTCTAATACTTGATCCAGCATTTCTCTGTGCTGTGCTGTAACACAAACTTTAGATTCAAAGGATGGATGCTCTTCTAACGCCTTAACTAGTGGAGCCATCTTTATGGCTTCTGGTCTTGTACCAAAAATTGAAAGTACCTTTATCATTTATTTCACCTCTTATGTATTTTACATGCTAAAGGTGAGAGACGAACTCTCACCTAAATGTTTTACATTAATAATTATAAATTGATATGACTATTGCTTGTTTTTGTTTCTACTGGTTTTAAGTACCTTATTCCCATAGAGCCCAAGAGAAAAACCACTAATATCAAAACAATTGCTACCTTCAAAGTTGCCTCTACCAATACTACTGCACTAAAGCCTAGTACTGCGCTGATACTATAAAGAGTCAATACTGCTTGTTTTTGCGACAGACCTTTATCTAACATTTTGTGATGTAAGTGACCTTTGTCTGCTTGCATAATAGGTTTTCCGCTTAAGGATCTTCTAATTATTGCCATTAAGGTGTCAAATATAGGAAGTCCTATTGCAAATACAGGAACCAAAATTGACAGTGCCGCCGCACTCTTTAGTACACCCATTATTGATATCACCGAGAGCATAAATCCTAAAAACAAGGAGCCTGTATCTCCCATAAATATCTTTGCTGGATTAAAGTTATAAGGTAAAAATCCTATAGCTGCACCTGCCAAGGTCAATGCCATGACAGCCATATAATCTTGACCTAGAATAATTGCAACCACTGAAAGTGTTACAGCTGATATTATAGATATTCCAGCTGCCAAGCCATCCAACCCATCAATGAAGTTTATTGCATTTGTTATACCCACTATCCAAATCATAGTCAAAGGATAAGCCCAATTACCAAATTTTATGTAGGTATTAACACCATCAAATAAATACGATAACGGATTTGTTATAAAGTCTATTCTTACACCGCTATATACAACAACCCCTGCTGCCACAATCTGTCCTAAAAGCTTTATTTTTGCAGAAAGAGGTTTCATATCATCAAAAATTCCTATGATGACAATTATTGTACCGCCTATTATTACTCCAAGCAATCTTGTATCAAGTTTAAAGGTCACAAGTACTGACACCATAAAGGCAATATATATTGCTAATCCACCTAGTCTAGGTATTGGCACTTTGTGAACTCTTCTATTATCCTTTGGTACATCCATAGCACCTACCTTGTGGGCCAACTTAATAACAAATGGAGTTACTACATAAGCAACAGTCAAAGCTATTAAAAACGCTATATGGATTATTTTCATTTTACCACTCCCATGTTATTCTGAGTTTTCATAAGTATATTATGATATGTCCATAATTTCAATTTTACATTAGCTAATTATTGTTGTCAAACTTTGCAGATAGTTGATTTATGAAGGATATATATATATTACCCAAATATTTCAATAAGATATATGGAATATACGAGAATACAGCCATTATATTACATTTTTACGTTTTACAGTTTTAAAGCTTAATGTATTCGATTTTTGACTCTTCCAACATATTTAAGGCCAATTCGTCATCATATGCTTCTTTGGCGACTATTCTAGTTATTCCTGAATTTATTAACATTTTTGTACAAAGAATACATGGAGAAAGTGTTATGTAAATTGTACTGCCTTGTATGGCAACTCCAAAACCTGCTGCTTGGATTATAGCATTTTGCTCAGCATGTATACCTCGGCAAAGTTCATGCCTTTGGCCAGAAGGTATTCCAAGCTTTTCTCTCAAGCATCCTACTTCATCACAGTGCTTAAGTCCTGTGGGAGTTCCATTATAACCAGTGGCAAGAATGCGCTTGTCCTTTACAATAACAGCACCAACTTGACGTCTAGTGCAGGTTGATCTTGTTTTTACAATCTCCGCAATGCTCATAAAATACTCATCCCAGCTTGGTCTCACAAAATTACCTCCACATAAATTATTTTGTACCAAAAAGTCTGTCTCCTGCATCTCCAAGACCAGGTACTATGTATCCATGGTCATTTAGCCTTTCATCCACAGCCGCTACATATATTTCTACATCAGTATGGGCTTCAGCTACCGTCTTTATTCCTTCTGGAGCTGCTATTAGGTTTACAAGCTTTATACTTTTTGCACCTCTATTCTTTATGAAGGTTATAGCAGCAGCTGCTGAACCTCCTGTAGCAAGCATTGGATCAACAACTATAATATCTCTCTCTGCAATGTCACTTGGAAGCTTGCAGTAGTATTCAACAGGTTTAAGAGTCTCTGGATCTCTATAAAGTCCAATATGACCTACCTTTGCAGCAGGGATAAGCCTCAACATTCCATCGACCATTCCCAGACCTGCTCTAAGTATAGGAACTATAGCTAGTTTTTTACCTGCTATTATCATAGACTTAGTTTTGCATACAGGAGTTTCAATTTCTACCTCTTCCAAGGCAATATTTCTTGTAACTTCATAGCCCATAAACATAGAAAGCTCTTCAACCAGCTCTCTAAACTCTTTTACTCCTGTGTTTTTATCTCTTAAAATTGTAAGCTTATGCTGTATCATTGGATGATTCATAACTGTTACATTACTATATTGTTTCATTTGTGTTCCTCCCTTTATCGCTTGCTATACTTACATTCTATCTCAGTAAGCTTATCTACTCTTCCGCTATGTCTGCCTCCAGCAAATTCTGTAGTCAGCCAGATATCAGTTATCATCTTTGCCAGTCCTACACCGATTACTCTCTCTCCCATAGCTAATATATTTGCATTGTTGTGCTCTCTCGATGCCTTAGCAGAGAAACAGTCATTGCAAAGTGCAGCCCTAATTCCTGGCACCTTGTTGGCTGCTATGGATATTCCTATGCCTGTACCGCAGCACACAATACCTTTTTCACATTCACCTTTAGCAACTGCTTCTGCAACAGCATGCCCTAAATCTGGATAGTCTACAGAGTCTGTTGAATAACAGCCAAAGTCCTTAACCTTATAGCCTTGATCTTCGATATGTTTTATAATTTCACTTTTTAGCATAAATCCACCATGGTCACTTCCAATTGCAATCTTCATTGTTTTTCTCCCTTCAATTGTTCTTCATTTAATTTATTTATAAGCTTTTTTAAGTTATGTGCAATTTCATCTCTACAGATTTTATATGTATTCAGATCTCCACCAAAGGGGTCTGAAATATCTCTATTGCTGTCTCCAGTACAATATTCTGTCATAGTAAATATCTTGTGCTTTGCATCGGGCTTAACTGCTAGAAGCTGCATTTTATGGCTTTCTGTCATAGTCAGTATCAAATCTGCATTAATTAGCATCTGTAAGGTTACTTTCTTGGATCGGTGAGCATTTATGTCAATATCCAGCTCCTGCATCGCTAATATAGCATTTTTCGAAGCACATTTACTTCCAAAAACTGCTGTGCCTGCTGAAGCTGCATGTATTGCTTTGCCACTTTCTCCTGCGATATGCCTTAGTAATGCTTCTGCCATACTACTTCTACAGGTATTGCCTGTGCAGACGAATAAAATATTGTTCATTTATCACACCTCAATTATATTAAAGCCTGCTGCTTTTTTAAGCCTGTTCATGACCGCCATGCCGATACTTTCTTCATTTAATGCCTCGGCAAATATTATATCAACTTGTTGTTTATCAAACTCTCTTAAAGTGTCAAACACCCTTGCCGCAGCAGTATACATATTTTCTCTGCTGCCCATGGATATTACTAAACCATCTTTGTAGTGGTGCTTAGTTTCATCAGTGGCAAGTATCCCTACCTTTTTGCCTTTGCTCTTCTGCTCTGTCGCCAGCTTCAAAATTGTATTCACAACCGCTTCCAGCTCGCCCCTTACTATAGTCATAGCTGCTTCAGGTGCATAGTGGGTGTATTTCATTCCTGGAGCCTTTGGTACTGTCTCACTGTCCACTAACCCCTTGTCTATTTTGACCTGTCCCAAAACCGCACTTAGCTCCTCATAGGTTATACCTCCGGGTCTTAGTATTGTAGGCACTTCTCCAGACAGATCCAATACTGTGGACTCTAATCCAACTCGACTGTTGCTTCCACAAAGTATAGCATCAACCTTGTCATCCATATCAGCAATTACATGTTCTGATTTTGTGGGACTCGGCTTGCCTGAAATATTTGCACTAGGTGCAGCAATAGGTAAACCACTTTGCTTAATAAGCTCCAGAGCAATTTTATTATCAGGCATCCTAACTGCAACTGTATCAAGTCCAGCAGTAACCTCTATAGGTATCACTGAGGATTTTTTAAAAATCAATGTAAGAGGACCTGGCCAAAACTTCTCTATCAGTAGCTTAGCCTTATCTGATAAAGTCTCTCCTATAACATATAGAAGCATATCTATACAACTGATATGTACTATCAAGGGATTGTCAGCAGGACGACCCTTTGCAGCAAATATTGATCTTGCAGCTTCGGTAGATAGTCCATTTGCACCAAGTCCATATACAGTTTCTGTTGGAAATATTACTGTACCATTTTTTCTAATAATATCAGCCGCAGCTTTAATTATGTCCATGTCAATATTTTTTTCATCAAGCTCGTATATTTTAGTGTTCAAGAAAATTCCTCCTGCAATCATATGTAAACCTAATATTGCTTCGACTTGTATTAAGTTTCTGCATTTATCCTGAATTTAAAACATTATAATAAATCAAATTAATAATAACACACATAAAAACTGTCAGCAATAGTAACCATGTACTAATTGCTGACAGTTTTTATGTTAAAATGAAGTTGATATAAATATTCCAACCATTACTCCAATAAGCATGCCTATAGTGGATATTCTTCCTTTGTATACGCTTTGAGACTTAGGTATCAGCTCTCCGCAGGTTATATATAGCATAGAGCCCGCCGCAAAGCTTAGACATATGCATATGAACATCGGAGATAATTCTCCTACAAGTTCACCTAAAAATGCGCCAACTCCCATAGGTATTCCTGCTAGAATTGTATATAAAAGTATCTTGAACTTGTTTATGCCTCCTATCCTAAGAGGTGCTGCCATTGCAATTCCTTCTGGCATATCATGTAGTCCTATTACTATCGCTAAGCCCAAGCCTAAGGAATCGTTTGCAGCAAAGCCTGAACCTACTGCTAATCCTTCTGGAAAATTATGTATCGCTATGCCTATGCCTAACAGAATACCACTTTTTATGAAGCCATATGATATATCTGTTCCCTTTCTTGCATTTTTAGAAATAGAAAACTCGCTAGGCATTAGTTCATCTATAAATAGGATCATTCCTACTCCAATTGCCATTCCCACAAAGCTTAACCATACACTACCCAGCTTAAAGGCTTCAGGCAAAAGGTCAAAGCAAACAACCGATAGCATTATACCACTGGTAAAGCCGAGAAGCACCGACATAAACCGCTTGGTGGGATTTTTGAGGAGCATTGTAAAAAAGCCACCCAAACCTGTTCCGACCATTCCACATAAAAAACCTATAATTGTAACTGCCGCAAGTCTATTCACATTAATACCTCCATAAATGGTACATTTAGTTTATTCTCTGTAATTATATTCAGAGAAAACATTTATAGAAGAATTATTGTGTGTCCATTAATTCTAGTTAAATCCCTCGTTTGTAAGCTTCTCAGCTTGCGCATTTGTATTTAGTGCTTCTATCATTTCTATTATATCTCCATCCATAAAGGAGTCCAGTTGATATATTGTAAGTCCTATTCTGTGATCAGTCACTCTACCTTGTGGAAAGTTGTAGGTTCTGATTCTTTCGCTTCTGTCTCCCGTACCTACTTGACTCTTTCTATCGTTGGCTATCTCTGCATTATGTTTTTTTGTTTCAAATTCAAGTAATCTGGACTTTAGAACTTTTATAGCCTTATCCTTGTTCTTTAGCTGAGATTTTTCATCTTGGCAGGAAACCACAAAACCACTTGGTATATGTGTTACCCTTACCGCAGAGTCTGTGGTGTTAACGCTTTGTCCACCATGACCACTAGATCTAAATACGTCAATCCTAAGATCATTGGCATTTATTTCTACTTCAACATCCTCTGCTTCAGGCAACACTGCTACTGTAGAAGTTGATGTGTGTATTCTTCCGCTTGCTTCTGTATCAGGTACTCTCTGCACTCTGTGAGCGCCACTCTCATACTTTAGTTTGCTATATGCGCCCTTACCTTCTATGGCAAATATAACTTCCTTATAGCCTCCAATATCAGTTGCATTTGAGCTTAGCATCTCTATCTTCCAGCCTTGCCTCTCTGCATATCTAGTATACATGCGGAAAAGATTTCCAGCAAACAATGCTGCTTCCTCACCACCTGCTGCACCCCTTATTTCAACTATTACATTCTTATCATCATTTGGGTCTTTTGGCAATAGCAATACCCTAAGCTCCTGCTCCAAGGATTCCTTATTTTTTTGAAGTTCTTCTAATTCCAGCTTCACCATATCTTCAAATTCCTTGTCTATGTCATCCTTTAGCATTACCTTGGAATCTTCTATACCTTGTAGAGTATTCTTGTAATCATGAAACTTTTTCACAATCTCCTCAAGATTTGAATGTTCCTTCATAAGCTTTTGCCATTGATTTTGATCACTGATTATATCAGGGTCACTTATCTTGTGACTTAAATCTTCATATTTATCTTCCAAAGCCTGAAGCTTATTTATCATAATATCACTCCCTGTTCTTCATAGTAATTCTATTTATAATGTGCAATTATGCATCTATCAAAACCTGCTAAATCCTTATAACATTCTACATCATACCAATTCCCGCTCTCCTTAATTATATTCATGACATCTCGTCCTTGATTGTAGCCTATTTCAAAAGCAAGTATTCCTCCACTCCTTAGATAGGTCGAGGCATGACTACTTATTTCCCTATAAAAATTCAGTCCGTCCAAACCACCATCCAATGCGAGACTAGGCTCATATCCTCTTACACTTATTGAGAGCTCAGTAATATCGTCTGTGGGTATATATGGAGGATTTGAAACAATCATATCTATATTATTTATAAAAGCTTTACTTGTCAAGTTTTCAAACAAATTGCTTTTTACAGCTTCAACTCTGTCTTGAAGTTTAAGCTTTGCAATGTTCTGTCTGCAACAGCTTAGTGCAACATCCGATATATCCACCGCAATAGCCTTGGCATTATGTAAATAGTGAGCCAGGCTTAAAGCAATAGCTCCAGAACCTGTGCACATGTCCACAATACTAATAGCACTATCCTTATCAACAAGCTCCAGAAGTTTTTCTACTATTATCTCGGTATCACCCCTTGGAATCAGTACACCTGGTGATATAGAAAGCTCTAGTCCCATGAACTCCTGAACCTTAGTTATATATTGTACAGGCTTACCCTCAGCTCTCTGCTGCACAAAATCAGTATATGTGCTGTGTACACTTTGCGGAACTTCATCATTACAATCTGTAATTAGCTTAATTTTATTCATATTTATATCATTTAGCTTATACGCATGTATTAAAAGCAGTTCTGCGTCGAGTACCGGACTTTTGTTTCCGCATTCTTTGAAGTTTTTTACCGCCGACTGTAGCACAGTCTTAATAGTGGAGTCTACCAATTGTCTGCCTCTGAATCCTCTACTAAAACATTTTTCAGAGCTGCAATTGCTACTTCTATCTGCTGATCATCAGGCTCACTGGTAGTAATCTTCTGCATCCACATACCAGGTGTTGACAATATGCGTGCAAGCTTGCTTTGGCTTCTACCTGCCCATTTTATTATATCATAGGATATACCTGCTACCACTGGAAGCATCACAAGTCTTATAACTATTCTATAAAAAAGGTTGGACCATTCAAACATCGAAAACATTAATATACTTATAATCATTACAATAAACAAGAAGCTAGTACCACATCTAGGATGCAGTCTTCCATACTTTCTTACATTCTCCACAATCAACTCTTCACCATGCTCATAACAAAATATAGTTTTATGCTCTGCGCCATGATATTCAAATACTCTTTTAATATCTTTCATATTGGAGATTAATACAATGTATATTACAAATATTGCTATACGCACAACCCCTTCTAAAAGATTTAACATAATTGTACTTTTTATGAAGCGTCCGAAATAATCTACTAGCACGGTAGGAAGAAGTATAAATAGTAACACTGTAAAAGCAAGAGACAAAACAACGGATATCCAAATATAATTAGCTTCCAAAAATCTTTCAAAGATGTTTGGTTTTTTATCCTTTTTTTCTGGTTCTTCTTCAAAAAATTCTGCTGAAAACATAAGTGATTGCACTCCCTGAAACATGGAATCAATAAAAGCAAATACTCCTCTTAGTATAGGTATTTTGTTTATTTTACTTCTATTGGACTTTAAATCCTGCTTTTTTACCGTTATTTCTCCATCGGGTTTTCTTACTGCTATTGCAATATTTTTAACACCCTTCATCATAACGCCTTCAATAACTGCCTGTCCTCCAACGGACTTTGGTGTAAATTTCTTCTCAATATTTAATATATTCATATTCTTACCTTTCACTTTCCATTGCATTACTTGATTTCTAATTTCAAGCAGCATTTATATATATATTTCAGTATATCCTTCTTTTTGGAATTTTTCAATATTAGTCGTATTTTTATTATTAATACAAAGCAAGCCCTTCTGAGATTTTTCAGAAAGGCTTTTATATACAAAGTTGCTTATAGCTTGTCCTTACCCGGAACCTCATGACATTTCCTGCACCTAGCTTCATAGCTTTCCTTTGCCCCAACCAGTATAACTGGGTCATCATATAAAGCAGGTCTTCCATCTATCAGTCTTTGTGTGCGTGTTGCAGGATTTCCACAGATCATGCAGATTGCTTGCATCTTATCTACAAACTCAGCCACCGCCATTAATGCAGGTGTAGGTCCGAAGGGCTCTCCTCTAAAATCCTGATCCAATCCAGCTACAATTACTCTCTTACCTTGATCTGCCAGTTTTACACATACATCAACAATTTCTTGATCAAAGAACTGAACCTCATCAATTGAGATTACAAAAGCTTCTTTATCCAAATACTTAAGTACATCTTTTGCTTTAGTAATTCTAATTGCTTCAGCTTTGGCTCCATCATGTGATACAACTTGATCAATGGAATATCTGTCATCAATGCTATGCTTAAAAACCTGCACTTTTTGCTTAGCTATTCTCGCTCTGTTGATTCTTCTTATTAACTCCTCACTCTTGCCGCTAAACATAGATCCAACAATTACTTCAATCCAGCCATGATCTTTGGGACCGTACATTTCCCTTCCCCCTCATTTATTTAAAAATGTAAATTTTGATAAAATTATATAAATAAAGGCTAAAGCAATTAGCTTTAACCTCAATTATTAGTCTTCCTTCTTTTCTAGATTGTATCTCTTCCTGAATCTGTCAACACGACCACCTGTATCAAGAAGCTTTTGTTTTCCTGTGAAGAAAGGATGGCACTTGGAGCAAACTTCAACTTTTATTTCTGGTTTAATAGAACCAGTCTCAATTGCTTCTCCACAAGCACATCTTATCACAGCTTTGCCGTAATTTGGATGAATTCCTTGTTTCATCTTATTCACCTCTTTCTGTTTAGCATATGTATAGCTAAAACGACAATACCCCAAATTTTGCGGATTGTCATATTACATATTTATTCTTACTATTTTATTTCTAAATGCACATTTATTCAGTTTACTCAATTGAAACCTTTATAATTGTATCATAGAATTTGTTGGTTTGCAATTGTTTTTTATTTAAAAGTTAGCATGTCTAATAAATTCTATAAATTCTTCATTTGTCTTTATGGCAATAATCTTGTTGATTAGGAACTCAGTAACTTCAGAATTGGAGCCGCTGCTGAAAGCTTTTCGAATAGATAATACAGCTTCGTAACCTTCGGGAGTCAATAACATTTCTTCTTTTCTTGTGCCTGATCTATTCATATCTATTGCAGGGAAAATTCTCTTCTCGGATAATTTTCTATCTAGATGTACTTCCATGTTGCCGGTACCTTTGAACTCTTCAAATATAACGTCATCCATTCTGCTGCCTGTATCAACTAAGGCTGTAGCAAGTATTGTCAAGCTGCCGCCTTCTTCAATTTTTCTAGCAGCACCAAAAAACTTCTTTGGTCTATATAAGGCTCCTGGATCTAAACCTCCTGACAGTGTACGTCCAGTAGGTGATATGGTAAGATTGTAGGCTCTGGCAAGCCTAGTTATACTGTCAAGCAGTATTACTACATCTTTTTTTTGTTCTACCAGTCTCTTAGCTCTTTCAAGCACTATTTCAGCCACTTTACAATGATTCTCAGGCATCTCATCAAAGGTGGAATATATAACATCTCCTTTTATGGAGCGTTTCATGTCAGTAACCTCTTCAGGTCTTTCATCAATCAACAAAACTATCAGTTCTACTTCTGGATAATTTGTTGCAATGCTGTTGGCGATTTTTTTTAAAAGAATTGTTTTACCTGCCTTTGGAGGTGATACAATCATACCTCTCTGTCCATAACCTATTGGCGCAAGTAAGTCAATAAGCCTAGTTGATAACTCCATAGGCTCTGTCTCTAAAATCAACTGTTGAATGGGATAAATAGGTGTGAGATCTTCGAAATATGGTCGTCTTATTACGGTTTCTGGATTGTCGCCATTTACGCCCTGTACATAAAGAAGTGCTTGGAACTTTTCCCCTTCCTTAGGGGCTCTTGTGATTCCAGTTACTTTGTCTCCTGTCCGAAGGTTAAACCGTCTTATCTGTGATGGTGATATATAAATATCTCTATCTCCTGATTGGTAGTTGTCAGACCTTAGAAAACCAAAGCCATCAGGCAAAATTTCTAATACTCCGTCTGCTCTTCCGCCTCTCTCTACATCCTTGTTTTCAAAGAACTTTTTCTCTACTGCGCTTAGAGGTTTTTGTTCTTCTATTTTTTGTTCTTCGACTTTTGCTTCATCTGACTGCTGCGTTTCCTTTGTATCAGCTTGAATTACCTCTTCTTTTACAAGTCCTTGCTCAATTTTTGCCTTTTGTATTGTACTTAATATTTCTTTTACTAATTCTTCTTTTTTATATTTATAACTACTTTTTATCCCCATGCCTTTTGCCATTTCTCGCAAATCGTTCATGCTTTTTTCCATTAGTTCACTCAACTAACAATCACCCCTATACTGAATTATTTCCAGTTTTTAAAATATAATACAATAAATATAATTAAAACGGCATGAGTATTGAAGCTCATGCCACAATAAATAACATTTACAATTCTAATACGTTTATAAGCTCCTGTAAATCTTTCTCGTTCTTCTGTGCAACTTCCTCTACCATTGTCTTATTACCTACAAAGGCTATATCCATCTGACTTGCTGGACATGAAAGTATCTTCACTTTGTTTAGTAAGGTTTGTCTGGAATCAAACATATATAGATGATCCTTCTCACAAACTATACAAGGTATGTACACACGGAAGTTTTTGCAGTTGGTGCTTTTAATCGTAAGAATTACTCTGTCGCAGCTACACCGTACTTCATTTACACCACTTTTTGATAGGTTAAAAAGAGAGATTTCCTTCGTTATCAGCTTACCACAATCTGTACATCTAACAGCTACGCCGATATTTGTATCAAAAAGCATAGTGTCACCTCCATTATTTTTATTCCCCCCAGATATATATAATATTTCTACATAACACAGAAAAATCCTCTTATTGTAAGTAAATGTTTTTCAATATAGTTATCGCAAATTACATCATAAATATACAAAATATGAGGGCAGGTCTACGCCCGCCCTCATTGATTTACTTTGTTATGCCCAGTATTTTCCTTGTTTCGCTTGGATTCGCGACCTCTCTACCACATTCTCTTGAGATTCTTGCGATTCTCTCTACCAGCTGTGCATTTGAAGCAGCTACTTCACCCTTCTTGTAATATATATTATCTTCAAAGCCTACTCTTACATGTCCACCCATTACTATTGCCATTGTTGCCAGTGGAAGCTCATACCTTCCGATACCTGCGGCAGTCCAAGTGCAATCCTGTGGAATGCTAGATACTAGATATGTCAAGTCTCTAGCTTCTCCCGGCATAGCTCCAGGTACACCAAGTACAAAATCAAAGTGTATCGGCAGCTTAAGCAAGCCTTTTTTTACCAATTTCATTGCATTATCGATCATGCCTTTTTCAAATATCTCTACTTCAGGCTTCACACCGTTTTCCAGCATTATCTTTGCGAAATCTTCCATATACTCTTCTGAGTTCATAAATACATCAGGCCCAAAGTTGCATGTTCCAGTACTTAGGGATGCCATCTCAGGCTTTAGATATACAGGCTGTACTCTTTCCTCTTTTGAGTGCCATACTGCACCGCCAGTGGAAGGCTGAAATATGATATCGCATTTTGCTGCAATTTTTTCTTTTATTTCTCTATATACTTCCTTATCTTGAGTAGGTGTACCATCAGCTTTTCTCGCATGTACATGAGCTATAGATGCTCCTGCTTTCCATGCCTCATATGCTGCTTCTGCTATTTCATCGGGTGTTATGGGAAGGTTTGGTTGCTGCTCTCTGGTTACCTCTGCACCTGTAAGACAGGCGGTAATTATAAGTTTGTCCATTACATTGCCTCCTTGCTCTATTACTTTCTCTGCTTATCTTTTGGTACTACGCAGGTACCGCTAGCTCTGCATACAACTACTGGTGTTTCTAGTACTTCTGCGGCGGAATCATTGATATCAGGTCTTGCTTGTACTACCTTTTTTGCCTCAAAAGTCATTTTCCTTGAGGTATTTCCTATCTTTGAGATTTCCCCTATTGCTTCTATGTAATCTCCAGCAAATACAGGTGCAAGAAATTCGACATTGTCATAGGCACAGAAAAGTCCTTCGTCTCCGTCATTTCTTATTAAAAGCTCTGTAGCTACGTCTCCGAAAAGTCCTAGCATTCTTGCTCCATCTACAAGGTTTCCACCATAATGTGCATCGTGAGCACTCATTCTAAGTCTGATTGTTACTTTTTCCATGAATTTTCCTCCTAATATCTGTTTTTTTATTATATAATTCAGTTTGAAGTGTTCCTTCAACCCTTAGATTATATCATATAATTGTATTTATTTTTACCATATTCTCTATATAACTTGTAAGTATTTGGAGCTTTTTATCCGCATCCTCAAAACTGTTACCTATCACTGCAAGGTAAATCTTGAGCTTTGGCTCAGTACCTGAAGGTCTTATGGCAAACCACGAGTTGTCCTCCATTATGAATTGGAGTAAATTCTCCTTTGGAAGCCTTATTGAGCCCTGGTAATTCATGTAGTCACGTGATTCCTTCACCTTTATACCATTAATCATTTCAGGTACATTACTCCTGAGTCTGTCGATAAGACGATGCATATTGTCAAAACCAATTTTCCCTTGAAAGGCTATGTTTATAAGACTTTCCTTATAATAGCCGTATTTTTCAAATAGCTTAATAAGACCCTCGTATAAGCTCAGTCCTCTGCTTTTGTACCATGCTGCCATTTCGCAGATTAGCATAGAGGCTATGACTGCATCCTTATCTCTTACAAAATCTCCTGCAAGATATCCATAGCTTTCTTCATAGCCAAAGATAAACTCACGATCTCCTGTTTCCTTAAATTCCTTTATCTTTTCACCTATATATTTAAAACCTGTAAGCACAGAAATGACAGGCACTCCATAGCTCTTAGCTATTTTCTCTCCCAGTTTGCCTGTGACCACTGTATTTATTATTGTACTCTTTTGGGTTAGTCTTCCCTGTTCCTTAAGAGAGGATAGAATATACTCTATCAACAGGGCTCCTGTTTGGTTGCCTGTAAATACTACATATTTTCCTTTATTATCTCTACCTACAACTCCTACCCTATCGCAGTCGGGGTCTGTACCTATTATTACATCAGCATTTTTCTCCTTTGCAAGCTTTATGGCTAGAAGAAAGGCTTCATGTTCTTCAGGATTGGGGTATTTAACTGTGGAGAAATTGCTGTCAGGCAACTCCTGCTCTGGCACTACAGCAACATTTGCGTAGCCCATTTCTGATAGTACCCTCCTCACAGGAATATTTCCAGTGCCGTGAATTGGTGTATATACTATACATAAATTTTGTCCGTGAGAGCTTGCAGCAGAAGGATTTAAGGTTATGCTTTTTACTTTTTCTGTATAGATGTTATCAATATCCTTGCCTATGAACTGAAGCAGTCCCCTTTTTTTTGCAAGCTCAGGCTTCATAGCCTTTATAGCCCCATAGTCCATAATAGAGTTTACTTCTTTTGTAAGCTCTTCCGCTACAGGATATACTACCTGTCCTCCATCGCTCCAATAAACCTTATATCCGTTATACTCCGCTGGGTTGTGACTGGCTGTAATAACTATGCCTGCAGTAGCTTGAAGTTGTCTTACTGCAAAAGAAAGCTCAGGAGTAGGGCGCAGTTCCTCGAAAAGATAAACCTTTATATTATTTCCATTCAGAACTGATGCCGCTTCTGCTGCAAGCTCCTTTGAGAATCTTCTAGAGTCATAGGCTATTACAGCACTTGGAGTTTTGATGCCCTTCTTATTTATATAGTTAGCCAAGCCCTGTGTAGCTCTCCCAATAGTATATTTGTTAATTCTATTTGTGCCAGCTCCTATAATTCCCCTTAAACCTCCTGTGCCAAACTCCAAATCCTTATAAAATCTATCCTCAATTTCCTTAGTATTATCTGCTATGCTTTTCAACTCGTCTTTTGTGGATTGATCAAAAATGTCCTTTGTAAGCCATTGCTTATATATCTCTAAATAATCCATTTAAATCCTCCAAAGCTTCAATATGTACCATTGGTCAAGCACAAAGACCTGCTCTTACTAATATATATTTTTTATTTATATATATATGTTGCAAAAAAGCTTTATCATTCACAAAAAGCAGTAGCACATGCCAACATCTCTGGCACATGCTATTGATTTAATATTCCTTAATTGTTTAGTATTATAAGGGTAGCATTGATTTTATCTATATCCCCTGTTCCAAAGACTGTAATCCGATCTCCTACTCTTAAATGAGTCAAAGTAAGCTTATCAAGTCCTAGGTTTGTTATTTCAGCACTGCCAATTAATACTTGCTTTTCTATTTCTTTTTGCTGATTGCTATCATATTGAGTCATAGTAATTATTTTTAGAGTTGTATTTATGTACTTTATAGTACCATCAAACTTGTCGCTAGTTTCAGTTTTTGTAGTAACAAGCTTTACGATTTCATCACTTTCAAGATCAACCGTTACATTCATACCTGGTCTTAAGTCATAAACCGTAGAACTTTTACCAGCTATTAATATATTTTGTGTATTTAAATCTTTTCTTATAAAGTATTCTTTCTTATTTCCTTCGCTGTCAAACATGGTTATCCTTGGCGCAGCTGTTTTTGTATAGATGATTGACTCTATTATTCCAGTGTCATTTACAATGGTGCTGTCTGCATTGATTTCACTTAAATATATATCTTCCACTGTTATAGCCACGTTATCTCCAGCCTTTAAATAGTCATATTTTACTGTACTCTTGTTTTTAGTTATTTTTGTTTTATCAGTTATGTAATAGGTCTTTGTCTCACCACTCTGAAGCTTTATGTGAAGCTCTAGTTTATCAGTAATAAGAACGTTCTCTATAGTACCTGAAAACTTCTTTATTTTGCTGTCAACTATAAGCTTTGATATCTTTCCATCCTTGTTAAGATATATAAATACCTTATCTCCGTTTTTGACTTTCCAATAGCTAGCACTTTCTACTCCATCTATTACACATTTTATATCGTTAGCTACAGTTAAGTCTTTTTTGGTTATTATATTGTTTGCGCCCTTTATTTGAAATACCATTACTCCATACTCAATTATTACTTGATCTACTGTACCTGTATAATTTGGAGTCTCTAAAACAGGCGTTGTTGGGTTTGTAACAACTGGTGGTGTTGTTGGTGTTGGATTTATAACAACTGGCGGTGTTGTTGGCTGTGCTGCTTTATATTTATCACTTGTTATATCAAGCATCTTTGCAAATACATCTCGTGTAAGTGTACTATCAGGATTAAACTTACCGTTAACGTCACCTGTTCCGTCTATAATTTCTAAATTTATAAGATCCTTTATATAGGATTTATTCTCCTTATTTACATACATTGCATCAGTAAATCCAAGAAATACTATAGGCTTATCAGGATCATAGACTGAACCTAATGCTTTGGCTAGATATCTGCATGCAATTTGCTTTGTTGCTGATGTGGTGTTAGCTAAAGCGCTTACATCCTGAGCTGTTACAATTCCTGCTTCTAAGCAATAAGCAATTTCTTGTTTTGCATAGCTCGGTACATTATCTAAATTATCCTTATACTTTTCAGTTAAAGCAACAAGATCATACTTGTCTTTTGCCTTTGTCATTCTTGCTATAGCTATCAGAACTTGAAAGTTAGTAACATTTCCTTGAGGTTTAAAAATTGTTTCAGAAAATCCATTCATCAAGCCTTTATTATATACATTAGTAATGTATTGTTTTGCCCAGCTGTTACTTAAATCAGTGAACTTCATATTATTAGTATCTGCAAACACCATGTTTACGGACGACAAAATTATAGCTGCAACCAACAACAAACTTATTTTTCTTTTTATATTTTTCATTTTCTCCTCCTTATAATGTGTACATTGTCATTACTATATTCTGTATAATCTATTCTTTTCCTCCTTTCTATAAATGTTTACACATTTTCATTGATTTATATATTTTCAAAAATACATTGCCGATTACATAAGGCATATGTTTTTGCTGATTTTGTGGATAACAAGTCTTTTTAGAAATACATAGATTAAGACGAAATTTTTCATAATATGTTCACTAATTATTGAAAAATTTAGTTTGAAGTTGTAACTACAGATATGTTAAATGTAATATTTTTCATGTATTTCAAAATATAGATACTTCCATTTACGTATAATTTCTAATATAATAAAACATGCATCATGTTGTTTACATAATGTACACATGACATACAATTATTACACACACGTTACAGATGTTTACAGTATTGTTACGTTGGAAGGAATACTGTAAACAGTGTAGAATTATGTAAATAAGCAATAGCAAATAATCAATTTTTACTACCTATTTCGATATGGTGGCCACCATAGGAAAGTAAATAAATTGATTAGAAACTAAATTATCTAACTAACCATGAAACAATTTTCTAGAAAATCACAATGATTTAAAAAAACGAGGAGGAAAAATTTATATGAGTAAGAAACTACTTGCAATAGTTCTTGCATTTGCACTTGTGTTCTCAACGTTCACAGCAGCATTTGCAGAAGGAACAATTAGTGCTGACGCACAAGCATGTGCAACACTAGGCATGCTAAAGGGTGACACTTCAGCTGGTGTTACTGCTGATTATGTTGTTAGTACACCATCAAGATTACAATCAGCTATAATGTTTTTAAGACTTAAGGGTCTTGAAGATGAAGCTCTAGCTTACGCAGGCACAGACAACTTTGCAGATGCTAACCTAGTTCCATGGGCAGGCGGCAGAGCAATACTTGGTTATTTAAAGAGCAATCCAGAACTTGGATGGGTTGGTGATCAAGGTAAATTTGATCCAAACAGCGCTTTAAAGGCTCAAGATTATTACAAGGTTATGCTTGAATCTCTTGGTTACAAGCAAAACACTGCTACAGTAATCGGTGAATTCACATATGCTAACATAATTGAATTTGCTGCATCAAAGGGTTTAACAAAGGTTGCTACAGTTACTAACTATACAGTTAATGATTTAGCAATAGCTACAATTGAAGCTTTAAAAGCTAACGTAAAGGGTTCAACAAAAACTCTTGCAGCATCACTTGTTGAAGCTGGCATAATTAACGTTCAAGCAGCAGTAGCAGCTGGCATATATGCAGTAGCTCCAACAGCATTAGCAGTTGAATCAGTAACTGCTACAAATCTTAAAGAGGTAGTTGTTAAGTTTAACAAAGCTGTTGATGAAGATACAGTAGAAGATGAAACTCTATATACAATCGATGGCATAACTGTTGAATCAGCAGCTCTTCAAGCTGATGGCAAGACAGTTAAGTTAATTCTTGATGATACGACTTTACTTCAAAACAGTACAGAATACACATTAGCTATAGATGAGAGTATAGTTGAAATATCAGTTAATTTCACAGTTGTTGATGCATCTCTTCCAGTTGCTCAATCAATAGAATTAACTGGTCCAAATACATTTGATATCACTTTCTCAGAGCCAATAGACTCAACTTCAGCTATCAATGTAGATGTTGAAGATGGAGTTTATGGTGCTACACCAGTAGCTAATGATACAAACATTGTTGAAGTTACTTTAGGCGCTTCATCACTAAATGCAGGTGCATACGACGTAGTTGTAACAGGCGCTGTAGACTTTGCTGGACATCCAGCATTAAAAAAGGATTTCGTTCTTAACTATGTTAAGGATACAACAGCTCCAGTAGCTACTCTTGTAAGTGCTGACCAAACAGAAGTTGTTTTAGACTTCGGTAAGGTAGTAACTGACGAAGATGGAGCTCAACTAGGTGCGTCATACTTCTATCATTCATACAGTTCATATGTACCTGATAGTATTAACTGGGATGGATCAGAAGTAACTCTAGGATTTGACACATATCCACTTCCAGAAGGAACAGTTAAGATTGTTGTTGACTACGATGCTAACAGCAAGGTTGTAACTGACCTTTGGGGTAATGAAATGACTGCAAATACAGTTTTGACCGCTTCAATAGAAGCTGATAATGCTAAGCCAGTAGTTACTAAAGTTGAAGTAGCAGATGAAAACGTAGTTGAAGTCTACTTCAGTGAAGGTTTAGGTAATGGTACTGCTGCATATACAGATGGTCAAGCCGTAGATCCTGATTTCTTTGTTGTAAAACAAGACGGTGAAGTAATTGATGAAACATTTACAGCTGTTTATGATGCTGACGAGAACATGGTAACTCTTGATTTCTCAGCTGACTTAGATGGTGCATACACTATAGATATCGTTGATATAGCTGATGATGCTTACGTTGCAAACGCAATAGCAGATGTTACAGTTGCATTTAATGTAAAAGATATCACAGGTATTAATCTATCAGCTATTACAGTTGAAGCAGTAGACGGAGACACTTATGATACATTAGTGGTAAGATTCACAGATGACATGATAGGAACTGGTGTATACTCCGCACTTAACAAAGCTAACTACTTAGTAAGCTTTGATGGAACTACATTTGATACGCTAGATACTGCTGACTCAATTGCATTTTTCAATGGTAATGATACAGTGAAGATAACAATTGCTGATGAAGATGCTTATAATGTAGAAGCACTTGCATCTACAGATGATTTATTGCTTATGGTATCAAAGCTTGCTGACTCTGAAGGTAACACAAGCGCATTGCTAGGTACTACAATTACTGCAATTCCAGTAGTGGCTCCAGAAATCACAGATGTTGTTATGACATCATATAAGACTATTGAAGTAACATTTGATGGCGTTATCGTATCAGCTCCAGCTAATGGATTCTTGATATCTGATGACAACAATGTAGCTACAGGCACAGCTGCTGCTGTAAACTTAGCTAAGAATAGTGATGGCTTCACAGTTGCTACATTAACATTGAAGTCAGCACAGCAATTAGCTGGTGGAGCTGACACTACTACATTCACACCTGGTAATGTTCAAGTTACATTAGTAAGTAACCTAGTTAAGGCTGACACTGGCGAATACGCAGTTGGTGTAACTGCACCAGTAGCAGGAGCTGCAATACCTGATGCAGCCACAGCAAACATCAAAGCAGTTGCAGCTGATGGCATTAAGTCAGTATTTAATACAATAGTTGCTGATACAATTGACTACGATACTGATTTAGCTGTTGATGATGCTGCTATAGTAATGAATTTCTCAGAAGCTATATCAAACACAACTTATGCTGCATTTGATATAATTGTTAAGGATGCAGACGGTGAAGAATTAGTAGCTGGTACTGACTACACAGCTAAAATCATAGACGGCGACTTATGTATCCAAGTAACTGGTGTTACTACAGAAGCTGGATTAGTTGGTTACACAGTTACTTCAAAGGCTACAGTTAACTATTTAACTGATGCTTATGACAACGCTGTTACAGTATTCACAGCTCAAGAAATAGAATAACAAAAGAATCTGAGACTTAGATTCTTGGTGGAGTATTGACTTCATCAAATTTAAAACAAGGATTGGAGGGTTATTCCTCCCGGTCCTTGTTTTAATTAATAAAGAGCTTCTTTGTGGTTTTAGTTTGTGATATGAACCCATAAAAACGGACATTGCAAAAACAAACCTATAATCGTAGTATATAAACAAACTATGGCTAGGGGGAATTTTATAGCAACAAAAGGTCAGAAGCAATTAATAACACGATATCATAGAAAGCAAAAGAAAATAGATAACCAAATCAATCAACTGAAGATGGAAAAAGTATAAAAAGATGGGTGAACACTTACATAAATACGAAAATGTACTAAATAGGGAATTTGAAGCAAGTAAGCTAAATCAGAAGTGGGTTACTGATATATCATATATCCATACTGAAGAAGGTGTGCTTTATCTTTCTATAATTTGCGATTTATTTGTTAGAAGCATCATTGCTTATAAGGCTGGAACTGAACAGTCTGTTAATTTAGTTCTTAATACTATTAAAGCTGCAAAAACAAAACTGACACCGAGAGTGTCATAAATTAGGTTGATATGATATATATTAGCTTCTTCCTGAAGCAAAATCTTAGAACTTAGTTTTTGAAGCATGGGTGGGTAATAGTTGTATTAATATAATTATTACCCTTTTTTTATTATCTTATGCATGTTGTTGAATATTTTAGGCAATAATTTTTAATAAGGGTTAGTCTATACTTTTTTACTAGAAATATAAGGATAAGTAGTATTTTTGTTTGTTATTCCCTAGGGGAGAATTAACCTACTTGTCCTTATATTCTTCCCTCAAACATTATTTGAAGATAGTTTATTACTTTATCCCAATCCTTAAATCTTATATTCCATTTTTTCATAACATCTTGAGTTGCTAGATATAGCATTTTCTCTAAAGACTGGTCATTTGGAAACATTGTTTTTGTCTATGTAACCCTTCTATTATATTTGTGGTATACATTATTTTTCTTATCTCTTGTGGATAATTAAAAAATGGATTTAGTATCTCCCAGTTATCTTTCCAGCCTTTTATTGAGTTTGGATATTGTTTTCCCCATTTTTGTTCTAGCTTTTCAAGTTCATAGTTTCCTGCTTCTTCTGTAGCTGCATTATATACTAGTTTAAAATCTGCTGTAATTTCTTTTAAGTCTTTATATGATACATATTTTAATGAATTTCTTAATTGATGTATTATACATCTTTGTATGATTCAACAATTACAAATCTATCAATATTAAATTGCTCTAATGAATTTGTTTTTATACTTAATGTAAAGCCGCTTGCATCCTCAGGAATATATACACTTATTGATTTTTGTTCAAATTGATACGCTAAAGAAAACTTTTTAGGAGTAGTTGCTATCATATTATTTGATTTTACTCTTACACTTATATTCAAATCAGCATTATCAGTGATCGCTCTTGCATAAAAACTTATATTAATAGTCTTTCCCTTAATAGTATCTTCTTTAAGCAGAGAATCTAGATTTATCCACAGACCTGCATCGGTGTTAGATTGATTATCTACTATGAGAGATGTTACTTTATCCATCGCAAGTTTTTTATTTGGTTGAGTTTCTACTCTTACATCTTTAC
Organism: uncultured Clostridia bacterium; assembly: GCA_942492835.1. Taxonomy (GTDB): domain Bacteria; phylum Bacillota; class Clostridia; order Lutisporales; family Lutisporaceae; genus GWB2-37-7. The sequence continues at coordinate 2,417,038 of OW818645.1, read as the reverse complement.
CCCATACCACATTAAATCTATCAGTATAACCATTATTTTTTATATCAAAATTGTTTTCAAACAACTGCTCATATACTGCATACTCATAAGTTCTTGTATTTACGCTAATTGGCGGTTTTACAATTATATCATCTTGCTTTACTATATCTATAGTGCTTTGAACATTATTTATTCTAACCATCTTGCTAGATATCTTCTCTTTATTCCCATTATATTTGATATTTAACTTTACCTCATAATTACCACCCTGAGCAGTATTGAGGCTGATTTTATCACTACTTTTTTTATAAATTTGTTTACCATCTCTGTATACTGTCCATAACATTTCTGTAATTAAATTATATGGATCATATTTTTTTCTATCATATTCAGCAATGATGTTCTTTGTTAACTTCTGATTTTCAACCCTAACTATAAAATCCCCTTGTTTAAGCTGCATTTCATTTTCACCAACAGTCAATACCTTATCCATTGTATTCTTAAGCTTATATACTCTAAGCACATTACTGACTACTGGGCTTTGACTATTTGGCAGTAATCTTGCAATCTTCTCCTTTATACGTACAGGATCAATCTTATCAGTTTCAGTTAAATTCTGCTCCGCTTTCGCTACCGTTAGATAGTTAATGACCGCTAGCTCATATTGTTCATCATCTTCATACATCCTTGCAAGATTATAATAATACTCAACAGCAGGAAGTATTTCCAAAGCCTTAGTCTGATACTCTATTGCACTTTCAATATCCTTTGCTTTATATGCACTTACTGCTGCGTTATTATATATTATAGAGTCACTTGGGTTGAAGCTTGATGCCTTAACAAAACTATGAAATGCTAGTTGATAACTTTTCAGATTATATTGACAAATACCTAATCTGAAGTTTGCTCGAGATTTCTGCTCAATACTTAAGACAGTATTTAATGTCAATGTAAAGTATTCATTTATAGCAGCTTCATAGTTGCCTTCATTGTACAACTTATCCGCTGTAAGAAACATAGTAGGAAATCCCTGGTTTTTGCCTGATTGTGTTTCTTCACTATAAGATATGTCCTTATTACGATATCTATCAATAAACTTTTCTCTTATTTCAGTTGTTGATATAAATATGATTGCTATCAGCACAATTAAAATAGCTCTCTCAAAGGTAAGCTTTCTCAAAAACAACCCCTCCAAAATATCTTCTTATTAACATTTTATACTATAATCAGACCCCATGCAAACTAAGCTTATTTCATACTTTCAATTTAAATTTATCGAAACATATTCTTCTGTTTATAAAACTTTTAATGATATTTTTCGTATAATCTATGTCATAATTAATATAATAAAAAAGATTTTATTTTTAGGGGGATTTTAAATGAAAAACAAAAAGAACTTTATCATAATTGCAACTATAGTTTCGCTTGCTCTTATATTTACAATTGCAAGGGTAGCTATAGCAAACAGAGGCAGTGTCAAGGCAGTAGACCTTGCAACGTCAGCTAAGAAGGACTTAATTCAGTCTATAGCAGTAACAGGAAATATTGAAGCAAATAATAAAGAAGACATAACAATAAGTACAGTACAAAAGGTCACAGATGTACTGGTATCTGAAGGTCAACAGGTAAAAGTAGGTGATGTAATAGCCAAGATAGATAATACTGACCTTACATATCAACTTCAGAAGGCTCAGACAAATTATGATGTAACTAAGTTAAATCTAGATATGGCAAAAAGTAATCTAAACAATCTTATCAATGTAAAAAGCAAGAGTAGTAAAAAAACTACAGAAAATGCAGTAGAGCAAGCTCAAATAAACCTAGAGAACATTAAAAGAAATCAAGTAGATGCAAAAACCAGTCTAGATCAAAACAAAGTGCTTTTTGATAGTGGAATCATATCTTCACAGGAATATGAAGCATCTGTCAATTCAGCTTCTGATATGGCAAACCAAGTAAAACTTGCAGAGATTCAGCTAGAAAATGCAAGAAGCAATCTTTCTGACTACAGTATTGATAACAAATCACAAATCAACCAGCAGCACAATCAGGTAGAACAACTAAACAAGCAGTTAGAAGGTGCCAAGGCTGATGTAGAGAATATAAACAGCAAACTTAGCAGCAACGAAATAAAAGCAAGTATTGATGGTAAAGTGGTTAAGCTTAATATCAAGGAAAACCAGTATCCTACTCAGGAAAACAGCATAATCTCTATATATGACCTATCACAATACAAGGTTATAGTAAATGTCAGCCAGTATGATGCAGTCCAAATAAGCCAAGGACAGCGTACCGAAGTAACGATTAAAGGCTTGGATAAGACTTATGAGGGTACTGTCACAAGTATCGGAGAAGCTGCTGAGATAAGCAACACAGGTGCAAATCAAGAAGCCAAGATAAAAGTAGAAGTAACCATCAGCAATCCTGATGACAAAATAAAGGTTGGATATGAGGCTGATGTAGATATAGTCCTTCTAGAGGCGAAGGAAGCCATAGCTATAAGCTTCGAGGCTCTAGAAAAAGATAATGAAGGTAAAAGCTTCATATATGTAATACAAAACAATAAAGCAAAGAAAAGATATGTCAAAATCGGCATGGAGACCGAGTTTGACATGCAAGTTATAGAGGGACTAAAAGAAAACGAAACCTACATCAAGAATCCTCCTGCAGCACTAAAAGAAGGAGACAAAGTGAAAGCAGCAGGAGGAAAGTAGAATGATTATTAAGATAGAAGGACTAAAAAAAATATATGATACAGGGAAGATACAGGTAGAAGCTTTAAAAGATGTAAATTTTGAAGTTGCAGAAGAGGAATATATCGCTATTATGGGGGCATCTGGCTCAGGTAAATCAACTCTTATGAACATCTTAGGCTGCTTGGACAGATTAACTGAGGGCAAATATGTATTAGGCGGGCAAGACGTGTCCACAATGAATGATGGTGAGCTTGCTATTATCAGAAATAAAAAGATAGGCTTTGTCTTCCAAGCTTTTAATCTGCTGCCGCGACTTACAGCCTTAGATAATGTACAGCTTCCCATGATGTACGCAGGTGTAAATCATGCAGAAAGGATAAAAGCCGCTATAGCAGCCTTAAAGAAGGTTGGGCTAGAGGATAGAATGGATCACAAACCCAATGAGCTTTCCGGAGGTCAGAAACAAAGAGTAGCTATTGCAAGAGCTCTTGTTAACAATCCAGATATCATATTAGCAGATGAACCTACAGGCAATCTGGATACAAAATCAAGTGAAGAAATAATGGCTATATTTGAAGATTTGAACAAAGAAGGCGCCACAATCATAATGGTTACACATGAACCTGATATTGCATTGCATACCAAAAGAAATATTGTGTTTCGTGATGGAGTGATAATATCTGATAAAATAAACGAAAATAGAATAATCAAAGGAGGGAATGCCTAATGAGTATAATAGAAAGCTTTAAGTCAGCCCTGCAAAGCGTAATGGCAAACAAAATGCGTTCTTTCCTAACTATGCTGGGAATTATTATTGGCATTTCCTCAGTAATCACCATTGTATCTATCGGTGAAGGTGGTAAAAAAGCCATCACTGGTGAATTTGAAAGCATAGGTACAAACGTAATAAATATTAGTATAAAATCAAAAAACAACACTATAGAAGCAAGAGATTACTTTACTATACAGGATACAAAACTCATAAAAGAAAAGATACCTGAGGTAACCTCGGTAACCGTCTCCAACACAGATATTGGCTCTATAAAGACAGAAAGCAAGACAAAGGATGCTTCAATAAATGGTATAAATGAGTCATATACTGAGCTTAGCAAAGTGAATATGTTTGAGGGAAGGTTCTTAAATAAAAGAGATGTAGATAACCTACGAAATGTAATTGTTATTGATGATACATCTGCAAAAAAACTATTCCCAAATCAAAGTGCAATCGGACAAAAAGTAAAACTAACAGTAGGCAGCAACAATCTAAATGTATCAATTATTGGAGTTACAAAGTCTTCAAGTTCTGGCATGGCTGCTATGTTTGGTGACAGTATGCCTGCTATAATTTATATACCTATAACAATAACTGACAGAATACTGACCCGAACTGAAATCAGCGCCATGTCAGTTATGGTAAACAATATGGATAAAGCTACGGAAATATCATCTAAGGTTATCAGAGTCCTTGAAAAAGCTCATAGAAATGAAGATAAATATACTGCTACAGAAGGCTTTAAGGAACTAGAAATGATAAATAGCGTGCTTCAGACCTTCACTCTGGTAATAGGTGCAATAGCTGGTATATCGCTTCTGGTTGGCGGTATAGGCGTTATGAACATCATGCTGGTATCTGTAACTGAGAGGACAAGAGAAATTGGCATACGCAAAGCCCTAGGTGCAAAGAACAAGGATATAATGCTACAGTTCCTTACAGAATCACTGATACTTTGTCTTATAGGTGGAGCAATAGGGATGACATTGGGTTTAAGCTTAGGCTTCCTTGTAGGTAAGCTTATAAATATAACTCCTGGTATATCTCCACAGATTATGCTAATATCCTTTGGCTTCTCATCAGCTGTAGGCATATTCTTTGGGCTATATCCTGCCAACAAGGCTGCAAAGCTTGATCCTATCGAAGCTTTGAGGTATGAATAGCTAAGAACTCTATTAAAGCCCCTTACGAGAACGTAAGAGGCTTTATCTTTATTGCTCAATAGTTAACTTTTCATTAAACTGTTCTACAGCTAATATGTAGTTATACATTGCTCGCTGATAATTATTCTTTTGACGGTTGTATGCTATTCTTTCATTTATCTCAGTTGCTGAATCAACCATTCCTAACTTTGACTTTGCCACCATTACATCATAGTTAATTTTATCTATTTCTAAATTTACCTCTTCCAATTTTATATTATCTTCTAGTCCCAACAAATCATAGTATTCTATCCAAAGGTTTGCTTCTATATTAAGTCTCTCATAGCTTAATTTTGTCTCGATTTCACTTATGTCTATACTTAAATCAGTATAATTTGTTGAATACTGATAATCTGTATAATCTTTTACTAATTGTCTCTCTAAGTTTTTTAATGCAAGCTCTCTTTTTATCTTTACAATTAAAAACTCGCTATCAACTGCTTTTTTTATTCTACCATTTAGATCTTCTTTATTTACTATTTGGTACGGAAGAGTTATATCTTCTATTGTTATAGAACTTGAAAGCTCAACTCCAATTATTTTTTTCAAACTAATCAAAGAACTTTCATGTTGTATATTTATTGAATTCATTTGATTTTGTAATGTTAATTTTTGTGAACAAAGTAATTTATAGTCCAACTCCTTAGCTTGACCTAACTCAATACGTAATTCCATTGATTTAAGTTTTTTTTCTAAAACATCAATATCTTCTTTTACATATTTTATGTCTTTTTGTATTAATAATATATTAATATATTGATTTTTAGCGCTAAGCTTCAAATTTTTCAACTTATCTATTCTTTCATTTTCTAGTTCATCTAGTTCAAGTTTTACTATCTGCCAATTCAGAAGTTCAACCTTTTTATTATTAAGATTCGCAGCTGAGTTATGTACTCCTTTTGCATTATTTTTAGCTTCTAATGCTTTATTATATTCTTGCTGTTTTATTTCAATCTTTTTATCAATAAGCTTAATTTCTATGTTATTATCTTCTATCATTTTATATGCTTGTTCTAGGTTTAACTTTAATTGTTTAGTATAATTATTACTTTCCCCATACAAAACTAAAGGGAGACAAAACAATATTATAGCAATCATTATTAAAGATACATACTTTCTCATAACATACCCCCTATAAATCTTTGTCAACAGCTAAACCACAAACTATATCAAGATTTAACTTGGCAAGCCAAGTATCTTTAGTTGTACTTAAATATTGTATATGACTCTGTGAATGATCTATATATGCACTTGACAACTGATACTCAGTGATCAACCCTAATTTTTGTTTATTTTGCATCTCTTTAAGCTTGGTTTCTGCTAAATTATAACTAATCTTTGTCTTTGCTTGATTATTCAGTTGGGACTCAAACCTATTAAATGCATCCATAACCTGAAGTTGGAGTTCTAACTTAGTAGTTTCTAACTCATTTTCTGCACTACTTAATTCTACTAAAGCTTTTTTATGCTTAACATTTGTTTCAAAATAGTAATATTGTTTTGTTATTTCAAATTCTTTTTGTTTTATTTCATAGAATTTTTTAGCATTTTTAATGTCTTCCCTGTTTACTAACGCCATATCAATATATTCCTGTAAGCTATCTATTGTGATATTCTCTGGTATATTCTCATTCTTATACTCAGTATATTTATTATCTAATGGTAATCCAATTACCTTATGTATTTGTATAACATTTTTTTCTTTCTGTGAAAGTAGTTTGTTTAGTTCTATTTTTGCCTTTTGTATGTTAAGTTCTATTAAATTTAGATCATTTTTAGATATCTTACCTTGTGAATATTTTAACTTTGCCGAGCTAAAATTGTTTTCCATATTTGTTATTAATGCTTTCTTTATTTTAATAGAATCCTCAGTCTTGGATAATTCATTATAGGCTGTATAGGTAACAATAATTGTATTGTTTTTCGATGAATGCAATAGATTTCTATTAATGTTTAACATGTATTCTACGTTACTAGCACTCAACTCACTATTTATAGTCAAATTAAGCCTTTCCTGCATTGACATATAATCAGAAAACATCGAGTTCAGCATTTGATACTCAATTTCTTCCTCAGGGGTTCTAGTAGTCTTTCTGGATAATCTCGTTAAGCGTTCATCCAATTCGAGAACTTCTTTCATACTCCTAGATGATATAACTGCTTCCCTATAATCTCTTTCTAATAGTTTAATTGCATTAGTGTATTTTAAAATATCATTTGAATTTTCTAACGCTGATTTTAACGCATCTGATTCAGTTAATACGTTATATTCTGCATATACAAGGTTACCTAGAATCAGAGTTATAATAATCAAAACACTTAATAGCCACTTCAGTTTCAATCCTTTCACCTCCATTAGATATTTTAAAGATATACATATAATAAAGTCTCTCTGGTTACTTTCTTACATTTATTTCATTATATAATAAATATTTAAAATTGTCTTATAATAATTTTATTTCTTATCTAATATGCTTCACCTAAAATTAAAGAAACCGAATGCATAAGCATTCGGTTTCTTTTGTGTTAACTTATTATTAGTCGTTTACTACTGTAACCTTTATAGCTGTTGTGAATACTGCTGCCTTGTTGCTAGTAGCTGCATTATCCTTAATATAAGTTATAGCATCTTTGCTCTTAACTTTATAGTCGCCAGCACCTGCTGTAACTGTTACTTCTAAGCTAGTACCGTTTACTACTGTTGTGTAGCCAATACCAGCTACTAGAGCAGTCTCTGTGCCATCAGCAGCAACCTTAACAATTACTAAATCTTGTGCCATTAAGCCAGCAAGAGCTGCATTTGTTGTGTTAAGTGCTTCTGTGAAGTTGATTTGGAACTTATTGTTGTTTAAAGCTGTTGCCATATCAACTACTGCTTCATTAACTGCAGCTGTAGCTGTATTATCAGCAATTAGTTTTGGTGCTCTAGCATCAACAATAAGTCCTGAACAATCTGCTAATCCCATCTTAACGCCAGTTTCTGATACTAGTATATTAGATACTACATCAAAGTTAGCTATTATAGCGGATGTATCAGTTGCAGATGTTTTATTAAGATCATTTAATGTAGCCTTGATAACTGTTTCGTTATCATCATTTACTAACCAGCTGTCTATAGCTGCTATTTCTTTTATGTTAGCGCCTGTTCCTGCTGTGAAGCCAGAAGCAAGTACAACCTTTAGTGGTTTATTAATTGTAATAGTAATTTTGTTTAAATCTGTTTGTGCAACTTCTGTTACTGCTGGTGCAACTTCTGGTCCAACAGCTTCAACATATGAAAGTGCTACCATAGAATTTCCTGTAAGGTCAGCTACTCTACCAATTGTTAGATTTACACCTACAACTGCTTGAGCATTGAATGTTACATTTTCTGGTATAGAAATCTTTACAACCTTACCACTTGTTCCGAACATTTCTAATGTTGTATCGTCTGGTAATGCTGCAGTACCTAGTAGGTAATTGCCAGCTTCAAGTACTGAATATTGACCTGTTACAGCCATCTTCTCACCATATGTTACATAGATGATATCAGTACCATTAGCTACTGTGCTTTCTACTGCTGTGATTACTACATCACCAGCATTTGTTGCTGGGTCTATTGGAGTCTTATCAGTGATAGTAAATGCTAATGTTGTTGCTAACATTTCATTTGCTGCCAATGATGTATCTTCCATGCCTTTAATATCAACTGTATAGTTTCCACCTGCAAGTTTGCTACCAAATACTACTGTAACCTTCTTGTCAGCTGGTACATAGGTTGGTGTAAAGCCAGTTGTTACTTTAACGCCATCAGCATCTTTAAATGTATAGTTTGTAGCATCATTTGCCTCAGTTGCATCCATAGCTTCTGTGAAGAATATATTTATTGTCTTTTCATCAACTATCTTAGTTTCTTTAACTGCTGGAGCTGTTGTATCAGCTGCTACTGTTACAGCAACTAATTGGTTAGCTTCAAGCTTGTTGCCCCATTCATCAGCTATTGCTACGCCTGCACTGCCCTTAGCTTTTATAGCAAGGTTTGTAGTTCCTGCTGGAATTGGATAAGTAGTGAATGTTAATGTAAATGTTTTGTTGTCAGCACTCTTAACTACTGTGTCAGGAGTCCATGCACTAAATGTGTGATAGAAATAATCTTCGTATGCACCACCAGCATTTGTAGCATCAAGTGTTACTGGCTTGTTGAACACTACAACTACTGATGTTTGAGTAACTTCCTTGATTGTAGCTACTGGAACTGTAATATCCTTAGTGTATGCAAGTGTTTTTGTTGTTGCATCAATTGAGAATCCTGCATAATCCTTAAAGCCAGCAGCCTTAACTTCATAGTTTCCTTCTGGAAGTGATGAAGCTGAAAGTGTTATTGTTGAAACATTAGTTCCATCTGCTGCTGGAACTGAAACACCATAGATACCATTATTGATCTTTACAGTACCTGTAGTCATTATTGGTTCGCTGAAAGTTAATTCAACTTTGTTTGGTCCAACTAATTCCATACCAGTTACTGTAGGTATAGCATTATCAAATACTCTTAATTCTTTTGTGTACTTTGCTATAGCTACATCAGCTGTATCAGCTACATCGCTAACTACTAATTCATAGTTTGCTGGTTGTACTGCTGCTGGAGCTGCAATTATAACTGTAACTGTCATGTTATCATCAGCTAATGATACATCTCCTGCATTTACTCCATCAATTTTAAAGTTAGCAACTACCACTGTATCTTCATCAACAGCTTTGTTGAACTTAACTACTAATTCTTTTAAGTTTGTAGCAGTAACTGATTCAACTGCAAGAACTGTTGCTGCTGGAGTGAATACGCCAGCTGTTTTTGCTGCATCAGCAGTTATAACGTTAGCTTCAACAAGTGATGCTGCAAGAGTTTTTGTTGTTGAATCCTTAACGTTAGCTTTTAAAGCTTCGATTGTAGCTATTGCTACATCGTTAACTGTAAAGTTAGTAACTGTAGCAACCTTTGTTAAACCCTTTGTTGCTGCAAATTCAACTACGCCAGCATATGTGAAGTCACCGATTACTGTAGCAGTGTTTTGCTTGTAACCAAGAGCTTCAAGCATAACTTTGTAGTAAGCTTGAGCAGTCATAGGATCATTTGCTTTAAAGTTGCCATTGTCACCTATCCAGCCTAACTCTGAGTTAGTCTTTAAGTAACCAAGTATTGCCTTGCCGCCTGCCCAATTAACTTGGTTAGCATCTGCAAAGTTATCTGTACCTGTGTAAGCAAGAGCTTCATCTTCAAGACCCTTAAGTCTTAAGAAAAGAATTGCTGCTGTAAGTCTGTTTGGTGCTTTTGCTACATAATCAGCAGTAACACCTGTGCCTTCGCCCTTAAGCATGCCTAATGTTGCACATGCTTGTGCGTCAGCGCTAATTGTTCCGTCTGCAAATGCAACAGTTATAGTTGAAAATACCATTGCAAGAGCTAGAAGGATCGCTAGAGTTTTCTTCATTAATATGACCTCCTCGATTTATGTATGTTCTTTAGTGTAATATAGCGGGGGTATTACCCCTACTTATCACCTATCTCAAATTATAACAACTGTTATAAACAGAGTCAATGTATTCCAGCAATTGTAACACAATTGTAAAATTCGGTAACATTTCATTAATATAGGGTCGGTATGGATACCGACCCTATATAGGTTATATTTTTTTATTTTTTAGTGCTGCTTTTATGAAGTCTCTAAACAGTGGCTGTGGTCTGTTTGGTCTGGATTTGAATTCAGGATGGAATTGACAGCCTACAAACCATGGATGATCCTTAAGCTCTATAATTTCTACCAGTCTACCATCTGGCGAAATTCCTGTGATGTTTAGACCCTTCTCTACCAATCTATCTTTAAACTCGTTGTTGAACTCATATCTATGTCTATGTCTCTCAAATATAAGTTCTTCGTTGTATGCTGCCATGGCGTTACTGTCTACAGTTAGCTTACATGGGTATAGACCCAGTCTCATGGTGCCGCCCTTTTCATCTATATCAGCTTGTTCAGGCATCAGACTTATTACTCCATATGGTGTGTCCTCATCTAGCTCTGTGCTATGTGCAGCCTTTAGTCCAAGTACATTTCTCGCATACTCTATGACAGCAATCTGCATTCCTAGACATATGCCAAAGTATGGTACCTTGTTCTCTCTTGCAAACTTAGCAGATAGTATCTTTCCTTCTATACCTCTATTGCCGAAGCCACCCGGAATCAGTATGCCATCAACGTCCTTTAGCTCTTCTATATAGTTGTCCTCAGTTATTTCCTCAGAATGTATCCATTTAATTTTTACAGCAGTGTCGTTTGCTATGCCTCCGTGTCCCAAGGCTTCAGAGACTGACTTGTATGCTTCGTGAAGCTCTACATACTTGCCAACAAGTGCTATAGTAACCTTATGTTTAAGGTTCTTTTCTTTATTTACTAGTTCTATCCACTCGGTCAAGTCTGCATCAGCGCACTTAAGACCCAGCTTCTTTATTGTAAGACTATCCAAGCCTTCCTTGTGAAGTAGCAATGGTACTTCATGAAGTGTCTCTGCATCTGTGTTTTGCACTACTGAGTCACTTTCTATGTTGCAGAATAGTCCAATCTTCTCTTTCATGTCCTTTGATATAGGTTTCTCGGTTCTACATACTATTATATCAGGCTGTATACCTATACTTCTTAGTTCCTTTACGCTGTGCTGTGTTGGCTTTGTCTTAAGTTCTCCAGCCTTTGAAAGGTAAGGTACTAGTGTAACATGTATAAATAACACGTTTTCTCTTCCTACCTCATAATTTACCTGTCTTATTGCTTCAAGGAAAGGTAAGCTTTCGATATCACCTACTGTACCGCCGATTTCTGTTATCACAATGTCTGGACAGCTTTCCTTGGCAACTCTATATATTCTTGATTTGATTTCGTTTGTTATATGAGGAATTACTTGAACTGTTCCTCCAAGATAGTCACCTTTTCTTTCCTTATTAATTACTGACCAGTAAATCTTGCCTGCTGTAACACTGCTGTTTTTAGTCATGCTTATATCTGTAAATCTTTCGTAGTGACCTAGGTCTAGGTCTGTCTCACCACCATCGTCAGTTACGAAAACTTCACCATGCTGATAAGGGGACATCGTTCCAGGATCTATGTTTAGGTATGGGTCCATCTTCTGCAGGCTAACCTTCAGTCCGCGGCTTTTAAGAAGCCTTCCCAGTGAAGCAGCTGTTATTCCCTTTCCCAACGAGGATACAACACCACCTGTAACGAAAATATATTTAGTACAAGACATAAATTTAATCCTCCATCCTTAAAAATTCTCTCACATTATATAACCTATATATTATACTTAATATCTATATATTAAAGCAATACGTTTTCACTAATAATCAAAATTTATAAAAATTAAAAATTCCATGCTATAAATGTTAAGAGGGGCAGCACATAGGCTGCCCCCTACTTATTTTATCATCTTTTTGAGCTCTATAATTGCTTTATCTAGCTGTGCATCTTCGCTTTTGCTAGTGGTATCAAACTTTTCGCTCAGTACTTTTATATCATCGCTGTCTATTGAGCCATCTACCTTTAGTTTGTTGTCCTTCTGAAACTTTTGTACAGCTGCTAGTGTGAGCTTACCAAATATTCCATCAGTAGCTGATACATTATAGCCTAGTGCCTTTAATCTTTGCTGTATTCCAAGTACATCTAAGCCTATATTCTTGTACTTAACTGATCTTTCTCCATTTAATGTTATATATTCCTTAGTTGCTTCTATAGATGTATTTTGCACCTCAAAATCTGGTAATATACCTATTCCGTCCAAAATAAAACCCTTTGGAGTCAAATAATTTGCAACAGTAATTTTCATGCCTGAACCATCAGTAAGATTTAATATTGATTGAACTGTTCCTTTGCCATAGGTCTTTGTTCCAACCAGTTTACCTGCTCCAGACTCCTTAATAGCTGCTGCCATAATTTCAGAGGCTGAGGCACTTCCTTCGTTGACAAGCATTACAATCTTATATGGTGCCTTTGGCAACTCTGAGCTAAAGGTTTCTTGTGGCTTATTCTTGTACTTTATACTGACTATAGGTCCTTTTGGAATCAATAGCTTACAAACATTCACAACCTCGTCCAGAAGTCCTCCGCCATTATTCCTTACGTCTATAACTATACCTTTTACATTTTTACTTTTAAACTCTGCTAAAGCTTTAACAAGGTTTTCATATACGTGACCGTTAAATTGTGATATTTTGATATATCCAATATTATCAGGCTTTATTTCATATTCAACAGGATTTATCTTTATTAGCTCTCTTGTTAACTCAAGATATATAATGTTGCTTATGCCTTCTCTTTTTATACCTATGGTGACCTTAGTGCCTGGCTCACCCTTCATCATAGCAGCTGCCTGCTCTGTAGCGTAGCCTTTTATATCCTTACCATCTACATACATAATAGTATCACCAGGCTTTATACCTGCTCTGTAAGCAGGAGTATCCTCAATTGGGGCTATTACCTGTATATAGTCATCAACCTTCTCAATATATATTCCCAGTCCTGCAAATTCGCCAAGGATATCATTGTTGAATTCCTTGAATTCTTCAGGTGTAAAGTATGTGCTGTGCTTGTCCAGTGTGCCAAACATGCCCTTAATAGCTCCAGCTATAAGGTCACTTACCTTTATATCCTTATAATAGTACGTCTGTATGATGGTTATAAGGTTTTCCAGTTTTGCCAAAGGATTTGATGTATTATCCTGTGCTAGTACTGGGGTTGTAAGCATCAATAAAGCAAGCACTAGCGCTATGACTGACTTAAATTTAATTTTTTTCATTCTTCTCTCCCTATCTTCCGTAGTCTATGAGTTTTTCTCTATATTCTTTGCGAATATCATATTGTAGGTATTTTATGAAATTGTTTGTCATTTCAGAAACCTCAGCTCTCGTCACAAGTTTACTCGGCTCAAGCTCATTATCCTGATTGCCATTGATTATTCCCATCTTCCTGCCTATATTAATTGATTTTTTAGCCCAGCTTGGGATTTCGTAGTCATCTGCAAAGGTTGTCTTAGTCGAGCTTTCTTGTGAGGTTTCCTCTAAGCCCATTGCCCTTACTATTATTGTAGCTGCTTGTGCTTTGGTCAGATACTGATCCGGGCTGAACTTTTTGTTACCTGTACCATAAATTATACCAGAGTTTACTGCAGTATTTATAAATGTAAAATATGGGTGATTCTTTTCTACATCGTCAAACAACAGCTCATATGATTTGCTGCTTGATGTTTCCTGTATATTGGCAGCTTTTATTATAGCTCTTGTAAACTCAGCTCTGCTTATATAGTTTAGTGGTCTGAAGTAGTTGGTGTCCGCAACGCTTATTATATCAAGGGCTGCTATAGCTCTGATTTCCTCAGCTGCCCAATAGCTTGAAGCCACGTCCTTTATCTGTGGTGAAAAGAGTCTATTCTGTGTAGGTATTGTTGTCAGCTTATAGCTGCTTCTACCTTCGCTTCTCTTGCCATCATCAGTCCACCCCTTCATTGAAGGCACATCATAGACATAGGATACTATGTTCTCCTGATTTTCCTTCACTAGGTAACTACCCTTAAAGCTTATTGGTGTAGGTTCATTTAACATATATTCCATGCTCTTTACTGTAGAGTTTGATATTGCGTATTCTACTGTACCAACGGCTTCCTTATACGTAGTAGCTGCAACATCATCCTTATAGCGGAAGGTTATAGTATTATCTATCAAGGAGGTTTCTGTAGAACTCCAATAGTTGTCGTAGCTGTGTGTATTTGCGGTTATATCTACTATAACCTCTCCGCCGACACTTTTGGTATAGGTCTTTCTTCCATCCCAGTCATACCTGTTGTATTTTATTATAGCCTTGTCTTCTGTCAAGCCTGATTTGTTAAACTTATAATCTGTCAAGGTATAGGTATCACTGCCTATCTGTATGACTTCTTTTACCTTTGGGTCAATTGTTATAACATGGGTTGTCTGATTACCATATTTGCTTTTGGTATCTGTCTTTATATAGATAATCTTTCTATCCAGTGTCGCATTCTTTTCAGTGTTGCTTAGCTTATGTTCTATTGTTGTTTTTGAGCCTGTGCTGGTTTTTGATTCTGTAATCTTTGCAGTTCCTGATAAAAGTACAGGCTCACCCGATAAAAATATTGCTTCTTTGTAGTTGAACTCGCCTTTCTTGGCAGTCACTTCACCAGTTATACCAGGTTCATAAACACTTGCTGCAAATACATTGCCGATAAGCATGCACAACACACAAAGGACTGCTATTAACTTGTAAAATATATTTTTCTTCATCTTTTATACCTCATATGTTTGTGATTTTTGTGAGTTTGCTATTCTGCAAGTATTAATACTGCATTTCCATCTATTGATACTGCATAAATTCTGTCTTCTAATGTAAGCTCGTCTATGTCAATAGGTTTACCGTCTTTCATCAGTACAGCTTTGGAGGTATCAAACGGAATTGATACCGTTACAGGTTTCCATTCCTGGTATAGTGGGCTAAACTCCATTGCTTTGTTTACTGTTATCATGAAGTTATCGCTATCTATTTTTTGCAGCTGTCCTGTGGTTATGCGCTCTGTGTTTTCATTTTTTGGATTAAACTGTTCCTTATCCGCTGCATATATATTAATTCCTATTGCATTTCCATATTCATCTGTAACTGTATAAAGTATGCTATGTTCGTGATAGTAGTAGCTGTTATGGTATTTAGCATAATCACTATGGTACTTATCATCTTCGTGGAATTCCTTTCCATAGTTAGCTGTACTGTAGTTTGGCCATGTATAGGTATAAGGCTTAAATCTGCTTTCTGCAAATTTATCTGCTGATATTGATTTGTTTAGTACAAGATTGTCATATATATATGTTTCATCGTTTAGCTGATAATTGAAGCCTTTATAGCTTTCCCAGCTATTGTTCGTTAGTCTGTAAGCACTATCTATAGTGAAGAAGTCCTCTCCCATTGTATGGAGATAACCCTTACTAATGCTATATCCTGCTATACCATTGAAGCTATCCATGCTAATTATGGATGCAGTTCTTGTATTGGTTGCTCCTTTATTTTGTATTACAAAGGCTGAGGCATCCTCTTTCAGGTCTGCCGAATCCATCAACATTCCATCCTTTATGATTATGGAGCCCTTGTTGTAGTCCATTATCCTGCCGTCAGATAGTGTGATTTGATTGGAAGTCCATTTAATATCATCTATCTTCTTGTAAATAGTATCTTCATATCCATCTTTCAAGAGACCGTGAACTATTTCCTCATCTCCATAGTTGTCCTTAGAAACTGCGTATAGTGTCTTGCCTATGCTGTCCTTTAGCTTTGATATTTCTATTTTGCTGTTACCGTTATATAACTCTGCTTCATCAGATAGCTTGTATTTGATGTAATCTCCTTGCTTCACCCAATCATAGTAGCCATAGGTATAAACATTTGAGAGAATTACCTCTCCTGTTGATGGTATTACTTCTTTTATATCACCTTTGTACAGGTTTTTTATCTTTACTCCATTGCCTTGAATCTCTATCTTTGATATATAATCTCCCATAGAGGTATCTATATAAAGCTTAACTCTATCTCCTGGCATTAGCTTGTATTTATTTACGTTCTGTTTTTCTTTAATGATTGGGATATTATTTCCTATTATAAAGGAGTTTTGTACCTCGGGCTCTCCATCAGGGCTTATAAATAGGTTATTGCCTGAAACATCCCTTACTTTGCCTGTGATTATTTGAGTATAGCCCTCTTCTTCCACTGGAATGTCAGTGTATACCTTAATCTCAAGCACTTTGTTGTCTGCTACCTTTAATATTGCATCTTGGTCAAAGCCTATAGCTTCAACCCCTTGTTGTTCGTCATTTATATATACAGTAACATCCTCTGCAAGCTTTAGATATTGTCTGTCGCCATATTCATTAGCAACCTTTAGTATTCTGCCCAAGGGATCTGCAAACAGTATTTTTACTGCCATATCCTGATTGTTTATCTTATCAGGTGCAACATCCACATCTAAAGCTTTTAAGGTATTTCCTTCATATATAACTGTCACTGGCAGGTCTTGTGAGATTCTGTCTATTTCTACAGGTACCTTTTGTGCTGTAACTATAGTATTTGGTGTGAGCTTTAGCTGATATCTTTTGCCGCTCTGATCTAATATCTGTGCTGTGCCTAGCTCTGAGCTATAGCTTAAGAAGCTTCCCTTTAGCTCTTTAAGTCTTCCTACCTGTAGAAGTAATACCTTGTTGTCCTTAGTGAGTGTGTATTCTACTATGTCATTATTTTGTATAAGGCTTTCATTGCCTACCTTGCCATTCTTAATAACAGGTATTGATTGATTATTTACAGCCACCATGTTTATTGCTGTTGCATCCGGTGTTTTTACTGTAATATTTGTTGTTATTATTTGTTTAGTGGCGTTTACATCCTTTGTAACATTCTTTGATTCTACCTTACCATAGCCTGTAGTAAGCTCCAGTGTATCTAAGACATTGTCAGCAGCTCTAGATAATATAGAGGCAAAATCACCTCTTCTAAGTCTGCCTTTTGGGACATAGTTTGATACTGTCTCTCCCTTTAGTATGCCGCTTCTTATAACCGCTTCTACATATGGTAGATTTGAGGTTTTTATGCTTTTCCAATCCTTGTATGCATAAGTTTCCATTGTTTTTTCACCTGCAACAGGTGTAAGTCCTAATGCTTTTGCTGTCCACACTGCGATTTCTTCTCTGGTAGCAGTAGTTTTTAAAGCTTTGTCATAAGCTCTTTGATTCAGCAAGCTCTGTCGAAGCGAGTCTTTCTCCGCCTTTGTCATCTTCCAGTTAGTCTTAACTATGGCTGTAATTTCTCTTTCTACTGCAGCCTTCTCTGATGCAGTAAGGACTGCCATTGAGTCTATTTCTTGATTAGTTATTATGCCTGCATTTTTCGCTGTATCAATATACCCTACCATATAGGCTTGCACAGCACTTAGCTTTGGATTTTGCTTTCTTGCTGCCGCTCCCAAGGTCATAGCTTCTTCTTGTTTGCCCATAGCTCTTACCAAAGCTGCAAGAACATCCTGTCTAGTGACATAGTTGTTAGGTTTGTATATAGTGCTGCTAAATTCATTTATTATAGAGTATACAGCCATTTTGAGTATGTTGTCTGCATTTGCATTGCCTGAAACATCTGTGAAGGATGCACTTTTGATTATAGCATCACCATTTGACATTCCGCTGTATACTATATCTTCACTTTGAAGTCCTGCGGGAAGCATTGCTACGACCAATGCAAGTATAAGTGTTATAGATATAATGCGTTTTTTGTTTTTCATTTTATCACTTCCTAAGTTTTTGTGAAATCTCTTACTTTATATATTTGCCTACTAGGATATATTCTCCTGGTCTATTAGATTTTGCTGTTACTGTGTTATTGCTGCTTATGCTTTTTAATATCTCTAACTTTTTAGTTGAGTTATTATAGTATGCAATGTATATACCGCCTGGATACTTCCTTATGACTTCATCTGCAGCTTTATAGCTTATGTCTGCACTTCCATTTAGAGCTTTGATGTTAGTTTTTATTAGCTCTACCTGCATTGTCACATTTATTGCGACAGGGGCTGATATTGCTTTGTAGCCTATGGGTACTTTTATCTTTATTTCGTCACCCTTGGCTCTTAGGTCTTTGTTTATGGCTAAAGTCATTTTTGAGTCTATCAGTTTTTCTTTTGATATTGTGCGAGTCTCTGCAACCAATAGGGCGTTGCTCAACATTTTTATTGTAAAATCTTTTTCATAGATTGTTATTGAGTTGCTTGGATAAACCTTCAGTAAATTTATAGCTATATCTACATTTTTGGGATTGTAATTGTTGTAGCTTGATTGATTAAAGTATGCAACCAAACCGCTTTTATAGTCGCTTAAGGATTTCTCTCCTGCTGTATATGTTAGGCTGCTTCCTATAATATCCACTCTATCTGCTTGTGCTATTCCTGATTCGTATTCATCTTCTGTTTGATAGTAGGTTTCTGTTAGCTTAGTTGCCTTTGTCTTTACATAAGCAGTAGCAGGAGATAGTGAAGATGGTCCATATGAGTTAACTGACTTCAGCTTGAAGCTGTACCATGAGCTAGCTCTTAACCCATCTACAAAATATCTGAGTCTGCCTTCGCTTACCTCATAAGGATCTACGCTTCCAACATATACATAGTTGTTTATTGTTGTGCCTTTATAACTGTAGGATGCGTATATTTCGTAATGATTTGTCTCGGGTAGCTTTTCCCATTCTAGCTTGATTGTGTCGCTATCAACTACCTCTACATTTATTTTTGTAGGAGTATCTGGAATTGGCTTTTGATAGCTTGTTTCTGTTTCATTGCTCACACCACCATCACTATTGACTACTATTATATTGTAGCTTCCCACCTTTAGCTTTGGTGTTGTGAAGGTTAGAGTAGTACTGTTTATTATTTTCACATTAGAAGCTACAGTACCGCCTACTATGACCATTTCAACGTCGTGTATGTTATAACACTTGATTCCTGTTTCTCCAGCTTCAAGCTCGCTCTTTGGCTTCAATGTTCCCCCGATTATAACCTTTGCTCCATTTAAGAAGTCAGCTCCCAAAAGCTTTATGTTCTGATTTCCATCTATGGAGAACAAAACAGGTGATAATACTTTATTCTTAGTATTGTCATATACTGTATCAATCCTAGGTGAGCTTATAATAGTCAATGCATCCTTTTTCTCACCAAAGCCATAGTCAGGATTCATAACCTGTACAAGCTTTTTGCCTGGGGTCAGCCCAAGTGGAATGGTAACTGCCAACTCCTTGTAGTTTATCAATGTAACTGATTTACTTTCTACTCCATCAATAAATACCTTTGCGCCTTCTCTAAAGTCATTACCTATTATCAATACTTTATTTTGTCCTGTAGAGGAAGTAAATCCAGGTACTACGCTCTCAATTACAGGTGCACTTTGAGGCATTTTATATACTATATAATGGGGTTTGCTCAAGGCTGATGAATCCGCACTGCCACCATCTTCATTTACTACCAATATCCTGTAAAGCTTGTCTAGGTCAGCCTCCGTACCAGAAGGAACCTTCACTACAAGCTGGTCATCATTTAGACTCCTGCTCAATATTTCAAGCTCTTTGTTGTCTAGATAAACCTTAACGTTCTTTCTGAAGTCAGTACCATTGATTGTAATAAAAGCTCCACCATTTAGAGGTGTGTATGTGTAATATTCTTGGTCTGCATTTACATCTTCGCTTACATAATCAACTATTTTGTCTTCCTTTTTAACCTTGTTTCTAGGTGATATATAGGTTATAGTCGGATTGCTGGCTGGATTTAAAACGTTAATACTATATGATCCTATACCTCCATCAGCATTTTGAATGTATAGATTTCTTGTGCCTATACCCCCAACAGCAGGTGATATAGCTGTCACCTGTAAACCATCATTTTCCCATTTTGCGTAGGTAGCTATTCTTCTAGTCGCAATTATCTGATTTGGTGTAACTTCAACAAGTATGCCTTCATCACCTATTGTAGTATCACCTAAATCCTGAGGTCCGTTTATTATGAACATGTGTTCCGAGCCTACGCTAATATTCATATCCTTTATATATGTGCTTGGGCTGCTGGTTTTTGCTATCTTTATATTTGCTGTGCTTGCATTTACTCGGCTGTAGCTTACACGCAAATCTCCTAAGTCTACATAAGGCAGTCCCATTACAGTATCAATAATTTTCTTGTCGCTTGTAGTTGCATCTCCAAATATCACCAGGGTATCTATTTGATCACTTGCTTTTTTATTGCTTACTATGTGCCTATCTACATACTCTCCATTTAAGAGTACGGATAAATCCGTCTTTTTAAAACCACTTCCGTTTATCTGAAGCTTGTTGCCTCCCAGCTTGTTTATATTGTTCGGAATAACTGAGTTTATCATCGGTTTTGATATCTCATAATTAAAGCTTTTATATGTATAAGAGCCAGAGTCGTAGTTTACAATAACCACATCTACAGGCCCGTCTATCTTACTTGACGGTGTCGTAACCAGAAGAAGCTCACTAACATTCTCAGTACCAAGCCAATCAACATCCGCTTCTATACCATTAAAGTAGATCTTTGGTATCATTGAGCTGTCATCTGGGTTTCTACGGAAGTCTCTTCCTCTTATGATTACCTCTTCATTACCTGCAGCACTTCCTCTTGCTGGTGAAAGCGAACTAATAACAGGTTGACTTCCCGGTATCTTGTATTCAAACCCTTCTTCTGCTACTGCCATGCCTCCATCATAGTTCATAACCATTACTGGTATCTTTATGTTGTCTTCTCCGTGAGGCAGGTCATAGGGATATATAGGAACCTTTACTTTAATCTCGGTGCTGTTTATAAATTGTACTTCACTTGCTGTTTCTGATCCAAAGAATACTTTAAGCTCGTCCTGCTTGAAGTTACTGCCCTTAATCGTTACAATAGTTCCTCCATTTATGGAGCCGCTTGCAGGATCTATCGTTGTAATGCTTGGATAGGTTGCAGGTTTTAAATATGTGAATATTATATTTTCTTTAGACCTCGCTCCATCAGGGTTTAAAATTTCTATACTCAAGTTTCCTAATGGTATATTCTCACTCTTTAGATAATGTGCTGCTGCACCACTTGCAGAATCAAAGCTATAGAACTTATCAGGTATATCTACATATATGGTAGTTCCATCTTGTACCTCTGCCATTTTGCCATCTAAAGTAGCATTGTTGTAATAAATATCTGTCCCATCGCTTATAATTCCACCTTGTGAATCATAATTGTAGGCATTTAACTCTTTACCACCTAGCAAAACTACAGTTCCCTTATGTTTTGGGTCATCATGGTTTGTGCTTAGGTCAGGAAACACAAAGTCTTCTCCTTTTATAACTAGCTGTGTACCCTTACCACCCTTTATAGGGGTTATTTTGAGAATCTTTGGTGAGGTTACAGCCATCCTGTATTCAAAGAATGCCGAGGTCATAGACCCATCTTCATTTATTAGCTGAAGCTTTGTCTCACCGGGCTTTGTTCCAGCAGGTGGTATTACTGTTACTGTCTTGCCATCAGCAGAAACCTTACCTTCTATCTCTGCTTTCTCACCATCTATGGTAATTATCACTCTGTGATTGCTTTCTAGTGCAGTGTCAAAATTTTCTCCTGTTATTGTTACCTTCTGCCCTGTAAGCAAGCCGCCTCTCATGTCTGCAAAGGATTCCTTCACAGAGATTATTTTTGGCAATCTTTCAGGTAGTCTGTTTGGGTTTCTAAACTCAAAGCCATTTATTATTGTGAACTGTCCTTGACTCGGGTTTTTGACCACTACATCCTTTGCACCATTTAGTGACTGTCCCGCTGGGAGCTTTAGCTTTATCTTAGTTCCAACAGGAATTTTCTTGCCATCTACTATCTTGTTTTGACTATCATATACTGCTACATCAGTAGCAGCTTTTCCTCCTATTGTGATAGAAGGCTGAGTCACAACGCCACCTATCTCCATAACTTGGAAATTAAAGCCCTTAATGGTCATATATATTTCCTTGTCAGTAGGACCATACTCAGGTGTTATAGAGGTTATAGTAGGGGTAATTTCATTTGGAATATATGTGAATCCATTATTTATAGTGTACTCCTCTGATCTGGAGTAGTAGATTGTTATATTACTTGGATTTGTCTCATCAAATACCATAGTGGTTGTTTTTATAGTTACATCTACTGCTTTTGGCTGCTTTGGATCTAAGGTTACGTCAGCAGGTAAAACGACTATAGTATCTTTACTTTTTGTAAAGGTAGGTGAAGGGGTATCCATTATGGTAGCTTTACCGTCTATGAATACATTTATTTGCTTCATAATAGTTACAGCTTTGCTATTATCATAGACTCCCTTATAAGCTATCTTATATGTATCTATATTGTTAAACTGTGGTATATTGTTGTAAGTATCATACCCAATCAACCCATCCGTTGGGGATGTGATGTTTGATAGCTTGTCATAGTTGGCAGGATCAAAATAACCAACATTTCTGCCTGTTATAGTTATCGGTTTTACTTCAGTCTCTTTCTTATAGTTTGGATTAATTCCGTCAGAATCTATGGTAAGAGTGTTACCTATGTCTAAGTATATAAACCCATTTGGTATTACAAAATCACTGCTTAGGTCAGAGTTGGTAAGTGTAATATCCGCAGATCCCGCAACACTTGAGGTTGGCAGCTCTACCGACAGCCCTATTACCGTGCCGCTCAGATTGGTTATTGTGCCTTTGTTTGCTCCCTCTAAACCATTTACAAATATTCTCATATTGCCATTGAAGTTTGAGAGTCCCGCTTTTCCATAAATGTTAACCAAATTTCTTTTTGTTCTTGGACCTGTGTTTGGATCTATTCTTTCTATTTCAATGTTTTTTAGCTTGTCTACGACTGTAATAGATTTTTTCAGTGTAGAAATTATTTGATACATGGGGCTTCCGTTCAGCTTACGTATTATTGTCACATCGCTTATGCCTGTGTTTATGGGTGATTTTACACCATTAATATTTATTTTGTTGTTTTCATTATCTATTTTTACATTGGCAGTATCAGTGAATGAATATTTCGTACCAGCAATAAAAAGCTCATCACTGGCAGATACTAAACCATCAAAAAACATACCATCAATGTCTAGAGATTCGTTTATGTACACCTTTGACTTAGAGGTATTTGTGATAGTAGGAATGCTTGTAAGGTCTAATATTATACCTCCTGTTACTATGATAGGCTCTGTTCCATCATTCATTATAGAGATATTGTTTATTATACCTTCCATAGAATCTAAGGCTGTCTGATCATCAACAACTATAACGTCAGCGTTAGAAAGGGCAGTATTTATAGGTATAGGTATTTCAGAGACCTGTCCTGCCTTAACCTTTGGATTTAAAAAGCCATTACCGTATATTAAGAGCCTGTTTGTTTCTGTAGGACCTGAAAGTGTATTTTCTCTCACTCTTTCATATTTTATACTTAAAACCGTAGGCTCAGCATTAACCACTGAAATTCCTGAGAATAATGAGAGTATAATGATAAATATCAATAATATTGACATTTGTTTTTTCCCAGATGCTATATACTTTTTCATAAATTTTCCTCCCCCTAAAATAGTTATATCAAATTATCGTTTTTTTACATTCGTATATAATATATCGACATAAATATGCTGATTTTTACCCTTATTTTATTTCAAATTATACCATATTCACCATGTGAATTAATGCTTGTAACATAATCTTAACAAACAAAACTACTGCCTATAGCAGAACCCCTGACTTTGTGCGGAGGCTTTATTTTTACATACAGTTACTTAAGCTTATTATAATGCACATAAATATACATATAAATAGTGTTGAAGTCCCAAATAAGTTAGTCTTGTGGTTTTACATCTTTATACATACCATACAGCACAATTGCATATTTATACATATATTTGTTACGCTGCAATGCATAATATAATGGTAACATTTCTCAATTTTGCTTTGACCAAAAATATACAATCCTTATTTCTCAATCGTTTTACCGATATGCAATTAGATATATGTCTAAACTCATTGTAGCTTATTATTTATTTATTTTTCATAATATTACAATTAACTATTGCATATTCATCCTGTGTATATTATAATTAACTTGTATTTAACCCCTAAATGTCTCGTAAATAATAGAGACATAATCGTTAACCCCACTCATATTGCACCTAACAAGGTGCACTTTTTTTTGCGTAAAACCGTCAAAAGTCTATAAGTTTTTATATTTTTGTAGGATAATAAAGGAAATAGTACTTTTTTGTAGAATAACTCACTCGGGGTGATTGTATGGAGCCTATTTTGATTTCTAATAAATATAAGGTTATTGATACGCTTTATAAAAGCGAACTGCAGAATATATATGTAGCAGAATATATCGATAATATTGATTCAGATAAGTTTATAATAAATGAAATTTTAGACGGCAACATGATTTATGCTGTTAAGGAAATGTTTTGTGATGATTTTAGTCTTATTGTGAAAAGCTTTGTTGAGTCTTTATATCAGGATTCAAAGTTCTTTATTATAGCTAAGCTAAACTCTTGTATCACGCTAGATGCTCATTTGTCGTCTACAAATCTTAGAATCAGCGACAAAATGTATATTACCGAGAATCTTCTAAGCCAGCTGCTTAAGCTTAAGGCTTCAAGTAATTTTTGGGAATACCACTTGCTTAGCTTGGAAAACCTTTATATAACAGGCACCCGAGCTATAAGCTTTAATCTTGGTGTTCAATTTGATAAAGATGCTCTGAACACTACAACACAAAATGTTATAAGCAAGCTGGGAGATGTGATTTGCTGTATTTTTGCAAATACTGCTAATGCATCTTTAGAAAAGGATAAGGATAATTTACCTCCAGCTATAGTAAATATAGTAAGAAGATGTATGGTAGAAAGCTACAGCTCAATCGAAGAGGTTTATGGGGATTTTAAGTCTTCTCTCCTGTACTCAACCTTTATTAGTAGTGGTTCTATAGATAAGCAGATTATAAAAGGTATAGAAAAAGCAAAGCGAAAGCGTTCTTTAAAATTTGTAAAAAGATTTGCAGCCATTGTAATTATTCTAGCAGTAATTGGAGGGACTTATCTAGCAAAGGACAATCTATCTAAGTATATACCTGCTATTAAAGGTGATAAGCAGTCTACCGATAAACAAAACCAGATACCCCTTGCTAAATTTTCCTTAAGTAAAAACAAGGTGTATATGGGGGATAAAATAGATTTTGTTTGTGAGGCATCAGATCCTGACCTTGATGATAAGATTACTTCCTATGAGTGGTCAGTATCGCGAAATAATGATATGTATATATTGTTCTCTAGGGAGCAAAACCCATCCTATATCTTCGAGATAGAGGGGGATTATATTGTATCTTTGATAGTTAAGGATACTTCTGGAATTTCCAGTAATTCATACAAGTTAGAGTTTAAGGTGCTTCCAAAAGAAACAATCCCTGATACGCCAGGAAGCAAGGATGCAAATGATGTATTAAAATAGTAGGGGCAGACACACAGGTCAGCCCCTACAGTTTTATTCAGCTTTGCGACTTACCATTTCTTGTACTACGAAGGATGCTACATCCTCAGCGTATGAGCCTGCTCCAAAGCCTGCATCATAGCCTAGCTCCTTTGCCAGTTCATGTGAAATTCTAGGGCCGCCGCATACTACTACAAATCTATCTCTTAATCCCTCTGCTTCCAGAAGCTCTATTAGGTTTGTAAGGTTTTGTATGTGTACGTTCTTCTGGGTAACAGTTTGTGATACCAAAAGTGCATCTGCATTCAGCTCTACAGCTTTCTTTATCATTTCTTCGTTTAGTACTTGGCTTCCTAAGTTGTAAGCTTCTATCATGTCATATCTTTCTAAGCCGTAATGTCCTGCATAGCCCTTCATGTTCATGATTGCATCTATGCCTACAGTATGCGCATCAGTACCTGTACTTGCGCCTACTAAAACTATCTTTTTGCCTATGTTTTCCTTTATATAATCGTCAACCTCATGCATGCTCATTACAGAGCTTTCTACCTTAGTAACCTTGATATTGGTAATATCTATTGTATGCACGCAGCTTCCATATACTACGAAAAAGCTATAGCCTACACCCAAGTCTGCCATGTGCACTACACTTGGTTCTTCAAGTCCCAGCTTCATGGCATATTGCTTTGCAGCTTCTGTCGCCAGTTCATCTGCCTTCATAGGAAGAGTAAAGCTTAGCTGTACCTTTCCATCATTCATAGTATCTCCGTATGGTCTTACTCTCTTTGGATCAAGAGTTGTATCAAATTCTTTTTTATTCATTGAGTATAATCCTGAGCTCATAATATGCCTCCTTTACTACTTATTTTCTAGCATTAGACTGATGAATGGGTTTAAATATTTTTCACCTTTTTGTACAACTCCATCTAAGCCCTTACCACCTGTTCTTGGTCTCTTTACTCCACCAAACTTACCTTGTTCAAGCGTCGCAAACAAACCTTCCTTCTGGATTTCTTCTAAAAGCTCTGCCGCCTTACCTAGTACAAAGGCAGCTCTTTGCTGAATCATTCCACCTTGCTTGAACTCTATTTCATCACCAATATTTCTCATGTTGTTGAATATATATCTAGCATTTTCTATTGCTAAAGCTCTATCTGCTATAAAAGGAGTATGAATAGCTTCTGTCATCATACCTAGAAGCTGAATTCCTTGATTTGTCCATATAGAAGCAATGTTGAACAATGTATCCTGTATATAACCCTTAAATATGTTGCCTGTCATAAACTTTGTAGGAGGCATATATTTAAGCGGTGCCTTAGGGAATATCTCTCTTGCCATCTGTGCTTGTGAAAGCTCTAGCAGGAAGCCGTTTTCCAAATTTGGTTCCATTTCAAAGGCATGACCTAAGCCCATTTGTTCCTCAGGTATTCCTGCCTTTAAGGCAAACTGCTCATTTATAAACTGTGAAGCAAGTACTGTGTGAGCTTCCTCAACTGCATCTGCAGTAGTAAGGTAGTTATCTTCACCTGTATTGATTATTACTCCTGCAAAACCATTTATGACTCTGGAGAAGAATTGGTCAACTAAGGTTCTTTGCATGTTTATATCTCTGAAAAGTATTCCGTACAATGCATCGTTTAGCATTACGTCAAGTCTTTCTATTGCACCCATTGCTGCGATCTCAGGCATACAAAGTCCTGAGCAGTAGTTGCATAGTCTTATATATCTGCCTACTTCTTCCCCTACTTCATCAAGAGCTTCTCTCATAATCCTGAAGTTTTCTTGTGTTGCATAGGTTCCTCCAAAGCCCTCTGTTGTTGCTCCATATGGAACATAATCCAGTAAGCTTTGACCTGTAGTTCTTATAACTGCAATTATATCAGCACCCTGCTTAGCCGCTGATTGTGCTTGTATTACGTCTTCATATATGTTGCCTGTTGCAACTATTACGTATAGATAGGGTTTCTTACCTTCTCCTATTGTGGAAAGGTATCCCTCTCTCTTTTGTCTATTGCTTTTTATTCTCTCTACCATTGCTTCAGCATATTCTTCTACCTTTGCTTTTATTTCAGCTTCAGGCTTTATGTCAAGCTTTGTTATATCAAGCTCTCCTGCTACAATCTTCTCAGCAATTTCTTGTGGGCTTTGTCCTGTATGAAGCATTGCATTGCCTAAGAAGAATGCTGCTCCTGTATTTAGTGCGCCAGCTTTCTTTATGCTGTCTACGACAATATTAGGAAGTGGTGTACCAAATTCGTCAACACCATCTATCCCCAATAATCTGGCAATAGTTCTTTCTACAGTTACTGTAGTATGAATATCTATGAAGCTTTGTACGTCTTTGGCAATTTGTGATGCGGATTCTCTTGCCTTATTTATAGTATTTTGATCCAGATTTAGTTTACTCATTTATGAACCTCCTTTTATGATTATTGTTCCTTGTTCCCTTTCATTATCCATTCTGCATGGCTAATGATTTCTTCTGGCATACCCATAATTCTAGATATCTTTATTGCATCTTGAGGTATGCCTGCCTTTCCTACTACTTCAACTAGGCTATAATCCATATATTCTGATATATCCTTATAATCTTTTATATTAGAGAAGTCTATATTATCTAGTCCCTTTACTTGTAAGTGTCTTATTCCAGTTCTGTTTAAGCCTTCAAGATGAGAGGTGATAACACTTATGCATGGCTTTTTCATAAGATAATCTATGATTGCATGAGATATTGCGTAGCCTTCCTTAGGATTAGTACCCCTAGCCAATTCATCCATAAGCACCAAGCCTTTTTGATCAGCCTTGGATATTACTTCAGTAATTCCCTTAATTTCCGCTCCAAAGGTACTAAGTCCCAAGTCCACTGATTGCTCGTCCCCACAGGAAATATATATAAAATCAAAAATCCCAAAGCTCATGTTCTCTGCTGGTACCAGAAGTCCATGCTGTGCCATACAGATAAGCAGTCCAATCAGTTTTAGAGAAACAGTCTTACCGCCCATGTTAGCACCTGTAATAAGTGTCACTCCTTCTGACAGCTCCACACTGATAGGCATATACTTCTTGCCACTTTTCTTTAACTCTTTTTGGACTATAGGATTTATTCCATTTGTAATATTAAGAGTTCTACTATTCAAAAGCTTTGGCTTTACACCATTGTATCTTAGTGCCAGCTCTCCCTTAGCACAAAGGAAGTCAAATTTTCCTATGGCATTTATGTTACTAATTATGTCTTCGCCATGCTCTGCAAGCTTATCTGATATTTGTTCTAACACCTTGGCTTCCTCTATAAGCTCCTCACCTTTAAGTTCCTCTATGTCCTCTATTAAACATGACATCAAATCACTTGACTTTATTTTATATGTCAGGTTTATATAGCTTTCTCCTGTCTGGTGCATATATCCGCAAGAATCTATTTGTCTTATTAGTTCGTCCTGGTTCTTGTTAATTATCAATTCACCTGTAGACTTTAATTTAACGCCTATTATTTCTTCTACACGTTCTATTTCTTTTTTCTTGAGGATTTCTAGAGCTTTCTCCTTTTCTGATTTCATTATCCTAATTTGCGTTAGCTTTTCGGAGTAATCATCATATATATAGAAGGAGCGTATTCCAGAATGCTTAGGATCAAGAAGCTCCATGACCTTAGGAAGCTCATATACCTTATAGCTTTCATCTATGATCCACAGAAGCTTTCGTTGATAGCAGTGTATGCTATACATGATAAATATAAGGCTTTTTAACTCAAAAAGCTCTATCTGACTCAAGACTCCACCTGCCATACATCGCTCAACTGACCTTAAAATGTCCTTTATTTGCTTTAAATTTGCTTTAATTTCCCTTATTATCTCAGGTTGGCTTTGGATAAGTCCTTTCATTTCTTCTACTCTCTGGAATTCCTGTGCCAGTTTTTCGGCATCGTTTGATGTATAAGGTTTCATGGCGCTTTTGCACTTATTGCCAAAGGGCGAAGATGGTTGTAAGTCACTTAGTACTTTGGCAAAGTCCAGCAAATATTTTGTTTTATCATCTATATACATATCAACATTCCTCCGAAATTACATCAAAGACAGGAATACTTGGTATTGTCTCTCTCATTTTCCTTAGAAATTCTATGGGGTCAAAACAATATCCCTCAGGCGAGTAGGGATTTATTGTTATTGCTACAATATTTATATCCTCAAGGACTTTTATGTTCATGCTCATTTTATTCAACATGAAAAGCTCGTTTTCTGTAAGAAAAATTCTTGTGGCATCCTTTACTATAATCTGGACACCCGCGCCCTTGTTTAGGACAATATTGTTAAGGGTTTCAAAAGTAGCAGATCCACTTAGTACTACATACTTTGTATCCTTGCTCATATTATCTGCTACAAGTCCTCCACACATCAATGAGGTTTGTGTACTTACTGTCTTACAGTCTCCGAGCTCGTTTATAACTATAGTCTCACCCTTTTTCACTGCTTTAGCTGCAATGCTAATTACCTCTTTGTCAGCTTTAGGTATAGTATATAAGCTTACTATATGTTTTGTTTTCTGTAGTACTGTATCCATATTCCTAGAAAGAGAAGCTCCAGCAGCTATTATTGTACACTCCGATACGAGTGGTGCAGCAGAAGCCCTGCGATCTAAAGATCCATCTACTATAATAAGCTCAGCTCCAGCCTGACGCATTATATCACAGGCTTGTTTTATGGTTTCTGAGGATCTAGGACCTGATATCTCCACATATCCATCCTCTAATACCTTGCCTAATACTACCTTTCCCATTGGTGTGTTGAAATTTGTGACGTCTAGTATCTCTATACCCGCATTGTCTCCATCTGTCATTCCGTTAAGTGCTTCTTCCACAGTGGCTATTATGGTACCTCTTCTAGCATATATAGAAGGTTTTTCTGTGTTGGTAAGCACATCTCTGCGTTCTCCATCTCTGCCTGTGGAAATAAGTCCAAGTATTATATCCTTATCAGCGGCTTCTGCTATGACTTCATTCATGGCGACAGTTTTGCCAGCATTTTTTGAGGTTCCTACTATAGACATTGTTTTATATTTAGGATATATAAGGTTAATTAGACTCATTATATTACTCCTATATGGATATTAATGTTTTGTTCTTTTCTTTCTTAGTAACTCTGTTGGTTCTAGGCTTAAAGCATTGCCCTCTATTAAACCTGCTACTCCTGACAGCTTATCCGATTTCTTACCTGTGCAGGTATCACAGGTACACTTTTCTTCTGTATATTGAGGTTCTGTATAGGTTGTTATAACTCCTTCAAAGTTACGAAGTATAACCTTGTCTCTGCCTTGAGAAATAACATATTGAGGCATAACAGGTATCTTTCCGCCGCCTCCTGGTGCATCAACAACGAAGGTTGGTACGCAGAAGCCTGATGTATGTCCTCTTAAGCCTTCTATAATTTCTATACCCTTTGATACGCTTGTTCTAAAGTGCTCAATACCCATAGATAGATCGCACTGATATATATAGTATGGTCTAACTCTTATTTTTACCAAATCATGCACTAAATCTCTCATAATGTGTACACAATCATTTATCCCTCGGAGAAGTACTGATTGATTTCCTAGAGGTATCCCAGCATTTGCTAGTCTTTCACATGCAAGCTTTGCTTCAGGAGTAATTTCCTTTGAATGGTTAAAGTGCATGTTCAACCAGATTGGATGGTATTTCTTCAGCATGTTTACAAAATCCTCTGTTATTCTTTGAGGAAGAACTACTGGAGTTCTTGAGCCGATTCTTATAATTTCTACATGAGGAATATCTCTAAGCTTGCTTATAATGTATTCTAATACATTGTCATTTATCAAAAGGGCATCACCGCCTGAGAGTAAAACGTCTCTAATAACAGGCGTATTCTTTATATATTCTATAGCCTTGTCTATTCTCTCCATAGGCATTGAATCATCATTTTGACCTGCAAAACGTCTTCTTGTACAGTGTCTGCAGTACATAGAGCATTGGTCTGTTATAAGCAGAAGTGCTCTATCTGGGTATCTATGTGTCAAGCCTGGTACAGGGGAGTCTTCATCTTCATGGAGGGGATCTAGCATATCAGCTGAGGACTTGTGAAGCTCATATGATGTAGGCACTGCCTGCTTTCTTACTGGGCAATTTGGATCATTTGGGTCCATTAACATTGCATAATGTGGAGTTATTGCCATTCTTAGTGTTTTAAGACACTCATGGATGCCTTGCTCCTCTTCAGCAGTAATGTTTATTATCTGCTTTAGCTGTTCAACAGTAGTAATTCTGTTTGCTACCTGCCACTTCCAATCGTCCCACTGCTCTGAAGTTACATCCTTCCACATTTTTATTTCTTTATAATTTCTCACCGTTTTTCCCCCTTTTAAATGATGAGGGCAGACACATAGGTCTGCCCCTACATAATTATTTCAATGTGTTTGTATATGTGTCCAACCTTTTTTTATGCGTACATCTCTGTAAATAAATCTCTTATTGCTTTACTTTCTCTTAGTATTTCAAGAGTTATATCTGCATGACCCTTAGTATAACCATTTCCAATAATCATTGTAACGTCACTACCTACGCCTTCTGCCCCTAATGCTGCTTTTGTGAAGCTTGTAGCCATGCTGAAGAAATAAACTACGCCTGTGTTCTTTGTAGCAAGAACGCTGCTCATTTCAGTATCAGGTACGTTAACATTGTTTATTGTTATATCTGCCATTTCTCCATTTGTAACTTCTGCTACCTTGTTCATAACTTCAACAGAGTTTTGTGCATTAGCAATTATGGCTTCATCCACAATACCCAGCTTTTTAAGAAGGTCTACGCTATCCTGTCTACGTACTAGACCTATTACCTTGCCTGTAACTCCTGCTCTTCTCTTTGCTTCATAGCAGCACAGAATACCAGACTTACCGCCAGCACCTATTATAACTACTGTATCTCCTGGTTTTACAAGCTTTGCTGTCTGCGCTGGTGCACCAGCAACGTCCAAAGCAGAAAGTGCAAGCTTTTCAGGCATATCTGTAGGAATCTTTGCGTATATACCGCTTTCAAATAGTATAGCTTTTCCTTCTATATCAACCTGATCTATATTTTTTCTTATTTCTTTTATCTTATCTATTCTAAGTGGAGTAAGTGAAAGTGAAACCAATGTAGCAATCTTATCTCCTACTTTTAAATCAGTCTTGCCATCCAAAGCAGGTCCAATTTTCTCTACTGTACCGATAAGCATTCCGCCTGAGCCTGTTACAGGGTTTTGATGTTTGCCCTTTTCTGCTACTATTCCCAGCATTATTTCTGCAATTTTTGCTTCGTCTCCGCCTGCTTGTTTTTCTATTTGTGTAAAGCTAGCAGAATCGATATTTAACGTTTGGACGTCTATCAATATTTCATTATCATATAGCTCATCCATATTGTTATTAATTTTCTTTGCAGGTTGTGGTAATACTCCTACTGGTTCGATTGCTCTGTGTGTTCCATATTTACATCCTTTTTTCATGTTAATCCTCCTAAAAATAAAAATTCTTATCAATAAGTTAATAAGCAAAATATATGCCATATCTTCAAAACACAGAAAAAAAGCAAGGATTACACTACATTCTATTAGTATAACCTTTGCTTTATTAATAAATGCTTTTGGCTTTCGCCTAATTTTGGGCATCATTTGCTATCAGCTTATATTTACTTAATTTATATTGTAACGTCTGTCTCGGAATGTCAAGGATTTCTGACGCCTTAGTTATATTACCTCCGCTTCTCTTAAGTGAATCTTCAATTATCTGTTTTTCAAGCTGAGCCAAGGTTTCCTTAAGAGGCTTAATTTCCTCAGACATTTGCTTAGTTGCAGCGTTATAAGCATCTTCAAGATAATATGGCAGATTGTTCTTATTTATGTAGCTTCCTTCTGCTATATTCATTGAGCCTTCTATCGCATGCTCCAGCTCTCTTATATTTCCCGGCCATGTATAAGTCATAAAAAATTCTGTTAAGGATTTTGATACTCCCTTGATATCTTTATTTAGCTTTATATTGTATTTCTTTATAAAATGCTCAATCAGCGTAGGTATATCTGACCTTCTCTCTTTAAGCTCAGGCATCTTAAAGGATATTACGCTTAGTCTGTAAAACAAGTCGCTTCTTATGGTTTTATCTGAAACAGCCTTAATAGGATCTGTATTAACAGCTGTCATTATCCTTACATCAACATGAGTAATCTTTGTATCCCCTATTCTTCTGACATTTCCATCTTGAATCACTCTTAGAAGCTTTGCCTGTAGTTGCAGAGACATTGAGTTTATTTCATCTAAGAAAAGAGTTCCCCCTTGGGCTATTTCAAACAGCCCCGGTCTTGTTTCAGCTCCTGTAAAGCTGCCTTTTACTGTTCCAAAAAGTATACTTTCTAGTAGGCTCTCAGGCAGTGCTGCACAGTTTTGAGCTATAAACGGCTTGTTACGTCTTGGACTGGCATTGTGAATAGCTTGAACAAACAGCTCCTTGCCTGTGCCTGTCTCTCCATAAACCATCACAGGAGAAGGAGAGTCAGATGCTAAAAGTGCGTTTTTCTTCAGTCTCAGCATTTCCCTAGAGGTTCCTATGATATTTGCAAAGGTATACACCGCTCTGCTATAATCATTCTTCTTGTTTTGCATATTTTCTGAGTATAGCTCTGCTTGAAGGTCTACTAATTTCTCTGATAACTTCTTTACCTCAGTAATATCCTTAGAAATTTCTATGGCACCAATAACCTTTTTACCAGACCTTATGGGTATGGTGGAGTTTAAAGTGGTTATCTCCAGTCCATTATAGTTCTTAAAGGTTTGCTGATGATTTATTATAGATTTGCCGCTTTTGATTACTTTTATTATGGTACTGCTCTCTTCTGTAAGAGAAGGGTAAATCTCCAGTATATGTCTGCCTATTGCCTCTTCTGGGTTTACATTGTCAAGGACAGCTGCAAACTTGTTATAGTATACTATTACTCCTGAGCTGTCTACCATATGAACACCTTCATCAATAATGTTGTCCAATACATCTATAATATTTTCTTTAAAAAGCGAGTGAATCATTCTATCACCTCATTTTTCTCCTGCCCAATAATCGGCACAATGTACATTTGTATGGGCAGACCTACGTGTCTGCCCTCTTAATTAAAACTAATGAACATTTCATTATCTAATATTTGCTCTGCTCCTGAATCCAATGTGTATTTAAGTTCTATGGTAGATTTTCCACACTCGTTTATATTTATCTCTAGAAGCTTTGTGTCAATACTAATATCAAGCTGTCCATAGGGAGTGGAATATATTGAGCTTGTAACTTCTTCTCGGACAAACTCCAGCTTAGAAGTTATGCTTCCAAATCTAATTATACTTAAGCAATCCGAGTTTATTTTAATTGTGGTTATAGTTCCTTCCATACCCGATATTTCTGTTTCCTTGTAGGTAATATATTTGGTATTACCTTTTTGTATATAGCTTCCTTCTACAAAGAACTCCATATCGCTTCTTTTGCCTTCAGCATCAGTCTGGTTAGTCTTTATAAAGATGCTGATGCCTTTGCCTTCACTCATATTATACCTCGCTAGTATTTTTCTATCTCTATTTTTTCCACATGTGATATGGGGTTATTCAAGAAGTTTTCCCCTACCCTTTTAAACTTCACAGGATTATCACTTACATAGAAGTCATAGTATGTCTTTCTTCCACCTTTGTTTTGAATGCCTAGCTCAATAAGAATATCCTTAAGTGACTTGGCAGTCTCGTATGCAGGGTTTACAAGCATTATATCCTCGCCCATGATCTTGGCAATGGTTTTCTCCAGCAGAGGATAGTGAGTACATGCCATTACCAACGCATCTATGCCTTTTTCTTTTAAGTCAGTTAGGTACTCATGTGCTGTAAGTCTTGCTATCTCTGTATCCTGCCAGCCCTCCTCAGCAATAGGTACAAAGAGAGGGCATGCCTTTAGAACTATTTTTACATTATTGTTTATAACATTAATTTCTTTTTCGTAAGCTCCACTGGATACAGTTCCTTCTGTACCAATTATGCCTATTTTATTTAACTTTGTAGCCTGACATGCTGTAATAGCTCCAGGCTCTACCACCCCTATAAAGGGTATGTCAAAGCTTTGCTTGGCAGCATCTAAGCTGGATGCGCTGGCTGTGTTGCAGGCTACTACTATAGCCTTTACTTTCTTCTCCAACAGAAATTTTATGCATTGGAAAGAGTACTTGGTAACTATTTCCTTAGATTTAGTTCCATAGGGTACTCTTGCTGTATCTCCAAAATATACTATGCTTTCGTTTGGAAGCTGCTTCATTATTTCTTTTACTACTGTAAGTCCTCCTATGCCAGAGTCGAATACACCAATTGGTCTAGAATCCATGCTATTCCTCCATATATGTGTGAAAGGTGGCAGATAACAGTAACTAAAGTATTAGTTTGTCTATTATCCCTACTAAATTACCAATCTCAGGCTTTGTTATTTGAGCATTTGCACCTAAGTTTTCACCCTTTTTCTTTATATCGTCATTTATCAAGGATGAAAAAATTATAACAGGAAGCCTTTTTAAGCTTTCATCTTCTTTTACTAGCTTTGTCAGGTGATGTCCATCCATTTGCGGCATTTCAATATCAGTTATAAGGCAGGCTACTTTGTCCTCAAGCTTTGCCTTGCTTACTTTCATCTGCTCTAGTATATCCCATGCTTCTTTGCCATTTGCAGTAGTAGTCACATTTGTATAGCCAGCCTTTTCTAGAGATTCTAACAGCATTCTTGTAAGCAGTTGAGAGTCTTCAGCTATAAGTATGGGCTTGTTACTCCTTGTTCTATTACCCATTTTATCTATTTCAGAAATTTGTATACCTGTCTGTGGGCTTATATCTGCTACTATCTTCTCAAAATCCAATATTATTATCAGCTTGCCATCAAGCTTTACTATACCTGTTGACAGACCTTCTTGGTCACCAGATATTGTTTTATCAGGCTTTTCTATTTCTGTCCAAGATATCCTATGTATTCCTACCACAGCATGAACCTGGAATGCTATGTACAGCTTATTGAAGTTGGCAACTATAAGCATATCCTTGTTTTCGTCCTTTGTTTCAGGTAGGTTTAGATATTTAGGTAAATCTATAGCAGTAATTATAGTTTCTCTTGGTTTAAATATTCCTTTTATACAGGGATGCGTATTTGGTACCTTTGTAATTTTTTCATAGGGCATTATCTCTCTCACTTTGGCAACATTGATTCCAAAGTAGTTGTCACCTATAGTAAATTCCACTATTTCTAATTCATTTGTACCGCTTTCAAGCAGTATACCTTTGTTATTATCCATGTTTATTCCTCCCCCTATAAAAATATTATATTTAGTGAAGCACTGTAAGCAGTGTCTCCAACAAAAATCCTTTATCATTATGGTACTTCAATATAAATATATATTCAAGAATTATTCTTGTCTTGTTTCCTTATATCTATCTAGTGCCAGCTCTATTAGCTTATCAATAAGCTTACCATAACTTAAACCGTCTGTCTCCCAAAGTTTTGAATACATGCTTATCATTGTAAAGCCTGGTATAGTATTGATTTCGTTTATATAGATATCTCCTGTGTTTTTTTCTAAGAAAAAGTCTGCTCTTGCCATTCCACAGCAGTCCAATGCCTTAAAGGCTTTTATAGCAGCGTCTCCTATTGCTCTATTTTCTTCCTCAGAAAGCTTTGCTGGTATAACTAAGGTAGATTTGCCATCATCAAAATACTTTGCTTCATAGTCATAAAACTCCTTGCTCGGTATAACCTCTCCTGCACCTGTAGCCTTAGGATAGTTATTGCCTAGCACAGCACATTCCAGCTCTCTTCCGTTAATAAATTCCTCGATTATTATTTTTCTATCGTATTTAGCCGCTTCCTTTAGTCCAGCTTCAAGCTCCTGCGTATTGTGAGCCTTTGTTATTCCCACGCTAGAGCCCATGTTTACTGGCTTTACAAATACTGGATATATAAACTTTGCTTCAAGTCTTTCTATTACATCTCGAAGTTTATCTTGTATCTCAAACTTATATGCAACATCATATTTTCCAACATTTAATCCTGCATCCATGAAAAGCTGTTTTGATATTACTTTATCCATTCCTAATGCAGAGCCAATTACTCCACAGCCTACATAAGGTATGTCCAGCATTTCAAAGAAGCCTTGAATTGTACCGTCTTCACCGTTTGGTCCATGAAGTACGGGGAATATCACATCAAGCTTTGGTTTTTGGTTTTCCTCTAGTATTGAGCCTAGCATCAAATCTATTAGCTGGTGGTTGTCAATACTCCTTGCTTCACTTTCCCACCTACCATCTTGAAGCTTCTCCGTAGATCCTTGATACAGCATCCACTGTCCTTTTTTTGTTATTCCTATGGCATGTATATTATATTTGCTTTTATCCATTGCATTTATTACATTTGTAGCTGACATGAGGGATACTTCATGTTCTCCTGATTTTCCTCCAAATACAACCGCAACATTTAGTTTGTTTTGCATCTGATTCCCTCCCAAAAGATTTTCTATTACTATTATATAGTTTTTCTGTATATTTTGCACTAAGCATTTACATTTACTTCAAAAAAAGAATTCTGATATGCATGCTTTTAAACATCATGTATATCAGAATTTTACTAAACTTCTTTGTATATGTTTAATTCTGAGCTTTCTCTCAGTTCTTTTAGTTTTGGAACTATCTCTACGAAGTGTGCAGTTTTCATATGGGCATCTAAGGCTTTTTTATCTTCCCACTTCTCTATGAAGGTCAGAATATTTATATTGTTTATATCCTCACATAGATCATAGGAAATACATCCTGCTTCTTTTCTGGTTTTCTCTATTAGCTTCGATGCCTGCTGTTTATATTCGTTGGTTTTTCCTTCTATTAATATACTTTTTGATACAACAATAATCATTTTAACACCTCTTTTTTATTTTAACATAAATTTCGTCTAACACCAAAAACCCGACCATCGAAACGGTCGGGTTTACCTACTATCTTCCTTGTGCCATGTTTCTTTCTGCCATCTCTATTGCTGTTCTTACCATATTGCCACAATCCCTGGAGCTTACGCTGCCCCAGCCTTCGCTTCGTACTATATTGTCAACACCAAGCTCTCTTGCTATTTCATATTTTAGGTTCTCTGACATTAATCCTCTTCTACTCATTTGTTACCCTCCTTAGTGTTATCTATATAACACTTTACTGACAGCTGAATTTATAATTTTTGTCATATTCATTATAAATCTGTCGGGTTGCTGTCCTTATTATTATCTGCATTTTTCTTTAGTTTATATCTTGTAATTGGTGGCTTAAATGAGTAATATTGTTTAGCTTATTGTGTCAAGGTTCCATCTTTGTCTTTTATAATTTGGAGTATATTTTCTTCATTCCCATTTTCTGCATTTATGTAAACAAAGAAATCGTTTTCTTTATATTTGCCTTTAAACTCATAGCACAAAGCCTCACGATTGCCTGGTAACGGTATTACTGCAAGCTTAACTCTGTTAATTATAAGTCTCTGAGTTATTTTAGCCTTGGCTTGTGCTTCTGTTAGCTTAGGTGTCAGATTTTTTCTATTCTTGGGAGCCATTAGGTAATGGTAGCTATCAAAGCCTACAATTTCACCATTATCCCTAGCCACCTTGACCTTCAATAAATCTGGATAAAGCAGAACTCCTTCCTTTGTGACTCCGATGAAGGTCATCATTGTTGTATTATCTTCGTTTAGATAATAGCTTTCTGCTAAATCTCCGAAGCCTTGTTTTTTTAAAAATTCCTTTGCTTTTTTTGCTGCTTCTTCATTGGAAAGATTCTTCTCGAGAACATCTCTAGAATTTAACATCCACAGTACATGTCCTCCGGTCTTGGTCACATCAATGTTTACTTGATAGTCTGCCTTGCCACCCTTAGGTGTTGCCTCCAATCCATAGGTATTTATCACTCCGCTGCCAGAGCTGACTTCCTTTACTTCCCCTATCTTATCTGTTCCAATAAACTTTTTGGCTACTTCTATCGCCTTATCTAGCTTTACCTTTTCCCCATCTAAGCCCTTTGGTTTTCCTCCGATTACATTTTCAGAAAAAGGTCCATCATATATTAGAGCTGGATAATCTGTGAAGGTTTCATCCATTTTACCAAACTTTACATCTACAGTATTTTCTGAAGCTCTTTTTAGTATCAGCTTACCCTTTTTGCGAATTTCACCAAAGCGTACATCTCCTTGTGAAACCTGTTTTTCCATATTATAAAGCTCTCCTAGAAGTGTACCGGAATAGTTTTTCAGCTTATCAACTTGCTCAAACTGCTTATCATCCATCATTTTATTAGCAGCATTTTGTTTGGAAATCGTATAGCAAAAGTCTCCTACCTGTGATAGATATTTAGCCGTTTTACTTAAAGCGCTGTGACTTATAGGCAGCTGTCCTAGATTTTCTGCTGCAGAGAGAGCTTGACGCCAGATCTGTGTCATTAGAGTATTGCTCTGTACAGTGGAATTTGTTATCTCAGCCTTGTCTAGCAGAACCTTGATGTTTTCTACATCTGTAACCATTTCACTAAATTCGCGCTGATAGGTGTTTTGCAAAAATGTTTGATACTGTTTTCTCTCCTTCCATGTGTTATAACCAAAAAATATGGAGAGAATCAGCATAGCAGAGACAATAACTAAGGATTTATGATATTGCTCTCTAGACAACTGCATTTTAAATAGCTTCATATTGCTTCCCTCCTAATTGCAGAAATAGTGCTTGCCAATGACCTTGATAATAGGTCTTGACCATATCCACTTGCTCGTTGCTTTTGCAGGATTAAAATAGTACATTGCTCCGCCGGAAGGGTCCCAGCCATTTAACGCATCCTTAGCCGCCTTAGTGGCAGATTCGCCTGGCGCTAGAAACATCTGTCCATCTGCTACTGCTGTAAAAGCACCTGGCTGATAAATTACACCTGCTATGCTGTTTGGAAACTTTGGATTATCAACTCTATTTAGGATTACTGCCCCTACCGCTACTTGACCTATATATGGCTCACCTCTCGCTTCTCCATGTATGGCTTGTGCTAAAGTATTTACGTCATTGCTTCTAGTTACTGTACCTCTAGTCGTTGCTTTCGCTGTTTCAAATATACCTAGTGACTTCGCTGTAGCATCTCCTACTATTCCATCTGCTTTTAACCCATTCTTCTTTTGAAACTTAACAACTCCCGTTCTAGTTTTCCAGCCATATACACCATCTACACTGCCTGTATAATATCCCCATTTCTTCAGCTTTGTCTGGACAGTCTTTACCTGAGTACCTCTTGAGCCATACTTTAGTAGTATAGATCCAGCCGTATCGCTATAATTATTATTTGTAAAGAAGTCATTGTATGACATTACTCCGAAAACTGTGTAG
This sequence comes from uncultured Clostridia bacterium, assembly GCA_942492835.1. Classification (GTDB taxonomy): domain Bacteria; phylum Bacillota; class Clostridia; order Lutisporales; family Lutisporaceae; genus GWB2-37-7. The sequence continues at coordinate 2,375,905 of OW818645.1, read as the reverse complement.
ATTATTAAAATTATTATGTATGGAGTATATCGTTTTAACTTTTTGCTAAACATGCGCCCACCTCCTAGAATTATTTTTTGTAAACCCTAGATAATTATTCATTCTAAAGGGTGCAAAGCTCTTACAATATTTACACTAAAGTGTAATTTGTTGAATTTAATTCACTAAAAAAGCAGACACATAATGTCTGCATGGGTAGTTTTTGCACTCTTTACTATGTTAAAACCGCTGCCCTGCCCTTGCTAATTTTTGATTTAGTGATTTTGCAATTTCAACTATTTTGAACCTAATCTTTATAGGCATGTCTTCATTTGTTTTGGTTGCTGTGAGAAGTCTATATTCTTCTTCTGTCAAAGATTGCTTCAACTCATCCATAGTTTTCTCTGGTACTACACCATGTGCAATATCTGTAAAGCATAGAGGCGGAAACATTACGCACCACCAGTTTTGTCCCTCACCTTTACCTAATACCACTTTTAGAGCTTGATAATTACCTGCTGGTAAAGTTAGATTCCCATATGCCTTTGTTGGAAAATCAAAGCTGCCTAGAATAGCATTTGCTCCATAGGTCTTGTTATCCCGCTGTACTACTTCTTTTGCAATACTCTCAATCAGTGCTAAGTTTGAAGCTATTACTTCCCTGACCTCCGACACATCCTCTAAACCTTCAAATTTTGGAGACATCTGCTTTATAACTTCGTCTCTCACCTTTCTTTTTAGCTCCTGATCCTCCACAGAATCGCTGTTTGCTACAACATGCAGTCTTATAAGCTTGTCTGCTACATCAGCTAATTCTTTATCAGTATTGATATAAATATAATTAATAATTCCAAACACAAAGAACATTATTAAAAGAAATATGCTTGTTTTTGTCATCCAAGGTTTCATATATATTCCTCCCTCTGTGATTTATTAGGGCTGGAATATACCAGCCCCTACACCTTAATTATTGTCATGGTAATGAAGTTTTATACAAAACTAAAGCATAAATTATTCAAGCTTCTACTCTATTGTGCCTACTCTTCTAATTGACACTTTAGCCTTAACTTCAATTACCATATTGCTTGCGAAAGAGCTTTCATAATCCTTCTCAATTGACTTGTAGATTGTTGGATTGTGCTTTTGTAAATGTTCTGAGATCCCTACAAGGTCAACCTTGAATTCTTTTTGAAACTTGCTTATTACACTTTTGCATCTATCTTCTATATTTTTTTCTATATTTTTTTCTAGAGTGTCTATTAGCTTTTGATCCAGTAGCTTCTCCCCCCAGATATATTCCGTTGTGATGCCTTCCGTTACCATGTTGTAAGTTAGATATAGCTTATCTCCTTCTACCTTATCAAGCATCAAACTTGTATTGAAGTCATTGTATTTATAGGGTATTTGTACCCCCTTATATTCACCTTCTATAATTCCTCCGCTAGCCTTATTGTTCAACCAATTTAAAGTTTCACTATCCTTATCACCTAAATAACCTATCAGCTTGTAGTTCTTGATTATTCCAACCCCTGATACCTTTGTCTCTTCTTCTGAGGCTCTCAGCGTAGGTATTACTGTATCTCCTTCAAAATTTATAAGGTTGTCGTACATCTCATAGGCTGGCATTTTATAAATGCTGCTCTGATACAGGTTGTTATCAGCTATACCTGATATATATGCAGTCAAAAGACTTGTGTATTTAGGTTTTACTTTAAAAACCTCATCTGCTCTGCCAGATACAGCAAATACATACATATTTCTATGAAATTCGGTAGACCTACCTACCGCATCCAACACTTCCTTAAATAACGTCTCATCCTTTAGTAAATCTTCACCAAATATTAATATCCTTGTATGGTGAAAGGAAAGTTTTTTGTCCATTCTTTCGTACATCTGATTCAAGCCAAATGTAAATATAGAGGAAACTGTTTTATACGTACCAAAAGCTTCAACTTTACTGCCTCCATCTTTAAGCGCAGCAACTATAGGAGATACAAAATTTATAACATATCTATCAGTTGGCTGGGACTTTTCCTCATTCTTAGCCTTATCTATACCAATTCCCAGCACAAATATTCTGTCCTCTATTTCTACCTTATCCCAGCAGCCTACAAGTAAAGCTACGCATAGTATCAGTACCAGAACAAGCTTAAAAATCTTCACTTTTTTTCACCCCCAGCCTTCTTATTACTGCTATTATAAGAACCGCTAATGGCACTATATACATGAATATAGTGCTTATGTATTTGAATATCCAGCTACCCCACTGATATAGCTCTGCTATACCCTCAGGCTGTAAAGCTAAATAGTAAATCACTATCATCAATGGGAGAGCGTATTGCTTTTGTTCCTTGGTATTAAATATCTTAGACAATGAGTATGTCACTATAAAGAAGCCTGTTATTATGGTTGAAAATACTGTAATCACCCACAGAGAAAGTATTATACCATCTAATCTTTCTATAAACACTCCCGGTATACTGATATTTCTTATGTATAGAAGCAGCGGCCATAAGGACTTGGTTGCAGATTTTACTCCAAAGGCACCTAACCCTATTATACAAACTAGAGTGTAGAAGCCTGTAACAAATATTAAGCCCCAAGCTACAGGCTTATAAGCCTTTTGTGGTTTTTCCATAAACCCAATATAAAACAATATATACTCTATACCTCTAAATGCATGAGGTGTATGGGGAAGCATTCTCTGAAATTTTACTAATATATCATTTCCAAACGGAAGTAGATTTGTTAAATCAACATTTGGTAAACCTGGTATCATCACTAGGAAAAATGGTATGAACAAAATAGGGAAGGTTATTTCCACCAGTCTAGCCACACTCTCAACTCCGCCCCTAACTACATATACGCATACTAATATCAATGCAAATATAATAATCTCGCTAGGAGTACGCGGCAGTAAAAACATTTTTGCCACTTCTGTAAATTCCCTTACCTCATACGCCAGATTAATCATTATGTAGCAGGACAAAATAAAAACCAATATCTTTCCAGGTATTACACCTATTATCTCTTGTATATAATCAGGAAAGGTTTTTCCCGGAAATCTGCAGTTTAGGCTTATAAGCAAAAATGCAATAAAAATATGAACTATCCCCATTACTGCAATTATTAACCATCCATCCTTGCCCCCGAACTCTGACACTACATGAACAATATTAAATGTACTTACTCCAATTATTGTCATTATGACTATCATTGCAAGCTGGTAGGGTGAAATATTATCATTATTTCTTATCATTCTGCTCTTCTCCACTTCCATTTTTCTGATTGTTATCTTTTTGTTCTATTTTATCTCTATTGTTTATCATTCTGATTTTGTCATTTGCAATACCCAGAGGTCTGTTTTTCATCATAAACATTGGTAATCTCACGATAGTGTCCTTTAAGTCACTGACTGTAAAGGATACAAAAGGTGACAGATATGGTGTCCCAAAGCTTTTCAATCTAACTAAATGACCTAGCATTAACAGCAAAACGAGTATTATTCCATAAAGACCTAAGAAGCCTGCTACAAGTATTAGCAAAAATCTAAACAGCCTAAAGGCATGTGAAAATCCATAATCTGGTATGGAAAAGGAGGCAATTGCGGTAACTGCTACAATTATTACCATAATAGGACTTACTATGCCCGCCGCAACGGCTGCCTGCCCTATTACCAAACCACCTACGATGCCTACGACTCCACCTACTAAGGCGGGCAGTCTTACACCTGCTTCTCTCAAAAGCTCAAAGGTTAGCTCCATAATAAGTGCCTCTATCACAGCAGGGAAAGGAACTCCCTCTCTTGCGGCAGCTATAGATAGCACAAGTTCAGTAGGCAAGATACCTGGATGATATGAAGTAACTGCTATATATAATGCAGGCGTTATAAGTGACAAAATACCTGCAACATATCGCATTATTCTCAAAGCAGTGGCAGGAATCCATCTCATATAATGATCCTCAGCTGCATGAAAAAAGGAATTAAAGGTAGCCGGTACAATTAAAGCAAATGGTGTGTTGTCAACCAGTATTGCTACCTTACCCTGGTATAGCTCTGATGCAACCTTATCCGGTCTTTCTGTAGCCTTTATTTGTGGAAACAGAGAATATGGATTGTCTTCTATAAGTTCTTCTATGTATCCGCTGTCTAATATTGCATCTATATCTATAGTAGCAAGTCTTCTTTTAACCTCCGCTACAAGCTCTGGCTGTGCAATATCCTCTATATACATAATCCCTATATCAGTAAAGCTTCTTCTGCCAATTTGCATTTGTTTTAGCTTTAGTCTAGGATCTCTTATCCTTCTTCTTACTAAGGCAGAGTTGAACCTATATGTCTCTGTAAACCCTTCTTTGGGCCCTCTAATTACTGCCTCAGTGCTAGGCTCTGATATTCCTCTGGCAGGCCAGCCCTTAGTACCTATTACTATTATTTTGGCAGTACCGTCAATAAGCATTACCGTATCTCCGGTAAGTATTGAAAGCACTGCATCATCTATGTTTTCTATTTCTTTTAGCTCTGGTGATGGTATTGATCCATAACGTACCAATTTAAATAGTTCGTCCTTTAGCTCAGGCGCATCAGGAGGTATCATTCTGGCATGGTACATCAAATCAGCCAATATAGAATCATTTATAAAAGGCTTATCAACCAAGCCATCAGTAAATATAACTGCAAATTTTAGATTCTGCTCTTTTCCTACTCTAAACTCCTTGTATATAATGTCTTCGCAGTCTGTAAGTAAGAGCTTAATTTTTTGTATATTTTCATCAAGACTTGAACTGCTTTGTATTTTATAGCTTTCATCCTTGGTGTTTTCAGCCATTTTTCTTCTTGTAAAAAGTCCCATAGATATACCTCCGAATCAATAATATTTATAGTCCTTAAATTCTGGAAACCACATAAAGCACGAATGGAAGAATCAAATACATAATACCCATAATCAAAGTAATTGTTGTATCGCTTTTGTATTCCATTGACTTAAATATTGGATAGTCCCACAAAAGAAGAAATATTCCAATAATTAAAATAGCAAAAAATACTGTTGTATCATAAAAGTTCTTAATATTTTGTACTATTGCGTTTATCATTTCATCCACTCCCAAATCTGTTGTTGTACTCCTGATATGCTATTTTTTGCAGAAATAAGGTAATGTATACATAAAAAAATCCGATGCATTCGCACCGGATTTTTTTATATATATATAATTCCGCTTAAACTTAGCTTATAAATACTTTTCTACAAACTGTATATCACTTATTTTATCAACATCATTGCCCACTTCAGGATATTCTGATATTATAACTGCTCCCTTAATTCCAAGCAGCTTCTCGCACTTTTTCTGTACTGATTCTATGGTTACCATTCCTAATGCAAATCTGAGTAAAAAACCAAAACCTAAGACCATCGCCATCTTTGCTGGGCTCTTCCTGTACTCTAGCATACGCTCTACAAAATCCTTGCATTTATCCTTAGCCGCAGGATTAAACATGAAAATATTTCCTCCCGTGAATTTTCCCTCTCTCAGTCTGGCATAGGTACGCTTCACTTCAGGGTATTTCTTATCATTTATTTTTTTATCAACTACAGAGTAGCATAAATCTGCTTTAGCATTTAGTGACCTATTTATAAAGTCATCTAAAGCCTCTACCGTCAACATAGGAATGTCAGAAGTAGCTATCAACACCTGCTGTTCTTCTTTAAAATGCTCCAAAGCCAGCAATGCATTAGTTACTATAGAGTCAGTACTCTCAATAATATAATCAACTTTATTTCCCAGTATTGGGGTTAATCGCTCTTTGGGTCCTACAACTGCAATCTTGTCTATCATGCTTGAGTTTCTTAAGGTATCAATTATGTACTCAATCATATATTTGTCTTTTAACTTTAATAATGCTTTGTTATGGATTTTGGTAGTTGCTTCATTCTGTTTACTGTTGTCCACTACATCAGGATTTACTTTTTTATCCCCCGCAAGTACTATCACATTCATATGCATGTCCCCCTCTCTATATATTTTGTACTAAGTATTCTTGTTTTCCATCATCTCCAGTATTCCATTTTCTGTTGTCTCTATATGCTTTCTTGCTAATTTCTCTGCTTTGCTAATATCTCTTCTTGATATAGCTTCTACAATGTCAAAGTGTTCCATCGAAGTTTTCTTTGACCTATTTATCTTCTTAAGATACATTTCTCTAAACCGTTGCACCTGTTCTCGCAAATTATTGTTGAGCTGTATCAATCTCTCATTTCTGCTTGCCTTAAATATTGTTTCATGGAATTGACTATCCTGAAATAAGAGTTCTTCTAAATCACCATTCTCCAAAGCCTTATGAAACTTTAGTGCAATTAGCTCAAGCTCTTCTATTTCGCATTCATTTATTCTTGTGACCGCTAGTCCAGTCGCCATACCTTCCAATGCTGCTCTTATTTCCAGCACCTCAGTAAGATCCTTTACAGATAAATCTGCTACATAGGCTCCCTTTCTAGGAAGCATTATGATCAGACCTTCCAGTTCAAGCTTCCTGATGGCTTCTCTTATGGGTGTCCTGCTGACTCCAAGGCGTTCAGCCATCTGTACCTCCATTAACCGCTCCCCAGGTTTTAAGCTTCCAGAGATAATAGCATTTCGAATTGTTTCAAATACTACCTCTCTTAAGGGCTTATATTGATCTAATTTAATTTCACTCATATTATTGTCCATCATCAGTCCCTCCCATCAAATGTCTTTACTACAAATATTTCATTTACCAAGGTCTTTATATTATCATATGCGCTATAAGCGGTTGACATGTCCGAAAATATCCCAAACACAGTAGGCCCGCTTCCACTCATAAGACTTCCTATAGCTCCATACTCGCAAAGTTTTTGCTTTAACTCCAAAGTTATTGGATGCCGCTTCGTGGTTACAGTCTCTAGAACATTTCCCATCTTGTTGCATATCTCTATAAGATTTTGCTCTTCTATAGCTTTTATCATACCTGGTATGTCAGGTCTCTCTATTATTTCATTAAGTTTTAAGCTTTGATAGACCTCTTTTGTGGAAACTCCAACCCTTGGCTTTGCCAATACTATATGGCAGTCTGGGATACTATTTATTACAGTGAGCTCTTCTCCCAATCCTTCTGCTAGACAGGTACCGCCTTGAATACAAAAGGGGACATCCGCTCCCAGCATCTTCCCAGCATCTAAAAGCTCTGACTTTGAAAGCTTTAGCTCCCAAACCTTATTTAAGAGCTTCAGTACCGCTGCGGCATCCGTACTGCCGCCAGCCAAACCCGCTGCTACAGGGATTTTTTTCTCTATATGTATATTGGCTCCTCTTTTCACGTTGTATTTCGTTCTTAGATAATTAGCAGCCTTATATGCTATGTTTGACTCATTAATAGGTATCTTTGTTGAATTGGAAGTAATCCTTATACCTTCCAATATACTATCTATAGTGATAGTATCATACAGATCAATAGTTTGCATTATCATTGATACATTATGATAGCCATCTGATCTTTTACTTAGTACGTCCAGCGCAAGATTAATCTTTGCAGGAGCCTTGACTGAGTATGTCATTTTTTCACTCTCCAGCCGTTGTATATATATATATTCCATTGTATTACATTTTGTAAAAAAACAAAAGCGGAAGTTTTCACTCCCGCTTTATTGATGTGCAAAATATCAACTTCTCTTATGTAAAGATTTTTATTTTAAGAATATAACAAAAATGTAAGCTAATGAAATTTGTGTGTTCTATGAACAGCGATATCTCTATATGACTACTTAGTGGCAAAATTAAAGAACATAACAAGAAATAAGTTTATATAAGCAGTCCATATTACTATTTTAGGAGGAAGAAGCTTTTTTAAAATTATATTATATAAGCAGCCAACATATAAAACTAATAAAGTGGTAGATAAAAGCAGCCCATTAATTACATTTGAATCAATAGCATGCCACCCTATGCTTCCATAGTCCTTACCAGCAAGGATTATAAAATTATTAAGAGAAAGAAAAAAACCATATACTGTCATCAGAAAAATTACGACAAAGCTGCTTATTATAACTGGCTTATTGTAAATTATTTTTTTAACATTCGGCATAGTATTGCCCTCCTTATAAACCTTATTAAACATTCTCGCTAATTTTACAGGCTCTTCAAAAGTATTAATTGTGTAATGAGCACTATTCTCTAATCCGTATCCTTTAACTAAATATTCATTATACTTGTCATAAAGACTCTGCTTAACTTCTAAACAAATACCTTGTCTAATATCTGCGCTTGTAGTTAATGCTCCAGATAAGGCATTTATATAATCATCAAACTCAGGAATGCTGTTCTCCATAAATTATTCTCCCCATTATTCCAATAAATGACTTCCATTTCTTCCTTTCATCTTCAACTGTCACTTTACCTTTTTCAGTAATCTTGTAGTATTTCCTTCCAGGTTTTCCTGACTCTTGGTGTTGCCAGTAACCTTCTGCAAACCCTTCCTTTTCCAACTTATGCAGAGCAGGATAAAGACTGCCCTCTTTTAACTGAATTTCATCATTAGTTAGCTCGGATATCTCTTTAGTTATCTCATAGCCATATTTATCCCCTTCTAAAAGCGTTGAGAGTAAAATAAGCGTCATGTTTCCCTTGATTGAGTTATTTGGTAACAATATTTCACCTCCAGTATTTTCTATATATAATTATATACTACATACATAGAATGTCAAGGTATATAGTTTATAATTATATGCCTATATAATAGTTCGATATATACATACATTATGTAAAAATAAAGCAGAAGTTTTCACTCCCGCTTTATTTATGTTCAAGATATTTATTCCTTAATCTTTTATAGATATTCTTCGCAGAAGAAGATAGCATAATGAGGAGAATACCGCAAAGCATACAAGGATGCTGAATACTGCAATATATGAGTTACCACTCTGAATTCCCATAGCATTTGACATGAAATTTAATAAAGTCTTCCCAATAACATTATTAACCATGCTGTCAAGTGTCACCAGTATAATTATAGTCAAAATAGGAGCAAAAGAAATTACAACTTTCATAAGCTTATTGCATTTATAATAAAGAATAGTTATAAAAAATCCTAGACCTCCTGTAAAAGCAAATAGTGCAAAGGACCATAGAAAGTCGCCTAAAAAAGAATTGTTATTGTATAGCTGTTCATACGTGCTCTCAATAGGTACTATCTGATTAAGAAGATTATTTAATGCTACATCAACAAATGCCATCAAAGCTGATACTAGCATGACTGTAATAATACTTGCCACAAAGAACCTTTTTCTTGATATATTATTTGCTTGCATAAACTTATAATTTGATTTAAAGCTGTTTAGTCCAGCTACAAATATGAATGTTAATGCTGAAGTACCAAATCCTGCAAAGTTCATATTCGCCTGAGCGTTGCTGTCAAGATTCATATATACTGCTATCATCATACCGCATATTAACAGTATAATAGTATAGAAAATTAGAATTGCTTTTTTATAATCCATAAATATATATTTTGATACCTTTAATGTTTTGTTCATCTTTCTCCCCCCTATTAGTTTGTCAAACTGATGAATAATTTCTGAAGCTCAGCCTTGGAAATCTCAATATCCAATTCGCTTGCCTTAACTTCATCTTTATTTACTAAATTTTCTAAAACGGTAACTGATTTGAACCTGCCTAGGGTTTCTTCCCCTATAAATTTTTTATTCTTAATATATTCATCTATCTTAGTTGTCTCTCCAGAGACATTATATGCTGAGGCTAATAGCTGCTCTACTGCACTCTCGGCAATAAGCTTGCCCTCCTTAATTATAATTACTTCCTCAAGCACCCCTGCTATCTCCTCAATTAAATGAGTGGAAATAATTATTGTCTTCGGCTTCTCACTGTAGTTGGCTATCAATTCCTTATAAAACATACTCCTATGGTTTGCATCAAGACCTAATACAGGCTCATCAAATATTAAAATTGAAGCATTTGAAGCCAACGCAATAATAAATTTGAATATTGAATTATAACCTGTTGATAGGTTTTTTATCTTCTTATCTATATTTAAACCAAATTTGCCAGATAAGTCATTGGCATATTTTATATCAAAAGAAGTATAAAACTCCTTTGTCCATTTATATATCTCTTTTACTTTTAACCCTTCAGGATATAGATTTTTTTCCATCATATAATATAGATTGACAAGAACCTCATCATTTTCAGTTGTCAGCTTTCCATCTATTTTTATTTCACCAATAGTTGAAAATATCTTATTTGTTATAATATTTAAAAGTGTGGTTTTACCTGCTCCATTCCGGCCAAGAAGTCCATATATCTTATTTGACTCAATAGTTAAGCTGATGTCATCAAGAGCCTTTGTATTTCCATAAAACTTAGTGATATTTTTTATTTCTATTTCACTCATTTGCTCTTACCCCTTTCTATCATTTTTACTATTTCCTGGTTTGAAATACCTAGCTTTGATGCCTCTTCAAGTAATGATAGTATGAAGCTATCATAAAAATTATCTCTTCGTTTTTGAAGAATCCTATCCTTTGCTCCAGTACAAACAAACATTCCAACACCCCGTTTCTTGTATAAAATGCCTCCATCCACAAGTAGATTTACACCTTTTCCTGCTGTAGCTGGATTGACTTTGAAATTGACTGATATTTCAGTAGTAGAAATCACTTGTTCTTCTTCTTCAAATATGTCCTTTAGTATATCATCCTCAATTGCTTCCGCTATCTGTATATATATAGATTTTTTGCTATTAAAATCGAGAAGCATATATTCACCTCCATTTAGTTAGTTAACTACTTATGCAACTAACTATACAACCATTGATACATTTTGTCAATAACCTTTTTAAAAAGGACTAGCAAACTGGGGGACAGTCACAATGTCCCGTTAAATAGTTATTGACATATGTCTAAAACGAGTTATAATAAAAATCGAAGTGATTATATGTCAATAATTAAAGGAGGGCAGCATATGCCAAGACCTAGGAAATGGAGAAAGGTGTGTTGCTTGCCAGAACGTAATCAATTTGGACCTCTCAATGCACCGATTAATCAAGAACATTTTATAATTATGAGTGTTGATGAATATGAAACAATAAGACTGATTGATTTAGAAGGTTTTATGCAGGAAGAGTGTGCCAACCAGATGAATATCTCACGCACTACCATCCAGAGTATTTATAATGAGGCAAGGAAAAAACTTGCAGAGTCCATAGTAAACGGAAAGGTGCTGAAAATTGAGGGTGGTGATTATAAGCTTTGTGATGGACTTGAAAAATCATGCAGTTGTGGTGGCTGCCGCAAACATAAATATAACAAAGATACAACATAATTATATTCAAAAGAGTAATAATATTGTGTAGAATTGTTAAGCATCAATTTTATATGCAGTATAACAAATAATATATACATAAAGGAGAAAATAAAATGAGTGAAAATTGTAATGAGAATTGTGATTCCTGCTGTGATAGCTGTGGAGATAGCTGTAGTGAAAGAAAGGAAGCTCCAACAGATTTTTCAGAGAAGCCCCATGAGCTAAGCCATATAAAAAAGGTAATTGGTGTTGTTAGTGGTAAAGGAGGAGTTGGCAAATCCTTAGTAACATCTATGCTTGCAGTAATGATGAAAAGAAGAGGTCATAATACTGCTATATTGGATGCTGATATCACCGGACCATCAATACCTAAAGCCTTTGGAATTAATGAAAAAGCTACATCAGATGAAATTGGTTTATATCCAATTAAAAGTAAAACCGGCATCGATATTATGTCAATTAACCTACTTCTAGAAAATGACACGGATCCAGTTATTTGGAGAGGTCCAATAATAGCTAGTACAGTAAAGCAGTTCTGGACAGATGTAATATGGGGTGATGTAGACTACATGTTTATTGATATGCCACCTGGTACTGGTGACGTACCTCTAACAGTATTTCAATCCATAAAAATGGATGGAATTATAATCGTGACCTCGCCACAGGAATTGGTATCAATGATAGTATCAAAGGCGGTTAAGATGGCTGAAATGATGGATATACCAATCATCGGCTTAGTTGAAAACATGTCATATTTCAAGTGTCCTGATTGTGATAAGGAATATAATATTTTTGGAGAGAGCCATATCGAAAAAATAGCAAATGAGCATGATATTAAGGTTCTTGCCAAACTACCGATCAATCCTAAAATTGCAGCAGCCTGTGATAAGGGAATGATTGAACTTTTTGATGGAGAATGGCTTGATAGTATTGTACCGATTTTAGAACAGTCTTAGGGATATGTAGAAAAGCACCTTGTCCCTTTTCTCCATTGTATTACATTTTGTATATATACATATTGATTTTTTACTATTAAAAAAAGCTGAGTAATTTCTTAATGAAACCACTCAGCTTATACTTATTCAGTAATGGACGATTATGACTGTTTTATATTGTCTCAATCCTTAATTCTATTCTCTGTTTACTGGGTGAATCCAGTTCCATGACATGTTGAACATCTTCCATTGCCGCAAGGTTTACCATCTCCATCTAAGGTGCTTCCATAATCATCACACGCACTACATCCCGAGGTAAATCCATAGTTTGAATATCTTCCTGTTCCTCCGCATATTGAACATGAACCTGAACCTCCACATGATATACATATTGTTCTTGTTGGTTGGATGCTGCTACTATTGTCTACCTGTGGTACAGAATACGGAAGTGGCTGCGGTGCGGACTGTGCTGCCATCGCCGCCCGCTCAGCATAGTTAGCTCCGCCACATATTTGGCACACACCTGACCCATTGCAATAACTACATGGTGCTATCAGCCCATTGTAGACATAATTACCTGTACCGCTGCACAACGAGCAAAGCTTGCTTCCATTGCAAGCTACACATGCTATATTTTGCTGTGCTTGACTGTTATGCTTCCCCCCCTGGGAAAAATATGTTACACATATTATAAAAATAATTCCTGCTATTATAAGGTAACTAGACTTTTTCATGCATCATCTTCCTTTCGTTAAATCGATATTAATGAGTCACAGCCTCAAATCCATGTTTGTGTCCATTTACTTCACCTGCTGCAATTGTTATTGTTCCATTGTCTATGCTATCTCCTATGGAGCCTGTAAGTTCTAATATAACTTTATTGGCTGGATTTCCTTCAAATTTTACTGACTTGATTACCATTTTTGATAGAGCTCCACCAAAAGTTATACTGCCATAATTTGCTCCATTATCATAGTTAAATTGTGCACCATTAATCATGTTTTATAAATCTGTTCTTAATACTTCTAAAGTTGCTGAGGCTGCAAAATCAATTGAATATACTTCAGTTAATTCGTCGTTCAATTTTATTGCTATAATATAATCTCTTGATATATCTGTTATTCTTTGATATAGGTGAAAATAGTTGATTCCGTCGCCTTCCTCTATAATGTTGTTCCATCCGCTAATCTCATTTATATTACAATTTCTACCATTAACATAGAGAACAGCATTTTCATCTGGTATTACACCCTCTGGAGCAGTTATTTTTACTCCTATCCAGTTTCCGGATATAGGTAGGCTATTACTTTCACCAGCCATACAGTATGCTATTTCTCCTTTAAATTTTACATTGTGGTCAGTTATCTCCGATGCTATATTTCCTATACCATTTATAGATACAGCTGGCTCTATTGTTCCTTTTGCTTCTGATGCTGGCAGTACAAAGATTGTTATTGTGTTACTTTCAACACCACTGGCAAGAGCTGCCGCTTTCGCTTTTAACGTTAATGTTCCAACTTGTGCGGTACCAGTTAGGTGGAAGGTTATCTGTGTATCGCTGTCTCTAGTAATTGTACCTCCTGCAAGACCTGTCGTTCCTATGCTGGTCATCCAGTTAGCTGTAAGGTTAGAAATCCCATTAGCTGTGAAAGTATCATTGATAAGAGTTACAACTATATCAGGATTAACAGCTCCATTTGCAACTGTTGATGATGTAAATATTATTGTTGGCACTTGATTGCTAATTGTAATCTCTTTTGTTCCATACTTTCCCGAGCCATCATTAGCTGTTGCTATAACATTAACTTTCCCATTTGAAACAGCCTTCAGCACACCTGTATTGCTAATAGTTGCTGAACCAGTTCCATTTGTTACAGACCATGTCACTGTCTTATTCGTCACATTTACCGATGTTACAGTAGCTAACATTTGAAGTGTACCATTGTCAGTAGTAATGGTTGAAGCATTACCAGCACCTGTAACTACAATAGCACCTTCACCTGTATTTGTATTGTTATGTGAGCTACCTCCACTAAGGTAACATCTTTCAAGCACTGCTACAGCTTGTGCCCTCGTTACAGTACCCTTGGGGTTAAACGTATTTCCAGGTTCTCCCAACATATATCCAACCTTGGCAACTGCACCTATTGCACCTTTGCTCCAGTTTGGTATCGTCGCTGCATCTTTAAAATTACTTGCTTCAGTAATATATCTCGTAATATCAAGCTTTAATAATCTCGATATTATTAAAGCAAACTCCTGACGGCTCATATAACCCTTTGGTAATACTGTGCCATCAGGCAGCCCTACGAAATAGCCAGCTTTTTTTGCTATTGAAATATCATTATAATAGGTATCACTGGATTTTATATCTTTAAAGTTAGTCTCATCCTTTTCTGTAAAGTTGAAAGACTTGTTTGCAATTGCAGCAAAATCTCCCCTTGTAATTGAGTTGTCTGGCTTAAAGTTACCGTCTTTATCAACGGTTATAAACCCCTTATCCAAAAAGCTTTTGATTTGTTCTCCCGCCCAGTGTTTACTATAGTCGTTTGTAGTCTGTTGAGCAAAAGCAGATATTGGTAGGATTAAAATAAAACATAAAACCAAACTAATAATCCTTGTAATATTCTTACTCAAATAAATCATTCCCCCTTCTAATTGTTAAATCGTTCACAATTTCTGCTACTTTATCACCTCTTTTAATGAAACAATCGACTCATTCTCTGAGTCTTATCATTATACCAATTTCTACATCTAATATTATAATCCGAATTTTTCAGAAACTATATACATTTTTGTCGATTTATACAGAAAATAGTTAATCAAAGAAAATCACAAGGACAAGAAGACAGGTACCTCTTCCCCTATACCCATCACATCAAAAAGCGAGAGCTCTCGCTCTCGCTTCAATACACATCTATCTCTATTTACTTGCTCTTACATTCTTGAGTATCATAATCTGCATACCCTGCGCTACCTTGCTTGGGTTTTCTATGTTGTTAAGCTTTACAAGTGCATCAACTGTTGTATTATATCTCTTAGCTATACTCCATAAAGTATCACCCTTTTGAACCAGATATATTGTAACTGCAGGGATTCTGCTTTGATCAATCGCTATTCCTTCTAGCTCTTCAACCTTGGTTACAATCCTTTTATCAGTTTGCTTGTAAGCACTTGCCCCTACGCCCAGTACTACTCTTAATTCAATCATAGCGCTGTTCATAGGTGAAAAGTTCAAGCTGTCAATATCGCATTTTACTTCACATTGCATTCCAAGCCTTACTCCTTGTATATCAACATAATGTCTAAAAGGAATTTGTTCCTTCAAGCTGCATGTAGGTTCTCCGCTAAAGGATGACATGTATATGGCATCTGTCTCTAGAACACCCTCAACCAACACTCTGTCATCTAGTATTTTTATTTCATTTACTACTGGTATGACATTTACATAACATATTTTTTCTATTTCAGGCTCTCCATGTTGTATAGAGATACTTTCCTTTATCACTGTATTTGAATAACCTTTGCCAACAAATTCATTCATCTTGACTACATCTTTGTTCATTTCGATTGCATTTGAAGGACTATAAGCATCAACAACCACATCTTCTTCTGATTCTTTGTAAACCTTAGTGTTTACATTTATAGTACCTTCTACTATTAGTATCTTTTTTTCTCCTTCATCATTTTCTGTTGTGTCTATATAGAATAGTCCTGGAGTTGCTTCTGTTACACAATCCATATTTCTTTCTGCAGCAGGAACCTCTATGTATTGGTTAAAGGGTACTTCAAACTCCATATAGTTTAGGGAATTTTCTTCATCAGCTGCAACATAAAACAGGTTGATTCCTAGTACTCCTGAAAGCTCTATCTTGCCATCATATATCTTGTCATCCTTTAACATTACTTTAAAGTCTGACTTCAATATCTTTTGAATTGCTGGTCTCTCAGGGGAAACTATCAACTTCTCATTAATATTGTATTGATCCTTATTGTAGGATACTACTTGCTTAACCTTACATGGCTCTCTTAGTATTTGAATATCTGATAATCCTCTTAAATCAGTAGCTAATTCCAGATCAAACAATTCCTCAACTCTACATCCTAAATCCAATATACCTCTTATGTTTAGCTTCCTTGAGTTTATAATAGCACTTTCTACATGTTGTACAACCGCACTTACAAACTCCTTCATTTTAACTCTGGTGCCTGGAATTTCTATAGTGTGTGAAAAATTAATAGGACTCTCCATACTATTAATTGGCTTGCCATCCGTATCTGCTTCATAGAGTATGTTAATCATTACCTGACCATTTACAAGCACTTTGTCTGATAGCACTTCGCAATCCTTGACCATTACAGTTGCTGTTGAAGTAAGTACCTTGTACACATCAGGACTCACATCCGGTACATTTATATCTTCTTCAAGTACAGTGCTGTATACATTTTCTCCAACTATTTTGCAAACCTTTAAAGGGTTCTTTATTAGTTCAACTGGCATTAGATTACCCCTCCTATATATAGTTTGTTTCTATAGATGTATATGAGACGAGATAAAAATTATGCTAAGTTTTTAGGAAGCATTACTGATACAAGTTTGTTATTATTTCATGATTTTCTTAATATACATTAAACAAACTCAAAAAAGAGGTGTGATCATGAGAAAAAAAATATCCTTACCCTGCCAAATTTTTATTGCCCTAATATTAGGTATTCTCTTTGGTCTTATCGCCAATAAACTATTCTCAATTGAATTCAACAATATTCTAGCAAAATGGATATTAAGTCCCATTGGAAGTGTTTTTTCAAGAGGTATTCAATTGATCGTTGCTCCATTAGTTCTCTGCTCTATAATTTGTGGAACCGCAAACATTGGAGATTCAAAGCAGTTGAGAAGAATTAGTAGAAAAATTATTACATATTTCATAATTACTACTGTGTTTGCAATTACACTTGCCTTAATATTTGCCAGCATAATAAATCCTGGTTTAGACTTAAATCTTACTTTGCCTACAGAGTATAAAGTAGCCGAAATACCTTTTACCATGGATGTACTTGTAAATATAATTCCCACAAATCCTATTGAATCCTTAGTAAAAGGAGATATACTTCAAATAATCGTATTTGCAATAATCTTTGGAGTAGCAATCAGATTGATTGGTAAACCTGTTAAACAGCTGTTAAACATTATAAGTCAAACAAATGATATTATGATAAAGATACTTGACATTGTATTAGTTACAGCTCCTTTGGGAGTTTTCGCACTGATTTCAAGGTTAATAATAGTACAAAGTCTTGATGTACTCCTTCCAGTGCTTAAATATGTCCTAACAATACTTTTAGTTCTCTTGCTACAAATACTAATTGTGTATGGTTTCGCTCTAAAAGTGTTTGGTAGAGTAAATCCAATAATCTTTTTCAAGAAATATTGGCCGGTAATGGTTGTTGCTTTTAGTACCTCCAGTAGTAATGCAGCCATTCCGATAAGCTTAGATATCTGTCAAAAGAAGCTTGGCGTGTCAAAATTAATATCCAGCTTCACAATACCTTTAGGTGCAGCTGTCAATATTGATGGTACTGCTATAATGCAAGGTGTCGCTGCTATATTTATTGCACAGGTTTTTGGGATAGAACTTACATTTGTAGAGCAGCTTATGATAATTTTTCTAGCAGTCTTAGCTTCAATTGGTACTGTTGGAATGCCCGGTGCTGGCATTATTACCCTGGCAATGATACTGCAACAGGTGGGAATCCCGATAGAGGGGATAGCTATGATAGTTTCTGTAGATTGGATATTAGATATGTTTCAAACTGTAGTAAATGTCACAGGTGATGCAGTTGGAGCTGTAGTAGTAGCAAGAAGTGAAAAAGAATTGGAGTTGGATGTCTATAATGCATAAATCTATGATTAGCATTAGTGAAACAAATAAATATGGCTGACAAATTTAATACTTGTCAGCCACCTTTTATTTACAAGATGCTTAGATCCTGTCACTTAAAATTTATTATTCGTTCATTAATCCGGCCACTTCAAATATCTTGAATAATAAGCTTACCACTATGGCTACTACTGTAGCTAATGCCATACCTGTAAGCTGTACAGTACCTATCTGTAGGTGTGTTCCACTAAGACCTATAATCAGCACTACAGATGTAAGCACTAGATTCTTTGGTTTGCCATAGTCTACCTTTGACTCTACCAACATTCTCAAGCCCGAAGCTGCTATAGTCCCAAACAGCAGTAGTGAAACTCCACCCATTACAGGCTGTGGTATAGTCTGAATTGCTGCGGACAACTTACCGAAGAAGGATATTATTATAGATATTACAGCGGCTCCACCAATTACCCATACACTGTAAACCTTTGTAATTGCCATAACTCCAATGTTTTCACCATAAGTAGTTGTAGGAACTGATCCTAAAAGTCCTGATAAAACAGTGGAAATACCGTCACCCATCAATGAACGATGCAATCCAGGATCCTTAGTCAAATCTCTGCCTACTATATTGCTTGTTACTATCAAGTGGCTTATATGTTCTGTCACAACTACTAAGGAAGCAGGCAGTATTGTTAAAATAGCCGATGAACTAAACACAGGCTTATAAAAAGTCGGTATCTCAAAAATTCCTGCTTTGCCTATAGCTCCATAGTCTACATAGCCTACTGATACAGCAACCAAGTAGCCTCCTGCTATACCTACAAGTATTGGGATGATACCAAGAAAGCCTCTAAATGTTACCGAGCCTATTACAACTATTGACAGAGTTACAATAGTAATTAGAAGTACCTTAGGGTTCATATACAGGTCAGTATTGTTTGTGTCATACACAAGTCCTGCCATCTTTGCTGCTGTTGGAGCCAGCTCTAACCCTATAATTGAAACAATAGCACCCATTGCAGCAGGAGGTAATACTACATCAATCCAGTTTACACCTGCATATTTAACAATAAGTGCTATAATTATAAAAACTATTCCTGATGCAACGAATCCTCCAAGAGCTGCATTATATCCTTGAGATGCTAATATTACAAAGGTTGGAGATAAAAATGCGAAACTGGAGCCAAGAAACGATGGAATCTTACCCTTTGTGATTAAAATGAAAAGCAGTGTGCCGATACCGTTCATAAGAAGTACTGTGGAAGGTTCAATCTTAAAAAGCATAGGAACTAAAACTGATGCTCCAAACATTGCAAATAAGTGTTGGAAGCTAAGTGGTATGCTTTGTAGTAAAGGTGGTCTTTCTTCAACTTGAATTACTCTTCTACTCATTGCTCTTCTCCCTTCAATTTTTTTATCTTTGATAGTTTATCATTAAATTTGAATCTTGTCTCTATATTTTTTAATAAATTGAAGGTATTTATGTGAACTTATAAAAATACCACCGATTTTACTCGATGGTATTTTTTTTATAATGTTATAACTGTACCTGCTTTACCCTCTACAGCATCTACTGCCTTGTAAAGAGAAGTTATTATTGCTTTCTTGCCTGGATTTGCTTTTGCAAACATTACAGCTGCTTGAATCTTTGGAAGCATACTTCCCGGTGCAAAATGCCCTTCTTCTATGTACTTCTCTGCTTCAGCTACTGTAATGTTGCCTAAATCCTTTTGATCAGGCTTTTTAAAGTTTAACGATACCTTCTCAACCTCTGTAAGTATCATAAGGATATCTGCATTTATATCCTCTGAAAGTCTTTCTGCTGCTAGGTCCTTATCTATAACAGCAGCGACACCCTCTAAAGTTCCATCTTCTTTTTCTATTACAGGGATGCCGCCACCACCAGCCGTAATAACAATAGTTGTGTCAAACAGCTCTTCAACTGCTGAAATCTCAACTATTCTCTTTGGCATTGGTGATGCAACTACTCTTCTCCAGCCTCTGCCTGCATCTTCTTTAACTGAGAAGCCTTTTTCTGTTTCCAGTTTTTTTGCTACTTCTTCAGTGTAAAAAGGTCCGATTGGCTTTGTTGGTTTTTGGAAGGCAGGGTCATCCTTGTCCACAACAACCTGTGTTACTAAGGCCACAACAGGTGTTTTCTTACCTCTCTTATGAAGTGCAAATCTCAAAGCTTGTTGGATATGATAGCCTATATAGCCTTGGCTCATAGCTCCGCAAACGTCAAAAGGCATAGCAGGAGTCACTTCTGCTGCTGCTTCAGATGCAAGCACTATTCTTCCTACCTGTGGTCCATTTCCATGGACTATAGCAAGCTCATAGCCTCTTACACTTAGCTCTGCTAAGTATTCAACCGTCTTTGCTACTACCTTTAGCTGAGATTCTGATGTAGGCGGAAGACTTTTTTCTTCCAGCGCGTTGCCGCCTAAAGCTACCACTACTCTTATAGCTTTACTCATTTTTATATTCCCCTTTCAATATTATTTCGCACTAAACAATTAGCATTTATAAATAGTGCATTCTATATGATCCTAGTTCATTAATCTGTATATAATATTAATATATAATTTACTAGATAAAAATCGGGTGACTCATTTATGAGAAAACTCATATTTGAGCCACCCTCTTATATATAGCTGTGTTTTACGACTACAGAGTAGCTACCATTACCGCTTTTATAGTGTGCATTCTGTTTTCTGCTTCGTCAAATGCAACACAGTGGTTACTTCTGAATACTTCATCAGTAACTTCTCTAATATCGAAGCCTTTATCCATCCATTCCTTAGCCATCTTTGTATCAAAGTTGTGGAATGCTGGCAAGCAATGCATGAATATTACGTCAGGATTGCCTGTCTTTTTAATAAGCTCCATAGTAACCTTATATGGAGTAAGAAGCTTAACTCTTGCAGGTATTTCCGCTTCTTCTCCCATTGAAGCCCAAACGTCTGAATATATTACGTCAGCATCCTTTACTGATGCAACATCAGATGAGAACTCTATAACAGCGCCTGTTTCTTTAGCTACTTCTTGAACTCTATCCATTACCTCTTGACTTGGAGCAAGCTCCTTTGGTCCAAATGCTACGAAGTGCATACCCATTTTTGCACAGCCATACATCCATGCATAGGACATGTTGTTTCTTGTATCACCAGCAAATACTACCTTAACCTTATTAAGTGGCTTTGCTACATGCTCTTCTATTGTAAGCATGTCTGCAAGTATTTGTGTTGGGTGATCTATGTCTGTAAGACCATTCCATACAGGTACTCCAGAATACTTTGCAAGATCTTCTACTACTGATTGCTTATAGCCTCTATACTCGATACCATCATAGAATCTGCCAAGAACCTTTGCTGTATCTTCTAAGGATTCTTTCTTTCCCATTTGTGAGCTGTTTTGATCTAAATATGTAACGTGTGCACCTTCTTCAAGAGCTCCAACTTCAAAAGCACATCTTGTTCTTGTTGAAGTCTTTTCAAACAATAATACTATGTTTTTGCCCTTTAGCACATAGTTTGATATGCCTGCTCTCTTCTTTGCCTTAAGATCATGTGAAAGATCAAGCATATATCTGATTTCTGATGGTGTAAAATCCATCAATGTTAAAAAACTTCTTCCCTTTAAATTAACTGCCATTTTAATATCTCTCCTTTGATTTTTATATTTTATTTTATAAATTTTCTCTGATTAGTGGCATACTCATACATCTTGGTCCACCTCTGCCTCTTACAAGCTCTGAGCCTTCGATCTCGATTACTTCTATGCCATGTTTTCTTAGAACTTCGTTTGAGGATTCATTTCTGCTATATGTAACAACAACACCAGGTGCAATAGCTAGAGTATTGGTACTATCGTTCCATTGTTCCCTTGCAGCTGTTACAGGGTCTCCACCACCGCTTTGAATAAGATCAACAGCAGGTAGCTTCAAACCTTTTTTCAGGGCTGTTACCAAGTCTTCTTCAATTGTAACCTTTATACCCTTTGAACCGTTTGGTGTAAGTTTATATACTTTTACCTTGTCTTGTATTCCAGGATATATAGTAAACTTATCATAGTCAACCATAGTAAATACAGTATCAAGATGCATAAAAGCCCTCAGTGGTGGTATTTGTACTGCCAATACCTCTTTAAAGCCATCTTCAGCATTAAATAGGTTTCTTGCAATTCTTTCTATACCATTTGCTGATGTTCTTTGGCTGCAACCAATAGCGGCAATATCTTTACTCAGTACTAGCATATCTCCCCCCTCCATACTGTGAGGGATAGAATAATCGTACCACATTTTTAGATTTTCTTTTTTAAATAGAGAATTGTGTTCATATATGTACTTTATTAGCATCGGCTCTCTTCTGCGAGCATCAGTCTGCATTGAGTTTATGCTAATCCCATTTCCCATAACTGCTGCAGGGTCTCTCATAAAATATAGATTAGGTATAGGATTAATATATAATGGATAATCGCTGTTAACATAATCTGTCAGGCTTAGTTCTCTCTTCATATTAGGTATGTCTTTTTTGTTTAAACCTGAGATTGCCACTTCTGCAATTTCTTTTGAACTTAAATTAATGATGTAATCAAACAAAACATCATTAAGCTCTTGAGTATTTTCATTACAGTAGAGAAGCAATTCTTTGACAAACATTTTCTTTACTTCTTCATTTTCAAGTATCTCAGAAAGCAGTTCCTCAACATAATAAACCTTTGTGCCACGCTGACGAAGACTTTCTGCAAATTCATCGTGCTCAATTCTCATCTTTTTAAGCCATGGAATATCATCAAATAGAAGCTGACTCAAATAGTCTGGTGTAAGCTTCTCCAACTCTTTGCCTGGTTTATGAAGCAATACAGCCTTAAGCTTTCCAATTTCTGATCTTACATTTAAAAAAGAGGCTTTGCTATCTTCGCACATAAATAGTCTCCTTCCCTTATTTTCTAAACATAATTAGTATATCCTTTAGTCTTGTTTTGTACAAGTATGAAAATCAACGACTTTAAATCATTTGTAATATACTGTTATTTTATGCATATTAATTCATAGATTCATAAATATTATAAAATTTATGAATAATATTTGGCTACTCATTAGACGTTCATAAAACTAATAAACTCTTACAATCTGCATACATATATTTATGCAAGCAGTGTATAAAATCTAATTCTATAGCATAAAAATTATTTTAGTGCAAAATATAAAAGGAGAACTATTCAGTTCTCCTTTTATGTACTGGTATTATTTAATAAGATATTACATACATCCTATTTTTATATTATCTTTACAAGCAAATAACTCAATTGATTTTGTTAATATATCAGAGTAGCTGTACGATACAGTTCTGCCAAAGTCTTCAGGAACCTCGGCATCTATTCTTATAACAAATATGCTAGGATATGTCTTCTCAATAATACCTTCTTTTATGCTGATTTTTTTTCTGCCTTTATTGGCCTTTAGCACAACTCTTTCCCCTACATAGCTGTCTACATTACTTCTGATGAGGGATAGGGTATTTTTTGTAGCCACAAAACCACCTTCCTTCCCAACATCTTAGATTTTATCATATCATATATTATATGTCAAATAAATTAAAATATTATATCAAATTTTGATTTTGTTAGTCAATTACTTATTATTACATTTTTTATAATAATTTAATAATTATTTCTGCTTATTTTGGCTCTTATCCTTGTGATGCAACATCTCCACGATTTTATATAATTTAAAAAAATATTTTTTAAAAATAAAAATATTTTAATAAAGGGGTTTTTTTTTACTCTTAACGGCTTTTTGTCAAAATTGTGGTAATATATATAATGAGATATTTGTGTTAATACTGCATAATATATTCAAATGTGCAGAAATTTTCAATATTTTAGGAGGTATTTAATGATTAATAACTATAATGTAGCTAATGCAATGACAGTCAAGTTAAGTAATGAGCTACCAGATATGCCTGAGTTCCAAGAGGGTATTAGAAGAGCTCCTAATAGAGGCTTCAGATTGACTCAAGCACAAACTGAAATAGCACTGAAGAATGCATTAAGATATGTGCCTGAGGAGCTTCATGAAACCTTAGCTCCTGAGTTCTTAGATGAGCTAGTAAAATACGGACGAGTATATGCATATAGATATCGTCCTGAAGGCAGAATCCATGGAAAGTCAATAAATGATTATAAAGGAAACTGTGTTGAGGGAAAAGCTTTTCAAGTCATGATTGATAACAATCTAGACTTTGAAGTTTCATTATATCCCTATGAGCTGGTAACATACGGAGAAACAGGTCAGGTATGTCAAAATTGGCTGCAGTACAGACTTTTAAAAAAATATCTTGAGGTTATGACAGAGTACCAAACCTTAGTTGTAGAATCAGGTCACCCTCTCGGGTTGTTCCCATCAAAACCCGATGCACCTAGAGTTATAATTACAAATGCTCTTATGATTGGTATGTTTGACAATCAGCAGGATTGGGAAATTGCTGAACAAATGGGCGTCGCAAACTACGGTCAGATGACTGCCGGAGGCTGGATGTATATAGGACCTCAAGGCATAGTACATGGTACCTTCAACACTATTCTTACAGCAGGCAGGCTAAAGCTAGGCATCCCAAGTGATCAGGATCTTAGCGGAAGATTATTTGTTACTTCAGGCTTGGGCGGCATGAGTGGTGCACAGCCAAAGGCTATAGAAATCGCTAATGGTGTTGGTATTATAGCTGAGGTGGATTACTCAAGAATTAAGACCAGACATGACCAAGGCTGGGTATCAAAAATATCATCAGATTTAAAAGAAGTTTTTGAAACTGCTAAGGAATTCATGGAGAAAAAGAAGACTATATCAATTGCATATCATGGAAACATAGTTGATTTACTTCAATATGCAGTTGACAATAATATAAAAATAGAATTGCTTTCTGATCAGACCTCTTGTCACGTAGCATACGATGGAGGCTACTGTCCTCAAGGCATAACCTTTGAGGATAGAACAAACCTGCTTGCAACAGACAGAGAGAAGTTCAGGCAGTTAGTAGATAAATCTCTAAGAAAACACTTTGATCTTATAAAGATTCTTGTAGAAAGAGGCTCCTATTTCTTTGATTATGGCAATTCCTTCATGAAGGCTATATATGATGCTGGCGTTAAAGAAATATCTAAGAATGGAATAGATGAAAAGGACGGCTTCATATTCCCATCTTATGTCGAAGACCTACTAGGCCCCGAGCTTTTCGATTATGGTTATGGACCTTTCAGATGGGTTTGCTTAAGTGGTAAGGATGAAGATCTTGATAAAACTGATAAAGCAGCTATGGATTGTATTGATCCAAACAGACGTGGTCAGGATAGAGATAACTGGATTTGGATTAGAGATGCAAAAGAGAATAAGCTGGTTGTTGGAACTAAAGCAAGAATATTGTATCAAGATGCTGAGGGAAGAACCAGAATAGCTCTTAAGTTCAACGAAATGGTTCGCAATGGTGAGATAGGACCTGTAATGCTTGGTAGAGATCATCACGATGTAAGCGGAACAGATTCTCCATTTAGAGAAACTTCTAATATAAAAGATGGAAGTAATGTTATGGCAGATATGGCTACTCAATGCTTTGCCGGCAATGCTGCAAGAGGTATGAGCTTGATTGCTCTCCATAATGGCGGCGGTGTTGGTATAGGAAAGTCCATAAATGGAGGCTTCGGTCTTGTGTTGGACGGTAGTGAAAGAATTGATAGTATAATTAAGTCTTCTATGATGTGGGATGTAATGGGTGGTGTTGCACGACGTTCCTGGGCAAGAAACTCACACTCAGTAGAGACTTGCGTAGAATACAACAAAAACTATGCAGGAGCTGGACATATCACTATTCCATACATTCCAAAGGAAGATTTGGTAGAAAGTTTAGTTGCAAAGGTATTCAACAAATAGTATTAAATATATTAAAAAACAATTGAGGAGGTATAAAATGTTTAACAAAATTATTGAGTGCGTTCCTAACTTTAGTGAAGGCAGGGATATGGATGTAATCGAGAAGATAGTTGCTCCATTTATAAAGACAGAGGGCTGCAAGTTGCTTGATTACAGTGCAGATAAGGATCATAACAGAGCGGTTGTAACTGTTATAGGAGAGCCAGAGGCTGTCAAATGTGCAATGATTGAGGCCGCAGGCATAGCTATTGCAAACATAAACATGAACAATCATAAGGGTGAGCATCCAAGAATGGGTGCAATAGATGTTGTTCCTTTCATACCTATAAAGAACGTTACTATGGAAGAGGCAATTGCTCTTTCTAAAGAGGTTGCAGAGGAAATAGCAAGCAAGTACAACCTGCCAATATACCTTTATGAAAAGGCTGCATCTAATCCAAAAAGAGAAAATCTTGCAAATATAAGGAAGGGTGAATATGAAGGCTTCAAGGAAAAGATAAAACAGCCTGAGTGGAAGCCTGATTTCGGACCAGCTGAGCAGCATCCAACAGCAGGAGCTACAGTAGTAGGCGCAAGAATGCCTCTTGTAGCCTTCAACATCAACCTTGACACAAATAATATTGAAATAGCTAACAAGATTTCAAAGTGTATCAGACATATATCTGGTGGCTTTAGATTTACAAAGGCAATGGGCGTTGAGTTAAAGGAAAGAGGCATAGTTCAAGTATCTATCAACATGACAGACTTTACGAAAACTGCACTTTACAGAGTATTTGAGACAGTAAAATTCGAAGCAGCGCGATATGGTATAAATGTTGTAGGTAGTGAAATAATAGGTTTAACTCCTATGGAAGCCTTAGTTGATACAGCTTCCTACTACCTGAGATTAGAAAACTTCAGCATGAATCAGGTGTTAGAAAACAGAATATTGGAATAAAACATAGGCATATAGCGATATGATTCAACGAATAACTCAACCCTGAAAGGAGAGCATACATGAAGTCAGATATAGAAATAGCACAGCAAGTCAAAATGCTACCTATTAACGAGGTGGCAATAAAGCTTGGGATACAAGAAGATGAAATAGAAAACTACGGTAAATATAAGGCTAAAATAAGTTATGACATATGGAAAAGACTTGAGAATAAGAAGGATGGAAAGCTAATACTAGTCACCGCTATCAATCCCACTCCTGCCGGAGAGGGAAAGTCCACAACTACAGTAGGCTTAGGTGATGCTCTTAATAAAATAGGGAAAAATGCCTGCATAGCACTTAGAGAGCCATCTCTAGGACCTGTATTTGGTGTAAAGGGTGGTGCTGCTGGTGGTGGATATGCACAGGTAGTTCCAATGGAGGATATAAACCTACATTTCACTGGAGATATGCACGCAATAACTGCAGCAAACAATTTATTGTCAGCTGCAATAGATAATCATATTAATCATGGAAATTCCTTGAACATCGATCCAAGACAGATAGTTTGGAAGCGTGTAATGGACATGAATGACAGAGCTTTAAGAGATATTGTAGTAGGTATGGGAGGCAAGGCTAATGGCTTTGTAAGAGAAGAGGGCTTCATGATAACTGTTGCTTCTGAAGTTATGGCTATACTTTGTCTTTCTAATAGCTTGATGGATCTTAAAGAAAGATTGAGCAGAATAGTTTTTGCTTACGATTATAGCAACAATCCTCTAACCGTTTCGCAGCTAAAGGTACAAGGAGCTATGACATTACTTCTTAAGGATGCAATAAAACCAAATCTTGTACAGACCTTAGAGCATACACCTGCGTTTATACATGGCGGACCTTTTGCAAATATTGCTCATGGCTGCAATAGCATAGTAGCTACTAAACTGGGGCTTAAGCTAGCTGATTATCTGGTAACAGAAGCAGGCTTTGGTGCTGACCTAGGCGCAGAGAAATTTATGAACATAAAGTGCAGATTCGGCGGATTAAAACCTTCTGCAGTTGTTATAGTAGCAACTATTAGAGCACTTAAAATGCACGGTGGAGTAGCAAAGACAGAGCTTACATCAGAAAATCTTGAAGCTTTAAAAAGAGGCTTTACAAATATGGAGAAGCAAATAGAAAACGTAAGCAAGTTCGGTGTTCCTGTGGTAGTTGCAATAAACAAATTTGCAACCGATACAGCTGCAGAAGTAGCTTTGGTGCAAGAACACTGCAAAAAGCTTGGTGTTGAAGCTTCACTATGCGAAGTATGGGAAAAAGGCGGCGAAGGCGGCGAAGACCTAGCTCGAAAGGTTGTAGCAGCAGCAGAAAAAGCTAGTGAGTTCCAATTCCTATATGATGAAAAAGACAGCATTAAGAACAAAATTAACAAAATAGCTAAGGAAATGTATGGTGCTGACAATGTATTATTTGCACCAAAAGCAGCTAAGGCAATCAAAAAGCTGGAAGACCTCGGCCTAGATAAGTATCCAATTTGTATGGCTAAGACTCAATACTCCTTATCTGATAATCCGAATCTTCTAGGCAGACCTACAGGCTTTGACATTACAGTTAAAGAAGTAAGAGTATCAGCAGGAGCAGGCTTCATAGTAGCCCTTACAGGGGACATTATGATAATGCCGGGACTTCCAAAGATTCCTTCAGCGGAAAAAATTGATATAGATGAAAACGGAGTAATTTCCGGTTTGTTTTAGAAAATAGAAGGAGCATGTGCTTAGGCACATGCTCCTTCTATTTTCTAGGCAGAGGTTTCTGTAAAATAAATGTAAGTTCTATATTCATATAGTATTTTAAAAATGTTAGGTAATTAGTTTATTTTACCTGTAAGTTTATTGTATAATAAAAGGACATAGGCAGTAGAAACATCTGCTTTTATATTATAGTCAATATATTTTTATAACATATGAATCTAATAATTTCAAAATACTTTAGGATGTGATTCAAAATGGAACTAGTAAACAATAGATTTAGAATATTAAAGAATTTAAATCAAAATAGATTAGTATCAACTTATTTAGTTTCCGATATATTGGGTGGATATAAAGAGATACAATTAAACATATTAAACTCTGAATTCATACCTAATTCGCTGATAGAGTTTTATTCAAATGAATTTATAAGGCTTATAAATCTTAATAATGAAAATATAGTTAAGAATTATGCCTTTAATATAATTTCACGCACTGATAATAAAAGAAGTTCAGAGGAGCATTATTTTTATACCAGTGAATACATTGAAGTATCTAAAAATTTGATAGAACATATTCAGAATATGAATTCTTTTCAGATAATGGACGTTTTCATAGAGCTATGCAAAGCTGTAAATTATCTTCATATGAAGGGGTATATTTATGGTGCATTAAACTTAAATAATATAATGGTTATAGAAAATAATGCTTGTTATAAAATAATGCTAAAGGATATTGCTACAGTAGAATTAGAGAAGAATTTTTTCATAGGTGATAAAACGGATGACTCATATTTTATATCACCAAAAGTATTATCTGGCGAAAAGCCAAGTATAGAATCGGATATATATTCACTGGGAGTTTTATTATTAACTATGCTTAGAAAGCAAAACTATAAATTAAGTCCCAAGGAAGAACTATCCATATTTATACAAAGGTTAAAAAATTATAATGACATAGAGTACAGCAGTGATGAGGTTGATTTCCTTAACAAATTGCTTCCAATTATTGAAAAGATTATTATGTTTAACGAAACCTATCCTTTTAACTATTTATATAAGTTTATTAATGAACTAAATAAATGTTTAAATAAAGACTATACAATTCTTTCTATGGATGAGTTTGAAAGATTAAATCTTCATACAAAAATAATTGCTAGAGAAGATGAAATAAGTAATATTATGACCTCCTACGATCTCATGATTAGGTATAAGCCTATAAAAAAGATATTCTTGGTCCAAGGAGATACTGGAACAGGTAAGACCCGCTTCTTAGAGGAAATAAAATTTCTACTTGAGCTAAAAAAAGCAAATGTTTTTTCAAGCTTTAGCTTAAGTAATTTAAATGATAGCAGCAATAAAATGTGGGTTGAAATCCTTAGAAAGTTAATATTAGAATCAGATACTGAAACTATTGAGAAATACGAATCAGAGCTTATGAAGTTTTTCCCTGAAATAGGTGATAGAAAAAATATTATTCCTACAGAATACTTAAAAGAAGAAACTACAAAATACAGATTGTTAAATAGAATAGCTGGTTTTATAAGTGATAGTATAAAGGGCAAGCCTGTTATTATTATAGTAGATAATATACACTTTGCAAACGAATTTACAATTGATACCTTTACTTACTTATATACCGAGGTTATAAAAGATAAAAATATAATATTGATATTTTCCTATAGAGATGGGGAGGCCTCTAATAATCCAAAGTTTTTGGAATTTATCAGTAATATAAAGCCACGTAAAGATTCTGACTCTATTTATATGAGGAATCTTGATTTAGAACAAACAGATCAAATGATAAAAAATATGTTATCTATGCCTACTAACCCTGTGATGCTAGCAGAGAGGATATATTCGCAATCCTATGGTAATCCACTTTTTATAAGTGAGATAATTAAAGACTTATATAATCGTAAAATAATATATGTTAATAAAGTAACCGGAAGATGGGATATTGATCTTCCTGATAAAAATAACTATAAATTATTAGCTCTCCCTATTAGTATTGAACAAGCTCTATTAAATCAAATGAAGGATTCTGACAACATAAAACAGGAAATATTAAAGGTAATTTCAGTCTTTAATAAGCCTATATCAATACTTGTTTTCCCCAGTTTTATCGATGTCACCCTTTTAGAATTAAAGGATTCTGTCCAAGACATGGTCAACAATGGAGTTTTATGCAGAAAGATTGAGGATACCGGATATGTTTATGACCTTAACAATAAGGTGTTTAAGGACATTATATATGAAAGAATCAGCAGTAAAGAAAAAATAAACAAACATAAAATAGCCTCTGAAATACTAGAAGCTGAAAAGGAAATTAATTTAGCTGCTAATATGGATGAGTTAATATTCCATTTGGAAAAAGCGAATGTCAAAGAAAAGGTAAAAAAATACTGCATAGAAAATGCCGAGAAAATGCACTCATTAAAAGATAATAACGGTGAAATCAAAAATCTGGAAAAAGCTCTTTCTATGGTTGATGATAAGGTTGAAAAAACTACATTAATGATACAGATTGGACTCTTAAATTACGAAGCTGGTCGTGAGAGTTTCGCTATAGAATATTTAACAAAGGCAGAAAAATTAACCAAAGTAACGAAAAATGGCAAAAATATTCTGGATGTATGCTTAGGTTTTGCTCAAATATTGCCAAATCATAATGAAGTTAAAAAATCTTTCAAATATTTAACAAAAGCTGAGAAGCTGTTAGAGAGCTTTGGCACTACAGAAGATCATTTAGAGTATAAACGTATTAAAGCATTATTGCTCTCTTTTGGAGATTCTTTCGAGGAAAGTATCAAGTTATGTGTAGAATTGCTTGATGAATGTAGTGATGAGTTCGCAAAGACAAAGGGAAATACTTGTAGACTTTTAGCGTTTATGTACTCTAAGGTGAGTAGAATCGATGAAGCTCTAAACCTTTATAAGGAGGCAATAAAGCTACTTGAAATTGCTGGTTATACAAGAGGAATCTTATATGCCTTAAATAATATCGGAGGTATTTATACTGACTATTATGAAGATACAGAAAAGTCTTTAGAAAATTTTATCAGAGTTAAAAATTTAAGTGAAGAGTACGGCTTATTGTCTAGTGAAATATTGGGACTAGTAAATATAGCAGTTATTTATAGTATTAAATTTGATTATCAAGCTGCCTATGATTATTATAAGCTCGCCTTAGAAAAATCATTAGAAATAAATTTTGAAAATGAGATTTTCTTCCTTTATAACGCTTTAACCTTTGTATGTATTGACATGGACAATTACTCTGAAGCATTTCATTATCATAATTTATGTCAAAAATCGATTGAAAAATCTCCAGAGGATGGATTAGATATTGTTGAATTTTACAAATCCAGTGCAGCGTTATATGATACCTTTGGTGAGTTTGAAAAATCAGAGGAATTTGTCTCCAAAGCAGTAAAGTTTTATAAAAATGATGCATCCATAGATAAGTTTGATTTTATAATACAAGACAATATTAATAAATTAAGATTCAAGGATGAAGGTACTTATAATTCAAACATAAAGAAAATACTTGCTAGCTGTGAGAGATTTGTTTCAGCTCAAACTAAAGTTACCGCTTTAAGCAATGCAGCAATCGTTCTCGGCGCAAAGAAAGATCATAAAAATGCTAATAAAATGCTTATTGAGGCAGAAAAATCTATGTCAGCCTCAATTCATGATATAGTTAAGGCTAAATATTATTATGCAAAGGGTATAAGTGGAACAGAAGAAAACTGTGTAACGACATTATTAAAAGGTTTGAAATCAGCTAAGAGTGCAAAAAACAAGAAGCTTATAGCAAAAATAACCACACAGCTCGGAAACTATTATTTCTCAAAGGGAAATTATTATTATTCTGCGAATTACTATATTGAAGCTTGTGAATTATTAAAAAATCTTATATATCAAGTTCCAGATGATTATAAATTGGTGTATATTAACAGTTATAAGCTTGCACGTGTCTTTAACAGAACTAAATATATCAAAGCTATTTTATCAGGAGAAGAAGAAAGTAACCTTCAAGAGTTTGAAGATAAATTTGAGTTAGAATCCTTTTCAGAGTTATATGAGTTACTAAGCATAGATGAAGCAAGTAATTTTATGGAGAATAAAGATTTTATTCATTCTATAAGTGAGCTTTATATATCGAACTTGCCCAAAAGTATAATAAGTGAAGGAGATATCCTAAGCAATATAAGCAGTGATGCTATTAATAATATCGAATTGGTAATAAAATATCTGGCTGCAATAACCTTATCAACAAGAGGCTTGGTAGTTATAGCGGGACAGCGCCAGGACTTAAGCGTAATTTCCTCTATTAATGAGAGCTATGACCTCCCCTCAAACAGATATATATTTGATAGGGTAAAGGCCTCTATGGAACCAATTTTGCTAACTAAAAAGTCGATAAAAAACGAAGGTGACATTAATTTATTATCTGAAGATATAGATGCATGCTTATGTATTCCTATTACTGTCCATAATTCTCATAGCAGTATCGGTGTTAAGATAGAAAAATTAAAAACTTTAAATCCTAGAGACAATATTATAGGTTATTTATACTTGGAATCAGATAGAATATTGAATAATTTTACTGATGAAGGACTTAAGAAGTGCATTAGATTCTGTAATTTCTTAGCATTGCTAATAGAAAAACATCAATTGACCCTAGCAGCTTCCATTGATAAGCTGACTGGTGCATTAACAAGAAAATACTTGGAGGACACTCTCCGTAACGTAATAGAGAGCTCTAGCAACTATGGAGAAGCCTTCAGCATAATAATGTATGATCTTGACAGATTTAAAAGTATAAATGATAGGTTTGGACATCAAACAGGTGATGAGGTTCTACGACGGGTATCAAGGATTGTATTGGACAATATTGATAGAGATGATTACCTTGGAAGATATGGAGGAGAGGAATTTATCGTTATCCTTCCAGGCAAAGGCATTAATGAAGCATTAATTATTGCTGATGAATTAAGGAAGAAGATTCAGCTTGAAAGTATACTAGGGGATAAGGCTGATGTTACAGTTAGTTTAGGAGTAGTTTCTTATCCTGTTCATGGGCAAATAGTGCAGGAGCTTGTAAATAAGGCAGATCAAGCCCTATATGTAGCAAAGGAAAGTGGTAGAAATAGATGCCAGGCTTGGGACAGCGAATTTCTAAATAAAGTTAAGCCAACAAATAATCTAAGTGGAATTATTTCTGGAAACTTAGTACAGGACTCTAGAAATATACTTGCCCTTGTTGAGCTTATTCAAATCATAAATAAAAATGTTTCTAAGAAGGAAAAAATTTATAACTTCTTAGGAAGAATGATAGAAATCATAGAAGCTCAATTAGGCACACTACTTTTGATTGAAAATGAAGAAGTTGTTGAAATTTTTGGAAGAAAGTCTAAGAAAGAGGAATGGACTCAAAACATTAACTTTAATATAAGTATAGTAAAATCCGTTATTGAGAGTAAACAAGGCGTTGTTTTGATAGATTGGGATGATTTTGGAAATAATGATATTATTACTGGATTACCAGACTGGTACTCGATTTTAGCTATACCTGTTATAGTTAAAGATGAGATAAAAGGTGTAATATACCTGTCAGCCTCAACTAAGAATAAAGAATTTGGTGTTAACGAGCTTAATTTTATTAATATCTTAAGTAACTTGATAGCAACTATAATATAAGAAAAAATAATGACATGTACTTAGTACATGTCATTATTTTTTTCTATACTTATATCTAATGAATTCTTCTAATATTTTAAAATCATCCTTTGCTTCTGATGGAAGCTCATCACCAAAATTTACAATAATACTCTGAGATTTCTGTTTATAGTCAAAATCTCTAATATTTGAATGTCCAAGTAAGTAATCTACTGATACACCAAAAAAATCAGATAGTATAATAAGCGTTTCTGTGTCAGGATCTCTATCACCAGTTTCATAAAACCCAACTGCACGATCTGAAACCTGTAATATTTTTGCTAGATTAGCTTGGGTCATACCTCTTTGTTTTCTTAATTCTCTTATTCTGTTCAAAGGCTTTCTGTTCAAGGGCTATCACTCCTTCTACTGAATTATATCTTTTTATTAAACTAATTAAAATCATTTGAACAACTCGTACATCACATCTTGACAATGAACCTCACGTACTATATAATATGTACTTAGTGCGAACTTTATGTGCTATATTTTAAAATTTCAGTACACAATGTAAGATTTACATATTAAATATGAAGAGAGTGATTTTGATACGATTATGATAAGAAGTTTAATAGCAGAAACCCAAGAATCTCAAATCGTTGATGCAATCAACGGGAAACGAATAGCCTGTGTAATTGATGCTCATACTCCAAAAAAAATTGCATGGTATTATGGTGATCCGAAAACGTGCAATAGTATTTTAAAAGGTAAGATTATAACCAAAGCAAGCAGTTTTAGAGGGATTTTTCAAATCAAAGTTGATAAAGTAATAATACTGTTTAGTGAAGGTATAGAGCTTAAATTTCATCCCAAGCATACTAAGTATCCTGATACGCCCCAACTTTTATTTGAGTTTGAAGATTGTTCTGTGTTAAGTGTCTCAGTAAAAGCATATGGAGGTATTTGGTGTTATAATGAGGGTGAAATGGATAATCCCTATTTTGGAGTAAAATCGCCATTTCTTTAAACTATAAGTGTATCTCAAAGATACAGTGTCAAAGAAAGCCCTATAAAATTTATAGAGCTTTCTTTGACACTGTATCTTATTCTTTTTCATCTACAGAATAATATTTCAATATAGCTTGATGTATCGCATCTGCTACCTTTTGCCACACAATAGGGTCTGCAAGCTTCTCTGCATCCTTAGGGTTTGTTATATACAGTAACTGCAATATTATTGCAGACGCTCTCACTTGTCGCAGTAAGTAAAACTCTGCCGTCCTGACTCCCCTATTTTTACTACCTATGGCGCTACACACCTCATCTATGATGAGCTTTGACATACCCTCACTTTCCTTATCTCCTCGAAAGTGATATATCTCAGTACCTGATACTCCTGGACTTGAAAAACAGTTTTGCAGTATGGATATAAAAAAGTCTGGCTTCTCTATGTTGGATATTTCAGCTCGATCAGATAATGTAACCTTTGACTCACTTTCCCTTGTAAGCTTTACTACTGCTCCATCATCTAAAAGCAGCTTTGCTAAGCGCGTTACTATGCCAAGGTTAATCTCCCCTTCACTTAGCTCATTTATCTTTAGTTGTGTCTTTCCATCCTCATCTCCACAGCCTGCATCCAGTACAAACCTCCGTCCCTTTAGAGGCTTTCCTTCCTCATCTGTTTGCATTGTTTCAAGTTTTATACCTGTATAGTAATAGCATAAGATATCTTGAAAGCTTTTGCCTGAATTGCTCATCTCTCTAGCACCACACAAGCACAAGCCTAACCCATGACCCATGCCTGCACTTCTAAACAAAAACTTCACAGGAGTATAGTTAAATCTGGTGGAGTTTAGCTTAAGAAGCTCCATAAGCTCATTGCCCTTGAATATTTTGTTGCCTATCCTTATACTTCTTACTCTTCCCTGGTCATCCACATCTATATCTTCAAACATACCCATTATACAATTGTATATATGGTCAGGCTTGCTAATCCTAGTATTTAGAATTTCCTCTAGCTCATCAACGGTAAATATTCTTTCATCGTCGCTGTCGGTAATGTTCTTACAGTATGAACAAAGAACCCGTCTTAAATATGTGATTTTACTGCCTAATACGTTTTCTGAGTTTTCCGTTGCACCTCCGCACCTATAATGAAAATAGGGTTTTATAGGTTTACCATCGAAGGTTAGTATAATACCTTTTGTACTATAAGCAGCTTGTTTATAAGCATTATTTGTGTTTTCCTCTAAAATATTAAACATTATGCAATGATCTTGCTCATCACACAAGTCACAGCCTTTATGTTTAGAGCAGCCCGTACCTCCGTATACGTTTAATTTTCTGGCTAGCTCAGTTCTCACCATTATAGAAAATGCCTTGACTGCTTCAATGCCAAAGCTACCCTTCAAGCTCTCGGAGGTAATATTTGCTACAAGCTCTTCAAGCTCTATGCTCTTTGTAATTTTCTCTCTGCTGTTATAGAGTTTAAGGTACATCTTATCCCCCCCTAAACAGTCCCATATAGGAACCCGGGCATACCATCCCTATATTTTCCTCTTGTTTGGACGCCTCCAATACCATTTAGCCCTGTGATAGTTCCAGTTAATATGTCTTTTAGTGGCACAATTTTTTCAATAGAAGTAAATGCAATTTTCTCGCATACCATCACAGGATCAAGAGCATGTATCATTACCCTCTCTGGGGAGCTTCCAAAGTTTGCTCCTGCTTCCATTATCCCTTCAAAGTATGATTGACAAGCTCCTGCAAATATTACTAAATCATCAAGTGATGCTTCATATTTTCGTGCAAGCTTTACAGAATCAATAAAGTATCTAGAGTTTCTATAATTATCTAGATTGCGTAGATCCTCCCTCTTTTGCTCAGGATTTGTAGTTTCCTTAACTTTGATATAAGCATCATGACCTGTTAGTACGAGTATATCAGGAGTATATTGCACCAGAAGACTCTCAATTAGTTTAGGCTGTTCGTTTTCTATTACAACCTTTCCCACTGCTTCAATATTTAACTCCTTGTAGGATTTCATACACATATCCAGGTAATTCTTGTCTCCATCTAAATGAAGCACCTTTCCTGGTCTCCTAAAAACCTGTTCTGCGTTTCGATAAAAACTTGGATGTATAGGCGCTACTGCATGTTTCACTCTTTTTGTCAGCTTTTTCATTAGTTTGTATGCTCTATCATCAAAATTTGTGATGTCTGCATTTATTTTTGAAGGTGGCAGCTTAACTATGTCTGCTTCAGGAGCATCCGCAATAATTCTCAGGTTTAGACCCTTTAAGATTATAACGAACTTATCGTTTTGCTTTGTTATATCATGAACCCTAAATACAATATCGCATCCATAGGATTTTCTGCCAACCAAATCTCCTATCTTTATGTCCATCAACATACCCCCTTATTGCCATTGCAGCTATAATACATAATATGCAAGTACAAAGGTTGTGGTGAATAAAAAAACTTTTGGGACAAAGTGTTAATTTGTCCCAAAAGTTTTGTTTAATATTGTTCTTACCGTTCAGAATGATTTAGCCAGCATCTTACCTTATGCCCTTCCTCTGTCTCCACTAGCTCAGGCATTTTCTTTTTACATATATCCATTACTTTATCACATCTGTCATTAAATCTGCATCCGTTAGAATAGTTACCTGCATTGGGTATATATCCTGGTATAGCATATAAATTATCAGACACTGCATCAATTCTAGGAATACATTTCATTAGCCCTGTAGTATAGGGATGGAGGGGCTTCTTAAATAAATCCTCTACGCTGGCTTCCTCCATTATTTGTCCGCAATACATTACTATAACTCTATCTGCATTTTCCGCTACTACTCCTAAGTCATGTGTAATTAGTAGTACAGACATTCCTAATTTGCTTTTCATCTTATTTATAAGTGCTAATATATCCGCTTGTTTAGTAACATCAAGTGCTGTTGTAGGCTCGTCTGCTATAAGTATCTCCGGATTACATGCTATTGCCATAGCTACCATTATTCTTTGCTTCATT
Organism: uncultured Clostridia bacterium; assembly: GCA_942492835.1. Taxonomy (GTDB): domain Bacteria; phylum Bacillota; class Clostridia; order Lutisporales; family Lutisporaceae; genus GWB2-37-7. Next base: position 2,337,503 of record OW818645.1, on the reverse strand, counting down.
CCTCCACTGAACTTTGACGGTAAATCATTATATCTTAGCTCCACTTCAGGAATACTGACTTGCTTCATAAGCTCTAATGCCTTCGCTTTTGCTTGAGCCTTTGGCACAGTCTTATGTATAATAAGTACCTCTCTTATCTGTTCGCCTACTGATATGACAGGGTTAAGAGAATTCATAGGGTCTTGATGTATCATTGAAATTTTATTTCCTCTTATTTTACTTATCTCTTTTATGGGTAAATCACGCAAATTTTTGTTATTATAGCTTATCTCCCCTTCAATTATCTTCCCTGGAAAGTCTATAAGCCTCATAATTGATAATGCAGTAACACTTTTTCCGCTTCCTGACTCTCCAACCACTGCTAAGGTTTCGTTTTTGGAGATATCAAAGGATATACCATCAACTGCCTTAATCTCTTGCTTTTCTGTGAAGAAGTATGTTTTTAGATTATTTACCTTCAATATACTATTCATTGCCTTCTCCCCCTAGTGCCATTTCTACAATAGTATTAAAAGTAAGTAGACCTAGGTAACCTCCCCCTAAGTCTCTCTCAGAACTGTACGTGAACCTCTCAGCTCATACAGCTCCCACTATTCAGCCGTTGGTAGTATCCCAAATTTCCAGTGTGCAAACAGTTTTCTATCACGCTTTGCTATTTCTCCAAGCCAATATTCGGCTCTTTGTCTTGAATTCCGATTCTTGTATTTTCTGCGAACCCAGTAAACAAGACGTCCATTAATATACCTTAAAACTTCATATATCTCTGATTTATAAAAATGCGTGTAGTAATTAATCCATCCCTGGATTTGGCTATTGAACATATTTGCTATGTCCACTAAGTCCTTATCCGGTTTCAACTGCAACTTCCACTTTCGAACTACTTTTCTTATGGATTTCTTTGCCTTTTCTCCCATTGCTGGCAAAAAGTTAGTGAAGAACTTTCCATATTTATTCTTTGCGTGTCTTGGTCTGAATGTATATCCCAGAAAATCAAAAGAGGTGTATTCATGATTTCCTATTCGGTCATCATCTTTACAATATACAATTCTTGTCTTATCTAAATTTAATTCTAACCCAAAACACTCAAATCGTTCCTGTAGCCTGCGTTGCAAGTATTTCGCCTGTTTAAGAGACGCACAGTGTGCAATTCCATCATCCGCATATCTTGCCCACGGTATAGTTGGAAACTCTTTCGCCATAAAATCATCAAATACATAGTGTAAAAATAGATTGGCAAGTACAGGACTAATTACCCCACCTTGTGGCGTTCCTGAAGTTCTTGGAACAATCGTTCCATCCTCTATTTGAAACGGTGCAGTTAACCACCTTTGTACATAAAGAAGAATCCATTCTTCTTTTGTGTGGTGTTTTACCATTTCTATTAAGTAATCATGTCTGATGTTATCAAATAGACCCTTTATATCAAACTCTAAAACCCAGTCTTTTCTCCAACACCTCGTCCTTGTTACTTCTATTGCCTGTATTGCTGATTTATTCGGTCTATATCCATAGGAATCTTCGTAAAATATCAGTTCCACGCATGGCTCAAAGTATAACTTCGCCACCATCTGCGCTATCCTGTCCTCTACTGTGGGTATTCCTAAAATACGAGTTCCGCCATTCTTCTTTGGAATTGCTACTGCTTTTACAGGTTTCGGGAAATAACTTCCTGACGACATTCTATTCCAAATCTTATAGAGATTATTATTAAGCTTTCTCTCAAAATCCTCAATAGACTGCTCATCAACTCCATACGTTCCCTTGTTTGCTTTCACTCTTTCATAAGCAGTAATTACTGCTCTTTTGGAAATACTGTATGGCTTTGTTTCTTGCATAAGTTCCTCCTCCTTTCAAAGTTGACTTATTCTTGAAACTGAATAATTCGGGTTCTTCGCTCCATTCCCATTACAGAAATTTCATCACTACTACAACCCAATCTGCCCCCATGACTGCATTGGTACTCTTATCTTACGGTTCTTCCGCTTGATATACTCCCTTAACATCAGCCCGTGGGTTCCCACGTTCCGTACAGACGCCTGTATTAAGTTCATGCCACCTTTATGCCGCCCACCATCTAGGCAGTAAACAGGTTTCCCCTAGACTTATCCCAGATTAACGACTACCCCCTGGTTTTGATGGAATCTCTACGCTTTCGACATTTTCGTAAGTGGTTCACTTTTCATTCATCTCCATAATACGCACTTGACAGTTTTATCACTGCCTTTTCCTTAACGCTCAATACCATGGCTTTTCACCACAGCACCTTAAGGTAGTTTGAAACCTCCACCTGCATGGCGATTTCGGCGGGCCCACCGCCATCATCTGTACAGCATGGCTGTCTTCAAGTAGTTATGCTACTTGGACACGCCTTCGTGGCGCACAATCATCTGCGCAGCTTTGCTGAATTTTTCTTGGTTTATTTGGTCATTATCCTTATATAATTGGTCATACAAATAGCCCTTCCTACTGCTGCTTATTACCATAGCTTGTCTATTTGTATCATAAAAATCCTTTGCATAGGGTGATTCTATACTTCCGTAGTTTAGTTTTATATTATTGATATTAGCATATTTTTTTAGAATTTTTATGTACTCTTGACCTATTTTATTTTTGGGCATTATCTGAGAGGTATCTACCAAAAGATCATTAGTCTGCATATTTGTAAGGTCTTTTAAATCTATATAAAAAGCAGTCTTATCTGTTTTCTTAAAATACTTTTTAACAAAATCCAATGAACCTCTTCCTGCTTCCTTATCACCACCCCAGAATGCAAAGACTATTGTTCTCTTTGGTTTTATTCCATATTTCTGTATAGCTTCAGCTATTTCTAATGCTAATGAAGTCCCTCCTATTTCTGAGGTTCTATATTCTTCTGTACTGTTTTGAAGATAATTTACTGGACAGCCTATAACTATATATTCATCCTTCAGCTTCTCGTCACAGCTAGGGATATAGCCCAATACATTAACTCCTTCTCTTATCCCATCCTGCACCTTAATATTTATCTTGCCTTTACTTATATCTAACAATTCCTCATCTTTTTCTGATTGAATATTAATCAAATTAGTCCCAAATGAGCTTAGCTTTGTTTCAGTTTTATCGAATCCAACATCTTTAGGATATATTGCTAAAATTCCCTTTGGATTAATATCACTTAATAAATACATTATCGTCATAGCAACATTATCAAGTTTAAATCCTCTATAATCAACTCCTACAACTTTATCATGTAATTCTTTTGCCCTCTCCTCAGTAATATTTCTAATTTGATCAGGCTTAATTATTTCCAAATCATAAATACCACTTAATGGTGTATATTCTTGAATCCAATAATCAGACTTATATTCTAATTCAATGTTTTTTTTATCGTAACTAACACTGATACTGGAATATGTTATTTGCTTTTCTTCTCCCATAAATTTATGTAAATATATATTATTAAAAGATAGTACCCCATACTCTTTAAGCTTTTGCGATAGTGTATTTGCATAGTTAATTTCAAAATCAATAGAATTTGTTTCTTTTGATTTTAACTCTTCTATCTCACTAAATGCATTTTGCGCATCAAGCTTATACAAGTTTTGAGAATTAGGAATTGCTAGAACTGCAAGTATTAATACTATTGTTATTGCCTTTTTAATAACAGGGCTTCTATATTCGTTAAAATTCTTAATCTGATGTATAAATCTTACTGGTGATAAAATAGCTGGTATTTTCTTTATAATTGTTATAACCTTAGAATTTTTCTTTTCAAACTCAATTCTTAAACCTTCACCAAATAGATTAAAGCCTATTATGCTGGTAGCAAAAGCTAATGCAGGATATAATATTAGCCATGTTCTATTTGTGTCGAATAAATAATAGGAAAAAACGAATAAACTTGGCCAGTCAAATTCTAAAGGAGTACTCATACCACCATTTGCATTGACAAAACCCGTAGGACTAACAATAGTGCGTAAAACACCAATTTGAGCCAATGACACTAATATGAAAGCTACCTCTAGAAATACCATAACAATAGTATTTGGTATAAGGTGTGGCAATATATTTTGTAATGCAATTTCTAATTTATTTTTACCTATTGAAACTTCTCCTTCAATGAAATCTTGGTCTAAGATATCACTTACTTTTTGAGTAATAATGTTTGCTAGTTTGCCCCATCCCAAAATTATTAACATAATTATTACTGGAGTCATATTATTAACAAATAGTGAAGCGGTTATATTTGTTCGTCCAAAAAATACACATATAATAATTAATGGAAAAGCACTAAATACTATATTAAATTCTTTAATAAGCCATACTGCAAATTTATTCTTATAAGCCGCCATTAGAGATATTGGTAACGCTATTAGAAGTCTTCCGAATGCGATAAGCAAAGCCATTGATAAGGTGGTTCTACAGCCATATATTATTAAGCTCTTCATATCCCTTCCCATAGCATCTGTTCCCAATGGAAATTCCTCACATGGAGCTATTGGAGGCGTTGAACCCTTGAATTTTCCTTCTTGATATGTTAATCTTTCATATTGCTTCCCATAGGGATCAATATCAGTAAACCATTGAGGAAATATACTCATTATTGTTAAAAAAAGTAATATGAAAGTACCTATTAATAATAAATAATTTATTTTTCTCATATTACCGCCTCCTTTTGTCGTCCATTTATGAATAATCTTAAAGAATTGAATAAAATATCAAGTACGAAATAAACTATTCCAATTACTACAATAATAGACATAATAGAATTCATATCCCTATTTTTATTCATTTCTATAAGTAGCTTTGTTAGTCCCGAATACGAAAACAAATATTCTACAATAATCAAATTACATATAATCATTGCTGTAATATTGGATAAGCTTTTAAAAATAACTCCTAAAACATTTCTCATTACATGATTCCATAATATTCTTCTAGATGAGCAGCCTTTACCCAACGCAATTTTTACATATTCATTTTTATAGCATTCTTCAATTGACATAGCTGTAATTCTAGCTATATAACATGCACAGGGAAGTGCAAGAGCAACCACAGGCAATATGAGATGATAAACGCTTCCTGATCCTGCAACCTTTAATACCTTTATACCATGTTTACTAAGCCATATAGCAAAATACTGCAATATAGCAATTATAAGTATATCAGGTAAGGATAATGGTATAATTGACAATAACAGCTTAAAACTCGTATTCTTGTTGTTTCTCCTGCTGTCTATGATACCCTTTAATACACCTATAATTAGTCCAAGCAATACTCCTATTATCAAAAGCTCTATACTTTTAATTACATAAGGCATGATTATTTCACTTAGTTGCCTATTATCATAAGCAATACCTAAATTAAATTTAAGCAAGGATATAAATTTTTGATTTATTGTGCTCATAGCTTCTTTTGTAGGACCACTTAGCTTTATTTTATTATTTACCACATAAATTGAAAGCAACGCATTGGAATAACTAATTGATATAGTAATATATATAAAGGTTATAAAAATAATAGCAGAAGATATTATCCTTTTTATAATCCCTTTTACTCCTTTATTCATGTTGCACCTCCATAGGCATTTTATCTTCTAGTAAATGACATGCAACAGTATGTCGCTCTTGATAGTCTTTTAAGCTAGGTGTTTCCTTCTTGCATATATCCATTGCATACTCACAGCGTGGATGAAATGCGCAGCCTAATGGAGGAGAAATCGCACTAGGAACCTCTCCTTCTAATATTTTTCTTTCTCTTTTGATAAAAGGATCGGGTATGGGAGCTGCTTCAAGCAATGCCTTCGTATATGGATGCATAGGCTTGTTGAATATATCCTCAGCTTGTCCTATTTCTACTATTTTCCCAAGATACATTACTCCTACTCTTTTTGACATATGTCTTATTACATTTAGTCCATGAGCTATAAATAGATAAGAAATGTTAAGCTCTTTTTGCAGATTTGCAAGTAAATTCAATATTTGCGACTGCACTGACACATCTAATGCCGATACAGGCTCATCACATATAATAAATTTAGGTTTAGTTGCAATAGCTCTTGCAATGCCTATTCTTTGTCTCTGTCCACCACTGAATTCATGTGGAAATCTATTCATGTCACTACTGCTTAAGCCTACCATATCAAGTAATCTTTTTGCTTCCTTCTCATACTGATATTTTGATACTATTTTATGCTTTGCCAGTGGTTCGGATAATATATCGACAATGGTAAGCTTTGGATCTAATGCAGAATAAGGATTTTGGAATACGACTTGAATATCCTTTCTTATATGACGGAATTGTCTTTCAGAAATGTTATTGATATTTTTCCCATTGAGTAAAATTTCTCCTGCTGTAGGTTTAATAAGTCTTAATATAAGTCTTCCTGTTGTTGTTTTTCCACATCCACTTTCTCCAACAAGACCTAATGTTTCACCCTCATATATATCAAAGGATACCCCATCAACAGCTTTGACGTAGTTTGTTTTGAAACCAAAGGATGAATTTACTTCAAAATGCTTTTTTAGGTTATTAATTTCTATTATTTTTTCCATTTATTAGTTCACCTCGTATATTTAAGAATCTGTATAAGTAGTCTTTAAATGAAATATTATGTAATAACAATTACCATTTTATTTCTATATTCTATAAATTACAACAAATCCCTCCTATTACCATTTGATATCCGAATATCCTTCTATATTCAAATAAGTTAAAATATATACTTTAAGCAGATTAATACATGAAAATTTTAAGTATTTGTAAATATTTACATAACTTATGCAGTTGCTCATACAAAGCAGCAAAAAAAATAGAGTGCCTCTATGAACCGTATACAGGGCTCTGGTTCATGGAAGTACTCTTCAGATATGCAATTTAATAATTTAAAGCTTTAATTGAGTGTTGTTGAAGTCTTAGAAGATATCCTGCATATCATATTAATTTCCGAAAATCCTTGATGAAATCCTTTATATATTCCTTGAAAAAATGTACATCATCATATTTGCTTACAAAGTCTTCCTGCGACCAATCTGTTTTTTTCTCATAATATCGTTCTGCTATCCTCCAAAATCTTTGAGGAAACTCAAAAATTGCCAGCATTATCATTAAATCATATTTACTTATATCTATAATTTTGTCATATATATCTAGAATTCTAATAGCTATATCAATATCAAAGCTGAACCTTTTTAATACCTTTAGTATATAGTTTGCAAGATCATATATAGGAAGCTCATGACAGCTGTAATCAAAATCAATTATGCTTACTCCTAAATCCTTTGTAATTATTATGTTGTGATAGGTGTAATCATGATGACAAATCCAGTTCTCTTTCCTTGCTATTTTACTAATCTCCTGATAATTTGAACAACCTAGAGTATCATATGCCTGCCATGCCATTTCTATCATAAAGTCTACATCCTCTAGATACAGCTTATCAAAGAAATCCCTGTCCTTTTTTTCTTTAATAATTTCTTTTAGCTCTAATAGATACTCTATCTTCCTTAGATATGTACTGTCCCACCTGCCATAGTTCTCACGCTTAAACGCCCCAGTAGGTGCAATATATCCCTTTCCCTTCTTATGAAGCTCTGCTAAGGCTACTACTGCCGCTTCTCTATCAAAGGGATTTGTAAAACTGCACTCTCTCCCATCTATATATTTCTCTACAATAAACAACCTATTATCCTGCAATGTAAAAGGCAATCCATTGTCAGCTATTAGATATCTATCTAGGGCATCAAAGCCTTTTTCATGTAAATATTCCTTCATGCCATGGATATAAAGAAGCTTATCAGGTTCTCTATCTGTTTCCTTTATTACAATAGGACCTTTGTCCGTTTCGGCGATATACACAGCTCTTAGAGGTTTATAGCTGATTACTTTAAAGTTGAATTCCCTTGCAACAGCTTCAATTTGCATAGTTTACACCTCGCTAGTTAATATTCATATTGGCACCTACAAATTTACATTTTCATAAAGTCCTTGATATATAAGGCTTACACCTACATACGCACAATCAATTAATATAATATATGAATCACTAACTCCGCATATTCGAGTGTCTATAGTAAAAAAGTCCTATCTTTTGTCCACACAGAATATAAGCTTATGCACAAATTGTGCACAAGCTGTGCATAAGGAGAATTTTGTCGGAATTTGTCCTGCTAAATTAATTACATTCTTGAATTTTTCTCCAATTCCTGAAGGAATTCTCTCCTGGCTGTGCTATACTCAGAGCTGATATTAACCCTTTCTAATGCTTCTAAGTCCTCTATATCACTTTCAACTGAATAGTAAAGCTTTTGGAACTGCTTAAAATCTTGAGGTAAGCTAAGGTATACACACAAAGCTTCATAATCCTCTTTCTCTAGTTTAAATATGTCATTATAGTAATTAATTATATTCATTGCTATTTCAATATCCCAACCTCTTCTGCGCATCAGTTTGAATATAAAGTGTCCTAAATCATGCACCCTAATATCAAATGCTACATTTTCTAATTCTCCTACAAAGGTCTCTCCCGAAAAAGTGTGGATAATATTATATAATCCATAGTCATGATGTATGAACCCATGCTGTTTCTCATCTCTTGCACAAAGTTTGTTATAACTCGATCTTTCTAGCAGAGAAATTGCATTCTCTGTTTCCTTCTCACAGCTGTTTAGATAATCTACAAAAATCTGTAGGTTATCATTCTCCTTGGCAGCTGTGGCAACAAGCCTTTTAGATTCTCTTATTTCTCTTAGCTTTTGAAGAAAGCCTTCCTCCCATCGTCTAAAAAGCCTTCTAGTATTAGTATTTAACCTAGTACTAAATCCCTCCGAGGCTAAATGAAGCCTTGCCAATTCTTCTGCTGCTTGCTTAATGTCAGCGAGATTTAAATAATCACTTTCTCTGCCATCCATCCAATGTGTCAAATAGTATTCGCTGCCAAGATAGGGCACAAGTATCCCCCCATCAGGCTGTCGCACAATCTCTGAAACATTGCTAAAGCCATGCTCCTTTAGATGAATAGTCATTTCCTGCATAAGATATATATCCAAAAAAGAGTAGTTCATTTTCTTCAAGCAAAAAAAGCCCTTATTTGTCTCTATACGGTAACAGGCACGTTCTGGAACTATTTGCTTTATATTAACTCCCAGCTTATTGAAAAACTTCACATCTAAATCATAAGTAGCAAGAAGCTCCTTCTCTCTTTGCTTATCCTCTTCAAAAAACAATTCAAAACTCATTATATGCACCACTTCCTTAAAGCCACTGTAGTTTTATAATGTCCTATAGTCCTCTAATTCTTCAAGCACTGCAGCCTTGCGGATTTCCTTCTTTATTGCACGTTCCAACTTATTTACCAGCTCTGTCTCAGTAAAGTTCTTTTTCCTTCCATAATACTTCTCAATCACTTTATAAAAACGCTTAGGTTCAAGCACAAAGCCTTGAATCAGCTTGATAGATCTTCTGTCAAGCTTAATGATATCAGAGTATGCTTTAAGTGCTGCACTTGCTTGTTCTGCCTTGTTTCTACCTGATAAGCTTTCCATTAAGGTTGCTATATCAACCTCTCTTATATCAAAAGCACAGTTCTCCATATTGCTTACGAAAACCTCATTGTTGTCAGTCATAAATAAGGAATGGCGTCTAAACTCCTTGTGAGCAAGCTGATTTAGCAGCATAGCTTGCTGCACCTTCTCCATGTATCCAAAGTTTCTAAGGGTCAAGTATGCATTAAACATCTTCTGATAATATTCCTCTGAATATTTTAAATACAGCTTATCGAATTTTGATAATTCTTTCTTGTCTTGTAGATTTTTTTGATATCTTTTTATGTTTATTGCATTTGCCTTAAACTTATCCATCCACCTGCCCCAGTCAACTCTAGCATGGCTTCCTTGTGCAGGTACAAAGCCTTCTCCTGCCTTATGCAGCATTGCTAAGGCTTTGGCTGCCTTTGCTGCATCGCTTGGTGTCTTTATCTCCATAAGCTTTCCTCTTACAAAGTCCAAAAGTAAATACTTACTATTATTAAAGCTTATAACGTACTGTCCTGACAAAGTTTTGTTTATTCTACTTATATTATCAAAGCCTTTAGCTGTCAGGTACTCGTATGCATAAGCCGCAAACTGTAATTTAGCTTCATCTCTTTTAGCCTTTTTAAATAGCTTTATACCAGTTTGGGTATATATTAATATTCCTTTAGTCCCCTCGTGCATATTTATAACCTTTAAACCATATTCAGACTCTATAAGCTCCTTTATTTCTTGTCTTTTTATTCTTGTATACGTGCCAGACATACTATCATCCCTTTCAACCGCTTTGTAACAAAGGCTTAATGACGTTTTCTATGGTTCTTGAGGTTCTTGCTTATTATCTTTTTCTTCTCATGCTCCAGCTTCTCTATTTTTTCTTTGTGCTTGCTTATTTTTTTTAGCTGTTTTATATCATCCTTCATTTGTTCTATATATTTTTCAAGCTGATCAACCTTTTCCTCTGTTGATAAAAATCTATTATTTAAGTCTTCTTTTCTATCATCAAAATTATCACCCATAAGCTCACCCCTTACCTTTAATTTATAACCTCAAAAATTCATCTAGGAATTTCTGTCTCATTTCTTTATCCTCAATAACCCTGTTTAGCCTCAAAATAAAGTAATCCATTATCCACGGCTGCTTCTCTACATAGTATTGCAAACCTACCTGCCAAAAGTCCTGAGGGTAAACCATAAATGACTTTATTACTCCCAAATCCTCATTTGACAAGGTATAATACTTGCAATATTCCTCTAATATATAGCTCGCCTTGCTTATATCCCAAACTCCATGTCTCATGTTTCTTATTACCAGGCTGGCAACGTCATGTAATCTAGTATCTAATATACAATAGTCAAAATCTATCATGTATATCTTATCCTCAGGAGTCCTTATAAAATTATGATTAGCCATATCATGGTGGCAAAACTCTCCAAGCTGTCTGCTTGCTTCGGAAATCTTGCTATATGCGCTTTGATTTAGAAGCTGAATACTCTCCCTGCCTTGATTCCAGTAATAGGTAAGGTACTTAGCAAACAGCTCGTCAAACTCATCCATGTATTCCTTTTCCTCTATCGCCTTGCTAAACTCCAACAGCTCTATACACTTCTTGTTAAACTTAGTAGTCCATTTATTATATAAAATTCTTGGCTTTGCACCTTCAGGAATACTATAACCTATGGTAGCCTTGTGAAAATCTGCTGCTGTCTTTATAACATCTCTCAAATCTTCTTTGTACTTGTACTTGCACTCTCTACTTTCCACCCAGTTAGTTACATAATAAATATATTTGCCATCTTCAACACATATGCTTCCATCTATACATGTATCATAGGGTATTACACCTTCAAAGCCATTATCTTTCAGGTGCTTTATAGCAGAATACATGAACAGAAAATATGAGGGACTAAGATGTGCTCGCTTTATGCATTTTGATCCTTTATCTGTTTCTGCTCTATATATATTTTTTGTTTGTTCAATGCTTAGAATTTTAAATCCATAGCTTTCCTCAATAGCTTTTAAATCCATTAAAATCCCCCCATCTATATGTATTCAAGAAGTCATTATAATAATCATTATATGTATGAGGGCAGATTTTGTGTTATTTAAGAGCATAGTTATTTTATATATAATTGTCACCTTATAAATTTCCAATCATATACTAAAAGTAATATGAAATTATTCAAGCCTTGGGAGTGTGCATTATGAATATCTGCATAGATACAAGAGGAGCCAAGCTCTATGCTGGAACGGGCATAGGTACTTATACAGCAAGACTTATGGAAAATATTATGTCAATAGACAACAAGAACTTATATACTTTCTTCTGGCCTAATGAAGGCTATGATTTTATGTCAAATAAGGCAAATGTAGAGGTTACTCTATTTGGAGAAAAAAATAAGAAATTTTGGGATGAAAGCTACCTTCCCTCCTTAGTCTCCCGTCGCAGCTTCAATGTTTTCCATCTACCTCAGAATGGTTTAGGCTTACCAAAGGAAAAGAACTGTCCTTATGTTGTTACAGTTCATGATCTTATACCCTATACTATGCCTGAGACCTGTGGTAAAAGTTATCTGGATAGATTTGTGGAGCAAATGCCCCTAATACTTAATGAGGCTGACAGAATAATAACTGTATCAGAGTATTCAAAGCAGGATATAATTAGATTTTTCAACACTCCTGCTGATAAGATAAAGGTTACACATCTAGCTGCTGACAGTGGCTTTAAGCTGATTGATAAAGATAAGGCATGGCAGTTTTTAAAAGATAAGTATAATTACACTGGAGATTATATACTTTATCTTGGAGGCTTTAGCCCTAGAAAGAATGTAGATGGACTTATAGAAGCCTTTCATAGAATATACAAGGAACTTCCTGGACATTATGACCTTATGTTGCTCGGAGCTTCTAAAGATAATCATTATGAGCTTAGGAAGAAGATTGAAGCACTGGGGCTTACTGATAGGACTGTTTTTGCAGGCTATGTACCTTATGAGCATCTACCCTATTTCTATAATTGTGCCTCTGTTTTTGTTTATCCTTCCTTCTATGAAGGTTTTGGGCTGCCGCCACTTGAGGCAATGACCTGCGGCACACCAACCATTACCAGCAATGTAACCTCAATACCTGAGATTGTACAGGATGCAGCTATTACCTTAGATCCTAACAATATTGATGCGCTAACAGAAAGTATATATAATGTGCTGACAGATATGAATCTAAGAAATACCTTGATTGAGAAGGGACTTAGAAGGGCTTATAGCTTTTCGTGGAAGAAGACTGCTATAGAGACGATTAAAGTTTATGAAGAATTACAGTAACAAAAAAGAATGAGGAGCTTATTCCTCATTCTTTTTAAATATATTTTTCATATTCATCAATACTTCCTAAGCTCTTTAGCAGAGCTTTCAAATCTTGATCCCTGTCCCTCTGACATACTAATATAACATCATCTGTCTCAACAACAATCAAATCTTTTACCCCTACAGCAGCAATAAGTCTTTTATCACCATATAATATACAATTCTGAGAATCAAGGGCTTTAACCTTACCCTTTATCGAGTTGCCTTCATTATCCCTTGGAAGATATCTATCTAGCGCTGTCCAACAGCCTATGTCATCCCATTTAAAATTGGTCTCCATTACATAAACATCATTTGACTTTTCCATAATTCCATAATCTATTGAAATTCCATCTATCTCCATATATTCTTGTAGAACAACTTCAGCTTCTCTGTCAGTGCCTACTGCCTCACTGATATTCATAAGGCATTCATACATATCAGGAAGAAACTCCTTATATTGCTCCAAAAGCACAGACGCCTTCCATATGAACATGCCACTATTCCACAGATAAGTACCCTTGTCTATAAATTCTTGTGCCTTCTCCTTGTTTGGCTTTTCTGTAAACCTTTTCACCTTATATATAGGCACCTCAGTCTCGCCCTCAAGCTTCTTGCCTGTCTCTATATATCCATAAGCTGTTTCAGACCTTGTAGGTTTTATACCCATAGTCACAAGACAGTTCTTATTTTGAACAACGTCTAAGCCTTGCTTTATAGTCCCTATAAATGCTGCTTCATCTTGAATATAGTGGTCTGACGGCAATACAATCATAACTGCATCCTTATCCTGCTTCAAAAGCTTTACTGCCGAATATCCAATACAAGCTGCAGTCTCTTTTATCATTGGTTCTATCAATATATTCTTCATGTCTATTTCAGGAAGCTGATCATTTATATTTTGCACATGGCTTTTATTTGTAACCATATATATGTTATCTAATGGTATAAATTTATTTATCCTATCTACAGTCAGTTGAATCATTGTTCCATTACCTACCGTCTGAAGGAACTGCTTGGGAAAATTTTTACGGCTTTTGGGCCAAAAGCGGCTTCCCGAGCCCCCACACATGATTACTGCATAGTTCATGCTTACACCCGCCTTGCTGAAAATAAATATATTATCATACTATGCAGCTGACAGGTTTTGGTGAATGTATTTATTTGTCGAATTTTGACTTATTTTAAGATATTATTGTATATTAAATAGAATTTTTGCAGGATTTACTATTATTATGTAGAAATAGTCATAATTGAATAGTATTATAAATAATTTAAATATATATATTTAAATAGACTAATATTCCATTCATCAAATTCCACATTTTTTCCAAAACCTAATTATAATGAAAAAGGTGATTTTTATGTTAAGGCACTATTTGATTAGCAAACCCTTAATCAAACAATTTCTGGCTCTTACACTATTAATAATGGTCTTTTTTATGCCTCAAAATACCTATGCTGCTTCAAATGGTAAGATGGAGGTACTCAGCATTAATTCTTCGACTATATTTTTGTTTTGTGTTATTGGTGTGTTAACAGCAGTGCTTATATACTATTTTATACTCACCCGAAGCCTAAGAAAAAAAATCAAAACGAAAAAGACTGTTGATATTCCTGATATTGTACAGAACATGCATGTAAATTCTACTCAAAATGCTGAAATAAACATGGACATGCTTACTTGCTTACCCAATAGAGAACATTTTATTGATTACTTAAATAGTATCCTTTTAAATAAAACAGAGCCAAATGAAAAATATGCTCTTATGCTTATTAACCTAGATTTTTTCAGAAACATAAATAATAGCTTAGGTTACAAGGTGGGAGATTCAGTATTAAAGGAATGCTCCGAAAGACTTAAATCGGCGTTCTCAAAAACCTGTTATCTGGCTAGAATGGATAGTGATGAGTTTGCCTTATTGATGGAAATATCTAGCCCTGATGCTATTGAAGCCACAGCAGAAAAGATTTTTGAGTTGCTAAAAGAGCCTATTGTAATATCTGAACATGAAATTTATGTTAGTATCAGTGTCGGAATTGCATATCTTCCTGATAGAGACAAAAACTCCAATGAAATTATTAGTAACGCAGCTGTTTCAGTTAATATGGTGAAAAACACTAGAAGAGGCAGCTACAGGATTTTCTCCACAGAAGTATCAGAACACCACTGTCAAAAACTCGACCTTCATACTGAGTTGTGTCAGGCATTAAAGCGCAAAGAGTTTATACTTCATTATCAGCCAAAGATCGATGGTAAGACTAATCATGTAGTAGGCATAGAAGCACTTATCAGATGGAACCATCCAACAAGAGGTTTGCTTTTCCCCATAGATTTTATCCCTATAGCAGAAGAAACTGGAATTATGAAATATATAGATGAGTGGGTGCTTCTTACTGCATGCTCCCAATTAAAAGTTTGGTCAGAAGAGGGCATAAATGATATGAGGCTGGCAGTAAATCTATCAGCATGGCAGTTTAAGGATCAACATCTTTTGGAAACAGTATCAATGGTTTTGAAGGAGACAGGTATATCGCCTAGTATGCTTGAGCTGGAAATTACTGAAACAGCTGCTATTGAAAATATAAGCTTCGCACAAAATATATTGACTAAGCTGATTGATATGGGTGTAACTATTTCTATTGATGATTTTGGAACCGGCTATTCCTCATTTAATTATCTCAAGAACTTCCCTATAAATTATCTTAAGATAGATAAGTCCTTTATTGCTGATATCATTGAAGATAAGGACACATGCTCCATCGTAAAAGCAATAATTGAGATCGCGCATGCACTTAAGCTGAAGGTCATTGCCGAAGGTGTAGAAAACCAAGAGCAGCTTACAACTTTAAATGAGCTTGGATGTGATGAGATACAGGGCTATCTTATAAGTAAGCCGCTTTCTGTAGATGATCTGAAAAAACATATGCATAATATAGATATATCAAACTGAACATTTTATATTTGTAAATAGCCCTATACACATAGATAATGAAAGTCACACTTAGTGTGGCTTTTTTAGTTTTTCATAATCTTCTTAGTAGTTTAATATATATCAATATATTGATTATTAAGGAGAAGTGCAGTATGAGTGAGAGTAAAAATCTTAGCTGGCAGGTAGGAGCAGCCTATATAGGCACTGTAATAGGGGCAGGCTTTGCTTCTGGTCAAGAAATAATGCAGTTTTTTACACAATACGGAACCATAGGTCTTTTAATGGCATGCTTAACAGGTACTATGTTTTTTATATGCGGTTATTGTATATTCTATCTTTCCAGACATTATAAAGTATACGATTATAATTCCTTTATTATAAAGGTATGTGGTCCTAGATTAAGTCTCGTATATGACTGTATCATAAGTATGTTTCTATTTTTCGGCGCATCTATTATGTTTGCAGGCAGCGGCGCAATTTTTGAAGAAAGTCTAGGAATCAATAGAGCTATAGGAGTATCTATAATAGCTCTATTAACTCTTTTAATAGTGTTAAAATCTGTAAAAGGTATACTGAAAGTAAATTCTGTTGTTGTACCTGTATTGATTACTGTTATACTATTCGTACTACTTAAAACCATGTATTCAAACAACATTAATATTCTTCCTTCTAAGCTGAACTCAATTTATAGTGGAGATATTCTAAAACCAATATTCGCATTTATATTTTATTGCTCCTACAATCTTGTGCTGGCTGTGGGAGTACTTACTGCTTTTTCTCAGGATATAGGCAATCTAAAGACTCTAAAGCGAGGGGCGTTTATAGGTGGTATAGGCTTAATGATGCTTTCTATAGCTTTAAATACATGTCTTATTCTATATATGCCTGCTATATCGAAATTATCTATTCCTATATTGTACATAGCAGGTTTGCATGGTACATATATAAAATATGCCGTTTTGCTATGTATATGGTGTGAAATCTGTACTACAGCCCTCGCTAATGTGTTCAGTCTTGCCAATAGAATAGCAAAAAACAGGCCGACAACTTACAAGTTTTCCAGCCTGTTTATAATTATTGCGTGTATACCACTGTCACTTTTTAATTTTAAAAGTCTTATTTCCTTCTTCTATCCACTCTTTGGTGCATTGTCAATGTTCCTTATAGGCTTTATACTTATACGTTATGTACAAGTCATGCTTTATAAATAAGCAATCTTAGCTACTTTAGCTCCACAGATTGCTCTTCTAACTGCTCTGCTCTTTTTGAAGCTCGCCACGACTTAATTATATACATCAATCCCAAAGCTGCACATGCAGTTACATAGATCTCAATTACCCAGGTATTAAGTTTCATGCTTAACAGTATAACAACAGGTGCATCAATAATTCCATGAAGTAAAATAGCATATATCAAATAAACAGGCTTTTTAAGCTTTACAGAATAAAGTACCACGATAGATAAAGCAATCTGAATAATCATAGTCATAATTCTTTCATAGCCTGCTGCTAAGAAATCTAATGATGGCATGTTCACCAATGCGGATTTTGCGTGTTCTATAGCTTCAGGAGCAAGCTGTACACTCATAACCCCTTCAAACGTCCCTGAATTTATCATTAAGCTTATTATGATATTGCTTAGCATTCCCATTCCTATTAATAAAATTGCTTCAATACCACCATGTCCTATACCAAAGGCTAAACCATTTTTCCAGCTTAAACGATTCTTCATAAAATACCTCATAGCAATATATCTTGCTACTTCTTCAAACAATCCGGCTGTTAGACCTAGGAAAACAGCACTGAATGTTATGTTTAAAGACATAGCTCTATACCACGTCTGGGTGCTTAAAAATGAAAGCAAGGGCATTCTTAAAAGTAGCTGAGATACTACAAAGACTATTGCACCTATTAGCACCACTATAAGGCTAATCTTTTCCCTTTTGTAGAAATAGACAATTAATGCAATTGGCATTAATATGCTAATTATTAAAGAAACAGTCATAAATGCTAGTGACAAATTGCTTACCATGATATTACCTCCATAATAAAAAATATGCTTATATAACGATAATTATATAATAAAGTTGCAAAAAGATGCCTGTCAATAATTTTGACAGGCATCTTTTTATTACTAAAGGTTATATACCTCTTTATATTTATTCTCTAGATATTCAATTAGATGTCTCGGATTGATTTCCTCTCCTGTCACTGACTTTAGTATTTCTGCTGGTGTCAGAAGCTTTCCATGCTTATGGACATTCTCTTCTAGCCATTCATTTATCTTGATAAGCTCCCCATTCTTCATGAGTTCATCAAAATTGCTAAACTGCTTTCTTATAGCATTGTAAAACTGTGCGCTATATATATTACCTAGGGTATAGGATGAGAAGTATCCAAAGCTTCCTCCTGCCCAGTGAACGTCCTGTAGAACTCCATCTCTGTCATTTGTGGGCTCTACGCCAAGGTATTCCTTCATTTTCTCATTCCATACTCTTGGAAGGTCTGAAACCATAATCTCTTTATTTATAAGTGCCTTTTCTATTTCATATCTTATCATTACATGAAGGTTATATGTAACCTCATCAGCTTCTGTTCTGATAAGAGAAGGCTCAACCTTATTCATAGCCTTATAGAGATTTTCTAAACTTACACCCTTAAACTCCTCTGGGAATACCTTCTTAAGATCTTCAAAATAGCAGCTCCAGAAGTTATAGCTTCTACCTATTATATTTTCCCAGAATCTTGACTGTGACTCATGTATTCCCATAGATACACCTGTACATAGAGGTGTTTCATACAGCTCTTTGCCCATATTCTGCTCATACAATGCGTGTCCACCCTCATGAATTGCGCTGAAAAGGGCACTTACAAAGTTGTTTGGATAATAGTGAGAAGTTATACGGACATCTCCAGGTGCAATGCCTGTTGTAAATGGATGTTCACTCTCATCCAATCTTCCTGATGCAAAATTGAAACCCATCTTTTCTAAAATCATCAGACTAAATTCTTCTTGCTTAGCAATATCAAAATGCTTGAAGAACATTGAGTCATCAGGTTGATATCCTGAGTCCTTAATCCTTTGAACTAAAGGAACTATTCTTTCTTTCAACTGTTCAAATATTCTATCAAGCTTCGCAACCGTCATACCTGGCTCATAATAATCAAGTAATGTATCGTACTTGTTGTCTTTGTAGCCCCATAACTCAATGAATTTGATATTAAAATCTACAATCTTCTCCAAATATGGGCTGAACATTTGGAAATTATCTCCATTCTTTGCGTCCTCCCAAACTGATTCAGCTTCCGAAGTAAGAATTACATATTCCTTATACATATCAGCAGGGATTTTCTTAAATCTTTTGAATTCCTTTTCGGTATCCTCTACAACACCCTTCCATACCTTGTCCAGTTTATCGTTGTTTTCTTTTTCCGAAAGATATTTTAGGTAATTTTCCATCTCTTCGGATGTTGATAGAGCAAAGCTTTCAGCAGAAAGCATTCCTATAACCTTCGCTCTTCCCGATACTCCATTCTTAGGAGCACCTGTCTTAAGATCCCAGTAAATCACTGCCAATGCTTCATTATAATATTTTATCTTATGTATTAGTTCCTTAAAGCCTTCAAGGGTCTCTTCAAAGTTTTTCTGCATTATTGCACCTCCGGTAAATTTTATATTATTATAATCCTTTAAAACTTCTTGAGGTTTCTTCTTTTTCCTCTTTGTTTTCAAACAGATTAAAAAAATCAGCTATTTCTACTGCAAAATCAACGAAAGCAGCTCCCACTGCTGTTATGAGATTCCCATCTTTCACAACATTTTGCTCTTGATAGTTATGACGTGGGAAGAAATCTTCCTTTCCTTGTTCTTCAAGGTGTTCCTTTGTCAAGGTGGTAGTAAATTTGTGTTCATCTAATACACCTGCTCTAGCTAGGTACTGAGGTCCTGCACATATAGCTGCTATAAGTTTACCTTCTTGGTGAACTTTTTGGATAAGCTTTGTAAGCTCTTCTCTTTGCTCATCATTCCAGCCACCAGGGATTATAAGACCCTCAACATCTTCAAACTCTAGAGCTTGTTTTACAGTAGCCGCAGGCTGGTATATTAGTCCTGGATTACTTTTTACAGTTTCCATTTCATAAGCTATTGGTACAAGCTCAAATTTATTAAGATATTTTAGCAGCTGACATGCCAACACCAACTCAAAATCTGCCATGTCATCGTAAATGTAACATAATATTTTACTCATTTGTTTACCTCCTGTATTTTGCAACATATAGTATACACTATAATTTATTTATAAGATGACTCCCTATAAGTTAATTCTATGTGTATTGTGATATTCCTCTTTGTACAAACCACAGATTTATTTCAATTGTTCATACATGTCAGTGTATGAAAATATCTATCCAAATCCAACATCCCCTATTTCGACACTCATCAGTATATTCCTAAATAATTTCCTGGGAAATGTCATATTAATACATCGCTCACACTATTATGCTTTTTCAATACTTATTCTGCTGCCATTTCCCAGCCTATCAGGAGCTTCTACCAATAAACGTCTTGCTATACGACTTTTTAACTCAGGCACATGGCTTATTAATCCAATTATTCGATTGTTACTGCTTAACCTCTCCAAGGAGTCAACTACAGTATCCAAAAGAGTATTGTCTAGAGTTCCAAAGCCTTCATCTAGGAAGAAAAACTCTAAGGGACTTTGCCCCTTAAGCTGTAGCTGTGCTGATAGTGCTAATGCTAAGGATAGTGAAGTTAGGAAGGTCTCTCCCCCTGATAAGGATGCCACACTTCTCAGTACACCTCCATTGGCATTATCTCTGATTACGAAGCCATTTTCTGAATCCAACTCTATTGAGTATCTGAATTTTGTAAGCTGTCCAAGAGTTTCTGTTGCTTCTCTAGCAATATATCTCATTCTCTCTTCTGAGATAAACTCGATAAAAGCACTACCCTTTAATAGCTTTTGTATCTGTTCCAGCATATCCTTTTTCTTACTTACAGCTTGCAGCTCATCTTGAAGCTTAACCCATCTTTCAAAGTTTCCTTTTATTAAAAGATAGCTATTCTTGGCACCTTCAAGCTGCGCAATATATTCCTCAAGCCTTGCTTTGGCAGTCTCATATATCTCACATAGCTCTTGCCATTGCTGTAAATTTATTTGCTTGCCCTCAAGCTGTTTGAAAACAACTTGGATACGATCCTCTAGACTGCTCTTTACTCTTTCATATTTCTTTATTTCATCCTGATATGTTATAATGCTTTGCTCTGTTAGCAAGGAAGCGCTAACTGCATCCATATCATTAAAGCCTTTAGCTTCAAGGGCATCCTTTAACTGCTTCTCTGAAACCTCTAGTTTCTCTTTAAAATATGCATTACTGTTTTGGAATGCCGATTTTTGCTTTTGTAGCTCAGCTATACTCTCATTTAGCATGGTTAAGCGTTCCAACGTTGCCATATATGAAGCTTCTAAGACTTCTGTCTCTATATCAACCTTGCTTAACTCTTCATCTAAGCTCTTACCTTCAAGGATTTCGTAGATTTTCCTATCCTTTTCTTCCTTTTGCTCCTTTAGCTTTATTCCTTCTGACCTTTTCTCAGCCAGTGAATCATTGATTTTATTGATTTTTTCCAACAACTCCTGTTGCTCTAGCATACATGCATCTAAGCAGCTTCGATGTTGCTTGATGGTTTTTTCATATTGCTGTCTCTCTTCGTCTTTATGGGATATTACATTTGCTTCCTTTGCAAAGCTCTCAACACCAAGTTGTTTTGTTGCTGCTTGATGCTTTTCTGTGCAAACTTCTATGGAGTTACTTACCTCTTCTTCCTGCTTTTGCTCCTGGCAAAGAGCCCCTCTCGCACTGTCAAGCAAAGCTGCATATCTACTTTCTCTTACCTTAATCTCAGACATGCTATTCTCTTGCTGCTTAATCGAATCCTTTAGCTGTTGACTTCTCTGCTCCCATTCCTGCCAGCTATGCAATGCAGCTTCACAACTTAGCTTTTCATCTTCTACAAATTTATAGATATCCTCACGTTCTAGTTCTCTTGCTTTTTCAGGCAGTGTTTTTCTCTGGTTTTGATATTCCTGCTGGTATTTATTTATATCAAGCTCTATTTGCTGTTTACTTTCTTCTATGCCTTTTTGCTGTTGTATTTGCTTTATTAGTTCATGCTCATGCTCTCTAATAGTTTTCTCAGTAGCTTCAATTTGGGCTTGAAGCTCAGTAATTGTCTGTTCTGCCTTTAATGTGTCATGCTCCGTCTGATGCAATGCAGGATGTGGATGATCTTTTGAACCGCATACGGGGCACTCTTCACCGTGAATTAGCACTTGTGCCAGTATAGCCGCAGTCTCCTGGCTTTGCTTTTGCTGTATTTGTTTTAATTTCTCTAGTTTATCCTGCTTATACTGGTTGGATAAGCTTAACTCACTCTCCAGCCTATGTACTACTTCTTGTATCTGTTTATACTGTTTACTATGGTTTAACAGCTTGCTTTCTAATTCATTTATAAACTTCAAAGTATTTGTTATATTTGAAAGCAGGTTTTCTACTATGATAATTTTATTCTGCTTCTCAAGTATCTGCTGTCTATCTATTGGCTTTGATGTTTCCAGCTGTTTATCTTGCTTGCTTAGCTCAGCTATAGTGTCATTGCATTGCTTTGCAGCCTGTAGCTCAAAATCTTGCTTGGCTTGATATTCCCCTATATTGTCTTTTATGTCTTTAATCTTGTCCCTATGCTTCTTTAGATATTGATTTAAGCTAAACAGTTCCTTTTCTAAATCAGCTCCTTGACTAACAAGCTTTCTATGCTCGTTGTCTACTACCAGCTCCTCCAGCTTCTTCTCCAGCTCTTGAACCTGATGGCTTAAATTCTCTCGCTGAATGGACTTTTCCTGGGCAATATTCTGGGATAACTTCATCTTCTCATTTATTTCTGCATATCCTTTTCTGGCTGTGTCCAACAATGTTCCTAGTTCTTTCGCTTCCTCATAGAGGATTTGACATTGCAAAAGTATAGTCTTATACTTGATAAGCTCTGGAAGCTTATGCTCCTTTGAACTCTGAGCAGTATCATAGTTCTGCTGTGCTGTAATCTTATCCGTTTCCAAAGCTAACAATCGCTTTTCCGTAGAGTTCAAGCCTGTCAAAGCTTCCTCATAGCCTATTTTTGCTTCCTTATATATATCAATTAGAGCCTTTATGCCGCTTGCCGCTTCAGCCCTCTTACAAATCTCCTTGATACTTTCTATATTAGCTTGCTTGTTCTTATGCTCCTCTAGCTGTTGCTGTATTGTCACATATTCATTAGAAAGCTTATAGAGCTCCATACCTGCTGTATAACGAAGCTCAGCCTGTTTTTGGTCTTCGAGACACTTATCCTTTTGGGTTTGAGTCTCTTGAAGCTTCCTCTCACTTTCTATCAAGGCTTCGGGAGATGCATTTCCTAATGTAGAAAAAGCTCCCTCTAGGTTAGATAGCTTGCTCTTTACCGCTGCCATTTGTTTATTTACTTTGTCACCAAGTTGTTTACCATATTCCTCAAGATAGAAAATTCGTTCAAGCATCTTTGTCTTTTCTCCTCTTGGAGATAGCAAAAACTCCTGAAATTTGTTCTGAGGCAGTACTACAGATCTGGTGAAATCCTCAAACTTGAGCCCTATCAGTTGTACTATATAATTGTTTACCTCACTGTGCTTATCGGCTAATATAGTATCTCCGGCTTCAGTAATTTCAATAAGTCTTACTACCTTTGCTTCTACAGAGCTTTCGGAATCCTTCTTTCTTTTATATAATCTCTCTACCCTGTATGTCTTTCTACTGCCTTCCTTGATGAGATCAAAGATAAATACTACCTTAGTTCCTCCCATATCTGTGTTTATAATTCCCTGAGTGCCCTTGGTAGCCCTCTGTACACTGCCATATAATGCCAAGGTTATAGCATCTAGTATCGTGGACTTTCCACTTCCTGTAGAGCCAAAAATACCAAACAAACCTGTTTCACTGAGCTTATCAAAATCAATTTTTTGGAGTGCCTTAAAGCTCTGTAGGCCCTCTACTTCAAGATATCTTGGTCTCATTTTCTTCACCACCGACTTCATTTTCATAAGTAAGGTTATCTGTTTCTTGATTTACAATATTTAAAAACAAATTCATAAGCTCTTCTGAGGCTTCCATACCCATCTTGCTTGTATAATATTCTCTGAAAAGCTCATCTACTCTCTTTGTTTCTCTGTCCTTATAGTCAAAGTCTTGTATTAGCTGATTCTTTAGCTTTGGTCTTATATTTATAATACCCGGATGCAGGTCTCTTATCTGCTTTTGTTCCTCACTGCCTATTATTGTATCTGTATGTATCTCTAAATCTATCCAAGCGTTGATGTCTCTACCTTCTTCACACCACTTAAGCACCTCTGCTATACCATTATGTGCCTCCCATTTTTTAAGCGGCTTACCCGCACTTAGATTAAGCTCCTTAACAATTGCAGCTCTGCCCGGCTCCGCATCTACAATATATATAGACTTGCAATAGTCCACCTCAGAAAAGCTATAAGCTAGAGGTGAGCCAGAATAATAAGCAGGTACCTTGCAGCCCTTCACTTGCTGAGGTCTATGAAGATGTCCCAAGGCTACATAATGTGCATTCTCCGGTATGGCATCAGGCTCTACCATGAGAGCTCCACCCAGTTGCCTTTCGGAGTCGCTTACCTTACCATCTCTCATAAACATGTGACTGATTACAAGGTTTACCGTATCCTGCCTAAAGCTTTCGCTTAAATTGCTCATTATGGCAGCTATTCTATCTGTGTAAGCCTGCTGCATACCTTCATCGTCCACTTCTCTTAAGATTACTTCGTCCAATCTAGATTCTGAAGGGTAGGGCATAGAGATTATCACTGCATTGTAGTTATAGCTGGATAGTTTAAGCTCCAGCCAGCCTGCTCCTGAACTTACAATGCTTATATCGTTTCCATCAATCTTGTATTGTCCTGCGTCACTTGCTGGATATCCCAGTAGTATAACTCCATTTTTATATGTAAGAGTGCTTGCTGCACATAGCCTGTCAGGGCTGTCATGATTTCCTGCAATTATAACCACAGCACGTCTGCCCTTGTTATTTAATCTGTCTATGGATTGATAAAACAACTCCTCTGCCGCAGAGGAAGGATTATATGTATCAAAAATGTCACCTGCTATAAGGACAAGGTCTATTTGTTCTTTTTCTGCAATATCACATATTTCATCTATAAATTGTCGCTGTTCTTCTATTCTGCTTATGTTTTCTAAAGTTTTACCCAAATGCCAATCTGATGTATGAAGTATCTTCATTTATTAGCCTCCAAACTCATCATCTCGGGCTGACACAAAGACCAGCCCCTACAATAGATTTTATATCAAAACCATTGATATTACAAACCTTTACAATATATGTTAAGAAAAAGCCTCAGATAATTCCGAGGCTTTGCTTTATCACATATTTTTATCTACTTGAGCTTTCACTTGCTGTAGCTTTTCCCCAGCAAAAAACTCTTTATAGGCAATAACTGCTATAGCTACATAGGCAAGAGTTTTCGGTATCATAAGCATTCCTATCCAAGGCGCCTTCTGTACAAGAAAAATAACTGGCATATAACAGGCATAAGAAGCTAATATCATGATGCCAATAAGCTTAAAGGTCTTATCCTTATATCTATGAGCATCTCTCAATATAAGAAAAGCTACTCCAAGTCCTTGCATCATCAAAGGAATGTTTCTGACAACAGACCATCCAAAGGGTGGCACCACATTATTCCATTGGTTTCCCGGATTGATAAATAATATAAGCCTAATAACAGCTACAATCATAAGTATATATTCAAAAATACCATATTTTCCATCAAATCTTTTACGCCATAAATCCAATATTACTACATAAAAAAAAGTTACAGTTATAGCAGTAGCCAGCGCCCCCGCCCCTACCAAGGGTAATTGCACCCCGAATACATTTAGCTTCGCATCCAAGCTTCCCATGTTATATGCCAGAATTCTAAAGCCAACATGACCTGTATCCCCAAGTGCCAAAAGTACAAATGCAAGCATCATGTTCTGAGCCACTGGCAAATCCTTTGGTCTAACTCCTGCTACCTTCTTAAACATACCTGCAACTACTACCCATATAGTCAGCAAGTATGCTATATTAAACCCGATTTCTACCCAAATCCTTATGGTAGATGACATATAAGCACCTCCATTATAAAGTAGTATCTATTAATTTATATGAACATTATGAGCTAATTATGTCTGCTTGTCTATGTATATAAAAAATGACTGCCGATTATATAATGAGGAGAAGTCTAATCTTATTTTACAATAACGAGTTGACAACATTGTACTTCATCCTTAATTTGACATTACAAGCTATAATATGTATAATTGGTTATATAAATCTATTATTATAAATATATCCTATATAATACATTTTTAATAGCAATTGTCTTAATATGTATTATATATAGTTAAATTGTAAACATAACACATTTTGTACTTTTGTCGAAAGACCTTTCTGAAACAGTTCGCCAACCATTAAAGATAATGAATTTTAAAAGAGAATTTATTTATTATATATAACAATTTTGAGGTATTCTATGAAAAATCTTTTATTCACAGGTAAAGATAAAACTTTGATAAAAAGAGCTATTCTTTATGTAAAACCCTATAAGTTAGCATTTGTTATCTTGATAACATGTGTGTTAGGTATCATATGCCTTGAACTTATGCAGCCAATTATAGTGGGTAAGATAACTGGAAGTTTTATAGATAAAAGCTATAGCATTCTGCTTCAGTGTATATTACTGCTTTGCGTACTGAAGCTTTTCGAAATGTTTGTAGAGTTTGTGAAGTCCTATGTTTACTCTTGGCTGAACAGCCATATAGCTTTTGATATAAACTGTCAGGTATATAAAAAAATACTCAAGCTCCCTCTAAAGGCATTTGATGAAATGAGAGCGGGAGAATTCATGACCAGACTCACTGGAGATACCGGGGCAATATCTAATATAATCACAAATCAGCTTTTAAATGTTATTGTAAACATCATAAAGGCACTCGTAATTGGGGTATTAGTGTTCCGCATAAGTAGCCTTCTGGCTACTATAACCCTGTTGATCTTTCCTTTTTCATATTTTATATTTTTCTTCTTTGGTAAAACCTTGCGAAAGAAAAGCAAAGAGATAAAAAAGATTAATGACAAGTACTTTAGTAACATACAACAATCTCTCCTTGCAGTAAGAGAGGTAAAGACTCTTGGGATTGGAGAAGATATATATACAAGGTTTGAAGATCTTGCAGAAATTTTAAGAGATAAGTCAATTAATATTAATATAGTATCTACTTTTTCAAAAACTGCTGTAAAGTTCATAACGGTGGTCATCGGTACGTCTATCATAGGTGTAAGTGGCTTGATGGTATATAGGAATATGCTCCGTATAGGAGACTTCGTTACTTTTATGATGTATGGCAATCAATTTATAGAATGTCTCAAAAGTATTTCCGAGCTTAATTCAACATTACAGCAACTACTGGTATCACTTGAAAGAGTATTTGAGATTGTTGATAATGTGCTCTACAAAGATGAAGAATTTGGAAGTAAGCATCTGGAAAATCCAAGGGGCGATATTTCTTTCAACGATGTATATTTTGAATACAATTCTGATAAGCCGATATTTAAGGGATTATCTTTAGACATAAAACATAATAGCAGAATTGCCATAGTAGGAAGAAGTGGTGCAGGCAAGAGTACAATATTCAATCTACTCATGAGATTGTACAAGCCCTATAAAGGTACTATCAGTATTGATGGAATAGATTTGAATAAGTTGGATGAGGAGACTCTAAAAAGGAGTATAGCCATAGTGCGCCAGGAACCATTTCTTTTTAATATGTCCATTAAAGATAATCTTCTCTTAGCAAACAATAGCGCCTCGGATAATGAGATAATTGAGGCTTGCAAGTCCGCATATATACATGAGTACATAATAAAACTACCAAGACAGTATGATTCAGTAATAGGCGAAAACGGTGTAAACCTTTCTGGTGGTCAAAAGCAGAGACTTGCAATCGCAAGGGCATTACTAAAAAAATCAAGGATAATACTTTTTGATGAGGCTACTTCATCTTTAGACAATGAATCCCAACATTATATAAAGGAAGTCATAGGTAAAATGTCTAGTGACAGAACAGTACTAATAATAGCTCATAGGCTTTCTACAATATTTGATGCAGATGAAATACTTGTAATTGATGAGGGAAGGTTGATTGACAGAGGAAGTCACAATGCTCTATTTGCCAGAAATGACATATACAGACTCCTATATGAGACGGAAATCCTTCTATCAGAAAAAACAGAAAGTGAAGTAAGTTGATATGAATAGTGATAAAAATATAAAGATTGTAATAATAGACAGTGGAATAGACAAATCAAAGGCTGGGTTGGATAAATTTGTTGGTTGTAATCTCAGATATAGACTGGACAGCTATGGCAAAGTCATTTCTACAGAGGAATATACCATATGCCATGAACATGGCACGGCTATAGCTATGATAATTAAAAATATATGCCCTAAGGTAGAATTCATAAGTATGAGTATATTAGATGAAAATCTATCCTCAGATGGCAGGCTCATGCTTTATGCCATCAAAGAAGCAATTAATCTCAATCCTGATATAATACATCTCAGTCTGGGGACAAAGCGACCTAAATATAGATTTTCTTTGGCAAGATTGATGAAAAAGGCTGAACAAAGCAATATATTAGTGGTCTCAGCTCTTAGTAATGATAGAAAAAAGTCCTATCCCGCGGCAATTAAAAATGTAATAGCTGTAAGTGCCAACTTTCCAGGAGGACCAATGGATATTTATTATAAAACCGGAATGTTCTATGCTACACCAGGGCTTGATGGCATACCTGGACAAGATGAATTGTTGAATAGGAATATGATGGGCAGTAGCTTGTCAGCTGCCTATATGACGGGATATATCTGCAACAAAATGCTGCAAAACAGTGTCATGAAGCCTAATGAAATGAGAAAATATATTAAAAAAATCTTAGCAATACAATAATTAAATTGGAGGAGTTAAAGCATGGAAGCAATAGAAATAAAAATGGGAAAATTACCACCAAGTTGGGATGGAAATGGCAGAATGGTAAAATCAATAACCTTCTGTGTTACTGAGGATTGTAACCTTGCCTGTAAATATTGCTATATGACAGGAAAAAACAGCAAGAGAAAAATGAATTTTGACATTGCTAGAAAAGCAGTAGATTATATATTGACCGATAAGGAAAGCTGGGATATTGATGGTGCTGTAGTATGGGATTTCATAGGGGGTGAGCCCTTTCTTGAGATAGAACTCATTGACCAGATATCAGATTATATCAAGCAGCAGATGCTTCTGCTTGACCATCCTTGGTTCGGCACCTACAAATTTTCATTTTCATCTAATGGTATACTTTATAATCACCCAAAGGTTCAGGATTATATAATAAAAAACAGAAATCATATTTCCATAGGTCTCAGTGTAGATGGAAACAAAATAAAGCATGACCTCCAGCGAGTTTATCCTGATGGAAGTGGCTCATTTGATGATGTAATGCGAAATGTACCATTGTGGATGAAGCAATTTGGAGATGTACACACAAAGGCAACGTTCTCTCATGACGATTTGCCGTATCTTAAGGACAGTATAATAAGTCTTTGGAATATAGGTATAAAAACTGTAGCTGCAAATGTAGTATTTGAGGATGTATGGCAAGAAGGTGACGATGTTATACTGGAAGATCAACTTAGAGAACTGGGTGATTATATAATTGAGAACAAGCTTTGGGAAGAACACTCCGTGAGATTTCTTGATCCCAATATAGGCTTCCCTATTGATGAGGAGGACAGAAAGAAAAACTTCTGTGGAGCCGGCAAAATGTTAGCTGTAGACGTTGAAGGCAAATTCTATCCTTGCATTAGATTCCTTGACTTTACTCTGAACAAGGAAAAAGAACTCTGCATGGGAGATGTGGAGAATGGAATTAATCGTGACAAGATAAGACCATTTTATGGATTATATCTGGACAACCAGAGCACACAGGAATGCAAAGACTGTGAGGTAGCCACAGGCTGTGCATGGTGTACAGGCTTTAACTATGATTGCTTTGGGACAGTGTACAAAAGGGCTACATATATCTGCAAGATGCACAAAGCCACAGTGAGGGCAAATGAGTACTTCTGGAATAGGTACAGTGAAGTGACGGGCTTGAAGTCCCCAAGAGATGATGCAAGAGATGCAAGGTTAATAAGTCGAAAACTGAAATTCATGCAGTTTCTCACAGCAGATAATGTAACGCCACACTGTCATTACAGGAGTAATAACGGTTCAGAAAAGATAATGTCTCCTGAAATAGTTGAAAGTGGTCTTGCATTTGCAAAGAAGAATGGGTACATGCCTGTTTTTATTGGTGCTCAGGCACAAGTACCAGAGATAAATCTAAAAGATTCCATTTTCATTGTTGATGCTAGAGAGAAGGAAAGTTTTGGACAAGAAATAAGGGTATTTGACAACAATGCAGACTGTGAAAGCTTTAGAGGCTCAAACTGTACACTACTGATTAATAAAGAGAATACTACGAAAATCCATGAATTTGTTTCAAAACTCATTACAAGACTTTCTGGCATTGATAAAAGAGTAAATATAGTTCTGGAGAATATAGAGGTTTGGCAGGATTGCGATATAGAAAACTACAAAGTTCAGCTCGAAAGGCTATCTAATCTAGTGGTAGAGCAACAGCAAAAAAGAGATAGGGTAGAGATTAATGTTCTCACGGACAGGCTGTCATTAAAGTCTTTCATGGACTGTGATGCAGGTAGCAACATAATAACACTTGCTCCTAATGGGAAGTTATATTTGTGTCCTGCCTTCTATTTTGAAAATCCTGAGGATTCTGTAGGTGATCTAGAAATAGGAGTAAATATAAAAAACAAGCATCTTCTAGATTTAGAGAATGCGCCTATATGTATGGAATGTGATTCATATCACTGCATGAGATGCAAATTTATGAATAAAAGCCTTACGGGGGAAATAAATACTCCATCAAAGATACAATGTATAGTAAGTCACATAGAGAGAAATGCCACAAGAGAGCTTCAGAAAAAGCTAATAAAACTTGAGCTACTTCCCGCAGAGGAGTTAGTCAACGAAATTGATTATCTTGATCCGTTGGAAAAGCTGATTAGGAAAGAAAAGAGAGGTATATATGTTGATTAGAAGAAAGTTGGGCGAAATAACACAAGAAGAAAAAAATAAAGTGTTAGATATCTATGATAAGACGACTGCTCTAAATGAGGTAGCATTGACACTGAATAATGACTTTACAACTAAAGAAAGAAGAGAATTACTAGAAAACAAGATAAATGAGAAAACACAGATTACTAAGAGTGAATATGAATATCTATGGAAAATGCTTTCAGATAAATATAGTTTTACAAAGGAAGATGATGAAAACTGGGCTATAGATTACAAAACAAATGAGATATATGCAGCTAAGGTTAGTAACTAATATTAGCTGCTAAATAGGTTTACTATAAAGTTTTTACTTTTTCATACCAGCACATTCTCAATTGAGAATTATAGTATCAAATGAGTGTTCAATCAAAACACGTAAAGATAAAATAAGTAATAAAAAGGAGATTAATATGAGACAATTTTTAGTAAAAATCAGCAATCATTCAAACAATGATGTTAAAGGATATATATGTCCTGAAGCCTGTGAAGTTTTCTGCTCAGGTTACTGTGCAAGAGTTTGTGAAGGATCCTGTGTTAGTGGTTGTGCTGAATATTGTGATGGTACTTGTAAGGGTGACTGTTCAACTATCTGCCATACTTTAGTATTATTATAATATTATAGTTGGACTTTGCCGATTAGGAAACTTCCAGAAAAGCACTAATATGAAAGAATTCAATGTATATAAGATATAAAGAATTCTTATCCAATCTTAAATATATGCGTTAAAACTGAGAGCGATTTTTGATACTGCTGGTATGAATATATATTTAATTAGCTTGTTTTAAATGATATTTTGTAGCTTTATTGAATATATTCTATAAAAGAATTAGTTAATATATATCTGCATGTTATATATTTATAACATGCAGATATATTTGTAAAAGATATTAAGAAGACAATTACTAGATATTTAATAATCACATTCTTATTTTTGTTGGATAGAAACAATGCGTAGCTCATCATTTGAACATCAATATTATAAGGAGGTAGTCATGAGTATATTAAAGACTATTAATCTCGAAAAAATATACGGTGAAGGAGATGCTGAGGTTCATGCCCTTCGTCATACCAATTTAGAGATAGAAAAAGGAGAGTTCGTGGCAATAGTTGGTCCTAGTGGTTCCGGCAAAAGCACTCTTCTCCATCTCCTAGCTGCTCTAGACAAGCCTACCAGAGGGCGAGTTTATATTGAGGATACAGATATTTATGGTATGACCGAAAAGCAGTTGTCTATTTTTAGAAGACGACGTATAGGGTTTATATTTCAATTTTTCAATTTGCTGCCTATTCTAAGTCTTCAAGAGAATGTATTGCTGCCACTTGTACTGGATGAAAGGAAGGTAGACTGGGATTATATCAATGAGCTTCTTGAGCTTTTGGGACTCTCAGACAGAAAAAAACATCTTCCAGGTGCATTATCCGGAGGGCAGCAGCAGCGAGCAGCAATTGCTAGAGCACTAAGCACAAAACCCTCTATTATTTTTGCCGATGAACCCACCGGAAACTTAGATACAAAGAGCAGTAAGGAAGTATTGGAGCTTCTAAAAATGTCCATAAAAAAATATAACCAGACTCTAGTAATGATTACTCATGACCCTAATGTAGCTCTGCATGCCGATAGGATACTGGTAATTGAAGACGGAATTATTTCCGAGGGTAGGTGATAATATGATAAAGAATTATTTATCTCTTGTGCCGCGATATCTTTTTTATAATAAAAAGCGTACTGCAGCTGTCGCTCTTTGCATTGTTTTCTGCGTTACTTTGCTGACCTCGGTAGGAATAATAATTAATAGCTACATGAGCGAAGTGGTGACGGTATCCGAGGGATTGTACGGAAAATATCATGGAAGTATAAAACCTATAAGACATGAAAAATTGGACTGGCTAAAAACAAAAAATGAAGTTTCAAAAGCAGGCACAATGCTAAAAGTTGGGCAGAGTAAAATAGGAGATTATGCGTTGTCAATTATCGGTGGAGATAAAAACGCATGGGAACTCCTAAATATAAAAGTACTTGAAGGAAAACTACCAGAAAAAGATAATGAGATTGTCATAGAAAAATGGATATATGACCAAATGCAGATCAAGCCTAAATTGGGTGAAGCTCTGAAACTTCAATATGTATCAGATTTGCATGGTACTGAGAAATTATCAAATCTTGCAGGAGAGTCGGATTTTATATTATGTGGAATATTGGAGGATAGCTATGGCTCAAAGGCTTCTGAAATAGGTAAATCATATATAATGCTGAATATAGCTGAAAAGCTTATTTCTCAGGAACAGAGATATTATGAGCAGTATTTCAGTATAAAGGAAAATCTCCCACTAAGCGAGACACTCGATATAATTGGAACAGAAATTGCAAGTAACAAAATTGGAGTTTATAGTGAAAATAATCTCATGGTATCTTCGACAGAAGCTAACTACAAATCCAAGCGACTTGCAGTTTTCATAGATTTAATTGTAGCAATAGCTGCAATAATGGTTATTTTCAATGTGTTCAATATATCAATTACAGAGAGACTTAGGCATTTTGGACTTTTGAGATCTATCGGTATTACTCCAAATCAGATCAAAATCATGTTACTTGGCGAGGCATTATTGTTAGCATTAATATTTATCCCTATAGGTATACTGCTTGGTATAGAGGGAGTAAGACTCATACTAAAGCTTGCAGGAGGTCAGAATGGTCTCAACATTGTACCAAAAGTAAGTCTTTTTTATATTTCATTATCTGCGGTATTAGGCTTAATGTCGATAATAATTGCTGTATATAATGCAGCAAAGCTGGGTTTTAATCTCACACCGATAGAGTCAATTAATATAGACAGCAAAATATTAAAGGAAAACGGAAATATAAGTGGAAATGAAAATAAGCTTATAGGAAAGCTTTTTGGGTATACAGGTAAAATAGCTTTTATAAATCTTAAAAGAAATAAGAAGCGATTCATTGCAACTACTGCATCAATAGGTATTAGTATAGCTCTTTTTATCAGTGTTAATTATCTTGTTTCTTGTATGGATCCTGCTTATCAGGTTAGCAAGGATATAAAGTCTGATTATATACTTGCTTTAAAAAACAAAGATGAGAACATCGGCTATGACGATGAGCAAATAAGTAATCTTATAAGTATGACAGGTGTCGAAAAGGTTGAAAAAGTGAAGCTGGTCTTTGGGAGTACAATTGTTAAAACGCAGAACATGACTGAAAATGGCTTGCAGGAGGCAGTCGAAAATTCAAAGATCTCATATTATAACAAGCAGCTTCTAGACAAAGGCGAGTGTGACTTTTCCTCAATTTTCATCGGTTGTACTGAAGAGTACCTAAGAGCTATGAGCAAAAATACATGGGCTGATTATGCAGAAAATGGAACTCCCTATGTATATGTAATACAGAATCTTAATTATGCAGATGAAACAAATTTCAAAGCTGGGGACAATATCAAAATAGTATATGCCTATAAGGTAAATAATCAGTGGGTAAGAAAAGCTACGGAATTTAAAATAAAGGATGTATTGCAGAAATCTCCAATACCATTTAATACTAGAGACGGAAAAATGGCGATAATAACAAATGAAAAGCTTCTGAAGGATTTCCTAAATATAGAATATTATCAGAATGTCGAGATATATACAAGTAGAAAAGCTAATATTACTGCTATAGAAGCTCAACTTAAGAATATAGCATCAGATCAGAAATATGGCAAGCTTATATCATATAGAGAGGAAATGCAAAGAGTAAAAGACAGTCGGATGGTAGCAGGACTTATATTATACAGTCTTGTTTTAGTCATAATACTAGTGGCTCTAATAAATATAATTAACACAATGAGCATGAATATCATACTAAGAAAAAGAGAATTTGGAATGCTTAGGGCTATGGGGATGACCAGGGGACAGCTTACTAATACGATACTAAAAGAGGGCTTCTTTTATGGGCTTGTAAGCTCAATTTTGGGAGTAGCAATAGGCGTACTTTTAATATTATTAATATTTTATAGTGGAAGAAAGGGTTTTGATCTCAGACTAAGTATTGACTATGCGTCCATTACATTCACATTTATCACCACTCTTATTCTCAGCATGGCATCAACTATTTTGCCGC
This sequence comes from uncultured Clostridia bacterium, assembly GCA_942492835.1. Taxonomy (GTDB): domain Bacteria; phylum Bacillota; class Clostridia; order Lutisporales; family Lutisporaceae; genus GWB2-37-7. The sequence goes on along the minus strand of OW818645.1, from coordinate 2,302,276 downwards.
TTCGAAGAGCTACTTCTGCTGAGATTGTTGAAGCAATAAGATCAATAGAATAAATAAAAACATACTCCGGACTTTCATCTGTAAGAGTTCGCCCATGCTGGGCGAAGTAAAAAATAGTTGCCGATATATCGGCAACTATTTTAACGATTCTTATTATTCTTATCTTTGTTCTTATCATCTGCTGTTTCAGTATTACCTTCATTATTTTTATCTTTGTTGTATTTATCCTTATTATTTCCTTGGATATCATCATTTATATTTTCTTTTTTCTTGTTAACAGCCTTCTCATCATTATTCTTATCAATTATCTTTTTACCTAAATCTTCATTTTTCTCTATAATAAGCTCTTCTATATTCTTAACATTATTACCAAGCTGTTTCTCAGTTTTTTTATTCTCTTTTGGTACTTCGGTTTTTGGATTATTGGGAGCCTTTTCTTCCTCTTCCTTCTTCTCTATTTGCTTAATAGCTTGCATAAGTGACATGTGCTTCATATCTTCTTCATTAATATCTGGCTTTACTTCTTTGAGCTGATTAGCTAAAATCACCTTACCTGGAGAAATATTCTGTTTCTTTGCTTCCTTGTAGCTATCTATTTTTATTGCCTCTAGTATAATCTCATAATTACTGCTTAATTGTGATAATACTTCTGTAGAGGCAATACTGACCTTGTTTGACATTGCTATTTCTTCCTTCTTATTGCCAGATGAAACTACAAACATTATACTGTTTGATTCACCTTGCTTCAAAAATCCTTGATCCGAAGCAGTATTTAATATTTGTTCCAAAGCATCATCTATCTCTTTATGCTTTATATTATCAGAAGCTAAAATTACTCTTTCTGCATCCTCGTTGAATGCATGAACTCCTATAACCTTTTCAAATCTATTTACGCTAAACTCAAAGCTTGGATTTATATCCACGCTAACATAGCTATAAGGTGTATAATATGCGTATACTCCTGTAGACAGCATTGCAAATATCAAAAAGCTGGCTGCAATTGCAGACATTTTCTTATATACAGTTGTCATGTTAGTCTTCTGTATATTGACCTCATCACCAATATTATGATGTGGGAGTTTTTTACATTTAACAAATTCTCCGTTTTTTGCTATAACTATCATTCTTCTTCCGTCGATTTCTGCGATTATTCCTTTCATTCCTCACACCCCCCAATCAATATAATCTCTTAGACTGTAATAGTCGCCTGTTAATATAATTACTGCTGCTATTACATAATTTCGTGCTCTTTCAATGGTTTTTCGGGGTAATTTTGTAGCAATTTGTATTTCAGCTATTGGTATATATTTCTTATGTTTTATTTTATCTGCAATTTCTGTATTTTCAGTAATAAATTTGATAATTTCCATATAAGCTTTCTTTGTACCTTTATGCTTTGGGGAGCTTTTTGCAACGTCATTAAAGCATAAGCCAAACTTTTTTAAGTCTTCCTTCAATTGAAGCAGCTCAATCCTTCTTAGATTGTTTATTTCCTCATCACGGTAATTGTTCTGGATTTGATCAGCTGTTGCAGCGTAATCATATATATTTTCACCATCCTCCCCATCAGGGTAAGAATCACTTATGTATGTGACATTTTTATGCCTTTTTTCTTTTCTGTAATAATCGATGATTCTTCTTTTTATAACATTTTGAGCAAAGCTTAGGAAATTTCCTTTATTAAAATCATACTGATTAATTGCCTCTTCAAACGCCATAAGCCCAATACTAAGCTCGTCATCTTGTCCATAATTAACATATCTTCCAACGCACTTTTCTACTGTTGAGGCTATGAAGGGCTTATAGTCTTGAATAAATTCATTCTTTTCTTCTTTTAAAATCCTAATTCTAACAACCTTCTCATTTAATGTTTCACTAATTGAGTTCAAGATTTACCCTCCTTTCAGCAGTTTTAATGTTCAAACTTTTCCATTTAAATCAATAATATGCTTAAAATAAATTATAACGTAAAATAAGAATTTATTTAAGTATATTTATATGGTAAATTAGACCTATTTATTTTTTTCATTATATTTACCTCTTTATCCTACATTTCTAATATTTCTCCATTGTAGAATAAATAAATATATCTCTCCACAACCTTTTTGCCTGTAACACGCTCCAAGGCCTTTGTATAGCAATCCATCTGCACAATATATCGTTGCTTTATAAAATCACTGCTATCTTTTACAAAGTCTGTCTTGTAATCTATAAGCACCAATCCATCTTCATCCTCAAAGTAGCAGTCAATTACTCCTTGCAGCATTACCATGTGATGTCCATATTTCTCTTTATCCAAATCAGTATATATTTCTGTACAAGCTACTTCTATATTAAAAGGAACTTCTCTGTGAATACTTGAAGCTGCCATTCTTTTACCCAAGGAGGATTCGAGAAGCTTACGGATTTTACTCATATCCACTGTTATTGCCTGCTTCTGGGTAATCAATTCCTTCTTAACCATAGTGTTTAATTGCTGTTCAAGCTGTTCCTTACTACTTTTTGCTATATCCAAATTCTGCATTACAAAGTGCATTATTGTACCCTTTTCTGCCGCACTCATATATCTGCTTTCTTCCAAAAACATAGGTTTCTTCACTAGAGTCGGTACAAATATATTGGAGCTTTGCTCATCAAAACCGAAGTCAGTCCTTCTTTTTATCTCACTTACAGTTATCTTTACAGGCAGTGCATTCATCAACTTATAGGGGTATTCCCATTGCAGTCTTCGTGCTATTTCATCCCTATACTCAGACTTCTCAGAATGTTTGTCTTCCATAAAAGCAAATTCGCTTAAAAAGTCCTGTTTTTCTCCCTGCTTCTGAGCTTCCAAAATATCCTGCTTGCTAATAAGCTTTATGCTCCAGCTGGAGTCATCTGTCAGATATTTATTTTCATCAAAATATTGTTTTTCCTCAAGGTTTCTTAATATCTCCCCATCCTTATGTATGTATAAAGCACTGCATATCCAGTCTAAATAACTTTTACATTTTAACACATCATAAGACGCAATTTTATGGATATTTGTTCCAGAATCTGCTTCACCTGAAGCCTTGTTTTTCCATCTCATGTGAGAGCTTTTTAAGTTACTAACTGTACCTAATATAATTAGCTTTTCCTTTGCTCTAGTAAGGGCAACATATAGAATTCTCATTTCCTCTGATAAGCTCTCCAGCTTAATCTTGTATCTTAAGGCATGCTTTGCCACTGTTGCATAAGAAATTCTCTTGTCATAGTCCACAAAATCAGGTCCAAATCCCAAATCCTGATGCAGTAATATGCTTTTGTTCATATCCATTAGATTGAAGTTCTTACCAGTACCTGCCAATATCACAACCGGAAATTCTAGTCCCTTGCTTTTGTGAATAGACATTATACGCACTACATTTGCGTTTTCTCCCAATATCTTGGCACTACCCATGTCACCGCTACTGCTTTTTAACTTATCTATAAAATTCACAAAGTTAAACAAGCCCTTTAGACTAGTTTCTTCAAACTTTCTTGCTTTCTCAAATAGCATTTTGAGGTTTGCTTGCCTTTGCATTCCACCAGGCATAGCACTGGCATAGCTAAAATAACCAGTATCGCTGTATAAGTACCATATAAGCTCTGCAGTGGATAGCTGCATAGCCTTGCTTCTCCAGCCCCCAAGCCTTGTGAGGAAATCTCTGCACTTAGCACTTCCTTCCTCGTCTAGGACAGCAAGCTTCTCCATAGCTTCAAACAAAGAGGCTTCCTTGTCCATTACTCTGATATCAATAAGCTCTTCTGGTGTGAAGCCACCTATTGGAGAGCGAAGCACTGAGAGTAATGGTATATCTTGAATAGAATTATCTATAATTTGAAGCAGGGACATCATAATTGATATCTCCGTTGTCTTTAGGTATCCACCACCTGTGTCTGCATAGACTGGAATATCATGTCTTGTAAACTCTTCTACAAAAACATCCACCCAGTTCTTAGTGCTTCTCATAAGTATTACAATATCACTAAACTTAAGCTGTCTATATGTGCCTTCACCTTCGTCAAATACCATAAATGGTTTTTCCCTATTACTGCTAATAAGAGACTTAATCCTATTAGCAGCCGCTACAGCCTCACATCTTACTGAATCCATATCCTCCTGCTGTTCCTCATCAATGGATATGTCCTCTGTTTCCTCTTCTTCATCAGTGGTTTCGGAGGTCTCAGCTATGCTCCCCATATCTATTATGTTTAGCTCCACTGCCCCCCCTGCTTCCATATCATTAGAAATTTCCTCATAGGAGGCTCCTAGGTTTAATGCTTCATTTTCATTGTAATCAAGCTCTCCTATGGTTTCGTTCATCAAAAGCGTGAATACAAAGTTTGTAGCAGCTATAACTTCCTTGCGGCTTCTAAAGTTTTTGTTTAGCAGTATTTTTCTCTCAGAACTTCCTTCTACACCTGAGTATGTATTGTATTTGCTCTTAAAAAGCTCAGGCTTTGCTTGTCTAAATCTGTATATGCTTTGTTTTATGTCACCTACCATAAATATGTTTGGCTTACCTACAGGTGCTCTTGAAATCATTTTAAGTATTACTTCCTGAACCTCATTGCTGTCTTGGTATTCATCTATATAAAGCTCTTCAAATTTATTGCGATATGCTATAGCCGCTTCTGAGGGCACAATCTCCCCATTCTCAGACTCCTCTGTCAATATCTTAAGGCAGTAGTGCTCTAAGTCATTGAAGTCAATCATGCCTTTTTTCTTTTTCTTTGCCTTGTATATTTCATCAAAATCCCGAACCAGCCTGTATAGACTGTCAAACATAGGATAAAGATAAATAAGCTCTTTTGTCACGCCCTCTGAATCAGCATATACTATATCAGCTTTGAGGGTGTTTAGCTTTTTCTTTATCTTATTTCTTATGTCCTGTACTTGCTCCTGCTTATCCTTGTCCACATCCTTGGCGCATCTTTTAAGCTTTAAAAATTCTATACCTTGAAATGCAACAAAAAGCTCATCCCAAGTCTTGTCCTCACTGCAATTTTTTATAACTAGCTCAAGGCTTGCTATATCGTTTACAAAAGCCTCATTGTATGGTGATAGCCCTTCTTCTCTATTGATTATATCCACAGCATCCTTTAGCTGTATCAAATATCCCGTAAGCTCAAGACTAATGCTTTGCTTAAGCACTTTGGCATATTTAGTTGTGCCAAAGTCGACACAATCAACCAAATTTAATTGATTTACCGAGTCTTGCATCCATTGCATAGGCCAAGGATGACTCTGTATGAAGCTGTATAGGTTCAACACTATTTCCTGTAGAGCCCTGTCATCTCGACTGCCGCCATAGGAATCCAGCAGTCTAAAGAAGCTTGCATCATAGTCTTCTTCCTCATATCTTTTTTCAAACAGTTCCTCTAAAGCTTCTAGCTTTAGAAGAACTGACTCTGTATCATCAGATATCTTAAAGCCAGGCTCCAAATCTACTGACTGAAAATTGCTCTGTATTACTTCAAGACAAAAGCTATGTATAGTTGTAATACTTGATTTCCCTAGTAGTGTAAGCTGTCTTTGCAAACTTTTTGACTCTGGCTGTTCTTCTAATAGCTTGTTTATTGCTTTGCCTATTCTTTCTCTCATCTGTGAAGCGGCGGCTTTTGTAAAGGTTACCACCAAAAACTTATCTATATCTAAAGGATTTTCCTTTGAGGTAATCTTTCTTGTTATTCTCTCAACCAATACAGCAGTCTTGCCTGCTCCAGCGGCAGCCGCTATAAGCAGGTTGCTTGTCTCCGCAGTTATGGCACTGTACTGCTCAGGTGTCCACTTTCCTTTACTCATTTGCATCACCGCCTTTGTTTGTAGTGCTAGAGCTTAGTATATCCCAAACCTCATTGTCCTTCTTGTCCTGTAGATTTCTGTATCTATTGCCTTCAAGTCTTGTATCAAATTGGCATATGGACTTGTAGTTGCAGAAGCTGCATGGAGTTGCCTTCTTTTTCTTATATGGACTTATTGCTATGCTTCCATTTATTATTTCTTCACCTAGATTAGTAAGCAGACTCCTTACATGACGCCTTAACATTCCAAACTGCTCTATGCTTGCTGCAGATGATCTACCTAGTGTTTGATCCTTGTTTATTCTTGCGGGAATAATGTCTGAGTCCCCATCTATTAGTTCATCCATGTTCTTAACCAGCTCAACATTAGAAAGCACAAGCCCCTTCATCTTAAGCTGCTTCATTATAGCTTTTTCTATTTTATCTGCATCTGCTTCTCTGCTGCCTTTGATTATAGGATCATCAAGCTTAAAATACAACATTCCTGCTGGTATAACAGGAGCTTCTATTCCGTTGCCGCCCCTTTCTGATAATGCATCCAGATATGTCACAAGCTGTATCTGCAAACCATCATAAATATCTGAAAGCTTAAATTTCTTACTACCTGACTTATAGTCTATAACGCGCACATAGGTGCCGTCTCCTGTCTTCATGGTATCTATTCTGTCTATTCTACCATTTAAAACAATTTTTTCCCCTGAGGATAGCTCTATGGTAATTGGCGGAAGTTTTTCGTTAACGCCAAAGCCCAGCTCATGTCCCAAAGGCTCAAATTTACTTCTTATTATATGCTGTGCAATAACCCAGACAGACTTTCCAGCGACTCTTTTTAATCTCTCTGCTATATATCTATAACGCTTGGAGCTGTTTAAGGCATTGCCCGGTAGTTCGGCAAGCAGCTCATCTACAAGCTCCGATACCCTTTGCAAGCACCAATCCTTCTCAAGCTCTCTCCAGCTTATGTTTTTCTCCTGAAGCAGGTCGCAAAACCGCTCTATAACCTTATGCAGGAAGCTTCCCAAGTCAGGGGCAGAAATCTGAAAGGTCTGTCGTTCATTTGCCTTTAGTCCATACTGAACATAATATGCAAATGGACAGCTTGCATATTTCTCAAACCTAGATATGCTGGAATAAATGCTGCTTCCATAAAGCTTACGCACTCTTTCTTTTTTAATGCTTTCTATGCTATTTGTATAATTAAAGGCAGTTAGTGCTCTCTCACACTTTTCCTTCCACTCTAGTTGTCCTTGAAACCAGCTGTATGTATCCTTCCAAACTTCATTTATTTGAACGCCCTCCAAATGCTGTCTCATGCTTGTAATAAGCTGATTGAAGGTAGGCGCAGGTGCAGAAATTAACTGTAGCTCATTGTCCCTATCCCCCTCGATATCGTTTTTTGAGGTTAGTCCCGTGAATAGTCTGTGAAGTCTCCCTATAACCATTGATTGTCTTTGAGTACCACCGTCAATGTCTGATATAGAATAGCTGATTCTCAGATAATCAGAGGGTGTAGTAAGAGTGCTGTAAACCATAAATTGCTGTTCAAAAGCTCTGCTGGTTGTGTCCTTTGCAAGCTCTATTCCCTGCTCCGCCAAAATTATTCTGTCATTATCAGTAAGTATTCCATCATCCTTTATCATAAAAGGAAAAACCCCTTCATTTGCTCCGATTACATAAAGTGCCTTTACGTTGTGGCTTTTGCTTCGCTCTATGCTGCCTACCAAAACCTGCTCTAAAGCCGGAGGTATTAGTCCTATCTGATACTCCTCTAAGCCTGCGGACAGTATTTCTTCAAATTTTTCTATGCTTAGATCTTCATCTTTCATTACCTCAACTACTTGATCCAATACCTCCATAATGATATTCCAGATTTGCCCGTATTCGTTTGCTAAATCAAACTGTTTTGCCTCCTTAAACTGCTCTACCAATTGCTCTACACGTTCAGGAACTTTGATTTCACAGAGGTACTCAAACAAAGCAGTGCAAAGCACAGCTACTTGATTTTTACCTTTTATCTTCTCATGGAGATTTATAAGGGGTGCTATTATGCTTCTTCGTATTTGATTAATGCTTTGCAGCATAGCAGTTTCATATTCTGTAGGCTCGACCCCTCCATAGTTGGGACGGAAGCTCCAATCTTCATCCTTAGTCCATCTACTGCCTCTAATGCCGCTAGCCATTACATAGTTCTCAATTAAGTCAATGTCTCTTTTATCTATTCCTGTAAGTCCAGTCTTTAGATATCTAAAAACTGCTTCATAGCTCCAGTTTTCCGTAAATATCCTAAGAGCATTTATAATAAGCTGTGCCAGTGGATGTGAACTTACATCCTTTTTACTGTCAATAAAGCACGGTATGCCATACTCTGCAAATACAGCCTGTACAAGCTTCTGATAGCCTGTCAGATTGCCTGTCACAACAGATATGTCGCCAAAACTCATGCCTTGATCTCGACAAAGTCTCAGTATATCTCTTGCAGTACTTTCTATCTCTGCATAAATGTTTGATGCCATAAATATGCTTATATTCTGTGTCGGCTGGCAATATGGCTTGTAGCTGTAGCAGTATAGGTTATTCTCTAAATGAGACAGCTCAGGCTTATATTTGCCGCTTGGAATGATGTTTAAATTTACTGGTTTTTCAACAATTACATTATTAGTTTTTGCCAGCTCCATCAACCGAGCCGCAGCATTTTGAATTGGGCTAAACACATGGATATCGTCTATGTCGGTATAGTCTACAAGACAATCTGTACATAGAGCTACATTTATCATGTCAGCTTTTTTCATTAATTTTTCTATGATTGAGTATTCTTGCGGTGTAAAGCCCGAAAACTCATCTATATAAAACTCTGCTCCATTAAACAAATCACAGCCATCAAGCTTCTGATTTAGTATAGTCAAATCGTCATCAGTATCTATGTATTTGCTATGGAGAATATCCTCGAACTCTCCATATATAAGAGCTATATCGTGAAGCTTGTTTGCAAGCATCAGATTAGTTTCTCTATATCTATCAGAAGCCTGCTGCAAAATCTCAGGAGTTTGCATATATCTTTTTAACTCACTTATTGTTCTGTTTAGGGTATTTATAAAGCTCTTTCTGTGTGCAGTACGTGCATATACTGTTAGCTCATCTCTATGCTTCTCTATTGCTCTGTAGAGAAGCATAGACTTTCCCGCAGAGTTGATATGGGTATGAACCGCCCCTCCTGCTGATGCAAACACCCTGTATGCAAGCCTTCTAAAGCTCAATACTTCTACCCCATTTATGCCGCTTCCACCTAGTTCTTGCACCAAACGCTGTTCCTCCTGCAAGGAGAATTGCTCTGGTACAATGATTATAAACTGTCTGCCTGAATTCTCTGCTAGCTTTTTCTTTATATCAGCAAGGCAAAAGCTGCTTTTGCCGCTTCCTGCTCTACCATAGATTATTCGCAAGCTCATATAATACACCACCTATTGCGTTTATGTGTATATTATATCATAACACACAGGGGGGAGCGATTAGCTGGTATGAATTGGAGGGTGGCGTTTTACATATCATAGCATTTATGGTAACATTATCATGATAATATTTGAAAGGAGAACTGTATATGCCATATTTAAAAGGTTTAGCAGTTTTTATAGTTGGTTTTATAGCAATTGTTCTTGGTGGTAAATTTGGAGATTCGCAAACCTCCTATTTATCTGCAATTGCTTTTTCTATTATCTATTTATCAGCGGTGATATTTACATGTACTATGATAATTTTAAAAGCTATGAAGAATAAAAAATAATATTACTAAGTTTAATGGTATATAATGCATAGCACTTTTTAGTTTTACATAATAATTTCACTAGTTAGGAGGACTACAAATGGTTAGTTTAATAAAAAATAACCTCAAGATCTTTTTTAAAAGTACATATTTGGCTTTATCGCTTTTAATGCTTTTTATTATTATTAATGCCTATCTGATTTTAGGTATTCATAACTTGTCGATTCATAAGGATGCCTTCTACTATCTGCAATACAGTCAAAGAATCAGTATGATTTTTTTTGTTTTTTTCACCTTTATTTCCTATGAATATCTTATAAAAAGTAAAAAAGAGAATCTCTTAGAATGCTTTACAGTAATAAATAAAGGAAATTTGAAATTATATTTCTCTAAATTTATAGTTCTCACAATAATTACAATGGTTTTAGCTTTAAATGTTTATATATATAATTTCATAGTATATATAAATATGAATATAAATTTTATCCCTTATTTGTTTCATATATTTCTAAATATCCTTTTAAATATATTTCTAATATCTTTTTTAGCTCTATGCCTAGGTAGCACTATTTCATTATACTTGAAAAGATTTCCTGCATACTCCTTAATTATCCTTATAGTTATTTTAACAAGTCCTATATTTGAATCAGTACCTTATATACTTTATATGGGATATGGTATAAATATATATTCATTCAGAGAAACATTTAACATTTTACCCCCAAATTTAGGTTGGGTAGGAGATACTCTCTATGGACTATCTATTGAGCCCTATAGATGGAATTTAATAATATCTTGGACAAGTTTTTTGACTTCTCTTTTACTTTTCAAGTTAAGTAGAAAAAAATATAAATCACTAAATCTTATAGCTTTTGGATTAGTAATTATAGCGTTTTATAATTTTTATGGATACTCTAACTCAGGTAGTATAGTTAAAAAGGATTATAATCCTAAAAGTTATGTAGCTTATGATGAGCTATATTATAAAAAAGATATTCAAAAAGAAGAGCTTGCTGGATTTAGTATTTCAGCTTATAATATGAAACTTACAATTGATAGACAACTTCAAGGTGATATCTATGTTTATTTAAATGAGAAAGAACCTTTAAAAAGTTATAAATTTACACTATATCGGAATTACAAAATTCATAAAATTCTTAGCAAAAATAATGAAATTTTAAAATTTAATAGAGAAGGAGACTATTTAGAAGTAATTAATCCTACTAATGAAAAATTGAAAGAAATTAGAATCTCATATAGTGGATACAGTCCTGTGTTTTATAGTAACTCTCAGGCTGTTTTACTGCCAGGATGCTTTCCCTACTATCCAATGGAAGGCTATAAAAGAATATATATAAAAGAAGAATCTAAATTTATTCCAATAATAAGGGATTATAATACTAGCTTTAATGTCTCTATAAAATCAAATTTAAATATTTATTCAAATATAGAAAAGATAGGCGATAGATTCTCTGGTGAAGCACAAGAAATCACATTACTTGGTGGTTTTTTAGAAAAAAGAAGTATTGAAAATAATATATATTATGGATTAGTATTAGATAAAATGGATACAAGTTTATTTTCAAATATAGATAAAGTATTAAAATCGTACAAGCAAAAGCTTTCAGAAGATGAGGAGTTTAGCATTGATGGTAAGACTATTTTCCAATCTCCAGTGCCACTTTCTTATAGAGTAATTGATAATGGTATACTGAATTTTAAAGATCATATTTTTATATCTGAATTGAGCAAAGAACATATAGCACTTGGTTTAATACAGTCCTCTTTACCACAAGACATAAGTAAAAGAAAAATTAATACTATCTTATTTAATTATCTAATTAATAAGAAAAGTCTTACTAATATTCCAAAAAAACTACTCGAAGAAAATCCAGATTTTGAAATACATAATTTATTTTTTAAAAAAGTAAATGAGTTAGGAGAAGATTATGTTATCAAAAATACCTACAAATTTTTAAAAGATAAAAATGATAGAAGAGATTCTATAACATTTATTAAAAGTTTAACAACTAGGGGGTATTAAAATGCTAGAAATTTTGGATTTATATAAATCTTTTGGAAAAAAAGAAGTATTGAAAGGAATTTCTCTAAAATTATATACTGGAATATATGGTCTTTTAGGTACAAATGGTGCAGGTAAGACTACATTAATTAGATGTATAGTTAATTTATACAATATTCGTAATGGAAGTATAAAATTTCAAGAAACAGATATTGCATATAATAGTTCGTTTTCCAAGAATATTGGTTATCTTCCTCAAAAATTTGGATTATTCAAGGAATTAACAGTATATGAAATGCTAGAGTATTTTAGTGTGCTTAAAAAGATACCCAAGAAATTAATGGACTCTTATATTAAAGAGAGTCTTAAAATAGTTAATCTAGAAAATAAAATAAATGATAGAATATCAACCTTATCTGGCGGAATGATTAGACGGCTAGGTATTGCTCAAGCAATATTAGGAGATCCGAAGATAATAATTTTTGACGAACCAACCGCTGGTCTTGATCCAGAAGAAAGAATAAGATTTAAAAATTTATTATCCCATATAAAAAAAGATAAAATAATCATAATTTCTACCCATATTGTAGAGGACGTAGAAGCATGCTGCAATAAAATAATCATTATAAATGATGGTAAAATAATTAGCACAGGAAATTGTGAAGAAATTAAAGCAATAGCAGATGGAAAGGTTTTTGAAGTAAAAGAGGGGACAACTATTAACTCTAATCACTTTGTTGAAAAAACTTTTGAAAGAAAAGGGGAGAATTATTTAAGAATACTTTCAAGTAAAAAGGAAGGGTTTAAAAGCTTAGAGCCTAATATTGAAGATGGATATATGTGCATATTGAAAGGAATATAAAGTATGAAGGTAAAACTTATATATTTATCTCTCAAAAATTTAAAAGTTTATTATTTTGTTCCTATAATGATTTTATATATTTTTATCCCTATTTTAAACATTGGAATGATTAATATGTCAGGAAATATTGAAAATGCCTATATGTTAATATTTAGAGAAGTTGAAAGGTATATACCTATTCTATCTTTATGGTGGATTACATTTGTATTTAAAGAATATATTGAAGAATATGGAAATGAAATCTTATATTGTATTGAGGATTCAGGGAAAATTAAAATCTATCATATAGCATTAATATTTACTTGGTATATTATACACATTGGGATTCTTTTCTTAATATATAGTATCTTCTGGGATAATGTATTTTTAGAATTTATAAAGACAGTTATTCAATGCTTCTTTTTTACTTCATTATCATATATGTTAATTTATACTCTAAAATCAACTACTATAAGTTTTATGTTTTTGCTTATATATGAACTATTATCTATTTTTATAGATTCAAAATTTACTAGCTATATAAGCATATTTGAAAATGGTGAAAAAATATTATTACATACTATTATTACAAAATACTCTGTATTTTTTTTGTTAGGAGTTTTATTTTTAATTATTGGTATATATAAAAATAAAAAGTTTTATATATAAACTGTCTGTCTTAACTCTCTGCTAGCTTTTTCTTTATAGCAGCAAGACAAAAGCTGCTTTTGCCGCTTCCTGCTCTACCATAGATTATTCGCAAGCTCATATAATACACCACCTATTGCGTTTATGTGTATATTATATCATAACACACAGGGGTAGGTTATATGGTGTAAAATGGAAAACATAGTTCGTTATACTACTCTTTTTTAAACAAATTTTACATATCATATAGTTTATGGTAATATTATCTCGATACATTTCTAATGATATATTACCAATGATTAAAAATAATCATATGTGTAAATATAGAATAGTTCTGTTATATGACGTAAAGAAGTATCGTTTTAAAGGAGGAATATTAATGCTTCAACTAAAGGGTTTAGCCGTTTCTATAATTGGTAAAGTTTTTTCTATCATTTTCTTATCAGCAGTAATATTTATATGTACTATGATGATATTAAAAGCTATAAAGAATAAAAAATAATATAACAAAGTTCAATGATATATAATGCATAGCACTTTTTAGTTTTATAATAAATAAATGTTGGAATTTTTACACTCCAACATTTGATAATAAATAAAAGGTGGTTGATATATTATGAGCAAAAAAATCATTATAATCATTTTAGTAGTCGCACTAATTTTTTCAGCTTCATATTTTTACTTTAAAGATGAAAGTATTATTACAGCAACAAATAATATAGATACTAGTTTATTTAACAATGTTGTTGAGCTTGAGAAAAATCTTGTACTAGCGCAATTTCGAAAAATTTCATTTAAGGAGTTTAAAGACAATACAAATAGCTTCATTCATCCATATTATGCTGATGATTTCTTTGACAGAATAGAAAAAAATTATAACGGTGCTGGTAACATAGCTGCTGTAACTCAATTATCTCAGTTACCATATTTTCTAGATATTTCAAAAGTGTATACCCGCGAGGATGAGGTTTGTAAATTTATTTTTGTAAAAATACGTATCGAAGGCTATGGAAATCAAGCAGGAGAACGGTATCGTTTTATAAAAGATAAAAATGATGGTAAGTGGAAAATCAGTGGCATTGGAAATTATGTTTTTTCACTTGATATGAAACGTCCCGAAAAGGATGTTGAAACATTTACAAACTTTAATGGCACACCAATTGAATATGAGTCAATAAAGATTTACGAATAATGTATAAGTACGACAAGATGTTACCCATTCTATATTCTCATAAAACAATAAGAGAGTCCTTAAATACATAAGGATTCTCTTATTGTTTTATACTTATTTTATTATCAAAAATTCCCTACTTGTTTGGAGCGATACTACTTAAGTCTTTCTTCATAAGCATCTATCATTCTTTTAACCATTTCTCCGCCTATTCTGCCTGCGTCTCTTGATGTTATGTCTCCATTATAGCCTTCCTTAAGGTTGACTCCCAGCGCGTTTGAAACTTCCATTTTAAATCTGTCTAAGCCTGCTCTTGATTCTTTTACTGCCATGTTTTTCACCTCCTATAAAAGTTATATGTAATATGAGGTTCTAATAATATTTTGTATAGTTTTCAAAATATTACTCATGTAATTATTGGCGGTGTTGGCAATTTAAAAATAAAAAACCCAAGTAAGTACTGTCCCCAATACCTACTTGAGCCACAACTAGACTTATTTACTTTCTGTCTCTTTTATAACATCCTTAATTACCTCAGCAGGTTTAAAATTCTTGTTGAATATATCCATCAGATTTACACCAGTAAGAGCATTTACTGTCTCAGGTAGAGTGGAAAGTATATCAGTAACATAACCTGAAACCTTTGCAGCACCCTTTCCTTGACCGCTGCCATTATCAACAATAACAATTTTTTCTGTCTTAGATAATGGCTCTGATATAGCTCTTGCAAGCTCTGGGAGCTTATCAATAATCATCTGGCTAACAGCTGCATCATTGTACTGCTTGTAAGCCTCTGCTTTTTTCATCATAGCTTCTGCTTCTGCCATACCTTTTTCTCTGATTATTTCTACATCTGCCATACCTTCTGCTCTTCTGGCTTCTGCCATCGCATTACCTCTAAGCTTTATTGACTCTGCTTCTGCTGTTGCAATTTGTATTTCCTTATAGCGATCTGCATCTGCTTGCGTTTCTATGCTGTACTTTTCTGCATTTGCCATCTTTACAACAGTTGCTTCCAGTTCCTTTTCTTTACGATTTGCTTCCTGCTCCGCAAGTTCAATTTCTTTTTGTTTTCTTACGATTTGAACCTGCATTTTTTCTTTTTCTACTTCCTGTTGTACCTTACTTGCTTCTATTTCGTATGCAAGGTCGGCCTTTGCCTTTTCTGTTTCTTGTTCTTTTCTATAAAGCTGTACCTTTAATTCTTTGTCCTTAGTGGACTCTGCTATTTGTGTTTCTGATATGATGAAGGCTGCTTGACCTAGTCTATTTGCTTCTGCTGTTTTAATCTTTGTTTCTTTGTTGGCTTCTGCTTCGGCAATCAATGCATCTCTTTTTACCTCTGAGATTCTCTTTTTACCAAGAGCTTCTAAATATCCATTTTTATCACTAATATCTCTTATTGTAAAGGCTTTGATTTCCAATCCCATTTCTGCCAAATCCAAAGCTGCAACCTCTTGAACCTGAGAAGCAAATTTCTCTCTATCCTTATAGATTTCTTCCATGGTCATCTTAGATATAATTTCTCTTAGCTTACCTTCCAATACGTCTTTAGCAGTATCTTTTATTACTATTATTGTTTCTTTTTCTCTGCCTGTATTGAACTGCTCAACAGATGATAAAATTGATTCTTTGTCTGACTTAACCTTAATAACCGCTACACCATCTGCTGTGATATCAACACCTTGCTCTGTCAAAGCTCCATCAGTTTTAACCTCGATTTTCATGTTTTCCAAAGATATCTGATCTGTTTTTTCTAAAAGTGGAATTACGAAGCCACCGCCACCAGAAATAACCCTTTTCCTAAGACCTGTAATTACTAAAGCCTTATCCTGTGATACCTTCCTCCACATTGTCAATACTGCAAGAATCAATAAGAATATAACTCCCAGTATTGTAAGTACAATTGCTAGTGTTCCTGATAAAAGTCCCATTTACATACTACCTCCCTTTATTTCTTTTACATAGAATAAGTTTTTCTTTATATCTATAATAACTACCGGTACACCTTTTGCTATGACTTTCCCATCAATAGATTTAGCTGGTGCACTATAGGTATTACCCTCTATGGTGTAGATTATCTTTCCAAAGCTTTCATCCTTCATAGATAGTGCAGAATGTGCTAAGCCCCCAATAAGCTCTTTCTGTGATACTGCACTGGTGTTTTGCGCCTTGTAAAGAGGCACTACTATTAATCGGTACAGCAAATATGAAACTGTAAGGCCTATTGCTGCAGCTACTATCACAGAAATTAATGCACTATAATTGTTGTTTAGAAATATCATGCCTGTTCCGCCAAATACTGTCACAAAAGCTGCAATAGTTATAGGCTTTAAAGGAGATATTCCAATGCCAGGCATGTTCCCATCAAGATCAATACCTCCATCAACATCTAAATCCAAATCCAAATCTAAGTCAATATCAATATCCATATCCACATCAACATCCCCACCAATCCCTGCAAAATCCAGAAGATGACCTAGGACAAAGCTTATAATAGTATATAATACTCCTGTATAAAAACACACCTGAAACAGCTTAAGCATTAAAATCACTCCTTTATTCTAAAAATATACCATAACTTTAATTATACATTAATCCTTTAAACCAATTTAATTTTACCATATTTTACTATTTTATTCAAACTTATGACTCTGTAATATTACTTTATAACTAATTTCTCCTATAAAAACTTAAATCTCATTATCAAGTATTCATTACTGTGTGTCACTATGTTTATTATTCTATTACAAATTTAGTTATACTGCAAGGGTCTTAGAAATGTCCCTAAGGTTCAAGATTGTTAAATTTTTATTTTACATCTCTCAAGCTATGTTTTTCTTCCTTTATCTACTAATATATCTAATTACCGTAATCTTTCTGTTGCTATGAAGTATTAAATACTGTATTATAAAGTTGAGGTGATTATTGTGGAAACACAAGGAAAAAACTTTGAAGATATTATAAAAGAATTGCATTTTACAGATGAGATAAAGTTATCGGATATTCCTAATATTGATCTATATGTAGAACAGATGATCAGCTTTATGGAAGATAACATGAAAAATGTAAAAAGAAATGAAAAAGACAAGCTAATAACCAAAACTATGGTTGGAAATTATACTAGAGATGGTGTGCTTATGCCATCCAAAAACAAGAAATATAACAAGAATCATATGATAATGTTGATACTTATTTATAATTTGAAGCAAATATTGTCAATAGAGGATATTAAGATTTTATTTACTCCAATAATGAAGGATATATGTAACACAGGCGATGATGTAATACCCCTTGAAGATATTTACTCTACACTTCTAGATATTAAGTCCACAGAATTTGAAAGCTTTGGAGATATTCTGAGTCAAAAGTTTAAGGTGATTCAAGAAAAACTTGAACACGTTGAGAGTCAGGATAAGGATATAGCAGAAATTTTCCTTACTATAATAACACTTATAGCTCAGGCAAATGCTCAGAAAAGAATGGCAGAGAAGCTTATTGATAAGTATTTTAAGACAAAAGAAGTAAAGATTAGCACTCAAGAAAAAACTGCAAGTAAATTATGAGATAAAATAGATAATAAAAGCTGGGTTGTCCCAGCTTTTATTATCTTAATTTAGATAAATAAGTTACTACAAATCTACAATCTGTTATAGACATTCATCTGAGCCAGCGTACCATACGTAAGCAACATGGCTTTCAGCCTTTATTACGTTTGTTTTTCCGTATACTTTCATGTTTGTCCCTCCTTTCGTTTTATAAATTTACTTCCCTCATGCAATGTGAGAATCATGGATGTAAAATCTATATTTGTTTATAAGGTATAAGTATTTATTGGTGATTTTACCATATAATATAATATATGTGATTTAATTATAATAATTCTATTTGATACTATACATGTTATTATATACCACATTGTCCATAATTTCAATATGCGTATGTAATTAGTTACTGCCAAGTAAACGTTGGCAATATTTCTACATACAAATTTAACAATAAAATGTTTGTTTAAAATAGTTCGCATTTTTCCTCCACATATTTGATTCTTCTCTACTGCTTTTGCTGTTTCTGACTCTTCCTCTTTTACCTTTTTACCCAAGGTCTGAACTACATTCTATGCACCGCCATGACTAATACTTTGTTACATTATTCGTAGCATTGCGATATGATGTTATGCTTGCATTTGCTACTATTTGTTCTGCTAAGTTTGTTGATATTAGGCCTATTGTATCAAATCCTAACTGTTGGTCTAATAAATATATATATGTTTCGTTGCCCTCATAGTCACTACATTCATAAATAGCACGTGAAAAGCTTACTTCTCCCATCAAGGTCTTTATTGTTGCTTTCCTAGTTCCCTTATATCTGTATTTTGATTTGTCCCTCTCTTCAGCAAGCTTCTTATCTAGTTCTTCTAACAAATTTTCTAGTGTTTCACATGCCATTCTACAACTGGCTGTGTTTTCTTGACAATTACATTTTATAGTTTATTTGTATGATAGGAAGAGGTTTTTGGGAGGGCACTGAAAAACATCTAGTTTTTTAGTATCTCAAAGCTAATCAAAAAAGAACCCCACTATGAACCATAAATAAATGGTGAATAGTGGGGTTCTTGACTTTATTTCGAGGTACAGAGAGGGCATTTTATCTCAACAATATGATTATTCGTTTCAGGTTGACAGCAAATATTGTTACTACACCCTGTAACTCCATGCCTATGCTTTAGTTCGCTGTTCTTGGCTTCAATTTTATAGCGTTCCTTAGATTTTTCTTTGAAATACTCGCTCTCCTGAAAAACCATATGTTCCTGGTGGGTGCTTGTCTTTATTGATACTGAATAGGACTTTGTTTTTGCCCCTTCCTTGTAGCATCCATCCTTATACTGGCAGTGCTTACACTTTTCAATATCAAAAAAATATGATTTCACAGTTCCTTGTCCATCTTTTGTATGTTTAATAGCTCTTGTACTCGTTTTCTTGACACTCATATGACCTGCCTTGCAGACATACATATCAGCATCTTTGTTATATTCAAAATCAGAAGATTTGCGTGCATTGCCATGGGTAACTGTTTTACTTAGCTTTGCGATAAACTTCATGTTCTCTTTCTTTGCATAATCAAAATTTTCTTTTTCTGAATATGCCTCATCACCAATAATATTCTCAACTTCTATTCCTGCCAGCTTACTCTTTATAAGTCTTATGTCCAACCTTGGCATCTTCATCCTTTGAAAGCGTAAGTTTTTCCAAGTCATCCTTAGTCGTTTCCTCAAGGATGTTGATTCTCTCCTTTACACTGGGATAGTTTGCAAGGGCTTCATCACTTTTTACTGCATCTATTAACTTCTTGCAATATACTATCTCGTCTTCCATGATGCCATTATTAACCTTCGCAGGCATTCTACTTTTAAGGCTTTCATCAATTTTATAGACTGCTTTACGTAGATTCTTTGAATAATCCTGCAGGACTTCCCTTGAAGTCTTCTGATTATATTGAGCTTTTGTATGTGTAAAGTCAACGATTATGGACTTGCTTTTTATTATTCCTTTATCAATAGCAATTTCTACAGTTTTCCCTATTAGACTACATCCACATCTGATAATTCATATATTGCTTTCAATATCAAATATTTGAACATTTTTATTGGATTTATTGCATTACGTCCATTGTTTAGACAATATTTGCCTTTAAGCTCTTCGAATACGAAGCTGAAATCTACAAGTTCATTTATTTTTCGCAATATGTTACCCTTTGGAACAATTATATCAAAAAGAGCCTGAAATTGCAGTTAAATACTGCTTTTCCAAGCTCTTCTTTGATAAATTTAGCTGAGGTACTTTTTCAGTGCCCTCGGGTTGTCCCAGCTTTTATTATCTTTATTCAGATAAATACGTTACTAAATATCCACAATCTGTTATAGACAGTTATCTACGCCAGCGTACCATACGTAAGCGATAATGCTATCAGCCTTTATTACGTTTGTTTTTCCGTATACTTTCATGTTTGTCCCTCCTTTCAATTTATAACTTTACTATATACCCTCACACAATGTGCAAAATCTAATAGCATAAAGCTCTATATGTATATGAGGGTATAAGTATTTATTTGGCAATCTTCATATTATATATTATCCATAGAAGCATGAAGCTTACCATAATTTAAATTTTGAAACCTCTACTCATCCCATACAACCTTCGCCAAATATGGTTTCATCTGCTTGCATCTTTCTTCGCGTATTTCTATATTATTAAATAATGAAATGTTCATTCCTGGACAATTATCAGAGCAAAAATATCTTACTTTGCAATCCTTACATTTATCTATAGTGTCTAGCATACTTTTTCTCATCATATTTTTGATTTGCTCATGATAACCTTCAGATTTGAATAACTCATTGAGATCATCCTTTAATATATTACCAAGTATGTATTCTTCGCTCTCTAGGAAAAGACACGGATACATATTCCCTGATTCATCAATGGAGAATTTAGTAATCCCCCCCCTACAGAAAAGTCTACATTTCATGCTCTCTCTGATTTTCTCTAGCTCCTCAATGCTGTCTGAGCTATTAGTTAGATATTCTTTTTTCCCGATGATATCGAAATTCTCAAGGCCTCTTCCTGATGCAGTAAATTGTCTGACTCCTCCTGTAACATTTAGCTTTTCACACATAGCATTAAAATCTTCAATATGTTTGCTATTCTGTTTTGTGCTAGTCATGGTAAGTATTATTGTATCCTTATCGAAGCCTACTTCCTTGAGATAGGCTATTGCATGCATTATTATATTATACATACCTTTACCTCTCACGAAATCAACAGATTCCTCATCATAGCCATCTGTACTTATAGATACCGCACTTACACATTCCTTAAGCAGAAGAGACATTTCTTTGTCAATATAGGTACCATTTGTTAGTATATTGATTTCACCCTTAAAATTTTGTCTGGCATATTGAAGAAGCTCTTTTATATCTTTCCTTATCAAAATCTCTCCACCAGTCAGAACCAAGCTTCTAAGGTTTAAATTAAAAATCTTATCAAAAATTGTCTTTATCTGCTCAGTACTTAATAAATCAGGCTTACTAATGTCTGAGGAAGCTGCACAGTGAATGCATTTCAAGTTGCATTTATTTGTCATTTTAAACTCAACATCTTTGATATCTATCTTATACTCTTTATCCACAGAGCTTTTTATCATTTCTTCTTCAATTAGTGTTTGGAAAATTTCAGTGAGCTGCTGTCTATCAGTCTCACTTTCTAGACTACTTATATAGGACTCCGGAGAAATTTTGTTTTGGATGCAATGATTTATTTTATGAAGTATCTGGGTATCTATTAATCCCCAAAACCCAGTACAACCATTGATTATTATCACATTGTCCTGATTTTCTAAAAATTTAACATATTGAGGAAAGACAATATCGTTATCATATAAATTTATCATAAGCTAAACCTTCTTTCAAAGTTACTTATATAGGTGAAAACACCAAAGTATAAAGATACTATGGTGTTTTCATTTACATTATTAGTACGTAAATATTCCTGGATATATGCTGTCAGTCTTTATTGCCTAACACCTATCATCTCCATTATAAAAAACATAAGGAAATATTGTTTCAGCTTTGATTTTTCCATATACCTTCATGATTGTTCCTCCTTTCAATTTATAAATTTCCTTCTCTCATGCAATGTGAGAATCATGGATGTAAAATCTATATTTATTTATGAGAGATAAGTACTTATTAGTAATCTTAACATATAGTATCATGCATGTTAGTAAATTATAATGATTCTCTTTATGTTATTCTGTTTATTATATACCCTATTATTCATAATTTCAACTAGTATTCGTAATTATTCATTACTTTGAAAGTACAATCAATAATTAATTTTGTATTTCTGACATATCTTTATTTTTCTTTGTGTTACCTAATATTGAATGCGAAAAATTCTACTCATCCCATATAACCTTTGTCAAGTATGGCTTCATCTGCTTGCATCTTTCTTCCAATATTTCTTTATTGTTAAAATATGAATCGTTCATTCCTGCACATCTATCAGAGCAGAAATATCTTACATTACAATCTTTGCATTTATCCATAGCATCTAACATGCTGCATCTAAGCTTATTTCTTATAAACTCATGGTAAGCTTCTGATTTTAATAACTCATCTAGATCATCCTTTAATATATTGCCAAATTTGTATTCTTCTCTTTCTAGGAAGATACACGGATACATGTTTCCTGATTCATCAATAGCTAACTTAGTAACTCCAGCACTACAGAAGATTTTACATCTTAGATTCTCCCTAATTGTTTCTAGTTCGCCAGTATCATTTGGGCTATAAGCTAGATAATTCTTTATACCTATGCTTTCAAAATTATCAAGTCCTCTGCCTGATGCAGTAAAATCTCTGACTCCCCCTGTTACATTTAACCTTTCACACATGTTTTTAAAATCTTCGGTATGTTTGATATTCTGCTTTGTACTAGTCATGGTAAGTGACAAAGTATCTTTATTGAAGCCTGCTCCCTTAAGATACTCTATTGCTTGCATTACCTTATGATATACACCTTTACCTCTCACAAAATCAGTAGATTCCTCATCATAGCCATCAACACTTATAGATACATCACTTACATATTCTTTAAGAAAGCTTGCCATTTTTTTATCAATAAAGGTTCCATTTGTCAGTATACTGATTCCACCCTTAAAGTTTTCTCTGGCATATTGAAGAAGCTCTTTTATATCTTCCCTTATCAACACCTCTCCACCAGTTAGAACCAGGCTTTCAACATTTAGACTAAAAATTTTGTCAAAAATCGTCTTTATCTGCTCAGTACTTAATACATCAGTTTGATTGATGTCCGAGGAAACTGCACAGTGAATACATTTCAAATTGCATTTATTTGTCAGCTTAAACTCAACATTTTTAATATATATATCAAACTCTTTATCATCAGAGCTCTTTATCATCTCTTCCTCAATCAGCGTTTGAAAAGTTTCAGTGACCTGCTGTCTGTCAGACTCATTTTCAATACTACTAATGTATGATGCTGGAGAAATTTTGTTAAGGATGCAATAATTTATTTTATCGAGTATAGTGGTTTCTATTAATCCCCAAGTACCAGAGTAACCATTAATTATTATTGCATTGTCCTTATTTTTCAAAAACTTAACATATACAGGAAAGGCAATGTTGTTATCATATAAATTTACCATCAGTAAACCATCCTTCATAACTATTTTGATAAGCGAAAACACCAAAGTATTTGAAATACTATGGTGTTTTAATTCACATTTGCTTATTTAAAGTATTCTGTTTTTCATATCTGCAATATTACACTAGCATGCATCGTTGCCTCTATGAATAGGTAATAGACGTTCTTCAGTCTTTTTTACTTTTCCATATATCTTCATGCTTTTCACTCCTTTCTGTCATAAATTTTTTAACCTAATTATTAGATATTGCTATATATATCGTATATGGCAATATCTAACTTATATATTATTATATTGCATATAACCCAAATTTTAAAGCTATATATTTAAGCGAAAACGCCAAAGTATTGAAAAATACTTTGGCGTTTTCATCTGCATTATCCAGATGTAAATACTTCTACGATCAATTGGAATATATTAGCACCTGTCATCGCCATGGAACCAAATGTATGGTTCTATGCTTTCAACCTTTATTACCTTTGCTTTTCCATATGTCTTCATGCTTGTCCCTCCTTTCAATTTATAAATTTACTTTCCCTCACGTAATGTGAAAGTCTACTATAGTAAAATCTATATTTGTTTGTGAGGGCATAAGTATTTCTTAAATGGTTTATTATTATTTATATAATATATATCCCATTATATACTATATAATCCATAATTTCAAGTTTAGTGTAAAATTTGATATATTTTATAAGGCAATCTTTACGGTTAAAAGGTATTGAATAGCCAGGTATTTATGTCAAGTTAGAGGATTATAAAAAGCAATCTCCATTTCTACTATTTTTATTAAATCGAAAAGGAGATTGTTTTTTATATGATAGAGACTGTTCCTATATACTTTTAATATAGCTATCTAATAGCTTTTTCAGATTCAGTATCAAACAAATATATCTTATTCATATGAAATTGCAGCTCTATTGTGTCTCCAGCTCTCATACGAGAATGCGAATCCACCCTAGCTGTAATTTGTTGACCGTTAATTGACAGATATAAATATGTTTCTGCACCCATTAATTCAGCGACCTCAACTATACCTTTAATTGTAGAAAAATCCCCAGTAAGGGAATCCACCTCAAAATCATGTAAGTTCTCTGGCCTTATGCCTAAGTAAACCTTTTTATTGATATAGTCCCTTTGTTTAATTAGTTTTTGCATTTCAGGCATCAAGCTTATGATATTCCCATCCCCAAGTTTGAGGCAAATCTTATCATTCAATTCAACTACCGCTGCATCTAATACATTCATCTGGGGGCTGCCAATAAAACAGGCTACAAATAGATTGTCTGGTCATGAGTAACATATATGAAAGTCGTCTGCAATCGCTTGTGAAGCTTGGATATTTCTGTTCTCATCTGAACTCTGAGCTTAGCATCCAAGTTAGATAATGGCTCATCCATTAGAAACACCTTTGGTTCTCTTACCATTGCCCTTCCTAAAGCCACTCTTTGTCTTTGACCACCAGATAACGCTTTGGGTCTTCTATCAAGCAAATGCTCTATTTCTAAAACCCTCGCAGCATTTTTTACTCTTTCATATATCTCCAGTTTTGGTATTTTTCTAAGCCTTAAACCAAAGGCCATGTTTCCATATACCGTCATATGTGGATATAATGCATAGTTTTGAAAAACCATTACAATATCTCTGTCCTTTGGAGCTATATCATTTACTAGTTTATCTCCAATATATAACTCCCCATCAGCAATTTCCTCCAAACCTGCTATCATTCTAAGTGTTGTTGTCTTACCACAGCCAGAAGGTCCCACCAAAACAATAAATTCTTTATCTTCTATTTCCATATTGAAATCTTTTACTGCCGTTATATTCCCAGGGTAAACCTTTTTTATGCCTTTTAAAGTTACCTTTGCCATCTTAACACACCCTTTCCCAATACCTCTAATACCATAATCTAACCTGTTTAGTAATATATCAGCATTTAGATTAAATGTATCTATATAGCTAGATAATGCAAAGAGGTTACTAGGAAGCACCTTTGGTGGCATATGTATAAAGCTTATGCATTTTATTATAGCTATCAAACTTATCATAGAAAAAGCCAGCTTTTTAGCAATCTGTATAATATCATCCATATGTTTTTTTAAATACCTGACTCTTCAAAACTCTACTTAGTAATATGAGAATCATAATGAACATTATATTTATATACAGATATGTTTCTTGTTTGTATATTACACTATCCACAACATCAAGATTTAAAATCCTTAATTTCCCCTCTAATATTTCTGTGTAAAGGTATAGGTATCTTTGGTTTTCTATAATAAATTTTATATTCTTCTTGTTCCAACTTATATTGTTGTTTTCATTAAAGGTTATATATATATCCTCACTATTCTTGATAATACCTGTTATCTTATACTCTTGTCCGTATATATTTATAGTCTTTCCAACTACATTAATATTCCTATATAATTCTATTGTCTTTAAAACTGCTTATAGGATAGCTCTCCAGTAAAATCATACTCAACAATATTAATATTGTATTTATTAGAAATATATAAATAGCTCCTAAGCATTACAATAATAAAAAGAAAACATGAGATACGAGGGCACTGAAAAGCTTCTAGTTTTTTAGCGCCCTCGTTAAGCCTTATTTTTTATTTGTCTAGCATGATGTCCCCCTCTAAAAATCAGCTATTAACTCCCATCAATTTACTTTCTTACTCACTTAGCCAGATATTATATTCATTTTCTAACTTCTGTAGTTCTGCGCTTAACTCCACATCACTATAGGGATTATCTGCCAATATGAGCTTAGAAAAGTCCTTATGCATCATAAAGTTTAATCTATTAAAAGGTTGGTCCAGTGTGTTCCACAGCTTGCACTTGCCTTCTTTCAATTCCTGCAAAGCATAAGCCTTTAGCTCTATAGCCTTTTGATCCAGACTTTTTTTAGATTCGTCTTTAAGAATATCAGCTTCAATTTCCTGGTTTGTCGGATAATAATAGCCTCCCTCATTGTACATGCTCATTTGAATGTCATTACTCAATAGCCCATTGATAAATTCATATGCAAGTTCTAGATTTTTTCCATTTTTATTAACTGCAAAACCACAGGAATTAATAAAGACCTCTCTATCAGCAAACTCTGGATACATTATTGTTCCAAAATTCTTACTTTTATAATGCAGTTCTTTGGCGCTAAATAGGTTAACTATATTTCCACCGTCAATGTGACCACTGTCATTATTTCTATTATATAATTGCTGACTTTCCTCAGACTCCTTACTTGTATCCTCAAATATCATATTGTAATAATTTTCATATTTATAGCTGCTATTGATTATATATTTGCCATCGAATATATAATCTCTGATGTTTCTGAGCTTTTGCTTCACTTCAGGTGTATTAATTATTACATGCTTAGATTCCTCATTATATAAGCTTTTTAGATTGATAAATGAATCAAACACCTTGTAGTACTCATAACTATTAAAGTAAACCTCGTTATGGGAAATCCATTTTTCTCTTATGTCGTAATACTCCTTTGAGCTCCAATCCAAATTTGGTGCCTTTATCCCTAATGATTCCAAGGCATCCTGTTTAAGACTGCGCGAGTAGTATCGCATGCCCACAGGAGCATAGTAGACTTTTTCTTCCAGAAACTTATTGTATAGCTTATTAAGATTAGTAAACTTGCCTTGCAAATCCACAAAAGCTTGCTGCTTTATCAAAGCTCCCATAGACATATATTCAACAAATATCAGTTCTGGTCCATCCTTCACAGAAAGCTTTGGGACAATCTTTTTTATATAAGCATCCTGTCCTTCTTGTGTTATCTGTCCATTGACACCAGTTGTGATCCTTTCAAAGTTGATTTTCACCCCAAAGTCCTTTTCAAATTTATCTATATAGTTAGAAAAGAAATCTGTTTTCATTGTCTCGTATTCGATTGCATTTATCAGTATAGTAAGTTCTGCATTACCCTCATTAGGATCAGGTGATACAATATTCCCCTTTGAAGTTGCTTCACGTTTATACCCTGTACATGCTGTCATAGAAAAAATCATCAATAGTGCCAAAATTATGCTAATCAGCCTTTTTCTCATAATTATCACTCCTTATTATTCTTATTAATACTAATTCTAAAGCAATAATGTAAATATGTTCTAAACAGTTGTTAAGAAAGTGTAAAGAATTAAAAAAGAAGTGACTCTATAAGTCACTTCCGATTTCTATTATAAATCTCGTTCTTTCATTTGATTGACTGCTTACCTTTATGCTCCATCCATGCAGCTCGACAATCTTCTTCACCAGATATAAACCAATGCCGCTTCCGCCAGTTTCTCTGTTTCTAGATTCATCAACTCTATAGAAAATATCAAATACACTATCAATATCCTTTTCCAATATTCCACAGCCATTATCTTCTATAACTAGCTCAATCTTAGAGTCAGCCTGCCTACAGCTTATTTCAACATAGCCGCCGTTTTTACCATACTTTATGCCATTGTCAACAAGATTTATCAATATTTCCTTGAGCTTTGATATGTCAGCATATATTTGTATGCTCTCATCACAATTGTTGATAAGCTGTATTTCATGCTTCTCTGCAAAGGGCTTATAAAGCTTTACAATCGCAGCTGCTTCGTCATGAATATTAGTGTTCTCCTTGCTGAGTTCTACTTCCTCCAGTCTCGTTACTGTCAACAAAGACTTAACTAGTAGCGAAAGCCTGTCAATTTCCCCATTTATATCTTTTAGATATTCCTTGTATATAGCTTCATCATTACTTCCATCTATAAGCGATTCAATTAGCACTTTAATACATGTAAGAGGGGTCTTCACTTCATGAGATACGTCACTTATAAATCTCCTTCTATTTGTATCAGTCTTATACAGCTCTTGACTCATTTTGTTAAAGGTATCTGCCAGTCGACCGATCTCGTCCTTTCTGAAGATATCTACTTTTGTATCCAGCTTGCCCTTTAGAATTTTTTCAGATGCCATTGTCAGTTTTTCTATAGGTTTTGAAAGCTTGCGTCCGAGCATAAAGGATAAAAGTATAGCAATAGCACAGGCAATGGCAGATATGATAATTACCTGATAAGTTAAATCATGAACATCCTGATATATTTGATCCACATAAACAGATATAAGTACTGCACCCTTTATTTGATTGTTAACTAATATTGGAGCTGCAATAACCATAATGTTTTGATTGTCTACATTATAGTACTGTATAATCTGTTCTTTTGACTCAATAGCTCTAGCTGCCTCGTCACTATCCAGCTGTTTGCCTATGTAGTATGCAAAGTTGTCTGCCAATACCTTGTTCTCAGTATTAATTATTAGTACACGACCATCAAGCTTTATGCTGTTTTCTCTGACCGTACCATTTAGTTCCATGCCATTGTCAAGCTTGTCCTTAACAACATTAGCTATAATCTCTGCAAACATTATTTGTCTTGCTTGGTTTTTTTCCAGCTGATCCTGCTTGTAGTTCAGTATGATTAGAAAGTCTAAAGTAGATATTGCAACCACTATAATAAGTCCATATACTACTGCCATGGTAATGCTAATTTTCTTGAACATGCTTACTGTCCTCTCTTTAGGTAATACCCTACACCCCATTTAGGTTTTATGAATTCAGGTTTTGCAGGATTATCCTCAATCTTATCTCTTAAATTACTGATACGAACCTCTACTCATCCCATACTACCTTCGCCAAATATGGCTTCATCTGCTTGCATCGTTCTTCGCATATTTCTATATTGTTAAAATATGAAACATTCATTCCTGCACAACTATCAGAGCAGAAATATCTTACATTACAGTCTTTGCATTTATCCATAGTATCTAGCATACTGCATCTAACCTTATTTCTTATAAATTCATTATAAGCTTCTGATTTTAATAACTCATCTAGGTCATCCTTTAATATATTACCAAATTTATATTCTTCTCTTTCTAGGAAAAGACATGGATACATATTCCCCGCTTCATCAATAGAGAGCTTCGTAATTCTTGCCCTACAGAAGATACTGCACTTTAAGCTTTCTCTGATTTTCTCCAGTTCTTCTGTATTTTTTAGATTAGAAGTTAGGTAATTCTTTATGCCTATACTTTCAAAATTCTCAAGACCTCTGCCTGATGCAGTAAATCGTCTGACTCCTCCAGTTACATTCAGTCTTTCACACATATTATTAAAATCTTTTGTATGATCAAAATTCTGATATGTACCAGTCATGGTAAGTATTATGGTTTTCTTATCAAAGCCCACTTCCTTGAGATGCTCTATTGCCTTCATTATCTTATTATACATGCCTCTGCCTCTCACAAAATCAATTGATTCCTCATCATAGCCATCTACACTTATAGATACAGCACTTACATATTTTTTAAGAAATTTCGCCATTTCTCTATCAATAAAGGTACCATTTGTTAGTATATTTATTTCGCCCTTAAAGTTTTCTCTAGCATATTGAAGAAGTTCTTTTATATCTTTTCTTATAAATGCTTCTCCCCCGGTTATAATTAGGCTTTTAATATTTAGGCTAAATATTTTATCCAAAATTGTCTTTATCTGCTCAGTACTTAATATATCAGGCTGATTGATGTCTGAGGAAGCTGCACAGTGAATGCAATTCAGATTGCATTTATTGGTCAATTTAAACTCTACATCTTTTATATCTATCTCAAACTCTTTATCATCAGAACTTTTTACCATCTTTTCTTCAATCATCGTTTGAAAAATTTCAGTGAGCTGCTGTCTGTCAGACTCATTCTCATAACTGTTTATATATGTCGTTGGAGAAATTTTGTTCTGAATGCAATAATTTATTTTATCGAGTATAGGGGCATCTATTAATCCCCAAGTTCCAGTACGACCATTGATTATTATTACGTTGTCCTGGTTTTTCAAGAACTTAACATATTCAGGAAAAACAATGTTATTATCATATAAATTTATCATAAGTAAAAACCCCCTTTAAAATTTATAATTATGAAAGAAAACACCAAAGTATTAAAAAATACTATGGTGTTTTCTTTCATAATTAGTAACCCATACACAATTCGTAGTCCTCGCCATACCAAATGTAAGGTAAAATGCTATCAGCCTTTATTACCTTTCCGTATACCTTCATGCTTATCCCCCCTTTCCATTAATATACTTACACCAATTTCTATAAATGCTAATCCACTTTAGTTTCATTCTATGAATAACAAATATTACATATTATAGCATTTAATATATTATATAACATAATATCCATTATTTCAAAACATATTTTAAGAGGCAAATGTCTGTCTTTGACATTTGCCTCTTAAACTCTTTAGTCTTCATAATATCTTGCTTATATTCTTTCTACCTTCATACCTGTTTCATGTCCGTTAAGGTCTTGGGTTTCAAGCTCTGTGTCTGATACCATCTCCACACTCTCAGCTAGAGTTTCCTGCATGATGTAGTCCTTATACATTTGTACTGCATTGGTGATTTCCCCATCACCGTTGAAGCTTATACTGATTTTGTCCATCATTTCAAAGTTTGCATTTTTCCTCATCTGCTGTATCTTCGATATGAACTCTCTTGCATAACCCTCATCGATTAGCTCTTTTGTAAGAGTTGTATCAATTATTATAAAGATGTTGTTTTCCATAGCCACAGTGAAGCCTTCCTTGGCAGCTATGGTTATCATTACAAATTCCTTGTTGATTTCCATTGGTTCTCCGTCAAGGTCTATTGTAACAGTCTCCCCTGCTTCCAGTTTAGGGGCGTAAACTGCTGCTTCCAGCTTGCCTAGAGCTGGTGCCATTAGCTTCATTTTACCTCCTAGTACAGGTCCTGCTGTTTTGAAGTTTGGCTTTAGAGTAAAGTTCATATAGTCGTTCAAGTTTTGTGCAAATACTACTTCCTTAACATTCAATTCCTCTTGTATTAGAGGTATCAGATAGGATATTAAGTCTTCATACTTACCATCTATCAGCACTTGCTTGATTGGCTGACGAACTTTTATTCTTACCTTCTCTCTTGCACCTCTGCCGAGACCTACCAAATCTCTTACAAGATCCATTCTCTCTTCTAAAGCCTTATCTATCAAGCCTTCATTTAGCTCAGGATATTTAGCTAAGTGAACAGAAGCTTCCCCAGTAAGATTTTTATAGATTTCCTCTGCCATAAATGGTGCAAAAGGCGCAATCATCTTGGATATACCAATCAATATTTCCATTGTTGTATTATAAACTGCCTTCTTATCTTCTGTCAGCTCAGTTTCCCAGAAACGTCTTCTGGAACGTCTGATATACCAGTTGGATAAATCTTCGCTTACAAAATACTGAATCTTTCTAACTGCCTTTGTAAGGTCAAATATCTTTAGCTCTGCTTCTACTTCTTCCAGCAGACTGTTAAACTTGCTGAGTACCCATCTATCAAGCTCTGGTCTATCCTTGTATTCTACAAAGAATTCCTTTGGATCGATATTGTCAGTGTTTGCATATAGTGCGAAGAAGGCGTAAACATTTTTCAGAGTTCCAAAGAATCTGCTAAGCACTTCCTTCAAGCCATCTTCATCAAACTTAGTTGTTGCCCAAGCAGGTGAAGCATATAAAAGGTACCATCTTAAAGCATCTGCACCGTACTTATCCATCATTTCAAAAGGATTGATTATATTGCCAAGAGATTTTGACATTTTCTTTCCTTCTTTATCAACCAAGTGACCATTTACCAATACCTTCTTGTAAGGTGATACACCCTTTACAAAGGTTGATATAGCAAGCAAAGAGTAGAACCAGCCTCTTGTTTGGTCTATACCCTCACATATAAAGTCAGCAGGGAACAGTGTATCAAATTTGTCTGCATTTTCAAAAGGCCAATGCTGCTGTGCAAAAGGCATTGAGCCACTGTCAAACCAACAGTCTATTACATCAGTAACTCTTGTCATTGTTTCGCCGCACTTAGAACACTTTATATGAACTTCATCAATATATGGTCTGTGCAGCTCTATTGATTCATCTATATTCTCTATAGCTCTTTCTACCAGCTCTTTCCTTGAGCCTATTGATTCAAAATGACCACAGGAGCATCTCCATATGTTTAGTGGAGTTCCCCAGTATCTGCTTCTGGATATTGCCCAGTCGTTGAGATTTTCCAGCCAATTGCCAAAACGCTTCTCTCCTACATAGTCTGGATACCATTCTATAATATTGTTATTGGCTATCAATTGATCCTTAAGCTTTGTCATTTCTATATACCAGCTAGGTCTAGCGTAGTATAAAAGCGGAGTCTTACATCTCCAGCAGTGTGGATAATTGTGTTCCATCTTTTCCTTTTTAAATAGCTTGCCCTCAGCAGCTAACCACTTTATTATGTCAAGGTCTGCATCTATTACAAACTGACCTTCCCAAGGAGTTGCAGTGAACTTACCCTCTCCATTAACAGGCTGTAAAACTGGAAGATTATATCGTCTGCCTGTTTGATAATCGTCTTCACCAAAGGCTGGAGCTGTATGAACTATACCAGTACCATCCGCAGTTGTTACATAGTCTGCAACAGTTACGAAGAAAGCCTTTTTATCAGTCTTTACAAAAGGCATTATCTGCTCGTATTCCATATATTCCATGTCCTTACCTGTCATTTCCTCAAGGACTTCAAAATCTTCACCTAATAACCTTTTTGAAAGGTTTTTTTCTATATAATAAATCTCTTCATTTTGCTTTACCTTTAGGTAAGTTTCCTTTGGATTAACTGTCAATGCTACATTTGAAGCCAATGTCCAAGGAGTAGTAGTCCAAACTAGGAAATACTCGTTGACATCCTTCTTTTTAAATTTTACATATACTGTGTTTGTCTTTATTTCCTTGTAGCCTTGTGCAACCTCGTGGGAAGCAAGACCAGTTCCGCAGCGTGGGCAATATGGAAGTATCTTGTGACCTTCGTATATCAAGCCTTCCTTGTTGAATTTATCTAATATGTGCCATTCTGTTTCGATGTAATCATTGTGGAAGGTTACATAGGGATCCTCTAAGTCTATTAGATAGCCCATTTGTTCTGTCATGTTACGCCATAGTCCAACATATTTAAAAACCGAGTCACGACACTTCTCGTTAAATGCTTTTATGCCATACTTTTCTATATCCTGTTTACCAGATATCTGAAGTTCTTTCTCCACTTCGATTTCAACAGGTAATCCATGTGTATCCCAGCCTGCTTTTCTCTTTACTTGATAACCCTTCATTGTCATGTAACGACATACTGAGTCTTTAAGAGTTCTAGCTATTACGTGGTGTATACCTGGTTTTCCATTGGCTGTTGGAGGACCCTCGTAAAATATAAAGGATTCTGCGCCTTCTCTAGCTTCTATACTTTTTTTCAGCAAGTCTATTTCTTTCCAGTATTCTGATACTGATTTTTCTCTATCTGCAACCTGTTGGTCAGACAAAAATTTAAACTTTTCCATAAAAAACATCCTTTCATTTAGTTTTAGAAAAAAATAAAGCCCCTGACTAATTGTCAGGGACGATTTAACGCGGTACCACCCAAATTACCACAGTCATTCCTTTGCACACAGCAAAGTAAACTCTGGTCACTTAAGCATATAACGCATGCCTGCGTGGTGCCTTACTATTTTCAGGCGTCCGGCTCTGAGGTGATTTTCACCTTTGGACTTGCAATAATCTTTCACCAGCCGATTATCTCTCTACAGCATCATCCTAAGCTACTGTCCTCTTCACTGCCATTTACATATAATTATAATTGCTAATTATATCATAAATTATGCAGTTGTCAAGGGAAAGGGTTCATTCTAGGATATTTTTATTTTTCTAAGCTAAGGATTTCTTATTCTCTCTTTTAAACCATAAAAACACTGCAATTATAGTAATAGCTGCGATTGCTAACGTGTAAATTATTCTTGCAACTTCATTCTTATTTGTTGTTGCCAAACCACCAAGTGCATCAGAATTATTGATGCTTTCTTTTGCTATTTGTTGCAGCATAGGTAATATCTCATCAGCATTATACTTTTTGTTTGGCTCTATATCCCCTAATGACATAGAACCAATGTAAGCTAGATACTCTTTATTGTCTTTTTCTGCATATAGAAATTCTGCCGATCCAAGCCTTACTATTTTTACTTCTTTTTTATCATTTTCAGTAAACTGTCCTATTCCATTGGTGAGCTTTTCCCCATTTCCACCAAATCCATATCTTGAATATGTTTCACCATTCTTTTTTAAAGTAAGTCTATTTACAGCTCTATCTTTTGACATTACTATAAATTGTATTAAATCAGAATCATACATAGCACTTCTTAAATCTGCTGTACCATTTGCTAATTTTGTAAAATCAAATGTAAAAACACTTATATAATCGCCTAAGGTTGCATTACCAAGCTCTTCTTTATTAACAAAATTAAACTTTGTAGGTTCTAATCTTTCTTTATATCCCTTTAATGCCTCCTCAGCAACTACCTTTGCTTTTTCCCCTGATGAATCAGCAAACACACTTACTGTCATAGTTGAAAGTATTGTTACAATTAATAACAGGGAAATTATAAAGTTTTTATATCCTTTCATATTTTCACCTACTTATTTCTCAACAAGATATTTCAAACCATCCGACCATTTCTGTTGTCCACTAGTGTAAACAAATGAATTATACTCTATAGTCACATAAGTAGCTTGCTCTCAAGGATCCATATATCTAATTTCTTGATAATCTTCATTAGTATATTCATAATATCCATCTATTACTACAGCATGCCCACCAACAACAGTATTATTTGAATCAAGCCATCTTATTGCAGTAAAGATTGGTCTATTATTTGTTCCTACTTCAGATTTGACCGTAGAAAAACTAAGAGAACCATAATACATAGTGCTAGAAACGCCAAAATAATCCAAGCCATTTTCACATTCACTTACAGTAGCAGTTACGTTTGGATCATATATTGGTGACGTTGTACCAGTCTTTACATAAGTAACATATTGAGATTGACTAGTATATATTCCATAATAATTTAAAATAGAAAGGCTCGAAGCAGCCCAGCACCAATTAGTTTCTTCTTGTGTTACTAATGGAGTATTTATATAGTTTGAGTTAATTGTGCTAAAAACTGTTGTACTTACTAGTAACACAAATAAGACGAAAAATAATATACTTCTGTTCCTACACATCGCAATTTTACTTACAATATCCTTATATTCCTGTATTTGTAAATTCTTCATCTTTTACATTATAATTTTATTCCATTTATGTCAAATGTAAATATTTTATAGTATGCTATTTCAACACTATATAGCTTCTATATATCATGATAACAGGATTATACTGTGGATGCTTCTTCTTGATAGCCTCCGATACGTCATTACTACATTCTTATTATCTCGTACTTCATAGGGTATAACCATGTCAAAAATCACATTACAATACTTTTCATCCCCAACCATTCTAAAGTCATGTATGCTAAGCTCTATTCCAAACTCATTAATCGCATCAAGTATCTGTTTCTTAACCCTTAGCACCACCTTGTCATTAATTTTGATAGAATCCATATGCATAACTAGGTGAATGCCAAGCTCTTCTGATATCTCTTTCTCTGCTTTGTCAATTACGTCATGAAATACTATATTAGATTAACTTAATTGTTTTTTATGTTGATATTTATCTGTTTCCATAGCTTCCTGCCATATATCCTCCTAAATCATACTCTTCATCATTAGGCATAATCCCCCGTAGACATAGCAAAAGCAGGGACAAGTCCCTGCTTTAATTATTCACTTATTATTTCTATATTGTATAGCTTCTGTCCACCTTGATAATAGGATTATATTGTGGATACTTCTTCTTGATTGCGTCCGATACATCACTTGCTACTTTCTTATCATCTCGTACCTTATAGGGTATAACCATGTCAAAAATCACATTACAATGATTTTCATCCCCCACCATTCTAAAGTCATGCATGCTAAGTTCCATTCCAAACTCATTAATAACAACAAGAATATGCTGCTGAACCTTTAGTATCACCTTATCATTAACATTTATTGGATCCATATGTATAACCAGATGTATGTCAAGTTCTTCCGATATTTCTTGCTCTGCCTTGTCTATTACGTCATGAGCCACTGTTATATCAATATCTGCAGGAACTTCTGTATGTAATGACACAACGCAGCGGTTTGGTCCATAGTTGTGTACTATTATGTCATGTACACCTATTACTCCTTCGTATGCCATGACCTTTGATTTTATCGCATTTACAAGCTCCATATCTGGTGCTTCACCCAACAACGGGTTTAGAGTATCCTTGGTAAGTGAAAAGCCTGAATACATTATAAACAATGCTACCAATACACCTATATAACCGTCTATTGGGAAGGTTACCCATATTGACAATATCAGCGAGAACAATACCACTGAGGTAGTAATTACATCACTGATACTATCCATAGCTGTGGCTTCCATAGCCTTACTTCCTATTAACTTTCCTATCTTTTTATTAAATAAGCTCATCCATAGCTTAATAATAACCGAAAGACTCAAAAGTATGAATGTTATCCAATTAAACATAACAGGCTCAGGATTCATTATCCTTTGCACTGAGCTTTTAATAAACTCAAAGCCTACCAATATAACAAGAAAAGATACAATCATAGCTGATATGTACTCTATTCTCCCATGCCCAAAGGGGTGTTCTTTATCTGCGGGCTTGTTTGTCATCTTAAAGCTTACCAATGTAATAACTGAGGATGCAGCATCAGTTAGATTATTAATTGCATCTGCCGTTACTGCAATACTGTTTATAACCGTTCCTACAGTTAGCTTAATAGCAAAAAGAAATATATTTGCCAGTACACCAACTATGCCTCCTAAAGTTCCATAGGCTTGTCTCACTGTATTATCAGTTGTTTTATTGCTATTTTTTACAAACTTATTTATAAGTAAATCTGTTATCATAC
Source organism: uncultured Clostridia bacterium (assembly GCA_942492835.1). GTDB lineage: Bacteria > Bacillota > Clostridia > Lutisporales > Lutisporaceae > GWB2-37-7. The sequence continues at coordinate 2,264,883 of OW818645.1, read as the reverse complement.
TATAACCCCCATTAGGCAAAACTTACATATATTGTAACACATTTCTAATGCTTTATATATACTTTTAAAAAATTATTATGAGTGTACTAATTAACTCTATTGTACGTTCTTTATATAGAATATCGCTTTATTTTCCTTTAGCATACAGGTAAGGGTCTTTCCAAGTTCCTTGATGTATTCATCATCCTTAAAAGTAGTTAGTATTATCATGTTGATATTACTAAACTGTGATTTGACATTGTCTACTGCCAAGAAATCCCCATATCTTTTTACCAGATTTTTTATTTCAACTACCAAAATTACCACTCCGTCTTGATAAAGTAACTATTTTCTATATTTATATAGTACCAAAAATATAAAGCTGTTTTTAATGAATAAAAACACTTTATAACATGACATTTGTCACATTATAAAATGCTTCATAATATAATTTAATAATTTATAGCATTAGTGCCTTCTTTAAAGCACTTACCACTTGATCCTTCTGAAAGGGCTTCCCAATAAAGTCTACTGCTCCAACTTTTATCGCTTCAACTACCATAGTATGCTGTCCTAACGCAGTGCACATTATAACCTTTGCATCTCTGTCAAAGAGTAGAATCTCTTTTAAAGCTCTTATACCATCCATTCCAGGCATAGTAATATCCATAGTAACAGCATCTGGTTTAAGCTTTTTATATAGCTCTACAGCAGTTATTCCATTGTCAGCTTCTGCTACTACCTCAAAACCGCCTTTTATGATGATATCCTTAAGCATTATACGCATAAAGCCTGCATCATCTACTATAAGAACCTTTGATCCCATGATCATTTCCCCTTTTTGGTTATTAAACCTCTCACAGTGTATAACGAAAGCCCCATATATTACCTTGGTAACTTAAGTAAATATTACTTATATATGAATATTTTACCATATATCTTATTAAATTTCAAATATTTTATCAATTTAGTTATTGTCTAATACAATAGACACCTACAGCTTAATCTGTTAAAATATTGAAGGGTTATAATTTTATATTAGAGGTGTTACAATGGATAAACATAAATATCTGCCTTATCTTGCAGGAATAGGATCTTCAGTAATCTTTGGAATGTCTTTTATGTTTACAAAGCAAGCCTTAGACAACTTTGACTCCTTCCATCTGCTTGCATTTAGGTTCACTCTGGCAGCTCTAGTTTTAATATTACTTTATTTTGCAGGGGTTATTAAACTACAGTTTAGGGGTAAGCCTGTAAAAAAGCTTTTGCTGCTTTGTCTTGCCCAACCTTTATCATATTTTATTTTTGAAACCATCGGTATTAAGCTGACTTCATCATCTCAAGCAGGAATAATGATAGCACTGATACCTATTGTCGTAACACTTATGGCAATAGCCTTTCTCGGTGAGAAGCCAAGCAAAGCTCAACTTGCATTTATAGCTTTCTCTGTTATAGGCGTTATTTTTATTGTTGCTTTATCAGGGGATTTAAGCGATGGTGGAAGCTTAATAGGTATTATTGCATTAATGGGAGCAGTACTGTCAGCAGCAATATTCAACATACTTTCCAGACAGCTTTCAGAATATTTTACTCCAGTGGAAATAACCTCCGTTATGATGATAGTAGCTGCTATAACCTTTAATGCAATTGCAGTTATTAGCAGTATTTCAAAAGGAACACTAAATACTTACTTTGCAGGATTTACATCCTTTAGTTCAGTTTCTGCCATACTATATCTTGGAATACTTTCATCCATACTTGCCTTCTTCATGATAAATTATATGCTGTCTAAGCTACCTGCATCAAGCGGAGTAGTTTTTACCAATCTAACTACTGTTGTGTCTGTAATTGCAGGGGTATCTGTAAGACATGAACCTTTCTACTGGTATCAACTGATAGGTGGGGCAATGATTATCTTGGGTGTATGGGGTACAAATTATTATGGAATAAAAAAATCTAAGGAAAAATAACAAAAAATATCTTCAATAACACTACTACAAAGAGCCTAAAATGATATAATAAAATTAAGGGATAAAATTTGCATAATGAAAGGTGCGGTTAACTACATGAACGTAGCTTTTTTCCTTGTTTCAAAATCAGAAACCATACATCTGTCTCCAAATAACACAATGCGTCAAGCTTTAGAAAAAATGGAACATCACAGGTACACAGCAATTCCACTGATAGATAATAGCGGAAAATATGTTGGTACAATCACTGAGGGGGACTTGCTCTGGAAGCTTAAAAACACTCCCGACTTGTGCTTTGAAAACACAGAAAAGGTAAAGCTTAAAGAAGTACCTCAGCGAATTTACAACAAACCTGTGAAAATCACATCATCTATAGAAGATCTGATATCTCTTACTATAACTCAAAATTTTGTACCTGTTGTAGATGACAGTGAAATCTTTATAGGAATTATCAGAAGAAGTGATATAATTGAATACTTTGCAAAGAAATATTCAGATGCAATATAAGGCTGTTGATTAATCAACAGCCTTTTTTTATTCCTCTCTTTTGTATAAACAGTTGTAGAATTGTCAATTACTCTAATATATCTACAGCTTGTTTATATATAAAATAAAAGGGAGGTAGTTAACTTTGAAAAAGAAAATTTTTATCAAGCTACTTGTTTGTATTATTACAATAGGTCTTATTATATCAAATAAGGGTGTTTTGGCGGATACCAGCGATCCCCTTGATATCCCTGAGCCTATTAATGAAGGAACCTATCTAGATGAATATACTATAATTACTATAAGTGCAGCAGGTGATGTCACCTTAGGAAGAGATGCAAATGCTTCATACCCCAATAGCTTTGATCATGAATTAGAGCTTCAAAAAAGAAATTATTCATACTTTTTGAAGAATGTTAAGCCCATATTTGAAAGAGATGACCTGACAATAGCTAATCTTGAGGCACCCTTTACCACTGCATCGGATAAAGCCGAGAAACAATTTCGCTTCAAGTCTAACCCTGTAAATGCCGAGATACTCAAGCAGGGTAGTGTAGAAGCAGTAAATCTAGCAAATAACCATATATTTGATTACTTGGATAAGGGTTATAGAGATACAATTCTACAGCTTACCAATTCTCAGATAGGGTACTTTGGCTTTGAACACCAATATATTACTGAGGTAAAAGGTATTAAAATTGGCTTGCTTGGCTATACAGGCTGGGAAAATAGCACACAAAAGAAAGCAGAAATAAAAAAGGCTGTGGACTCACTTAAGGAAAAGGGAGTCAGCATTATAATTGTAAGCTTCCATTGGGGAGAAGAGAAAAAATATCTGCCCAATGCTATTCAAAAAGATTTAGGGCATTTTTGCATAGATATTGGCTGTGACTTGGTGCTCGGGCATCATCCTCATGTTGTCCAGGGTGTTGAGCAATACAAAGGTAAAAGCATTGTATATAGTCTTGGCAATTTCTGCTTTGGAGGAAATAGAAACCCTAGTGATAAGGATGCTTATATTTATCAACACAGCTTTAGGTTCAAGGAGAATGTGCTAGATACTGAGGAAGGGCAGATTATTCCTGTCTCTGTATCCTCTGTAAGTTATCGAAATAACTATCAGCCTACGCCCCTGCAAGGAGTTGAGGCAGATAGAATCATGAATAAGCTTAGAAAATATAGCACTGAACTATAAAGTTTTATTTTATCTTTATCCCATATACCTTACCACCTCTAGTTGCCACTACAATATGATTTTCAAAGACTACAGGAGAGCTTTCGATGTTTCCGTTTAGGGTTATATCGTCTAGAATAGTTCCAGTTTTCCCTTCTAGCAAATGTAGCTTGCCCATCGAATCTCCCTGTACTATATAGGCATTCCCTTGTTCATCATATACATCTACAGGAGAAGACCACGAATAGTTAGGCATTTCCCACCTCCACAGCTCTTCTCCATCCTTGTAGTCCAAAGCAACCATCAAACCTTTATTCATACCCTTATACCTTGCAAGAGTAAATATTGCAATTCCTTCTATGCTGTTTTTACCGATTATATTGCTTGCCAGCATGCCTCCATTTATGGCGTGTTCTCCAATAATGGAGTAGCAGGGATACTCCTTTGTCCAATTCACATCTCCACTTAGACCATTGATCTTCCTTATATAGCTTATGCCCTTACTTCCCTGTTTATCTACTTCACAACCAGTATAGAGAAAGGGTATGCCATTTTCTATACTTATCGTTATAGTAGCATCGGTGTCATCAGTTTTTGGTGCAGTCCAAAGTGGTTCCAGCCTATTTATATCTACCGCCTGGATACTTCCGCTATTGTCTGCGAAGTATACTAAATCTTTATATACTGCCACCGAGTTCTCGATACCCTGATAGCCGCTACCATCAATCTTATAGCGGTATTTGCTAACCTCAGGTGATACAGAAATATTCTTCTTGTCCTGTTTAAAGTCGGTGTTTAGCTTTATTCTATACAGCAATCCATTTTCTCCGCCTATTATCATGGTATCAGTGTCCTTGTTTATAAGCGGTGCTCCATCAAATGCCCCCCAGCTCCGATATGCAAAGCTGTCATTGCCTCTAAGAAAATACAGTAGCTTGTTATCTATTAAACTAAATATCCTATATCCTATCTGTCCGCTTTCATTTATACCCTGCCCCACATACAGCAGAGGAAAGCCCCTTGGATCTACTACAGGACTGCCTTTTATAGTATTTTTTATATTTATTGGTGCTCTCGTCTGCTCTCCTGTCTTTAGCTCGAAGAAATATATCTTACCGTCTAAGGATGCAAAAATCACCTCTGTGAAGTCTTGCATTTCTTTAAATTTATCCTTGATATTCATTATTTTCCTAATCTCTTCAGTCCACCTAACTACTACAGGCTGCCCTGTCCACCCCCCGCCTCCGCCAAAGCTGCTATAGGAGGTGCTAAAATCCCAAAGCTTCTCAAGCTTCTTATCTTTCACTTTAGCCTTTCCCCAGGCTGCTGTGCTTCTATAATTGTCTCCTCTAAAGGTTAATATACCTTCTATATCTGTGTATTTTTCAGAGAAAATTTGATCTGTAATAGGTTTAGTTCCCTGTACTTTACTGTCAAATCGTATTTGTCTTAGCATTTTACTTATCTTTATAGAATTATACAGCTTCTTATATTCCGCAATATATTGAGTATCTTCAAACTCATTCTTATTACTACTTTCAATGGATGTGGTCTCCATGTTTTTCATTACATGGTCAGCCTTAATATTGCAAGCCGATGCCAAAGCAGCAACAAAAGCTAATAATACCATAACTCCCCATAACCTTTTCACGTTATACCTCTTCTCCGTCTATATTCATTATTTGGGAAAAAGCTTCTAAATTCCCATATTAGAATATGGAAATCTATATAATTTATTCTATTTATATGCAAAAAAAATAAGCAAGAGGTTTATTTTACTTTATTACCCTTGCTTACTTTTTTATTATTTTACTAAGTCTTTTGTTCCTAATATTACATGTGCCAAACCAAAGCCTACAAGACCAGCTCCTAGCATAGGAAGCATATCTTTTTTATGCATACCTCTTTTTTGCATATCTGCACCTCTCATAACTGCTCCACTTGCCATAACTGCACTTCCAACCAATGTTGGTAATAATCCTTCATGCATTATTTTTTCCTCCTTATTTGCTTTTTACTTTATTATTTTGTGCAGTTAGTTCTATAAAAATCATATAAATAAGCTTAAATTAAATACAACTTTTACATATAATACAATATATACAAAAATATTAATATTTTTTGTATATATTCAGCATTTTTTGATTAAAGCATGGCAATAATATATATGTGAACCAAGTAAAATGTTTAGTACAAAACATACTGATAAGTCCATTGGACAATTAGGAGGTAAATCATGGCTGACAAAGAAGTAGTTTGTAAAGATTGTGGCAGCACTTTCCTATTCACTGAAGGTGAGCAAGCTTTTTATAAAGAAAAAGGCTTTGAAAATGAACCACAAAGATGTCCCGACTGTAGAAGAGCAAAGAAAGCTCAAAATAATCGTGGCGGCGGTAGAGATTTCAGAAGATAATCTTATCGGAGCGCAAAGGTCATTGAAGACTCAATGGCCTTTTTTGTTTTTTGAAATGCTATTATTTGTATCTCAACTAAATCGTGAACAGACTTATACGTGTAAGTCTATTTGATTTGATTATCTTTTGATAATATCCTAAACAATAAGCATATTTTTATATATCACTACTTTAATTAACTATATTTACGATATTTTCGTGAATATAGTTGTTTTTTTCTTTTTTATGGGTATAATATAATATATAAAAACTCTATTTGGAGGAACTGATATGCTTTTAATGTTTAAGGTTAAAAATTATACTTCGTTTAAGAATGAATCAATATTAGATATGAGGGCAACCGCTTATGTTCAACATGCTTCGCATATCATAAACGTTAACGAAAAAACAAATCTCTTGAAAACAACTGCTTTATATGGTGCCAATGCATCCGGTAAATCAAACTTAATATCTGCAATGTTCTTTTTTGAACAGTATATCTTTTCTCAGTTTATGAATAAGAAAGAGAATAATGATTTTGATGTCTCGGATCAGCAGATAGAAATAAAGCTAGAGCCTTTTATGCTATCAAAGGATAATAACGAAGCATCTGAATTTGATATTATATTTATTCACAATAACAAACAAATTCAATACGGTTTTGAATGCACTTCCAAAGAAGTGCTAAACGAATGGTATTTTATTGACGATAAAAAGGTTTACGAAAGGAAAGGCACAGAAATCACCTATGGCAACAAATATCAAAAAATGTTGAGTGCCTATAAAAAAATTCCTGAAGGAAGACTTTACCTTTCTGTTCTTGAGTATTTTCTTGATGATGAGTCAAAAGAAACTATACTAGGTGATTTTATTTCCTTTTTTATAAATGAGTATAATGTCTTTTCAGAAATCCTATTTGAGTCGACAGTTAAAAAGCTTGCCGGATCAGTTATGCTTTCAAGAAAGCTGGTTGAGAATAAAAAGTATCGTGAAAAAGTTGAACGTTATCTGCGCTTGATCGATGTTGGTATTAAACGTTTGGATGTACAAACTGATGTAATCACGAACGAAAATACGGGCAAAGAGAAAAAGAAAAAGGTTATCCGTACTGTTCATGATGTATATGATGAAAGTGATAAGATTGTAAGTGAAAAGTACTTTGACTTCCAACAAGAGTCAACTGGTACGCTTCGATTTTTAGCATATATTCAGAATGTTATTGAGATGATTGATAAGGGAGGAGTGTTTATTGTTGACGAAATATCTGCACGACTGCACCCCCTGCTTACTAAGTTGATTGTAGACATTTTTCAGGCAAGCAGCAATACAAAGGCACAGCTTATCTTTACGACACATGACATTTCGCTACTCAACAACAATCAGTTTCGGCGTGATGAGGTCATGTTTGTTGATAAAAATGAACAAGGTGAATCTTCATTGTATTCACTATCAGATATGAAGGTTCGTGAAGATGCAACCTTTAATAAGGACTATTTACAAGGAAAGTATGGTGCTATTCCTATATTTAACTATGATGAGTTACTGGGTGGTGAAATTGATGGGTAAGACTGAGCTTTCCACGCAACGCTTATCACAAACAAAGAAAACTAATATCGGTCGTGTTATTATTTTTTGTGAGGGAAAAACCGAGAAGTTCTACTTTGATTACTTTGCCGATATTATTAAAAAGAACAAGTATACAGATGTCAAAGCAGAAGTTGAAACTGCAAATGGTAATGCTCAAACGGTTTTGAACTTCGCTAACAATTATATGGAACAAGAAGAAAATAATCGTAAGTATAAAGATTATGGAAAGTATCTTGCTTTCGATTGTGACGACCCACCCAATATTCAAGCTGTTGTTACTGCTTCCCAATCTGATGATAAAGAGTACAAGCTATTGATTTCAAATTACTTGTTTGAAACATGGCTGTTAATGCATTTTGAAGATGTGAATGTCAAATTAAGCAAACGAGAAACATATCGTCGTTTATCTGATCATTTACAAAGTACCTACTCAAAAGGTCATAAAGGTAAAACCCGTGAGATACTGCAAAACGGCGATATAGAAAAAGCTATAGACAACGCCAAGACACTTGAGCTGGGCTATCAAACACAAGGGAAAAGCGTTTTAACAGCGATAAAGGATATGAACCCTTATACCAGTGTGTATAAGTTAATTGAGCAATTTATGATGGAGATATCAGGCAGATAATTTTTTAGAAGAGCAAAGAAAGCTCAAAATAATCGTGGCGGCGGTAGAGATTTCAGAAGATAATCTTATCGGAGCGCAAAGGTCATTGAAGACTCAATGACCTTTTTTGTTTTTGGGGAGGAAATTAAATATGCTTGCTAGCTGCACATAAGTGAGTTACTATTTTTGTATAAAACTAGATATATATTCTAAAATTGTCACAAAACACAACCTTTGTGTGTCATATAGAGTGAAGCCGGCTGAAAGGAGAACTCAATAATGAACAATATAGAAAATATTATTGAAGAATATGGACAAAAGATTTATAAATACTGCTACAACATGCTTAGAAATAGACAAGAAGCGGAGGATGCTGTACAAGATATATTTATCAAGGTATATAACAACATGAGTCATCTGGATGAAATAAAATCTGTTTCCCCATGGCTCTATAAAATTGCATACCATCACTGTCTTAACATCATAAGGAGGAAAAAGCTTTTATTTTTTATACCAATTAACGAAGATTTGAAGATTGATGCAGCAAATTATAATACAGGTATAGAGAGCGAATTCAGTGAGCAGCTTACATTGGTCATGTCCCGTTTATCTGCTCAAGATAGGGCTGTGTTAATATTGCGGATAATCGAGGAAAAGAGCTATGACGAAATTGCTGTAATTTTTAATAAAAAGCCTGATGCGGTCCGAAAGCAGTATGAGCGGGTTAAGAAAAAAGTAAAATCATATATAGAAATTGAAAAAGGGGTGAAGACTAGTGAAAATGTTTCAATCATATGAGCAATTTGAAGCTGAATTTAAGAAGGAAAGTATACCTGAGCTTGATTTGAATATAGTTAAGTCAGAAGTAGTTGGATTATGTATTAGTGATAAACAGATTTTTAAAAGCAAACGAAAAATGATAGCTGTTATCGCAGTATTGGTACTCACACTTTGCTTTGGTACTGTTGCCATGGCACTTTACAACGGATGGCAGTTGAAGAATCAGAAGGGCAAGGTAGTCCTAGATTATGTGAAGGGCGACTCAACTGAGCTTTCTAAAACTTTAAGAGGATATTTTGTAGACTATAAGTTTTTCGACATTAAGGACGATACCTTGGCAAGCTTGGCACCAAGAGAAGCAGCATATTTCCTTGTTGTTGAAGGATATGAAATATCCAAATATTTTGATACTCTTCAAAAGGAAGAAAAGATATATGATCTGAAAGAGCTTAGAGAAAGTACAACTACTAAATTTAAGGTTCCTCAGTATTTGCCTGACAGCTATAAATTTGAATATGGCATAGTTACCTTTAAGGGAAAGATTGAAGATGAAAAACTTGGAGAAGCTTTGTATCAGCAAGTAAAAAAGACAAATGAGGAATACATCATTAGAAGAGATAAGCTTACAAAAGAAGCAAAACAAATAGAGCTAAGGTATATTAATGCTGATGGGTATTACCTCGTAATATATATTAATGATACAAAGCTAGAAAAAGCATTCGACTATGATGCTAACACTATAGAAAAGTTTTCTGTATCTGATAAAGAAGTGTTATATATTACATCCCATTTGGACGATACAGAAGATTATGTATTTGTTGATGAAGTTGACTCCCAAAATCTCGCATACTTTATAAGAAAAGGAGGGAGGAAAGAAGTTCTTTATCTAGACAACAGCAAAACTAAACCTGCTCTTTCTAAAAAAGAAGCAACTAAGATGATAGAAAGCTTAAAGTAATACTTAATATGAAACAAACCGCAAAATCAGTATATTCTGACTTTGTGGTTTGTTTTAATCTATGTGCTCTATATTGTCAGTTTCTTCTCTCCAATACCTTGAACCATCTCTTGTCCTTGTTAAAAACTTATGCTCAATCATACCTCTGCGAATCAAAAAATAATCACCAAAGGTATGCCACGTGTTAATAATCTCATTTACCTCTTTCTCTGTGTAAAACTTATCTTGTTCAAATTTTGTTGATACATATCTTAAAATTTCTGTTTTCATCTCTCTCTTTGCAGGCCAGCTCTTAACTCTGAGTTTTTCATCTAAAAAATTCTTTATCTCCATCATTTTAACCAATACTCCTTACAATTTTTTGTTCTTTCCATAAAACCATATTCAATAAGATATCGCCGAATTGTAGCATAATCCTCATAGATTGGTTTTAGTATGGAATTAATCTCATTTTCTGTGTACTTTATTCCCTTATCAAATTGCGCTGCAATTTTTCTTAGTATTACTAATTTCTTTTTTTCCTTTGCTGAAAACACCTTTAGCACAAGAGGCTCCAATGACTCAAAGGCAGAAGCAATAACTTTGTCTTCTTCTGCTTTTGTTATAGAATACCGATCATCAACCATCTTCGCACCGCTATGAACATCTACTAGATCATCCTTGGCATTTTTTATTTTGAAAGAAGAAACCGCTTGCTCAGCAACCTCAAATATAGCAAGATATAGCTTCGCCTGCTTTGCCTTTTCTCTGAACACAAAACGTTGATGCCTGATAGTAGCAGGAGCAACACCAGTTTTCTTGGCAATTTCATTATCTGACAACCCATCATGAATCATCATTAGTAGATCCTTCTGATTTTCTGTAATTCCAGTATATTTCTTATCAAATGAAGTAAGTAAATCAAGCATATTGCCATGTTCCTTTTTAATATGAAGTTGAATAGCCTTTGATGCTTCATAAAATCTCCCATCAAAAGAGAACACCTCTCCCGCCTCAAATTCCTTTCCGCAAGTGAGACATGTATATGATTTATTATCTGAACAATATGAATATCCACCCTTAACTTCGTCAAGTGACATTTGCAGTAATTTATCAATCATTTTCGTACACCTCTTAGCTATATGTTTATACTTACTATAAACATTTTACTTAATCATGTGTTTCTTGTCAATACAAAGCTGTAAAATATGTTAAAACAAAAACCGCAAAATCAGTATATCCTGACCTTGCGGATGCTTTTCGTTATGACGGAGAGAGAGGGATTTGAAGCAAAAAGAACCATCCCCCCTTGCTTTTTAAGTTTAATAATATAACAGAGGGATTTATGCAGCCTTGGATAATTATTACAATATAAGATAGAAAAAGTCCTAGACGATAACAACAATCAGATTGAATCAGAAACCTTAATGGGTACAACAAATTGGAATATATATAATATCATAGATGCTCTATTATATCATCATGTTAAAAGGCATGATATAGATAAAAATCAAGACTATAACTATTATCCTTTTAGAAAAAGATTTAGAGAAACGTATAAAAGTGGTTACTTCGAAATAAATGTTGATTATGATGTGTATAAACTTAGAAATATAATCAGTGAGTGATAAATTGAATATTATCTCAAAATGGATTAATATAGAACATATGGACTTAATTTGAATTTTGATAAGTATCCATTCTATTAAAATACAGGAGGTTTATCTATGCTAAATGAGCTGTATGAACTACTAAATAAATATGACTTGAATATTAAAAATGCATATAAAAGTATACTCAAATATAAAGATGATGAGTTATGTAATATTGTACAAGCACTAGATGAAGCACTTATATCTAACAATGATGACTTAGTAGATGGTACAAGCCATCATTATAATTTTGTGTCAAACAAAAGTCTAAGTGGTGGTATATCTGGTTGTGGTGAAATTGAATGCAGATTAAAACGTGCAGAGCAATTAGCTAAGTTTGCAGCACTTTATGCAGATATAATATTAATAAATAATCCTTTCGAGTTATACTTAGAATATGCTAGTTTTAACAATACCTTACGCACTAATCTACTAAACGACATTATAATATTGTGGTACTTTAAGCCGCTTATAAATAAGGGAATAATAAGATTTTCACAAAATAGTCATCAATTTTGCATGGAATGCCTCAACAGATTCTCCAAAGGTAAATTTTATAACTATGAAAATAAAGTAAAAAAAGCAAGACAATTCTTAGTTAATGAATATCTCAGAAATGTGGAATACTATTTTATTAGCAATAGCAAGCATGGATATTTAGAAATCATTGGTCCTGAAGAATTAGTTGAACATGGTACACGTTATGTTCTCTTTTCAGAATATACCCCAAAAGAATTCTTAAAATATAAGAGTTTGGATTTAAGAAATAAAATTGATAATAAAACATTATTAAAATCTGAATTCTTATCTTTTAGTATAAAAGAAGAATTAAATGAATATGCATTGCAAGAATGGTATACTAAAAATTTTGATTACTATTACTTAACAAATAGAGAGATAGAAACAAAACTTATACATAATATTAATGATGAATTCGTAAATGCTTACAATGAATATCTCTATGATGCACTCTCTCATGAACTGCCAATTTTTAATGGGATTGATATAAATGATACTATTAAAATAAGAGAAAACGATAAAGAATCGTTTAACTTATATAGAAATAGCATGAAAACACTAATGAAAGAGATTACTGTTAATGGTACATATAATGTAAAAGAAGCATTTATGGATATTGTTAATCCTGAAATTACAAAAATTAATATATCAGTTAAAGAATCACAAAAAACCATTCTTAAAAATATCGGTAAAAATATGATTATCATTCCAGGTTTGATATACATAGGATTAAACAGCGGTTTATTGCCTGATAATATAAAGGATATCTCCTCATATATTGGTGGTTTTGAGTTAGCCAGAGGCACGATTAAGGATATATCAGAACTTTTCTCTAAACCTCAAAACCTAAGAGAAAATCCATATTATTTTTTATATAAATTAAACAAGAAAGCAAATAACATAGATATGTAAAATAGAAAATTGATAACAATGTTAGAAAAACAAACAAAAAGAGCTTACTAGCAATAGTAAGCTCCTATACATATCAATATTATGGCGGAGAGAGAGGGATTCGAACCCTCGGTACCCTATAGGGGTACGACTGATTTCGAGTCAGTGACCTTCGACCACTCGGACATCTCTCCTTCTTAAGTTCTTTTGCTTTTAAAAAAGTTCTTTAGTAGCTGACTGCACTCCTCTTCTAGTAGACCTGACTCAATTTCGCATTTGTGATTAAAGCTATAATCATTAAGTAAATTGAGTTTAGAGCCTGCTGCTCCACCCTTTGGATCCATTGCTCCTATATAGAGCTTTCTTATACGCGCTTGTATAATTGCACCACAGCACATAGCACAAGGCTCGAGTGTCACATACATATCACAGTCACTTAGCCTCCAACCGCCAAGTGCCTTGCTTGCCAATCGAATGGCTAAAATCTCAGCATGGGCTGTTGGATCCTTTGATATTTCTTTGAGGTTGTGACCCACTGATATAATTTGATCCCCTTTGACTATTACAGCTCCCACTGGAACCTCATCCAAATCCAGAGCATTACAAGCTTGCTCTATAGCTTTTTTCATAAAAAACTCTTTCATTTGCACTCCGTAATAATATTTATTACCTATGTTATTTTATAACGCATGATGCCCTGTTGTCAACAACATGAAAAACATATAGCTTCAAGTTATTCTGATTTTGGAATAACCTTCTCTATCTCAGCCACACCTCTTCTAAATGCTTTCAGCTCGTTATCCTGTGGATATTTTACACCGTATCTTACTTCCTCATACATATTTGTAATGCTCTCCAAAACAGATTTTTGATTTGGTACTTTTTGTATAGCTATATCAAATATTTCTAAGGGAGTGTAATTGTAATGGTCTATCAGTTTTTTGTTGTGTAATTTTTTTATAAATTCCCTATATTCATTTCTCAGTTTGTCTGCATTATCAGCAGTTAATATAAAAGCAATTTCTCCTGCAGTCTTCTTTACTGTGTCAGATAACCTTTTAATAAATCCAGGACGCTTTGGTTTTTTGTTTCCATGCACAAACTCTTTATCCTCTTCAAAATCCTCTATGCTCTTTGACCTGTTAAATCTATTAATAAATTTAAATAAAACATAAACAAGATATGCACATACAGCCATTAGAACTAAGAATGCCAATGCCTTGATGATTATTTGAACAATAAGGGCAGTGGCAGGATCATAGTTTTCTATCAAGCCAGAATTTTTTTTATTCATTTTGGACAATGAACCATTAGACATCATCTCATTAAGCTTTGATTCCTCAGGAAGATGTATCATATCATAAATAGCATTAAGTGCCATACTAAATGGATAAGATATTAGTATTACAAGCTTTGTTATCAAGCCATATACAAGTTCAAATATCGCTACAAAAGGCTTTGTAACTACTGCAAACACCTTAGATATTGACATAATAACAGTCAATACTATTATTGAAACTGTGGCTATGATATCAAAGGATGATTTTTTGTTATTTTCGCTTTTGCTTACATATCTGAAATTTTTGATTTGTGTCAGCATATACAGTCCCGCTATTACATAAAGCACTGTGTATCGCATCAGTTCATCAGAAACAACAAAATAAGTTTTTGCAAGATATGCAGAAAATATATTTATTATAAAAAGAAGCCCTATATTTCTTTTAAAATCTCCGATCGAAAAAATATATAGTATATTTGATATATAGTTTGTGTTTGATCTAAAATATATCAAAATCAAAGCAGCAAAGCCAATAGGCAGCGAAAGTATATTAAAGTTATTTATAGCAGATATTCCTGTTACAACGATTGCCAGTACTAGTCCTATAATACTGTACATCATGGATTGCTTATGCTTATCAGAGCTATTATATGGTAATAGATTTACTAATAGTCCGCACAAGGAAACAGCAACGAAAAATAGTATGTTTATTCTACTATTGCTAATAGGCTGATTTACAAATATATAACCTACATAAAATATTATTGCATCTGCCGAGGAAGCAACAATGCGCAGAAGAAGTTCTTTTCTATTAAATTGCTTCATAGTTATCACCCTCCTGCTTATAATAGTATAGGTCTAACGTGGAAGGTACCTCTATATCACTTTTACTTAAGGATATAACTGTTGTCTTTGTTTTGCATATAGTCTCTAAATCAGCTATTAAATCTTTACTGATTTCAGGAGTTACTACTATAACCTCAGTACCCCATGAGAAGTCAGCAACCATCATCTGTAAAAGCTCTCTGGATTTGTACTTTTTAAAATAGCTAACCTTAGCTAGTGTTTCTAATATATCCGTTAAGCGACCATCTCCTGTGTCAGGGTCCAGCACAATAGATTCCACTGGTCCCAAAAGGTGAGAATTAGAAGCAAACCCTACAGGTATCCCTACCTCATTCACCATTATAGCTAAGGATGCACATACCTCAATAGCAGCTTCAATTGCAGCTGCATCTTCTTTATCCAAGGAATGCTCAGGACGTTCCAAATTTAATATAATCATTATCCTCTTATCAGCAGTAAAATCATATTTATTGACTTGGAGCTTTTGGTTTTTAGCAGTAGCCTTCCAATTAACACTCCTTAAGCTGTCGTTTCCGCTATAGTCCCTAACCCCTATCATAACCATAGGGTCCTCAATAATCCATCTTTTTACAGAGAAATCCCCCTGTGTGGTGTTAGCGGGTATAATTGTTCCATTAAGGTTTCTAATGTTTGGATAAATTGCAACACATGCAAGAATTTCCTTCTCAACATTGTATTCCTCTGTTCCTAGCATGTTAGTAGATGCCATTAAGATCTGCTTTATCTGATAAAAGCCTCTCTTCCTCGCTCTTAGATTATACCTTCTTGTAACCTTCTGATAAGGAAGTAGTGTAAGTATACTATTATGTATGTACACTTCCTCATTTAGATCCTGTATATTAGTTTTTACATCAAACTCCAAAGCTGAGTAAAACTTCTCATCAATACTTACCCATGTAAGAGGAAGCATCTTTCTGTTCTCAACAGACATCTCGTATACCAGCTTGTCACCAGGGAAAACTCCCGAGCTGCTAAAGCTTCTATTTATTGTCACGTTCTCAAAAATTCTTCTTTTGTAAAGCACTCCTTGGAAATATATAAATGCAGCGATAAAACCTATAAATAAAAGAGCGTTCATATTATCACTCCTATTACATTTTCTCTACTGGTACTGGTATAGCGCTGATTATCTCATTGATTACCATGTCAGCATCTGTTTTCTTATGCTTACTTAAGCCTTTAAGGATTATTCTATGAGAAAGTATATAAGGAGCTAAGTATATGATATCATCAGGTCTTACATACTTTCTACCATTTATATATGCATAAGCCTGACCTGCTTTGTATAAAGAGATACTTGCTCTTGGGCTTGCTCCAAGCTCAATATTGTCATGGTTTCTTGTTCCTTCAATTATGTCAAGTATGAACGCTGCTATATCCTTGTTTACATTTATATCTGAAAACTCTTTATTCATATTTACTATATCCTCACTGCTGCAAACTGATTCCAATGCCTCTAGAGGACTTTGCTTATCAAACAAATCAAGAATTTTCTCCTCTTCAGTTCTATTTGGATATCCAATTTTTACCTTCATTAGAAATCTGTCCAGTTGTGCTTCAGGAAGTGGAAATGTACCGTAATTTTCTATTGGGTTTTGAGTTGCCAATACAAAGAAAGGCTTTTCTAATCGATATGTTTCACCCTCTATGGATATCTGTCTTTCCTCCATACATTCTAGTAAGCTTGACTGTGTCCTTGGAGTTGCACGGTTAATTTCGTCTGCTAGTAAAATATTTGTAAAAAGAGGTCCTCTCTTGAATTCAAAATCTCCTGCCTTTTGGTTGTAGAAATTTATGCCTGTGAGATCTGTAGGTAGTAAATCTGGAGTAAACTGTATCCTCTTAAAATCACAGTTTATAGATTTTGCAAGAGCTTTTGCCATGGTAGTCTTTCCTACCCCAGGCACATCTTCCAAAAGCACGTGTCCACCGCATACCAATGCAGTAAGCAGTAAATCAATGATTTCATCTTTCCCCAATATTACCTTGCCTACATTTTCTCTAATCCTAGAAGCTATATCTTTATTCATAATACATTCCTCCAGTTATATGTTATTTAATAATACTATTTTATTGTACTGGAATTATTTATTCAATTGTATAACCTTGAAAAAATAAATAATTTATCTTCACAATTTTCAGAAAATTAATGTCATTCTTTTTCTAGTAAATATATAAACATTTCTATATATAAAACGTATTAGTAGTTGTATGACGGAATTTAATAGTACATTGTTGAATATAACAATAGTATACTATAGTATATAGTATACCGTCATTATTCTGCAAAATGCTACATAAAACAACGAATCAACATTGTAAACATAAACTAAGCTTTGCAATGTTAATAAGGAGGCGCAAATATTGAAAAAACTATTACTTGTGTTTGACTATTTTAAAGAGACTTTTCACCTAAATAAACAAAACAAGTCTCTATACACTCCTCAGATAATACTAATCATAATGAATTTACTTATTGTGATAACTGTAGGATTAGGTGTATACAACTGGATTGGGATTGAGAACATTAATAATCTATCATCTATGGGAACCAGAGAAATATTTGGATTCTTGTTTAGTCAAGGACTTAAACTGCTCGCCATAGTACTTTTTTCCATCATTTTTTCTGTTATTGTAGAAGCTGGCTTACTAAACATGTACAAGAGTGTTGTGACTCAGGGATATACAAAACCCGGAGACTTCCAGCAAGGGATTTCAAAATACTTCCTAAGACTTTTACTAGGTAAGCTTTTGATATTGATTTGCTATGTATTGGCTATCCCATTTTATCTGATAATTGGCTTTGCATCCCTAACAGTGGGTCTCGCAGTTATTCCGCTTGCGGCAAGTATCTTCCTTTCTATGTGGAAGGTATCCCTAGTCATGAACGACAAGGGAATTTTTAGTGCTATAGGTGATAGCTTCAGCTTTGCAGCTAAAAATTTCATACCACTGGCTTTTTTACAGATTATCCATTTTGCATTTACTAATGGAGGAAGCGGTGGTAACAACAACAGCCTTAATATATATAACAATTTTAGTAATATGCAAAGTAACCACTTTTGGGAACAGACTCCTACCCAACTAAACCTGGAGCAAGTTATAAATGTATTTAAGATAATTGTAGCCGTATTAATACCTATTGTTGCAATATCTACTATCACAATCTCTATAATAGGTATTATTTTCGAAGTATTCTTCACCTTGGCATTGTTTGTAACTTATAAAAATGGCTTTAAAATAGAAGAAATAAGCTGTGACAACGACAATAAGGGGGTAGAGCAATAATGTGGTTTGATGAAATAATGGATGATTGCAAGAAAGCCCTTGTAACAGCAAATAAATATAAAAGTATCTTCATCCCGATATTCCTTAATTTGATTTTATCAGTAGTAGTATGTATATTTGTGTTCACAGGTACACTTTCTACAATAATGAAGTCTCAATATGGCTTAGGATATACATCCTTTATGGAGCTATTACCTACAATACTTGGTATGTCTTTGATTCTTTATCTAGTAGTAATAATAGGCTCAAGTCTAATAGAGGTTGGCAGCATCAATATGTATAAGGCTGCTCTTAGTGATACTAAGCCTGGATTTAGTCACTTTATTGAAGGTGTAAAAAAATATCTGCTTAAGGTAATCCTTGGCAAGATTTCTTTACAGCTTTTGATATTACTGATATCCCCAATTTTGATTGTTCTATTTATAATATATATTGCTATAGCTGGAACCTTGACTGGTGGATGGGGAATATTGTTCCTCGGTGCTTTTATATCAGTTTATTTTAGTGCTTGGGTTTCCATAATAGTTATAGAAGGGGATTCACCTTTTAAAGCAATAGGTAAAAGTATCAAGCTGGGACGTAAGTATTTTAAAGGATTGTTCGTAATAATACTTGCCTTTTCGTTGATTGCAGGCTACTCAGTCGCTATCTTCGGAATATTTGTTACAATAACAGCAGGCTGGTTCATAGCAGGAATTGTAAATACTTGCTATAAACTGGTTTTAATGTTGATATACTATAGAAACAAAGAAAGTGCAGTGAAATTATCTGATTAATGCAATTTATATAGATATAAAATTTAATATATTAGCAAAAACCCCATAACCTAACATATAAATATAATAGGATTTATATTTAGGGGGGCTAATATGAAATTTCTAAAGGAATTTAGCTTTCAATGCTTCGTATTTTTAGTACTACTCAGTGTTATATTTGTAGGATGGGACTTAAGTAAGCCTATTCTATACAATGAAGCTCAAATAAGAGCTGAAGATGTGGCAGAGTGTATAGTTAATCCTTTTGTAAATGCCGAAGATGACAAGGATAAAAAGTTACAGGAAGTTGCTGAGCCAGGATTTAGCTTTCTATTTAATATCGTGCTTCCCCTTTCAATCTATATAGCATGTGCAGGGGGGTTGATATACCTTTTATTAGAAAACCTGAGACTTCTAAAAGCATGCTCCTATCAAAGCAAGCCGGGAAAACTGTTATGGTCTCTTTGGCTGGGAATACTTGGGGCAGCTATACTAATACCATTAATATTTGGTGCTCAGCTTTTAAGCAAAGGCTTTATACTGGCAGTAATAGCTACTGTTATCTTCCTGTTATTATTGGGCATACTATCCAGACTAGGAAATAACAACAAAAAGTATCGTATGTGATACATCTACAAAAAACAAAGTAAGCAAGGAGTCGTCAAATAAAATTGACGACTCCTTGCTTACTTTGTTTTTTATCAGGGTTATAGTAATCTCTCCCATTCATCAAGTATCCTTGCAGCAGCAATAATAACTCTTTGGTTTAGCTCGAAAGCTTCGCCATTTCCTATTTCAAATTGCTGTTCAGGCTCAATTTCATACTCTGTTAATTCAGTTACCACGCGATTTATGGCATCAGTAGGATTTCTATAATACTCACTACCACGAAGACGGATAAATCTCCAGCCTAATCTTCTAAGGATTGTTTCACGTTCCATATCCTCACGGATTTTTTCATCTCCACTGTGATATAGCTCGCCATCACATTCAATGGCAATTTTTTTATCTCCATAAATTGCAACCATATCTATTCTATATGAGCCGACCTCCCATTGCTGGACAATATGATATCCTTTTGAAACCAATGCTCTTGCAACAGAAATTTCAAATGGCGACTCAGCCTTAGCTTTTATTTCTTTATCCTGTTCTTTAAAAGAATTTGGATCTGTTACATATTCGATTAAATCTCTACGCATATCGCCTGATTTTAAGTCCTTATTTACATCCAGTGAATGTACAACCCACACTTGATTTTTTGCACGACTTACCGCAACATTGTATCGTTGCTTTGTTGATTTACCTGTACCCTCGCCAGTCATTCTCAGCGGGCCATCCCCTTCATTACTATCAACCAATGAAATAAAGATTACATCACGCTCGTCACCTTGGAAATGAGAAGCATTACCACACAAGATACGTCTGCTTTCATAATCAATTGGCTTAATTTTCTCAATAGCAAGTCCATTGATTTTTTGTGCCTGTTCATCACCCAAAAGGGAGATCGCACCAAAGGTCATATCTTTATATTCCTTTTGCTCCATACATGCAATCATTAAGGCTACAATAGTTTCCGCTTCAACACTGTTTGTTTTATTTCTATCGTGCCTTGTGCCATTGACTCTATATGACACAGTTGCCGGTTTAACAGCAACTTTACTATCATCTCTTAATGGCTTTATTTTATAATCATATGACAAGCGGTTACTATAGCCGATAATACTCGGAACACATCTAAAATGCTCTTTGAGCATCAGTGTTGGGAATGTAGTTTTTGCAATATCATATAAGGAAGACTTCATATCATAAAGGTGTGCATTTGGAATTATCCCCTTAATATACATAGCTGCCAAGTTTGCCATTTTGTCAACATCTATACCAACAGCAGATGGGCTAACTTGTTCATCATCCCCCACAATTATTATTTTCTTTGCAAGATACATAATAGCAAGTGATGAAATATCTGACTGGCTTGCTTCATCAATGATTACTATATCGAACTTATTGTTCGTTGGATCTAAACTCTCTAATGCTTTATTCACTGGCATGATCCATGCGGGAACAGCCGCTTGGCATTTTGCCATCAATCTTTTCGCTTCTCTTCTAAAAGCAGGTGCAGTTTTTCCTGTACCTTTGCCTATTTTCTTTTCTGTTAACTTCCATCCCTGCAAAGCTTGCTTTTTGCTAATGTCACCCTCAATACGACACAGCAAATGATACCATGCGGAGCTTTCAGCGAGTTTTGCTGTCACCTTGCGTAGTTCTGCATTTAGACTGACAGATTGATGCTGTAATTCTTCAAACGGTTGCGCAGTTATTTCATCAATAATTCCTGCAAACTGTTTCCACTTCCACGCTTCTTCTATATTTTCTGGAAATTTACTTTCTCCATGTGCACCTATTCGATTTCTTATTAAATTTCCCCAATCTGGAGCGTATGCTTCAATACTTTTTAAAATTCTTGCTCTTTCAGTTAAATAAAAATACTTATTGTATAATTCATCTAAGACCTTGTAGTGCATAGTATACTTTTCTGCATCTTTCTCCTTAAGTGCGGAAACAACATTTTTACATATAGCAGAATCATTTAAATTGTTAACAGTTAAAGCACCAATGCACCTATCAATTTGAGACTGAACGCCTGGTAATCCTATATAAATAATATTTGCAATTTCAATATATTGTGGGAATGTCTTATATATTAAATCTATCAGAAAATTTATCTCATCAAGAGGTAATGTATATTCCTCATGCTCATTAAGTAAACTTTGATTAAATCCAGCTGCAATAATTTTTTCTTTAATTTCCTTATATCCGATGTCATACCAATCTATACTTTCTTTTATCTTGGCTACTCGGCTAATACAAATTTGTTCTGGCTCATCTCCAAACTCAGCATAAACCGTACCCCCACGTTTTGCGATTAACTCATCCCAAAAATGTCCAATTATCTCCCTTTTTATAGAAAGTTGGATGACAGCTATTAAAACATCACAATCACCGACGGTTTCGATACTCCTATCATTAATTCTCACAGTAGAATAAAGCTTATTCCATTCTTTGTGCATTAAAAGTGTGAGAGATGATAACTTTTTCCCTTTTAATAAATGCTCTTTTATATCTTTTAAGATGTTAACTGTGTTTTCACTATTGATTAATTCTCCTGTTACTTTCTTTCCTATAGTAACCTCAGCAACACCACTTGCATATTCATATGCATCATTAATTGAATTTATTAAGTTCTCCCATACCGCTTTGAATCCGCCGCCTTTTTTACCGTCCAATATTGCATACAGGGACCACCCTTCAAACTTATCTGTTTTTGCATTACTGCTTACGATAAGCTTCTTCAATAAATTCATTTGTTCTGCATTAGGTATATTGCACAACGGTACTCCAAAAACAGTTGCAGTTAATGCTTTTGTACCTATCTCCACAAGATTTGAAAGTTTTTGATTTGCTTGATTTAATACATCAATAAGCTCATTATATCTTCTTACTAACTGCTTAAAATCATTTGGTGAAATAAGCTCTAATGGATTTGGTATCTTATTTGCGAGCTCAGTTTCTTCTTTAAAAGATATTACGCCATTAGTTTTATATAAAATTTCTAAATCACCCAGCGTAACAGGTAGCGGCTTATATAGCAAAACTTTTCCAGGAATAAAAGACAAGTCCTCCTTATTTTCGTAGACAAAACGAGCTGCTTCTGATGGGCTATATCCTTTACCACCAAAGGAGATTGTCTCAAACTCTTTGTATTTTATGGCATAGATTTTCTTTCTTACTTCCGATAAGTCAGATAGTATCTGCAATCTTCTTCTCTTTAGCTTATCAGTTGTTTCTGCGAGTTCCAATGAGGTATGAGAAGATATATATTCTGTGATACCATCAATAGAGCGCTCCATGTCTTTACTATTATCTTCAAGTACAGCTACACAAAGGTTTTGAAGCTCTTCTTCTACCTTTTCTTTAACAACTGTCAAAGCTTTTTTTGTATGACTTGTCACCAAAATATTTTTGCCTTGTGCTAAAAAATGCCCTACTAAATTTGCTATTGTATGTGTTTTTCCTGTACCTGGAGGGCCTTGAACCAAAACAGCATTGTAATCTTCAATTCGTTTAGCAATTTCAAGTTGCTCTTTATTGGCTTCTTTTGAGAGCAGAATATCTTTATCTTCACCACTTATTGCTGCCAGGCTTTCACTTAAATCAAACGAATCTGTTATGTCAGCAAGCTGTGAAACATTTTCGCCAATAAGATTAAGCAAAGGACCTGATATTTCACCAGTTTCTCCTATCTGATTTATGATTTCCTGGATTGCCTTAACAACTCCACCAGTTCTTTTTCTAATAAAAAATACAGGATTATTATAGATAACAAGTTTTTCATACATGTTAAAGTTATCTTCCAAATTTTCTACATATCTACTTTCTGAATGTAGTCTATGAGCAAAGCTTTTTAGATAATCAGGGGTATCATTCCTATCAAGTGGATGATAAAAACCATCAGCAAGCTCTTCTTTTAACAGCTTTACTGATGAATGATTAATAAAACTAACGCCTTGCAAAAGGGTAGTGTATATTTCAGGATCAACATTTGTGTCAATTATACTGATAATGTTATTGATTGAGTCAAAATCCATTGTAACTCTTTTCAAAAGTACAGGATGATATATCTTCGTGTCCTCATTAATATTGCATTCTAAGATGCCTTGACCAATCATAAGCTCTATGGTTTCAGAATCCCTATCTAGGTCTATATATTTAATATGCAGTTCATTAAAGAATCTTCGAGTTCTATCAATTTTTTGTTGTCTTAAAACCCATTCATCACGTTCTTTATTCCACTTGTTAAAATCACTAACTCTTATTTCATTATCTGAAAACTTTTCTTCGATTCTTACACCATTTTTATATACTTCTAGTTTATCTTTTTTTGCAACAAAATTATAAAACCACTGCCATCCATCTTCAACCCACTTTTCTATGGAAGTAGGAATTATTGGACAACGCTCGAATTCTGGTTTTCTTACTTTTAAAATTAGTGCTTGTGAAGAAGAACTCTCCTCGTCCTCGTCAGTTCTATCAACATAATTAAAAATAATATTATCTTCATCTTTTGGAATATCCGCAACAAATTTATTCCATTCCTGTTTTTTCACATCAGTTACAACTTGATACCTTTGCGCATACAACTCCATAATATATCTAAAAAGACTAATGGCCTTATCTTTATTTTCCATTTTGATTCTCCTTGTTTGATTAAACAATAATAGTAAGTATACTTTCTATTTTCTACAATGGTTTGTATATTCCTCCAAAGTATGCACAATACTTGCTAGGAATAAAATAGTGCTAGGCAGAAAAAAAAGCGGCGATGTAAACGCCGCTCGATAGTTTTTATCTAAAAAAGTGCCTACAAGAATAGGAACCTTTTCATTTCTTTATTATTAATCTTATTTGTCGTCATCCACAGAAGCTATTAATTCTTTTGCTTGTATTATCTCCAAAGCTTCTTCAACTTTATTAGTAGCTTGTCCATATTCTTTACACTTTTTTTCAAGCAATTTAAAGTTGCATGATATATTAACAAAGTGTGGATTTTTAGAAACATCAACATATCTATATAACTTTTGTGCTTTCTTTATAATTCTTACCTTGTTATCATCACAATAAATAAATTCATCTTCTAATATTCTTTTATAATTTATATCTTCTATATCATCAATTTCAAAGCTGATAAGCTCTGAATCTGGTATAGGTATCATATTATTAATTTGAATAGTTCCATATTTTAAGTTTTCAATTTTTTCATATGTTACTTGGCTATTGCTTTTAAAGCACCTTATATATTCTTCAGTTAGGTTTCCATTAGAATCTTTTTCAGGTGAAGAAAAAGGAGCAAAATACTTAAATTCATTTATTTCGAAAACAATACCTACATAAGGACGGGCTTTGCCGGTCTCCTTAACAATTGTTACTTTCTTATCAAAATTTCTTAAATATTTTATGTATTCCTCATTTACATGGTAGATTTTTAGCGTGTCCATGTTCATTACCTTTCCATGAAAATAGGCAGTCTAACGACTGCCTATTTTTCAATTCCCTACTTGAGGCAAGGGATCTCCTATTTTTCAGCTCCCTACTTGAGGCAAGGGGTTTCCTATTTTTCAGCTCCCTACTTAAGGCAAGGGGTTTCCTATTTCAATATAGATAATCTATATCTTAACTCTATTATATAATTTCTTTACTATAATGTAAATACTTTTTTAACACTTTATAGTTATGATAACCTAAACGATATCATTTTAAACAACTCTATCTTTATTTTTATAATACTACATACTTCTATAAAAGACAACTCAGATTTAATGTATTTATTAACTTATCTATCTGCTAATTCATAATATGGCATTTCTCATGGCCATGCGCTATTTATGGCGTTATAAAACTAAAAATAACTTAAAATCTATTTATAATATCGCTGCAAATTCATTAAAATATTAATATAGTGCAAAATAGTACCAAGCACAGAACATAAGAACATATTAGTGATTCATGTTCTGTGCCTGGCAGCAAAAACCTACGATTTAGAAGCGGCAAGTAAGCTTGATGATCTTTTCTATACATTTAATATACGTTCTAAATTCCACTTCATAGTTTTCTGTGTCTATTAGTTTTCTTGCTTCTTCTTTTATTATCGAACGTATGTTCACGTTAAAAGGTAAAAAAATAGATATAAAATCTATAAAGCATTTTTCTATTTGTATGCTTCTTCCAATATGTCCGTTAAGTCTGAATTTTCCTTCTTAAGCATTTCTAATTCCCTTTCTAGTTCAAGGTTGCGACTCTCAAGTTTCTGATAGCAGGTCATAGGTGTAGTATAAAATTTACGTCCTCCAAAATTCTCGTTGGGATATAAATTATGATGTGCATCAAGCCAAACTATATAGAACCTATTTCCTATAAGGAATCCATGCACCCTACCTTTACTACTGGACAGTCTAAACTGTGTACATTCAACTTGATCTAAAGTTTCATTGTCAATACCAAATCTGTAATCTAAGCTTTCCCAATTATGCTGATGTGGTTCATAGTGATTATATTGTTCGGTTATTAGTTCTCTCCAAGTAAAATTTGATATTTCTTTTAAGGTGTCTATTAAAGTAATATACCACCCATTACAAACTGAACCTAAGTTAAACGCTTTATGTTCGCGATCGAAAAATTTAAAAGAAAACAATAATTTTTCATCATGTCTTTTTTTTACCTTTTCAAGCTCTTCTTGTGCAATACATACCTTTTTAAGTTTTTCTTGAGGTGTACTAATAGGCTTCGGTATACTATGTTTTTTTTTAGTTTGAGGATTCATAGACCTTCAAATAATAATCTCTCATAATGTTATCATCAATCTCTTCTCTAGATGGTTCCCATTCCTCAAGACTAGCCCTTGCCTTTATCCAAGGCAACTCTTCGTGTGTTAATGTTTCTAGTTGATCTCCTGTAAACTCTCCATATGTATTGTATACTTCACACAAGAACTCATATTCATCCTCGTCTACTATAGAAGGAATGGAACTTTCTTCAGGAATATCATAAAATCCATATTCTTTATATTCCTGATATAATTCATAGCAAACCGGGCCATGAACCCAAGCTTGAAACGAACTGTTAAAAAGTCTTTTCCCATTATTAAATGCTAGATGCCATGCTTGTGCATAGTAGCAAAGTTTTTGAAGCTTTTTATTAGACATTGATTCTAATGACAAAAACACCTTAGCTACATCGAAAACGCTAAGCATTTGCAATTCCTCCTTATAGTAATCATAAAAATTAATTACATTACAATCTTTGTTCATATTATACTCCATTTCATAGTTATGTTACAAATCTCATATAAACCCAAAATAACCATATTATTATCAAATTAGTTAATATATCATCAAATATGTAATTTATACGTACTCCGTTTGTACTCCATTAGCTTATTATACTTAAACTAGCTTTATTATCTGCATATTGATTCCTAGTATTTATTATTATGCACACATATAATTACCTTATTCTTATAAATAAGTAAAATATTTAATTGATATTTCAAATCTTTCTATCTCTTTTATTTTAGAAAATAAAAAAAAGATAGCCATTCGACTACCTTTTACTTGCGCATATGTGGAGGTTCCGTTACCGTACTACTCCCAACTTTTCCCTTACGGTACTACGCTATTAACAATATACAATTATTCTATTTTTTACAGATATTTTTGTCAACCCTTTATTATGCAAAATAGTGCCAGGTGCAGTGTACCTGGCACCAAAAACCCTCAATACTAGGTTTTATCAATTTAATACTTACTAAGTTAATGTAAATATTGGGGACTATTTTTAACTTTAGTCCCCATATTTTTACAAACTTTTTGAATTAGAATTATTTATCCAAAAGCATATTATTATAATCAACAATATCTTTACTTAACTTGGTTCTTCGGCTCTCATAATATTGTGAATCGGTATTAAAATCATCTATTTTATCACTATAGACATGGTAATATTCATCGTATTGTTCAGTATCCTCTAAAGATTGATATGTTGTTAAAGAAGATTCCAGTTCATTAATATCTTTCATTTGGTCTTCTAAATCAGAATACATTTGGATTAATGATTCTGTTTCTTTATCAATGTCAGATTTCATTTGAGTTAGCTTGACGTTTAGTTCATTTTGTTGAGTCTCTATTGTAGCGTTATAATAAATTAATCCTGCATATATTCCTATAATTAATACAAGGAAAATAAATATCTTAAATTTATTGAGTTTTTTGGTAGTAACTACAGTCTGACAAGAATAATCCCAAGCTGTTAGCCCTGAGTTTAAAGGATTTTTTAAAGTTTCGTATGATTTATATAGCGTTACCAAATTAACTAAAGGTATAAGAAATCCCAATCCCATTAAAAATACTGTAAAGCTTCTTTTTAAAGCAACAGGGAATGATACATTGGCACCTGTTACGCTTTTTACATTTGTATTAAATACCCATTTACCTGGAGTTGTTCCAACTAAAGAAATTAATATGGATTCAACAAATAGCCAAATAACATATATAATTATGTTTGACAAATAATAGTTAATTTCACCAAATAGAGCATTGTATGAATCGGGTGAAAATCCCGACCATATTGCAACTATTAAAAATGATGATATGTTAATATCTATCATCCTAGCAAAATATCTCACCCAAGGTCTAGGTTCACTAATATAGTATTGGGTTGACGTATTTTCTTCTTTAGTTTCGGTAGATGGAGAGGATTCTTGTTCAGATTCAGTACCATTATCAATGTAATTATATAAGTAATTATCATATTCAGCCCTTAACTTCATATCAGTGAGAATATCTCTTGCTTGATTTAATAGCTTCATATTGTCTTCACATTGTTCCCTTATTTCAAGTGGATTTAAATCCGGATGGTGTTTTTTTGCTAATGCTTTGTATGCCATATCAATGACTTCTTTGCTAGCATTAGGACTCACTTCTAAAATGTCATACCATGTCATTTAATTTTCTCCCAAAACCAATTTGCTGGTAAATATACTTAATATTGTATAGATTCGTCTTATTAATTTAAAATCCTCTATTATATCAATGCAAAGTTTCAACATAATGTAATTAAAAAAGAAGCGAATTTCTCCGCCCCCTTTATTATTCAATCCATTCTATGCAGCTACTTTTATAAGCCTTTATAACATTTTAATAGCAACACAAAATAGTGCATAAAAAATCTCAATACCATCAAAGTATTGAGATTACTACATTCATATATGGTGCACCTAACTGGAGTCGAACCAGTGGCACACGGTTTAGGAAACCGTTGCTCTATCCTACTGAGCTATAGGTGCATATTTAAGTTTTTAAGTCAAAATAATTATAAGTCAGACAAATAGGCTTTGTCAATTAATAATTAAAAAGGCTTCCAAGAAATATTCTCAAAAGCCAAATTCTAAAAATTGGTACGGGTCAGGGGACTTGAACCCCCACGTCTAAGACACTAGATCCTAAGTCTAGCGCGTCTGCCATTCCGCCAAACCCGCATTTTTTGTGGTGTGCCCGACAGGAGTCGAACCTGCGACCTTCTGATTCGTAGTCAGACACTCTATCCAGCTGAGCTACGAGCACAAATAATCTGCATCACACAGCTACATTCCTTATTATAATAAATATCTAGAAAATAGTCAATGTATAATTTTGTTTATTTTTCCAATTATACAAAGGCGGATATTTTTTATATCTGTTTAGTATATGTTCATTATTTATTTTAATTCAAAAATTTACTTTTCTATTTCCTTATCTGCCTTTTTCAAGCTGGAAAGTAGAAATAATCCACCTAAAACTAATACAAAAGGTATTACTCCTCTTTTTAACGTCCAATACAAATTATATGAATCAAGTCCAAATCTACGGGATATTGACTGAAGTATTCCTCCTATAGAGTTTAGCGAACCTATAGCTCCAAATACTATCATTATAGCTCCAAGCAATTTTTTATTTTTAATTATAAATTGATAATTGTATGCTTCAGTGTCTTCTACGCTATCACCAGCCAACATTTTTCTTCTTGTGTTATAAGCATCAAAGAAACTGAAAAACCAAGTAGGTATTACAGTTAACGGTAAAAAGGATTCTACATTTGCGTAAGAAATCAGTACGATAGCGCCAAAGAAGGTCAGCATAAGCTGCATTCCTCTTTTGAAAAGAGCCATCTGCATATGTGCCGCGCCTGGTATACAAGCAAACATAAAAAATATCAAAGTATTCCAAAATCCTTTTCTTTCTACTATATCTTTTTCTGCATATATGGCATGGTCAATGCAGCTGATACAAACCTTACTGCCTCTTAGCTCAGTTGCACATTCTTCACAAATTGGCATTTTGCATTTGTCACAAATGTACTTTGCCTCTTCATCTTTATGGTTTTTACATTTCACCTTACATTCCTCCTTTTATTCTTTGCCCGGTTCTAAATATTATTCCATCCAAGCTAACTATTCCATCCGAAATGTTTGTCAGTCCGTTATTAATAAATGTCATAGGCTGACCTATTTTCTCCTCTGTGCTCTTTTGCCCTGTTGATGTGTCTCCTGCATACTGTGTTAAACCGTCTCCCAAGCTAGTGAAGTTTAATACCATTACTATTACTCCACAAGCAATCATGCTGTTTGCTAACCTTGTCAAAACCTTAATGTCATAAGTTACTGCTTTTTTCTTACTTGCCCTGATAGTTGACATGATATTGTCCTTTATCTCACCTAGCTGAAAACCTTCCGGCTTTAGAGTTATTAGTATCTTCTTAAGACTTTTGATTTCTGTCAGCTCATTATTACAAGCAGTACAACTCTTAAGATGCTCTGATATATCAGCTTGTTGTATTTCGTTTAGTTCATTGTTTACATAACTATGTAACATATCTCTATATGCTTTGCAGCTCATACAACTCACCTCCGGAATTTTTTTGCTTAAGCAAGGTCTTTAAGATGCCCTTTGCCCTATAAAGTCTTGTCTCCACCGTTTTCTTAGGACAGTCTATCACATAGCTGATTTCTTGTATCTTAAGCTCTTCAAAATAATAAAGTATAAGTACTGTTTTGTATATCTCTGGCATATCACTAACTATGTTCATTATAAATTCCCTGTCTTCTTGATTCATTACAACTTGCTCAGGTCCAGCATTCTCATCCACTATAGAGTTCAGAATATCATTTTCCTCAAAGTTCCAAGCAATCTTTATTGTTCTGCTATTGTTTTTACGATTCCAGTCTATGCAGCTGTTGACAGCAACTCTATAAAGCCAGGTAGAGAACTTGGAATCAACTTTGAATTTGGCGAGGTTTTGGTAAACCTTTATCAGTATATCCTGAACCAAATCTCGCGTTTCCTCATGGTTATGGGTATAGCTGTAGGCTGTCGAGAAGATCTTTCCACTGTATCTATCAATTAATATAGAGTACAGCTCATCCTCACCCTTCAAAATCAATCTTATTATGTCTTCATCCTTCAATACCCACCACCACCTTCCTGTACATTACTTATGACGTTATAAATCTCTTATACACTTCAATTTTAAAAAATTTCCTAAAAAAACTAAGCAGTCAATAATTGCTTAATGACTGCTTATGTGCTAATTAGTAACTTCTCTTAAAAATTCATAATAATCCATTATGTATAAGTCTGACCGCTGTTTCAAATACTCTTGAGCTTCAGCAGAAAGCTTATCATAAATTGCTATGACCTTCATCCCTGCTGCCTTGGCAGCATTGACTCCTGCAACAGTATCTTCAAACACCAGACAGTCTTCAGGCTCCACGCTTAAATCCTTAGCTGCCTGTAGATATACATCTGGGTAAGGCTTGCTTCTAGGAACCTCACAGGAGGTTCTTATTATATCAAAGTACAGCTTGAGCTTATGTCTTGTTATCATGGTATTTACAAGCTCTCTGGAGTTGCTTGTAGCTATCCCAAGCCTCATACCTTTATCTTTAAAAAATGTTAAAACCTCTCTAACTCCGTCCTTTAATGCTATTTTATTATTGTAGAAATCATCAGCCATTTCTCGCCATTCTTCCTTTATTTCTTCAACACTTTCTGGAAGAGAAAATCTCTTTTTAAAATATTCGGCAGTACCAGTATAGCTTACTCCCTCAATATCCTTCTGCAAGTCATCAGGTAACTGTATGCCTCGCCTAGACAGAAATTCGATATCAACCTGCCTCCAAATCCACATTGAATCAACTAATGTACCATCAACATCAAAAATTACAGCTTTTATATTTTGCAGCATACATATCTCCGTTTCTTTTGCTTACTATCTTTTTAATATTATTATATATGTCTAAACTTTACAATACCTATACAGTCACAAAATATTTAAAGCTAAAGGTCGTATCAAAATACAAACCACTCTCATCCGATTGTCTCTACTTTATATCAATTTCCCCATTGTTAGTAATAAGCTCAATCTTATATTTACCCTCACCTGTTATACCTTCTGCTGTATACTCACTTACTGATTTTTTCACATTTATGGGTAGGTTAGTATCTATATCACCAAAGTTGGTTTTTGCATATATATCAGCATTTCCAGAATTTGATGAACTGAAACGAATTCCGCCAAATGAATTTTTTATCTGTACATTACCTTTTAGCTCATTGACGTCTATTGAGCCATTGTTATTGTTGATTATAGAGTTGCCATCTATATACGCTGCATCTATATCTCCAAATGAGCTTCTTAGCTCTGCATCACCCTTAATTTCCTTTACATCTATTTTACCATTGCTTGTTTTTGCGTTTAAGCTGCCTTTTACGTTATAGGCTTCAATTTTACCAAAGCTAGTTTCTAGTCTTGCATCTCCAGATATAGAATCTGTCTTTATATCACCGTTTTTATTATCTACTTCAACCTTACCGCCTATATTAATAATTTCTATTTTACCAAAAGAATTTTTTACAATAGCACTGCCTGCTATATCCTTTACCTCTATGTCCCCATACTGATTGGATACATCCAAATCCTTAGAAAGCCCTTGTGCTTGTATGTCGCCATAGCTATTGCTTACATCTGAATACACCTCATTTGGAACATATATAACAAAATCTATTACTGCTCTTGAATAAGTTTTCTTATTTGATCCATTATAGTCAGCTGCTAATATTTGAGTCGTTTCACCTTCAATTATCTTTATTGCATTCTTTAAATATTCTCTTGCTTCTGTTTCATCGTTGTATCTAATCTTTACAAGAGCCTCAACCTTTACATATTTTTCATCATAGGGTATCAGCTTTATATCACCATAGCTGTTTTTAACTTCAAGCTTGTTTATGGCATAGTCCTTTGAGATACTATCTTTTATTATTGTTTCCTCAAGCTCGCTTTCGTACTTTATTCCATCTAATATTGAATTTTCTTCAAATATGTTAAGTGGAAACTCCGAGCCAAACTTAAAATTTATGTTGTTTGTAAATATCGCTGCAATTAATATAAACACTATGCATAGACTGTCAATCTTTAACTTTACATCTTCGTTATGTCTGTAGATTATCATATATACAAACATCTCTATTCCTACCCCGATAATCAATACAGGCCAGTATTTGTAAATATCCATTAACACAAGGGATGTATAATTATTGATAAACAATGATACGCCCAATACGATAAGCCCTATTGCCAGAGTAATTGTCCCCACTCTTTTTCTTTTCATTTTTGTCCCTCCATTTGATTTTCTATAATAGATACGTATGTAACACAAAAAAGTCTTATAAAAATAAAAGGCTTAACATCTTTCGTTAAGCCTTACATAAATATCTATATCATGGACTATCATAGCTATTCTACATCTCTAACATCTAATCCACTGGCTTTAAGGTCTACAACCAAACCATCTATTTCCTTAGAATTTACCTTCATAATTACCTGTTTTGTGTTTACTATTCCGGAGTCAAAAACAATCAAAGCTTCTATAGATATTCCATGATGCCTTACAACGTTTGCAATTTTAGCTAGCTGTCCTACAAACTCAGGAATAACCATGTAAATTCTTGTTCCCTTATTATCTACTCCCATTGCATCTGTAAAAGCATCAAATATGTCTGTTCTTGTAATGATGCCTACCAATTTGCCATCTACATCCAATACCGGAAGAGCACTAACATCTTTTTCTTTAAGTAGCGAAATCGCTTTTTCTAAGTAATCCATTTTATTTACAGTGATGTAATCCTTTGTCATTATTTCCCCTACAAGAACATCCTCTATAAGGGTACAGCCCTTTTCGCCACAGAAGTATTGATTTATGATATCTTCTTTAGCTAATATTCCTACCATTTCCCCGTTATCAACTACTGGAATGTTTGAGAATCTTCTGGACTGCATAATGTCCAAAGCACTTCTAGCTGAAGTCTTGGAATTAATTGTGATTGGATTTAAAGTCATTCTGTTGGATACATACATATTAAACCCCTCCCGAATTGTTTGGATAATGACTAATTCTACGAATATTTCCAAATTCCTCTAAAGCATATATAGTAATGTTATATGTAAAATATAAATATAATAATTCTTTATAATGTATAATTTTTAAATCTATGAAATAATTAAGTTGCATTTCCATTATATGTGAAGCGGGTTTTTGGATATTGTAATCAAATAGTAATATAAAACTAGTTGACCAAATCCCACCAATATAATATTATGGATTTAGACAAATTAAATTAACCAGATGATTAAATTGGTTAGAAAGGAGTGTTTAAAATGATTATTAACAGAATTTATGAGGTGATCCTTTTATAACTGAATATTTGGGAGAAAGCTTTACTTACTGTAGTAAGTCGTCCAGTTAAGGATGTCTTTTTGTTTTGCTTTTCTCTAGAATAGAACCATCATCTGATATAGTGAGAGTAATACACACACGATGGTCATCGTGTGTTTTTTATTGCCAAATATCCCGTGGATGATAGTCGTCCACGGGATTTCTATATCTATAACATAATTTTTACATCATTAAGGGAGGTATGACTATGAGTTACAAGAATGGAAAAGAGATTCTACCAATAAAGCTTTTGCTAGAGCTTCAGGAATATGTCCAAGGGGAGCTAGTATATATACCAAAGCCTGGCGAATGTAGAGCTGGCTGGGGTGAAAACAACGGAACTAAGATTCAGCTTAAATGCAGAAATGTAGAAATTTACAACCTGTATAGAAGTGGAATATGTGTCAAAGAACTTATAGAAACATATCACTTATCAGAGGATAGTATTAGAAAGATCATTACAAAAACAAACAAAGAACTACAAAAATCAATTGTCTAATTAAAAAAGGTGGTAGATACATTAATGGATTTAAACAAAATTGGTTGGAATGAGTCATTTGAAAGTAACTTTGAAGAATATAAGGACAAAGGTTATACTCCTGGCAGAGTATTTGCAGAGTACAAGAACATTTACAAAATCATGTGCGAGGATGGTGAAATGCTGGCTGAAATCTCTGGAAAGCTACGTTTCGCCGCTGAGCAGCAAGAGGACTTCCCCGCTGTTGGTGACTGGGTAGCTGTAACTGTAAGATCTGGAGAAAGTAGAGCTACTATTCATCATGTATTGCCTCGCATGAGTAAATTTTCACGAAAGGTTGCCGGTACAAATATAAGAGAACAGATTATAGCTTCAAACATTGATACAGTCTTTATCGTAAACTCTCTAAACAGTGACTTTAATGTACGAAGGTTAGAGAGATATCTGTTACTTGCATGGGAAAGCGGAGCAAATCCAGTAATAGTACTTAGTAAGTCTGATCTTTGCGATAATATAGAGGAAAAGCTGGCAGAAGCTGAAGCTGTGGCTATAGGAGTTCCGATACATCCTGTAACCACATATCAAGATACAGGCTTACAGGAGCTTAGAAAATACTTTAAAGAAGGTCATACAGTGGCACTTTTGGGATCATCAGGAGTAGGAAAATCAAGTATTATAAATTATTTCCTAGGTAGCACTGTTCAGAAGATACAGGAGCTTAGAAATGATGGTCAGAAGGGTATGCATACCTCCACTCATCGAGAAATGTTTATACTGCCTGAGGGTGGTTTAATAATAGATACTCCTGGAATGAGAGAAATACAGCTTTGGGATTCAGAAGGTGGTCTTCAAGAAACCTTTGAGGATATAGAAACCTTAGCTGCAAATTGCTTTTTTAAAGATTGTAAGCATAAGGACGAACCAAAGTGTGCAATAAGAGATGCCGTAGAGAATAACATCCTGTCCGAAGAGCGTTTAGAAAGCTATAAAAAGCTTCAGAAGGAGCTTTTGTTCCTAGAAAGAAAGCAAAGCGTTGCTAACAGACTAGCACAGCGGAAGTCAAAGATAAAGCCCCAAACAAGCAAGGTAAGGTCTTCAGATTATGATGTATATTAAGTTTAAAAGCAAGAGTCAGGCAAGGGCATTAAACCCCTGCATGGCTCTTATTTTTGTGTGCTTTTCCTTTTCTATAGCCTTTGATTACTAAATCATATAGTGGAATTAAGTACAAATAGAATGCATAGGGTATAAATCCCACAGTTGCCGTTAGCATTGCTGCAGGCACTGCCCCCGCTATATTCCATGGTATCAAAGGAGATAGAACAACAGCTGTATCCTCTATATCTAGAGCGAGCTCTTGCTTATCCCTTTTTTCCTTTTCATAGATACCTCCAATTAGCTGATCTGTCAATAGTATTGAAATAGCCTGTGTACAGCCTAAAGCAGCAGTTATGATGCTGGTAAATATAGTGGCAGTAAAAATACCACATTTCTCTGTGATTACTTCCAATAAGCTTTGTATCTCCTTAAGCATATTGGTTTCTTCAAATATGCCAGAATAAGCTGAGGATATAAGTACTATAAAAGCAATCTTCACCATAGAAAGTATTCCCCCACCCTTTACTATATCATTGAAGAAGCCTGCGCTATCCAAGCTAAACCCAAATATTGTATAGTTTAATATCTGTATAATCGAAAACCCTTGCAGCACAAATGCCAATAGCATCGCTATAGCTATGCTAACAAGCATAGAAAGCTTTACATCAACTTTAAAAACAGCAAGCACTAATATTGCAACTGCTGGTAAAATAGTAGTCCAATGGATATTAAACACCTCTGCAATAGTAGTAGAAATATTATTGTCATGAAAAACTAAGGGGTTTGCTTTAGACAGTAAGAAATATAATATTATTGAAGCTGCTAAAGGAATTGCGGCTGACTTAAACATATTTTTTATATTTATATATAAATCCGTTTTAGTGATACTTGCTACTAGGTTTGCACTAGAGGACATAGGAGAACATCTATCTCCAAAATATGCTCCTGCAATTATAGCTCCAGCCGCTATATTTATGTTTACATTTCCACCTTTGGCTATTATCATTAACACTACCCCTACAGTACCAATAGTACCAAAGGAAGTTCCAAGCAAAAAAGATACTATACAGCTTAATATAAATGCATATAATACAAAGTAATTCGGGTTCATTAATTCAATGCCATAAT
Organism: uncultured Clostridia bacterium; assembly: GCA_942492835.1. Classification (GTDB taxonomy): domain Bacteria; phylum Bacillota; class Clostridia; order Lutisporales; family Lutisporaceae; genus GWB2-37-7. Next base: position 2,227,657 of record OW818645.1, on the reverse strand, counting down.
ATACTATGAACGCTACGGTCCCTGAAGCCCTCCATATAGCCGTTATAGCACCTATAAGTACAAATATCCTTATTATAAGAAGAGACTTTCCTCCGCCCTTTACAATCATATGGAATATTTGCTTTGGTTTAAAACCTCTTCCTACTGATACCGCTGCTAAGATTACAAGTCCTGTAAAAAGCGGATATACTATGTTTATTCCATTATATACACTAAATATAAGTGAACAAAAAATAATAACTAAAGCTACTGCTACATCCATACACTAAATCCTTTCTTATATCGAAAAGATTCTTGCAATACTATGCAAGAACCTTTTTTAGTAAATATAATCATATACTCTATCGTACACATCTTTAATTCCTGTTACTACTATAACATCGCCTTCTTTAAAAGCATAATCTGGTCCGGGAGAAAAGAATATTTCGTTATTTCTCCTATAAGCAATTATTGTTGCTCCAGTATGCTGCCAGAAACGTGTTTCAATAAGTCGCTTACCCAAATGCTTACACTCATTATTTATTTCTATCTCTATAAGGGTAAATGGTGATATGTTTTGAAATCTCTCTATATAATCTACTATTTCGTCAAAGCATTTCTCTATCTGCTCATCTAATTTTCTATGCTGCTCCATAAGCTCTCTTACATTTTCCCTAATTGCTGTTAAGTGCTCATTGTCCTTATTCTTGTATATAAACTTCTCAGCTGCAGATATAGAAAGCACCTCAATGCCGCTTCCTTGTACCACTGATACTACATTTGATTCGTGGAGCAATGCTACTGCTCTTCTGATTGTTTCAGGAGATACATTATACATGCTTGCAAGCACTGATCTTCCGCTTATTTTTTCGCCTTCTTTTATATCTCCCTTTATAATTTTGTTTGCAACATCAATTGCTATCTTCTTATATATCGGTTTATGCGCTTCTGTATTAGCCATATTATCCCTCCATGTAAGCTTATATCATAATATATTACCTATATATAATACATCAAAACATAATAAGTTACTATATTGGCTTTTCATAATATTGTATAGCACCTCTCTTTATAGTGTAGACAATATTTTTAACAACCTTATATGAGTTGTAGCATTTCAAGTTAAAGGAGCTAATATACACAGCATAAGCCGTGATTTATTTTTGTTACTATCTATATAACTAAATTGCTGTGTCATATTTTCCTTCAAGTATATAGTAAAAAGGATATGAAAAGTTCATTCCATACAGCTTCCATTGTCCTTTTTCCTTGATAAACATTGCTGCAATCCTTATAGGCCATAGAAAATACTCTCCTTTGGCATACTGTAGGAAATAATCTGCTACCTGTTTCTGTGCCGAAAAAAGCTTTTCCTTTGAGGTTATATCCATGTCTACTAACCTTTGAATATTAGCCATCAGAGCCTCTGCACCTTCTTGTTCATTAATAGTACGACTTGCGAGACCATTGCATACTACCCAAGCTGTCTCTCCGCTTACATCTGAGTATATAGCGTTTTCTTCAACAGCTAGCTTTTGCCAAGTATACTTCATACTTTGCAGTGTCTCCCACGCAGCTTTATCCCTACTTATAGTTCCCTTGGCATCTATGACATAATTACTCTTGCTACTGCTAAAATACTGACTTATTTCATCTGCTTCCTTGATATCTGTATTGAAGCCTTCATTTATAAACTTCATAAAGCTTGCCAATATTTCTTTCGTCTCAGGACGATTTTCCTTTTTACATACCTCAACAAAGCTTTGCTGTTGCTCATAATACTCATTCATATCCATCATCTGGTTATCAATTCTAAGCTCCGGATACTGGCTATAATAATCCATAGAAAACTTCATAAACCTAAATACAGCTCTATCTCCCTGCATTGTCATAACCGCATTTATTCTTAGAGGATAGAAATACTCACGTTTTCCTTCTTTTCTAATTTGATTAAAGTGAGTCAGCACAAAGCCTAATTGACCAGCCTTAACCTTTGCACTCATCTTATAGTCTTTTTCTGCTGGGTCAAAAAACTTCTTTATAAAATTTAGGTATGAATCAAACTTCTCATCAGTATACTCAAATTCATATCTTACTGTACCCTTTACATTTACGAATGCAGTACCCTCAAATGTTGATATATCTACATCCTCAGTATTTATGTCCACATCTCCCCAATACTGCCAGTCTGACTCTACTATTTCTTTTGCACCTGTAAGTCCCATCATCCATTCTCCAAAGCTTGTTCCAAGTACTGCGGTCTTCTCATTTTTCTCAAAAAGTTTATCTATAAACTGATCTACAACCTTTGTATCTCTTGCTTTATAGCCTTGTTTAAACTCCAGAAGAGCCTCTTTTATCTTTAATTCAAAGTATTCTCTATTATTTTCTCTCATAATAATTCCTCCTATTGATACAATAAAGCTTTGTTTATGCTAATACATACTTTGGCTAATCATTATTAACTTTATTTTATTCCTTATATCAATTACTATCCATTGACTGTATAGTTATAAAAATCTTTTACAGTCTACTTCTTGTCTGCATTTGTAAGTTCTTCTATCACCATCGTATCAATATTCAACATAAAATCCTGTACCTTTTCTGTATTATCAAAACCCTCTAGCTTTAATAGTTCAACATACTTACTAAGAACTTTGCCAAATACCGTATCTCTTTGTTTGGATGCTGTCTCCTCAAATTTCTTAAACATATCAGGGCTAATAACACCCGTATCAAAATCAAACACAGGCATATTATCAGTACCACTCATATAAACCATTATATAGCCCTCATACATGCTGATAATTATTTCTTCTCGTTGTTTATTGTCATAGCTTTTTATATAGCTCTCCAGCTGAATTATACGATTAACCAGCTCTTCTGGTGCTATCGCCAAGCCTTCATCTATGGATATGGGGTCATTATATCTTAGTGCCATAACATCTATATAAGTATTTATTTCATCATCTACATTTTTATTAAAGGTTTTCAAATTATCATAGTCTACAACCACCATGAAGGTACCTTCTGTCTCTGCGATTTTAAAGCCACCCCATACTATATCAGTAAGTAAGTCCTTTAGCTTCTGTTCCTTTATGGAATCTATCTTATTATAATCAAACTTATACTCAAAGTACTTAAACATCAAATCAGGGATGTCCTCAGTGAATAATCTTTCATTATAAATAACTTCAAACTCTTCCAGTGTTCCTACCAATATGCCTAAGGCATCTGTCGCGGCCTTTTTATCCAACAAGCTTATGTTTTGGTTTAGATAGTCAAACATTTCTTTTGGCTTGCTGTCCTGCTCCTTCATACTATTTAACTGAGATATTATCTCTTTTTCATCTGCTCTATATGTGCCTTTACTGCTTATACTGCATCCGCTTAGTACCATTACCAAAATACTTATTATCAAAGCAATACTTATTAGTCTCTTCATTATTTTCTCTCCTGTATATCAATCTATATATAGCACTAAATAATTTTCATTTGTAAAATAGTGTGATATATGCTCTTTTGCACTTTGTATTATATCATACAATATTTATTACTTCTATGTGACGGATTCCTATATTTATAAAGGTGTAAAATTACATTTTAAATATATTCTAAGCTTTGTCATAATTTGATGTAAAATAAAGGAGATTATCTTGATGCGTCGAATTTATATACAGAATGTCATAGGGGTGGGAGGACAGCGCTTTGGAAGTATCTACAAAACAAGCAAAGCATATTATAAATGCCTTGAAAAATGGTGTTGTTCCAAGAGAAGGATTAAAGCTGCTCCGCATCGGTAGAGACATAGAAATAGAAGAAATCTATAGGTGTATGAACTATACCTTAGAGGGCAACAGTGTAGTAAAATTTATAGCTGGTGATTATGGTGCAGGGAAATCCTTTTTTTTAAATTCTATAAAACAACTGGCTACAGCAGAAAACTTTTTAGTAGCCAAGCTTCAAGTAGATAATGGCTTTAGATTCAACAGCATGGAAGTACTTTACTATAATCTCATGCATAATCTATATTCTATGGATTCAGATACTGAAGTTACCAGCTTTGAAGCATTATTTGAGAAGTGGTTGCAAAAACTTCAAAGTCTAGAGGATAAAGGTAAGGCTACAGAAGAGTTACTTGAAGTTATAAATACTCTAAATATATACAATAAATCCTTTGCACGAGCTTTTTTATCCTATATAAAAGCCCGTATATCAGGAGATACTGAACTTTCCAATTCTGCTGCAAGTTGGCTGACGGGTGAAAAAAATATACCTGCAGCAATTAAAATCAGATTTGAGACAGTTGGAAGAATAGATAACACAAATTCCATGGACTTTCTTAAGGCTTTTGTCAAATTAATAAACCTTCTTGGATATAAAGGTTTGATTATACTCATAGACGAGCTAGAATTAATAATGAGTGAGCGATCTGATATCAGAAGAGCCTCATATGAAAATCTTAAATATATTATAGATGCCTGTGGTACTGGTGAAATGACTAATTGCATGTTTACTTTTGCTGCAACAAATGATTTTTTTGAAAACCCAGAAAAAGGCATAAAAACCTATGAAGCACTGGAGCAAAGGCTAGGTAATGCAATAGATAAATATAATAAAGGTCTGACTGATATCAGACAACCTATTATACGACTTCGCAAATTCAACAAAGAACAGCTTCACATGCTAACAGAAAAAATTGTGGAGATTTATAATTGTGCCTATGAATTGAAACCCTCTATTACAATTGAATCTATTACAAGCTGGACCTTGCTAAGCTGCAAGAAATTTGGTGCAAAGCTTGCAGAGCTGACACCAAGAGAATATATTATTAAGCTTGTTGAGATACTAGATATTATGGAGCAGCACCCCAAAAATGCTATTTTCACTACTGAATTATCTACAGTGATAAGGGGAGATAAAGAATTTTTCATAAATAACAGCTTAAAAATTAACAAATAATAAGTCTTTATTACCAAATATATAAAATTAATTGCGAATTTTGTATATTTCCCGATAAAATTGTTGGAAGATTATAATTTTGCTGTTATAATATTAATAATAATGCGTTAATCTGTGTTTTTTGTCTTTATGACTGTTATTTTTTTTAACATAAGAAAAATTCTACTCTACGCTACCATATTCTGTTAGGGGAGGAAAACCAATGGCAAAAAAACTTAATTCTGATACTAATATTGTTCCGGACAAGTCTCTTTTTGCAAATGATAAAAATTCGGATGCAAAAAATAAAAAACCATTACTTGAACGCCTAGGCTTAATAGAACCTGTTGTCAAATCCGACATACAGACAGATGACCTAGATATGATGGACAACGATTTAGCAATTACTTCAGAGGTGAAATTTGTGAGTGAAACACATGATAATGTTGATACTCAAGACCATGCTGAGAAAAACTCAGTAGAAAAGCTTCCAATCAAAGATATATACAGAAAATCAGGATTGGAAAGCAAAGAAACAAACACTATATATTTGATTGAGAGTTTTATAAAAGCACTGCCCGCAAACTTGCCTGCAGATGTAAAGAGACAATCAATAATAAATCTTATATCCGCCTCGCATCTTGATATTATCTTATTATTGAAAGACGGAACTAAAAGATTAGAAGTGTTAAATAAGTACTTTGATGACTTTTCAGTCAATGTGTCTGAAATAGTAGCTTCAAATGAAAAGCAAATCCGCAAGTTAAATGAGAGAATTGCTTTTCATAACAGAATAATTGAAGATAAGAAAAATTTAAGAGAAGACCAAAAATCTGAAATTGAGTTTGAGATTCAAAAACTTTCTAGTATTATTGAGTTTATTGAAAACAAACCAAAACAATAACGGAGTGATTTTATGGTCAAGTACAAGCTAACAAATAAAGGGAAATTGGTAGTTGTATTGTTTTGTTCCATCATTGTATTACTTGTTATCTTAGGAGTTGCTCATATAATGGACAACCCTACTCGGGATGATAGAGTAGGCTCAAATGTTGGACAGAAACAGACCAATAACCAGCCTCAGCCTGAGTATCAGACTCCTATACAACCGCCTGAGCTTAAGGTAACTGTATATTTTGATCCAGATGCCAGTTCTGTAAATGATAAGTATTACCCAGACTTGGATGCTTTCATAGAAACAGCACTTCAGTATAAGGATATAAATATTCAAATTGAGGGCAATTGTGCTACACTATTTGCCGATTATAAAAGTGAGGCACATAAATTAGCTAACTATAATCTCTCATTACTTAGAGGACAAAGAATAGCAAATTATCTTATAACTAAAGGTGTTAACTCGGATAGAATAGTAGTAATATCCAACGGATCTGACAAACCCTTTAAGGATAATGGTACGCCAGAAGGTAGAAAAATTAATCGTAGAGTAGATATTTTTTTCGTAGATAAATCTATAAAATAGTAAAGTATGCCCTTAGCATACTTTTTTGTTTTTCTCTATTATGAGTATAAGTAGTAATATCCCAACTTCAAATTTATAAATCTACTTTTAAAATTTCTTCGCCCCAACGTAGTTCTCCAGTCTTTTTAAAGCCAACCTTTTCATATAACTTTTTTGCAACATTATTTTGAGGTTTCACACTTGTATACAGTTTGTTACCATTATAATTATCTTTGATTATTTTTTTTAGTTCTAATAGTGCCATTTTGCCATATCCATGAGATTGATAATCCTTGTCTATCATGAATCTTCGTAATCTATATGCCTTAAAATCTTCATCATAAAGATACATTAAAAATCCAACCATCTTGTTATCATCATATATTGCAATTGGGTAATTTCTATCATCATAATGAGATTGCAGTATAGAAAATGTATTATTTGTAACAAAATCACTTTGCTCATCTGATACCTCTAAATTAACACAATCAAGCCAATTATCCTTATCTACTAGTTTAAAAATAATCCCCATGTTATCTCCCCCTCGTTTCCTTTATAGTCTAAATCAAGTTTGTTTATAGCATAATAAAAGTGGTTCTTTCTAATGTTAGTTGACTTTACGCAAAAACTCAAGCAAAAGGACTTTTTTTCGCATTTCTCTTTTGTAGTGAGTTCTTAACACCTTTTTTAAATAATCACTACAAACTTCTATAATATCATTTTTTTGATAATTTATGTGTATTTTTTTTAAGGAGTTGCAAATTGTACTTTTACCTACATTTGCAACACTATTTCAAAGTATTTCAGCTGCGGCTATGGAACTGACATTTACGGAAATATTTATTATTTCATCTTCTAGCCGTTTAGTTCCTTCACTATTAGAAACTACATAAATATAAATTATACCCTTAATAAATATACAAAAACATTCTGTTGTAAATTCAACAGAATGTTTTTGTATATTAAAACAAGGATTCAATATATTTTATACTAAAGCTATTCTTCAGAATTTTGTAGGTACCCTGTTTTGTATAATTACCAAAATCAATAAGCAATCTAATATAGTCGCTATCGTATATAGACATACCCATGTATTGATTTCCTTCAACATAGATTACTATATAATAAACATCTCTAGCCGTTGTAGTCCTATCTTTTTTATATTTTGTCATTTTTATTTTTGATAAATCTTGTATAATCTTAGTAATATCATCTTTATTGTTTATTGACTTTGATACATTATCTGTAGTACGTGTAATCTCAATTTTATCTATATTACCTTTAATATATTTATTTAATATATCTTTATCAAATGACATTTTTATAGGATATGAAATAGCTATGATACTGCATATTAAAATACTAATAATTATTATACCTATTAAAGTTCTACTGGAAAAAATTTTAAAGGAGTTCATAATTATTCTCCATTTCTTATATTTTTATACTATTTACCATTTTATTCTATAATTAAAAATAAATTTATCTTAGTATAAATCTCTATAAGTTTCATGATTAAATTGTTTTCACAACTTACGAGTATATATCAGAAAATTCTATGTTGATTCTCTCAATATTTTGAACACTACTATCATCGACGCACGCTACGCAATCCTCATAAGGAATAACTTTATCTGGAAGTCTTACTACGAATTCACTGCCATTATCCTGCTCGCTAAATACTGTAACGCTGCCTTGATGTAAATCTACAAGAGATTTCACCAATGACAGTCCTATACCGCTTCCTTCTCTGCTTCTTGTAGTAGATTTATCTGCTTGAATAAATCTTTCAAATATAACGTTTTGCATTTCCTTGCTTATACCTATACCACTATCCTTTACAGATATAATTACATCCTTTTCATCATTATAAAGACTTACACTAATCATCCCATATTCAGGCGTAAATTTAACCGCATTAGAGAGCAGGTTAAGCATAATTCTTTCAATTTTATCAGGATCACAGGCAATAATCTTGTACTTTATTTCTGAATAAAAACTAATTTCTATGTTTTTATCTTTTATATATTCAGCTACAGATTCTGTAATATTGTCAATCAATCTGACTATGTCACAATTTTTCTTATTTATTTGAAAGTACTTTGCATCAATTTTAGTAATATCTATTAGATTTCCTATTAGTCTGATTAATCTATAGCAGTTCTGCTTGACTATCCCATTATATTTTACTAGCTTATTCTTCCAGTCATCACAATCATGCATATTAAGTATCAAGCTCATCATTTGCTGAGCAGAAAATATGACATTTAGAGGTGTTCTAAGCTCATGAGACAAATTTGCGAAGAACACATTCCTAAGCTCTTCATATTCCTTAAGCTCATTAAGAAGCTTCTCATTTTCCTCATACATGAGCTTATTTCTTATAGACTGCAGCTCAATCTCATGCCTAATACTCATTTCTTTTATAAGGTCATTACTTGTTTTTACAAGCTCCACAGTTCTTTGCTTTACAGTATTCTCAAGCATATCTCTTGATTCCTCAAGTTGTTGTGACTGACTTTTAATAATTTTATTATTTATATAGTTCTTGCAGTATAGAGATGTATTTATAAATGACATTATTATAGCAAATATCATGACAAAAATCGTGTTAATTATAATGTCTACAAGATTATTACTATTGTTACTTACTATGCAAAGCGCAGAAATTAATGCTATTGAATTAGAAACAATTATAAAAAGGCTCTCTTTTATGGACAAATGAAGTATAGAAGCTATGTAGAAAGCACCTATAATAAAAGATGAAATCTGTCCATTTGTTGCTTGAGAATTTATGCACAAATATGAACACCAGCTTAACATAAAAGTACATGAGTATACTACCATATAGTTTTTTAGTTTATATATATGATTTTTATATTTTAAGTTTAGTATATATACTAGAAGTAAATATATGCTTCTTTCAAAAGCTAAGATAATATGAGAATAAAAAAGATTTAAGTACCCATTATTAATACTCCAATTTTGCTGATAAATGGTTATATCTATTATCAGCAAAAATATATTTATAGCTAATAATATAATTGATACTCCACGTACACGAGAAAAGTTTGTATCAATCAAGTCCTTCTTAATTTCATCTTTATATTCTCTCGGAATAAAGTTTATTGCTTGTCTAATTTTGCAGTGCAAAGATGTAATAGTAACCACAATATCTCCCCTTTTTTGCCAGTTACTTATTAAATTCAATAAATCCTTACATAATCCTCCTTTTCTAGTAGATTACATCTATGTTATTGGTTTTTTACTTATTTCTTTGGCTTTTCTGTATAAATTTTTCTATATTCTCTCTCTCATAGGCTTCTTTTTCTGGTGTCATTCTACCCCGACCCAGCCTGTCGCTTAAAGACAAAAGAGCAATTTCCTCCAGTGCTACCTGTTCTAGCATTGTATCTAGATCTGCAAATGACATATCCTTAACAACAAATAGTGTCTGCATATGCCATCTTACCATTTTAGCTACGGAATTAATGAATTCCTTATCCTCCGTTAGTTGATTTAGAAACTTAAGTGTAAGCTTCTCTCCTATCTTATCATGAGCATAGGAGGTCACTTTTCCATTTCTAACTCTTGTAGTGGAAGGTTTACCTATATCATGCAGCAAAGCCGACCACATAAAAATTCTTGGACTTTTACTTTCTATTCTATGTTCTGCTGCTCTATCAACTACCAGCATGGTATGATTCCATGCATTACCCTCAGGGTGATGCTGTATTGGTTGTGCTGTTTTAACTAAGTCTCTCAGCATGTTGAAGGGATACATATTATAATAAATACCGTTCCTTAGCATTTTATTGAAATATATCGAAGGTTTCTCATCCTCCATTAAATGCTTGTCAAATTCCTCAAATATCTGCCTTGACTCTAACATAATTATCACCCCATAATCTTTTGTGTCTTATTATATTATTGTTCTATATATATAGCGAAAATATAACAGTTCTTCCCGCATAAGTAAAGAGCAGGTAAAAACCTGCTCTATGTGTGCTTAAAAATTAATTTTCAGCTTATTCTTATATTCTTATCATTGTCACATATTATTTGAGCAGGCTTTCCGCTTATAATTGTCAAAAGTTTTATAGGATGCTTCCACAAATCATATATGTGTTTTAGAGTAGCCTCGGCATAAGCAGCTTGTAGCTCTCTCCCGTCAAATACATGCTCCAATATCAGTGTTTTATCCTGTCTTTGCATTTCAATTACTCTGATATTTGGGATATTATTCATTCCGCAGGTATTGCAGAGCACATTCCTTATATTTGCCCAGCCCTTTTCATCTGCCACATCCTCTACTATATAGTCACCATCTTTATTCATAAAGTCATACAAATGTATTTCCTCACAAAGCTCTTGCGTCAAATATCTCCTAATGAAGGATTCATCCCGCTCCAAGGCACGCACTTCAAAAAGCATTTTCCTTCCATACTTAGCTTCTATATCTTGAAATATCTTAAAACCAAGATAATATGGGTTTATTATCATTGGTATAGGTGCAATTACATCATTATGTCTTTTTATAAATTCTAGATACAGCTCTTGAGAAAGCTCAAGCTCTTTCAAAATATTATAGTGCCAGTAGCTTGCCCAGCCTTCATTCATTATCTTAGTCTCTATCTGAGGAATAAAATATAAGGCTTCCCTTCTCACAATATCAATTGTGTTCCTTTCCCAATCCTCTAAGTCCCCATATTTTGTAATAAAGTACAATAAATCGTCCTCATAGTTCAGTGGAATTCTGCTTAGGTCAGGAGGTTCTTGTTTTATATAGGGTTCTAGTGGGTTGTTGTGAACGAAGCTATCCTTGTACTCACTCATTAGCTGTTGTTTTAGCTCTTCATCGCTAATTCTTTTATCCCCTATAACTCTTGCAACCTGAAACCTTATTGAATGAGCTGCATCTAGTAAGTTTTCTATATTTCCATAAGCAATGCTGGGATCGTTTACATAGCTTCTTATCGTATCGGCATTGCGTTTGAACATTTCTATAGTTGCCTTGCCATCTGTTCCTTGCTTGAAAAGTCTGTTATTCTTAAAGAAGTCATTGTGTCCGTATACATGAGCTATAGTCAATATTTGAAGGAGTAATGAATTTTCTTTCATTAGATAAGCAAGACAGGGGTCAGAGTTAATTACCATTTCGTAAGGAAGACCTGTTAAATTGTATTGGTACAAGGTTCTATTTTTCTCATATGCCTTTCCATAGCTCCAGTGAGGATATCTAGAAGGCATACCTGTATATGCCTCATAATCCAACATATCCTTGTAGTCAATAATCTCAAATATTTGTTCGTAGACGTTAAGACCTTCTTTTGCTACAAGCGCCTCTATAGTTTCATTCCACTGTTGTAGCTCTGTCAAAGTATAATGCAATACTCACTCCCCCTTAAACTCCTTCATTAGCATAGCTTTAAGTGCTGGCCATAAATCTTCCTTCTGCTTTATAGATACTGCGATAAATTTATCACTTTTTATGCTCCTTGTTAGTTTTTCTTTTATGCTTACAGAGTAATATGCAGGCATTATCTCAGCATACCCAAAAAGGTTGCACAGCTTGCAGAGATTGTTAGCTGAGTTTATTGCCTTCTCATTGTCCTCAACCCAATTATCTCCATCACTTACATAGAAAGCATACACATTCCAAATTGCAGGATCATATCTTTGTTCTATTAAGCCTATCGCTTGTGTCAAGCCGCTGGAAATATAGGTTCCTCCTGCCTCAACCTTATGAAAAAATTCCTTCTCGTTAACCTGCTTCGCTGTTGTGGTATGAGATATGAACGCTATTTCTATATTGTTATATTTAAGCCTAATAAACCTTGATAACACATAAAAAAATGACCTGGCTAGAAATTTCTTAGTAACATCCATAGAACCAGAGGTATCCATAATACAGATTATTGCTGCATTAAAATCCTTCCTCGGTGTTTTCTTTATCCTGTAATACCTAAGATCCTCATCCTTAAAGGGAAAACGCTCAAGCTTTATGTTGTTCCCTATATCTTTATTGTAACGCCTTTTGCCTTGCTTTCTCTTAAGCTTTTCTACAATCGTCCTCCGCTTAGCAAGCCTAGGTCTTATTCCATATCTTTGATATCCAGACTTTTTGCTTGAGCTTTGGGATACTGTCTCAGAAAGCTTTCTCTTGTCTATATCCGGTAGCTCCAGTTCTTCGCTTATATAGCTCATAACATCCTCAATTGTTACTTCAGTTTCATATATCTCTTCGCCCTCCTCATTTCCGGCGCCATTTCCACCCTTACCCTGCTCTGCATCTTTACTGCTTCCTATTTTATCTCCCTTTTTTTCTTTTCCGCTGCCCGCTGCAGCTCCTGAAGCGTTTTTACCATAGATAAACTGATATTCCTTTATACCTTTTATAGGTATCTTAATCTTCTTGTTTTTTGTCTCTCCGATAATACTTTCTTCTGATAAAATATCACTTAGGTTTTCTTTGATTGATTTTTCTACAAGCTGTCGATGTCTTCTCCTATCCTCTGCTGACCTATCATGATCTGCAGGTGCATAATCTTTAAAAATAGCCATAGCATCAGTCCTTCCAGAGGTTGTTTGCTGCATATTTTAATATTACGTCGCAGCAGCAATCACAGTATCCGTTTGCCTTCATTTCCTCTACCATAGCATTATATTTTTTATCCTGCTCTTTATCTCTTACCTTGCTCTTTGTAATAATCCTAGAAAGCTCTCTAACAGAAGTCGTAAGTTTTTTCTCAATAGCTTCCTTCAAAGGCTCATAAGAGGTATAGTCAAGCTTCCCACCATTTCTAACCACATAGAACATGTATGAAGTTACATCTGTTCTAAAGCCCTTTGCTGAGCTCTCAGAAACCCCAATATTCTCTTCTATGGAGCGCATAAATTTTTCATCTGGCTGTAATTCTTCTCCTGTGGATTTATCCTTTAGCTTAGTCTTATTAACATAAGCCTCTGCATTATCAAGGTAATTGTCAAACAAGCTTTCTGCCTGCTCTCTATAGCTATTGATAAAGGCTATAGTTATCTCCTTTTCAAGTATCTTATTATATTCCTTTCTCAAGTTATCCTGTACAAATGCAAGATATCTCTTCTTGTCTTCCTCTGCGGTGTCCAGCTCTCTCACTGCTTTTATTATGCTTTCCATTATACTTAGGGGATTTATGCAGTCATGCTCTGAGCTAGACAATGCACTATCTATAGCCTTTGTGATAAATCTTGTAGAGATGCCTGTCATACCCTCTCTCATTCCCGCTTCTTCTCTAAGCTCCATTATATCAATTCTCCTAGTACTGCCCTTTTCAACTACTTCCTCTCCATTGTATATTCTTAGCTTTGTCACAGAATCTACTTTATTTGAGGGACTAAGTCTGGTAAGCACTGCAAACATTGCCGCCATTTCAATTGCGTGTGGAGCTATATGAGCTTTAAACTTACTCTTTTTTAATATCTTTTCGTATATCTTTATTTCCTCACTCAGCTCCATACAGTAAGGAACCTCAACCTTCACTATTCTATCTAGAATTGCCTCATTAGTATGATCTGACTTAAACTTATTCCATTCTGCCTCGTTTGAGTGTGCAATGATAATTCCATCAAAATATATCATCGCTCCCTTGCCAGGAGACGGTATAGATTTCTCCTGAGTTGCTGTTATTATAGTATGCAGGTATTCTACATCATTTTTAAATACCTCTATAAACTCTACAAGTCCTCTATTTCCTACATTAAAGGCTCCATTAAGAGAGAAGATTCTAGGATCATCCTCTGAGTAAATATCCATTTTTGATATATCTACAGCCCCTGTAAGTACAGAGGTATCCTGATTGTTTGGATCTACAGGCGGAACTACCCCAATGCCTTTTCGTGATCTAATGGAGAAATTTGTTGTAGTAATCGGGAATTTTTCATATTCACCATTATACTCATGCTGCAATCTATATTTACATATTGGACATAAATCGCCTTCTATCTGCGACCCCAGCATTTCCTCAAACTCACCTCTTAGATGCTTAGGTATCAAATGCAAGGGCTCCTCTCTCATAGGGCAGTCTTTTAGAGAATAAATCGGTTCAGCATCTTCTAAAGCCTTCTTTATAGCTTCAACAAGAGATGATTTGCCCGCTCCCACAGGTCCTGCCAAATACAAGACCTGTCTAGAAGCTTCTCCTTTCATAGCTGCAGCATGAAAGTAATCAACTATTTTCATCAATATCTTGTCAATACCAAAAAAGTCCTCCTTAAAAAAATGATATTTCTTGATTATATCGTTACCATATATTCTTCTTATTCTTGGATTTTCTTCTGATCTTTGAATTTCCGACCCGCACTTAGAGATAATATCATATATCCTTTTGTGAGCTAGCTTCGAGATATCAGGATTTTCCTTCAATATTTCTAAATAATCTAAAAATGTTCCCTCAAATCTATGTTTATTTTGTTGTTCTCTATCATTTTCAATTAATTGTTTAAAATTCATAGAACACCTCCGATAACAGTTTTACTTGTGGGAAAAACAGATATATTACATATTACGTCTGAAAATTAAAATGATGATTAATTTTTTAAATATAAATTTGTGGCAAAATTTTGTATCCAGAAATATTGTTCGTTGCTATTGTAGGCATAGAGCTGTTTACTAAGGCACAAAAAAAGACATGGATAGTATGTACACCATGTCCTTTTTCATTACATATAATAGTTAGAAACGATTTCAGCATGTATGGAGCTTTAAAGAATTTATAGCACATCCTTTATAATTCTTAGTGCGTTCTTGTAGTAGATTTTATCTATTTCGCTCTCTGTAAAGCCCTTCTTTTGCAAAGCGTCTATAAGCTTACTCATCTCACCTATATCTGATATTTCTGATGTGTGCGAAGTACCATCAAAATCCGTCCCGATTGCCATAACCTCGATTCCGCCGACCTTCTTTATATGCTGTAGATGTCTTACCATATCCTCTATGGTGCTTATTGTTGTAGGCGCATCGGGACATAGGAAAAAGCTCTCAAAATTAAGCCCCATGATACCACCCTTATCTGCCAAAAGCTTAATCATATGGTCAGTGAGGTTCCGAGCGTGGTTAGTACATACTCTAGCATTTGAATGAGATGCAATAAATGGCTTTGTAGAAAGCCTTGCAACATCATAGAAGCCTCCATCAGACATATGGGATACATCTATAATCATACCCAGCCTATTCATTTCCTCTACTACCTCTATTCCAAACTCAGTCAGACCCTTATCCTTATACTCAAATTTGAAGTTAGGATAGCCAAGTAGGTTTGGATAGTTCCAAAGCAAGGTTATAAGCCTTACTCCAAGCCTGTAGTAATTTCTGAGATTTGCTATGCTTCCGTTTAGTGCAGCTCCTTCTTCTATAGAAAGCATAGCTGACAGTTTACCCTCTGCCTTGTTTTTTTGTATATCCTCATAGCTTGCGGCGAAGCTAATAATATCCTTATTTTTGTCCAGTTCATTATAAAATAAATCCAGAATATCCAGGCAATTCTGCATAGGATTTTCTTCCTTCTTCATATCTACATAAAGAGCAAAAATCTGTGCTAGGACATCAGCTTTTATTAGCCTTTCTATATCTACACAAAGCTCATTTTTACGAAGCTGCTGCTTCCCACAGCTTAAATGACACTCAAAAATAGTATCACAATGAAGATCTATCAGCATAGTCTCACACCCCTTTTCTATATGCTTCTAGTATAGCATTATATTCCTTTTCTACTAGTGGTATTCTGACAATGCTTAATATGATAAATAAAAAGAGTGCAAAACTATTAAAGTCTTGCACTCTAGCTTTATTATTTTAAGTTTACAAACTTTTCTATATCTTTTTCGATTAACTTCAATGAACTTCTCCAGAAGTCCACGCTTCTTACATCTATACCCATTTCCATTGTTACATCAGAAATCTTCATCTTACCTGTTACTGAGAGCAGCTTATCATAAGCTTTTACAAATTCGTCGCCTCTCTTTGTATACTCTGCATACAAGCCCTTTGCAAACAGTAAGCCAAAGGCGTATGGGAAGTTGTAGAAGTTATGGGTTGCATAGTAATAATGGGTTTTACATACCCACATGTATGGATGAAGCTGATCTTGGTCGAGACCGTCACCGTAAGCTTCCTTCTGAGCCTTAAGCATTATTTCCTTAAGCTCATTTACTGATGCAGCTCCTTCTTCTCTCATTCTGAACAATTCACTTTCAAACAAGAAACGGCTGTAAATATCAACTATTACTTGTCCAGCATCACTTATATCAGTTTCTAATATAGTAAATGCCTCTTCTTTGTTTGCACTCTTAAGTGCTGCTTCCTTTACAATAGTTTCACAGAATATTGAAGCTGTTTCTGCTATTGGCATAGGATAGTCTGCGTTGAGATAAGTTTCTTCCATAAGGTTAGCCCCATGATATCCATGTCCTAATTCATGAGCCAGTGTAAGCATACTGCTAAAGCTTCCATCAAAATTTGATAGTATTCTGCTTTCCTTTATAGTATGAAGGTTTGAGCAGAACGCCCCACCTCTCTTACCATCTCTTGATTCTGCATCTATCCATCTTTCATCAAATGCATTTGCAGCAAAATCAGCAAGAGAATCACTAAAGGTTCTAAAATTCTTTACTACATAATCTCTTGCTTCCTCATAAGTAAACTTCATATCTGCATTACCCATAGGAGCAAACATTTCATAGAAAGGAAGTCCATTCTTATGTCCTAAAAGCTCTCCCTTTTTGCGATAATACTTATGGAAGGCAGGAAGACTTTCTCTTATCGCTGTAAGCATTGCATCAAGAGTCTGCATATCCATCCTAGCATCTAATACAGTCATCTCCAAAGGTGAAGCATAGCCTCTCATTTTTGCAAGAGTTATTACCTCGCCCTTTATCCCATTTATACTTGCAGCTGAAGAAGCTTCTATTTGCTTATAGCTTGCAAGCTCTGCATCAAAGGCGGTCTTTCTCAGCTTTGAATCTTCACTATAAGCCATATTTCTTACTACTGGCAATGGAAGCTTTTTTTGCTCTCCATCAACTGTGATGTCAACCAGAAGTGTGGAGGAAAGCAGTTCTTGAAGCTTTGCCCATGCATTTGAGCCTGTATTTTTCATTTTTGATATTAATATTTCCTCTTCATCACTAAGCAAATATTTGTTTTTATTTGCATTTTCTTTGATGAAGAACTCATGTTTCTTTAAATAGTCGCTTGAGCTTATTACTTCATCAATATTTATAAGCTTACCCAGCCACTTTGTAAATGATACCTCAGGCTTTGTAAGTGCTGTACCCTTTTGGTCTAATATGTCCTCAAACTTTAGCGCAACTTCATTTTTGGCATCTGTGCTCAAAGTAAGGTGAGCAAAGTCTGCAAGTCTTGTGTACAAATGATAAAACTCATTCATCATCACTATGTATTGCTCTAGCTTTGCTGAAGCATTTTGAGTATCAACAAAACTTTCTACTGTCCACTTTTGTATCTTTTCTATCTCCTTATCCAATCTCTCCATGTCCCTTTTATATTCAGGAGCATCAAAAGATGTATAAAGTGCATCTAGACTCCATCTTTGATTCATTTCCAAACCTCCATATAAACAAAATTTATAACCGTTTAGGTAATAAATTTTATATTCCACACCCTGATTAATAATTCCTTCCTGTACAAAAAATTCACACTAAAAAAGGAGCCTTCATCAACCAAATTTCTAGTCTTTGAAAGCTCCTTGAGCTTAACAAGCTTGTGTTATCTGACATACCATATCCTTATAGCTATCACTTACCTCTTCTATCGTAAAGCTTAAATGAAAAGATAGCTTTATAAACTCTTCAAACAATCTTATATAGGCATTTAGAGCATCAATGTAGCTGTTGTTCTGGGATAATTCCCTAACCTCATTAATATATTCAAATATGTTAGAGAACACCTTTATTATGCTTGCCTTATCATTTACAACTACTATATTGTCAAAGTTAATAATATTGAAGTTATTTATGTTTCCTATAGATAACAAAAACTTCATAGCTTCAATATATCCTGTCATTAGCTTTTCCTTTGATAAATCCTCTTTCATTCTTGAATATTTATAGCATTTGGTCATACTGGCTAGCTCCCCTACCTTTACTTGGAGAGCTAAAAATCTAAGATCTGATATATTCTCCTTGCCCAATGCATCCTCTTTTATATCAGATGAGTTTTTAATGTGATTCTCCATCTCATCGTGAGCCTTAAATAATTGTTGTAGATTTACCATGAAAATCCCTCCTATATACTGTATTTAGTATCTGATGTTAATACTTGGTATATACGATTGTTCCCTTTTAGTAAATAGTATTTCCACTAAGTAAATAAAGTTTTGCTGCTGACATTCTGATTAATAACTCCTTGTACTATGCTTGATAATGTTCTCTGGTTGAGCATATGAACAAATAGAAACTTTTCATAAACATCATCCTTTCAAATTTACTACCTCTATATATATTATAATATTATATCTAAATAATTACAAATATACTTTATAATGTATTAAAAGATATGCTTTTTTTACCATAATAAAAACCTCTGAATTGATGACTTTTCTAACATCAATTCAGAGGTTTTACAAATTTAAAATTTATTTTGTACCTGTCCCTATAAGCTTATTCTTCAATTCTTTTTCGATATTTGCTAGCTCAATTTCTGCCTGCTTGCGCTTTTCCTTACCCTCTTGCTGTATCTTAAGAGTTTCCTCTATGGTAGATATCAAATCTACATTTACCTTCTTTAAAGTCTCTATATCCACTACTCCTCGTTCGTTTTCCTTAGCTATTCCAATAGTGCTTTCCTTTAACATCTCAGAATTTCTTCTAAGAAGTTCATTTGTAGTATTTGTAACTTCCCTTTGAACCTCCAAAGCCTTTTTCTGTCTATATAAGCTTAATGCTATAACAATCTGATTTTTCCATAGAGGTACTGTATTAAGTATAGAACTCTGAATTTTCTCTACCAATACCTGGTTGTTATTCTGTATAAGTCTTATTTGCGGAGCAGTTTGCAGTGCAATCATTCTGCTAAGCTTTAAGTCATGAATCTTCTTCTCAAATCTGTTAACCATCTGTATCAAATCATTAAGTTTCTGTGCCTCTATCGGATCGTTAGTGCTTTGCACCTTCTGCTGCATAGAAGGTACAATTTCTTCGTTCAGTTCCTTCAGCTTTATAGTTCCAGCTATTATGTATTGGTTTAGATTACCTAGATAGTCAAGATTTTTATCAAACATGTAGTCCATAAGAGTAATATCCTTTAAAAGAGACATCCTAGACTTATCCAGTTCTTCTACTATCTTTTCTATTTCTGTACCCAGCTTTTGATATCTTGCGGCAAGCTTCTTTGTAGAGTCCACCAAGCCTCCTACCAGAGGTATTTTGGACATAAAGCCCTTTCCAGATACACCATCTACATCAATTTCCTTCACCTTTATCATAAGTTCAGATAGTATCGATCCAACATCTCCTCCATCTTTTGCCCGTACTTCATTTAACACATTGTCCGCAAAGCCGGCAATCTGATTTTGGGCACCCAAGCCATATTGAAGTACAAATTGTGAATCCTCTACATCAATGTCATTTATTATCTCCTGAACCTTTTGCTTTTGTTCCTCGCTCAAGCTGTTCATATCAATGTTCTCTTTAACCTGTACATCTGAAGCATTAAACTTTTGAAGTTCCATTTTCACCCTCCTATTTCATAAAGATAAAGTATTGCTTATTTTATAAATTATTTGCTATTATCTCATTTCTTCGTTGCCATTACATTATATTCTAATTATAATCTATTTCTATAATATTTAAAGAAATATAATTAGCTATTTTTATCTATTTATGTTGCACTAAACAATCTCCTTGATTTGTAATTTATAAATGCAAACTAATTAGTGCTTTTGCTAGCTGATCTGGACAGGAGGTTCCTTTGTCCCCACACTGTATGCCCTTCAATTTTTCTATTACAGCTTCTACTTCAAGTCCCTCAACTAACCTGCCTATCGCTTGTAGACTACCTGGACAGCCACTTACGAATTTAACATTTTTGATTATATTATTTTCCACTTCATATTCGATTTCTCTTGAACATACCCCTTTTGTTTTGTAAATCACAAAATCTGCCCCCTTAATTTCTGAGTATTTATATTATTTAGGTACAAAGATCCTTAAAAATTTATGCATTACCTCAATATCCAGTGGAAAATCTGAACCCATCTCTCCATCAATATCAGTCTTGCAGGGTTGACTGCATTCCACTCTTAGTTTACTTGCACTAAAGTAATATATATTTGGATCTCCTATATGCTCTCCTCTTATTATTTTTAAAAATAAAGAAAGCATGTTTGATATATTGGAATATTTTATTGCTATGACATTCATTCTCCCATCATCAATAACAGCATCAGGCGCAAGTCTATTGAATCCTCCTGCAGAGCTGCCATTAAGAATTAAAAGCAACAGCATATTGTCCTCTATAACCTTGTTTTCAAAAATCAATCTCATCTTTATAGGAGAAAACTTAGGTATTTCTTCTATACCTTTTATGTAATATGCCATTTGTCCCAAAGCATTTTTGAGATTTGTATCTGTTTTGTATGCTACCTCAGTTAGTAAACCTGCACTACATACATTTATAAAATGGCTTCCGTTTACTCTGCCTAAATCAATATTTTTGATTATACCATTAAGTATAATATCACAACAAGTCTTTATATCTCTTGGAATTTTTAAATAAGCTGCTAAATCATTTGACGTACCAGAAGGAAAAATTCCCAGAGGCAGCTTTATGTCCAGCCTAGCCATGGCATCAGACACAGAACTAACTGTGCCATCACCTCCAGCCACGCAAATAATCTCATAGCCTTGATCTATATCAACAAATGCATTATCTATATGTAAATTATTGCTTATTCTAAAAGGTATAAGCATATAACCAGCCGCTTGAAATCTATTGATAACAGTATCTAATTTATTCTTAAATCTGGCATCTCCAGACTTTGGATTATATATAAGCTTAATCTTTTTCATATCATCACTCCAATATATATATAATAATATTATATGCGATTTTTGCAAAAAACAAAAAAGCAGATTTTTCAATCTGCAATGTAATCGTAATGGCGGAGAAGGAGGGATTTGAACCCTCGCGCCAGTTTCCCAGCCTACACCCTTAGCAGGGGCGCCTCTTCGGCCACTTGAGTACTTCTCCGTGCCGAATTTTTTCAATTCGTATGAAATTAATATGGAGGAGAGAGAGGGATTCGAACCCTCGGACGCTTTAACACGCCTCTGGTTTTCAAGACCAGTTCCATAAACCGCTCGAACATCTCTCCTCGACCAGAACAATATCCATTATATCAACAATACTTAATTATGTCAATGAATTACTGCTAAATTTTTATGTGAATTATTTGCAATACTTGTATAATATAGTTTTCTAGTCTCCGATTACTATACAATTTTATTTTTTACATACTATTTTTTATTATACATGAATATTTTTTTATAAAAAATCTCATTTTTTTATTCTCTCTGCTCCACCCATATATGGTCTTAGAACCTCTGGAATTATTACTGTGCCATCAGGTTGTTGGAAGTTCTCCAATATAGCCGCTACAGTTCTTCCTATTGCAAGACCTGAGCCATTTAATGTGTGTAGGAATCTTGGCTTTTCCTTTGGTGCTGGTCTAAATTTTATATCAGCACGTCTAGCTTGGAAGTCTTCAAAGTTGCTACAGGACGAAATCTCCACATATCTGTTATAGCTAGGCATCCACACCTCTATATCATAGGTTTTTGCCGCAGAGAAGCCTATATCAGCTGCACACAGACATACTACTCTATATGGAAGCTTTAAAAGCTGCAATATTCTCTCCGCATCAGCTGTAAGCTTTTCCAGCTCTTCATAAGAATTATCTGGGTGAGAGAATTTAACAAGCTCTACCTTGTTAAACTGATGCTGTCTTATAAGTCCTCTAGTATCTCTTCCTGCCGAGCCAGCTTCTGCTCTAAAGCATGCTGTATATGCAGTATGATATATAGGCAGACGATCTGCTTCCAGTATTTCTTCCCTGTACATATTCGTTACAGGTACTTCTGCTGTCGGTACCATAAAATATTCTGTTCCAGCTACCTTAAACGCATCCTCTTCAAACTTTGGAAGCTGTCCTGTACCTTGCATGCTTCTTCTATGAACCATAAAAGGTGGTAAAACCTCAGTATATCCATGTTCGTTATGTGTATCCAGCATAAGATTTATAAGCGCTCTCTCCAGCCTAGCACCAAAACCTATGTAGAAGGTAAAACGTGCACCTGTAACCTTTGCTGCTTTAGCAAAATCCAGTATGCCCAAATCCTCACCAATATCCCAGTGAGCTTTAGGCTCATAATCAAACTTTGTAGGCTCAGAAAATTTTCTTATTTCCTTGTTGTCTGCTTCCGACTCTCCATCAGGTATTTCTTCATTTGGAAGATTTGGAAGCGTAAGAATTAATTCATCAATCTTTTGATCAAGCTCTCTTACCTTATCATCGTACTCCTTAATTTCATCTCCCACAGTTTTCATTTCAGCTATTAGAGCTTCAGCATCCTGTTTTGCCCTCTTTAGCTTAGCAACCTCTTCAGAAACCTTGTTCTTTTTACTTTTTAGGTTCTCAACCAGAACAAGCAAGTTTCTTCTTTCCTCATCCATTACTACTAGCTCATCAATTCTATATCTCTTTTTTCTTCTTGCCAGTCTTCTTTGTACTTCTTCAGGATTGCTCCTAATCATTTTAATATCTAGCATTTTTACTACCTCCTTAAATTTTGATAAAAATAAAAACACCTCATTCCCCGAAGGGACGAAGTGTTATCCGCGTTACCACCCTAATTAACAGAAGAAAGCTTCTGTTCTCTCATCACTTTAACGACTATGCCGGTACTGCTCATCGCAGACTGCTCTGGGATGGAATTTCAAAGACTGCATATCGACTTGCACCTAGGACCTTTATAACATTTATAAAATGTCCACATCGACTCTCTAAAAAGCAAAGCTTTGACTTTTCCCTTCATTGCATTTCTTCTAATATTTTTTCTAATTTTACTACTTATTATACTGCTTTGCAAGTTATTTTAAATAATTGTGTTATTAATCCAATCCTCTTTAGTCATAGCAACCATATAATAATCTCTATACATACCTTGGTCAAACCTATAGCTTCTCAATAAACCTTCTACAGTAAATCCTGCCTTTTCGCCTATTCTTCTCATTGCAATGTTTTCAACTCTAGTCTGAAATTGAATACGTACCAAAATCTTTGTTCTAAAAAGATAATCTACAAAAAGCCTTAGTGCTTCTTCTCCGATTCCATTGCCTCTCATCTCAGGTATTGCAATCAGCATACCTATGTCAACTACTCCTTGGTTGTTTCTTTGATTTCGATAATTTATCATCCCTATTGGTTTATTTTCTTTATCCTCTATAATTGCATACAAGGCATTACTATCAGAAAAACAACTTTTCATGCCTTCTATATATATATCCTTGTAATACATTTCGACTCCCATGTATTCTCCCATATGTTCCTTTTCTGTATTCCAATTATAGAATAATTCCACATCACCTGTACCCATAGGTCTTATATTGATCTTTTCACCCTTTAGCATATTATAGTCCCCCTTTTGTTATTATTAGTTAGTTAATTGTACCTTCCTGCAATCATCGCCTGTACGCAAAAGCTACACTAATCATGTCAAAAAGGATATTTTTGCTTAGCCATATCTTTACTCACCTTCATCATCTTCCTTTGCTTAATTTTTTATCAATTTACAAGGCTCAGGAAAAGTGATAAAATTTCTCTAGATTGTAATTCTGTTTCGTCATCGCAAATTGAAGAACAGATTACATTATCAAGGGCTGGAGAAATCTAGCTCTTTCACTTTTCCAATTGATGTAATTTATTCTACCTCCTTTCAAATAATATGTAATGTCTTATTACAATGTGTTTACTTTGTAATTCTAGCAAATTCATAAATATTTGTAAAGCTTTACTAATGTAAATATATGTAACACGGCAGGAATTTTGGGATAAATTAAGAATAAAATAATAAGCTGTAAAATTCTTTTACCAGCTTAAGTCAAAATTGAATTTGAATTTATATGTAAATACTAGGTTTTATAAGAAATGTGGGTATTTATGTGTCGTTAATTGTCGGAAAGTTACATTTATTATTTTTGAATTCCCTGTAAAAAAACAGAAGGCACAAAACCTTCTTCTGAGAAACTATTTATGATTTCCTGTTGGTATTATTATGCATGATTCGTATGGTTCACCCTCTTCTGCGGCATTTACTTTTACTGGATTTACTGATGATATAGCAGCTATAAACAAAACTGCAATTAAAAAATATTTTAACACTACCCTAAGCTTATTCATTTTGTGCCTCCCTTTTCCTTATCTTTTCATTTGCTCTTCCCATACACGAATATAAATCATGTTTATATATATAATTATCTGTATTATCTTTTATATGACGTATTACATCATACATATCATTTAATAAATCCGTATCCTCTATATAGTTGATAAAGTCAATTATTCTATATATTATTTCTTTTTTATTAACAGAAGTATTAACCATTTTCTTAAGAAAATCAAAGAATTCATAGCAACCTGAAGTGTCACCTATCATTAATTTTATCTCTGCATATGTTTGATAAACCAACACATATTTAGATATTAACTTATCTTCTCCTAATAAGCTCTTTGCTTGTTCAATATATTTAATCGCTTGGTCATAATCATGCATAACACAATATATGTCTGCTAAATCATTTAGAGCAACGGTCTTTCCATATACATCCTTTTCATGAAAATGTATAAGCGCGTGATAATAGCAATCCTTTGCTTTTTCATAGTCTCCTACTTTTTTATAATTAGTGCCTAATGCTAAAAAAGCAGCACCCTTTTCACTCATGGATTCAGTTTGAATACCCCCATATTGGATTGATTTTTCTAGATACTCTCTCGCTTCTGTGTATTTTCCCTTTGTATTACACGTTACTCCTCTATAATAATAATATTTATACAAAACTTCATTGCTTGCATGATTGTTTTCTATATATGCTTGAGCTTTTTTAAACAGAATTTCTGATTCATCAACCTTCCGTTCCCTAAAATAATGATTTGCTAATTCTATGGTTAGTATTGTTAATATGTCATTGTTTTGATATCCTATAACATCAATAGCCTTATTATAGTTTTCAATCATATTCTGGATGTCATTTCTATAAAAATAATTTTTCGCGATATTTCTATACATCAAAGCTTTTTCATCTACAAGCTTATGTTTGCTACATAGCTCAATAAGCTTGTTTAAAAGCTGAAGATCTGACTCTTCTTTATAAAACATAATACTATTGTATACTTTATTTACATATCCTGTTATTTGTTCTTGTTTAGTCAGGACAATGTCGTTCCATCCCTTATCAGATTTATTAACCACTAAGCACTTGAAGGTTTCAGAATGTATCTTATTGGTACAGCAATAATTCATTATTGACTTTAGGGAGATTGAAGGGTTTTCTTGCTGATAAAAGTTCTTCAATGTGCCATATTTAGCTTCAATTAATATCTTTGCTTGCTGTCCCTCATTTAAAATTTCTATGTCTTCTAGCTTTAGCTTGTTTCCCATATGTTCACCCCCCTTTATAATAAGTGTGAGTATAATCATTCATAAGTTATTATTTATCATCTTATACATTATTTTTATTATATAACATTTTTTTCTGTAAATCTTTATATTTGAGAAAAATTTTTCCATATAAAACTTTTCCAAATTATATTATTTTTCTCTGTCTTCTTAAAAAATAAACTATTGCTGCCAAAACAAGAATTGAAGGAATTATTAAAATAGATATTGTCATCAATGCCAGGGTAGCTGCACTAGCATAAAACTCTATGTCACTACTCCCTTCCTGAGATAGCGACTCTCTAAAGCCCTCCCTTTCTGCAATTTCAACAAAACCCATTAGTTCTAGTCCAAAGTCTATAGCATAAAATAAGTATATGGAAATAAGTATTACTGACATAATAATAAGAAATGCCTTGAAAAACTTTTTCATTAATATACACCTCAGTATATCTTTACCATATTTATCTTATAAATAATCTTTCTAAGAATAAATAATAAAAAACTGTCTATAATTTATATGAATGAAAAAATACATAGTGCGAAAACAAATATTCAAGGGGGTATACCTATGACTAACCTAGACATAGTAGGACAAATAGCAGATTTAAAGGAAATTGACTACAAGAACACCCTAGCCATAGCAAGCATAATTGAACTGCTTATTGATAAGGGCATAATAAATAGAAATGACATTGCACTAAAGGCAATGAAGCTAGAGAATATGACACTGGACGAGATTCGGGATAATAGAATAGCTTCTATATGAAGGAAAAGGCACTATTATATTGATAGTGCTTTTTTTATCGGTACTAAGACTTCCTATGTTAACTTTAGTTCTGCAATTTAAAAGACTAGTTGGAACAATAAGTAAATCAATGAAATCTATGCGTTTTATAAATAGATAGAACACACATTATGACAATATAACATAATATGCATTTACTTTTATTCCATATTATGTTATATTGTTTATGTATATATTAGGGGGTTACGAAAATGGCTACTTATTGCAAATGCTGCCACGAAGAAATTAAAAATTGCTATGATTTAGTAGTTGTCGCAAATTTTTTTAAACTAACTCCATATCATATTAATTGCTATATCTTACTTATGAAGGATAGTAACTTTTTTTTCTTAGGAAAACCTGTTAATAGCTTTAGGGGAAGCTTCACTCCATTTTATTTGTTATTTTCTTATTTGTTTTGTCTTTTAATTCCAAGATTTAGAGCCGAAACACCAATTCACTTTATTTGGGCTTTCATAATACTTACAGCAGCTTATCAAAGGCTTTACAGCTATTTTAAATATGAAAAAAACTTATAAAACATGTTTTATAAGTCAACTACTTATCTGATTTTATTACAAAACCATAAATATATTCTTTATTGTCCCATATTGCTGTTATTTTAAATCCTCTAAACTCCTTCTTATTTGGAGCTAATTGTTCGCTTAACATAGAATTTAAGTTTCCTTTCAAATAAAAGCTAAAGTTACTACCTTTATTTACAAGCGGAATATCAATATCTAATTTTTCAGAATACAAATTCCCTCCATCTGAACTCAACAATATGTCTTTTACAGAAACATTGTCCGGTGGTGTCTTTCCAAAATTAAGAGTTATTTTTTCACCCTTTTTTATATATTTAATATCTTTCGCTGCATTATTTTCAAAAGCAAATTTGAAAGTATTCTTTTCACTTTCTAATGCACTACCCTCAGAATTAATTAAGGAAACGCTTTCAATAATTTTTTTACCGGCAGTTACCGTTAACTTCTGATTAATATCATCAGAAGTTTTACTTTTATTAGTTACCATACATACACTGCATCCAAATAATGTGATTATTAGTAGTAGAACTATTACTCTATGTTTCATATAAACACCTCTTCTTTGATGATTAAACTTCATTATTCATCTTAATACTATTAATCCATATTTGTTAATACATCCTAGTAAATATACCATTTATAAATATAAATGTCAATATTTGTTATATAGTTGTATTCTAGTACCAACAGCAATCATCTCATATACCAGCGAATAAACGACAATTAATTCTATAAATAAATTATTGTCAATAACACTGCTGTGTAATTAGAACAAGCAAGTATAATAGAGTAGCTTCTATATGAAGGAAAAGATAAGGTCGGGAAAAACTTCCCGACCTTATCTTTTAATATGCCTTAGCTAAATATACAACGTGCTTTGCTTCTCCACCACATATCATGCACTTATCTCCAACAGGTGTTTGGTCAAAAGGCATACATCTAATTGTAGCATTTGTATCTTCCTTTAGCTTATCTTCACATTCTCTGCAACCGCACCACATAGTTTTTACAAAGCCTTGCTTTTCTGCCATTATAGTTTTGAATTCTTCATAGTCAGTAGTTGTATAAGTCTTGTCTTCCCTATTCTTAAGAGCTTTGTTAAACATTGTTGTGTGTACGTCATCTAAAAGTTTTGCTATAGTTTCATTTATGTTATCCATTGGTGCTGTAAACTTTTCTAGTGTATCTCTTCTAAACAGCGTTACCTGATTTTGTTCTATATCCTTTGGACCGATTTCCAGTCTTACAGGTACACCCTTCATTTCCCACTCATTGAACTTCCAGCCTGGGCTATAGTTTTCTCTGTTGTCCAGCTCTAGTCTGAAATCCTTCTGAAGCTGTGCCTTTAGCTCATAAGCTTTATCAAGGACACCTTCCTTATGTGAAGCAATTGGAACTATAACAACTTGTGTTGGAGCTATTCTTGGAGGCATTACTAAGCCTCTATTGTCTCCATGAACCATTATTATACCTCCGATAAGCCTTGTAGATATACCCCATGAGGTAGACCAACCATATTTCAGCTCACCATCTTTATCTAAGTATTTAATATCAAACATCTTAGAGAAATGCTGTCCCAAGTTATGAGAAGTTCCTGCTTGAAGAGCCTTACCATCATGCATCATAGCTTCCATAGTGTAAGTTCTATCTGCTCCAGCAAACTTTTCCTTTTCACTCTTTTGACCTAACATTACAGGCATAGCTAGTTCATCCTCTGCCACCTGTCTATATACCTCAAGCATTTGCATAGTCTCTTCTTGTGCTTCCTCTGTTGTAGCATGGACTGTGTGACCCTCCTGCCATAAGAACTCAGATGTTCTTAAGAAAGGTCTTGTAGTCTTTTCCCATCTTACAACATTACACCATTGATTTATAAGCACTGGCAAGTCTCTGTAGGATTGCACCCACTTAGAATACATGCTGCAAATTATTGTCTCTGATGTAGGTCTTATGAATAGTCTTTCTGCAAGCTTCTCATTTCCACCATGAGTTACCCAAAGCACCTCTGGAGCAAAGCCCTCAAAGTGATCTGCTTCCTTTTGTAAATAACTTTCTGGTATTAATAGTGGGAAGTAGGCATTCTTATGTCCCGTTTCCTTAAAGCGTCTGTCTGTAACTCTTTGTATACCTTCCCATATGCCATATCCATATGGCTTGATAACCATACAGCCCTTTACAGGTGCATAGTCAACCAAATCAGTCTTTAGTATTACATCTGTATACCACTGTGAAAAATCTTCTTCCATTGAAGTTATTTCTTTTACAAACTCCTGTTGTTTATTCTTTCCCATAAAAATCTCTCCTCTTTTATTATATTCTGTATTATTTCCAAACAAAAAAGCCTTCATCCCCAAAACAAGGGACGAAGGCATAATTCCGTGGTACCACCCTAATTGAACAGCTTATATACTACTAAGCTAATCCTCTTAAACGCCCATAACGCAGGCATGCGTCAGACTTTTCGTCTGCAAGCTCAGAGGTTGGGTTCATATAAAATAAGTCCAAAAGACCTTTCAGCCGATGGGTCTTTCTCTCTGTAGACATCTCTTCTATTACTATTCCTCGTCTTAGCTATATTGTTAAGTTAAATTATATTATAACCAATGTTATTTATAATGTCAATAATTAGAAAATTATAAATTTAATTATTATAATTCTTTATATAAGCCTCATACTCGTTGATTTTTTTATCTAAGTATGATGAATCAAATATATCTTTAATGCCAATTTTATCTTCATAATTCCAAGTATCCTTTGTTATATACCATTTACCATGCTTAGCTCTTAAGCTTACAAACCTATTATAGCTTATGGTTTTGTCTTTTATTGGTTCATTGGTATCTATAATATTGCTTTCTGATGTTAAAAAAACAAAACATCTGTTAAGCAGTATTATTCCTTTAGGGTTAGTAAATCCGACATTTGAGTTTACTCTATTAGCATTATTTTCAGTAGCCCAAAGAATATTATATTTATCCCTAAGTTTATAATATTCTATTAATTTATTATTATCTACAAAAACATCATAATCTACTTCCCTTTTTGTAGTTAGAACTTTATTTTTTGCTCTATCTATTTCAATAACAACATTAAGTGCCTTATGCACTTTTGATTGATTTGAATAATACCCAATCGGGATTGCTATAATTAAAGCAATTAATAAAAATTTGATAATTTTCTTTTTCATTCCCATTTAACAACACATCCAAAATAAAAATATTAGTTTCATAAAGATAACAATATGCTGAACCTGGCACTGATAAATTTTACATCTATAGATTTCTTTCAAATTTATAATAGCTGTAAAGCCTTTGATAAGTAGCATAGAGTATTAGGAAAATTGAGATAAAATGAATTGGTGTTTGAGCTCTAAAGTTGGGAAATAACAAGAGAAATAAATAAGTGAATAATAAATAAAAGGGCACAAATGTTCCTCTAGTGCTATTTACAGGCTGACCTAATAAAAAAGAGTCACTACCCTTCATAAGTATTCCGTAACATTCAACATGGTAAGGGTATAGTCTGAAAAAGCTAGGGATTACTACTAAGTCATGGTTACTTTTTATTTCGCCATGACAGCATTTACAGTAAACTGGCATTTTATCAGCCTCCAAAGATTATCTTAAAATGTCTCGTATTATTGAAATAGTACCATAAACGGATAATATTTAAAACAAGAGGATTTTGTTTTTGGTAAAAATAAAAAAAACAGTTTTGCATAATAATAAACAATAAGTGCCAGGCACGACAGGTAGACAGTTATTGAATATAATACAAGAAATAACTGTCTATCTGCTGATCCTGGCACTGATAATTTTCTTTTTGCTCTCCTTATTACACATATCCCTAATAAAAATAGTGATTTGCAAATTCACTTTATAAGTTTATATTCTCACATAAGATTATCCACTTCAACCCAATTCATTCGCTATTATACCCCAAATTTCTACATAGTTTCTTTCACTACTTCCTGCACCGCATTCCTTATCTCTGTTTCAAACTCTATCGAACACGAATGCATAACAAAAGAATAGCTACAAAGAGGTATGTTTTGCATAAATGTATTGACATATAGATTCTAAAAACATACAATGTAGTTATCAACACTACATGATGTCATGTTGAAGTCTTGTTGTTTGTATAACAGAAAGAGAGAAGGTTGTTGTAATGAAGCATTTAGAAAAAATTGAAGTACTTGGGGATTCGATTCTAAAGGGAATTCAGGTTAATCCGAAAAACAAAAGATATTATACAAAAAATGATATAGATGTGAATATGCTAAGCAGTATGTACTCACTTACGATTACTAATGAATCACGATTTGGTTGCACTGTTACAAAAGGAAATCAGATTATTACAAGGAAACTTAAAAAAGGAATGGAGTGTGATGCCATAGTTATGGACTTTGGTGGAAATGACTGTGATTTTAGATGGGAAGACATTGCCGCCAATCCCGATGGAAGTTTTGAGCCAAATACACCTCTTGATATATTTATGACTGAATATACTAATCTTATCAGAACTCTTAAGGATAAGAATATTATGCCTATATTAACAACTTTACCACCGCTTGAACCACAAAGATTCTTTGACTGGTGGTGTCGTAATTTAAATAAAGAAAATATTATAAAATGGCTTGGCTCAATTG
The DNA here is from genome assembly GCA_942492835.1 of uncultured Clostridia bacterium. Classification (GTDB taxonomy): domain Bacteria; phylum Bacillota; class Clostridia; order Lutisporales; family Lutisporaceae; genus GWB2-37-7. The sequence goes on along the minus strand of OW818645.1, from coordinate 2,195,588 downwards.
AAGAAATATACAATCATCAGGCATTGTATTCTTCCTATGTTGAAGAGATTGCAAGAAAAGAAAATGTGCCGTTGGTTGATATCAGGTCAGCCTTTATTAAAAATGGTAACATTGGAAACCTTATTTGTGAAGATGGTACGCATCCTAACTCAAATGGACAAAAGATAATTACCGAGGTCTTTAAAAATTTCATTAATGAACACCTCTCATTAAAATATATGTAAGACAATGATGTGTGTATAATGGCAAAAGTTTAAAATAGTATAGTGCCTAATATTGTACCAGCTATGTCATATAGCCAGTTATTGAAGATACATTGTCAATAACTGGCTATATGATGTGTGGGTCTCCTTATTTTTAAGTTTACAGCTAGGAGCTTAAAGTGGTGTTTGTCAATTTCTCTGTCTGCACTCCTACAGCTAATTTGCCATCTTCAATTAAATAAATTTCATCACTTAAAATATTAATATCATCAGGGTTGTGGCTTGAAATTAATATAGTTGCACCTCTCTCTTTTTCTTTAAGAAGAAGTGTACGAATAGATTCCACGCTATCCTTGTCTAATCCTCTTGTTGGTTCATCTAAAATCAGTAATTCGGGTGACTCCATAACAGCTTGTGCTATTGCTAATTTCTGTTTCATTCCCAATGAATACTCCTTGACTTTGCGTTTGTCTTTAGGCTCTATCCCTACTTTTTTCATAACGTTTTCTATTTGTTCTTTTTCAATAACATTTCTAATATGTGATAATATTAATAAGTTTTCATACCCAGTATATGATAATAGGAATCCTGGATTTTCAATAATAGCACCTATGCTTATGGGATGTTTTAAATAGTCTATCTTTCCATCAGATATGTATAGCAATCCAGCAATTGCTCTAAATAACATTGATTTGCCAGATGCGTTCGCTCCAATAATTCCATATATCTTGCCAACCTCAAATTTAACAGTTATATTGTCTAAAATTTTTTTCCCTTTCAACGATTTACTCACATTCTTTAGCTCTACTATTACTTTTTCATTAATCATTTTTACTCATATCTCCTTTTGGTATTATATCCCTTTTATTCTCGATAAAGATAATAAAAAATACAAGAATGGCAATTAAAATTAAATCTAGACATATCATGTTAAGGTTTGCTCCTAAAAGGTTCAAAGCATTAATCCAAAAAAACAATACTGAAGGAAGCTGGATAAAAGCACTGGTTAATAGAAACGCACTTATAACTATAAATATAACAATAACTTTTTCAAAAATAAGACTATATAATAATAAAACTATGGATATTGCATATCTTGTAACTATCAAAATTAAAAATATAGTAAATATTTTGTAAACACTTATTGTCAAATACTCATTAACCAAAATACTAATAGAAATTTTAATCGTAAGTTCTACAATAAGTATAAAAATGTTCAAAATTAATAAACCAATAAGCTTAGAAATAATAATATTTCTTCTCTTTATTACTCTTGTGTAATAGTATTCTTCACATATAATAGTTTCTAAGAAAGCCTGACAAATTACTATAGAAACAGCTATAGGAAGAAACCATGCTATAATCCTAAATAAGTTAGGACTATGTGGATAGGAAAACATGAGCAGCAATACCTGATTTCCATCATTAAGCTTATATAAATAATTTTGATTAATAAGACATGATAATATGCTGCAACCTGCAATAAGGGCAAAAATAAATTTAGGTTTTAAATTTTTTAGAGTACATCCTACTAATCTGATTATTTCACTATAATTTTTCATCAATTTCACCATTTAAAAAATCCTTATGCTTAAAAATAGTTATATTCAAAGCTCCTAAAAATCCAATTATAATTAACCAATATCCAACTATCTTAACCATTTCTAATATTACTCCACCAGATTTATTAATATTTATGTAATTTAAAAACATTCTTTGATATGGAAAAATAAGAATTTTATCAAATAAATTTGATATTTTCATAAAAACCAAACAAACAAAGTTTAATATTATCGCACTAATAAAAGCTAATATTTCATGTCTAAACAAATTGACAAATAATAGTATCAATTGACCAATTGCTATATAACTAAATATCTCTAATATAATTAATATCCCAAGCACTGTAATTGGCGGAAGTGCGATAAGTGAACTATTGATAAGCCCAATATCCGATGCTTGTTGCATGCCTAACATTAATGAGCTCCAAGTGTTAGAATATGGTAATGACATTCCCATTACAATGAAACTAACAGTGACAGATAATAAAACAAAAATAATGCTAAGCAAAATATTAGCTAACATTTTACTCAATATTATAGTTTTACGCTGATTTACTCTGAGAAAAATATAGTTATTAAGTTCCCCCTGTTTCGCTAAATCATATGAAAGCAGGATGTATAATGGAACAAATACTAGATAGTAATTTATATACAAACCATACTGATAAAATAATCCATCTAATACAACTAATTTATCTATAGTGCATAACGTGGATATTTGCTGCATACAAAAAAGAGGATATACACATATAACCAAAAAAACAAATAAATACTTTTTCGAATAGCACTTTATACTGAGCTCCGTTTTTGCAACAGATAATATCTTGTTTTTCATATCAACTAACCTCTTTTAAATCTTTCTTATAGAAAAAAGCTACCATAGAAATAGCTACTATAAACATTAATAAAAACTCTCTAATCAATACAGGCTTAGTTAAATTGTTAATTTCATATGGAGCTATCATATTGATAGGATATATCTCGTTTATACGAAATATTTGAGAAACTACTATAAGTACTAGATAAATAATAAAAGGTGAAATTAAGACAGTATACTTTTTCTTAGCTAAGCTTGATATGCCAAATCCAATCATATAAAAAATAATTGAGAACAATATATTTATAATATAAATATACACTACATAAATACAAGGATAAACTTCATATAATCCTCTCATAAAATCACCTGGTCTAAAATTTGTTTCTGTATTTGGAATATTACCTGGAAATAATATAAAACAAACTATTAACCACAGCGATAGAATTGATACTATTATAAAGTTTGCAGATAAGATTCCTGCAAGTAATTTAGAAAAAAAGTATTTACGATGGCTGGTTCTTGTTAATATCATATTAGAGTATCCTGTCTTTCTTTCATCAAAATAGCTATCCATATAAGGAATAAGGAGTAATGGGACAAGGAGCCTATAAATACTTCCAGATCCCAATGACAAACAAAATAACCAAGCTTCATATGCAGATATTCTAGCAAAATTATGATTGATTATAGAATATGAAATACTTGAATAATAGGAAAACAGACCCATAAATCCACTAATAGCTCCTATAATAATACTAATCCACAACAATCTATTATTAAATACCTTTTTTAATTCTATTCTGAGCATTACTATTTTACCTCCAAAAAATTAACCAGATTTAACAATATGGTGCCAGACATGACACATAGTCAGTTATTGAATATAATACAAGAAATAACTGACTATCTGCTGAGCCTGGCACTGATAACCTTCCATCTTGTACCTACTTGTAAATGTAAATAATGTATATATTTAAACTACAAATACATACTACCAACTAAGTACAAATTTGTCAATTTGTATGCATAGAGTATGATAGTGTCAGCTTTTATAGGTTAATATAGAGACTATATATAATTCTGTAGGCGAATGAGATTCACAAAGCATAGCCATATATAAACAAATGGGATAGCTGCACACTACCCCATTTACACATTATAATTTTTACATAAACTTCTTACTTCTCATCGTCTTCTCCACAAAATATCTGTGAAAGCTCAAGTCCTCTGTCAATTCAGGGTGAAAAGAGCTCGCAAGTAAATTCTCCTGCTCTGCTGCAATAATCTTGCCATCAAGCTCGGCAAGTACCTTTACCCCGCTTCCTACACTTTGAATATAAGGAGCCCTAATAAAAACCAATGGTATCTCTTCATCAGAAATCTCAGAAATTCTATAATTTTTCACGAAGCTATCCAATTGACTTCCATAGCCATTTCTTATCACACTTATATCCATAAGCCCAAGATGACAATCATTCTGACCATCAATAGTTTTTGCTAACAAAATCATTCCTGCACAAGTACCCCAAATATTCATACCGTCTCTTGCCTTATTAATTATAGGCTGTAGCATATCATAATCCCTAAGAAGCTTCCCTATGGCAGTACTTTCTCCACCTGGCAGTATAAGTCCATCTAGCCCTTCTAAATCCTCTTTTATCTTAACTAGAATAACTTCTGCTTCAAGTTTAATAAGCATATTTACATGCTCCTGTACCGCACCTTGCACAGCAAGAACCCCAATTTTTACCTTCATGCTACCAGCCTCTTTTTGAATATAAATTGTCTTCCTGAATTTTGCTTATCTCTATTCCTGACATTGCTTCACCTAAATTCTCTGAGATTTCTGCCAATATAGACGGATTATTATAGTGTGTCACCGCTTTTACTATAGCCTGTGCTCTTTTCTCTGGATTTTCTGCTCGGAATATTCCTGAGCCTACAAACACTCCGTCACTTCCAAGCAGCATCATTAGTGCTGCATCAGCAGGTGTTGCGATTCCACCAGCAGCAAAATTTACAACAGACAGCTTGCCATTCTCTGCAACGTATTGCAGCAGCTCATAAGGAGCTCCCATCTCCTTTGCCGCAGACATCAGCTCTTCCTTGGGCATCAACTGCAATCTTCGTATCTCAGACATTATAGTCCTCATGTGCCTGACCGCTTCAACTACATTCCCTGTTCCAGCTTCTCCCTTTGTTCTTATCATAGAAGCTCCCTCTCCTATTCTACGTAATGCCTCACCTAGATTTCTAGCTCCACACACAAAAGGCACCTTAAAGCTCTTTTTATCTATATGAAACATCTCATCAGCAGGTGTAAGAACCTCACTTTCATCTATGTAATCCACATCCAACGCCTCCAAAATCTGTGCTTCAGATATATGACCAATTCTGACCTTTGCCATTACAGGTATAGATACAGCTTGTCTGATTTCCTTTATCATTTTTGGATCAGACATTCTTGCTACTCCGCCTTGCTTTCTTATATCTGACGGTACTCGCTCCAATGCCATTACAGCTACTGCTCCTGCCGCTTCTGCTATTTCTGCTTCTTTTGGATTTGTTACATCCATAATAACTCCGCCCTTTAGCATTTGAGCTAGATTTTTGTTAAGTTGGTTTCTTATCTCCATGTGTTTTACCCTCCATAATAATTTTCTAATACCAATTATATCTATACATGAGAATATGAACCATATACAAACTGATATATATGGTTCATATTCTCATGTATTAGTACATTGTATCGATACAATGTACTAATACATTGATATCTCCTGCTAAGATAGATTTTGACAGACTCAATGAATCTCATACCCACTTTTTAAATATATTGAATATTTTAAATAGCCAATTTATATAGAAGCTTTTTCAAATTTAATAGGATTTGTCATCATTAAATAACTTTATATTATGTATTCTTCAAACTAATAAAAATTATATGAAATTCATTACACTTTTATCAATTATAATAATAAAAATATATCGAATTTTGAAGGATTTTATTATACAACTACGAATAATTACAATAGATAATCTTTTATAATTATTCATTCTTATTACTATGTGTATAGAAAATTCTATATTCGCTTTAAATTTTATTTTTTGGGAGGGAAACAAATGCGTATTGAGGAACATCCAATATTGTCCTTCGATAAAGGGAAAAAGGTTAATTTTGTATTTGACGGAAAAACTTATGAAGGATATGAGGGAGAACCAATCGCTGCTGCTCTTCATGCAGCTGGAATAATGGTTCTAGGACACACTCATGAAAAACAAAGGCCCAGAGGTTTCTACTGTGCTATAGGTAACTGCTCTTCTTGTCTTATGGTTGTAGATGGTCAACCAAATGTAAGAGTATGTACTGAAAAGCTTAAAGAAGGAATGATAGTAGAAACACAAGTTGGGAAGGGTGATTTAAAATGAGAACAACTGAATTAGCTATAATCGGAGGCGGTCCAGCTGGATTATCTGCTGCTATAACCGCCGCTTCTCTAGGAACTAAGGTTACTTTAATAGATAGAAGTGATAACCTTGGCGGTCAATTGGTAAAGCAAACTCACATGTTTTTTGGTTCACAAAAGCAATATGCTTCAACAAGAGGCATTGATATTGCAAATATCTTGTTGAAGGATTTGGAGAAATATAAGGATAATATAGAAATAATGAGTGATGCAACAGTGCTAAGTGCATATGAAGACGGTGTAATTTCTATAGAGCAAAATGAAAAATACATCAAACTCAAACCACAATCAATAATTGTTGCAACTGGTGCATCAGAAAAATTTCTTACATTCCCAAATAATGATCTTCCAGGAATATACGGTGCAGGCGCTGTTCAAACCTTAATGAATTTATATGGTGTTGCTCCTGGTAAAAATGTTGTTATGGTTGGTGCAGGAAATATCGGTCTAATAGTAAGTTATCAACTAATGCAGGCTGGCATCAACGTAAAGGCAATATTGGATGCTTCCCCTAACATAGGCGGATATTTGGTGCATGCTTCAAAAATAAGAAGAATGGGAATACCTATTTTAACTTCCCATACTATAAAATATGCTCATGGTTCAGATACATTAGAAAAGGTCACTGTATGTAAGTTAGATGAAAAATGGCAGCAGATACCTGGATCAGAATTTGATATAGATACAGATGTACTTTGCATAGCTGTAGGTCTTTCACCACTTACTGAGCTTCTATGGCAGCAAGGTTGTGATATGAAATATGTTCCTCAGCTCGGTGGACATGTTCCTGTAAGAAACGAAAATCTTGAAACAAGCATTAAAGGTGTTTATGTAGCAGGTGACGTTGCAGGAGTTGAAGAAGCCAGCAGCGCTATGGTTGAAGGCAGATTGTCAGGACTTTGTGCTGCTAAAGCTTTGGGCCATAAGTCGCCAGAGCTTGAAGATAAGATAAAAGATTGCTCAGAACAACTTAATTCCTTAAGATCAGGCCATGTAGGAGAAAAAATCCGCAGTGGTCTGGCTCAAGTTACAGTGTAGAGGGGGGTTTAGAATATGTTAGAAAAAACAGGTGTTGCTACAGAACAGGATCTTAAGAAAGTTATTCCTTCTAAAGAAAGATTAGCCCAGGGACCTGTTGCAGTTATAGAATGTTTTCAAAGGATTCCATGCAATCCTTGTGCTACTTCCTGTAAGAAGGGTGCTATAAAGCCATTTAAGGATATAAACGACACTCCAGAGATAGATGTTAATATATGCAATGGCTGCGCTGTTTGCGTAAGCAATTGCCCCGGTTTATCAATCGTTGTAGTTGATGAAACCTATTCCGAGGAAGAAGCCTTGGTTAAGATACCTTATGAATTTCTTCCATTGCCGAAGGAAGGCAGCTTCGTTACAGGCGTAGACAGAGAAGGTAAGGCTGTTTGCAGAGCAGAGGTAGTAAAGGTTCTTAATACAAAATTCATGGACAGAACTCCTGTAGTTTCTTTAGCAGTACCAAAGGAGCTATCCATGACAGTTAGATTTATGAAGCTAAATGACTTCTACAGTGACAATACTTTTATATGTCGCTGTGAAGAGCTTACATTAGGTGAGTTAAGAGAGCTTATTCGTAAAGGCTACACTACTGTAGATGAAATTAAAAGGGTATCGAGAGCAGGCATGGGTCCATGTCAGGGCAGAACCTGTCGTCAATTGATAATGCAGGAATTAGCTGTCGCTACAGGGCAAAAAATAGCTGATTTACCTATGTCCACCTTTAGACCTCCAGTAAAGCCTATTAAACTTGGAACTATAGCAGGAGGTGCGGACAATGAATAATACTGCAAGTGTAGTTATAATTGGTGGAGGAATCTCCGGTTGCTCTATTGCTTATAATCTTGCCAAAAAAGGTGTTAAGGATATAGTTGTTATAGAAAAGAAATATCTGACTAGCGGTTCTACTGGTAGATGCGGTGCAGGTATTAGAATGCAATGGGGCACAGAGATGAACTGCCGCTTAGCAAAATTTAGTACCGATTTCTATGAACATGCAAACGAAGTGCTTGAATATGATGGTGATATAGAATTCCATCAAGGCGGCTATCTAATAGTTGCTGCCACAGAAAAGGAAGATACACAGTTTAAGAAAAACGTAGAACTTCAAAACAGTTTAGGAATTCCTACTGTTTATCTTACTCCAAAGGAAGCCAAAGAAATAATCCCTCATATGGATGAAACAAAGATAATAAGTGCCACCTTCTGTCAAAAAGATGGACACTTGAATCCTTTCCACACTACACAAGCATATGCAAATGCCGCAGAAAGATTAGGCGTTAAGTTTATGAAATATACTGAGGTAACAGGCATTAAAGTGGAAAACGGTAAGATTGCAGGAGTGCAAACAGATAAAGGCTTTATTTCTACTCCTGTAGTTGTAAATGCAGCAGGCGGATATTCCAAGCAAATAGGTGACATGGTAGGTACAGACATTCCAGTATATGCCGAAAGACACCAAATATTGGTCACAGAACCAGTAAATCAAGTACAAGGACCAATGTTTATGGGTTTCGCACTTAACATTTATTGTCAGCAATCGCCTCATGGCAGCTTTATAATGGGTAGAGGTGATGCAGCCGAGCCAAAAGGACTTGAAATAAACTCAAGCTGGAGTTTCTTAGAGAAAATGTCAAAGGATTGTTGTGAGCTTTTGCCACTTCTAAAGGATTTAAGAGTTATAAGACAATGGGCAGGACTATATTGCATGTCTCCTGATAGACAACCAATATACGGAAAAGTAGATAATGTTGAAGGATTCTATTTAGCTTGTGGTTTCAGCGGACATGGTTTTATGTTTGGTCCTGTTACAGGCGTTGTTTTAGCAGAAACAATCCTAGGTGAAAAGCACTCTCTTCCAATTAAAAACCTAGGTATCGATAGATTTGAAAAAGGCGAATTGCTATTTGAGCCTTCAGTTGTTTAATGATATGATAATACTATATATGTATTTGGGAGGTTTTAAAGATGAAGGTTCTAAAAAGAAAGCCTGAGCTTTGTATTGCATGTCATGCTTGCGAATCAACTTGTTCTAACACTTGGTTTAAAGAAGACAATGCAGAAAAATCATGCATAAGAATTAAAGAAGAGGAAAAGGGAAACGTAATTATATCCTGTACACAGTGCGGTGAATGTATAAACGTCTGCCCTTCCGAAGCTATCACAAGGGATAAGAATGGTATAGTAAGAATTAACAAAAACAAATGTGTAGGTTGTTTTATATGCGTAGGTTTTTGCCCTGAGCTTGCTATGCTCATGCATGACGATTATATTGAGCCCTTCAAATGCGTAGCTTGCGGACAATGTGCAAAACAGTGTCCTACAGGCGCAATATACCTTGAAGAGGAATAACAATTGCGGGAGGAAAGATTAATGAATGTAGAGAAGCTAAAATCCGCTCATAAATTGTTAACAAAATATAAATATGAGCTGGGCAAAATAGAAAAAGGATATACAAATAGAACACTCTATATAAATGTAGGCGAAAACATTATAAAAGAAAAGCCTGTAACTCAGCTTATGAAGGACAAATTCATTGGTGGCAAAGGATTTGGCATGTATTATTTATGGCATGCTGTTACACCTGAGACAAAGTGGAATGACTCAGAAAATGAAATAGTTATTGCCACTGGTCCTGTAGGCGGTATTACTCAATACCCAGGCGCTGGTAAATCTCTTGTATGCAGCTTATCACCGCTCACAGGTATGCCAATGGATAGTAACGTTGGAGGTTATTTTGGACCACTGCTCAAGTTCTCAGGCTTTGATGCCCTTGAACTGCAAGGTAAGGCTGATAAGGATGTAATAATTTTTATAGATGGAAACAACGGTACTATATCTATAGAAGAAGCTCCAGAAGAAGCTTTAGACAGCCATGTACTTGGAGAACAGCTTACAGAAATGTATGCAGAGAATGAAGAAGACAGAAGAAATATTTCTGTAATATCTGCGGGCTCTGCCGCTAACAATGCTTATATAGGTCTACTAAACTTTACATTTTATGATGTAAGAAGAAAGCAAATAAGACTAAAGCAAGCAGGTAGAGGTGGCATTGGTACAGTATTCAGAAATAAGAACATAAAGGCAGTTGTCGTAAGATTTGCAGGTGTTAAGGGCAATCTAAACAATACTGCTGATCAGAGCATAATAAACAAAACAGGTATCAAGCTTCATAAGGAAATACATGATAATGATGCACAGCAATGTAGAATGAGACAGATAGGTACTGCCAATATAATTGAGGTTATGGATCAGTATGATTTACTGCCAACTCATAACTACAAGTTTGGCTCTCATCCTGATACACATAAGATATCTTCAAGGATATTTACCGACATGATTACTCAAAATACTCCTGATGGCTGCTGGTATGGTTGTAGTATGTCTTGTGCTAAGGCTGTAGACAACTTCGAGCTGAAAACTGGTCCATACAAAGGACAAAAAGTTATAGTAGATGGTCCAGAATATGAAAATGCAGCGGGCTTAGGTTCCAATTGCGGAATATTTGATCCTCATGCAATATTAGAGCTTAACTTCTACTGCGATACTTATGCTGTAGATACTATATCCTATGGTACTTCAACAGCTTTTATAATGGAGTGTTATGAAAACGGACTAATAAACAAAGAAATTACTGGAGGTCTTGAGCTAAACTTTGGAAATGCAGATGCATCACTAGAAATGCTGCACCAAATGGCTAGAGGTGAGGGCTTTGGTAAGCTTGCCGGATTAGGCATCAGAAATCTAAAGAAGATATTTGCTGAGCAATACGGTGCAGATCCTGTATTCCTAAGTGATATAGGTATGGAGCAAAAAGGTCTTGAGTTTTCAGAATATATGCCAAAGGAATCCCTTGCTCAGCAAGGTGGCTACGGTTTAACCAACAAAGGACCACAACATGACGAAGCTTGGTTGATATTCATGGATATGGTCAATAACCAGCTTCCGACCTTTGAGGATAAGGCAGAAGCATTACACTACTTTCCAATGTTTAGAACTTGGTTTGGACTAAATGGCTTGTGTAAGCTTCCTTGGAATGACATTACACCAACAAGCAACAAGACTTCCGATGAACCAGCCAAAATACCTGAGCATGTACAAAACTATGTTGACATATTCAATGGCGTAACAGGAAAGAATATTGATAAGGATGAACTGATAGTACAATCAGAGCGTGTATATAACTTCCAAAGAATATTTAATATCAGAATGGGTTATGGCAAGAGAATACACGATGCTATTCCTTACAGAGCTATGGGTCCTGTTACTGTGGAAGAATATCTATCAAGAGCAGAAAGATATGATGAACAGCTAAAAGAGCTTGTAGGCTTCAATCCTGAAGGCAAGTCAACAGAAGAAAAAATAGCAGCCTTAAGAACATACAGAGAAGACCAGTATGAGCAGCTTACAGATGCTGTTTATAAGAGAAGAGGCTGGACAATGGACGGTGTACCAACTGTAGAGCATCTAAAGTCCATCGGAATGGATCTTCCAGAAGTTTTAGAAGTTGTTAAAAAGCATCTCTAAACATTTGTATAATACTGGACGTAGAATATAATAATATATATAATTTAATTAAGGGGCACTCATCTATTGAAATAAAGTTCCATTAGGTGAGTGCCCTTATAACGAGGCGAAAAATTTTGTGACAGGTTGTGAGCGTATATTTACCGCCTCGTTGAAACGCTCGGGTAGTTTTTTGCATAAGTGCAAAAAACCTCATTAAAAGCTTGTTATAAGCTTTGATAAAGGTGATGTGTATGATAAAGGTAAATAATAGAGACTTTGAATGGGAAGAAGGGCTTACAATAAAAGGACTTCTGCAAAAGAAATCCTATACCTTTCCCAAGATAATTGTGAAGTTAAACAATGTACTGGTTCTAGATGATGAGTATGAGTCAACTGTTATACATGATAGAGATGATGTAAAAGTTATACATCTTCTGGCAGGAGGCTAAAAATTGAGTAAAATAGCAAAGGCAATGGTAACTGACGCTCATTATATAATGAGCTTAGCAATCATAAGATCTTTAGGTAAAAAGGATATCCCTGTAACAGCCTTAGAAAGCAAGCTGGTTCCTAAAGGAAATATAATAGGCTTTCACTCAAAGTATGTGCAGGACACTCATTTAGTAGCTGACTCTAAGGCTGATGAGAAAGAGTTTGTTAAGGACTTAATTGATTTGGGCAAGCAGGAGTCGGGAAAAGTTGTTTTGATACCTGTTACACTAGACAGCATAATGGCTGTATCCAACAATAAAGAGCAATTACAGTACTATTATGACTTTGTAGTACCCTCCTATAAGTGCATAGAAATTGCCAACGACACCTCTATGCTTATGGGCATTGCAACGAAGGCAGGCGTACCGGTACCTATTACAACTACTATAAGCGAAAACGAAACAATAGAAGAGCTTACAAATCGCATAACTCTTCCTGTTGTTATAAAATACAGAAGCGGTGAGCTTCTAAAGTTTAAGCCGGATAAGCGTTACAAGATTGTATATACTAAGGAACAATTTATTACACACTTTACAGCTATGCATAAAATACAGTCCTATCCTCTTGTGCAGGAATATATAAGTGGCGACGGCTTTGGTGTGTCTGCTGTATTTGATGCTGACAGCAAGCCTGTTCAAGTATTCTGTCATAGAAGGATTAGAGAGTATCCCGCTACTGGCGGCCCAAGCTGTATGTGTGAAAGTATATGGGATGATAAGCTGGTACAGCATGCCCTAAAGCTTTTATCAGAGCTTAAATGGCAGGGTGTTGCAATGGTTGAATTTAAAGGATTTTTAGACGGTAAACTCGCTCTCATGGAGATAAATCCCAGGATATGGGGAAGCTATCCGCTTGCTGATATAGCAGGAGCTGATTTTACATATTCTATTTATAAAACAAGCTTAGGAGTGAAAAGCAAAGAATATACTAACTCTCCAAGCTATAACCTGCATAAACGAATGCGATACTTTTTTAAAGATATACTATCCTTCAAAGGTTATCTAAGTCTCAGAAAGGACAGAGGCAAGCTTGCTTATGAATTTTTCAGAGACCTGCTAAACCCATTTATCAAGGATGGTGTATTGACTCTAAAGGATTTTAAGCCTTCTATAAAATATATTTCACAGCTTGTGAAAAAGCTTTAAAGTAGGTGAATAGTAATTGAAGCTTGATTTACATATACATTCCATGTACTCTGTGGATTCAAATAACTCAATACAAGCTATAATAAGCATGGCTAAAAGAAAAGGGTTGGACGGTATATCAATTACCGACCATAACAACTTTGAAGGCAGTAAACAGGCTATTAAGCAGAATAATACTGACTTGCTTATTATTCCAGGTGTAGAATACTCTACAGATATCGGTCATCTTCTTGTATATTTCCTAAAGGAAGGACTGGAAGACTTAGGACTTAAGCGAGATACGCAAGGTCTCTATAGCAGCAGTGATATAATAGGCAGCGCCCATGAGCAACAAGCCCTTGTATTTATGGCTCACCCTTTTCAAAAAGTCACAGATTTTAATAAGAGGGGCTTTGATCTTGTGGATGGTATAGAGGCTTACAACAGCAGAGCCGCAAAATGGCGAAACTTAAGTGCTAACCTAGATGCAATGGAGCAGGCTATAAAGCTCAATAAGCCTTATACTGCTGGCAGTGATGCCCACTATATAAATGAAATCGGCAACGCTTATATCGATATAAATTTCACAGGTAATAAGGAAGAAGATATCAAGCTGGCGCTGCAAAACAATAATAGAACAGTTATCGGCAGAGCTTCCTCCTCAATAAACCGATCTAAAAGTCAGATAATAAAGTGCAGAAAGACCAAAAGCTTAATATCCCCCAAGATCTTGCTAAAACTGGGATATTTCAGCTTTATGGAAGCAATGCTTTATATAAAACTAAACAAAAAGCCAATTGAAGGCAGCTTTAACTTGACAAATGAAGGAGTTGAAAGAATTGAAACTGATTGACACTGCAAGAAAGGTCAACAAGCATATAAAGAAATATAAAAAAGCACAGGCTGGAAAATATCTAAGCCTTTCACGCAGAATTGAGCGAGTTCACCCTATAAAGGATAAGAGATATGTTGCTATGACCTTTGATGATGGTCCAAGTGCTGCGATACCTGAGCCAAATAACGCATATACTGAAATAGGACTTACAAAGGTGTTATTGGATATACTTCAAAAGTATAATGCAAAAGGTACCTTTGATGTCATTGGTACTACTGAGCATAACTACCCAGATAAGCTAGGTAAGCTAGGCACCGCCGCTTGGGGTGGAACTAGACATGACCACTACCCCGACTTTGGCAATGACAATCTCGCTGGAGTAAAGCATCAGACAGAGTTAGCAAGGCTTATTCTAAGTGGAGGGCATGAAGTATCTAATCATGGCTATCGACATGTGCTTTTTGGCCCTAAGAGGCTTGTGTATGTCGGAAGAGATCACTTCAATAACCTTGATGAAGTAGTAGAAGACTTAAACAAGCTACATAATTTGGTGAAAACTGAGCTTAATTATGATATGAAGCTTTCAAGACCACCACATTATATAGATAATATACCAGGAGGCTTTAACTCCTATGATGCTTATACTATAATGGGCTACAAATACTTAGCTGCCAGCTTAGATGGCGGCGGCTGGAAGGCTTCCTGTGGTGACTATCAGCAAGATATAAGGGCAATGGTTGCACCATTGGAAAACGCATTAAATAAAGATACTAATTCTCTTAATGGACAGATAATATTCCAAAAGGATGGCTATAACATGTCTCACCAGACTCCTATAGCTGATGCCTTGAATAAGCACCTTGAGCTGCTTATAAATAATGGATATGAAGTTATAACAGTATCTGAGCTTTTGAGGCAGTCTCCTTTTGAAGACTTGAACCCAGAAGATGAGATATTTGAAAGTGTAAAATTAATGGACGGTATGGGACTTTGTATAGGCTATAAGAATAATACCTTCCAACCAGACAGAGAGCTTACAATGGGCGAGCTTGTTATGATGATAACTCCTCCTGAGTATATAAGAGCTCAGTATATCAAGAGCTTTTTATCTAAGGCTCCCTTTGATTTAGGTGTCGAAGCGAACACCAACATTATCAATATAGCTAAGGCCCATCCATATAAAGCTGGTGCTGAGTATGCCGCTTCCAAGGGTTATATAGAAAAAGGCTTTAACCCAGACGAAATTGTTACAGCCTTATCCTTTGAAAAATTTCTAAGTAAAGCTGCCGCAGGCAAAAGTGTTGGTTGGAGCTTCAACGGGCAAGGTAATTTGAAACGAAGAGATGTATGCCATGCCTTTGCACAGCTAATGAATAGATAAAATAATAATCATAAATGGACTGTCTTGTAAATTCTAGTATTGAGACAGTCCATTTTTTTATTTCCCATGATGAAAATATATTCTGCCATTTATACCATTTTCCTCACAATATGAAGCTATCCGCTTCTCTTCTATATCCCAATAGTCAGACTTGCCGAAATATATATCATAATACTTATCATATAGCTCCGGATGCTTTTCCTTTAACCACATACCTATATCCTTCCATACTGACCCTTTTATATTTAGATTTTCAAAAAGATACCGCTTAACAAAAGGCTTTGTCCTTTCAATAATCTCCCTCCAGTCAGTAATATAAGGAAGTATAGGTCCTATGAAAACATAAGTAAATATCCCTGCATTATTTAGAGCTTCCAATGCCACAATCCGATTCTCTACACTTGCAGTATAAGGCTCCACCTCTCTTCTAACCACATCATTCAAGGTTGTTATGGTAATGCCTGCCCTACAGCTATTAAATTTCTTTAGCACATCTATATCTCTAACAATCAAGTCAGACTTTGATTGGATATCTACTTGTGCCTCTATTTCTACCAGCTTTTCTAACAGTTTTCTTGTGAGCTTGTACTCCTTTTCATAATGAAGATATGGGTCAGTAACAGAAGAAATAAAAAAGCTCTTACCTTTATACTTTTCTAAGTTATCAGGTATCAGTTCCTCTGCATTTATCTTAATGTCAACAAACTTCCCCCAGGCCTCTTCATGATTAGTAAATCTTTTCATAAACCTAGCATAGCAATATATACATGCATGGCTGCAGCCTACATAGGGGTTTATTACATAATCAGCCGACGGCAAATTTGATTTAGATATAATATTCTTTGCTTTAATTTCTCTTACTATCATATGCGTTCCCCCTATATTTTTATTTTTCACCATTATATCTATTTGTAGCATAATAATCAATATAAAATCAAATAAGTATCTAAACCTTAATAATTTTCACTTTTAGTATATTCTCCCTTGTTTTTACCTCTATAAAAGACTAAAATTTATATATGACTTGTTTAATAAGGAGGATAAAAATGAAGTCTTTTCAACGTCTTAGAGAATTTCTTTATGAGCACAAATGGAATTATATAATAGGGATAATAGTACTATTGATAGTAAATGTTCTACAACTTATCCCCCCTCGAATATTAGGTATTGCTACAGATGGTTTAACAAATAGTACAATTAGCATGAAGCATATTTACTTATATGCTGGCGCTATTGTATTGGTAGCTTGCTTAGTTGCATTACTTAGATATGCTTGGAGGATGCTGGTTATGGGCGCTGCAAGGGATTTAGAGTTTTGGTTGCGTAACAAGTTCTTTGCCCATCTTGAAACCCTTTCACCAAACTTCTACAATAATTATAAGACCGGAGATTTAATGGCACATGCAACTAATGATATAGGCTCCCTAAGAATGACCTTTGGTCCTGGTGTTGTCATGATGACAGATGCAATCTTTATACCAATTACCACTATATCTATCATGTTTATTACCATAGATATACGGCTTACATTGCTAGCAATACTACCCCTTCCCTTTATAGCAGTACTTATGGGGATTTTCGGCAAGATAATACAAAAACGTCACAAAGATGCACAAGCTGCCTTTTCTGACTTAACAGACAAGGTGCAGGAAAACATGTCTGGAATTAGAGTTGTAAAATCCTTTGTACAAGAAGAGTATGAAATAGATAAGTTTCTAAAATCAAACAATAACTATATTGAAAAGAATATGAACCTTGTTAAGGTATTTGGCTTTATGTTTCCATTGATTATGTTTATAGCCTCTCTTAGTTTCATTCTTGCTTTAGGCTATGGCGGTTCTTTGGTAATAAAAGACAAAATATCTCTGGGACAGTTTACATCCTTCTTAGTTTACCTTGGTCTTTTATCATGGCCAATGATGGCCATTGGACAAGTTGTAAATGTTATTCAAAGAGGAATTGCCTCCATGCAAAGGCTAAATGTAATATTTGATATAGCGCCTGAAATTATTGATGGAGACGATGTAAAACCTATAACTCAGGAAGAATTAAAACCCTCAATTGAGTTTAAAAATTTAAGCTTTACATACCCTGGTGCTGAGCAACCTTCATTATCAAATATAAATCTAATAATTGAAGAAGGAAAAACCCTTGCAATTCTCGGTAGGACAGGCAGTGGTAAAACTACCTTAGTCAATCTCCTTCTGCGGACCTATATTTTAGAAAAAGGACAGCTTTTTATTGGAGGACACGATATAAATGAAATCCCTCTAAAAACATTAAGAGAAAGCATTGGCTATGTACCTCAGGAAAACTTTCTTTTCTCTACTTCAATAAGAGATAATATCGCTTTTTCAAATATTGATATGGATATAGAAAAGGTGGAGCAAGCAACGAAATTTGCTTATGTATATGATAATATAATGGAATTTCCACAAAAGTTTGACACTATGCTCGGAGAAAGAGGAGTAACCTTATCAGGCGGTCAAAAACAGCGTGTGTCTATAGCCAGAGCTATAGCCAAAGACCCCGAGATTCTTATATTAGACGATTCTTTGTCAGCAGTAGATACAAAGACAGAGGCGAAAATTTTAGAAGGTCTAAAGCAGGTTATGAAGAACAGAACCTCCATAATAATAGCCCATAGAATTTCTACCTTAAAAGATGCTGATGAAATAATAGTTTTGGATGAAGGTAAAATAGTAGAAAAAGGCTCTCACGAAGAACTTATTGCCTTTAATGGTTTATATAATAACATTTATCACAAACAGCTTTTGGAAGAAAAGTTGGAAAATGAAGCTTAATTATAAAAGTGAGGTGAAAACATGAGTAATAATATTAAAGAAGAGGATGCCTTAGGTAAAGCCTTTGACATTCGACTTATGAAAAAATTGTTAAAATATGCTAAGCCCTTTGCAGGAATACTTGCTTTATGTATTATGCTATTGATGCTTATAACTGTTACAGATCTTGCAAGGCCTAAGCTAATACAAATTGCCATAGATGACTATATAAAAGGTGTGGATATACCATTAGTCACCTTCAATCAAGAACCAGAATATACAAATGTAAAGTTTGACGGAAAATACTATGTAAGAGAAAATAAAATCAAAGATATAACAAGCATAGATGAAGAAAATGTATATCAGCTATTAAAATATCAAGGTAACTACTATATATATCATGGTCGCTTAGATGCAAATATTAAGGAATTTACAATAACTAATAAAGATAACAAATACTATATTATGCAGGATAGTAAAAGTAGTATTGTTCAAACGCTTACAAGAGAACAGTATTTGAACTTTAGAAAACAAGATTTATCAGGTATAACGCAAATATCAATGTTATTTCTTGGTCTAATAGCATTAGCTTTTGTTTTTAATTATATTCAAGTATATATACTTTACTATACTGGTCAAAAAATAATTTTCAACATGAGAAAAGAGCTTTTCACCCACTTACAGAAGCTTTCACTATCCTTCTATGATAAAAACCCAGTGGGAAGATTAGTTACAAGAGTAACTAATGACATGGAAAACTTAAACGAAATGTATACTAATGTTTTGGTTAATCTGTTTAAAGATATTTTCTTATTGATAGGTATAGTTGTGGTAATGCTTATTATGGATTTTAAGCTTGCTCTTGTAAGCTTTACAGTAATACCACTAATAGTATTTGCAGCAGCTATATTCAGAGTCAAAGCTCGTGAAGCTTACCGATTGGTTAGAGTAAAGCTTGCCAAGATAAATTCAACTTTAAGTGAAAATATATCTGGAATGAGAATTATACAAATATTTAAAAAGGAAGATTTTAAATATACCGAGTTTGAAGAAGTAAACCAAGAGCACAAAGCCGCTAGCATGAAAGAGCTCTTTGTATTTGCAGTGTTCAGACCATCGATGGACTTAATTTATTCACTAGCCTTGGCTCTTCTTGTTTGGTACGGTGGAGCTAAAGTATTGGGACATACTCTAACCTTTGGAGTATTATTTGCCTTCGTTAGCTATATTGATAGTTTTTTCAAACCCATAATGGACTTAACAGAGAAATTCAATACACTTCAATCTGCAATGGCTTCTTCCGAGAGAATATTCATACTGCTTGATAAGGAAGAAGATATAAAAAATGCTGAACAACCTGTAAGTATCGGTAGTATAAAAGGTGAAATAGAGTTTAAAAACGTCTGGTTCGCCTATAATGAGGAAAACTGGGTACTTAGGGATGTAAGCTTCAGAATCAAGCCTGGTGAAACAGCGGCCTTTGTAGGCGCTACAGGAGCAGGAAAAACTTCTATCATAAGCTTGCTAAGCAGATTGTATGACATACAAAAAGGAGAGATCCTTATAGATGGTATAGATATTAAGAAAATTGATAAGTATGAGCTTAGAAAACAAATAGGTACTGTGCTTCAGGATGTATTCTTATTCGCTGGAGACATTGCTGGAAATATCAGATTAAACTCCACAGAAATAAGTGACGAAAAGGTTCGCGAAGTGGCTCAATATGTTAATGCAGATAAGTTTATAGAGAAGCTTCCAAAGGGCTACCATGAAGAGGTAAAGGAGCGTGGTGCAACTTTATCTTCTGGACAAAGACAGTTACTGGCTTTTGCAAGGGCATTGGCATTTGATCCATCAATATTGGTATTAGATGAAGCTACCTCCAATATTGATACTGAGACAGAGATACTAATACAGGATGCAATTAATAAGGTAATAAGAAACAGAACCACAATAGTAATTGCTCACAGACTTTCAACCATACAGCATGCAGATAATATTATAGTATTGCATAAAGGTAAGGTAAGGGAAATAGGTAATCACCAGGAGCTGCTAGACAAGAAAGGCATGTACTATGACCTATATCTTCTGCAGTATAAAGAAAGCTTTCAGGAAACAATTGCATAAAACAATTATGGCAGACACATAGGGTCTGCCACTACAATCACCTTTAATCTAGTATGGGTAGACCAATGTGTCTACCCATTAATTTATTCTTGTATAATCATTGATTCTTTAACATCTTTCTTCTTTTTCTCGCCAACCAGTATCTCTACCAGTTCAAGTGCAAACAACATTGCAGTGCCAGGTCCTTTAGAGGTTATTATATTTTTGTGTCTTACTACTGGATCTTCAGAATGTATAGCACCCTTTAAATACTTCTCAAACCCAGGGTAACAAGTAGCATTACTGCTATCTAATATCCCCATTTTACCCAAAATACTAGGTGCGGCACAAATTGCAGCTATGAATTTCTCATCCTGATAAAACTTATTTATTAATTCCTTTAAACCTTTATGCTTCTCTAAGTTTGTTGTCCCTGGCATGCCTCCAGGTAATACAAGCATATCAACTGCATTGTTATCAATTTCATCAAAGGTTTTATCAGCTAAAACTGTAATGTTATGTGCTCCTTTAACCTCTTTTGTTTTTGAGACTGAGATTGTTTTTACATCAATGTCCGCCCTTCTCAGCACATCTACCACCGTCAATGCCTCAATTTCTTCAAAACCGTTTCCAAGATAAACATTTACCTTTTTCATAATATCGCTCCTCCCTCTATTGTTCTCGTGTATCCTCAGGTAATCCACTTTGTCTTGAAGCTTGAACTGCCAATTGATCGCATCTATTATTTTCTTCATTGTCTAGATGTCCCTTTACCCATCGAAAGCTTATATCATGAAGCTCCATTAGAACCAATAATTTTTTCCATAAATCTACGTTTAGAGCTTTTTCCTTATTACTTTTAATCCAATTGTTCTTCTTCCAATTAGCAAGCCAGCCCTTTTCTATGGCATCTACCACATACTTAGAATCGCTGTATATTGTTACCTTGCATGGCTGCTTCAAGGCTTCCAAGCCTGCTAAAACTGCCATAATCTCCATTCTATTATTGGTTGTATCTCGAAAGCCTCCCGATAATTCCTTACGCATACCATTATGTATTAATACTGTGCCATAGCCTCCAGGTCCTGGATTACCGCTGCATGCACCATCAGTGTACATAGTTACTTCCTTCATAATAGATGTTTACCCCCTGCTTAATGTATATAATATATATTTAAAATATGTGCAAGCTTTTATGCACTAATATTATTTTACATGTAAATTCCTACTCTGTGAATATTTATTATTTAGTATGTCAATAATATATCTATACTTATACAAAAGATAAAACAATCACATTTATACACTTAAATAGCCCTTCCCCCGGGGCTATTTTGTTTTTTAATAAGCCTTCCGATTTCTCGGAAGGCTTATTGTCTCTACTGATTGTCAGGTGTCGCTTGTGTATTTGCGTTCGTCATTGTGTTCAACCTATTTAACATATCCTCTAATTCCTTAAGCCTTGTGCCATATTCTGTCCAATTTCCACTTTTCATTGCCTCTTGTGACAATCTAAACGCTTCATTAGCTCTTACTATCAGAGCGGCTGCATCCTCTTTTGCACCTATTGCAGGCTGCTCTGGCTGTTGTGGTTTCTCTGGCTGAGGCTGGTTCTGCTTTAATTGGAATATTCTCTCCAAGCCCTGCTCCAGTGTATCCTCCATTACTACCTTATTCTTATAATATACTATTACCTTTTTCATTTCAGGCAGTGCATTGGCATTAGCGGCCCTAATATATATCGGCTCTACATAAAGTAATGAATCCTCAACTGGTATAGTAAGGAGACTTCCTCTAACAACATTGGAATTACCTCCTGTTGCTAATAGATTTAATTGAGGTCCTATAATAGTATCCTGGCTTATTATGCCCTCAACCTGCATAGGTCCTTCTATAATCTGTCCTGAAGGAAAATCATATTGTACAAGCTGACCATAATTTTCTCCGTCATTTTTTACTGCAAGCCAAGCTATCATATTTGTTTTTCCCTGTGGTGTATAAGGCACCATCAGTAGAAACTCTTCCTTTTGGGTATCTGGCAGACTCATTATCAAATAAGCAGACTCCACTGTTTGTTGATCTTTGTTATCCTCAGCTGCATAAATTTGAGTAGCTATATCCCAAATATCACTCTTATTGTAAAGCTCTCTAGCAGATTTCATATGATATTTCTTGTATATACTAGATTGTATATCAAACATAGTTTGAGGATATCTAATGTGTGCTCTAAGTGCTTCAGGCATTTCGCTTAATGGCTTAAATACAGTTTTAAATATATTCGCATAGGTATTTATTATTGGGTCTGTAGTATCAGCTATATAGTAGCTTGTAGTGCCGTTATATGCATCAATTACTACCTTTACCGAATTTCTTAGATAGTTAATGTCTGTCTTTTCATCTATTGGCTCTGAGTATGGATATCTGTTGCTTGTTGTATAAGCATCTATTATCCAATAAAGTCTTCCATCCGCTGTCACAATATATGGGTCTTCATCATATATTAAGAATGGTGCTACTTTTTGTACTCTTGCTTTTATTTCACGATTTATCAATACTTTACTTTCTGAATTTAAATCCTGTGAAAGCAGGAAGTTTAGTTTTCCTTCCTTAAATGCAAACATTATTCTGTTTAGGAGATTTAACTTAATTCCTCCCGTTCCTTCATAAGTCGTCTCTGCATTTGTATTGCTAGTAGGATAATCTATTTCTTTTTCTCTGGAATTTACTATTACAAAATCCTCTGTAAGCTCTCCATAATATATTTCCGGCCTATCTATCTTTATATCTACATCTGACACTACCGGTAAATCCTTTATAAACAATCTTGGCTGCCCAGATTGAGTAACCTCATTTACAGGCGACATTGCCACTCCATAACCATGAGTATATTTTAGATACTTGTTTATCCATGATGAGCCTTGGTTTTGTGACGGAACATTTGCAGCTAACAGCTCTCTTGGTGAAATAAACACTTGTCTGTATACTCCATTTATCATATATCTGTCTATATCTATATCATTGAACTGATAATAATTTTTAAGCCCCTGTATTTGATTATATATATCCAAAGCCAATCTATAATCATTAATAGGTATATTGTTTACAGTAACTCTATTCTTTTCTATATCCTGCGCTGTAAGATTTTGTTTGACAGCAAATGGCTTAACCTCTACCTTATCTAAGCCATAAGCATAGTTAGTATAGTCTATGTTATTCTGCAAATATTGTTCTTCCTTTGAAAGCTCATTAGGAGCTACTGCAACACTTTGAACTCCTGTTGACACTAAACCCGAAGCAACTAATGCAACTACCAGCAAAATAGGACCAAATACTGCAAGCTTAAGTTTTTTTCTGCCCCAAGACACAAACATAAGCACTGCTGTCAAAATACAAATAGCTATATATGCATAATAAAATGGTAAAGAAACATGTATATCTGTATAACTAGCGCCAAATGCAATTCCCCTACCTGAGTATAAAAGCTCAAACATTCTGATATAGAAGCCAAAAGCCAGAATCAAGAAGAATATACCTCCCAGTAAGGTAAGCTGTCTGGATGCCGCTGATAAAATATTCTTGTAAATACTTTCTGGCTTATACATTGTTGTTATATTATCTTGACTTTGATAGTCTGAAGCTCCTGTAGAGAGAATGATTATAGCGTTATATATAATATTTATTACAAACAGCACTATAACTAATCCCAATAAAAAGCTATACAAGTTGTTTAAGAATGGCAGATCAAATATGTAAAATGATATATCCTTATTAAAAATAGGATCTGTAAGATTAAATGATGTTTTGTTAATGTATATTAAGAAATTATACCAAATCTCAGATACAAAAATTAAAGAGAAAATAAAAGCTACAGTAACTGAAACCAGACCAAAAATCAAATTCTTTCTTTTACGTGCTTTAGCCGATATTCCTACCCTACTTTTTTTCTCAGAATGAGCGTTTATAATTTTCATATAAACAAATATAATTATAAACAGAATAATAAATGCCGGTACAAAAAACTGCGTTTGAGTCACTAACTTCTTAAAAAATACTTCTTGAAAATTTAGTTCAGAAAACCATTGATAGTCGATTATATAGTTGATTATGCTAGTAGAAAACGCAATAACCACCAGTAATACTACTGCCAGTATAATCAAGCTTCTATTTCTTGTGTTTAAGGTTTTATTCAAATTAATCCCTCCATATATTGCTTAATGTATTAAAAATCTATAGACGATATTATATCACACAAGGT
Source organism: uncultured Clostridia bacterium (assembly GCA_942492835.1). Lineage (GTDB taxonomy): Bacteria > Bacillota > Clostridia > Lutisporales > Lutisporaceae > GWB2-37-7. The sequence goes on along the minus strand of OW818645.1, from coordinate 2,171,019 downwards.
TTTTATGAAGTTATATTGTCCTGCATCAAACTCCTTCATCTTTATGGGAGCTGATAGATAAAGCACTCCCCTTAATTCTCCTTGCTTTGTCATTGGAACTACCATTATGCTCTGCCATTCAGGCATTCCAGTCATGCTGTCCACTCCATGATAGCTGTTCCAGTCTACTTTGTATTCTCCCACGCTTTCCTCTATGCACTTGCTCACGACTTCTTTGTTATAGTACTCTTCCGCTACCTCTGTGCTTATGAATTTCTTCCTTACTATCTTTTTTCTTATCTCTCTATTTTCTTCTATATCAAATATTATTCCTAGCTGTGCTTCCGATACTTCTATTATTCTTCCTAAAAAGTTAAACAGCTTTTCTTCCTTATTTATGTCTATACTCCTTTGAAGCTCCAGTACCTCTAGCATAGTCTCTACTTTTCTTTGGTCTTCTACCAAATTTCCCGATATTATTCCTGCCAGCTTATTTATTCTCTTAGTTATCTTTGACATGTCTTCCTTGTACAGACAGCTTAAATTCTTTCCATTCTCCTTTGCATAATACAGCGCTTGGTCTGCCTTTTCTATCAGATCCTTTGTCCATGTACTATGATTCGGGTATGTGGATACCCCTACACTTATTGTCAGCGGATTATGCAGCCCTAGCAGCCTTGCATTTTCTACTTTCTTTCTTAGCTTCTCAGCTACATTTATCCCCTCTTCTTCCCCTGTGTTGGGTAAAAGTATTATTATTTCCTCTCCACCATATCTTGCTGCTATATCTCCTTTTCTTAAGGCACTTACTATTGTTCCTGATACTCCTTGTAGTATCTCGTCTCCTCTTTGATGTCCAAACCTGTCATTCACTGTTTTGAAATTATCTATATCTATCATTATTACACTAAATTCCATACCTTCTGTTTCACTGTAGTCTATCTCAATTTGCAGTGCTGTCTCAAAGTATTTTCTGGTGTACAGCTTTGTTAGTTTATCTACCGTTGAGACCATCTTCAGATAGTAATTGTCTACCAGTATATATGCAATCTTGCTTAGAAGCTTGCAGAAGTGGATACTTTCTTGTGTGAAATTGTTTATTATACTGTCTGTGTCCAGATATATATATCCTATTATGCTACTTTCATTTTGTATCTTTTGTTTTCTTCTTTCTTTTATGAGTCCTAATTCATCCTCGTTCTTCGTTCCCATTATGGGTATGCAAAATACAGATGTTATTTCCTTTGGTATTAATAGATCCCCTTTGCTATTGTTGTATTCAAAAACATCCGTAACTATTATGCTGTCTTTTTTTTGCTTTACTTGTTCTATTACATATTTATAAAAGGTGTTTTCTGAGTACCTGTTGTAGCTTGCTAGTATGTCCAGGTTATCCTCTTCGTCTAATATGGCTATAAATGCATTCTTTGCTTGAGTTATTTCTGTACACAGGTCTACTATGTTTTTTATGTTTTCTATATTGTTTTCACTAAATTTATTTATCAAGTCTCTTGTCTTGTTTAACAGCTTGCTGTATGTTCCTGAATCTACCTTTCCTTCAGATACTTCTTCTTCTCCTTCTCTGTATATGTCTATATAGCTTGTATAGTCAAAATACTTATCTAGGTTTTGCAGCGTTATCTTGTTTACGTCCGTTTGAGCATCAAAGCTTAGCCCCTTGCTGTTCATTATCATTTCAGAAATATCTCTTAATCCTTCTTTTACTGTATTTCTACCATGAGATAGTATAAATGTAGTTTTATATTCGTCAGGCACATTGTGTACCAGTTTCCTTAGTATGTTCAAAGCTGATATGTAATACTTTAACGCATCCTGATATTCTTTTTTGCTTTGGTATGTCTTCGCTATTGCTTTATATATCTTCCACTTGATTTCTAGATTCTCTATATTTTCCATGTATGTAGCTGCCTGGATAAGCTTTATCTGCTTATCCTCCTCGTTGCTTGTTATAGCATCTATATATTTATATTCTACCCTTAGTATATCTGTCTCTATCTTGTCAACATAGCTTAGCCCAAGCTTCATAAATGCTCTTGCTTCATCCTGTAGCTCCTTGCTCGTATATATCTCTGCGAGTTGTAAGCATGCCACACGTCCTAGCTTATACATATTATCCTCTAATATGCCTTTGCATAGCACCATATCCTGCTTAAAGTTCAACTTTTCTGTAATGTGTATTTCTGATATTTGTTTTAGAAATATTGATTCCATGTTGTGTGGAATTCCCCAACTTATACACATATCAACAGACTTTTGTGCATAAGCCTTTGCTAATTCATAATATCCTAATCTATAGTTATATTCCGCTTTGCAACGATAGAAAAACTCTAAATTGTTTCCTGAATCTTTGTAATTATTGAAAAGCTTCTCTGAAATACCTATAAACTCTAGAGTATTCTTGTATTCTTCCATAAACATCAAAACCAAAACCTTGTTAATATGCACAAGATTATTCAAATTAGTGTTCTGAGTAATCTTGACGACCTCTAACGCATTATTATAGTACTCCATAGCTTCTGAATACTTATCTTCTATTATCAGTAGCTCAGATAAATTGTTATAACTAGTCTCTATATATCTCAGGTTATTAACTTTCTGACTAATACTCAAAGTCTTTTCAAAGTATTCTCTAGCCTTATGCAAATCACTATTATTTTCTACTATACAAGCTCCCAGTGTATTTAATATTTGTGGCAAATATTTAAACTGTCCTGTTCTTTCAAATATTTTCTCTGCCTTTTGTAATATTGAAAAAGCCTCATCATATCTTCTAATAGCCCATAGATGTCTTCCATAGACCAATAAAAATCTTGCATAAATAGATTCATCCTTGTCCATATCAATTTGTTCTAATACTCTTTCAAGTATGTTTATATATAGACTATATCTACGCCTATTTATCATTAAATCACTTAGGCTTAATATAAGCTCATACATTCCCTCTATATAATCTATATCTCTTAGAAGCTTCTTTGTATCAATTGCATATTTTATGCAGCTTTTCACATTGTTCTGCTTATACATTATCTTTATCTTATGTAAGTAAACATTTATATGCAACTTTTTGTCCTGCATTTTCTTTGCTATATCTTCTGCTATATCATAGAGATATATAGCCTTATTATATTCGCCTACTTGCTCATAAAGATTTCCAAGCCTTAGGCATATTTCTATCTTATTAATACATACCTCGCTCTTTCTAAACAAGTTGAAGCTCTGTTCCAAAAACTGTATAGCCTGATTAATAAGATTGCTTTCTAGCATCTTATCTGCAGAAGTCATAAGAAGCTTGATAGCAGCATCTATATTGTTTGCCTTCGTCAAATGATAAATAAGCTCATCTCTATTTTCTCTATTTTCTCTTGAAAACTTTTTTTCCAGTATTATAGCTACTCTTTTATGATATTCTAATCTTTCATCTTCAGGTATCTTTTCATATATTGTCTTTTTTACATTAATTGAGCTGTAATCATATGAAATTCCCCAATCATCAACCTTTTTTGAAATCATGTTTATAGTCTCTAGCCGCGTAAACATCATATACAAACTCTCGATTTTTTTCCCTGTCATTTCTTCCAGAATGTCCGATGGTACTGCAGTGTTAAACAAAGATATGATTCTTAATGTCTCTTTTTCTATATTAGTTAAATTGTTTATTTTATCAAATACTATCTCATTTATATTCAGGGATAATTTTAATTTTTTAAAATCTACACCCTTAAGCTTCCAGTTTCCATCATCCCCTACTGTGATTTGTTTTTTATTATATAATAAATAGATTAGTTCATATATATGGTTAGGATTACCCTCTGTTTCCTTATATATATTTGCAGCAAAGTCCAAGGGTGCTTGATCCATTCCCAAAATCAATCTTATATATTCTGCCGTCTCATTTATGTTATAATTTACAAACAGAATTTTATCTGTGTTGCCTGAGCTCTTTAGCTTCTTTAAGGAATCTTTTAAAAGCTCTGACTCTGATTCAAATTCTAAGCTAGAACTAAATATAAAATGAATCCTACCTTTATCAGTGTTATTAATTATATATTTAAAAATCTCAAAAGAATCCTCATCAATCCATTCTATACCAATTACCGCAACTGCAAAAGGATGTCTTATAGCAACCTCTAATAAAAAATTTCCTATCCTATATATTAGTCGCATTTTACTTTCTTTGTTTAACTCACTTTGTGTAATCACTCCATTTGCATTGTCAATAAGCTCTGGCATTAAGTAATGTAAATCAGATGAGTATTTGTCAAGTATCTCTCTATCTGTATGTTTCATTAATTCCTTAACAACATAAGTAATAACACCAAAACTGCTTCTGATGTTCTCGTTTAGCTTTGAAAGAGTACAATCAATCCCTTCCTGCTGTAATCTATAAAAGGCATTTGTAAGAAAAGAAGTTTTACCTGTACCAATTGCACCTTGTATAAAGGTAACATTTATATTTCTACTTTCAAAAATATGTGATTTGGCATTAGCAATAACACGCTTCATATAGTTTTCTCTAAAGAAAAGCTTAACTAAACGAGTCGGAATAAGCCCTATATATTGGGTTTCTACTAAAGGATAGCTTTTTGAAAAGCTTATATTTATATCTGCAATAAGCTGATCTACTGAAGCATACCTATCCATAAGACGAAGTGCTGTACACTTCATTATTATTCTTTTAAGCTTATAAAGCTCAGAGTTCTTTTCAGGACTAAAATCAGCCAATGCATCTCTTAGATTTTGATTTCCGATATCTATATTATTAAACATATGAAATATTATAGCACCCAACAAATATATATCAGATTGACGTGTATACTTTTTTCCCTGGAACACCTCTGGTGCCTTAAAATAGTTGTTATCCTTATCAATCATTATGGAAGAATCTATACCATCTAAATAAGGAAGACTTGATATCTTAATCATAGTCTGTCCAGACTTTTCAATTATTGATAACTCATCTACATTTATGTTGCAAATTAAATAACCCCTAAGATGCAAATATTTTAGAGTAGAGCAAAGCTGAGCAACCAAATCAAGCACCTTGTTAAAGCTCTTGTTTCTTACCTGCTCAAAAAGCAACAGTCCTTCAAAATCCTCAGATGTAATATAAAATTTATTACCCCCTAGGGGCTTATTATCAATGTTGCTAATTTTGTTAAAATAATAGAACTCTGCTAGGTATGGATATCTAAAAGATCTGTATTCGCTATGATTAATCTTCATGTACTCAATAAATTCAGAGGTATCCCTCTGAAACTCAATTATTCTAATATTTTTTCTAAGATTTATATTTATAGTATCTTCAACAACTGCGGTAGTTCCATACTTATCTTCTTTCTCAATTTTTAACACCTTATATTGATAATTTATAATTTGCAATAAGTATCCCTCCCGATAAAACAAGTGCAAAGCACAAAAACAATAAAAAAATCATATGTAAAATTTAACTTCTGTAATTTTGAAAAATCTGATTATTTTCATTGTAACATATATATAAAATAGAAAATAGCTATATAGAACGCACAAATTAATTAGCAACAAAATATATGACCTTTTTTCATGTACTTTACACAAGTAAATGTAAAATTTTAGTATAAAACATATATTTGAATGCATATTTCAAATTTATATAATCGCCATATAAACAGCATATATTAATATATTATTGATAATAATTCACACAAGGTTTTTATGAAGTTATATTGTCCTGCATCAAACTCCTTCATCTTTATGGGAGCTGATAGATAAAGCACTCCCCTTAATCTTCCCTGCTTTGTCATTGGAATTACCATTATGCTCTGCCATTCAGGCATTCCAGTCATGCTGTCCACTCCATGATAGCTGTTCCAGTCTACTTTGTATTCTCCCACGCTTTCCTCTATGCACTTGCTCACGACTTCTTTGTTGTAGTACTCTTCCGCTACCTCTGTGCTTATGAATTTCTTCCTTACTATCTTTTTTCTTATCTCTCTATTTTCTTCTATATCAAATATTATTCCTAGCTGTGCTTCCGATACTTCTATTATTCTTCCTAAAAAGTTAAACAGCTTTTCTTCCTTATTTATGTCTATACTCCTTTGAAGCTCCAGTACCTCTAGCATAGTCTCTACTTTTCTTTGGTCTTCTACCAAATTTCCCGATATTATTCCTGCCAGCTTATTTATTCTCTTAGTTATCTTTGACATGTCTTCCTTGTACAGACAGCTTAAATTCTTTCCATTCTCCTTTGCATAATACAGCGCTTGGTCTGCCTTTTCTATCAGATCCTTTGTCCATGTACTATGATTCGGGTACGTGGATACCCCTACACTTATTGTCAGCGGATTATGCAGCCCTAGCAGCCTTGCATTTTCTACTTTCTTTCTTAGCTTCTCAGCTACATTTATCCCCTCTTCTTCCCCTGTGTTGGGTAAAAGTATTATTATTTCCTCTCCACCATATCTTGCTGCTATATCTCCTTTTCTTAAGGCACTTACTATTGTTCCCGATACTCCTTGTAGTATCTCGTCTCCTCTTTGATGTCCAAACCTGTCATTCACTGTTTTGAAATTATCTATATCTATCATTATTACACTAAATTCCATACCTTCTGTTTCACTGTAGTCTATCTCAATTTGCAGTGCTGTCTCAAAGTATTTTCTGGTGTACAGCTTTGTTAGTTTATCTACCGTTGAGACCATCTTCAGATAGTAATTGTCTACCAGTATATATGCAATCTTGCTTAGAAGCTTGCAGAAGTGGATACTTTCTTGTGTGAAATTGTTTATTATACTGTCTGTGTCCAGATATATATATCCTATTATGCTACTTTCATTTTGTATCTTTTGTTTTCTTCTTTCTTTTATGAGTCCTAATTCATCCTCGTTCTTCGTTCCCATTATGGGTATGCAAAATACAGATGTTATTTCCTTTGGTATTAATAGATCCCCTTTGCTATTGTTGTATTCAAAAACATCCGTAACTATTATGCTGTCTTTTTTTTGCTTTACTTGTTCTATTACATATTTGTAAAAGGTGTTTTCTGAGTACCTGTTGTAGCTTGCTAGTATGTCCAGGTTATCCTCTTCGTCTAATATGGCTATAAATGCATTCTTTGCTTGAGTTATTTCTGTACACAGGTCTACTATGTTTTTTATGTTTTCTATATTGTTTTCACTAAATTTATTTATCAAGTCTCTTGTCTTGTTTAACAGCTTGTCGTATGTTCCTGAATCTACCTTTCCTTCAGATACTTCTTCTCCTTCTCTGTATATGTCTATATAGCTTGTATAGTCAAAATACTTATCTAGGTTTTGCAGCGTTATCTTGTTTACGTCCGTTTGAGCATCAAAGCTTAGCCCCTTGCTGTTCATTATCATTTCAGAAATATCTCTTAATCCTTCTTTTACTGTATTTCTACCATGAGATAGTATAAATGTAGTTTTATATTCGTCAGGCACATTGTGTACCAGTTTCCTTAGTATGTTCAAAGCTGATATGTAATACTTTAACGCATCCTGATATTCTTTTTTACTTTGGTATGTCTTCGCTATTGCTTTATATATCTTCCACTTGATTTCTAGATTCTCTATATTTTCCATGTATGTAGCTGCCTGGATAAGCTTTATCTGCTTATCCTCCTCGTTGCTTGTTATAGCATCTATATATTTATATTCTACCCTTAGTATATCTGTCTCTATCTTGTCAACATAGCTTAGCCCAAGCTTCATAAATGCTCTTGCTTCATCCTGTAGCTCCTTGCTCGTATATATCTCTGCGAGTTGTAAGCATGCCACACGTCCTAGCTTATACATATTATCCTCTAATATGCCTTTGCATAGCACCATATCCTGCTTAAAGTTCAACTTTTCTGTAATGTGTATTTCCGCCATTCGTTTTAGAAGTATAGCTTCCATGTTTCGTGGAATCCCCCAGCTTATGCACATATCAACAGATTTTTGTATATAAGCCTTTGCTAACTCATAATATCCCAGCCTATAGTAATATTCTGCTCTTATCTCATAAAAACACTTTGTAATATCGCCTAAATCCTTATTTTCATTAATTACAGTCTGGATATTATCAAAAAGTTTTAAAACATTATAATAATCCTCCATTGATATATCTAATAGCGAAATATTTAAATCAACAAGAACTTTATCATATCTTCTTTGAATAGCCTTAGCAGTTTCTGAGCTTTGCTTATAATAATCCATGGCCTTTGGATACTTATCCTGTTCTCTATATAGTTCTGCCATATTGTTATATATCTTTTGTGCATATTTTAAGTTATTTGTCTTAACACTTACACCCAATGCCTTTTCATAATAATCCTTAGCTTTAGAATAGTCATTAAACATATCCAAATAGCAGGTTCCTATTGCATTATATACCTGGGGTAAATGCTTATACTCTCCCAACTCTTCAAATACTGTTGCCGCTTCCTGTAGTATATCTATGCTACCACCTATCTTCCTAGCCTTTGTAAGATTTACTCCATACTGCACCAAAAGCCTTGCATAGTACAATTGAAATCTATTCTTATCAATATTAATAAGCGCGGTATACAATATTCTTATATATGAATGATACTTTCTTTTGTCCATCATAAAATCATTTAGGCATAAAATATACTCATAAAACCCTTCATAATACTCTACATATCTAAGTAGCTGCTTTGCCTTCCTTATATAATATAAAGTGTTTTTATCTTCCTTAACTCTATGTGATATATTTATCTTCTCAACATAAACATCAATCAAACTCTTTTGGTCATTATGAATTATTGCAAGTTGTTCTGCTTCGTTTAGAAATTTTATGCTATTGTCAAAGCTGTTTATTTGAATATAAAGCTTGCCAAGCTCATTACAAAGTCTCAGTTTTTTATACGAAGTATCCTCAGACTTAAACAACTCATAGGCCTGAAATAATGCTTGTATAGCTTGATTAATTAGATTAGCTGATGAAAACTCCTTAGCATTATTTATCAAAAGATCTATAGCTTTACTTGACCTATTACTTTTAACAAGATGAAATATCAATTCATTATTATTTTTATACTCACTACTTTCACCAATCTCCTCTAAATCAATAGCTGCTGCAAGATGAAGTTCTGCTTTTTCATCTTCTAGAAGCTTATCATATATTGACTTCTTAAGATTAGCTGATTTAAAATCATAACTTATTCCAAAATCATCAACTTTTCTAAGCATAATATCAATATAAGAAAAATAATTCAATATCTCCAAGGACGAGCTTGTCGCTATTCCCATTTGACTAGCTAATAACTGTGGAGATAAAGAACCTTCATAAACTGAAGAGACTCTTAATGCATTTTGATATATTGGTTCTAAACCCTTTATTTTATCTAAGTTAATCTCATTAAGATTAAACAATATATTTAATTCATTAAACTTTACCCTATCAAATACCCACTCTCCGGTTTTATCTACATAAATATCTTCATTATTTATAAATGTATTTAACATTGCATATATGTACTCAGGTGTACCATCAGTATACTTGTATACCTCTTCTGTAAAATTCATAGGTATTTTTGTGGTTCCGAGTATGGTTTTAATATACGTTCCTGTTTCAGTAATATTGTAATTAATTAATCTAACATAATGCATTTGGTTTTCGAGTACTATCTCTTTATAATCTTTTGTATTTTTATAGTAGTCTATCATTGCTTCATCTGCTGATACAATTATAAACAATTCTCTACATCTGTTATTCTGAAAAACAAGTTTTATTAATCCAAGCGAGTCCTTATCCGCAAAGAAAATATTTTCTGCTATTAATACCCTAGTTGTTTTAGATACAGCTTCAGTAATAAAATTTAAAAATCTAAACTTAAGATTCATTGTGCTTTCTTCACTTAAGCTATTACAGATATCACTAGCCATTTCGCCAAAAATGTAAATTAATAATTCATTGTATTTGCTGTATGTATCCTTGTCACAATTTTTAAATAACTCCTTTATAAATGGTGTAATATATTCAAAAGGTCTCTTTGCCTCTTTGTTCATACTTATGATAGTAGAAATATATCCCTCCTGATTGCTTCCTAGGGATAAAGTATTTATAAATTCACTCTTTAGTGACCCTTCCATGAACTCTACAAATGCACCTCGCATCTCAACCTCTTCATAGAAAAATCCTTTTGCTAACTCTAATATTTTATTTATATACTTCTTTTCCACTATTAGCTTCGATTTGTATCTTTGAACTCTTTCAATTGAGTTCTTATTTATTACTTTATAATTTTTACAAAATGTCTTATTGATATCTTCCACAAGCTCCAATAAATCTTGGTATCTCAAATTTGAATCTAAATTTGTACATTTTGAAATTATATCTATAATTTTTATAAAATCGCTATCTTCATTAGACTTGAAATTGATTATATCTTTTGTAAAATTGCTCTTAGATATCTCAATTCCACTCATAAAGTAAAATATAATTATACCCAACATATAAATATCTGAAAGTTTACTATAAGGCTCTCTTTTATAAACCTCTGGCGCTTTAAATAAGTTATCTTCAATTTTTAGTATATTGCTGTTATCTAAATTTTGCGGATACGGAATTGTACCTAGCTTCAATATATTTTTTTTATCTCTCTTAACTAAATAAATTTCATTCCCTCTTATATTACATAACAAATAACCCTTCAAATGAAGATACTTAACGGCTGAACAAAGCTGTATTACAAGATCTAACTTTTCTTCAAATCTCAGATCATTTGAAGCTTCAAAAATATTTTGACCATCTAAATTTTCAATAGTTAGGTAATACTTGCTTTTTACTATAGGTTTATTATCTAAAGTAATTACTTTATTAAAAAAGAAATACTGTGCAATATTAGGATGAGACAGATTAGAATAATCATATATATTACTCTTCATAAATTTTATAAATGCTTCATTATCTTTATGATTCTCTATCATCATCAGATACTTAAGTTGATTAGCTTTTTGTATGTCTTGTACATTATACAATGTATAGTGCTTTTCTTCTCTAATCTTACCTATAATATAATACTGGTTATTAATAAGTTGCATATTTTCACCCACTCAAAGAATTTTTCTCAATGTATGTAATTTATTTAAATTTGATACCAATTATTTAATATAGTAATCAAATTTACTCTTTATCTTATCTTTTTATAACTTATATTATAGCCTAAAACTGCTAAAAATGTAACAGTTTTGGCAATATTATTATATTTATAGAAATATAACCTTAGTTTAACATGAAACTTAGGTGTTACATAGTATCAAAAGGCTTACTGACTATATACTCAATTTATATAAACCGATAAATTTTATATAAAAACAGCCACTTCTGACTGATTTTTTCTGCTCACCTAACGATGACTAGTGATTAGAGAAAAACTTTACTTCAAATGGTTAACAGACTGCGTATTCAGTTTCAACCAGATTAAATAATAGTACAATAAAAAGACAGTCATTTCTGACTGTCTTTTTGTTTACCCGGCGACGACTTACTCTCCCAGGACCCTGCGGTCCAAGTACCATCAGCACTGGAGAGCTTAACTTCTGTGTTCGGTATGGGAACAGGTGTGACCTCTCCGTTATTGCCACCAGATTTGTTTGAAGATGTTTTTGCACCTTCAAAACTGCACAATACATTTAATTTATCTATTTTGTAACGCTGAATTTGTGTTACTTACGATATTTCACTAAGATATATTTCTAATGCTGTGGTAACTTTATGATACCTGCATTTGATTATGTTCTTAGGTTTTATCGATGTTTTCTACGGTTTTCCACTAAGAAATTCTATTACTTTCGCTACACTGTTCATGGATGAGCAGCCCGCAAAAGAGAATTTCTAATTGTAAAACCTTTGTTCGGTTATCTCCTAAGACCTTCTATATCAAATGCCACGATAAGCTAAAGCATATCTGCATTTGAAGAAGCTCTAAGTTTCTAACCTTTGTTAGATCAAGCCCTCGACCTATTAGTATCGGTCAGCTACGTACATTACTGCACTTACACCTCCGACCTATCAACCATGTAGTCTACATGGGGTCTTACCAGCCTACGCTGTGGGAAATCTTATCTTGAAGCCAGTTTCGCGCTTAGATGCCTTCAGCGCTTATCTGTTCCGAACTTAGCTACTCAGCTATGCACTTGGCAGTGCAACTGATGCACCAGAGGTTCGTCCATCCCGGTCCTCTCGTACTAAGGACAGCACTCCTCAAATTTCCTACGCCCGCGACGGATAGGGACCGAACTGTCTCACGACGTTCTGAACCCAGCTCGCGTGCCGCTTTAATGGGCGAACAGCCCAACCCTTGGGACCTACTTCAGCCCCAGGATGCGACGAGCCGACATCGAGGTGCCAAACCTCCCCGTCGATGTGGACTCTTGGGGGAGATAAGCCTGTTATCCCCGAGGTAGCTTTTATCCGTTGAGCGATGGCCCTTCCACTCGGTACCACCGGATCACTAAGTCCTACTTTCGTACCTGCTCGACTTGTCTGTCTCGCAGTCAGGCTCCCTTCTGCCTTTGCACTCTTCGAATGATTTCCAACCATTCTGAGGGAACCTTTGAACGCCTCCGTTACTCTTTTGGAGGCGACCGCCCCAGTCAAACTGCCCACCTGACTATGTCCCATGACCAGCTTATGGCCACTGGTTAGAATTCCGGTATCTCAAGAGTGGTATCCCAACGTCGACTCCTTAAACACTTGCGTGCCTATCTCTCAGTCTCCCACCTATCCTGTACATGAAATACTAAAACCCAATGTCAAGCTACAGTGAAGCTCTACGGGGTCTTTCCGTCCAATCGCGGGTAACTAGCATCTTCACTAGTACTACAATTTCGCCGAGTGTGTTGTCGAGACAGCGCTCAAGTCGTTACGCCATTCGTGCGGGTCAGAACTTACCTGACAAGGAATTTCGCTACCTTAGGACCGTTATAGTTACGGCCGCCGTTTACTGGGGCTTAAGTTCTATGCTTCGGATTACTCCTAACACTTCCCCTTAACCTTCCAGCACCGGGCAGGCGTCAGCCCCTATACGTCATCTTTCGATTTAGCAGAGACCTGTGTTTTTGATAAACAGTCGCTTGAGCCTTTTAACTGCGGCCTCATTTCTGAGGCACCCCTTCTCCCGAAGTTACGGGGTCATTTTGCCGAGTTCCTTGACAACACTTCCCTCGCTCGTCTTAGGATTCTCTCCTCATCTACCTGTGTCGGTTTACGGTACGGGCACCTAACATCTCGTTAGCAGCTTTTCTTGACAGTGTGAAATCAGATACTTCGTTACTTAATTTCACTCCCCATCACACCTCAACCTATTAGTATGCGGTCTTTCCTACATACAAGCCTCAGTGCTTGGGCACGGACAACCAACGCCGTGCTTATCTTATCCTCCTGCGTCACTGCTTCCTTCAATCGATATTAGGTGGTATCGGAATATCAACCGATTGTCCATCGGATACGCTATACGCCTCTCCTTAGGCCCCGACTTACCCTGAGCGGACGAACCTTCCTCAGGAAACCTTAGATTTTCGACGGTGAAGATTCTCACTTCACTCTCGCTACTTATACCAGCATTCTCTCTCCTGTACAGTCCACTACTCCTTTCGGTATAGCTTCTGCCCGTACAGGACGCTCCCCTACCCATCTTGCGATGCCATAGCTTCGGTATTAGACTTTAGCCCCGGACATTTTCGGCGCATGACCACTTGACCAGTGAGCTATTACGCACTCTTTAAATGTATGGCTGCTTCTAAGCCAACATCCTGGTTGTCTCTGTAGTCACACATCCTTTCCCACTTAGTCTAAATTTTGGGACCTTAGCTGATGGTCTGGGCTGTTTCCCTCTTGACCACGGATCTTATCACTCGTAGTCTGACTCCCAACAATCAAATATCCGGCATTCGGAGTTTGATAGGGTTCGGTAACCGATAAGGCCCCTAGCCCATTCAGTGCTCTACCTCCGGTATTCTGTGTTGAGGCTAGCCCTAAAGCTATTTCGGGGAGAACCAGCTATCTCCGAGTTCGATTGGAATTTCTCCGCTATCCACAGCTCATCCCCCGATTTTTCAACACCGGTGGGTTCGGGCCTCCATTAGATTTTACTCCAACTTCACCCTGTCCATGGATAGGTCACCCGGTTTCGGGTCTACATCAGCCAACTTATTCGCCCTATTAAGACTCGCTTTCGCTTCGGCTCCGCACCTCTAGTGCTTAACCTCGCTGACTAACGTAACTCGCTGGTCCGTTCTACAAAAAGTACGCGGTCACCCTGTATTTCTACATAGGGCTTCCACCGATTGTAAGCGTACGGTTTCAGGTTCTATTTCACTCCCCTTCCGGGGTTCTTTTCACCTTTCCCTCACGGTACTATGCGCTATCGGTCACTAGGTAGTATTTAGCCTTGGGAGGTGGTCCTCCCTGCTTCCCACAAGGTTTCACGTGTCTCGTGGTACTCTGGATTCTGACTCATATATTTCAGCTTTTCACTTACTGGACTTTTACCACCTATGGTTGAGCTTTCCAACTCTATTCAGCTAAGCTTCTTATACTAAATGTCAGTCCTCAACCCCAAAGAAGTTACCCTCTCTGGTTTGGGCTCTTTCCCTTTCGCTCGCCGCTACTTAGGAAATCGATGTTTCTTTCTACTCCTCCGGGTACTTAGATGTTTCAGTTCCCCGGGTTTCCCCTCCTATGACTATTTATTCATCATAGGATACCTAGACATTACTCTAGGTGAGTTTCCTCATTCGGATATCTACGGGTCGATGCCTATTTGCGGCTCACCGTAGCTTTTCGCAGCTTGTCACGTCCTTCTTCGGCTCCTAGTGCCAAGGCATCCACCATACGCTCTTACTAGCTTGATCTAAGAAGTTCTTTTGAACTCTTTTTATTCCTCAGCGTTATTGTGTTTAATTACTCTCTTTCGAGATTAATTACCCTGGATCTTTTCAATGTATTGTGCAGTTTTCAAGGTACATTTGAATCTTCTTTCATTCCCTCAAGACTTTGCTTGTCTCTCACCGGGAATTACTATTATACATGTTATACTCTTTCGAGTCAACTTGTATTTTTTTACATTTTGTCTCACGTCTCAGATTACTACGTTACGCTTATCAAAAAGGATTGTTAATCTTTTACTCCTCTTCTTTACGTAAAAAGTTGGTGGGCTCAAGTGGACTCGAACCACCGACCTCACGCTTATCAGGCGTGCGCTCTAACCGCCTGAGCTATGAGCCCTCGTATATAGAGTTTAACTACTGGGTAGTTAAAAAAGTTGGTGGAGATGAACGGGATCGAACCGTTGACCCCCTGCGTGCAAGGCAGGTGCTCTCCCAGCTGAGCTACACCCCCATATTAAAGAAAACATTATATCTTCTCTTTAACAAAGACTATTAAGTTTTTAAACTTTATAGTCCTTGAAAACTAACCAGTGTAACTAACCTTAACTCTTTTGGTCAGGTTATTTAAAATATAGTGCACATCTCTTTCGATTTGTGACTATCGACCATAGGATATACAAACATTTTTCAGTCTGTAATGCTCCTTAGAAAGGAGGTGATCCAGCCGCACCTTCCGATACGGCTACCTTGTTACGACTTCACCCCAGTCGCTAGCTTCACCTTCGACGGCTCTCTCCTTACGGTTAAGTCACCGGCTTCGGGTGCCTCTAACTCCCATGGTGTGACGGGCGGTGTGTACAAGGCCCGGGAACGTATTCACCGCGACATTCTGATTCGCGATTACTAGCAACTCCAACTTCATGTAGGCGAGTTGCAGCCTACAATCCGAACTGAGAGTAACTTTTAGGGATTTGCTTGCTATCACTAGCTTGCTTCCCGTTGTTTTACCCATTGTAGCACGTGTGTAGCCCAGAACATAAGGGGCATGATGATTTGACGTCATCCCCACCTTCCTCCGAGTTATCCCCGGCAGTCTCACTAGAGTGCTCATCTTACTGTTAGCAACTAATGATAAGGGTTGCGCTCGTTGCGGGACTTAACCCAACATCTCACGACACGAGCTGACGACAACCATGCACCACCTGTCTCTCTGCCCCGAAGGGTTTCCTCAGTTACGAGTAATGCAGAGGATGTCAAGTCCTGGTAAGGTTCTTCGCGTTGCTTCGAATTAAACCACATGCTCCGCTGCTTGTGCGGGCCCCCGTCAATTCCTTTGAGTTTCAACCTTGCGGCCGTACTCCCCAGGCGGGATACTTATTGCGTTAGCTGCGGCACGGAAGGGGTCGATACCTCCCACACCTAGTATCCATCGTTTACAGCGTGGACTACCAGGGTATCTAATCCTGTTTGCTCCCCACGCTTTCGCGCCTCAGCGTCAGTTACAGTCCAGTAAGTCGCCTTCGCCACTGGTGTTCCTCCTAATATCTACGCATTTCACCGCTACACTAGGAATTCCACTTACCTCTCCTGCACTCTAGCGTCCCAGTATCAGATGCTATTCCCGAGTTAAGCCCGGGGATTTCACATCTGACTTAAGACGCCGCCTACGCGCCCTTTACGCCCAATAATTCCGGACAACGCTTGCCACCTACGTATTACCGCGGCTGCTGGCACGTAGTTAGCCGTGGCTTCCTCCTTTGGTACCGTCATTTTTTTCGTCCCAAAAGACAGGAGTTTACAATCCGAAGACCTTCATCCTCCACGCGGCGTTGCTGCATCAGGGTTTCCCCCATTGTGCAATATTCCCCACTGCTGCCTCCCGTAGGAGTCTGGACCGTGTCTCAGTTCCAGTGTGGCCGTTCATCCTCTCAGATCGGCTACTGATCGTCGCCTTGGTGAGCTTTTACCTCCCCAACTAGCTAATCAGACGCGGGTCCATCTTACAGCGGATTTCTCCTTTGATTGCTCTACCATGCGATAGTGCAATGTTATGCGGTATTAGCAGTACTTTCGCACTGTTATCCCCCTCTGTAAGGCAGGTTACCCACGCGTTACTCACCCGTCCGCCGCTAAGATACTTCGTAGCAAGCTACTTAGTATCTCCGCTCGACTTGCATGTGTTAGGCACGCCGCCAGCGTTCGTCCTGAGCCAGGATCAAACTCTTAAGTTAAATATTTAATCACATCTCTGTGATTTCAACTAATTGTTTGAACCTACTCAAAAGAATTAATTTTCTTGGTTTCGTTACACTGTTTAGTTTTCAAGGACCATGTCAACATCTAATGTCGACCTTTATTATGTTATCAAATTATATGACATTTGTCAACATAATTTTTCAATTTATTTTTTCTTTATGTCTTCCACTATCTTGTCTTTTTTGCTCCCCAGCTTAGCTAGGAATTACATCTTATCATGTTATAACCTTCTAGTCAACTGGAATTTTTTGATATTTTGCTTTAATAACCTGTACCATCATATTTTTTATTGTATGTTCTAAATTTACACTGTGATTAAAAATATCTTCACCTAATGCTTTTATTGTCAATTAATCTTAAAGCTTCATCATTAGTTATGATTTCTTTTATATTAATAGTTTTTGTTGTTACTTCATTTCTATACTTTTCAAATACAAATAAAGTTTGATTTCAGCTTTTATATAAATTTGTCTCCTCTTTTTAATAAAAAAGTTTTATTAAAAAAAAAGCTGTTAAACCAGTATACAAGTTTAACAGCTTTTTTGCAAATATTATTCTATTTCTGCACTGATTTTTGCTATAGATACTATACTGTCACTTTCTTTTACTCTCATGACCTTTACACCTTGAGTAGTTCTACCGAGTTCTGATATTTCATTTATATTGATTCTAATAATTATGCCACTTGTGTTAATAAGCATAATTTCATCATTTTCCTTTACTATCTTCATACCTACAAGCTCACCTGTTCTAGAAGTTATCTTTGATGTAAGTATTCCTTTACCGCCTCTGGTTTGTATTCTGTATTCGTCTAAATGAGTTCTCTTTCCAAAGCCATTTTGACTTATTACAAGAAGATCTGCATTTTCTTCAATTATGTCCATGCCTATAACTACGTCTTCTTTGCTAAGTCTAATTCCTCTTACTCCCTGTGCGGATCTTCCCATGCTTCTTACATCGTTTTCATCAAATCTTATAGACATACCTGCTTTAGTAGCAGTTATAAGCTCTGTTGTTCCTCTTGTTAACTTAACAGAAATTAGCTCATCCTGTTCTAGCAGGGTTATCGCAGTTATTCCTGTACTTCTTGTTGTTTCATATGCATGAAGCTCTGTTTTCTTTACTAATCCATGCTTTGTCATAAATATTAGGTATTTTCCATCTTGGAAATCCTTGATATTTATTACAGCGCTTACCTTTTCATTAGCATCCAACTGTAATAGATTTACTAATGCGGTACCCTTTGCCTGTCTTCCAGCTTCTGGGATTTCGTAAGTTTTCAATTTGTACATTTTACCTTTATTTGTAAAGAATAAAATGTAATTATGAGTAGAGGTAATGAAAAGATTTTCTACAAAATCATCTTCTCTGGTTTGCAATCCAGTAATTCCTTTGCCTCCTCGTCTTTGACTCTTGTATGTATCTGCAGGAAGTCTCTTGACATAGCCAAAGTGAGTTATTGTAACTGCAACCTCTTGTTCTTCTATAAAATCTTCATCGTTCATTTCCTCAAGAGAAGCTGTGATTCTTGTTCTTCTAGGATCTGAATACTTCTTCTTTATTTCGAGAAGTTCACCTTTTATAACCATAAATAACTTATATTGATCGGCAAGCAAAGATCTGAAATATTCAATATCTTTAATCAAGCCTAAGTATTCTTCTTCTATTTTGCCTCTTTCCAAACCAGTAAGAGTTCTTAGTCTCATTTCAGTTATAGCATCTGATTGAGCTTCAGATAGTCCAAACCTCTCCATCATACTCTGCTTAGCTTCGGCTACTGTCTTAGAACCTCTGATTATTCTTATAATCTCATCAATATTATCAAGGGCTATTCTTAATCCCTCTAAAATATGTGCTCTTGCTTCAGCCTTTTTAAGATCATACTGTGTTCTTCTGGTTACTACATCTATTTGGTGATTTATATAATGTTTTATAATTTCTTTTAGATTTAATACTTTTGGTAATCCATCAACCAGTGCAAGCATTATGATACCAAAGGTATCCTGCAGCTGTGTATGCTTATAGAGCTGATTTAGAACTATATTTGCATTTACGTCTCTCTTTAGTTCTATAACTATTCTCATACCTGTTCTGTCAGATTCATCTCGAAGGTCTGATATACCTTCTATTTTCTTTTCTTTTACAAGATCAGCTATTTTTTCTATAGTATTTGCCTTATTTACTTGATATGGAATTTCGCTAATCAATATTCTTGACTTATTACCTGGCATTTGCTCTATTTCAGCATCTGCCCTAACTATAACCTTACCTCTGCCTGTAGCGTAAGCTTTTTTTATTCCTTCCCTGCCCATTATTATACCAGCAGTTGGAAAATCTGGACCTTTTATATACTTCATCATTTCTTCTAGTTCAATTTCCGGATTTTCCATGGTGGCAATAACACAGTCAATTACCTCTCCTAAGTTATGAGGAGGTATTGAGGTTGCCATACCAACTGCTATACCATTTACCCCATTAACTAGAAGATTAGGATATCTTGCTGGTAATACGGACGGCTCTTTTAGACTTTCATCATAATTTGGTACAAAATCCACTGTTTCTTTCTCAATATCTCTTAATAACTCCATAGATATCTTTGACATTCTTGCTTCTGTATAACGCATTGCAGCTGCACCATCACCATCAACAGAACCAAAGTTTCCGTGACCATCAACTAATGGATATCTATATGAAAAATCCTGTGCCATTCTAACCATAGTATCATATACTGCTGTATCACCATGTGGATGATATTTACCCAAAACTTCACCAACGGTGGTTGCTGATTTACGATATGGTTTATCTGGTGTAAATCCAGAATTATTCATAGCATAAAGTATACGTCTATGAACTGGTTTTAGTCCATCTCTTACATCTGGTAGAGCACGTGCTACTATAACACTCATTGCATAGTCTATAAAAGACGTTTTTACCTCATCTTCTATATTTTGTGGAATTATTCTTTGATTTTCTATATCCAATACATTTACCTCCAAAAACTCTTCTTAAGAATATTAAACTATATATCTAAGTTTCTTACATACTTCGCATTTTGCTCGATAAATTCTCTTCTTGGTTCAACCTTTTCTCCCATGGTTATAGTTAATATTTCATCTGCTGCTGCTGCATCTTCCGAAGTAACCTGCAATATAGTTCTAGTTTCGGGATCCATAGTTGTATCCCAAAGCTGTGTTGCATTCATTTCTCCAAGACCTTTATATCTTTGAATTGTTGCATCTTTATGTTTTTTCAATAGTTCACTAAGCTCTTTGTCATTATATGCATAACCATAAATTTTTGATCCTGCTTTGTTCTTTACCCCATATAAAGGCGGTTGTGCAATATAAACATAGCCTGCATCAATAAGAGGTCTCATATATCTGTAAAAGAATGTAAGCAGTAATACCCTAATATGAGCACCATCTACGTCGGCATCCGTCATAAGTATTATTTTGTGATAACGCATTTTCTCAATATTGAAATCATCACTTATTCCTGCTCCAAAAGCAGTTATCATGTTTTTTAACATTTCACTAGAAAGAATTCTATCTAATCTTGCTTTTTCAACATTAAGAATTTTACCTCTTAAAGGTAGTATAGCTTGATTTTTTCTATCTCTTCCCTGCTTTGCTGATCCACCTGCAGAATCACCTTCAACTATGTAAATTTCGCTTAATGCAGGGTCTTTCTCTGAACAATCTGCCAATTTACCAGGAAGACTAGTGCTCTCAAGTACATTCTTTCTTCTTGTAAGCTCTCTTGCCTTTTTGGCAGCTTCTCTAGCCCTTGAAGCGGTTAAGGCTTTTTCCATTATTATTTTTGCACTTGAAGGATTTTCTTCAAGATATGATTCAAAATTCTCTGTAACTACAGAATCAACTAATCCTCTTACTTCAGGATTTCCAAGTTTTGTCTTAGTTTGACCCTCAAATTGAGGATCTGTTAGCTTTACACTTATTACAGTTGTCAGACCTTCTCTTACATCTTCACCCTGAAGATTTGGCATATTTTCTTTAATAAATTTATACTTTCTACCATAATCATTTATAACCTTTGTAAGTGCGTTTTTAAAGCCACTAGCATGTGTGCCACCTTCTAAGGTGTTTATATTATTTGCAAAGCTTAAAATATTTTCACTATAGCTAGAATTATACTGTATCGCAATCTCAACCTCTAAGTTATCCTTCTTTGTATGAATATATATTGGCTCATCATGCAGCGGATCTTTGCTTTTGTTTAGATATTTAACAAAGGATACTAGACCACCTTCATACATAAAGGTTTTCTCAACATCATATCTTTCGTCTTTAATATATATTTTGACTCCCTTATTTAAGAAGGCTAATTCTCTAAATCTATGCTCTAAAGTATCAAAATTGAATTCTATTTCTTCAAATACTTCAGGGTCAGGCTTGAAAGATACTGTAGTTCCTGTAGTCTCTGTATCACCAATTACAGTTAATTTTGTTATAGAATTACCTCTTGAATATCTTTGCTGATGTATTTTCCCATCTCTTTTTACTTTTACTTCTAGCCATTCTGATAAAGCATTAACTACAGATACCCCAACTCCATGAAGTCCGCCAGATACCTTGTAACCGCCACCACCAAATTTACTTCCTGCATGCAGCACAGTAAGAGCAACTTCAACAGCTGGTATACCCATTTTTGGATGTATTCCAACAGGGAAACCTCTACCGTCATCCTCTACACTAACTGAGTTACCTGGGTGTATAAATACATTTATATTCCTACATCCACCTTCATAAACTTCATCTACTGCATTGTCTACTATTTCCCATACAAGATGATGCAGACCCTTTAATCCTGTACTGCCTATATACATACCTGGTCTTTTACGAACCGCTTCTAGACCTTCTAGTACCTGTATTTGCTCTGCTTCATATTGCTGAATATTATTCTTGTTTTCCTCCATATATTTGTCTCAACCTCCAAAAAATAATAAAAATTTGTTTATTTAAGCGATATATTATCGATAAAACCAGCTCTCTTATATAACGTAACTGAGGATATTGGAGATAAATATATTATTGTTTTATTATCCTTCTCAGTAAGTATAAAGGTTTTAGGCTGATCTTTTGAAATTTTCTTAATAAAGCCTTCCTCCTCAGCTATACTTAAAAATTCCTTTGTGGTGTTTGATATATTACTTGATTCCATGTCCATTATTGAAATAACATCTTTTAACGATATTACAATATCTCCACCCAAATGAATAAACATCTATTTGACCTCCTTTGGATTAATTGATGTTCTAAAATTTACATATCTATAATTATAACTCTCTACAGTCAAAACTTAAAGGTTTGTATAATATAAAAGGCTTTTATTTGAAATTTATTTAAATTATTGAAGCCTTTTATAAAATGCATTACTTAATGTTTTTTAAGGTATATCTTAACTTTCCTATGCATTATAAAAATATCATATTTTACAAATTTTTCCCTTAATTACATTAAATAAAGAGTAATCTTCTATCTGAAGATTCTTAAAATATTCTACATCTGTACAGGTTATAAATGTTTGAATTTCATTTATAAATTTCATTAAAAATCTTTGTCTTTCTGTATCTAGTTCTGAAAATACGTCATCCAATAATAATATAGGATAAGAATTTGTCTCGTTATTCATAAACTTTAGCTCTGCTATCTTAAGAGAAAGTAATGTTGTACGTTGCTGACCTTGAGACCCATAAGTTTTTACTTCCATATCATTTATATAAAAAAGAATATCATCCCTATGAGGACCCTTACTAGTTACTCCTCTTTTTATGTCAATTGCTCTAAACTTTTCTAATTCTTTTTTAAAAGATTTCTTTATATTTTCTTCATCTTCACTTGCATAACATATTGAACTTTTATACTCCAGCTTTAGATTTTCTTTACCATTTGTTATGCTATTATGTATTTCTACTGCATATTCTTGAATAAGCTTAAGAAAGGTTATTCTCTCTTTTATCACCTTTGTGCCATATTCCACTAACTGTTGATCCCAAATATCTATTGTATTAATTACTTTTGGATTTTCTTTTGCTTGAGTAAGAAGGTTGTTTCTCTGAACAAGCAGCTTAACATATTGACTTAAGTTATAAAAATACCCCGGCTTCACTTGAGACATTATTATATCTATAAATCTGCGTCTTTCTACTGGACCTTCTTTTATTATTTTCATATGGTCAGGTGAGAAAATAACGGTAATCAGATTTCCCAAGAGCTCTCCTGTTTTGTTAAATCTTACTCCATTCAACTTTATTGATTTTCTCTGATTCTTTTTAAGATACATTTCAAGAATATTATCTTGGCCATCCTTTTCATATGATATTTTAATTTTAGAATCTTCTTTATTCCAATTTATAAGTTCATTTTCCTTTTGAGACCTATGAGACTTACCTGTAGAAAGAAGATGTATAGACTCAATTATATTTGTCTTACCTTGAGCATTCTGACCGTAGAAAATATTGACTCCTTTGTTTAATTCTATTTCTTCATGCTCATAATTTCTAAAATTCATTAATGAAATATTCTTAATATGCAAAATATGCACTCCTCACAAGTAAAAACTATTCTTTTACTACTTTAAACTGTTTTTCTTGAACTTCTACAATATCTCCTACATGAATCTTTTTTCCTCTGGCAAACTCTACAGTATTATTTATTTTTACCTCTCCGTCTATTATAAGAGTCTTTGCTTCTCCTCCTGTGCTTGCAACTTCTGCCCATTTCAGAAATTGATCAAGCTTTATAAATTCGCTATTTATAGTTATTTCTTTCAAATATATCACCTACTTTAATAATTTATATTCATTTTTTGTGCAAAACCACCCATAACGGGTGGTTCAGAATTAATAAGTATTTAAGTGAAAATAACTCTGTACTTTTATATAATTCATTATTTTTTAAATCTTGATGGTAGTATTAAGTATAAATAGCAATTATCATCTGATGGTCTTAGTATGCTTGGGCTTATATTTGTTGTAAACTCTATTGTTATTAATTCACTATCTATAACCTTTAGAACATCCATAAAATATTTTGCATTGAAGGCTATTTCAATATCTTCACCCTGCTTATTTATTTTAATCTCTTCCTGTACATTTCCATTCTGTGAATTAGATTTAATTGACATAGTATCATCATTTATTTCAAATTTTATCATATTGTTGCTAGAATCTCTAGCAAACAATGCTGCTCTTTCACAAGATTCAATTAGTTTAGTAGTTTCAACAGTAATTTTTATTTTATAATCATTTGGTATTATTTGCTTATAGTTTATAAATTCACCTTCAAGCAGTCTTGAAATTACTATTGTATTCTGTATTTGTACTAATATCTGATTTTTTGAGAAATATATATTTACTGCCTCTTCTGTGTCTTCTAATATCTTTCCTATTTCTGATAATGATTTTCCTGGTATAACTGCTTTAAAAGAAGAATCATTAATTATTCCACAATTTTTAACAGACATTCTAAAACCATCAAGTGCAACCATTGATAGCTTATCTCCTATTGCTTCAAATAATACTCCTGTAAGTATAGGACGTATTTCATCTATTGAAACAGAGAATATTGTTTGTCTTATCATTTCTTTAAGTTTATTTTGAGAAAGAATGATTCCATTTTCTTTCATTACTTGAGGGAGTTCCGGAAATTCATCTGCAGTCAAGCTGTTTATTTTAAAATGTGAGTTTTCGCATTTTATATAAACAGTATTATGATCCTTTAACTCAAGCTCAATATCTGAATCTGGAAGCTTTCTTACTATTTCACCTAACATTTTTGATGATATAACTATTCTTCCAGGTAATATTACATCTACATTAATAGTTGTTTCTATTCCTATTTCTAAATCTGTTCCTGTTATTTTAAGCTTTCCATTTTTTGCTTCCAAAAGAATACCCTCAAGAATAGGAAGTGTAGTTTTGGATGGAACAGCTTTTTGAACAATATTTATGCCATTTAATAGAGAAAGTTTGTTTGTAATAATCTTCATTGTGGATAACCTCCAAAATCGTTATTATATATAAAAAAGTTAAAATATTTTTAGTAATAGTAATAGGGGCTGTGAATTCGTGGAAAAGTCATTACACCTGAGTGTTTAGAGTTCTTTTGCTTGTTGATAATATGTTAACAAAAAAGTACCGTTTATGCACACAAAAAATTGAAAAAAATAGAAATATTAATTATCAACACATTATAAACATGATATCTACAGTATATCCCTATATATTGGGAGAAAGAGTTTTTATCTGTTTTCTATTCTGTTTGTCAGATCTTCTATTATTGATTTAAGATTTGGATCTATCTTTATTTCGTTTGAAATCTTATCATGAGCATGCATTATTGTTGTATGATCTCGACCAAACTCTTCGCCTATTTTAGGTAAGGATAGATCTGTTATTTCTCTGCAAAGATACATTGCAACTTGTCTGGGATAAACAATTGATTTGTTTCTTTTTTTTGCATTGAAATCTTCTATCTTTATATTGAAGTAGCTTCCAACAGCTTCTTTAATAGTATTTGGACTTACTATCTTAGGCTTTATGTTTGTTATTATATCCTTTAATGCTTCTTCTGCAAGGTCTTCATTTATTTCTCCATTTGTAAGAGAAGAATAAGCAACTATTCTAATAAGTGCCCCTTCCAGTTCTCTTATATTGGACTGAATTTTCTTTGCGATTAGATGCATAACATTATCTGATATAGTTAAATTTTCAATTTTAGCTTTTTTCTTAAGAATAGCAATTCTAGTCTCTAAATCTGGTGCTTGTATATCAGCAATTAGTCCCCATTCAAATCTTGAACGTAGTCTGTCCTCTAAAGTAGGTATTTCTTTTGGTGGTCTATCACTAGATATAATAATCTGTTTATTAGCCTCATGCAAAGCGTTAAAGGTATGGAAGAATTCTTCCTGTGTTCTTTCTTTGCCAGCGATAAACTGAATATCATCAACTAAAAGCACGTCAATAGTTCTATATTTGTTTCTAAATTCTACATTTCTATCGTCTCTTATAGAATTTATAAGTTCATTGGTAAAGGTCTCTGAAGAAACATATACTACCTTGGTTTTTTTGTTTTGATTAAGTATATAATGGCCGATTGCATGCATTAAGTGTGTCTTTCCTAGACCAACTCCTCCATATATAAATAGAGGATTGTATGCCTTTGCAGGTGATTCTGCTACTGCTACGGATGCTGCATGTGCAAGTCTATTACTGTTTCCTATTACAAATGTATCAAAAGTATACTTAGGATTAAGAGGGCTTTTTGATTGATCTTCTTCTGTTGTTTCTCTATTTATTTCATCAGGTTGAAATGATTCTTTATCTTCTGAGCCTATAATAAGATTTACATCATAATAGGTAGAAGAAACCTGTTTTAAAGCATTTTTTATTAATGTTAGATATCTAGCTTCTAATATACCTTTTGTAAAATCATCTGGTACAGAAAAGGTAAAGGTATCAACCGATAAAGAAACCGGCTGTATAGCTTTAAGCCAAGTGTTAAAGCTTACTTCAGTTAGTTCGACTTTAATTAAATCTAGAGTTTTATCCCATATTTCATGCATGCGAGGGTTCATATTGGTCCTCCTTATCAAGGTTTAATAAAAGGATGGTATTCTTTATATATAATTAAGGAATTTCTTTTATATTGTCATTTATAAACAAACTTGTACACAATAATAATAAAAAAAGAAAAGTTGCAAAAAAAATAAAGTATGTATAAAATTGTTGATAACTTGTTAATATAAAATAATGAAATTTATATTTTAAACAAGCTGTTAATCTAACAAATACACAAAGGTAACAACTTTAAAATTAAGCGTTCATTTAGATTATTGACAATGTATTAAAGTTTAATACACAGATATTAATAGTTATACACAAAATATGCACAACTGTTAATAAGTCAGACATTAACTGAATATAAATAATAAGTTATACACAACCTCATAAATATAATAACAAAAGGATTGAACAAATACAATATTTATCCACAAATAAATGCAGCTGTGAACAAATTTATTAACATGTTATAAATATTGTTATAAGTTTTTTATAGATTAAATAGAAAAAAAATGAGATAATATAATAGTTGACAGGGAATATCAATATATATATAATTTTAATGTATGATGGTGAATTGTGCATAATGTTAAACTTTGGTTTAATTGCTGTGGATTATTATTTTGAGCATATTACCTATTAACTTTAAAAACATTTTCACATTAATTATAAGTTAAGTATGTTGGGGGGTGTAAGCATGTTACAGACATATCAACCAAAAAAGAGACAAAGAAAAAAGGTTCATGGCTTCAGAGAAAGAATGAGCACTGCAAATGGCAGATTAGTTTTGAAGCGTAGAAGAAGAAAAGGTAGAAATAGATTAACAGTATAAGGCCGCCTTTGTGGCCTTTTTCTGTAGAAAAGCATATGATTGAATTTTGGAGGCTATATGATTACCCTACAACGAATGAAGAAGAATGCAGAATTTAAAAAGGTCTATACTGAAGGTAGATACTATGTTGAAAAATACATAGTTATGTATGCTGTAAAAAATTTCTCACAATATAATAAGGTAGGGTATTCAGTAAGTAAGAAGGTTGGAAAAGCTGTAACTAGAAACAGGATAAAAAGATTGATGAAAGAAAATTTTAGATTATTTGATGAGAATTTAAAGAATGGCTTTGATATAGTTTTTACTGCAAGAAAAGGAAGTGCAGAAGCAGAGTATGAGAATATTCATAAAAATATAGAATCAGCTTTGATTAGAGCACGAATATTAAAGAAATAATGAAAAGAAGTAATTTTTATGAAAAAAACACTTATATTTATAATAAGATTATATCAAATCTTTTTATCACCATTGTTAGGTAAGAATTGTCGTTTTATACCTACGTGTTCAAGTTACGCTATTTTGGCAATAGATAGATTTGGAGCTATAACTGGAACTAGACTTGCAGTGAAAAGAATACTTAGGTGTAATCCTTTTCATCCAGGCGGTTATGATCCGGTACCGGAATTAGAAAGTAAACACAATAAATAAGTGGTTAAATAAATATAACCGATAAGGGGGAAATATGTTAGACATTATTGCTAATCCTATGGGACAGCTCATGCTTTGGCTATATAATTTTATTAAAGATTATGGATACGCTATAGTAGCCTTTACACTAATAACTAAGGTAATACTTCTTCCAATAAATATAAAACAAACTCAGTCTACAAAGAGAATGAATGATATGCAGCCTAAGATGAAGGCCTTACAAGAGAAATATAAGGGTGATAAGGCTAAAGTAAATGAAAAGCTAATGGAACTATATAAAGAAGAAAAATACAATCCGGCATCTGGTTGTTTACCTTCTTTGATACAGTTGCCAATAGTAATAGCACTTTTCAATGTTTTGAGAGATCCAGCAAAATATGTATTTGGATCGCCTGAAGCGTATGCAAAAATATCAAGAGGCTTTTTATGGATGACAGATATTGGCTTGGTAGAAACTAAAGCTACATTATTAATGGTTGGAACCTTCGCAATACCAGTACTTGCTATAATTTCAGGTGTAACAACATATATACAAATGAAAATGGTTAGTCCTACTACAAAGGATCCAACACAGCAATCAATGACAAATATGATGCCTATAATGTTTGCGTTTATTACTTATACAGTACCTGCGGGACTTGCAATTTACTGGATAGTAGGTAATATATTTACAATAGTACAGCAAGCGGTGATGTTGAGAAATAAACCTGCAAAAAAGGAGGCATAATTGCAGTATGAAATATATAGAAAAAAATGCAAAAACTATTGATGAAGCAGTGGAAATTGCTTTAAAAGAGTTAAATGTAAGCAAAAGTGAAGTAGAGGTTGAAGTTTTAGAGCAACCTAGCAAGGGATTATTTGGAATAATAGGTACAAGGCAAGCTAAAGTAAGAGTTACACTTATTGAAAAGCCTAATGAATCAACTAAGCCTAAGGAAGTAAGACAAACGCATCCTACAAGAGTTAATGAAACGAGACTTTCTGCAACACAAGAGGATTATAATACTGCTCAAAAGTTTTTACGTCAAGTGTTAGATGCAATGGATATAAAAGCAGAAATTAGAATTAAATTGAATGAAGATAACTTATATATAAACCTAGCTGGTCCTAAAATGGGCATTATAATAGGTAGAAGAGGTCAGACGCTTGACTCACTACAATACCTTGTAAGTCTTGTAGTAAATAAAGAAAAAGGTAAAGAAGGCTATGTAAAGATAATTCTTGATACGGAGGATTATAGACGTAAGAGAGAAGAAACTTTAAGCAGGCTTGCTAAAAGATTAGCGGATAATGTTGCTAAGTCAGGCAGAAAGGTAGAGCTTGAACCTATGAATCCATATGAAAGAAGAATAATACACTCAGCTCTTCAAGAGTATGACAAAATAACTACATATAGTGAGGGAGAAGAGCCCTATAGAAAAGTAGTAATAGCTCTTAAGTAGTGAAAACCCAGTAGAAATACTGGGTTTTATTTTAATAATGTATAGGAAAGATAACGCTATCTAAAACATTATTTCTGTAAAATGCATCAATACAAGTTTTTTTATTATGAATATTTTTATCTTGTCCCATAATGATTAAAATAGTAATATTGTATATATTGAAGATGTATTGAGTTTAAGAGTAAATGTATAGTGTAAAACATATAATTGGTATAATACATAATGAATAAGTACTTAGGAGGAGCTTGTATGATGTTTTATGAGGATACTATAGCTGCTATTGCCACTGCACCTGGTGAAGCAGGAATAGGGATAGTAAGACTAAGCGGAAACAAGTCTATAGATATTTTAAATAAAGTATTTAAAGCAAAAAAGAATATCAATACTATTGATATTCCCTCAAGAATGGCTACATACGGGCACATTATAGATAGTGAAGGGGATGTAGTAGATGAGGTACTAGCTATAATAATGAGAGAACCTCATTCATATACAACTGAGGATGTAGTGGAGATACATTGCCATGGGGGAATTATATCTGTAAGAAAGATTATGGAGCTTGTTTTAAAGAATGGAGCTTTGATGGCTGAGCCTGGAGAGTTTACAAAGAGAGCGTTCTTAAATGGAAGAATAGACTTAGCTCAGGCAGAGGCAGTTATAGATGTTATTACCTCTAAAACGGAAAAGGGATTAAATGCTGCTTTAAATCAACTGGAAGGCGATTTGTCAAAGGAAATTCATAGAATTATGGAGGAACTTGTTTCAATACTTGCACATATTGAAGCTTCTATTGATTTTCCTGAACATGATATTGAGGAAGTAACGCAGGAGAACATATTAAATACGTCAGAAAATGTATTGATATCTGTAAAGAAGCTTATATATAGCTTTGAAGAGGGTAAGATTATAAAAGATGGTTTAAGTACTGCTATAGTAGGAAGACCTAATGTAGGAAAATCCTCTCTTTTAAATATCTTATTAAAAGAGAATAGAGCAATAGTTACAGATATACCTGGAACGACTAGAGATATAATTGAAGAGTATCTGAATATTGGTGGAATTCTTGTTAAGCTAGTTGATACTGCAGGGATAAGGGAAACAGAAGATGTTATAGAAAAGATTGGGGTAGAAAGAACAAAGGCGGCAATAGATGAAGCAGAGTTAGTGATTTTTACGATAGATGCTTCTTCACCTTTACAAGAAGAAGATCAGGAGATTATGAACTTAATTAAAAATAAAAAGATAATAGTTGCTGCGAATAAAATAGATAAGGGTTTAGCAGTAAATTTAGATTATTTTTCTAATAAATTTGAAGAGGGCAACATGGTAGAAATGTCTGTAAAGGATCAAATAGGAATTGATAAACTAGAAATGATAATTAAAAATTTTGTTTATCAGGGGCAAGCAAGCATCAGTAAAAACAAAATAGTAACAAATATAAGACATAAGGATTTGCTGGATAAAGCCTTAGAAAGTATAGAAAAGGCTATTAGCTCTCTTAAAGCAGGTATACCTGTTGATTTATTGTCTGTTGATATTAAAGAAGCTTGGGAAAGACTAGGTCAGATAACAGGAGATGTAGTTGAAGAGGATATAATAAGGGAAATATTTAGCAAGTTTTGCGTTGGTAAATAGGAGTGAAGCTATGGAATACTTTGCAGGTGAATATGATGTAATTGTAATTGGAGCGGGGCATGCAGGATGTGAGGCAGCTTTAGCTTCAGCAAAAATGGGTTTAAAGACATTGGTGACAGCAATAAATCTAGATAGTGTGGCTATGATGCCGTGTAATCCATCACTTGGTGGTCCTGCTAAGGGGAACTTGGTTCGTGAGGTTGATGCCTTAGGTGGAGAGATGGGTATAAATGGCGATATGACAATGCTCCAAATAAGGATGCTAAACACAAAGAAAGGACCTGCTGTAAGGGCTCTGAGAGCTCAGATTGACAAGAAACAATATCAAGATCGAATGAAGTATGTTATAGAATGTCAAGAAAACCTGGATATTAAACAAACAGAAGTTTATAAAATCAATGTTGAAAAAGGAAAAGTTACAGGTATAGTTACTCAATTGGGTGCGGTATTCAATTGTAAGAGCCTTGTAATAGCCTCTGGTACATATCTTAGGAGTAAAGTAGTAATAGGTGAGGTGAGTTATGAGAGCGGTCCAAATGGACTTTATCCAGCCACGAGACTTTCTGGTTATCTTGAAAGCTTTGGCATTAAACTAAGAAGATTTAAAACTGGAACTCCAGCAAGGATAGATAGTAGAACTGTAAATTTCGAGGAAATGTCTGAGCAGCCTGGAGATAAAGATATAAATACTTTTTCCTTTTTAACGGGAGATTTGGAATTAGATCAGTTACCATGTTATTTAACCTATACAAATGAAAAAACGCATAAAATTATAAAGGATAATCTTCATAGGTCACCCTTATATACAGGAGATATAGTAGGTGTTGGGCCTAGGTATTGCCCATCGATAGAGACAAAGATAATAAATTTCCCAGATAAAGAGTCTCATCAAATTTTTGTGGAACCAGAAGGAACTCAAACAAAAGAGCTATATGTACAGGGAATGTCTTCTAGCTTACCTGAGGATGTCCAGATTAAAATGCTTCGAAGTATAGACGGGCTTAAAAATTGTCAAATGATGAGACCTGCCTATGCAATTGAATATGACTGTATTGATCCTACTCAATTGAATTTGAGTTTAGAGTCAAAGCTTGTGGAAGGCTTGTTTTTTGCTGGTCAAATTAATGGAAGCTCTGGTTATGAGGAGGCTGCCGCACAAGGTATAATGGCAGGTATTAATGCAGCTTTAAAGGTGAAAGGCGAAGAGCCTTTAATTTTAGATAGATCTGAAGCTTACATAGGGGTACTGATTGATGATTTGGTCACAAAGGGTACTGATGAACCTTATAGAATGATGACGTCCAGAGCTGAGTACAGACTTATATTGAGGCAAGACAATGCAGATTTGAGGCTGACTCAAAAGGGTTATGATATAGGTTTAGTTTCTGAGGAGAGATATAAAAGGTATATCGAAAAAAAGAGTGCAGTTGAACAAGAAATAAGACGTCTAGAAAATAAAAGAGTTACATTTTCTGATAATGTAAAGGCATATTTTGAAAAGTATAATAGTACTGAAATTAAAAGTGGAATTAGCTTATTTGAGTTATTGAGGCGACCAGAAATTTCTTACCACACGCTTAAGGAAATAGACGATTCTATGCCAGAGCTTGAAAGAGAATTAGCAGAAGAAGTTGAAATTAAAATAAAATATGAGGGCTATATTAAAAAGCAGTTAAAGCAAGCAGAGCAATTCAAAAAACTGGAAAACAAGAAGATTTCAAAGGAAATTGACTTTATGGAGATAAAAGGTATATCTATAGAGGCTAGGCAGAAGTTGACTAGCATAAAGCCTGATAACTTAGGTCAAGCTTCTAGAATTTCGGGAGTATCGCCTGCTGATATATCGGTGCTTATGGTTTACATAGAACAGCTTCGAAGAACTAGAAGGAGTGAATAAGTTGGAATATAAATCGCTGCTTAAAGGTGGCTTAGAGCAATTAAATATTGAGTTTACTACAGAGCAAGTCGAGAAGCTTGAAGTTTTTAAGGAGTTAATGCTTGAGTGGAATGAGAAAATTAACCTCACTTCTATTACAGAGCCTGAAGAGGTAGACATAAAGCATTTCCTTGATTCAGCTACATGCTTAGCTACAGGATATATAAAGGCTGGGGACAATATTATTGATGTAGGAACAGGTGCAGGCTTCCCAGGGATACCGATAAAGATTTTGAATGAGAAGGTAAGTATTACTCTACTGGACTCACTTAATAAACGTATCAAATATTTGGAGGATGTAGTAAGCAAAACAGAACTTAAAGAAGTTACATTACTTCACTCTAGAGCTGAGGATGCAGGGATTAGCAAGCAGCATCGAGAGAGGTATAATATTGTATTGTCGCGAGCAGTGGCTGCTATGAATGTTCTATGTGAATACTGCCTTCCTTTTGTTAAGGTTGGGGGATATTTTGTTTGTCAAAAGGGTCCTTCATATAAAGAAGAGCTAGATAACGCGGATGCTGCTATAAAGACTTTAGGAGGAAGATTGAAAGAGGTAAAAAGCTATAAGTTACCTTATAGTGATATTACACATTATATTATAATTATTGAGAAGATAAAGATTACACCGACAAAATATCCTAGGAAGGCTGGAAAACCATCAGCAGACCCCATTCTATGACACAACTTAAATATTTTGTAGAAAAATAATCATGTTATAATTGTCCTATTTAAACAATAATTAGAAGGAAGTATTAGCTTTATGGCGAATCATTTAAAATACGGTATAATATATTTATTTTGTACAAGCTTTAATGAATTTGAGAGGAATGATGGACTTGAGTGAGAATTTGGTAGTCTTAAATATATCGGTTGACCGAATAGCACCCAATCCGTATCAGCCACGAAAAGAGTTTAACAAGAATGCGTTAGAGGAATTATCGACATCCATTAAACAATATGGAGTGTTACAGCCTATAAATGTGAGAAGTATAGGTGATAATTTTTATGAACTTATTTCGGGGGAAAGAAGGCTTAGGGCTTCAAAGTTGGCGGGAGCAAAGTTTATACCTGCTATTGTTGTTGAAATAGTTGAGCAGGATTCTGCAGTAATTGCACTTATAGAGAATCTTCAAAGAGAAGATTTAAACTTCATGGAAGAAGCAGAAGGATATTTTAATCTTATAACAGATCATGGCATAACTCAGGAGGAGCTAGCACAGAAGGTAGGTAAAAAGCAGTCAACTA
Organism: uncultured Clostridia bacterium; assembly: GCA_942492835.1. GTDB lineage: Bacteria > Bacillota > Clostridia > Lutisporales > Lutisporaceae > GWB2-37-7. The sequence continues at coordinate 2,136,605 of OW818645.1, read as the reverse complement.
TAGCAAATAAGCTAAGACTATTAAAGCTTCCAAATGATGTTAAAGCTGCATTGTTAAGTAATGGCTTAACTGAGCGACATGCAAGAGCACTATTGAAGCTTCCAGATGAGGCAATGCAGATAAAGGCACTGAAGGCTGTTTTAAAGAAGCAGCTAAATGTAAAGAAAACCGAAGAGCTAATAGAAAAGATGCTAGATGAAGCTGCTGCAACAAATACAGACAATAAAGTACAGAGAAAAATGCGGGGGAAAATAAACTATAATATATATATAAACTCTATTAAGAATACGTATAAAGAGATATTAAAAACGGGTCATAATGTTGAATACGGACAAGTTGATAAGGGTGAATATATAGAAATTACCTTAAAAGTACCGAAAAGATAATAAAGTACCAGCTAGTACACTATTATTGCATAGAAATAGTTATACTAAATTATATTAATAATTAAATAATGAAAAAGAACCCAACTTGATTAAATAGAAGCTATCTAGATTTCTATTACAAATGGGTTCTTTTTTATGTGCTTTGAAATTCTCTTAGGTGCAGTCTATTAAGGTTATATTTTACCAGACAATATCAAAATCCCCATTAGTAGAAACAATACGCCTGCGGTATTTTGAATATATAGTGGAGGAACATACTTAGATAGATATGTACCTGCAAAAACGCCCATAGCAGATGAGCAGACTAAAGCTAAGCTTGCACCTATAAATACTGGAACAATTGATTTTGACTTTGCTGAAATAAGCATAGTAGCAAGTTGTGTTTTATCCCCTAGCTCTGCAATAAAAACTAAAATAAAAGTAGAAAAAATTGCTTTTAGCATCTTATCCTCCTTTTTCTATTGAAAAATTAAACTATTTGTATCGAGCTAAACAATTTACATTAACAAAATAATACGTTCTATATATTATATTTCTATATCACGGCGATATTACAAAGATTTATTTGTCAATAATAAGTAGATTTTTAACAAAACACGAAGTTTATTGATTAAATTTGAGGTTTAGGCAAGTTTTTCTTTTATATTAGGGTAATTTATTATATTATAGATATAGAAGTAATTATATTACAAATGAGTAGCTGAGGGGTGTGGGTATGTCAAAATCTATCGCTGTCTTTAACCAGAAGGGTGGTGTAGGCAAAACAACAACGGTGATCAATCTTTGTGCTTGTTTAGCTGAACAAGGAAAAAAAATTCTTATGATCGATATCGATCCTCAAGGAAATACAACAAGTGGCATTGGAATTGATAAGAATTTATTGAGTTATACAATATATGACGCTTTAATAGGAAGTACTGATGCCAAGGATTGCATTGTTGAAACAAATCAAGAAAATCTATATTTAATTCCTTCCAGTGTACAGCTGGCAGGAGCTGAAATTGAGCTTACAACGCTAAATGAAAGAGAGTTAAAGCTAAAAGATTGCATCGACAGTATAAAGGATAGGTTTGACTATGTCTTTATTGATTGTCCTCCATCTTTGGGCTTATTATCAATAAATGCTTTATCGGCAGTAGACAGCGTGCTTATACCTATACAGTGTGAGTATTACGCTTTGGAAGGCGTAAGCCAATTGATGAATACTATAAAGCTAGTAAAGAAGGGTCTTAATCCCGATTTGGAGATAGAAGGCGTAGTACTTAGTATGTTTGATGGCAGAACTAACCTATCTATCCAAGTCGTAGATGAAGTTAAGAAGTATTTTAAGGGCAAGGTTTATACGACTATGATTCCGAGAAATGTCAGACTTGCTGAAGCACCGAGCTATGGACTATCAATCATTAAGTACGATAATAAATCAAAGGGTGCTGAAGCATACAGCGATTTGGCAGAAGAATTTATATATTTAAGTGAAGGTGTATACTAATGAATAAACATGGATTAGGAAAAGGGCTAGGTGCTTTAATAAGAGAGAATGATCAGGATGTAGGGTCTTCGATATCTGAGTTGAGGATTACAGAGCTTGAAGCAAATCAAAATCAGCCTAGAAGAAATTTTGATGATCAATCCTTGCAGGAATTAGCTGATTCTATAAAGCAGCATGGCGTAGTACAGCCGATCATTGTAAGGAAGATTGATGAAAACTATCAAATTGTTGCAGGAGAAAGAAGATGGCGAGCAGCAAGATTAGCAGGTTTGAAGTCAGTGCCAGTGGTTGTAAAGGATTATAGTAATATTCAAGTTATGGAAATAGCTTTAATAGAGAATTTACAACGACAGGATTTAAATGCTATTGAAGAAGCTATAGCTTATAAGAGTTTAATTGAAGAGCACGATATGACACAGGAAGAAATATCAGAAAAAATAGGCAGAAGTAGATCTGCAATTGCAAACACACTAAGACTTTTAAATCTTCCGGGAGAAATTAAAGAATTTGTAGTACAAGGAAAAATTTCAGCTGGACATGCAAGAGCACTTTTGTCAATAACAGATAAAAAGAGACAAATAGAAATTGCGCTGAAAATAATCGACCAGCAACTAAATGTAAGGGATATCGAGAAACTTGTAATGCAAAAGGAAAAAGGTGAGCCAAAGAAAGAAAATAAAAAAAGTGTAGAAATCATAGAATTGGAAGAAAGACTAAAAAAAGCATTAGCTACTAAAGTGAGTATAGTACATAAAAAATCTAAAGGTAAAATAGAAATAGAGTACTATAATAACGATGATTTGGAAAGAATATTAGAGCTGCTGGAAAAATAGCGGCTCTTTTAAAAGACCTACAATGAATTGTTTTTGACCTAGCAATGTATTTACATTGCTAATAAGCAAAGTTGCTTAAAACGATAATAAACAGATATCATGCATATGTTTCATGTGAAACATATTTGCAAAGAGAAAATAATGTTTCACGTGAAACAAAGGAGTAAAAATGATATATTTTGATAATGCTGCAACGAGTTTCCCAAAACCTGAGTGCGTTTATAAGGCAGTTGATAAATGTATGAGAGAGTATGGTGCAAATCCAGGACGATCTGGACATAGATTATCTTTAGAAGCAGGAAGAATATTACTTGAAGCCAGAGAACTGTTTTCAGAGATGATAAATTCAAAAAAGTCAGACAATGTAATATTTTCTCTTAATGCAACAGATGCTATAAATGCGGCGTTAAAAGGGATACTAAAAAGTGGTGACCATGTAATAACCACAAGTATGGAGCACAATTCTGTATTAAGACCACTAAAAACATTGGAAAAACAAGGAGTAGAAACTACAATAATTCAGTGCAATAAAAAGGGAGAATTGTCTCTTGAGGAAATTTCAAAAGCAATTAAACCTAGTACAAAAGTAATAATAAGTACTCATGCTTCTAATATTATAGGCACAAAAATGCCAATAAAAGAAATGGGTTTATTAGCACATAATGAAAAATTAATATTTATAGTGGACTCAGCACAAACTGCTGGAACTTATAATATAGATGTTGAGGATATGAATATTGACATACTGACTTTCACTGGACATAAAGGTTTGATGGGCCCCCAAGGAGTTGGAGGATTTTATATTAGAGAAGGAATTCCATTGAGACAAATGAGAGAGGGTGGCACAGGTAGTATGTCCGAATCTCTTGAACAACCGGAAATTTTACCTGATAAATTTGAAAGTGGTACGCCAAACACGCCTGGTATTGCAGGGTTGGCTTCAGGACTAAGCTTTATTAAAGAAAAAGGTATAGAAAACATAAGAAAGCACGAGGAGACAATAACAAAGTATTTTATTCAACAAGCTTCTGAAATAAAAGATATAATCTTATATGGACTATTAGATGTGGAAAATCATGCACCAGTTGTATCCTTAAATATAAAGGGAAAAACATCATCGGAAGTAAGTTTTGCATTAGATAAGAATTATGATATAGCAACAAGACCGGGTTTGCATTGTGCACCGATGGCACATAAAACTATAGGAACCTTTGATCAAGGTACAGTAAGATTTAGTTTTGGGTATTTTAATACTAAAAATGAAGTAGATATCGCTATAGAAGCCTTGAAATCAATATCAAAAGAGGTGTGTTTATAAATATGGATGCTGTGAATTTGTATCTAGAAAACAATTTATTTCTGATGGTAATAATATTAGGTGTAATAATTGTTATAAGCTTTACATGGAATATAATATTATCCTCTCAATTATCTGCATTAAACAAGAAATATAAAAAGTTTATGAGAGGAACTAATGGTAAGAACATTGAGGGTGTGTTGTTAGAAAACTTGGAGAATTTAAGTGCGAATGATGAGAAGTTTGCTGCGGTGAAAAAGCAACAAGAGCTTATTCAGGAGCAATTAGAAAAATGTATTCAGAAGCATAGCATAGTAAGATATAATGCTTTTAATGATACAGGTAGTGACTTAAGCTACTCTATAGCTTTATTAGATAATAATGATTGCGGAATTGTTTTTACGGGGATATATGGTAGAAATGAGTTTATAGGTTATGCAAAACCAGTAGACAATGGAACTTCCAGTTATCAATTATCAGTTGAGGAGCAGCTGGCAATAAGTAGATGTCTAAAAAAGAAGATAAATAGTAAGGAATAGATAGAATACATAAACTGATTGAATAAAAAGACCATCTCTACTAAATAATATATGTGGAGGTGGTCTTTTGAATATCGCAATTCAAAGAGGATTGGAAGGACTAAAAGGTATACTGGAAGAGAAGGGACATAATGTGTTTTACATTGGAGAAGACATTGTTGCAGATGCGGTACTATATAACGAAATGGATACATATCCCTACTATGAGGTAAATAATATACCGTCTGCTACTTCTTCAACTCAAGGAGGAAATACTGGTTATGGAGCATTACTAGTGAATGTTGTAAATAAGTCAAATGAAGAGATCCTCAGGATATTAGAAAAGAGATTGTATAGTCCTATGTTTTAAAAGAATGTATCTGAGTATTTGATTGCTATGGATAGCATGTATAAATTATGATAAAAAAATAGACGATTAGTTATGGACTGTTGATATACGTATATATCAACAGTCTTTTGTTAGTTGTAGCATTATAAGAGTGTAACAAGTATAGATGAGGGATTTATGTTGATAAAGGAAAAATTATGATGAATCATATAATTTTATGAATATAATATTTGATAGTTATGCAACAATAAAATGATCTTAAATTATATTTCAAAAATAACATTCGATGTCTGCCAGAAGGTTAGAATGAAAGGGATTGTATGATGAAAGGATTAACATCAGAACAAACTTTACATATATAAAATTAATTTACAAATATGTAAATAATAGATTGAATAGTTATTAGCAGTGTGGTAAAATATAACTATTAATTGCATTCTTTGTAATGATTAATTACCTTTACCTGTGTATATATAATTTAAATTTACAATATATATGCATTTACCTAAAAACGTATATAGATAAGTATCTGATGGTAATTTAAAGTTCTATAATTTTATAAATATAATTGGGGGCTAATATAATGAATTGGCTCAAGGGACAATATGCTCTTATTAAAATACCTTGGAGAATAAATAAAATGTATACAAGCCTATATATTTTATTGCGTATATTAGTAGGTTTGTTACCATCTTTTTATGTAATAGCTTACTCAAACTTTATAAATAACATTCTAAGACTATATGCGGGAAATATAGGATATAGAGAGATTCTGCCGACATTTCTATGGATTGCAGCCCTAAGTCTTTTTAGTTATTTAAGTGGAAATTTAATTGCATATATATCTGCAAAGCTTCAATTAGAACTTAATTCGTCTCTAAAAATAGAGTGTATACAGAAAAGGTCACAGCTGAAGTATGAATTAGTTGAGAATAAAGACAGTTGGGATTTGATATACAGAACTGCAAATAGTATGACGGCGCAAATAACAAATGGGTTTTTCAATCTTTTTGACTTAGTTGAGTTAGTCATAAAAATTACTTCTATCACTGTTATTATTAGTACTTTTTCTCTAGTGGCAGCTATTATAATTTTAGTGTGTTTTGTTCCGATTATACTGGTATCGATAAAATCGGGTGATGAGGGCTATGATAGCTTCGTTAAGTTTCAAAAGGTTCAACGTAGGCTTGATAATTATGAAAATGTTTTAGTCTCCAAAGATTATGCAGAGGAGCGAACAATATTCAACTATTCATCTTGGGTTGCTAAAAGGTGGCAGAATAGCTATAAACACGCTGTAAATATGTTTATGGCTATTAAGAAAAAATTTTACATAAGGGTTAAGGTTACCAGTTTAATTATTAATGTCATTTTTTTAGGAATAATAGTTGTTCTAATGAAGTTAACTATTGATAGTATAATCACCATTGGCTTATTTACAGCTACAGTTATGCAGTTGCTTGAGTTATGCAGTAAGATATCATGGCGGTTGAGTAGTATTATTTATCAACTTGCTAATACCAATAATTACATGAAGGATTATACGAAATTCTTTGATTTAGAAGAAGTTCCGGAAATATCTTCACCAGTGAAGTTAGAACATGTAGATAGTGTTGAGTTTCAAAATGTGAGCTTTAAATATCCTGGAAATGAGGAATATACTTTAAAAAACATTAATCTCAAATTGAATGCTAAGGAAACGTATGCAATTGTAGGTGAAAACGGTGCTGGAAAATCCAGTTTAGTAAAACTAATTCTTAAGCTTTATGACGGATATGAAGGCAGAATTCTCATAAACGGAGTGGATTTGAGAGAAATTGAAGATGTAAATTTACTATTCTCTGTAGTATTTCAAGATTACGCAAAATATGAGATAAGCATTATTGATAATGTTTTGTTTGGTAATAACGAGAGTATGGATAAATCAAAAGTATTAAGCTTATTTGAACAGCTTAATTTTCCTATCCAACCAGAAAGATTTTCAAAGGGGTTAGATACTGAGTTAGGACGATTAACGGGTAATAATACGGACCTTTCCATTGGTCAATGGCAGAAGCTTGCTATGATAAGAGCAATAGCTCAGGGAGGGAAGTACTATATCTTGGATGAGCCTACAGCAGCATTAGACCCTGTTGCAGAAGCTAGCATCTACAGAGACTATATGAAGATTCTAAGCGGGAATCCATCGATTATTATTACACACAGGCTTGGAGCTGCCAGGCTGGCAAACAAGATTATTGTGATAAGTCATGGAACGATAGAGCAGATGGGTACTCATGGTGAACTGTTAGCAAATGGTGGTTTGTATAAAGAAATGCATGAAAATCAAAGGATGTGGTACAGCGATGAAGAACAAGCAATTCTTTAGGATAATGCATCATGAGCTCCATAGAATGATATCTAAAAACCCCCAGATATGTATTGTAATCCTTTTGCTTGGATTTGTGCAAGCAATATTACTTCTTGGGCAAACGGTGTTTTTAAAAAGTTTTCTTGAAGATATAACTTTTGCAGTTGAAAAAAACTTGGGAATATATTATACATTTAAAAGCTTTGGCATTTTATCTATTATAATATTAGTTTCTGATATCTTAAATGCTTTTATTAATTATATTGGGGACAGGCAAAAAAAAATTGTGGCAGGAGTAATTATGGAAGATTTCTTTCATAAGATGACGATTATTAAGGTGATAGAATTCGAAGATCCTACGTTGCTTGATGCCATTAACAAAGCAAAAGCTGGAATTGAAAAAAGCATTAGTCTATTGGTTAAGACAGAGTCAATTATAAGTTATTTTGCATTTTACTTTGTGATGATATTTATATATCTTTTTAGTTTACATCCACTTTTAAGCATTGCTATTTGGTGTATTTTTATACCTACTTTTATAAGCTACCGATTTAGAAATAAGATTCAAGGTTTCACTGAGGAGAAGTTGGCAGTAGAGCGTAGACGAATGAGTGCTTATGAAACATACATCGGAGAACGAAAATATTTCAAAGAAACACGACAGCTTAAAGCAACTAATTTCTTTAAGGAGAAGTTTTTAGAAAGCCAAAAGAAATTTAACAAGCTTGTGTTAAGCTCTTTTAATAAGATAAACACAATAAAACTAGTATTAAATATTATTTATTTCATAGGGTACATTTTAATCCTGGGAATTTTGTACTATTTGATTATAGTAAAAGCAATAACTGTAGGGGAAGTTGGTGCAGTTCTAATTACTGTAAAGATTATATATGATCGGATGGAAGAGCTATTCAACTTTCAGTTGGCAGACGTCTCGGAATCATATAATGGCTTGTATAATCTTCATTGCATGTTGGAGAGGAAAGAAGAGATAAAAAGTGATGTGCTCAAAGGGGAAAATTTAGAAATCTATGTAAAGGGTGTAAACTTTCGATACCCTAATGCTGCTAATAATACATTAAATAATATTTTCTTAAATATTAAGCCAAATGAGGTAATAGCAATAGTAGGAGAAAATGGCTCAGGTAAGACTACTTTATCAAAGTTAATTGCTGGGCTATATCAGCCAACTGAAGGGGATATCCTCTATAATGGCATTTCTATTCATGATTTAAAGTTAAGTTCTTTGTATGAAAAAGTGACTGTGGTATTCCAGAATTTTCAACAGTATGCATTAAGTATTGGGGAAAATATTGCAATCTCAGATACGAATAACATTGATTATAAAAAAGTAGAAGAAAGTATAAAGTCTGTTGACCTTGTCTATATGATTCAAAAATGGGATGAAGGTATGGATACACTGCTTTCAAAAGAATTTGGGGGAACGGATTTATCGTTAGGACAATGGCAGCGTCTAGCTATTGCTAGAGCAAATTATAAGAAAGCTTCCCTCATAGTTTTCGATGAACCAACAGCCTCCTTAGATCCTTTACAAGAAATGGGAATTATGAAAAAATTCATTGAAGGCACAAAAGATAAAACGGCAATCCTTGTTACTCATAGAATTGGTGCTGCAAAGCTAGCGAATAGAATCATCACTATGAAGAATGGACAAGTTGTTGAGTTAGGTACTCACAAAGAACTCCTTAAAAAACAAGGAGAATATGCAAAACTCTATAATAGTCAAAAACAATGGTATGAATAACCACAAATGAAGAGGGAAGGGGTATTTATTATGAGAGATTTAGCTGAAGGAATACATAATAATTTTTTAAAGAAAGACAGATATTATTACAAACAAAGCCTGAGATCTAAAACTGAACCAAATGACTATATTTATTTCGTAAAAAATTATATTACAAATGAAAACTTTCCTGTAGTGTTTAAAGATCCGTGGACATACATTGGTATATCAAATAATAATAGGATGGCAAATGGATGGAAAATTCATATTTCTGCCACCTTTAAAAATCATATAGAGATTTTAAATATAGTAGCTAAATATGTTATTGAGAAACAAATGAATTTTAAGTTTTCTACAAACCTTGAACAATTCATTTATATTAATGGAAAGAACGTTGCAAGAGTGAGCAGTGGTAAATTTATTGTCATATATCCATCGGAGGAAGCTTTTTTATCAACGCTTGAGGATTTATATAATCTTCTAAAAGGATTTGATGGTCCATATATACTATCTGATCGACCTTATAAGGATTCAAAAATAATTTATTATAGATATGGAGAGATAAATCCTATAAGGGTTTTAGATGGATATGGAACACTTAGTACTAAGATGATTGATAATAAAAATGAATTAATTTCGGATAGTAGAGTACCATATTTTAATATACCTGAGTTTGTAGAGGATACTTTATATAAACCTGTTGATCAAGGCAAATCAAAATTGCTTGCTAAATATAAAATCAAGGAAAGTTTATATTTTTCTGCACAAGGTGGTGCATATCTTGGGACTTACAATAACCAAGATTATGTAATTAAGGAGGCAAGAAAATATACTGGACTAGATGGTGAACATAACTATGCTACTGAAAGATTAAAAAAAGAATATACGACAATGAAATACTTAGAAGATTTAGATTGTGTACCTATGACAATTGAATTAATTGAGGAATATGGGAATGTTTATTTAGTAGAGGAATACATAACAGGAAAAAACTTAGGGCATTTTGCAATTGATAGATCTCCTTTAGTAAACAGAGATAGAAAAGAGAATAGAATCAAGCCAGATTATATCAAGGATTTATTTGCGATTGTTAGTTCAACCCTACGAGCTGTTTCAAAAATTCATAGCAAAGGGATAATATTAAATGATATTTCCCCAAATAACTTAATTTTTAATAGCGAAAGTGGTAGTGTAACTTTTATTGATTATGAGGTAGCTTTTCATATTACCGATGAATGCAATAAAATTAATTTGTATACACCTGGGTTTGCAAGTGAAGGAGAACATTCAGCATACAAAAAAGACTTACATAAGTTTGGATTAGTATTTATAGCTTGTATTATGCCAATTAACAATATATTTAGTTTATCTATAAAAAAGAAAACTGAGATAATTAAATTCTTTGAGAAATTAAATGTTATTCCACAAAATATTATTAATACAATTAATGGTTTAGTTAATTATGAATTTAATGATGCAGAGGAAGCTCTAGAATATTTGAATGCTAATCATTTAGATATGTTACAGGATAAAGAGTTAAAAGAAACAAAGAATGATATTGAAAGCATTAAGCTTATTAAAGAATCAATTATATCAAATATTGATTGCTCTTCTAGTGAGAGTATGTTTGCATCAGATCCAATGGCGTTTTTAACAAGTGAGTACTCTTTTGCATTTGGTATATTGGGTGTTCTTTACTCTCTTAAAAAAATAAGTATTGGTGAAAACATTAGTAGTGATAAAACTCAGGAAATAGTAAATAGGTTCATGACACATTTTTACAGATTCCCAAACAGTATATCCCCTGGGTTGTTTGTTGGTCTTTCGGGAATAGTTGCAGCTCTTGTGGAATTAGGGTTTAAAAATGAAGCAATAATAGTTATGGAAAGATTGATTCAGCAAAAAATGGGAATGGCAGATTTAGCATATGGATTATCAGGTAGGATTGTTGCATTACTTAAGTTATATAAAACAACTAACGATATTAAATACCTTGACCTTGCAAAGAAAGATGCAGATGAAATTAAAAGAACAGCTATTGTTAGAGATGATTTATATTATTGGAAAGATGAGAGTGGAGACATATATACAGGTTTAACAAGAGGCTCTAGTGGAGTTGCTTTAACCTTATTATATTTATACTTAGAAACAGAGGATAAACAGTATATTAATATGGGTGTTAAAGCACTAGAAGCAGATTTGGACAAGCTTATTAAAGATGATTTAGGAAACATTAGCTTTAATAGCCTTCCAGAAGGTGAAGAAACTCGAATATATTCTCCCTATATTCATAATGGCATTGCAGGACTTGGATGTGTATTATTAAGATATTTTTTATTAACAAGAAAAGAAGAATATAGAGCGATACTTGATGAAATTATTGAAGTTTGCGAGTCTGATTTGACTCTATATCCTGGATACTTAAGGGGGATGTCAGGAGTTATCACATTCTTGCAGGATTGTGTAGTATATTTGAATTCTGATTACGCTAATGAATTACTAATGAGATTGTCAGAGAATATTAGTTTCTTCCAAGTTAGCTTTGATGATATTCATGGTTATGCTGGAGATGGACTATATAGAATGTCTCATGATTTATTTACAGGATCTTCAGGCGTTATTCTAGCTTTAAATAGAAATATATGTTTATCTGATAAACATGGAAATCCATTTTTTATTATAGATGAGTATTACGATTTTAATAACAGTAAAATTTACATATAATCTCAATTATATATTGAGTTATATAGATTATTAATATTAGGAAGGGGGTGAAATCATGCAAGAATTACTTAACTTACAAGTATTGGCAACTGAACAAATAGTAGAACCAGCAGTTAGTTTAACATCATGTGATAGCACAAGCTGTAACTAAAAATCAGCTAATACTACAAGAACCTCAAGAGTGTGTGATAAAACAAAAAAAGGGGGTGTAATTATGCAAGAATTACTTAACCTACAAGAATTGGAAGCTGCACAAATAGTAGAACCAGCAGTTAGTTTAACATCATGTGATAGCACAAGCTGTAACTAAAAATCAGCTAATGCTGCACGAACCTCAAGAGTTCATGATAAAAAAAGGAGGTGTAATTATGCAAGAATTACTTAACCTACAAGAATTATCAGTTAGTGGTGCAGTAGAACCAGCACTTAGTTTAACATCATGTGATAGCAATAGTTGTAACATTAAAGGTGAAATAAGCTAATGCTACACGAACCCTAAGGGTTCATCGTAAAACCAAAGAATATATGTAAGAGAAAAAGCGAGTTATTTATAACTCGCTTTTTCTCAGAGTTATTATTTAGTCTGCTGATTATTAAAAGTTTTCTGGATTAAGAGCTTTTAGCTCATCAAGTACAAACAATCCATCCTTGCGTATAAGCACATCATCAAAATAGATTTCACCGCCACCATATTCGGGACGTTGAATAAATACTAAGTCCCAGTGGATAGATGATTTGTTGCCATTGAAGGCTTCCTTGTATGCATTACCTGGAGTAAAGTGGATGCTTCCGGATATTTTTTCATCAAACAATGTGTTCTTCATTGGACTTGTGATATATGGATTGACTCCTAAAGCAAACTCTCCGATATATCTAGCGCCTTCATCAATATTAAACACTTTGTTAAGCTCTTCGTTATTATTTGAAGTTGCTTTTATTATCTTACCGTTTTGAAATTCTAACCGTATATTTTCATAAGTTGTGCCCATGTACACAGTGGGAGTATTGTATGAAATATAGCCATTAACAGAAGTTTTTACAGGTGCAGTAAAAACTTCACCGTCAGGAATATTAAGCTGACCATCACATTTGATGGCGGGTAGACCTTTTATAGAAAAAGTTAAGTCAGTGTCTTTTCCTGTTATCCTTACTTTGTCTGTTCTTTCCATTAAGCTAACTAGTGGATCCATTGCTTTACTTAATTTTGAGTAATCCAAACAACATACATTGTAGTAGAAGTTTTCATAAGCTTCTGTGCTCATGTTTGCTGACTGAGCCATAGACGGATTAGGGAAGGTAGCTATTACCCATTTTGTATTTTCTACTCTTTCTGTCATATGAACAGGTACTATATAAAATTGTTTATACATATTCATCTTTTCTCCAGGAATTCCACTAAGACTTGCATTATTACTTGGTGATGAAATTGAAATATATGCATCGGCAGCTTTCATGATTATCAAATCAGCTTCTGCCATAAGTTTAACTTGTTCTTCACAGGCATCTATTAGAAGTGTTTTTATCAGTTCGGATTCGCTATTCTTGATAAACGGAATACCGCCGACGTTGTAAGCTTCTTTTATAAGTGCTTTAAGTAAAGGAACTGATTCATTAGAACCTTGTATTAAAACTTTCTCGCCTTTTTGCAGCTTAACAGAGTGTTGTATGAGATTTTTAGCTATTAAGTCTATTCTTGGGTCTTTCATAATAACACCGCCTTATAAATTTATCTATATTCTCATTATAGGACAATTATTACAATAATCCAATAGTAAATTATATAAGTATATGATTTTATTATGATGAAACATATATATGTTATATAAATGATTTCTTGAGTCGTTGATATATATTGTCGATTATCATATTATCAATCGTCTTTCTAGTCCATAGCTCAACAGCTACTGAGGCTTGTGCTACTAGCATATATAAGCCATTAATTGCTAAGATGTTGTTTGTTTTTGCATATTTCATTAGTAAGGTCTCTGAGGGATTGTATATTAAATCTACAATTGCTCCGAAGCTTGATATCATAGCTTCTTCTATAGGTGAGAAATCTACGTTAGGGAACATACCGCAGGGAGTACAGTTTACAAGCAGATCGGAGTGTTTGATTTGCTTAAGTTGATTATAATCTATTATGTTGTATTTAGATCTATCAAAGGACAGTACATTTGATGGATCTCTGCTAACAATGTGAATATCTGAAGTGCCATTGTCTTCTAAGTAAGTTGCTACAGATTTTGCAGCACCGCCACTTCCGATAATTACAGCAGTTTTATTTTGTACACTAATGGAATGTTTGTCAAGCATTTTACCAAAGCCTGTATAATCTGTATTAAAGCCTATAAGGTGGTTTTCATTGTTGAATATTGTATTTACGGCACCAATTCGTAATGCTTCATTAGAAATGCTATCAAGGTATTCTATAACCTTGAGCTTATATGGTATTGTAACGTTAACACCATTTATGTTTAGTGCTCTGATACCTTGTACAGCGTCCTTCAACATATGTGGCTGTATTTGAAAAAGACTATATGAAGCATTGATGTTTAAAGCTTCATATAGCATATTATGTATTTCGGGAGAAAGACTGTGTGAAAGCTTTTCCCCAAACAATCCAAAAACCTTCATATCTATATCCTCCTTGATGAGTTGTTTATATAATATGTTCTAGTATACCCATTGCAGTAACTGCTTCAATCACAGGTATAGCTCTTGGCACTATGCAAGGATCATGTCTGCCTTCTAAGTTAATAGCAGCATCTTCCATAGTCACAATGTTTATAGTTTTTTGAGGTAATGCAATTGATGGAGTTGGTTTAAAGGCAGCTCTAAATACTAGTGGCATTCCATTAGTAATTCCGCCAAGTATTCCACCGTTGTGATTTGAGTAAGCGGCAATATTGCCATTGTTTACATAATATTGGTCGTTGGCTTCTGATCCCTTCATTTCAGCTATATCAAAGCCATCGCCAAATTCTATACCCTTAACACCTGGAATAGAAAATACTAGATGTGATACACTGCTTTCTATAGAGTCAAAGAATGGTGAGCCAATACCCGCGGGTAAATTAATAGCCACAGCTTCAATTATTCCACCAATAGAATCACCAGAGGATTTAGCAGCAGTAATTATATCTATCATTTCTTCTTTTGTAGAAGGCTCTAGAGTAGGGAAGTCAGATTTTAAAAGAGAGTCAATCAGAGTATCATCTAAATTAACATCCTTAAAGGCTATATCCATTTTTGTTCCGATTTTGTAAATGTGGCTTGCTATCTTTATGTTATGTGTGGCTAAAAGCTGCTTTGCAATTGCTCCTGCGAACACAATAGGTGCAGTAAGCCTTCCTGAAAAATGCCCACCGCCCCTATAGTCATTATATCCTTTGCTTTTTACATAGGCAGTATAGTCTGCGTGTCCGGGTCTTAAAAGCTCCTTTGCTTTTTCATAATCCTTTGAATGTTGATTTGTATTTTCTATTGTGACACAGAGAGGCGCACTTGTGGTATAGCCATTGAAAATTCCACTTAAAATTTGAAACTGATCCGCTTCTGTTCTACTTGTAGCTATATTAGTCTTTCCAGGTTGTCTTCTAGTCATTTCTGCTTCAATCATATCAAAATCTAGCTTGATTCCAGCAGGGAGTCCATCTATTATGATGCCTATGCTTACTCCATGAGATTCACCAAAAATAGAATATTTAATTTTTTTACCCCAAACTCCGCTCATTTATAATACCTCCGAGTTTAATAAAATCTTTAAAAAAACAGGGATAGGATTTGGAAACTACACTGCTATTATTAATAGTAATAGGATTAGTGCATCTTAACGATGCAATACTAAGTGCCATTGCAATT
Source organism: uncultured Clostridia bacterium (assembly GCA_942492835.1). Lineage (GTDB taxonomy): Bacteria > Bacillota > Clostridia > Lutisporales > Lutisporaceae > GWB2-37-7. Next base: position 2,121,054 of record OW818645.1, on the reverse strand, counting down.
CTATGGTCACCCCAGCTGTCAACCTCGCCACCCTTTAGACATTTCTTACCTACTATAACAAGATTGTCTTCGTTTTCATAAACCTCTGCTCCTAGTTTATTCAGCTCAGTAGAAATCGCTATTAATCTATCACATTCTTTAATTCTAAGCCTAGAGGCTCCTGTAATGTGGCTAGTGCCATTTGATAAAGCGGCAACCACAGCTAGAATTGGAGCTATGTCAGGATACTGTGAAACATCTGCATCAAAGGCGTTAAGCTGAGATTTTGATGCTGTTATTGAACTCTTATTGATTTTGATTTGTCCACCACATTTTATCATTATATCAATAAAAGCTTTATCACTTTGCTTGCTATCATTGCTTAGGCTATTGCATATAACTTCTTCTCCTAACAATCCAGCAGCTATCCAAAAGGCAGCTTGAGAATAATCTCCCTCCACAGTATAGGAAATAGCTTTATAGTGCTGAAAGCCTTTTATAAAAAAGCTTCTGTAGTTATTATTCTCAATATGTATTCCAAAGCTTTTTAAGGTATCTAAAGTTAAATCTACATATGCTTTAGATTCCAAAGCATCTATTATATATATTGTAGAGTCACCTTGAATCATCGGGAGGGCAAACATTAAGCCAGTTATAAACTGTGAGCTAATACTTCCTTTTAGTAAAAAGTCACCATGTTTTAGCTCGCCTTCTATGTTCATGGACAGTTTTGGCGAAGAAAATTTAATCCCTTGCTCCTTAAAAATCTCTATGTAGGGGTCTAAGGGACGATTGCAGAGATTCCCACTGCCTATATAACGTATCTCACAGCCTGCAAGCAACCCTAAGGGAATTATAAACCTGAGTGTAGAGCCTGATTCCTTACAGTCTATGGTGCTACTTTGGATATTCTGAAAGCTTGTACCAGTAACAATAGCTTTATCTTTACCGATGATAACTTTAGCACCTAAGGCTTGTACAGCATTAATAGTAGCTAAAATGTCCTCGGAAAGAACTATATTGTTTATGATACTAGTACCTTCTGCCAAAGCTGCGGCTATGATAGCGCGGTGACATAAACTCTTGGAGGAGGGTATGTCTATGGCTCCATTTAGGGAAGTGGGTATAATCTTTATTTCTCTCATAAAATTTACTCCGATTATATTATTTTATAAAATTAACTAAGTCACTCTTAGAAGCTTTATATATATAAGCAAATCCTAATTCTTTTAACAATATAAGATTTATAAAGGCTTCCTCAGACTTTTTATCAGTTTTTATTATCTGAAGCAGTTTGTCTTTATCCATTTTATCATGAGTTATAGGAAGGCGACATTTGGCTAGGAGCTCTGTTATAGCTTTGGTAGAGCCTTTTGCTGTAAGTCCCATATTTTCACTGTTCTTTGTAACAATACGGATTCCTAAGCTGATAGCTTCTCCGTGAGTATAGACTTTATAGTCATAAAGCTTCTCTATTCCATGACCTATAGTATGTCCAAAGTTTAGTAGCATTCGCTTGCCTCTGTCAAGTTCATCGGTACTAACTATTTCACATTTTATGCTTGCGCATCGATATATAATTTCATTTATATTATCTTTAATATCACTTAGAGATTTCATATTATTTAGTATATTAAAAAGCTCAATGTCCTTGATAGCTCCATATTTAACAGCTTCAGCAAGTCCATCAGAAAAAAATCTATCGGGTAGTGTTTCGAGTAGAAGAGTATCTATATATACTGCCTTAGGCTGGTAAAAACAGCCTGCCAAGTTCTTTCCTGCTTCAATATTAACTGCGGTTTTTCCACCTATACTACTGTCAAGCTGTGACATTACGGTAGTAGGGATTTGAACGTAGGACACACCTCTTAAATAGGTGGCTGCTGCAAATCCTGTCAGATCACCTATTACACCTCCGCCAAAAGCAACAATAAGGCTATCTCTTGTTATACCATGCTCAGTCAATTGATTATAAATATTGTTTAATGTATTTATAGATTTGCTTTGCTCGCCGGGCGTAACAACTATTCTGTTGACTTTATAATCATACTGTTTAAGAGAGTAGGAAAGCTTCTCACCATAGAGTATATCTACGTTGGTGTCTGTTATTACTGTTATGTTTTTACCCTTATACCAAGTTGAAATAAGCTTGCCTATATGCTGTAGTAAGCCTTGCTGTACATATATATCATAGCTGTTATTTTTTAACTTTAGGTTTATTATGGACATCTTTCGCACTCCTTGCATGAAGCTGATTTTCATATAGTTACTATTTCCAATTGTAGCAAACATTATATCAAATATCCATAGAGGGGATAAGAATTAAAATAGGAAGTACAGCATGTAAATGAGCTGTACTTCCTTTGATTTATATCAATTCAAATTATTATCTGCGTATTCAGCGGGATATATATTTGGGCTTTTGATTTGAAAGTTATGAAATTTCCACATGTTATATTTAATACCCTTGGCTATAATATTTGCCATGTTCATAACAATGCTTAATCTTGTGTTCTGGAGTACCATTATCTCCATAAATCCGCTCATATTTACTATACCAGTAATGTGCATATCTCCCACCTGTGGGAGCGCTTTATTTACACCTGAACCCGGGGATAGAGGACCTTCCTTAATATTGACAAAACCAATTCTTTCAAACTTGCCTAAGGAAGCATCTATAGCAATAATAAAAGGATTGCTATAATTTTTAAGCTCTTGCAGTTGAACCTCAAGGTTCTTTGCATGAACAGGATTTTCAAGAGTACCTAGTACGTGTACATTACTGTAGGACATTTCTATTAGCTTATACCCAATCAATGGACCAAGGCAATCTCCTGTGGCACGGTCAGTACCAACACAGATAAAAACAATATCCTTATGATTGTCTGAATAAAGCTTGTTAAAGCATTCTTCAAAATAAGCAGTAAAATATGAAAAAGCAAACTGTTTATTTATATCAATGGATTTTTCAAACTTATTATTTAACATAAATAACTCCTTAAAAATAAACTTTATCTAATTATTACCCATATAGGCTTGTCAGATACAAAGAATATAAAATAGTGTTATACATATTCCATACTTATAGATATGCTGCGAAAAGTATATATAGTAGTATTCACTCAGTTATTAAGGTGCTACAACACCTTGAAATATTTGACAAAGGGTATAGAAAAGGTTATATATAATGTTATAATCAAATTAGACATGAATATTTGGTAAAACCTGTTTGCTTTGAAACAAATTTAAGATTTTGTCGTATTTACTATGTGAGGTGTTATTATTGAAAAAGGGGAACTTTGGCATAAAGAGAGTAGGCGTTTTGTTACTGATTATACTTTTACTTATGGCAGTATTGATATATGTTAACAATATAAAGTCAGGTAATAGTAAAGGTGCATATAAGTCTCTAAAAAGTATTGCCCTTGAGGGACAGTTGGAGGCGGTGGATAAGACCAGTGATGTCTGTAATGTGGATGAGCTGCTTGTTGAGGCTGCGGGGACTGTAGTTAAGGCAAGAAACTTTAAGGGGGATACTGTATGGAGTAGAGCTCTTGTTGGAAAAGTAGTGCTTATGAGACCTTCAAGAGAAGGATTATATATACTCGATAATGGTAAAAAGCTATACTACATAACAAAGGCGGGTAAGTTACTTTGGGATAAACAGCTAGAAGGTGAGGTAAATGAACTTTATATAGATAAAAATGGAGATTTATTGATTGATTTCATAAATACAGGGGGAGCAAAAATAAAGATTTTAAGCAGTAAAGGTATTGATGAGGGAAGTGCTATGCTAGAGAACTCAGCAATATTAGCTTTTGCATCTGGAGATGGGGAGAACAGTATTAGCATTTTAGATGTAGCCTCTAAGACCATAAAGACTAAGCTTATTACTTTTGATCTAAAAGGAACAATGGTTTGGTCAGATAACTTTGAAAATCAAATTATACCTATGATAGGGTACAGTAAGGATAATGCATTGCTTGCTATTGGCGAAAAAACCATATATAAGTATCAGGGAGAAAGTAAAAAACAAAGTAAGCTTGAGCTTAATAAGACGATTTACAGTGCCGATATTAATGATAGTGGAGTAGTAGCGGTAGTGAGAAGCAGATGGGGTTTTGACGTTATGTCCTATGACATAAAACTAAAGGAAATAGGAAAGTTTGAGTCTAAAACAGAGCCCAAAGGCATAATAGTAGGAGCTGGAAATTATATATTATATTATAAAGAAAAGCTTCTGATATGTGATTTGAAAGGTAAAGCTAGAGCGGAGTATAAATCAATACCAAGTATAAACAGTGTTCACTTTACAGGTGATTCAAATATAATATTGACATCAGATAGACTGATTCAGAAACTCAATTATAAATAGGAGGTTAATTATGAATTGGATTGATATTGTAATTATAGGGCTAATTTGTGTAGGGGTTATTTCAGGAGCTGCAAGAGGCTTTGTAGCATCTATAACCAGTGTTGCATGTATGATTATATCCATAGTGGTTGCTAAAACATATTATAATGCCTTGGCAATGCTTCTTCTGACAAAAACATCATTAAAAGATGTTTTAACTAATTATATGGTAGAAAAGAAGCTGTTAAATGGGGTCACAAGCTTAATGCCAGGTGGTAATATGACAACCTTCTATAGCGATTATTTTGTAGAGGACATTCAAACCTTTTTAAGCATAGCTATTATAAATATTATTTCAATTATAACTATTTACTTTGTTGTTAGAATTGTATTGTATGTGGTAGAAGGATATGTAAAGGGTGCAACCAAAATGCCTGTTTTAAACGAGATAAACAAACTTGGAGGTGGCACAATAGGACTCATAAAGATGGTATTTATATTGCTTATGGTATTTGCTGTAATTACACCAACATCAAATATAATACCGTGGCAAGGCTTAAAGGATGCACTTCAAACCTCGATATTGGCGAAATACTTATATTCTTATAACTTTATTTTGGGCTGGATATGGAACTCTGCCATAGAATTAGTAAAGAGATAGGAGGACAACTAAATGAAAAATAACAATTATATAGCAGGCTTAGGACTGGTTTCCTTAGGATTGGCTTACTTCTTAAGGAATTTTAATGTATCGATGATAAACACTTTTATGATATTAGGGGGACTATATTTACTTTATAACTATTCGGTGAGGAAGCAGCAGCTTCATTTGACCTTTGGTTTAATACTAACATTAACTGGTGCAGTTATGCTTCTAGCTGATTTAGAGATGTTTAAGTTTGAAATAGGCGGTGAAATGTTTGTACTTATCCTAGGGTTAATATTTCTTGGACTATACTTCAAAAAGGGTATTTTGGGCTTTATTTTTCCGGGATACATACTGCCTGCTTTGGCTATATTTTCATTATTAGATAATAATTTAAACAGCAGCTACATTTGGCCGAGTTTCTTTATTTTGTTAGGCTTAGCCTTTTATCTAATGTATTTTACTGAATTTATACATAAAAGCAGCTGGACCTTGGTAGTGGGTACCATACTTATTGTATCAGGTTTGATTGCTTTTGTATTTGTCTTGGGTATTGTTAATGCTGATATGATTAAGCTTGTTATAGAGTATCAAAATTATTTATTTTCAGCGGCGATTGTACTCCTTGGTGTAGGATTTCTATATAAGGGATTACGAAAAAATAAATAAAACAAAGCTCTGAGAGGTTTCTCTCAGAGCTTTGTTTATTTCACGATTATTATATTGCATCAATTACTATTGATGAGTTGGAGGTATGTGCAGTTATAAAAATTTTATCTGTTACACTATCAAAATTTGTGCTCTTTATTTGAGCTGTTGACTGCATAGTGAAGCTCTTCTTATCTATGAAGTAATTTAGCTGCGGCAAATCCACATTTATACTTCCTACTGAGGTTGAAGCATCAATCATGCATCCTAAAACCTCACTGTTTTCAAGCTCTATGACAATCTTACCATTTGAAGTTCGTAAGGAATAGTTGGCTTCTGAAGCCGCCATCTTATTTATACCTTCCAGTACAATTGAACCATTACTAGTTTTGGAATCAAGTTTATCAAACTTACAAGCTTCTATCTCTATCTTGCCATTTGAGGTATTCAATTCAGCAAATGCCGCTACAGTGCCGGAGACTGATATTTTACCATTACTGGTAACTGCATCTATAGTTTTGCTTTGACAATCACATATACATATCTTACCATTTGAAGTATTAGATTCTATACTATTTGCAGATATGTCATTTAGCTCACATTTTCCATTTGTTGTTATTATATTCAGATTATTTAAATGCTGTGGTACCATTATCTCAATCTTACCCCAAGTTTTGCTTGGAAATTGTGTTTTTATGTTTAAGCCAGTTTCGTTTTGCTCAGCCTTAAAATACTCATCTATAGTTAAGTTTGGTATTGAAGTATTTACATATAAATTAATTAGAAAATCTTTTTCCTCTGTAGGACTAACGATAACTGCAAAGTTACAGGTATCAATCTTTATGTCAGTGTTTTCAGGCATTGTAAAGATGAAGTTCTTCTTGTATTGGTACTTATCATTGTTTATATCAATGAAGTTTCCAAGGTAGTTAACCAGTTTATCTGTGAACTTAACTGCGGAATCAGCAATATCATTGCCGAAGCCCTCCATACGTTTTGAGAAGTCATCTCCAAATTTATCTGGGTTTGAATTAAACTTTTCTGCGGTGCTGTTTAATTTGCCGCCAAGCTTCTCGGCAACCTTACTAGCTTTTTGTTGTAGATTTTGCATTTTCTCTTCAATTTTTCTTTCGGCTTTTTTCATGTCTGATTCAGAGCTAGAGGTGTTATTGCCTACTGCCTCTAAAAGCTTTTGAGCTTCCTCTGCTGTAAGCTTGCCTTCCTGTAGCATTTTTAGTATCATCATTTTTTCTTCCATTATATACCCTCCTAATTTTTTAATAATTCGATTGCTTCCGCTGGACTAATTTCGCCATTGTCCAGTTGTTCTAAGATATCTTTGTTTTTACTTGGGCTCACATTAGCCTGTTCTGTATAACCAAGGGCTTCTATGAGAGCATCTAGCTTACCCTTAACAGTAGGGTAGGATATACATAATTCCCTCTCAATTTCCTTGATGTTACCGCGATTCTTTATAAAAATCTCTGCAAATTCTATTTGCTCCTTTGGCAGCTGACAGAACTTGCAAAGTTTAAAGCTGCCTCTTATAGTGCTTTCACAGGAATTACACTTGAACTCTGTTACGTTTATGTTGCCATTACAGATAGGGCACTTTCCCAGTATGTCTTTTTTCATAAATTCACTCCTCAATTGGATTAAATTAACACTCTTAAGACAATTATAATACTAATATTAACAATGTCAATGATAATATTAATTTAATTAATAAAAATATTGATATTATTTAAAATTTCTATAACTGTAATTAACTATATTGTTTTCGAATGTATAAATCTGAATAATATAAGGAGAAAATGAAGTCATATAGAGAAAAGGTATATAAACTGCAAAAGATATTAAAAAAATCTATAATTGCAAAACATATATAGAATATAATGTGAAAATAAATTATTATAGTAATATACTTAATTTTTACAAAAAAGTTTCAGGAGGATATAATATGAATAATATAGATGCACGAGGATTAAAGTGTCCACAACCAGTGATTCTAACTAAGAGAGCATTGGAGGAGATAACATCAGGTGAGATACTAATTATTGTAGATAATGTCACAGCAAGAGAAAACTTGGCAAGGCTTGCTACTAATTTGGACTGTCAGCATGAGGTTGAAGAAAAAGAAGGCTGTTACTATGTTAAGATTAAAAAAGTAGGAGAAAGCATAAAGAAGGAAATAAACGATGACTTTATTGTAGTAATAACTACAGATAAGTTGGGTTCAGGAGATGCAGAGCTTGGACAGATGCTTATGAAAACATACACTTATACATTAAATGAAACAAAGCCATACCCTAAGGCAATTATTTTTATGAATAGCGGGGTAAAACTAGTGGTAGAAGGCTCAGATACTTTGGAAAACATTCAAAAGCTTCAAGAGAAGGGTATAGAGATAATAAGCTGTGGCACTTGTTTAGATTTTTACCAGATTAAAGATAAGCTAAAGGCTGGTATTGTAGGAAATATGTATACCATAGTAGAATATATGCATACAGCTGCCAAGGTTATAAATATCTGATAAGCAAGTGTTAAGGGGGCATGATATTGTGAAGGAGTTATTTGGGAATATTGCAGTATATTTACAGATGGATACTGCACTGTTATATTATTATCTAGGGATATTTGTAAAGATAATATTTATATTCATTATATCAAGGCTTGCAATAATAGTACTTAACAAGGTAATATCAAATGTGTTTCGACTTTATCCAAGGTATAAAATGGATGAGAGAAAATCAAATACATTAATAGGAATCTCAAAAAGCGTAATAAAGTATTTGGTATATCTAATAATGGGAGTTTCCATATTAGAGGCTTTAAACATTCCAACTCAACCTATTATTGCAACTGCTGGATTGGGAGGTATAGCAATAGGCTTTGGCGCTCAAAGCTTGGTTAAAGATGTATTTACAGGATTTCTTATATTATTTGAGGATCAATATAGTGTAGGTGACTATGTAACAATATCTGAGGTTACTGGTACTGTAGAGGAGTTGGGGCTTAGGACAACTCGTATAAGATCCTTTAATGGTGAGCTACATATAATTCCAAATGGGGAAATAAAAGCTGTTACAAATGTATCTAAAGGGAATTCACTTGCAATTATAGATGTAAGTGTTGCATATGAAAGTAACCATGAAAGAGCTGTGGCGATTCTATCGGCTGTAGCATCAGATTATTATGAAAAAAATGAAGACAGTATTAAGGAAAAGCCTGAGGTATTGGGAATAATAAAGCTTGGAGAATCTAATGTTTCAATCAGAACAATAGTAAGGACTGAACCACTTGCACACTGGAAGGTAGAGCGGGAGCTAAGACTTTTGATGCTTGAAGCTTTTAAGAAGGAAAAAATAGAGATATCCTATCCAAAACTAGTGCTGGTGGAAAATAAGTAAGGAGGGGTTTGATGTACTATCCAAAGCCATATAATTTAGGAGATATTGTAGAGACAAAAAAGGATCACCCCTGTGGAAGCAAGCAATGGGAAGTAATAAGAATAGGAGCGGATTTCAAAATTAAGTGTCTTGGATGTGGCAGAATTGTTATGCTTCCAAGACCCCAATTTGAAAAGTCGGTGAAGAAACTTATAAAATCCGCAGAAATTCCTCAAGTATAAGAAAAAACAGTTGAAAATGGCTTTACACAGTGATATAATACTAAGATGCGTGTAATACGCAAATTTCCTCGCTCTATCCCGAGTGGTAGGGCCGCTAGTCCGAGGGGAGGAGGTGAAACTTATGAATAGATACGAAACTATATATATAGTAAAGCCAGACGTTACTGAAGAAGCCCTAAAAGCTATTGTTGAAAAGTTTAGAGGCATAATTGAAGCAAATGGCGAAATCGAGACAATCGATGATTGGGGCAAGAGAAAGCTTGCTTATTTAATTGATGATATCGGTGAAGGCTTCTATGTATATATGAGATATAAGGCTGATACAGCTGTTCCAAAGGAATTGGAAAGAGTGTTTGGTATAACTGAAACTATACTTAGAAGTATGACTATAAGGTTAGACTAATTTTAAATTAGGTGGTGCTTTCGAATGAATAAAGTTGCCCTAGTAGGAAGATTAACAAAGGACCCCGAGGTTAGATATACAGCTAACAACCAGACACCAGTTGCAAAGTTTACTGTAGCGGTAAACAGAATGTTCAAGCAGGAAGGTCAACCTGATGCTGATTTTATTCCCATTGTTGTATGGGGCAAGCCAGCAGAAAACTGCGGTAAATATATCGGCAAAGGCAGACTAGTTGCTATAGCTGGAAGAATCCAGACAAGAAGCTGGGATGACCAAGAGGGCAAAAGACATTTTACAACAGAAGTCATAGCAGATGAAGTACATTTTCTAGATAAAGCTTCAGATATTAACAAAGGTTCAGGCAGTGATGTTAAAAAGGAATCCGGAGATTTCTATCCTGCCGAGGGAGACGACGATCTTCCATTTTAGTAGTTAGGAGGGAAATATATGCCAAGAGAAGGTAGAGAAAGAAATGCAGGCGGCGGTGGCAAGATGAGAAAGCCAAAGAAGCGCGTATGTAATTTCTGCATAGATAAAGTTCAACATATAGATTATAAAGATGTAAACAAAATTAGAAGATTTGTATCTGAAAGAGGAAAGATAATTCCAAGAAGAATTTCAGGTAACTGCGCTAAGCATCAAAGACAGCTTACAGTAGCTATAAAGAGAGCTAGAAACATAGCTTTATTACCATTCACAACAGATTAATGATTAGTATGAAACCCGGTTATTACCGGGTTTTTTATTTTTAATGGAACAATAAGGTGCCAGGCTAGTCAGTTGGACAGTTATTTATAATATATTATTTATTAACTGTCTATGTGTCGTGCCTGGCACCTTATTGTCTTTTGTTGTTGTTTGTCCTAAATAATGATTGAATTGAATATTTAACCATGTTATGCTAATTGTAGATATAAATCAAATAATTAGTATAATACAATATTATATACAGGGGCTGTAAAGACAATCCTTATCTTATATGTATTATTTTATTTGACAAAGAACGGACGGATTTCCACTAGATACTTGCAGAGTTTTTTAATAGACAAAATAAAATTAGTTTGAGGGTGAACATATGGGAAAAAAGTTAAAGCCGGAAGACATAGAATTTTTAAATGAGGGGCAACAAATAAAAAAGAAAATTGAAGAAAAGTATGGTTCTATAAAAGATTTTTATGAAACAGAAAAGATAACTGAATTATCTCTCAAGGCTGTAAGAAATTACTGTGGTTTTAATAAAATTACTTCACCAACCTTTAAATGCATAATGCTTAGAACTCTTGATGAAGGCTGGGACGAGCTAATATATGATGATGCTGGGCAAATCAGAAATTTCGCAATTAAAATTTTTAGAGATATAATGCTCTATAAAGAAGAAAAGGACTATGCTTTGCTGGAAAAAGTAAGAGCATTGTGTGTTAAGTTTGGACTTATAAACGAAACTGCTTTAATGATAAGATGCCTTGGAAAACACTTTTACTATAGAAATGATATTATCAAAACCTTAGAATATTACAATGAAGCCTTAAATCTCGTTGATAAGAAAAATATTGATACATTAATAATTATAACGGTTGAATTGGCAGAATATCATTATATGGAGAGAGCAGTTAAAGAGGCAGAAAGATTATTTATAAAAGCTCAGAATTACATTGATAAATCTGAGAAGGTTAGTAATTCAGCCTTGTATAAATACTATTTTAGAAGAGGTATAATGTTAAATGCAGAAGCGGGCAGGCACTCTGAGGCAAGAGGCTACATAGAGAAGTCAATTGTGTATGCAGGTGATAATACTGAATTAAATAGTGATAAAGGTGCGGCATATTTGGCTATAGGGTCTACATATAAAAGAGATGGAATGTATGCGGAAGCAAAAGAATACTACTTAATGGCTTTGCTTGAATTCCACGAAAAAGATATAAATGGTAGGTCATTAACTCTTAATAATATTGCTGACATATATTGCATTTTTAAGAATTATGACGAAGCGATTAAATACATCGAAGCAGCAATGGAGCTATTAGATAAGGATAGAATTACTGAGAGACATTTAATAGTCGCTCAAACCCATGCGGAGATAAGATTAATGGCAGGAGATACCTCTGCCTGCTATGAATATTTTAGTATGCTAAAGAAAACAATTTATACTTCTATTGATAAAAAAGATATGAAGGATGGAATAATTAATATAACTAACTATATATATGATGTTAACTTATTAAAAGAATTGTACAATGTGGTTTGTTACATAGAAGAGAACACAGATAATTATGTATATAAAGATGATTTGTACTCATGTATAGGAAGAATACATAGAAAAATAAGAAAAAAGGAGGCATACAATGAATAAGTTTAAAACAATAACAAAATATTTTATAATAGCAATTTTATTTGCAGTTACTATATCGGTAGTAATTCCGACAGAAGTAAATGCACAAGATGGTAGCGATCCATACCATTCATGCATGATAAATCCAATAAATAATTAAACCCATCACCTAATAGAAGGCTTTATGCTTTCTATTTTTTTTTGTAGGGAATTTTAAAATAATTTATGGAAAAATTATGAAATTTATAGGCGATGTCCTTTAAAAAACGTAAAATTTATAACAAAATATAACTTGTATCAATTAAATATTATTAATTATAAATATTTATTCACGCCACCACACAAGGGATTACATATAATGGAATCTAGCAGACTTTACAAGTATGTGAAATTTTGTTAAAATTACAAAGTAAACACAATGTAACAAGACATTACATAATTCATTGAAAGGAGGAAAAGCAAATTATATTAAACAGAAAAGTGAAAGAGCCGGATTTCTCCAACTTCTACCAAGGGTAATAGGTTATACATTGCAAAAATAAACCTATTCATATATCACTTTTCTTGAAATTATAAACTTATTTTAAGAACTTTAACAAGGAAAGGAGATATACAATGTTTAATAAAGAATACATGGAAGATTTCATTAGTAAGTTTGACTCAGTGTATAGAAAAGCAGAAAAACTGGGAGTCGATCCTGAAATAGTACATGAGTTAATCGCACAAGTTTATAAACTTGTAGTCATAGACAAGGCATTACCTCAAATCGAGGCATATAATTAAACAGTAATAAAAACTAAAAATCCTTGGATAGATGTAGCTCTATCCAAGGATTTTTTGGTTGTGAGGTAAGTTTCTGCCATAAGTTTGTCTTGTTTTGTAATGTGTGTTAATATTTATTTAAATATGCTATTCTGGGTGTATACCATCTAAAGCAGGAGTTGAGCAAAATAAAAAGAATATATACTTTACAAAGAAATTTGCCGGGGGTGTATTAGATGTCTAATCAAGACACAGATATTACAAAAAACATTAGGATGATAGAATTTTTAAAAAGTGAGCTGCTTACAGGAGTAGCAACGCTTTACCAAAGCCTTATAAAAGGCACTAAGGTGGGGCAGGAGGTTCTTGTAGATGCTTTGGCTAACCTTATATTAGTTACATATTTGCTTGGTAAAAGGCTAGGACTTGCATCTGCTGTAATTGATTCTAAAATTATGGAAAAAATAAGGATTGGAATGATTGAAGACCATGAATCAGAAAAATGGTATGGGGATCTATCTGAACTATCTGATTATATGAATAGGCATAGGGATTAATATGATGAAAACACTTAATATAAGAGCTATGGTAGAGGGTGCTATATTAGCTGCTTTAACAGTTATAATGGGAGTTTTCTATTGGATGCCTGGACTTAGTATTATAACCTTTTTTTGGTCTGTGCCAATAATCATAGTAGGATATAGACATGGTTTCAAGGTTAGCATAATATCTTCAGTTGTAGCAGCTTTGATATTATCTATGATGATGAATCCAGTAATGGGATTGATTTTGCTTATGGTGTATGCATTACCTGGAGCCGTAATTGGATTTATGCTTCGCAAAAAGCTTAGTCCATATATAGTAATATTTATTGGTGGTCTAATTATGGCTGTCGCGTCTTTGTTAGAGTTTGCACTTACCATGGACATAGTATCAGGCAAAAATGTTTTTGATGTAATTTTTAATTTAGGAGCAGAATTAGATAATTATTATAATTACTTCTATAATTCCATTATAAAATCTACAGAAATGTATAGTAAGCTAGGAATTGGTGAGGAGAAAATCAAGGAGCTTGTTGAGGTAGTCAAAATGGCGATTTATAGTGCAAAGCGTATATTACCTACTTCTTTTGCTTTGATTGGAATATTTATCGCTTACGCTAATTTTAAGGTTGTTAGGCTCATATTAAACAAGCTGGGATATGTTATAGAGGATATTAAGGAATTCAAAAAATGGAGATTAAGAGATGAATGGATAGTTCCTTCATTAATACTTACTGCATCAACTTTTTTTCTTAATTATGTAAAAATAGAATGGGTAAAAATTATAAGCGAAAACCTTTTAATGTTTTTATTTACTGTGTATGGGGTGCTCGGTTTATCTGTGATTATATACTTTTTAAAAAGTATATCTGCAAAATATGAAATACCAAAGACTTTGCAAGTAGGTATTATACTTTTTATACTTTTTACACTTTTTTCGGTACTACCTTTTATAGGCATGATTGATATGACAGCAGATCTTAGGCAATTCAGTAGAAAAGCCGTCGGAGGTGCGAAATGAAATTAGCAAAGTTCGCTGGCTCTATTACAAGGGATACATACCTGTATATATTTATAATAGCGGTATCGGTTGTTATAATTGGTCTATATGATAAGTGGCTAGGCTTGGCAGGGGTGCTTGTGCTTGTATATCTTTTAATGCATAATATGCGTTCTTCAAATAGGAAAAAAGAGGAGCTTAGGCTTTATATAGAAAATCTTTCGGATAGTGTAGATATGGCAACTAAAAATTCTATACTTAGTCTTCCATTCCCATTGGTTATTGTTGATGAGCAGGGCTTTATAAATTGGTACAATATGTTGTTTTCTGATATATTTCAAGGGGAATATATACTAGATAAAAAGCTTTCTGGCTATCTTAATGGTGTAGACCTAGGACGTGTGCTAAAGAACGAAACAGAGGAATTTAAGAACATAAATATTAAGGATAGATACTATGATATATACTGCAACCTTATAAATCTAAAGGAAGGCAGCAAGGAAAAAAATGTTATTATAATGTATTTAGTGGAAAAAACTGATTATGTGAATATTAGAATCAGACTTAATGATGAGAGACCTATTATAGCTACACTTCAATTGGATAATTATGAGGAAGTACTTAAGGATATTGATGAGCTGGCTAAACCGACTGTTATCGCGGAAATAGACAGAAGAATAAATGCATGGGCTTCTTTAAATAGTGCTTCCATACAAAAGTATTCAAATGGAGAGTATCTATTGCACTTTACTTATAAGCAGCTTATGGAGATGGAAGAAAAGCGTTTTGATATTCTTGATTCTATCAGAGAAATAAACTCGGGCAATAAGATTCCTATAACTCTAAGTATTGGAGTAGGGGTAAATGGCAAGACCTTGACAGAACTGCAAAAATTCAGCCACAGTGCCATGGATATAGCCTTAGGTCGTGGTGGAGATCAAGCAGTAGTAAAGGACAATGATAAGCTTTCCTTCTATGGAGGTAAGACAAAAGCAGTTGAAAAACGTACAAAGGTCAAAGCTAGAGTTATGGCTTATGCTTTAAAACAGCTAATAGAACAGTCAGAAAATGTTATAATACTGGGTCATGAAATGCCAGATTTGGACTGTTTAGGCTCTGCTCTTGGAATATATAGATGCTCTGTAAATCTAAATAAAAATGTTAGAATAGTATTGAATAAGGTCAATGCAGCTATTGCCAATATATGGAGTGAACTTGAGGAAGAGGAAGAATATACTGATGTTTTTATAAATTCCCAAGAGGCTTTGCAAGCTTGTACAAAGAATACTCTTATAGTAGTGGTAGATGTACATAGACCAGTTTTTACTGAATGTAAGCAGTTATTGGAAAAGACAGAAAAGATAGTAGTAATAGACCATCATAGAAGAGGAACAGAATTTATTGATAATGCAGTATTAACATATATTGAGCCCTATGCTTCTTCAACAAGTGAGCTTGTAACAGAGATGCTTCAATATATGTTTGAAAAATCTAGAATAAAACAGCTTGAAGCCGAAGCACTGCTGGCAGGTATATTTATAGATACTAAGAATTTCTCCTTCCAAACAGGAGTTAGAACCTTTGAGGCAGCCGCCTTTTTAAGAAGGGTAGGAGCTGATACGACACTGACTAGACAGCTGTTCCAGGACGATATGGAGACATTCTTGACTCGTGCTGATGTAGTTAAAAACGCAAGGATGTTTAAGAATAACATAGCAATATCTATAATACCTCAGACTGCTAAATCTCCAGCACTAGTCGCGGCTCAGGCTGCAGATGAGTTGCTGAATATTAAAGGAATAAATGCATCCTTTGTACTTTCAGAGATAAATGGTGATATATTCATAAGTGGAAGATCCTTAGGAGATATCAACGTACAAGTGGTATTAGAAAAGCTGGGGGGTGGAGGACACCTTACGGTAGCTGGGGCACAGATTCCAGATGTATCAATAAATGATGCTATAAATAAAGTAAAAACAGCAATTGATGAATATTTAAAGGAAGGTGAAAGATAAATGAAGGTTATTTTACTTCAAGATGTAAAAGAATTAGGCAAGAAGGATACTATGGCAAATGTTAGTGATGGGTATGCAAGGAATTTTCTTTTTCCCAAAAAGCTAGCGGTTGAGGCATCAGAAGGTGCTTTAAAAGGAATCGCAGACAAGAGAAGCTCAGAGGCTAACAAGAAAAATATGGAGCTACAGAATGCTAAGGAACTTGCCGATAAATTAAGCAAGGTGAAAGTTGACATAAAGACGAAGTCAGGAGAAAACGGTAAGCTTTTTGGATCTATAACCAGCAAGGATATAGCAGAGATAATAAAGACAAAGTACAAAATACCGGTTGATAAGAAAAAAATTGTGATGAGTGATGCTATAAAGTCAACAGGAACATACGAAATAGAGATAAAGGTATATCCAGAAGTATCTGCAAAGGTAAAAGTAACAGTAGCTGCAGAATAGGAAGGAGTAAGAGCTGACAGAAAAAAACATAGAGGGTATAAACATAATTACCGCAGGCAATATTCAAGAGGTAATAAAATTTATTTTTGAATAATATACATGACTGTGGATCTTAGGAGTGAGAAACATGATACAAGGCATACAAAAGATACCTCCAAATAGCCTGGAGGCTGAACAGTCCGTTCTAGGCGCAATGCTTTTGGACAAGGAGGCTATCTCTGTAGCAACGGAATTTATTTCTGGAGAGGACTTCTATAGAGAAGCACATAAGGAGATATTTGAGGCAGTTGTTGAGCTCTTTGACAAGGGTCAGCCTGTTGACTTGATAACTCTACCTGAGAAGCTAAAGGTAAGAAATACCTTAGAAGCGGTTGGCGGCATAACATATTTAACAAATCTTATGAATATTGTTCCTAGTACTCATAATGTAGGCAACTATGCAAAAATTATAGAAGAAAAATCTCTACTAAGAAAGCTTATAAAAGCTTCTAATGAGATAATGAGCAAGAGCTATGAAGGACCAGGAAATATATCGGAGGTAATAGAAGGAGCCGAAAAGGCAATTTTTGATATATCTTTAAACAGGTCTAATCAAGGCTTTATACACATAAAGGAAATATTAAATAGCAACTTTGATAGAATTGAAGAGCTGTATTTAAATAAAGGTAAGATAACTGGAGTATCCACAGGTTTTAATGATTTAGATGAAATCCTATCAGGACTTCAGAAGTCAGACTTAGTGCTGGTGGCAGCCAGACCTTCTATGGGTAAAACCTCCTTTATATTAAATATGGTACAGCAGTCAGGAATAAGAGATAAAGTACCAACAGCCATATTTAGCCTGGAGATGTCCAAGGAGCAGTTAACTCAAAGAATAATATGTGCGGAGGCTCTTATAGATTCCCATAGACTGAGAGTTGGAGATATTTCAGAGGATGAATGGGTAAAGCTTGCCAGAGCTATGGGTCCTTTATCAGAAGCACCTATATACATTGATGATACTCCATCAATATCAATGTCTGAAATGAGGGCAAAATGCAGAAAGCTAAAAATAGAGCATAATCTGGGGCTAGTATTGATAGATTATCTTCAGCTTATGTCAGGCAATGGGAAGTACGACAGTAGACAGCAAGAAATCTCAGACATATCCAGATCCTTAAAGGGCATGGCGAAGGAGTTGGGAGTTCCTGTGGTAGCGTGCGCACAGCTATCTCGTGCGCCTGAGCTTAGAGCAGATCATAAACCTATAATGTCTGACCTTAGAGAGTCTGGAGCTATAGAGCAGGACGCAGACGTAATAATGTTCCTTTACCGAGATGAATATTACAATGCAGACACAGAGAAGAAAAATATTGCAGAGGTAATTATATCGAAGCAAAGAAACGGTCCAACTGGTACTATAGAGCTTGTATGGCTAGGACAATTCACCAAGTTTGCAAATAAAGAAAAAACTTATGCATAACAGAAGGAGGACATTACGTCCTCCTTCTTAAAATTTTCTAGTAAAGTAAAAAGCGTGCTTTATTCCTCCTCAAATACAAAAACTTCTTCAATACTTCTTTCAAACACTTTGGATATATTATATGCTAATAAAATTGAAGGATTATATCTTCCATTCTCAAGAGATATGATTGTTTGTCTTGAAACTTCAACAGAATCTGCTAGCTGCTGTTGGGTTATGTTATATTGCTCTCTTAAACTTTTAATTTTGTTTTTCATAGCATCTCTCCTAAAAAACTTGGTTTATCATAAATAGAAAATGGCCATCTAATGTAAAGTTAACTTTACTATAAATATACAGTAGAATTAAAAAAATGTAAAGTATATTTTACATTTTCAACAAAATAATATAAAACATTTTCAAAGATTTTACAAACACCTGTGGATAACTTTTAGACATGTGAATAGTTTTTGTTTATAAGTATATAAAAATAAAGAAATTATCATCAAAAATGCGTTTTGACACGTTGAAATGCTTGTTTTTCGCACTACTCAGCGAACATATGTGCATATCTCTGTGGATAATGTGGATAATGTGGATTTTGTTTATGTAATCAAAGGAATATTAATTTCTATAGAAGTTTAGTAAATAAAATATTACATATAATATATGTATAAACAATATCAATCTGAAAGTTAATATCAATTTACATATAATAATTCGGAATATATCGAATTATTATATGTAAATTGATATTATAATTCGAGCTTTTGTTGACTATTAAAAAGTATTCTGATAATATTATTTAGGGGTAATATATCAAATATTTGTAAGGCAGGGTGATATATATGACAAAGCCTATTAAGAATCACTATGATGCAATTATAATAGGAGCTGGTCCTGCAGGTATTTTTACTGCATTGGAGTTAACGAAGCAAAACAGTAAATTAGAAATTTTAATAGTAGATAAGGGTAGGTCAATTGAGAACAGAACTTGTCCAGCAAGAACCTTGGACAGATGTATAAACTGTGAACCTTGTGGTATAACCTTTGGATGGGCAGGAGCGGGTGCTTTCAGTGATGGAAAGTTATCCTTGAGCCCGGAGGTTGGAGGAAATATTACTGATTATATGAGTGAGAGTGAAGCTAAGAAGCTTATAAATTATGCAGATGAAATATATTTAAGCTTTGGAGCACAGCAGGAGGTACACGGATTAAATAACAAGGTAGTAGACGATATTAAATACGAAGCCTCTAAGCATAACATAAGACTTATACCATGCCCTGTAAGACATCTAGGTACAGAAAAAGCTTTCTATGTGTTAGAGGGGATGTATAAACAGTTAATAGAAAACACAAATACAGAGTTTTCAGAGCTTACTTCAGCAACAGAGATAATAGTAGAAGATAACAAGGCAGTAGGAGTAAAGCTTCTAAAAAATAAAGAAAGCTATATGGTAACAGCAGATTATATTATTGCAGCACCTGGTAGAGGTGGAGCACAGTGGCTGTCGGATCAGGCAAGGAAACTCAATATACCAAATACAAACAATGCAGTTGATATTGGGGTAAGAGTTGAGGTTCCAAACAGTGTTATGGATGATTTGACAAGAGAGCTTTATGAAGCCAAGCTTATATATTATTCTGATACCTTTGATAATAAGGTTAGAACCTTCTGTATGAATCCAGGTGGTGTTGTATCACAGGAGACTTATGAGGGCGGCATAACAATGGTAAATGGTCATAGCTACGCTGATAGTAAGCTAAAGACAGAAAACACAAACTTTGCACTGCTAGTATCTACAAGGTTTACAGAGCCATTCAATGAGCCTATAGAATATGGAAAATACATAGGAAGACTGGCAAATATGCTTACAGGCGGTGGCATAATGGTGCAGAGATTGGGTGATTTACTGCAAGGGAGACGTACGGACAAGGATAGGCTTAGAAAGTCCTCAACGATACCTACGTTAAAGAATGCAGTTCCTGGAGACCTAAGCTATGTTTTGCCAAATAGATATCTTACATCGATTATAGAGGCTATAAGAGCCTTTGATAAAATAGCTCCCGGAATGTATTCAAAAAATACATTACTTTATGGTGTAGAGTGCAAATTCTACTCCAGCAAAATTCAGGTAAATAATAATTTTGAAACAAATATAAGTAACCTTTATGCAATAGGAGATGGAGCAGGTATTACTAGGGGGCTTATGCAGGCTTCTGTTACAGGAGTTGTAGTTGCGAGAGATATAGTTTCAAAGTTTTAATAAATTGAAAGAGGTGTTCTCTATGTCAGCATTAGTTATTGTCGGAGCTCAATGGGGCGACGAAGGAAAAGGAAAGATTACAGATTATTTAGCTTCAAAATCCGATGTGGTAGTAAGATATCAAGGGGGAAACAACGCAGGACATACTGTAGAAGTTGGAAATGAGAAATATAAGTTAAACCTGATACCTTCAGGCATACTTCATTCAGATAAGCTTTGTATTATAGGAAATGGAGTAGTGCTTGATCCAGAGGCGTTCTTAAATGAAGTTAAGATGCTTCATGACAGGGGAATTTCTACAGCAAATTTAAGGATAAGTGATAGAACACATATTATTTTTCCATATCATAAGAAAATTGATGAGCTGTCAGAGATTCAAAGAGGCGGTAATGATATAGGTACTACCAAAAAGGGTATAGGACCTTCCTATATGGATAAAACAGAGAGAATAGGCATAAGAGTATGTGATTTAATGAAAGAGGATGTTTTTGCAGAAAAGCTGAAATCAAACTTAGAAATAAAGAACAGATACCTTAAGGAGATTTTTGGTTTTGATGGTTATTCATATGAAGAGATGCTTGAGAAATATCTTGATTATGGAAAACAAATAAAGGCTTATGTTGCGGATGCATCTGTACTTGTGTATGATTCAATAAAAGCAAAGAAGAAAGTATTATTTGAAGGAGCTCAAGGAACCTTATTGGATTTAGATTTTGGTACATATCCATATGTTACCTCATCTCATCCTATATCAGGAGGAGTGACCATAGGAGCAGGTGTGGGTCCTACTATGATAAACAAGGTAATAGGAGTTGTCAAAGCATATACTACAAGAGTAGGAAAGGGTCCTTTTCCAACAGAGCTTAATGATTCAAATGGAGATTTAATTAGAGAAAAGGGTTTTGAGTTTGGTACAGTAACAGGCAGGCCAAGAAGATGTGGCTGGTTTGATTCTGTTATTGTAAGATTTGCTACTAGGATAAATGGCTTAACAGGAATTGCACTTACAAAGATTGATACTTTAGCAGATATGCCAATTGTTAAAATATGCATAGGTTATAAGTTAAATGGAGAAATAATAAGGGATTTCCCTGCTAGTATAGAGGATTTAGCTTTCTGTGAACCAGTATATGAGGAATTTGAAGGCTGGGGTGATATCAGCAATATTACTGATTATAATAAGCTGCCTATCAATGTAATTAGGTATATTGAGAGAATAGAAGAGCTTTGTGGTACTAAGGTATCTATAATATCAGTAGGTCCAAGAAGAGATCAAACAATTGTGCTAGATGAATTTTAATACCAGCAATTTACTTTATTGAGCATAATTTATCTGTTGACAAGTGGCGATTTGCAAAGTATAATTTATAATTGTGATGCAAATCGCCATATATGGCCCATTGGTCAAGCGGTTAAGACACCGCCCTTTCACGGCGGCTACAGGGGTTCGAATCCCCTATGGGTCACCATTTATGGGAGCATAGCTCAGCTGGGAGAGCACCTGCCTTACAAGCAGGGGGTCACAGGTTCGAACCCTGTTGTTCCCACCATTTTTTATTTGACAATACTGATTTGATGTTATATAATATCAAATACAACAGTAATTAAAATGTGGCCCGGTAGTTCAGTTGGTTAGAATGCCAGCCTGTCACGCTGGAGGTCGAGGGTCCGAGCCCCTTCCGGGTCGCCATTATTTTAATTAGATTTAGATTATTACATGCTGGTGTAGCTCAATTGGCAGAGCAGCTGATTTGTAATCAGCAGGTCGCGGGTTCGAGTCCCATCACCAGCTCCATATTATTTATAAGATATTTACTGTGGAATACACCACAGTTTTTTTTTGTAAAAAATCAATATTATGCTATAGTATGAGAAAAGAAAAAATAAGTTTATAATATAGCAAATAAATGTATTGAGGTAATTAACGCTGAGTTTATACAAAGTATAAAAATAAAATAATTACATAAACTGAACTATTCCATATTCAGATTGAAAAGCTATGTAAGATAATTACATAGCTTTCTTTGACTTTATTTGAGCAAGGACTTTTGCAATATAATGTCGTCATTTGCCAATTACAACATAAGAGTGGAGCTTATTATCGATAATTTAAATGCATAATTCCTTTTATATAAGTTTTTACGACGTTATATCTTATAAAGTTACAATATATGACTTAAATCCTAATAGTTGACATTAAGTTTGGTATGTAGTATTGTAATAAATGAATCATGCATGACTCATAAATAATAACTAGGGGGTAATAAGAATGAACAAACTCAAGAGAAAAAATACGATGCGTTTATTAACTTTAGTAATTACAATAGCTGCTTTAGTTGCGGCAATTCCAATGAATATTTTCGCTTCAACAGTTGTAATAGGAGGCGATGCAACAGCAAATTTTACTAATGCTCAATTTTATACGTTAAGCAATTCAAATGTTACAACTTATACCACTTCTTCAGGTACAACAGTAGCGGGATCGATTTATCCAAGCGACTTATGTAAAGTATTATCTCCAGTTGGTACATACTGGCAGGTTAGTTATCCGATCTCAGGCGGTACAAAAACTGCTTATGTAAATAAAGCCAACATACTTAGTAGTACAAGCTATTGCAAAAGTATTACTATAAATGAAAATACTACTGTATATCGAAAAAGCGATATGAGTACTTCCTTTGGCACTGTTTATACTACAGATACAATATATATGTTATGTCCTATATCAAATGGAAAAGCACAGATAATGTATAATGTAACAGGTGGCTGGAAGATTGGTTGGATTTATGCTTCGACAAATTCTACTACAACAACCTTGTCAAGAGCCCTATATAACAACTCTACTTTATCTAGTAAAATAACATGTGGCTTTGATGGATATGTGTCAACACCTGGTAGACATGAAGGAATTGACTTTGCATATGGTAGCGGTATAAATGTATACTCTTTGATTACGGGTACAGTTACTAATATTGTAGAGGGTAGCTCTAGTAGTTTATCAACAATTGCAATTTATGATGAGAATGCACAAAAAACAGTAGTTTATATGCATTTAGATCCATCTTCAAATATTGCAGAGGGTGATACGGTATATCCAACTACTATAATAGGATATGAAAGTTCACGTGGTGCTAATGGTGCTATTCATACTCACGTTGAAGTATGTGATGGATATAGAACATTAGGATACCCTAGTGTAAATGATTATACCCTAACAAATTCTAATCCTACATCATATTGGAATAGTAAGGGTTATACAGTTCAATAATAAATAAAAAAATGTGTAGTATGATAATTTTCATACTACACATTTTTTATACAGACGTTGATAAACATAGAATATATAATACATATTACATTGTTCTCATCTTTAGCCTTATATCATCTCCAAAAAACTTATACATACTGAAGTTGCCTAATATGCGGGAATAAATTCTCTCTGAGTAGGTACTCATAAGCTCATCCGTATTAAGATTGGTAGAGATTATAATCTTTTTATCATTGATAAGTCTTCTATTCAATATGTTATAGAGCGCTAAGTTTGAAAACTGTGTAGAAAGCTCAGTACCTAAATCGTCAATAATCAGTAAATCACAGCTGTAAAGCTCTTCTAGATAAGGTGCATTCTCATGCTCCTTTTCAAAGTCAAACTTATACTTTCTTATTGTATCTATAAGGTCAGGAGAGCTTTGATATATTACGCTTTTCCTTGCATCCAGAAGTTCTTTGGCTATAGAGTTACATAAGAATGTTTTGCCTAAGCCAGGTTTACCGATAAAGAATAAGTTTTTATCGTGAGAATCAAAATTTCTTACATAATTAATACAGGTCATATAGATATCTTTCATGTTTTCCTGTGAGGAGATTTTGCCTTCTGAAGCTTCATTGGAATATAAATCAAGTCTAAACATGTCAAAGTTCTCTTTCTTGAAGCTGGTGCTCATATTAGACTGTTTGTATAGCTGTTCTATCTCTCTTTGAATTAAGCAAGAACATTTTTTAATACCAATATAACCTGTGTCCTTACAGCTCTTACACTGATAGCTCAAATCCAAATAATCTCTGGGATATTTGCTTTCAGATAAAAGCTCTACTCTTTCCATCTTTAAATCCATTTGCTTTTTGTGCAAAATCTCCAAAAGCTCTTGAGAGTCTTGGCTGTTGTTTAGAATAGATTTGGTGATATCAATGCTTAGCTTAACCAAATCTTCTTCTATGGTTTGCAAACGAGGTAGCTTGGAGTATAAAGTGGTTTTTCTATGCTCCAGCTCCTTTTTATGCTTATCACGGATATTCTCGTATTCTTGCATTATAGATTTTAAATTATTCATTTAGTTCACCTCTACTCTTTTTGAGCAGTTTATCCTCTAAAGCATTTGCATCATAGGTTCTGTTGCTAAAATTGTTAAAGGTAGATTTTTGAGTCTTGTTGTTTGTTCTGCCTTTTGCAGGGGCAGTATTATGAGACTTCGTTATGTATGCCTCGATTTCCTGGATAGTACTTAAACTTTTGCTATGCCATTCACAAAGTATTTTATCAAGATAGGAAAAAGAGGGCTTTATAGTATTTGCCATAAGGGTACATGCCCTGATAACTATTTCTTCAGAATAATTGAATTGATAGAACCACTTATTCAACATTTCTTCTTCAATAGCGGTAGGTGCTCTGCCTACTCTCAGAAAATTTAGTACTTTACTGTATTTTTGCCATTTTTCCTTGTGCTTCTCGGTATATTCATTTGCCTTATCTAAAGTATTGACTCCCGCATCGAACCAGTTCTTAGCCACCTGCTTTAAATATGGCAGCTCCTTCTTACTTCTTGAAAGGCAATCCTCAATAAGAAGTATTACAAGCTCAGGAGGCATATTGTAGTCATCAACCCAGTCTAAATATGTAAATATTTCATTTGTAGAGGGCTCTCTACCATATAGCTTCTTTATGTATTCAAACATATCTCTTACTTTGTAGTTCTGCCTTGCGGCTATTATCCTATCAGGACTATACTTATCAATCTGTGGCTTCTTTTCTTTTATATTAAGCATAATTTCTTTTATGCTTAAAAAATCAACCACCATATCTTCACCGCCATCGATATAGGGACAAAGTCTTATAATGCCCTGCGTCTCCCAATATTTCCAAGCCTTAGCCACTTCTTCCTCCGAAATGTCTAAGGTTTTTGCAAGAGTTTCATTGGACAGGGCAATGTTGCTATGATTTTGGGCATATTTAAGTCCCAGTATGTATACCTTTACATAGCTTCCTGGTGCCTGCGGCATATAGTGATTTATGAATACGTTCTCTAGTAGCGTATGTCCCAAATCCTCGTAATTCGACTTTAGCCTAAAATAATTCATAGGACACCTCACTTAACATATAATAAGTAATTATACCACAGCTGGCTATTATCTTTAATATTCTCAAAAAAAATATATGTAAATCATGTTCATAATTAAAATTATTTGTGTATATATACAAATAAATGGACAGGAAGGGTTATAATTTTGGCTTTATCATAATATAATGTTACTATTATAAATGATAAAATTGTCACACGAATTTAAGATTAAGTTGTTACTTATAATGCTAACAATATAAAGAAGGCAGCTGTTTGTTATAAAAGAGTATGCATAAATAATTGTCGAACAATTCATAATATTTACCATATACTAAATATTATGGACACAAAACTGATAAGGGTTGTACTTTTTGTTAAAGAATAATATAATAGACATTGGCTGTTATTTTTTTATATGTGTTGCGAAAAGTATATATATTCACAGAAGAAGTGGAAGTATTCACTTTTATATTATCGGTATATATTTTTTACAACATATGAATCAAGGAAAACGTTTTGCACATTTTCAATTTAATGAAATATATTTAGTGCAAAATATATAGCATCTGATGAAAGGAGATGAATTGATGCAGGTTGTTAAAGTCAAGGAAATTTTAAATGGAGTTCTTGATAAATTAAAGAGTGCATTTTCAGATCTAAAGAAATTTAATTTAAAGAGCTTAAAATTAAAAGAGTTGAATATAAAGAAGTTCAAGCCTGTAAAGCTTAACATACAAAATCTTTCTAAGAGGATTGTTAATAAGAAAAGATTCACAGTAACTGTAAGTGCAATTTGTTTAGTATTGATACTAGCAGCATACATATATTTCTCAGGGGTAGCTTATATAGTTAATATTAATGGTGCAGATGTTGGCAAGGTTAGAAGTAAAAAGGATGTAGAAACTATAGTACAGCAAGTAAAGGAAGAGTATAAGAAGCAGCATAATGCAGAGATAGATATAGTAAGTCAAATTACATATAACAAAACGAGGGCTTCAAAGAAAGAGCTTGTTGAAATTAAAGCGCTAGGGCAAATTGTAAGAGAAAAAGCAAATTATACTATTCAATCCTTTAGTATATTAGCAAATGGCAATAGTATTGCTGCATTTAAGACTAAGGAGGAAGCAGTTAGTGCTTTAGAAACAATTAAGCAAACATATGTAAACAAAGAGGACATGGCAAAATACAAGGAAGTAACCTTTGCTGAGAAGGTAGAGGTTAAGCAGGAGTTTAATGATGAAGGCAAGATAATGCTTGTAGATGAAGCAGCTTCCTTCATACTAAAAGGCACAAATGAGGATAAGATACACACTGTAGTTGAAGGTGAAAGTATCTGGTCAATCTCTAGAAAATATGATTTAAGTCTAGAAAACATACAAAAGGCTAATCCCAAACTAAATCCTGAAAAAATAAAGATTGGACAGCAAATCAATCTTATAGTACCAAAACCGCTTGTTTCTGTAAAAACAACAGAGTCAGCGACTTACAAGGAAAACATACCCTTTGAACAAACTGTTGAGTTTAGCGGCTCTCTATATAAGGATCAAAGTAATATTAAGGTAAAGGGACAGTATGGAGAGAGAGAAGTTGTTGCTGAGATAGTGAAGTTAAATGGTGTAGAAAATACTAGAAATATAATATCTGAAAAGATAATTAAACAGCCTAAGACTCAGGTATTGGTTAAGGGAACAAAGGCAATTCCATCGAAGAAGGGGTCAGGTACCTTTTCTATGCCTACCAGAGGTAGTCTATCGTCAAGGTTTGGTACAAGATGGGGTAGAATGCATGAAGGAATAGATTTAGCTGCTCCTATAGGAACAGCGGTTAAAGCTGCTGATGGCGGAACAGTAATTTGGGTAGGTACTAGAGGCAACTATGGTAAGATGATACAAATAGACCATGGTGGTGGATTTGTTACTTATTATGGACATCTAAGTAAGTACAGTGTAAAAAAGGGTGATAAGGTTTATAAGGGACAAAAAATTGCTTCAGTAGGAAATACGGGCAGAAGCACAGGACCACATCTGCATTTTGAAATTCTAAAGAATGGAAATCCTGTAAATCCATTAAAATATGTAAAATAATGAATGTATAAAGCTGGAGGATTAGATGTCCTCCAGCTTTTTGATGTTTATTATTCCAGTACCTTGTATATTCTTAACTTCATTAATTGATACTGTGCAAGCTTTTAAGACACTTCTTATATCATCAGGACTCAGACTGCCAACCTTCTGATAAACTAATGCGGCGGCGGCAGCAGTATAGCTGGCTGCTATGGAAGTGCCATTAAACTCAGTATATAGCGAAGTCAAGCTGCTTGATTTAACATTACTCTTGTCCTTAGGTATGAAGGAGGTTTCTGCGTTCAAGGTTTCTACGGAGACACCAGGCATGATTGCGTCAGGTTTAGTACCTTTGAAATAAACAGGTCCTTTACCACTAAAGGATGCTGCTCTTGGAGGAAGCTCCACTGTAGAGCATGCAGCTGTGGTAAAGCTAAAGGGACTTACTCCTGGACTTGTGATACTGCCTTCAAAGGGTCCATAGTTGCCTGCACAGGTACATACAAAGATATTGTTTTTCCACAGCTTCAAAGCTGCAAGACTTAGTAAGTCAAAATCTTTGGAAAAGTTTGCAGTTCCAAAGGGAAGTACAGCAATTTTTATACCCTGCTTTTCTTTTATATCAATTATCCACTGCATAGCAGCTAAAATGTCAGAGTAAAAGCCTGCTCCAAACCTATCAAATACCTTTGCACAGACAATGTTTGCTTCATAGGCAGCAGTTCTAAATTTACCGTCTATGGATGCTCCAAAACCTGCACCGATACAGGCAGTACCATGACCATTGTCATCATAAGGCGAAGTAATACCATTTAGAAAGTCTTTAAAATCAACTATTCTATTTCGAGGACGAACGAGATCTGGGTGAGGGTAGACACCAGAATCAATAAAGGCTACAGTAACACCTTTACCATTTAAGAAGGAGCCTTTTACTTTTTGGCCTTGCTCTATGTCAACTTGAGTTTTAGTTTCATTATGATTGCCCATTAAATATGCTTTTGCATCATAAAAAATTTTGTCAACTTCTAATATTCCACAAAGGTTTCCAAACTTTGATGTGGGAAACACACCACAAATTGCATTTATAAAAGGTAGAGTATATTTAATCTTCATTCCCATTCTTTTTAAGCGTGCTTCTATAATGGTATCTACGTCCTTGCGGAACAGAATTATTATAGGAATTTGCTTTACTGTTTTGATATTTAAAGTATTTCGTACAGCAAAGTCAACCTTTTTAGAATATGTAGTAAAAGGTATACCTGTTATTAGCTTTTTGATCAGCTTCATACATATCCCCCAATTAAAATAATATTGTTTAAAGTACAAGGTTAAATTATTGTGATAAAATAAGTGCAAAACGTATTATACATTCTATATTATGCTTATTGAATTATATTGGTGAATGTATATATAATATAATAAAGACTATAAGTTCAAGAAGCTGTTAATATTGGAGGTGTTAGAATGGCTTTAATTGATTTTAAGTGCAAAAAATGTGGGGAAAAGTTTACTGAGCTTGTGAATTCATCAAATAGGGACAAGGTTGTATGTCCTAAGTGCAGCGGCAATGAGGTGCAACAGCTGTTTGAAGGCAAGTGCAATACAATGGGAGCATCTGGTGGGAAGTCTACTTGCAGTAGCGGTAATTGTGGAGGCTGTAGCGGTTGTCATTAACTATCTGTATATAAACAGATAGTTTTTTTTATGCACAAACTTCCAATGAAGTTTACATAAATAAGCTGTATAATATATGTCTAATGCTTTAAGGAATTACACTTTTAGATAGAAGGCACTATTTTATGAAAGTAAATTGTTTAGTGCGGATATATAAATAGAAAGCGAGGATATATATTATGAAAAAATTTATTATAATTTTATTTCTTGTAGCTTCAATTTTTACTACTGGATTACTGGCAAGTGATAGAGGATTTAATATTGCAAAAATCCAAGGCTATAAAGCTCTAAAGGTTTTTGTGCAGTTTAAAGATAATCAAATAGTTACTTTGGATTTTTTGGAGTATGAGACAGAACACTTTATCATTAAATACAGAGAAGAGGATGAAAATATTATAAGAGATACTGCAAACATGTTTGAAAAAAGCTACTTAGCATTAGATAAGGAGTTTGGGTATAAGCCAGAGAATAAGACTACAATAATAGTCTATAAGGATCAAGAAGAGCTTTGGAGCTATCAAAGCTCAGTTCGGGGACAAGCTGTTATGGGCGTCTATAGCATGGGTACAATACACATATTATCTCCAAATGCATATGGGAATCAAGGACAAAACAAATTGAAGTTTTTTGAAAACAATGGTCCAGTATTACATGAATATACACATAGAGTCGTAGATGATTTGGCAGGGGGAAATGTTGAGCTTTGGCTTACAGAAGGTATAGCATTGTATGAAGAATATAATATATATGGTACAAAATGGGCAGATGGCTTTTTGTATGAAAGATATTTTGATTCAGAGGAAATGCGAGAGGGATTTATGTATGCTGAGGAGATACAGTCCTACAAGCAATCTTTTGATATGGTGAAATATCTGATTGATAACTATGGACTGGATAGTGTGAAGCTTCTATTGCAGGAGCTCAAAAGTGGAGAGAACTTAGATTCAGCTTTTTTAAAGCTGTATGGAGTTACTGCAGATGAATTCATTGATTCAAAGGTTTACGCAGCAAACTAGATGGAAAATATATGATTATTAACATTTTATAGCTTGTACAAAAACAAAAAAAGAAAACAATAATCAAATTGTTTTCCTATATCCGGGGGGATATAAATAATTATAATTGAGATACTTTTATTGTAAAGCAATTGTCAAAAAAATGGTATAAGGAAATAGTCTCATATTAATAGGACTTTAGTCCTATATGAGACTAGGGGAAAACATTGGTTTAAGCAAAAATTATTCATATCGTTTTATTTTATAAGTGTGAATTGATATGATATAATATAAACGATATGTAATATTATAAGCTATGATAAGACAAGCATTGCATTAAATAAAAAGGGGTGGCATATATGGAAAACAAGATACTGGTGGTTGACGATGAAAGACCAATATCTGACATAATAAAATTCAATTTGGAGAAGGAAGGGTATAAGGTAGTAGTAGCAGAGGATGGACAACAGGCCATCAATATGACCTATGAACACAAGCCGGATCTAATAATACTTGATATAATGCTGCCCATAATAGATGGATTTTCTGTATGCAAGAAGCTTAGGGAGAGTATCAGCACTCCAATTATAATGCTTACTGCAAAGGAAGAAGAAGTAGATAAGGTGCTGGGACTAGAGCTTGGTGCAGATGACTATATGACAAAGCCTTTTAGTGTTAGAGAGCTTATGGCAAGGGTGAAGGCAAATATTCGCAGACTGAACTTTATGAGCAGTGGAATGGAAGGCAGTGGACAGCTTGTAAAGTCAGGAAATCTTGTTATAGATCTAGGTAGATATGAGGTTAGAAAAGATACTACGGTTATAGAGCTGACTCTTAGGGAGTTTGAGCTGCTTAAGTATCTTGCAATGCATCCTGAGCAGGTGTTTTCTAGAGAGACCTTGCTTGAAGAGGTGTGGGGATATGAATACTATGGCGACGTTCGTACTGTGGACGTTACAGTACGAAGACTTCGAGAAAAAATAGAGGACGAGCCAAGCAATGCAAAATATGTGCAGACTAAGAGGGGAGTAGGCTACTACTTCAGGAGGATGTAACATAATGTTAAGAAGCATACAGTGGAAGATTGTAATAATATCCTTTCTGCTTGTATGGTTGGCTATGTCAATTATAGGAGTATATGTAACAAAGCAGATTAAAGAGGATCAATTTTATAATTTGACATCTACCATAAAGACAAGAACATTAAATCTCGCAGATCAGTTGAAGGATGAGATGGCAGGAGCACCAAAAACCCAAGAGAAGGTGACAACTTGGTTTTTTGGGCAGGGCAAATTAATAAGCGCTGTTAGGGTTTATCAAGATTCACAATTAGTAGCGGAGGCTGGCAGTAGAGATATCAAGGGCGGAAGCATGGTTGATGTTATGATTGATGAGGTAACAAAACAAAAACGTGATGTTGATATGCCAAATGAGGTAGGCAACGAGTATTCGAGAAGTATAGGAGTACCTATATATTCCTCCAACAATGAATTACTGGGAATCATATATTTAAATGCAGATTTATCAGAGATACAGGATAACATAGACAAAATACAAAACATACTTACGTATGCTACATTATGGTCACTTGCCATAACTATACTACTTGGCAGTTTACTTGCAAAAACTATTACTGATCCTATCAAAGAAGTAACTTCAAAAGCAGAAAAGCTTGCAAAAGGTGAGTTTGAGCAGGTTGTTACTGTTAAATCCAATGATGAAATTGGACAGCTGACTCGTATGTTTAATTATCTGTCAGATAGGCTAAAAACTACCTTGGACGAAATAGAGAATGAAAAGAACAAGCTAGGAATCATACTTACCGGTATGACTGATGGAATCATAGCAGTAAGCAGCACAGGTTTATTAATTCATACAAATCCTGCTGTTTATGACATATTTGAGATATCTAAGGAAGATATTGAGGATAAAATCTTTAATCAGATATCAGATGCGTTGGGCTGGAGTATAAGCCTTGAAGAACTTTTTAATGATAGTGAAAAGGCAAATACTATGTTGTCAGTTAATGACAAGGTAATCAAAACAAGTGTGGTGTTTTTTGGAAATGATAAGAATGAAACCATAGGGGCAATCATAGTATTTCAGGATGTTACTGAACAGGAGAGACTAGATAGAATGAGAAAGGAATTTGTAGCGAATGTTTCTCATGAGCTTAGAACACCTATTACTACTATAAAGAGTTATACAGAAACACTACTTGATGGAGCTGTAGAAGACAAAGAGAATACGATAAGCTTCCTAAAGGTAATAGATAGTGAATCTGAGCGGATGACAAGACTGGTAAAGGATTTGCTACAGTTATCGAAGCTTGAATATAACAATATGCAGTGGAACATGAAGCAGATAGACATTTACAAGGTTGTCAGTGACTGCACATATAAGATGAATATTTCTGCTAAGCAGAAGAATCAAATCCTTGAGTTTAATGGAGATATAGATATACCTGTAATTATAGGAGATAAGGATAGAATAGAACAGGTTATTGTAAACATACTAAGCAATGCAATAAAATATACACCAGAAAATGGTAAGATTGAATTAGGAATAGTAAGTGAGAAGGATAAAGTCATTATTTCTGTGATAGACACAGGAATAGGTATACCCAAGGAGGATTTACCTAGACTTTTTGAACGTTTCTATAGAGTTGATAAGGCTCGTTCTAGAATGCTTGGAGGAACTGGTCTTGGCTTATCAATAGCAAAACAAATAGTAGAAGCACATAATGGAAGTATTAAAATACAAAGCGAATATGGACATGGAACACAAGTGTTTATAAGTCTTCCCATTGTATAATATACAAAAGCAATAGAAGCATATGGTATATGGTAGCATTAATGTAAAATAACCTTAATTAGCTTGTAATGGCTTTGTAATATTTTGAATGTATAATATGAATATAGAATTGATGCTTATAAGGGAAAACTATTCATATTAGGGGGAAGCTCCAATGTTTAAGAAAATTGTGTTACCGGCAGTTCTAATTGTAGTTATGCTTACATTGAACACTGCAGTTTTTGCAGAGCCCAATCGTAGCCTATCAAGAAGACTGGACGCAACAACATTCCAGCTTACAAAAAATTTAGACGGTACCAAAACCTTTGAAAAAAATCAAGTTATTTCGGGAAGAGCTGAAGATGGTTCAGAAATTACTATGACAATTTTTTGGTTAAGGACTGATGAAGATAGCTGTATATTATCAAAGAAAAAGATATACGATAATGGCTCTAACGGACAATGGATTATGCAGGAAAAGTATAACTGGGAAGTAGGGGCATCTGAAATATTCGCAAAGCCTATCTCTCTCAATATTGGCAAAAACAGGGTAAATATTCGAGCGGTAGACAAAGCTGGAAATATAAAAGATGAGGTTATAGATATAGAGGTTGTACAAATGAGCGAATTAACCGATTTTATAAACAGTATCATAATGAAGAACTTAAAGAAATAGTTTATTAATATAAGGTGATTATATTGAATACTGAACGATTTAAATCATTTGCACTTTTTTCTTTAGTAATAATGAGTTTTGTTTTAACGACCCGAATATGGTTTGATATTTCCATTGAGGGTCTTTTTGTTATGCCGTCAAAAGACAAGACTCCATATCAGCTTATGACTACTTATGAAAAGGAAAGCTTGCTTAAACCAAACAAGGTGGTTGTCCATTTGGACGAAAATTATACGCTTTTATTTAACAATCAAGAAAACCATGCCTATTACAGCAGCATATTAAAGGGTTCCAATGAAATCATTAAAGACTTATTGATAAACAAAGAAAACTATACAGTAAGCAATATTGGAATAGATCAGCTTCAAAAGGTTAGAGAGGGAAATACTGTTGAGCTTATTTTTAAAGCTCCTTTTAAGCTTGAATATATAAAGAGTCTTTTTAATGTAGAAGAAAATCTATGGAACGATGTAGGGCAAGTAACTTCTATCATAATATCTCCAATTGATAATAAGATATATATAATAGACCAGAGCAAAGCTGTTATACATCAATTTACTGCAGTAAGAATGTCTAATTCACTAGAAAACACAATAGCTGAGATAAAGCTTAGGGAAGACTTTGCATATGTATCTTTAAATGTTTTTAATGAAGAAGACTTCCATATTTACGGTGAATATGCAATTGCACCTGTATCTATCGTGTCAATGCCAGTGCTGGAAGTAAAGAGAGAGGTAGAGACGAATACTGAGTTAAGCGGTAAGGTAGCAGAGCTTTTTAATGATGAAAGCGATAAGATTAGCAGTATAAGCGATATAGATGGTACAGTGACTTTTTCAGATAGGGAAGAAGAAACGGTAAAGGTATATGCTGATGGCGTATTTGAGTATTATAAGTACAACGTTACCTCGGATGATATAAGAAATACAGACATGGGAGAAGCCATAGATATCGCAACTTCATATATAAGTAAGCATTTTGGGTTTGATGGGGATTTTTATCTCTCTGAAGTAGAAAGCAGGCCACAAGGGGGGAGAAACTCATATATAGTAAGGTTTGACTATAGATATAACGGTATGCCTGTGATAACCGAAACAGAATCAAGTAAAAGTGCTATTGAGGTAGAAATAGTAGGTCAAGAAGTGAAGAGATACAAACGAAATGTCAGAAAGATTGTTCAAGAAGTGGAAACAGTACAAATAATGACCTTTGATGAAATACTTGATATGGTACAGGGTGGATTGGACAATTATCTGAATATAAAAAACTCAGAATCTATTACTAAAATAAACGATTTATATCTAGCGTATTATGGAGATGACGAGCTGATACCTGTATGGGTGGTAAATGTTGACATAAAAAGCAACATCAGTGAAGTAGAAGTCACAAATCAAAAAACATATATTATTGGCGCAGAAGAAGGCGCAATACTTGGTGAACAGTAGCTTTTAAGGAGGGAATGCATATGGACTGGAAAAGGGCAAAAACCATACTTATAATAATGTTTCTTATGATAAACGGTTTTCTCTCCTATCAATTAATTGCAGTTAACAGAAACCTGACTATTTATATGAGCAAGCAGGAATTGGAAAGTGTAAAAAAGTATATTAAGAGTAAAAATATTAAGCTTGAGGTAGAGATACCAGATAGAGTAAAAACTATTCCGTCACTTAAAGTAAAATATAATCAATTTGAAATTGAGAGAGTGAAACAACAGTTTTTTAATGATAAGGATGTAAAGCTTACCATGCTTGCTGATGGCTATTCTATAATTAATGAAGATATATCAGTTGAAGTTAAGAATGATATTTATTTTTATTATAAAAATGATGCTATAAAAATAAAGCAAGGCGAAGTAAACAAAAAAAGGTGCTTAAATAATGCGAACATATTTATTGAGAGCTTGAAACTTGGTACCAGTAATAAGTATGTTAAGCTTCAAGAGGTAAAAAATGGATATGTACGAATAGTTTTGGGTCAGAAGTATAAAAACATACCCGTAGAAGACAGCAAGATTGAAATAATAGTAACAGAAGAAGGCGTATCAGAGGCAAGAATAAATTGGTTTGAATGGATAAAGCCTGATAAAAGCTATAATATAACTACACCTGTAGTGGCTTTGTTAAAGGCATTTGAAGATAAAAAAGCGGAAGAAGTTATAACTGTAAAGCAAATAAGACAGGGATATTACTTCAATATAGATGGATATAAAGATATTCAAGGAAATACGCCTGTTGATGGAACTGTATCTCCGATGTGGGTAATAGTATCGGATAAAGGTCAAACTTATATAAATGCATACAACGAAAAAATTGAAAAGGTTCAATAAGAATAGAAAAGGCGCTTCTAACTTAACAAATATTGGAGGGAGCCTTTTTTTATTCTTTTTACTACCAATTATTTAAAACAATGCTATAATATTATTAGTTGAATGTCGATTATTAATTTGTGCATGATATAAAGTTAATGCATTATAAAATATATACGTAAGGGGTCGTATTGATTGAAGGAAAAAATTATTATTGAAGGTGGAAAAAAGCTAACAGGCATTTTAAATATAAGTGGTAATAAGAACTCAGCAGTGGCAGTTATACCTGCGGCAGTATTATGCGGAGGCAAATGTATTATCAGAAATCTTCCAAACATAAAGGATGTATATTATCTTAAGGATTTGCTTACTAAGCTAGGTGCAAAGGTTAATATGGAGGGTAGTGATACCATGTATGTTGACGGTGCAACGATTAATAGCTATAGTGCTGATTTTGATGAAGCAAAACAAATGAGAGCGTCTTATTATTTTATAGGAGCTTTGCTTGGAAGATTTGGAAAAGCTGAGGCACCCTTTCCTGGAGGCTGTGATATAGGTGTAAGACCAATAGACCAGCATATAAAAGGCTTTGAAGCCTTGGGGGCAAAAGTAACTATAGAGCATGGCATTATAAAAGCAGAAGCAAAGGAACTAATAGGAACACCAATTTATCTTGATTTTGCAAGCGTGGGAGCTACTATAAATATAATGTTGGCAGCATGTTTGGCAAAGGGTACGACAACAATAGAAAATTCAGCCAAAGAGCCTCATGTAGTTGATGTAGCAAATTTCTTAAATGCAATGGGTGCAAATATCAAGGGTGCAGGAACTGACATTATAAAGATTAAAGGTGTCAATGAACTTAAAGGCTGTGAGCATACGATTATCCCTGATTTTATCGAAGCGGGTACATACATGATTGCTGCAGCAGCAACAAGAGGAGATGTGACACTGAAAAATGTTATACCCACTCATGTAGAAGCAATATCTGCAAAAATGAAGGAAATGGGTATTGAAGTATTTGAATACGAGGACTCAGTAAGAGTAAAATGCGATAAAAAGCCAAAGGCGGTTAATATAAAAACACTGCCATATCCGGGATTTCCTACAGATTTACAACAGCCTATGACGGTACTGCTTTCAACAGCAGAAGGGACAAGCATAGTAACCGAAAGTATTTGGGAAGGCAGATTTAAATATGTAGAGGAATTAAAGCGTATGGGTGCAAAAATAAAAGTAGAAGATAGAGTTGCAGTAGTGGAAGGCAGCAGTGAGCTTTTGGGTACTTCAGTTTATTCCACAGATTTAAGAGCTGGTGCGGCAATGGTAATAGCGGGCTTGGTGGCAACTGGAGAAACCATAATAGGCAATATAAAGCATATAGACAGAGGTTATGAGTTTTTGGAAGACAAGTTAATAAGCTTGGGAGCCAGTGTAAAAAGAGTAGAATTAGATTAGATATAGAAAAGGCAATTTAATATTAAATTGCCTTTGTTTATGGAGGCAGAAATGAGTATAAGACTTTGTTCATTGTCCAGTGGCAGCAGTGGCAACTGTATATATGTAGGCAACGATAGCTCCGGATTTTTAGTAGATTGTGGCGTAAGCGGTAAGGAAATATTTGAGGGACTTAAGAACATTGGAGTATGCACTACTACAATCAAGGGCATATTGGTTACTCATGAGCACTCAGATCACACTAAGGGAATAGGAATAGTATCCCGCAAGCTTAACATACCTATATATGCAAACTCTAAAACATGGGAAGGCATTGGAGATAGTATTGGTAAGGTAAAATCAGAGAACATAAAGCTATTTGATACAGGCACAGATTTTGAAATTAATGAAATTGGTATAAAGTCATACAATATTCCTCATGATGCGGCAGAACCAGTAGGCTTTAGCTTCACGAAAGGCAGTAGAAAGGTTTGCATTGCAACTGATTTGGGATATTTTAGCGAAGAGGTAAAAAGTAATATAAAAGCATCTGACATGGTGCTGTTAGAGGCAAATCATGATGTAGAAATGCTTAAAGTATCACAATACCCTTATTTTTTAAAAAGGCGTATACTAAGCGACGTAGGTCATTTATCCAACGAAGCGGCAGGCAAAGCAGTACTTGAACTTTTGGACTCCGGAGTTAACAAGATACTTTTGGGACACCTTAGTAAGGAAAACAATTTTCCTGAGCTTGCCTATGAGACTGTAAAGAGTATTTTAGAAGAGAACAAGGTAAAAATAGGTAAGGATATTGAGCTGAATGTAGCACCTAGAAAGGGAATAAGCAAATACTACGAGATTGAATAAAATGTAAGTTTCACAAATCCAACACAAATCCAACATAGTTTAATAATATTTATAATTTAAAATTAAATTAACAATTAGATGACCTGATGATTATAGTTGCATGGATTGCTAAATAATTATGAATAATATGTATGATTAGATGAAAACATGGATGGGAGGTTTTGGATATGGATGATTTTGAAAACGAAATAAATAAAAATGAAAACCAAGAAGAACAACAAAACATTGAGAATATTGTGGAAGAAAGATCGGTGGAGCAGCCAATAATAAACCCAGTTGTACAGGAAACAAGCAATTCCAAGAGGGAGACTTACAAAAGACCCTCAGGATTATCTTATTTGGCAATGGGACTTATAGGAGCCCTTATAGGTGGATTTATAATGGCAGCTATAGCACCTACTTTTTTATATGGCAAGGTGATACCTTACCCTGAGAAAAATGGAGACAATACACAGCTAGGTCAGCAGATTGTTATAAAAACACAGGATAATGTCACAACAGCAACAGCTGTTGCTGAAAAGGTTACACCTGCGGTTGTAGGTATAAGCACTATTACAGCAGAAGCTGATATGTTTGGTTTCGTAAGACCAACTGAGGGTGTAGGTTCAGGCTTTGTAGTAAATTCAAACGGTTATATAGTTACCAATGCTCACGTAGTGGGTACGAATCCCACAGAGCTTACTGTATATTTTAAGGACGGAAAAGAAATGCCTGGAAAAGTGCTTTGGAAGGATACTACTCTTGATATGGCAGTAGTAAAGGTGGATGCTACAAATCTTCCTATTGTAGAGCTAGGCGATTCTGATACTATAGACGTTGGAGAGACTGCTATTGCTATCGGCAATCCTTTGGGACTAAGGTATGAAAGAACTGTAACACAAGGTATAATATCAGGTTTAAATAGAAGCATAAGAGTAAGTCAATCAGATATAATGGAAGATCTCATACAGACAGACGCAGCTATAAATCCAGGTAACAGCGGTGGTCCATTAATCAATAATCAAGGTCAGATAATTGGAATTAATACAGCAAAGGCATCAGCAGAGGGTTTAGGCTTCGCGATACCAATAAATATATCAAAACCAATAATAAAAGGACTTATTGAAGATGGCGAATTTAATGCAACATATATAGGAATAGGCTTGCTAGACAGAGAAATAGCAGGATATTTAGATACAGATATAGAGATTGAGAAGGGTATTTATATAACCTCAGTTATACAGGGGCTTCCTGCTGACAAGGCTGGGCTTAAGGCTGAGGATGTAATAACTCATTTAAATGATACAGAAGTAAATACAATGATAAAGTTTAAGACAATATTATATAACTATAAACCAGGAGACGTTTTAAAAGTAAGATATTTAAGAGAGAACAAGACCTATGAGACAGAGATTACATTGGTAGCAAAACCGGAGGAATAACATGAACATAACCGTATTTTCGGTAGGAAAGTTGAAGGAAAAGTATCTAAAGGATGCAATAAAAGAGTATGCCACTAGACTTACAAAGTACTGCAAGCTGGATATAATTGAGGTACCTGATGAGAAGGCACCAGAGAATATGAGTGAAGCTATGGAAGCGGCAGTAAGGTATAAGGAAGGGCAGGCAATACTAAAGCAGCTAAGAGATGACACATATGTTATAGCTCTAGCAATACAAGGCAAACAGCTTTCATCTGAGAAGTTCGCAGAGCTTATAAGTGACCTAGGACTGAGGGGCAAAAGCAACATAGCCTTTGTCATAGGCGGCTCCATAGGTTTAAGTGAAGAAGTATTAAAAAGGGCAGATTACCATCTGTCCTTTTCTGCTATGACGTTTCCTCATCAGCTAATGAGGGTGATATTATTGGAGCAGGTGTATAGGGGATTTAGGATTATTAAGGGGGAGCCCTATCATAAATGATGATAAGGGTAGAAAACCGTTTTACTTAATAATGTATTTATGGAGTAGATCTGAGCTATACTTTGTATTTACTAATATCTGTCTACTAACTTGCATGTATATATTTAGTTATAAACTAAGGATATATTGATGTTGTTAATTTTTAATCAGGTAATAAAGCATATAAAAGTATAATTAAAACTCAATGTAGTTTTCGAGAGAAAGAACATTACTAAATATAAGAATAAAAGGATTGTAGTAGGGTCATATAATCAATCTTTAGACACAATTATGTATATTATCTGGGCTAAAAAACAATGAATCAATACATATATTAATATAGTTAAATAGGTCTTTGAAAAAATGTTAGAAAATCTGACAATTTATGTTGTAAAAATCTAACATTATGGTTATACTATTATCAAGGGGTTGATTTATATGCATGAAAATTTACATGAAGGTTTAAAAGATGCGAGAAAAAATCTAAATTTATCACAAGAGTACGTGGCCAATTTACTACAAGTAAATAGAACAACAATTACTGCTATAGAGCTTGGAACACGAAAAGTTACATCGGAAGAATTAAAGTTTTTCTCCGAGTTATATGGAGTTACAATGGATGAACTAATGTACGGAGTAGATAAAGACAAAGACGTTAAAATGTTTGCAAGAACGTTTTCAGAACTTTCTGAAATAGATAAAAAAGAGATATTGAATTTAATAAACTTTAAGAAAAAGTTTAAGGAAAGTAATAGATAGATGGCTATAGTATTTGATTTTTCACCATATTTTAGTTCGCCAGAAGCTCTTGCAAGTAAGGTATTAGAAATATATTTTAAGACAGAAAAGCCCTCTTATCCTATAGATCCCTTTAAGTTACTTAATGAATTTGACGTAATATTTCAATTTAGGGATTTCAAGGATCTAGAGGGTATTTATCTTGTACCTGAAGATCAGAATGATATACCAATAGTGGGTATAAATATAAATAGACCAATCTATAGACAAAGATTCACAGCGGCACATGAATTATGTCATCATATTAAAGATAAAGATGAATCTATATGCCCTATTAATGGTAGGCAAAAGAGTCCTAGAGAGACATTTGCGGATAGATTTGCCAGTGCGCTATTAATGCCAAAGAAGGATCTTTATGCGATAGCATGCACTTATATTGAAGCTGGTTATGTAAGTTTAGATAGTGCGCTTACGATTTCAGATTACTTTGGCGTTAGTTTTGAATCATGTATATTTACACTTGCATATCAATTCAATATGATAAATGGAGATATTAATGCAGATAAGTTAAAAAAAAGAATACGTAAATATAAACCAGACACTCAGAGATTAAGTTTAAATCTAAGAAAATATGATCCTATTTTGGTAAAGAATATAATTGACTCATATTCATATTTTTTTGATATTGGGAACAATGTTATATGGTATAGATTCAAGAATGACTTTATATATAATGAAAACAAAATTGAGGGTAATAATATTGAACACGAAGATGTAGCAGAGATTTTAGCTGATTTAAGAATGAAAAAGCAAGATAGTGTTTATTGTAAATCTGAATATAAGGAAATCATTGAAGTAGCAGGACATGCTTCTATGTACGATTACATGATTGAAACTAACGATGATATATCAGGCTATAAAATGCTAAATTTAAATAAGATGCTATTTCAATATGCACCTTATCCTGAATTAGCTGGGGGCACTAGGACAAACAATAACTTTGTCATTAGTGCTAAGTTTGAGACAGTAGATTGGCATATGGTTCCCAAAGAAATAGTCAATATTGATGATGCAATAAAAAGTTTGTTAAATGTAAAAGATGAGTTATCAGTTTCTCAATATATTGATGAAGTAATAAAAATACATCATAAGATTACAGTAGTTCATCCTTTTGCAGATGGTAATGGAAGAGTATCTAGAGTTATGCTTAATTGGTTATTTAAAATAAAAAAGCTTCCTCCAGTATATCTTAAATATGATAGGAAAGAAAAATATTATGATGCTCTAAAAAAGGCAGATTTAGATGGAGATCATACAGATTTAAGTGAAGTATTTTACAGAGAAATATTATATTCAATGATACAATTAAATACAAAATTCTTAATATAATTAGTTCAGAAGTAACTATAACACTAGATAAGTGAAAATCTCATTAGTAAAATGATATTATAAGTTATAAAGATATATGGTGCAGAGAAAGTGCTGAAAAACACTACATTAATACTTTAAAATTCTAAGCTCTACAGTACAATATATAGGATTTTATTACACCATGCAATGATTTACTATTCCCAATAAACATAGATTTTTCAAATGTGACAACTTTTTTAGCGCTTTCCCAGGCACTTTTTTCTTCTAATCCAGCTATAATGCTGGACAAATGATGGAACTGAGGCTTTGACATTCCATAAATTTTGTTTAAAATATAGTTAGTAAATGTATTTGGCATAATCCTTACCCCCGTTATTTATTGTGTGATAACTCTTATTTAAAAAGCGCTGGGGACGGTTCTTTTTGCTTTTGCGGGAAATGAAAGGTAGTCTGACATTCTAGAAACATATAAAAAGTGGGTAGTAATATATAATCAAATTAAGTAATGATATGATGTTTAAGAAGTATACTGATGAATTTAAACCTTCCGTTATTCAGACTATTACGATAGCTTCATGTATGTCAGGATAATAGTTAATAAGCAAAAAGAACGGCCATGACAAGGCTTGACACAGGAGAATGGATGAAAACAAACTCAAGTGGCGCATAAAAGATTTTTCTGTGAGATAGTGCTATTGTATAATCATAATGCAGGAAAAAGTCTAGGAAAGGTTTGGAGATACTAATATACTCAGTTTTAGAACATGGCTAAATTGTCTTTGAGTACAGAGAATTGTAGCACTTTTGTTACTAAAATTAAACTAAATAATTCTGAGAAATATACTTTTATACTTTAAATGGTAATACTATGGTAATATAATAGTAATTAAATGTTATAGAGAGAAGGTATGAGCATGATTTCAAAAATTCTAAATACCATTAAAAAGGGTGAAGGAATAAAAGTTGAGTTTAAGGAGAGTAAAAACAAGCTTAACAAAGATGTTTTTGATACTGTTTGTGCCTTTTTAAATAGAAGCGGTGGTGAAATTTTATTAGGTGTAAAAGACAATGGAGAAATTCTTGGAGTAGAACCATCTTCAATAAATAGCATTAAAAAGGATTTAGTTACAGTAATGAATAATTGTAATAAAATAAATCCAACATACTATTTAAGTATTGAAGAAATTACTATCGAAGATAAAACTATCCTTTATATCTTTGTGCCAGAAAGCTCACAAGTACATAGATGTAGCGGTAAGATATTTGATAGAAATGAAGATGGAGATATAAATATTACTGATAATACCAATCAAGTATCAGCACTCTATCAAAGGAAGCAGACAACTTATATTGAAAATACTGTATATCCATATGTAAAACTTAATGATTTAAGAGAAGATCTTATTGGAAGAGCGAGAAAAGTGGCATCAATTAGAGTAGATAATCATCCTTGGAATAGCATGGATGATATGGAATTATTGAAAAGTGCTGGCTTATATATACGTGATTATAAAAATAATATAGAAGGTTTTACATTAGCTTCTATATTACTGCTTGGAAAAGATGAAATTATAACTTCTGTTATACCTTATTTTAAAACAGATGCTATTTTAAGAAAAATAAATTTAGATAGATATGATGACAGAGATGATATTAGAATTAACTTAATCCAAAGCTATGACAGATTGATGGCTTTTGTAAGCAAACATTTACCAGATATCTTTTATCTTGAAGGAGATATCAGGATAAGCAT
This sequence comes from uncultured Clostridia bacterium, assembly GCA_942492835.1. GTDB lineage: Bacteria > Bacillota > Clostridia > Lutisporales > Lutisporaceae > GWB2-37-7. The sequence goes on along the minus strand of OW818645.1, from coordinate 2,076,695 downwards.
TAGGGATAAAATATTTAGAGAAGTAATTTCAAATATATTAATTCATAGAGATTATAGTAATCCTTATCCTGCAAAGCTTATTATAGGTAAGGACAAAATATATACAGAAAACAGCAATAAGCCTCATGGACATGGAGTTATTGATCCTAATAACTTTTCTCCATTTCCTAAAAACCCAACTATAGCAAAATTCTTCAAAGAAATGGGTTTAGTTGATGAATTGGGTTCAGGCGTTAGAAATATTCACAAGTACGGAAAGGCTTATTTTGGATATGAACCTGAAATCATTGAAGAAGATATATTTAAAATTGCTTTTAAAATAAAAGATGGTGATACCCAGCAAGATACCCAGCAAGATACCCAGCAAGATACCCAGCAAGATACCCAGCAAGATTATGATAGATTAGAAAAATTAATTAATTTTTGTAAAGTGCCTAGAACAAGGCTTGAAATGCAAGAGTTTATAAATATAAAAGATAGAGAATATTTTAGAGCAAAGATACTTAACCCACTTATTGAAAGTAATATAATAATGCTGACTATACCTGATAAGCCCAAAAGTCCAAAACAAAAATATTATAGCAAATAGGACAAAACAAATATAAAAAGCATTGGAGGGGCGGTTCTTTTTGCTTTTATAGAAAATGAAAGATGGTCTGACATTCTAAAAGCATCTAAAAAGTAGGCAGTAATATATAATCAAATTAAGTAATGATATGATGATTAAAAAGGGCAGATTACCATCTGTCCTTTTCTGCCATGACGTTTCCTCATCAGCTAATGCGGGTGATATTACTGGAGCAGGTGTATAGGGGATTTAGGATTATTAAGGGGGAGCCTTATCATAAATAACCTCAAATTTCTACCAAATCATTTCTCCTCCCGTATGGTGAAGTCAAAGCTGGAGTTATTTGCCTGCTTATTAAGATCCCGACCCATTTGAAGCAACTAATTCCAATCGATTATCTATAAGTTTGTAAACAAACCACCCTTCCCCTTCATAGTACCAACTTTTTATAATAACTTCCATTATACCATCTCCATCGAGATCGGAAAAAGTCTCAATACGAAACAAAAGCCTATAAAGTGAGACTACTTCCTCATTTTTAAGCCTGATATCTTTTTCAACCACTTGGTCTACTACTTTACCATTTACCAGCTTTCTAAATATGACTATTGCATTATCACCTTTCATAACTTGCTCAAACTTGTCATCTATAGTATTATCAGCAGTGATTAGAACCTCTTCAGTGCCATCCCCATCCAAATCAACCTTGATAACCTGTTTCAATGCAGTATCAGGATTTTTCAAACCTTCTTTAATCATTAGATTTTTAACTAAATCATTATAGCTTTTTTGATCAGTGCTCTGACTTCTGTAACACCTTGGGTATATATTCCAATCTGCACTTATTGCAATGTCATAATCTATATTTTGATTATTCTCACCAAATAAATCAATGATGTCAAATCCAGGAATATACTTGTCTTCCTTTAATGTCTCCCCTGATTTGGAATTGATGGGTAATCCTCCTGTAGTGTTACCTTTTTTCATATCATTAACATATACATCATAATGATAGCCATCAAAGTTTACTACCCCACTATTATAAAATTCATCATAGCGCATCCACTTACCCTTATTTAATCCACCAACCAAAACACCTTTAATCAATATTGGTGTAGTAATATCATTCCTATTTAAATCATTGACTTTAGTGCTTTGACCGTTATATTCCTTACTTTCTTCTGTTTTATTTAGGGTAGTATTTGATGAAACATTTTTTTCTATTGGATAGACCAATTGATTATCTGAGCAGCCAATTAATAGAAGGATAATTATAATTACCGCAATAAGTCTCTTCAAAACATTCAACTTCCTTTCAAGTCTTTAATATATCTGACAATCAAAGGTCTGTACACCATGTATGAGCCTTATTTCATAGAACTATTTGTTAAATGAGTATATTTTTTATTGAAATATAATTGGTATATTATACAAACATACTATGTATTCACTTGATATAAAGTGCATTCGATAGTTACCAAAATATTTGTATAATTTATATATATAGTAATTATATTACATTTTATAATTTTTTACAATGATAAGGGAAGACATGTATTTACTGTTATAACAGGGTTTTTCTATACCCGAATTATGTAGGCGTGAATAACTTGTGGGTACCATACCAGTTGTTTTTCCAATAAATACTTCATGTTTAATGATAGATTTGATATAATAAAGGTACTGAAGGCATTGAAAACAGGGAAGTTTAGAGGAATGAGAAGCAAAAAGAACCGTCCCTCTTGCTTCTATTATACGATAACTATAAATTGATATAAGAGAGTAGGGGTAAATATGAGAGCACCATATCAAGTTTTAGTATTTCCTTACTATATAGGCGATAACGGTATAGAATATGCTATATTCCATAGAAGTGATGCAGATTGGTGGCAAGCCATTTCAGGGGGAGGAGAAGATGGAGAAACTATAACTGAATCAGCAAAAAGAGAAGCATGGGAAGAAGGAGGAATCTCTAAGGATTCGCTGTACATGAAGCTAGATACGGTCAATTCAATTCCTGCTGAAGAATTTGCAGATAGTATTCATTGGGGTGAAAATGTCTATGTGATACCTGAAAATTGTTACGGGGTTGAAATAACAGATAAACAATTAAGAATTTCACATGAGCATACAGAATATAAGTGGGTGAGTTTTAATGATGCTATTTCATGTTTGAAATGGGATGGAAATAAGGTAGCACTTTGGGAACTTAACAAAAGACTTATCAGAAAGATAACTTTGGTTCATGGCACTTTTTCATTTTTAACATAAGTATAACATATCTTTTATTTAGTGAATAAATGGGAGAAGGATATTTGCATTTTGGAGCAGCAATATTTTTATATTATATCTTGCAGTCGAAATAACTCAATATGAGGAGTTCTTCTTTAAAAGAAAACGAAAAACTTAAGAAAATATGTTATAGTATGTTTCATATTAGTATAATAAGGCGAATTACAGAAGGAGTTTAATATGTTAAATGTGGAATACTCATTATGTTATGCAGAAATGCAGGATATAGATGAGTGGATTAAAATGATTGAAATTGTTAGAGATAGCTTTCCAGGATTAGAAACAGCCGAAAAGATGGATGGTTATAGACAAACTGTGATTAAAAATATAAAAAGGAAAACAGCCCTTTGTGTAAAGTGTGGAAATGAAATTGTTGGTGTTATGATTTTCTCTTATCATTCTCAATGTCTTTCTTGTATGGCAGTTCATCCTAAATATAGAAGGCAGGGTATTGCATCAGTAATGATAGAAAAAATGATTTCATTGTTTCCTAATGATGTTGATATATCAGTAACAACTTTTAGAGAAGGCGATATAAAAGGCATTGCTCCAAGACCACTTTATAAAAAATTTGGTTTTGAGGAAGATGAACTCGTAATTGAGTTTGAATATCCTGAACAGAAATTTATTTTACATAGAAAATGAGGATAATATTTCCAATTATTAGTTCGCAATCTTCTTATAAACCGCACCCGCGTGACTGCGGACAGTTTATATCATTTCAACTTTAAGTATGTCTATAAGTAGATGGAGTAAGTGTTAATTATAAATAGGTGGTGAAAATATGCTTGAAGTCGTATTTAGTGATAGTGAGAAAGGTTCTATGAAAATAGCAAAAAATTACAATGAGAAAAATATGCTTGGTGGAGCTGTCGGCTATATTGGGAAAAAACCAAGCAAAGCTGAATTAGAGAAACATTTTGAAGGTCAAGCAGTTGGGGGGAATTCTCAAGATATTGTTAATATAGGCTTTTCCCTTGATATTGGTGATATTTCGGGTACCATTGATGGAAATGAGCGACAAAATGTTTTTCGCAAAGTGTGGGGACGATTTGATTTTGATAATAAGGAGCAAAAGCAGTTTTTCCAAAATCAACGAAAAGATATGGAGAAGCTGTTGTCTGCTGCAAAAGATGGTATGTCCATAAGAATATGGAAAAGCGACGCTCCTTATTCTACTTGTGGATTTTACTTTATTTGCAATATATTAAGAAATATTGACTGCAATATAAGTGTTGTTTCTTTACCTAAATATAGGCCAATATATGAGAATGAAATAGTAGAGTATAGTCACTGGGGAGAAGTTGAGGCAGGTAAATTTTATCAATTCTTACCTCTTGAAAAACAATTAACTCAGATAGAAAAGAGAATTGTTAGTGACTACTGGCATGACTTAATGGCAGAAAATGCACCATTACGAGCAATTATAAATGGAAAGCTAACATCTGTACCAGAAAATTTTTATGATTTCATTATCATGAAAAATCTGCCAGATAATGATTTTATTATGGCCCGATTCATCGGAAAGCTGTTAGGAGAATATAGTCTAGGCATTAGTGATAGTTGGTATGCTTTGCGAATTGATAAGATGATTGAGGAAAACAAACTAATTGTTGTTGAAAATAAGAACCCTTCACATCCCTATGGGAAAGTTTTAAGAAAAATATAAGTACGAGCAAACTGGGAAATGTTAACAATAGCATTAGTGAAGAATATTCTTAAAATGTGAGTTAGGGGAATTTTTTAACAAGTTCTCTTTAAGTATGGTATATTATCAACACTATTCTTTAACAAGCCTATTTTTTAAATGTAGTGTTATTCGTAGGTTTCCCTGGCACTATTTTCAAGAACATATATTACGTATGTTATATATGTTTCATATTAGTAATTTATTATGAATTAATCAATAGAAAATTTTTAAAATTATATGGAGAATTATTATGATTAGAGAAATGAGAAGAAAAGATAGAGAACTGAAAAATGATGAAGCTATCGAAATTTTAAAGAACAACACTTATGGCGTTCTGTCAACTGTAAGTGAAAATGGATATCCTTATGGTGTACCAATAAGTTATATCTTTTTTAATAATTCAATATATTTTCATAGTGCTATTAAAGGACATAAATTAGATAATATATCAAATAACAATAGGGTATCTTTTTGTGCAGTTGGGCATACTCAAATTCTACCTGACGAATTTAGTACAAAATATGAGAGTGTAATTGTATTTGGAAGAGCGATTGAAGTTTCTGATGATGAAAAAAATACGATTCTGCTAGAAATATTAAATAAATATTCGGTAGATTATATTGAACAAGGAAAAGAATACATTCAAAAGGCAAGTAAAGCTACTAAAGTAATAAAAATTAGTATAGAACATATTTCAGGAAAAGCCAAGAGATAGGTAGTGCATTTAGTAAACAATGGTGAACCGTACCATAAGCAACGGTGGTTTTATAAGAAATGCCAGGCATGTAGGTTATTGATGCTGATAAGAAACATAAACTAATAATCTACACACCTGATATTTTTAAATTTCAATAAATTCTGTTTGTCTTCCATGTATAAAGCTAACCTCTTTATTAAAGAAAATATCTTCCTCTCTATATATAAATACTATCTGATTATCCCACTCTGGTAAGCTGCCACAAATATTAAGCTCGAGAGCATAACAGGTTCTGTTTTCTAAAGGATATTCTCCGCTACCTTTCACAAAATCCTGTACATCATAAAGTCCAATAGTTGGACCTGCACCATGTCCGAAGGTACCCAAAGGATGGCTATACAGCATGGGTTTAAGTCCTTCTTCTCTAGCATGTGTAATTGCATTAACAAAGAGCTCATTTCCAGTAAGTTGAGCTTTAAAATTAGATGCTACTATATCTTGGAAGTGGTTGCAGTTTGTAAAAAGATCTATAAGCCCTTTTGGGGTTGAAGCTTCACTGGGCTTTCGTATATAGGCTAACCATTGAATATCTGTATGAAGCCTTATATACTTTCCTGTGATGCCGATATCACAGTGCAGCAAGTCTCCAGCTTGTATCAAGTTATCAAATATGCGGGTATCAGAACAACCCTTACGTTGTAAGTCTATATCTGGTCCAAACCAATAATCGAATCCCAGCTGAGTGATTGCATCACGCATTGACCATTCAATTTCTCTGGTATTGGTAATACCTGGTTTAATAAAGTCTTTAGAAAATGACATCTTGACGATATCCTGAGTCACATCTACAAGTACCCCCATCAGTTCTAGTTCAAGGTCAGTAATCGTTTGAAGCCATTGGATTGCGACTCCCTCTGCGCTACACAACCTCTGTTGATATTCGGGCTTGAGATAGCTTAGCAAAGAATCATATAAGCTTGCAGAGATACCATCACAGAAACCATGGTAATTGCTTTTATTAATAGCAATGTTATTGGGATTATACTCGCTAATGATACGGGCAATACATTCCCATTGAGACTCGTTCTTATCCTTAACATTATCATAGATATTACCCATCTCAGGAGAGAGTGCCCCTATAGACATTCTTCTTACACTTCCAGATGAACGGTCATAATGAAATGCAAGTGCACTAATCCTACGACAATTAGGCATATCCCAAGTAAAAAGAGTTTTCATAATGGGATCTTCATTATACTCCCTGGCTATAATCAGCCAATAAGCTAGAGTTATCAACACTTTTTGGCTATTGCTTTTTCAATAAAATAGTTTTAATCATTTCCTTAATTCAGGCGCTACATCATATATGTTTTCTAGCGCCTTACGAATTTCTTTCTGCCAATTGAATTTCCCATTTTTAATGCACCAAGTCACTTCTTGCCCCAAAAATGTATAGGCAGATGCTTTGTATAAATCCTCTGCATTGCTTTTATTTCTTATTTGACCAGATGCCTGGCCTTTTTTTATAATCATTACTGCAATATTGGTTAATTCATCTCTAAAATCATAACTGCCATAGTCTTCTTTCAGATTACTAATCATCATTTGACTGAAAAAACCTGTTCCATATTTATAAGCTTCTGACACAAGAGACTCAAAACATATCATCAATTGTTCCCAATAATTATCCATCTCAAGGATAGACATAAGGTATTGGCTGATATTATGGGTCAATGAATCATAAAAATTCAGAATAATATCTTCTTTGGATTTAAGATGATAATAAAAAGTAGTTTTGGAAATATTACATGCTTCGCATATATTGATAACCGTAACATTTTGATAACCTTTTTCAAGAAATAATTTATTCGCAGTTTCTATGATAAAGTCCTTTGTAGAGTTGTTTGACATGGCTTCCTCCAAATTTATACAAAAGTATTGTGTGTACAAAATTAATTATATAATATCATACTACTTTTTGAAAAACCACATTGACATTTATTTAACGAAATGATATTATATTACCGTGGTCATATAAATTATTACTGCGGTAAAGGGGGAGCGATGATGTTAAAATTATTTGACAAAACACAAATCGGCAGCATGAAGCTTAAGAACCGAATTGTTATGGGTCCAATGGGTACAACTGGTGAGGCAGATGGATCATACTGTACAGAAGGTATTCGTTATTTTGAAGAACGTGCTAAAGGTGGAACTGGTCTGATTATTACTGGTGCCAACGTTGTTACAACAAAATACGAGCCCCGTCCTTGTACTGAGCTTAGTAATTTTCATCATGTTGAGCGTTTAAATATGTTAATAGAACGCTGTCATCATTATGGTGCAAAGGTGTGTGCGCAGATTTCACCTGGATTAGGTCGTCAGCAGTTTACAGATCCATTTACACCACCTTATTCAGCGAGTGATTGCAGTGCTTTCTGGTTTCCTAATTTAAAATGTAAACCTCTTTTGAAAGAAGAGATTCAGGATATTGTAAATAGTGTTGGTTATTCAGCCACTCTTGCCAAAATGGCAGGCGCAGATGCAGTTGAATTACATGCTTATGGTGGTTATTTATTAGATCAGTTTCATTCAAAGCAATGGAATAACCGTACTGATGAGTATGGTGGGGATCTGAAGAATCGTATGAGATTCACACTGGAATGTATTGCTGCTATTCGTAAAAATGTTGGCTCGAAATTCCCTATTCTTGTAAAATTCACGCCTGTACATCGAGTTGAAGGAGGACGTGAATTGGAGGAAGGGTTAGAGATGGCTAAAATACTTGAAGCCGCAAATGTAGATGCCCTTCATGTTGATGTTGGCTGCTATGAGGCTTGGCATAAAGCAATCTCTACAGTATATGAAAAAGAAGAGCATCAGATGGATGTTGTTGCAGCAGTGAAGAAAGCAGTAGCGGTACCTGTACTTGGACAGGGTAAAATGTTTGATCCAGAGAAAGCTGAAAAAGCTGTTGTTGAAGGTAAGACTGATTATGTAGTATTGGGGCACCAGATGTTAGCGGATCCAGCCTGGGCAAACAAGGTTAAAGCAGGGAGTACAATGGACATAGTTCCTTGTATTGGATGTAATGAATGCTTGCTCGCAGGTTTTTCAGGTAAACATTATTACTGTGCTGTAAATCCGTTATGCTATGCAGAGGCTGAATATCAGCTTCCAGAGAAGAGTGATGTATCAAAATCAGTATTGGTTATTGGTGGTGGTCCTGGCGGAATGTCAGCAGCCATTGCAGCTGCTAAGCGTGGATTTGATGTAGAGTTATGGGAGAAATCATCACGATTAGGTGGCAACCTATGGGCAGCAGGTCTACCGACATTTAAACATGATGTATTAAGATTAATTTCATATATGGAACGTCAAGTATTAAAACTTGGTGTCAAGGTTGTTTTAAACAAGGAAGCAAATGCAGAATCAGTTTTAGCTGGCAAGTATGATAAGGTTGTATTAGCAGCTGGTTCATCGCCTTTAATGCCTCCAATTGGTGGAATTGAAACAGCTGCACCTGCAAATGACTATTTACTAGGTCTTAAAAAACCAGGTAAGAAGGTTGTTGTAATCGGTGGAGGTCTTGTTGGTTGCGAGACTGCTGCATATATGAAGGAAACCGCAGAGGAAGTAATAATCGTGGAAATGCTGGATGATATCTTAGCAATCTCAGAGCATTGCTTAAATAATGATCAGGCATTGAGAACAATCATTAAAGAAAGAAATATCGGAGTGGTTGGTAATGCAAAAGTAACAAAAATAACCTCCAATGATATTATCTATACAAAAGATGGACAGGAACATGTGATTGAGTGTGATACAGTGATTATTGCAGCTGGTTATCGTTCAAACAATCAGTTAGAGCGTGAATTGGAAGACAAGGTGGAAGATTTGACAGTAATTGGAGATGCAGAAGCTCCAAGAAAAATTCTTACTGCAGTACACGAAGGATATCATGCAATCCGAGTAATGTAGTAAAAATATTATAGTTATATAGTAAAGAAGGAGAATCCTCTGATTATGGGTTTTCTCCTTCTTTTTCTTTATTATTATGACAATATATAGTCTCTTAAATATTATAGAAGAAGAGTCATGCGATAATTTCCTTCAAATACATAAAGCGAAGGATAAGAAAATTGGAGATTATGGAACTTCCATATATTATTTTCTTTTACTGCTAGAGCTTCAAATCTGAATTCCCATAAACACTCTTCTCCGAAGGCTAATTCCTTTAAAGCATAAGCAATTTGCTTTTGAGCTTCAAAAAGTTTGTCCTCGCCTTTTCCTTCTTTTTGTAAGGTTTCTTTAATTTTATCCCACTCATTTGATAGTATTTCATCAGAACTCAAAACCTTCTTGAATATGCCATTTGTAACTATAAGAGCAGTATCTCCCGCGGTTCTAATAATTGCCTCATTAATACTAAGCTGCATTTCATTCCATTTTTCTCTCTGCTCCGATATCAGCTTTTCCATGCTTTCAGTGCCAATAGCGGCTGGAATTTCATTAGGGTCCACAATGTAAATATCATCATAGGATAAAAACATATTTTTTATAGTGTCTTTTATATTTGCAGCTTTGTTTAAATAGTTTGCTTGCAGATTCTTTAGAGCTTCAATAATAGCTTCTCTAGAGTCGGTATGATAGCTTTCATTATATTTGCTCATTCTCTCTCTTACTTCATTGTAGTATTTCAAGGAGTCTGGGTTGTTCTTATCTATTCTCCATTCAGGATAGCTTGACATAGGCATAGAGAAATGCAATTTGTTAATAAGCCATTTGTTATTTTTCTTAATCAAGGTACCTGATAATCTTAGAGGTAAAGAAACATTAGCTCCTTTTTGGTTATTTGATGAATATATTAACAAGGTTAAGGCTATGTTCATCATTGCCAGCTTTGCCATCTTACTATAGCTGATATAATGCCCTTTCTCTTCGTAATAATCGGAGATTAAGTCATGACACCATTCGTCAAAATCTTCAGGCATATCATTCCAGGTTAAAGTACAATCAGTTAAAAACCAAGCAGTGTTATCTTTAGAATTTATTTGTGAATTTTCATAGTTTACTTTTACATTTCCCCAGTATTTCCAATCGCTATCAATTAAATCTTTAAGCTCATCAAGTCCAAAGCACCATTCACTGCGAGAAGTTCCAACAGTAATTATGCTGTTATCATTGATAAAAAGATTCTCCATATAGCTATCGAGGGCTTCCGCATTTCTGTTTGTATATCCCTCTTGAAATTTTCTTAGTACCTCTTTTATTTCTATAATATCCTCGTGCTTAACTAGAATTTTTGCTGTCATATAGATACCTCCTATTGGTAATTTTCATATAAATAAGTTTTAATGAAACAAATATGTACATTTACACATTATCAAATATTCAATATATTAAACAGCTAAAAAACAGCTAAAATTAAACTTGGGATATACAGCGATTTTGCAGATACAAAGGTTATTGTAACAGTACACTTCAGATGGTAAAATAATTATAGAATTACCATATTGTGTGTTTTTATGGCGAGAGAAAACCCAGCGGATAGCAAGATGACGGAGATTACCCGCAGGACTTGGCTGCAATACTGCATTGATATGTAGAAAATAGTAAGTACTCGCAATGAAGCAAAGCTTAGGAGATGAACTCATGAAAACTAAGATACCATTAATACATTGTATTGAGAAAAGAGCTTTAGAGGAAATAAAACCATATTTTCAGCCTGAGGTGTTTATAGAACTCTGCAAAGCATGCACATATTATAACAAGATATGGGCATGTCCGCCTTATGACTTTGAAATATCAAAAATGCTGGATGGTTATCAATACGCTTATATTATTGGAAGTAAATTCTTTATTAATGACTTAGGGGAAAGCTTTAAAGAATTGTTGGATAATAAAAACTTAGAATATGTCTCAAATGAAATATATAAAGATGCTCGAGCAGTGTTAGATGAGAAAATAGTTTGTATAGGGGACATGGAAGAACATTCATGTGTTCTTTTTGCAGGAAGATGCATGATATGTGAACATTGCACAAGGAAAAAACAGCTACCATGTACTCACCCTGAGAAGATACATCTTTCCTTAGAGTCGATTGGATTTAATGTATCATCCATATGTGAGGATATTTTAGGAGACAAAATACAATGGGCAAAAGAAAGCTTGCCAGAATACTTTATTTTAGTAAGCGCTGTTTTTAGCAGGAAGGAATTAAATATAAAAGATATATATAACAAATTATAGAATCATCATACTAGGAATAGCGATTATTTAGTTAATATATCACACTAATTTATAAATTATTTGATAATTAAATTGGAGAATATTTATGCAGAAAATAAATTTATCAAAAGAACAATTAAGGAAATTCTTAATCATTTATCAAGGATTACATTATCCAAAACCATTTAAAGGTTATGCTGGTATCAAAAAATTTGTTAAAAGAGTTGGATGTGTACAATACGATCCATTAAATGTAGTAGGGAGAAATATAGATCTTATACTGCAATCTAGGATAGACGATTATGAGACAGTTATGCTGGAAAAGTTGATGTATGAGGATAGAGAATTAATAGATGGATGGGATAAAATGATGTCTGTCTATTGCACCGAAGATTGGCCATATTTTGAAAGAATAAGAAATAGAAGGAAGTCAGAGATAGAGAGGATGCTTGTAAGACGAAATTCTAGTGAAGCAATTATTCATGTTGATAGCATAAAAAAATACCTTTCTGAAAACGGAGCATGTTTGTCTTCTAAAATAGATTTAGGACAAGCCAATAATAGTGGAAAGTGGGGTCATGGGAAGATTTCTAGTGCTGCTATGGACTATATGTTTAACATGGGCATTATAGGGGTGAAAGAAAAGAAAAATGTTCAAAAAGTTTATGACCTTATAGAAAATATACTTCCAGAAGAAGTTTTACAAAGGAAAAACTTATTTGATAATGATAAGAGCTTTTATAAGTGGTACTTCAAAAGAAGAATAGGTAGTATAGGAGTATATTGGGATAGAAATGGTGGAGGCTGGCTTGGACATTTTGTTTCAGATAAGAAATTAAGATTAGAAATATTACAGGAATTATGCGATGAAGGTGAGCTACAGCGGGTTGATGTGGAAGGAATTAAAGAGAACTTTTATATAAGAGCAGAAGATTTACAAATGTTATTGTCCCTAGAACAAAACTTTGAAAAAAAAGTAACCTTTTTAGCTCCACTTGATAATCTGCTTTGGGATAGAAAATTAGTTAAGGATGTTTTTGATTTTGAGTATAGCTGGGAGGTTTATGTACCAGTTGTTAAAAGAAAGTATGGATATTATGTGCTACCAGTATTATATGGAGACAGAATAATAGCAAGGTTTGAACCTGAAATACATAGAGGAGATGGGCCTCTGGTAATAAAAAATTGGTGGTGGGAAGATAGCTACGATATAACAGATGAAGTTATAAATGAAGTTATAGATGGCTTTGCAAGGTTTTGTAGGTTCTTAAATTCAAGTGGTTTATCAGATGAATCTTATAAGAAGATATTTGGTAACTAGTTGATAGTAGGATGTATGTTGTTATTTTCACTTGAATCCCAAACAAGATCTGCTTAAACATAAATCAAGAATAATTAATTTAAAAATTAAAATCCATTAATTTTAGTTGTAAGTAGTGGTATAATAGTAAAAAATGTTGAAAGGGGATAGTAAGTTATGACACCAGCTAATTGCTAATATTAATTATCATAAAATTAATATAAAATTTCTTATAGAGTTTTGATATACCTAATTATATTAGGTTTAATTGACGTACTCTTTATGGAATGAAGCATTTAGAAGATAACTTACTTTACTATAAATAATTATTGTAATTTAATATTGAAGCAGAGCTTTTTTAGGGTTTCTGTTATAAGATTTTGTATAAGCTTAATATAGTGCTTTGATTTATTTGCATTGCTTTTGCTTGTATAGAAATTTTATTAATTATAATAGTTGTATATGTATTTTGGACTGTAAGAAGAATTTATCTTCTTATGGTCTTTTTTATTTTTTAAGTTAATCATTAGGCTTAAATAGTAGATAGAGTCCTTTTCGCTTTTCCATAAGAAGTATAGTATTGGCAAAGAAAGAAGGAATTAAAATGATCGAATTATCATTAAATGGTATTAAAAAATATAAAGATTCTACGCTTGTTCTTAAAGATATAACTTTTCAGGTTTATGCTGGGGAAAAAGTAGGCATAATCGGTGCAAATGGAAGTGGGAAAAGTACGATTCTTAAACTAATAGCAGGAATAGAAACCTTAAATATATACCAAGGTTCTACAAGTCGTGGATATGACGAAGGATGGATTTCAATAACTAAAGGAGCAACTACAGCTTATCTAGAACAAATACCGAAATTTCCTGATGGTTTAAGGGTTATTGATATTTTGAGTCTAGCCTTTGGTGAAATCTATAGCATAGAAAGTGAAATGCGAGAGCTAGAGGATAAGATGAAAAACTTAGACGGTATTTTACTTGAAAAAGTGTTGAAGCAGTACAGTGAGATTCAGCAGCTATATGAGGTTAAGGGTGGATATGATATACAAGAAAAGCTTAATAAGGTTTGCAAGGGCTTGAAATTTGATGAAGATTTTTTAAACAAGGACTTTAGTATACTAAGCGGAGGTGAAAAAACCACAGTAATTCTTGGAAAGATTCTGATTGAAAACCCAGAAATATTATTACTTGATGAACCTACAAATCACTTGGATTTTAATTCAATTGAGTGGCTAGAAAATTACCTTAAGAATTATAAAGGTATTGTAATTATTGTATCCCATGACCGATATTTTTTGGATAATATAGTAACAAAAATTATCGAAGTAGAAGATAAGGTGTGTGAAATCTATAGGGGGAACTATTCCGCTTATATAAGGGAAAAAGAGGAAAGAATGCTTCATCAATTTGAGGATTTTAGAGAACAACAAAAGAAGATAAATGGCATGGAAAAGACCATTAAAGATTTGCGAGATTGGGCACTAAGAGCGGATAATAACAAGTTTTTCAAAAGGGCTGTAAGTATACAAAAAAAACTTGATAAAATGGATAGAATAAATAAACCAGTCTTTGAAAAACAGAATATGAAACTTAATTTTAAAGTAGCAGAGAGGTCAGGCAATGAGACAATAAATGCAGTGGGACTCTTTAAAAACTTTGAAGAAAAGGTTATTTTTAGCGAAGCGAATTTGCTGATAAAGTTTGGTGAACGAGTAGCAATGATTGGTTCAAATGGAAGCGGAAAAACCACCTTTTTAAAGATGCTTCTAAAGGAAGAGGGTATAGATGGAGGTATAGTAGAAATAGGGGCTAATGTTAAGATGGCATATTTACCTCAGAATATCACGTTTAAGGATGAGGAACTCACGATACTTGAATATTTTAGGGAAGACATTTCCATTCTGGAGGGAAAGGCAAGGGAGCATTTATCGAAATTCATGTTCTTCGGAAGCAGCGTATTTAAGAAAATCAGACATTTATCTGGTGGAGAGAGGATCAGACTTACATTAAGCAAATTGTTATATAAGGATATAAATTTATTAATATTAGATGAGCCTACAAATCATCTTGATATTGATACAATAGAGACTTTGGAGCAAGCCTTGGAGGATTTTGAAGGAACTATATTCTTTATCTCTCATGACAGGTATTTTATCAATAAAATCAGTGAAAAGGTGATTGCTATTGAGAATAAACGCTTTAATACCTATCTCGGAAATTATGATTATTATAAAAATAAGAAAGATGAGCTGAATATGCGGATTGCTGAAGAGCCAATACGAAATAAGGAAAAGGTTAAGAGACCAAGAACTATAGGTGAAAATAAAGAGAGGGAAGCAGAAGCGGCAAAAACTGATATAATGATTGAAACACTTGAAAACGAGATTAGAGAGCTTGATCTAGCTATGGATACACCCGACTTAAATTATGAAGAACTCAATAAGCTTTACTGTAGGAAGGATGAGTTAAATAAGGAGCTAGATGTAGTTATGGATTTATGGTTAAGCTTAAATAATTAAACGCAGGAGAACAGTTAGAAAAATTTTTAAGGGTAGTCATCTTTATGAAACAAAACCAGCCATAGATATATGACTGGTTTTTTATATTACCATAAATTATACTGTTTCGGCTTTATAAAAACTACTCTATGTACTAAGAAAACATCTTAATCATGTATCGGTTGGTTTAGTCCTTCAAGAGTGCATTGGCTATTAACTTATCGAATTTGCGGATATCCACGTTCTTCTGTAAGTTTACTTTGATATGACCTGCTCTAGTCCATAACTCAACTTCAGCATTCAAGTCAAATAACTTCCCTGCATTTTCAGTAGACCACATATTGATAGAGGAGTAGGGTAAAGAATAAATCTCTATTTTTTTGCCTGTAATGCCTTGTGCATCTCTTACAATCAATCTTTTATTTGTAAAAATTGCACTGTCACGGAATGTTTTATAAGCGGCAACTGCTACTTCACCATCCACCAACAAATCATCTATATCGTTTGGAATTGGGCATTCAGCTACCAGTGTCCATGCTAGTATACTTTCTGTTTCTGCCATTTTATTTACCTCCTATTAGGAAATTATTACATGTATTTACTGTTCTTCATGGGTTTAGAAAGTCCTGCCTCAATAAACTATTTTTCCTCCATTTTCTTTTTTTTAAACATAAGGGGTAATTACACTGATTAGTACAGTCTAGCAGGCTACATATAAATATACTAAACGCTTGAAAACAATATAAGAGAGCTTGATGTAACTATGGATACACCTAGGTTAAATTACGAAGAACTTAATAAGCAGTTCAAAGCAAATTCTAGTATAACTATATTTTCTCTTTAAAAGCCAAAGACTACTATATATACTTAATATATATAGTAAATCAAATTTAGGAGTGTTGCTATGAATAAAGAAGAACATGAGAATAAAACATCAGAAGTTATTTTTTCCTACAATGTTAAGAAAGATAATAAGGTATTTATTTATTGGTATGAAAAGCTTATAAAAATAATCTCAGGTGAAAAAGCAGAAAAATTTCTATCTAGAATTCAAAGTGTGGATAGACTTGAATCTCAACAGCTTATGGCGAAGGCGACAGGAAACCTTAAGCGTAAAAAGGATGATAATACAAATACAATTGTAATCAGAGGAGCTCACTATACCAGAAATAAGAACTTTGAACGACCATAATTTTGGAGTTTTAACTATTCAAAGGATGTACTATGAAAAAACGAAGACGATTGATATGTTTACAACTATAGCAAAAACCTACGTTACCATACTATTTATATGATATAGGAGGTTTTTGCTATAGCTTACACTTTTACATTGCTGCCTTTTGTATAACCAAGTCCATAACATCTTTAAGGTTTCTATATGCCCATGTTGCACCACTTATTGAATCTACCTTATTAATGTCTTGAACTTCTATAAGCTGTGAAGTATATATTTGCTTACCTTTAAGATCATTTCTACATTGATCAATATATGTGGGATTTCCAACATATATTTCTTCGTATTTTTCATCAAAGATTCTACCATTTATATCAGTAATATCCCATTCAATGCTAGCAATTTTACTATTCTTTACTGTAACCTTAGCTGTGCAATAATAACCTTCAACATCTGGTTCGGTCTGTACTTCATAATTACCATCTTTGTATTTTATTTCGCCTGTCTTTGTTCCAGAAGCTGGTATATTTTTTGTGCCAGGATCAGCATTTTTATTGCTAACACAACCAAAAGTAAAGGTTAACCCCACCAATAGTAAGATAACTAACGGTTTTGTCCATCTTCTCATAAAATCGCTCCTTTAAAATATTATTTAGTAATATATACATATAAATTATATCATGTATTTTTCAAAATGACTAAATTTCAACACAAATGGTGTAATATTTTAATAATAATTCAATATCAAGGTAAGCTCTGCAATATAAATACTAAAGAGCAAATCAAATATACCGACTGCCATGTTATAAGACTAACTTTGGCAGTCGGTATTTATTTATTTTCTTTTTGCACTTTGATAGTAAATCTCCCTGAAGCTATTGCGGTCAGTTGCTCCAAACTTTTGGTAGATATTCTGGATATGCTTTTTTACTGTCGCTTCACTTATGTAGAGCTGAGCTGCAATTTCCTTATTTGATATATTATCTAGAAGCTTTAAGGCAACATGAAATTCTCTGTTAGTAAGCTCAAATTCCTGGAAAACTTGATCTGCTATAATAGTAACTTTCAAATCATGTATCTTTTCTAAGGGCTTCTCCACCTGTTTGTTTGTTTCTCTTTTTATAGAGTCATTAAGTACTATACTGAGCATCAAATACATTATGCTGCCATAAAGCATAGGTAAAAGCGACTCGGCTAGCTGCGAGCTGCTCATATAAGCCAGACCCCTAGATGATATAGAAGAAAGAATTGATATAAGTGTTGTTAGGAAGCTGGCAAATAGAAGATTCCACTTCAAACTGACAACAATGTCTTCCTTTTCATATCCTTTTTTATACTGCGAAAGAGTCAATATAACCATCCCTAATAGGACTGAAAAAAATGGCTTAGGACTAAAAAGTAGCATCCAGTTAAAATCAAATAACAGACTCACAATTGCCAAATAACACAGCAATCCTAATACTTTAGTTAGTTGATTTTTCATTAGAACATTCCTTATCAAATGTTATTATTATGGCTTTTACCTTAGCTTTAACGGGTAAAAGTATGAAAACAAAAAGTACAGAATAGAGAAATGTGAGTATAGTCACTGCTAAATTTGGTCCTAATTTACTTATATCACTTAGATTTGATAGAATAGAAACTATACCAATAACGCACCCGAATAAACCTGAAAAAAGTAGTAGTTTTATCATGAGCTGTATAGCAATTTCAGTTTTCTTAAGTTCAAATAATGACCAAGTATTAAATTTTTGTCCCATGATCTTGAAACCTCTCACAAAGTCTGGAAGAAGTCCTGACGCCATGAGCATGGGAATACTAAACGCTAGAGTAATAACTATACTGGGTAAGTCAATAAATGAGGCTATCGAACCAGAAAGCATAGTAGAGCAAATCAGAAAAACTATAAATACAACCAATCCTAAAAAATACATATTGTTCCCTCCTTAATTTTGGCAAAGTTTGATATTGCCTTTACGTCCATAATAAGCTAAAGCTTGACAAAAAACTATACTCCCAAAGGAGTAATTTGGGAGTATAGTTAGTGTATAAGTAAAAAAACTGTATTACAAACAAAAATACTGCACATTTAATGATATGCAGTAGTTTTGTTAAAGAGTTGTTTAATCACATAATTATAGTATACCAAGATGCTCTAAAAGAATTTTCACTCCAATGAAAATCAAAACAAAACCACCAGCAATTTCGGCCTTGCTTTTAAATTTTACACCAAATTTATTCCCAAGAACCACGCCGATTACAGACAGAATAAATGTTGTAATACCGATAAGCGTAATGGAAGGCAAAATCGATACCTGAAAGAAAGCAAATGTAATACCTACTGCCAAAGCATCAATACTTGTTGCAATTGCAAGCACAACCAATTCTTTTATGTTAAGCTGTTCATTGAATTCATGAACTTCCTGGTCTCGATTGAAGGCTTCCATTAGCATTTTTCCTCCAATGAATGCCAGCAAGATAAATGCTATCCAATGATCAAAGCTGGTTATGTATTGTTCAAACTGTCTACCTAATATCCAGCCAAATAGTGGCATTATCCCTTGAAACCCACCAAAGAAAGCACCAATAATTAACGCATGGCGATAGTTTATCTTCTGCATATTAAGTCCCTTACAAAGAGCTACTGCAAAAGCATCCATTGACAAACCTACAGCAACCATAAACAATTCAAGTATTCCCATTTTTCATCCTCCTAAAAAATAAAGCAGATACGCTATTGCTGTACCTGCATATTTATCAAAAATATAATACATGTACAGCCTATTTAGCTATACATGAGTCTCATTATTTAAGGCAAACCAGACTGAAAAACAGTCAGTATGTTGATTTACCGCGTATGTACGCCAATTACTCCCTCATGAACAGTAAAATTTTATCATAATTTCTAATAGTAATCAAGTCTATATTGCATTTATTTGATAATAGTACTAGTACGGTTTATTCTGAACCCTAAATATTTAGGAGAAACAACTAATTTATAAGGCTGTTAGGAATACATTATTTTATTTTAGGAATCAATTATAAAACTTGTGGTACAATATAAGAGCTACAAAATTCAAAAAAAGGTAAGGAATATATATGGATAAAGAATTAACTGCATCTGAAATTTGTGAAAAACTATATGACAAGAAGCTTGATTGTAAGAAGCACATCCTAGAATATATTGATATAACAAGGGTGCTAAAAAAGGAAAATGCTAGCGCTGATCAGATTAAAGATACATATAATTATATTTATGATCAGATAGAGGGATTAAAAGGTTCTATAAAACCAAATACAATGATGTATCTAAAGAATTGTCTAAAATCACAACTTGGAAAGTATGTTAAAGAAATAGATCCAAAACCAGTGAACCACTTTATAGAGTTTTTTAAGAAGGTATACCCTGAAAATAAAAGAAGAAAAGATTTTACATGGGTTTTAATGGATATAAATAGTATATCAGAGGATCAGATATGGGCTACTTTAACCTATATTAATAGAGAGTGCCTTAATAATAATATCAGCCTGAATTCTAACCAAATAAAAGATATAGTAGAGGTTATTGAAAAGTCACTAAGTAAGAACAACATTAAATATATAAATAAGATTAGGAGCCTTAAACAATTAACTGATAGACTAAATATAAGCATTGTAAGTGTTGGCGAGATATTTAAGGTGAGACGTAATTAATTTAACAAAAAAGTTAAGAGTAGAATACAAGACGGAAGTAAATGGAGCTGCTGACCGGAATCGAACCGGTGACCTGCGCATTACGAGTGCGCTGCGCTACCAACTGAGCCACAGCAGCAATTAAATAGAAACCTTATTATATATTTTCAATTTGCCAGTCTATAGGTTCTTTCCCTATAGATGCAAGAAAGTTATTAGCTTTGGAAAAAGGTTTGCTTCCAAAGAAACCACCATATGCAGAAAGTGGACTTGGATGAACTGATTTTATAATATAATGTTTTGCATTGTTAATAATATTTAACTTTGATTGAGCATTTTTCCCCCATAAAATGAAAACAATAGGTTCTTCTCTATCGTTTAGTAAGCTGATAATCTTATCAGTAAAGAGTTCCCAGCCTATGTTTTTATGAGAATTCGCTTGACCTTCTCTAACTGTTAAAACAGTATTAAGAAGCATAACTCCTTGGTCAGCCCATTTCTTTAAATAACCATTATTAGGAACATAACAGCCTAAATCACTATTAAGCTCTTTATAGATATTAATAAGTGAAGGAGGAGCTGCTACACCTTGCTTTACAGAAAAACTCAAACCATGTGCCTGATTAGGGCCATGATATGGATCCTGACCTAATATAACCACTTTTACGTCCTTATACTCTGTATAGTGTAAAGCATTAAATATATCATACATATCTGGATGTATAGTTTTTGTTTTATATTCATTTATCAAAAAGCTTCTAAGCTTTAAGTAATAATCTTTTTCAAATTCATCTTCTAATAGGCACTGCCAATCATTTTTTAATATTTCCATATAAATCACCTAAATGTTTTGCAATAAACATTTTCCTTACTTTATATGTTGCGAAAAATACATTGTTTACAATACAAAAGCAGATGTTTCTACTTCTTATGTAAATGATAAATCTTTTTCATAACGTATCTAAAAAGATTATATCATAATATAGAAGCTGTGGAGAGAGTTTTTTTATTTTTTTGTCTAGGACTTTGATAGAATAAATAAAAGTAGTATTATAATTATAACTTATGTTAAAAAAAATATAATAAGGTGTGATTATGTGACTATTAATCTTGAATATTACAAGATGTTTTATTATGTTGCGAAACTTAAAAGCATTACTTTAGCTGCTGAAGAGTTATTTATTTCACAGCCCGCAGTAAGTCAAGGAATAAAGCAGCTGGAAGGTTCAATTGGAGGCAGTTTGTTTTTTAGGACTTCAAAGGGTGTGAGTCTTACACCAGAGGGTGAAGTATTGTATAAATATGTATCAAGGGGATATGAGTATATAGCCCTTGGGGAAAGTAAATTTAAGGAATTATTTACACTTGAAACAGGGGAAATACGAATAGGTGCCAGTGATATGACCTTGCAGTTTTATCTGCTAAATTATTTGGAGAGCTTTCATAAGTTATATCCAAAGGTAAAGGTTAAAGTAACTAATGTGCCTACACCTGAAACATTGGAGTACTTACACTCAGGAAAGATTGATTTTGGTGTAGTAAGTGAACCAGTTAATGAGTATAAAGGATTAAACATTTTGCCTGTTTCAAATATACAAGATGTATTTATTGCAAATGAGAGATTTTCTGAGTTAAAAGGCAGCATTATAGATTTGAATGAGCTTCAAGATTATCCCATTATTTGTCTAGAGAGAAATACAAGTGCAAGAAAGTATGTTGATGCTTTCTTAAAGCAAAACGGTACTACTCTTAATCCAGAATTTGAGCTTGCTACAAGTGATTTGATTGTCCAGTTTAGTAAGAGAGGCTTAGGCATAGGCTGTGTAGTAAGGAATTTTGCAGAAAAGTTGATAGAGAGTGGTGAGCTATTTGAGCTTAATTTAAGAACATCTATACCACAGAGGCATATATGCATTGTTACACAAGATAAAATACCAATCTCTCCAGCAGGAAAGAAACTGTTGAATTTATGCAATCCATAAGTCTAGGTTATGACTTGCATAATCAATATCAATTATATTTATATGACTTCCTGTGATAGAATTATTTATGCGGAATAAATTATAGATTGTTACAGGAGGTTTTTATTATGGTTAAAGCGATAGTTGGCGGCAACTGGGGTGACGAGGGAAAGGGAAAAATCACAGACCTTCTAGCTGGTCAGTCTGATATTGTTGTACGATATCAAGGCGGTGCTAATGCAGGACATACAATAATAAACCAGTATGGTAAATTTGCTTTACATCTTTTACCATCAGGAGTGTTTAGAAAACAAGTTACAAATGTTATTGCTCAGGGTGTGGCTCTCAATTTAAAGACGTTTTTTCATGAGATAGATAGCCTTATAGAAAGAGGTGTCCCTGTGCCTAATATAAAAATATCCGATAGGGCTCAGCTTGTTATGCCCTATCACATACTTTTTGACGAGCTTGAGGAAGAACGGCTTGGTGCAAAAGGATTTGGTTCGACTAAGGCAGGTATAGCACCATTTTACTCAGATAAGTATCTAAAAACAGGGATTCAGGTTTGCGACTTATTTGATGATAACCTTCTAAGAGAAAAAATAGCTTTAAGCTGTAACGTAAAAAATAAAACTTTAAAAAGCATTTACAAGGCTTCTGAGCTTGATGCAAACGCTATATATAATGAAATCATAACCTACAGAGATCGTATAGAGCCTTTGGTATGTGATGTTGCTGTTTTGCTAAACAACGCTATAAAGCAGGGCAAAAAAATACTATTAGAAGGTCAGTTAGGTGCATTAAAGGACCCTGATAACGGGATATATCCATTTACTACATCCTCTTCACCACTTGCGGGATTTGGTGCTGTTGGTGCAGGAATCCCACCTTATGAGATAAAAGAGATTGTGACGGTAGTTAAAGCTTATTCATCCTGTGTTGGAGCAGGAGCCTTTGTCAGTGAGATTTTTGGGGAAGAAGCTGACACACTCCGAAGATTAGGCGGTGACTGTGGAGAGTATGGAGCAACAACAGGCAGACCTCGTAGAATGGGATGGTTTGACTTGGTTGCTACAAGATATGGTTGTATGATGCAGGGAACGACAGAGATAGCATTATCACTTATTGACGTTATGGGATATCTTGACAAAATTCCAGTTTGTACTGCTTATGAGATTGATGGCAAAGTAGTTACTGATTTCCCAGTTACTCCACTTTTAAATAAAGCAAAACCAATTTATACACTTTTGGATGGTTGGAAATGTGATATTAGTGGCGTACGAAGCTATGAAAGCTTGCCTGATAATGCAAAAAAGTACATTGAATTTATAGAAAATCAAGTCGGTTATCCGATAAAACTTATTTCTAATGGTTCTAAAAGAGACGATATTATTTTAAAAGCTTAATATTAAACTAAAGGAATATACTATAACAATATAGAACAGAATATAAGTTTATATTGGAAAAAAGATATAAGGGGGACATTCATGAAATTTAATGAATTTAACTATCAAAGACCTAATATGGAGGAGTTAGAAACAAAGTTTAATCAATTACTGCAAGAATTTTCAGCAGCACAAAGCTTTGAGCAGCAAGATAAAGTAATGGAAACAATTAATAGTGTTAGAGGAAAATATGAGTCCATGAATGAAATAGCAAGCATAAGACATACCATTGATACGGCTAATGAATTTTATAAGGAAGAGCAAGACTTTATTGACGAGACTAGTCCGATCTATCAGGGATTAATTTCAAAGTATTACGATGCACTGGTTAACTCAAGATTTAGAGATGAGTTAGAAGGAAAATGGGGTAAGCAGCTCTTTAGTATAGCTGAGTTTGCACTTAAGACCTTTGCTCCTGAAATAATAGAAGACTTGCAAATAGAAAATAAACTGACAAGTGAGTATACTAAATTAATAGCTTCAGCACAAATTGATTTTGAAGGTCAAGAAAGAAATCTTTCTCAGTTAATTCCATTTCAATTTTCTACTGATAGAAACATGAGAAAAAGAGCAAATGAAGCAAAATATGATTTTTTCAAAGTAAATGAGGTTAAGTTTGATCAAATTTATGATGATTTGGTAAAGGTAAGGACAAAAATAGCAAAAATATTAGGATATGATAGCTTCGTAGAGTTGGGCTACATGAGAATGAATCGTATTGATTATAATGCAGAAATGGTAGCTGATTTTAGAAAACAGGTTCAAGAATATATAGTGCCTACAAACAACAGGTTAAAGGAAAGGCAAAAGAAGAGGATAGGCGTAGATAAGTTCTCCTACTATGATGATAAATTTAACTTTAAGACAGGCAACGCTACACCAAAGGGTGATGCAAATTGGATAGTAGAAAACGGAAAGAAAATGTATGCAGAATTATCTGATGAGACAAGAGAGTATTTTAACTTTATGGTTGATAATGAATTAATGGATTTAGTAAGTAAGAAAGGTAAAGCTGGTGGAGGATATTGTACATATATAAGCGAATATAAATCACCATTTATATTCTCAAACTTCAATGGAACTGCCAAAGATATTGATGTACTTACTCATGAAGCAGGACACGCCTTCCAAGCGTATAATAGCCGCTCTTATGAAGTGCCTGAATATAGCTTTCCAACCTATGAAGCTTGTGAAGTACATTCAATGAGCATGGAGTTTTTTACTTGGCCTTGGATGGAGTTGTTCTTTAAAGAAGATACAGATAAATATAAGTTCTATCATCTTTCAGAAGCATTGATATTTATACCTTATGGTGTTGCGGTGGACGAATTCCAACATTTTGTTTATGAAAATCCAGAGGTAACTCCAGCTGAAAGAAAGAAGGCATGGAGAGATATTGAGAAAAAATATCTTCCATATTTAAACTATGATGAAAATGATTATCTAGATAGAGGCGGCTTCTGGCATCAGCAGGGTCATATTTTCCAAGATCCTTTCTACTATATAGATTATACACTAGCTCAAATATGTGCCTTACAGTTCTGGAAGAGAGCCAACAAAGGTGATGATAAGGCTTGGGAGGATTATGTTACTCTATGCAAAGAAGGAGGAAGCAAACCTTTCCTTAACCTGGTGAAAATTGCAAACCTGAGATCTCCTTTTGAAGCTGGATGTGTAAAATCAGTTATAGAGGACATAGAAGCTTGGTTAGATTCAATAGATGATAGTAAGCTATAAATAAAACCCAGTGATATTTACTAATAAATATATAAAAGGGAAATTATGTAATCAAAAATCATAAAATGAACATAAATAATCACTTTAATATATAAATATATTAAAATAGCTTGCATTATTTATAGAAATATGACATTATTAAGATAACTTAATTGATTGGTAAATAATAGAACGCATATTTATTTCTATTAGTACTAAAAATATAGTATATAGATATTGATGTTCTATAAAGAGTTGTTACGAAGATTTTAAGGAATAAGATTTTGGAGGTAAACATTAATGAATGGTACAGTAAAATGGTTTAATGGAGAAAAAGGATATGGATTTATCACAGGAGAAGATGGAACAGATGTTTTTGCACACTTTTCCCAAATAAATTCAGAAGGTTACAAATCACTACAAGAGGGTCAAAAAGTATCTTATGATGTAGCTAATGGACCAAAAGGACCACAAGCAGAAAACATTACTATCATCTAATAAATGAATCTTTTAACCCCTTAAACAGTATAACTATTTAAGGGGTTTTTAGTTGCCTAAAAATGGCTTATATTAAATTTAAATCGTCTTGTATTTATCCATTTCTTCAGCTACATTTATAAGCTCGGAGACAAGTTTTTTTGCAGAGCTGGCTTCTGTAAGATTCTCTGTTGTCATTGCATTTGCTTCCTGGGAATTTGCCATAGTTTCCTCGCTTACTGCAGAGATATCATTTATACTTTGTACAATGTGATTATTAGCATTCAATACTTCATTTATTTTAGCATTCAAGCTATCAACCATACCATGTAGACTTATTATACTTTGATTTATATTCTGGAAGGCTGTTTTACTGTCTACAACTAATACATCTTCTTCTTTGTTTAAAACTATAAGATTTGATACAGCATCTACTGAATTATTTGATTCTATTTGAAGCTCAGCGATAATTGAGGATATTGATGATGCTGATTTCTTACTTTCTTCAGCAAGTTTTCTTACCTCATCAGCAACTACTGCAAAGCCTTTTCCAGCCTCTCCAGCTCTTGCTGCTTCTATAGCGGCATTTAATGCTAGAAGATTTGTTTGATCAGCTATATTGGTTATTACATTTACAATTTCACTAATGTGACTGGACTTAACTTTTAGTTTTTGCATTATGGCATAAACATCTTCATTGCTTGTACTTACAGAACGAGACTTACTATTTAGGTTATCTATTACAATAATTCCACTTTGAACTATTGTAGATGCTTGTTGCGATACATCCTTAATATTGTTTGATAGCTTAGAAGTATCAAAAATCAGATTTTGTATATCTTGTGTTAGCGAGGATTGTGTTTGTATACTCTCTGCACTATGTGTAGTACCGTTTGATATTTCGGTTACAGCATTTGCGACAGCTTCTGATTTTAACTCAAGGTTTTCAACTATAGTAAATACCTTTTTTGAATTTTCATTTAAAATTGATGCAGTCTTAAGAATATCATTAATAAGCTCATCTTGTTTTAGTTTTTCTGCCTGTATGTTTTGCATTTTTTCTTTGCTAAACAAATTAGATAAATATGTAGCAATACATAATGAAGCTCCAAAAAGTGTTACTACAGCAAATTGAATACTATAGTCGGATATATCATATACAGAATTTATTTTTAGAAAAGCTATATTATAATAAATTCTTGCAACATTTATAACTATAAGCGTAATGCATGAAGAGATAATTAGTTTTAAATCATAATAAAGTAAATACGTTGATAGAATAGGGAAAATGTAAGTAAAGATAGATAGTCTGCTTGATGTAAACAATGCAAATGTATATACAATAATATATCCAATTAGAGTTACATATTTCATAGCATTACTATCATTATTTTTGGAGTAAATTGTTAGCGCTATAATCATTGGAATTACAAGAAGCGGGAAAATTAAAATAAGATAAGATAGACTTTTGGCACCCTTTGTATATTCAATAATATAGCCTGCTATGAAGAAAACATTAAGAAGTAAATTAGTTACTAAAACTGCAATGTTAGTTTGTTTGATAGAGAAATTTTGTTTTTTTTCCATAATAAGTCCCCCTTAAAAATAGCTATTATGTATCGTTGTATATGTATACAGGCTATATAGTAATTATACATACTCATTAAATCGTTTGCAATGTTTTCAATTAATTAATAAGAGTGTAACATTATGGCAGATGCTGCTATTACTAGGTTTTAGCAACAGGAGCAAAATAAGGGATAGGTTCAAGTATGTTACATATACCCCTAATTTTTATGCATATTCCTATTTTTCTTTAAAATCAACCTTCATAGTAATTTGGTTTATTATATTATTTCTTGGTTAAAGAAGATCAAAAAAAATAATATGGGGGGTACAAAGTACCTCCCATATATATTAGTTGGAAATCACCTTATCAATCATTTTATCAAAATCAGCTCCTTTCAACGAAATTAACCGGTTAAGATTATTATCTATCATTATGAGCTGCTTTGAAAGAGAAAGAATGATTTTAAGAATTCTTACTCCCATGTGATACTTTACTTTGTCATTGCGAATATTGCACCTGAGATAAATGGAATTAACCAAATAGACCACACAATAATACTGAATTTATGAAACTTTATTTTCATATTTTCATTGTTTTTAACTAAAACGACGGAAGCCCAAAGTGCATGGACAAACATTAAAATAATAGCTAACAAGCCTGTTATACCATGAAAATCGAGTTTAAAGCTTCCAGTTGATATACTACTCATGATTGTTGTGCCTAAGGTGTCAAATACTAGTCCTGCCCAAAACACATACAGATGCCACTTTTTTAATGTACCTTGTTTTTTTTCACTCCATACTCCTACAGAGTAAAACGTAAGTGCTAAACACATTGAAATAACTGAATATAAAACCATTTTAAATTCCTCCTATAATAAATTAAACAATATGAACGATGTTCACCTAATCATAAAAAAATTTAGTATTGTAGTAATTCCTTTAAAAACTTTTCAAAGGATTCATAAGAAAAGGCTGGCATTTGGGTTATTGTAATATAATTAAGTATAATAAATTTTGATGTTTCATAAGAATCAAACTTTAACTTAGGGATGGAGTTTCCACTTAATGATTCACTGACAAGAAAATCTTCAAGTCTTCTTATTAACTTTTCAATATAAATGGTTTCTCTTTTTAAGCCATTTTTGATATAGCCAGAAGCCTGATATAACTCTGGTCTTAACCAAGTCTCTCTAAATTTCTTGATAAAAGCATCGAGTTTACTGAAAATACTGTGCAGCTTGATGGGAAATGTTTCATTACTGTTAATTATGATCTCTAGTAAATCAAAGTAATCATTCCAATAAAGAGACATCAGCTCTATAACTAAATCCCTCTTAGTAGGAAAATAGTTATATATTGTTCCAATTCCAATATTGCACTCTCTAGCAATATTTCGCATACTTAATTTTAAATATCCTTTTGTTAATAGAATGTCCTTTGCGCTATCTAGTATGAGTTGAGTTGGATTTTCGATAATTCTTGACATTTATTCGCCTCCTTTTCAAATGAACTATGTTCACATCAACTATATTATATATCAATTAATGCAATAAGTATATGCTTTACTTTTTTCTATCACAATATTAGTAAGCGTTTGAATATTTATAAGTGACTTTAGTATGAACTATATTACAAGTCAACATGTAAAAGTAGGTATTTCTGGATGTCGCAAAGTAATAGTTTATCTTGTGCAAAAGGCTATAAAAATTTATAATTGTTGTAATTGATAGCATAAAATCTATCGGATAGTTGTAGAGGGGAAGTGGAGCTAGTGGGAGAAAATAAAATCCTAGAGGTTGATTTATGGAAGCCTGTTAGCGATTTTCTTATAGAGCAGGGATTTACAGTGAGAAGTGAGGTTAAGGATTGTGATATAGCTGCTTTTAAGGATGAAGAGCTTGTAATAGTTGAGCTAAAGCGAAATCTTAGCGTAGATCTGTTGGCACAAGGAGTTAAAAGACAAAAATCTGCTGAGCTAGTGTACATTGCAGTCCCAAAACCTAAAAAACTGATAGGAAACTCTAAATGGAAGGACATAATTCATTTGATAAGAAGGCTGGAGCTGGGTCTTTTATTGGTATCCTTCAAGAGTGGCAGAGGAATTGTAGAGATTGCTGTTCAACCGATGCCCTTTGATAGGGATAGAAGTATAAAGGCTAACAAGAAAAAAAGAGAGAGTATAGTCAAGGAGGCAAAGAGCAGATACATAGATGCCAATATAGGGGGTAGCACTAGAACAAAGCTGGTCACAGCCTATAAGGAAAATGCAATATTTGTGGCTTGTTGTTTGGATAGGTATGGGGAAATGTCTCCAAAGCATATTAAGGAATTTGGCACAAACAAAAAACAAACGGATTCTGTGCTTAGGGAAAATTTCTATGGTTGGTTTGACAAGGTCAAGAGGGGAGTATATACAATCAATGATGTCGGTAAGACTGCCCTAGAAGAACACAAGCAGTTTGCGGAATATTATTATAGTAAATTGAAGCAAAATAGTGATATAGAGAAATAAAAGTTATAATCTAAAAGTTTTGTCTTAAAATTGACAGTTTGGGGGAAAATTAATATAATTACCCTAAAACCAGTGTATTTGTTAGATATAAGGAAAGGTTGTGTTATATATGCAAAAGAAACCAGTAGTCCTTGTTGTTATGGATGGTATTGGTATAAATGAAGATGAGTTCGGCAATGCGGTAAAAGCGGCACACAAGCCGATTTTGGATATGCTTATGAATAATCATCCATATACTGCTATAAAAGCTCATGGAACAGCTGTGGGGCTGCCTAGCGATGATGATATGGGGAACTCAGAGGTAGGACATAATGCTCTAGGCTGCGGACAGATTTATAGCCAAGGGGCGAAGCTTGTAAATGAGTCTATTGAAAATGGAAATATGTATATTTCAGATATTTGGCATAAGGTTATAGAAAACTGCGTAAGCAACAATTCTACATTGCACTTCCTTGGACTGCTATCAGATGGCAATGTGCATTCAAATATTGAGCATCTAAAAGCTATGATAGTGAAAGCAAAGGAAGCGGGGATAAAGACTGTACGAATACACGCGCTTTTGGATGGACGTGATGTGCTAGCTACTTCAGCTTTGGAATATGTAGATAATCTTGAAAAGCTGCTTAGAAAACTAAATGATGAGAGCTTTGATGCAAGAATTGCCAGCGGTGGCGGTAGAATGAAAATAACAATGGATCGTTATCAAGCCAATTGGGATATGGTTAAATTGGGCTGGGAAACCCATGTCCTGGGACTGGGAAGGCAGTTTAATAATGCAAGTGAAGCAATTTCAACCTATAGAAAAGAATATGAGGTAATTGATCAGGATCTTCCTCCTTTTGTAATAGCAGAAAACGGCGCACCAATAGGAACTATTGAGGATAAGGACAGTGTTGTACTCTTCAATTTTAGAGGTGACAGAGCTATAGAAATAAGCATGGCATTTGACTATGCCGATTTCGACATTTTTGACAGAGTGAGGTACCCGAAGGTTGTATACTGTGGTATGTTGCAATATGATGGAGATTTGAATCTGCCTAAAAATTATCTAGTATCACCTCCAAAAATAAAAAACACTCTTACTGAGCTTTTAGTTAAGAATAAAGTTAGACAATTTGCTATTTCAGAGACACAAAAATATGGGCATGTGACATATTTCTGGAATGGTAATAGAAGCGGTAAGCTTGACAAATTACTGGAGGATTATGAGGAGATTCCTTCTGACAGAGTTTCCTTTGATGAAAGACCGTGGATGAAGGCAGCTGAGGTTACAGATAGGCTTATGGAAGCTTTGAGGTCAGGCAAATATGATTTCCTTAGAGTTAATTATCCAAATGGCGATATGGTAGGACATACAGGCAGCTTCAATGCAACTAGAATTTCAGTAGAGGCAGTTGATTTATGTCTTGCTAGACTGATAAAGGTAGTTGATGAGATGGGTGCAATTCTTGTAGTTACAGCAGATCATGGAAATGCTGATGAAATGTTTGAAAAGGTTAAGAGCGGTACAGCTAAGGCAAAAACAAGCCATACTCTAAACCCGGTGCCATTTATCATATATGATAAGCATCAAAGACATGAAATAAAAGAGGGAAGCTATGGGCTTGCCAATGTTGCAGCTACTGTAGCAACGCTGCTGGAGATTGGCTATCCAGCAGATTGGGAAAAAAGCATGATATAGGATATATTGGGAATGTTAAAAGCAACAAAAAAGGGATGAGTAGTTTGGAGACTCATCTTTTTTTTGTTGGAAAAGGGAATTGGAATATGTTTAATATATTGGTTGAAAATATGGAAAATAGTTAATTGAATTTGAAGATTAGTCCTTTCGATGATATATTGCGTACAAGTACTGGCAATACTTCAATAAATCATTAAAAGAAGTTGAATATATTGAAAAATGTTAGAGAACAAATGAAAATGAATCTAGAATTGAAAGGTTTCAGTCCTGACACTCAGAAGTTTTACATAGCTCATGTAAAACGGTTTGCAGAGCATTTCATGAAATCCCCTCTCGACCTCGGTGAATCTGAAATCAAGCAATATCTCCACTTTCTCATAACAGAAAGAAACTTAAGCAACTCATATATCAGCGGTACATATAGTGCACTAAAATTCCTCTATGAAACAACACTTAAAAGACAGTGGGAAATGGAGGGCATACCTAGAACGAAAAAGCTTAAGAAACTTCCAATGATACTGTCAAAAGACGAAGTAAAAAGATTAATCAATGTGACACAAATCAAAATTAAGCAATCACAACAGAAAAACCAAACTTAAACGATGTAAAGAAATACTTGGAGTGGAAGTCAAGCAGACTAAAGATAAAAAAAGCTGGCAAGAGCTGCTGCTTGAGTTGACAGGTAAGGATCCAAGTATATGTCCCAAGTGCAAGACTGGGAGACTTGTAAGGAAAGAGTTTTTGCATCCTGAAAAGGATAAATATATAGAAATCAAAAAACTTATTGCATAGAATACTGGGATAAGTATGTTCATTTTTAAGTAAATTACTATATTTACCCATTAATAAATGGTAAAATAAAGTAAATAATGTTTGAACCGTTAATAAATGTAAATGAGAATTAAGAAATAATAGCAAAAGTATTTCAATATGGATAAAGAAAGCAAATTGAATCCCCATAGATAAGAAGGCTTCGTTCAACAAAATTGCATCTGAAATTGAGGATGGAGCTTAGTATGGGGTAATTCTTTTGCTCTCAACTTCAGATGCAATCCTAAACGTTAGCTGAAATCAGGTGCTCGTTTTTTGTTATATTAATAAATGTTATTTAGGAGGTACAAGATGAAGAGGCCTTTGTTTATAATACTGATTATATTATTACTGACGTCTATTTCATTAAATGTATTCTTTGTATCTAAAGTGAATAAGCAAACAGAAATGATTAGCTTTACAAATGCAAACTCGAGGGAAACATATTTCAGTGTCCATAATGTAAGGAATGCTTTGAAATTCGGTAAAGGAGAAGGCGTAAAAGTAGGTATCCTAGATATGGGATTTGGAACCAATGAGCATGAAGACTTATATGCAGGAGGAGTCGACTTTATTAACGATATACAATTACTGGAGAAAATTAGTCACCATGGCTACTGGATGGCAACAGTATTGAAAGAAATTGCACCTAAATGTGAAGTATACGCTTTGAACACGATGACTAATGATGAAGAAACAAAGATTGCCGCAATGATCAAAGCTATCGACTGGGCAATCGAAAACAAAATTGATGTATTAACATATTCGTCATCACCCATATCTGAACAATTCAGGGCTGATTTTGACAAGGCAGCAAATAAAGCTTTTGAGAACAATATAGTAACTACCTTTATACACTACGATAATCCTAATAACATATGGCCTGATGGTTTAACTATAATTCCTAACAATGAAAATTCCAAAAGAAAACCAGATATTATAATTCTTGCATATGACTACAATAACCTGTTTATTAATGATTATGAGTTATATAAAAAGTTGAATGGCAAAGTAGTTGATGGTGGTAACATGCCATATTTTTCAATATCGTCAACTTCGCCAGTAGCAGCTGGTTTTGTTGCCATTTTAAAAAGTGTTAATAATGAACTTACTCCGAAGGAATATAAAGAAATACTTGTAAAAACAAGTTATAATGCTAAGTTAATAGATCCAATATTACAAGTAGAGCAAGAGTTTTCATATATAGTTGATATAAGTAAGGCTGTTGAGTATTTGAAAGATAACTATTAGAGTTGTTTCTAAGTGCTATGCAAATCGTCAAATAGTGGTGGAAGCCGCACTTGACTTCAGCTAACAATGCACTCACGTTGTTTGTAGACAAATAATTAAGTAATGTGAAGATTAATAGAATAAGCAATATTTAGTAATTTGTACTGCATTGTTACACCCCTTCACCGGGTGGCAAGCACCACCAAGGAGAAAGTCTTCGGGGTCCGGTTCAGAGGCGTCGTGAGTGCGGGACGTTATACGCCATGTGATGCACGAAATGGATAAGGAATACTCTCTGAAGTTTGATTAAGGAATTATGTTTGTTTTCAATTTTATACGAGTAGGGTGGTGAGTGTATATGGAGAAAATATATTGGAATAAATTAGATGGCTTAGGCATAACCAAAGCGTTTACAAATAAAGGTTATAAGACAAAAGTCTTTGTTAATGATGGGTTCGATACTACTTCAGGGTATAATGTTAATTCGATAACTTGTATAAGACGCAAGATATATGATTTACACAATATAATGTTACAATATGCATATTTTAATAAGCAGGACATGGAATTTTATGTTCATAATAAAGATATGTTGTTAATTGCTTGTAGCCAATCAAAAACAAGTGAAGAGGAAAATGATATTATCGAAAAGGAGCTTATTGCATTTGGTAAGAAACTGGCAAACCATCTTAATATTGATTTTTTCAGCTATGATATAGAGTCTACAGTAGAAAACAGCGAACTTCGTTTAAAATGCTATGAATGTAATAGTTTGATTAATAATTACCCATATTCAGAAGAAAGGTTGTTAAATTATAAACTCGAAGTTGATGAGTACAGAGCTAATAAAACAAATACGGAGAATTTGACTAGATATGAGAGAGGGGTTATAAATGGCACCATTACTAGAATTACAGGGAAATTTGAAGCGGAGATTAGAGCGCAAATATACTGTGCTGAATGTATTAAAAGAATTAAGCAAGGATATATCAATTGGTTGATTAAATTTAGGGAAGAATGGAGAGTTAAGGATAAGCAAATAAAGTAATGACATTAATGTTTATAACTAAGTACATAATACGATAGAGAGTATTGACACTTATTAGTGATGCTCTGAACAATAACTGGATAACTATGGTGACTGGCACATATCCTTTCTTACATTAATCATGCTGAATGAAAAGGATATCTTGTTTAAAGATTATTAAAGGAAACAAGAAACTATATTGTGGCAACAGATTTTAGTCCGACAATACTTGTGAGAAATAAAGAGTATTTTAAATTTAAAGGATTATATAATCGATTGAGTTTAATAGCTTTTGATGCAAGAAAGACACCTTTTAGAGATAATTCAATTGTAACAATGACTAGTAATATGGGAATTCAGAACATTGAAAAACCAGGTGAAGTAATAAGTGAGATGAATAGAATAACTAAAAGAGAATTTATATGTGTGATGTTTTTTATAGATAAAGATGATGAGGTACATATGGGTTTATTTAATGAATTTGGAAATGTTGCATATGCTACAAGAGATAATGCTCTTGAAACATTTAAAATATTAGGATGGGATATTAAGATTTGTAATTCAGTTACAGCAAATATAAAACCAACACCTAAAGGAGAAATTATAAAGGATGCAATGATAGATGGTTTTCCAATTAGAGATACAAAAATTGAGTTTTGTGTAGTTCAGGCAAGAAAATAATTAATGAATAAAACTGTGGTAATATGCTTTAAAACGAGGTTTTACAGGAAATGTGAGTGCGAGGTGTTACACGTTAGACTGAACAGATAAGCCGTAGCAAGGGGGCTTTATTAAAAAGGGGTAATAATAATGAAAAGACTATCAATGACAATTCTTGTTCTTCTTATAGTTATTTTATCTGTTGGATGCAATTTAAAAATAAAATCAATATCTCGTGAGCAACAGAAGGCTGTTAATAATTGTCTAGAGTATATTCAAAACTCTTCTATGGAATGGAAAGACCATATAGATACAAAAATTATGAACATTAAAAATGCAACGGACACTACTTGGAGAGAAGTACAATACAAAGATAAACCGATTGAAGAAGACAAAATAGACACTACTGATTGGGTTATAACAATTGGAGATACTTCTGGTCACTGTTATGCAACTTTGGTTTGTGATAGTAGTACCTATGAAGTAATAGGATATAAGCTTATGAAATAAGACTATAAACTAAATTTCTTGAATTAAAAACATCAATACATAAAGGTTAGTAAAAACAGAAATATCTTCTAGGGGGTGGTATAATGGGAGTATTTGGTTTTTCCCTTGGATTTGTCGAACAGCACACAAATAATGCTGCTTTAACTAGAGATTTTTCGTTCTTAACAACATTGGTTAATCCTTGAGGACATTCAATTATGAGTAATTTGAACATTAGAATAGATTTACTTATCTTTTCTGTAGTGAGTGTATATATAATATTTTATATGATAGTTTGCATAGCAAGAATGATTGAAATTAAAAAAGGTAATAGTTAAACAAACTGTAGGTAAGTTATTTATTTAGGTAGAAGCTATGTGACTTTGATTGATTGTCTTAATAAAAACAATATTCATTAGTTTTATAACAGTCAGCTTGTTACCTTTATTACTGCTTCCATACATATTGCCAGGGAAATGGTAGTGTTGAATGATGGAGAGAAATATATTGAGATAGAAGATATATTTTCAAGCAATAAGTATAGAGATCAAGGGATCATAAGTATGGATTTAAGACATGGCATAATTATTTATAATTGGAGGTTAAAGTGAAAAAAGCAATTAAAATTATTTTAGGCGTAAGCTTTGTATTTTATATATTTGTATTAGTGGTTATTTTATTCCTAGATTTCAGAGGATATGGGTCACAGATACCATTGATAGAATATTTAAAGTACTCATCAAATATTATTCCATTTAAAACTATAACTACATATGTTAATGCAATA
This sequence comes from uncultured Clostridia bacterium, assembly GCA_942492835.1. Classification (GTDB taxonomy): domain Bacteria; phylum Bacillota; class Clostridia; order Lutisporales; family Lutisporaceae; genus GWB2-37-7. Next base: position 2,040,201 of record OW818645.1, on the reverse strand, counting down.
TTTAATGACAGTATGAACATAGATATACCAATAAAAAATCTTGGTGGCAATTTTATTTTATTTTTCCCCATGGGTATTTACTTACCATTATTTATAAAGAAAATTAACAAGGTAAGCAAATATTCTATTTGGATGGGTATATTGCTATTTCTTGTCGAGACAGTGCAATTAATTACAAGAAGAGGAAGCTTTGACATAGATGATTTTATTCTTAATATGCTAGGAGCTTTGATAGGATATGCAATTTGGAAAACGAAAATTGTTCAGAAACTACTTATATAAATAGCTATATATTTTAAGTATTCTTTTCAAGTGCAAAGGTTATTAGGTTATTGATATAGTAATATAAAAAGTTTTGTAAATACAGAAATAGTATTGGAAATGTATGAAAAAAGGTAGAAAGTGCTATTATAGCTTATAATAAATTTGTAGAGGAAGAAGGCGAGAGTGAGTAATATGAAAATATCAAAAATAAAATTTCTATTTCTAGTTTTATCTCTCATTCTAATATTTTTAACAGGTTGTAGACAACCAACAACAAAAAAACCAGTAATATATTTGTATCCAACTTCAGAGCAAACGATTAATGTGAAATTAGACTATAAAGGTAACCTTACTTGCACCTATCCAGATTATAAGGATGGATGGAATGTAATAGCACAACCTGATGGTACATTAACTAATATGTCGGATAATAGGGAGTATTCCTATTTGTTTTGGGAAGGAACATCTGACAATAAATGGGATATGTCAAAGGGTTTTGTAGTAAAAGGAAATGAAACTGAGGAATTTCTTCAAGAAAAACTTGAGTTTTTAGGATTAACACCAAGAGAATATAACGAGTTTATAGTATATTGGTTACCAATTATGCAAGAGAATAAATACAATCTCATAACTTTTGCAGGAAAAGATTATGAAAGTCTAGCATCATTAAAGATAACTCCTCAGCCAGATTCAATATTAAGAGTGATGATGGTTTTTAAGCCATTAAATGAATATGTAGAGGTAGAAGAGCAAGAACTAAAACCATTTGTAAGAAAGGGCTTTACAGTTGTTGAATGGGGTGGAACTGAAGTAAATTAGTTAATAATCTTACAATTTTACTTTATACATGATACCTCAAGCATAGCTAATATATAAATTGGACAAATTATCTATATAGGAATCTATATTGGAGGATAAAAATGTATACAGGAAAAAAGGTAAGAATAAGAGAATACAGAAAGGAAGACATAAGTCTAAAGCTAAGCTTTATAAATGATTGGGAAGTAATGCATGGACTTGTAGCTGATACACCATACCCTCTAACACTGCATGAAGAGGAAAAATATTTTGAATCAATCTCAGGGACAGCTGACACATATAGATTTGCAATAGAGAGCTTGGAGTATAAAAAGTTTATTGGTGGTTGCAGTATAAATGATGTGGACTGGAAAAATAGTGTAGCCACTATAGGAATATTCATAGGAGATAAGAATTATCGAGGAAAGGGCTATGGAAAAGATGCTATGATAGTACTGCTCAGATTTATATTTGAGCAGATGAATATAAATAAGATTAGACTTATAGTGTATTCCTTTAACCAAAGTGCCATTAAGCTTTATGAGAAGGTGGGATTCAAGGTGGAAGGTGTTTTGAGACAGGAAATGTATAGAGATGGTAAATATCACGATAAAATAGCTATGGGAATTTTAAGAGAAGAGTATATGACTTTATATTAATATGCAAATATGCAATAATAAATTTAGATTAAACAAGGAGGTTTATGTATGACAAATATGCAAAAAACGATACAAACAGGTAAGCTTACACTAAAAAACCGCTTGATTATGCCGCCGATGGCAACCTCTAAAGCAGAGGTTGATGGAAAAGTAAATCAGGACATCATCGATTATTATGCAGAAAAATCAGAGGGTGGCTACATATCCCTCATAATCATTGAACATAGTTTTATAATGCAGGAGGGAAAAGCAAGCGCACAGCAGCTCTCTATAGCTGATGATAGTGTGGTTGAGGGTTTAAAAAAATTGGCAGAGGTTATTCATAAGAATGGCTCAAAGGCAGTAATGCAAATTAATCATGCAGGAAATGCAGCTTCAGAAGAGATTATTGGAACAACTCCTGTTGCTCCATCTGCCGTGGCAAATCCAAGAAAGGGTGGTAAAATTCCCAAAGAGCTTACGCGTGAGGGAATTGCAGATATCATACAAGGCTTTGCAGAAGCGGCGCGACGTGTGAAGGAGGCTGGTTTTGACGGAGTGGAAATTCATTCTGCTCATGGATATCTACTAAACCAATTTTTCTCTCCATTTACCAACAAACGCACAGATGAATACGGCGGAGATATATTTGGACGGATTCGTATTCATCTACAGATAATTGAAGCGGTGCGTGCCGCTGTCGGTGAAGCTTTCCCGATTTTATTGAGACTAGGAGCTGCCGATTTTATAGATGGTGGAACCACAATTGAGGACAGCCAAATAGCGGCGAAAGAATTTGAAAAGGCTGGTATAAGCATCCTTGATATATCAGGTGGATTTTCAGGCTACAGTATGCCAAATTCAACAGGACAAGGATATTTTGCACCGCTGAGCGAGGCAATCAAGAGAGTTGTGTCTATTCCGGTAATACTAACCGGCGGAATTACAGATATAAATGCTGCAGAACAGCTGCTGGCTGAAGAGAAAGCAGACTTAATTGGAGTGGGAAGAGCTATACTTAAGGATTCGAAGTGGGCAAAGAATGCTATGGAAAGCATTAAGTAAAGTATTAGACAAAAGCATAGAACTCTTTTTCAAAAAAAGGGTTCTTTTTTTACACATAAAATGTTGTTTGTTGTATACTTTAATTATGATAATTATTTTGGGGGTATGAATATGAGTAGGGAAAAAGAATTTGCGCAGGAACTAATAGATTATATTTATGATAGCCCAACTGCTTTTCATGCAGTTGACAATGCTAGGCGCATATTAGATAAGCAAGGCTTCATTGAGCTATGTGAAGAAGACAAATGGGAGCTAAAAAAAGGTGATAAATATTATGTGTGCAAAAATGATTCTGCCTTGATTGCTTTTATTGTAGGGAATGAAAAGGTAGAAGAGTATGGCTTTAAGATCGTTGGAGCACATACTGATTCACCATGCTTTAGAATAAAACCTGCTGCAGAAATGACAGTTGAGAACCATTATATTAAACTAGATACAGAAACCTATAGTGGGCCTATACTAAGCACATGGATGGATAGACCCTTGTCAATAGCAGGTAGAGTTACAGTAAAAAGCGAGGATTTATTAAATCCAGGTACAAAGCTTGTAAATATCAAGAAGCCAATATTGATAATACCAAACCTAGCAATACATATGAATAGGAATGTAAATGCTGGCGTAGAGCTTAATAAGCAAAAAGATATGCTTCCTTTGCTGGGTATTATTAATGAAAGCCTTGAGAAGGGTAATTATTTGATAAATACTATTGCCAAGGAGTTAAATATTGAGCCAAAAGAAATACTTGATTTTGATTTATTCCTGTATGAGTTTGATAAGGGAACAATAATGGGACTAAATGATGAGTTTATCTCTTCTCCAAGACTGGACGATTTAGCAATGGTACATGCAGGTATAACAGCAATTTCAAAGAGTGAAGCTGCAAATAGTACAAATGTCATGGTTTGTTTTGATAATGAAGATATCGGAAGTGCTACAAAGCAAGGTGCAGATTCTCCACTGCTTAGCAATATATTGGAGAGAATAGTATGTTCTATGGGTGGAGAAAGACAAGACTTCTTTAGAGCTATAGCCAAATCATTTATGATATCATCAGATATGGCACATGCTGTTCACCCAAATGTAGGGGAAAAGAGTGACCCACAAAACAAGCCCCTTATAAACAAAGGAACGGTGATAAAGATAAGTGCTAATATGAAGTACACAACCGACAGTAATTCAGCCGCAGTATATGCAGGTATCTGCAAGCAAGCAGGGGTTCCAGTACAATATTTTGTAAATCGTTCTGATGAGGCAGGTGGAAGCACTATAGGACCTATTACAGCAACTCATATAAATATAAGAAGTGTTGATATAGGAAATGCTTCACTTGCAATGCACTCAATAAGAGAGCTATGTGGTGTACAAGATCATACTTATGTGACTAAGAGCTTTGAAGAGTTTTATAAATTATAACAAATAATAGAAAGCCAGTTGCCGATATATAATATATTAGCAACTGGCTTTCTATTTGATTAAATAATTTGGATAATAGGACATGGAGGAGGAAGTTTATGTAAGTTGCATACTATTTATATATACTGGACTTGACGCAAGAATAAAGGGACTGTAGTATTACAGCAGAGTGTGTAATGCGTTTTTATAAGGCACTATAAACTACTGGTTAAGTGAAGGTAATTGTAAAATATGTATAGTTGGTATATTATATTTTATATACAAGAGTTAGAGCAAGAAGGAGAGAAATTTTATGAAGCTGAATGTATTGTTCTTAGGAAAATGCGACTATGATAGTGCCTTGGACATACAGTACAATATTTTGGAGAAAAGACAAAAAGATGATATAGGTGATACTTTGATACTAGTGGAGCATCCTCCAGTTATTACCATAGGAAGAAACGGAAAGGAAACCAATGTAGTTGCCTCTGATGAGTATCTTAAAAGCCAAGGTGTAGCTGTATTTGATACAAATAGGGGTGGAGATGTTACCTATCACGGACCTGGTCAAATTGTAGGATATCCTATTATAAAGCTTAAAGAACAAGGTATAGGAGTGAGAGATTTTGTAAAGGGCTTAGAGGAAATCTTTATAAAATTGCTGAGGGAAACATGTAATATAGAAGCGGGAAGAGACTCGGAAAATACAGGTGTGTGGGTAGGTAATGATAAGATAACTGCCATAGGGCTGGCAGTTAAGAGGGGTGTCACAATGCATGGCTTTGCATTCAACGTCAATACAATTCTAGAGCATTTCTTGCTTATTGTACCTTGTGGAATAGTGGGCAAGGGTGTTACTTCTATAGAGAAGTTAAGTGGCAAAAAAGCGGATTTTGAGGAAATGAACAAAAGGGTTATAGAGTATTTTTGCAGTGAGTTTGGATATGATGGTTATGAAGAAATTAAATTATAATATTATGTACATACAAACACCTCAGGACTAAATAGGTCATGAGGTGTTTGTTATTTTTATTGCTTCTTTTTCCAAGAGTCCTTTAAAGGTACAATTCTATTAAATACAAGCTTGTCTGGAGTTGTATATTTTCTATCTACACAAAAATATCCATGTCTTATGAATTGATATTTGCTCTCTATAGGCGCATCCTCTAGACAGGGCTCCAGCATACAATCCTTCAATATTATTAAAGAACCTGGGTCTATTTTTTCTTCCCAAGACTTTGATTTATCCTTTAGCAGATCCTCATCTGGTACCAGCTTATCATAAATATGAACCTCTGCCTTTATAGCATGCTCTGAGGATACCCAGTGTATTGTACCTTTTACCTTGCGACCTTCAAAGCCTGAGCCACTCTTGGTAGCAGGGTCATAGGTACAGTGGAGCTCTATTATTTCACCTGTTGCTTTGTCTTTTACAACCTCTTCACATTTAATAAAATATGCACCCTTTAACCGCACCTCTATGTTTGGGGCTAGTCTGTTAAAACCTTTAATTGGCTCTTCCATAAAGTCATCCTTCTCGATGTAAATTACCTTGGAGAAAGGAACATTTCTGCTGCCCATGGCTTCGTTTTCAGAATTATTTGCAATAGGAAGCAGCTCAACCTTGTTGTCAGGATAGTTGGTTATAACTACCTTAAGGGGTTTAAGAACTGCCATAGCAGCAAGAGTATTTGATTTTAGGTGATTTCTAAGACAGTGCTCTAGCATGACGATATCTACAGTGCTTTCTGCCTTTGCTACACCTATCTCATCAAGAAAAGCCTTAATGCTCTCGGGAGTGAAGCCTCTTCTTCGCAAGCCTTGTAGTGTAGGAAGTCTCGGATCATCCCAACCATCAACATACTTGCCAAAGACCAGTTCTTTTAAATATCTTTTGCTGGTTACTGCTCCTGTAATATTCATACGTCCGAACTCTCTTTGCTTTGGAGGCTCCTTAATATTTAGTTCATTTAACACCCATTCATATAGCGGTCTATGATCTCTAAACTCTATTGAACACAGAGAATGAGTAATACCTTCTGTTGCATCCTGTAATGGATGAGCGTAGTCGTACATTGGATATATGCACCACTTATCGCCGGTTCTATAATGGTTTACATGTTGGATTCTATAAATAACGGGATCTCTCATGTTTATATTTGCCGATGACATATCTATTTTGGCTCTTAGTACCTTGGCACCTGACAGAAACTCACCAGCTTTCATTCTTTCAAATAAATCAAGATTTTCCGCTATAGAACGATCTCTATAGGGGCTATTCTTGCCGGGCTCTGTCAAGGTTCCTCTATATTCCTTTATCTCTTCAGCAGACAGGTCACAGACATAAGCCTTACCACTTTTGATCAGTTGTACAGCATATTCATATATAGTATCAGAATAATCTGAGCCATAGAATACCCTGTCCTTTGGGTCAAAGCCTAACCACTTCATATCATCAACTATAGCTCCTACATATTCAATATCTTCCTTTAGTGGATTTGTGTCGTCAAAGCGTAGATTGAAGACACCGCCATATTTCTTAGCAACACTGTAGCTTATATTTATTGCATACGCGCTGCCTATATGAAGATAACCATTTGGTTCAGGCGGGAAACGAGTACAAATGCTTCTTGAGTAGACTTTGTCTTCAACATCTTTATCAACAATCTTTTGTATAAAGTTTGATTCCATTTCGTTCATATTAATACCTCCGATTCATGTTTTATACCTCAGTTTATATTTTTATAAAATAAAAAAACCCTCACCCCCAAGACTGCTAAGTCTTGGGGACGAGAGCTATAACCTTCGTGGTGCCACCCCAGTTCGTCAATATGTTTCGATATTGACCTCTTCGGGTACTGCATGCTTTGTGCTTATACCCTAGCTCTGTAACAGGAGCTCCTGTCATAATCTCCCCTTCAGAGAAGGATCGGTATGAGGCTCAGAGGCTTGTTTCAATAAACATTCCTTGCTCCTTTTCAGCTGCCAGAGCTCTCTTTAAAGGAATTGCTTTATTTACTCTTCTCATCATCGCTGTATTAAATTTCATTTTTCTCTATAGTATATTAATTTTATGCAGTTGTCAATAAGTTATATGTTTTGTACTTTAGGATTTCTTAACATAGTTTTTACATGGCTGAGTCTTGTGTGTTTTATATTTCTCTTTGTGTTGCTTGTAAGAGATTGAAAAAATAGGTTACAATTTGCATTAATTTTCAACATGTGTTATACTGTAAAAGTTAGTTTATTGATTTGCGGAATTTTTTTATATTTCACTTAAGCATATTTGGGACTCTTATTGTGTAAATGATCTTAAAAATTTATTATAAAAACAGGTTGCTAACATACCTTGCTATGTTAGCTTTTTTATTTGCAAAATCTTAATTAATAAATATAGAAAAAGAGAAAAAGAGGAGGTGTCTTATGACACAAGAAGTAATATTAGCTATTATAGGGCTTTTCTTAATAACAGCCTTTACAAATATTTTGGCTACATTAAAAACAATTTTAATATCAAAAAATATAATGAACCCGGTATATATCTTATCTTTTGCTGATGCAGTTATTTTTGCAACAACTATTTCAAAGGTAAGCAGCTCTGATGGCATGCAATATACAATTGCATACGCACTGGGCAGAACCTTAGGGGTATATATAGGTAACAAGCTGGAAGAAAAACTTGCACTTGGCATTTTGGAGGTTGATGTGTTTCTTAACAACAAGGACAAAATGATTGAGGTAGCAGAAAGTCTTAGGGAGGAAGGTTACACAGTCAATAATTATCTTGCAAGAGGAAACAATGGAGATAGGAGATACAAGATTGAAGTTGTAATCAGAAGAAAAGAGTTTAAGATATTGGAGCAAATAATGAAGGAATGTGGAGTTAGTGATCCTACAATGAAAGTTAAAAACTTAAACAGAGTGAATGGTAAAATTACATCAACTCGTGTAAAAGCAATATAAACAATATTTTTTAGAAATATTAATTAAAATTTAACAAATGTGGTATACTTATATCATATGAGAAATTTCTAAGTCGGAAACAGCTTTAATTCTGAATATCTTATTTTCGGGTTATTACAAGATATAGATATTTGTAGTTCATATCAGAAGAAATTTTACTGAAACAAAAAACCTTTGAATAGCGAAGCTATAAGTTCAGGCAATAAGTATGATTATTTGCCACCTTTATAAGGGTGGCTTTTATCTTATAGAACTACGGTGGGTACTTTGACAGGTATACTCTGCCGATATCGAAAATAAATAACAAAGAGGAGAATATTTATTATGATGAAAAGAAACTATAACATGAAGAAAACCATATCCATAAAGCAGTTTATTGTTGAGTTTGGACAGGGTTTCTCAAAGCATATGAAGCAAAGACTGCTTGAAGTAGGAACAAGACTTATTTTGACACGTAAGGAGCTTAGTTATATTCTTGATCTTAGGCATATAGAGCATTTAAAATATGACTACAATAATGACTCAGCAAAAAAAGATACTGAATGTCAAAAAGAGTATACATATGGTCAGTTTTTTGTGAATGAAGGAAACTTGTACTTTTCTGAAAACTGTTTAGAAAACAGTGATATTATGAAAAATTCGATTGTGAAAGATATATACAGCTCTTTGGCTACAGAAGAGAGCACATTTGAAAACGACGTAAAAGCAAAGTTAGTAGATGACAATAATATAGATTATATAGCGGACAAAATACTAGAGGTTTGTCCAGAGGTTTCTGCTGAACATATGGCAATAATTGCGAAATACTGTCCAGTAGAAAGCCACAAATAAATTAAATAAAAAAATAATACCCATCGATTAATAGCCTTTATAGCTTTATCGATGGGTATTATTATGTCTAATTATTATATTGCTTGAGCAATTTCAAATTGACTGTTATAGAGCTCTGCGTAGAAACCACCCTTAGTAAGCAGATCTTGATGGGTTCCCTGTTCAACAATATCACCATTGTTCATTACCAGTATCAAATCAGCATCACGAATTGTTGACAGACGATGTGCAATTATAAAGCTGGTGCGATTCTTCATCAGATTATTCATAGCTTTTTGTATTTGCACTTCAGTACGAGTATCAACTGAGCTTGTGGCTTCATCAAGAATCAAAATCATTGGATCTGCAAGAATAGCTCTTGCAATAGTAATCAATTGCTTTTGACCCTGAGATATGTTTGAAGCTTCTTCATTAAGTACCATGTTATAGCCATCAGGCAAAGTATGCACGAAGCTGTCAACGTGAGCTGCCTTTGCAGCAGCCTTGACCTCTTCATCAGTTGCACCAAGACGACCATAACGGATGTTCTCCATTATGCTATCATTATAAAGCCAGGTGTCTTGAAGAACCATGCCAAACATCGAACGCAAATCACCTCGGCTATACTCTTTTATATCATGACCCTCCAGTAAAATTGCACCCTCATTTACATCATAGAATCGCATAAGCAGTTTAACCATAGTAGTTTTTCCTGCTCCAGTAGGTCCAACAATTGCAATCTTTTGACCTGGTTTTATATCTGCAGAGAAATCATTAATTATGGTTTTATCAGCATTATAACCGAAATGAACGTTCTTAAATTCAACATTTCCTTCAACAGCTTCAACCTTTACTGGGCTGGATGTTTCTGGTATTTCTTCTTTTTCCTCTAAAAACTCAAATACACGCTCCGCTGATGCAGCAGTTTGCTGAAGCACGTTGGATATATTGGCAAGCTGTGCTATAGGCTGAGTGAAGGCGCGTACATATTGTATAAAGGCTTGTATATCTCCTACAGTTATTGCTTTTTTGATTGCCAGCCAACCGCCTAAAACGCTTACAGCTACATAACCGATATTACCTACAAAGGACATGATTGGCATCATCATTCCTGATAAAAACTGTGATTTCCATGCCACACCATAGAGCTTGCCATTAAAGGTTTCAAACTTTTCTATACTTTTTTCCTCGCCATTGAAGGCTTTCATAACGACATGTCCGCCATACATCTCTTCCACATGACCATTTAAATGTCCCAATAAGTCTTGCTGCTCTTTGAAATATTTCTGAGAACGCTTTACAACGAACATTATCAAAAACATAGAAATTGGAAGTATAAAAAGGGCAACAAGAGTCATTGACCAGCTTATACTAAACATCATAATCAGTACCCCGACTACAGTAGTTACTGATGTAATTATCTGAGTCATGCTTTGGTTAAGAGTCTGACTTAGGGTATCAACGTCATTGGTAACACGAGATAAAATTTCTCCGTGATTTGTACCGTCAAAATATTTTAAAGGCATCCTATTGATTTTCTCAGAAATATCCTTTCTGAAGCCATAGCTAACCTTCATAGAAACACCAGACATTACAAAGCCTTGTATATAGCTGAACAATGCACTTAACAGGTAAAGACCTAGAAGGGTAAGCATTATTCCACCAATGTAGTTAAAATCAATGCCTGTGCTAGTATTTGAAATTTTCCCCATAATACCTTCAAAAAGCTTTGTTGTAGCCTTACCTAATATTTTAGGTCCTACAATTGAGAATATAGCACTAGCAGCTGCAAAAATAATAACAATAATTATTGATATTTTATATACACTTAAATACTTTATTAGCTTCTTCATTGTTCCTTTGAAATTACGAGCTTTTTCCCCGCCACGCATCATGCCACCTCCCATAGGTCCCCCCATAGGTCTACCGCCGCCTCGTTTTTTCTCACTCATGCTAATTCCTCCTTTGAGAGCTGTGATAATGCAATTTCTTTATAGGTTTCACAGTTTTCCATAAGCTCCTTGTGGGTACCTATGCCAACAATTTTACCATCCTCAAGAACTATTATCTGCTCAGCATTCATAATTGTTGAAATCCTTTGTGCAACGATTAGGACAGTACTTGCTTCTGTCTGAGCTTTAAGAGCTTTTCTAAGAGCTGCATCAGTTTTAAAGTCAAGAGCAGAAAAGCTATCGTCAAATATATAAATTTCTGGTTTTTTTACTAAAGCACGAGCAATTGACAATCTCTGCTTTTGACCACCTGAAACATTAGCACCGCCTTGAGATATTTCACCTGCAAAGCCTTCTGGGTTTTCATTGATAAAATCCATTGCTTGGGCAATCTGTGCGGCTTCATTAATTTCTTCATTCGTAGCGTTTTCATCTGCATATTTTAAGTTAGATTCTATTGTACCGCTAAATAACGAACCTTTCTGCGGAACATATCCAATTTTCTCACGAAGGTCACTCTGTTTAACCTCTCTTATATCTACTCCATCTACCAATACTTGGCCATTTGTTATATCATAGAATCGAGGGATTAAGTTAATAAGAGTTGTTTTACCAGAACCTGTCGAGCCTATAAAGGCTGTTGTTTGATCAGGTAATGCCTTGAAGCTGATGTTTTTTAGTGCATCTTCCTCAGCACCTGAATATCTAAAGGTTACATTTTTAAATTCTATAACGCCCTTAACTCTATCAAAATTCTTAGGCTCCTTAGGATCTATTATAGTAGGTTTTGTTTCCAATACCTCAGCAATACGTTGGGCGGATACAGAAGCCCTTGGTATCATTATAAACATCATGGATAACATCAGGAATGAGAATAAAATTTGCATTGCATACTGCATAAATGCCATCATATCACCAACCTGCATAGCAGAGTCGGCAATTTTATGTGCACCTACCCATACAATAAGTAGAGTAACACCATTCATAATCAGCATCATAGCAGGCATCATAAATACCATTACACGATTAACAAAGAGGTTTGTACTTGTGAGATCCTTGTTAGCCTTATCAAAACGCTCCTCCTCAAAATTCTGAGTATTGAAGGCTCTGATTACCATCATGCCTGTAAGGTTTTCACGAGTAACTAGATTTAGTCGGTCTACAAGCTTTTGTATTATTTTAAATTTAGGCATTGCAACTGTAAATACTATTAATATAAGTCCTAGCAAAATTACAACTGCGAGGGTGATAATCCAAGACATGGAAGGACTTTTATCTATTGCCTTTATTACTCCGCCTATACCTATAATTGGTGCATAAATTACCATCCTCATCATAATTACAACAAGCATCTGTATTTGCGTTATATCATTGGTAGTTCGTGTGATTAGTGAAGCTGTGGAGAATTTATCAAACTCAGTATTAGAGAAGCTCTCTACCTTTGTAAATATTTTTTTGCGTAGGTTTCTTGACAATCCTGCGGCTACTCTGGCAGATAAAAAGCCTACCAGCACTGTAGCAACTGCAATAATTAAGGATATTAGCAGCATCAAGACTCCAGCATTTATTATATAATTACTTTGAATTTTATTTACATCTGATCCCAAAGCCACATACTCTGCTTTTATTGGTACTACTGCTGCCTGAGTAACCATATTATTACCTAATGCTGCAAATTTCTCATTCATAGAGCTAGTAATCTGTTCGCGCTGTGAAGCGGGCTGTTTAGCTATAATGGTAAATAAGTCAGCATTAGCTGGAATTTTCGCTCCATTAAATTCTATTACCCCATCTTTAGCATTAGCCTTTGCCTTATCTATCCCTGAGACAGCAAGAAATGCTTTGCCCATTATGGGATTTAACATATCAATCTCGGTTTTATCAATCTTATTTAATGTGTAAATAGGCTCTGTTGCTAAAGCTGGATAATCCTTGATGTACTCATCGTAATCTGCATTTGATTTATCAATCAAGGTGTAGCTTTTAAGAACCTCTGTCTTTTCACTGTCATTCATAAATATGGTAAGTTTATCCATGGTAATTTGTCTTACTGCTTTTGGTACTGCATTTTCAATACCACCCTGTTGAATACCCACATTCACAATGTTCGACATGTAATCGGGCAGTGAGAGGTCACACATTGCCTGTACAAACAATAAAATTATTGCTGTCAGAATCAACACGGTAAAGGGTTTTAAATATTTGGCTAATTTAAACATTTTCGCATCTTCTCCTATTCTTCATGTCTATTAAAAACTCGTTGTAGGGTGTCTAAGCCTAGCAATATTTCATCTAGCTCTTTTGCTGTAGCATTACTCAGCATACTTTCAAAAAAATTTTCTATTTCCTTAAAATGCTCTTCAGAAACTTTCATAAATTCAGAGGTTACACTGACATATACTACGCGCCTATCTTCTTTACTTCTGATTCTTTCTACGAAGCCTTGATTTTCCAACCTATCAATTATTCCCGATACAGTACTGTTGGATAATCCTAGTTTTTCGCTTAAGTCACTAATCTTCATTTCACCATAATGAGCTAAGGTACCCATTAGCATTCCTTGTGGTCCCGTCACTTTCATCTCCTTGAAATGCTTATGCACATTTTGTTTCGAAGTGTCCATCAGTTGTTTTAATACAGTAATTACCCTTAGACCATTGCTAATTTTTTCCACGGAGCTTTTCACCTCATGTAAATTATTTCGGATGGAAATATTACGAATAGAAATATTTCGCATACGAAGCATATTACGCTTAATACTATTATTTGTCAATGAGCATTATGCATTATTATTTCTTCTTTTTACCATTATAATTGTGATACAATTACTTATATATATGGAACTAAACAATTTAGTATAGATGTTGACAATATTATGTATGAATAATGATAGATTATTCTATAATAGAAAAAACTATATATGTTACAAAAAATATATAAATCAAGGAAAACGTTTAGTACAAAACATATAATATAAATTTAGGAGATAAAAAATGAGTGATAGAAGTTTTAAAGATTTTGGATTAAGTGAAGAAACCATGAAAGCACTGTTTAAGCTAGGGTATGAGAATCCTACAGAGGTTCAAGCAAAGGTAATACCACAGGTGCTAAAGGGCAAGGATGTAATAGTGAAATCTCAAACAGGAAGCGGCAAGACTGCGGCATATGCTATTCCAATTTGTGAGAATTTGGAGCTGGAGCAGAATAATCCTCAGGTATTAGTGTTAACACCTACACGAGAGCTGACAGTTCAGGTAAAAGAGGATTTCTCTCATGTTGGTCGATTTAAGAGAATACGTTGTGCTGCTGTATTTGGGAAAATGCCCATGGATATACAAAAACGGGAGCTAAAACAAAGAGTACATGTGGTAGTAGGAACTCCTGGAAGAACCTTTGACCATATAGAGAAGAAAAACCTAATACTAGATGATATAAAATATTTAGTGCTGGATGAAGCGGACAAAATGCTTGACATGGGCTTTATAGATCAAGTTGAGTCAATAGTCAGCCTGCTTCCAAGAAACAGAATTACTATGCTTTTCTCTGCTACTATGCCAGAAAAAATTGAGGAAATATGTAATAAGTATATGATAAAGCCACTAAAAATAGAGCTTCAAGCAGAAAATCCTACAGTGGATAAAATATCACAATGGTACTATGAAGTAGAAGACAGTAAAAAGTTTAATGTACTTAGAAGTGTTATATACACAGAAAAGCCAGAGAGCTGTATAGTATTCTGCAACACCAGAGAAAAAGTTGATGAGGTTCTTGTGGAGATGAAAAGAGAGCAGTATTATTGCGAAGCACTTCACGGGGGTATGGAGCAGAGCCACCGATTAAGCACAATACAAGGGTTTAAACATGGTGAATTCCATTTTCTGATTGCTACTGATGTAGCGGCAAGAGGGCTTCACATAGAGGATGTATCTCATGTTGTTAACTATGAAGTACCTATGGAGAGGGAAAGCTATGTGCATAGAATAGGCAGAACAGGTAGAGCAGGCAAAGAAGGTGTGGCAATAACTCTATCTACTAAAAGGGAATTAAGATTTTTGCATGAAATAGAAGAATACATACAGCAAACCATACCTCAGAAGGATATACCTACAGAACAAGAGGTTGCATTGGGTATGGAGGAATATGAGGAAAGCATCAAGTCCAAGCCAAAAGCAAAGAAGGACGTAGCAGAAAGACTAAACAGAGAAATCACAAAGATACGCGTAAACTCAGGCAAAAGATCAAAGATGAGACCAGGGGATATACTAGGAGCTATAACAAGCATTGAAGGCATAAGTGCTGAGGATATAGGGATTATTGATGTACAGGATACCTGCTCCTATGTAGAGGTATTTGGTAGAGCTGGTGATGTGGTTGCAAGAAAGCTTCCAACTATAAACATAAAGGGCAAGCTTCAGACTGTTAAGAAGGTAAGAATTAGGAATTCGTAGGGGAATATGCTATAATAAGTAAATTATATTTGACATTCCCTTATATTAATGATATGACATAATATATAACATGTAACATTAATAATACAAAGATGGTGATTATATGAAAAATTCTACTCTTTTAGCAATTGTATTAATATTAATTGTAGTACGCCTTATTTTTGCTTGGCTAGAATTTAAATATGAACATAGAAAGAACTTGATTAGAGTTAGTAGAAATATATTTATACTAGTTTACTTTTTTATAGTGCTTATTATGTTTTTAATCAAAAACCCATCTATCATTACAATAAATAGTATTGTTAATTGTATAGTTATTTTGCTGGGGATATTTATACCTATATATTACATATTTGACACTGCTAGAATACTACGCAGAGTTATCAACAAAAAAAGGGAGAATACATTCTGATGAAATTAATGCAAAAGCAATGGTCGCTACACAAAATGGAGCGGAATGTGTATTTGTTGTTTCTAGATATTATTAGTAACTTTTAAAAAAATGAAGTCTGATTTGTAAGATAAACAAATTAGACTTTTTTTTATGGATTATTTCACACTCTCGATAGTTTCGTTAATCATTAGTTAATGAATTGTCATTTAACTATATATTTTGTATTAAACATTTTACATTGAATTCAAAATGTGCGAAATGTATCCCTAAATACGTTTAAATATTTCATTTAGCTAAGTATGTTTCAGTGATTTTTATTTTATGTTTTCTCATCGTTATAAAGGCAAATATATTTAATTGAAAATATGTCATAAATAGAATAGTATAAATATATACACTAGAGAATGCAATAGGTGTGATAACTTTAAATAAAAGAGTAATTGAATATGTAGCGAAATATGCTACTATTGTTTTATACGGAGGGGATACATATGCAAAAGTTAGACATAGCAACACTGGAGAAGAAGCTATGGGATTGTGCTGACATATTGAGAGGTACACTAAACTCAACACAATACATGGAATATATATTTGGAATGTTGTTTCTAAAAAGAATAAATGACCAGTTTGAGGCTGAAAGAGAAGAAAAGAAAAAGCAATTTGCAAAGCTTCCGATAGAAGCACTAGAAAAGGTAATAGAGGATGCAAAAGCCTACAAAACCTTCTTTATTCCAAAGCAAGCAAGATGGGAAAGGTTTAAAAGCCTAACCTTAAATATTGGTCCTGAGCTTGACAAAGCCTTCAAAGCTATAGAAGATGAGCCAAAGAATGCAGAGCTTGTCGGCGTACTTACAACAGCAAACTATAATGACAAGGAAAGAGTACCAGATGGCAAGCTGGAGCAATTAATAAAAATATTTGATAATATGAACCTATCAAACGAAGGCTTAGAAAGCCCAGATATACTTGGTGATGCCTACATGTATCTTATCAAGAAGTTTGCGGATGATGGCGGTACAAAGGGCGGAGAATTTTATACACCCAAAGAGATAAAGGAAGTAATGGTAAAGCTTCTAAAGCCACAAGTGGGAATGAGTATCTATGACCCCTGTGCAGGCTCGGGAGGCTTTCTAGTCAGTGCAATAGAGTATGTAAAAGAAAACAAACAAAACTATAGAAATCTTGAGCTGTACGGACAAGAAATAAACCTTACAACCTGGGCAATAGCAAAGCTAAACATGCTTTTGCATGATGTATCAGGCGCAACCATATGGAAGGGTGACACCATAAGAGAACCGAAGAATACAGAAGGTGCAATACTAAAGACCTTTGATATGGTATTGTCAAACCCGCCTTTCTCTCTAAAAAACTGGGGCAGAGAATCGGCGGAGAAGAACGATTACAACAGATTTAACTATGGTGTAGCCCCTGCATCTTATGGAGATCTTGGCTTTGTTCAACATATGCTTGCATCTATAAACTCAAAAGGCATCATGGCAAGCGTAGTACCTCATGGCATACTTTTCAGAGGTGGAGAAGAAGGCAAGATAAGACAAGGAATACTAGAGGATGACTTAATTGAAGCAGTTATAGGCTTTCCACAGAATCTATTCTATGGAGCATCTATTCCTGCCGCTGTAATAATTCTAAACAAGAATAAACCAGCAGAGAAAAAGGGCAAAGTCCTATTTATAGAAGCATCAAAAGGCTTTATAAAGGATGGAAACAAAAACAGGCTAAGACCCGAGGACATAGACCATATAGTGAAGGCATATGAAACCTTCCAAGATGAAGAGAAATTTGCTAAGGTAGCAACCTTAGAAGAGATAAAGAATAATGACTATAACCTAAACATCACAAGATATGTAGACACCTCAGAGGAAGAGGAAGAAATAGACATAGAAGAGGTTATCGGTAGAATAAGCGAGAGAGAAAAAGAACTGGAAGCATCAAAAGAAAAGCTAAATTCATTCCTACAACAGCTTGGATTTGAAAGGATATAGGGGGAATGGATATGGGTAAGGTAAGAGATGGGTACAAGGAGACAGAGATTGGGGTTATTCCTGTGGAGTGGGAAGTTGATTATATTGATAGGGTTGCTCAAAGGTATTCAGGGCATACTCCTAATAAGAAAAATCAGAGTTATTGGAACGGTGACATACCGTGGATATCACTAAAAGACATCTCGAAACTTGATAAGAGATATATCTCTGAAACTACCGATAGAACTACAATAGATGGAATTAACAATTCTTCAGCAATATTATTACCTAAAGGTACAGTTGTAATATCTAGGGATGCTACTATTGGAAAAATTGGAATTTTAGACAGTGATATGGCAACTAGTCAGCATTTTATTAATTATGTGTGTGGAGAATCAGTAAATAACGAATATCTTTACTATCATTTTTTCTATAGGAAGAATGAGTTTGAACGTATTGCAATTGGAAGTACAATAAAGACGATAGGTTTACAATATTTTAAATCACTTAGAATAGTTATACCTCCACTCCAGGAACAACAACACATAGCAGAAATTCTTTCTACAACAGATGAACATATTGAGAAACTGGACAAGACCATTGAAGACTATCAGCTTCTTAAAAAAGGCATGATGAAAAAGCTTTTAACAGAAGGCATTGGGCATACTGAGTTTAAAGAGACTGAGATTGGAAGAATACCGAAGGAGTGGAAAGTAAAGAAACTTTGTGATATAGCGGAGATATGTTATGGGAAAAATCAAAAAAAAGTAGAAATAGAAAATGGCAAGTATAAAATATTGGGAACTGGTGGAGTAATTGGAAGTACCGACACTTATCTATGGGATAAGCCTTCTGTACTAATAGGACGGAAAGGTACAATAAATAAACCTATGTATATTGAAGAACCATTCTGGACAGTAGATACTCTTTTTTATACAAAGGTAAAAGAAAATTATCTAGCTAAATGGCTATATTACTTTTTGAATTATGTTAACTTATCTAAATATAACGAAGCAACTGGGGTTCCTAGTTTAAATACAACAACCTTAAATAGTATTAAGGTTCCATTACCACTACTTGCAGAACAACAACAAATAGCATCAATACTATCAGAAATAGACAACAAAATAGACCAATACCAACAACAACGACAAGACTTCACCCAACTAAAAAAAGCACTTATGGAGCAACTACTAACAGGAAAAATAAGAGTGAAGCAATAATAAAAGCAAGCTGAAAGGGGGGACAACTGAATGAGTAACTTAGGCAATGAATACACCCTAGTTGAAGAACCAGCTATAAAATATCTAGTCAATAAGCTTGACTATGACTATATAGAAGGCGAGAAGCTAACTCCTGCTTATGGTGAAAGGGAATCCTTTCGAGATGTAGTTCTTGTAAAAAGGCTTAGAACTGCTTTGAAGCGTTTAAATCCTTGGATGAATGAAGCATCTTTAAATACAGCTGTCAGGTTTCTTCTAAACAGTGAAGCCCTCGGAGCTTCTTTGCTAGAGATTAATGAGAAAATCTATAAGGCTATTGTAGACCTAGAATTTACAGTTCAACAGGCGGTAGCTGGTCAGAAGAAGAATCAGACTGTCAGATTTATAGACTTTGAGGACGTTAGCAATAATGATTTCTTAGTCACCAATCAATACGAGGTTCAAGGTATAAACAAGACAATCTATCCTGACCTTGTTATATTTGTTAACGGTATGCCTGTTGTAGTCCTTGAAGCTAAATCACCCTTTAAGGAAAATACAGAGCATGTAAAAGCTGGCAAGCTGGATGCCTATAAGCAGCTGAGAAGATATATGGATATACGAGATGGCTCAACCTCGGAAGGAGCAGAACGGCTTTTTCATACCAACTTTTTTACAGGAATTATAAATAAATATCATGCTTATGCAGGGACTATTAGCAGCAGCTATGATTATTACCTAGAGTGGAAAGACCCATATCCCTTTAAGAAGGAAGATATGGAGGACATAGAGAACAATGGTCAAAACCTGTTCTTTCAAGGCTTGCTAGAAAAGAACAACCTTCTTATGATTATGCAGTTTTTCATCATGTTTGAAACAGAAGACGATGTAAGGCTTAAAAAGCTTGCAAGATATCAGCAGTTTAGAGCCTGTATGAAGGCTATAAAAAGAATAAAGAACGGTAGAACTCCACTGGAAAAGGGCGGAGTTATTTGGCATACGCAAGGTTCTGGTAAATCACTTAGCATGGTAATGCTTGCGAGGATGATAAGAAGGACAAAAGAGCTACAGGATACTATGCTAGTAGTTGTTACAGATAGAATTGACCTAGACAAACAGATATACAATACCTTTACAAGGATATTCCCAACAGATTATACCAAAGCAGATTCAAACATGGATAAGCTTCTTACAAGAGCTGAAACAGTACAAGAAATGAAAACCCTGCTTCACATGGCACAGGCAAAAATTATTATGACAACGATTCAAAAGTTTCAGTGCAAAAAGGACAAAAATCCTATCTTAGAGGATGGAACACAAGAAACTGCATTGTTTTTTGATAAGGAAATTGAGGTACTGACCAATAAGCCAAATGTAATCGTATTTACTGATGAAGCTCATAGGAGTCAGTACAGCGAACTTTCCAGTAATATGAGAAAGGCACTTCCTTATGCCACCTTTATAGGCTTTACAGGTACTCCTATAGAGAAGGAGGACAAGTCTACCTATAAAACCTTTGGCTCTCTGATTGACAGCTATACCATTTCACAGGCTGTACAGGACGGAAACACTGTAGCCATCATATACGAGGGTAGAAGACAAGACCTACATATAATTCAGGATAAGCTGGATGATGATTTTAATGAGTATTTTAAGGCAAAGAATGAGAATGAAAAAGAAGCTATAAAGCTAAGATACTTCAATAAGCTTTCACTTGCTGAAGCAGATGAGCGAGTTAATGATATTGCAAGAGACTTGCTTATTCATTATAGAGAAAACAGCTACAAGCTTGGATTTAAAGCACAGCTTGTTACTGTTTCAAGACTTGCATGTGTGAAGTATTATGATGCACTGCAAGAGCATATGCCAGAGGTTTTTGGAGATAATCCAATTGAGATAAGTATTATTTTTTCCTGTGAGAATAATGAAGAGCAATATCTAAAAAATCATAGAACCTCAAAGGCAGAGCAGGATAATATATTAAAAAGATATAAGAAGGAAATTGAGAAGGACAGACTATGTATTATTATAGTCAAGGATATGCTTCTAACAGGCTTTGATGCCAAGATTGAAGATATAATGTATCTTGACAGACCACTAAAGGAGCATACTCTACTTCAAGCAATAGCAAGGGTAAACAGAACCTATGACAAAGAGTACAAAGCTATAGATGAGAATGGGAATCAGATTACAAGTCAAAGGACAAAGCATTTTGGTAGAGTTGTAGACTATTTTGGTATTACAAAACATCTCGAAGAAGCACTGGAGATATTTGATAAGCATGACGTTGGTAAGCCAATGGAGGACATTGATTCCTTGTTTAAGAAAATGCAAGACTACAAGGAAGCAGTAATGAGAATCTTTGCAGGGGTGAACAAAAGCGACTTAGATGCTTTGATGAATGTGCTGAAGCCAGAGAATAAAAGAGCGGAGTTTGACATGGCATATAAAAGGTTTGCGGTAGCGGTCAATGCATTGATGCCTTCTCATGCAAGGCAAGAGGATTTAAATGCTTTAAAATGGATGTCATATATTCGTGCTGGGGCAAAAGTACGGTTTGAGCCTGAGGATGCCATAGACATTAGTGACTGCGGAGAAAAGGCAAAGGAGCTTATATCACAGCATTTAAAGTCAAACGGGGTTTATCAATGGATAGAGCCGATTACACTTTTTGACAAGGACTTCAAGGAAAAGATTAATCATGGTTCAGCCGAAGCCATAGCTTCTACAATGGAACACGCTATAAAACATGCAATTGATGTAAAGATGAACGATAATCCAATACATTATACTTCTCTATGGGAAAGGCTTATGAAGATACTAGAAGAAACAAATATGAACTGGGAAGAGAGAAGAAAACAGCTAGAAGAGTTTATAGAGAGAGAAATGAGCCACAGTGAAGAAGACCTAGCAAAGAAGCTGGGGCTTAAAGATAATAGACAGCTTGCAATATTTGAGACAGTTCAAGCTGAGATGAAAAAGCAAAAGGTAGCAGAAGCGGTTGTATATTACTCTGGCTACAGTGAGGAAGCTGCTATCAAAAAAATCACTCTTGATATTGAAGAGGTCATACTAAAGACCAGAGTAAAAGGCTTTAAACACAATCCAACCAGAATATCAGAAATGGAAACAGAGCTATATAATATGCTTATGATAAGGTATTTTGATGCTTTGGGGGTTGAGGTAATACCTAAGCTTGCAGGAGATTTGGTTGACTTAGCAAAGATGCATTATGGTGATATGGAGTAAATAATTAGGAAGTTGGTGATTATTACTTGGACTATATATCAAACGATAACATTTATATAAATATTCGACAAACTGTAGAAAAGGCACAGAACAAAGTATATGCAACTATTAATTTCGTAATGGTAGAAACCTATTGGAATATAGGAAAGCAGATTTACGAAGCACAAGGTGAAAATGAACGTGCTGAGTATGGAAAAGGATTATTAAAATTTTTATCACAAAAGCTTACAGAGGAATTTGGAAAAGGTTATACTGTTCGCAATCTGAATAATATGCGTGCCTTTTATATTGCTTTTCCAAATTGGAACGCACTGAGTGCTAATTTGAGCTGGACACATTATAGAATACTTTTAAAGATTGAGGATGATACAGCTCGTACATTTTATTTAGATGAATGTACAAAATCAAATTGGAGTACAAGGCAATTAGAGCGACAAATTAATAGCTTTTATTATCAAAGGTTACTATCCAGTCAAGATAAAGCTGGCGTAAGAAATGAAATTCAAGCATTGGAAAAGGGTATTGATGCAAAGGATATTATTCGTGATCCTTATGTGCTTGAATTTTTAGGATTGGAGCAGACAGCAAACCTTTATGAGAAAGACATTGAACAGGGTCTGATAGACCATTTACAGAAATTTTTGCTGGAGCTTGGGCGAGGCTTTTCATTTGTTTCAAGACAGAAACGGATTACATTTGATGGCGAGCATTATTATATCGACCTTGTTTTTTATAACTATATTTTAAAGTGCTTCGTTATTATTGATTTAAAAATTGGCAAGCTAACTCATCAGGATATAGGTCAAATGCAGATGTATGTTAACTACTATACAAGAGAGCTGATGAATGAGGGTGATAATCTTCCTATTGGTATCATTCTTTGTGCAGATAAGAGTGACTCTGTTGTAAAGTACACACTACCAGAAGATAACAATCAGATTTTTGCTTCAAAATATAAGCTATATATGCCTACAGAAGAAGAATTTAAAAGAGAGCTTGCAAAAGAACAAGAGCTTTTAGAGTTAGAACAGGAGTAGTTAAATGAATATTATAGTATCACAAAATTCTGTTTTGATGGAGGGTAATCACATAAATACATTTTTAGAGTTTATATATAAGATTCCTCTTACTGAACTATTGGTTGGCGTTGTAGTACCTATTTTATCAGCTTTGATATCTTATATATTTGACATTCATGCATACTTTTATTAAAATAGTATGCATGAATGTCAAATGTTTTTATAAAGAAGGTATGTTATGACAAGTACAGAGATTATAATGAAAATGGTACGAGAAAATAATGGAACAATTACAACAACACAGGTAAGTAGAGCAGGATTATCACGAGGTAGTCTCAAATATCTAGTGGACAAAGGCTTGCTTGAGCGTTCTACAAGAGGTGTATATATATTACCAGAGGTATGGGATGATGAATTATATAATTTACAAGTACGCTTTAAAAGAGGAATATTTTCTGGTGAAACTGCATTGTTTTTAAATGATTTTACGGATAGAACGCCTAATAGATTTCAAATGACATTTCCGCTAAATTATAATACAACAGCACTTAAAGGTGAAAATATCAAAGTTTTTCGAGTAAAGAAAGAATTATATGAGCTTGGGGTGATTATAGTTTCTACTCCAGCAGGTAATCCTGTAAGAGTGTATGGAATAGAAAGAACGATATGTGATATTTTGAAAGGGCGAAGTAATACAGATATTCAAATTGTATCAGAGGCATTCAAAAGATATGCAAAGACTGCAAATAAAAATATACCGCTTCTTTCAGAATATGCAAAGAAGATGAGAGTGGAAAAAAGGCTTAGAGCTTATTTAGAGGTAATAATATGAAGCTATCATATGAATATGGAACGCAAAGAATTGAGTTTTCAGTTATATTTAGAAAAAGAAAAACATTATCTATAGAGGTGGAAGCACCAAATATAATAACAGTCATAGCACCAGAGGGAGCTACAGAAGATAGGATACTGGAGACTGTCAAAACAAAATCAAAATGGATAGTCCAGAAGCTATTTGAGATAAAGGAAATGGAGTATAGGAAAAGAGAGAAGCAGTATGTTAATGGTGAGTCTTTCATATATATGGGCAGAAACTACAGCCTGCAAATAGTCCAAGATGATAAGGTAAAGCTACCAGAAGCGAAACTAATCCGAGGCAAGTTTTATGTTTATACTTATTCAAAGGACGACAATAAAATCAAACAAGCCTTAGAAAACTGGTATAAGGACAAAGCAAAAGAAAAGTTGCATGAACGAGTTGAGTATTATCAGAATTACTTTGATATAAAGCCAACTAAAATTATTGTAAAAGACCAGCGAAAGCGTTGGGGAAGTTGTACAGGAGAGCAAGAGCTTTTATTTAACTGGAGGTGTATCATGGCACCATCACCAGTCCTTGACTATATAGTAGTTCATGAGATGTGTCATTTAATACATAAGAATCATTCAAAGGAATTTTGGCAGCTACTAAAGAGAGTTCTACCTGACTACGAGGATAGAAAAGCTAGGCTTAGAGATAATGGTATAAAGTATGATTTGTAGGGGTCGGTTGATATTGATTTATAATGCTTCACAAGAGTATAAGGTGCAATTTAATATAGAAATAGCCGCAAATATCAAATTTGCGGCTATTTCTATATCAAACATTATAACAGTCATAGCACTAGAAGGTGCTTTATATGACAGATAAATAGTTATTACAATATAATAAATATCGCACTATTTACAAACGTAAAATATTGCGATATTTATAGATAAACTTATGCAGCTTTGATATTCTTGTTTTTTAACAACAAGGTCATCAACAAACCAACGACACCAATAATAGCTGCGGCTATAAACATATTGGTATAGCCTGTATTCATAACCTGTTGGAAAGTAGCTGTGATTTTATCACTTAATGGATCAATAGCCATGGATATCATTGGTTTTACTGTATCAGGAACCATGCTACCCAAGGCATTTTTTATAGCATCCACAATATTAGTAACGTCAGCACTTTGCAATGCCTTAAATGCATCAGAGCCTGTGCTGCCTCCTGTAGGCATTGACATGCCCTGTGGCATAACTGCGGATAAGACGCTCATTAGTTTTGGTTGCAAATCCTTAGCAGCAGTAACTATGAAGCCTATCATAAGACTTGGTGATATTGCAAGCCCAATAGACCTCATAAGTGACATAGTTGCAAGTCCTGAAGTGCTTTCCTCCTTAGGAACTGTTTGCAGTACAAGATAATTTAGTGGTGCTCCCATTGTAAAGCCTACTCCCAGACCCATAAGAGCTACACCTATTAGAACACCTGTAAGATTAAGCAGTTTTGTAGTGACAAGGCCTAAGAACAGGGTGCTTGCAATTGTAAAGAGGAAGCCTATGATCATAACAAAGCGAGCTCCCTTTTTGTCTATTAGCTTACCGCTTAGAGGAGCTGCAATGCCAGAGAATATAGCCAGTAGGGTTACAATATATCCGCCACTGCCTGCTTCTAAATTCAGTACATTCTCTGAAAACTGTGGCACAAAGACCATTCCCATCATACCTACGCCCACAATAAATGAAATAATTAATATTAAAAGCATTTGTCTGTCCTTAAAATACTTTATGTTGAGTATTGGATCCTTTGCGTTTTTCTCCACATATATCATTATAGGAGTAAGCACAGCAAATATTATCAGATAAGGGTAAACATCTATAGTCTTGATGCTTGCTAGGAAGTTGAAGAAATCTAAATTTGTCAAAGCATACATCAAGCTTCCTATAACACCTGCCAGTACAACTGCTCCTGTCAAATCCATAGGTTTTTGTGAAGGGGCTTTAGAGTTCTCAAGTTTTGTGCTAAATAATAGAATACCAACACTTATTGGAACGTTGATAAAGAATAACCAGCCCCAATTACCAACCCCAGCCAAGTCTAGGATAAAGCTTCCAAGAGTAGGGCCTAGTATATTTCCGATTCCATAGATAGCGCCAACAAGACCTAATGCGGTACCTCTTTTCGCCTCTGGGAAGCTGTTGCCTATTACTGCGTTGGCTATAGGTATTATCCCACCTGCGCCAATAGCTTGAATAGATCGAGCTACAAGGAAAAAACCAAAGCCGCCAAAGAAATTGGCAAGACCACAAAGTAATGATCCTAAACCAAAGGTTGCTATGCCGAACATATAAACCTTTTTGTAACCATAGCGGTCTGCCATTTTGCTGACAATAGGCATAGATACTGCATATACAAGAGTGTATAAGGTCAGCATCCAGGTTCCTATGCTTCTTGTGACACCAAAGCTGTTTTGTATAAGCTCTCTGGCAGGAGAGACTATTCCGGTATCAATAGCACCCATAAAAATTCCCAGTAGAAATAAGGTGAGTATTAAGGTTTGACTTTTTTGTTTCATTTTAACCCTCCAAATACATTTTTATATGAACATAGTTCATTTAAATTTATAAATAAATCATTCATAAATATTTTATGCATGAATGATTTATTTATATCGCTGTTAATGAAATTTATATGTTCTACATAAACAGCTTTTTTAAGATTTTCTCAAAGCTTTCATAATCAAATTGATTCATCATGGACATCATAAAGAAATTTGACATTAAAAACTTAGCAGTCGTAAGGGTATCAGTAGATAAATTTATAGTCCCTTTGATTTGCTCATTTAGAAGTATATACTCTAGTTTTTGATTGAGCTTGTCAAAAAAGTCATTTTTTTTCATAAAATCTTCATCATGATGGTTGCCAGATGCATTTTTTATCCAAACCTCTTTGAAGGTTTTGACAAAGCTCTCCAATTGTATGTAAATCTGCTGCATTTTTTTATAGAAATCGGTCTGTTGTTTGTCAATCTCGTCAATGACAATTAAAAAAGAAATCCAGTATTCTTCCATCAATTGCAGGCTCAGGTCCCTTTTATTCGGAAAGTAATTATATACTGTGCCAATGGAAATTCCAGCAGCATTTGCAACTTTTCTTATGGTCAACTGCTCAAAGCCTTCATTTACAACTATGCTTTTTGCATTAGACAGAATAGCTTCTTTGGGTTCTATAATAAATTTTGGCATAAAGACACCCTCTTTTTTATGAACATGGTTCATTATATACCAAAGATTGGCATTAGGTCAATAACTTCTTTGATAAATTTATATTGAAAATACACTTAAAGTAGAATAATATAAACATATACACGATAGGAGGCATTAGGTATGATAGCTTATACTAACAGCATAATAGAATATTTAGCTTATGCCCATGCTATTACAGCAAATTTTGGATTCAACGGGGAAAGTGTGTCCAAAATTAAAGATGATGTAAACCTAACGGTGTAGAGCTTTATATTTATAAATTAGAGGATACAACCCCTAAGTAGAGCTTCTGCTTAGGGTATTTTTATGGGCACATTTGGTTGGGTGGGCAAGGAATATATCGCACTATCTGATAAATGTAAATGGAGGAAAAAATTATGGAAAGTAATATACAACTAAAAAGAAATGTGAATAAGAATTATTTATATATATTACTGCAAAATATCGATTTTACTAGGGGAATTTGGATGTTGTATCTGGCTAGTAAGGGTATGAGCTTGACTCAGCTGGGATTGCTGGAGACTATATTTCATCTGACATCTTTTACAATGGAGGTGCCTACAGGCGCTATAGCAGATATATTTGGAAGACGTGTAAGCAGGATAATGGGTAGAATGACAAATCTTATAAGTGTTATAATCCTGCTTTTATCCAATAATTTTTGGATGTTTGCAGTTTCCTTTATATTTACTGCCTTGTCCTACAATCTTGAGTCGGGAGCGGGAGATGCATTGGTATATGATTCTCTCAAGGAGATTGGTGAAGAAGAACGGTTTATGAAGGTTAATGGTAATAAGGAATTATTTTATCAAGTGGCAAGTACTATTTCATTTTTGATTGGTGGTATATTGGCTACCAAAAGCTATAGTGTGGCCTTTACCTTGACAATAGCCTTTGGAATAATTACAATAGTTCAAACCTTTACCTTTAAGGAGCCAAGCATAGGTATGGTTCGCAGAGATGAAGTCAAAGAAAATGTGTTTATAAAGCAGATAAAAGATAGTATAAAAGTAATTGTGAAGAATCCAAGAATAGGTACATTCATAATATTTACTGAAAGCATAATGGTCTTTTGCACAAGTATTTTCTTTTACTTGCAGAATTATCTTAAGGCTGATGGGTACAATGAAGCTACAATAGGAGTAATATATGCGATTTCCTCATTGGCAGCCGCTATTACTTCTACGCAGGTTCATAGGATAGAAAGAAAGGTAAAGGAGCAGGGTATACTGCTTTTGATACCGATTATTACTATAGCTTGTATATTTGGCATAGGCTTTAGTAAATATCATTATATCTTCTTTATTATTATGATGCTGACAGAAAGCGTTATTTTTGTAGCAACAAGCGATTACATAAATAAAATGATACCTAGTGAGAATCGCGCTACTATACTTTCTTTTGAAAGCATGGTATTTAGCTTCTTTATGATAACCTTGTTCCCTGTAATAGGTTTAGTAGGTGATAAGTATTCATTAAGCTTTGCCTTTGTTTGTCTTGGAATAGTGGGCAGTATTATGCTCCTGGTAAATAGTTACTTTTTACTTGTAAAGGGGAAAAAATAAAAAACCTAATGTATTCTTTCAATAAAGTTTTCGCCAGCGCTTAAACGATAGGATACTTTATCCTTATACCTTAACTCTGTAAGGAGCTTGACTAAAAAGTCTGATGGGATTCGTTCTTCAATAAATTTACCGATAGAGCCTTCATAGTATGCGGTGCCGGTTTGCGGGAAATCTTCACCGTAAATTCTAATCTTCATATTTAGTAGATGTACATCTAAAAAAACATCATAATCTTTATGTGCATCATATATTCTTGCTTTTACCTTCTTCATATTATTCCTCCTCAATTATGGCAATATTGCCTTTTAGCTGATATATATATTATATCATTAAGTAATGGAAAATACTCAGACTACCAATTTCCAGCATTATTATATATAATGGAATTTATAGAGAATATGGGGGGGATAAGCATGGAACAAGCAAAACAGCTAAAAGAACAACTACAATCAATAAAAGATAATGATTGGAAGATCCCAATGGGAGTAGACATTTATGCTTTAGCTTTAAAAGGTTTGGATAACATTGGTTCTACAGACCCTGTACTTAGAGATGAACTTATATTGGAGTATTTGTGTGTATTGATAACTGAGAAGCTTCTGTCAAAAGAGCAGATAAAGGAGCTTTTAGATTCTTGTTTAAGTGAAAAGCATTTGTTTTATAAATTGGGAGAAACAGAAGACGACTCTGTATTTAACAGAACATTCACTTTACTATTAGTAGATGTCATATTATATTATCATAATACCTTTGGGGAAGACCTTCTTACAAAAGATGAAATTTCTAAAGTCTTTAATGATGTTGTGAGATATGTAAGAGCAGAGAAGGATGTAAGAGGGTATGTTAAGGGCAAAGGCTGGGCTCATGCTATGGCACATTCAGGAGATGCCTTAGGCACATTGGCTTCATGCAATGAACTAAATCATTATCAATTGCTAGAGATACTAGAAGTAATTAAGGGAAAGATGAATATAACCTATTATGTATATATAAATGAGGAAGCAGAAAGACTAACTTCAGCTGTTTTTAATGTAATACAAAGAAACATTCTTGGCGAAGAGGAAGTACTTAGCTGGATAAAAAGCTTCAATAATCTAGATGTGACACATGATTTCCCAGATTATCACTACTGGAAAGAAAATATTAAGAATCTGCTCCGCAGCGTATATTTTAGGCTTAAATTTAAAAAAGCACCGAAAGCTTTTATAGAAGCTCTTGAAGAGGTTCAAAACAACATAAACAGCAAATATAATGATCTTTAGGCATAAATGCTGGAGTTTTATGTTTTCATATTTAATTTTATATGATATATATCGCACATAAGTATCAACAAAGGTAAAGGAGGTAGGTTATGAGCGGAGAAGCTTTAGATACTAGGGACAAAATTCTTAAAGAGGCTATAGATATAGTTGGGCTAAAAGGTGAGTTTACAATAAGAGAAATAGCAGAAAAAGCTGGAGTAAATGTTGCTTCTATCAATTATTACTTCGGAAACAAAAATAACCTCCTAAAGGAAGTAGAAAAATATTATTCGGATTTACTGTACAAAGCACAATTTGAAATTCTTACAGATAATAGGCTAAACGCAAGAGATAAGCTGACTAACTGGGCAAAAAGCTTTATAGTATATATGTTTAGGAGTCCTGCATTGCTTGGACTTATTGTAAATATTATAAATGATGACAAAAACTACAATCCTCTCTTGGTTCAAAAGATATATTTAAATAAAGAACTACAGGTGACTATAGAAAATTTGATAAAAGAGAGTACCGGGATAGAAAACGAAAGGGTGCTTAATTATAAATATTTGCAGATTTTTTCTGGGATACTTGGGCCTGTAATAAGTAAGATAGTCTCGAACACTTTCGGAGAGGGAGAAAGCGTATTTGATATAAGTGGTATGGAAGATTTGGATGAATATATTGGAATATTAATAAGTGGAGTATTAGCAAAATAAGGCATTTAATCGATGCCTTATTTTTTTATGGGGACCTTTATTATATATTAGTTTAATAATTTGAAATATAAGCATTTTTGTACGAATGTCTTTAATTATTGACTATATAAATAGACTATAGTAAAATATAAACAGGTGTTTAAAACAAATGTTTAAATAATGTTAAAGGGGATAATAGCATGGGAAGGTTTTCTAGTTTCATTGTAAATCATAAGAGGTTTATTCTAATAGCCTATGCAATTCTCATAGCTCTTTCTTTTATAGGTATGAGATTTGTTTCTATTGAATATGACTTAAGCTCTTATCTACCTAAAGATATGAATTCTATAATGGGAAAAGAAATACTAGAGAAGGATTTTGACATTAACGGGTCTGCAAAGCTTGCTATAAAAAGCAATGATTTAAGTCATGTGCAGAGCATTAAGCAAGAAATAAAGAATATAGAAGGAGTCAAAAATGTAATTTGGCTGGATGATGTTGAAGACATAATGAAGCAGGAGGCTTTCTTTGATGAAAAGCTTTCAGAGCGTTTCAGAGTAGGAGAATATAACCTTCTGCAAATTGAGTTTTACGAGGGTAATGATGACAAAAGCACACAAAAGGCTATAGCTGTAATTGACAGCATGATATCAGAAGAACACTATATCGGGGGCCCAGCAGCGATATCAAAGAGTATGCAGGATACAGTGTCAAAGGAAATGATATCCTATTCTTTAGTTGCATTTATTATAATCCTTATCATACTTTTTATATCCTCTAGCTCGTACTTTGAACCGATACTATTTTTTGTAGCAGTAGGAGTTGCGATACTGTTAAATATGGGTACAAATTTTATTTTTGGTAGAATTTCTTCTAATACGTATTCTGTTGCAAGCATTTTACAGCTCGCGGTTTCAATGGACTACTCAATATTCCTTCTTCACAGGTTCCATGAGGAGCTGCAAACAAGGGATAAGAAGGAAGCCATGATAGTAGCAATAGAGAAAACTTTTAGCGCAGTATCAGCCAGTGCATTGACAACTGTATGTGGTTTCCTAGCATTAGTTGCAATGAAATATGGAATTGGTAAGGATATGGGGCTAGTTTTGGCAAAGGGAGTGTTTTTGAGCCTTATAACTGTAATAACTCTGTTGCCAGTGCTTGCGCTAGCAACAGAAGATAGATTTAAAAACTATAAGCATAAAATATTACTTCCAAGCTTTGAAAAAAGTGCAAAATATATGGTCAAGGCTAGGTATTTAGTGCTTGTATTATGCCTATTAATATTGATTCCTGCTTTTTTGGGACAGTCAAAATTAAACTATTACTATTCAACTGAAAAAACTCTATCAAAAACCTCAGAAGCAGTGATTGCAAATAAGAAGATAAATGAGGTATTTGGAGAAAACAGTGAGTTAGTATTAATAGTTCCAAAGGCAGATAGAGTGAAGCTTAACAGCCTGTCGCAGGAATTGAAGCAGCTTAAGGAAATAAGCTCGGTTGAGGGCTTATATACCTCAGTAGATACAGCACTTCCTGAGATTATGATACCGCAAATGGTTAGAGATAGATTTGAATCAGATAAATATACTTACTTTGTACTTAATTTGAGATATGGCGTAGAAGGAGAACAGACAAAAGCTGCGCTTAAGTCAGTAGGCGACATAGCTTCAAGTTATTTCGATGAACATTATCTAACTGGTGAAGCCTCGGTCTATCGAGATTTAAGCACTGTAACCTCTACGGATTTTTCTAGGATAAATATGATTTCAATATTACTTATAGGTCTAATATTACTTGTAACCTTTAGATCAATTGTACTACCGCTGATACTAATATTGGTTATACAGCTGGGTATATGGATAAATCTAAGCATACCGTATTTTCAAGGCTTAGAGCTTAATTTTATAGCCTTTATAATCATAGGTGCAATACAGCTTGGGGCAACTGTGGATTATGCCATACTATTTACCTCAAGATACAAGGAAAACTTAGAGCTGCTTAAGCCTATTGAAGCAATAACACAGACTATAAAGGATACAGGAAGGTCAATATTAACAAGTGCATTGATACTATTTGCAGGAACCTTAAGTGTTTCATATATAACTACAATTAGGTCTGCATCAGAGCTGACTTTACTTATTGGAAGAGGAGCGATTATTAGCTTGATACTGGTTTTCCTACTGCTTCCAGCATTGCTTCTCCTGCTAAACAAACCTATTAAATATACAACCTTGGGATGGCCAAAAACTAAAAAATAATGAGGTGAGGATTATGAAAAAAAGAATAATTAGCATAGTTATGGTGCTTTGTTTAATGCTTACAAATATTTGTGTATATGCTGAGGTAAAAAAGGATGAGACAGTTTATGCAAAGCTAAAATATGATGGAAGTGTAACAGAAATAAAGGTAGTAAATCACATATATGGGAATGAGGATTCTGACTCTTATACAGACTTTGGGCAATACATTCAGGTTAAGAATATGACGGAAAATGTAGAGCCTAAGCTAAATGGAGAAGAAGTAATATGGTCTATGGAGCTTCTAAAGGATAAGGATATATACTATGAAGGCACAATAGAGAAGGAGCTGCCGATTCAGGTTAATATAAAGTATTATCTTGATGGTAAAGAGATTGCCGCGAAGGATTTGGGAGGCAAGTCAGGGCATTTCAAAATAGATATAAACATAAGTCACAGCAAAACTGTGGATTGGGACAAGGCTGGACTTTTAACTCAAATACAACTGACACCAGATCTTGATGTTTTTAGCAATATAAAGTCAGAGGGAAGCAGTGTGGTAGTGGGGAAAAATGCTAACATTACCTTTGTGGCGCTTCCACCTACAACTCAAAGCTTTAGTCTTGAAGCAGAGGTTAAGAATATGTATCTTGACCCAATAAATTTATCGGTTGTATCATCTAGCTTTAATCTTCCTGAGGGTATGGAAGCTGGGATAAATGAGCTAACAGGGGGAATCGGTAAACTGTATAAAGGTACAAGTGAGCTAAGTAAAAACTCACAGGGTATAAGCACAGGCATGGGGCAGTTTGATGGTGGACTTAAACAAATGTCTGGGCAGGGAGGACAATTGATAAATGGCTTTGGTCAAATATCGGCTGGAATGGAAGCTCTATCAAAAAAAGGTAATGAGCTACAGACTGGAATAGGTCAGCTAAATGGCGGGCTTAAGGAGATAAACACAGGAACTAAGGAATTATCCGGGGGACTAGATCAGCTTACTACGGGGCACACTCAGTTAATGCAGCTTGCAGCTACGTATGCAAATAGCGACGATCCAATGCTTCGTCAGTTAGCTGAGGGTATTATAAAAGAAGGAGAAGGACTTCAGACTCTTAATACAGGGCTAAAGGAAAGCTCAAGTGGCTTGGAAACATTAGAAGCAGGCAGTAGCCAGGTATACAGTGGCTTCGGAGAATATAAGGGTGGAATAGACAAAATGTCAGGCAGTATGAAGGAAATGGATAAGGGAATATCAGCATTTCAAAAAGGCATACAACAGCTAAGCAAGAGTTTTGGAGCTTTGAAGAAGGGTATAAACGAGTATTTTAATGGAGTTGATGAAGTAAATAGGGGAGTGGGACTTATAAATGAAGGTACAAAATCGATTTCTGGCAATGTTAGCGGTTCTATATTGGGAAGCGACGAGAGTAATTATAAATCCTTTGTAGACAACAGAAACACAAATTCTACGGTTCAATTTATATTGAGGACACCTTCAATAGATAGACCAGTGGTTGAAGTTAATGACAGCGAGGTTGTTGAAGTTAAAAAGGGCTTTTTTGAAAGGCTGTTGGATTTGTTTAGGTGAAAGTAGTATAAGGCATCCGTGAGGGTGCCTTATAGTTTTTATAGCTGGAATTATATTTAGGCATAATGATATAATAAACTAAAAGCTACATTGCAAAGGAGAACATACAAATGAAACTGATTTCATGGAATGTAAATGGTATAAGAGCATGTGTCCAAAAGGGATTTTTGGATTTTTTCAAGGAAGTTGATGCTGATATATTCTGCCTACAGGAAACTAAGCTACAGGAAGGGCAGATTGATTTAGCCTTAGAGGGCTATCATCAGTATTGGAATTATGCAGAGAAAAAAGGCTATTCTGGAGTAGCGGTATTTTGTAAGGCTAAGCCCATTAGCATAAATTTGGGACTAAACAAGGAAGAGCATGATAAGGAAGGCAGAGTAATTACTTTGGAGTTTGAGGATTTTTATTTTATAACTGTTTATACTCCAAACTCTAAGCAGGAATTGGAACGCTTGGACTATAGGATGCAGTGGGAAGACGAGTTTAGAAGCTATGTAAAACAGTTGGACAGTAAAAAGCCTGTAATACTATGCGGTGATTTAAATGTAGCGCATAAGGAAATAGACTTGAAAAATCCCAAGAGTAATACAAGAAATGCAGGCTTTACCGACGAAGAAAGAAACAAGTTTACAGAGCTTCTCGGTGCAGGCTTCGTTGATACATATAGATATTTTAATCCAGACAAGGAAGGTGCATATTCCTGGTGGTCATATCGCTTCAATGCCAGAGCAAATAATGCAGGGTGGCGTATAGACTACTTTGTAGTATCAGAAAGATTGAAGGATAGATTGGAAGATGCAGGCATACATACTGAGGTACATGGTTCAGATCACTGCCCTGTAGAGTTAGTTATTAAATAACAATATTTTAAATTTATCTATATAAAAGGCTAATAAAACTAATAACTGTCTATCTGTCAAGCCTAACACCTATTATGTAATCGAATAAGGACATACTTGTAAAATATTTTCTAATTAGTGGTGGGAAAATGAATATTTATTTATTGAGACATGGTCAAACTAATTTAAATAGAGATGGAAAATATCAATCGGCACTTGATAAAGACTTAAATGAATTTGGAATAAGTCAAGCAGAATTTCTTGGAAAAAGGTTAAAGAGTTATAACATAGATATTATTTACTCAAGTGACTTAAAAAGAGCAGTAAAAACTTCTGAAATTATAAACAAGTATATTAATACAGAAATTATTATTAAAGAAGAATTTAGAGAAATAAATATGGGTGCGTGGGATACATTAACACTTGAGGAACGACATGTAAGTCATGGAGATTATGCAAAAGCATGGGCTAAGCATTTAAAAGATTTACCTTACCCAGATGGGGAGTGTGGTGAAGATGTTTGTAAGAGGGCAATAAAAGTTATAGATGAAATAATAAAAAAAGAATATAAAAATGTTGCAATAGTCACTTCTGGAGGAACTATTGCTATACTTTTAAGTAATTTTTTAGGTTTAGACCAACATAAAAGATTTAATATGGATATTGATAATTGTAGTATAAACATTGTGAAATATAATGTTATAAACAATAAAATAACCGTAAAATGTATTAATGATACTGGGCATTTAGATGAATTAATTTAATTCATCATTTTCATATAAAGCGAACGAATTAATAAAAGAAAGTAGCAGAAGTTATTATAACTCCTGCTACTTTCTTTGATAAAATACATGTTATTTCAGGGGCTAATTATTATCTGACTTATGGTGCCAGGCTCGTCATTTAGATAGTTATTAGTATTGCGCCACTTAATAACTGTTTTGTGACGCGCCTGACACTCGCTCCACAACTAGTTACTAACTATAAACTCCACAGCCTTCAAAGTTTTTTCTGCTAAATCTTTAGGATACTCATGACCAATTCCTTTATTAATATAGTATTTATGGGCAAGTCCACCTTCCTTGAATATTTTTAAAAGATGCTGAACAACTGGGTCAGTTCCCTGATCTCCTTCAAGGATAACTATTTTAGTTTTTCTTTCTGCTAATTTCGTTGTGTCTTTAAGTTCTATGTTACCTAAGTAATCACCTGGGCATAATGCAATAACCCCTTTTATTGGAACAGTGTTATGAAAGGCGATATCAATAGAAGTAGTTGCACCACCAGAGAAA
Organism: uncultured Clostridia bacterium; assembly: GCA_942492835.1. Classification (GTDB taxonomy): domain Bacteria; phylum Bacillota; class Clostridia; order Lutisporales; family Lutisporaceae; genus GWB2-37-7. The sequence goes on along the minus strand of OW818645.1, from coordinate 2,003,482 downwards.
CCTCCGATTAATATACAAGTTTCATCAATGGAATAGTTTAATAATAATTGCTCATAACAATCTTTCAGTTCTTTTCTTGATAGAGCGGGATCACTAAGCCAGCCAAAGCTATTATGAAAATAGGCTTGTGATGATTGAGCATATACAACTATATATCCTTTTTCTAAAAGTACATCAGCCTTCCAATACCAGCTAGTATTTCTCATATTGCAATCAAATCCATCACCATGTAGACAAAAGAATAATGGATGTTTTTTTGTTGGATCATAAGATTTTGGAAGGTGAACCTCATATTTGAACTTAGAATTTTCTTTAACTTGCTCAAGACGTTTTCTATTCAAATTACTAAGAGACTCATATTCAGGGTGTTCTCTTAATGAATTAAAGCTTGACCAGTGTAGGGGAAGTGAATAACCTTTTTCAAGTGCTTTTCTTATAACCGTAAGGCAGCCCTCAATATTATTGGTCTCAGTATATATCATAGCTTCATAAATCATAAGTTCAAATAGACTTTTTTCATATTCATCCTTTGGTAAAAGTTCATTTGCATGATGGAGCAGATTTAAAACCTCATCATACTTTTTTTCAGAGTAAGATATTGAATAGTATTCTTCAAATTCATAAAAGTTTTTATAATTCATATGTATCCCCTTTAATTAATATTTATAAAATCATTACTAATAGGTTAATTATAACAGGTAAAGGCTTATAGTATATGTAAAAATTAGTTATAAGAGTTTTTGGGGATTCATAGTGCCAGGCTCGGCATTTAGACAGTTATTTGTATTGTGTCATTTAATAACTGTCTCTGTGACGAGCCTGGAACCTACTATGTCTATTTGCCTTTTAACATATTCTCTAAATTTTCTATTAAAACTTTCTTTTCTTCTTTGTTAAATTCTAAATTAACCTTTTTATCATTTGATTTTACTTTTAGTTCATTATCCTTTTCAATAAATTGGAATGGCTCGATAGCCGGATAATAAAAATCAAAATTAACGTCATATTTTAAAAATAAAATGACTTTCTCATCCAGCATTGGTTCCATATATAATTCGTCAATAATGCCATCGTGACTATATGGTAAATTTACGGTTATTATATCTTTCTTGCTCAGATTACCCTTTAATTCTTTTTCAATCACAAATTCATATAATCTACCTTCAATGCGTACATTGGTATCTTCTTCTTTTAAGTTATCTGGATTTCTAGCCATGTTCCATGAGTCTACATACTTAGTAAAATGACCCCTTACGATATTACTCGAGTTATCGATTATGTTATTAATGTCATATGCAATAGGATAGTCTACATTAACACTTGATGGAGTACTACTAGCATTGTTAACAGTACTTTTACAACCAGAAACGGCAAGTAACAAACTTAATATAAGAATCAGACATACGGCTACATTTCTTTTCATAACATTTCCTCCTCTTTTTCTAGTTGTAAATGGTGTTTATACCATCTAATTCATCTCGTGTAGGTCTATAAGTTACTGTTCTATCTCTTCCTTGATCCATTAACGTATCAGCAACATTGCCTTCACCTAATGAAATACCATGACCTAATTCATGACCAGCAACACTTCTTGCTACATTTGATTCGGATATGTGAGTATTTCCAGTGTTTACAAAAGCTAAAAAATAATTGTAAGTATTAGTTGATGTATTATAACTAGAATTACAGTAGCCATATTCACTGCTTGAAGTAACTGTATATGAATTAAGTACATTGCTTGAAGAAGAAGACTCACTAAAGTTTATTCTCATCTGCATTGAATTCCAATCAGATAGGGCATATATATAGCCATTTTTTATGACACCGGGTTGAGTTAATCTGTCTCCCCATTTATAAGTGACAGTAATTGGATATATACTCCCAGCCCATTTAAAACTCTTAGCTACATATGCTGAGGTCACGTTTGATGAAAATACTAATGATAATATTAGGATACATACAAAGGAAATTACTTTTTTTCTTTTCATTTTACTACTTCCTTTCATCTATAGTACATGCGCTAATTATACATTACCATATATGTAAATGTATGTAAACGATATACGGTCATTGTGAGCGAATAATACCATATTTTATCAAAATACAAATATATAATATAAATACAAATTAATTGCTATATTATAAATCTATTTCGTGTTAACTCCAGTAGCTGGCACATATGTTTCTTTTGGGTTATTTGAAAATAATTTGTAAAATCCATAACAATACTGTTAAAATATATAAGGTAAGATTAAAATAGCCTTATATGGAATAAAGGGGATGAGAAATTGAGTATGGAAATGCCAGATGTGCCAGAAATGCCAGGAAGAATTTCAATAAAGGAGGAGGTTGATGTAAGTAAAATATTTTATAAGGAAACAACCAAGTTAGCCCAAAAGGTTAACAAGTTTATTGAAGACAACGGAATACCTCCAGGGTTACTAAAACTCAAGACTGAGCAGGATTATTTATTATACTTCAAGAATTATATGGATGAAGCGAACAGATTTAAAGGAAGAATCACAATAGATAGTATATACTATTTAGACCTAATTAATTATCTTGTAGACACAGATGAAAAGGAAGCTGAGTTTTTAAAACTAAACCGCAAAGAAGGTAATATTAACTTATCAATTAGCCGATATAGAATGTATCTAAGAAAAAACAGGGAACTAAATATTAATGAAAAGTTACTACAAGAGTGTATGTATACAAAGGATTGGATTATGTTTTCTGAAAAAATGGAAGAGTTGTGGTTAGAGCCTATGCACATAAGTTGGTTGGATAGTTTTAAAAAGGCAATTATACTGGGACTAACAGGACAGGATATAATGAATTATTACAAAAAATATCCAAACAATCGCATGATAAGTATTGTGACTTTTAATTTAGATTATCTCAGGAAGCTAAGTAAAATTGATTGATTGAAATATATATTAAATGTTTAAGTGATTAAATGATTAAAAAAGGATGTTGATTTGAATGATACAAAACAAATTAAATAAAGGTGAAATATATGTAGCTAATTTAAAAAGTTTTTATAAAAATTCTATAACAGGTCAGCATCCTGTAATTCTGATTAGTAACTTTTTATGCTTACAATTTTCTCAGTCATTACAAGCAATACCAATTACATCGGCAGATAAACAACCAATGGAATCACATGTTTTTATATCTAAAAATTTTGGTTTAGATTCTGATTCTACTGCCTTGTGCGAGCAACTAACAACAATAGACAGAGCTTGTCTTATTAATAAGGTTGGACAACTATCAAATGAAGTTTTAGCACAGGTGGATAGGGCAGTGTCTTTACAGCTGAATAATAGCAGATATTACAATATACAACATGCAATGTCTTTGGCAAAACATATATTAGAGCTAGAAAGGTTTGAAGAAAAATATGAGTTAGCTGAATCTGACAAAAGATTAAACGAAAATTTAGCTTCAGATTTAAAAAGCTATTGCAGACAATACAATATTAATTACACAAAATTGTTTGAAAAATTAGGGGAGGATAAGATAGATGTATGAATCAACTAGGGATAATATAGTATCAAATTATTACAATAACAATTTTACTGATTGTATAGAAATATGTAAATCTTTTATAGAAGAGCTTAATAAACACACAGATATTGATGATACTATAAAGTATAATTATTGGTTTGCCTATCAATATTTAGGAAAATGTTACAGAAGGCTAAACAAGGCTGATGAAACAATAGAAAATATTGAAAAATCCATGCAATACTATGTTCACGAATCATATCTAATAGAAAATAACTGGCTTTTAGGTATAGTATATAAAGATATAGGTAATGTAGAAAAGGCATTATACTACTACAACATATGTATTGGTTATTATGCTACAAACAACATACCCCGACATTTAGCTTCTATGTTGAAAAATAAGGCTATGCTTTTAAAAGATGTGGAATTGGCTAAAAATTCTATAGAACTATTTAAGCAAACAAATGCTCCTGCAAAAACTATCGATGAACTGTATGAATTTATATCAGAGTGTAGAGATTACGATATACAACATGCAATGTCTTTGGCAAAACATATATTAGAGCTAGAAAGGTTTGCTAAAAAATATGAGTTAGATGAATCTGACAAAAGATTAAACGACAACTTAGCTTTAGAGTTAGAAAGCTATTGCAGACAATACAATATTAATTATACAAAATTGTTTGAAAAAATAGGTTAGAGGGAAGGTATATTCCCCCTCTAACCTATTTTTAGGTGCCAGGGAAAAAATATATGTATCAAAAATATATGTGCCAGTTACCGTAGTTATCCAGTTGTTGAGTTGAATCAATCATTCAAATAATATAGTGTAGGGCTGTACTCTATGGAAAATATACGAAGAAGAAATACATTTTCAGAAAAGTATAGATAAACTTGCTTTAGACAGATTAAATATTGCAGTATGACCATAGGTTATGAAATATGACAAGAGTATAACTGGATAACTATGGTGTCTGGCATATATAATTATCTTATCAATTTAAAGTCAGAAAGAAGGGATGCTATTATAAACACTTTTTTTAAAAAATCTATTTTATCTATTATATTAGTTTTAGCAATATTGGCTACTGTAGTATACACAAGAGGTTATATCATTTATAGAGAGAATGAAAGAATATCTCATGAAATGAAGGTAAATTTAGGCTTTGGAAATATAAATGCAGCCATAGATAGCTTAACCTTACTTAATAGGGATCTTATGAGCCTTTCAGATGAAGATATTATATATAGATTAGCAAGTATAGATAAATCATTAGTATCTGCGGAGACTTCATTCAAACTACTGGGATCTCATTATAATATAAGTAGAAGTAATGAACATAGAACTTCTTTATTTATATCAGATTTGTTTAGTATTTACTCCAACAAAATAAATGATTGGCAACTTAACCTCTTAATGAATGATAGTGCTAACCAATCAGAAGCTAGATTAGATTTGGAAAACAAATTAAAGTTATTAAATATAGATTTGAATTCAATAAGCAATGTTGATTTAAATATATTTTATAGTAGCGACTATAATGAATTAAAAAAATCTTGGAGTCAGTTAGTAAACAATATGAAGAGCAAAGAAATCACAGTTATATACATTAATAGATATAAATCAATGTTCCAATAATAGTATAAAGTGTAATTAAAATAAAGAAGGAAAAGCAGAGGGGACGGTTCTTTTTGCTTATTAACTATTACCCTGATACATATGAAACTATTCTAATAGTCTGAATAACAGAAGGTTTAAATTCATCAGTTTACTTTTTAACCATCATATCATTATTAAATGATTATATATTACCGACCACTTTTTTATACCTTTAGAATGTCAGACTATCTTTCATTTCACACAAAAGCAAAAAGAACCGTGAACCGTCCCTTCTGCTTTAAATATTGCAGTATGACCATAGGTTATGGAATATTCATAGTATAAACATAGGAAGGTGATAATTTGACTAATACCTTAGTTATTGCGTTGATATTAATTTTGCTCATATATTGCGTTGTATATTTTATTAGCAAGTATCGAGACAATACTTTATTTAACCATACAAAAGAGGACGATTTTAAGGAAAATATAGGTTTATATCTTGCAGTATTTGCCATTGTAATAATTGCAAATTTTATAGTACCAATCAATCTGCGAATTTATTTATATTTTTTTGCGATAGTAATACTATTAATAACCTTAAACATTTTGGCATACCTGACGTATAAGAAAAATCACAATGCTTCTATTGTAAAAAACACTGTATATATGAGTATAATTTCTATAAGCTTCTATTTGCTTATATTTTTTAATAGAAAATAATAGACAAAAACAAAAATTCCTTGGATAGATATATTACTTTCCAAGGAATTTTTGTTTTTTGATGTATGCTAAAAACTTATAATGTGCATTAACATCTTTCTTAAATAGCCCTTAGGTAATCAAAGTATTCTTTTTCGCTCTTAAAGCCGAGCTTCTTCACATATGTCTGCATTGTTCCATTTGGTATGTCTCTTCTTTGACTGTGTTTATGAACTGATATTCTTACCATATTGCTATTTACTAAGCCCACCCATAGATAACCGCTCTTTGTTGGTTTTTGCTTAAATCTCTAAGCCCAATATCACCATTAATTCTGCCTTGTCTTTGCAGTGTTTTATTCTCATGTAGTAAGGAAGCATTTTCTTTGTATTATCAATTCTGATATATAGCTCTATATCTTCAAAATAGTCTTCAGTTAGTGCTACTATATTGTCAATCAAAATATTTATTGCTTCTTCCTTTGTTTCTGCACAAGCAGCTGCTTCAACTTCTTCGACAAGTATTTCAAATAAGCCTGTTTCTTGGTCTTTGTTAATGATTGTATTGAACTTATATATTTCTAGCATGTTGTCTAAAAGATCTGTTGATATTATTGAGGCTGTCTTACCTTCCTTAACTGTTGTATTCCCAGTTAAGATTTCCTGAAAATTATCTACTGCTTTAGTTATAAAGCTGCTTAAATTACCCCTAAGGGCTCTTAGTCCTACAACTTCATTTGCAAACAGCTTATTCATAGTATAATTCACTTGTTTGCGACCCCCTTCAACATTAGACGATTTCAAATTCTCGTCAATGTTTATTAAGTTTTTAGTTTGTTTTTTGTTTTCAGTTTGTGGGATTTTCATAAAGACATAACCTACTCGCTATAACAAATTGTGTACACTGAGTCAAGTGTGTACACAATTTGTTATATGTCAAAAAATCTTACTTTATACTTAGGAGAAAAATTTATGATAACTATTAAGTTCATAACTTATATGGTAAAATTATGTATGTATTATTATGTATATAATGGGAAGTTAAAATAAGGTTATGCAAACCAAATATACTTTAATATATTTGGAAATTAAATGTAATTCATAAAATATAAAAGCCTTCTGTTTTACACGATAAATAAAGTGTTGATTCAGCTAAACACGAAAGGAAGATAAAATTTGAGTTGTTGTGCCAACTGCTTTAATGATATAAAGTTAAAAGCATTTATCAACAGAAAAGGTATATTTGCTAAGTGTAGTTATTGTAATAGCGATGATGTTAAATCTATAAATGAAATTGAACTTGGTGATTTTTTTAGAGATGTTTTCGACTTATATGCAAAAACTGATGATAAATTTGATGGAATTTATACAAAAAAGAAGAGTATTCCGAAAGCTAAGACTCTAGTTTACCTTTTACAGAAAGATTGGAATATATTTAATGAAGAAAAAATAGATATTGAAGGTATTGCAAGACTCATTTATAACATATCTTTAAAGAATAAAAACCTTTTAATTTTCCCAAGTGAAGCGTTGGATATTAAATGGTATAGGAATTGTGACAGATATTATGGGTATTTTAACGATAAAGATTGGGAATATTTTTGTAATACCATAAAACATAGATATAGATTTCATCAAAATGATATTGTAGAAAATAGCTTTGACCCCAATACAGTTTTTGATTATAAATTATTTGAGTATGCTGAAGGAAGAATTAGTAAAGGTACACGGCTTTATAGAGCAAGAGATGGATATTTGCACGATGTACTTAATAATATAATAAAACCATTGCTTGCAAAGAAAATGGGAATGCCTAATAATACCATAATTACTAATGGAAGGGCAAACCCTCCAGGTATTAATTACTTATATACTGCTGACGATGTTTCAACAGTACTTGCTGAAATAAGAGCATGGAAAAGTTCAATTGTTTCTGTAGCTGAGATATTTGTAAAAAAAGAATTAAAAATAGTAGATTTATCTGAAATTTATGAAATAAGCTCGCCTTTTGATGTGAAACTAAATAATTTAAAAAAAGATATTGAAGCAATTACCATTTTAAAATTGTTTGCAAGCGATCTTTCAAAACCTATAAATCCTAATAATTCTGTAATTGATTATCTTCCAACACAATATATTTGTGAACTAATTAAAACATATGGATTTGATGGTATTAAATTTAAAAGCTCTTTAAGTAAAGGAAATAATATTATCTTATATAATGAAAAAAATGTTAGAGTTCAGAATGTAAAACTATTCCAAGTAACAGATATCAATTATAAATTTAAAGAATATGAATCGGTGGACGATTCTGCGACGCATTTATAAATCCTATCATCCTAATATATGTATAAATATATGTGCCAGCTACCGTAGTTATCCAGTTATTGAGTTGAATCAATCATTCAAATAATATAGTGTAGGGCTGTACTCTATGGAAAATATACGAAAAAGAAATACATTTACAGAAAAGTATAGATAAACTTGCTTTAAAACAGATTAAATATTGCAGTATGACCATAGGTTATGAAATTTGACAAGAGTATAACTGGATAACTATGGTGTCTGGCACATATAATTCTCCCAAATAATTAATTTGAGAAATTTCGGTGAAGATATGAGCAAAATATATACTTGTCTTACAAAATGTAGTATAATAGATTTAATTAAATATTTTAGGGATAAGATATTGTTTACAATACTATCTTTAGTGGTATAATAATATATAAGAAAATATCTTCTCACAAATATCTTCTTTAATGAAGATTACTCGTAGAGCCACGAGTAGTAAATTAAAAAAAGCTCGCTGAGATGACTGTTCGTAGAGCCACGAACAGGGTAATATAAAGAAAGCTCATTGAGAAGATATAAATAGTCCCAATTTGGGACTATTTTTTTGTGGAGGATAAAAAATGAATTTCAAATATTTATCAGATGAATTCTATGCGAAATATGATCATGATACATATCCAGAAATACTAGAAAAAGATAATAGACCATATACACAAACAATAACAAATGTAAATGGGCTAGTTTTTGCTATACCGTTGCGTTCACATATATCTCATGATAATGTATTGTGGAGTGATAAAAAGAGAAAATGTGGCTTGGATTTTTCAAAAGCAGTTGTAATTGATAATAAAAAATATATTGATGAAAAAAGTAAACCATATATAAGAGAAAATGAGTATAAAAAATTATTGAATAAAGATTATAATGTTAAGAGCAAAATGGAAAAATATATTTTTGATTATAAAAAAGCAAAAGCTAATTTATTAAATCAGCATAATGAAGAATTTTGTAAGTACTCAACCCTCCAATATTTTGAAGAATATATTTATACAGAAAATGAAATTAAAGAGGCATCAGAACAAGTTGCTGTCACAGAAGAAGATTAAGTTAAAGAACAAATATTAAAGCCCTCCGATTAATTTCAGAGGTATTTTTTTATGCAAAAATGATACTTCTAGATATTCAAGAAACCCACCCCTACACACTTTCTATTGAGATGGATTGGATTATGAAAATTTCACGTAACTACTCCACTAACAAAATGTTTCATTTTTGTCATATGGCTTAAGAGAAGTAGACACACAAATGAAAAGACTAATCAATCACAAAAGTAGTAGAAACATCTGATTTTTTTATAGCTAAAGTTGTATAATATATTCATATGTGACTTTATTTAGAAGGAGAATAAAATTGAAGGATTATATAGAGCTAAAAGATGTGAAGAAGATTTATAAAATGGGGAGCCAAAGCATTAGAGCTTTAGATGGAGCCTCATTTTCTATAAATAAGGGTGAGTTTGTAGTAGTTGCAGGACCTAGTGGAGCAGGGAAAAGCACATTTTTAAACATATTGGGAGGAATGGATACGCCAAGCGACGGAGAAATTTCTGTGGATGGCAATGAAATAAGTAAATATAATACTAAGCAGTTGACAGCTTATCGAAGAGATGACATAGGCTTTGTGTTTCAGTTTTATAATTTGGTGCAGAACCTTACAGCCTTAGAAAATGTTGAGCTGGCTGTACAAATAAGTAAGAATCCTTTAAATCCCGAAGAGGTACTAGAACAGGTCGGGTTGAAGGATAGAAGCGACAACTTCCCTTCTCAGCTTTCTGGTGGTGAACAACAAAGAGTTGCCATTGCAAGAGCCTTGGCAAAAAAACCAAAGCTGCTGCTTTGTGATGAACCCACTGGAGCATTGGACTATAACACAGGCAAAGCAATACTGAAGCTTTTACAGGATACTTGTAGAGAGTTTGGTATGACCGTTGTGATAGTAACACACAACCTAGCTATTGCACCTATGGCGGATAGAGTTATTAGATTCAAAAACGGCAAGGTGGAAAGTAATATAATCAATGAAAATGTTATGCCTGTAGAAAGGATAGAATGGTAACTATGAAAAATGCTTTGTTAAAAGATACCTTTAGAGAAATAAGGCGTACCTTAGGAAGATTTTTATCTATTTTTTCTATTGTCGCATTGGGTGTAGCTTTCTTTGCGGGGATAAAGGCTAGTTCTACGGATATGAAAATTACTGGAGATAAGTATTTTGATGAATATCGTCTTATGGATATTAAGCTTGTGTCAACGCTAGGCTTTGATGATAAAGATATAGCTGCAATAACAAAAACTGAAGGAATAGAGGATATGCAGCCTGCATATTCTTTGGATTCTATAGCAACTGTAAAGGATAAGGAAATGGTAGTAAAGCTGCTCTCAATCCCATCAAATATGCTAGATGAACCATATATAAACATGACAAAGCTTATAGAGGGTAGGTATCCTGAGAAGCCAAATGAATGTTTAATTGAAGAAGCCAAAATGTTGGGTAAAGGTATTTCACTGGGAACAAAAATTAGACTGTCCTCAGGCACTGAAAAGGACATCTTGGAGGATCTCAAAAATAGTGAGTATGAAGTAGTAGGTATAGTAGAAACTCCTTACTATATTTCCTACGATAGAGGTACAAGCACAGTAGGCAATGGCAAGGTGAATAGCTTTATTATGCTGCCTGAAGAGAATTTTAAGCTTCCTGTTTATACAGATATATTCTTTACAGTAGAGAATGCACGAGAAGCTTTTGCCTTTAGCGAGGATTATAAAGAGCAAATAAAATCTGTTAAGAATAGGTTGGAGCTTGTAGCAGAAAGCAGAGAGCAGCAGCGTTATGACGAGATAATGGAAGAAGCAGAGGATAAACTGGACGAAGGAAGACTGGAGCTGACCAGTGCGGAGAATAAAGCTACAGATGAGCTAAATAAGGCAGAAAAAGAGTTGGAAAGTGGACAGAGAAAACTGACAGCAGGAGAGAAAGAGCTTAAGAATAAGGAAGCTGAATTTGAGAAAGCTATCAAGCAAGCGGAAGAAAAAATATCAGCAGGATATAAGCAGCTTGAAGCGGGAGAAAAGGAATATCAGCTTCAACTGGATGCCTTTAATCAAGCGAAACCTTCACTTCCAAAAGAGGTAATAGCTGCAACAGAAGCAAAGCTACAGGAGACAAGTGCAGTTTTGACAGGCACTAGAATTAAGCTGGAGGAAGAAAGCCAAAAACTATCAAGCTCTATGGCTAAAGCGAAATCAGAATTTGCAGCTGCTAGAAAGAAGCTGACAGCCGCTAGAGCAGAGTTATCAGAGGGCGAACAGAAGTATCTTGATGCCAAAAAGGAAGCTGATGAGAAGCTTTTAGAAGCAAGAGCTAAGCTTACTGATGCAGAAAATGAGTTGAAGGAGCTAGAAAAACCTATATGGTATGTACTAGATAGAAATGCAAATCCAGGCTATGCTGATTACGAGTTTTCTGCTGATAGGATAGCCGCTATTGCACAGGTTTTTCCAGTGTTCTTTTTCTTGATTGCAGCATTAGTATGCTTGACTACAATGACTAGAATGGTAGATGAGCAGAGAACTTATATTGGAACCTTAAAAGCACTTGGCTACAGCAAAGTAGCTATAGCCTCAAAATATCTTATTTATGCGGCTTTTGCTAGTATTGGAGGCAGCATATTTGGAGTATTGTTTGGCTTTAAGCTGTTCCCAACGGTAATATTTAATGCCTATGCAATAATGTTTACTATGCCACCAGTGGTAACGGCTTTTAACACATATTATGCGATATTATCAACCGTTTTGGCAGCTACCATAACTATTATGGCAGCTTGGCTTGCATGCGGTAATGAGCTTCGGGCTGAACCTGCAATTCTAATGCTTCCCAAATCACCTGTGGCTGGGAAGAGGATAATGCTAGAGAGAATAAAATTAATATGGTCAAGACTTAACTTTACACAAAAGATAACAGCGAGAAATATATTCAGATATAAAAAGCGTTTCATGATGACAGTGCTTGGTATCAGTGGTTGCACAGCTTTATTATTATCAGGCTTTGGCTTAAAGGATTCCATTTTATCAATTACAGCAATTCAGTTTGAACAGCTATACAAATATGATATGATTGTACAGCTTAAGGATGATGGTGCTTTTGCAACAGATTCAAGAATTTCTGATTATATGTTAATAAAGGAGCAAAGTATAGATATAGGCAAAGATAATACAGAGAAAAGTGTTTACCTCATAGTACCTGAAAGTACTAAGCGGTTAGAGGAATTTATCAGCTTTAGAACTCGTGGAGAGCACAAAGTTGTACCTTTTACAGGGTCGGGAGTCATTCTTAGCGAGAAGCTTTCAAATCAGCTCCAGGCAGAGGTTGGAGATGACATTTATATCAAGACTGATGGAAGCAAAAGGGTTAATGTAAAAGTTGAGGGAATCACAGAGCACTATATATCTCACTATATTTATATGTCACCTGAGCTTTATCAAAAGGTTTTTGGGGAACAGGTAGAATTCAAGCAAGTTATAGCAAAGACTATAGATACTACAGAAAAATTTGAAAGTAAACTGTCCTCGGATTTACTGAAAAATAAGGAGGTTAGCTCTGTACATTTTACCACAGGAATCAGCAAGGATTTTAAGAAAATAATAAAGAGCTTAGACTATGTAATGGTTGTTTTGATTTTCTCTGCTGGTGCCTTAGCATTTATAGTATTGTACAATTTAGCTAATGTTAATATCACGGAGAGAATTAGAGAGCTAGCGACCATAAAGGTATTGGGCTTCTTTGATAGAGAGGTTTCTGCCTATGTAGATAGAGAAAGTGTACTTCTTACATTAATAGGTATACTGCTAGGTTTGGTATTAGGAATATTTTTGCACAGGTTTATAATTGTAACTGCTGAGGTGGATAATGTTATGTTCGGAAGAATTGTAAAACCTCTGAGCTATGTTTATTCTGGAATATTAACAATAGTTTTCTCTTTGTTGGTGAATATAGTAATGCATTTAAAATTAAAAAAAATAAGCATGGTAGAATCTTTAAAATCAGTAGATTAAGCTCATACATAACAAAGTGAGTAATAGGTAAAAATATAAATATATATTAATCGTTGTTAGAGGTGAGTGTATGAAACGAAAGCATGCAAGTTTTCTACTGATACTTGGGTTGCTGATTGCCATTACCTATATTATAAAGAATCCTACTTATAGCAGCGCATTTGTAAAACCTATTACCAATTCATCTTATGAAATAACAATGAGACAGGATTTATTATGTCTGATGCTTGGCTATCCTGAATATATATCGGGAATTGAGACATCTGATGATGGGAATGTATATTTAGTTTTGAAATCGGGTCAAAAGCTTATCTATGATGATAAAAAAACAAAAAATGCAGAACAAAAGCTTGCAAATCCAGATATACAAGACATGCTGGAGCAACCATATCCTCTGACTTCTATTAATAAACTGATGGAAAATGATTTTGACCCGGGTAGAGTAAGAATGTACAGTTTGCTAAAGGAAGTCTATGGCAATAATAAACAGCAAATTGAGAAACAGCTTGGCAATGTAAAGGTAGGAGGAAGAAGTTTTCAGTTCAGTAGAAGCAGTGGTGCAAGTGATGCTTTAAAAGCATCAATGTCAGAGCTTATAGCTTTGGCTCAAAGTAACAATAAGGTAGGGGCAGCTGCGTTCCCATCTAGTGGAACATTTAACTATAGAGTAATATCCGGGACTAATCGTTTGAGCCCACATGCTTTTGGAATTGCTATAGATTTGGCCAGAGACAGCAGGGATTATTGGAAGTGGGCAACTAGGGAGCAAGGTCAAAAACGACTGGAAGCTTATCCAAAGGAAATTGTAGAGATATTTGAGAAAAACAATTTTGTTTGGGGTGGGAAATGGGGACATTTTGACATATTGCATTTTGAATACCGCCCTGAGATAATACTAAAGGCTAGATATTTTGGAAATAGTACCAATAATTCAGAGGAGTGGTACAAGGGAGCACCCTTTGATGAAACCACTGTTAAGGAGTATATAAATAAAATAGAAGAGGCTTTAAAACTGCATTAATTTGCAGTTTTTTTATGTCTAGCTAAAAAGTCCAGGCTAAGATTTATTTAATATAAATAGATTTGATATTTCCAACATATACATAGCTATATATTAGATATATGAGGGGTTGTGCAATGAAAATTCTTGTTATCAAGACTAAATATATCAAGCTAGCAATACTGTTCGCTTTGATGCTATTAATGGGTGCAATAGTATCAGTTGAAGTATTCCACACAGTATTCAATATAGATGAAGAACTTGTAGATGTGCTGGAAGTAATGTTTAGAGATAGGAATCAAGCCATAATAACGGGTGACGTAGAGCTTATTAAGGCTATGTACAATACAGAAAGTAAATACGGAAACTGGGCATATGAATATGAGTTAAGAAAGGTAAAATACATAAATAATTGGGGAAAGAAACAAGGAGTCAAGTTTATAGAGATAAACCCTACATTAGTAGTTAGAAGTATGAAGGACAAAGAAGAAAAGACATCAGTTAACCTTATGTGCTCTACAGAATATAAGTATATATATGAAGATACGCCAGATCAAGTAAACACCTTTAGAATAGGAACTTATCATATACTTGACTTAATAGAAAAGGATGGAGCATGGATTATTTCAAAAGAGTGGTATACAGATCCTTTTGCTGATTCTTTAAACCTAGAAAGAATAAATGTAGATTCCATAAAAGAATATATAATATCTCAAGGCACAAGGGACCTTTCTGACATAGGAGAAAGAAGAATAGGTGCGGTAGAGTATGCAGATAAGTATTGTGGAGCCGCTACTGAGGAGCAGTTTGAATTTAAATATAACAAAACATACAGGAACTACAATCCTCAAGGGGGAGACTGTGCAAACTTTGCATCACAGGTACTTTTTGCAGGTGGCAAATTTAAGAAGACCAAGAATTGGAACTATGATAAAAACGGTGCCACTAGAGCCTGGGTAAATGCTGATGGCTTCAAAAGCTACTGGTTAAACAGTGGAAGGGCTTCGGTAATCGCCTATGGCAGCTATGAAAAGGTGTATAAGGCTTCATACAAGCTTTTGCCTGGAGATTTTATTGCCTATGAGAAAAAGGGTGATATTACTCATATATCGGTAGTTACAGGGGTTGACTCAAAGGGCTATAGCCTAGTAACCTGTCACAATACCGATAGAAATAAGGTTCCTTGGGACTTAGGCTGGAGCAATTCAAATATTAAATTTTGGTTGATTCGTGTTCATTATTAATATCAAATGCCCTATATCCAATGTAATTGACTGGATATAGGGCATTTAAAGACTAAGTTATACTAAGTATTTCTCCATAATAATATCTTTACCAAATTCCTCGGACTCAACCTCAGATACAACACTATAGCCTAATCGTTCATAGAATTTTTGGGAAGTAATACTTGCAGGTACCTTCACATGTTGAAGACCGTTATTAGATGCTATTTCTTCTAAAAGACCTACTAATTTTTCCCCGATTCCTTTACCATGATATTTTACATCAACAAAAACAGTATAGAATGTATCATAGTCAATACTGCCAGTTCCAACAATAATATCGCCATCCAATGCTACATACATCTTTCTTTGCCTAGACATTTTAAGGATGTAAGCTGGTGTGAAAGTCTCACACATATTGGTAATAACACTTTCAGGGTAGTCTTTACTATTTATTTGGACTAGATTGGTTTGAATAATACTAGAGACTCTTTTAGCATCGTTCTCTTTAAATCTTCGTAGTAATATATCGCTTTCTCTCATATCGAACATTATTCCTTTCTATCTACTCAAAGTAGCCACTTTTATGGGTATATTTTCTAAGATATATTATACAACATTTGGCTCACTTATACACTTATCAATCCATTCTTTGTTTTTTGTCCTGCTTCGTCTATGAATTGTTATCTGTAGAGCTGTAACTATAATTACAGCGGTTGCCATACAGACAACCGCTGCTTTTTTGATTATTCTACTAAATCTTTTACGTTGCATGTGATAACTTTTTCTAAATCTTTAATTAAATCAGGTATCTCTTCAGAAATACTATTCTCTTCAAGGCTCTTATCGATGACAACATTATTCTTGAATAAAATTCTATAATCGGAATTATTAATCAAACAGTTATCAGCCAATCTAATTAATGGTATCTCTAGCTTTAAATTTTCCTTTAAGGTGCCACGCAATGCTTTTATGCCATCTATAAGTGTGTTTGCATAGGGAATTAATGATTTACCTATTTCTACCTTTAGGATTTCTCCTTCATATTTACTCATATTTATCACCCTTTCAACTTTCTTGTGAATATATATTTGTTCACTAAGCAGTTGATAAATGTTAACATTATCAATTCCTACATTATTACTCATATCTAGAAAAGCTTTTACTATGCTCTGCAAAGATGTCAGAGCATTAATTTGATCCATAATATTTTCTAGCTTGTTCTGGAAAATCTCTTGCGTACGCTTATTATCTGAGGCCAATATTTGACAGATATCATTTATAGAAAAGTTTAATCTACGTAAAATCAGAATCTTCTCTAGTCTATCTAGTGAATAACTATCATAAATCCTATAATTTGACCCGTCCTCCCTGTAACTCCTCAAAATACCAATTTCTTCATAGTATTTAATTGTTCTTTTTGATATTCCATATTTCTTTGCAACATCATTTACTAGAAGCTTATCTTTCAAATTCACTACCTCCGAAGAACTGGTATTTTACGGTCTACAATAAGTATAAGAAGTACTTCTTATACTTATTGTATATGTATACGTTACGGACAGGTCAATACTTTTAAAAAAATTTATTTGGGAAATGATTCTTTTGTGCATACTTCATATTGTAACATGTTCTCACCTGACTCATCATCAACAAATGACTTTATGTACTTGCCATTGGATTTTTCAATAATTCGCTTGGAACCAATGTTATCTTTGTTACAGGTTATTAAAACTTTTTCTAGTCCAAGCTTATGGGCTTTAGTTAATCCTAGCTCAAGCAACTTACTTCCATAACCTTTTTTTCTATGAGAAGACTTTATCTCGTAGCCAATATGACCTATCATTTGCAAGAAATCACTATCAACCCGATGTCTGATTCTAATTACTCCAACTACTTCGCAACTATCAGTCACAAGCCAATAGCTGCTACATGGTACCCATCCTTCTTGAATATTAATGCCCTTACTGGAATTTATAAGATTAGTAACAAACTCCTCAAAATCTTCTTCAGCCTTAGTATAATGTGTATATGATTCATATCCTGTATTCTTAACATCTTCAATAAATTCAAGGAAGGACTCTTTATATAACAAACTTGGCTCAGCTAATTTAACATTTTGCATGTTTTACCTCCAATTACTTTAGAGTCTAATTCTGTAGGTTCTATTTATATGAATTAGTATTTAAATAATCATTTAGACTTCTAATGAAAAATCCCCTAAACCCATAAAGAACGCCAAGATTTTCACTGTTATCATCATCTAAATCATAGTAATATTTCATGCTTTGTATCTCTACAGATAAGGAATCTAATGGAAATCCATCTCTATATGTCTTATGAGGCTTGTCTACAATATAAAATTTTTCAGATTGTATATCTTCACCATCATATTTATAGATAATGTTTTCATTCATTACCAAACATATGGAGTTCTTATAATATGCAGTTAACCTACCACCATATCTTGCTGCTAAATTGCTGTAGTAGCTGAGCATCTCTTTATAAGACAAATTGTGTCCATGAATTCTTTTTATCAGTACACCAGGTTGATCATTTTCATCAACACCTTCAAAATATAACCCAGAATCACAGGAAAATACAGGCTGTTTAATTTGTTCAAAATAAGAAATAGCCTTTTGCGTTGCATTTGATAATGGATCTTTCCCAGTTTCTTCAGCCTCTTTTAATTCTATATTGAGAGTTCTAAGACCAGTAATACTAAGGTTTAACCCGTCCAGCATCTTTATCATACTCTCTAACTTAGATGGATTATTTGTTCCATATATTAAATTCGTAAAATCAATCCTCCAGTATGGTCATTTTCTTATGATATCTGTAAATATAGATTTATTATACTACTAAGTCTCTTTGGGCTTAGACATCCAAGCACTCAACTTCTCGTTCAAATATAACTTCATATGCAGTAGGTTTTCCATTACCATTATAATACATAGGCAATACTTGTATTAATCTCCAACCTTCTTTTGCATATTCATCTATTATTTTATGGTGATTGGCTTCGGTAAAGAAACCTCCTAAAGTTGCTTCAACATATTTATACTCATACATTTTAATAACCTCACTATTCATAATTTTTTATGTTATATAGAACGCACTATTTATAAATGTAAATTGTTTAGTGTCATATATATAGTATAATAGAAGAAAATAAGCTGCACAATTCAAATTTAATTTTTGCAGTGAAACTTTAAGGGGGTAAATATGGACAATATGAAGAGACTCAATGATATGTTCGAGAAATATCATGATCTACTGGTATACTATGAAAGATTAGAGTGGGTACTTTTTACTGCTGGTTATGATTTTGGAGTAGAGAAGGAATATGAGAAAATAACCGATATGCTAAAAAGTAAGGAAAACTATGAGATTGTTCTCCAGTGTCTTGAGTCAGAGCTTTCGCCAGAGGATAGAAGAAGGGCAGAAATAGTACATAATATCTTCAAACCCTATCATCTATCAGATGAGTTGAATCAATTGGATATGGAAATACAAAAGAAAGTAAATGTGCTTTCAAAAATACTAAACACCTTCAGATATAGCTTTGAGGGCAAGGAAGTATCATCTGTAGAGCTGGATCAAGTATTAAGCTCAGATTGTGATAGAGAAAGAAGAAAGAATGCGTACTTTGCTAGAAATCAGATAAACAAGCCTATGGTAGATGCAGGCTTTGTAGAGCTTATCAAGCTAAGAAAAGAATATGCAAAAAAATATGGTGCTGACAGCTTTATAAGCTACAAGCTGGAACAAGCAGAACTTGACAAGGATATATTTGATAGTTGGTTAGGTCAACTTCATGAGCTTCTTCCTAAGATGAAAGAAGAAAGAACAAAATACGCAAGAGAATTCTTAAATGATGATAGCATAATGCCTTGGGATGAGTTATATATTGATTCCAAGATAGCACCATCCTTGAACACAACAGTAGATATGTCAAACTACTATAACAATTTAAAGGAATTCTTTAATTTGTTTGGAATAGACATTTCAAAGTTTAATATAACCTATGATATATTCCCAAGAGCCAACAAATCAGAGTGGGGCTATAACTTTCCAATAGAGACTGCTAAAGACTCTAGAATATTAACTAATGTAAAGAATAAATTCTATGAGTATGGAGTACTGCTTCATGAGACAGGACATGGTGTTCATTCATTTTTGTTGGAACCTGAGGAAACAATTCTAAATGAAGGTGTCAGTGGGATAATAAGTGAGGGCATAGCAAACCTTTTCCAAGGCTTCTTATATGAGCCAATGTTCTTTAATAAGTTCTTCAAAGATGGAGAAAAGGTTGGTCAGGAGTTTAAAAAGCTAAGAGATTATAGGAAGGTAAATGCCTTGAGAGCTGTAAACAGGATATTTATAGACCACAACTTATATAAAAATGAAGTGGAGAGTCTTGAGGATATTTATAATATTTACTGGAAGACTACCAAAGAGGTCCTAAAGGAAGAGCCATTTGGTGTAGAACCACCATGGGCACATATAATACACTTTACAACTCATCCGATTTATCTGCACAATTATTTTATGGGAACCTTAACCTGTGAAATGCTTGGAAAGGTATTTAAGGAGAAAACAGGAGCGGACATGACAGAAAAGCCTGCTGAGTTTGGTCAGTTCCTGATAAATGAGGTCATAAAGTCATCAGGCATGTACAAGTACAATGACTTATTTAAGAAGATTAGTGGTAATGATTTCTCGCTAAAGTATATGCTGGATTAATAATCTTTGAGAGTCATAAAATAATAAAAGTCCTACTCGTATAATAAAGCGGGTTGGACTTTTATTTCTATATAATATTTTTCCTCCATAATGAACTTTTGAAGTGGTTAATCACTCTTATATATAGAATTGAGGTGAGAGCGTGGAGACAGAAGCATTGGTAAAAAAAGCAAAGAAGGGTAACAAGGAAGCTCTAGTACAGCTCATAATGACTCAGAAACAAGATTATTACAAGCTTGCCTATGTATACATGAGAAACCCAGAGGATGCAATGGATGCGATGGAAGATATGATTGTAATTCTTTATGAGAACATTGGTCGTTTAAAGAATGAAAACTCCTTCTACAGCTGGAGCAAGACAATTTTGGTGAACTGCTGCAAGAACAGTTTAAAGAAAAAGAATAAAGTTATTTTTCTTGATATGATACATGAGGAATATCAGGACAATCCTATGGAACAGAAGGATGAACAGCTGAGACTGGATAAACATCTACAGGAGTTGAATATAAAGCAACGAGAGGTTATAAAACTACGCTATTTTATGGATATGGATTATCAGAGCATAGCAGAGCTTTTAAAGATTCCCATAGGTACAGTAAAGTCACGTATCTCAATAGGTTTAAAGAAGTTGAAGGTTGTAATGGGAGGTGAAGAGCTATGAGTAAGGTGGAGGAAATGTTAAGTGATAAGAAATTGGAAATAGATGAACTTATAGTGCCTGAGGAGCTAGAAAATAAACTAAACAATGCTTTACAAAATAAAAGCTTTAACAAAAAAAGAACAGAGAAATGGGGAGTTAAGATTGCTGTTTTACTTATTGCGTTTTTTCTGGTAACATACAACCTTGATACTCTTGCTTTCTATGGAAGAGAGCTGCTAGGCTTTGACAATATAATGAATGGAACACTAAAAGAACTAAACAAAATGGGAATGGAGCAGAGTGTTGAGAAGTCATACACCTTTCAAAGCGGTACAAAAGTAACCTTAAACGGGGTCATGTTAGACGACAATCAACTTTTGGCTTTTTATACAATAGAGAGTACTAAAGAAAATGTAGACGATATTATGTTTAATAGTGAATATATGAGTGGTGCAATTGGCAGACACTATCCAAATAGTGGTGCTGGACAGACTAGTGAAGATGGCAGTACCATAAGATGGGTGCAAGAGTTTGAGCCGCCTTATGCTTTTGAGAAAAAGTTGACTTGGTCATTTAGTATAACAAAAGATGGCAAAAGCGAAGAGGGCAAAATAAGCTTTGTATTGGATAGAGATAAAGCAATGGGGCATACCCTAAAAAGCAGACTGAATAAGGCTATTAAGGTTGATGGAACTGACATACAATTTGATACAATTACCGCTTCTCCAACTACTACTATAGTAAAGGGAACAATTAAAAACATAGTAGAACTGGCAATAGACCAAATAAGCGGTGAACGAATTTATTCACCAGAATTGGATGTAAAGCTTCTTGCTAACGGCAATGAAATCACATTGCAAGGCATGGGGATGGGCACTGATATGAAAGGTATGAAGTTTGACGTGAGATACGATACATTACCGAGAGATTTGGAGAGCTTACAGCTTCATTTGGTGAAATTTAGTGCTGAGCATGAGACAAACGAACTGGTAAAGCTAGATAGAAGCTCAAACGGTCAAAACATAAAAGTGGATGATCAAGAAATTACTATTGATAAAATATATGAAGCTAAGGGAGAAACTTTTATTACCATTACCACAGAGGATAGCGTGGTTTTATCTAGAATTTACTTGATAGCGGATAATAATAGAGTTGAGCTTACAGAGACCTTGGACAGCAAGCAGGATAAGAAGAAAGATGGAGCAATAATGCATACTAGAACACTAAGGTTTGAGACTGTGGCAAAGGAGCTACAGCTTGAGATAAAGAGAATAAGGTATGGAAAGATATATGATGAATATATAGATATTCCAATAGAATAAATATATGTAATGCAATTGCACCCTTACGCATATTATGTTTAAAATACATAATATATGTGAGGGTGATTTTATGTCTGATAATATAGGACAAATGATGTACTATAACGGGCACAGTGATTATATTCTAGATTGCAAAGATGGAGACGTAAACGGAGACAGGATAACAGACAGTGTATGCACTGTAGGACATAGACCTGGGGATTTGCAGAGTCCCTTTGTGGAGGACATAGCACTACTTATTCAGGATGGAAAAACCCATAAGTACACAAGAATACCCTTAAAGGAAAACAGAGGATATAATCCTACTGTATTTTTGGGAGACTTCACAAAGAACAATGTAAATGATATTTTGGTAAGTGTAGATTCTGGTGGCAGCGGAGGCTTTTCCTATGAGTATGTATATTCCTTTTTAAACAATAAGGTTAAGCTGCTCTTTGACTCTGAGGAATTTAGTCAAGGGCTCAAATATGATGTGAACTACAAAGATAATTACAAGGTAGAGGTTATAAGCCACGACTTAAATAAACGATATATAATTGACATAAGTGATAAAGGCGCAGAATATTTATCGGAAATCTATAACCCTGATGGAACCCTAAAGGCTCAGATTGATACACCGCTTCTGGGAGAGGTAATACCCTTAGGCAATGTATATCCTGTGGATTATCAAAGAGATGGAGTGTATGACCTGAATGTAATACAAAGAGTTATAGGCAAATATAACGCTGATACACTGGCTTTAGTTGAGACTACGCTGGAATGGGATGGAGAGAAGTTTGCTCCCACAAATCAGATGTTGGCGATATTTGGATTAGATATAATAATATGATAAAATAAACATGTTTATAATGCATTGTTAAACAAAGAAAAGACATTTGGATTTGTATTAGCATTTATATTCATAATACTATAAATAAGAGTGTTGAATGGTATAAATTTAATACTACTGAAGGAACTTATGAATTATATGATAGTAAAAAAATGATTATAAAGGATTGAGTGTTTATCAATCCTTTTATTTTGCATACTTATCTAAAAACTCTCCTACTTCTGCCTTGTATGCCGCTGTATCTTGCCAAAAGGACATACCATGAGCCGCATCAGGCACTATAAGCAGCTGTTTTTTACAGCTTGCCGCTTCAAAAAGTTCATATGCCATTTCAGTAGGTACAAATTTATCCACACTGCCATGTATAAATAGTATAGGAATTTTGCATTTTTTTACTTGACTGACAGCAGAGGCTTTTTTGAAAGAATAGCCTGCTCGTAGCCTACTAATAAGACTGGTAAATTGCATCAGAGGAAAGCTTGGAAGTCTAAACATTCTTTTCATTTGATAGCTAAGTATACCTTCTATTGAATTATAAGCGCAGTCAGATATTATACATTTTATATTGTCAGGTAAGACTTCACCGCTGGTCATTAGTACAGTAGTACCGCCCATAGAAATTCCGTGCAGTACAACCAATGAATTATTTCCATGCTTCTCTAGCAGGACATCAATCCATTGCAGTATATCTTTTCTATCGTGCCAACCAAAACCAATATAATTACCTTCACTTTTTCCATGTCCTCGGCAGTCAGGCATTAGCACACTATAACCCAGCTCTTCATGATAGTACCTCGCAAAGCTTGTCATTGAGCCATTCCAACTGGTGTAACCATGTACAAGTATTACAATCTTGTTTGAGGTAGTAGAAGTCGGTATGTATATGGCGTTTAAATTTAATCCATCATAGGATTTAATATTTAACTTTTGATAGCTTTGCTGCTCCAACCATTCTTCGTTGTTCTGCCACTTTACCCCAGAGGTTTCAGATTTAAGGTCTGGATTATTACTTAGAAATTCTTTTTTTCTACGCAAAATAGCAAAGTTATAGAAATAGTTGCCTGCAAACAATAGCACAATTACCATCAGCAACAATATTAACAATAAAATTATTATAGTAGTGTATAGCATAAGCATCTCCTTAAAATTAGTTTATTTAATAAATTAGTAAATCAATACAAAAAATTATACTCTATGCTATATATATTATACTAAATTAACCCAAATTGCATATAAGACAAATTTAATATTTTCAATAAAGGTGGCTGCAAATACTCATGACTCTTTCTATTTTATGCATATTCCTTTTTCGGTACTTATTACCAAAACGCTATGTTATAATATTATAAAGATCATATAATAAATATTGTTTTTACGAGGTATATGTTGTGGCAAATATAAATAGAGATTACATCTTTCATGAATTTACAAACAGCCTTTGTCCTATTTGCTTAGAAGTAGTGCAAGCAAAAGTCATAATAAAGGATAAAAAGGTATATCTGCTTAAATACTGTAAAAATCACGGAGAGCAGATAGAGTTGCTTGAGGAGGATGCAGAATACCATTTAAAGAAGAGATTGTACGATAAACCTGGTACTCCTATGAAGGTACATACTAAGGTTGAAAAGGGCTGTCCCTTTGATTGTGGCACTTGCCCACAGCATGATCAACATGCCTGCATAGGTCTTATCGAAGTCACAAATAAGTGCAATTTAAACTGTCCTCTTTGCTATGCAGATTCAGGTGAAGGAGAGTTTCTGACTTTAGATAATATAGAGAAAATGATGGACTTCCTTCAGGACTCAGAGGGTGGGAATGCAGAAATACTACAGATAAGTGGGGGAGAGCCTACTATACATCCTGACATAATAGATATATTAAAAATGGCTAAAGCTAAACGGTTTAAGTATGTCATGCTAAATA
Organism: uncultured Clostridia bacterium; assembly: GCA_942492835.1. GTDB lineage: Bacteria > Bacillota > Clostridia > Lutisporales > Lutisporaceae > GWB2-37-7. The sequence continues at coordinate 1,978,585 of OW818645.1, read as the reverse complement.
CCAACGGTATAAGAATTGCTGAGGATGAAGAGTTTGTCAGGGAGCTTTCACAGTTCGTGGGAGGCTTTGAGGTATATCTCCAGTTTGATGGTTTTAAGACTTCTACCTATGAGAAGTTAAGGGGAGTGGGCATACTTCCTATGAAGCAAAAAGCTATAGATAATCTTACAAGGTACAAGATACCTACAACCCTTGTAGCTACCATATCTACAGGGATAAATGATGACGAGGTAGGAGAGATATTTTCCTATGGCTTGAAGCAGCCTTATGTAAGGGGCATTAATTATCAGCCTGTCTCTTTCTTTGGGCGAATAGATCAGACTATAGGGCAAAACAGGGTAACCTTGTCAGGAATATTAAAGAGACTGGAACAGCAAACAAGCGGGATGCTTAAGATGGGGGACTTTATCCCATTGCCCTGTGATGTTGAGAGAGTAGCAATAACCTATATGTACAAGTCTTCTAAGGGTGGTTTTGTACCTATTACTAGGGATGCAAGGATACAGGATTATCTGCACTTAATCAACAATACCTTTGTATATACTATTGAAGATGCTATGAAAAATGTAGGTAAGAGTTTACTAGACCTAAATACTACCTGTGACTGCTTTAAGTTCTTAAATGATTTTAGACAGATTATGCCCTTTGACTTCTTTAAGAAATCAAAGAAGCAGAAGATGGAGTACGTTGACCAGAATACCTTTCGTATTAGTGTAAGCTCATTCTTGGATGCTTATAACTTTGATATGAAATCCATGCAGAAGGAATGTGTTCATGTAATAACAAAGGATATAAGGAAGATACCTTTTTCTGCATACAACACAATCCATAGGAAGGGATAGACTATGACGAAAATAATAATTCAAGCCATTATATCCGCTTGTGTCTTAGCATTGTTCTTATCTGTATTTATAGATTTTATGCTATTTTCACGAAGTAATAATGTGCAGAGGGAAAGAAAATCTATAGTGGAAACAGGCACTATGACATTTTTTTTCATTGTTTATTATTTTATTTTGTTGAGTAAGGCAGGGACAATAGGACTGAAATCACAGCTTATCGGACAGCTCTTGATGATTTTGGGCATAGCAATGATAATTATAGGTTGCCTTGCAAATATTATGGGAAGATTTAATCTGGGAAAAAACTGGTCAAATCAAATAAAGATCTACAAAGAGCAAACCTTAGTACAAACAGGCATGTACAGGATAGTGCGACATCCGCTTTATGCATCAATAATATTGATGTTTTATGGAGGCTGCTTGGTTTACAAGAATATCCTAGCATTTTTGGCAGTAAGTATAGTATTTATACCTTTTATGTACTACCGAGCTAAGCAAGAGGAAATGCTGCTTTTGCAAAGGTTTGCAGATTATAAAGAATACAAACAAAAGACAGGAATGCTTTTTCCTATTATAAGAATAAGGAAGGGTGACTTACGATGAAGGAATACAGACCTACAGAAGTGTCAAATGGGGCTTTTAATTTCTGCAAATATGGGGTTGCAACATTGCTATGGCTCTCCATTGTTTTGCAGAGCAAGCTACTGGCAGCTACATGCTTTGCCATACTAGTTTTATCAGCAATATTTAAGGTGAAAAGAGCACCCTTGGTATTGCTATATACCTTTACTATAGATAAGTTGATTAGCTCTAAGAGGATTATTTTAGATGAACAGGCAGTACAGTTTGCACACATTGTAGGAGCAGTATTTTCTGGTATAGCCTTAGTATTTTTATATTTTGTACATCCATTTACAGGCTGGATAATTACAGGCATATTGGCTCTGCTTAAAACCTCTGGAGCTATGGGGTATTGTGGTGCGATGAAGCTTTACTCTTGTCTAAATAATCCAAATGGACAGTGCTGTAGAGTAGGTAATAGGGTCAAAAAATGTAAAAGCAATTAATTCTACAAAGGAGATAATATGATAAACGGAACATGGGGCTTAAAGCCTGTATTATTCTATATTGGCAAATTTCCTATAGAAGCCTATCCAGTATTTCTTCTTTTAGCCTTTATCACAGGCATAGGGGTCTATATATGGCAGCTTAGGAGAGACGGTATAAGAAGCTCAAATGCATTATACATTGCAATTTTTGCGATTTTTGGAGGTGCTATAGGAGCTAAACTTCCTCTAATATTTATTTATTGGAACGAGTTAAATTCAAATCCACAAAATATGAATATATTATTATCAGGAAGAACCATAGTCGGTGGACTTATAGGAGGTGCGACAGGAACATTTTTGGCTAAAAGAATGTTTGGCATCAAGGAGAAGATGGGTAATCAGATTGCCATACCTGTTGCAATAGCTATGGCAGTTGGTCGCATCGGCTGCCTACTAAGAGGCTGCTGTTATGGAAAACCGACAGGACTGCCATGGGGAGTAGACTTTGGAGATCATATACTAAGACATCCTACTCAAGCTTACGAGATTATATTTGACATATTATTGGTAGTCTTCTTGATCTGGAAAAAGAAGCAGGAAATAAAGCCTGGAGAGCTTTTCAGAATTTTCTTAAGCAGCTATATGAGCTTTCGATTTTTGCTAGAGTTTATCAGAGTGGAGAAGGTTTCCTTCTTAGGTATTACGGACTTTCAATTATTATGTATTATAAGCTTGATATATATTAATCGTAATGAAATACTAAATAAAATATTTAGAAAGAAGGATGAGTGTTATGAACGATAATCAAGACAATTCAAACAACTTGGAGAAGAAGCCTAGTACGGTGATACACATATTAATTGGTTTTGGCATATCTATAGTAGCTTATGCTTTAGCAATAGGGACTTCTTTTTTAATTAACAGTATGGTTTTTACATCAATTACTGAACTTATATTATTAGCTTTGTTTGCTTTCTTAGTGGTAAAATTCTTCAGAAAAGGCTATAAAACTATTGCAATTACTATGTTGATACTGATTACACCCCTAATGTTTTTCTTATTGTTCTTAGGAGCATGTACCATTATTTTACTTCCTCCTTCTTAATAAAAATAAGCTGAATAAGATGTCACAGACGATAGTTAGACAGTTATTGAACAATATATAATCAAATAACTGTCTAGCTGTCATTTATGATAATTATTTTATAGTATTACTTTAATATACCTATAGCATCTTGTATCTTTTTCTCTTTGGCTTCCATGCCATACTTGTCAACTTCATTTTTATTTTTGATTCCATGAGTCAAGCATCCAGCCCCACCTATACATCCATCTACACATGCCATACCTTCAATAAAGTTACCAGGTAGCGAGTTTTTAGAAAGCTTAAGTAATGCTGTGCGACATTGTTCAATTCCATCACATGCTACAGGTTCATAATTAAAATCTTCTATGCCCTGTTCTTTTAAAGCTTGTCGTACAGCCTCAGAAAGTCCGCCACTGCGAGCAAATATTCTACCAAAATAAGATGCATTATCTAGAACATCCTCTTCTAGTGCTGTGATATCCAACTCACGACTGTCAAATAATGCTTGAAGCTCTTCAAAGGTAATAACGCTGTCAATATACGGACGTACATCTTCTTGTTGAAACTCCATCTTTTTTGCTGTACATGGAGAAATAAATACAACCTTTGCGTTCGGGGTCGTTTCTTTAATATATTTTGAAATAACTGCTGCTGGAGAAAGGTTATGAGAAATATACTTTGTAAGCTCAGGAAATTGTTTCTTGACATAATCAACAAACGCAGGACAACATGAACTTGTTAAAAGTCCTTTTTCCACAAGCTCTTTTGACTCGGAAAAAGCAACAATATCAGCACCCAATGCTGCTTCAACCACATGATAAAAACCTAGTTTTTTAATACCACTAATTACTTGTCCTAATTTTGCATACGTAAATTGGCTTGCTATAGATGGTGCGACAACAGCATAAAGCTTATATTTTTTATTGGATTCACTCTTTTTTATCAAATCAATAGCATTTAATATTAATGACTTATCCATAATTGCACCAAATGGACATTGATATACACATGCGCCGCATGAAATACATTTGTCATTATCTATAGATGCAACCTTTGTATCACTCATTGAAATAGCCTTTATTTTACATGAATTTTCACAGGGACGTTTATAATTAGTAATAGCACTGTATGGACATACTTTTGCACATTGACCGCATTCCACACACTTAGATTTATCAATTTGAGCCTTTTGCTGATGATCAAATGTGATTGCTCCACGCTTACATATTTCTTCACAACGATGAGCAATACAACCACGACAAGCATTTGTTACCTCATACCCTCCGATTGGGCACTCATCACATGCTATATCAATAACTTCTATTACATTTGGATTACTTTTATCTCCACCCATTGCAAGCTTAATTCTCTCACTAAGAATAGCACGTTCTTTATAAACGCAGCAACGCATTGTAGGCTCATTTCCTGGGACAATCATTTTAGGAATATCAGTAATGTTTTCTAAAAGCGTATCATTCCACGCATGTTTTGCTACTTCTCGAAGAACCTTGTATTTTAAATATTGAACATTTGTATCAAATTTTTTCATAGTCATTTCCTACTTTCTAAACCTATTACAGTCTTGTTAAAACTTCATTTTCAAAAAATGCTTTTGTTGTTTCTGGAGTTAAAGAGAATAACGTCTCATCAAGCATTACACAAACACCGTCTTGGCAGTTACCCATGCAAAAAGTCCCTGCAAGTTCAATTTTATCTTTTAAATTATTCTCTGCAATCCAGAATTGTAATTGTTCCACTATTTGTCTTGAACCTTTTATGTGGCAAGAGCTACCTATACATATATTAATTTTCATTTGATTTTACCTCCTAATTATTCATAATCAACAACATTTACCCAATGCATTAAAAATTCTCGTTCTTCAGGCTTACCATTCACCATCTGAGCTGCCGCAACAATAGGCAGCCATTTTTGAATACATTGTTTTTTTATGTCAGCTTTTTCACAAAACAAGTCTAAATACTTATCTGCCATAGTAATTTCTCCGCCTAGCCAAAATAACAAGTAAGTCCTTGCTATATCAGCAGAAGCATTACCTTGAGTTGCATGAGACCAGTCTATTATATATGGAGTACCATCGTTTGTAATTATAATATTACTTGGGTTGAAGTCTCCATGACAAACTTCATTTTGTAAGGGCATTCCCTCAAGTCTTGTTTGCAGATCATAACGGTTTGTTGCTTCTAAATCAGTTTGCGAAATCTTTCGTAACATTTTATCTTTTAGTTTATTTAACAAAGGTGATTTTTGAGAATGCACCTTTATTTGTAAATCAATGAATAATTCAAGATATTCATTGTGTTTCTCAGGATGTTCTTTCATTAATTGTTCAAGCGTTTTTCCAGAAATATAATCAGAAACAATCGCCCATTTTTCATCAATCTTTGTTACCTCAATAATGTTTGGAATATTTAGTTCGGTTTCTTCCACTCTTGCTTGATTTAATGCCTCATTAAGAATATCAGATTTTGAGTAATCTTTATCAAAAACTTTTATAGTCTTGTTTTCATCACGGTAAACAGTCTTTGAAGTTCTAACAGCAATAACTCTATCAAGATTCATCAATATGTCCTCCTTATTTACCATAGTATGCATTTAAATACATTTGCTTTATTTCACTAATTAATGGATACCTTGGGTTTGCACCTGTGCATTGGTCATCAAATGCCTGTTCTGTCATATCATCAAGACGATCAAGAAAGTCTTTTTCGTCAATACCATAGTCTTTTATTATTTTTTTAACTCCAATTTTATTCTTAAGCTCATCTATTGCTTTAATTAGATTTTCTAGTTTTTCTTCATTGCTTTTACCACCAAGTCCTAGACTGTCGGTAATTTCAGCATATCTTTCCAATGTATGAGGATGATCGTATTGTGAGAAGGTTCCCATCTTTACAGGAACATTTTCAGCGTTAAAACGTAAAACTTCATCAATCATAAGTGCATTGGCAATACCATGTGGCAAATGGTGAAAAGCTCCTAATTTATGTGCCATAGAGTGACATACACCTAAAAATGCATTTGCAAAAGCCATACCTGCCATAGTAGCAGCATTTGCCATTTTTTCACGAGCAATTGGGTCGTTTGGTCCATTATCGTAAGCTCTTGGTAAATATTCAAATATCATTTTGAGTGAGCGAAGCGCTAACCCGTCTGTATAATCTGTTGCAAGCATAGATGCATAGGCTTCAAGTGCATGTGTCACAGCATCAATTCCAGATGCACTTGTAAGTCCTTTTGGTGCATTCATCATCATATCAGCATCAACAATTGCCATGTTAGGCATTAACTCATAATCAGCAAGGGGGTATTTTACTCCAGTTTTCTCGTCTGTGATAACTGCAAATGGTGTTACTTCAGATCCAGTACCAGCAGAGGTTGGAATTGCAATAAAATATGCTTTTTCGCCCATCTTAGGGAATGTATATACTCTCTTTCTAATGTCAATAAAACGCATTGCCATATCCATAAAGTCAACCTCTGGATGCTCATACATCACCCACATAATTTTTGCTGCATCCATTGCAGAACCTCCACCAACTGCAATAATACAATCTGGCTGGAAAGCTGTCATTTGCGCTGCACCTTCTTTTGCACAAGTAATAGAAGGGTCAGGAGCAACATTATAGAATGTCGTATGCTGTACTCCCATTTCATCTAATTTATCAGTAATTGGTTTTGTGTATCCATTGGTATAAAGGAATGAATCTGTAACTATAAACACTTTTTTCTTGCCAATAACTGTCTTAAGCTCGTCTAAAGCTACAGGTAAACAGCCTTTTTTAATATATATTTTTTCAGGAGTTCTAAACCAAAGCATATTTTCTCTCCTCTCAGCAACAGTTTTTACATTTATTAAATGTTTAACACCCACATTTTCAGAAACTGAGTTTCCGCCCCATGAACCGCAACCCAGTGTTAAAGATGGAGCAAGTTTAAAATTGTAAAGATCACCAATTCCACCATGAGAAGAAGGAGTATTAATTAATATACGACAGGTTTTCATCCTAGCTTCAAATTTGTCAAGCTTTGCTTTTTCTGTCACAGTATTTAAATATATTGAAGCCGTGTGACCATAGCCACCATCAGCAATTAAATGTTCTGCTTTATCTAGAGCCTCATTAAAATCTTGTGCTTTATACATGGCAAGAACTGGAGAGAGTTTTTCGTGAGCAAATTCTTCACTAAGCTCAACACTTTTTACCTCACCTATTATAATTTTTGTTGTTTCAGGTACATTTACCCCTGCAAGACTTGCAATCTTATAGGCTGACTGACCAACAATTTTTGCATTTAACGAACCGCTAACAATGATTGTTTTCCTAACCTTTTCGGTCTCTTCTTTATTTAGGAAATAACAACCTCTATCAATAAATTCTTTCTTAACCTTATCGTATACTTTTTGTAAGACAATAACTGATTGTTCAGATGCACAAATCATACCATTATCAAATGTTTTCGAGTGGATAATTGAGTTTACAGCAAGTAAAATATCCGAAGTATCATCAATAATTGCAGGTGTATTACCAGGGCCTACTCCAAGTGCTGGCTTACCGCTAGAATAAGCTGCCTTTACCATGCCAGGGCCACCAGTAGCTAAAATTATGTCTGCTTCATTCATTAATAAATTTGTCATTGCTAAAGATGGAACATCAATCCATCCTATAATACCTTCAGGTGCTCCCGCTTTTACAGCAGCTTCAAGTAAAACCTTTGCAGTAGCAATTGTAGATTTTTTCGCTCTTGGATGAGGACTTATAATAATACTGTTTCTGGTTTTAAGTGCCAAAAGTATTTTAAATATTGCTGTAGAGGTTGGGTTTGTTGTTGGGATAACTGCGGCAATAACCCCAATTGGTTCAGCAATTTTTTTGATACCAAAAGCCTTATCTTCTTCAATTACTCCACAGGTTTTTGTATCTTTATATGCATTATAGATATACTCAGCTGCAAAATGATTTTTAATTACTTTATCTTCAATAATTCCCATTCCAGTTTCTTCTACTGCCAATTTTGCAAGTGAAATTCTTTCTTTGTTAGCAGCACTTGCTGTAGCCAAAAATATTTTATCTACCTGTTCCTGCGTATATGTAGCAAATTTCTTTTGTGCAGATTTGACTCTCTCTATAGCTTCATGTAAATTTTCAACACTATCTACAATTGTGCAAGTTGTTTTATCTTCCATGTTAATCTCTCCCTTTATAATATTTTTAATTGATATTGAATTGTTCAATTAAATGATGTGATAATAAGGCTAATGAAGATGCCATATTTTCATTTTGCACCAATATATTGTCAGGAACACATAAATGTGTAGGTGCAAAATTCCAAATTGCTAATATACCGTTTTTTATCATCAAATCACATACTACTTGAGCAGACTCAGCCGGTACAGTTATTATTCCTATTCGTATTTTCATTCTTTTACATAAATCATCAAATTTAGAAAGTGAGAATATATATTTTTCACTTTCTGTTTTACAAGCAAGTGAATCATCAATATCGAAGGCTCCAACAATGTTAAGACCATAAGCTTCAAATCCTTTATAATCAAGCAGTGCCCTTCCTAACTTTCCAGCACCAAGTATTACCGCATCATTGACATCCTTATATCCTAAAAACTTTTCAATGTATTCAATTAGATCAGAAGCAATATAACCAATTTTAGGTTTACCTGAAGAACTTACTAAAGCTAAATCTTTTCTAACTTGAACTTCTCCCATTTTTAGAGCTGCGGCTAATGTTGTAGCTGAAATATTTAATGGAGCGGTATGGGGCAAAGATTTCAAATATCCGAGATAGATAGGTAGCCTTTGCAAGACAGATTTTGATATCCCCTTTTTAGCCATATTTTCATCTCCTTTTAATTTTTAATAGAATGTACTGTTTTGTTTTTTTAATTTGTATCTTCTATTTAATATTAAGATAACAATTTTATAATCTTTTTTGTAATGTAAAAAAAATATATCGATATGCTTTTATCGATATATTTTTACTGATATTTTTATTCGCTATAGTTTGATATTATTAAAAATTGTTCTTAGCCTTATTTAATTCTGTAATGAATTGGTTATCTAAGTCTGTAAAGTGATAGTCTTTTCGATATATCAAGACATCTTTATATTGTTTATTGTTTGATTCGCATTGTTTTTGCACAAGATCATATTGATTTAATAAATGTTGTGGAACAGGTGAAACCCACATAAAACTATTTGTTACATTACTCAATAAATCAAATTGGCTACCTCGTTCAAAAACAAATATTCTCTTATCAACAAACTCTGAAAATTCTGCTTTCCTCGCATCTACAAGTGGAAGAGAGGGTACACATGTATCTGCATGTGCTATTTCTATATAATTACTTAAATCTGAAAGTTCAATGTTATTTTTGCTTGCAAGTGGATGACTTTTGGACATAATCATTACATATGTAAATTTAGTAAGCACATTAGAAGATAACCCTTTTTCGTGCAACATCACTTTAAAATATTGCTCAAAAACTGTTTGATAACGAATTATCCCAAGTTTATAGTCTGTTTGAATAATATTATTTATTGCTCCCATAGAATTAGTTTCTTTATAAAATATTTCAGCTTGTTTAGTTATATCAATGTTTTTGGCAAACTCTGTAAAAGCACTGGATATATAACTTGCACGAGGTACTGAAATCGAAAATTTTTGTTTGTCGTTATTTCTATTTTTATACATGGATTCAACTTCATCTATTTGAGATAGAATTTTTTTCGCATACTGCAAAAACTCTTCGCCTTGCTGAGTAACTGAAATCCCCTTGGATGTGCGTAAAAAAAGTGTTATTCCAAGCGATTCCTCCAATTCCTTAATAGCACGACTCAAATTGGGTTGCCCCATAAATAAATTCTCTGCAGCTTTATTAATAGAACGTGTTTTATCTACTTCAACTGCATATTTCAAGTGTAATAAATTCATAAAAACCACCACCTATCACAATAGCTCCATAATAAAATACAGCGACTTTTAAGAGATATATCCAATATTTTTGCTGATACTTATAAATAGTGTATCCTGTTTGTAATATTATACTATAAAAATTATAGAAATCACTATTGCCTAGAATTAGACAATAGTGATTTTTTATAGCTTACTTCCAATTATTGCTTTTACTCGCTCAGATAGTTTTGTTTCTTCTTCTCTTGTAAGCGACCAGGTCTCTATCATGGGATGTATATATATTTCTATCTCAGCAGGCTTTATTCTACTATTATTTGCCTCCATAAGTTTGTAAGAACCCTTTATAGTAACTGGAATTACAGGAACCTTTGACTTGGTTGCTAACTTAAGACCTCCTGCCTTAAATTCATTCATATTATCACTTTTGCTTCTAGTACCCTCTGGAAATATAACAAGAGAGTAACCGCATTTAAGAATTTTTATACCTTCATTTATTGCTTGAGCAGCTTTTCTAATATTTGCTCTTTCCATGAAAACGCAGTGCATATACTCCATCCAAGTGCTAAGCACAGGAATTTTCTTCATTTCAAATTTTGATATATAGCCCTTTGGCTTATTTATATAGCTCATAAATAATGCAATATCAAAATTGCTTTGATGATTGCTGACAAATAGTACTGGTATATCCTTTGGAATATTTTCTTCACCGAAAACCTTTACCTTAGCTCCACTTATTTTAACCTGAGACATAGCCCACCTTGAGGTTACCCTATATACATATGCTTCAACTTCATCTAGCTTTCCTGCTTTTACTAAGCTTTTTACCTTATAAATTTGGGGAATTTTACAGATTGTACTTATAACAAAATTAGAATACCATACAATAGATCTTAACAATTTTTACCTCCATGAAATGCTTCATAAATGCCTATATTAACTTGTATATTATATCATAAAAGCATAAATTAGTTTTGGCAGAATGACCTAAATATAATAGTGTGTAGAAAAAAACATATTTTTTAAAATATTTTTTATTAACAAGTAAAAAATTAAAGAAAAAGTGTCAATAATATATATATTACGAAAAATATTTATCATTCACAAAATAAATAGAAGCATTTGCTTTTGCATTATCTGTAATGTATTTTTTGCAACATATGAATTATTTGACATGCTCGTTTTTTCATATAAAAGCATATAAAAAGTATATTTGCAAAAAATATATTCATCGAAAGGTGGAGATATAGAAGAATGGATGAAAGCAAAAATTTTAAGCTAGTTATAATTGGTGGGGGCGAGGACAAAAAAAATGACAAAATTATATTAAAGGAAGTAGTGAAGCTAGCTGGAGGCAGGGATGCAAGAATAGGGATAGTAACTACTGCTACAAAACTTCCAGAGGAAGTAGGACGGGAATATGAAAAACTTTTTAAGGATATGGGAGTTAATGAAGTTAACTCTATAAATATAGGTGGCAGAAGAACCTCTGATATTCAAGGAAGCATAGAAAGAATTATGGATTATAGCTGTCTATTCTTTTGCGGTGGTGACCAGCTTAGAATATCCAGCATTATTGGAGGCACAAACTTTCATGAGTTAATACATGATTTTTGCTGTGATGGCAGAACTATAGCTGGAACAAGTGCTGGGGCATCTATGATGAGTGAAATAATGATAGTAGAAGGAGAAGACAAAGAAGCGCCTGCAAGCTGTACAATAAAGCTTGCACCTGGAATGGGACTCATAAAGGGAGTAGTAATTGACCAGCATTTTAACCAGAGAGGCAGAATAGGAAGACTTTTCGCTGCAGTAGCTCAAAATCCAAGTATACTTGGTATAGGTATTGATGAAGATACTGCAATTGTAGTGGATAATAATGAAAAATTCTCCGTTATTGGAAGTGGTGTTGTAACTGTTGTGGACGGAAGGGATATAGAATACACGAATATAACAGAACTATATCCAAATAATCCATTGGCATTGACTAACGTTACTGTGCACATATTACCAGAGCAGTATGGGTATAATCTCGTAGATAAAACTGCCATTATAATAAGAGGCTAGTAAAAAAACCAAAGTTGTGGAGGCAATAAAATTGAGAATTCATGAATTAAAGATATACGAAGGCAGAAATATTTATACTCATATGCCATGTATCAGGGCGGATGTGGATTTGGAGGAGCTATATGATACTCCAACATGTAGTATATCAGGTTTTAATGAATTGCTATTAGAGCATATGCCATCTTTAATCGAACATAAGTGTGCAAAAGGATACAGAGGTGGGTTTGTTGATCGACTTAAGGAAGGTACTTATTTAGCCCACGTACTTGAGCATATGTGTATTGAAATTCAAAACCTGCTAGGTTACGATGTAGCCTTTGGCAAAGCAAGACAGTTAAGTGAGGAAAGCCCAATATATTCAGTAATATATGAGTATAGAAGTAAAACAGCAGGCTTTGAAGCCTTACAAGCGGCTATTAGTTTAGTGAATGAAATAACAAAGGGTTCAAAGATAAACTTTCAGGATAAATTGGACTATATAAAAAATAAAGCAGCAAAACTAGACTTAGGACCAAGTACTGTAGCAATCAAAAAAGAGGCTGAAGAAAGAGGCATACCAGTAATGATATTAGGAAAAGGGAGTTTGCTTCAGCTAGGCTATGGAAAATATAGCAAGCGAATACAAGCAACCTTGACTGAAGACACAAGCTGTATAGCCGCGGATATTTCTTGTGACAAAGAACTTACAAAGGATCTGCTTAGAACAGCGGGAATACCAATTCCTGAGGGACTTGCAGCCGATAATATTTTAGAGCTGCAAAAATATGCAGAGAGGCTTGGATATCCTGTTGTAGTCAAGCCAAATAACGGCAACCAAGGCAAGGGCGTTTCAGTAAATCTGAAAAACGAACAAGAGGTTGCGGCTGCATTTTGCATAGCAAAGCAGTTTGGAGAAGCTGTTATAGTAGAGAAATTTATAGAGGGCAAGCATTATAGAGTATTGGTCGTAAATGGCAAGGTAGTAGCTTGTACTGAGAGAATAGCTCCCCATGTAATGGGTGACGGCAAAAAAACAATAAAAGAGCTTATAGAAATAGAAAATCAAAATCCTCTTAGAGGAGAGGGACATGAAAAACCCTTAACAAAAATAAAAGTTGACCCAGTTATGGAAATGCTGTTGCTAAAAAATAATATGGATATTAACTATGTTCCTGCTGTTAATGAACAAGTGCTGATTAGAGAAAATGATAATCTAAGCACAGGAGGCTCTGCTATAGATGTGACTGATGAAATACATCCAGAAAATGAAGAAATAGCAGTAAATGCAGCAGCAATAATAGGTTTAGATATTGCAGGGATTGATATTACAACAAAGAATATAAACAATTCTATGCGAGAAGATAATGGAGCAGTAATCGAGGTAAATGCGGCTCCAGGCATCAGAATGCATTATTTTCCTGCCATAGGTAAGTCAAGAAATGTAGCAAAGCCTATATTGGATATGCTCTTTCCAGAAGGCAGCGAGCATAGCATACCATTGGTATCAATAACAGGAACCAATGGCAAGACAACTACCACAAGGATGATAAGTAAAATACTACAGGAGAAGGGTCATACAGTAGGTATGACATCAACCGGAGGAATATATATAAACGATAAATGCATAATGAAGGGTGATACTACAGGCTATAAAAGCGCTAGGATGATATTGACAGACAAACGAGTGGATGCAGCAGTTCTGGAGACAGCTAGAGGAGGCATAGTGAGCAAAGGTCTAGGCTATGACTTAGCCGACGTAGGTATATTGACCAACATTAGCGAAGATCACCTTGGACTGGATGGGATAAATACCTTTGACGATCTTGCCCATGTAAAGGCTCTTGTTGCTGAAGCGGTTAAAGAAAATGGCTACGCGGTACTTAATGCTGATGACAAGTATTGTGTAGAGGTTGGAGAACACTTAAACAAAAAAGTGATTTACTTTTCGACATGCATTGATAACGAGGTAATACAAAAGCAAATTGAATGTGGAGGTAAGGCAGTATACTTAAAAGCTGAGGATATATACATCTTTGATGGTAAAGAAGAAATAAAGCTAATGCACTCATGGGAAATTCCAGCCACCTTAAATGGAGCAATAAGCTACAATGTAAAGAATAGTTTATCTGCTATAGCAGGAACATACGGATTGGGTGTTGAGCTTGAATATATAGTAAAGGCTCTTAAAAAGTTTAAATCAGACAATGAACAAAATCCAGGTCGATTTAACATACATGATATTTCGGGCTTTAAGGTTGTTGTTGATTATGGTCATAATATAGAAGGCTATAGAGAGACAATAGCAAGTGTAAAGAATATGAAGCATAACAGACTTATAGGAGTAATAGGAGTTCCTGGAGACAGGACAGAAACAAGCACTGTAAGAGTAGGACAGATGTGTGGTGAAAGCTTCAATAACATAATAATTAAAGAAGATAAGGATCGCCGAGGAAGAGAATCAGGAGAAATCGCAAAGCAGCTTATGAATGGCTGTGTTATAGGAGGCATAGATAAAAATAATGTACTAATAGAGCTGTCAGAGGAAGAAGCTCTTAGGAAAGCAATGCTGATGGCACAGCAGGAAGATATAATCACTGTATTTTACGAAGACTACAGTGGAGTAGTAAAAACTATAGACAATGTAGCGGAGATCTTAAAGCAACAGCAAAATATAGAGGTGCTACAAAACGCATAGCAGGTTGAAAAGGCTCTGCATTACCACGAATAGAAATAGTGGCAATGCAGAGCCTTTGATAATTATTCTAAAATTTTTATGGACTCGTATTCAATTGGTGTATTATTGTAGTTTGTAAACTTTTCAATAATCTTTTTAGGTTCATTTCTATCTATCGCTATGCTATAATTTGTAACTAAAAAAATTTTCCACTGTTCATTTACCTTCTTAAATGTATACAATTTAGCAATCTGGCTTTTTGTACCCTCTACAGGCATTTTGGTAGAAAGATTTATGGCTGAAATTTCAGAAGACTTGGTAAAAATTTGTCTAACTGAATTATCATCGTTGGTATATACTTTTGAAATATATAGATAATATGGTGGTTCGCTGATATATGGGACTAGGTTACGTGTTTCATATGCTCTTTTTAATTCATTAAAATATGTTTCTCTATAATGTGAATGTATATATGGTTCTGTTTTGTTCATTAATTCATCATACGACATTTTCATAACATGTGTTAATGCCATACTCGTCTCAATTTCAATAACATTATTTCTTAACTGAGTATCAATACTTTCCATATGCTTAGAAGTGTTCACTGTTTTATTTTCATTTGTAAAATACAAAAATGAAATCGTAAAAATAAGGGAAATCGATAAAACTAATATTATTATTTTTTTATGCATGGTTTAGATACCACCTTTCTGCTTATTAGTTATATTATGACATAAATATAATCATATGTAAAAGGTATTATCAAGAAGCATAAGCGCCCTAGGTGCAAAGGTTATTATATGATATATTTTCATTTTCAATAACCTAATAACTTTGTAGCCTGGCACTATATAATTTACATAGACTCTTGATTATTCTTCAGAATCTCCAAAATACTATTACCATACTTTTCAAACTTCTTTTCACCAAACCCCTTACAAGTAAGCAAATCAGCTTTTGTCTTGGGATTTGCACAAATTATAGACTCCATCTCATCATTGTTATATACAAGATAAGGTTTTATATTTTCTTTTCTGGAGGTATTTAACCTGTATTCCTTTAATGCCTTATATACAGCAGTTTCTTCAAGTTTAGTTATTGTGGCAACCTTTGGTTGTAAAGTAGTAAGCTTAACTGGCTCAACAGCAGGAGTATCTTTCAGTGGTTGTTTTGCTACTACTGGTACTTCTCGAAATGTCTTTGGTGGAGGAGTAACAGTTTGCTTATTATTTACAAAATCCTCTTCGGTCAATGAATACTTTGCTATATTATCAAATGATATTGGCTTATTATTCATCAAAAGGAACTCAGCGATTTCATACATTTGCTTTTCGCGATAGGTCATTTCCTCTTTAAATTTATCCAATTCTTTCTTAACCAATACAGTTAATTGGTCATACTTGTATAATTGAGTCTGAATGGTTTTTGGACATTTTGCCTTGTTAAGTATTGTTTTTGGATTTGCTATGATAACTGCTGATTTTATCGGATACGATTTTATTAAGCCAGTCTTAGTTAGCATTTCTTTTAAGATAGTAACATGGCGTGTATTTTGAGAAATTGGACTGTAAATACCCTCTTTTTTAAATACTTTACCAGCATTTGTCTTGAAGCTTCTAATAAAATCTCCATCTCTTGTAATCTCAATATCGCCATTAAGTTTCTTGGTTTCCAAGACATATATAAATTTATGAGTAATTAATATAAAGTCCATCTGGGCAACATAATCATTGAATTCTAATCTAATGTCATGAAGGATAAGCATTGGTATGAAAGAGTTCTTCAATTCATATGCAACATTTTGTTCTCCGTCTAATCCCTGCTTTAAAAAAGCTATATCTTTATCAATGTTCCCCTTTTTATCAGAAACTACCTTCTTTGAAAGTTCAATCAAATCTATTACTTGTTGGTTTTCTTTTTTAAATTCCTTCATAAAAATAGGCTCATTTATTGTCTTTTTTCCATTAATTAAAGCATAAATTGCTTTATCTATTAAAGTCATTCTCCATCTCCCCCTAAACATATGAGTGATTTATTTTCCATAATTTATATTATAAACGTATTTAATTGAGAAATATAGTATTTTGTGTCATTTTAATGAATTTTTGAGATGAAAGTAATTATTAAAAGTATTGAACATATTATGCAGAAAAAATTATGAAACAATAAGTGAAAAAAATGTTAAAATAGTTATGAAGTTGCTTTCGATGGTATTAATTACGAGGGGATGAATTGCATGAAAGCTGAATTAAAAAAGTTAGTTGATAGATTTACAGAACTAAAGGATTTTTATAGAGGAAAAGCGAGTGAATTCAAAGAGGAAACTTGTAGAACTGAGCTATTGAATCCATTATTTAGGTTATTAGGTTGGGATATAGAAAATACAAAGGGGTCAGAGCCATATCTGAGAGAAGTAATATATGAGCAAAACCTTGGGCAAGCAGGGAGAAGCGACTATACAATGACATTAAGTGGTGTCCCAGTATTTTTTGGAGAAGCTAAGAAACCTGATGTTGATATAAGTACACTACCAGAGCCAGCATTTCAGACAAGGAGGTATGGCTGGTCAGCTAACCTAAGAATTTCTGTCCTTACAAATTTCGAGTATCTTATCGTATATGATACAACCATACCGCCAAAACTTGGTGACGATAGTAATGTTGCTGTATTAAAGAAATATAATTATAGTGAATATGTTGATAAGTACGATGAAATATATGAGCTTCTATCAAGAGAAACTGTTTACAGTGGGAAATTTGAGGAAATATTAGATAATAAATTCAGCAGTGCTGAACAAAAAGGACTAAAGTTACCCATTGATGAATACTTCCTCAAACAAATCAATGAGTGGAGGCTTGAACTTGGCAACTATTTATATATAACTAAAGGATTTTCTTTAGATATTATAAACGATGTTGTACAAGAGTTTATTAATCAGATAATATTTCTAAGAATATGTGAAGATAAAAATTTACCTTTATACCATGCTTTGAGCAAAGTTATTGAAGATGAAACTATACTTCAAGTTGAAATGAATAAACTCTTTATCGAAGCTGATAGAAAATATAATGCTGGGCTTTTCAGTGGAAGTCATATTGTATTTGACTTAAATAGTAGCACCATTAAAGATATAGTAGAATCACTTTATTTCCCAATAAGCCCATTTGAATTTAAGTTTATAAAACCAAATCTGCTTGGACGAATATATGAGATGTTCCTGGCTGAAAGTTTAGTTTTAGATTCTTCTGGGAACTTAGTTCTTGATGAGAAAGCTAAAAGAAAAGACAAAGATGTAGACAGAGCTATTGTTACAACCCCAATTGAAATTGTAAAACATATGACTAATAGTTCTTTAAAGGAGTTATGTAAAGGTAAAACTCCACAAGCAATTCTTGAACTGAAAATTGCAGATATTGCCTGTGGCTCGGGTATTTTTTTAATTGAGGTATTTGAGTATCTTATTAGACATTGCATAAATTGGTATGTAAACAATGATTTGAGTCATCTAATAGTTACACAAGATGGTGGTTTAAAACTACCTATAAAAGAAAAGAAGCTGATTCTTACATCATGTATATATGGTATCGATATTGATATACATGCAGTAGAGGTCACTAAATTGAATCTTTTACTTAAACTACTTAATGATGAAACTGAACCATCTATAAGAAATGAAAACCCTGTATTACCTAATTTAGAGCATAATGTTTTGCTTGGAAATTCTCTGATTGACTTTCAATTAATAGACAGTACATCACTAAGTCAAAGTGAAAAAGACTCAATTCTCCCATTCGACTGGAACCAAATAAATGGGGGTAATAAATTTAATCTCATTATTGGCAATCCTCCGTATGTAAATACTGAAGACATGAACAATCTACAACAATATGAAGAATTGAAAGTGTATAAGAAAAAATATAGTACATCATATTTACAGTTTGATAAATACTTTATTTTTATTGAAAGAGCCTTGCAAAAAGTGAATGACCAGGGTTATGTATGTTATATAGTACCAAACAAGTTTACAAAAATAAAATCAGGTTTAAAACTTAGAAAACTATTAGCCGATAATAGTTATGTTGTAGAATATACAGACTTTGGTTCAGCACAACTATTTGCCGATAAAACTATATATAGCTCAATATTGTTGTTAAAAAAAGAAGCACGGAATGATTTTAAGTTTTCTGAGATAAGTAATTTGCATCAGTGGTGGGGAAATCCAAAAGCTCAAAATGAAATGACTTTGAGTAGTAGCATTTTAACAGAAACACCGTGGGTTTTAGTTCCAGATGCAAGTAAGATGACATTAATTAATAAGCTATACTCAAATTCTCAAAAATTAAAAGAAGTAGCTAATACATTTAATGGTATTCAGACAAGTGCCGAACAGCCACCTGTGTATTGGTTTTCAGATCAAGAAATTGTCGGAGAAGTTAACGATAGGTTTAAAGTTGAGAAGTTTGGTCAGGAGTATTATATTGAGAAAGATATTGTAAAGAGGTATTTCAAACCCATAGGTAGAGGTGAGCAGAACCTTTCTTCGTATGACATTCTTGAGACTAATAAGTGGATTATATTCCCTTATGATAGCACTGGAGCACTATATCCAATTGATAAAATGCAAAATGACTTCCCAGGTGCTTTCAATTATTTGACAGATAGATACGATATATTGAAACCAAGACAAATTGATGCAACAGGAAGAAGAGATGTGCCTATGGCAACAAATGTCACCTGGTATCAATACGGAAGAGACCAAGCTTTAACTGCATTTAACAATACTCAAAAGCTTATAGTTGGGGTATTAAGTAAAAAACCAATGTATATACATGATATTAATAATTATGTTATTGCATCTGGAGGTACTGCTGGTTACTGTGCTATTTCAGAAAAGCAAGATAGTACATACTGCTTAGAGTATCTACAAGCATACTTAACTCACCCTATTACAGAATGGTTACTTTCAATTATTGGAAGTGACTTTGAGGGAGGATACTATTCAAGAGGCACATATGTTCTGGATGGACTACCAGTAAAGAAGCTTGACTTTATGAATCCTAAACATACATCTATTTATAATGATGTAGTTAAACATGCAAAAAGAATTTATGTAATAAATGAGTTGCTGAAAACTCAATTAACAAAGACACAGATTACATCACAGCTAAATGAAAAAACTCAATTGATTAATATGATTGAAGAGTTAATTACTCTAGTATATAGCATTTAAGAAAAACGGAAGAACTGAGGGGTTATTTATGTTACTAAAAGCCGATGCAACAACTCAAAAATTAAGAGGTGGTTATTATACACCTGTCGTTTTAGCAGATTCTATAATACAATATTTTGCAAATGACAATACAATTCGGACTATTTTAGAACCGAGTTCAGGTGATGGAGTATTTCTTGAAAGTATAGAAAAATATTTTATTCCAGAAAATATTGATTATGTTAGAGCTTATGAGACATTTGAAGAAGAAGCTGAGAAGTCACGAATTAAGATAGACAATAGATTTAATATAGATGTAATTAGTGGTGATTTTCTTGAAAACTACTTCCGATTACTTGAAGAAAGACCTTTTGACCTAATTGTAGGGAATCCTCCTTATATTAGATACCAATACTTAACTGAAATACAAAGAGAGTTGCAATCAAAAATATTAGTATCTCATGGAATGAAATCAAACAAATTAATAAACGCATGGGTTTGCTTTCTCGTTGCTTGTATACAGCTTCTTAGTGAAAATGGCAAAATTGCATTTATTATTCCTGCTGAACTTCTACAAGTAGTTTATGCTGAAGACTTACGACTATTTATGTCGAATACTCTATCAAAAATTACTCTTATAACTTTTGAGGAACTTGTTTTTGATGAAGCAGAGCAAGAAGTAATTATTTTGATTGGAGAAAAGGATAATGTAATTAGGGACACGATAATTGGCATTAAACAGTTAAGAAACTTAGATTGCTTAATGGGATTAAACTTAACTGAAATCGAATATCAACCTTTAACACATACAAAGGATAAATGGACAAAATATTTTACGAATGACCATGAAGTTGACTTAATAAATAGAATTAGAAACGATAATAGATTCATTACATTTAGAGATATAAGTGTCGTAAATGTGGGAATAACGACTGGAAATAATAAATACTTTTCAGTCGATAAAGATATAGTAGCAAAGTATCAGTTCGAGGATGTTACTCTTCCTTTGATTGGGCGCAGTGCTCACGCACATGGAATTTATTTTACTCATGAGGACTGGATAAAAAATGTTAATAATAATAAAAAAGCATTCTTAATAAACTTCACCTCGGATATTCCTTATGAAGAATACCCTGAATTACATAAAGAATACATTCAAAAGGGAGAAAATGAGGATGCTCATATAGGTTATAAGTGTAGTATACGAGATAGGTGGTATATCGTACCCTCAATTTGGATACCAGATGCATTCATTCTGAGACGAAATGATACATTCCCGAAGTTTGTATTAAACAACATAAATGCTGTTAGTACAGACACAATGCATCGTATAAAGTTTCATGATGGAATTAATAGAGACAAGATTCTACTTTCTTATTATAATAGTATTACATTTGCCTTCACTGAAATAAATGGAAGGTCTTATGGGGGAGGAGTCTTAGAGATACTCCCGGGAGAAGTTAGTAAAGTAAAGCTTCCTAATATTCAAGACTTTGACGATACTCGAACAAGAGAGCTGTTAACTATTATTGATGACTGTATTAGAAGTAATGGGAATATAGAGCAAGTCTTAGATATAATCGACAGAGAAATCTTAGTAGAACATCTGGGCTTAGATTTAGAGATTTGTCATCAATTCAGAGAGATTTGGAAGAAACTCATGGAGAGAAGAAGAAGTAGAAGCAAAGGACGGAGAATTAGTTCCTGAAAACAAGATTGAGTCAAGATTATATAAGATGTACACTTTAGAAACAGATATTTTCAATATCGTGAAGTTTGATAGATATGTGTCAATATTGTAAGTCAAAGATTACCTATAGTTCATTTATGATAAAAAGAATTATGGATTGTATTTCAGACATTCAATAAGAGAAATATGCGAAGAAGATTATAAATTAATAATGAACAGAGCTACAATCTAATAGAGTGTGGAGTGGAGTGAAAGAATGTGTTGTAGTTGTTCATTTAGTGAATCACGGAAATGCTGAGAGTCTGGAACTGCTTAAAAAGGATTTGGAAAATTCAGATAATATATAGAATTGTTAATTTTGGAGAGCTATAATTGCTCTCTTTTCTTTTACCAATATAGTTATGATAATACTAATGTTTAGTAAAGGAATTGGAATAATTTTGTAGAATATTATATTCAGAATAGGAGATTGATTATAAAATTGTCGATTTAGAATGAGTATGTACTCGCTGGAGATTTGCGTTACAAATTTATCAGCTATTTCAGTTCAAGGTAAGGGCAAGATTGTGATATACAAATATGATTTGGAGGGAAATATAGTGAAACTAAATACTATAACACTTATTGATAAACTTTCTAAAAGAGAAGAGCTAAATCCTGATGAACACGATGGCTCATATGAGCTTGCCAGAGAGTTAATTGGAGCTTTAAATAACATAAGTATTGAGGAGACAAGCATAATTGATTTGGATATGCTTTACCTTATGGTGCTTGGAACATGGAAATACTCATATGATAACAAAAAAAGAAAAGTTAGAGAAAGCCATTTAAAGAATGAAGATAAGGAAAAAATTATTATTCTGATAGATAATTTAGAGAAAAATGCTGTTAACCATAAATATCAAAATAGGAATAATGATGAACCTACTATAGGCATGTTTGGTAGTGGCTTCTTGTCTTTTAAAAGTAAGGTAAGTGAAAATGATGCAAGGAAATTTATCAAGTTATGTTTGGAAATTGTTAAGATGGATGGAGAAGATCAAGTTTTAAACCTTGTAGACAATTATTTTAAAAAAGAAATAAAAGGGTTTAGAACAGCTACAGCATCTGTAAGTCAAATCCTTCATTGTCTAAAACCGAACATTTTCCCAGTACTGAATAAAGCAGAAGACGCTGGAATCGAAGTTTATAAGCGGTTAGGTGTTAATCTTAAGATACCAGAAAAAATAGAAAATTATATTTATAATGTGAGAGCAATCAGAGAGTTTAGGAATAAATATTGTAGCTTTAAGAATTACAGAGTAATAGATATGCTTTTGTGGGAAAAGATAGAAGGCTACAATGATTGCGGATATTGGCTTTTTAAATGTGTATATTAAGAATAATGATGATAATGTTTGGAATTATTGTAAAAATAATAGTTGTTTTGCTATGCAATATCAATATGACAAGGAAGATAATAGTTCGGTGACGAGAAATCTAAATAGTGCGAAGGAAGTAAAGGTAGGCGATTATTGTATAGCTTATACAGGTGTGAACAGCAGTATTATTGGTGTAGGAAAAATCACAAAAGAATTCTATGAAGAAACGGACTCAAGTAAATTTATTGATAATGATAAGCCATGGGCACAAAGATTAGGAGTGAGTTGGGAAATAGTTTCTGATACACCATTAGTAGTTAAGGATTTTGTGAAAACAATGGATATTGATAAACAAGTAAATCTTTCTTCTTACACAATAAATAGTACAACACAAAAGGGTTATTTGTATGTAAGAAGTCTTTTAAACGATAATAAAACAAGGGTTGAGTTAAGCTCAGATATCAATTACTGGTGGCTTAATGCAAAACCCACAATATGGTCTTTTGACCAAATAAATGTTGGTGAGACTATAGAATATACTTCGCATACGGATGAAGGTACGAAGAGAAGAGTTTATAAGCATTTTGACGAGGCTAAAGTTGGAGATGTAGTACTTGGATATGAAACTTCTCCAACCAAAGCAATAGTCGCCATCTGCAAAGTAGTAAGGGAACACGATGGTGAAACAATAGAATTTGAAAAAGTTAAAAAGTTAGAGAATCCAATATCTCTTGATTTAATTAGAGAAATTCAAGAGTTAACAGCTATGCAATCTCTTCATCAGCCAGTTGGAAGTTTTTTCAAGATAAAGCCAAATGAGTATGAAATATTGATGGAGCTTATTGACAATTATAATCCTAAAGCTGAAGAAGCTCCAGATATGTATACAAAAGTTATGTTTCTGAATGAAGTATTTTTTAGTGACGAAAAGTATGAACAGATAATGCTCGACTTAGATTATAAGAAAAATATAATTCTGCAGGGACCTCCAGGCGTAGGAAAAACATTTGTTGCAAAGAGGCTTGCCTATTCAAGAATGAGAAGAAAAGATGAGAGTAAGATTCAGATGATTCAGTTCCACCAAAGTTATTCATATGAAGATTTCATTCAGGGTTATCGACCAACTGATGATGGCAAGTTCAAGCTTAAAAACGGAATATTTTATGAGTTTTGTAGAAAAGCTCAAAGAGATCCAAGTAATGATTACTATTTCGTAATAGATGAGATAAACCGTGGAAATCTCAGTAAAATATTCGGTGAACTTATGATGCTGATGGAATCTGATAAAAGGGGTAAGGAGTTTGCAATACCATTAACATATTCACAGAGTGAAGAAGAGAAATTCTTTATTCCAGAAAATCTATACCTTATTGGCACTATGAATACAGCAGACCGCTCGCTTGCTATGGTGGACTATGCTTTAAGGAGAAGATTTAGCTTTGAAAATATTGAGCCAGCTTTTTATACTGACGAGTTCAGTAAATTTATGAAATTGAAGGGATTGGAAATAAAGCTTTTAGATAAAATTGTACAGAAAATCGGACAACTAAATGAAAAAATTTGCAGTGATAGAAATTTAGGCAAAGGCTATCAAATCGGGCATAGTTATTTTTGCTGTACCCCGAAGAGTGGAGATTCTCAAGAAGAATGGTATCGAAGAATAATTATATCGGAGATAAGATCTTTATTATTTGAATACTGGTTTGATGATGAAGAAACAGCTCAGATTGAATTAAATAAGTTAATATAGTGAGTGGAGATATGGAAGCAAAAATACCAATAAAGAATATTTATTATATGCTATGCTATGCTTGGGATAAGTTAAAGGAAAAGGATATTGTATCCGTAGATGAGTCTGCTGGAAAAGATATATACGATTTGTTCGCCAGAGTTCTAATTAGCGGTCTTAATCATTTGATTAAGAGGGGTATGGACAGAGCCTATATTAATGTTAATGAAGACGTAAGCACATTGAGGGGTAAGATAAATTTTAATGAATCCATGAAAAGAATCCTTTGGCTAAAAGGAAAACTTACATGTGAATTTGATGAACTTAGTTATAATATATTACACAATCAAATAATCAAGTCTACTTTAAATGCACTGATTAATAATGAAGAAATAGATATATCATTAAAGAATAAAATGATTGAACTAAATAAGTACTTTCGAGACATAGATGATATGAAACTTAGTAAGAAACTCTTCGGTCAAGTAAAAATTAATCGAAATAATCACTATTATGGATTTCTAATTAATATATGCGAGATAATTTTTGATAATCTCTTAGTTGATGAAAAGTCAGGTTACACAACATTTAGGGATTTTGAAAGAGATGAAAGACAGATGGCTTACCTCTTTGAGCATTTTGTACGGAAATTTTATAAGAGGGAGTTAAATGATTATACAGTTTATAGGGAAAATATATATTGGTCAGCAAATGAAAATGATGTGGAATCCTTTAAATTACTACCACATATGCAGACGGACATTTCTATTGAATCCATTAATAGGAAGATAATAATGGATACTAAATACTACAAAGATGTTTTCACATACAATATGGATATAAAAAAACTCAATTCAAGCAATCTTTATCAACTGTTTGCATATTTAATAAATAACGAATCTAAGGGTGGAGTAAATTTGGAAAGTGAAGGAATATTGCTTTATCCTACTGTAAATGAAGAAGTGGATTTAGAGTATTTCATTCAAGGACATAGAATTAGCATAAAGACACTAAACCTGAATCAAGAATGGCAGGAAATTCATAATAGGTTATTAGAAATCATTGAATTAAAAACATGAATTAAACGTGCAATATTATTATTAATAGATAGTGTAAAGTGAGATATAACTCAAAACCAGATACATTTCACCATCGTATTCAAAGCATTGTAGCATTGCTTAGCCGGAATATTAGGGGGCGATATTTATATGAAATATAGCTTGATAGTTTTGTTATTAATAGTTTCTTTACTAGGATGTGGCGGATGCACGATAACAAATGAAAGTAAAAATTTAATAGAAGCTACTGGGGAAGAAAAAACTGATACAATTCCTCAATTAACAGTGACTGCTGGGAAAGATAACATTGAAAGTGTTTCCTTAATCAATTCTGAAGTTAGTTATGAAAAAGATATCTTCAAATTTGCCTTTGAAAATAACGAAATGACAGACATAAAATATATTAAAAATGATGAGAAAATAACTCTGAATTTTGGAAATACACCACCAGACAATGTTACTGTGAAAGACATATTGTTGAATTCTAAGGGGGAGCATTTGTACTCTGATGAAATTGATAAAGATATTTCACTTAAAAAAAAGGGTGATAACTTTATCTTTTATTTAAAAGCAAATCTAAACTCTCTACTAAGTTCAGAATTTATTCCAGGCGATAAAATGTTTAGAGGGTTTAAAATAACAGCAACATGGGGTAAAAAAGAATATATTTATAGCTTAGTAATAAAATCTGATATAATGTAAGACCTTCTTCATTTACATAAGGCAAGATTATATGCAATAATAATTCATAAGAGATAAACAATATTGCATTACAAATATCATAGAGAATTGGGGCTGGGTTTGTGAAGGGACAAATGAGAATAAGAGATTATGGAATACATATAGGCAAGCTGGAAACCGGCAGTATGAATTCAATTACAGATGTGCAGGGAGTACGTGTGGGACATTTCACACTTAAGGATAAAGATATTAATACAGGTGTCACTGCAATTTTACCTCATTCAGGTGATTTATTTCATAATAAAGTGACTGCTTCCAGCTATGTAATAAACGGTTTTGGTAAAACTCTGGGAACTATCCAGCTTGAAGAGCTTGGCACAATAGAGACACCTATAGTTCTTACAAATACCTTAAGTGTAGGAATTGCACATCAAGCGTTGGTTGAGTATATGTTGAAAAATAATGAGGATATCGGCGATACAACTGGGACAGTAAACCCAATTGTATGTGAATGCAATGACGGATATCTTAACGATATAAGAGGATTAAATATAAAGAGTGAACATGTATTTAAGGCATTGGAGGCTGCTGGCGAAGAATTCTTGGAAGGCTCAGTTGGAGCAGGCACAGGTATGGTTTGCTATGGCTTGAAGGGTGGAATAGGAACAGCATCTCGGCTTGTAAGCATGGGGAAAGATACATATACTATAGGAGCGTTAATTATGTCCAACTTTGGCAGGAAGGACGACTTACTTATAAATGGCTTTAAGGCGGGACATTCTATATACCAGTTGGAAAAGGATAAAGAGTTAAATAG
Organism: uncultured Clostridia bacterium; assembly: GCA_942492835.1. GTDB lineage: Bacteria > Bacillota > Clostridia > Lutisporales > Lutisporaceae > GWB2-37-7. The sequence goes on along the minus strand of OW818645.1, from coordinate 1,951,396 downwards.
TGATAAGGGTTCTGTTATTGCCATACTCGCCACTGATATACCTATGACAAATAGGCAGTTGAAGCGAGTATGCAAGAGAACTGCTGCAGGCTTAAGCAGAACAGGAACACATTTTGGAAATGGCAGCGGCGATATCGTAATAGGGTTTACTACTGCAAACAATGTAAGACACTATGAAGAAGAGAGCCTTGTAGATATAAAGGTGCTAAACGAGAACAGGATAGATGATGTATTTAGAGCGGCTATAGAATGTACCGAAGAAGCTGTGCTGAATTCGTTAATTTGTGCAGATACAACAAAGGGTAGAAAGAATCGTATAGTATATTCTCTAAAAGAGTATATTAATGAAATAATTTTGCAAATAGAAAAAAGATAAAGCATGTCGTTCTATCTATGGAAATACAATAATTTACAATACATATCAGATATAATATAGTCAAAATTAAAAGAACAGGCGGTGAAGGAATGTCTCACATAGTAGGAAAATCAGCATACAAGAGTCTGGAAGAGCGAATTAACAGGTTCCCACAAGGAGCACCTCCTTCAGACACATTATATAAAATATTAAGTGTATTGTTTAGTGAGAAAGAAGCGGCTCTTGTAGCACAGCTTCCAATAAAGCCTTTTACAGCTAAAACTGCTGCAAGGATATGGAAGACTGACGAGCTTACAGCTATGAAGACTCTAGAAGAGCTGGCGAGTAGAGCAATACTTCTTGATGCAGACAATAATGGAACACAACAGTATATGCTTCCACCGCCCATGGCAGGTTTTTTTGAGTTTTCCATGATGAGAACTAGAAATGACATAGATCAGAAGCTGCTGGCAGAGCTTTTTCATCAATATTTAAATGTAGAAGAAGATTTTATAAAAGACCTTTTTCTTGCAACTGAGACTAAGATGGGACGTGTATTTGTTCAAGAGGCTGTGCTGACAAATGATAACGAGGTACAGATTCTTGACTTTGAGAGAGCCTCTCATATTATTAAAACTGCTACACATATTGGAATAAGCACTTGCTATTGTCGGCACAAGATGGAGCATCTAGGAAAAGCTTGTGATGCGCCAAAGGATATCTGTATGACCTTTGGAAACACGGCGGCTTCTCTAATAAACCATGATTATGCACGAAAGGTAGATGTCTCCGAATGTATAGAGCTGCTTCATAAGGCTTATGAGAGCAAGCTGGTACAGTGTGGGGAAAATGTAAGACAAGGGGTCACCTTCATTTGCAACTGCTGTGGCTGCTGCTGTGAGGGCCTGATTGCAGCTAGAAAGTTTGGTATGCTTCATCCTGTACAAACTACTGCTTTCCTACCTAAAATCAATGAAGAACAGTGTAGTGGATGTGGTCTTTGTGCAAAGGCATGTCCAATTGGAGCAATTGAGATTGTGGATATTATAGATAATAAAGGAAAAAGTAAAAAGAAAGTCGAAATAAATGAAGAGATTTGTCTTGGCTGTGGGGTATGTGTGAGATCTTGCGTAAGAAAAGGAATTGGACTGCAACATCGTCAAGAAAAAATAGTAACACCTGTAAATTCAGTACACAGAGTGGTTATGATGGCAATAGAAAAAGGAACTCTACAGGATCTAGTGTTTGATAACAGAGCGTTTGGTAGTCACAGAGCTATGGCTGCGGTATTGGGAGCAATACTTAAGCTGCCACCTTTGAAACAGGCAATGGCAAGCAAACAGTTAAAATCTATTTTCCTTGATAGACTTATTAGTAAGGCTGTTAAATAGAGAGTTAAATTTAAAAGTAGAAAAGGGGATAAACTATGAATTCAATAACTTCAAGCAAACTAATTGATATTCTTCGTGCGGAGGTAAAGCCAGCTCTAGGCTGTACTGAGCCCGGTGCTGTAGCTTTGGCTGTTGCTCGGGCGAGAGAAATACTTGATGATAGTCTTGAGAACTGCGATATTTATGTAAGTCCGAATATCTATAAGAATGGAATGAGTGTAGGTATTCCGGGTACGGATAAGGTGGGGCTTATGGCGGCTGCCTGCATGGGTATAGCAGGAGGGGATTCAAACCTTGGGCTCAGTGCATTGCAAAGTGTAGGCATAGTAGAGCTTGCGCAGGCAAAAGAACTGGAAGATAGCGGTAAGGTTCACATTCATGTTTATGACACTATAGAAAAAATTTATATAGAAGTGAATATGAAAGGTACAAACAATTCTTGTAAAGTTGTAATAAAAGGAAGACATGATGAGTTTGTAAATATTCTAAAGAACGAAGAAGTTATTCTTAGTGTTGATGCAGAAACCGCGAAGGCTTGCTGTAGCCATGAGATACTTGAGAATATTACAATAGAACAGCTTATTAAAGAAGTTGAAGTAATAGACTTTGAGGATATAAAATTTTTGCTTGAAGGTATTAGTATGAATAAAAAGGTCTGCGAGGCAGGTCTTAATACAAAGTTAGGAGCTGGAGTAGGATATTCTATGAAAAAAGCTATGGAGGATGGCATTATAGGAGATGATATTATTAATAGGGCAGTATTAATGACATCTGCTGCCGCTGATGCCAGAATGTCGGGAATAAATCTTCCAGTAATGAGCTCCAATGGAAGTGGCAATAATGGATTGACAGCTATACTGCCTATAGCAGCATATGATGAGAAATTTCCACAAGGTGATGAACGAGTGGCAAGAGCACTTGCGATAAGTCATCTTGTAAATGTATATATAAAGAGTTTTACAGGTAGATTATCTGCCGTATGTGGTTGCGGAGTAGCCGCCTCCACAGGTGCAACTGCTGGTGTTGCGTGGCTCATGAAGCTAAGCTATAAACAGATTGAGGGAGCAATACAAAACATGATCGGAGATCTCAGCGGCATGATATGTGATGGAGCCAAGGCAGGCTGTTCCTATAAGCTTGCAAGTGCAGCGGGAGCCGCTATACAAAGCGCACTGTATGCAAAGTATGGCGCTATAATACCAAACCTAAACGGTATAGTAGGAAATACAGTAGAGGAAAGTATAAGGAATCTTGGCATAGTTAGTGATAAGGGTATGACCATAACTGACAAAGTTATTGTAGAGGTTATGGACTCAAGTCATTGCAATATTAAGTAAAGAGGCATTTAAAAGGGCTGTTGCACAAATAACTAATAATTAGTTGTGCAACAGTTTCTTTAGATTTTATATCATCTGGTTCAACTTTTCGACGATTCTTACACTTTCTATAAGCATTTCCTCAGCCAACTTCTGATTTGAAGCATCGGACAGATTAGCCATAATCTCGCCATATGCTTGAATTCCCATTTCTTCGCCCTGTACAGCAGACTTTATCATATTGTTATCTATATACTTTTTTGGAGCAATCTTATGCTTAACCTCTGTTATGATACCAAGGACACCAGAAGTATTAAGTGGATCTCCGCCTAGTTGTTCAATTCTCTCAGAGAGCTGTATGGCATGAAATTGATGCTGTTGCTGTATATCCATTAAACTTTTCTTTGTATACTCATCCTTTGCATCCTCAATAAAGTGGTCAAAGCTTTCAATTGCCATGTGTTCACCCTTTAAAGCTGTGTTCAACTCTTTTATATCATTATTATTCACCTAAAATACCCCTTTCAAATACGTATTTCAAAATATACTACTTTCCAATACTAGTTTTTCTAATATGTAGGCTTTCATTCATTGAATTTTTAGATATATAAAAGATAAAATAATACTTGTGACAGTAAGCTGTGATAATATAGAATAAATAAGTAATTTAGTAAAAGAATGTAGCAGAGGTTTTTATGGATAAGAATGAAATAGGTCAGCTTAATATTTATTTAATTTTATCACTATGTATAGCTATAATAGCAGGATGTGTTTTACTTAATGTTTCCTTGGTTTATGGCTTTGCTATCAGTATAACCTTGTGTATAGTGGTTTTTATGTATAAAGGCTTTTCAGCAAGTGAGCTTTTTTCCATGATAGTGTCAGGTATAATGGAATGTCGATTGTTATATGTGATAATACTGCTAATCGGAGTTACAGTATCTGTATGGATAGGCTCAGGAGTAGTGCCCTCTATGATTTTCTTTGGTTTTGAATATATGAAGGAAATGAATTTCGTACTTACTGCGTTTCTCATAGTATCCATAAGTGCTGTTTTTATGGGTACAGCAGTGGGAACTATCAGTACAGTAGGGCTTGCAATATTTGGAATAGGACGAGGTCTCGGGATTCCTGCACCTGTACTTCTAGGAGCAATCGTTTCTGGTGCATTTATTGCGGACAAGATGTCACCTATATCAGGCTTATTGAATCTGTCTTTGACCTCTACTGGTACAGTCTATAAAAAAGCTCTAAAATCAATGCTGATAACACTGATACCAACAATAGTGATATCAGCTATAATCTATTATTATCTTGGTGTAAAATACAATGCAGGCATTGATATATCAGAAATATCAAAGCTTCAAGCAAGCTTGAAGGAAGGCTTTTTCATATCTCCTTATCTGTTGCTTATGCCATTATTAATTGTAATAATGTCTTCTGTTGGAGTTAAGATAATATATTCTATACCTACAGGTCTTTTTGGAGGAATAGTCATAAGTCTTACATTGCAAGGTATGAGCGTTGCAGAGATTCTAAATGCAATAATCTTCGGATATAAAGCAGATACTTCTTCTATGCAGTTAAATCAACTGCTGATTAGCGGAGGTGTAATATCTATGCTAGAGGTGGTTCTCATAGTGATGGGAGCTATTGCTCTAAGCAGTCTGCTAGATGGCACTGGGATAATAAACAGGATTACTGGCAGGATGGTGTCATCTATAAAAAACAAGGGAGATTTGATAATAAATACAGGTTTAATAAGCGGTGCATTAACAGTGCTGACTTGTGACCAGACAATGGGAATTGTACTGCCAGGAAGGCTGTTGGGAGAAAAGTACAATGAGCTTAAGGTAGATCGTAGAATACTTATGAGAACTATATCGGATACAGGTACTATAATAGCACCTCTAATGCCATGGAATGTAAATTCTATGATAATTACTATGATAATAGGAAAAACAATAGCTTACCAGCCCTATGCGGTGTTGTGTTATGTAGCACCAATTATTACATTAGGAGTGGGGTTGTTTTACAGATATAAGAGTAAAATATAACGATATATTTTCAAATAGAACAGGAGCAGGAAAATAACCTGCTCCTGTTTTTGTTCATATGCTTATTCAGTCTGTTCATCTTCTCCAGCGGTATATTCAAGTATATCTCCTGGCTGACAATTAAGTTCTCTGCAAATAGCACTTAAGGTTGAGAAGCGTACTGCTTTGACTTTGCCGGTTTTTAGGTTTGATAGGTTTACTATTGATATTCCTACCCTCTCAGCTAAGTCATTAAGCTGAATTTTGCGGTCAGCCATCATGCGATCCAATCTAACAATTATAGCCATACTGCTTCCTCCTTAAATAGTAGAATCATACTCGCCCTGTAGATAACATCCATACTTAAATACTCCTGCAAGAATCAATATCACAAAGCCTATTACTATCATGTTTGCATCAGCTGAAAAATTAGCACTCATATCATTTAACTTAAGGGTATTGATAATTGAGGAAGCTACCATATACTCTCCTGCTCTTATTATAAATGCACCTATCATTAAAGTGATGCCAATGACTGTTAGTCTTCTGCTGTTTTCTGAAGCAAAGGGTTTATCATCTTTAACTGTGGATAATATAAGCTCTAGCTGTTTAAAGATTACAGCTAATATAGCTCCTATTGCAGCTACCATGAAGAAGATACTTGCAAATACAGGCTTTAGATCTTCTGCCGTTGTGTTCATAGGATTTATCTTAATCATAAAGACATTATCTAGAGTTAAGGATAAGCTATCACCTGTATCAGCTAATACGACCAGACTGGAAATTGGAGCAACAGCAAGAAGCAATTCCATTACCAATGAAACAACTATAAATATAATGCTTACAATAAAGAAAATTCTTATAACTATCTTCATATATTTTGCAAGTCTTTTGTATTTGACCATATCTAGTTTATTATTCATAGAATCAAATCCTTTCAATAATTTATGATATAATTATATTATCCATATTAATCAATGTCAATAATAATTTAATGATAAACATTAAATTATTTTACAAAGTGAAATTACTAGAATAGTTCAAGTCGATTGAAAGAATTTTCTTGCTTGTTTCCATTATTATGCGTATAATAGTAATGTTGGATATAACCAATTTGGAATAGATTTAATATTGACGTTTGACAGTAACTCTATCCGCAGGATAGTGTTATTATTTTTTGTGGAGGAATAATATGATCTCTACATTTGAGAAGATATACAGCATAGTTGCCAGAATACCTGTGGGGAAGGTTGCAACCTACGGGCAGATAGCAGTCTTGGCTGGCATGTCAAATGGAGCCAGGACGGTAGGTTGGGCTATGAGAGCAGTACCAAAGAACAGGAAGCTTCCTTGTCACAGGGTGGTAAACAAGATAGGAAAGCTAGCACCGGATTTTGTCTTTGGTGGACAGGAGATACAACGAAGCTTGCTTGAGGCAGAAGGAGTAATCTTTAGTCTGGATGGAACTATCGATATGGATAGCCAGCTATGGAGACCTTGATTCTTTAATATATATTTATACTATACAAAAGTCGAAATAAGCATATGCAGTTATAAATATATTTTGTGTACGGACATGATATTTTTATAACAAAATATTGCATATTTAGCTTATTGAGCTTATTAAATCTCACTGTTGGTTATAATACTAATAATAAATAACTGTTTGAAAGAAGGATGAAAATGGAGAATAAGAAATTTAATGAATTAGGTTTGGATGAAAAGGTACTAAAAGCAATTGATGATATGGGATTTGAAGAGCCATCACATATACAAGCTGAAGTAATACCTTCAGTATTGGCAGGTAATGACGTTATAGGTCAGGCTCAGACTGGAACAGGTAAAACTTTGGCCTTTGGTGCACCAATTTTGTGTAACATGAAAAGGGTTGAAGGTAAAATCGGTTGTATAATACTTGCGCCTACAAGAGAGCTTGCTATTCAGGTTAATGATGAAATAGTAAGAATAGCAAAGCATACTAGAACAACGCTGCTGCCTGTATACGGTGGTCAGCCAATTGATAGACAGATAAAGGCATTAAGAAGAGGTGTAGACATTGTCGTAGGTACACCAGGTAGAGTGCTTGATTTAATTAGAAGAAGAATTATGGATCTTAGCAATGTAAGCTTTTTGGTACTTGACGAAGCAGACGAAATGCTTAACATGGGCTTTATTGAAGATATTGAAGAGATAATAAAAAGTTGTAACAAGGAAAGACAGACTATGTTGTTCTCTGCAACTATGCCTGAAGCAATTAGAAGGCTTTCAAAGAAATATATGAAGCCTGATACAAAGTATATCAGCATAGTAAAGAATACCATGACTGTTTCGACAGTAGAGCAATTCTATTTTGAAACAAAGCAAAACAATAGATTTGAAACTCTTTGCAGAATTCTTGATGTAGATGAGCCTTCAATAGCAATAATATTCTGTAAAACTAAAAAAGGCGTAGATGAATTGGTGGAAGCTATGCAGGCTAGAGGCTACAATGTAGAGGGCATGCATGGAGATATGAATCAAAGCCAAAGACTTAACACCCTAAGAAAGTTTAAGGAAGGTAATCTGGAATTTTTGGTTGCTACAGACGTAGCTGCTAGAGGTATCGACGTAGAGGATGTAACTCACGTTATAAACTATGATCTGCCACAGGATACAGAGTCTTATGTACATAGAATTGGAAGAACAGGAAGAGCAAAGAAGAAAGGTATAGCATATACTATTGTTACTGCAAGAGAATATATGGCTCTAAAGCAGATTGAAAAGGCGACTAAGAGTAAGATTAAAAGAAAAGAAATTCCAACTATTGATGATATATTTATGTCAAAATATAAAGGCACTGTAGACAAGGTAAGAGAAACTCTTGAGAAGGATGAATATAAGAGATTTATACCTTTAGCTGCTGAGCTGGATGAAGAGTTCAACCTAGTTGATGTTACTGCTGCTCTGATGAACATAGTATACAGCAAAGAAGTAAGCTTTGATTATACAGAAAACAGTATCGGAGAAAAAACAGATTTTGTAAGACTGTTCCTTACTGTAGGACGTATGGATAAGTTAAATCCTAAGGAATTACTTCAGTTCTTCAGTGAAACTGCAAATACAAATAAAACTGATGTAGGAGATATAGATATACTTGATAAATTTACATTTGTTGATGTAAGACATGATGCAGCTCAAAAAATCATAGAAAAATGCACTGACAAACGACTTTGTCGCAGAAAAGTAAAAATTGAGATTTCAAAGAAAAAAGAGCAATAATATAAGAAAAGTACAAGGTCTATAAACAGTTTCATGTTTATAGACCTCATCATACAAAAGCACATGTATATAAGATACATGTGCTTTTGTATGATGAGGTCACTAATGATATGTCTAAAATTAATTAAATTTATATGTAGAAGGAATACTTGAAATGCTTGGATATACATAGGAATTCAAGTATTGATTCGGTTGTATATTTAGAATGTATGTGATAAAATTGTGTAGCATATGTAGTTCAATTATTTTTTTTGGAGGGTTTTTATGAAAGAGCTTATATTTGGTCTCATTGGAGGAACTGCTCTTCTTATGTATGGAGTTGACAAAATGGGTGAGGGCTTGGAAAAGGCCTCAGGAAAGATGATGAAAAAGATGTTATCTTTCTTCACTGGCAGAATATGGAGTGCGTTCCTAGTAGGTATAGTCCTTACGGTATTGGTACAAAGCAGTACCGCGATAACAGTATTGACAGTAGGTTTTGTAAATGCAGGACTGATGAAGCTGCCAAATGCAATAGGCATAATTTATGGTGCCAATATAGGTACCACAATCACAGCACAGCTTATGGCCTTCAGTTTTAAGTTTAAACTGACTGAAATCGCTTTACCAGTGCTTGGTATAGGCTTTGCAATATCATATTTCTCAAAAAATAAAACAACAAAGAACTTAGGTGATGCCTTGATGGGCTTTGGCTTAATGTTCTTGGGACTTAAGATTTTAAACTCAGGTGTACCATACTTGGAGACAAATGAAACATTAAGTTACTTCTTCGAACACTATGCATCAATACCAGTAATAGGTATACTGCTAGGTGCTTTAGTTACAGCCATGGTTCACAGTAGTGCCGCTACGGTGGGTGTGGTAATGATATTAGGACAAGCTGGCTTGATTACTTTAGATACTGCAATATTACTAATGCTTGGAGATAATATTGGTACTTGTATAACAGCACAGTTGGCAAGTATGGGTGGCAACATACACGCGAGAAGAACAGCTTGGGCACATACACTATATAATGTTTTTGGAGTTCTTTTAGTGGCAGCAGCATTTACACCTTTCGTATGGTTAGTTAAAAGCTCAACAAGTTATTTGGCTGCTAACTTTGGACTTGGTAATGCTATAGATGCACAAATCGCTAATGCCCATACAGTTTTCAATATAGTTAGCGCAATAATTTTCTTACCAATAACAAAATACTATGTAGTTTTCCTAGAGAAGTTTATTAAAAGTAGAGGATATGATGATGAGTATAAAATACATTACTTAGATAAGCTTTTATTGGATAATCCATCTTCAGCCTTTAGAGCATCAATGGCAGAAATAATCAGAAGTGCAAATATAGCTAAGAAGATGATGACAAATACTATGGAGGGATTGTATAACAACGATCCTAAAAAACTAGATTTGGTCAACAAGGATGAGCTGCTATTAAACAATTTACAAAGGGATATTACACAATATATAATAGAAATCTCTAAAAGACCTTTGTCAGATGATGAATCAATTATGGTTCCCGCAATGGTTAATGTAGTTAACTATATAGAAAGAATAGGGGACAGAGCAGAAGACTTAGTTGACTTGATTAAAATTTCTCAAGATAGAGAGATTAAATTTAGTGATGATGCTTTAGCAGGTTTGAAAGAACTTGAAAATATGGTAATGAATATGTATAATGATGCAATTAAAGCAATGACAGATGGAGATATTGAGTTGGCTAAGAAAACAACCGAAATAGAAGACTTGGTTGATGAACTTTCAAAGCAGTTGGCTGATGCACATTTGAAGAGACTTGAAGGAAATTTATGCAGCGTGGATGCAGGCGTAATATATCTTGATATAGTGACAAACTTTGAGAGAGTCGGTGACCATATATATAAGGCTTGTTTGAATTTAATAAATGGACTTCAAGGTAGAAAAAAGGATAATAACTAGTAGTAAACATAATAAAAAGAGACTGTGCTCAAAATGACTTTTAAGTCATTTTGAGCACGGTCTCTTTTTAATTCAATGCATAACATATGATGGTTCTAACCCTTGGATACCTTTGCCGCACCTGTTAGACAATGTTGGAAAAAGAAGAAAATTATGAAAATGAGATGTATTTTATTGCTTTTTATTGTAAAATGTCGGAAATTATAATATAATGGCAGTGTATTGATATAATTTCCACATAAGTTATTATTTATATGATTTATTTGTAAAATATTGAATGAGGAGGTATTCTATATTTATTTTTGACAATTTTCCCTTTGTTTTTTAGAACTAAAGTTATTGATATAACAGTAATAAATAAGTGAAGGAGAGATTACATATGAGAAGTTTGAAAGGTAAAATAATTAGTATTATCCTTATTTTGACAATCATTTCATCAATATCTGCAGCAGCTATAAGTTTTATAAGCAGTTTTAATGTTACTAAAGAAATTGTTCAGTCACAATTTGAGGACAAGCTTACAGGAGCTAATAATATGTTAGAAATCTATCTTAAGGAACAGTATGGATCTCTAAGCTTAGATTTTACTGGAAGGTTGGTAGATTCATCTGGCGTACCTATAGATGGTAAATTCGAATGTGTTGATAAATTATCAGAAGCAATGGACGTTGTTTCTACTGTTTTTGTTAAAAAAGAAAGTGGTTATGTCAGAACAATAACAACGGTAAAGAATGAAAAGAATGAACGTGCGGTTGGTACATTATTAGATGAAAAAGGGAAAGCCTATCAAGAGATATCAAAGGGAAATGTTTATTTTGGAGAAGCAGAAATACTGGGGAAACAATATATTACAAGATATACACCAATGTATGGCAAAAATAAAAGTATTATCGGAATATATTTTGTAGGAAAATCTATGGATTCTGCTAACCAAATTATTAATTCTGGAAAAGTATCCACGATTTTGTCTATAGCTATGCTAATGGTTGTGTTATTGTTAATTATTTCAGCCCTTAGCTTACTAGCTGGGAGAGCTATTTCTAAACCTATATATGCAATTAAAAATTCCATCACTAAACAAGCAAGTTTAGATTTTTCTTATGATGAAAAAGAAGAAACAGCGAAGTATAATGGCAGAAAAGACGAGATAGGAATTGTGATATATACTCTTAATAAAATGGCGGAAAATGTCAGAGATTTTGTCATAAAAACTTCAGAATCAGCACAGCAAGTAGCGGCAGCCTCACAAGAAATGACTGCTATGTCCCAGCAGGTAGCAATAGCAGCAGGAGAAGTTTCTATAAATATTGAAGAAATCGCAAAGGGAGCAAATGATCAAGCAAAAGATACCGAAACAGCTGCAATAAACGTTGAAGAACTGGGAAATTTATTAGATCAGGATTCAAATTACTTAAAAGAACTCAATAATGCTACAATGCAGATCGATAAGCAAAAAGAAGAAGGATTCTTAATATTAAAGAATCTTGTTGAAAAGACAGAAGAAAGCAATAATGCAGCAGGAAGTATTTATAGCGTTATCATGGGTAATAACGAAAGTGCAGAAAAAATTGAAAGTGCAAGTGCGATGATTCAAAGTATAGCAGATCAAACCAATTTATTGGCATTAAATGCAGCTATTGAAGCAGCAAGAGCAGGAGATGCAGGGCGTGGATTTGCAGTCGTTTCAGATGAAATAAGAAAGCTTGCAGAGCAGTCAAGTAACTTCACCAAGGATATTAAAGTTGTGATTGATGAACTAAAATCTAAATCACAAAGTGCTGTGCAAACTATGGGAAATGTAAAAAAAATCGTCGGCGAACAAGCTGAAAGCGTAAAAGATACAGAAGGCAAATTTATAGGCATTGCTAAAGCGATAGATTTAATAAAAGAAATTATTGATAAACTAAATCACTCTGAAGAGCTTATGAAAGAGAATAAAAACAAGATTATTAATTTAACTCAAAATTTATCAGCTATCTCCGAAGAAAATGCAGCAGGGACTCAAGAGGCTTCTGCATCCATGGAAGAACAAACGAACACTATTGAAGAAATTGTGAAAGCTGGCGAAAGCTTTGCAGGTATCGCTGAAGAATTAATATCTTTAATAGAGAAATTTAAGGTATAATTATAAGTGCTATAAAAGATAATTGTTTATTTATAGAACGCACAAATTTCATTGATTTGCATAAAATACATGAAATTTGTGCGTTCTATCTACATTATTCAAGTTTTCTTTGGCTAATTTATCTAAATGCAAGACTTAAAGAGGAGAGAAGATGAGCAGATTAACAGAACACCTAATTGTAATATCCTTTGATGGATTGTCTACAATAGACTTTGATAGTATATCTAAGCTGCCAAATTTTAAGACATATATAAAAGAGGCTAGTTACTGTAAGAAGGTCGATAGCATATACCCTACGCTTACATATCCAGCTCATACTACTATAGTTACGGGGCAATATCCGAAGCATCACGGAATAATAAATAATACATTACTGCAGCCAGGAAGTGAATCTCCAGACTGGTATTGGCATAGAAAATACATAAAATCAAAAACCCTGTATGATTTAGCCATAGAACAAGGTATGACAGTAGCTGCCTTGCTCTGGCCAGTAACTGCTGGGGCTAAGATACAATACAATATGCCAGAGATTTTTGCAAATAGACCATGGCAAAGCCAGATATTAGTATCCTTGCTAAATGGTTCACCTTACTATCAATTTGTTATGAACAAAAAGTTTGGGTACTTAAGAAAAGGTATAAAACAGCCGAATCTGGATAACTTCACACATCAAGCCTTGCTGGACACTCTTAAAAATAAAAGACCTAATGTTACATTGGTACATTTTACAGATTTGGATACCATGAGGCATTACAATGGTTTTTATTCGAATGAGGCAAAAGCTGCATTAGAGAGACATGATGCAAGACTGGGTGAGATAATCGCGGTACTTAAGGAGTGTGGAATGTATGAAAACAGCACTGTAATTGTGCTGGGAGATCACAGCAGTTTAGATGAGGATAAAATCATTAACATAAATGTGCTATTAAAGGAAAAGGGATATATTATAGCTGATAAGAAAGGCAAGGTAACCTCTTATAATGCAATATGTAAGAACTGCGACGGTTCAACTTATGTATATGCAAAGGATAAGAACGATCAAAAGTTTGAGCAGGAACTGCTTTTGCTTATCAATGAATTTAATGATAAAAATAATTGTATAGAGACCATATATACAGGCGAACAAGCCTCTGAGCTTGGAGCTGATCCTAACTGTAGCTTTATGTTGGAAGCAAAAAAAGGATTCTACTTTCTTGATGAAATGGAAGGAGACTTAATAAGGTCGATACAAGTGGGAGAAGCTGGCAAGGTACCTCATGTAACGATTAACACCCACGGGTATTCACCTCGCAAACCAGACTATACTACAGTTTTCTTAGCTTCGGGAAAAGGAATAAGAAAAGGTGCAGCTATCGAGAAGATGAACTTGATAGACGAGGGACCGACTATGGCAAGACTTCTGGGCTTAGAGCTAAAAGAAGCGGATGGCAGAGTTTTATATGAATTACTGGACATATAACATTGGGAGCTTGACTTTGGAAATAATATATTTAAAGTGTAGCAAAGAAAAAAATACAGCATAATATATATATTGTAAGAATTTTAAGCTAAGTGTATAATGAAATGTGCTAGAACATTCCTATATAAATTATTAATAGGGAGTTCTGTTTTAATTTATAGGATATTATATGCCAATATAGTATTTTTATCGGAATGAGAAAAGAATCTATCATTTCTAATGGAGGTGGTTGTATGGACGCAGGCCCTAGTAGTTATCGGATATGTATTCAATATAAGTTTTATCCATATAAACCTCTCAAATTTTTGAGTAAAGGTTTGAAATTTATGTAAACCTAAAAGAAAGAAGTGATTAGAATGATGGAAATATTTAAAACTGTCAATGATAAGCTAACAAGGACAGAACAATTTGAAGCCGGCATATGGGTTAATTTAGTTAATCCAAACGAAGAGGAAATAGCTAAAACTTGTGGTGCTTTAAAGCTTGAAAGTGATTATTTAAAAGCAGCCCTAGATGAGGAAGAAAGCTCAAGAATAGAAGTAGATGAGGGAGTAATCATTGTAATAGTTGACATACCTATAGTTAACGATACTGTTAACCCAATGATATATTCAACTATTCCATTGGGAATAGTATTGGCTGATAACAGTATAGTAACTATATGCCTGAAGGATAATTCGATAATCAGGGACTTTATTGAAAATAAAGTTAAGACCTTTTATACCTTTAAAAAGACCAGATTTATTTTACAAATACTTTATAGGAATGCAATAAAATACTTGCAATATCTAAAGCAAATTGACAAGGAGAGCAGCCGTGTAGAGTCTGAACTTCACAAGTCTACCAAAAACAAAGAATTAATTCAGCTATTAGCCTTAGAGAAAAGCTTGGTTTATTTCTCCACCTCTCTAAAAGCAAATGAGCTGGTTTTAGAAAAACTTATGCGTCAAGAAAGCGTAAGGAACTATCCCGAAGATGCGGAACTGCTTGAGGATGCAATTATTGAAAATAAGCAGGCTATTGAAATGGCTAGGATATACAGTGATATATTAAGTGGCACTATGGATGCATTTGCATCAGTAATTTCAAACAATCTCAATATTGTTATGAAGTTTCTTGCATCTATCACTATAGTTATGGCGATCCCGACAATGATAGCCAGCTTTTTTGGAATGAATGTACTAGTGCCATTAGGCAATAACCCTTATGCCTTCGCATATATACTTAGTGCTACAATGATATTATGTTTGGTAGCGGCTATTGTAATGGCAAGACGTAAGATGTTTTAATTAAAAATAAGATAATAAAAAAGATAAGCTAGTCTTGTCTTTTTTATTGCTTGCATTACTATTAAAAAACAGAGTATACTTAAGGAAAATATGGAGATTTATACAATATTATTTATTGGAGGGCGGTAGCTTATGAAACCAGTTATAGTGTACTATTCCTTTTCAGGGAAAACAAGACTAATAGCTAAAAGTGTAGCAAAAGCATTGCAATGTGAGATAAGCGAAATAAAAGAAATAAAGAAAAGAAGTGTTTTAGGAGCATATTTAATGGGATCCTTTGCAGCAATAAGAGGAAAAGAAAGCAATATAGAACCGCTAAGTGTGGACTTTACCGACAAGGACTTGATTATAATTGCTACACCTGTTTGGGCATCAAATCCAGTGCCTTCAATTAACTCTTTCATATCTAAGGTAAACTTTAAGGGCAAAAATGTAGTACTCTTAACATCTGCTGGTGGAGAAGATACAAAGACTGCAGCAGTATTGACTGATAGAATAAATAAAAAGGGCGGCAAAGTGCTTGCACACCATGGATTTAAAACCAGTGGAGTTAGTGAAGAATCATTGATTGCAAAAGCGCAGGATGTTACGAAATTATATAAATAACATAAGGATAATATTATATAAAAAAGCAACCTATACAAATGGTTGCTTTTCTATGTAATATATATAAGTGCTATAATTAGGAGTGTATGAAAAAAAGGAGCTGAAGATGAATAAATGCTAAATACTATTGTGACAAAGCTAAAAGAAGAAGCACTATTCTTTATAGTCATGGTATTGACAGCTTTAACATGCTTTTATAGGTTGCCTGATGTAAGCGCTATAGATTGGAAGGTTATTGCGGCTTTATTTGATCTAATGCTCATTAGTCTAGCCTTAGAAAAATATAAGCTTTTAGATAAGATAGCTCTAAAAGCATTAGTGAGCTTTGACAGTACAAGGAAAATTACCGCTGCTATGATAGCTATTACAGCCTTAATCGCTATGCTAGTGACTAATGATGTGGCACTACTTACTGTTGTTCCGCTTACTATAGTAATGGCAGAAAAAGCTTCCTTTGACCCCTATAAGCTAATTATACTAGAGACTGCAGCCGCCAATATAGGCAGTAGCCTGACGCCATTTGGCAATCCACAGAATCTATACCTTTACGCTTTTTATAAAATACCTACCTTTGAATTCCTTGGTATTACATCAATATTTGCTATAATAGGTATGACAATGCTATATATAATAAATTTATTTAATAAAGAGAGCAAGCTCAAATTTAACAAAGAAGCTATAAATGTAACAGATAAGAGAAAAATAGCAATCTATATGATATTATTTGTGATGGTTATATTATCTATTATAAGGATCTTAGATTATAGAATTATGACCTTGATTGCGATTGCACTATTCATTTTGCTGGATCGCCAGCTTTTTAGGAAAATTGATTATTACCTTTTGGGCACTTTTATATTTTTCTTCTTGCTTGTTAACAATGTAACCCATATGGAGTTTATAAAGACTTGGGCCGAAACACTTTTGACTTCGCCTATTAAGGTTCTAGTTACCTCATCTTTATTATCACAGGCAATAAGTAATGTGCCTGCTGCCATATTATTATCTGCCTTTACGGATCACTATAGAGCATTACTATTGGGTGTATCTATAGGGGGCTTGGGTACTATGGTGGCATCACTGGCAAACCTTATATCCTATAAGCTTTATATCAAGGAATATAGTAAACAAAGATATAATAAGCTGTTTTATCTGTTAAATTTTGGACTGCTTGCCTTGTTGTTAGCAGTTGGTATTATAATAATAAAATTCATACAGTAAATTTGGAGGGAACATAATGAGAAATCTCAATGAGACTGCAATGCTGAATTATTACTTGGAATTGGTGGACAGGGGTGAGATAAGCTTTCTTAAGGAGCGGGAGCAATACCGCAAAGCTGTAAAAGAATCAGTAGTGGCATTAAGGGACGCTGATGGAATGAACAATAGGATAAATGCTGCTAAAGATACTTGGAAGTTATTGTTTGAAGCGTCAATGAGCTTTATAGACCCTGATAAAAGAGGCTATGATAAGCTGTTTAAGTATTTTGATGAGTATGTAAACTTCGAGGAGCTTATATTTGCGTCTGATTCTTTTTATAGAGACCATACCCTGCATAGTCTTTGGGTATATTTCTTAGGTGAGTACATTATGAAGAAAGAGGAGTTTAAGGGCTTTCTATCAGAAATGTTCTATTCTTATAATATTCATGCTCATAATAAAGCTATATTTGAGTCCTTGGAAATGGATAAAGTATTTGGTTCTTTTATAAAAGTATATGAAGATTTTGAAAAAGGATTTAACTTGCAGGATTCAGCAAGATGTGTGGCTGCCATTACTCATGATTTGGGATATCCAATAAAGAAAATTGAGAAGATTAATAAATGCATAAAAGAGGTACTGCCCTATTTCTCTATTAATAACTATGATGAGTTTAATTTTAGTTATTCAGAAATTCAACAGAACTTTATATCTAGCTTTATTGAATTTCTAAGCGTTAATATAGTAGCTAAGGGTGAAGACGGAATTGAAGAGGATGCGTATTTATTGAAGGTACTTGAGCTGGATGAGGCTGGGAATCTTACTGGAGTCAATAAAGCAGAACTACTAAAGCTAAATGATGAGGAAATTGTTGAGCTTAAGAAAGTTATAACATTTAAACCAAAGATACAAAGAAATATCTCAAAACATTGGGCGTATAGTAAGGATTTTGAAGATTACAAGCATGGTATAATGAGTGCCTTCTTGCTGGCAAAGAATGTAAATGCATTTCAAGATATTAGGTTTAAATATATAGATAATATGAATGTTGCTTTTGAGGACATAGATTACAAAGATATAATGGTAAAGCAAGGCATACTAAAAAGTGTAACAAATCATACTAACGAAAATTTTAGAATTGCTAGTATAGGAGACTCAAGTGACTTTCTTACCTTTATAGATGAGCTGGAGGAATTCTCAAGGATTTCAAGAGCAAATCAGAATAGAGAGTATGTAACAGAGTTTTGCACTACGGATATTTATATGGATAATGACTGGTTTAATATCGATTTTGTGTTCGATAATGACAACATAGTTAACCTTGATCCACAGAGAGCATTCAAGGGCAGATGTTTAAGATTTTTAAATCTGTTTGACATTAGAAAACTAAGTCCAAGATTAAAGATAAGACTAAACTGTATCAGTAAACTGCCTGGTGACAGAAATATCTATACTTTGGAAATTGCCCAGAAATTTGCCAAGATAATGATAAACGGTGAGGAAAAGAATATACCTCAATATCTTAACTCCAAACAACTGTACGCTAGAGAAGAATACGAAACAATGTAAAAAAGGGGAGTGTGAAAGTTGAAAAACCTAGTAAGTATAAAACAGCTCTCAAAGGACTTCATATATTACCTGCTTGAACAGGCTGACATGATGAAAGCAAGATACATTAGGGGTGAAGACTATAAGCCTTTGAAGGGCAAAACAATAATTGCATCCTTTCCACCTAGCAGTATGAGAACTCGAGTCAGCTTTGAAACAGGAATATATCAATTGGGAGCACAACCATTGAATCTACATATGAAATTTGAGGATACAGAGCTTATAGAAGATAAGCTTGGACATTTGAATTGCTGGGCTGACGGTTTGGTAATAAGACACAGCAACCAAGAATTGGTTCAGAGAATTGCTGATTTGGCAGAGTTCCCTGTTATAAATGGCATGACAAAGGATAGCCATCCTTGCGAGATACTCAGTGACTTGCATGCAATTCGTGAGCTGAGACCAGATTTGGAAAGTCTTAAGTTTGTATTTGTAGGTGAAGGGGCAAACATATCAAATACTTGGTTTGAAGCTGCCGCAAAGCTGGATCTAAATATTACGCAGGTCTGCCCAGAGACATTTGAAATAAACCAAGAGCTATATGATTATGCAAAGAGTGGTTCTAAAGGAGAAATACTGATAACTCATGATTTTACAGAGGGTATAAAGGGTGCTGATATTATACTTACTGACGGATGGCCTACTGACTCAGAGAAATTAGTAAAATTTATGCCATATCAACTAAACTTACAAAATCTAAAGCTTACCAACACAGGCTGTCTGGTAAATCCATGTCCTCCAATAAACAGAGCACATGCTGTACCTGATGAGGTAATTAATTCTGAATATTTTATAGGCTATAAGATGAAAGAAAGCCTGCTTCACATGCAGAAGGCTATATTAACAGAGTATATAGTTAATAATTAAAAAGATGGTGTGTTTTGTTTAAACACACCATCTTTTTTAAAATATTTATAAATTATTGCGGTTATAATCTTATTCTTCCATATAAAGAATTCCTACAGTACCCTTGCCACAATGGCTAGATACAACGCAGCCTGTTTCTGTAACAATAATCTCTGGATTATCCAGCTCTTTCTCAAGGACTGCTTTTACATAATCTACACTCTCTTGAGCCATAGAATGAGTTAGAAATATTCTATTGGAGTCTATCCTGTCTTTTCTTGTAAGTGTATCTTCTACCATAAGATCCAATGCTTTTTCCATTTTCCCTCGAACCTTTTCTCCAACTATCATCTTACCCTCTTTTAACTTGATGATAGGGTGAATTTTCAAGACGCTGCCAAAAAAGAGTTCGATAGCAGAACATCTGCCTCCCTTGTACAGGTAGTCTAAGGTATCTACTACGAAGCTGCTTTGAAGCTTTGGTGCATGGCTCCTTAACTTTTCTCCTATTTCCTCTAGGCTTAAGCCTTTTTCTATATAGTCTGCTGCTTTTAGAAGAAGCACGGCTGTTCCTGTAGACAAATTAAAAGAGTCTACTATTTCAATTTTAGCAGCTCCCAAGTCATTTTTGGCAATGATTGCATTTTGAACCGTAGAGGATATTAAAGAAGAAATACCTATAAACAATATCTCTCTTCCTTCATCCACAAAGGGTTTAAAAGCATTGTAGAAATCTCCAGGAGAAGGAGCGGCTGTCTTTGGAAGAATACCATACTCATCAACATTCTTATATAATTCTGTTGGATTTATGTCTACTCTATCCTTAAATGCATCTTCGTTAAAGTGCACATATAGTGGAACTACTGAAATGTTATATTTTTGCAGAATCTCATCTGTTAAATCACAGGTGCTGTCAGTAAATAACTTGACCTTCCTCATAAATAGTTTTCCTTTCTGATATCTTTATATATTATGTTACTATCTTATTAGTAAAAAGTAAATAATGTAGTCTATTGTTTATGATTATACTATACTGATTTTGAGCTTTTATTATGCTATTATATTATAAGTAGAAGTCATATTTTAATAGTTTGATTTATGTGTATGTGTGCAGAGTGATAAAAGAACAGTAATATAATTTTGTGGGGGTACCAAATTGAAAAAGAGAGACTTATTATTATTTCTTATAGCTAGTGCTTTTTTGGGTATAAGCCAAAGTATTGACAGTTCTGTGTTTAATAACTTTTTAAATGATACCTTTAACATAACTGTCTCACAGCGTACTATATTGGAGTTTCCAAGGGAGTTTCCGGGATTTTTAGTGGTTTTTGTGTCAGGAGCGTTACTGGCACTGGGAGATGTGAGGATAGCGGCTATTGCAAACATATTGGCTGCTATAGGTATGATGGGCTTAGGTTATTTGTCTAAAAGCTTTGGTGTAATGATGATATGGATGACCATATATAGTATGGGTCAGCACTTGTTTTTACCTATGTCAAACAGCATAGGTATGAGTTTAGCAGGTAAGAATAATATGGGAAAGGTTTTGGGACAAATAAATGGGATGAACACTGCCGCATTCTTACTTACAAGTATAGCTACAGCGTTCCTGTTCAGGTTTGTAAAGATAAGCTATTCTGCAGCGTATACCGTAGGTGCTATAGCCTTCTTAGGATCAGCAATATTTATATTTAGAATGTCACCAAATAAGACCAAGACTACAGGGAAAAGATTTTTCTTAAGGAAGAAATACACTTTATTCTATTGTCTCAGCATACTATACGGAGCTAGAAAGCAAATCTTCGTTACCTTTGGACCGTGGGTGCTTATAAAGATATTTAATCAAGGGGTTACAACCTTTGCTGTATTGGGCTTTATAGTGGCAGGAATCGGTATGTTTTTTAAACCTTTTGTAGGAACACTTATTGATAAGAAGGGCGAGAGGTATGTTCTGGCAGCGGAGGCTATATTACTTATTGTAGTGTGTATGGGATATGCTGTAGCAGGAAACCTAGGATTAAATGTAGACACAGCTTTGATAATCACTGCTGCATGTTATATATTAGATCAGCTACTGACGGCAGCTGGTATGGCTAGAGCCACTTATCTAAATAAAATAGCTATAAGTCCAGAGGATGTATCGCCTACCTTGTCCATGGGTATAAGTTTGGATCATATTGTTGCTATGATAGTCCCCTGGCTGGGTGGTCTAGTCTGGGCTACGTTTGGTTATGAAATGGTCTTTATATTGGGTGCAGGTATAGCAATTATCAATCTATTATTGACAAGAGGGATTAAGATTGCACAGGAATAATTAATAATGTATAACATCAAAATATTAATGGTATATATGAGCACATAAGGTAAGTTATTATTGAATAAAGACTAGTCAATATATTATAATTATATAAATATATTAAAAAAGGCAGTATTGTATGCTGTATAAATATAAAAGAGGTGTTTTTATGGAAATCAAAACTTCTTCAAATTTTATAAAAAATATTGTAACTGAAGATTTAGAATCTGGTAAGCGTAAGGAAGTCATAACAAGATTCCCACCTGAGCCAAACGGCTATCTTCATATAGGACACGCCAAATCAATAGTACTGAATTTTGAATTGGCTGATGAGTTTGGTGGCAAGACTAATCTTAGGTTTGATGATACAAATCCTGTTAAGGAAGATACAGAGTATGTAGAATCTATAATGGAGGACGTCAAGTGGCTGGGCTTTGATTGGGAAAATTTATACTATGCTTCTGATTACTTTGAGGAAATGTATGAAAGAGCAGTACTCTTAATCAAGAAGGGTAAAGCTTATGTATGTGATTTGTCTCCCGAAGAAATAAGACAAATGAGAGGAACTCTTATAGAATCTGGTAAGGAAAGCCCCAATAGAAACAGAAGTATAGAAGAAAATCTTGAGATGTTTGACAGAATGCGTAAAGGTGAGTTTGGGGATGGAGAAAAGGTGCTTAGGGCAAAAATCGACATGTCCTCTCCCAATATAAACATGAGAGATCCTATTATTTATAGAATAGCTCATACTACCCATCACAACACTGGTGACAAATGGTGTATTTATCCTATGTATGATTATGCGCACCCTATTGAAGATGCTATAGAAAATATAACACATTCTATCTGTACACTAGAGTTTGAGGATCATAGACCATTGTATGACTGGGTAGTAAAAGAGTGTGAAATGAAGAGCCAACCTCAACAGATCGAGTTTGCAAGACTTAATATGACAAACACTGTAATGAGCAAGAGAAAGCTTAAACTTTTAGTAGATGAAGGAGTGGTTGATGGCTGGGATGACCCACGTATGCCTACAATTGCAGGCTTGAGACGAAGAGGCTATACCCCTGAGGCTATAAGAAGCTTCTGTAGAGAAATAGGTGTGGCTAAGACTAATAGTACTGTAGATGTGCAAATGCTGGAGCATTTTATAAGAGAAGATTTAAAGCCAAAGGTGCCTGCTATTTTAAGCGTTATTAAACCTCTTAAGGTTATTATAACTAATTATCCTGAGGGACAAGTAGAAATGCTGGATGCAGAGAATAATTTGGAAAATCCAGAGCTCGGTAGCAGACAGATTCCTTTTTCAAGAGAAATTTATAT
Source organism: uncultured Clostridia bacterium (assembly GCA_942492835.1). Classification (GTDB taxonomy): domain Bacteria; phylum Bacillota; class Clostridia; order Lutisporales; family Lutisporaceae; genus GWB2-37-7. The sequence continues at coordinate 1,928,352 of OW818645.1, read as the reverse complement.
AGAGCAGGAGGACTTCATGGAAAATCCTCCAAACAAGTATTTTAGATTATTTCCTGGCAATGAGGTAAGACTTAAACATGCTTACTTCATAAGGTGTAACGAGATGGTTAAGGATGAGAAGGGCAATGTAACCGAAATACATTGTACTTACGATCCTGAGACAAAGAGCGGATCAGGCTTCAATGGAAGGAAGGTTAAGGGTACACTGCATTGGGTTGATGCAAAAAATGCAGTACCAGCCGAGTTCAGGCTGTATGAGCCTTTGATATTAAAGGATGATGATGGTGATGGAAATAATTTCTTACAGGAGATAAATCCAAACTCCATAGAGATACTTCAGGGCTATACAGAGCCATATATGAAGGATGCAAAGACACAAGATAGATTTCAGTTTATAAGACATGGTTACTTTAATGTTGACTCAAAATATACAACAAAGGATAAGCTGGTTTTTAATAGGATAGTATCCCTAAAGAACTCCTTTGAAATAAAGAAATAAAGAAATAATATGTAGCGGCAGACCTATGTGTCTGCCCTTAATATTAGGGAGGTTTTATAGTGCATAAAGCATATTACAACTCACCTATCGGAGTAATTGAGCTTGTATCAGATGAAAGCAGTATACTCGAGCTTTCTTTTGTAGAAGAAAGCGGTGAGACTCACGACAATGCTCCGGCAATACTTAATAATGCCTTGACTCAAATTGATGAGTACTTCAAAGGCACAAGGAAGGTCTTTGACCTTAAACTATGTACAAGGGGAACTGCTTTCCAAGAAAACGTATGGCATCAACTTACAAAGGTTGCTTATGGAAGAACTGCTACCTATGGAGAAATTGCTAGGGCGATAGGAAATGAAAAAGCAAGTAGAGCAGTAGGCGGAGCAAACAACAAGAATAAGATCGCTATAATTATTCCCTGCCATAGGATAATAGGCTCAACTGGCAAGCTGATAGGCTATGAAGGTGGTTTGTGGCGTAAGGAATGGCTGCTTAAGCATGAAAAGGAGTAATAAATATGCATAAATATATAATGATTGCTATAGGGGGATTTTTGGGGGCAGTTCTGAGATTTTCTATGAAGCTTTTAGAATTTCCAATTCTTATAGGAAGCTTGCCTATAAACACTCTAGTGATAAATGTATTGGGATGCCTGATTTTTGGATTTATTATTACTGTATCTACAGACATACTTAAGCTGGATGAGGCAAAAAAGTTGGGTATAACGACAGGGTTTCTTGGTGCCTTTACTACCTTTTCAACAATTAGTAAGGAATTAAGTTTAAAATTGGCTAGCGGAAGCTTACTGAGCGCTTTGCTTTATGCTGTATTATCTATAGCCTTGGGGCTTTTGGCAGTATTTGCAGGTGCTAAGGTAGGTGACAGATTGATTTTAAAACTACAGACATCAGAGAATAGGGGGCAGTGAAGTGACTTTTATCATTGTAGGTATAGGAGGCATGCTGGGTAGTATGACTCGCTACTCCTTAGGTAGATTAATAAATAAGTACATTAATATGACAAGCTTTCCATATGCAACCTTCGCTATAAATATAGTTGGAGCTTTTATGCTTGGCGTAGTAAGTGCTTCATATAGCTCTGGACAAGCTTATATGTTTGCGGGGGAAGGCTTCCTAGGAGCTTTTACAACCTTCTCGACCTTTATGTATGAAGGGTTTGAACTAATAAAAAATGATAAGTATTTTAATGCCGCTATATATATGATTTTTACTCTTATTCTGGGAACCATAGGTTTTTGTTTGGGGTATTATTTACTTTAAAAAATTTGTAAGAAAAAAGCTTTGCAGATGAGTAACATTTATCCTCTGCAAAGCTTTTTTTAGTAAACGTATTTTATTAGATAATAAATAACATAAAACCAGCCAAGAAGACCATGCAATATAGCCCAAAATACCGATTTCCAAGTAACAAAGGATATAACCATTGCAAGGCATGCGCCGAAGCCAATACCATTTTTTACTACTTCATTTGATTTTCTTTCATAATGTGACATGTAAATCCCCCCTATTTTAATATCTACAACTCAAATTTTCATTGTTCTGTGGTATATTATACCACTTGTAGCGAACTGATTTCTATGTTTCTACAATAAAAAAGAAACCGTATTTTGAAAAACACAGTCTCTCTTTTGAATTCTTTTTATTGCAACTATTCCTTATATTTTTTCACGCACCTTGAAATGTGTATGTAACAGCTCATGAGCTCTATGACCACCGATTTCACCAAGATATTCCTTGTAGAGATTGATTACATCAGGGTTTTCGTGAGACTTCCGCATTGTCTTATCCCTGTCAATTTTGTAAAGACCAGCTGCTCTTGCTTTTACCAGCTCAATATCTCCCATATGATATGGCTGTCCACCACCGTCTATACAACCTCCTGGACAAGCCATTATTTCTATTGCGTGATAATGAGCTTCTCCTTTTTCAATAGATTTCAATAGCTCTCGAGCATTACCAAGTCCATGGGCGACACCAATTTTTATATCTGTGCCATTTATATTTACGGTAGCTTCCTTCAATCCGTCAAGACCTCTGACACTATGAAAATTTACATCTTTTAGCTCTTCTCCTGTCAACCATTCATAGCTGGTTCTCAGTGCAGCTTCAATTACACCTCCTGTTGTCCCAAAAATATCAGCTGCACCAGTTGAAATACCTAGAGGATTATCAAAATCATCATCTGGAAGGTTTTTAAAGTCAATTCCGGCTTCCGTAAGCATAGCAATAAGCTCTCTTGTTGTAATTACATGGTCTACATTGCGCAGACCGTCACTTAGCATCTCTTCACGTATTATTTCATATTTCTTAGCAATACAAGGCATTACAGAAACCACTATAATTTTCTTAGGATCTATATTATACTTCTCTGCATAATAGGTTTTTGTAAGCACTCCAAGTATCATATGAGGGGACTTGCAGGTAGATGGTATATCAATCAAATTTGGGAACTGATGCTCAACAAATTTAACCCAGCTAGGGCAACAGCTTGTCAGTATAGGTAGTCTACCGCCATTTTGCAGTCTGTCTATAAACTCATGGGCTTCTTCTACAATAGTAACATCAGCACCAAAGTTCGTATCAAATACCATATCAAATCCCAATCGTCTTAAAGAAGATACCATTTTGCCAGTTACATCTGTGCCTGGAGGCATATCATACTTTTCTCCCAAGGTAACTCTGATTGAAGGAGCTGTCTGGACAACTACATGCAAATCCTCATCTGCCAACACCTTCCATACCTTAGCAACGTGGCTTACCTCTGTAAGCGCCGCTGTAGGACAAACCTGCGTACACTGACCACAGAATACACATTGCGTATCCACCATAGGCAGTCCAAAAGCAGGAGCAACAACGGTTTCAAAGCCTTTATGCACTGCGGAATATATGCCTACAGTCTGTACCTCGTTGCACATAGTTTCACAGCGGCGACACATTATACATTTATCAGGATTTCTATATAGGGCTTGACTTGAGGAATCCTTGGTGTAGTGTGTCATCGCACCTTCATATTTCAACTTTCTTATACCTAGATCTGCTGCAAGCTTTTGAAGCTGGCAGTTTTGATTTCGCTCACATACAAGACAGTCAGTGGGATGATCAGATAGCAGCAGCTCCACCATTGTTCTCCGTGCATTAATAGCTCTTAAGGTGTCGGTTCGCACCTTCATGCCTTCTGTTACTTCAGTAGCGCAAGCGGGAGAAAGATTGCGTCTTCCTTCTATCTCAACAAGACAAACTCTGCATGAAGCAGTTCTATTTACCATTTTTATATCATGAATATTTAAATGACATAGAGTAGGAATTTCAACATTTACAAGTTTTGCGGCATCTACTATGTTCATACCTTTTTCAGCTTCAACGGGCATACCATTTATAGTTAAATTTATTTTTGACACTCAAATTACTCCCTTCCTTACATTCTTGTTATTGCGTCGAATTTGCAGGCTTTTTCGCAAGCTCCACACGCAATACATTCTTCCTTATTAATCACATGGGCTTCCTTTACTTTGCCTGATATGGCGTCTTTTGGACACGCTTTTGAACATAGAGTACAGCCCTTGCATTTTTCTGCTATAATGTGATACTTTAACAGAGCCTTGCATACACCTGCTTGACAGTATTTGTCAACCACATGAGCTTGATACTCGTGCCAAAAATATTTCATTGTACTTAGTATTGGGTTGGGGGCAGTTTGACCAAGACCACATAAGGAGCTGTCCTTTACTATTTGTGACAAATCCTTAAGCCTTTCTAAATCTTCCTCTGTACCCTTGCCTTCTGTAATCTTCGTTAGTATTTCATGAAGTCTCTTGTTACCTACACGACAGGCTGTACATCTACCGCAGGACTCATCAACGGTAAACTCCAGATAGAATTTTGCGATATTTACCATGCAGTCGTCTTCGTCTAATACTATCATCCCGCCAGAGCCCATCATGGAGCCTATATTTGTCAGTGAGTCATAATCAATAGGTATATCGAGATTTTCTTCAGTAATGCAGCCTCCAGAAGGGCCACCTGTCTGCACAGACTTAAATTTTCTATTATTCTTTATGCCACCGCCCAGGTCAAAGACTATACTCCGGAGGGTAGTTCCCATTGGAACTTCAACGAGTCCGACGTTGTTTACCTTACCCGCAAGTGCAAACACCTTTGTTCCCTTGCTTTTTTCTGTGCCTATAGAAGAAAACCAATCTGAACCTTTTAACAGGATAGGACATATGTTTGCAAAGGTTTCTACATTGTTAATGTTGGTTGGCTTCTTCCAAAGTCCTACTTCAGCTGGGAAAGGAGGCTTAACAGTTGGCTCTCCTCTACCTCCTTCAATGGAGTTTATGAGAGCAGTTTCTTCGCCGCATACAAAAGCACCTGCCCCATATTTTAGATGTATATCAAAGGAGAAGTCGGTACTCAAAATATTTTTACCCAATAAGCCCATGTCATAGGCTTGTGAAACAGCAATTTTCAGCCTATTTATAGCCAAAGGGTACTCAGCTCTTATGTATATGAAGCCACTGTCGGCACCGATAGCATAACCCGCAATAGCCATAGCTTCAAGTACGCTATGAGGATCACCCTCTAGTATACTTCTGTCCATGAAAGCACCTGGATCACCTTCGTCAGCATTACAGATTATAAACTTTCTGTCTGCTTTACTTTTTCTAGTAAGCTCCCACTTAATACCAGTAGGGAAGCCGCCGCCACCTCTACCTCTTAGACCGCTTCTCTTTATTTCATCTATTACCTGCTCTGGGGTCATCATGGTTAAGGCGTTGCCTAATGCCTGATAGCCATCTACAGCTATATACTCATTAATATTCTCAGGATCTATTAGACCACAGTTTCTGAGTGCAATTCTTTCCTGTTTCTTATAGAAGGGCATATCACCATGTTCTCCAAGTCTTTTTTTGGTTTTTGGCTCTTCAAACAGAAGCTCCTCAACGACTCTTCCCTTTATAATATGCTCTCGAACTATGGTCACTGCACTCTCAGGAGTTACTTTGACGTAAAACACATTGTCAGGCTGTATTTTTACTATGGGTCCCTGCTCGCAGAAACCAAAGCAGCCTGTAGTAACGATATTTATCTCCTTTTCTAATCCTGCTGTCTTTATCTCTCTATTCAAGGTATCTATGACATGCATACTGTTTGAGGCCTGACAGCCTGTGCCGCCGCAGACTAGTATATCCATTCTGTAGCCGCTCATACTAACACCTTGACCTTTCTATGACTAAGTCGGTTATTACCTCGCCATTTTTAACATGTCTGTTTACAATTTCTCTTGCGTTTTTGCTATCAACATTTCCATAAAGCACAGGCTCTTTGTCGGGCATCCTTATCTCTACTACTGGTTCTGCATAGCAGTATCCCAAACAACCTGTCTGAATTACTGAAACGTTGCTAAGACCCAAAATCCTTACTTCATCAACTATTGCATTAATGGTTTCTCTTGAGCCGGAAGCAATACCACAGGTTGCCATACCAACAGATATTCGGATTTTACTTACTTCATTAGTATTGCTCCTCATATCTACGCTGCTTAGATACTTATCTCTTAAGGCTTTCAATTCATCAAGTGATTTTATTGCTGACATAATTAACCTCCATCCCGTTTTGTTGATAATTAATTTGTGCGTTCTATCTACTGAGCGTTTTGCTTAATAAGCATTTGTTTGCTTGGTTCACCTTCATTGACCTCCTTAATAATTGCAGAAATATCCTCTGGCTTAACTCTGCCATGAATTTTACCGTCTACAATTACTACAGGAGCTAAGCCGCATGCACCTACACATCGAACGCTGTCTAAAGTGAACATACCATCCTCTGATAAAGTTCCCTCCTTGATGTTAAGCTGCTTCCTGAATTCCTCAACTAGTTTATCAGCACCCTTTACAAAACAAGCTGTACCCAGACAAACGCTGATTACATGTTTGCCCTTTGGAGTCATGGTGAAATAGGAATAAAATGTAGCAACTCCATATACTTTAGCAGCAGGAATACCAAGTTTTCTAGCAATAAAAAGCTGAATATCCATATGTAGAAATCCAAACATCTCCTGTGCTTCTCTAAGTATATTGATAAGCTCACCCTCGGCATAATCTAAACCTTCAATATAATCTCCAAGCTTTTTTAGTTTTTCTTTATCAACCTTATATTCTTCCATATGATACCTGATATACAGGGGTCACCTTCCTTTCAATATATTTTTTGTTGATTATTTTGTGCATTCAATATAAGTAATCATATTAAGTATTTGCAAAAGTAATTAGTTTATTACATAAATTCTAAATATAAGAATATTGCAAAGTTATTAGCATATATGTTAATAAAATATACTTACTTTAAAAAGTTTGTAGTATAATAAAATAGAAATGATATTAAATGATTAATACTAGAAGTAGAGGAAGTATAGTGTAGAATTTTTGAGGGTGGTCAGATTATTGATTAGATTAAATATTAAGCAAAAAGCATTACAGTGCAATAAGCTGCTACGTTTTCTTGGCAATACCCTGATTTGGACAGTGATAATAGTATTGGCAGTATCATTTGGAAGCTGTAGTAATCCTACCTTCCATACCTTGGCAGAACTTTTTACAGTTATAATTGGATTTTCAGCATTTGTTGTGGTATTAAATACATATGCACTATCTCGTAATAGTTATCTTACATTTCTAGGAATAGCTTTTTGCTTTGCATCTATATTTGAGTTTTTACATTTACTCAATTATATAGGTATTGACATACTTGGCATGGGAAGTCTGAACATTACACCGATGCTAAGCATTATCTCAAGATTAATTCAGAGTATTTCATTATCGGCTTCAGTTCTATTTTATAAAAGAAAACTGAATACTACTTTATGCATAACAGTATATTCCTTTATAACAGTTATATTAATAGGGACACTTTTATACTTAGGCAGCAGCTTGAAGCAATATACAAATATTCTTTGCACAACTGAGACATTTCAGCATATAGAGCTTCTCGTTTTAATACTTTTTATATCAGCATTAATTATGTTACTAGTAAATAGAAAGAATTCCAATTATAGAGTATACAAATACATGCTGCTTGCATTACTATCCTTTGTAGCCATAGATATTCTACTAATAATGGATAATGGTATGAACGGTGACTTTTGCATTTGGGCTCATATATTGAAGTTCATAGCTTTTTTCTGCATTTATAAGGCTGTAATTCAAAACACCTTGCATAATCCTGTTGACTCAATATACTATGAATTTGACAGGATGAAAAATGAGTTGCTGGAGAAAAACTATGAAATATCCAAAAACAATGAGAAATTTAAGAGTGATATAGATGACCTGCATATGATAGAAAAGCTACTGCGAAAGAGCAAGGCTTGGTCCAGATCAATATTTGAAGGCTCACCTATTGGTATTGCATTACTTAACATAAAAGGTGCGGTTATTGAGGCTAACCCTGCTCTAGAGCGTATTTTAGGTTATAATGCCAGCGAAATAAAAAATATCGGTATTAGCAATATTACATACATTGATGATGCAGAAAACGATATCAAGCTTTATAATGACCTGATTGAGGGCAATATAGAAGGTTATAAAATAGAGAAAAGGTATATACGCAAGGATGGAAAGGTGATTTGGACAAATGTAAAAATGTCATATATACAGAATGTAGGACAGGACTTTCAGTTCATAATAGCCATGATAGAGGATATTACACAGCAGAAGGAAAATGAAGAGAAACAGCTTCAGCTAGTTAAAAAGCTGGAGGAAACAAACAAGGAGCTGGATAATTTCGCATACATTGTATCCCATGATCTAAAAGCTCCTCTAAGGGGTATAGGCTCACTTGCTAATTGGCTGGTTACTGATTATAAGGACAAGTTGGACAAGGAAGGCATAGATATCATAAACCTAATGGAAAACCGTGTAGAGCGGTTGAAAAACTTTATAGATGGAATACTACAATACTCAAGAGTTACAAGGGTAAAGGAAAACTATGTAGATGTTAATTTGAACAAGGTGGTCAGCGAAGTGATAGAGCTGATTTCTCCACCACCAAACATACATATAAAGATAGAAGCATTACCTGTGGTTAAGGGTGAAATAATAAATATGGTGCAGATCTTTCAAAACCTTATTAGCAATTCAATTAAGTTTATGGATAAGCCAGAAGGATACATCATCATAGACTATGAGGATACAGGAGATTATTGGAAGCTTAGTGTAACTGATAACGGCGCAGGAATTAGCGAAAAGTATTTTGACAAAATATTTATGATATTCCAGACTCTGCAGCCTAGAGATAAGTTTGAGAGTACCGGAGTAGGACTTTCTATAGTAAAAAAGATTATAGAAGCAAATGGTGGTAATATATGGCTGGAATCAGAAGTCGGAAAGGGAACGACCTTCTACTTCACAATACCGAAAAATCCATAGAATACTTCAATACTTATATTTTGGATATATTACACAAAGAATAAAAAATATTGATAAAGGGATGAACAAGATGAAAAGTAGAAAACCTGTACTTCTGGTAGAAGATGATTATATAGATGTGTTGACAATAAAAAGAGCTTTTCGGGAGATAAATCTGCAAAACAATATTATTGTAACAGGAAACGGTGAAGAAGCTTTGGAATATCTCGATAATCCTCAAAATGAGCGACCAAGTATAATTCTACTAGATTTAAATATGCCAAGAATGAATGGCATTGAATTTTTACAGCTAGTAAAGATGAGTGACAAGCACAAGATAATACCTGTGATAGTGCTTACCACCTCTTCTCAGGAAAAGGATAGGATAGAAAGCTTTAAATCAAGTGTTGCAGGCTATATTACGAAGCCTGTTATATATAGTGAATTTATTGAAGTGATGAAGGCAATAGATAAATATTGGACATGCAGTGATATGCCAATATGTTAAAAACTTTGGCGGGGGGATATTATGAAAGATAAAGGCTATAAGATATTATTGGTAGAAGATGATATCATTGATCAAATGGCTTTTAAAAAGATGGTCAGAAGAGGTGAGCTTGACTATGAGTACATGATAGCGGGTTCAGCAGAGGAGGCGACTGCGGCTGTAGAAAGTGATAGCTTTGATTTGGTTATTACGGATTATATGCTAGGAGATGGAACTGCCTTTGATATTATGAAGCTACTGAAAGAAACACCTATAATTATCACCACTGGAGTGGGCAATGAAGAAATAGCTGTAAGAGCTATGCATGAGGGTGCCTGCGATTATCTGGTAAAAGACAACGAGGGCAATTATCTTAAGGTACTACCTATAACTATAGAAAAAGCAATAGAGCGAATCCAAAGCCAAAAGCAGCTTAAAATACTTTCACATGCGCTTATGAGTATTGGAGACAGTGTCTATATCACAGATATAGACGATAATATAATATTTGTAAATAAAGCTTTTACTGAGACCTTTGGCTTTAGTGAGGAAGAAGTAATTGGAAAAAGCTATTGCATGTTAAGTAAGTGCATTGACCTTTGTCATGAGTTACATAGGGATTGCAACGGTACTGATGAAGGCTTATACATGAACGAGATTTATCATGTTAAAAAGGATGGCAGCGAGTTTCCATCCCTAGTATCAAGCTCCAGTATACAAGACGATAGTGGAAATATGCTGGCAAAGGTAGAGGTAGTGCGAGACATAACTGAAATAAAGGATGCACAAAAGAAGCTTCAGCTATATGCTACCACGGACATACTTACAGGTGCTCTAAACAGAAGAGCAGGCATAATAGTGCTTGAGAAGCAAATTCAGCTCTGCAAGCGCAATGAATGGGATTTAATAATTGGATATATAGATATGGATGGACTAAAATTAGTTAATGATACATATGGACATCAGGAGGGTGACGATTATATACTGCTTATCACAAATGTACTTAAGGGAATAATCAGGGAGTCAGATGGACTCTGCAGACTGGGTGGAGATGAATTCTTGCTAGTGCTGCCCGAGTGCGATATGGAAAAGGGTGAGCAGGTGCTTAGCAGGATTGAGAAGGCGTTGGATGAAATCAATGCAAAGAAGGAAAAGCCTTATAAGCTTAGTTTAAGCTATGGACTAATAGCCTACGATTTTGAAGAGCAGCCAAAAATAGAAAGGCTAATTGCAAAAGCAGACATGGAAATGTACAAACATAAGAATAATAAACAAACATAGAATAATGCTCTGTGTTGACAAGCTTCAAGTCTTTTATATTAGCCATAATATCAATTATTAAGTACGTATGATATAATATTTCTTAAAGATATTACACAAAAATCAAAGCAGGAGTGAGATCATGCCGTTAGATATGGAACATAAAAACTCACCGATAATACAGGTGAAAAACTCATTAACCATTGAGTTGGCAGCAGCAATACGCTATTTATCAAATAAAAGCGATCATAAGCTTTCAGAAAAGCTTTCGAGCGCGCTTTTAAGTAATCTTTCTACAGAAAGCTTGAAGATGCTTAAGGTTCTATCAGGAATGAGATTGCAGGGAATGGAGCTATTTGAGTTTATTATCAAAGAAAGAGCCTTTGATGATGTTTCACTTCTTACAAAACGAATGGACACATACGATGATGTAGATTTTATATATACTATATTGGGTGAAGAGTTAGATTATAATCAGATACAAGAAGTAATATGCAAAAAAAAGAGTTTAAAGAAGCTTGAAGAAGAAAAGCCATCTCTGGTAAACGACAATATTAAAGGGTTTGAGTTGCTTTTTTACAGCACACATCAGTTCAAAGCAGACCTCATAAAGCTTATAGAGGAAATGAACAATAGAGTACTTAAAAACAAACTGAATTCTATTAAAGAAGATTATAGTAAGCTAAACCAAAAGATATATAGCAAGCTGAGGGATAAGACTCCTTTGGATGTTTCTCAAGAAATAATGGATAGGCAGTTTAAGAGAACATTCGACTTTAGTGAGTATTACTTCATACCATCTTATTTCATATCGCCTCATAAGCTAAGAGTTTACTGTTCTGACGCACAAATGGTGGTTTTTGCAATGGAACAATCAGAAGACTCTGTGGGCAAAATAGGAGATAACATATCCCAAGTATTTAAGATAATATCAGATAGGACTCGGCTTGAGATACTTAGAGCTATCATAAAAGAGCCAACTTATGGAAAACTGCTGGCAGAAAGGTTGGATTTAACAACTGCCACAATATCGCATCATATAGAGGTACTGAAGTCCATTGATTTGATAACAGAAAAAAGAATCAAGAATATAAAATACTTTGAAGCAAACGAGCAGGAGATAAAGAAGCACTTTGATGAGGGTATGGAGTATTTATTTGGGAAATAATAAAGGGAAATGTGGACATAAGTTCTGCGTTTCCTTTATCTTTAAATAAATCGTAGGAGCTGGAGGGGGTAATATTATGATAATAAACAGTGAATTCAAAATTCTAGATGAAGAGGGTATAAAGGAATTTATAAAGATAGGTGGATTAGCATATCCATTTATGAATATTCATACTCAAGAAGATCTCCAAAACCAGGCACAAAGAATGATAAAGCTGCAAAAGGAAGACCCAACCATCAATGTATATGGAGCCTACAGAGACGACGAATTAGTAGGGGGGATGCAGCTGCAAGACTTAGTTATGAATTTTAATGGCGTGGAAATGAAGACTGGTGGAGTAGGTTTTGTAGCAGTTGATCTTATACACAAGAAGGAAAGAGTGGCAAAGGACATTATAAGCTGCTTTATAGATTACTATAGACAGAAAAAGCTTTCCATGGCTATGCTGTACCCATTCAGACCAGATTTTTATAAGCAAATGGGCTTTGGCTTTGGCACTAAGATGAATCATTACAGGATAAAGCCTGCCTCTTTGCCAAACGTTGAAAACAGGAAAAGCATATACTACTTAAGGGAACAAGAACAGGAGCAGCTTATAGACTGTTATAACCGATTTGTCTCCAAGACTCATGGTATGATAAATAGGACAAATATTGAGATGTCCAATATAGTTGCACCAGGTAAAAAAACCATAGTCTACAAGCAGGAAGATAAAATTGAAGGCTATATATCTTTCTTCTTCAAAAAAGCCAGTGAGGTGAACCCACTTAAATACGATATAATTGTAAAAGAGCTGATTTATCAAAACGTTGAAGTGCTAAATCAACTGCTGAACTTCCTACATATACAGTTTGACCAGATAAATAGAATAATAATAAATACACAGGATGAGTACTTCCACTACCTACTAAAGGATCCAAGAGATGAAAGTGAGGCTAATTTTACTTCGGTATATCATCAGAGCAACCTACAGGGAGTGGGACTGATGTACAGGATTATTGATACCGTAGGTTTCTTTGAACAGCTTCAAGATTACAACTTCAATAACCAAAACATCAAGCTAAAGCTAAACATTGTGGACAGCTTTGTTGAGGAAAACAGCAAACCATTTGTAGTGGATTTTAGAGCAGGAAAGCCTACTGTGACAGGCGGCATAGACTATGATGCTGAAATATCTATGGATATATCGGATTTCTCAGCTATGATTATGGGCTGTGTAAATTTTGAAGCTCTTTTGAAACTTGGACTTTGTGAGATTAATGACATAAGTTATGCAGATACTGTGAACAGCTTGTTTAGAACTAAAGATAAACCCATGTGTACAACAGTATTTTAAAAAATAATTCTGTGTTAACTTCATTAAAAGAGTATAAAAGGAAGCGATTAAATTGCTTCCCTTTTATACTCTTTATTTTTTACTTAACATTTCATAAGCATATTATATTGCCGATATCTATATGTTAACAAAATATACTATAATTACCACATATATACCACACTTAATTAAATGAAAATTCATAATATCAGAATATACTGTCATTATAAGATACATCTACTACATATTCAAATTCAAAAATAAAGGGGGTAAAATAGTTGGTAAAGTATATTTTTAAAAGGCTTCTTATATCACTTATAACTATTTGGGTACTTATCACAATAACTTTCTTTCTTGTAAGATTGGTACCTGGTGACCCATTCTTAAATGAGAAAATCACTCCTGAAATCAGGGCTATCATGATGAAGTACTATGGCTTGGATGATCCGTTATATAAACAGTACATCACCTACATGGGTCATTTGGTTCAAGGAGATCTTGGAAACTCATTAAGGTATAGAGCTCGTAGTGTAAACGAAATTATCGCAAATAACTTCCCAGTATCTGCAAATCTTGGATTAAGAGCACTAGTTTTTGCTACTGTTGCAGGTGTTGCGCTTGGTATAGTCGCAGCTCTAAATCATGACAAAGGGTGGGACAGATTTAGTATATTTATAGCCGTTATAGGTATATCAGTTCCTAACTTTATTATAGCAGGGCTTATACAGTGGCTTTTCGGGGTTAAGCTACAGTGGCTGCCGGTTGCTACCTATACGACATTTGCCCATACAATTATGCCAGCATTTGCTTTAGGACTTGGTACATTAGCTGGTTTAGCAAGATATATGAGAACAAGTATGCTTGAGGTTGTTGGGCAAGACTATATTAAAACTGCAAAAGCAAAGGGGTTATCACCTATACAGATTACAGTTAAACACCAAATAAGAAACGCATTGCTGCCGATTGTTACAATTCTAGGTCCAACCGTAGCAGGCTTACTTACTGGTGGATTCGTTGTAGAATCAGTTTTCGCTATTCCAGGTCTTGGACAATACTTCGTAAGATCAATGCAAAACTTAGATTATCCGATGATCATGGGTACAACAATATTCTTTGGTGCATTCTTAATATTAATGAACTTTGTTGTTGATATAGTATATGGATTGGTTGACCCAAGAATAAGATTAGATAAGTAAGGGGGGAATAAGATGGAGCTAAAACGAGAACAATTTAGACATGTAGGAATAGATGAGGAGAAATCTCAAGCGATTATAAGACCAAGTATGACTTATTGGCAAGATGCTTGGAGAAGACTTAAAAAGAATAAAATAGCTATGCTTTCATTATTATTCCTAATACTCTTAGCTATTATGGCATTTGCAGGTCCGCTGATGTCACCCTTTGATTATTATACAAATGATCTTACAAATGGGGATAAGTGGCCAAATGCAACACATTGGTTTGGTACTGATGGACTTGGAAGAGATTTATGGGAAAGAGTATGGGAAGGTGCAAAAGTTTCATTATTTATAGGTGTAATAACTGCTGTTCTAAATAGTATTGTTGGTACTTTAATCGGTGGAGCTTCAGGCTTCTTCGGCGGTTTACTAGATATGTTAATAATGAGAACAATAGATGTTCTTATAGCAATACCAGGACTGATCTTAACAATACTAATAATGCTATACTTAGGCTCGGGAATAGTGCCGATAATATTAGCTTTTGTTATTACTGGGTGGTTGGGACTTGCGAGACTTGTAAGAGGTCAAGTTTTATCACTTAAAGAGCAAGAGTTTGTATTGGCTGCAAAGACACTAGGCGCCAGCTCCTCAAGATTAATAATAAAACACTTAATACCAAATACACTTGGAGTAATTATAGTATCATTAACATTTGCTATACCAGGTGCGATATTTGGAGAAGCATTCCTAAGCTTCATAGGATTAGGTATCCAAGCTCCAAAAACAAGCTGGGGACAATTATCCGCCACAGGTATTGCAACAATGCAGGTATATCCATATCAAATGATTATACCATCAATATTAATCAGTTTAACAATGCTAGCATTACAATTACTTGGTGATGGATTAAGAGATGCACTAGATCCAAAATTAAGAAAATAGGGAGGTGTGTATGTATGGAAAAAGTAAAATTATTGGAAGTCAAAGATTTACATGTATCATTTGACACATATGCCGGTGAAGTTCAAGCCGTTAGAGGAGTAAGCTTTCATTTAAACAAAGCAGAAGCAATCGCCATAGTTGGTGAGTCTGGCTGCGGAAAGAGCGTTACAGCTCAATCGATAATGAAGCTAGTACCTATGCCTCCAGGAAGACTTAAAAGCGGTAATATAATATTCAATGGTAAAGATATAACAAAATTCAGTGACAAGCAAATGGAAGCAGTTAGGGGTTCGGAAATGGGTATGATATTCCAAGATCCAATGACATCCCTAAACCCTACAATGCACATTGGCAAGCAAATTGCTGAAGGACTTATAAAGCATCAACATCTTTCAAAGAAGCAAGCTCACGAGAATGCAATTGAAATGCTTAAGACGGTTGGTATTCCTAACCCAGAAAAAAGAGTTAATCAATATCCACACGAGTTTAGTGGTGGTATGAGACAAAGAGCTATGATAGCAATAGCACTATCATGCAAGCCAAAGCTGTTAATCGCAGATGAACCAACAACAGCTCTTGACGTTACAATACAAGCACAAATTCTTGATTTGATGAAAGAATTAAAAAGTAAGTTAGATACATCTATCATATTAATAACTCACGACCTTGGAGTTGTTGCAGGCATGGCAGAAAGAATAATAGTTATGTATGCAGGTAAGGTTGTTGAGAGCGGAGTATCAGATGATGTATTCTATAATCCTAAGCACCCATACACATGGGGACTATTAAAATCAGTACCAAGACTTGATGCAGAAAATAAGGAAGAACTTATTCCGATAATAGGTACTCCTCCAGACTTGTTCTGTCCTCCTGTAGGCTGTGCATTTGCAGCTAGATGTGCATATGCTATGGAAGTCTGCTATAAGCAGCAACCAGAAGAAACCATGTTAGAGAATGGACACAGTGTATCATGTTTCTTGCAGCACCCACTTGCACCAAAGGTTGAAAGACCTGTAGGTATAGGAGGTACAAGATAATGGCGGAAAAGAAAACTTTAATAGAAGTAAAAAATCTAAAGAAATATTTCACAGTAGGTGGCGGCGCAATTCTAAAAGCTGTTGACAACATAAGCTTTGCTATAAAGGAAGGCGAGACACTAGGTCTTGTTGGAGAATCAGGCTGTGGAAAGTCAACAACAGGAAGAACAATTATAAGACTTTATGAAGCTACAGGCGGGGAAGTAATATATAATGGTAATAATGTCCATAAGCTAAATAAAGCAGAGAAAAAGGATTTTACAAAGAAAGCACAAATGATATTCCAAGACCCATATGCATCACTGGATCCAAGAATGACAGTAGGTGATATAGTAGGAGAAGGAATAGATATTCATAACCTGTACACTGGTAAAGAAAGAACAGAAAGAATATATAATGTTCTAGAAACAGTTGGTTTGAATAAAGAGCATGCAAGCAGATTCCCACACGAGTTTAGCGGCGGACAAAGACAAAGAATAGGTGTAGCAAGGTCATTAGCAATTGAACCACAGTTCATAGTATGTGACGAGCCTATTTCTGCTTTAGACGTTTCAATACAAGCTCAAGTAGTAAATCTGTTGATAAAGCTACAAAGAGACTTAGGTCTGACATATCTGTTTATAGCCCATGATTTAAGCATGGTAAAGCACATATCAGACAGAGTTGGTGTTATGTATCTTGGAACAATGGTAGAAATGACATCTAGTGTTGAACTATATAAGAATCCATTGCATCCATATACACAAGCGTTGATGTCAGCAATTCCGATTGCTGATCCTAAAATAGAAAAGTCAAGAAAGAGAATTCTACTTGAAGGGGATGTACCTAGTCCAATAAATCCACCACCAGGATGTAGATTTAAGGCTAGATGCAGATACGCAAAAGATATATGCAGTCAAGAAATGCCAGAGTTTAGAGAAGTAGCTCCAGATCATTTCGTTGCTTGCCATATAATTTAGAAATAACAAAGGGAAGCGATATTGCTTCCCTTTGTTATTTGTATCATTTATTCATATTCCATTGTCTCCAACGCATTAAAAGCAGCTTTATTATTCCTGCTGCTGGTACTGCCAGAAACATTCCCAGCAGCCCGAAGTATGCACCACCTATAATTATAGACAGAATTACAAACACGGGATGTAATCCCACACTTTCTCCCACTATCTTAGGGGCAATTATCATGCTATCAAGCTGTTGAACTACTACAAATACTATTATTGCAAACAGCGCTTTGATGGGCACCCCGCTAAGCAGTCCGACTATTATTGCAGGTATACATCCAATTACTGGACCGAAATAAGGTATAATGTTTGCTATACCCGCAGTCATACCAATAAGTACAGAAAAGTCCAAACCTATCGCCCACAAGCCTATAGAACTTAATATACCTACTATGATCCCATCTAATAGCTGACCTCTTATAAATTTAGAAATCACATTATTAACGTCTAGGAGAAACAATTTTGTATTTTTATTTGCTTTTGGTTTGAATAAGGTGTCAAAAACAGTGTTTGTTAACTTCTTGAAATACTCTATATCCTTTAAGAGATAGAAGGATATAATTATGCCAAGTAGCACATTCATCAGATTGCTGCCTAATCTTTTTATCCAGTTAAAGCTTCCATTTATAGCAGAACCAATAAGTCCATTTGTCCGCTCAATTAAATTTTTAAACTGTTGTTTAACATCCTCGGACAATCCGCTTGCTTCTAGCTTGGATTGAGCTGTTTGGAATAAGTCGTTGTATTTTTCACTGTATTTTATGATAGAATCTATCATATTATTTACTTTGAGATTATTTGTGAGCTGTCCACCAATCATCACATATGTGCTATATATGAAAAATATGAAAATCCCCACTATAAGTAAATATGTAAGTAGTACACTAAGTGTACGTTTAAGTTTATTGCTAAGCTTTGTTTTGTTCATTAGCTTTGTTTCCAGCCATTTTGCTATTGGATACAGCAGATAAGCTATAAACAGAGCAATAATAAATGGCGACAATATTGAAAATATTCTTTTTAATATTGCAAAAATTGTTATTAATATCGCTCCAATATTTCCAATCACAGCATACAGTATATATAGTGCTGTAGCGGTTAAGATAATATAGAAACAGTATTTCAAAAGTCCTTTATCGAGCTGTAGCTTCATAATGTATTTCCTTTCAAATAGTTATATAATTTAACATTATCATATAATACGAATATTTTATATATTTTGTTTTAATTAACAATAAAAATTTCTATGTCAATAAAATTCCTGTTGATAAATTGTGAAGTATCTAGTATAATACATAAGTACGAGTTAAACATTCTAATTAATGGAGAGATGGCTGAGCTGGTTGAAGGCGCACGACTGGAAATCGTGTGAGCTGTTAAAGGTTCCGAGGGTTCGAATCCCTCTCTCTCCGCCATATATACTGAATTTATAAAGCACTTACTTTAAAAGTAAGTGCTTTTTTATATGGTTTGCAAACAAATTGCTAACATAGAGAAATACTCTGGTTTGTGAATCTGGTCATTTACACCATTTTCATATCTATTATTAGTTGCATGTGAAGTAATAAATATTTTAGCGAACTCAATTTACTATCTTGTTTAATTCTCTCTTATACAAATTAACTTGATTTATAATTATCAAAGTTAATGTTTTTCAAAATTAGTTGTACAAATATAGCACATAAGAAGAAATCAGTTAATGGTTGATATGTTTTCAATATTGCACCTACAAAGAAAAATAGTAATATTGATAATGTTAAAGATACAGTTAGAAATTGAGTATTAATCTTCATGTTCATACTCCTCCTATAATATTTCAAAATATAGCGGAAATCTATGATTGTATGTATAGACTATTATAAAAAACTAATCAAAACGCTGCTAAATACTATTTAGCAGCGTCTTTTTTATTGAATTGTTTCTCCACCACTACATCTTTGCCAGTTACCACTAACAGCATTATAAGTTACAACCAACTGACAATTTACTCCAGTAAATCCTACATTGGAAATTTGGGCACCCCCTGCCAATATCCATGATTTATAATTATGTGCATAATCAAGGAATATTTGATTTATTCCACCTGTTGTTTTTTTGATATACTGAGTAATCCTGCCTGAATATGCTTGCCATATGTGCATATCACCTGCATCAATATCAGCATCAATTACATTATAGCATGTGCCAACAGAATCTTGAAACCTTTTAGTAATGTATGAATTACTAGGTGAGTGTATTCCCTGATTATCTACATAGCCAGTTTCGGTGCCAAATTGATTAAAAGTCTTAGCATAACTACTATAAATATAGTATCCGGTTGAATTTGTCATTCTGACACCTGCAAAATCCTCTATATCCATCATAGAGTCATAAGAAGAAAAACACCAATCTCCAGTAAATCGATAAAGATTATTTACGCTATCATAGTATAGACTATCAGTCAATGTTATATCATTTGATGAAGTATACTGATTTGAACTGATATCTTCATCAGCAGATACCTTATCAAAACCATTCTTTTTTAGAATTTTATCTGTTTCACTCTTTATAATTTTATTATATTTACTTTCAATATCTTTTTTGTTGTTTTCTGTTAGTTTACCTTGATTTTTAATATTCTCGATTTCTCTTTGTGCTTTTGAAAGTTCTGAATTCTCAATTGCGCTAATTTCTTTTTCCATCTGGTCTAGTCTCTGCTGTAGTTGAGAATCAGATGTTGTACTATTGGCTGGTATTGTATTATCCGCATAAGGCATTATTAATGTTAATGCTAATATTAGAACTACAAAAAGTGAAAGTCTTGCTTTTTTCAAAAGTATGTCCCCCTTAAAATTGTTTTTTAATTATTGTTTTGTTTCTCTGCAGCTGCAAATTAACTATATCACAACAATTACCAATTGTAAATAATTAATATTAATACCAATAATAACTTAAAATGTATATTATTTATCTTAATTTATTTATTACTCTGACCATCTGAAAAATGCCATTTGTGCCAGGCAGTGCGTCAAGATAAGGGCGTATCATATAGTGGGTGGAATGCCCACTGAGAAAGGTCTAGCAAACCACTCATAGCGAGTCTTGAACATCATCGGGTAACTTATGATGTTAAGCGTAGACAGTTAGGTAGTAGGCGGTAAGCGTAAAGTTGAAGGGATTGAGCCTCGAAATACATATCGGGAAGGTTAATACTGTTGCCTGAGTAGAAAACAATATCTGTATATTCGCTAAGCGAGAATATACAGGCTTCCCCGGGGTCGGTGACCATCGCATGCTATACATTGATATGATACAGTCAACTTGAGAGACCCTGAAAGCTCTTCACACAGAGGGAGTAGGACTAGACCAAGCAATAACAAAGTAAGGAAGTCCAATGCATCAGGGAGTCGGATTAATGCATAGTACTGTAGAAGTAGGGTAATGCCTATGGAGGGAAGGCGGTAACACAACATCAACCTCAAAGAGAAACAAATGCTTCACGCAGAGGGAGGGAACAGATGGAAACGAAACTGGAAAGGATAGCAGAAGTAGCGAAGACTAAGCCTAAAGAGAGATTTACATCATTAACACACCTAATAAACAAAGAGACACTTATGCAATGCCATCAAGAAATGAGCGACAAAAGAGCAACGGGAGCAGATGAAGTAACTAGGGAAATGTATAGCGAAAATCTGGAAGAAAATATAGAAGACTTAATAGCAAGAATGAAGAGACAAGCATATAAGCCACAGCCAGCTAGACGAGTATACATTCCTAAAGCAGGAACAAATAAGAAAAGAGCGCTAGGAATACCTGCATATGAAGACAAACTGGTACAGTCAGCTGTAGCTAAGATTTTAAATGCTATCTATGAACAAGACTTTATGGAATGTTCATTTGGATTCAGACCAAACAGAGGATGTCATGATGCAATCAAACTATTAGATAAGATTGTAAACAAGGAAGAAATAAGATATATAGTAGATACTGATATCAGAGGATTCTTTGATAATGTAGACCATGAATGGATGATGAAATTCATAGAATACAGGATAGAAGATAAGAACTTATACAGGCTAATAACACGAATGCTAAAAGCAGGGATAATGGAAGCAGGAATAAAATATGATACACCACAAGGAACCCCACAGGGAGGAGTTGTATCACCAATTTTAGCAAACATATATCTACACTATGTAATAGACCTATGGTTTGAGAAGATAGTAAAGAAATACAGTGAAGGCAAGGCATATATGGTAAGATATGCAGATGATAGTGCATTCTGTTTTCAATATAAAGAAGATGCAGAAAAATTCTACAGAGAGTTCATAAAAAGGTTAGAAAGGTTTAACCTTGAGGTGGCAGAGGAGAAAACTAGAATCATCAAACTAAACAAGGACGAAGATATAGACAAGGATGATGAAGATAAAGGCGGGAATTCCTTTGACTTTCTTGGATTTACACACTATGTTGGAAGAGACAAGAATGGAAGTAAGAGAGTAAAAAGGAAAACAAGCAAGAAGAAATATAGAGCAAGTTTGATTAGGTGTAAAGAATGGATGAAAAAGAATAGGACAATGCCGACAAAAGCATTTATGAAAACAGTGAAAGCGAAAATACAAGGACACTGTAACTACTATGGAATAACAGATAATCGTAGAGCAGTAGGGAACTTCATAGATGAATGCAGAAGCTTAATCTACAAGTGGCTGAATCGTAGGAGCCAAAAGAAAAGCTTCAATTGGAACAAGTATGTTCTATTCCTAAAGAAATATCCATTACCAAGAGCAAAAGTATATGTAAACATATTTGAATTAGGTGCAGGAAGTAGCTACATAATGTAAAGGATGGAGTGAAGAGCCGTGTGCATTAATAGTGCAAGCACGGTTCTGTGAGGAGTTGAAATTGCAAGGTTTCGCCTACTCGACCCGAAGTTATACAGTTATAGATTTAATATAGCCCTTCTGGTAATATAAGATTAATAATATTATCAGAAGGTTTTTTATTCGACCAATAACTGACCAACTGTCGTGCCTGGGAAACCGCTGATAAACACCACATTAAAATTTTAAA
Organism: uncultured Clostridia bacterium; assembly: GCA_942492835.1. Classification (GTDB taxonomy): domain Bacteria; phylum Bacillota; class Clostridia; order Lutisporales; family Lutisporaceae; genus GWB2-37-7. Next base: position 1,905,985 of record OW818645.1, on the reverse strand, counting down.
AACTAATATTTTAAAATTTTAAGTTCTACAATACGCTATATAGGATTTTATTACACTAAGCAATGATTTATTACTCCCAATAAACGTAGATTTTTCAAATGTGATGACTTTATCAGTGCTTTCCCTAGCGCTTATTATGTTAAGGATAGCAGGGTGAACCCAAGCCATGCTGCTTTTTTATGCCTGTTCTATCAGTAAATTTATACATAAAAAAATATGTTTTTGAGAGATCATGATGAGGCTTTAAACCACACAATTTAAGGCTTTTGTCTTTTGGATGATTACTAAACTATTACGCGCAAATATCAATTTGTTGCATAAAATAGGTATCGATGCTATAATTTTACATGGAAGTTATAATGTTTATATGTAAATAATTGGTGTAAATACCTAGACATACATAACACAACTTGTTTAAGAGTAGCATTTGATTATGAGTTTGGTTATAAGGAAAGATAATGCTATAATGATTTCAAATATGTTATGAGGTTTTAGGAGGGTATGAAGTTATGAATTGGGAAAATGAGGCAAAATTGGTGGAAACTTTTATAAGCAGTATTGCCCCCCAAGGGCCATCAATAATAATGAGAGAAGTGGATACAAATTTTGGCAGGCCTGATGTAATTATAATTGAGTATGATGAAAAAAGGCTTGAAAAAAGGAAAAAGGATTATAAAAATACTGAATTTACAAAAATAATGAGTTATTCAATGACATATCTTTGTGGGAAAAGTTGGGTAAAAGAAGAAACATTATTTAATTATTTATCTTGCAGTAAGGCTGAGTTTAAAAGGAATAAAGAGAGTTTATGTGATTTAAAATTAATTGATACTAATAAACATTATATAAAAGCAAAAACTTATAGGGATGCTATGATAATTAAGAGAATATGGGTATATGAAGCAAAATTGTCTAAATGGAAGCAAGCAATAGAGCAAGCTGAGAGGCATCTGTGGTTTACAAATGATTCTTATATATTGCTGCCTGAAATATCAGATTCAATAATGAATAAATCAATAGAAGAATGTGGAACTAGAGGAGTTGGATTATCTATTCTCAAAGAGGATAATTCAATTAAAACACTATTAAGAACTGCAAAAAAGGGTATAGTAAATTGCCCTATAGTTTGGCAGTTAAATGAGCAGTTAATAAGGGGGAAATTTATTGAGTGCGTATGAGAGTCAATTGATTGAAATTTGTATTAAACGGTTCCCTCAAGTAACAGGGCTTGAAAAATGTAATATAGGTGGACAAAAGATTGTTTTTAAAGGACAACATCAGGTTTATGGTAAAATTGCGTTAAAGCTTTTAGAAATAAAATCTGATAATTCAAAAAGCAGAGCATTAAGGGAATTGGAAATAGCATCAATACTTAAAGATAAGCACTTTGCTGAACTATATGAATTTAATTTTATAGAAAACGATGGGGTCAAGTACATATATATCATAGAAGAATTTATAGACGGAGAAACTTTAAGAGATATGCTGATTTGTAAAGGATGTCTTGGAATACAAGAGACTCTTTATATTGGTAAGGAAATTCTTATAGCATTAAATGAGATTAATAATTATAAGCTAGTCCATAGGGATATAAAACCTGAAAACATTATGATTTCAACGAATAGAGTTGTAATCCTAGACTTTGGTATTGCAAGGGATTTAGAAAAGGAATCACTTACTGCTGATATGGCCTTTTTTGGTCCAATGACAGTTGGCTATGCAGCTCCAGAGCAAATTAAAAATCAAAAAAAACTTATATGTAATAGGACGGATTTGTTTTCATGGGGAGTTGTAATGTATGAATGCTTAAAAGGATATAACCCATTTGGTGAAGGGTGTAAAACTAAGGAAGCTATTATGATTAAATCATTAAATTATAATCCTCCAAAACTTGAGTGTAGTCCTCAAATTCTATCTGATATGATATATAATTGTTTACAAAAAACAGTACATCGTAGGCCTGTTTCTTCAAAATATATGCTTGATCTATTAAGTGAGGTGGAATAATAATGGGATTTTATCTACAACAAGGCTATGGCATGATGAAAATTAACAATGAATTTGCTAATAAGTTCCCTGATATAGGGTTTATACTTTCCCCTAGAGCATTAAGTTGTTCATCTGATGTTTCTACTCTAGAGAATCATTCGAGTATGCTTAAGAAACGTAAAGTTAAAGTTTTATTTGATCCCCAATTTTATATTCCTGCAACTAATCTAGAAAAGTTATTAAAATTTCCGTATTTCGGGGACATACCATTTGAGACTATTGCCTTTAATAATTCCGTTGCTAAGGACTTTTGTACAAATGTAATCGAGTACCAGATAAATAAAATGCATGTTGATGAAGTGATTTTACCTGGAAGATATATAAATTCAATAGGTAAAGACTGGTATGATATGCAGGAAGCATTTATTGATAGTTCACGTGAGTACAGTCCTAATTATAAGATGTTTTTAACTCTTGCCCTTGGACAGGATATAGTGAAAAATAAAGATGTTTTTGATGAATTAATAAGTAATTGTATTAGCTATCCTGTGAATGGGTTTTATATTGTTTTAAAATCTCCAAAATACTTAGTTGATGATGAGGAGTACTTGTACTCGTTATTAGATGCTTTGATAAGCTTAAAGGTAGCAGGTAAAGAAATAATAATGGGATATTCTAATCAACAATCCATTATATATGGAGCTGCAGGTGTTGATGTAATAGCAAGTGGCAACTTTAGAAATGTAAGAAGTTTTGATCCAGATATATTTGTTGAATCTGAAGAAGATAATATTCAAAGACGAGGCACTTGGTATTATGATGCTAATTCGTTAAGTGAATTTAAACAACAACAATTGTCTTTAGCATATAGACGAGGACTAAAAAACTATTTTGGTCCGACTTGTGAATTTTGTGGAGAAATGATAAATAGCCCTAATCCAGCAAATATTATTTGGGCAGAGCCTGCACCATTTAAACACTTCTTTGTAGAATTAAGGCGACAATGGCTTGATATTATACAGCAGGAGCCTAAAAATAGGATAAATCATATAATTGACTTACTGAATAAGGTGAAAAACAATAATGAAGAATTAAGTAGTAAAGGGTTTAGCTTAGGCAGTAGGGCATTTAACAGTGATATAATTGATGCTACAGTAGGAGCGTTGAATGCAATTAAAGTAGATAGAAAGTATGATATTAATCTTCTTAAATAGTTATTGTATAAAGGCTATATATGGGTATGTGGATATGTGCCAGGTAACGAAGTTAACACGAAAATAGATTTATAATATAGCAAAATCAGCGGCAGTAGTTAATTATTTTCATTGCTGGTTGTGATTCGATAATCATGGGTGGTTATCCAGTTATTGATTTAATACAGTCCTTTTGGTATTATAGTATTAACGAAACGATATTATCAGGAGGTTTTTTAGTGATAAATATTATAGAAAAGATATATCAAAAACATAATAAGTATCTTTATTTATCATTTGCACATATTATATTTTAGGAGTATAATAAAAATAGGATAATAATATGTATAAATATGGATATCAAGGATAATAAACTAAAAAGTACATGAAATAATCATTGACTCAAGGAATGAAATATTTTATACTCTAATTAATCTATAGATGATGTTTTATAAATTGTGTGATTTAAATAGTGTGGCTGACACTTAAATCTGAAATTTTTGCATGACGTATGTGCATGCAGTTGGCGGACAACAGAAAAATCCGAAAGTAATGCACGACATATGAGCGTGTAGTTGGCAGACAACAGAAAAATCAGCTATTCAAAAAGAGTATATCTCACTGCGGTGTGTGTACTCTTTTTTACTTGGTATTATGTGAGGGAACTATAGTGAAAAAGGCAGATGCATTAAAAATAATTATTAAAAGTGCAGAATTATATAGAGAAAACTTGGAAAACAGGAACTTTTTATTTATTTCATTGGTTAATAAAGTTAATTTGAATTTTATAGAAGTAAAGTTTCATAAGTCTAACTTTAAACATTTAACAGGAGTTGTTATTCCTAATGAAAAGATAAGTGCAACACAATTTTATAAAAAGTGTCTAAATCACAAGTTATCACTATATGATTTTGAATTAAGAACAGATGGTACAACAGAGTTAAAGTTATCAGTATTGCCACAATTAATGAATATAAATAAAAGTGTAAAAATGATTGGAGATTTTAACAACTATAGACCTAAGTTATATATTGGTAAATTGGCAGGAAATATAACAGCTTGTATTGGATTAAATAAAGATGATGAATTCTATGTCCCAGCAACATCATTAAAAGAGGATATAAGAGGTTTGGTTGTTAAAACAGAAAAAGTGATTGCGATATTTTCAAAAAGAATCGAGGATGAATTATATACTGATCTTACCTATTTATCGAAGGACTTTAATGGGATTGAGATAAGTAGATGCCCTAAGGCAATGCTTAAAAAGCTTGATGTGGACAACATTTCTGACTATCAGGGGCTAAAGTTTATGAAAGATGCTTTAGATGAAAGTGCTGTTACTGTAGAAGAATAAAATAAATAATTAAAAACTAATAATTAATGTAAAAAACTAAAATACCTCTGAGCTTATCAGAGGTATTTTATATGAAGTTAGTTATCTTTAAGTGGAGATGATATGTGTCGGGCAACGTAGTTATACAGTTATTAGCAAAGTTACAAAGAATGTATTTAATTTTGTCTTTCTCATACTATGTATCCTTTAATTGCTTTATTATTTGCTGGCAATGCTATAGCAATGTTGTTTCCATAGATAAATTAACTTTAACCACATATTGTATAATATTTGGTATAACTGTAACATTAAACTAGCAGATAGTGATTAATACCAAACAATTAACATATTCATCAATTTGACATATTTATATATATATGGGATGATAAGCAAAAAAGGGGTTGATAGATTATGTACAAAAAAATCATTATAATTATTTTAGTAGTCGTCCTGATTTTTACAGCTTCATATTTCTATATTACAGATAAAAATAAGACAGTGGCAGCAAATAATATAGACACAAGTTTAATTAATAATGTTGTTGAACTTGAGAAAAGCCTTGTATTAGCTGAAATTCGTAAAGTTTCCTTTGAGGACTTTAAAGACAAAATAGATGGATTCATTCATCCATATTATAGTAATGAGTTTTTTGGTAGATTAGAGAAACTATATAACGACGATGGTAATATGGCTGTTGTAACTCAAGTACCTTATTTTCTAGATATTTCAAAAGTGTATACCAGTGAGGATGGCTTCAATAAATATATTTTTGTTAAAATATATCATGAGGGCTTTGGAAATCTAGCTGGTGAACGGTATGCTTTTATAAAAGATGATGGTGAGTGGAAAATTAGAGGTATTGGAAGTTATGTTTTTTCACTTGACATGAAAAGACCAATAAAAGATGTTGAAACATTTACAAACTTTAATGGTACACCAATTGAATATGAGTCAATAAAGATCTTCGATAATTTAAAGTAATGTGCACCTGACACATATCCTTAGTTGGAGTCCGTAATAAATTTATTTTGTATTTTTAGGGAATAATGAGTGTATTGAATTTTCTAATATAGAATTCAAATATATTTTATAATTATTTCTGTAACTTAAAAAATACAAAAGGAGATATAGATTATGGATAATAAATTATCTAAAAAATTATCTAAAGATGCATATGGTGGCGTAGCTGGTAAAGACTACGTTCCTTATGTTTCCAGTGGTTTTAAATCTGGTGGAAATGTTGCTGTATTAATAATCGGTACTATTTTGGCTGTATTATTCACAGCATCTACTGCTTATTCCGGAATGAAATCAGGGCTTACAGTTGCGGCGGGTATACCTGGTTCTATAATAGGTTCAGCATTTATAGCTATATTTGCTAAACAAAAAGGTATCCTAGGCAAAAATTTACTTCAAGGTATGTCAAGCGGTGGAGAATCAGTTGCTAGTGGTATGATATTCGTTTTACCAGCAGTTCTTTTAATAGGCTCCAAAATTTCTTTTTTTGAAGGCTTTGCTGTTGGAGTAGGTGGAGTTTTGTTCGGTATAGGAATAGCTTCTCTTGTTTACAATTACTTATTAGTTGAAGAACACGGTAAATTAATGTACCCTGAGTCAATGGCTATATCTGAAACACTTATTGCTTCAGAAGGTGCGGGAGAATCAATGAAGTACATGGGAATTGGGTTCGGAGTAAGTGGCGTTATAACTGTTATAACTGGTTCATTCTTAAATGTAGCTAACAATGTTATAAGCTACATAAACGAATCTTTCTACAAGTGGAAATTTGAAATTGAAGTTAACCCCCTATTAATAGGTATAGGATTCATAGTTGGTTTAGATGTTTCTTTAACTATGTTTGCTGGTTCTATATTAGCTAACTTCGGGATTATGCCTTTAATAGGTTACTTCTCTTCTTTTGCAAAAGAAGGTGCAACTATATGGAATGATCCTAATGTTAGTATAAATGCTATGCTAGTTAAAAATATAGCTGGTAGTTATGTAAAATATATCGGCGCTGGTATGATGCTTTCTGGTGGCTTAATAGGTGCTATAAAGCTTATACCTACTATAATATCTTCTATAAAAGAAACTCTTAATGCTAAGTCATCAAATAGTTCTGGTAATTCATCTTCTGCGAACTTAATATTAATTGGTGGTGTAATAGTAGGTTTTATTTCAGGCTTCTTGATATCTGGTGGTAATATATTAATGGCAATAACTGCATCTATATTATCATTATTCTTATCATTATTATTTGTTATAGTTTCTGGTCGTTTAACTGGTACTATAGGAACATCAAACCTTCCTGTATCTGGTATGACTATAGCTGCTTTAGTTATTGTAACATTATTATTCGTTGTAATGGGATGGAAAAATCCTGAAAACAACAGATCCTTACTTTTATTTGGTACATTTATAGTTATAGCCATAGCTATAGCTGGTGGTTATTGTCAATCACAAAAAGTTACTTTTATTATAGGTGGGGACAAAAGAGAAATGGATAAATACTTCACTATAGCTAGTATAGTTGGTGTTGCAGTAGTTGTCGGTGTTATATTATTACTTTCTAGCAAACTTGCAATGACTGGTGATAACGTTCCATTTGCACTACCTCAAGCTAATTTAATGTCAACATTAACTGCTGGGATAATGTCAGGTCAATTACCTTGGGCTATGATAATTACTGGTGCTGTTATGGGAGTTGTTTTATACTTATTAAAACTTCCTATAATGACAGTTGCTATAGGATTCTACCTACCAATATCTACAACTTCTATAATATTAATAGGTGCATTAATTCGTTTATTTATAGAAAGCACTTCTAAATCTGAAAAAGAAAAAGAAGTTAAAGTAGCAAATGGTATAAGTTTATCTTCTGGGCTTGTTGCTGGTGGTTCAATAATAGGGCTTGTCGGCATAATACTTCAAGTATTAGGTGTTATAAAAGGAAGTGGACCAAGTGGATTCGCTGCTTCTAATGGAATGGCATTTATACTATTAGCAGTTCTAATAATAGCTACTATAATACCTTTGCTAAATAGTAAGGTGAAAGATGCTAAATAACGACGAGGAAGTTTTAAATATAATATTTAAAATCTCTGATAATTTAGAATATGAAGTAGATAAAGACAATATTGTGACTATACTTAAAAAACAAGATCATAAGCTCCAAAAGTTCTTTAGAAAACTTAAATTTAGAATTCCAGAATATACAAAAATTTCTCTGGATGAATATAGCGGTTATGCATTTTTACAAATAGATGGCAAGAAAACTGTAAAAGATATTGGAGAAAATCTAGAAGCAAAGTATGGTGATAAAGCTCACCCGCTTTATGAAAGATTATTGTTATTCTTAAACCATATCAACGTTAATTGTCACTATATAGAAAAAACAAATTTCTAATACAAAAGATGGCACTGCGTTGGAAGAAGCGCTGGGATGGCTAATATATAAAACACTTACTTTTATGGTAAGTGTTTTTTTAGTGGGCTAATGTGACAAAATTGTGACATTGATAAAATAAATAGTATATAATTCACATGCTCAAAACTTTTTACATATCACCAGCGTCTATAAAGAGTAAAACAAATATGATACGTATCAGTTCAAAAGAAAGGAGTTGTTCGCGCGAATGAGTGAAAGCAACTTAGAAAATAAAATATCAGATTATGTTATCAGATATAAAGAAAATATTTATAGATTAGCCTTTAGTTATGTCAAAAATGCTGACGATGCTTTAGATATTGTTCAGGAATCTATTTATAAAGCTATCTCATCAAAGGATTCTCTAAAAAATCCAAATTACATAAAAACATGGTTCTACAAGATTGTAGTAAATACTTCGCTGGATTTAATAAAGAAGAAAAAAAAGTTGGTAGTAGTTGGTGAAGAAGTTCTACTCAGTTATGACCTTGGAACAATTGATAATTACGAAAATATAGACCTGCAAAGAGCGTTGGATAGTTTACCTGATAATTACCGAAGCGTAATAGTGTTAAGATATTTTGAAGATCTAAAAATAGAGGAAATTGCAGAAATTTTAGACGAAAATATTAACACTGTAAAAACTCATTTATACAAATCACTTGAGAAATTACGTATAAAAATGGATGATTAAGCAAGGAGGATTAAAGGTGAAAGATAATAATTTAGAACAACTTAAAAATGAATATTTGGATGTATCCATTCCTATTGAATTAGATTCTATAGTAAAGAAAGCTTTAAAAGAGAGCGGAGTAAAAGGTATAAATAGAAAGAATAATTTTAAAAGTATAAGGATAGCAATCGCTTCAATGGCGGCTGTATTAATTGTACTCATTATAGGGATTAATAGCAGCCCAGTATTTGCAGCAACCTTATCAAAGGTGCCAATTGTGGGCAGTATAGTAAAAGTGCTAACCTTCAGAGAATATACTGTAAACGAAGATACCTTCAATGCGAATATAAAAGTTCCTGCCATTCAAGGCTTGGAAGATAAAACCTTGGAAAACAGCTTGAATGAAAAATACTTTGCTGAGAATAAAGAATTATATGAACAATTTATAACTGATGTGGAAGAATTAAAGAAAAATGGTGGAGGTCATTTGGGCGTAGATAGTGGATATATAGTAAAGACTGATACAGACCGTATACTATCTATAGGTCGTTATGTAGTAAACACTATAGGTTCTTCATCAACAACAATGAAGTACGATACCATTGATAAGAAAAATGAAATCTTAATTACTTTGCCAAGTTTATTTAAAGACGATAAGTATATTGATATTATCAGCGAAAATATTATAAAGCAAATGATAGAACAGTACAAAGCTGATAATAATAAGTATTATTGGGTTGCAGGAATAGAGAATGAAATGACTACAGAACTGTTTGAAAAAATCTCAAAGGAGCAAAGCTTCTATATTAATACAGAAGATAAGTTAGTAATTTCATTTGATAAATATGAGGTTGCTCCTGGATACATGGGAGTTGTAGAATTTATCATACCAACAGAGATTCTATCGGATAGTATAGTTAGCAATGAGTTTATTAAATAAGTATGTCTTACTGGAATATGCAAATAAAATAATATACTTCAATAAATTATTAAAGGATATAAGATAGGAATCTCATATCCTTTAATATTAGGTAATATTAGTTATCTGTTGTTATTGTCAGGTTACTTCCACCTGCACTAAGGTCAAAGAAGTAGCTGCCTGTGCCAGTAGAGGAAAGAACCTTTATTGAATATGTACCAGTAACTGTTGGTGTATAGTTAATTGTTTCTTGTCTTGTACTAGTTGTTCCACTTGCTACACTTGTTCCACTTGGGTTGTATAAATACAAGTTGAAGTTTGGAGTCCTTGAACCTGACCAGTCAGGCATTATTAGTGATATAGCAATTGGAGAGCTTGTATCTGTTACTGTAAATGTATAGTAGTCATATGACTTTGCTGTAGCTATAGTTTCTGAGGTAAACATATGGTTAGGAACTGTAATGTTTGTTCCAGTTAAGCTTGTAACTGAATCGATTGCTGCATAAGCATCTAATCTACCATAACCATAATCAACGTCTTGACCTGAAGTACCCCAATCAATAGCTGTTCCTGTCATTGCACTCTTAACTTGTGCAGGTGTTAGGTTAGGATTTGCATCAAGTATTAAAGCAGCTGTACCAGCTGTAAATGGTGTTGCCATACTTGTTCCGCTCATTGATACATAAGCATTTGTTGAGTTTGCTTGTGCTGCAGTTATATAATAACCAGGTGCTGCGATGTCTGGCTTAATTCTATTGTCTGCTGTTGGTCCTCTGCTTGAAAAGTATGCAAGGCTGTAGCCTTTTTCGCCAACGTCTCTCATAGCTCCTACTGTGATAGCACTTGCTGCTGCTCCTGGAGCACCTATAGTATATTTTGCAGGACCTTCGTTACCTGCTGCTACACAACAAACAATACCAGCTGAAACTGCATTGTTTACTGCTACTGAAGTTGAATCTGTTCCATCAGAGCTACCAGCAGCTCCAAGGCTTAAGCTAATAACTTCTATGCCATAAGTAGCTTTGTTAGTAACTGCCCAATCTATACCTGCAGTTACACCACTCATTGTACCGCTTCCTGCACTGTTAAGAACCTTTACTCCTACTAAAGCTGCTCCAGGAGCAACGCCTCTGTATAGTGCATTTCCTTCTCCTGTTCCTGCTACGATACTTGAACAGTGAGTTCCATGACCATTGTCGTCATAAGGAGTTGATTGGTTATTTATCATGTCTTTCCAGCCAATAACTTTGCCACCGTCTAAGTCAACGTGGGATGAATCAATACCTGTATCAATTACGCAAACAACTACATCAGAAGCTGAGTATAAAGTTGCGTTTCCGTTTCCATCACCAGTTACACCAAAATCTGTGATAGCATTATCAGCACCGTACCAATATGTTGCGTAGTTATTAGTAGCTTGTACTTCCATATCATATTCTATTTGTGTAACGCAATCAAGCTTTGCTAAAGCGTTGATTTGACCTTTTGTTAATTCAACAGCTATACCAGGGATTATGTTATATTCATACTTTGGAGTTACATCTCCTAGAATCTTCTTTACAAGACCATTTTTAGTAGTGTTGTTGTCTAATTGTTCGTCAAATTGTACTATAACGGATATCTTACCATTATCATCTGTGTTGTCTAATTTTGTTTCAAGATTGTCAAACAATTTGTTGCTATCCTTATCTGCTATTGTAACATTACTAGTTGCTTCTGCAGCTGTAACATTGCTTGGTTCTGCAAAATATATTGAGCTTGTTACCAACATGGACATGATAACCATAAATGCTAACACTTTTCTTAAGTTAAGTTTCATTAAAAATCCCTCCAACTTTTTATTTTTTACATTGAGTTTAAATTGTGCAAAAATTTGTACAACGGAATCACCCCCAATTCTTAAACATACAATGCTTGTACTAATTTGATGGAGATTATATTTGGTCAAAAAAATTATAGAAAGCAGATTAATATATTAAGATAAGAACAAAATATTGAGTTGCAAATGATATATAAAAGCAATATAAGTATTAGGTATGTTGTAATTAAGTCATAATTACAATAAATAGAAAATAGTATAATAATATGAAAATAACAATTGTTTAAATTACAATAAATAGAATATTGGCTGTTGCTATGAAAAATATGTTCTTCACAGTTACAATCATATTATAGTATACAAATTATGGAATGTTAATAAGAGAATATTAAGAATATTTAAATAATTTAAATATCAAAGGGTATGAGAATGTAATCTCATACCCTTTGATATTTATTGAGCTAAAAATTATAGGTCATTTCCTGTTTGAGTTAGACTACTTCCACCTGCACTAATGTCAAAGAAGTAGTTGTCTGTGCCAGCATAGGAAGAAACCTTTATTTGATATGTACCAGTAACTGTTGGAGTAAAGTTTATTGTTTCTTGTCTTGTACTAGCTGATGAACTTGCTACACTTGTTCCACTTGGATTATATAGATATAAGTCAAAGTCTGGAGTTCTTGAACCTGTCCAGCTAGGCATTATTAGTGTTATAGCAATAGGAAAACTTATATTAGTTACTGTAAATGTGTAGTAGTCAGATTTACTTGCTGTAGCTATATTGGTAGATGTATACATATGGTTTGGAAGTGCAATGTTTGCTCCAGTGAGGCTAGTAACTGAATCAACTGCTGCATGTGCATCTAATCTTCCATAACCATAATCAACATCCTGACCTAAAGGACCCCAATTAACAGCTGTTGACGTTATTGCACTCTTAACTTGAGTGGCTGTAAGGTTTGGATTTGCATCAAGTATTAAAGCAGATGTACCAGCTGCAAATGGTGCTGTCATAGTTGCTCCGCTTACTGTTACATAACTATTTGTAGAATTTGCTTCTGCTGCAATCATATACATACCAGGTCCTACGATGTCTGGCTTAGTTCTTCCGTCTGCTGTTGGTCCTCTACCTGAGTAAGGTAAGAGACTGAAACCGGTTTCACTAATGTCTCGCATGGCTCCTACTGTGATAGCATTTGCTGCTGCGCCTGGTGAACCTATAGTGTATTTTGCAGGACCTTCGTTGCCTGCTATTACACAACAAACGATACCAGCTGAAACTGCATTGTTTATTGCAATTGAAATAGAGTCTGTTCCATCGGAGCTGCCACTTAATGCAAGACTTAAGCTTAAAACCTCTATTCCATAAGTAGCTTTGTTTGCAGCAACCCAGTCTATACCTGCAGCTACATCACTTATTGATCCGCTGCCTGCACTGTCAAGAACCTTTACACCTACTAAAGCTGCTCCAGGAGCAACACCTTTGTATAATGAATTTCCTTCGCCTGTTCCAGCTATAACACTTGAACAGTTAGTTCCATGTCCATGATCATCATAAGGAGTTGATTGGTTATTTATTATGTCTTTCCAACCAATAACCTTACCACCGTCTAAGTCAACGTGAGTTGGATCGATACCTGTATCGATTACAGCAACAACTACATCACTAGTTGAGTAGGAAGTTTCATTCCCATCTCTATCGCCAGTTACACCGAAATCTGAGATGGCTTTTGTAACTCCGAACCAGTATTTTGCATTGTTAGGAGGAGCTTGTACTGGCAAATCAGGTTCTACTTGTTTAACTAAATCGAGCTTTGATAAAGTGTTAGCAGGAGCTTGTACTGGCAAATCAGATTCTATTTGTTTAACGAAATCAAGCTTTGATAAAGTGTTAATCTGACCCTTTGTCAATTCAACAGCCATACCAGGGATTATTTTATATTCATACTTTGGAGCTGTATCGCCTAAAATCTTTTTTACGAGACCTTTTTTAGTACTATTGCTATCAATTTCATCGTCGAATACTACTATAACTGGCAGTTTACTATCATTATCTGCTTTATCCAATTTTTCTTCGAGATTGTCAAACAATTTGTTTTTATCCATATCTGCTAGTATTTCGACTTTTCCAGTTGCTTCTGAAGCTGTTTTGTCCTGAGGTTCTGCATAGTATATGGAGCTTGTTACCAGTATGGACATGATAAGCATAAACACTAGTACCTTTCTAAAATTACGCTTCATGAAATTCCCTCCTAATTTTTTATTTTTTAGCTTGAATAATATATGCTTGCACTAAACAGTTTGCATTAAATTCTAAATATGAAAATATTTAACTGATAATGCAAAAGCAGTAGCTTCTACTGCAATAGATTAAATCTTGTGCAATGGAATCACCCCATTTTCAACATATAATGCTTGTACTACATTGATAAATTATTATATTAAGCTGAAAAAATTAGAGAAAACAGAATAGAGTATCAAGATAAGAAATATAAATGTTTTGTGTGCTGAAATAAAGATTAAGTTACAATAAATAGAGCATTGGAAATTATTATGAGGTATTGGTTTATAATAATTACAATTAGATTATAATATACAAAATATGGAATGTCAATAATGTGACAGGGAAGAATTAAGCCTAAAATTGGTGCTAGGTATAGCACTAAAGATTTATTGGAGCATCATGCCAGTGAATGTATTGAATGTGGTAGATGTGTGAAGAATTGTCCATTTGGAGTTGATATTATAAATAAGATGAATCGGGCAATTGAAATTTTTGAACGATAAGTGTCGGGCAGTGCGTCAAGATAAGGGCGTATCATATAGTGGGTGTAATGCCCACTGAGAAAGGTCTAGCAAACCACTCATTGAAGGGATTGGACTCGGAATACTTATTGGGAAATAAGCGGCAAAAGAGCCAAGGGAGCAGATAAAGTGAAGGGTCATGTGCATTAATAGTGCATGCACGGTTCTGGTATCTGGAAACGGATGCTTTTTTTATGCTTATTTTTAAGTAGTGTTACTACAGTGACCTTGCCTCATTAAAATAGAGAAATAAATGGATAACCATGGCGTCTGGCACATATTAGAAATATTGTTAATATTGATATGCTTTGATATAATATAAACAACTAAAAAAAGTATGCTAGAATTACTAATAAAAATTTAAAATTGCAAAAGGAAGGCGTATATTATGAGATGTCCAAAGGTTTTTCTCTTTTCTACCCCCTTATCGCTGATACCTGCTCCGCTATTAGGCGTTCCTGTTCTACAGGGATATCTAATCAATAATGAGATTGACTGCAATTCATATGACCTCAATATAAGGTTTATGCATTGGCTTTTAAATGATAGAACATTGCTTGATGGCTTCGCAGCTGAAATCATCAAAGAATTTAATCAAATACAGCAGCAATCAGCTCTTACAAAGCAAAGTGCTATGAGCCTGATGCAAAGTGCTGCTGCAATGTCTCTTATCCCACCACAAATAATAGACAAGCATTTTGGATCAAAAGCAGTGCTTGGGTTATCTAAATCAACTGCTTCTAATAATCCATGGGAAGACCAAATGCCTTGTTGGGCGACTGCACTAGGAATGTTAGGCTTAGTACCCAATGATTTAGGCGGTTCTATTTCTGAACAAAAAGCTTTTGAAAATCGTCAAGTGTCTTTTAATACCTTCTTAGATACTTCAGAGGTAAAGACGATTCTGCAAAATGCGGCTGAATGTGATGTGGTTGGAATAAGCACGTCATTTTGGCTCCAGCAAAAGGAATATGCATATAGACTTGCAAAAGAAATCAAGAAGTTAAACCCAAAAGTCTTTATTATCCTAGGTGGCAGTGGGCTAACCATTATGGCGGAGTATAGTCTAAATGAAATCGTAGAAAGCGGAGTTGTTGATGCAGTAGGGCTATATCAAGGAGAATTGACGCTTCGTATGCTTGCTGAAGCTATAGCTAAGGGTGAAAAAATTGATAAGGTTCCAGACCTTATTTTGTTTGATAATGAGAAAAGGTCCTATATCAAAACAGAGCATCTACCAACAATACATCCAGATTTACTGCCGACTCCAGTTTTTAACCATGATGAGCTGGAAATGTATCATAAACTGGCAGGAAATGTGCTGCCTGATAAGCGAGCACCTATGCTGATATCACGTGGCTGCTATTGGGACAAGTGTGCTTTCTGCTCTGACAGTCAGTGCCGCCATCCAGAGACATCACCTCATGAAGTAAGAAACCCAGAAAAGGTACTCGATGACATACAAAAACTCCAAAATCAACATGGCATCACGTACTTTTATCTGATAACATCTGCTATGTCTCCAAGCTGGGGTAAGAAATTTGCAAAGGGTGTTATTGAGCGTGGAATAACAGCAAAGTTTTGGGCATATACACGCGCAATAGGAAAAGAAACTGCCGATAGTGAATATTTTCAACTGCTAAAAAAAGCTGGTTTTGATGTTATTACATGTGGTGTTGAATCAACAGTTGATCGAGTCCTTACTGCAATTTCCAAAGGTAATGGACGAGCTGAAATTACCAATACAATTCAAGGACTTAGTAAAGCTGGAGTGAGGACTAAGTTTAATTTAATTGCGGATATTCCACCATCTACATATGAAGATGCAAAGTCAAATTGGGATTATGTTATTGATAACCTTCCATATATCAACGATTTATCTGTTTTTACATTTTTACTGCATTTGGGAAGCGAAATGGCTGATAATCCAGAAAAATTCAATATTAAGGTTGTTGTTAAGGAGGATGGAAGCAGAAGAGAACTATTCCCTGGTACAATTGCACATACAAATCCCTTTTATGAAAACAGCAGGGCTAAAGAAATTGTACAGAGGACTAAAAATCTTAGCATTGACCTACAGTTTTTCCAATTGACGCAAAATGTCAGAGATACAATTGATAGTGCAGATTTTTCATGGAACGACAGCACCATCCTGTTTAGACCTTTTACAGCAATACCATCAAAGTTTCCACTTTATGACATAAAGCAAAGAGATGTATATATTGTTACTTTAAGTGATATGTTCAACTATATTGTTATTCCAGCTTCATTTACTGATTTTATAGAGCTTTACAAGCAGGGCGTTTTAGCACCTGTTAGTTTTGAAAAGCTTCTTCAAGCTTTTGAAGTGGGTATGGGCGGACAAAAACGTGAAGGTCTTGTCCAGCGTATGCTTGATAGGATGGCTAGAGATGGATTTATTCTAGATGTAAAAATGTCTCAAGCACTAGCAGAGAAGCAGGATGCAAAGTCAGTAAAATTGGAGCTAAGTAAAAACTTACCCCGAGCGTACGGAAGATATCCTTCCACTGAGCGACCCTTTGAATTTGGTACATTCTCATTTGCTATGGTGCTAAGCACCATGATGATCTAGTAAATCCTATACAGGTTATTCTCAAAAATATTGAAGTGCGTGTAAACTGTATAGCTGCAAATTATATCTTAAATATTTAACATTATGAAGAGGGAGGGTAAATTCATGCTGATAAAAGCTTTTTTGGAACAAGTAAAAAAAAGCCCAGAGAAGGTAGCAATAAAGACAAATCAGAAGACATTAACCTATGAGGAATTAAATCGATATTCCAATCAGGTTGCATATAAAATATTGGAGAAATGTGATCCATTACATCAACTTACAGAGAACGAGATAATAAGATATAAAAGACAAATGTTGATTGAAGGCTGGGATATTGACGGACAAGAAAGATTGAAGAACACAACTGTTTTTGTTGCAGGGGCAGGCGGCTCAGGCTCTCCGCTCATTATGCAGTTGTCATTATGTGGTATAGGTAATATCATTGTTTGCGATGATGATGTGGTAGAGCTGTCAAATTTAAACCGTCAATGCTTGCATGATGAGTCAAGAATCGGAATGTTAAAGGTAGAATCAGCACAGCTGAGCATAAACAAGCTAAATCCTAATGTTAATATAATTACACGTTCAGAAAGAATTACAAAGGACAATGTAGATGAATTGGTTGGAGACTCTGCTATCATATTTGATAATGTGGATCATTTAGAAACTAAATTTGTTTTGTCAAAATGTGCCGTGCAGAAGCAAATCCCCCATATTATCTCTTCTATGATTGATTTAAACGCATATGTGGCTATATTTCATACTCCAAAGACACCCTGCTTTCACTGCCTATATGATATAGAAAAGCTAAAGGAAATTGAAGAAATTGAAAAGTATAATATGAATTATAAAAAGATACCAAATTCTGTTGCCTCACCCTCTCTTTTCCTAAGCACAGGCTTTGCATGCAATGAGGCAATAAAAATTATTCTGGGACTTCCAGACGTGGCATATAATAAATATTTCCTATTTAATCAGCGTGGAAACAAAGAAATTGTTAATACGGTAGGTCATTTAACGATTACCTATCCTTTTAGCAATCATTTTAGAGATATATGTGAGCAGCAGGGATTTAGCTGGGATGAAGGCTGGCGGGGAAATTTCCTCGAAGAGCTTGAAATAACCCATAATCCTGACTGCCCTATGTGTGGGATTAAGACAACAGTCAACGAAGCTATTAAAAAAGATATAAAACAAATAAAGAAGTATAAGGCATATGAACAAGCAGAAAATCAAAAGGTTGCTTTATTATTTGAGCATGGAATAGATATGATTGTGGGAACAATCGGTGCCTTAAAGGCTTGCAAGATTTATGTACCCTGTGATCCCTCATATCCAGAAAAAAGGCTGATATATATGCTTGAAAATTCGGAAGCGGAGCTTATAGTAACAAACAATGTTAATTATGAGCTGGCACAAAAATTGGCATCTAAGACAAGCGGTGCAATGAGAATTTTAAACATTGATGATAATTGCAATGCTGCCTTGGATATTGAAATAGAAAGAGAAGAAAAGGCGGATAGAATCGCCTATCTTTTATATACATCAGGCTCAACAGGAACACCAAAGGGTGTCATGCAAAGCCACAAAAACGTGCTTCACTTTATTAAAAATTATATACAAAGATTCGATATAACACAAAAGGACAAGATGACTCTATTCTCTGCCTTTGGTCATGACGCGGCAGTTATGGATATATACAGCAGTCTTCTAAGCGGTGCGACACTTTATCCATTAAATATACGCCGACAAATAAATATTGAAGAGCTGTACAAATGGCTAGCAGAGGAACAAATAAGCATTTGGCATTCAGTGCCTACCCTATATCGCTTTTTTGTAAGCTCACTGGACGGAGAAGAAAAGCTCAACTCACTTAGATATATTGTGCTTGGTGGAGAAAGTGTTCTTGAACAGGACGTTGCTAAGTTTAGAAAGCTATCTGAACATGCGGCATTGGTAAATTTATATGGACAGTCAGAATCCTCCTTTAACTCAACACAAATTATAGCAAGTGTAGAAGCTTTCGCAGGAATAAATCTTGGAGAGCCCATAAGTGACATAAAGATGTATGTGCTGAACAAAAGGAATAAAGAGGCAGCAGTACTTAGTGCTGGTGAAATCGTTATAGCCAGTGATTATTTAGCTTTGGGATATTGGAAGGACGAGACAAAAACGGAAAAAGCATTTGAAAGTCATCCTGAATTTGGACGAATATATAGGACAGGCGACATGGGACGTCTTACAGAGGACGGCGTAATTGAATATCTTGGCAGAAATGATTTTCAGATAAAAATTAGAGGCTATAGAGTTGAATTGGAGGAAATAGAGAACTGCCTTCTAAAGCATGAAGCAGTAAAAGAAGCGGCAGTCATTGGAAAAGAAGACAGCAAAGGCAATAAATACATATGCGGATATTTTGCATCTGATGGAGAGCTAAGCGTATCAGATTTAAGAGAATTTATCTCAAAAGAATTGCCAGATTATATGATACCTGCATATTTTACCCGATTAGACAAGCTACCGCTTACAGGTACTGGTAAGATAGATAGAGCAGCTTTAAAGGAAGTAAAGGAAACAGTTGCATCTGAAAAGCTATATGAAGCACCTAGAAATGAGATAGAAGAAAAGCTGGTTGGAATGTGGCAGGAAGTATTAGGAATAGAGAAAGTAGGCATAAATGACAGCTTTTTTGAATTAGGTGGACAATCACTAAATGCAGTAAGTCTAATTGGAAAGATACATAAGACAATGAATGTGGAAGTATCTTTGAAGGAGATATTCAAGACACCTACAATCAAGGGGCTGTCAGAGTATATAGAGGACTTGGGAGAGAGTCAGTATTTTAATATTGAAGCTGCAGAAAAGAGAGACTATTATGAGATTTCTTCAGCTCAAAGACGTATGTATGTTATTCAGCAAATGGAACCTAACACCATAAGCTATAACATGCCCGGCGTGTTGGTTATGGAAGGTGAGCTGGAGGTGGAACAGCTAAAGTCTGCAATGGCAGAAATAGTGAAGCGGCATGAAGCGCTAAGAACATCCTTTAAATGGGAAGGAATAGAGGTTGTTCAAGTAGTACATGAGGAAGTTGATTTTGAAGTAGCCTATAAGGATGGGGCGGAAGAAGAAATAGATGCAGAGATCAAAAGCTTTATCAAACCCTTTGATTTAAGCTGTGCACCGCTTCTAAGAGTACAGCTTGTAAAGGTGAAACCTGACAAGTACATTTTAATGTATGATATGCACCATATTATTTCAGACGGTGCATCTATAGCCATATTAGTTAATGAATTTGTTGAGCTGTACCAGAAGAAAACACTTACGGGGTTTCGATTACAATATAAGGATTATGTTACATGGCAGAATAAGCCTGAAAACAAAGAAAAAATAGAGCAGCAGGGCCAATACTGGCTAGACTTATTAAAGGGAGAAATACCCTTACTAGCTATGCCATTAGACTATGAAAGAAAAGAGAATATAAGCTACGCTGGAGATACCGTTTATTTTGAGATAGAAAACAGTATTGTAGAAAAGCTAAAGAAAATAGCTCAAAAAGAAAATATTACAATGAATATGCTGCTGCTATCCTGTTATAATATGCTGCTCAGTAAGTATTCTGGACAGGAGGATATTATCGTAGGTTCATTGGTTTCAAATAGAAACCACAGTGATCTAAGCTGTGTAATGGGTGCTTTTATAAACTACCTGCCCATAAGAAGCAAGATAAATAAAGAAATAAGCATCAAAGCTTTTTTACAATCACAAAAAAATATAATTGCACAAGCATACAACAAGCATGAATACCCATTTGACAAGATAGTAGAAAGCATCGGTTACAAAGCAGAAATCGGCAGGAATCCAATTTTTGATACTATGCTGATTTATCACAATGAGTTTGATAGAAAAGTAGATATAAAAATTGACAAGTTAAATATTTCACAATATGAGTTCAGCACTCCAACAGCCACATTGGATTTCAAACTGGATATCTATATGGATCAAGGGGATATACTGAAATGCTATATGGAATATAAAACAGATTTATATAAAGAAGAGACAATGATACAGCTTCTTAAACATTATGAAATAGTTCTGGAAAGTGTAATTAATGAGAGCGAAGCTAAGATATCTGATATTCAGATATTCAGTCAACAGGAGCAAAATGAAATAGAAAATAAGAGAATGGGAAATATCACTGGAGTATCAGAAGTAACCTTGACAGTTGCGGCAACCTTTACAGAGGAGCCAATAGAAGCCTATGTTAAGTGGTGGTGTGAAAAGAATGGAGTAAAGATTAAAACACAATTTTCACCATATAATCAAGTGTTCCAAGAGCTGCTAGATGCAGAAAGCATGATCTCTCAAAACACAGGAATAAATCTATTGATGCTAAGATTTGAGGATTGGATAAGAGGTAGTAAAGACAACGAACAAGAACAAAAACAAATATTAGAGAATCAATACGATAAGCTGATTGAGTCAATAAAAAGTAGAAGTACACATGCATTGACTATTATCGGCTATTTCCCAGTAGCAAATTACCTAGGATTAAGTGAAGAAATAACTCACATTATAGAAAAGCTATACAAGAAAATGGTTGACGAAATAGGCAGTCTAGAAGGTATAAGCATACTAGACTTTACAAGCACAGCAGTGCTATACGGTATAAAAGAAACCTTTGATCCAGTAAGAGATAAAACAGGACATATGCCTTTTAGTGATGCATACTATGCTGCAATTGGCACCATGACAGCAAGAAAAATCTGTGCCATAAGACGTAATCCATTTAAAGTTATTGCTGTAGACTGTGATAATACCTTGTGGAGTGGCATATGTGGAGAAGATGGGGCATTAAGCTTAAAAATAGAAGCACCATATGTCGCATTGCAAAAGCTGCTCATACAAAAGTACGAGGAAGGTATGCTTGTTGTGCTGTGCAGTAAAAACAACGAAGCAGACGTTTGGGAGGTTTTTGAAAAGAATCCAGATATGCTTCTAAAGAAAGAGCATCTTGCAGGCTGGAAGATAAATTGGAGAACAAAATCAGAGAATGTAAAGCAGTTAGCAGAGGAAATGAATCTGGGAATTGACAGCTTTATTTTCATAGACGATAACCCGACAGAATGCTTGGATATGATGAGGAATAACCCTCAAGTATTGACCTTACAGATACCTGAAAATCCTCAACAAATAGGACAATATCTAAAACATGTATGGGCTTTTGATAAAGAAAAGGTTACAAAAGAAGATAAAATTCGTACTAAGCTGTATCAGGTAGAAAGACAGAGAAAAGAAATACAAAGCTCCAACTTTACGCTAGATGAATTTTTAAAGGAACTGAAGCTCAAGGTTTATATAAATGACATGAAAAAGGAGCAGATAAGCAGAGTATCACAGTTAACCCAAAGGACAAACCAGTTCAATCTAAGTACCATACGCAGGACAGAAGAAGAAATAGAAGCACTATACAATAATCATAATACAAGGTGCTGGACAATAGAGGTTGAAGACAAATTTGGAGAATATGGACTTACAGGGTTTGCCGTCCTTGAAAACAGGGGTGAGTGTCTGTTTATGGATACCTTCCTACTTAGCTGTAGAGTCTTAGGACGGGGTATAGAAGCTGCAATAATAGCAGAGCTTGGCAGCTATTGTAAAAAAGAAGGAATAAGCAGGCTTGAAGCTGATTATTATAAAACCAAAAAGAATCAAATGGTAGCGGACTTTTTAGAAAAGAATAATTGGCAAAAAACACAAGAAGGCAGTCAGTATACAAAATATGAGCTGCAAGTAGATAATATCGAAGCATCAATAGCTCATATAGAATGCAGCTTTGGTAAAGCATATCAGCGTAAGTCAGAAGAAGCGGTCGTAAGCCATATTGAAAGCTATAACACAGCTCAAGCAGAAGCTGTATCAGCGCTGGATGAAGTGATAGAAAATAACTGGCAGATAGATATTGAAAATGGAGAAGAATTGCTACACAGCAATTATCTACTGCCTCTTCACTACTGTACAGGACAACTGCTTTTGGAACTGCTAGCCAATGAGAACAAGAAAAACAGCATAAAGCATGAAAATTATGAAGCTCCTCGGAATCCATTAGAAGAAAAGCTAGTTAAGCAATGGGAAGAAATATTAAAGACAGATGGAATAGGCATAAATGATAATTTTTATGATGTGGGTGGAAATTCATTTACACTTTTAACACTGCACTCAAAAATTGATGCACTTTATCCAGGCAAAATAAAGGCAACAGACCTTTTTAACCTGACAAGCATTAAGAAAATTGCCGCCTTTCTAGAGCAAAAAGAAACGGACAAGGATATCGATTATGCTCATACAGAAGAAAGAACAGCGAGGAAAAAAATCGCAATTATCGGTATAGCCGCAAAGCTGCCCTTGGGACAAACAATAGAAGAAATCTATGAAGGGTTAAAGAACGGTGTTGACTGTATTAATGTAATGACAGATGGAAGAATAAAGGACATTGAAAATTTTGTACGATATGCAAGCGGTAATGAAGAAGCACTGGAATATTTGAAGGAAGCAGAATGTGGCTTTATAGGCGATATTGACAAGTTTGATTATAGCTACTTCAATATATCACCAAAGGAAGCAAGCTTAATGGATCCATGTCAAAGGCTGTTCTTGGAGACAGCTTGGGAAGCAATAGAAGATGCTGGCTATGGTGGGAATAAGATAAGAGGAAGTCGCACAGGTGTGTTTATAGGACATAACAGCTTAAGCAGTGGAATGTACAGCAAGCTTGTTACAACTGTTGATGAATCCTTATACCAAATGTCTATAGCAGGAAATGTTCCAATGATTACAGCCAGTAGAATATCCTATCTATTGGATTTAAGGGGTCCTGCTATACTCATGGATACTGCATGTTCGTCCTCACTAATAGCGGTTTACAGTGCATGTAATGCAATAAAGAACAATGACTGTGATATGGCGATTGCAGGAGGTATTAAGCTTTACCTGCCTTCACTAGAGGGTATGGTTAACAGAATGGACAAACTGGGAATAGTCTCAACAAGAAACAGAACCAAAGCATTTGATGACAATTCGGATGGTACTGGTTTTGGCGAGGGTATTTCAGCCATAATATTAAAACCATTAGAAAAAGCATTAGAGGATAGAGACAATATCTATGCAGTTATAGACGGCGGAGCCATGAATCAAGATGGAAGCTCTATAGGCATTACCGCGCCAAACCCGGAAGCACAAGAGGATTTACTGTTAAGAGCATGGCAAAATGCAGGAATAGCACCAGAGAACATTACATATATTGAAGCACATGGAACAGGTACAAAGCTAGGAGACCAAATTGAGCTAGAAAGCTTAAGCAGGGCATTTAGAAGGTATACAGATAAAAAACAATTCTGTGCCATAAGCTCCATTAAGACAAATATCGGACATTTGGAAAGTGCAGCTGGCATAGCAGGACTATTGAAGGCTGTTATATCATTAAAGTATAAAGAGTTGTTTCCTAATATTCATTTTACTATACCGAGACATGAAGTTGACTTTATCGAAGAACCTTACTATGTTTGTACAGATCATCAAGCTTGGCAAAAAAACGAAGCGGCCAGATTATGCGGTGTCAGCTCCTTTGGACTAGGAGGCACCAACTGTCACTTAGTATTGGAGGAAGCACCTTATCGTGAGTATGATGCAGAACCATGGGGAGAAATGCCTCAGATACTTGCTTTGTCTGCGAAAACAGAAAACAGCTTAAAGAGATTGGTTGACAGATATAAGGCATATTTTGAAGCTGGCATAGAAGGAAGTCTGACAGATATCTGTTATACTGCAAACACTGGAAGAGGACATTATAAATACAGACTAGCTATTATAGCAGGAACCAAGCTGGCACTAGAGGACAAAATTAGTCGTCTGGCAAGTGAGAAGCTGGCAGGTGATGAATATGATGGAATATATTACAGTCATGATCAACTTGTAGAAAAAAACAATGCTGGTCTTGAACAGAGCTTAGAAATACCATTAGATGAGCTTTGTCAGCTATATATAAGCGGTGCAGAAATCAATTGGGATGAACTATATAATAATTCAGACACTAGGAGGAAGGTAAGACTTCCTGCATATCAATTTGAAGAAAGCAGATGCTGGGTTACAATACCAGAAGGAACAGTCAAGCGCAGTATTGCTATGCAAGGTCTTGAATTATCTATAAACAAACAAGAAAAAGAAGTACAGCTAGATGGGAAAAATGATAAGAACTATACACAAACGGAAAAGTTAATAGGACAAATTCTCGGAGAAATTATGGGCTTTGACAAGCTCAATGTTAATGATAATTTCTACGAATTGGGTGGAGATTCATTAATCGCAATGAATGTGGTAAATGTGATTAATCAGAAGCTGTTGACAAATGTAGAAGTCAGAGACCTTTTGGGAACCCCCGCTATATATAAATTCTGTGACATATTAGATACTACTTACCTAAATAAGCACACATATGAAGACGGTGCAGAAAGAATCAAAAAAGTGGAGAAGCGAGAATACTATCCAGTATCCTCTGCACAAAAACGTGTATACATATTAAATATGCTAGAAAGCAATAGTACATTTTATAATATACCTTCTGCTGTAATGCTGCCAGGAAGTATTGACATACAGCGTTTTGAAAAAGCCTTTCATACAATAATAGAAAGACATGAAAGCCTGCGAACCTCTTTTGAATTGCTTGAAGGCGAACCAGTACAGAAGATTCATGACACAGTAGCTTTTGATATTAGCTATATGGAAGATGACGAAAGCAATGCAGAGGCAATTATCAAAGCTTTTATCCGCCCATTTGATTTGAGTAAAGCACCACTAATGCGAATAGGACTTCTAAAAATCAGCGAAGATAGGCATTTGCTGTTGTTTGATATTCATCATACTATAGCAGATGGACTGTCTCTAAATATCATAATGAAAGAATATATGCAATTATATAACGGTGAAGAATTACCAGCTCCAGCTTTGCAATATAAGGATTACGCAGTATGGCAAAGTGAATATTCGAGTTCAGAACAAGTAAAAAATCAAAAGGAGTTCTGGCTAGATACATTCTCTGGAGAACTGCCTATATTAAATATGCCTACAGATTATACTAGACCAGCAGTTCAATGCTATGATGGAGATTTTGTTAGAAAAACAATACCTTTGGAAATATTGGATTCCTTGAATAAAAAGGCGGCAGAGACAGGTACAACCCTGTTCATGCTGTTGTTGGCAGCATATAACGTATTGCTGTTTAAATATACCAGACAAGAAGATATTATCATAGGCTCACCAATCTCAGGCAGGCGAAATGTACAGTTAAATAGTGTAATTGGAATGTTTGCAAATACAATTGCACTTAGAAATAGACCTGTTGGTAATAAGACCTTTAAGGAATTTTTACAGGAAGTAAAGAAAAATGCACTTGACTCCTATGATAAACAAGATTTCCAATTTGAGGACTTAGTGGAAAGCTTAAATATACGCAGAGATATGAGCCACAACCCATTGTTTGATGTTATGTTGAATTTCCTTTATCCAGAGGAATCAACAAAAGAAGCTGAGTTTTCACTATATCCATTTGAAAATAGGATTTCAAAATTTGATATGACCATTCATACAGCAGAGACGAAGACAGGCTTAGAACTCAGCTTGGAGTATAACATAGGACTTTTCAAGCAGAAAACCGCAGAACAAATATTGAAACACTATGTAAATTTAATTAAGAATATAGTGGCTTTCCCTGACAGACAATTAAATGAACTTGATATGCTTGACGAAATGGAGAAAAATCAGGTTTTAGAAGTGTTCAACGATACTAACGCAATATATCCAAAAGAAAAAACCATTCATCAATTATTTGAGGAACAAGCAGAGCGTGTACCTAATAAAACAGCAGTGGTTTTTGAAGATAAGACTTTGACATACAAAGAGTTAAATCAAAAGGCAAACCAACTGGCAAATAGACTTAGGTTAGATGGAGTAACAACTGATAGCGTTGTTGGAATAATTGCAGAGCGTTCTTTGGAAATGGTAATTGGAATTCTAGGAATACTAAAGGCTGGAGGAGCGTATCTTCCAATCGACCCAGAATACCCTGTAGACAGGGTAAACTATATGCTGGAGGATAGCGGTGCAAAGCTGCTCTTGACCTATTCGTATTTAATAGAAGAACCTTTGAATAATATGCAAATACTTTTACTAGATAATGAGGATTTGTACACAGGCAATATGGGAAATTTGCATAATGTAAATAAGTCCACAGACTTGGTATATGTAATATATACATCAGGTACTACAGGTAAGCCAAAAGGGGTTATGTTGGAGCACAAGAATCTAGTCAACTATGTAAGTTGGTTTATAGCCAAAGCGGAAATAACTGAAGCTGATAAGGCGATGTTTGTATCTTCTGCTGCCTTTGATTTAGGGTATACCGTACTATATTCATCAATTTTACAGGGTGCGGAGCTTCATATAATGTCTAAGGACACATATACATACCCTGAAGCTTTAATAAAATATATCAACGACAAGGATATATCATATGTAAAGCTTACCCCATCCTTGTATAACATGCTATGTAGCAGTGACAGCTTCATAGAAGGAGAAGTGGGAGAGTCATTGCGACTTATTGTATTGGGTGGAGAGAATATAAATGTTGCAGATGTAGAAAGCACATATAAGCTATATAATAATATACAAATAATGAACCATTATGGACCTACGGAAGCAACTGTAGGAACAGTCGCATGCATGATTGAAAGGGAGCAGCTTGAAGCATTTAAGGAGAAACCTGTAATAGGCAAGCCTATAAGCAATAGCAAAATATATATTCTTGATAAATACTCAAAGCCTACCGCAATAGGCGTACCTGGCGAGCTATGTGTAGCAGGAGCTGGATTGGCTAGGGGATATCTAAACAATACCTCCCTCACAGCAGAAAAATTTGTATCAAATCCGTTCATAGCAGGGGATAGAATTTACAAAACAGGAGACCTAGCAAGCTGGCTGTCCGACGGAAGCGTAGAATTCATGGGACGTATAGACCAACAGGTAAAAATAAGAGGCTACAGAGTAGAGCTTGGGGAAATAGAAAACCAGCTTATGAAGCATGAATCAGTGAAGGAATCAGTAGTGACTGCAAAGACCGACCAAAGAGGTCAGTATATATGTGCATACATAGTAGCAGAAAAGGAATTAGGCATAGTGGAGCTTAGGGAACACTTGGCAAAAGGACTTCCTGATTATATGCTACCGTCATATTTTATACAACTGGACAAAATGCCTGTAACACAAAATGGGAAAATAGACTATAAAGCACTACCTAAGCCAGGAAGCATGATTGACACAGGTGTTACATATGAAGCACCAAGAAATGAGATAGAAGAAAAGCTGGCAGCAATATGGCAGGAGCTTCTAAAGGTAGAGCAGATCGGAATAAATGATAGCTTCTTTGAACTAGGCGGACACTCACTAAAGGCAACCTCAATGTTGGCAAAGGTGCATAAAGCAACTAATGTGGAAGTTCCATTAAAAGAAATATTTATATCACCTACGATAAAGGCAATTAGTGAATATATAAGAAAGCAAAAGGAAAGTGTATATGAAACTATAGAACAGGCAGAAGCGGCAGAATACTACCCTGCATCCTCTGCTCAAAAACGGTTGTACACCTTACAGCAGATAGAAGCAGATAGTACAGGCTACAATACACCGACCTTCTTTGAGCTAGAGGGGGAAATCAACAAAGAACTTCTTCAAAATGCTCTAAAAGCACTTATCAACAGACATGAGAGCATAAGAACCAGCTTATTTATGGAAGACGAAGCTGTTGTGCAGAAGATACACACAGAAGTGCCGGTAGAAATAGCATATTTTACAGCATATAACGAGCAAAAAATCCGAGAAATAGCATTAAACTTTGTAAAACCCTTTAAGCTTAATGAAGCACCACTTATGAGAGTAGGTCTAATTGAGGTGACTCCTACAAGGCATATCCTGCTAATAGACATTCATCATATAATATCGGATGGTATCTCTGTTGAACTATTGATAAAGGATTTTTGCAGACTGTACAGTGGTGAAGCACTTCCAAAGTTGAGACTGCAATACAAAGACTATGCAGTTTGGCAGCAGAATAGGCTAAAAGCTGAAGTACTGAGGAAACAGGAAGCATACTGGGAAAATGAGTTCACAGGAGAAGATGAGCTACCAGTATTAAATCTTCCGACAGACTTTAAGCGTCCAAGCATACAAAGCTTTGCAGGAAACAGGATAAAAATAGAAGCAAGCAGGGCATTGACAGAGAAGCTAAAGAAACTAAGCAAGGATACGGGAACAACCCTGTACATGCAGTTATTGGCAGGGATTAATATACTATTGTCAAAATACAGCGGACAAGAAGACATCATAATAGGCACCCCAATAGCAGGAAGAACACACGGAGACTTGGAAAATATTATGGGGATGTTTATAAACACATTAGCAATGAGGAATCATCCAGAAGGTCGTAAGACATATAGAGAATTCTTGCAAGAAGTAAAAGCAAAAGCATTAAAGGCTTATGAAAACCAAGAATACCAGTTTGAAGAATTGGTAGACAAGGTGAATGTAAGAAGAGACATGAGTCGTAACCCAATATTTGATGTTATGCTTATACTGCAAAATATGGATATGGCAGAAATTAAGTTACAGGGACTAAAGCTAAAGCCATATTTAATGGAAAACAAGATAAGTAAGCTTGACATAACCTTTACAGCAGAGGAAAAGAAAGAAAAGCTAGAGCTTACAATCGAGTATTGTACTAGTCTATTTAACAAAGACACTATAGAAAGAATGGCAAGACATTACATTAATATAATGGAAAAGGTAGTAGATGAACCTAATGTTAGATTAGAAGAAATTATGCTGACAAGTGAAGAAGAAAAGAAGCAATTGCTTTTAGACTTCAATTGGACAAAAGCAGAATACCCGCGAGAGAAGACTATTAACCAATTGTTTGAAGAGCAGACAGCATTGACACCAGAGAGCATAGCGGTAGTCTTTGAAGAAAGTCAATTGACATACAGAGAATTAAATGAAAAGTCAAATCAACTGGCGAGAATTCTCAGAGATAAAGGAGTTGTCAAAGACAGCGTAGTAGGTATTATGGTAAAGCGTTCCATTGAGATGATAGTAGGCATTATGGGTATTTTAAAAGCTGGAGGAGCCTATATGCCTATAGACACGGAATATCCACAAGATAGAATACAATATATGCTTGAGGATAGTGGAGCCAGTGCTCTGCTGACACAGACTAGTCTACTTGACAGAATTGAATTTGTTGGAGAAATAATCAAGCTAGATGACAATAATATTTATCAGGGAGATAATAAGAATTTAGCACAAATCAATGCTTCCAATAGTCTGGCATACACCATATATACCTCTGGAAGCACAGGAAAACCAAAAGGAGTAATGATTGAGCATAAGTCTGTAGTAAACTTCATAAAAGGAATTGCAGACACTATGAAATTCCGAGAAGGTGAAAGTATACTATGTCTTACATCTATATCCTTTGATATATTTGGATTGGAAAGCTTGCTGCCTCTTGCCATTGGCATGAAAATAGTCATAGCAGATGAAGACACCCAAGTCAATGCAATAAAGCTAGCTAAGTTAATCGAAAATAAAAGAATAGATACATTACAGGTTACACCTTCACGTATGCAAATGCTTTTAAGCAGTGAAGAAGGAAGGTACAGTGCAGGAATTCCAAGAAGCATTATGATAGGCGGAGAACAATTGCCGGAAACACTTCTAAATGACCTTAGAAAAATTACAGACTCAAAAATCTACAACATGTATGGACCAACAGAAACAACAATATGGTCCACAGTTAAGGATGTAACAAAGGGAGAAAAGGTAACAATAGGGAAGCCAATATTCAATACAAAAATATATATACTAGGAGCAAACAACAGCTTACAGCCAATAGGTGTGCCAGGTGAATTATGCATAGCAGGAGAAGGCTTAGCAAGAGGCTACATGAATAATGCAGAGCTTACAATGGAGAAGTTTGGGATAAATCCCTTCGACCCTGACGAACGTATATATAGAACAGGAGATTTGGCAAGGTGGCTGCCAAATGGAGAAATAGAATACCTAGGTAGAATAGATTATCAAGTAAAAATAAGGGGATATAGAATAGAGCTGGGAGAAATAGAAAACCAGCTGCTAAAGCATAGTAAAATAAAAGAAGCAATAGTAATAGCAAAAGAAGATAATAGCGGAAATAAAAATCTATGTGCATACATAGCAGGAGAAGTAGGGCTAAATAACAAAGAGCTGAGAGAATATCTGTCAACGAATCTTCCAGAATACATGATACCATCATACTTTATACAGCTTGACAAGCTGCCCTTAACATCAAATGGGAAAATAGACAGAAAAGCACTACCTGAGCCTTACGGTAATATAAATAAAGGAACAGAATATATAGCTCCAACCAATAAAACAGAAGAAAAACTAGCAGAAATTTGGAGTGAAGTATTAGGAATACAAAAAGTAGGAATATATGATAACTTTTTCGACTTGGGAGGACACTCGCTAAAAGCAACAAGTATGGTAGGAAAGTTACAAAAAAAGCTAAATGTAGAAATCCCACTTAGAGAAATATTCAAAACGCCTACAATTAAAGGCTTGGCAGAATATATTAAGCAATGTGGGAAAAATGATTTTGCAGTCATACAACCTGTGGCGGAATCGGAATACTATGAATTGTCACCTGCTCAAATCAGACTATATACCATGCAGCTTATGGATAAGGACAGTACAGCATATAATATTCCTGGCTTTATGGAAATAGCAGGAGCCGTGGATAGAAACAAATTTGAGAAGGTGTTTAAGGAGCTTATAAACAGGTATGAAGCCTTAAGAACCTCCTTTGAATTATCAGAGAATGGACCAGTACAGAAAATACACAAGGAAATAGACTTTGCAATTCAATATGAAGAAGTCAAAGAAGCTAAGGACATAGAAGCAATACTACGAAGCTTTATAAGACCCTTTGAACTAGCCAAGGCACCTCTTATTAGAGTGGCGCTTATTAAAATATGTGCAAAGGATAGTAAAGAAGAAAAACATATATTGGCATACGACTTGCACCATATCATAACGGATGGTACATCTCTGGCAATACTTGCAGAGGAATTTACAAGTATATATGAAGGGAAGGAGCTACCAAAGCTTAGCATACAGTATAAGGATTATGCTAAGTGGCAGCTTAATAAGCAAGAAAGCGGAGAACAAGACAAATATGAAGAATATTGGCTGGAGCAATATAAGGGAGAGCTTCCTATGCTCAATATGCCTACCGATTACCCAAGACCAAGCATTCAAAGCTATGAGGGAGATACATACACATTTAAGCTTGACCAAGAGCTATTATCACAATTAAAGGCATTTGCAGCAAAAACAGAGACCACGCTGTTTATGGTACTTTTGGAAATATTAAGTGTTGCATTATCCAAATACAGCGGACAAGAGGATATCGTTATAGGTACTGTCAGTGCAGGCAGACTAAATGAGGAAACACAGAGACTGGTAGGTTTATTTTTAAATAGTATTGCAATTAGATGCTTACCCCAAAAAGAAAAAACAGTAATAAGCTATTTGCAGGAACTGAAAGATAACATACTAAGTGCTTATGAAAATCAAGATTACCCAATAGAAGCTCTTATCAGAAAACTAAACATTAAGAAGGATATAAGCAGAAATATGGTGTTTGATGTTATGCTGATACTGCAAAATTATGAAAGGCAGAACTCTCAAATATCGGCTGAACAATTAGCAATTAAGCCATATCATTTGACGAACAAGGCTTCTGACTATGATATGAGCCTATATGCAGTAGAAAATGGAAAAGAGCTTGTAATAAACATACGGTATTGTACAAGACTATTCAAAGAAAGAACCATGGAAGCCTTTGGGAAGCATTTTTGTAAAATTGCATGTGAAATAGTCAGTAAGCCAGAACAGAAGCTGATAGGTATATCAATGCTTGAAGAAAAAGAAACAGAAAAAGTCATATATGAATTTAACAATAAAGAAGCAAACTACCCAAAAGAAAAGACTCTACATCAGTTATTTGAAGAGCAGGTTGAGAAGACACCTGATAACATAGCGGTTGTGTACGAAGATAAACAGCTAACATATATGGAATTAAATATTAAGGCAAACAAGCTTGCAACCTACCTTAAGGGACATGAAATAAAAGAAAACAGTATTGTTGGAATCATAACGAAAAAATCTATAGAAATGCTGATAGGAATTCTAGCAATACTAAAAGCTGGGGGAGCCTATCTTCCAATCGATCCAGCATACCCCAAAGAGCGAATAAGCTATATGCTGGAGGATAGTCAAGCAGGACTGCTTTTGATCCAGGAAAAACTAAAAGAAAAAATAGAAACAGCAGCAGACAAAATCATATTAGAGGATGAAGTAATATATACAGGTGATGGTGAGAACCTAAGTAAGACAAGCAACGCCAACAGCTTGGCATATATAATATACACTTCAGGCACCACTGGAAAGCCCAAGGGAATTATGACAACGCATAAAAATGTGATAGCGTATGTAAACAGCTTTAGCAACATGTTTGAGTTAACAGAAAAGGACACTACACTTCAACAAGCATCCATAAGCTTTGACGGTTTTGTAGAGGAAACCTACAGCATGTTAGCTTGTGGTGGAAAAATAGTTATACCAAGGGACGAGCAGGTAAAAGAAGCAAAAGAGCTAAAAAAAGTAATCGACAAAAACAAGGTAAGCATACTAAGCTGTTCACCACTGATACTAAGTGAATTTAACAAATTAGAACACATGGAAAGCGTGCATACCTTCCTAAGCAGCAGCGATACATTAAAAAAAGAATATTACACAAATATCATAAAAACCTCAAAGGTATATAACATGTATGGGCCATCAGAGGCAACAGTATGTACCACCTGTTACCCATGTACTGGACAAGAAGAATTGATGGTATCCATAGGCAAGCCTATAGCAAACTACAGGCTGTATATTCTAGATGAAAAACAACAGCCACAGCCTGTGGGTATACCAGGAGAAATATATATATCAGGGGAAGGTATATCTCGAGGATATATCAATAAACAAGAGCTAACACGTGAAAAATTTCTATCAAATCCTTTTGTAGATGGAGAGATAATGTACAGGACAGGGGATATAGCAAGGTGGTTAGATGATGGAAATATTGAGTTCATAGGAAGGACAGACCATCAGGTTAAGATCAGGGGTTATAGGGTAGAGGTAGGCGAAATAGAAAGTATGCTGTTAAAGCACGAAGCAATACGAGAGGCAGTTGTGCTGACAAGAGAAGATGAGCAAAAGGAAAAGTATCTTACAGCATATATAACAGCAAACAGAAAAATGACAGTAGGAGAAATTCGGGAGCATCTAGAAGAAGGATTGCCAGAATACATGCTTCCACAATACTATATTCAACTCGAAAAAATACCGCTGACACCAAATGGGAAGATAGACAAAAGTGTATTGGAAGAACACCATAGAGAGATAGATACAGGTATAGAGTATGAAGCACCGAGGAATGAGCCAGAAGAAAAATTGGCGAAGCTATGGCAGGAGGTCTTGCGAGTTGAGAAGATTGGAATAAACGATAATTTCTTTGAGCTTGGCGGACATTCATTAAAAGCAACCAATGTCATAGGAAAGATAAATGAATTATTTGATGTGGAAGTGCCTTTAAGGGAAATGTTTATAATACCGACAATTAAGGGCATGGCAGAATATATTTCCACTACAGAAAAGAAGCTTTATGAAGAGATAGCTCCTGTAGAATATAGAGAGTATTATCCAGTTTCTTCGATTCAGAAGCGTATCTATATTATACAACAGTTTGATGAAGCAAATATAAGCTACAACACGCCATCAATAATGATATTTGAGGGTTCGCTGGACAAGGAGAGATTTGAAGCGGCTTTTAGAATGCTGACAAAAAGACATGAAGCCTTTAGGACTTCTTTTGAATTTGAGGGAGAGCAAATTGTTCAGAAAATCCATGATATAAACTGTCATATTCAATATGATGAAGCGAATGAATCAGATATGAAGGAAATGATCAAAGAATTTATACAGCCTTTTGACTTAAGCAAGGCACCACTTATACGAATTAAGATTGTAAAGACAGCTGTACACAGACACATTCTAATGCTGGATGCTCATCATATCATATTGGACGGTACATCTATAGAAATCATGGTTGATGAGTTTATGAGACTTTATGAGGGAGAGGCACTGGAGCCTTTAAGAATTCAATACAAGGACTATGCAGTATGGCAAAATGAAGTCATGGACAAGGATATCTTGAAAAAGCAAGAACAATACTGGCTCAATATGTTTGAAGGGGAGCTTCCAGTTCTTAATCTCCCGACAGATTTCCCACGCTCAGAGCTTCAGAGCAGTGAGGGTGATATATACAGTATTGTATTGGAAAAGGAACTTTCAAATCAATTAAAGGAGTTGGCAATCAATCAAGGTGTTACACTCTTTACTTTACTGCTTGCTATATATAACATCACACTTTCAAAATACAGCGGACAAGATGATATAGTAGTTGGAACGGTTACAGCAGGAAGAAGTAAGGAGGAAATTTCACAGCTGGTTGGTGTATTTCTAAATAACATTGCTTTCCGATGCAAAATAGACATGGAGCTGTGTTTTGATACCTACTTGGATGCTTTAAAGGGAACTGTTATAGATGGATATGAAAATCAAGATTATCCAATTGAAGAGTTGATTGATAAGCTAGACCTAAGAAAGGATATGAGTCGAAACACACTTTTTGATGTAATGATTATTCTTCAGAATTTTGAGAGTAGGATAAGTCATATAAAAAATAATACATTTAATGTAAGCATGTATCCATATAGCAATATGTCTTCTAAGTGCGACATGATTTTATCTATATTAGAAGGCACAAAGGGACTTGTTTTAAATTTTGGATATTGCACCAAGTTATTTAAGAAAGAAAGCATTGAAAGCTTTGCACACCATTTTTCCAGCATAGTGAGAGAAATTATAGAAAATCCTAGTAAACAGTTAAAAGAGATAGAC
The DNA here is from genome assembly GCA_942492835.1 of uncultured Clostridia bacterium. GTDB lineage: Bacteria > Bacillota > Clostridia > Lutisporales > Lutisporaceae > GWB2-37-7. The sequence goes on along the minus strand of OW818645.1, from coordinate 1,870,100 downwards.
ATATTATCTGATGAGAAAAAGCAGGAGCTTTTGGAAGTATTCAATCAAACAAAAGCTGATTATCCTTATGATAAAGTATTCCAGCAGATGTTTGAGGAACAAGTAGAGAAGACACCTGACAGAATTGCTTTGGTATACGAGCATGAGCAAATGACCTACAGGCAGTTAAACGAGAAGTCAAATCAGCTTGCTAGACAGCTAAGGGAAAAGGGAATTAAAAATGATAGCATCGTAGGGGTCATGGTAGATAGATCAATAGATATGATTATTCCTATTTTGGCTGTGCTTAAGGCTGGAGGTGCATATGTGCCTATAGATCCTGAATATCCTCAGGACAGAATGGAATACATGCTCTATGATAGCGATGTACATATATTGCTAACTCAAACAGAATTTGCCGAGAAGCTTCAATTTAAAGGCGAGACAATAGACATCAAAGAACAATCTGTGTACGTAGGAGATAGCAGCAATCTGCAAATAATCAACAAGCCAGAGGATTTGGTTTATGTTATTTATACTTCGGGTACAACCAGCAAACCAAAAGGGGTTATGGTTGAACATAAAAACCTAATCAATATTGCTGATGGTTGGCGAAGAGCTTACAAGCTGGATGAAAATGAAATAAATCTGCTTCAAATGGCTAGTATGTCATTTGATGTATTTGCAGGAGATTTATCACGAGCTCTCTTAAACGGAGGGAAAATGATTATCTGTCCAAGTGATGTAAGGCTTGATCCACCATCTTTGTATAAGCTTATGAAAGAACATCAGATAAATATGTTTGAATCAACGCCAGCACTGGTTATTCCATTAATGGAATACATCTATGACAGCAGATTGGACGTCAGTTGGCTAAAGCTGTTAATACTGGGCTCTGACAGCTGTCCTATTTCGGATTTTCGTAAGCTGTTGGAACATTTTTCAAAATATATGAGAATATTAAACAGCTATGGTATTACTGAAGCAACCATAGATTCAAGCTATTATGAAACATCTATTGCAAATATAGAGGGAGAAGGAAATGTTCCCATCGGAAAGCCAATGCAAAATACTAGATTCTATATTTTAGATGAAAATATGAAGCCCAAAGCGATTGGACAGTATGGAGAGCTTTATATAGGCGGTGCAGGAGTTGCCAGAGGCTATTTAAACAAACCTGAATTAACTGAAGAAAGATTTATATCTGATCCATTTATGAAGGGTGGCAGGATGTATAAAACAGGGGATTTGGTAAGATGGGATAGCAATGGAAATGTAGAATTTTTAGGAAGATTGGATAATCAGGTAAAAATTAGAGGATATAGAATAGAACTTGGCGAAATAGAAAGTCACTTGATAAACCATGAAGCAATCAAGGATGCGGTTGTTGTTCCATGGAGAGAGGGCAGTGATAAGTACTTATGTGCCTATATCGTGACAGAAGAAGCTGAAATGCAAAATGAAATCCGAAGCTATCTAGCCGAATTGATGCCGGATTATATGATACCTGCATATTATATGCAAATTGACAGTATCCCTCTGACACCAAATGGAAAGGTTGACAGAAAGGCGCTGCCAAAGCCTTCAGGATATAAACGTCTAGGACATGCTTATGAAGCGCCAATAACCCAAACCGAAAAAGAACTGGTAAGAATATGGGAAACACTGCTTCATACTGAAGGTATTGGCGTTTTGGATAACTTCTTTGAACTAGGAGGACATTCACTGAAAGCAACTATGCTGGTCGGAAGGCTATACAAGGAATTGGGCTTTGAGCTGCCACTGAAGGAAGTATTTAAAACACCTACAATAAGGGCTATGGGAAACTATATTGATAAACATAATGGTAAGGGAGAAATACATAGAGACGAGGATTTGGTAATTCTTAAAAAAGCAGAAGGTCAAGGTAAAAATCTATTCCTGATACATGATATTTCAGGTAATGTAAATGGATATAGAGAGTTTTGCAGCAGCATGAAAGCAGATATCAATTGCTGGGGAATAAAAGCACATATAGGAACTGGCTATGGTCCTGCTTGGACAGAAATAGAAGAAATAGCAGCAGCATATGTGGAGAAGATAAAAACTATTCAACCGGAAGGACCTTATTATTTAGGAGGCTGGAGTGTTGGCGGTATCATAGCCTTTGAGATGGCAAAGCAGCTTGAGCAGCAGAGACAGCAGGTAGACGGTATTTGGCTGTTTGATACGGAGAGCCCATCAGATAAAGCTATAGTAGAGCCTATATTTAGTATAGAAAATGAAATGACATTTATAAGCAGTATACTATCGGATAATTGGCTGTCTGAAAGCTCAAAGGAAATTTATACAATCGATGAACTTTGGCTTGAAGCTGCAAATTACATAGAAAAGCATGGGATCGCGGTAGAAAGAATAATTAAGCTTGTACCTCAATATGCAAAGCAAATACAAGCAGGCACAGAAAATGTGGAAAACAACGAAATAGTTAAATATGTAAATATGATACGTACAATAAGCAGAGCAGTTTTTGGATATAAGCCTATAGCAAAAATAAAAGCACATGTACACTTGATAAAGGCAAAAGATAGCAGCTGGCTGGAACCTCTAAAATGGGGGACATATGCGGAAAGCTATTTTGAGTTAGCTGAAATTGAAGGAGATCATTTTACCATATTTAGTGAGCCTAACGTCTATGAACTAATTAATACTTTTGAAAAAGTATGGAAGAGAGACCATGTACAAAAATTAAAATAATATAAGGAGTGGAGCAAATTGAAACAAATAAGCAAGCTGTTAATCGTGTTCACTATTATTTTTTCTATGTTTTTATTACCTTTAAGTATCAACGCTTCAGGTAATGATGCAAAGGAAATAAACCATTTATCCGACGCTGACAGAATCAAAATAGAGGAATATATAAAAGAACAGATGGATAAAGCGTCAATTCCTGGACTTTCTATTGCTATCGTAAAAGGTGAAGAAACTGTTTACCAAAAGGGATTTGGTTATTCAGATATAAAGGCTCAAAAACCAGTGACCTCTGAATCAATATTTGAGTTGGGGTCAAATAGTAAAGCCTTTACTGCTCTAGCAATACTCAGTTTGCAAGAGGATGGGCTAATTAAGCTAGAGGACGAAGTAACTAAATATATTCCATGGCTTGTTGTTAAGTATCAGGGCAAGGAAGTACCTATAACATTAGAGCAATTACTCCATCATACTAGTGGGATACCGTTTAGAACAATAGATAAGATTCCGGTTTCTGATAGTGATGATGCCATGGAGAAAACAGTCAAGACTATAGTTAATTTAGAGTTAAATACAAAACCTGGAGAAAATTACCTATACGCAACAATAAACTATGATATTTTGGGATTAGTTATACAAAACATTACAGGGTTGTCCTATGAAGAATATGTTGAAGAAAACGTAATAAAGCCAATGGGATTGAATAATACTTACTTATACCATAACGAAGCTGTTGATAAAAATCTGGCAAAGGGCTATAAGCTTGGATTTTTAAATCAACGCTTATATGATGCACCTGCTTATAGAGGAAATAAACCGGCAGGATACATTATGTCCAATGCTGAGGACATGGCAAAATGGTTAAAAATACAAATAGGTACCGACGAGACCTCTAAATTCAGTAAGGAACTGGTGGAAGCTTCTCATATGCCTGATAAGAGTGTCTCGTCTCATTACAATGACGTATACTATGCTGGTGGATGGCATATTGTAGAAGAACCGATGACGGAGATTTTTCATGGCGGAAATAATCCAAATTACTCTTCATTTATAACAATAGGACAGGAGAATCAGATAGGTGTCGCTATACTTAGCAATACAAATTCACAATATATTCCATCAATTACATGGGATATAAATGAAATACTACAACAGCATGAGCCTGATATTAACGCTGTAAATGATATGAATACAACCTTGGATAATGCATCTGTTGTAATTACTGCTATTTTTTCGCTTCTTGTTTTAGCCATGCTGTATTTTAATATAAAAGCCTTAAGACAAGTATTTATGAAAGAAAGAAAATTTGAGGGAATAGGGATTAAGAATGTTTTGAAAGCATGTATATCGCTTATCCTTATGCTGGTTTTGAGCTATTTTATCTATAAAATACCATACTATGCGTATAATGGAGTATCGTGGGAATTTGCTTTTGTATGGCTTCCTGTAAGTATAGAAATTGCATTCTATTTAGTTCACATATTCATTTGTCTGCTATACATATATATATTGCTAACAAGCTTCTATAAGAATAAGAATAGAAAGTATAAAAAGCAGAATGCAATGGACGTAAAACAATGATACTAAGAAATAGGTAGGTTTGGCACCACAACACCATTTACTGCAAGTATACAATATATATTATAAAAAGTTGAAGATGCCCTTGTGGGGGTAGTGGATTTATTTAAGTTTCTAAATAAAATCTTCTTTTTTACAGTTATATAGAAAGCACAAATTAATTAGTAAGGTGTTGAAATTCTTTGAAACTCTTGACAAATATATATTCGAGATTTATTTAATAAAAATAGACTAATACAATCATTAGTAAATTGGAGGAATAAATAATGGATATAAAAAAAGCAATTATACCAGCAGCAGGACTGGGAATTCGTTTACTTCCTGCTACAAAAGCACAACCAAAGGAAATGCTACCCATTGTAGATAAACCCACACTTCAATATATTATTGAAGAAGCTGTGTCTTCAGGAATAGAAGAAATACTTATTATTACTGGGAGAAATAAGAAATCTATCGAGGATCATTTTGATAAATCTGTGGAATTAGAACTTGAATTGGAGAATAGAGGAAAGCAAAATGCCTTAGAAGAAATAAGAAATATTTCTAATTTAGCGAATATCCATTATATACGTCAAAAAGAATTAAAAGGATTGGGACATGCCATATATTGTGCAAAAAGCTTCATTGGTAATGAACCATTTGCAGTTCTATTAGGTGATGATATAATTTATTCTGAAAAACCTTGTTTAATGCAAATGATTGAAATGTATAACAAATACAATACAACTATCTTAGGAGTACAAGAAGTAAAAAACAAAGATGTTAATAAGTATGGTATTGTAGACGCAAAAGAAATAACTGATAGAGTTTATAAGGTAAAAGGTTTAGTAGAGAAACCTCCTATAAATATAACACCTTCAAATATTGCTATACTTGGTAGATATATTATTAATCCAACTATATTTAGCATATTAGAATCTACTCAGCCTGGAAGAGATGGAGAGATACAACTTACTGATGCATTGAAAGAATTAGCTCAAAAAGAAGATATATATGCTTATAAGTTTGAAGGGAAAAGGTATGATATAGGAGATAAACAAGGATTTTTAGAAGCTACAGTAGAATTTGCACTTAGAAGAGATGAGCTCAAAGAAGAGTTTCTCAGATATTTATTAATGATTACCACAAGAGAACTAGAAAATAATAAAATTGCAGTTTCTAAAGAATAATAATAGTAATTTTGTTTTAGGAAAGCATAATTAATTGGACAGTTGAGAAAGACAAGATCCTTTCTTTTGCTATATAGTTACTATAAAAAATAATGTATGATGTGGAAGAGTGCTCAATTCGTGAAATCATGCGACGCTCCGGTTACCGCTACGAAACCGTTAAGAAATACCTCGACATGGAGGATTTTAACATTCCAATGCTACCGACAAGAGAAGTCTCTTCTCTACTGGATACACTCAAACCAATAATTGATGAATGGCTTAAGTCGTTATTTCCGCCCTTAATCTTGAACATTTGCACCACACATCAGATGGTAAGGAGAATAAGCAGGAAGGGGAATAACTGAGAAATTGTATGAGAGACTAATTATATAGTCGACTACAGAGTAAATGCGAGAAAAATAATTGAGATTATAAAAATGTGAAAAAACGAAGATATCCAAAATATGGAGTGTCCGTTTTTTAGAGAAAGGATCACAATGATGGAAAAAGAAAGTTTAAATGAATTACGATCGGAAATTGACAAAGTTAATTTGGAGATACTAAATTTATTAAACAAAAGAGCTATGTTAGTTGAAAAAGTAACAAAAATAAAGAACAAGCAAGGAATTGATTTTTTTGATCCAGTAAGAGAAATAGAAATGATAGAGAAACTTTTTAAGAGCAATAAAGGACCTTTACATAATGAATTGATAAAAGAAATTTACAATGTAATATTTAATACTTCGTTAAAATTTATGGGTATAATAAGGGATCGAAAACTATTGATAAGCTCACAAAATGAATGCGACCGTTTTAAAATTCATGAGTTCGCGAAACAGAATATTGATACTCCTATAATGATTGCAGGTCCCTGTGCTATCGAAAAGTTAGAATATTTGGAGGAAGTAGCAAAATTATTAGTTAGTAAGAAAGTAAAGTTTTTAAGAGGCGGAGCATTTAAACCTAGAACCTCACCTTATGAATTTCAAGGTCTTGGGGAAGATGGTTTGAAAATGCTCAAATATATTGGGAACAAATATGAATTAAAAACTATTAGCGAAGTGGTTGATACTAGAGATGTTGATATGATTGCAGATTATGTCGATATTATACAAATAGGAGCGAGAAATATGCATAATTTCGAGCTATTGAAGGAAGCGGGAAGAACGGGTAAAACCATACTTTTAAAACGTGGGCTTAGTGCAAAAATACAAGAATTCATGTATGCTGCAGAATACATAGCTGTTCAGGGTAATAATAAGATTATACTTTGTGAAAGAGGAATAAGGACTTTTGAAAATATGACTAGAAACACGCTAGATATATCGGCTATTCCCATATTAAAAAAAGAGACAAGTTTACCTATAATTGTAGATATAAGTCATTCTCTTGGACGGAAGGATATTGTTAATAGTATTGCAAAAGCAGTATTGGCGGTAGGTGCTGATGGTATTATGGTTGAAGTTCATCCATTTCCTGAATTGGCACTTTCAGATAGTATGCAACAGTTAAATTTCGAAGAATTTTCTCAGTTAATTGATTATATAGGTTATAATCAAACAACTTAGAAAATCACATTGAAGTATAAGTAGTTTTATAAAAAGTTTATGAAATATTGAAAGGTCTTTTACCAATGAACATTTGGGAAAGACCTTTATTAAAAATCCAAGTGTGCCACTAAAGAGATAAAATTACTACCACTAGTTTAGTCGAATGTGCTACAATCAGAGTATATTTTATTAATTTGCATATTAATATCGGAAAATTTGCTGCTATAAAGCTATATATTGGACAAGGAGTTATCTTGAAGACCTATAAGTATATGTTTTTGATGAATGGTAGAATTTTTCTTAGAGCTACTGTAATTAAGCATTAACAAAGATGCCTTGCAGCCTAAAAATAAGCATATCAAATTATTAAATACATAGTTCAATATATTCTTAGTAATTAAGACATATACACATCTTGATAGTTTTTCCTTTGTAATTAAACCTTATATGAATACATTGACTTCATCAGCTTTTTAGAACTGCCACCTATGGAGTATTTGCATATCTTTTTGTGCTTTGAGCACAATGAAGGGAATGATAGTTAATATGAAACTAGACAGGAATAGTATAGAGGATATAATAGGGCTGACTCCTATTCAGGAAGGAATGTTGTTTCATTATCTATATAACAGAGATAGTGAACAATATTTTGAACAATTATCTATAAGTTTAGAAGGCAATATAAATGTTGATAAAATAAGGGAAGCATGGAATTTTGTAATAAATGCAAATTCAATGCTAAGAACCATCTTTAGATGGGATAATATAGAAAAACCTATACAGATTATATTAAAAAGTAAACTTGTACAAATAACTGAATATGACTTCTCTTATGAAGAAAAAAATGTACAAGAAAGCTTATTAAACAAAACAAAGGAAAATGATAGAAAAAGTAAAATAGATATTGGGATTGAACCATTTAGAATATCGTTATGCAAACTATGCGAAAACGAGTTTGAAATGATTCTAAGTTATCATCATATTATTTTAGACGGTTGGAGTACAGCAATAATTATAAAGGAATTTTTTGATTCTTACATAAGTCTAATTGAAGACACAAAACCGGATTTCATTAAAAAAAGTGAGTTTAAAGAATATGTAAAATGGTTAGAAAAACAAGACAAGGCAAGAAATATCCAATATTGGGGAAATTACCTATTGGGATTCGAAGAAAAGACACAATTACTTGTGGAGAATATAAAAAAAGATGGAGAGTATTTAGGAAAGAAATATGAGTGTTTCCTTTCAGAAAGTTTTACACAAGAGGCAGCTCATTTTTGTATAGAGAATAGAATAAACCTAGCAACTTTATTAAATGTAACATGGGGCATCTTACTTCAAAGATATAGTAATAGTAATGATGTTGTATTTGGTACTACTGTTTCAGGTAGAACTCCTGAAATTAAAGGAATAGAGAATATTGTTGGATTATTTATTAATACGATACCCTTTCGAATTAAAGCCGATGGGGATGAAAAAGTAGTTGATTTACTGAAGAAAATCGATGCTGATTTCACAGGAAATTTTGAATTCCAAGCAGCGTCATTAGTTGATATAAAAGCATGTACAAAACTTAGCAAACAGGAAGAGATATTTAACTCAATCGTTATAATACAAAACTATCCTTTAGATATTGATTTGAATAAGTTGGATGGAAAGCTTAAGGTGAAGCAACATTCCATATTTGAAGCAACAAATTATGATTTGAATTTAGAAATTACAATTACCAATGATATTAAGCTGAATTTTATGTATAACGGGAACAGAATAAGCAGTGATGCAATTTATAGAATAGCAAAACATTATGGAAACATTTTAAATATAATAGTTGAGAAGGGCAATATTGGACTTGATGAAATAGACATACTGTCAAATGAGGAAAAAAATCAAATTCTGTATGAATTCAATAGTACAAAAGCGGAGTATCCGAAAGACAAAACCGTATACCAGCTATTTGAAGAGACGGTTGACAGAACTCCTGATAAAGTGGCGGTAGTATGCGAAGAAAAGCAGTTAACCTATAGGGAGCTGAACGAAAGAGCCAATCAGCTGGCGCACTTGCTGAAAGAAAAGGGTGTAACTAGAGACAGCATTGTAGGTCTTTGGACAGAACGTTCATTGGAGATGATAATAGGTATCTTAGGTATTTTAAAAGCAGGAGGCGCTTATTTACCCATAGATACTAATTATCCGCAAGACAGAATAGAATACATATTGGAAGACAGCGGTGCCAAGCTACTGCTTACACAGAGCTTACTATCAAAAAAGGCAGTATTCAGACAAGAAATAATCTTACTTGATGATGAAAGTCTATATGAAGGTGTTGTAAAAAATCCAGAAAAGATAAATCAACCTAATGATTTGGCATATATCATCTATACGTCTGGTAGTACTGGTAAACCTAAGGGCGTTATGATAGAACATCATGCATTGATAAATAGAATCAACTGGATGCAGAAAAAGTATCCTATTTCCGAGCAGGATGTAATATTGCAGAAAACAGCATATACCTTCGATGTATCTGTATGGGAGCTGTTATGGTGGTCACAAGTAGGTGCAACCTTATGCATGCTAGTTCCAGGCGGAGAAAAAGATCCACGCCAAATTGCACAAGCAATAGAAAAAAACAGAGTAACAGTTATGCATTTTGTACCTTCAATGTTAAATATATTTATGGAGTATCTGCAAATAAATGATGTAGAAGGATTATCGAGTATAAGACAAGTTTTTGCAAGTGGAGAAGCATTGATGCCATATCAAGTTGAAAAGTTCAATGCTATTCTTAGCAATCGTTATGGTACAGCACTTGCCAATTTATATGGACCTACTGAGGCTGCAATAGATGTATCTTATTTTGACTGTATAGGTAAAGGACAGTTGGAAAGAGTACCTATTGGAAAGCCTATTGATAATATAAACTTATATATCCTTGATGAAGGCAAAAATGTGCAGCCTATAGGTGTATCGGGAGAACTTTACATAGCAGGGGTTGGTCTGGCTCGTGGTTATTTAAATAATACCACGCTAACAGCAGAGAAATTTATAGATAACCCTTTTGAGCTAGGAACAAAAATGTACCATACAGGTGATTTAGCAAGATGGTTGTCAGACGGCAATATAGAATTCTTAGGCAGAATAGACCATCAGGTAAAGATCAGAGGCTTCAGGATAGAGCTGGGAGAAATAGAAACCCAACTGTTAAGCTATCAAGGAGTTAATGAAGTAACTGTAACTGCAAAAGAAGATAATAGCGGAAGCAAATACTTATGTGCATACATTGTAGGAGAAAGAGACTTTACAGTAGGAGAGCTAAGACAGCACTTGGCAAAGGAACTACCAGACTATATGATACCTTCCTACTTTGTGCAGCTGGAGAAGCTGCCCCTAACAGCCAATGGCAAGATAGATAGGAAAGCACTGCCAGAGCCGGACGGAAGTATGGCAAGTGGCATAACCTATGAAGCACCAACAAATGAAATAGAAGAAAAGCTAGTAACTATCTGGCAGGAAATATTAAAGATAGACAAGATAGGCATAAGAGATAACTTCTTTGAACTAGGTGGACATTCCTTAAAAGCAATCAGCATGGTGGCAAAGATAAAAAAAGAGCTGGAAGTAGAAATATTATTAAAGGAAATATTCCAAGAACCTACCATCAAAGAAATATCAGACAAAATAAAAGAAAAAGAGAAAGCTGCTTACATAAAGATAGAGCCTGTAGAAGAAAAAGAATACTACAAGGCTTCATCAGCGCAAAAGAGGCTGCATACACTGCAACAATTTGACCTAGAAAGCACTGCCTATAACATGTTTGGTGTATTGGAATTAGAAGGCAAGCTGGATGTAGAAAGACTAAAAGAAGCCTTCAAAGCACTGATGAAAAGACATGCATCACTAAGAACAAGCTTTGAGATAGTAGAAGAAGAAATGGTACAAAAGATACATCAAGAAGCAGTACTTGAAATAGAACACTGGGATAAATCATCATCCTTAGCAGCTAAGGAAGAAATAGAAGAAATTACAAAAGGTTTTGTAAGGGCATTTGACTTAAGCAAGGCACCACTATTTAGGGTGGGGCTTATATCTTGTGCAAAAGAAAAGCACATTTTGATGTATGACATGCATCATATTATATCAGATGGAACATCTATAGCAATACTGGTAAATGAATTTATAAAGCTGTATGCAGGAGAAGAACTAAAAGAATTAAAGGTACAGTACATAGACTATTGTGCTTGGCAAGAAGGCATGATAAATAGCGAGATAATGCAGAAGCAGGAAGATTACTGGCTAAAAGAGTATGAGGAAGAAATACCGATACTTAATCTGCCTACAGATTATCCAAGACCTGTTATACAGAGCTTTGAAGGTGACAGTATATACTTTGAATTAGAAGAAGATATAACAGAAGGCTTGAAAAAGATAGGTAGAGAGACAGGAACAACCCTGTATATGCTGTTGTTGGCAAACTTTAATATATTATTGTCAAAATACACTGGGCAGGAAGATATTGTAGTAGGAAGTCCTATCGCAGGACGACCTCACGCAGACCTGGAGAATATCATCGGCATGTTTGTCAATACACTGGCAATCAGAAGTAACCCAGAAGGCAAAAAGACATATAGAGAATACCTTGATGAAGTAAAAGAAAAATGTCTAAAGGCTTATGAAAATCAAGGCTACCAGTTTGAGGGACTAATAGAAAAACTAAAAGTTAGAAGAGATATGAGCAGAAATGCTCTGTTTGACGTTATGCTGGTATTGCAGAATACAGAGATAAGAGAACTGGAAATAGAGGATTTAAGCTTTAGAGAATATAAAGGTGAAAACAAAGTAGCTAAGTTTGATATCACAATCAATGCAGTAGAGCTGGAGAAAAAGATAGGGTTGAGTATAGAGTACTGTACCAAACTGTTTAGCAAGGATACAATAGAAAGATTAAAGAAGCACCTAGTAAACATTATTGCAAATACAATAGTAAATCAGGATATAAAACTTAGTGAAATTGATATGCTGACAGCAGAAGAGAAGCAGAAGCTATTGTATACATTTAACAATACCCATGCGGAATACCCCAGAGACAAGACCATCCAGGAGCTGTTTGAAGCACAGGTAAAGAATACACCAGACAAAGTAGCGGTAGTATTTGAAGCCAAGCAGTTAACCTATAGTGAACTGAACGAAAGAGCCAACCAGCTAGCAAGGGTATTAGTAGCTAAGGGTGTATCAAAGGACAACATAGTAGGGATAATGGTAGAACGGTCATTAGAAATGATAATAGGCATTATGGGCATATTGAAAGCAGGAGGAGCTTATCTGCCTATAGACCCAGCATATCCAGCAGATAGGATTCAATATATGCTAGCAGATAGTCAGACCAAGATACTATTAACTCACAAGGGCTTAGGAAGCAAAATAGGAGCTGACGTAGAGCAAATAAATCTTGATGAAGAAAGCATATACCAAGGTGAAAGCAGCAATCTGGATAAAGTATATACTGCGGATAGTCTGGCATATGTGATATACACCTCAGGCTCTACAGGTAAACCAAAAGGCGTAATGATAGAGCATAGGAACGTAATTAATACTTTGACAGGCATGGAAAAAGCATATCCAGTTAATGAAGAAGATGCATATTTACTAAAGACCACCTATACCTTTGATGTATCGGTAACAGAGCTATTTGGATGGTTTATGGGAAAAGGAAGACTAGAGATACTCCCACAGGGCAAAGAGAAAGGCCCAAGAGAAATAACAAAAGTAATAGAAGAAAGAAGCATTACTCATATAAACTTTGTACCATCCATGCTTAATCTATGGATTGAGGAATTAGGAAAAGGCACTAGGCAACAGCAAAGTAAGCTAAAATATGTCATGGCAGCAGGAGAAGCCTTATCAAGCAGTACGACAGAAAGCTTCTATAAGGAAGAGAAAAAGGCAAGACTGGAAAATATATATGGACCTACAGAAATTACTATCTATGCAACAAGCTGTGCTATAGAGAAAAACAAACTTTATAGTAATATATCTATTGGTAAGCCAATGCAAAATGTAAAGGCATATATATTGGACGGAAATAAAAAGCTACAGCCTATAGGTGTATCGGGAGAACTATGTATAGCAGGAGAAGGCTTAGCAAGGGGATACCTGAATAGAGCGGAATTAACAGCAGAAAAATTTATAGACAACCCTTTTGAGCTAGGAACAAAGATGTACCGCACAGGTGATTTAGCAAGATGGTTGTCCGACGGCAATATCGAATTCTTAGGAAGAATAGACCATCAGGTAAAAATCAGAGGTTACAGAATAGAACTGGGAGAAATAGAAACCCAACTGTTAAGCTATCAAGCAGTTAAAGAAGTAATTGTAACTGCAAAAGAAGATAACAGCGGAAGCAAATACTTATGTGCATACATTGTAGGAGAAAGAGACTTTACAGTAGGAGAGTTTAGACAGCACTTGGGAAAGGAACTACCAGACTATATGATACCTTCCTACTTTGTACAGCTGGAGAAGCTACCCCAAACAGCCAATGGAAAGATAGATAGGAAAGCACTGCCAGAGCCGGACGGAAGTATGGCAAGTGGCATAACTTATGAAGCACCAACTAATGCAATAGAAGAAAAGCTAGTAGCTATCTGGCAGGAAATATTAAAGATAGACAAGATAGGCATAAGAGATAACTTCTTTGAACTAGGTGGACATTCCTTAAAAGCAACCAGTATGGTGGCAAAGATACAAAAGGAACTGGAAGTAGAAATATTATTAAAGGAAATATTCCAAGAACCTACCATAAAAGAAATATCAGACAAAATAAAAGAAAAAGAGAAAGCAGCTTACATAAAGATAGAGCCAGTAGAAGAAAAAGAATACTACAAGGCTTCGTCAGCACAAAAGAGACTGTATACGCTACAGCAATTTGACCTAGAAAGTACCAGCTATAATATGCCGATGGTACTGAAGCTAAAAGGCGAACTTGACAAACAAAAGCTGGAGAATATCTTTAAACAGCTGATACAAAGGCATGAATCCTTAAGGACATCCTTTGAAATAAGAAACGAAGAAATTGTGCAAATAGTGCATCAAGCAGTGTCTTTCTCAATAAGTGATTATGGATACATAGAAACAGAAAGTGAAACAGAAATACAAGAAAATATCAAAGACTTTGTAAAAGCTTTTGATTTAAGCAAAGCACACCTTTTAAGGGTAGGGCTTATGTCTTATGCAAAAGAAAAGCAAGTACGTCAGGATGAAAATATACTCATGATTGATATGCACCATATTATAACAGATGGAGTATCCATGGGAATATTCACAAGAGACTTTATAGAACTGTATGAAGGAGAAGCTTTAACTGACTTAACAATACAATACAAAGACTATTCAGCATGGCAGAATGAAATGATAGAGACCGGAAAAATGCAAAAACAAGAAGCATACTGGGGAGAACGATTTAGTGATGAGCTACCAATTCTCAATATGCCAACGGACTATCCGAGACCTGTTCAACAAAGCTTTGAAGGAGACAACATTGATTTTGAACTGGACAAAGAAACAACTAAAAAGCTCAATCGATTAGCAAAGCAAACAGGAACGACCATGTACATGCTGCTGTTATCAGCATATAACATACTATTATCCAAATACAGCAGTCAAGAAGACATCATAATAGGCAGTCCTATTGCAGGAAGAACCCACGGAGATTTGGAAAACATAATTGGAATGTTTGTAAATACCTTAGCTATGAGGAACTTCCCAGAAAGTAACAAGACCTTTAGTGAATTCTTAAGAGAAGTGAAAGAAAATACACTAACAGCATATGAAAATCAGGAATACCAATTTGAAGAACTGGTAGATAAGATTAATGTAAGAAGAGATCTCAGTCGTAACCCAATATTTGATGTAATGTTTGTTATGCAGAATATGAATATAGAAAGCAGGAGCATAGAAGGACTAGAAATAAGCTACTATGATGCAGAAAGCAAAATATCCAAATTTGATATCTCATTAAACGCAGAAGAAGCAGAAGACAAATTAAGGCTTAAGCTAGAATATTGTACAAAGCTATTTGAAAAAGAAACAATAGAAAGACTAGCAAAGCATTATATAAATATATTGAAAGCAATTACAGAAAATCAAAAGATAAAGCTAGGAGAAATAGATTATATAAGTCTACAGGAGAAAGAACAGCTACTAGAAGAATTCAACAATACAAAAGCAGACTACCCAAGGGATAAGACTATACATGAATTGTTCGAAGCGAAAGCACAAAAGACCCCCGACAAAGTAGCGGTAGTATTTGAAGCCAAGCAGTTAACCTATAGTGAACTGAACGAAAGAGCCAACCAGCTAGCAAGGGTATTAGTAGCTAAGGGTGTATCAAAGGACAACATAGTAGGGATAATGGTAGAACGGTCATTAGAAATGATAATAGGCATTATGGGCATATTGAAAGCAGGAGGAGCTTATCTGCCTATAGACCCAGCATATCCAGCAGATAGGATTCAATATATGCTAGCAGATAGTCAGACCAAGATACTATTAACTCACAAGGGCTTAGGAAGCAAAATAGGAGCTGACGTAGAGCAAATAAATCTTGATGAAGAAAGCATATACCAAGGTGAAAGCAGCAATCTGGATAAAGTATATACTGCGGATAGTCTGGCATATGTGATATACACCTCAGGCTCTACAGGTAAACCAAAAGGCGTAATGATAGAGCATAGGAACGTAATTAATACTTTGACAGGCATGGAAAAAGCATATCCAGTTAATGAAGAAGATGCATATTTACTAAAGACCACCTATACCTTTGATGTATCGGTAACAGAGCTATTTGGATGGTTTATGGGAAAAGGAAGACTAGAGATACTCCCACAGGGCAAAGAGAAAGGCCCAAGAGAAATAACAAAAGTAATAGAAGAAAGAAGCATTACTCATATAAACTTTGTACCATCCATGCTTAATCTATGGATTGAGGAATTAGGAAAAGGCACTAGGCAACAGCAAAGTAAGCTAAAATATGTCATGGCAGCAGGAGAAGCCTTATCAAGCAGTACGACAGAAAGCTTCTATAAGGAAGAGAAAAAGGCAAGACTGGAAAATATATATGGACCTACAGAAATTACTATCTATGCAACAAGCTGTGCTATAGAGAAAAACAAACTTTATAGTAATATATCTATTGGTAAGCCAATGCAAAATGTAAAGGCATATATATTGGACGGAAATAAAAAGCTACAGCCTATAGGTGTATCGGGAGAACTATGTATAGCAGGAGAAGGCTTAGCAAGGGGATACCTGAATAGAGCGGAATTAACAGCAGAAAAATTTATAGACAACCCTTTTGAGCTAGGAACAAAGATGTACCGCACAGGTGATTTAGCAAGATGGTTGTCCGACGGCAATATCGAATTCTTAGGAAGAATAGACCATCAGGTAAAAATCAGAGGTTACAGAATAGAACTGGGAGAAATAGAAACCCAACTGTTAAGCTATCAAGCAGTTAAAGAAGTAATTGTAACTGCAAAAGAAGATAACAGCGGAAGCAAATACTTATGTGCATACATTGTAGGAGAAAGAGACTTTACAGTAGGAGAGTTTAGACAGCACTTGGGAAAGGAACTACCAGACTATATGATACCTTCCTACTTTGTACAGCTGGAGAAGCTACCCCAAACAGCCAATGGAAAGATAGATAGGAAAGCACTGCCAGAGCCGGACGGAAGTATGGCAAGTGGCATAACTTATGAAGCACCAACTAATGCAATAGAAGAAAAGCTAGTAGCTATCTGGCAGGAAATATTAAAGATAGACAAGATAGGCATAAGAGATAACTTCTTTGAACTAGGTGGACATTCCTTAAAAGCAACCAGTATGGTGGCAAAGATACAAAAGGAACTGGAAGTAGAAATATTATTAAAGGAAATATTCCAAGAACCTACGATCAAAGAATTGGCAGCAGCAATTAAAGAAAAAGAAAAAGTAACTTATGCAAAGATAGAGCCAGTAGAAGAAAAAGAATACTACAAGGCTTCATCAGCGCAAAAGAGACTGTATACGCTACAGCAATTTGACCTAGAAAGTACCAGCTACAACATGCCGATAGTATTAAGACTAAAAGGATCGCTGGACAAACAAAAGCTGGAAAATATCTTTAAACAGCTGATACAAAGGCATGAAGCCTTAAGAACATCCTTTGAAATAAAAAACGAAGAAATCGTACAGATAGTGCATAAGGAAGTAGCTTTTCATATAAGTGATTATGTATATATAGAAGCACAAAGTGAAACAGTGATACAAGAAAGTATCAGAGGCTTTGTAAAGGTCTTTGATTTAAGTAAAGTACCACTTATCAGAGTGGCACTGGTTAAAATTAATGAAAAAGAACATGTACTTATGATAGACATGCACCACATAATCTCTGATGGTGTATCTATGGGAATACTGACTAAGGAATTTGCAGAGCTATATGATGGTAAGGAACTGTCAAAGCTAAGAATACA
Source organism: uncultured Clostridia bacterium (assembly GCA_942492835.1). Classification (GTDB taxonomy): domain Bacteria; phylum Bacillota; class Clostridia; order Lutisporales; family Lutisporaceae; genus GWB2-37-7. The sequence goes on along the minus strand of OW818645.1, from coordinate 1,852,607 downwards.
GTACAAGGACTTTGCAGAATGGCAAAATAAGCTGTTTAAATCAGGAGAAATCAAGAAACAAGAAGAATACTGGCTAAAAACATTTGAAGGCGAAATACCTGTACTTAATCTGCCAACAGACTATCAAAGACCAAGCATACAAAGCTTTGAAGGAGACAATCTAAGCTTTGAGCTAAATTACGAGCTGACAGGCAAGCTAAAGCAAATAGCAAAGGAAACAGGAAGTACCATGTACATGGTGCTGTTATCAGCCTGCAATATTTTGCTGTCAAAATACAGCGGACAAGAGGACATAGTAATAGGAAGCCCTATAGCAGGAAGACTACATGCAGACTTAGAGAACATAATGGGTATGTTTGTAAATACCTTAGCTATGAGAAGCTTCCCAGCAGGAAATAAAACCTTCAAGGAATTCTTAGGAGAAGTAAAAACAAACTCACTATCATCTTTTGAGAGTCAAGATTACCAATTTGAAGAGCTAATAGACAAGCTAAGCATAACGAGAGACTTAAGCAGGAACCCACTGTTTGATGTAATGTTCTCAATGCACAATATAGAGAATAAAGAAATATCAATAGGAGAATTAAGGATAAGTCCATACAATGCAGAAAACGATATATCCAAATTTGATATGACATTAACAGCAGTAGAATCAGAGGACAATATAGGCTTTAACTTAAATTACTGCACTAGGTTATTCGGTAAAAAGACTATAGAAAAGCTTATAAAGCATTTTACAAACATATTAGAAGCTATATCAAATAACATAAATCAAAATATATCAGAAGTAGAAATGCTGACTAAAGAAGAAAAGCAACAGCTGCTTGTAGAGTTTAACAATACAAAAGCAGACTATCCAAAGCATAAAACAATCCATGAGCTATTTGAAGAGCAAGTACAAAGTACACCAAACGCTGTAGCGGTTGTATATGAGGACGAAAGCTTAACCTACCGCAGCTTAAACGAAAGGTCTAATCAAATAGCAAGAATACTAAGAAGCAAGGGAGTAAAAGCTGATAGTATAGTAGCAATAATGGTAGAAAGATCAGCTGAAATGATAACAGGCATAATGGGTATTATAAAGGCTGGTGGAGCATATCTGCCAATAGATCCAGAATATCCAAATGACAGAATAGTATATATGCTTGAGGATAGTAAAGCTAATATACTACTAACACAAACACACCTTATAAATAAAGGTGATTTTGGAGCAGATATAATAGATTTAACAGATAAGAGCATATATAGCGAAGATAATAGCAATGTAGATAACATAAACACAGAAAATAACTTAGTTTACACTATCTACACCTCAGGTTCTACAGGAAAACCAAAGGGCGTAATGGTAGAACATAAAAATCTCGTTAACTTAGTATATGGATTAAAGGAAAGAATATATAAAGAAAATAAAAACCTAAAGGTATCAATGGTATCACCATATGTATTTGATGCATCAGTAAAACAAATATTCCCGTCCTTATTATTAGGACATACACTATGCATAATACCAGAGGATACAAGATTTGATGGATACAAGCTATTTGATTTTTATGCTAATAACTCTATAGATATAGCAGATGGAACACCAACACATTTAAAAATGTTAACTGCTTTAGAGAAACAAACTGAAAATATTGGTATAAAGCAATTTGTTATAGGTGGAGAAGCACTATCCACAGAGTTAGTAGAAGAATACTATAGTAAATATAACAAAAACTGCATAATAAACAATGTATATGGACCAACGGAATGTTGCGATGTAACAACGATGCTTTCTGTAACAAGCAATATGGAAATAAAATCATCTATAGTACCAATTGGCTATCCAATATCAAACACAACGGTATATATATTAGATAAATACAGCAAAACTGTACCAGTAGGGGTATTAGGAGAGCTGTGCATATCAGGAGCAGGAGTTACAAGAGGATACTTAAATAGAGCAGAATTAACAGCGGAGAAGTTTATTGACAACCCTTATGATATGACTCAGAAGCTATACAAAACAGGTGACCTGGTAAGATGGACAGAAGCTGGAAACATAGAATTCTTAGGCAGAATAGATAATCAAGTTAAAATAAGGGGATTTAGAATAGAGCTAGGAGAAATAGAAGCAAGGCTTCTAAGCTATGAAGGTATAGAAGAAGCAATAGTAATAGCAAGAGAAGCAGAAGAAAATAAGTATATATGTGCATATATAACAGGAGCTAGAGAATTTACAATAAGCGAGCTAAGAGAATATCTATTAAAAGAGCTTCCAGAATATATGATACCGTCATACTTCATACAGCTAGACAAGCTGCCATTGACAGCAAATGGAAAGATAGACAGGAAGACCTTGCCAGAGCTTAATGGAAGTGTAAATACAGGGGTAGAATATGTTGCACCAAGGAATGAAATAGAAGAAAAGCTTGCAGCAATATGGCAAGAAGTACTAGGAATCGAAAAGATCGGAATTAATCATAACTTCTTTGAACTGGGAGGTCATTCTCTAAAAGCAATAAACATATCAGCAAAAATTAATAAGGAGCTAAATGTATCAGTACCTTTAAGAGAGCTATTTAAAGCACCTACAATAAAGGGCTTAGCTTACTATGTGAAAAATACAAAACAAAGTATATATAGCAGAATTGAGCCAGTAGAGGAAAACGAGTATTATGAATTATCCTCAGCTCAAAAGAGAATGTATACTTTGCAGCAATTAGAAGAAAGAAGTACAAGTTATAACATTCCAATGGTTATGGCATTAGAAGGAGAGCTAGACAAGGCTAAACTTGAAAAAATCTTTAATGAATTAATACAAAGACACGAAGCACTAAGAACCTCCTTTGAGATAATAAATGGAGAGCCAGTACAGATAGTGCATAAGAAAATAAGCTTTAAAATAGAGTACACAGAAGTAGACAAGGAAAAGGCTGAAGAAATAGCAGCAGGGTTTGTAAAATATTTTGATTTAAGCAAAACACCATTAATCAGAGTGGCACTTGTTAAAATTAACGACGAAGAACATATTTTGATGATAGACATGCACCATATAATATCTGATGGCGTATCCATGGGAATCTTAACTAAGGAATTTATGGAGCTTTATGATGGCAAAAAGCTAGCAGAATTAAAAATACAATACAAGGATTTTACAGCTTGGCAAAATGAGATATTTAAATCGGGAGAAATTAAAAAGCAAGAGGAGTATTGGTTAAAGGCATTTGGTGACGAAATACCTGTGCTTAACCTGCCAACAGATTACCAAAGACCAAGTATACAAAGCTTTGAAGGAGATAATATAAGCTTTGAGCTTAGTGAAGAACTAACAGGCAAGCTAAAGCAAATAGCAAAAGAAGCAAGAAGTACAATGTTTATGGTGCTGTTATCAGCATACAATATATTACTATCAAAATACAGCGGACAAGAGGATATAATAGTAGGAAGTCCTATAGCAGGAAGACCTCATGCTGATTTAGAAAACATAATGGGTATGTTTGTAAACACTTTAGCTATGAGAAATTATCCTGTAGGAAATAAAACCTTTATGGAATTCTTAGAAGAAGTAAAATCAAGCTCATTACAAGTCTTTGAAAATCAAGATTATCAATTTGAAGAGCTGATAGACAAGTTACATCTAACAAGGGATTTAAGCAGAAACCCACTGTTTGATGTAATGTTTTCTATGCATAATTTAGATATGAAGGAAGTATCAATAGGAGAATTAAAAATAAAACCATATGATACAGAAAACAATATATCTAAATTTGATCTGACTATAATAGCAGTAGAATCAGAGGATTATATAGGCTTTAACTTTAATTATTGTACAAAATTATATAGCAGACGAACAATAGAAAGTATGAGTAAGCACTTAGTAAATATACTAAACAGCATAGCAAGTAATATAAACCTAAAGCTATCAGAGCTTGAAATGCTGTCTGAGGAAGAAAAGCATAAGGTTTTAGTAGACTTTAACAATACAAAGATGGCTTATCCAAGCTATAAGACAATAAATCAACTGTTTGAAGAACAAGTAGAAAAGACACCGGACAACATAGCAGTAGAATATGAAGACACAAGACTTACCTATAAAGAGTTAAATACAAAAGCTGACAAATTGGCAGTAATATTACAAAATAAGGGAGTAAAAGCAGACAGTATAGTAGGAATAATGGTAGACAGATCCTTAGATATGATAGTAGGAATAATGGCTATATTAAAGGCTGGAGGAGCATATCTACCAATAGATCCAGAGTATCCTAAGGATAGAATAGAATACATGCTGTCCGACAGTAACACAGAAATATTACTTACTCAGTCGCATCTAACTAAGAATATTGATTTTGACAGAGAAACAATAATAATAGAAGACTTACAATATAATATTGTAAATAGTAATGCTGTAAAAATGAACAAAGCAAATGCTTTGGCATATATCATATATACCTCAGGAAGTATAGGTAAACCAAAGGGAGTAATGATAGAGCATAAAGCATTAGTTAACCTAATATCCTCACAAATAGCACAATTTGGGGTTAATGAGGAAGATAGAATATTACAGTTCTCAACAATTTGCTTTGATGCATCAATAGAGCAGATGTTTATAGCATTATTAAGCGGAGCTGCTTTAGTATTAATAAATAAAGAAACAATACTAAATGTACAAGCCTTTGAAGAATATTTAATAAAGCATGAAGTGACACACTTTAACGCAGTACCAGCATTCTTGAAAAATATTAAATATAGAAAAGAATATAAGTTAAAGCGAGTAGTAGCAGGAGGAGATATATGCCCTGTAGATTTAGCTAAATATTGGAGTGAATATTGTGATTTCTATAACGAATATGGACCGACAGAAACTACAGTTACTTGTGTCAGATTATTAGTTAAAAATATTGAAGAAGCAGCTAACAATTTATCTATAGGTCAACCAATAAATAATGTACAAGCATATATACTAGATAAAAATAAAAACCTACAGCCAATAGGAATACCAGGAGAACTCTATATAGCTGGAGATGGGTTGGCAAGAGGATATCTAAACAGGGAAGAATTAACAACAGAGAGCTTTATAGAAAATTCATTTGTTCATGGACAAAGAATGTATAAAACGGGAGACTTGGTAAGATGGTTATCTGATGGCAACATAGAGTTCTTAGGCAGGGTTGGCCACCAAGTAAAGGTAAGAGGCTTTAGAATAGAGCTGGGAGAAATAGAGACTAAAATTCTAAGCTATGAAGGGATAGAAGAAGCAATAGTAATAGCGAGAGAAGATAAAAGCGGAAACAGCTATTTATGCACATATTTGTGTGGCACAAGAGAGTATGTAATTAGTGAGCTAAGAGAGTATCTAGCAAAGGATTTGCCTGAATATATGATACCGACATATTTTATTCAGCTTGAAAAACTACCACTAACTCTAAGTGGAAAGGTAGACCGTAAAGCACTGCCAGAGCCTGATGGAAGCATAAACACAGGAACAGAATATGTTGCACCAACAAATGAAATAGAAGAAAAGTTGGTAAATATATGGCAAGAAGTGTTAGGCATAGAAAGAATAGGAATAAATGATAATTTCTTTGAACTAGGTGGACACTCCTTAAAAGCAATTAGCATAGCAGCAAAAATTAATAAAGAGCTAAATGTGTCAGTACCTTTAAGAGAGATGTTTAAAACGCCTACAATAAAAGGTTTAGCTGACTATGTAAAAAATACAAAGCAAAGTATATACAGCTCAATTAAAGTAGTGGAAGAAAAAGAATACTATCCGTTATCCTCAGCTCAAAAGAGAATATACACACTACAGCAATTTGAAGAAAACAGTATAAGCTATAACATGCCAATGGTTATGATCTTAGTGGGAGAGCTTGATAAGGCTAAACTTGAAAAAATCTTTAACGAATTAATACAAAGACATGAAGCACTAAGAACCTCCTTTGAGATAATAAATGAAGAACCTGTACAGATAGTACATAAGGCTGCAAGCTTTGAAGTAGAATACACAGAAGCAGATGAAGAAAAGGCAAGTGAAATAGCAGCAGAGTTTGTAAAAGCCTTTGATTTAAGTAAAGTACCACTTATCAGAGTGACACTGGCTAAAATCAAGGATGAAGAACATATTTTGATGATAGACATGCACCATATAATATCTGATGGTGTATCCATGGGTATACTGACCAAGGAATTTATGGAGTTATATGATGGTAAGGAACTGACAGCGTTAAGAATACAATATAAAGACTTTGCAGCATGGCAGAATGAAATGTTTAAATCAGGAGAAATCAAGAAGCAAGAAGAGTATTGGTTAAAGGCATTTGGTGACGAAATACCTGTGCTTAACCTGCCAATAGATTACCAAAGACCAAATATACAAAGCTTTGAAGGAGATAATATAAGCTTTGAGCTAAGTGAAGAGCTAACAGTAAAGCTAAGGCAAATAGCAAAAGAAGCAGGAAGTACTATGTATATGGTACTGCTATCAGCCTGCAATGTGTTACTTTCAAAATATAGTGGACAGGAAGATGTAATAATTGGAAGTCCGATAGCAGGTAGACCACATGCAGATTTAGAAAATATAATGGGTATGTTTGTAAACACTTTAGCTATGAGAAATTATCCTGTAGGGAATAAAACCTTTATGGAATTCTTAGAAGAAGTAAAATCAAGCTCATTACAAGCCTTTGAAAATCAAGATTATCAATTTGAAGAGCTGATAGACAAGTTACATCTAACAAGGGATTTAAGCAGAAACCCACTGTTTGATGTAATGTTTTCTATGCATAATTCAGATATGAAGGAAGTATCAATCGGAGAATTAAAAATAAAACCATATGATACAGAAAACAATATATCTAAATTTGATCTGACTATAATAGCAGTAGAATCAGAGGATTATATAGGCTTTAACTTTAATTACTGTACAAAATTATATAGCAGACAAACAATGGAAAGTATGAGTAATCACTTAGTAAATATACTAAACAGCATAACAAGCAATACAAAATTAAAGCTATCAGAGCTTGAAATGCTGTCTGAGGAAGAAAAGCATAAGGTTTTAGTAGACTTTAACAATACAAAGATGGCTTATCCAAGCTATAAGACAATAAATCAACTGTTTGAAGAACAAGTAGAAAAGACACCTGACAACATAGCAGTAGAATATGAAGACACAAGACTTACATATAAAGAGTTAAATACAAAAGCAGACAAGCTGGCAGTAATATTACAAAATAAGGGGGTAAAAGCAGACAGTATCGTAGGAATAATGGTAGACAGATCCTTAGATATGATAGTAGGAATAATGGCTATATTAAAGGCGGGAGGAGCATATCTACCAGTAGATCCAGAGTATCCTAAGGATAGAATAGAATACATGCTGTCCGACAGTAACACAGAAATATTACTTACTCAGTCACACCTAACTAAGAATATTGAATTTGACAGAGAAACGATAATAATAGAAGACTTACAATATAATATTGTAAATAGTAATGCTGTAAAAATGAACAAAGCAAATGCTTTGGCATATATCATATATACCTCAGGAAGTACAGGTAAACCAAAGGGAGTAATGATAGAGCATAAAGCATTAGTTAACCTAATATCCTCACAAATAGCACAATTTGGGGTTAATGAGGAAGATAGAATATTACAGTTCTCAACAATTTGCTTTGATGCGTCAATAGAGCAGATGTTTATAGCATTATTAAGCGGAGCTGCTTTAGTATTAATAAATAAAGAAACAATACTAAATGTACAAGCTTTTGAAGAATATTTAATAAAGCATGAAGTGACACACTTTAACGCAGTACCAGCATTCTTGAAAAACATTAAATATAGAAAAGAATATAAGTTAAAGCGAGTAGTAGCAGGAGGAGATATATGTCCTGTAGATTTAGCTAAATATTGGAGTGAATATTGTGATTTCTATAACGAATATGGACCGACAGAAACTACAGTTACTTGTGTCAGATTATTAGTTAAAAATATTGAAGAAGCAGCTAACAATTTATCTATAGGTCAACCAATAAATAATGTACAAGCATATATACTAGATAAAAATAAAAACCTACAGCCAATAGGAATACCAGGGGAACTATATATAGCTGGAGATGGGTTGGCAAGAGGATATCTAAACAGGGAGGAATTAACAGCAGAGAGCTTTATAGAAAATCCATTTGTTCATGGGCAAATAATGTATAAAACGGGAGACTTAGTAAGATGGTTACCTGATGGCAACATAGAGTTCTTAGGCAGGGTTGACCACCAAGTAAAGGTAAGAGGCTTTAGAATAGAGCTAGGAGAAATAGAGACTAAAATTCTAAGCTATGAAGGAATAGAAGAAGCAATAGTAATAGCGAGAGAAGATAAAAGCGGAAACAGCTATTTATGCACATATTTGTGTGGCACAAGAGAGTATATAATTAGTGAGCTAAGAGAGTATCTAGCAAAAGATTTGCCTGAATATATGATACCAACATATTTTATTCAGCTTGTAAAACTACCACTAACTCTAAGCGGAAAGATAGACCGTAAAGCACTGCCAGAGCCTGATGGAAGCATAAATACAGGAACAGAATATGTTGCACCGACAAATGAAATAGAAGAAAAGCTGGTAAATATATGGCAAGAGGTATTAGGCATAGAAAAGATTGGAGCGAATGATAACTTCTTCGAACTTGGAGGACACTCTTTAAAGGCGATAAGTATAGTAGCAAAAATTAATAAGGAATTAAATGTGTTAGTACCTTTAAGAGAGATGTTTAAAACACCTACAATAAAAGGTTTAGCTGACTATGTAAAAAATACAAAGCAAAGTATATACAGCGCAATTAAGGTAGTTGAAGAAAAAGAATATTATGAGTTATCCTCAGCTCAAAAGAGAATATACACACTACAGCAGTTTGATCTAAGTAGTACTAGCTACAACATGCCTGGAGTACTGGAGTTAGAAGGAGACTTAGATGTAGAACAGTTAAAAACTGCCTTTATTAAGCTGATACAGAGACATGAAGCATTAAGAACCAGCTTTGAAGTAGTAGATGGAGACTTAGTACAGAAAGTATATAAGCAAGTAGAATTTGAAATAGAAGAGTATGAGACAGATGAAGACAATGAAATAGAAGAGATAGTAAAAGGTTTCATAAGAGTTTTTGACTTATCACAGACGCCGCTTCTAAGAGTGGGGCTTGTTAAAGTGAACATTAGCAAGCATATATTAATGTTTGATATGCATCACATAATATCTGACGGAGTATCCACAGGGATACTAATAGAGGAATTCTCAAAGATATATGCAGGAGAAGAACTGACACCTCTAAGGATACAATATAAGGACTTTTCAGAATGGCAAAATGAGCTGTTTAGAGGCGATAGTATAAAGGCACAGGAAGAATACTGGTTAAGAAAATTTGAAGGAGAAATTCCTGTACTAAATCTTCCCACAGACTACCCAAGACCAGCAGTACAAAGCTTTGAGGGAGCTACTATACAATTTGAGATAGATAATGAGCAAACAAATAAGCTGAGACAAATAGCTAAAGCCACAGGCAGTACTATGTATATGGTCTTACTAAGTACTCTTAATATACTATTATCAAAATACAGTGGACAAGAAGATATAATAGTGGGAAGTCCAATCGCAGGAAGAACTCATGCAGATCTGGGAAATATCATAGGTATGTTTGTAAATACCTTAGCAATGAGAAATTATCCCAGTGGAGAAAAGAGCTTTAAGGAGTTCCTGAGAGAAGTAAAAGAGAATGCATTAGGAGCATATGAGAACCAGGACTATCAGTTCGAAAAGCTGGTAGAGAAGCTGAATGTAACAAGAGACTTTAGCAGGAATCCAGTATTTGATGTAATGTTTGTATTGCAGAATATGGATATGAATGAAGTAGAACTTGAGGAACTGACTATTAGAACACATAAATCAGAGAATAAGATATCCAAATTTGATATGACTATGAATGCAATGGAATTAGAAAATAGCATTTGCATAAGCATACAATACTGTAATAAGTTGTTTAACATGATTAAGATTGAGAGAATGTACAAACATTTAGAGAACATAATACAAGCAGTAACAGAAAATATAGATATAAAACTATCAGAAGTAGAGATATTAACAGAAGAAGAAAAAAAGAAAATATTAATACACTTCAATGACACAAAGACAGATTATGCAAAGGATAAGACAATACAACAGTTGTTTGAGGAACAGGTAGAGAGAATCCCTAACAATGTTGCAGTAGTATATGAGGAAAAGAGTCTCACTTACAGAGCACTAAACGAGAGAGCAAACCAGCTGGCAAGAGTACTAAGAGATAAGGGCGTAGGCTCTGACAATAATGGCAGCGACAGTATAGTCGCAATAATGGTAGAAAGATCCTTAGAGATGATAGTAGGTATAATGGGTATCTTAAAGGCAGGAGGCGCGTATCTCCCAATCAGTCCCGACTATCCGACAGACAGGATACAGTATATGCTGGAAGATAGCCAAGCAAAGCTGTTGTTAACGCATCATGCACTGAGTAGCAAATTGCAGTATCAAATAGAACAGATTGATTTAAATGAAGCAAGCTTGTATCAAGGTGAAGGTGAAAACCTGAGTAAAGTCAATGCTTCAGATAGCTTAGCCTATATTATCTATACATCTGGTTCTACAGGTAAACCAAAAGGTGTCATGATAGAGCATAAAAATGCACTTAACACTTTGACAGCATTACAAAAGGCATACCCTATCAAAGAAGAAGATGCTTATTTGCTGAAGACGGAATATACCTTCGACGTATCGGTAACAGAGCTATTTGGGTGGTTTGTAGGGCAAGGCAGACTAGAAATATTGCCTCAGGGTCAGGAGAAAGATCCAATAGAAATCACAAAAGCCATTGTAGAAAAAGGTATTACCCACATCAACTTTGTACCGTCTATGTTAAATCTGTGGTTAGAGCAGCTGACGAAGAATTGCGAGTTAGGCAGGCTACAATATGTTATGGCGGCAGGAGAAGCTCTTAGCAGTAATATAGTAGAAAATTTCTATGGAAAAGTGAAGGAAGCAAAACTGGAAAATATATATGGACCAACGGAAATTACTATTTATGCGACTCAATATTCCGTTAGACCACAGGAAAAGTACGATAACATACCTATTGGCAAGCCCATGCAAAATGTGAAGACATATATTTTGGGCAGTAACAATCATTTACAGCCTGTAGGAGTACCAGGAGAATTATGTATTGCAGGAGATGGATTGGCAAGAGGTTATTTAAATAGATTGGATTTGACGGCAGAAAGGTTTGTAGATAATCCTTTTGAACATGGAACAAGAATGTACCGTACAGGTGATTTAGCAAGATGGCTAACCTATGGCAACATTGAATTTTTAGGCAGGATAGATCAGCAGGTAAAAATCAGAGGCTACAGGATAGAGCTGGGAGAAATAGAAAATCAACTGCTAAACCATGCTTCTGTGAAAGAAGCAGTAGTAATTGCCAAGGAAGATGAAAATAACGATAAATATTTATGTGCCTATATAGTTTGTGATGTAGCACTGAATGTTAAAGAATTAAGGGAATATTTATCCAAAGTATTGCCGGAATATATGGTACCTTCCTACTTTGTAGAACTGGAAAAGCTTCCATTGACACCCAACGGAAAGGTAGACAGAAAGGCACTACCTGAGCCAGGTGGAAATATAGCTATAGAAACAGAGTATGAAGCGCCAAGAAACAGTAATGAAGAGAAGTTGGTAGCTATATGGAGAGAGGTACTTGGAGTAGAGAAGATAGGTATCAATGATAACTTCTTTGAGCTTGGTGGACATTCATTAAAAGCTGTAAGGATAGTGAATCTTATTCATAAGAGATTTAGTATTGATGTAAAGTTAAATAGTTTATTTATGTTTCCCACTATTAGTCAATTCAGTAAGTTTTTGAGCAATAACAATATATCTAAATTTAAGGAAATTGTACGACTAGCAGAGCAGGAATACTATGAATTATCATATTCTCAGAAAAGATTGTGGTTAATAAATCAGATAGAGCCAGATACAAATGCATATAATTTACCAGTAAATATATGTATAAATGAAGATGTTGATATGGCTGTTGTAGAAAGAGTCATACACAAGCTTGCTGAGAGGCATGAGAGCATGCGGACATACTTTAAGGTAATAGATGAAAATCCAGTACAAATCATAAGCAAAAATATAGAAATCAACATAAAAATGCATGATCTCAGTACCTTACAAGATCAAGAATTAATGCTAGAGAAACAAAAAATAGTAGAAGAGCTGAGCAGACCGTTTAATTTGCAGGAAAGTCCACTTTTCAGGGCTTGTATGCTAAAGTATGGAGAAGCATCATTTGAGTTTGTATGTATAATGCATCATATAATTAGTGATGGCTGGTCATTAGATGTACTAGGGAATGAGTTTAATTATTTATATAATTCTTATAAGCATTGTGAAGATGTAAATCTAGAGCCCCTAAGGATACAATATAAAGATTTTGCAGCTTGGCAAAACCAGTTTATTATGAATAAAGATCAAAGTGAAAATGCCAGAGAGTACTGGAAAAGGCAATTGGCAGGTGAATTGCCAATACTTAATCTACCTACGAGCAATACATTGGGAGAGCTGGGGGGCAAGAAGAGTCAAGGCTACAGAGCTGTAATTTCTGAAGAAGTGAAGGGCATATTAAAGCTTTTAGCTAAGCAAAACAGTGTTAGCTTATTTACTCTACTAATAACTATTTTAAATATGTATTTATCTGAGTTGACGGGGCAGCAGGATATATTAATTGCAACTGCAGGTTCGGGCAGACAGCATGACGACTTGAAGAACATCATGGGGTATTTTGTAAATACTGTAGTCATAAGAAATCAAGTGCACACAGAATATTCACTAAATGATTTAATAAAAGTCATTGGAAATAATACTGTAGATGCATTGGAATATCAGTACTATCCAATTGAAGAGCTAGTGGATGAGTTAAAAATTAATTATCCAAAGATTTCAGTATTCTTTAATATGATGAACATAGGACAAATTAACAATCTGTATTTGGACAACCTTAACTCATACCATATAGGAGAAACTCAGAATGCTAAATTTGATATAGTATTTTATGTAAAAGAATATGCAAACGGAATAGAACTATTGGTAGTTTATCATTCTAATTATTACAGCAAAATGGTAATAGAGAATATAGTTAACCAATATATTCAATTTATTGAACAAGTTATAGGAAATCCCAATACCCCATTAAGCGAACTTAGACAAAATAAAAAGAAAAAGAAGTTTGGGAAGAAATAGAGACACTTTTAGCAGCAAGTAGGCTTTGGCGTATTAAATACAACTCAAACTTGTAAATATATACCGAAAGGGGTAATCAAATGTTAATCAAGACTTTTGAGCAGCAAGTGTGCGAACATCCCAATAATATAGCAGTAAAAACAGCAAGCGGTGAAATAACATATGATATGTTGAATAGAAAATCTAATGGTATTGCACGCAGGATTATGTCAGAAATTAATGATGACAGATATGAGATAAGTTATATACAAGATAATGGTAGTAATAATTTGATATATACGAAGACCAGGGCAATTCTCTTATTTGAGCATAGTGTAGATATGATTGTGGGTACTGTTGCAGCGGTAAAAGCAGGGATAACCTATGTGCCTTTTGACCCTACATATCCGGAGAACAGGCTCATTTATATGCTGAAGGATTGTGAGGCAAGCTTAATAATAACTAATAGCAGAAATTGGGATTTGGCACAGAGATTATCAGAGCATGCAATAACAGAAGTAAGCATTATGAATATTGATTTATACGAGAATACTATTTCTGATGAAAACATTGGTCAATACTCAGATGAAAAAAATCTGGCATATATACTTTATACCTCAGGGTCGACCGGTAACCCAAAGGGTGTTATGCAGACATATGGAAATTTGGAGCATTTTATAAAAAACTATATAAAAGATATGCGAATAACAGCTACTGATAAGATGACTTTGTTTTCTTCCTTCAGCCATGATGCTGCATTAATGGATATTTACAGCGCATTATTAAGCGGCGCCACACTATATCCATTGAATGTGAGAGAACAGATTAACATTGATGAACTCAATGAATGGTTGATAAATCAAGGTATTACTATATGGCATTCTGTTCCAACATTATATAGATACTATATAAATACTTTGGAATCAAAAGACAAACATCCTGATCTAAGGTTTATTATTTTAGGTGGAGAAAGTGTTATAGAACATGATATTGCAATGTCTCAAAGGTACTTTAAAAACACTACCTTTGTTAATTTATATGGACAGTCAGAAGCATCCTACAACTCTAGCCTTCATATATCACCAACTGAGGATATTAAAGGTATGACATTAGGTAAGGTTGTTGATGAAACGGAAATCTATGTCATTGATGAAGAGGGTGAAGAAGTAGAACCTCTAAAGATAGGTGAAATATTGATTGCAAGCCCTTTTATATCTCTAGGATATTGGAAGGATGCCGAAAAAACAAAAAGTGTATTTGGATATGACCCTGATTTGGGTGGCTTATATTGGACAGGAGACCTTGGTCGCTTGATGGGAGACGGAAGCATTGAGTTTATTGGGAGAAAAGACTATCAGATCAAGATAAGAGGCTATAGGGTTGAGTTAGGGGAAATAGAAAGTAAACTGTTAAAACATGAAAAAGTAAAAGAAGCAGCAGTAATAGCAAAGACGGATTCTGACGGTGATAGCTCTCTTTGTGCATATATTATTGGTACAGATATAGAAACAACATCTGATGAACTGAGAGAATACTTGGCAAAAGAACTACCTAATTATATGATACCGTCATACTTCATTCTGCTGGATAAGCTTCCTCTTACACCTAATGGAAAGCTTGATCGCAAGGCACTCGCAGAAATCAATACAAATACGAACCCAGAGACAGAGTATGAAGCACCAAGAAACAGTAATGAAGAGAAGCTGGCAGCTATATGGAAAGATGTACTTAGAGTAGAGAAGCTAGGCATTAATGATAATTTCTTTGCATTAGGAGGACATTCACTAAAGGCAGCGAATTTAGCCGCAAAAATACATAAGGCATTAAATATAGAAATATCACTAAGAGAGATATTTAAAGCACCAACAATAAAGGGAATATCGGAATACATTAAAAGCAGTGAAGAAAGCGGTTACTCTTCTATAGAGCCAGCAAAAGAAAAAGAATACTATGAGATGTCATCAGCACAAAAGAGGATATACACATTACAACAGTTAGAACCTAGCAGTACCAGCTATAACATGTCTGGTATATTTGAGCTAGAAGGAGACTTAGATGTAGACAGGTTAAAAGAAGCCTTTTATAAGCTGATACAGAGGCATGAAGCATTAAGAACCAGCTTTGAGATAGCAGAGGAAGGCTTAGTGCAGAAAATATATAAAAAGGTAGAATTTGAGCTGGAAGAGTATTTGGCGGAAAAAGACAAAGAAATAGAAGGAATAGTAAAGGGTTTCATAAGAGCTTTTGACCTATCAAAGGTGCCGCTTTTAAGAGTAGGACTTGTAAAAGTGCAGTCAAATAGATACATACTTATGTATGATATGCACCATATAATATCTGATGGAACATCCATGGGAATACTCATAAAAGAATTCACAAAGGCATATGCAGGAGAAGAGCTAAAACCGCTAAGAATACAGTATAAGGATTTCTCAGAATGGCAAAATAATCTATTTAAATCAGAAAAGTTAAGGGTTCAGGAAGAGTACTGGTTAAGGAAATTTGAAGGAGAAATTCCTGTACTAAATCTGACCACAGACTACAAACGACCAGCAGTACAAAGCTTTGAAGGAGATTCTATAAAATTTGAGATAAACAAAGAGCTTACAAATAAGCTGAGGCAAATTGCCAAAGATACAGGAAGTACCATGTACATGGTATTACTAGGTACCTTTAATATACTATTGTCAAAATACAGCGGACAAGAAGATATAATAGTTGGAAGTCCAATAGCGGGTAGACCTCATGCAGACTTGGAGAATATTATAGGAATGTTCGTAAATACATTGGCAATGAGAAACCTTCCAGATGGAAACAAAACCTTTAGGGAATTCCTAAAAGAGGTAAAGGAAAATTCACTAGCAGCCTATGAGAATCAGGATTATCAATTTGAAGAGCTGGTAGAGAAGCTGAATATAACTAGGGATCTTAGTAGAAATCCAGTATTTGATGTAATGTTTGTGCTACAGAATATGGGTATGGGAGATTTCTATGTAGAAGGAATTAATATAAAACCATATAAGGTAGAAAATAAAGTGTCTAAATTTGATATTACAATGAATACAGTAGAGCTGGAAAATAGCATAAGTATAGTAATGCAGTACTGCACTAAGCTATTTAGCAGGGCTACAATAGAGAGAATGTGTAAGTATTACGAAAATATAATACAAGAAGTTATAGAAAATATAGATATTAAGCTATCAGAAATAGATATATTGACAGAAGAAGAAAGACATCATATATTAACAGATTTTAACAATACAAAAGCAGACTATCCAAAGGATAAAACAATACATCAGCTGTTTGAGGAACAGGTCAAGGAAACCCCTGACAACATAGCAGTAGTATATGAGGGTGATAATCTCACCTATAGGGAGCTAAATGAAAGAGCAAATCAGCTGGCAAGAGTACTTAGAGACAAGGGAGTAAGCTCTGACAGCATAGTAGCAATAATGGTAGAAAGATCTTTAGAAATGTCAATAGGCATATTGGCAATTCTAAAAGCAGGAGGTGCGTATCTTCCAATAAGTTCTGATTATCCAGAGGACAGGATAAAGTATATGCTAGAGGACAGCGAAGTCAGAGTGCTACTTACACAGAAGAGATTTATGGACAAGGTTGAATTTAATTGTACAATAAATCTGGAGGATAAAAGCATATATCAAGGAGTAGATACAAATCCAGAATACATCAGCAATCCAAAAGACCTAGCATATGTAATTTACACCTCAGGCTCAACAGGAAAGCCAAAGGGTGTAATGATAGAGCATAGCTCGGCAATAAATAGAATAAACTGGATGCAGAAAAAATATCCTCTAAATTCTACAGATGTAATACTACAAAAAACTACCTTTACATTCGACGTATCTGTTTGGGAGCTTTTTTGGTGGTTTTTTGCAGGTGCAAGGGTGTGCTTCCTTATACCTGGCGGAGAAAAGGATCCAGAGGCAATAATTAATGCAATAGATAAAAATAAGGCTACCACTATGCACTTTGTGCCATCAATGCTCAATGTCTTCCTTGACTTTATCGATGGAAATATTGAGACAGAAGGATTATCCAGCCTAAGACAGGTATTTGTCAGCGGTGAGGCACTCAATCTGCATCAAGTGGAAGACTTCAATCGTATGCTTTGGAGTACAAATGGTACGAAGCTTATTAATCTTTACGGTCCTACAGAGGCAGCTGTAGATGTATCTTACTTTGATTGCTCCACAGGACAAAGTCTTGAAGTAATTCCTATAGGAAAACCTATAGATAATATTGAGCTTTATGTGGTGGACAAATACAATAATCTTATGCCTGTAGGGGTACAAGGAGAACTCTGTATAGCTGGAGTGGGATTGGCAAGAGGCTACATAAACAGACCGGAATTAACAGCAGAGAAGTTTGTAGACAACCCATTTGAGTTGGGAACTAGAATGTATAGGACAGGCGACTTGGCAAGGTGGTTACCTGATGGGAATATTGAGTTTTTAGGAAGAATAGACCATCAAGTAAAGATAAGGGGATATAGAATAGAGCTTGGAGAAATTGAAAGCAGGCTTTTGAAATATGAAGGAATAAAAGAAACAATAGTAATAGCAAGAAAAGATGAAGAGCAAAACAACTATTTATGTGCATATATTGTTCTGGATAAAGAGCAAATTCAAGACAAGAGTATAACAGTGACAGAGCTGAGACAGCACTTAGATAAGGAACTACCTGACTACATGATACCTTCATACTTCATACATCTGGAGAATCTACCACTTACGTCAAACGGAAAGGTAGATAGAAAAGCTCTACCTGAGCCTGATGGAAATATATCCACAGGAGCAGTCTATGAAGCACCAACCAATGAAATAGAAGAAATACTGGTCAATACATGGCAGGAAATACTGAAGATAGAGAAGATAGGCATCAATGATAACTTCTTTGAACTGGGAGGACATTCACTAAAAGCAGCGAATTTAGCCGCAAAAATACATAAGGTATTAAATATAGAAATACCACTAAGGGAGATATTTAAAGCACCTACAATAAAAGGAATATCAGAGTATATTAAAGGCAGCGAAGAAAGCATATACTCATCAATAGACCCGGCAGAAGAAAAAGAATACTATGAGATGTCATCAGCCCAAAAGAGGATGTATATACTTAATCAAATGAACAAAGAAAGCACCAGCTATAATATAACAAAAGCATTAGTAATAGAGGGTGCGTTGAACTTACAGAAATTTAAAGAAGTGTTCGCAAGGCTAATAGATAGACACGGAGCTTTGAGGACCAGCTTTGAGATAATTGAAGATAATCTAGTACAAAAGGTACACAAGCAAGTAGATTTTGAAATAGAGTATAGCGAAATAGAAGAAGAGCAGGCAGAAGAAAAGGTAAAAAGCTTCCAGATAGCTTTTGATCTATCTAAAGCACCACTCTTGAGGGTGGGGCTAGTTAAAGTGCACCCTCAAAAGTATATACTTATGTATGATATGCACCATATCATATCTGATGGTATATCCATGGGAATATTAATAAAAGAATTTGGTATGTTGTATCAGGGTGTAGAACTGCCAAAGCTGAGAATTCAATATAAAGACTATACGGAATGGACGGAAAAACCATACTATACAAAAAGACTTGAGAGACAAGAAAAATATTGGACAGAGACTTTTAAAAAAGGAACAGCACCTTTAAGCATGCCCTTAGATTATGATAAAAAGAACTGGCAGGCTTTTGATGGAGATACTGTCCGCTTTAAAATTGCAAATGACATTGTACAACAGCTAGAGAAACTAGCAAGACGTGAGAATACTACTCTTAACACCCTGCTACTGTCGCTATATAGTATATTGCTTTCAAAGTACTGTAACCAAAAGGATATAACCGTAGGTACGACTGTAGCAAACAGAAATTATGCAGATCTGGAAAATATGATAGGTATTTTTATCAACTTCTTACCAATAAGAAGCAGTGTAGAACCAAGTATAAAGGTGATCGAATATATACAGTCGTACAATGATCTCTTACAGGAGGTATACAATAATCAGGAATACCCCTTTGACAAAATAGTTCGGAATTCTGCTAGCACACTGAGAAATCGTAGAAATCCTATATTCGATACAATGTTGATATTCCATAATGAAATAGATTTAAATGAAGATATAATAATTGATAATCTACAAGTATCTTCATATAAACTGGATAGGAAAGCTTCTACCTTGGATTTTAAGCTGGATATAGGGTTAAACAGTAAAAATGAATGTGAAGGTTCCATAGAATATAACAGTAGCTTATACAAAGCCGAAAGTATGCTAAACCTGGCAAAACATTTTGAGCTATTAATAGTTAAGGCACTTGCAAATTTAGAGTCCAATATAGTCGATATAGAAATTTTCAGTCCGGAGGAAAAACACAATATAGAGATAAAACGGGAATACAACAAAACAGACAATAACGCAACTAATACAGTAATTTTATCAACCTTTACCGCTGAACCATTGGAAGAGCATTTAAGCTGGTGGTGTGAGAATTTTGGTGAGTCAGTGAATATCAGGTTTGCACCATACAATCAGGTATTCCAGGAACTGATAGACCCGGAAAGCATTACATCTCAGAATACAGGAATAAACCTTATTATGGTGCGCTTTGAAGACTGGATTAGAGACAGTAAATCCAGTGATGAGGAAAAATGTGAACTAATCAGAAGCAACTATGAAAAGCTTATAGACATACTGAGAAATAAAGAAAAAAATTCAAAATACATAGTTGGAATATTCCCGATAGCTGTTCACTTAGGACTTAGTACTGAAGTTATAGACTATATTAAGGAGCTCAACAAGGAATGGCGAGATGCAATCAAAGACATGGATGATATAAGTCTATTGGATTTTACTGAAATTGCAGAGCTATACAATATAGAAGAGATATTCAATTCAATAACAGATAAGGTAGGTCATATGCCTTTTAGTGATGAATATTATGCCGCCCTTGGTACTGCCATAGCAAGAAAAATATGTGCAGCAAAACCAAATCCATTTAAGGTAATTGCAGTAGACTGTGACAATACCTTATGGAAGGGTATAGCTGGAGAGGACGGTGCCTTGGGGGTAACCGTAGAAGAACCCTATGCAGAAATACAAAAACTTCTTATACAAAAGTATAACGAAGGAATGCTCATAGTGCTTTGCAGCAAAAACAATGAGGCAGATGTCTGGGAAGTATTTGACCAGAACTCGCAGATGATACTAAAAAGAGAGCATCTAACAAACTGGAAAATTAACTGGGAGTCAAAATATATAGGCATTAGGGAACTAGCACATGAACTCAATCTTGGAATAGACAGCTTCATTTTTATTGATGACAATGAAAAGGAATGCTATGAAATGATGATAAACAATCCTCAAGTGCTAACCCTGAAACTGCCAGAAGACCCAAAGCAAATACCGATGTTTTTGAAACATATATGGGCATTTGACAAGGAAAAGGTTACTGAGGAGGATAAGAATCGAACAAAGCTTTATCAGGTGGAGAAGCAGAGACAAGAAGTGCAGAGGTCAAGCACTACATTAGAAGGCTTCCTGAAGGAGCTAAATCTAAAAGTATATATAAATGAAGTAGTTGAAGACGAAATATCTAGAGTTACCCAATTAACACAGAGGACAAATCAGTTTAATCTCAGCACAATAAGAAGAACAGAAGCTGACATAGAAGATATAATGAAGAATCCTCATATGAAATGCTTGGCAATACAGGTAGAGGATCGCTTCGGAGATTATGGTTTAACTGGTGTAGTAATAATGGAAATAAAAGAAAACGTGGCATTTTTGGATACATTCCTGTTGAGCTGTAGAGTATTAGGAAGACAGGCAGAAGCTGCGATATTAACAACGATAGGAAGATATTGCAGAGAAAAAGGTATAACCAAAATAGAAGCTGATTTCTACCCGACTAAGAAGAATGAGCCCTTTGAAGAATACTTGAGAAAGAATAAATGGCAGCTGGTATGGGAATCAGAAAAGTGCAACAGGTATGAAATATCAGTGCAGGATATAGTTGATTCGATAGACTGCATAGAATGTTATTTCTGTAAAGAACGACCCGAAAAGCAGGACAAGGCTTTAAGTTATTCGGATAAAAATAATGTAGCAGGCGAGGCGGTTGTTACAGTTGAAATTCGGACTGCCGCACAGGGATATCACCTGGTAGAGCCTGACTGGCAGGTAAGCATATTTAACGAAGAAGAACTGCTGCATAAAAATTATCTGGTACAGCTAAAGTACTATACAGGTAAAAGGCTTCTGGATATTCCCAGAACTCAGCAGAGGTATAAAAATAATGCTCAAGTCTATGAAGCACCCAGAAACGCTATAGAAGAAAAGCTTGCAGCTATATGGAGCGAGGTACTTGGAGTAGACAATATAGGTATTAATGACAATTTCTTTGAGTTGGGAGGACATTCGCTAAGGGCAACGAGCCTGATTGCCAAAATACATAAAGCATTGAATGTAGAAGTGCCACTGAAGGAGATATTTGTTAAGCCTACCATAAAGGAAATATCAGAATATATTAACAGCAAAGAAGAAAGCATATACTCGTCGATACAGCCAATAGAGGAAAAAGAATCCTATGAGGCATCTTCGGCGCAAAAGAGGATGTATACATTACAGCAATTTGAACCGAATAGTACGAGCTACAATATGCCTGGAATATTTGAACTGAAGGGAAGCTTAGATATACATAGGCTAAAGGAAGTCTTTGATAAATTAATATATAGACATGAGTCATTGAGAACAAGCTTTTTGATATTAGAAGACGGATTAGCACAAAAAGTTCACAAGGAAGTAGAATTTGAGATAGAGCAATATGAAGTCAAATCAGAAGCTGAGATAGACGACATAATAAAGAGATTCATAAGAGTGTTCGATATGTCTATAGCACCACTTTTAAGGGTGGGTATTGTTAGCGTGAGTCCAGATAGACATATATTGATGTATGACATGCACCATATAATATCTGATGGGGTATCAATGAAAATACTTGTGGAAGAATTCGCAAAAATGTATGCAGGAGAAGAAGTAGAGTCGTTGCGAATACAGTACAAGGACTACTGTGCATGGCAACAGTCACCTGACTGTCAGAATGATTTATTAAAGAAGCAGGAAGAATATTGGCTAAAGCAATTTGAAGGAGAAATACCTATTTTAAACCTTCCTACAGATTACCAAAGACCGACAATACAAAGCTTTGAAGGAGCTTCTTTACAGTTTGAGATAACAGAAGAGTTGACAAATAAGCTGAGGCAAATTGCCAAAGATACAGGAAGTACCATGTACATGGTATTACTAGGTACCTTTAATATACTATTGTCAAAATACAGCGGACAAGAAGATATAATAGTTGGAAGCCCAATAGCGGGTAGACCTCATGCAGACTTGGAGAATATCATAGGAATGTTCGTAAATACATTGGCAATGAGAAACCTTCCAGATGGAAACAAAACCTTCAGGGAATTCCTAAAAGAGGTAAAGGAAAATTCACTAGCAGCCTATGAGAATCAGGATTATCAATTTGAAGAGCTGGTAGAGAAGCTGAATGTAACCAGGGAGCTTAGTAGAAATCCAGTATTTGATGTAATGTTTGTGTTGCAGAATATGGATATGGGAGATTTCCATGTAGAAGGAATTAATATAAAACCATATAAGTCAGAAAATAAAGTAGCTAAATTTGATATTACAATGAATACAGTAGAGCTGAAAAATAGCATAAGCATAGTAATGCAGTACTGCACTAAGCTATTTAGCAGGGCTACAATAGAGAGAATGTGTAAGCATTACGAAAATATAATACAAGAAGTCATAGAAAATATAGATATTAAGCTATCAGAAATAGATATATTGACAGAAGAAGAAAAACATCACATATTAACAGATTTTAACAATACAAAAGCAGACTATCCAAAGGATAAAACAATACATCAGCTCTTTGAGGAACAGGTAGAGAAGACCCCTGATAATATTGCAGTAGTATATGAGGAAAAGAGTTTCACATATAGGGAGCTAAATGAAAGAGCAAATCAGCTGGCAAGAGTACTTAGATATAAGGGCGTAAAGTCAGATAGTATTATTGCAATTATGGTAGAAAAATCTTTAGATATGATAGTAGGTATAATGGGTGTATTGAAGTCTGGAGGAGCATATCTACCTATAGACCCTGAGTATCCAAAGGATAGAATAGAATATATGCTAGAGGATTCAGGAGCAATTATGCTTTTGACACAGAAAAGCGTAAATAAAGATATCAGCTATAGCGGCGAGATTATAATACTAGATGAATATGAAACCTGTCATGAAGATAAAAGTAACCTAGAAGCTATAGTTAAGCCAGATAATTTAGCCTATATCATATATACCTCAGGTACAACAGGTAAACCTAAAGGAGCAATGATAGAGCATAGGAATGTAGTTAGATTATTTTTCAATGATAGAGCATTGTTTGACTTTACAGATAAAGATGTATGGACAATGTTCCATTCATACTGCTTTGATTTTTCTGTATGGGAGATGTATGGAGCATTATTATACGGAGGTAAGCTGATCGTAATACCAAAGCTTATTGCGAGAGATACAGCTGAATATCTCAAGGTATTGGAACAGGAGAAGGTAACAGTTCTGAACCAGACGCCATCAGCCTTCTATAGATTGATTGAAGAAGATGAAAAAGCAGGAAAATGTGAATTAAGTATAAGATATGTCATATTCGGCGGCGAAGCACTAATGCCAGGCATGTTAAAGCGGTTCTATGAAAAATATCCCAAGACGAAGCTTATAAATATGTATGGAATTACGGAAACCACTGTACACGTAACCTACAAGGAAATTACAGAAGAAGATATACATCAGAACATCAGCAATATAGGAAAACCAATACCAACACTGACAGCATATATAATGGATAAAAATGCTAAGCTGCTGCCAATCGGAGTGCCTGGAGAATTATGTGTTGGAGGAGAAGGAGTATGCAGAGGCTATCTTAGGAGACCAGAGCTGACTGCTGAAAAATTCATAACAAACATGTTTGCACAGAATCCATTAGAAACAGAAGAAAAGCTATATCGCTCAGGTGATTTAGTAAGGATGCTGCCAGATGGAAATATGGAGTATATGGGACGTATAGACCAGCAGGTAAAGATAAGAGGACACAGAATAGAGCTTGGAGAAATTGAAAGCAGGCTTTTGAAATATGAAGGAATAAAAGAAACAATAGTAATAGCAAGAAAAGATGAAGAGCAAAACAACTATTTATGTGCATATATTGTTCTGGATAAAGAGCAAATTCAAGACAAGAGTATAACAGTTACAGAGCTGAGACAGCACTTAGATAAAGAACTACCTGACTATATGATACCCTCCTACTTCATACAGATGGAGAAGCTGCCACTTACGGCAAACGGCAAGGTAGATAGAAAAGCTCTACCTGAACCTGATGGAAATATATCCACAGGAGCAGTCTATGAAGCACCAACCAATGAAATAGAAGAAA
Organism: uncultured Clostridia bacterium; assembly: GCA_942492835.1. Lineage (GTDB taxonomy): Bacteria > Bacillota > Clostridia > Lutisporales > Lutisporaceae > GWB2-37-7. The sequence continues at coordinate 1,827,808 of OW818645.1, read as the reverse complement.
TACTGGTCAATATATGGCAGGAAATACTGAAGATAGATAAGATTGGCATCAATGATAACTTCTTTGAATTAGGAGGACATTCACTAAAAGCAGCGAGTTTAGCTGCAAAAATACATAAGGCATTAAATATAGAAATACCACTAAGGGAGATATTTAAAGCACCTACAATAAAAGGAATATCAGAGTATGTTAAAGGCAGCGAAGAAAGTATATACTCATCAATAGACCCGGCAGAAGAAAAAGAATACTATGAGATGTCATCAGCCCAAAAGAGGATGTATATACTTAATCAAATGAACAAAGAAAGCACCAGCTATAATATAACAAAAGCATTAGTAATAGAAGGTGAATTGGACTTACAGAAATTCAAAGAAGTGTTCGCAAGGCTAATAGATAGACATGGAGCTTTGAGAACCAGCTTTGAGATAATAGAAGAGAATCTGGTACAAAAAATACACAAGCAAGTAGATTTTGAAATAGAGTATAGCGAAATAGAAGAAGAGCAGGCAGAAGAAAAGGTAAAAAACTTCCAGATAGCCTTTGATCTATCTAAAGCACCACTGTTGAGGGTGGGGCTAGTTAAAGTGCACCCTCAAAAGTATATACTTATGTATGATATGCACCATATCGTATCTGATGGTATATCCATGGGAATATTGATAAAAGAATTTGGTATGTTGTATCAAGATATAGAGCTGCCAAAGCTTAGAATTCAATACAAAGACTATGCGGAATGGACGGAAAAGCCATACTATACAAAAAGACTTGAGAGACAAGAAAAATATTGGGCAGAGAATTTTAAAAACGAAACAGCACCTTTAAACATGCCCTTAGATTATGATAAAAAGAATTGGCAAGCTTTTGATGGAGATACTGTCCGCTTTAAAATTGCAAATGACATTGTACAACAGCTGGAAAAACTAGCGAGACATGAGAATACTACTCTTAACACCCTGCTAATGTCTCTATATAGTATATTGCTTTCAAAGTACTGTAACCAAAAGGATATAATAGTAGGCACGACTGTCGCAAATAGAAATTATGCAGAACTGGAAAATATGATAGGTATTTTTATCAACTTCTTACCAATAAGAAGCAATGTAGAACCAAGTATAAAGGTAATTGAATATATACAGTCGTACAACAATCTTTTACAGGAAGTATACAATAATCAGGAATACCCCTTTGACAAAATAGTTCGGAATTCTGCTAGCACACTGAGAAATCGCAGAAATCCTATATTCGATACAATGCTGATATTCCATAACGAAATTGATTTAAACGAAGATATAATAATTGATAATCTACAAGTATCTTCATATAAACTGGATAGAAAAGCTTCTACCTTGGATTTCAAGCTGGATATAGGGTTAAACGGTAAAAATGAATGTGAAGGTTCCATAGAATATAACAGCAGCTTATACAAAGCTGAAAGCATGTTGGACTTGGCAAAACATTTTGAGCTATTAATAGTTAAGTCACTTGCAAATTTAGAGTCCAATATAGTCGATATAGAAATTTTTAGTCCAGAGGAAAAACACAATATAGAGATAAAACGAGAATACAACGAAAAAGACAATACCGCAACTAATGCAGTAATTTTATCAACCTTTACCGCTGAACCATTTGAAGAGCATTTAAGCTGGTGGTGTGAGAATTTTGGTGAGTCAGTGAATATAAGGTTTGCACCATACAATCAGGTATTCCAGGAACTGATAGACCAAGAAAGCATGACATCTCAGAATACAGGAATAAACCTTATTATGGTGCGCTTTGAAGACTGGATCAGAGACAGTAAATCCAGTGATGAGGAAAAATGTGAACTAATCAGAAGCAACTATGAAAAGCTTATAGACATACTGAGAAATAAAGAAAAAAATTCAAAATACATAGTTGGAATATTCCCCATAGCAAGCCATCTGGGACTAAGTGTTGGGGTATTAGATTATATCAAGGCACTCAACAGTGAGTGGCGAGATGCAGTCAGGAACATGGATGATATAAGTCTATTGGATTTTACTGAAATTGCAGAGCTATACAATATAGAAGAGATATTCAATCCAATAACAGATAAGATTGGACATATGCCTTTTAGTGATGAATATTATGCCGCCCTTGGTACTGCCATAGCAAGAAAAATATGTGCAGCAAAACCAAATCCATTTAAGGTAATTGCAGTAGACTGTGATAATACATTATGGAAAGGCATAGTCGGAGAGGATGGTGCCTTGGGGGTAACCGTAGAAGAACCCTATTCAGAAATACAAAAATTTCTTATACAAAAGTATAACGAAGGAATGCTCATAGTGCTTTGCAGCAAAAACAATGAGGCAGATGTCTGGGAAGTATTTGACCAGAACTCGCAGATGCTACTAAAAAGAGAGCATCTAACAAGCTGGAAGATAAACTGGGAGTCAAAATATATAGGCATGAGGGAATTGGCACATGAACTCAACCTTGGAATAGACAGCTTCATTTTTATTGATGACAATGAAAAGGAATGCTATGAAATGATGATAAACAATCCACAAGTGCTAACCCTGCAACTACCAGAAGACCCAAAGCAAATACCGATGTTTTTGAAACACATATGGGCATTTGACAAGGAAAAGGTTACAGATGAGGATAGAATACGAACAAAGCTTTATCAGGTGGAGAGGCAGAGACAGGAAGTACAGAGCTCAAGCACTACAATAGAAGGCTTCCTGAAGGAGCTAAATCTAAAAGTATATATAAATGAAGTAGTTGAAGACGAAATAGCGAGAGTTGCCCAATTAACACAGAGAACAAACCAGTTTAACCTTAGCACAATAAGAAGAACAGAAGCTGAAATAGAAGCTATAATGAAGAATCCTCATATGAAATGCTGGTCAATACAGGTAGAGGATCGCTTCGGAGACTATGGCTTAACTGGTGTAGTAATAATGGAAGAAAAAGAAAACGTGGCATTTTTGGATACATTCCTGTTGAGCTGTAGAGTATTGGGAAGACAGGTAGAAACTGCGGTGGTGATGGAGCTAGGTAAATACTGCAAAGAAAAAGGTATCGCAAAAATTGAAGCTGACTTCTATCCTACAAAGAAAAATACTCTTTTTGAAGAGCATTTAATAAGCAATAAATGGGAGTTGATAGAGGAATTAGATGAACACAAGAGATATCATATCCTAATAGATAATATTGATGCTTCAATAGACTATATAGAATGTCATTTCTGTGAAGAGCGGTCTAGAAAGCAGGAATGTAACTTAAATCATTATAATATAGGCAACGTTGTAAGTGAAGCGGCGACTGCACTGGAAGTTCATGCTGCTGAACAAGAATATCATCTATCAGTGCCTACTTGGCAGGTAAATATATATAATGAAGAGCAATTGCTACATAAAAACTACTTAATACAGCTATGCTACTGCACAGGTAAAAAGCTTGTGAATATTACAGGTATTTCACATAAATACAATGACCAAGCATATGAAGCACCAAGAAATAGTACGGAAGAAAAGCTGACAGAGATATGGAAAGACATACTTAGAGTAGAACAGGTAGGCATTAATGATAATTTCTTTGAGTTGGGAGGACATTCACTAAGGGCAACGAGTCTGATTGCCAAAATACATAAAGCATTGAATGTAGAAGTACCCCTTAAGGAGATATTTAATACACCTACAATAAAGGAAATATCAGAATATATTAAAAGCAGCGAAGAAAGCATTTATTCGTCGATACAGCCAATAGAAGAAAAAGAATACTATGTGATATCTTCAGCACAAAAGAGGATGTATACTTTACAGCAATTCGAACCGAATAGTACGAGCTACAATATGCCTGGAATATTTGAACTTGAGGGAAGATTGGATGAACAGAGGTTAAAGGAAGTCTTTGATAAACTAATATATAGGCATGAGTCATTGAGAACAAGCTTTTTGATATTAGAAGACGGATTAGCACAACAAGTCCACAAGGAAATAGAATTTGAGCTAGAGCAATATGAAGTCAAATCAGAAGCTGAGATAAACGACATAATAAAGAGGTTCATAAGAGTGTTTGATATGTCTATAGCACCACTTTTAAGGGTGAATCTTGTTAGCGTGCGTCCAGATAGACATATATTGATGTATGACATGCACCATATAATATCTGATGGGGTATCAATGAGAATACTTGTGGAAGAATTCTCAAAAATGTATGCAGGAGAAGAACTAACACCGTTGCGAATACAGTACAAGGACTACTGTGTTTGGCAACAGTCACTTGCCTGGCAGAATGATTTGTTAAAGAAGCAGGAAGAGTATTGGCTAAAGCAATTTGAAGAAGAAATACCTATTTTAAATCTTCCTACAGATTACCAAAGACCGACAATACAAAGCTTTGAAGGAGCTTCTTTACAGTTTGAGTTAACAGAAGAGTTGACAAATAAGCTGAGACAAATAGCTAAAGCTACGGGAGCCACTATGTATATGGTATTGCTAAGTACCTTTAATATACTATTGTCAAAATATAGTGGACAAGAAGACATAATAGTGGGGAGTCCTATAGCTGGAAGACCTCATGTAGACCTAGAAAATATAATAGGAATGTTTGTAAACACGTTAGCAATGAGAAACTATCCAAGTGGAGAAAGGACTTTTAAAGAGTTCCTACTAGAAGTAAAAGAAAATGCATTAGAAGCCTATGAAAATCAGGATTATCAATTTGAAGAGCTGGTAGAGAAGCTGAATGTAACAAGGGATCTTAGTAGAAATCCAATATTTGATGTAGTGTTTGCACTACAAAATATGGAAAACAATGAAACGGTAGTAGAAGGTATAAAGATAAAACCATATAAGTTTGAGAATAGTATATCTAAATTTGATATGACTATGACTGCGGTTGAACTGGAAAGTGGTATAAGCATAAGTATACAATACTGCACAAAGTTATTTAACCAAGCTACCATAGAAAGAATGTATAAACACTTAGAAAATGTAATACAAGCAGTGACAGAAAATATAGATATTAAGCTGTCAGAGGTAGAATTACTAACAAAAGAAGAAAGACAGCAGATACTTACAGATTTCAACAATACAAAAGCAGACTATCCAAAGGATAAAACAATACATCAGCTCTTTGAAGAACAGGTAGAGAATACCCCTGATAATATTGCAGTAATATATGAGGAAAAGAGTTTCACATATAGGGAGCTAAATGAAAGAGCAAATCAGCTGGCAAGAGTACTTAGAGAAAAGGGCGTAAAGTCAGATAGTATTGTTGCAATTATGGTAGAAAAATCTTTAGAAATGATAGTAGGTATAATGGGTGTATTGAAGTCTGGAGGAGCATATCTACCTATAGACCCAGAGTATCCAAAGGATAGAATAGAATATATGCTAGAAGATTCAGAAGCAATTATGCTTTTGACACAGAAAAGCGTAAATACAGATATCAGTTATAGCGGAGAAATTATAATATTAGATGAATATGAAACATGCTATGTAGATAAAAGAAACCTAGAAGCTATAGCTAAGCCAGACAATTTAGCCTATATCATATATACCTCAGGTACAACAGGTAAACCTAAAGGAGCAATGATAGAGCATAGGAATGTAGTTAGATTGTTTTTCAATGATAGAGCATTGTTTGACTTTACAGACAAAGATGTATGGACAATGTTTCACTCATACTGCTTTGACTTTTCAGTATGGGAGATGTATGGAGCATTATTATACGGAGGTAAGCTGATTGTAATACCAAAGCATATTGCGAGAGATACAGCTGAATATCTAAAGGTATTGGAACAGGAGAAGGTAACAGTTCTGAACCAGACGCCATCAGCATTCTATAGATTGATTGAAGAAGATGAAAAAGCAGGAAAATGTGAATTAAGTATAAGACATGTTATATTTGGCGGAGAAGCACTAATGCCAGGCATGTTAAAGCGATTCAATGAAAAATACCCAAAGACAAAGCTTATAAATATGTACGGAATTACGGAAACCACTGTACATGTAACATACAAGGAAATTACAGAAGAAGATATACGTCAGAATATCAGCAATATAGGAAAACCAATACCAACACTGACAGCATATATAATGGATAAAAATGCTAAGCTGCTGCCAATCGGAGTGCCTGGAGAATTATGTGTTGGAGGAGAAGGAGTATGCAGAGGCTATCTTAGGAGACCAGAGCTGACTGCTGAAAAATTCATAACAAACATGTTTGCACAGAATCCATTAGAAACAGAAGAAAAGCTATATCGCTCAGGTGATTTAGTAAGGATGCTGCCAGATGGAAATATGGAGTATATGGGACGTATAGACCAGCAGGTAAAGATAAGAGGACACAGAATAGAGCTTGGAGAAATTGAAAGCAGGCTTTTGAAATATGAAGGAATAAAAGAAACAATAGTAATAGCAAGAAAAGATGAAGAGCAAAACAACTATTTATGTGCATATATTGTTCTGGATAAAGAGCAAAATCAAGACAAGAGTTTAACAGTGACAGAGCTGAGACAGCACTTAGATAAGGAATTGCCTGACTACATGATACCCTCCTACTTCATACAGTTGGAGAAGCTGCCACTAACATCAAACGGAAAGGTAGATAGAAAAGCTCTACCTGAACCTGATGGAAATATATCCACAGGAGCAGAGTATGAGGCACCAACCAACGAAATAGAAGAAATACTGGTCAATATATGGCAGGAGGTATTGCGCATAAAGCAAATAGGCATACAAGACAACTTCTTTGCTATGGGGGGAGACTCCATAAAGGTAATACAAGCTTCGACACGGCTGCTAAGGTATGGAATGACAATTGAAAACAAGTATATATTTAAATATCAAACAATTAGTTCATTAGCACCCCATGTCAAAAAAATCAGTAGAGAAATTTATCAAGGCATCGTTGAAGGAGAAGTAATCCTAACACCTATACAAAGATGGTATTTTGAGAATTATGGAATGAATGGACAGCCTTATAACCATGGAATAATGTTATTTAGAAAAGATGGATTTAACCAAGCTGTACTGCAAAAAGTGCTGGAAAAGGTACTGGAGCATCACGATGTCCTGCGTATGGTATTTAGAGAAGTAGATGGAGAAATTAAACAATACAATATGGGTATGGAAGAAAGCCTATTTAAAATGAACATTGTGGAATTGACTGACTCTGAAGACTATATAAGACAAATACAGGAAGAGGCTGAAAAGACTCAGCAAAGCATAGATCTACAGAATGGACCGCTGTTTAAGGCTGTATTATTTAAAACTAATCAGGGAGACCACTTGCAAATTGTAATGCACCACTTAATTGTGGATGGTGTTTCATGGCGCATTATACTGGAGGATATGACCTCTGCCTATGAACAAGCTGAAAAAAATGAAGAAATAGTGTTCCCCCAAAAGACCGACTCTTATAAGCTCTGGACAGAAAAGCTTTATGAGTATGCAAACAGCAGAAAGGTATTAAAAGAACTAGAGTATTGGAAGCAAATTGATGGGACTCCGGTAAAGGCGCTTCCCAAAGACTATATACAAGATAATATTTGTCACGATGCAGATGGAAGCATTGCCATAACATTTACCAAAGAGGAGACCCATACTTTATTAAGTAACGTTAACAAAGCATATAACACAGAAATTAATGACATTTTGCTGATTGCCTTAGGTATGGCGATTAGTGATTGGACAAATGAAAGTAAAGTAGCAATTTGGATGGAAGGACATGGCCGCGAAGAGATAATAAAAGAGATTGATATCAAACGTACCGTAGGATGGTTCACAAGCATATATCCATTTATATTGGATATGTCAAAGAAAGAAGATATAGGGTATCAAATTAAGATAATTAAGGAGGAATTAAGAAAAGTACCAGAAAAAGGAATAGGCTATAGTATTCTAAAGTACATGACTGATAAAAAGGTGATGGGAGAAAATGTATTCAAGCTGACCCCAAAAATTATTTTCAACTATTTAGGACAGTTTGATACAGATTCATATGCAGGTTCTTTTGGGCAATCAGAAATATCCCCAGGTAATGGTATGGGGAAAAACAATAAAAGACTTGAGGATATCGATATATCCGGAACAGTAAAGGATGGAAGACTTTCAATGTCCTTTAGCTACAGCCAAAAGGAGTATAAAAAATCTACTATTCAGAAAGTTGCTGATAATTACAAAAGACGCTTGAAAGAAATTATGACCATATGTACAGGTCTCAAAGAATCAGAGCTCACTCCTTCGGATTTTGGAAGCAAAACCTTGTCCATTGAGGGTCTTAATAAAATTAATGCTCTTATGAAAAATAAGCTAAAGTAACAAGTTTCGTGAATAACACTTTAACAGCATTTTTGGAGGGAGCTCCTCAAAGCAGGAGTCTCCCTCCGAAAATGTTAAACTAAGTAGTTAAAATTGAACTTCAAATTACACTAAAATATAAATTTAAGGAGATGGTATTTATGCAAAATAACATTGAAAAAAAGGTAAGGGAAATAATTAAAAATTATGTGGAGACAAACATCGACATACTAACAATGCCAATTGATGAAAATCTTTTTAATGTAGGAATGGATTCAGTTAGCGTAATCAGGATAATAGTAGAGCTTGAAGATGAATTTGATTTTGAGGTTGAAGATGATGAGCTTGCTATTATCAACTTAACTACTATTGAGAAAATTATTGAATACATTGAAAGTAAATGTCAGTGAATATGAATATGAATAGGATTAAGCTATTTTGCTTCCCTTATGCTTGTGGAAGTGCAGCAATGTATAATGGTTGGGAAAATCTATTGGATAATGGTATCGAAATTATACCAATTGAAATAAACGGTAGAGGAAGTAAGTGCTTTGCCCCTTTTTATACAACTATCAATGAAGCTGTCGAAGACTTGCTGCCATCTATTGCCTGCAATATTGAAGATGCTGATTACGCATTCTTTGGACACAGCATGGGTGCACTTATTTCTTATGAGCTGGTACACAGTCTGCTGGAAAAAGGGTTTAAACAACCGTGCCATATGTTTTTCTCAGGAAATATACCTCCTCATGTTGAAAAGAAAAACGATATGCTGTTTTTGGGGGATGAAGCATCCATAATCTGTGAATTAACAAGGCTGGGAGGGTTTCCTGCGGAATTGTTATCAAATAGAGATTTTATGAGCTTTTATTTACCTATTGTGAGGGCAGATGCTAAATTGATAGAAACCTATCAATATAAGGCAAGAGAAACAAAACTTATTTGTGACATTTCCATTTTTGCTTCTGCCGCAGATGAAAAAGCACCCCTTAAGGATATGCATGATTGGTGCTATCATACTGATGGCACATGCGTGGTGTACGAAATGAATGGCGGGCATTTTTTTGTTAATGAAGAGGTTGATTTGATTACAGGAATTATAAATAAAATACTTTTAGAGATGATTAAGAAATAAATCAATAGGCGATTTTATTGGAGGATTTTGGCGAATGAGCAGAGAATTAGGTATAAAACTTATTCATTGCGGCAATAGAAATTTATCCGATTCCAATGACGATGCAAATAAAAATGCTTTCTTTATGCCGGTAGGCTTATTCGCGATTGCGGATATTTTAAAGAAAAATAGGTGTAATGTTGAAATCATACACTCTGATTTAGAGGTATGCAAGGATTTGGAAAAGGTATTAAATTTTGAGGAGCTTGATATAGTTGGATTTGATTGTCATTGGGTAAATCAGAGTTACTCAGTGATAGAGACGGCAAAACGTATTAAAGAACTTAAACCTTCTGTTTTCATTTTTATAGGTGGTTATACGGCAAGCTTTTACAGTATGGAAATAATGCAGAATTACCTCCAGATTGATGCTGTCATTAGGGGGGATGGAGAAGCACCAGCTGTCCAGCTGTGCAGCGCCCTTGCAAAGGGTGAGCAATATCTTAATAGTGTTCAGAACCTGACATGGAGAAATGCAGAGGGGCAAGTAATTGAAAATGAATTTTCATATGTTGGAAGCCCAGTGAATATGGAGGAGCTGGACTATGCAGCAATCGAGCTTTTGAGAAACCGGGAGCTGTATAGAGACTTCTCAAAATACTGGACGCATTTTAAACCTTTGGGTTCAGTACCTATGTTTATGCTTGCTATTGGTAGGGGATGCAAATATTCTTGTACTTTTTGTGGCGGTAGCTGTCAAGCCCAGAAAAAAATAAACAACCGCAAGGATGTTGGAGTAAGAAGCGCAGAATCAGTGCTGGAGACAATTAAAAAAGCTTACTCATTTGGATTTGAATGTTTTTACTCCGGATATGAATTTGCAGACAGCGATGAATGGTATACTTTGCTTTTAAGAAAAATTAAACAAGAGAATATAAACATCGATTTTGTGCATGGTGCTTATTCTCTTCCGTCTAAACATATTATTGATGCACTTGAGGAATGTGCACGAAATGTAGTTATTGAGATTTCACCAGAGACATTTGATGAGGTATTGAGAAAAAATAACAAAGATGGAAGACTATTTTATAATAATGCTCAGCTTGAAGAATGCCTTGACTATATAAGTACTAAGAAAAATATTAAAGTGCAGCTTTATTTTGGTTATTTTCTTCCTTTTGACACAGGAAAAGGCATTATGGATACCATTGAATACATACTTAAGCTTCTAAAGAAATATCCTGGGATACTTGAGATTGAGTATTCTAATTTTTCAACTGACCCTGCTTCCATGATTTATTTAAATCCCAAGACCTATAATGTTGAAATTTGTGTTGAGAGCTTCAGTGATTATATTGAGTTCATAAAGAAAAAATACATCACAGAAAAATCGATGGAAACGGATATGAGGATATTTTTTCCCAAAGACATGTCGGAAGCTGAGAGGGAGGTACTGAGTCAGCGGATTAGGTTTTTAAATTTCATATATTCAAATTTTAGAAGGTCTATGTATTACATACTGCAGCATACGGGAAGAAATGAATGGGTGAAGGAGGTCATATGTCGATATGAAGAGGCTGTGGACTCCGGAAGCTTTTCGCTCCACAAAGCCATGGAAATTATTATTTCAGCTTTAAATAATGAAAATATGGCATATATGGAGGCTTTGGATAGTGTAATAGATGAATATGAGGAGCGAAAAAAGCATACCGGCTTATTTGAATCAGGACCTAGTTTATGGTATGAAACCAATACAGTTGAATTTAGAAACAACAATTTATATGATACAGCTCAAAGTGAATTGGCAATAGATAATGTGTTCAATAGAGATGAGGAATTAGTCATAGAGTTTGACATTTAAGCACATAACCAAGGAAAAATTCAGAATTTTAACAATAATAAATTATGGGTAAAAGAATTTTGAGGTGACGAAAAATGGAAAAAAATGAAAAGACTTTGGTTGATAAGTTAAATGAGGCAAGGGCGTATTGGTGGGACAAGCTGTCAGCGATAACCAATGAAACCACATTTCCATATGATGAGTTTATTAACAGCAGTGCAAAAAAAAGCAATACCAGCACTGTATTAGATGAAGAACTGACACAAAAGCTGTTAGCAATGAGTAAAAATAATGACATGGCACTTTATGTCATACTGACAGCAGGCTTGGAAATTTTACTGTACAAGCTTATTGGCTTTAATGATGTGTCAGTGGCTTCCTCTACATTTGATATGGGTTCAGAACAGTCAGGAGGCTGTATCCTGCTGAGAGGCAGCTTAGGTGAAGACATTACATTTAAAGAACTTCTTTTCAATACTAAAGAAATGGTAACTTCAGCGTATAAACATCAGTACTATTCTACTGAAAAGGTAATAAATCAAATATTCCAGGACAAGCAAATTTCCTTGTTTAGGACAATGCTGCTTTTGGAAGGTATTAACCATAAAGAATGGGTCGGGGACATTGTTGAATCTACTATGAATGATATGGCATTTGTGTTTAAAAAAGAGACAAGCAAGCTGCAATGTGTTTTGTGGTTTAACCCACAGATATATAGGGAGGAAACAATAGAGACGATCTTAGGCTGTTATGTCTATATTTTAAAACAAATTGCAGAAAACAGTGAAATATTACTGAAAAATATTGAGCTGGTAACTCCAGAACAAAAAAATAAAATATACTCGAAATTCAACAATACCAAGGCATTATTCGATGAAAATGCTACCCTGCAAAGCCTTTTTGAAGCACAGGTTGAAAAAAATCCACAGGGGGTTGCTATTTGCTATACGGGAGAAAATGATGAGATTAATTATCAAACCTTAACCTATAGCGAACTGAATATGAAAGCGAATTGCTATGCCATAGCGTTGCAGGAAAAAGGGATAAAAGAGGGACAAATAATTGGAATTATGCTAAAGCCTTCCATAGAGCTGGCAGCTTCGATACTGGCTGTTCTAAAGCTGGGATGCGCATATTTGCCTTTAGATCCTGGTTTGCCAGAAAAACGTATAAACTACATGATGGAGGATAGCAGTGCCAGCCTTTTGATTACTACTAAACAGTTATTAATAGAGGACAAGCAAAATCTAACTTCTGAAATTTTTGATGTTGAAGCGATTAAAGAATACAGTGAGATTCAATTTCAAAGCAAAGGCACTTCAAATGGCCTTGCCTATGTGATATATACATCTGGTTCTACAGGCAAGCCTAAAGGTGTCATGATAGAACATGCAAATATAGCTAATTATGTGCAATGGAGAATAAATGAATATCATTTAACAGCAAGTGATGTAAGTATGCTGTTGATCTCTCTTTCTTTTGACGGCTTTGGTGCGGATTTCTATTCCAGCCTTTTATCAGGCGGGAAATTAATCATGGTTGGGGAGAATCATCGCAAGGATATTAAGAATATTAACAGGATAATCAAAGACATGGGAGTTACAAATTTAAGCATTGTTCCTTCTGTATACAACGGGATAGTAAGCTGTGATGAGCAGCAGAGTCTGAGTTCTATGCGATTTGTAGTACTTGCAGGGGAAAAAATGAGCAGCGAACTTATAAAGTTAAGTAACCAAAAATATCCTGGAATTTCTTTGAATAATGAATATGGACCTACTGAAAATAGTGTTGCCACAACATCCTATATAGGTATGACGGCTGATAGGTTTAAAACAATAGGAAAACCTATAGCAAATAATAGAGTATACATTGTAAATGAGAGAGGAGTACTGATGCCTCCTGGGCTAAGAGGCGAGCTGTGTATAGCAGGAAAAGGCTTGTCAAAGGGTTATATAAATAATCAAAGCTTGACAGAAGAGAAGTTTGTAGAAGATATTCTAGCAGCTGGCGAAAAGATGTATAAGTCAGGTGACATGGCAAAATGGCTACAGGATGGAAATATTGAATTTGTGGGAAGAATAGATCACCAAATCAAAATCAGGGGAATTAGAATAGAGCCTGGCGAAGTAGAATGTCAGCTTATTAAACATACTTGTATCCATGAGGCGCTGGTCAATGATTGCATAATGCCAGATGGCAGCATAGCTTTATGTGGATATTATGTCTCGGAAGACGGAAAATCTGTTTCAGGATTAAATGAATTTCTTTTAAAGATGTTGCCTGATTATATGGTACCAACATACTTCATGTGTTTGGATAAAATCCCAAGGCTGTTAAATGGGAAAATAGATAAAAAATCCTTACCTATGCCCGAACCTGAAAGGCGAGAAGCTGTTAACGAAAGCCTACAGGAGAATAGTATTGAAGGGATAATTGCAGAGGTCTGGAAAGAGATACTTTGCATGGAAAGCATTGGAGTAGAGGATAACTTTTTCAAGATTGGCGGAGATTCGGTCAAAGCAATGCAAATGTCAGTTATAATGGAAAAATATAATCTAAAAATTGAAATAAGAGATTTGTTCTTACATCCTAAAATTAGCGAACTAGCGAAATATGTAAAACAACTATAGTACTTTATACAAACTTTAAACGAAAAATTAAATAATATAAAGTAGGTGAAAAGCATGAAATTTTTTAGCGTACCAGCAGACTTTAAAACAGAAACTATAGATGGATATCACAAATTGAATATGGCTTATGAGGATTCAAAGGTGGCGGAAACCTACGGGCAAATAACAACCAGAAATACTTTTGAATCAGGTCGTTCCAGTGATTTATTACCACAAGTGGACTACGAGGATTTGGCGAGATATGTGGAGTATTCACATGATAAAGGAATAATGTTTAATTATACCTTTAATGCTCCGCAAATGGGAAATAAAGAATTTACAGAAGAAGGCATGAACAAGCTTTATACATTTTTCAGAGATTTGCATAAGGCAGGTGTCAGATCAGTTACTATAGCACTGCCATCACTAATTGAAATGGTTAAAACCTTTGGATTTGGATTTGAGATAAAGGCTTCTACCATAAGTCAAATAACCAATTCCAACAAGGCTTTGAGCTTTAAAAAACTAGGTATAGATAGAATTGTAGTTGATGAGTCAATAAACCGAGATTTTGAAAAGTTAAAGCAAATACGTGAAGCTTTTGGTGAGAAGGTTGAAATAATAGCCAATGCTGTGTGTTATAAGGATTGCATATACAGAATGTTTCACTATAATCAAATGTCAGAGGATTCGATTAGTGTAACCAGTGAGGCGAGCACACAGTATTACTCACACAGGTGTATCATGAAAAGATATGAGGATGTGAGCAATATCATGCGTTTAACTTGGGTAAGACCGGAAGATTTGCATTATTACACAGATATAGGGATTAATTATTTTAAACTTCAAGGAAGACAAGCTGTCATGGAGGGGAACCCCCTACTTGCGGTGGAAAGCTACTTTAAGGGCTGCTATGAAGGAAACCTAATGGACTTATTGGATATGTTTTCACCAACAAACCGCTTTAAGGTTTTTGTGGATAATAAAAAGCTGGATGGTTTTATAAAGCCATTTGCAGAGGGCTTGCATCATTGCAACAGGGATTGCATGAATTGCAATTACTGTACTGGATTTGCAAATAAAAGCATTGATAGGGATGAAGCAAACAAGACAACTGCATTGGCAAATTCATTTTATAATGAATACGACTCATATAAGAATAACCTTAAGACGGTTTTAACAAGTATGGAAGAGAAGTCTAAAACATCTGAAATTGATATTGATTTTGATTTATAAAAGCAGCTGACTATTCAGTTGTCTGCTGTATATCATAAGGAGGTAGCTATGCGTATATCAATTGTAGGGACAGGCTATGTAGGGTTAACTACCGGGATTGTATTAGCTTATTTGGGCAATCAAGTAATTTGTATTGATGTGAATGAAAATAAAATCAATGATTTGAGTCATAATATACTACCCTTTTATGAACCCGGCTTAGATGAGTTATTTAAATTGTCAAAAAGTAATATTTCGTTTACTACAGATTTTGAATGGGCAATTCCACGTTCTGAAGTAATTTTCATTACAGTAGGGACACCGCCACTTCCAAACGGAAGCCCTAACACTAAATATTTGGAGGATTGCTCCAACGAAATCGGAAAATATTTAAATGACCATTTTACAGTAATTATAAACAAATCAACGGTGCCTATTGGCAGCGGGAACTGGGTAGAAAATATGATTTTTGATGCCTTTGCAGAAAAAAACGGCTATGGACCAAAGAATCTTTTTGCAGTGGTTTCAAATCCTGAATTTCTTCGAGAGGGTTCAGCTATAGCAGATACCTTTTATCCCGAAAGAATCATTTTGGGGACGGATAATCAGAGAGCTATCGATATTTTGCAGGAGCTTTATGCACCAATTATTCAACAAAGCTTTAATCCCCCGGAATTTTTAGCTAAACCGGAAGGCATACATTCGGTGCCTTTTGTTACAACCTCTTTAATTTCTGCTGAGATGATAAAATATTCTGCCAACACATTTTTGGCACTAAAGATCAGCTTTATTAATGAGATTGCAGCCCTCACAGAAAAAGTAGGGGGAGACATTACTCAAATTGCCAAGGGAATTGGATTGGATCGCAGAATTGGACCATCTTTTTTAAATGCGGGCATTGGATGGGGTGGAAGCTGCTTTGGAAAGGATATCTGTGCACTGCAATCAACAGCTAAGGAATATGGCTTGCATATGCCTATTGTAGAAGGTGCGGGAACTGTAAATTACCAATTGAGAAATAGGGTAGTGGAAAAAATAGCTGAAGACATAAAGATATTTAAAGGGAAAACGATTGGTATCTTGGGTCTGGCGTTTAAGCCGGATACTGATGATATAAGAGATGCTCCGTCAATTGACATTGCCCGGCTCTTTTTGGAAAGAGGCTCGAAAATAATAGCCCATGACCCCATTGCAATAGAAAATGCTAAACGTGTTTTTCCACCCGATACAGTCAAGTTTGAGGTATATGCAGAAAATGTATTTAACAATGCAGATGCGGTTATTTTAGCAACTGAATGGCCTCAATACAAGGAATTAAACTGGGTGGAGTTAAAAGACAGAATGAAAAATCCACTGGTTTTTGACGGACGAAATTTCATGGATAAAAATATGATGATGACAATCGGTTATAAATATATGGGGGTGGGAAGATGAGAATAGTTATAACAGGTGCAGCTGGCTTTATTGGCAGCAATCTTGCCTTGCGCTTACTGCAAGAAAATCACGAGGTTATTGGAATTGACAATTTTTTGTCTAGTGTAAGAAAGAATGTTGAAGAGCTAAGCAAATATAGTAATTTTACTTTTTATGAAAGAGATGTAATAGAACCAGCTATAATGGATTTGGACGGCAAGGTTGATTGGATTATGCATTTAGCTTGTCCTGCAAGCCCGGTTCACTATTTAAAGCACCCTATTGAAACATTAAGGGTAAATTCTGAAGGAACCTTTAATCTTTTGGAGCTTGCGAGGAAAAAAGAAGCCAAATTTTTCTATACATCAACAAGCGAAGTATATGGAGACCCAGGTGTACATCCGCAGCCTGAAAGCTATTGGGGACATGTTAATCCAAATGGTCCCAGAAGTGTATATGATGAATCAAAGCGCTATGCAGAGTCATTAATTCTGACATATCATAAGGAGTTTGATGTACCAATTAGAATTGTGCGTATTTTTAACACCTATGGGCCTAGAATGGCTTTAAATGACGGCAGAGCCATAACTAATTTTTTACTGCAAGCCCTAAGGGGTGAACCAATCATGATTTATGGCGACGGGAAACAAACAAGGAGTTTCCAATATATAGATGATTTATTGAATGGTATTATTGCCTTAATGAATGCAGAATACTATAAACCAATAAATATTGGAAATCCGGAAGAATATACTTTGCTTCAAGTAGCGCAATTGATAAAGGAGATGACAGGAAGTCATTCTGAAATTCAGCACCTTCCTTGTATGGAGGATGATCCGAAGCAGAGAAGGCCTGATATTACATTGGCAAACAAAGTATTAAACTGGGCACCGCAGGTTTCTTTGCAGACAGGACTTGAAAAAATGATAGAGTGGATGGCACCAATATTAGCAGATAAAGAAACCAGCTTGAAATCCAGTGTGTGACTCAAGCTATATATGATACATTAAAAATTAAATATTAGCAGTTAGAAAAGTATTGCGAAATCTGTTTAATAGAAAGCGATTACAGATATTTGGTAAATACTAATTCTTTTTCGCTTTCTATATAGTTTTGATTTGAGAGGATGTGTAGTATGACTGAACAATTACCAAAGTATGAAAGCAGTAGATCTCACAGTAAGGAACTCATAGAAAATACTTTTAGCATTATTTATAGAAATCAACACAACTATAATTGTACAAATCTAAAATGCAGCTCAAAATTTTTTAACATACTCAGTAGATTATTTGGAATTAGTAGAAAAACACGTCAAGATGAGGATTTTTTTAAAATAAGAAAAAGTTACAAAACATGGAGGTTAACAAAGAGGATTATTTTTGATAAGCATATTTTATCAAAGCTTGATGAAGCATATGAGACTTTTTGTGACCTTATATCAAGAAAAACATTTGACTGGTATATACAATTCAAAATAGCATGGGTAGTGACTGGCGATGATAAAAAAGCGGAGAAATTATTTCCATATCCTACACCTAGCAAGTTTCATTTTAAAAAGCTAGAGGCCAGGAATACGGTTGTCAACGGGGACTTATTAAATATTAATGGATATTCTTTTGATAAAGATAATGTCATGTTGTTTGAAACATGGATTTCTCAAAATTATATTTTAGAAGGGAAATGTGAACCAAAACAAGGTGATATAGCCATTGATGGAGGAGCTTATCAAGGAGAGACATCCATATGGCTGGCGGATAAAGTAGGCAAGGATGGGAAAGTCTTTGGATTTGAAATCGTTCAGTCTAATATTGATGCTTTCAAAAAGAATATTGAAAGAAATAGTTTAGATAATGTATTTGTAATAGAATACGGCTTATGGGATGAAAACACAAGCATTTGGACTTCAGATGATAGTTATCGCTCAAAGTGTATTGCAGAAAAAGCAGATAATGGAATTGCTGTAGTCGCCATTGATTCATTTGTAGAGGAACAAGGACTAGAAAGAGTTGACTTTATAAAAATGGATATCGAAGGAGCAGAGATGCGTGCGCTGCAAGGGGCTAAAAATACTATTAAAAATTACAAACCCCAATTAGCCATTTGTGTATACCATTTGGATACGGATATTATAGAGATACCTCTATTTATTAAAGAATTGGTTCCAGAATATAAAATTTATTTGTCTCATAAAATTCCGTATTATAATAGCACTGTTGTTTTTGCTGCTGTTTAACAGGTTGTGGCTGCAATAGAAGCAGCTATCAAGTGTGAAAATTAATATGCAAAAAAGCTTAATTGTAGTAACAGGTGGTTACTAATACATGATAGAGAAGGTGCACATGAATGAGTGAGTTTATTTTAAATACACCAGTAGCTTTTATTATATTTAACAGACCCGAAACAACTCAAAAGGTATTTAATGAAATAAGAAAAGCTAAGCCCCCTGTACTATTGGTCATTGCTGATGGACCCCGTACAAACCGCGAGGGCGAAGCAGAAAAGTGTGCTGCTGCAAGAGCGATCATTGAGCAGGTGGATTGGGAATGCAGGGTTATTAAAAACTACTCAGAAACTAATTTGGGATGCAAAAGAAGAATATCTTCTGGAATAAATTGGGTTTTTGAAATAGTAGAAGAAGCTATTATTATGGAGGATGATGTATTACCAAGTCCTGATTTTTTCAGATTTATGCAAGAGCTTTTACAAAAATATAGAAATAACAATCAGATTATGATGAT
Source organism: uncultured Clostridia bacterium (assembly GCA_942492835.1). Classification (GTDB taxonomy): domain Bacteria; phylum Bacillota; class Clostridia; order Lutisporales; family Lutisporaceae; genus GWB2-37-7. Next base: position 1,808,606 of record OW818645.1, on the reverse strand, counting down.
ATCGGGCAACAATATGCAGTTAGGAACAAAAAAAGTTGAGTATAGCTATTTCTTTTCAAGATATTGCTTTATCTGGGGCTGGGCCACATGGCGCAGAGCTTGGAAGCACTATGATGTAAGCATGGAAAAGTGGCCGGTATTGAGGGATACAGATTGGTTATTCAATATTTTTAATAAAAAAGGACCAAGTAATCAGTGGAAAAATTATTATGACACATTGTTCGAAGGGAAAATTGATACCTGGGATGGACAATGGATGTTTGCATGTTGGCTTGCAAATGGACTAAGTATTCATCCTAGTGCTAATCTTGTAACAAATATTGGATTTGGAGCAGATGCTACTCATACAACAGAGAATAGTATTTTATCAAACATGAAGACGGAAACACTGCAATTTCCACTAAATCATCCTAGTGAAATTACAAGAAATGCTTCTATTGATAATTTTGTGGAAAGAATATTATTCAGTACTTCAATATTTAATAGAGTTCGTAATGATTTTATATCCAAGGATATTACCAAAATATAATATCAATATCGCTAATTAATGCTGTGGTTTTCTAGGAGGAATAATAATGACAGAGCCAAAAATTAAAAAAATATATTCGCTTACTTCTCTGCAAGAAGGTATGCTTTTTCATTCCTTATATGATGGAAAAAGTGCATATTTTGAGCAGATTGCGGCAAATATGCATGGAGATATAAATCAGGAGCTTTTTAGAAAAAGCTTAAGCATACTATTTGAAAGATACGATATACTTAGAACAATATTTTTATTTGAAGAGCTTGAACAGTGCTATCAAATAGTGCTTGAAGAAAGAGAACCAGAGATTGGATTTTTTGACATTTCAGATAAAAGCAAAGAAGAGCAACTGGTTTATATAGATGAATTTAAAAAGCGAGATATTGACAAAGGCTTTGACCTTTCCAGTGATGTACTGATGAGAGTCAATGTTATCAAAACAGAACCTTTTTCCTACGTTGTAATATGGAGCTCTCATCATATCATAATGGATGGATGGTGCATCAGCATTCTTATGAAGGATTTTTTAAAGATTTATTCTTCACTAAGAAAAGGCAAAGTGCCTTCTTTAGGTGCTGTAAAACAGTTCAGTGAATACATGGAATGGTTGGAAGCAAGAGATACGGAAAGGGCAAAAGAGTATTGGGACGAGTTCTTAAAGGGATATTCAAAGAAAACAGGGATACCAGAAAATAAGTCAGGAGATGACTGGCAGAGATATGAGCAGAAAGTATACAGATTTGCGATAAATGAAGATATGACACAACGCCTTGATATAATTGGAAAGGAAAATGCCCTTACATTAAACACGCTTCTCCAGACTGCTTGGGGTATATTACTTCAAAAATATAATCAAACAGAAGATGTAGTTTTCGGTTCAGTGGTATCAGGAAGACCTTCGGAGATAGAAGGAATCGAAGAAATGGTCGGACTTTTTATCAATACCATACCTGTTAGGATTAAGAAGGAAAAGGGTCAGTCTGTTATATCCCTTGCAAAAGCTGTGCAGCAATCCGCAGCCGAGTCGAAAGAATTTGAATACTATTCTCTTGCGAAAATTCAGTCAGAAAAAGAATACGGAAAAGATATGGTCAACCATATATTTTTGCTCGAAAATTACCCTGTTGAAGGAGAAATAGGGACTGAAGATGAGACTGAAAAAGATAGCATTTCATTTAGCAATATAAAATCTGATGAACACCCTAATTATAATTATAACTTAATGTTTGTTCCTGGAAAGAAAATAACAGTAAACATTGCATACAATGACTTTGTATATACCGAAAGCTTTATAGAGAAGAATGCAGGACATTTATTAAAGATAATAGATGACATGATTAAGGATGTTAATATAGATATTGACAAAATTGACATATTGACTACAGAAGAAAGAAAACAAGTACTTTTTGATTTCAACTTTACAGAAAGTGAATATCCTTCCGATAAAACCATCAGTCAATTATTTGATGAGCAAGCCCAAAAAACTCCAAAGCATATTGCAGTTGAATTTGAAGGAAATTATTTGACATATGAGCAATTGAAGGGTAAAGCAGATGCATTGGCAATGCTGCTGATACAAAAAGGAATAACGACTGAAAACGTTGTTGCAATTATGATGGAACGCTCTTTAGAAATGGCAATTGCTTTTTTAGGAGTGTTAAAAGCAGGAGCAGCATATGTACCAATTGCAGTCGACTATCCTGTAGAAAGAGTAGAGTATATCCTAAAGGATTGCCAAGCTAAAGTCCTGCTTGTAGCTTCAGATTTTCAAAGTAAGCTGGGGTGTGACATTGAGATTTGTCCTATAGACAGGAATAGACTTTTTGAGAGTGATACCATGATGTCGGAAAACAGCTGCAAACCGGAAAACCTTGCATACATCATATATACCTCAGGGACTACCGGGAACCCTAAAGGGATAATGGTAGAGCACCGAAGTGTAGTAAATTACATATATTCGCGAATCAAGCAATATAAGCTGGAGCTATCAGATGTTACACTACAGCTTGCAGCATATTTCTTTGATGGGTTTGGATCGACATTCTATTCAAGTCTTTTATCCGGTGGAAAGCTTGTACTTTTGCATGAAGACAAGTGGAGAGACTTCTTTTACGTAAAAGATGTTATTAAGGAAAAAGGCATTACGTTTTTAAGTGTTGCTCCTGCCATGTATAAGGGCATACTTCATGATGCAAAATATGAGGATTTAAAATCAGTACGACTTGTGGTACTAGCGGCGGACAGGGCTGACAAGGAATTGATTGAATCAAGCACAAGAATCAATAAAAACATATTTCTTGTCAATGAATATGGACCTACAGAAGCAACCATTGCAGCAGCAGCACACGAAGGCTTGGATAGTCAAAGTATAACGATTATAGGAAAACCAATAGCCAATAATCAAATATACATATTAGATGGCAATTTAAAGCCTGTACCTGTGGGTATAATGGGTGAAATTTGCATTTCGGGGGCAGGTGTGTCAAGAGGATATTCAAACAATGATAAGCTTACTACTGAAAAGTTTATCCCCAATCCATTTGCTTCGGGTAAATTTATGTACAAAACAGGAGACATGGGGAAATGGCATGAAAACGGGAATATAGAATTTCTAGGAAGAATAGATAACCAAGTAAAGATAAGGGGCTTTAGAGTAGAGCTGGAGGAAATAGAGAAAAAGCTGCTTATGCATCAAGCTATAGAAGAAGCAGTTGTTATTGACAGAAATTATGAAGATGGCACAAAGTACTTATGTGCGTATTTTGTCAGTAGTGATGAAGTAAATAATTCAGAGCTAAGAGAATTTTTAGCTACCGCACTGCCTTATTATATGATACCATCCTATTTCGTAAAGATGGATGAATTACCGATGATATCCAATGTCAAGGTTGATAGAAAAGCACTGCCAGAACCTACATATTATCAAGATCAAGCGATATACCAAGCTCCGCAAGGCGGAATTGAAGAGAAGCTTGCTGTAGTTTGGCAAGAGGTACTTGGTGTGCAAACGGTAGGACGTATGGATAGTTTCTTTGATTTGGGCGGTGATTCCATAAAAGCAATACAGCTGTCGGCACGCTTCAGAAGATATGGTATGCAATTTGAGATTAAAGATTTATTTAAAAACCCATATATTAAAATGCTTGCACCCTATGTAAAAGTATCAAATAAAAAATCTGACCAAGGAACAGTAGATGGTTTTGCAAGACTTATTCCGATACAGCAATGGTTTTTTGAGCTGAATTTTAAAAATCCTCACCATTTTAATCAATCCATTGTGTTACACAGAAATGAAGGCTTTGATGAGATTGCTTTAGAAGAAGCGTTGAAAAAGCTGGCAATTCATCATGACGCTCTCCGAACGGTATATACAAAAGAGTCTGGCGAGTTAAAACAATACATCAGGGGAACGGATGTAGAATTAGTAGATTTTCAGGTTATTGATTTTACAGGGGAGAAGGAATGTAAAAGCAAGATAGAAGCCTTTGCGCAAGAAATGCAGAGGAGTATTGACTGCGAAAAAGGTCCTTTATTTAAGGTGGCACAATTTAAAACAATAGAAGGTGATGTTTTGCTTTTGATTGTCCATCATCTGGTGGTGGATGGGGTGTCATGGGCAGTCCTTATTGAGGATATTACTGAAGGCTATAAGCAGGCTTTGAACCATCAGGATATAAAGCTTCCTGATAAGACCGATTCCTTTATAGAATGGGGTGAAAAGCTCTATGAATATGCCAATAGCTCAGAGCTATTAAAAGAGGTTGAGTTCTGGAAAAAGCAAGAGGAAATCAACGTTAAGCCGCTTCCAAAAGATAATATAGTAGATAAGAGAAGCTTTGCTAGTGCTGAACGTGTAAGTATTCAACTGGATGAAGAAGATACTTGGGAATTATTAAATAGGGTGAATAGCTTCTATACTACAGAGATAAATGATATTTTATTGACTGCTCTGGCAATGGCTATAAAAAGCTGGACAGGGCAGGAGCAAGTAGCTGTTTGGGTTGAAGGACATGGTAGAGAAGAAATAATACCAGACGTAAATATCCAAAGAACAGTTGGATGGTTTACAAGTATGTATCCGATTATATTGGAGATTTTAGGGCTGTCAGACGCGGCTCAGCAGGTACAAAGCGTCAAGGAACAGCTACTGAGAATACCTAACAAGGGAATTGGCTATGGACTGCTTAAGTACATGACAGATGCAGGTCACGAAGCAGCAATGTCCTTCAAGCAAAATCCAGAAATCTGCTTTAATTATTTAGGACAGCTCAATAGCCATGAAAGCAGCGAGACACTTCAATGGTCAGATATTAATGCAGGTCATGACCTAGACATGAATGAGAACAGACCTAATCCTATTAACATAAATAGCATGGTTAAGGATAACAAATTTATAATAGATATTCAATTTGATAAGTATGAATTTAACAAAGATACAATGGAAAAGTTCCTTAATTCATACATTATGTATTTGGGAAGTATTATCAAACATTGCAAATATAAAGGCACTCAAGAGTGGATGGAAAAAATTCAGAATATAGATTTTGAAGCTGATAACATCGAAAAAGCATATCCGCTTTCCAATATGCAGCAGGGTATGTATTTTCACTGGCTTTATGAAAAAAGCGCCACAGCATATTTTCAGCAATTGTCTTTACATGTTGGGGAGCATATTGATGTGGAAGTCTTGACCAAAAGCATGGAAGTGCTTATAGAAAGATATGAAATTTTTAGGACTGTTTTTGTTAATCAGGAGCTTGAAAGTCCACTGCAAGTCGTTTTGAAAGAAATGAAGCCACAAATACATAATGAAGATATAATGCATTTAAATGAAGCTGAAAAAGAATTATATTTAGATAGTTTTCTGGAAAGAGACCGAAATGCAGGTTTTGACCTTAACAAAGGGCCATTAATAAGATTGGCTGTGCTTAAAACTGGCGAAGAATGCTGTCAGCTGGTTTTTAGCTTTCACCATATCATTATGGACGGTTGGTGTATTGCCACAATCACACAGGAGTTTTTCCAAATTTATAGGGCTATTCAAGCTAAGACCCAGTTCAAGCTTGGAAAGGTTACACCATATAGTGAATATATAGCTTGGCTGCAAAAGCAGGATATGGAAGCGGGTCGAAATTACTGGAGAGCATACCTTGAAGATTATGAACAAACATCGCCTCTTAGAAGCTATACAAGCAAGAAAAACAGTAATAAGTATGAGCAAGGAAGGTTTTCCCTGGAAATAAGTGAAACATTGACAGAAGGTCTTGAGAATATTGCACGAAAAAACTGGATAACCATGAATACATTGCTGGAGACTGCATGGGGCGTATTGTTACAAAGGTACAACAACAGTGATAATGTTGTATTTGGAAGCGTTGTATCGGGGAGACCTCCTGAAATATCTGGTATAGAGGATATGGTTGGACTTTTCATTAACACCATACCTGTCCGAATACAATCCAGCAAAATGCAGCGTTTTACAGAACTATTAAAAGAGTGCCAGGAGAATTCATTAAGCTCAACCCAGTACCATTACTGTAGCTTGGCAGAAATACAAGCATGTACAGCTCAAAAACAGGATTTGATAGATCATGTGTTGGTATTTGAAAATTATCCTGTTGAAAAAGCGATTGAAGGAAACCAGGGAACAGATGGTTTCAAGATTGCGGGAGCAAAGACATTTGAACAAACAAGCTATGCTTTAACTTTAAATATTAAAGCGGGAAAAAGGATCGAAATAGATTTAAACTACGATAAAGGTGTATTTACTGATTCAAATATAAGAAAAATTTCACAGCATTTGAAGAAGATTTTGTTGGAGATATCCAAGCAGCCCGACATCCTAGTAGAAGAAATAGATTTGATAACTGATGAAGAGAAGAATGAGATATTTAATTGTTTCAATAATACCACCCAAGCATACCCTTCTCACAAAACGATACACCAGCTTTTTGAAGAACAGGTAGGAAGAACACCTGACAAAATGGCTGTTATTTTTAACGGGGAATCCATGACATATTTCCAGTTAAATAAAAGAGCCACACAGCTTGCAAGAAAGCTTAGAGATAAGGGAGTAACAAGGGATAGCATAGTAGGCATTATGGCTGAAAGGTCATTTGAAATGCTTGTAGGAATATTTGGGATAATCAAGGCAGGAGGAGCATACATGCCTATTTCTCCTGATTACCCTGAAGAAAGAATTGAATACATGCTGAAAGACAGCAATGCACCAATATTGCTTACTCAGGAAAAATACAAAGATCATATGTTTAATATTGAAACAATTGTTCTGGAATGTGAAAGTATATATGAAGGGGATTCTATTGAGCTTCCAAATATCAATACATCTCAAGATATGGCTTATGTCATATATACCTCGGGTTCCACTGGTAAGCCCAAAGGGGTAGTTATTGAACACCGTTCTCTAGTGAATAGAATAAATTGGATGCAGAAAAGTTATCCCATAGGAATAGAGGATACTATTCTTCAAAAGACGACCTATACTTTTGACGTATCTGTATGGGAAATATTCTGGTGGTCTGTAACGGGAGGAACAGTATGCCTACTAAATCCAGGGGAAGAGAAAGAACCTAGTAAGATTATAGAAGCTGTCAGAGAAAACAATGTAACCGTCATGCATTTTGTACCTTCTATGCTTAGTGCCTTTCTTGAATATACTGAAGGGATGGAACGTGCAAATAATCTTAAAAGCTTAAGACGGGTATTTGCCAGCGGAGAGGCTTTAACGCTTTCTCAGGTTTCTGAATTCAACAGACTTATAAAAATAAACGGTACAAGCCTGCATAATTTATATGGACCTACTGAAGCTACAATCGACGTTACTTACTATGATTGTGAGGAGCTAGAAGAAAATAGCATAATACCAATAGGAAAGCCTATAGATAATACTAAAATGTATATATTTGATAAAAATATGAAACTCGTTCCTGTGGGTGTAACAGGAGAATTATATATAGCTGGTGATGGACTGGCAAGAGGTTATTTAGGGCAATCAGAGCTTACAAAAGAAAGATTCATCCCAAATCCTTATTTTCCTGCTGAAAGAATGTATAGAAGCGGTGATTTAGCGAGATGGCTTGAAGATGGAAATATCGAATTTTTAGGTAGGGTTGACAGCCAGGTTAAAATTAGGGGATTTAGAATAGAGCTTGCAGAGATAGAAAGCTGTATTTTAAAGTTTAACGAAATAAGGGATACTGCTGTTATTGCAAGGGATGAAAAGGATAACACTAAATGTCTTTGCGCATATATTTCAGCAGATAGGAAAATAAGCGAATCAGAGCTGAGAGCCCATATAAAAAAATTGCTCCCAGATTATATGGTTCCCACATATTTTGTTCAATTGGAAAGACTGCCACTATCCTCTAATGGAAAGGTAGACAGAAAAACTCTTGCTAAGACTACATTAACTGAGCTCGATGGAAGTATAGCTACAGGAGTACAATATGAAGCACCAAGAAATAGCACAGAAGAAAAGCTGACAGCGATATGGAGAGAGATACTTAGAGTAGAGCACATAGGTATAAATGATAACTTCTTTGAGCTGGGAGGACATTCATTAAAGGCAACAAGCTTAGCTGCAAAGATACATAAGTTGCTAAATGTAGAAATACCACTAAAAGAGATATTTAAGTCACCGACAATAAAGGAAATATCAGAATATATTAAAAACAGTGAGGAAAGCATCTATTCACAAATACAGCCAGTTGGAGAAGAAGAGAGCGACGAATCCTCATGCTATGAGATGTCTTCTGCCCAAAAGAGAATATATACGCTACAGCAGCTTGAACTTGATAGTACCAGCTATAATATGCCTGGCGTATTAGAGTTAGAAGGAGCTTTAGATACAGCACGATTAGAAGAAGCCTTTAACAAGCTGATACAGAGACATGAAGCATTAAGAACAAGCTTTGAGGTAGCAGAAGAATTAATACAGAGAGTACATAAGAATGTAAAGCTTGATATAGAAATCTATGATGAAGCGGATGACAAAGCTATAGAGGGCATAGTAAAGAGCTTCATAAGACCTTTTAATCTGTCACAGGCACCGCTTCTAAGAGTAGGGCTTATTAAGGTGAGCTTGTGCAAGCATATACTAATGTTTGACATGCAGCATATAATATCTGACGGAATATCTATGGGAATATTAGTGGAGGAATTTTCAAAGCTATATGCAGGTGAAGAGCTAGCATCACTAAGGATACAGTACAAGGATTTCTCAGAGTGGCAAAACGAGCTGCTTAGAAGTGACCGTATAAAGGCACAGGAAGAGTACTGGTTGAAGCAATTTGAGGGAGAGATACCTGTATTAAATCTTCCAACAGATTACCAAAGACCAGTAATGCAAAGCTTTGAGGGAGATTTAATAGGCTTTACAATAGACAAAGAGCTGACAAATAAGCTGAGACAAATAGCCAAGGATACAGGAAGTACCATGTATATGGTATTGCTAAGTACCTTTAATATACTATTGTCAAAACACAGCGCACAGGAAGACATAGTAATTGGGAGTCCTATAGCTGGAAGACCCCATGCAGATTTGGAAAATATCATAGGGATGTTTGTAAATACTCTGGCGATGAGGAATTATCCTAGCGGAGAAAAAAGCTATAGAGAGTTTCTAAGGGAAGTAAAGGAAAATGCATTAGAAGCCTATGAAAATCAGGACTATCAATTTGAAGAGCTTGTAGAAAAGCTGAATATAGTAAGAGACTTTAGCAGAAATCCATTATTTGATGTGATGTTTACACTACAGAATACGGATGCCAAAGCAGCAACAGTAGAAGGGCTAAAGATAACACCATATAAATCGGACAATATGGTATCCAAGTTTGATATAACCATGAATGTAGTAGAGCAGGAAGACAGCATAAGTATAAGAATGCAGTATTGCACGAAGCTGTTTAGTAAGACTACAATAGAGAAAATGTGCAAATGCTTAGAAAACATAATACATGCAGTAACGGAAAATATAGATGCAAAGCTATCAGAAATAGACATACTGACAGAAAAAGAAAGACAGCAAATATTAGTAGCTTTCAACAATACTAAGGTTGACTATCCAAAGAATAAAACAATTAAACAGTTATTTGAGGAGCAAGTAGAGAGGATTCCTGACAACATAGCGGTAGTATACGAAGATGAGTGTCTCACATACAGGGAGCTAAATGAGAGAGCAAACCAACTGGCGAGAGTACTGAAAAATAAGGGCGTAAAGTCAGATAGTATTGTTTCAATTATGGTAGAAAGATCTCTAGATATGATAGTAGGCATGATGGGGATACTCAAAGCTGGGGGTGCATATCTACCAATAGATTCTGAATATCCTCAGGATAGAATAGAGTATATACTACAGGATAGCGGAGCAGGAATATTGCTATCACAAGGCATACTGGCAAATAAAATAGCCTACAATGGAAGTATAATTAAACTGGATGAGGAGTCACTGTATCAGGGAGATTTCAGTAACTTAGAAACAGTAAGTAAACCAAGTGACTTAGTATATGTAATATATACCTCAGGAACCACAGGTAAACCTAAAGGGGTAATGCTTGAAAACAATAGTCTAGTTAACTATGTAAATTGGTTTACAAATATGACGGAAATAAGCAAGGCTGATAAGTCTGTGCTTTTATCCTCCTATGCTTTTGACTTGGGCTATACAGCGTTATACTCAGCAATATTAAAGGGAGCAGAGCTTCATATAGTTTCAAAGGAAATATATAGTATGCCTGAAAAGCTGATAAGCTATATAAAGCATAACGAAATTAGCTACATAAAGCTTACCCCATCCCTTTACAATACTATTTGCAGTACAGAGAGTTTCTTGACAGGCAGTGGACTAGCTTCATTAAGACTCATAGTACTGGGAGGCGAAGAAATAAATGTAGCCGATGTAGAGAAAACATATAAGCTATATAGTCAAATAAAGGTAATGAACCATTATGGACCTACAGAAACAACAGTAGGAACAGCTGGTTTTATAATTGACTGTGATAAGCTTGAGTACTTTAAAGACCATCCTGTAATAGGGAAGCCTATAAATAACAGCAAAATATATATAGTAGATAAGTATAGTAATTTATCACCAGTAATGGTAGCAGGAGAGCTATGTGTAGCTGGAGAAGGACTGGCAAGAGGTTACCTTAACAGACCAGAATTAACCTTGGAGAAGTTTGCAGACAACCCCTTTGAACCAGGAACTAGGATATATAGGACGGGCGACTTGGCAAGGTGGCTGCCAGACGGTAATATAGAGTTTCTTGGCAGAATAGACCATCAAGTGAAGATAAGGGGATATAGGGTAGAGCTTGGAGAAATAGAAAACAAGCTTCTAAGTCACGAAGCAATAAAAGATACAGCAGTAATAGCGAAAGATGATAATAGTGGAAGCAAATATCTATGTGCATATGTAGTAGGCGAGAAAGAGCTTACTGTATTAGAGCTAAGAGAGTATTTGTCCCAGTACTTACCAGAATATATGATACCATCATATTTTATACAGCTGGAGAAGTTGCCATTAACATCCAACGGTAAGCTAGATAGAAAAGCCCTTCCAGAGCCTAATGGAAATATATCTACAGGAGCAGAATATGAAGCACCAAGAAACAGTACAGAAGAGAAGCTTGTAGCTATATGGAGCGAGGTTCTTAGAGTAGAGAGCATAGGTATAAATGATAACTTCTTTGAGCTGGGAGGACATTCATTAAAGGCAACAAGCTTAGCTGCAAAAATACACAAGGGATTGAATGTAGAAATACCACTAAAGGAGATATTTAAAACACCTACAATAAAAGGAATATCAGAGTACATTAAGGTCAGTGAGGAAAGCATTTATTCACAAATACAACCGATAGAAGATAAAGCTTATTATGAGATGTCCTCAGCACAAAAGAGAATGTATACACTGCAACAGCTTGATAGTGATAGCACTAGCTACAACATGCCTAGAGTATTGGAATTGGAAGGCGATTTAGATGCAGCACGTTTAAAAGAAGCCTTTAACAAGTTAATACAGAGACATGAAGCCTTAAGAACAAGCTTTGAGGTAATAGATGAAAAGTTGGTACAGAAAGTACACGAGGAAGTAGAATTTGATATTGAGGTTTATGAAGCAAATAAGGATATAGAAGCTATTATAAAGAGCTTCATAAGAGTATTTGACTTATCAAAGGCACCGCTTCTAAGAGTAGGACTTGTTGAGCTAGAGCACCCAAAATCAGCAGATAATGACGATAACAAGCATCAGCATTATCTGCTGATGGTAGATATGTACCACATAATATGTGATGGAGTATCTATGGGAATATTGATGAAGGAATTCTCAAGGATATATGCAGGGGAAGAGCTGACATCGCTAAGGATACAGTACAAGGACTTTTCAGAATGGCAAAATAAGCTGTTCAAATCAGAAAAGATAAAGACACAGGAACAGTATTGGCTAAAACAATTTGAAGGAGAAATACCTGTACTAAATCTTTTGACCGACTATCAAAGACCGATGATACAAAGCTTTGAGGGAGCCTCTATACAATTTGAGGTAGAAGCTGCTTTGACAAACAAGCTAAGAGAAATAGCGAAGGCTACAGGCAGTACTATGTATATGGTATTACTGAGTGCCTTTAATATACTATTGTCAAAATACAGTGGACAAGAAGACATAGTAGTAGGAAGCCCTATAGCTGGAAGACCTCATGCAGACTTGGAAAATATCATAGGCATGTTTGTAAATACACTGGCAATAAGAAACTATCCAAGTGGAGAAAAAAGCTATAGAGAGTTTCTAAGGGAAGTAAAGGAAAATGCACTAGAAGCCTACGCAAATCAAGACTACCAGTTTGAAGAGCTCGTAGGAAGGTTGAATATAACTAGGGATTTCAGCCGAAACCCATTATTTGATGTAATGCTTGTGCTACAAAATACGGCTATAGATAATCTAAAAGCAGAGGACTTAAAAGTAAACTCATATAAAGCAGAGAATAGAATATCAAAATTTGATATAACAATTAATGCGGTAGAATTGAAAAACAGTATAGGTATAAATATTGAGTACTGCACAAAGCTATTCAGTAATACCACAATTGAAAGAATGTACAAGCATTTAGAAAATATAATGCTAGAAATTGCAGAAGATATTGATATTAAGCTATCAGAGGTACAGCTTCTCACAGAAGCAGAGAGACATCAAATACTCATGGACTTCAACAATACAAAAATAGACTATCCTAAGAGCATGACAGTACATCAGCTTTTTGAAGAACAAGTAGCGAAAACTCCTGACAATATCGCAGTAGTATATCAGGAGGAGAGCCTTACCTATAGGGAATTGAACGAGAGAGCAACCCAATTGGCAAGGGTACTGAGTAATAAAGGCGTTAGCTCTGATAGTATTTTCGCAATAATGGTAGAAAGCTCCTTGGAGATGGTAATAGGTATAATGGGTATCATTAAAGCAGGATACGCATACCTTCCTATAGATTCTAAATATCCGCAGGATAGAATAGAATACATGCTTGAGGATAGCGGAGCAGTAATGCTTTTGACACAGAAGCATCTAGCAGGGACTATATCCTTCACAGGTGAAGTAATATTATTGGAGGATGAACTACTTTATCAAGATAAAGAAGTTGAAATATGTAAGAAGGATAATCTGGTCGAAAGCTTAGCATATGTAATATACACATCAGGCTCTAAGGGTAAACCCAAGGGTGTTATGATAGAGCAGCATTCCTTAGTAAATATGTGTATGTGGTATGTGGACTATTACCAAATAAGTGAGACAGATAGGACTAGTAAATATGCAGGCTTTGGATTTGATGCATCTGTATGGGAGATATTCCCATACTTGATTGCTGGCGCATCCATATACATCATAGAAGAAGAAATAAAGCTTGATGTTCAAAAGCTTAATGAGTATTACGAAGCAAATAAAATTACAATTAGCTTTTTACCTACTCAAATATATGAGCAGTTTATGCTGCTGGACAATAAGTCTCTTAGATGCGTTTTAACAGGTGGAGATAAGCTAAAGCAATATAGAAATACTGGATATCGAGTAGTAAATAACTATGGTCCTACAGAGAGTACAATTGTAGCTACAAGCTTTGAGCTGGATAAGGAATATGATAATATTCCAATTGGAAAACCAGTGTCAAATACACAGGTATATATAGTAGATAAGTATAATATCCTACAGCCAATAGGCGTAGCGGGAGAGCTATGTATAGCTGGAGAGGGCTTGGCAAGGGGATACCTTAATAAACAAGAGCTAACAATAGAAAAGTTTGTAGAAAACCCATTTAAGGAATATAGCGAAGCTGAGCATGAAACCAGAATGTACAGAACTGGTGACTTGGCAAGGTGGTTGCCTGACGGAAATATTGAATTCCTTGGAAGAATTGATCATCAGGTAAAGCTTAGAGGCTTCCGAATAGAGCTAGGAGAAATAGAAGCACAGCTGCTTTGCTGTGAAGGCATAAGAGAAACCGCAGTAATAGATATAGAGGATGGACAAGGTAGCAAATATCTCTGTGCTTATGTAGTCTCTGAACGAGAAATACAACCAAAGGAGCTCAGGGAAAAGCTTTTGGCTAAGCTTCCTGAATATATGCTGCCCTCATATTATATACAGCTTGAAAGCTTACCTCTTACAGCAAACGGAAAGCTGGATAGAAAAGCTCTTATAAAGCTTGAAACACCTAGGTCGCAAAGCTTGAATATGGATTATTATGAATATGAAGCACCTAGAAATGAAATAGAAAAAAGGCTTGCAGATATATTTGAAGAGGTACTTGGGGTAGCAAAAGCAGGGATAAGAGACAGCTTCTTCTCTCTTGGCGGAGACTCCATAAAGGCAATACAAGCATCTGCAAGACTTCGAAAATATGGCTTGAAGCTAAATACGGGAGATATTTTCAGAAATCCGAGAATTGCAGAGCTTGCTAAATGTATTACCAAGGAAGACAGGAAAATATCACAGGCTCCAGTAATAGGAGAGGTTGAGCTTATACCTATTCAGAAATGGTTCTTTGAAAAGAGCTTTACCAATGAACATCACTGGAATCAAGCTGTTATGCTGTATAGAAAGGAAGGCTTTGACGAGGAGCTGGTTGCAAAGGTATTTACCAAAATAACAGAGCACCATGATAATTTGAGAAGTATTTTCCAAGAAACTGATACAGGCATGGTAAAGCAAATAATAAAAGCTCCTATGGAGAACAGCTTTTCAATTGAAACCATAAGCTTCCAGGACGAAAGTAACTATGAAACCCAAATAAGTGAGGCGGCAGATAGGCTTCAAGGGAGCATCAATCTGGCAGAGGGACCTTTGGTAAAGCTGGGACTTTTCAAGACAGGCGCTGGAGATCATCTTCTCATAGCGATACATCACCTTGTAGTGGATGGAGTATCTTGGAGAATAATACTGGAGGACTTCGCTACAGCTTACAAACAGCTTACAACAGGGGGAACTGTAGTGCTTCAGGAAAAAACTGATTCCTTCAGAGCTTGGGCTGAGAGCTTAAAGAAGTATTCGGACAGTACAATACTGCTTAAAGAAAAGGAGTATTGGAGAAGTCTTGAAAATATGGAGGTTGCAGCGATAAAGCCAGAATTTGAAGGTGGCAAAAGCACTGTAGCTGACGGTGCCATAGTGACGTTACAGCTTTCAGAGGAAGACACCGACAGACTTTTGCATAATGTAAATCAAGCCTATAATACTGAAATAAACGATATACTTATGACTGCATTGGGTCTAGCCTTTAAGGAATGGACAGCCGACGAAAGGCTTTTAGTAAATCTTGAAGGACACGGCAGAGAGGAAATATTGGGAGACATCAATATAACGAGGACTGTAGGCTGGTTCACCTCCGCATATCCTGTAGTATTGGATATGACAGGAATACCTGAAGTGGCATGGCAAATAAAGAATACCAAGGAAACATTACGACATATACCTTCTAAGGGTATGGGCTACGGAATACTCAGTTATATGACCTCAGAGGACAATAAGGCAGATTTAGATTTCTCTTTGAAGCCACAGATAAGCTTTAATTATTTAGGACAGTTTGATCAGGATGTAGATACTGGGTTATTTACTATTTCAGCTATCTCGTCAGGTAGTAGCATGAGCCCTGCTTCAGAGAGAATGTACTCTATTAGTATAAACGGTGCGATTGCAGGCGGTTGTCTTGGAATGAGCTTCAACTACAGCACGAAGGAATACTCTGAGGAAGCTATATCAGAGCTGAAAGAAGCATATAAAAATAAGCTCATCGCTCTTATAAGGCATTGCATAGAAAAAACGAAAGAAGAGCTTACCCCTAGTGATACAAGCGCAAAAAATCTGTCCTTGTCTGAATTTGAAGAGCTTATGGACAATCTAAGCTTTGATAGAGCTGACATAAAGGATATATATGGATTATCACCAATGCAGCATGGAATGCTCTATCACCTATTGTTGGATAATGAATCTAGAGCATATTTTGAGCAAATGACCTTCACGATAAGGGGTAGCTTGGATATGCAGCTATTTGAAAAAAGCTTAAATTGGCTGATAGAAAGACATGATGTACTCAGAACTGTTTTTATATATCAAAAAGCAGGTCAGCCTATGCAGGCAGTATTGAAGCATAGGCAAGCGGAGCTTTATTTTGAAGATATATCCGCTATGTCTGAAATGGATAAGCAGCTATATTTAACTAGCTTCAAGGAAAAGGACGGAAAAAAAGGCTTTGATCTCTCAAAGGATATACTTATAAGGGCATCGGTATTCAAGGTAAGCAGTGACGGCTATGTTATGATTTGGAGCTTCCATCATATACTCATGGATGGTTGGTGTCTAAGTATAGTTATGAATGATTTCTTCAAGGCTTACAGTGATTTAAGTGCAAGCAAAGAGCCAGAGCGTGAAAAGACCTTCTTCTATAGTGGCTTTATTCGTTGGCTGGAAGAGCAGGACAAGGATGAAGCAGCTTTCTTCTGGAAAAAGTATCTGGAGGGCTATGAGGAACAAGCTGTACTGCCAGGAAAAAATGCAGGAGCTTTAGTATCAGGCTATCAGCAAAGACAGGTTAGCTTTAAGCTTAGCCAAGAGCTCACAGAAAAAATGACAGTGCTTGCTAGACAAATGGATAGTACCCTAAGCACTATTTTCCAGGGAATATGGGGAACACTTCTACAGCGCTATAACAATTCTTCCGATGTGGTGTTTGGAAAGGTTATATCAGGAAGACCCTCGGAAATAGAAGGCATTGAGACCATGATAGGACTCTTTATAAATACTGTACCTGTAAGAGTGAGGGCAGGGATAAGCTTTGAAGAAACAATAAGGACACTGCAAAGAGATGCTGTGGAATCTGAACATTATGGCTATCTGCCTTTGGCGGACATACAGAGCTATAGTGAGCCTAGACAGAAGCTTTTCGACCATATAGTGGTATTTGAAAATTATCCTCTCGAAAAGGAGCTGGAAGGCTCTACAGGACAGAAAGCTGAAATCTCCATAGAAAGTACAGAGGTGTTTGAGCAGACCAACTATAACTTTGAAGTTATAGCTTCACCAGGCAATGAGCTTACTGTGAAGCTCAAATTCAATGCTTTGGTATATGATGAGGAATTTATAAAGAATATAGCAAGTCATTTTATAAGACTGGCAGAAGCTATGGTAAATCAGCCTAAGATAAAGCCAATGGAAGCAGAGCTGCTTACAGAGCTTGAAAAACAGTTTATACTGGAAGGCTTCAATAATACAAAATCGGACTATCCAAAGTACAGAACAATACACCAGTTGTTTGAGGAGCAGGTAGAGCGGACTCCTGACAACATTGCTGTAGTATGCGAGGACAAGAGCCTTAGCTACAGGGAGCTTAATGAAAAGGCAAATCAGCTGGCAAGAGTACTAAGGGATAGGGGCGTATGTAAGGACAAGATAGTAGGGCTGCGGGCAGAGCGATCCTTAGAGCTGATTGTAGGTATAATGGGTGTATTAAAGGCAGGAGGAGCATATCTGCCAATAGATCCAGAATACCCACAGGACAGAATTGAGTACATGCTTCAGGATAGTGGAGCCAGAATACTTCTTACACAAAAGCATCTAAAAGATAGCGTTATATTTGACGGAGAAATAATATGCATTGATGAAGAGGGCTTATATGTAGGAAAAGAAAGTAATCTGGAGTTGGAATGCAAACCGAGTAGCCTTGCATATGTGATATATACCTCTGGTAGTACTGGAAAGCCCAAGGGAGTTATGCTTGAGCATAGAAGCGTAGCCAACTACATACATTGGGCTAAAAAGAATTATCAAAAGGGTGATAGCTTAGATTGCCCATTATATACCTCTATATCCTTTGATCTTACAGTAACCTCCATATATACACCGATTATAACTGGAAGTAAGGTTGTCATATATGGAAAAGAGACTGGACAACTACTTATTCAAGATATATTGCAGAAAAACGAGGTTGAGCTAATAAAGCTTACACCTGCACATTTGAGCATTATAAAGGACTTGGATAATAGCAGAAGTAATATAAAGAGAATAATAGTAGGCGGCGAACAGCTAGATACTACACTGACAACAAAGGTATACAACAGTTTTTCTAAAGGGGTAGAAATATATAATGAATATGGACCAACCGAAGCCTCAGTTGGTTGTATGCTTTATAAGTTTGATATAGACAAGGATAAAAAAGCTTCTGTACCAATTGGAGTGCCAGCAGATAATACAAAAATATATATTGTAGATAAAAACAATAAGCTGCAGCCAATAGGAGTAGCAGGAGAGCTGTGTATAGCAGGAGATGGGTTGGCAAGAGGCTACTTAAACAAACCAGAGCTAACTAATAAAGTATTTGTTCAAAACCCATTTGAACCTAATACAAGAATGTATAGGACTGGCGACTTGGCAAGAATGTTGCCTGATGGAAACATAGAATTTTTAGGCAGAATAGACAACCAAGTAAAAATAAGGGGTTATAGGATAGAGCTGGGCGAGATTGAAAATAAGCTTTTGAGCTATACCGCTATAAACGAAGCAATAGTAATAGCAAAAGCGGATAATAGTGAAAACAAGTATTTATGTGCTTATATTGTAGTACAAAAAGAGTTGACAGTAAGAGAAATAAGAGAGCATCTAGCCCAAAATCTGCCTGACTATATGATACCACCGTACTTTATACAGCTAGATAAGCTTCCGCTAACCTCAAACGGAAAGGTAGACAGAAAGGCCCTTCCTGAGCCTGACGGAAATATATTTACTGGGGCAGAATATGAAGCACCGAGAAACAGCGTTGAGGAGAAGCTGGCAGAAATATGGCAGGATATATTAAAAGCTGAGAAAATAAGCATAAATGACAGCTTCTTTGAGCTTGGAGGACATTCGCTGAAGGCTACAATACTAACATCAAGGATACATAAGGAATTTGGAGTAGAGCTGCCTTTGAAGGAGATATTCAAAGCTTTGACTATAAAGGAGCAGGCACAGCTTATAAATGAGAGCGAAGAGAGTATATATTATTCTATACAGCCTATAGGAGAGAGAGAATACTATGCTCTATCCTCAGCACAAAAGAGGATGTATGTATTACAGCAGTTTGACAAGCACAGTACAAGCTATAATGTGCCGTTAGTGATGAAGATAGAAGGACAGCTTGATACAGCTTGCCTGGAAGCTGCCTTTGAAAAACTGGTAAAGCGCCATGAAGCATTCAGGACAGGCTTTGAAATGCTTGATGGTGTGCCTGTACAAAAGGTATACAGTGAAGTGGAATTTGCCATAAAGTACATGGAAGCTGAAAATGAACAGCAAGGACAGGCTATGGTCAAAGCCCTCATAAGACCTTTTGATCTCAGCAAAGCGCCACTTCTAAGAGTAGGACTTGTTGAGTTAAAGCATTCAAAATCTGAAGCTAATGGCGATAAAATTAAACATCAGCAGTACCTGCTAATGGTAGACATGAATCATATAATATCCGATGCTGTATCTATGAATATATTAATCAAGGAATTTGTAGAGCTTTATAAAGGAAACACATTAGAGCCCCTGCGTATACAGTACAAAGACTATAGTGACTGGCAAAATGAGCTGCTCATGTCCAAAAAAATAGAGCAGCAGAAACAGTATTGGCTGGAGAGATTCGCAGGTGATATATTAGCGCTGGATATTGTGAGAGACTATCCAAGACCGATGATACAAAGTTTTGAAGGGGATCACATAAGCTTTGAGTTAGATGAAGCTCTGACAACAAGGTTAAAGGATATTTGCCAAGAAACAGGAGCTACCTTATATATGGTGTTACTGGCAGCATACAATATCCTACTCTCAAAATACAGCGGACAAGAAGATATAATAGTAGGCAGCCCAATAGCAGGAAGACCTCACACGGATCTTGAAAATATTATAGGAATATTCATAAATACTCTTGCAATGAGGAACTTCCCAATGGGAGAAAAAACCTTTAGAGAATTCTTAAGGGAAGTAAAGGAAAATGCCCTAGAGGCATATGAAAATCAAGACTATCAGTTTGAAGAATTGGTAGAAAATCTTAATATAACTAGAGATATGAGCAGAAATCCGCTGTTTGATGTAATGTTCACAATCCAGAATATAGACAACCCTGATACAGGCATAAATACTTTGAAGGTTAATCCATATCCATTGGAAAATAAAACCTCCAAATTTGATATGACACTGACGGCAGTGGAGAAAGGGACGAGTATCGGACTAACTATAGAGTATTGTACAGGGCTATTCAAAAAGGAAACCATAGAAAGACTGATAAGCCATTACAATAATATATTGCTGAGCATAACAGATAATATGCAAATAAAGCTTAGAGACATAGAAATGCTTAAGCAAGAAGAAGTATGCAATATGCTAACGAATTTCAATAACACAGCAGCAGACTATCCAAAGGATAAGACAATAAGTGAGATGTTTGAACAGCAAGCTACAAAGACTCCTGATAGCATTGCACTTATTTATAGAGATGCTTCAATGAGCTACAGAGAGCTCAACGAAAAATCAAACCAACTTGCAAGGCTTCTAAGACAAAAGGGAGTAGTAGCAGACTCTATAGTGGCTATACTGACAGAACGTTCAATGGATATGGTAATAGGAATAATGGCTATCCTTAAGGCTGGGGGAGCGTATCTGCCTATGGATCCAGCTTATCCTAAGGAACGAATAAGCTATATACTGGAGGATAGTGGTAGCAGGATACTTCTCATTCAAAATACACTGAAAGAAAAAGTGAATTTTGTGGGAGAAACTTTGTATCTTGATGATGAAAGCCTTTATACAGGTAGTGGTGAAAACCTTAAGCCAGAGGCAAAGCCCAATAACTTAGCATATATAATATACACCTCAGGCACAACGGGAAACCCAAAAGGCGTAATGCTAGAGCACAAAAGTGTGGTAAATACCTTGTGGGCAATGCAAGAATGTTATCCAATGCAAAAAGAGGATGCCTTCCTACTGAAAACCACTTATACCTTTGATGTATCTGTGACTGAGCTTTTCGGTTGGTTCTTTGGAGGCGGCAGATTGATAATATTGGAGCAGGGAGCTGAAAAGGATCCGCAACAGATATTGAAAACTGTTCGAGATAAAAAGGTTACTCATATGAACTTTGTACCTTCTATGCTCAATGTATTTATGAGTATAATTGAGGAAACTGGAATTGCTCAGACTGGCTCACTGCGATACATATTTGCAGCAGGAGAAGCACTACCAAAGGAATTGGTAAACAGATTTACGACAATTGCAAATAATACGGTACAACTGGCAAATATATATGGACCTACTGAAGCGGCTATATATGCCACACGATATTCAGTAGAAAATGTGAAAAGAATTAACACAGTGCCGATAGGCAAGCCTATTGCCAATATGAGAGCCTATATATTGGATAGCAATGATAAACCTCAGCCTGTAGGAGTACCTGGGGAGCTTTGTCTCACAGGCGTGGGACTTGCTAGAGGATACTTGGGAAAATCAGAGCTGACTGCACAAAAATTTGTTCCGAATCCATGGGAGACAAATGAGACCATGTACAGGACAGGAGATTTAGCAATGTGGCTGCCTGATGGAAATATAGAATTTTTAGGGAGAATAGATAACCAAGTAAAAATAAGAGGATACAGAATAGAGCTAGATGAGATAGAAGGACAGCTTCTTAATTATGAATATATAAGTGAGGCTACCGTAACTGTAAGTGAGGATGAAAGTGGGGACAAGTACTTATGTGCATACATATCAGGCAATAGCGAGCTTGAAGTTTCGGATATAAGAGAATATTTATCCAAGCAACTGCCTGAATATATGGTTCCGCCTTTCATACTGCAAGTAGATGAAATACCACGTACAACAAGCGGAAAGGTAGACAAAAAAAGACTGCCCGATGCTAGAAAAGCGATAATAACAGAGCTGGAATATGTGGTACCTCAAAAGGAAATTGAGAAGCAAATAGCAGGCATATGGGAAGAAGTGCTGGGCATTCCTAAAATAGGAATTAATTACAACTTCTTCGACTTGGGAGGAAACTCTCTCAAATTATTGCAAATGAATGCAAAAATAGAAAAGCTTTACCCAGGGAAACTGTATATAACAGATATTTTTGCATCTCCTACAGTGAAAAAGCTCGCAGTAATTATTGAAAGCCATATGCAAAGCAGTACGAAATTGGAATGTGTTCTGCTGCCAGACGAGTATTTTGAAAAAGGAAGCAAAAACAGTATTTCATTAGATTTAAACTTTGAAATAGAAAAAAGTATATGCGAAAGCTTGGAGTCAATTGCTCAAAAGGAAGCTGTCAGATTAGATTATATATTTGCGGCACTGTTTTCGTATTTGCTTTGTGACATTTCAGGTTGTGAAAATATACATATCCAAACAATGGTTGGAAAGAACAATTTGGTAATTCCTATGTCAATGATGACAGACAATATCTCAACCATAAGCGAACTGTTTAGAAGCTGTGCAGTAGCAATGGAAGAAGGTATTGTGAAGGGAGGATACAACTTGGGCTTGGGTATGGCAGAAAGCATAGCTCCTGTTAAAGAAGAAAATGCTGTTTTACCAATGCTATATCATGAGAAATTGATGAAATACCAGGATAATCTATCAGGCATTTATGACATTTTATTTGGCTACAGCATTAATAATGGAAGTATCACTTTTAGATTAAAATTCAGCTCCAGAATAAAATCGCAAAAAGCAAGAGAATTAGCGGATAAATTTGCCAAACTGATAGAGTTGACCATAGACGAATATAAATTTGATTAAGGGGTGGTTGAAAATGAAAAAAAACATCGATTGTCTTATTATAGGTCATAATGAAATGTCACTGGAAGAATACGAGGCTATAATGAGAACCTCTGGGACAGACTCTGAATCGTACAGGGAGCTGAATTTAAGCTTTATTGAGTATCAAAACAAGAAATATTCTGCAAAGGATATATTTAATCATTTTTTATCAAAGGATGAATTAGAGAGTAAAGGTTCTTTGAGCTTTGGTCGTTTGTTCAGTGCAACAGTAGCATATCTTATGACATTCTTGACAAAGAAAGGTTTGGAATGTGATTATATCAATTATTTTGATGAAGAAAAGGAAGAGCTGGCACGCAAGCTGAAAGAGAATGAGGTAATGTCTGTTGCAATTACAACAACTATGTATGTAACACCATTTCCTATCATGGAGATTATTTCATTTATAAGACAGTACAATAAGTCTGCTAAAATAATCGTAGGTGGACCTTTTGTACATGCAAATGCCACTATACAGGATGAAAATATACTGCAATATATTTTTAAATCCATAGATGCTGATGTATATATAAACAATTCTCAAGGAGAAACAGCCCTAGGAAATGTTCTTAGGGCTATAAAGGAAAACCAATCTCTGGAAGATATTAAAAATATTATTTATAAATGTGATAAGCAATATCATATCAATGCCCATGAGGATGAGGATAATAATCTTAATGAAAATATAGTAAACTGGCCAATGTTTTCAGATCGCATTAAAGCATTTGCTACAATTAGAACCTCCATATCCTGTCCATTTTCTTGTGCATTTTGTACATTCCCTAAGCGGGCAGGAAGATACAGGCCTATGGAGTTGGAGGCTTATGAAAAAGAACTGGATTTATTGCGTGAGACAGGCAAAGTAAAAAAGATAAATTTCATTGATGATACCTTCAATGTCCCTCCAGAAAGATTTAAAAGCATTTTGAGGATGATGATAAAAAAGAACTATGGATTTAAATGGAACTCATATCTGAGATGCCAGTATATAGACAGGGAAACTGTGGAGCTAATGAAGGAAAGCGGCTGTGAAGGTGTATTTTTAGGAATCGAGTCAGGAAGTCAAAAGATACTCCAAAACATGAACAAAGCGGCAGATGTTGAAAAGTATAAGAATGGGCTAGCATTGCTGAACGAGTATGGCATCAGCAGCTTTGCATCATTTATTATTGGATTTCCAGGGGAAACCTATGATACCTATATGGAAACTGTTAAATTCATTGAAGAAAACAGACCAACCTTTTATAGGGTTCAGGCATGGTATTTTGATGCTCTTTCACCGGTATTCAAGGATAAAGAAAAATATAAGCTTACTGGCTCAAGGATGCAGTGGAGCCACGCTACAATGGATTCTGTAGAAGTAAGTAAATTGGTAGAACAGACATTTTTGTCCGTAAAAAATTCAATCTGGTTACCTCAGTTTAATTTTGATCATTTGTGCACTTATATATTGCTTGAAAGAGGCATGGATTTGGATAGCATAAAGAAGTTTTATATAAGCTTTAACGCTATAGTTGCACGTAAGCTTATAAATCCGGAAGATAATGAAGCAAATACACAAGACATGGCTCATATCAGTCAAATATTAAATTTAAAAGCATAAGTTAACAATTTTCGGAGGGAAGTTCTATGGCTTCTCCTTCTGAAAATGTTGTTAAATAGTCTTGCACAATAGGAGGAAATAAAAAAAATGGGGAAACTTTTTGACTTGGGAAATAACGATAAAAATCATACTGACAAAAAGATTACTATCCGTGAAGAGGTTGCAGAGCCAAAGGATATTGCTATAATTGGAATCGCATCAATGCTTCCTTTGGCAGATACACCTGATAAATTTTGGGACAACTTAGTGAATGAAGTTGATTGTGTCAGAGCTATACCTGAAGCACGTCGCAGTGATATTGACAAGCTTATGAAATATATCGGACAAAAAAATATAGAGTATAGCGAAATAGCATATTTGGACGAGATTGATAAATTTGACTATGCATTCTTTGGATTATCTCCAAAAGAGGCAAGCTTAATGGATCCCCATCAAAGACTATTTCTAGAAACTGCGTGGAAATGCATTGAAGATGCAGGCTATGGCGGGGATAAGCTTATTGGAAGCAGGACTGGTGTTTATCTGGGTTATTCCTGTGATACAAATTATAAGACGCTTATCAAGGAAGTACAGCCCGAATCAGCAGCGATAGCGTTGACTGGAAATATACCATCCATCATTGCCAGTCGACTTTCATATATTCTTGATTTAAAAGGACCTAGTGTCAATGTAGATACTGCATGTTCATCATCAATGGTTGCTATACATTATGCTTGTGAGTCTATCAGAAGAGGGGAATGTAGTGCAGCAATTGCAGGAAGTGTTAAGCTGCAATTGCTACCAATGAAAAATACCAATGATATAGGGATTACTTCATCAGATGGAAGGACAAAAACCTTTGATGATAGCTCGGATGGTACAGGAGCAGGAGAGGGTGTAATTGCATTCCTGCTTAAGCCCTTACAGAAAGCAGTAGAGGCTCGGGATAATATCTATGCTATCATAAAAGGCAGTGCTGCCAATCAAGATGGTGCTTCTGTCGGAATATCTGCACCGAATCCTGCAGCCCAAGCAGATGTTATTACTAAAGCATGGGAAAATGCACAAGTTGATCCAATGACTATAAGCTACATTGAAGCCCACGGAACAGGGACAAAATTAGGAGATCCTATTGAGGTTGAAGGAATAAGAAGAGCTTTTGAGAGATATACAACAAAGAAGAATTTCTGTGCTATTGGCTCAGTTAAAAGCAATATTGGACATTTGGATCATGCTGCAGGTGCGGCTGGTTTGCTAAAATGCGTTCAGGCACTGGCTAATAAGAAATTACCTCCCCTTCTTCATTTTAACGTGCCGAATAAAAATATAGATTTCCTAAACTCTCCAATATATATTAACAAAGGATTGAAGGATTGGGACACAAACGGTTCTATTAGAAGATGCGGGATTAGCTCTTTTGGCATTAGCGGAACAAACTGTCATATGATACTAGAGGAATATGTAGAATCCGCTAATGAAAGTGTTGAAGACAATGAAGCGGATATTTTGACCTTGTCAGCCAAAAGCGAAGAATCGCTTATGCAAATTGTAAAGAACTATATACATTTTTTTGAAGCTCATAGAAATATCAATATACATGAAGCATGTTATACAGCAAATACTGGGAGAGGACATTATAAATTAAGAATTGCTATTATTTTTTCAAACAAGCAAGAATTGATAGAAAAGCTGAAATGTATTGAAAAAGAAGGCTTTATAGGAAAGACACAAGAGAATATATATTTTGGGACAAGTAAAGTACAAAATGAGAACAACATTAATGATTTGGGTAGTGAATATTTGAATGCATATTCTAAAAACCTGCATAAATTATGTGAGGTTTATGTTAGTGGAGAAAAGTTGGACTGGGAAGAGCTTTATAATTCGCAAAATAGAAATAGAATAAGCATCCCGACTTATCCCTTTGCAAGATCGAGATGTTGGATTGAAGTACCAGAAAGAAGTGAAGCTATAACGCCAATAGAAAGCAAAGAAATCTATGGGGAAATCAATAAAAATAAGCGCATAAATGTAAGCGATGAGGAAGCATCAAAGATAATTTTAACTGGAAATGAAAATAATCAATACAGTAAGTATGAAAAATTAATTGCTGAAATATGGGGAAGTGAATTGGGATTAAATAAAATTAATATTTTTGATACCTATGAAGACTTAGGTGGAAATTCTATCATGGCAATAAAGATGGAAACGGAGTTTGAAAAAATTAATTTACCTATAACGGTAGAAGAGATATTTGAGTTTAATAGCATTAATTCCCTTGCGATTTTTATATCCAAGCAACTGGGTGAAGATAATGATTCTGCTGATATGCCGATATTCAATCGAAACGAAAGTAAAGTACGGGATGAAGCTCCTGTGACGGATGAAAGTATACTGATTGATAAAATTATGCCATTTAATGAGCTGTTCTTCAAAGGCTGCTTCTATAATGCTCTATTTCCTGCGATTAGGCACTTTGGGAAGAACATAGAATTATTTTTAGCTAATGACATAATTGTATATGATTATAAGAATATCAATAACAATGAGGAAAATAAATTCCATTTTTCAGTAAAATATATCGAAAAAGAAGGAAAAGCAGAGCTGTTGAATCAACTAGGCATTTTATGTACCAGACACAATAGAAGTCTCAACCTGGTGAAGGATCTCGAAAATGCAATTAATATTAAGCATCCTGCAATTGTATGGATAGACTGCTATTATGAGTCCTTCAGGGTAGATGCCTATAACAAGCAGCATATAGCCCATACACTCTTAGTGTACGGGTATAGTCGTGAAAAACAGCAATTTCATGTTTTGGAACAAATAAATAGAAACAGCCTCACATACCAGCCAATTCTTATCAGCTACAAAGAAATGGTGGAATGTTATGAGGGCTATATGAATAATTTCTATAAGGGTGAGGATACTCTGCATGAGCTTTATCCTAATACCGATAAAAATAATAATGAAATAGCAGACAATCAATCTTTGGAAAGTATTAAAAGGAGTTTTGCAGATTACTTAAGGGACAACCTAAATACAATTTTTACATCTCTTAGCAATATTGATTATTTTGAGAGCTATTATATGGAATTGATAAAGGATAAAAACAGTTTACAGAAAAATGCACAGGATTTATGCGTTGGTTTAAATGCAATTATAGATGCAAAAAGAGTTGAAAGCTATAGAATTTCAAAGCTTTTTGATGATTCAGACGCAATTACTGTTCTCATTGGAAAAATAATACAAGAGCTGGAGATAATGAGAAAAATAATAAATATATTTGCTTTTACTGGTAAGTATAAAATTGATTCTTTATCTAATACATTGAAGAATATAGAAAATATTAAGAAGCTTGAATATGAATATTATAACGCGCTTGTTGTATATTTGGATAATCAAAATAGCTCAAGCATACAAGTTTAGGAGGTTTTTATTATTGAAGTCATTATATATTAAAACCTATGAGGATGGATTTAATTACCACGGGATTGATTGTATTTCTGAGCCCATAGCCATTGGTGCTGGGTATTATAATAAGGAAAATTATTATTATTACTGTTTTTTGTACAGTATAATTTATAATTGGAGACCAGAAGTCAGTCATATAGATGGAGTAAATTTGATCCTGAATAAATTAGGTTTAAAACTAACACCTATTTTTGTTGATAATTCGAGTGATTTGATTACAAAAACCAAGTTGTCTATTGATAATGATTGTCCGGTGCTTATACTTTTTGACTATTTCGATATGTTCTATTCAACAACCTATCGTGAGACTCACGGAATTCATGGGGTTCTTGTAACTGGGTATGATACAGATAAATCAGTTATAGTAATTAAGGAAAAATCACATGTTCGTGGAGAAATTCCATTATGCGAGTTTCAATTAACTGAGGAAATACTTTCTGATATTTGGGTAAAATCAAACAATTATAGAAACCAAAACAATTGGGCTCATTGTAATCAAATTTATAGTATCGAAAAAAGCTGTGAGCCTGAAATTAATTCTTATGAGCAGATTATTCAGGAGCTATTAGATGGTCAGTATTTAAAAAATAATAACTCTCTATCAATTGAAATTGAAAATTTTGATAGGGTAATTTGCGGATTTAAAAATTCAAGTGCTAATGCTATTTCTTTTCGTTCAAGATATACTGGATCAGTTGCTATGTTTTTTAAATTAATCGATAAATTTATAGCATCTTTGGATTTAGAAGATAGCTTCTATAATGAGTTGTACCTATTCAGAAATGATTATATGAAGTATAGAAATGAAGTTATCAGTATTATATCAAAATATGCTTTTAAAGGAAAACACTTAGATAATAATAAAAAAAATGAAATAATAGAAAAAATTCATACATACGATAATGAGCTGCATCTAAAAATACTTAACTTTTATGAACAACTAAAAAATCAGGAACAATATCCGAATAAAAATGTAACAGCAAACCTAAAAAATTATGCTTCGAATTGCATTTGCACAGCTAGCAGTGAATATCAAGAAAGTGAAACAAATATTCTTAGCGCAAGTAGAGCTGTGGATGGAAAGTATTCAAAACGGATAAGTGATATGTGGGCTTCTGATGATTTAGTGGGTGATCACTGGTTAAAAGTCGATCTCGGGAAACAAGTATGCATAAGTAAGTTTATAATAAGGCATGAGTTTATTTCAAAATTATATTATTTAGTAGATTATAAGATACAAGGAAGCAATGATGATGCAAGCTGGGATGATATAGTTGTTACTGAGGATAACAACAAAGATTTAACTATACATGAGATTACTGCAAGTAATTATAGGTACTTTAGAATTTATATCACTAAACCTTCTCGGATTGATAATGTAGCAAGAATTATGGAATTTGAAATATTAGGAGAATAAAATAATAACACAAAAACACTTACTTTTAGGGTAAGTGTTTTTTTATAAGAGTTTAGATATTTTCTTTGTGACACATAATAAATTAGATAATTATTATTCAGAGAAGACTAACAAGTTAATTGTAGGATAAGTGAGGGTAAAAAATGAAACAGGTTACAGCAGCAATTATTAAGAATAATGACAAATATCTTATTTGTCAGCGTAGTTTGGATGATGAATGTAGCTTACTCTGGGAGTTTCCAGGGGGAAAGCTTGAAGAGATGGAAACTCTAGAGGAATGTATAATAAGGGAGATTAAAGAGGAATTAGAGCTTGATATAGAGATACAAGACATTTTTACTACTAGCATTTATCATTATGATCAAAAAGAGATATATTTTACTGTCTATAATGCATTAATAGCAGGGGGCAAAATGAAGCTTAATGTGCATAATGCTGCAAAGTGGGTTGCACTAGAAGACCTACAGCTTTATGACTTTATGCCTGCCGATATAGAATTTGTTGATAAATTAATTAAGAAGAATTCATAATAAAACAACATAGATAAATCTGCTTAAATAAGAATATGCATGCATACCTGCATATTCTTATTAATATGCAAATCTTCCATGTGAGCCCACTATTTACATAAAGGGAAATGAATATCTATACAGAATTATGTGTTGTATATAGATGAAAATATTTATAAATTACGAGACTTAACATAAATATAACATATAAAAAGCAGAATATGGTATGTTAATTCGTTACTTATAATAGCTCTATATTTTAAAGTTTATAGAATCATTATTAAATATCTGAAAATAGCAAACTTGTCAAAAGGCAAGGACGCAAAGCTACAAGCCTAAAGCTTATAAAGCCATGGTGGTTGAGTTGCTAATAGATATACGAGTAACGATTTAAGTGTAGATAAAGCAATACTACATTTCTATTTTTGCATCCTAAAATCTTTAAGCAGGCGATCAACATGTCGCTTGCTTTTTGTTTTAAGCAAAGCTAAAGATAAATAAGGGGGGATTAAAATTACAGGTCAATTTACGAGTGATCCAATACTTGATATGTTCATATTTGAGACTTCACAGCTTATTGAGCAACTTGAACAATCTATATTAATCAGCGAAAAATCAAATCATTATTCACAAGACAATATAAATGAAGTATTTAGAATCATGCATACCATAAAGGGTTCATCTGCCATGATGTTATTTGATAATATATCAATCTTCGCTCACTCTATTGAAGATTTATTCTATTTTCTTCGGGAAGAAAAACCGCATAGAGTGGACTATTCTATTCTTTTCGATTTAATTTTAGAAGGCATTGATTTTATAAAGGTTGAGCTGGAGAAGATAAAGGGTAGCAGCAATGCAGATGGAGAAGCATCTGAGTTAATAGGAAAAATAAAAGATTATTTATCTATTTTAAAGCAGGATAATAATAATAGTCCAGCTGATACAACTAAACAGCAGGAAAGTATAAGTGAAAATAAGTCTCCAACTTCCAGCCACCTCCATTCATATAAGGCAGTTATATATTTTGAGGAAGGCTGTCAAATGGAGAATATACGTGCTTATACTGTTATAAATAATCTTAAGGAAATAACTGATGAAATTTCATATATACCAGAAGATATAATTTACAATGAGGATAGCGTAAATGTCATAAGGTGTGAAGGGTTTACGATATATATAAAAGCAGATTATGTCTATGAAGAAATGCATAAATTTTTCATGCAGACCATATTTCTTAAGGATTTAGAATTAGTACAGCTGGAAAACGATGAGCCTATGATAGCTTCTATAGAAGAAGTTATAGCTCCAGAAAGTCCGAGTGAGGTACTAAAACAGCATGAAGCTAAAGAAACTTCATTTTCTGGAGCCCCTCAGAGTATTATAAGTGTTAACGTATCCAAGCTGGATAAGCTAATGGATTTAGTAGGAGAAATGGTAATTGCAGAGGATATGGTTATACAGAATCCTGATTTAATAGGACTGGAGCTAAACAGTTTTCATAAGGCTTCAAGGCAGTTAAACAAAATTACCAGTGAAATTCAGGATATAGTAATGGCAATACGTATGGTTCCCCTCTCTACCACCTTTATAAAAATGCATCGGATAGTAAGGGATATGAGTAAGAAGTTGGATAAGGAAGTGCAGCTTGAAATTATAGGAGAAGAGACCGAAGTTGATAAAAACATTATTGAGCATATATCAGATCCTCTTATGCATCTTGTACGTAATGCTATTGATCATGGAATTGAATTACAAGAAGAAAGACAGGAAAAGGGCAAGCCTAGAATATCAACTATTACTCTGGAAGCCAAAAATTCTGGAAGTGATGTATTAATTATTGTAAAAGATGATGGTAAGGGATTAGACAAGGAGAAGATTTTAGAGAAGGCAAGAGAGAATGGGTTGCTCTATAAATCTGAAAATGATATGTCTGATAAGGAAATCTTTAATCTCGTATTTTTTCCAGGATTCTCAACAAAAGACAGCATCACAGAATTTTCTGGCAGAGGTGTCGGTATGGATGTGGTTATGAAGAACATAGAGACTGTCGGCGGTTCAGTTTCGGTAGACAGCATTCTAGGGAAAGGAACAAAAGTCACCTTGAAGATTCCTCTGACTCTGGCAATTATAGATGGAATGAATTTAAAGGTAGGAAACTCACGTTATACTATGCCTATCGTCGCCATTAAGGAGTCTTTCAGACCAAAAGAGGATGACGTTATCGCTGATCCTGACGGCAATGAAATGATTATGGTACGAGGTCAGTGTTATCCAATAATGAAACTGCATGAGGTATATAAGATAAAGACCCAAATTACTAACTTTGTTGATGGAATCATCGTTATGGTTGAACAGGATGACAAAACTCTTTGCATCTTTGTTGATGAACTTTTGGGTAAACAGCAGGTAGTAGTAAAGGCATTGCCTGATTATATCCGAAACTTCAGACAAATAAAGGGGCTTGCAGGTTGCACTCTGCTTGGAGATGGTAGCATCAGTCTGATTCTTGATCCTACAGGATTGTTTAATTTGTAAGAGAAATATGTGAGATTAAATAAATAATTGTTTGAAAGAAAGGGGATGAAAGTATGTCGGATATTTTTGAAAACTACATTGAAATTGAGGAAGACACTCAAAAAGGCAGATTTTTGACTTTTTCACTGGGGAAAGAAAGCTATGGAATAGAAATCATATATGTCACTGAAATCATAGGAATTCAAACTATTACAGAAATACCAGAGCTACCAGAATATGTAAGGGGGATAATTAATCTGAGAGGCAAGCTAATCCCTTTAATGGACGTCAGACTTCGCTTTAAAAAAGAACCAAGAGAGTATAATGATAGAACCTGCGTAATTGTAGTTGATATTAAAGATATATCAATAGGACTTATTGTGGATGGTGTTTCAGAGGTACTAACAATTCCAGAACAGGACATAGTTGAACCGCCACAAATGAACAGAGGTATTAACAATAGATATATAAAAAATATTGGAAAAGTAGGAAATGATGTGAAGCTGCTTCTCGACTGTGAAAAGCTTCTTACAGATGATGAACTGCAATACCTAAATGAGGCACTGTAAAATTAACATAATTTATATATAAAGGGGAGTTAAATATGCAATTATTTTATAATTTAAAAATAGCTACAAAATTAATAATATGCTTTTGTTTAGTTGCAATTATGTCTGGCATAGTAGGTGTGACAGGAATTATAAATATAAATAGAATAGATAAAGCTGACACAGAGATGTATGAGCTGAACACTGTTCCAATGGTGCAAATTGACAATTTGAATGAGGCATTTGATGGAACTAGAGTTAATATGAGAAATATGCTGATTGAGGGAATTAATGCCAATACCGAGCAGTATATAAAAAAAATTGAAGAAGACTTAACTGTTATGAAGGATAAACTAGAAGAATACTCCAAGTCAGTTCAAGATGATGAAGACGAAAAATTAATACAAAGCTTGAACTCTGGAATTTTAGCATATGAATCTTATGCAGACAAGCTTACTGAGTTTATTAAAACAGGCAAATCTGATGAGGCATATAGCTCTATACAAGGGGAAGGTAAAGTAATCGCACAGAATATAAAGGATCCAATTGACAGGCTGCTTGAACTTAACATAAAGGGAGCAAAACAAAAATCTGAACAAAATACAGCCATAGCAAGTTTAGCTACAGACACAATGATTGGAATAATAGTTGCGTGCATAATAATTTCAATTTTACTTGGTATATTTGTAGCGCACAGTATAAGCAAACCAATAAATGCCATGATCAAAGTTGCTGATAAACTTGCTTTAGGGGATATAGCTGTAAATGTTGAAGTAAAAAATAAAGATGAAGTTGGCAATCTTGCTAGCTCCCTTAGCAGAATGATAGCAAATATAAAGGGTCAGTCTTTGGTGGCTGAAAGAATAGCTTCTGGAGATCTTACAGTAGAAGTTAATGTCAAATCAGAGAAAGATATGCTAGGAAACAAGTTGTCTGAAGTGGTAGAACAATTAAATACAGTTTTCTCTGAAATCACTTCTGCTTCTGAGCAGGTAGCAGATGGTTCAAAACAGATATCTGATTCAAGTATTGCTCTTTCACAAGGAGCTACAGAACAGGCAAGTGCTATCGAACAGTTGACTGCCTCACTTGAAGAGATTTCTTCACAGACAAAACAAAACGCTGAAAATGCTAGCAATGCTAATGCGATGGCAGAAAAGACCAAAAAAAATGCTATCCAGGGAAATAATCAGATGAAAGAGATGCTCAAAGCAATGGATGAAATCAATGTATCTTCAAACAATATTTCAAAAATTATTAAAGTTATAGATGAGATTGCATTCCAGACTAATATTCTTGCTCTAAACGCAGCTGTTGAGGCGGCAAGGGCTGGACAACATGGAAAGGGATTTGCAGTGGTGTCAGAGGAAGTTAGAAATCTAGCTGCCCGTTCTGCGAATGCTGCCAAGGAAACTACTGATATGATTGAAGGCTCAATTAAAAAGGTTGAAGGTGGTACTAAGTTAGCTAACGAAACTGCTCAAGCTTTGAATAAGATTGTTGAGGACGTAGCGGATGTTTCAATAATATTAAATGAAATCGCTATTGCTTCCAACGAACAGGCGTTGGGTATTGAACAGGTAAATCAGGGGATTATGCAGATATCAGAGGTTATACAAACCAACTCTGCAACTTCAGAAGAAGGTGCGGCTGCAAGTGAAGAGCTTACAAGCCAGGCAACTCTCTTAAAAGAAATGGTTAAAAAAGTAAAACTTAAAAAAGGTACTAATGTCTATAGCAAGTTAGATGATATAAGTCCAGATGTTTTAAAAATGCTTGAAGATATGTTACCAAAAAAGAAAATGTATTCAGGGAATATGGAAGGAAACTATAACGAGGGAGCCAGTACCAAAACAAAGATTGCGTTGAGTGATAAGGAATTCGGCAAATATTAAAGTTATATTTAGAGTGAGCTTAAAGGCTCACTCACTCTTTTGAAAGGCAGGTGTAGTCTTTGTTTACAATCACAAACAAAGAATTTAGCCAGTTGGCAGAATTTATTAAAGCAAATTATGGTATTTGTCTAAAAGAAGAGAAACAGAATCTTGTAATAGGAAGGCTTCACAATGTGCTTATTCAAAATAACTTCAAAAACTTCTCTGAATACTATAAGTATATTCTTTCAGATAAATCGGGTGAAGCAGTAGCCACCTTGATAAATAGAATAACTACAAATCATACTTTCTTTATGAGAGAGGCTGACCACTTTTTCTATTTCAGAGATATAGTACTTCCCTATCTTACAGGTATGGTGAAGGATAAGGATTTGAGAATATGGAGCGCAGGATGTTCCTCTGGCGAAGAGCCGTATACTCTAGCAATGATTATAGATGAATTCTTTGGTAAAGAAAAAATGAGGTGGGATTCAAAAGTGCTGGCTACTGATATTTCAAGTAAAGTACTTGGGAAAGCCATAAAAGGAATATATAGCAATGATGGGATCGCCACCCTCCCTTCATATTGGAGATTAAATTATTGTAAAAAATTAGATTGTGAGAATTCTGTCATTATGGATAGAATAAGAAATGAAGTGTTATATAGAAAACTTAATCTAATGGATGAAACCTTTTCTTTCAAACGGAAGTTTCATGTGATATTCTGCAGAAATGTAATGATTTATTTCGATGCACAAACAAAACTGAAACTTGTTAATAAATTTTATGACTTAATGGAATATGGAGGTTATCTATTTATTGGACATTCAGAATCTCTTAATCGTGAAGAGACAAGATATAAGTACATTATGCCTGCGGTTTACAGGAAGGTATAGAGAATGTGAAACATAAAAAAACGCGTATTATGAGGTGGCATAGTGAAACATAAAAAAAGGATAAGAGTGTTGGTAGTAGACGACAGTGTTGTATTTAGAGAAGTAATATCAAGAGGTATTTCCTCTGATCCTAATATAGAAGTTGTAGCTACAGCTGTTGACCCTTTTGATGCAAGAGATAAAATTATAGAATATGAGCCTGATGTAATGACCTGTGACGTAGAAATGCCCAAAATGAATGGTATCGAATTTATAAGAAGGCTTATGCCCCAATATCCATTACCCGTTATTGTAGTAAGTATGGTTAGTAAAGTAGTATTTGATGCAATTAACGTGGGTGCAGTTGATTTTGTAGCTAAGCCTGATATTAAATCGGTAAAGAGCGTTGAATACTTCATTAATGAGCTAATAGTTAAAATTAAAACTGCTTGTTACGCTAAGGTACTACGCTTGAATACAGAGAATATCATAGGTAAAATTGATAGAAATTCTTATAACAATACAAGGAAAATAATTGCAATAGGAGCTTCAACTGGTGGTACAGAAGCTATAGCTAATATTCTTAAATCATTACCTGGAAATATACCTGGAATTGTTATTGTACAGCATATACCTCCTGTTTTCTCCAATATGTTTGCTGAAAGACTTAACATTTCAACTAATTTTGATGTTAAAGAGGCAAAGACAGGAGATTATGTAGAACCGGGGCGTATACTGATATCCCCTGGAGATCAACATATGAAAATCAAAAGGATTAACGATAAATATAGAGTCGAATGTTTTGAGGGTGATAAAGTAAACGGACATTGCCCTTCGGTGGATATACTTTTTGAATCGGTAGCAAAAGAAGCAGGCAATAATGCTATTGGAGTAATCCTAACAGGTATGGGTTATGATGGAGCAAAAGGGCTCCTTTTAATGAAAAAAAATGGTGCTAGAACCATAGGACAGGATGAAAAGTCTTCTGTAGTTTATGGTATGCCAAAGGTTGCTTTTAATATCGGAGCGGTAGAAAGACAAGCTTCGTTGGATAATATAGCTGAAATGATATTTTCTATGCTATTAAATAAATCAAACTAAGTAATTATGTTATCAAATTGTTTAAACAATATAATAATCGTTAATAATAGCATATAGTTACCTAAATTTTACAAGGGGATGACAACGTGCTAGAAAATTACGATGATATGCCAGAGCTAAAAATGATAATAAGTAAAACTAGGAAAAAGCTAATCAAGCTAACCGATTTGGAAGAAAATCATAAGAGCAGAGAAGAGTCAGAACTGAATCAAAAATTAGACATCTTGATTCATTATTATATTTCATTAGAATTAGCTTTGAAATCATAATCAAAAATTAATGCAATAATCATGTATGTAGGGGCAGACTCATGTGTCTGCCCTTGTTTCATTATATGCATGATTAGTTTATTTGATTTTTGACCTATGTTATACTGTGAATATAGTGCATAATTTAGTATAATATCTATTATTAGTAAATTAATATTCACTTGAAGCTGAAATGATTTTGAAGTGAAATAAGGAGAACTTGTATGGAACTTTATGGAGTAGTTACAATGGATATTGTGAGCTCTCGCAGTTTAGAAAACAGGTCAAAAATACAAGAGCAGCTAGACAGGATTATTAACCAAATTAATCAAGATTATAATCAGTATTTAGCAGCTCCTATAAATTTTACTGTTGGAGATGAGTGGCAGCTAATTACTAGTCATCCTGATAAGGTTTACGATTTTATTCATTTGTTCCAGCAAGAGCTATGGCAAATAGGAGTCAAGTTTTATGCAGGCATTGGCATAGGCAAGATATCTACCAAGCTTGATAGTGATACAAGAAGGATGGACGGACCATGCTTTATAGCAGCTAGGGAAGCTATAAATATAAGTAAAAACAAACCGCGCTATGGTCGTGGACAAACATATATATGTAGCAAAAGCAGCAAGATATTTTTTAAGCATTTTACTCAAAATGTTCATGATGACTTTGCTATTTACAATTTGTTAGATAAGACACAGGGATTTGAGCTTCACAAACAAAGTTCTGAAGTCGCTGTAACCAGTGAAGCTAATTGGGAGAAAAACTCGAAAGATAGCTTCTTATTAAATGACGGCAATGATTTAAAGCTATATGCGCTTGGATCTATTATCAATCTGACTATCGAAAATAATGAAATCTTAAAGGATAAGATGACGGTCAAGCAAAAGGAAATATATAAGCAGTATTTTAATGCAGGATCTTATCGGAAGATTGCAGATGAAAATATAAGGTCTATAAGCTCTATAAGTCAAAGCTTGAATACCGCTGAGTATTATACTATACAGCGCAATCATGCTATGGTTAGATTACTTATTAAGGATTATTGTGAGCTGTTAAGGAGGGAAAATGGACTATAATATTTTATTAGGCTTACTTATTTCCTATTCTATAATCTATTTAATACTAAGCTCGAAACTACCAAAGAAGAAGTCAGTTTTTACAATA
Organism: uncultured Clostridia bacterium; assembly: GCA_942492835.1. Taxonomy (GTDB): domain Bacteria; phylum Bacillota; class Clostridia; order Lutisporales; family Lutisporaceae; genus GWB2-37-7. Next base: position 1,770,441 of record OW818645.1, on the reverse strand, counting down.
TTTAAATATAGAATAAGGTTTAATCCATACATACTTACAGCTCATGCTTTAATAACTTATATTTTCTTGCTTAATATATTATCGATAGCAAATGTGTTTATCTTGTTAACATATATTGTCATACATACAGTTATAGATGAAGTCGTTATGTTAATCAAAACTAAAACCAAAAATTCTACAGCTGAAGTATATATATTCTGTATGGACAAGCTTGTCAGATTATTACTGATACTAATATCTTCTTATATTATAAAAGCCAATGCTCCAAAACATGCAACTCTTATAATCATAAATAGCTTTTTTGACAATATTATTAGACTATTTCCTACAGAGCTAACGTACCAGAATAAGCTTTTTATTGCTATATTCTTATTTGTAATAGGCTTGTGGGGGGTAGGAAAGTTTATAGCCTTGATTATTGATTACATAAGCAAAGACAGAACTAGTAAATCTAATGAAATCTTAAAAGCTGGATTTATTATTGGCATATTAGAACGTATATTTATAATATGCTCAATAATATTAGGGGTGTCACAGGTTATTGGGTTTGTTCTTGCAGCTAAGTCTGTAGCACGCTTAAGCAAGCTAAATGACGACTATTTTGTAGAAATATTTATAATTGGGAACTTCATAAGCTTTATAGCCGCTATCATAATTGGAGCTATAATTAAGAACTTAGATATATTTCCCTATTTGATTAAGACTATAGAATAATTAAACTGTTTGGCAAGAGACAGAGCATTCCTAGCCTTGTGAAATGATGGCCCATCAAGTTGATTTACTGTTAATTCAAAATCATGGATAGTGATATCACCGATGCCCATACCACAATAAAATTCTATCTCTTTTAACCTATTATTGAAGAAGTCAATTATTGTTTCGTATGATGAAGGATATCTTAGTAAGCCTTGCCACTCATCTCCAAGTGTTATTAAAAATGAAGATACAATAAGTTTATTATATTCAATATTTGCTTCTTTTAGCATTTCAATTATTCTATGTTGTAATTCTTCTCTATCTTTTATGTCACGTGACTTTTTTATATCGCACACCATAGTAAGATATTCCATAATAACACCTCGCTATTAAATAATAGATGGTTGAAATTAGAAAAGTAATGTCTAAATTCTATGCAGTGTTAAGTACGTGAACTAAACACTAGGGGTGTTAAGTGCGTGAACTAAACACTACTAGCTGTTAAGCTTTTAAACTTAACATTTATATAATAGTGTTTGTAAATTCTATTAAAATTATTGTCCAATTATTACGATATATAGAATATATTGTAGAATATATGATAAGGAGGAGAATCATTATGATAAAGTTTAGTAAAATGACAAAGGAAGAATTTGAAATATACGAAGCAAAGCTAATAAAATCCTATGCAGAGACTATCGCCAACAACATGAGGAGAAGCCTTGAGGCAGCAATGGTTATGTCAGAGCAGCAGATAAAAGATCTTCTTAAGGATGGAGCAGACACAAAGAATCACTATGTTTTCAATGTTGTAGATAACTTGTCAGACGAAAAGATAGGATTTTTATGGGTAAACATAAAACCTGAAGAGCAAAGATCTTTTATATTTGATATCGAAATAATGTTAGAGCATCAAGGCAAAGGGTATGGTAAAGCAACACTGAAGAATCTGGAAGTGTTTATGAAGGAAATGGAAATAAAACAGATAGGACTAAATGTATTTGCTGATAATACTATGGCAAAGGCATTGTATGAAAAGTCGGGTTATGCAGTTACTAATATGAATATGGTGAAAGATATATAAGAATACGATTGAAATAAATATAAATATATGTTAGACTTAAATAGTTAATTGAATAATGTATTGGGGAGCTGGATGAGTCTGGCTGAGAGGGAGTCCTATTAATACTCCGACCCTTATACCTGATCTGGATAATGCCAGCGTAGGAAGATAATAATTAAGAGTACTGCTGCATTTCCAGATGCAGCATTTTTTATTTTAGGAGGAAAGATTATGAAAAAAATGTCTACTAGAACCCTTGTAGAAGCAGGAGTTATGATTGCTCTTGCACAAGTTCTAAGCTATGTTACAATCTATACTGCCCCTATGGGAGGTTCAGTTACAGCGGGAAGCATGGTACCGATACTATTATTTGCAATCAGATGGGGTGTAGGACCAGGTATTATGGCAGGCTCTGTTTATGGTGTATTGCAGTTCTTGTTAGGTCCTAAGTATTCAATGCACATTCTATCCATATTGCTTGATTATGTAGCAGCATTTGGACTATTGGGACTAGCAGGTTTGTTTACAAAGAATTTGAAGGGTATATTCCTTGGAGTTTTCTGTGGAGTATTAGGAAGATTTGTTTCCAGCATACTTTCAGGAGTTATTCTTTTCGCATCATATGCGCCAGAAGGTATGAATTCATGGGTATACTCGGCATTATACAATGGAACGTACTTGCTGCCAGAGCTTGTAATATCCTTTGTATTAGTAACAATCCTTTACGAACAATTGAAAAAAATTCCTGTTTAGAATTGCAAAAAAGTAGAATAAAGCCAGTGAGTTATTTCTCACTGGCTTTATATATTAGCTGATATTCTCGGTTTTCTATGGTATAAAGCTGTTCTATGTCTATGCTGATAATTGTCTTTATATCCTCTGCAAAGCTAAATCTCGCAGCTATACCACAGTTTGAGCTTAGCTTACGAGGTACCGGCATTAGTTCTACAGCGATACCATCATTTTTTAAATATCGCTGATATTTTATAGCACCTGAATGAGTGAAAAAAGTAGCTAGATATTCCATATTATTTTTTTATTGTTAGCAAGAAATCCTCTTGCTCTTCCTTAATATCAACTTTATAGCCTGCATTTCTGCCAAATCGGGACACATTTTCTCTTGTGGTAACATTATCAACAAGAACTTCTATACCTTTTGGATTGTTTAGAAGAGCCTTCTTTGTCATAAGTACAGGCTCAGGACAGGAACGACCTCTTGTATCAATCTTATTAAGACTCAAGCTTTACATCCCCTTTCAGCTTAATTTCTGCTTTTTCTCTCATTAATAAAGAAATTGCAAGTACAATTACAAAGCCTGCTATTACTGCAATACGTCCACTTGCTGTAGTACCGTCACCTGATGAAGCAAGCTTAAAATTATGTGCTGCGGCTGCACCGACAACCATACCGAGAACAGTAATAACTGAGTCAATGTTACCTTCACCAGAAAGTATCAGTTGTCGAAGTGGACAGCCACCCAGTAATACTGAACCCCAGCCTGCAAGTGCCATACCAAGGAAGTTCCATAGACCATCCATGTGAGCTATTGGCTGACCAGCAAAGCCTAAGTTAAACTTGCCTATAATTAAATTACCTACAAGTGCTGCAGCAAATATTGCAATAAATCCTGACATAAGGTACCAGTCCTTGAAAAGTACAACGTCACGGATACCACCAACCATACAAAGACGAGTACGTTGTGCCAAAGCACCAACTATAAGTCCAGCTACTAAAGCAAGGATTATTGGTGCATGCATTGAGCCAGGTCCCTTTTGACTGAATAATACAAAGGCCGGCTTAGCAAGCAGAAGTATCAGCAATACTACTGAAACAATCGGCATGATAAAGCCCCAAGCCTTTGCCTTGGTATATGTACGTTTTAGTGTAAAACCTTTGTTTAAGAAATAAATGCCTGCAAGTATTCCACTAGAAAAGCCAACAAGACCAACTATAGCATTTAAATCGCCACCTGCTATACGAAGCACCATTCTAAGAGGACAGCCTAGGAACATCAAAGCACCTATCATGACGATAAAGCCTAATATAAAACGGATAATTGGTGATGAACCAGCTTTGGAATTAAATTCTTTCATGCCAAATGCCATTATGAATGAACCAAGTATAAGACCGATGATTTCAGGACGAATATACTGTACTGGTGCGGCTGTGTGCAAACCAAGTGCCCCCGCTGTATCTCTTAGAAAGCAGGCGATACAGAAGCCCATGTTGGCAGGATTTCCGAATTTAACCAGTAATACAGATATGGTACCAACTACCAAGCCTGTAAGGATAATACCTCTTTTTCCTTTCATTTTTACCTCCTATTTTTTCACAGCGAAGATTAGTATATGGTCGATGTGTAATTAATTTCCTATCCATATTTATTATATTTATAACATATTAGAAAGTATAATAGTTAGTATCAATATAATGGTTTGTTGGTATAGATAAAATCTATAAGTAGAAAATATAGATTTTATATTAGATGAACTGTAGAATAAACATATAAAAGATTTAAATTGAAGATGAGAATTGAGGTTTTATTATGAATAAAGTTTATTTGGACAATGCTGCCACAACCTTTCCCAAAGCTCCGGGAGTAGGCGAGGCAATGAAGGCTTATATAGAAAATGTAGGAACTAGTATAAAGAGGGGAGTATATCAAAGTGCTCTATCTGTTGAGGAAACGGTGTTTGAAACTCGAGAAATGCTATGCAGTCTGTTTAACTTTGATAAACCAGACAATGTAATATTTACTATGAATATAACACAAAGCATGAACTATCTTATAAAGGGTCTGCTAAAGCCTGGGGATCACTGTATAGTATCTTCTATTGAGCATAATGCTGTAATGCGTCCTCTTAGTCAGATGGCTAAATCGGGAGTGAGCTTCTCTAGAGTGATGTGCGATCAATATGGAAGACTAAGACCTGATGATATATTAGAGAGCATAAGGCCAGAGACAAAGGCAGTCATAATGACTAATGCCTCCAATGTATGCGGTACAGTACTTCCTCTTGAAGCGGTGGGCAAAATTTGCAGAGAAAAGGGATTATTGTTCATAGTAGATGCAGCTCAGAGCGCAGGAGTGTTTAATATGGATTACAAGGCATTAAATGCTGACGCTATTGCCTTTACTGGACATAAAGGATTATTAGGGCCACAGGGTATAGGTGGCTTCTTAATAAATGATAAGGCTGCTGCCAGCATGTCTTCTTTAATATGTGGTGGAACAGGCAGTGATTCAGAATATGAGGAGCAGCCGGAGTATATGCCAGATAAGTTTGAAGCGGGAACGCCAAACATACCCGGAATTATAGGACTGCATAAGTCACTTGAATACATAAAAGAAATAGGTATATCATGCATTAGTGATACTGAGCTAAAGTTAACAGAGCAGTTTTTGGAGGGCGTACAGAGCATAAACAGCATTAAGGTCATTGGTTTACCTGGCACAATAGGCAGAACTGCGGTAGTATCACTAGATTTTCATGAAATGGACAACGGAGAAGTTTCATATCTACTAGATAGAGACTTTGGTATCATGACAAGATGTGGATTGCATTGTGCACCATCAGCTCATAAAACTCTCGGAACATTTCCCCATGGTACAGTAAGGTTTAGTTTCAGTCATTGCAATACTTCAGAAGAGGTAGGGTATACCATTGAGGCTATCAATAAGTTGGTGAGGAGCTTGAAATAGTAATAATACGCAAATATTATGATTATAATAGATACATTCAACTGCTAGTTGAAAAGCATAATAAATTATATTCAACTATCCGTTGATTGACCGCTCTGGTGTTGGGTGCTATTCTTAAATCAATGGAGCGCGCACCATCTATATGGATAGGAGGAAGGGCAAATGCTAGATATGAGAAAAATAGGAGCATATATATCAGGACTTCGTAAACAAAAGGATATAACACAGCTTGAGTTAGCCGACATATTAAATATAAGCCATCAGGCAGTATCAAAGTGGGAACGTGGTGAATCCATGCCAGATATAATAATGCTGCCAAAGCTTGCAGAGGTATTTGAAATAAGCATAGATAATATTTTAAAAGGAGATGAATCTCCTGCAAGCAGTACTTCAAGGGAAATAGAGGTTATTACAGAGGTAGTAAACCACAAGACAGACAAAATAATAGAAATGATAAATAAGGGAGAAATGGAGCTGGAAGATGTTTCTGAGGTAGCACCAATACTTAAGCCAAGCACTATAAAAGAAATAGTCAATGGATTAAGTACAATTAGAATGGAGCATATTGTTGATCTTGCTCCATTTCTTGACCAAGAAGATTTGGAAAGAATCGTGCATAATGTGGAAACAGAAAATATTCCAATTTATGTACTAGAGGACATTGCTCCTTTTGTTAAACAAAAAACCTTGGATGCTTTGGTTGATAAGGTTATAGAGGGAACAATTGATGGAGATATAATTGTATCTATAGCTCCTTTCTTGAGCAGGAATAAGCTAGACCATTTAATAGAGAAAATGACAGATGACAATATCCGCGTAAAGCTATTAGAGGATATTGCACCTTTTGTTAGCAGAGAAGCTTTAGATAGACTGGTTGATAGAATCGTTGATGAAGAAATAGACATAGGAACAATAGTAGAGATTGCACCATTTCTTGGACAGGAGAGCTTACAAAAGCTTATCAAAGGAGTTGCTGCGGGACAACTAAGTGGTGATGTATTAGTAGATATAGCCCCATTTTTAGACAAGGATAAACTAAGTCAGATTATTAATGACATAATTGCAAATGTAAGAAAATAAAGAAACAATAAAGCTCTTATTATATAATGGGAGCTTTATTGTTTATAGCTTATATAAAATCGCATAATGCCTGTGATATAATAAATGAGGGTTAATAATTTGGCTTTTATTGAAAGGGGTTATTTCATGCTAATATCACACATAGGCGAGCTGATAGCTTTAATTGCTGCAATTTGCTGGACCTTGACATCTATAGCCTTTGAGTCAGCAGGCAAAAGGGTTGGTTCTTTATCTGTAAATATTATAAGGCTTGTTATAGGTTTTACATTACTGACTGTGTTCACTTTCTTTACAAGAGGTATTGGTCTGCCAATAGATGCCTCTAGTTCTACTTGGTTCTGGTTACTTTTATCAGGGATAATTGGCTTTGTAATAGGAGATTTGTTCTTGTTCCAGGCTTATGTGGAGATAGGCTCTCGTATATCACTGCTCATAATGTCAATAGTTCCGCCTATCACAGCTATAGCTGGGTATTTTCTTCTGGGAGAGAAAATAAAACCTCTTGGAGTATTGGGTATGCTAATTACCATTGCGGGTATAGCACTTGTAATCTTTGGCAGGAGTTCTTCGGATAAAAGAGTAAAGCTTACGCATCCTGCAAAGGGAGTATTGTTTGCCTTTATTGGAGCACTAGGACAGGCATTTGGGCTAATATTTAGTAAGTTTGGTATGGAGGATTATAACCCCTTTGCAGCTACGCAGATTAGAATAATTGCTGCCTTAGTCGGTTTTTGTATATTGATTACTGTGGGTAAGCGCTGGGGAGATATTGCAAACGCCTTCAAGGATAAGCTTGCTATTAGAAATATATCAATAGGTGCTTTTTTTGGGCCATTCCTGGGGGTATCTTTATCCCTGCTAGCTGTACAGCATACCACTACTGGAATAGTATCAACAATAACATCTATTTCACCTATACTTATAATACCTGCCTCTATAATGATATTTAAAGAAAAGGTACTTAGGAAGGAAATACTGGGAGCAGCAATATCTATAGCTGGAGTAATACTGCTCTTTCTATGATTTTTCAAAATCAAAATAATTGGAAAAACATACAATAATTTATGATCTCTATTTCAATACAAATAGAATACTTTAATAATATTTGTAAAGAATAATTATTGGGGTGATAAAAAATGATGAATCAAAATCAAAATCCAAACAAACCAAATGAAACAAAAAAAGGTAATCCTGCATGGGATCAACATAATAAAGACAATGGTGAAAACAAAAGCAAAAAGAATGATGACACTGGCTGTGGTTGTGGCTGCGTTAGCGAATAAGTATTAGTAATTTCATTGAATAATAAAAAGTGCCGAGCAAGCTCGGCACTTTTTTGATATATTAAAGGATAGAAGCGGACAGTTCTTCTTCACAAATGTTTTCACTTATGACCTTATCTATCTTTCCATCTTTAATTGTTACTACGCAAGGAACTTGGTTAATACCTAGTCTATTTGCTATACCTGCTGACTTGTAGATATCTACTTTTGTTACTTTGACTTTACCCTTGTAATCAGCTTCGAGTTTTTCTATCAAAGGTAAGAATTCTCTGCATTTTGGATCAATAGCATTCCAAAGATATATTATACCTGGCATTTCAGATTGCATAATCTGATTGTGATATATTTCGCTTTCAGCAAGATACTTTTCTACTGAATAACCTGCTATTGCTCCATCACCTACTGCAGTTGCAACTTGTCTTAATAATTTATCTCTAACATCTCCTACAGCGAATACACCTTCTATGTTAGTTTCCATTTTTTCATTTGTAGTTAAGTAGCCGCCTCTATTCATATCAAGCATACCTTTAAACATTTCAGTATTTGGTAGGTAACCGATAAATAAGAAACATGAGTCTACTTCAATAGGGATAAGTTCATTTGTTTTTACGTTTTTCAAAATTACTTTTTGCAAACGCTCTTCACCAACAAACTCTTCTGAAACAGTATTCCATACAAATTCCATTTTTGGATTTGCAAGAGCTTGAGCTTTAGCGATTTCATTACAGTCCATTTTGCCATTATCGTGAAGTACAGAAACAATAACTTTTTTAGCAAACTTTGTTAGGAACATACCTTCCTCTATAGCTGCATCACCACTTCCAACCACTAAAACAGTTTTATCAGTGTTGGCTGCTGCATCGCAGGTTGCACAGAAGGATATACCCTTATCATAAAGGAAGCCATCTTCGCCCTTAGCTCCTGTCAATCTTGGCTTGCCGCCTGAAGCTATAATAACAGCCTTAGCTTCATATATTGTTCTGAAGGTCTCAACTTGCTTTATTTCGCCATCAAGCTTTACTGATTTAACATCTGTCAGCTTGAAGTCGACACCAAATTTCTTCGCTTGCTTATGGAAAAGCTCCATAAGTCCAAGACCTGTAGTACCCTCAGGGAAACCTGGATAATTCTCTATCTCATTTGTATAAGTAGCCAATCCGCCTACTAGCGACTTCTCTATGAGTAGAGTCTTAAGTCTAGCCCTGCCGCAGTATATACCTGCTGTAAGACCAGATGCCCCACCGCCTATTATGACTACGTCATATTTCTCTATTTTCTTTTCCATTTCGGCCTCCTAAATTACATAAAGTGTTTAACCAGAAGCTTACTGCCAACTATTGCGCCCAAGAATAGGAATATTGCAAACACCCATCCAGAAACGGAAAGAGATGCAATACCGCTATACAAAGCTCCGATATTACAGCCGAAGCCTATTCTAGCTCCGTAACCCATTAACAGTCCGCCTATCATTGCAGCAATTACTTGTTTATAGGATTTTATTTTTTTAAACTTGAACTGTGAAGCCATTAGTGTTGCAAGCAATGCACCTGCAATTATACCTATATTCCTTAATGAACCAGGATCATTAAGAAATCCAGCATTTAGGGTTGCTTGCGCTCCTGAACTGCTAAAGTAATTCCATTTGTCTACACTGCCGCCAATAGCTCTATATATCCATGCGCCCCAGTTTGCAAAAGGACCTGAAACTCCCCATGGATCATTAGTAGTAACCATTGTTACTATTTGAAACAATGATAATAAAACTGCACCAGTTACATAAGTCCATGCATTTTTAAACCATAATTGATAATACTTATTCTTTTTAATATCCAAAATTGCACCCCCGTAAAGGTTATTTTGTTTTCTCTATTACAACTTCCCATTCACCATCATCAACTTCTTCTATTTCTACGTTGTGACCTTCTTTTCTAGCCCATTCTGGTACATTCTTCATAGCGCAGCTATGGTCTATCTGAACTATAAGTATGTCACCAATCTCTATTTTCTTTAATGCGTTCTCTGTCTTTATTAGTGGCACTGGACATGCCTCACCCATACAATCTAATACAACTTCTTTAGCCATTTTAATATCCTCCTTAAAATTTATTTTAGTGATTTTGTTCTCCGTTTAGTTTACGATTTTCCCATTTATCTGCCAATATATATAGTGCAGCGATGACTAGGAGTTGAACTGCTAGAGCACCAGCCCATCCAAATATATCAGGTAGAAATATCTTAGTACCCTTTAAGATGAAATTGAGCTTCCACCAGCCAAAATCATGAGCTCCCCAAAGTGAGCCAATCACAAAGAAAAATAATGAAAGCATCTGCATTCCAAAGCCTTCACCAACACGCATCAAGGTACCAGATGCACAACCGCCTGCTATTACCATGCCTATGCCAAATAAGAAAGCACCTGCTGCTGTAGCGAAGCTGATAGGTACGATGTAGCTTTGACCTGGTATAGGAAGACCTTTGAGGTAAGCACCATACTTAATTGCTGTGAAACCAATAGTCGTAATTGCAAAAGCAATTAATACTGCACGAGTAACAGATGTACTACCTGTCAGGTATGGGTCTCTTAAGGATGCTGTAAAGCAGAAACGTGATTTTTGTAGTATAAATCCAAAAGAACAGCCTAATATCCAGAAAAGTGCAAGTTTGGGTGATATTGTAGATAGAAATATACCAAAGGCAATAACACAAACAAACATTGCAATACCAAATGGAATCTGATTTACCTTAGGTTTCTTTTTGGTATTTGTTCTCGCTCTCGATGAAGTACGAGCACTTAAATTTGTTTCAGACATTGTTTTCCCTCCCTCGTTAGATATATATTTAACAAAGACCCTTTACACGATTATAACATAGACAAAATTCTACAAGCATATGATGTGCTTATGCTATATAACAGTAAGTTATAGTATAATTTTTGCCATAAGCTTTATTTATGGCAAAAGTACATGTTATAATAAAAATGTCACATAATATTCTTATAATAAAATTAAATATTAGAATTTTAACAAAGCGTGTTTATAAATTAACAAAGGGGATGAAGTCATGCATATTGAGTATTTGAAGTATTTTTGTGAGGTTGCAAGTATTCGGAGTATATCAAAGGTAGCAATTAGCTCACATATTTCTCAGCCCGCATTGAGCCAACAAATACAAAGGTTAGAAGATAGTCTGGGCTATAAGCTCTTAGAGAGAAGTAACAAAGGTGTGGAGTTGACAGAAGCTGGTATTATTGTAGCGAAATATGCAAAAAATTTAATTAAGACTTATGATAATATGACGGAAGACCTAGCAACTATAAATAAAAGAAATGGTACCATTAGAATAGAGGCTTGTCCCACTATGGCAACATATGCACTCCCTTGTACAATTTATAAGATTAAAGAACACTTTTCTAATTATGATTATAATTTGACTTCAAATCTCTCAGAGCAAATAGAGAGCAATATACTAAGCGATATTTGTGATGTAGGTTTTATACAAGGTAAACCAAATGACTCTGAACTGATAAATTCAAAGATCGGTACGGACCGTATGGTTTTGGCTGCATCAATTGATTTTAATATTAAGGATGAAATTACTCTAGGCGAGCTAAAGGGATATCCATTGGTTATGATACATGAAAAGGATAAATGCAGAAAGCAGATAGATGATAGCTTTAAAGAGCATGGCTTTGATATCAATAACTATAATATACTATTTTCATTAGACTCCACAGAGTCTGTAAAATCTAGTGTTCTAAAGGGACATGGCTTATCAATACTACCCTACATTTCGATCAAGCAGGAATTATATTCAAAGCAGTTAAAAATTATAAATATAGTTGATGTGGATTTATATTATGATATTTATATTGTATACAAAAAAGACCATGACATGAACAAAAGAATAAAGGGATTTATACATTTTCTAAAGGAAATAGGAGAAAAAAGCTTCTGTTAAAGCTTTGTGATGGTGATTTCCCATACTCCATTTATTACTTCATCAATTTCAATTTCAAGCTTGATTTTTTTACAATAGTCTTCAATTGATTGCAGTACGCAGCTATGATCTGTAACTACCATAAAAGGCTCACCTTTTTTGGACTTTTTTAAATGGTCTTTGATTCGTAATATAGGAATAGGGCAGTATTCACCTAAACAATCAATTTTTTCCATAAGGTACCTCATAAAAAATTTCTTTATTCTTATTATAACAAAAAAATATAAAACATTGCGAAATTTTATAAAGTTCAGGAGAAAGATATGAAGGTTGTTATAACAGGCGGCGCAGGATTTATAGGATCAAACTTTATACAATACTTACAAAGGCAAAATAAGGAAGCTACTATAATTAACATAGACAAGCTTACCTATGCAGGTGACTTAGAGAATCTTAAGGAATTAAGCAGCTCAAATTATAGGTTTTATCAAGAGGACATCTGCAATTTTACGGCTATTGATGCCATATTTGAGGAACATAAGCCTCAGTATGTATTGAACTTTGCGGCTGAATCTCATGTGGATAGAAGTATAGAAAGCAGTGAAGTTTTTGTAAAAACCAATGTTCTAGGTACACAAGTACTGTTGCAGGCTGCACATAAGCATAACGTAAATAAGTTTATTCAGATCTCAACCGATGAAGTTTACGGTGCCAGCGTTGATTATAGCTTTGTAGAAAGTGATAAAATACAGCCCAGCAATCCATATGCTGCAAGTAAAGCAGCCGCAGACCTGCTTGCATTATCTTATCATCATACCTATGGACTGCCTGTAGTGGTAACACGCTGTACCAACAATTTTGGATCTCACCAACATAAAGAAAAGCTTATACCTTTAGTAATTGATAAGTGTTTAAGTGGGCAACAAATTCCAATCTATGGAGATGGTCTTCAGATGAGAGATTGGATATATGTTGAAGATCATTGTAGTGCAGTGCTTGAAGTAATGTATAAAGGCAGAATCGGTGAAATTTATAATATAAGCTCAGATAATAGAGTTCAAAATATACAGCTTGTAAGGAAGATAATACAAGAGCTAAGTCAGCAGCTGCTAGAGGGCGACAGTAGAAAGCTTAAATTAAATGATAGTCTTATAAGCTATGTGGAAGATCGTGAGGGGCATGACCGCTGCTATAATATAAATGCGCAGAAGCTTATAAATGAGCTTAGCTGGAGTCCAACATATGCTTTTGATGAAGCACTAAAAAGCACTATTAAATGGTATATAGAAAATCTTTGATTAATATTCAGTTGGAGGAAGAACGATGAAAGGTGTTGTATTAGCAGGGGGGAAGGGTACCAGACTAAGCCCCTTGACTTATACCAGTAACAAGCATCTGCTTATGGTAGGAAGAGAGCCAATGATATATAATCCTATCAAACAGCTTGTATCAGCTGGAATTATAGATATACTAATAACCAGCGGTGGAGAGCATATAGGAGATATACGCAAGCTTGTAGGGGATGGCAGTAAGCTTGGCTGTAAAGCTACCTATAAGGTGCAGGAGGGAGCAAAGGGAATAGCTCATGCACTGCTACTGGCGGAGGACTTTGCAGAGGGAGACTTGATTGCTGTGATGTTGGGAGACAACATAACTACGCACAGTATTAAGCCCTATGCAGATGAATTCAAAAGCCAAAGAGTAGGAGCCAAGCTTCTATTGAAGGAAGTGCAAGACCCCAGCCGATATGGAATAGCAGTTATGAAGGAAAATTGTATAACTAATATAGTTGAAAAGCCAAAAACCTATATGGGCAACATGGCAATAACAGGCATATATTTTTATGACAGTAAGGTTTTTAACATTATAAGAAGTACTTTTTCGTATAAAAAGGGAGAACTGGGAATATCACCTGTAAACAATGCCTATCTTAAGCAAAAGCAATTAACCTACAATATATTAACAGGACAGTGGGCGGATGCAGGCACTATAGAATCCCTAAAATATGCAAATGAACTGCTTATGACAGTAGATAATGAAATAATTTTAAACAAAGAAGTGATGATAAATGATCTCATTTAATGAAACTTATAAATCTCAAGGGGAGACACAATATATAATTGATGCTATCTCAATGGGCAAAATAAGCGGAGACTGTTATTATACAACGAAGGTTGAAGAGCTTCTAACAAAAAGCTTCGCACTAAACAAGGTCTTGATGACTACCTCAGCTACTCATGCTTTGGAATTAGCAATGCTTCTGATAGATATTAAGCCTGGGGATGAGGTTATAATGCCTTCCTTTACCTTTAGCTCTACAGCAAACTCAGTTTTGCTTCGAGGGGCAAAGCCTGTTTTTGCCGAAGTAGAGGAAGCAACTCTAAATATAGATCCAAGCTCTATACATAAGCTGATAACAGATAGGACAAAGGCTATAGTTCCTGTGCATTACGGCGGGATAGGCTGTAAGATGGATGAAATAATGGACATAGCAAAAAAGCATAAGCTTTTTGTAATAGAGGATGCAGCTCAAGGAGTAAATGCAAAATATAAAAACAAATATCTTGGAAGTATTGGACATATGGGCTGCTACAGCTTTCACAGCACAAAGAATTTTACTAGCGGTGAGGGAGGAGCTTTGCTTATAAATGTTAAAGACGAAGAAATTTTAGAGAGAGCGGATTGCATAAGACAAAAAGGAACAGATAGAGTAAAGTTCCTAAGGGGTGAAGTGGACAGCTACAGTTGGGTAGATATAGGCTCTAGCTATAGCCCTTCAGATATCTTAATGGCAATGCTTTATGGTCAACTGGAGGATATGGACTATATTACCAAAGAGCGACATAGAGTCCATGATTTTTATACAAGGATGCTGCAAGGATACGCCAATAAAGGACTTTTCAGCATGACAAAAATACCAGAGGAATGCCGCTCAAACTATCATATATTTTATTTGCTATTTAATGATGCAAAAACTCAAGCTTATGTAATGAAGCGGCTAAAGGACAAAAACATCCATACAGCCAGCCATTTTGTTCCACTGCATAGCTCTGCTATGGGGAGAAGCCTAGGCTTTATTGCAGAGGATTTACCAGTGACTAATCGGATAGGTAAATGTGTCTTAAGGCTTCCAATATACCCTGATCTTAAATCAGTGGAACTAAACTATATAGGTGAAGCTATAACAAACATATTGGAGGATTTATAGATGTATGGCAGCATTTCAGTAATTGTACCTGTATATAACAGCTCTAAATCAATACAGGAGCTGTGCAACAGACTGATTAAAAATTTAACTGCCATTACAAATGTATATGAGATTATTTTGGTTGATGACAATAGCGTAGATGACAGCTTTATTCAGATGAAAGCAGCACGAGACAGCAATACTTCAATAAAGCTTATACAGCTTAGTGAAAACTTCGGTCAGCAGAATGCTATTATGTGTGGCTTACGACATGCAAAAGGTGATTATGTAATTACCATAGATGATGATTTGCAAAATCCTCCCGAAGAGATTGCAACACTTATGGAAGAAATAGAAAAGGGCTATGATGTAGTGTATGGAATACCTACAGTCAAAAAACATTCAGCAGTAAGAAATTTTGGAAGTAATATGACAGACCACCTATTTAACATTGTTTGTGGTAAACCCAAAAATGTCAGGGTAAGCAGCTTTAGAGTAATGAGAAGCTCTATAGCCTTGAAGGTCATAGAGGAAAAAGCTTCTTTTGTTTACATTACTGCAATAACACTAAGATATACAAAAAATATAGGAAATGCAATTGTTATGCATGAACAGCGTAAATATGGAAGCTCAAACTATAATATTAAGAAGCTTGCAAAGTTGTTCTACAACATTTATATAAACTATAGCAGGACTAACAAAAAAATGGTACAAGATACCAAACCTCAATATAAAATCAAAGAAACATATTTATAGGAGAAAAATATGAAGCTTTTAATTTTAGGTGGGAGCAATGGTCAGCTCAATGCGGTAAAAAGAGCAAAGCAAAAGGGACACACTGTAATAGTAAGTGATTACTATAAAAATGCACCAGCAAAGCAGATATGTGACATTGGTGAGCTGATTAGCACCTTTGATGTGGAGGCAAACATAAAGGCAGCAGAGAAGCATCAGATTGACGGAGTGCTTACCTTGGGTACAGATCAGCCTGTTTATACTGCGGCAAGGGTAGCGGAGAAGCTGGGACTGCCAAGCTTTATAGATGTTAAAACCGCTAAAGCTGTAACAAACAAAAAGATTATGAAGGGTATTTTCAAAAGTAACCAAATACCAACAGCAGATTATAGACTTATATCAAAGAATTTTACAGAATCAGAGCTTATAGGTATGAGTTTTCCTCTGGTCGTCAAACCTTTGGACAGTCAAGGGCAGCGGGGTGTATACAAGCTTGAATCTATAGAGGAAATAAGAACTGTGTTTGACGAAGTCTTGAGTTTTTCAAAAGAACAGGAAATTTTGGTGGAAGAGTACTACCCAAGTGAAGAGATTACAGTAAGCGGTTGGCTGTGTAATGGCAAGCTTCATATACTAACTGTTACGGATAGAGTATGCCATAATAACTACCCCCATATAGGCGTATGCATAGCCCATGATTTTCCCTCCAAGTTTATGAATGACTATTACAAAGAAATAAAACAGCTTACGATAAAAATAACTGATACATTCAAGATACATAACGGTCCTATATATTATCAAATGCTGATTGGCAAAGAAGGTATCAAGGTGAATGAAATCGCCTGTAGAATCGGAGGAGCCTATGAGGATGAATTTATTCCTGCTGTTACTGGCATAGATATTTTAAATATGTTAATTGAAGGTAGTCTAGGAAGAGAGTTGGATACATCCCTACTAGATAACTATGACTTAGAGAAAAACAATAAGAAATTGTCTGTTCAAATGATATTTGCAGACCATGGGACTGTGCATTTTCTAAATGATATGGAGAAGCTTAAACAGTTGCCGGAAGTTCTTCAAGCTAAATATAATGTAGGCTTAAATAGTATCATAGGGGAAATTGAGAACGCAACAGCTAGAGCAGGATACATGATTATTACAGGAGAAAGCATGGAGGCATTACAGGCTAATATAGAAAAAGCCTATAAGGAAATAAAAATTTTAGACAAAGGAAACAATAATTTGGTCAAAAATTTCTTTGCTGAAAGGAAAAGCTGAAATGAAAAATAGTTATAGATTTGTGATAGTATTATTGATATTTATCATAGTTTTTGGCACTGGCTGCACCAAACCTACTGAGACAAAGGAAATAACAATAGCCGAGCAATTTGGACTGGCTTATGCACCCCTGCAAATCATGAAGGAACTGAAGCTGTTAGAGAAGAATCAACCAGATGTCACAGTAAACTGGAAGCAAATGGGTAATACTGCGGCTATAAGAGAAGCAATGCTGGCAAAAGAGGTTGACATAGGCTTTATGGCAATTCCACCTTTCTTAATAGGCTGGGACAAAGGCATGGAATGGAAGATTGCAGGAGGACTTTCTAAGACTCCTGTTGGCTTAGTTACAAACAGAAGTGAAGTAAGCTCAATAAGTGATCTAAATGATAAAGATAGAATAGCTCTTCCACAGCCGGGCAGCGTACAGCATATTTTATTATCAATGGCATGCGAAAAGGAATTTGGAGATTCTCACAAGCTGGATAATATGCTTGTTACTATGGCTCATCCTGACGGAATGAATGCGTTACAGATAAAAAAGGATATAACAGCACACTTTACAGCCCCTCCTTATCTAAACAAGGAGCTTGCGAATAAGGAAAATAAACTGATTTTAAGCGGAGAACAAGCGATTGGAGGAGAGTTCACCTTTATCGTAGAGGTTACAACGAAAAACTTTTATGAAAATAACCCTGAAGGCTATAAAAGCTTTGCAAAAGCCTTAGATGAAGCGGTTACATACATACAAAACAACAGAGCAGAAGCAGTAAAAATACTAAGCAAGGCTTATGAAATCAGCGAAGAAGAAATTGAAGAATATCTAGACACAGAGGGCGTAAGCTACGGCTCTAAGGTACAAGGAGGTGATAAATTTGCCGATTTTATGCAGAGAAATGACTATATCTCAAAAACTCCAAAGAATAAAAATGAAATTATGTGGGATGAAGTAGATTATGAAGATTAATAAGCTAGGCTGGATATTGATATTAATTGTTGTATGGGAAGCAGTAACCTTAAGTGGTATAGTATCACCCTTAATATTTCCCTCATTAGGAATGGTATTTAAAGCTTTGGTTAGCTCAATTGTGGCAGGAGAGCTACTTCAGCAGACTATGTTTTCTATAATTATAATATTGGAGGGACTACTTATAGGGGCTTTGCTGGCATTTATACTTGCCATAGTCTCGAGAACCTCAGAATCCCTAAACAGTCTGGTAGGGACTCTGATTACTCTGGCACATCCATTACCGGGCATTGCTCTGCTGCCAATAATAATACTCTGGCTAGGAACAGGAAGGTCAGCCATTTTATTTGTAATAGTACATTCTGTACTTTGGCCGTTGCTTCTAAACCTTATATCAGGCTTTAAGACAACACCTAAGGTTTATTCAGATGTTGGCAGAAACATAGGACTCAAAGGACTTATGCTGTTCAAGGACATATATATACCTTCCTCACTGCCTTATTTGCTGTCCGGCTTAAAGATAGCATGGGCAAGATCTTGGAGGGCACTCATTAGTGCCGAGATGGTATTTGGAGCAGTAGGAGGCAAAGGTGGACTTGGCTGGTACATATTTAAACAAAGAGTATTCATGGACACTGCTGGAATGTTTGCAGCACTTTTACTAATCATGCTTATTGGTATATTAGTAGAAGAAGTATTTTTTAACAAGGTAGAAACTACAACTATAAAAAGATGGGGAATGACAGAGAAATGATAGAAGTTTTAAATTTAAATAAGAGCTTTAACAGAGGTAAGGAAAAGTTAAAGGTATTAGAGGATATATGCTTTACTGTAGAAAAAGGAGAGATTGTTTGTGTTTTAGGCTCTTCGGGCTGTGGTAAATCAACACTTCTTCGACTACTAGGCGGATTTGATACAAGTGATGAGGGCAGCATAACTATAAATGGTAGAACGGTTATAACCCCATCGCCAGAATCAATACTGATTTTTCAAGACTTCAATCAACTTTTGCCATGGAAGACTATTTTGAATAATGTTATTTATCCTATGAAGATAAATGGCAAGGGTGACAATAATCAGAAGCGTAGAGATATAGCCCATAAATATCTAGAGATGGTGAAGCTTACGGGCTTTTATAGCTCATATCCTCATGAGCTTTCAGGAGGAATGAAGCAGAAGGTAGCTCTAGCACGAGCTTTGGCGCTAGAACCAGCTATACTTTTAATGGATGAGCCATTTGGCAGCTTAGACGCACTAACAAGGCAGAATCTTCAGGCTTTACTGCTTGAAGCATGGAAAAAGACAGGAGTCACAATAGTTTTTGTAACTCATGATATACAAGAAGCAATAATTTTAGCAGACAGAATTATTCTTATGGATAAAGAACCAGGAAGAATTAAAGATATAATATGCAATAACCTAAGCAGACCTAGAGAAATAAGCGGCACAGAATATATTGAGCTATACAGCAAGCTTCATTCTAAGCTGTGCAATATATAACTATGGCATAACCTTATATATACGTATCTGCCAAGGTTTAAGACCTATATACCTTACAATTCTGATACCGTAATAAGCATCAGAGTATTTTGATACTAGCTCACAGCTCTTATCAATAAAGCTATTCATTTCATCATAATAGTTCATGGGACCATATATACCATCCCATTTAGGCTCTAAATTATGAATCAAGTCCAGCTCTTCAGAATACACAATATATTCTATATTATTATTACTAATATACTCTTCAAAACTCATACCATTTTGCTTTAGATAAGTGAGATTTCTATAATCATGAAGCTTTCCGTTCTCAAAATAATATTCAGTATTAAGATTGCCTAAGGTTTCTGCATGAGGGCTGACCACAAGGGACAGCTGATCCAGATACTTTTCATAGGAGCTATTACGATACTCTAGATAGTTAAGTGCGGTAACTCCTGCGATTGCAATAGCTAATACACAGGTCACAATATTCCTTTGTGGTCGGGGTATACTTTCTAATAAATAAGCTATTAACATATAAAACATTGGAAAGACTAATATTATACTAGTTTGATTAAATCTTCCTATGATTATTATGCCTGCATTGATAGCAGCGATGGTGAGAATTATGGATATTAGCTTTCTTTTTGTTTCCACAGCATCGTTGCCTGCAAAAAGCTTAATTATTGATAATACAAAAGCCATAGAAAACAGATAGAATTGTAGCTTGATGTTGGGTGTATAATAGGTGCCGCTAACCTGATAGTATAGCTTTTGATAGAACAGCTTTATCTCTTCGATTTTTGAGGTTAGTGGATTAAATACCTCAAATTCGTTACCATATTTGCTGTAATTGCTAATAAAATTCGGATCAAAATATAAACTGATACTAACAAACAAGACAGCAAAGCAAAGCACAGCTCCAACTAGTGTAAACAAATTGACTAGTTTTCTTTTTTTTGCAAAAAATATTTCATATAAATATATAAATCCAAAGGGCAAGGATATTAAGAAGCTGTTGGGATGTATACCTATACTGAGACCAACTATACAGCCCAATATTAGATCATGCTTTAGAGAAAGACTTTCATTATGTTTGAACTTATACCATAAGCCAAGAAGCAGTATAAATAATATAATAATTTCCTGCCTGGCAAAATGAGAAGCATATATAAACTGTATGTCCAGAGCCAATAGTACCGTGGCAGTCCAGGCACTAAGCTTTGAAGAAAATATAAGTTTACTAAGCTTATACATGAACACAAGGGATAATATACCAAATATTAAAGAAATAAATCTAAAGGTAAAAATGCTGTAACCCATAAGCTTTATAAAAATAATTTGTATTGTATGAAAAATGATTTTAATAGCATGAGGATATCGAGCTTTAAGATCAAAGAAGGACTCTGTTACTGAGTAATCACCCTTCTCTAATATATTTCTGGAGAGACCGCTTAACCAAGGCTCATCTGAGTGTACAAATGGGAACTTGGTAAGTGTAACAAGATTGATTATCACATATGCAAATATTAAAACTATTGCTAGATATATTCCAAGGTTATTCTTAGTTTTCATATGATTATTTCCTCCAATACACTTATATATTATATAATTATCCAATAGTCTTAGCATTATATCAAATAATTTGATACAGCATATCAAACTCCTATGTCAAGGGAGAAGAAGATTAGTTTATAATTAAAATATAATTGTTTTTTTATTAACAATATCATAGCTACAAGGGGGAAAAAGTATGAAATTCAAAGCTAGATCAATTTTATTATTCATGCTAATAGCTGTTATGACACTATCCATAGGTTGCAGTACAAAAAATACTGATGGTGAGGGACAGTATATATTGGAAGCAAAAGACTTAAAGGACTATATGAATAAATCCGAGGTAGTAATCGTAGACATGCAAAAATCGGAGGAATATGCTAAGGGACACCTTAAGGGAGCAGTAAACATTACTCTTGATAACTTAGTAATAAGCACACCAGTTCCAAACATGCTGGCTCCAAAAGAGCAAATAGAGACAGTATTAGGCGCAAAGGGAATAGGAAATGATACAACCATATTAATCTATGATAACAATAACAATATGGAAGCTGCAAGAATGTTTTGGACTCTTCAAGTTTATGGACATCAAAATATGAAGGTTGTCAGTGGCGGACTAAAGGCAATCCAAGCTGCAAAGCTTGAAATGAATACAGAGATACCTGCAGTCACATCAGTTAAGTATACAGCAGCGGATAAAAACACAGATATCATTGCAACAATTGATGAAGTAAAGGCACAGGTAGAACAACCTCAAGACAATACAGTGATTTTGGACACTCGTACTAAAGAAGAGTATGCTGAGGGTACTATACCAGGATCAATACTTATAAACTATATCGAAAACAATTATAATGACGGCACATATAAATCAGTTCAAAATATAAAGATTCAATACATCGAAAATGACATAAAAGCGGATAAACAGGTTATAATGTATTGCAAAACTTCAGTAAGAGCAGCACAGACATATCTAGCATTATATAATGCTGGTTATAGGAATCTTAAAGTATATGATGGAGCATGGTTGGAATGGTCAGCTATTATGGGCAACACAGTACAGACTGCACCAAGTACACCTACAACACCAGTAGATTCAAATAATAAGGATAATTCCTAAAAGAGGTATATATAGGAGTCAGCAAAATTAAGCTGGCTCTTATATTTTTTCGTGGAACTTAGCGATATAACTTCTTATTATACTGCATAAGTAAAACGACTTATGTATGAGTGGGTTATTATTGATATAATGAATGTGACAAAAAAATAACACAGTTGTCAAAAAGGGGAGGTTTTAAAATTGAAAAATAAGATATTAAAAGTTTTATCACTGGTTATTGCAATGGTACTTGTGTTTGGATTGTCAGCATGTGCAAAGCCTGCAGAAGAACCAGTAGTAAATCCAGAACCAACACCAGTAGAAACTCCAAAGGTAGATGTAGTAGCAGAAGCGGTAAATGCATACTTTGCAAACATGCCTGAAGATATTTACAAGATATCTGAGAAGGACTTTGTAGAAAAAGTTAATGCTGGAGAAGACATGCTTATTCTAGATATTAGATCGGCTGAAGATTATGGCAAGGGTCATATAAAGGGTGCAGTAAATGCTCCATGGGGACCTGCAATTGCAGCAAGCTTAGATAAGCTTCCAGCAGATAAGGCAGTAATGATATACTGTTACACAGGACAAACAGCAGGTCAAGCAGTAGCGACTTTAAATATGGCAGGTATTAATGCAAAATCAGTAAACCTTGGTTGGAATCTTGGAATATCAAAGGTTGAAGGTGTTGCGGCCATTACAGAAACAACAGCAAATGATTACTCTGCAGCTACAGCAGCTCAAGTAAATCCAGAGATAAAAGCAGCAATCACAGCTTATTATGATGGCTTAGAAGCTGCAAAGGGTACAACCTTTGCAAACTATAAGATAAGCGAGGACGATGCTAAGAAGCTAGTTGATGCAAAAGATGCAGGTACATTGTTCCTATCAGTTAGAAAAGCTGAAGACTATGCAAAGGGACATATTGAAGGTGCTATAAATATACCTTTTGGAAAAGGTATGGAACAGCAGTTCAATATGCTTCCAAAGGATAAAAAAATAGTAGTCTACTGTTATACAGGACAAACAGCAGGTCAAGCAGTTGCTGGATTAAGACTCCTAGGTTATGATGCAGTATCAATGCATTCAGGCATGGGAACACCAGCTACAGGCACTGCAGGATGGTTGAATAAAGGTTTCCCTGTAGTCCAATAATATATAAGAATTCCTCTAAAAAACCTCTAAGCTGCTTATATTTAAGTAACTTAGAGGTTTTTATCATTATTTACATTTTAATCAAATATATATTCTCTTAAAAAGTCTAGTTCTTTTTGTGGAAGCCAGCAAGCATAGTTATCAACAATCTCTATAACCAAAAAATCATCATGGTTTTGTGTAAGGAGATCAAGCTTAATCCCTATTTCATCTGCTGTCATCTCTGACTTTATAATCCAAGTATTATTTAAATGGTACATCCAGCGATCATCCCAAGTACATTCCTTTACCAATGCATTAACTTCCTTAAACTTCTTAACACTGCTTTTGCAGCTATAAATTATCAAATAAGTAGTCACTACATCAACTCCTTTCTACTAATTTTAATATGCGAAAAATACAAAAAAATTCTATTCTTAAAATATAAAATGTTTTGTAAAAAATATATTGGGAATGATAATTATATAAGTCAAAGAAAGAGAGTGATCTATTTGAAATCAGCAGACATATTAAGAGATGAGCATGTATATATAAAAAAAGTACTTTCATCTATACGTAAACAATGTATAAGTATTGTAAATGGAGGAAAAGTAGACTTTGAGATTTTCACACAAATGATAGACTTTGTTAGGAGTTTTGCTGATAAATATCATCATCAAAAAGAAGAAAATCATCTTTTCAATGTTATGGCTGATAAACTTGCAAAGGATATAGGTACGGGTCCTATAGAAGGCATGCTCACAGAACATGATTTCGGAAGAGCATATATGTATGAGCTTGAGCAAGCTCTAAAGAAACATCAAGCAGGAGATATGGATGCCAAAGTAGATATTGTTGGCAATGCAATGGGTTACGTACAAATGCTTTCAAAACATATTGAAAAAGAAGATACAGCTATTTTCTCATTGGCAGAGCGCAGACTTGATCAAACTACACAGAACAAGTTGGATAAAGATTTTAATATTATTGAAGCACAAGAAGAAAATAAAAAACTTAGGAATAAATATATAAAATTTGCAGACTCTTTATAATAGATATATTGAGCTATAAGAATTTATTGGCGTTTTTAACTTATTATAATACATTGACTTATATTGACATGCGTTATATAATAAACTAGTAAATTGAACACAATCTTGGTCGTGCTAGACGGGGAGACTGCGGTGCCCTGTAACCTGCAATCCGCAATAGCAGGGTTGAATTCCTTTGCTGAGGTGCATATCTGTAAGGTCTGCCTCAAGTAAGTAGTGTTAATAATTGGGTCCTGCGCAACGAAAATTTATGAACCCCGCCAGATCCGGAAGGAAGCAACGGTAAGTAAACCCTTTCGTGTGCCGCAGGGTTGCCTGGTAGGAGCTAACTGCTTGGGTAACGCTTGTAGATATGTATCGAAGGAAGGTGCACGACCTTTAAATTTAAACTTGTTGAAAAGCAAGTTTTTTTTGTTGCCCAAAATGTCATAATTATATAGAATACACAAATAAATTAACAATAAAATATATTGCAAATAACATATAAGTTTAGAAAAAAAGATGATATATGTCGAATACTGGCAAAAATTATGTTGTCTTTAACGCTAAATTATGGTTAGATATAGATATATAAATAGATAAAACACTTTTTATAAAACTTAAATCTATTGGAGGATATATATTTGAAAATAGGAAATTTTAAGCTTAAGATTTTTATATATTTTACAATAGCTGCTATTCTTCCTTGCTTGCTGTTTGGGTTATTTATTTATAACAAGGTAGAACAAAAGTTTTTTCAGAATTACAAAAATGAAAGCTATAGTAATATATTAGATATTTTGAAGGAAACAGATTACTACCTTGAGAGACAGGCTGATGACATAAACAAAGTTACACAAGCTTATACATATATAGATAAATCTACTGAATCATTAAAAGCATTTCTAATGAAGCAGGATGATATAAATGATGATTTTGTTGACATGTATATAATAAATAAAAACGGAGAGCTTATAAGCTCTGCTGGAGAAATATTTAAGGATAAGAACTATACAGACTTAAGCGAATATGTAAATTCTAGTGAAAAAAGAAAGTTACTTTGGCTAGAACCATATACAGATGTAGTGAGCGGTATGGAGACTGTAGCTATTACTATGCCATTGTATGACAAAAGTAAACAATTTGAAGGAGTAATTGTTGCTAATCTAAATTATAATTTTTTAGAAAAAACTATTGAACAAGTTAAAAACGTGGCTGATTCTGACATATTTTTAATAGATGCAAACGGAAATATAAAATTTACTACAAACAATAAATATACTAATTATAGAAACATTAAAGATGACAAATTTATATTGCAGAATATATCAAAAGATATATTAAAAGCAAAAGAAGGAAATCGCGATATTGAATCTGAAGAAGGTAAATGGCTTTGTACATTTTCATCTATAAGCACCATTGATTTAAAGTTTGTGGTAGTTTCTGATGCATACAGCTTAATAGAAAATGTGAATATTATAAATAAGGATATATATGGTTCAATGAGCTTAATTGGATTAATAATTATTCTTATTGTTACAATGTTATCTTTATTTTTATCTAACTCCATATCGGGTCCGATGCTTTTACTTCGTGATGGAGCAAAAGAGCTTGCTTTGGGGAACCTAGAGCATACTATTAAAATAAAAAGAAATGATGAAATAGGTGAGGTAGCAGATACCTTCAATCAAATGTCGTATAACCTCAAAAAATCCTATGAGGATTTATTTAAAAGAACTGAAGAGCTATATAACAATAATGAAAGTCTTCAAGAGATTAATGCAGAGCTTGAAGCCTCCTATGAACAACTTGGAGCTACAATGGAACAACTAAATGAATCAGAAGAAAAATTTAGAAAGTTGGTAAACAATATATCTGATATGGTTGTTGTTCTCAATAATGATGCAGAAGTAACTTATGTAAATAACATTGTAGAAAGTATAATAGGTCAACCTCGGGCATCTCTAATGGGTAAAAAACTGAATTCTATCTTGGGAAATGAATTAAATGAAAAGACCTTAGCGGCATGTTATGCCAATGAATATTATGAGTTTCAGCTTAAAATGACAAGACAATCTGGAAGAATACTGTATCTGGAAGGCAGTGCACGCAGACTAGTGGAAGGCGGCAATATAATAGGAATACAAGGTATAATGAGAGACATTACGCAAAGAAAATTAATGGAAAATCAACTAAAGATTAGCTATAACCAACTGAAGGCGATAAATAATGTTAGTGAAGCTATCACTGGTACCTTGGATCTTGATGAACAATTAGAAATAGTAGTAAGTCAGTTGATGGAGACGGTAGATACACTTTGTGCTGTAATCTCTCTTTTTGAAAAAGATGACTCATACGAATTAGTTGTTAAGGCAGCAAAAGGAATTCGTCTTGAGAATATAAGTTATATTAATTTAGATACAAAAAAGTCAAATATTGCAAAAATAATGAAAAATTGTAAGCCATACATAGTAGAAATACAAAATGAAGAAGACTTCTGCAATGAATATTTTAGCCTTCTGTATAAGGAAGAAGGAGCAAGGTTTATACTGTATACTCCGCTGATTGCTCACCATATACTTATAGGGACTATGAGTACATATATGAAGAATAAGCCTAGCCAAGAGCTTGTTGAATTAATTAGCTCTATAGGTAGCAGTGTAGCGCTTAGCATAGATAATGCAAGAGCCTATGAACGCGTTAAGGTATCATACTTAAGGACTGTGCAAAGCCTAATAAGTGCAATAGAAGCAAAGGATATATATACGGAGAGCCATTCTATAAGAGTTGCAAGATATGCTACCTTATTAGCCTCAGAAATGAATCTTGATAAAAACTTAATTGAAGACATTTGGGTAGCGGGCGTGTTACATGATATAGGAAAAATAGGGATAAGTGATACAATATTGAATAAGAAAGATAAGCTTACAAAAGAAGAATATGATGTAATAAAACAGCATCCAAGCATTGCCTATAAGATATTATCCAACATAGGCTTAGACCAAAATATTATGTATGCAATAAGGCATCACCATGAACAATATAACGGAAAAGGCTATCCTGACGGGCTGTCTGGAAAAAATATAAATTTTATGGCATCCATAATAAGCGTAGCTGATGCCTTTGATGCAATAACCTCAGAACGTTCCTACAGAGCTCCTAGAACCATAGAGGAAGGTATAACAGAGGTTGGTGCTTGCAAGGGGACACAGTTTAACCCCGACATAATAGACATTTTCCTTAGAACTTATAAAATTAAGCCTGAAATCTTCTATAAGATACATAGAGATGAAGATATTAAATTCTTTTAACTAAATTAGGATGATATAAAAAGTGCTTGTATAGAGCACTTTTTTCTGTAATTTAAATGAAAAAAATGTTAACATAGTTATAGTATATTATATATGTTATATATATTTATATTAGGGAATAATGAAAATACACACATGGTTTTGGAGGATCGCAAAATGTATACAGCATTGTATAGAAAGTGGCGTCCTAGGACGTTCGAGGATGTCTATGGTCAGGAGCAAATAACAGCAACCTTACAAAATGAGCTTGAAAATAATAAATTGTCTCATGCATACTTGTTCTGTGGGACAAGAGGCACGGGTAAGACCAGCAGCGCTAAGCTTCTGGCTAAAGCGGTAAACTGTAGCAGCCCTATAGACCATAATCCCTGTGATAAGTGTGACAGCTGTATAAGTATAAGCGAAGGCAGCTCCATCGACGTTTTAGAAATAGATGCGGCATCCAACAGAGGTATTGACGACATAAGAAATCTTAGAGAGGCAATCAAGTTTACTCCTACTCTAGGCAAATACAAGGTATACATAATAGATGAGGTTCACATGCTGACCAATGAAGCCTTCAATGCATTACTAAAAACCTTGGAGGAACCCCCAGCTTATGTGATTTTCATATTAGCAACAACTGAGCCTCACAAGCTTCCTGCCACTATACTTTCTAGGTGTCAACGGTTTGACTTTAAAAGAATAAGTGTAGAAAACATAATTAAAAGATTGAAGCATATATGTAGTCATGAGCAGCTAGAGGTAGAAGATGCAGCACTGAGACTTATTGCTCGAAATTCTGACGGTGCTTTGCGTGATGCAATTAACATACTGGATCAATGTTCTGTATTTAGCGGCAAGCATATTTCAGAAAAAACAGTGCTTGAAGTATTGGGTATTTCGGGAGAACAGCATCTTATGGAAATTGGAGAAGCGATTCTAAAGGGCGAGGCTTCAAAAACAATAATGCTAATAAATGAGATTGTAGCAGGTGGTAAGGACATAAACCAGTTTATAAAGGACTTGACTGCCTATTATCGTAACCTTCTAATGACAAAGATACTAGATAAACCCGAGGATATAATAGATATGTCCTTAGAAGATATTAAGAGTCTGAAGATAAGCGGAGAAAACTTCCCAAACGAAAGCATAGTAAGGTGCATAAGATATCTTTCAGAGCTTGAAGCTGAAGCAAAGTGGTATTCAAATCCAAGGATATTGCTTGAGATTGCAGTTGTAAAGATGTGTAAGGCTGCAGGAGATGACAGCCTTGACGGAATTATGGCTAGAATGGCTAAACTTGAGAAAGCTATTGCTGACGGTAGCACAACTATTGCAGTAACAGCACTGAAACAAGATGTAGAGCAAAATCAAAACAAAGATGTGATACCAAAGGCAGAAAACAAACCTCAGAAAAAATCTCAGGTTTCAAAGGTTACCGATGATGCCTCAGGAGTTTTAGAAAAGTGGGGTGGATTCAAACAGTTCCTTAAGAAAAAACAAAAGATGAAACTAGCTACCTTTGTTATGACTGCTAAACCTTTAAGACTTGACGATAAGGTATTGATACTTTCTTTTGACAAAGAGGACAGATATTCCAAGGAAGCCTTAGAAATGCCAGAAATTAAAAAGAATATAGAAGCAGAAGCAGCAGAATACTTTGCTACAGATATTAAAATAAAAAGCATAATAATAGACGAAGAAGAGGCAGTGTCAGAGGAAAGCATTGATATAGTCAAAGCAGCTATACAGTTAGCAGGACAGGACAAGGTTGAAGTAATAAATGAAGAATAGTATAATAAATGAGATATGATAATATGGAGTTTAAATTGTTTTAACAAATAAATTTTATTTAGGAGGTATGTATCATGGCAAAGGGTGGATTTTCTGGTGGTGGTATGGGAAATATGAATAACATGATTAAGCAGGCTCAAAAAATGCAAAAGGACATGATGAAGGTTCAAGAGGAACTGGAGCAAAGACAGATTGAAACAAGTGCAGGTGGTGGAGCTGTTACGGTTGTTGTAACTGGAAAAAAAGAGCTTGTATCAATTAATATAAAGCCTGAAGTAGTAGACCCTGAAGACGTTGAAATGCTGGAAGATCTTATTTTAGCTGCAGTAAATGAAGCAATAAGAAAGGCTGAAGAAATGGTTAGCGGAGAAATGTCTAAGCTTACAGGAGGACTCGGCTTACCTGGAGGTTTATTTTAATGAGTTATTACGTAGCCCCTATAGCAAAGCTCATTGAAGAGCTTTCTAGGCTGCCTGGGGTAGGAAACAAAACTGCTCAGCGACTAGCATTTCATTTATTGGATATGCCATACAATGAAGTGGAGCAGCTGGCGAGTTCAATGATAAATGCAAAAAAAAATATTAAATATTGTAATGTCTGTTACAATATGACTGATTCCGATATATGCAACATATGCTCTAACCCAAAGAGAGACAACCGCATTATTTGTGTAGTAGAGGATGCTAGGGATGTAGTTGCTATGGAGAAGACCAAGGAATTTAAAGGTCTGTATCATGTACTACACGGTGCAATTTCTCCAATGGAAGGTATCGGGCCAGAAGGCATAAGGGTTAAAGAACTATTAATGCGCCTAAAAGAACAAGATGTTGATGAAATTATAATGGCAACCAACCCAAATATTGAGGGAGAAGCCACTGCTATGTATATCTCGAGACTTCTTAAACCATTGGGAATAAAGGTTACTAGAATAGCCCATGGAATTCCTGTAGGTGGAGACTTAGAGTATGCAGATGAAGTAACTCTCATGAAAGCCTTAGAAGGCAGAAGAGAAATTTAGTCATGTTTAAGAATCATGGTTTAAGGAAATCAATTTCCTTTATAACCATGATTTTTATATATTTATGTAAGATTTCTTGAATAGAGGTGGATTATGGATTTCAAAACTTGTTTTAATACAGCTTCAATGATTTTAATGGAAGGTGCTTTAGGAGAGCGATTGAAGCTTTATCTATAGAACAGGCTCAAGAATTTTATTCATGGCAGGCAAGTTTATTTAAAGACTCTCATGCAGACTTTCTATATGCAGGTATTATGTCTGCATTAACAGAGACTATTGGTATGGCAAAAGCGATGGGAAATATCTGACATGATGGAATTATACAAATATATTAATACAAAAATATTCGGTGGCTGTTGCGGTACCGACAATATTTATATGGAGGAGATAGCTAAAAGGTTAAAAAATAAGTGATTATTCTATTATATATAGAAGATTAATGTCACAACTATACTTTGTGAACATAAAAATACACCATCTGAATATAATTGTTAATAATTGGTGAAATTAATTAATAAATATTTGTATATATAGGGGTGTATTTTTAATGTCAACAAATTTAGCAACAAAGAAGATTAAAAAAAACAAGATATTCAATAATTTATTTAGCGCCATCAAATATGGTTACAAAGACAGCGAGGAAGAAGCGCTAGAAGATTTTTTTCTCTCCGTAGACAATGCAAAACAGGAAATGTATGATGCACAGAATTACTTTGACAATGTAACAGAACAGGAGCTTGTAGACCATGCCATATATAAAATTGAGGCGGCTAGGTCAAAATTTATATTTCTAATAAAACAAGCAAAGGAAAAAGAGATAAGGTTTAAAATATAGGTTGTCTATACTTTAAGTAATAATTTAATCACTACCCTAATATATATTAACAAGTTAAGGTTTAGGGGGAGATATTATGCCACAAATAGACCTGTTTTCTATATTGGCAATTTTTTTGGCTATAGGCGCAGTGTATTTTCTCGGAATGCTTTTGGTACTACCAATAAAGCTTATTATGCGTCTGGTATTAAATGGTATTATAGGAGCAATAGTTCTGGTAATTTTTAACTTTATTGGTAACTACATAGGAATAAATATTGGAGTTAATCCCATAACTGCTTTAATAGCAGGTTTTTTAGGAATTCCGGGTGTGATTCTTATGATATTTGTTAGAATATTTCTATAAATAAAATATAAAAGGCTGGCTGTATAAATCCATATAATCCTTCTGAGGGTATATTTATACAGCCAGCCTTTTATATTATTAAATTATTCCTACAAAATTGACATTGTATACAATATTTAATATACTTAATGGTGGTTAATACTTATTTTTAATAGGGGGTCTACTTATGACAAAAAAAATGAAAACGATGGATGGAAACCAAGCTGCCGCATACGTTTCATATGCATTTACAGACGTCGCTGCCATATTTCCAATTACACCATCATCACCAATGGCTGAACATGTTGATGAATGGGCAGCTCATGGACAAAAAAATATTTTTGGACAAGAAGTAAATGTAGTTGAAATGCAGTCTGAAGGTGGCGCAGCAGGTGCTCTTCATGGTTCATTAGCAACAGGTGCGTTGACTACAACTTATACAGCTTCACAAGGTTTGCTGCTTATGATACCTAACATGTACAAGCTAGCAGGAGAATTATTACCTGCAGTATTCCATGTTACAGCTCGTGCTTTAGCAAGTCATGCGTTATCAATTTTCGGAGATCACTCTGACGTAATGGCTACAAGACAAACTGGTTTTGCTCTTTTAGCATCAGGCTCTGTACAAGAGGTTATGGATATAGCTGGTATAGCACACTTAACAGCAATAAAATCAAGAGTTCCTTTCCTACACTTCTTTGATGGTTTTAGAACATCACATGAAGTGCAAAAGGTTGAAACTATGGATTATAAGGACTTAGAAAAACTACTTGACAAAGAAGCTCTTAAGAAATTTAGAGACAATGCATTAAATCCAGAACATCCAGTAACAAGAGGTACAGCACAAAACCCTGATATATTCTTCCAAGCTAGAGAAGCTTGCAACAAGTTCTATGATGCAGTTCCAGACATGGTTGCAGACTACATGAAGGAAATCAGCAAGATAACTGGAAGAGAATACAAGCCTTTTAACTACTATGGTGCGCCAGATGCAGAACATGTAATCGTTGCTATGGGTTCAGTTACTGAGTCCCTAGAAGAAACAGTTGATTATATGAACGCAAGAGGAGCTAAGCTAGGTATAATAAAGGTTCACCTATATAGACCATTCTCATCAAAATACTTCTTTGATGTATTACCAAAGACAGTAAAGAGAATAGCAGTACTTGACAGAACTAAAGAGCCTGGAGCACTAGGCGAGCCATTATACTTAGATGTATGTGGTATGTATGCTAATATGGAAAATGCTCCAATGATAATAGGCGGACGTTATGGTCTAGGTTCAAAGGATACTACTCCTTCACAACTAAAGGCTGTATATGACAACCTAATGTCAAAGAACCCAAGAAACGGCTTCACAATTGGTATCGTTGATGATGTAACAAACCTTTCATTAGACATAAAGGAAGAAATTAATGCTGCTCCAGAAGGAACAATCAGATGCAAATTCTGGGGACTTGGTTCAGATGGTACAGTAGGAGCAAACAAGAGTGCTATCAAGATTATAGGCGACAATACTGCCCTATATGCTCAAGGTTACTTCTCCTATGACTCCAAAAAATCAGGCGGCGTAACAATTTCTCACTTAAGATTTGGTAAGAAGCCAATTAAATCAACTTACCTAATCAATGAAGCAGACTTTGTAGCATGTCATAACCAATCCTATGTTTATCAATATGACTTGGTTAAGGGCTTAAAGAAGGGCGGCAAGTTCGTTCTTAACTGCCAATGGAAGCCAGAAGAATTGGATGAAAAGCTTCCAGCTAATTTAAAGAAATATATTGCAGATAATAACATAGATTTCTATACAATAAACGCTACAGACTTAGGTGTAAAAATTGGTTTAGGCAATAGAATAAACATGATAATGCAATCAGCTTTCTTCAAGCTTGCAGATGTAATTCCTGTAGAAGATGCTGTTAAGTATCTAAAGGAAGCAGTTGTTAAGAGCTATGGTAAGAAGGGTGACGCAATAATCAATATGAACTATAAAGCTGTAGAAGCAGGTACTGATGCTTTAGTTAAAATTGACGTACCAGCATCATGGAGCAGTGCAAAAGAAGAGGCAGCAGCAGCCGTAGAAGCTCCAGAGTTTATAAAGAATATATTAATTCCTATAAATAGACAAGATGGAGATTCACTTCCTGTAAGCGCATTTGTAGACAGAGAAGATGGTACTTTACCAATGGGAACAGCTGCATATGAAAAACGTGGTATAGCTGTTAATGTTCCAGAATGGCAAATTGATAAATGTATCCAATGTAACCAATGTTCCTTCATATGTCCACATGCAGCCATTAGACCTATACTTGTAACTGAAGAAGAAGCAAGCAAGGCTCCAAATGCATTTGAGACAAAGAAGGCAATTGGTAAGGGTCTTGAAGGTCTAGCTTATAGAATGCAAATAAGTACACTTGATTGCACAGGCTGCGGTAACTGTGCAGACATTTGCCCATCAAAAGAAAAGGCATTAATAATGAAGCCTATAGCAACTCAAACAGAGACAGGAGTTGCAAATTGGGATTATGCTATGACTGTGCCTATGAAGGATAATTTAATGTCTAAGGAAACAGTAAAAGGCAGCCAATTCTCACAACCACTGCTTGAGTTCTCAGGTGCTTGTGCAGGCTGTGGAGAAACTCCATATGCAAAAGTTATAACTCAATTGTTTGGCGATAGAATGATAGTTGCAAATGCTACAGGATGTTCATCAATTTGGGGAGCTTCTGCACCAGCAACACCATACTGTGCAAACCAACAAGGCAAAGGTCCAGCTTGGGCAAACTCATTATTTGAAGACAATGCAGAGTTTGGCTTAGGTATGGCAGTTGGTGTAAAACAAATGAGAAGCAGATTAAATGACATAATGAAGGAAGTTTTAGAGCTTAACATTCCTGCTGAATATAAAGAAGCATTTGCTGAATGGGTAGAAGGCAAGGAAGATGCCGAAGCAAGTAAAACTGCAACAGCTAAAATTTTAGCTCTTATTGAAGGTTGTAGCTGCTGTAGTTGCGGCTGTGGCGTAACTGATCCTAGAGCAAAAGAAATCATAGAAGAAATAAAAGAGAAGAAGGACTACCTAGTTAAGAAATCCATGTGGATATTTGGTGGAGACGGCTGGGCTTATGATATCGGTTACGGTGGACTAGACCATGTACTAGCTTCTGGTGAAAATGTAAATGTATTTGTATTTGATACAGAAGTTTACTCAAACACTGGTGGACAGTCCTCTAAATCAACTCCTACTGGAGCAGTTGCAAAATTCGCAGCTTCAGGTAAAAAAATAAAGAAGAAGGATCTTGGTATGATTGCAACTACTTATGGCTATGTATATGTAGCACAAGTAGGTATTGGAGCAGACAAGAACCAATTCTTGAAGGCTATAACAGAAGCAGAAAAGTATGATGGACCATCCTTAATAATTGCATATGCTCCATGTATCAACCATGGTATGAAACAAGGTATGGGAAGAACACAAGCAAATATAGATCAAGCTGTTAAGGCAGGCTATTGGCACTTGTGGAGATTCAACCCAGAGCTTACAGAGCAAGGCAAGAATCCATTTACACTTGACTCCAAGGAGCCAACAGAAAGCTTCAGAAGCTTCATAATGGATCAAGTAAGATACTCTTCACTTACAAAGGACTTCCCACAAGAAGCGGAAGAACTATTTGTAAAAGCTGAGAAAGATTCAAAGAACAGATATGAAACTTACAAGAGATTAGCTAGAGACTAATATAAAAATAAAAAAATCCGTACTCGTGAGGGTATGGATTTTTTTATGTTGAGGAAATTTGCGTAAACTTGCATCCGTTGCATCTATATGTAGATAATGATGTAATGTTTACGATTATTAGCACATGGAGGTATCTTTCAAGGAGTAGCGGTTTGAGTCCCTTCAGGTTCACCAAATACATATATCAACAGACTAGGGATTTTGATTCTTAGTCTGTTTTTATATTGTCAAGGATTTATAGTTAAATATTATTGTAGTCATATTTATATTTAGACGTAGGGAGGAATTTATCATATATTGTAGAATTACAGCTATGACAAATAAATCCTAAATTTATAACATTATTACTTTAATAACAAATATTATACATATAGCATCAGTACTTTATATTTTCTGAGGGGGTATAATTAATGGAAAAAGATGAGCTAAAGCCAGAAGTAGTTTTGGCTTTAAAAAAACCACCAAAGAAAACGATAACTCCGTTTGAAAGGTTAAAGAATCGTATATTAAAAGAGTTTCAAAAGAAAAAATTTATTGGAGATATTATAATAAATGATTTTGAGTACGAAATTTTGATTGACTATTTTAAGGTAAAATGTAGAGCACTTATAAGCTCAAACATACAAATAACTAACGACTCAGTATTTGCTACAGCTCTCGTTCAAATCGGAATTAGATACTATGACGGAAATCTTTGGGGACATGTTGCAGAGGTATTGAAGATTAAAAGTATAAATGCAATATCTCAAGGACGTATTGGTGAGAGTTTTGTTACAACTCTTTCTTCAAATAATAAGGTTTTACTTGTTAAGAATGAACGTGTCAATAATATCTTAATGCACGGATTTGTATCTGACCATTATGCAAATGAAATGTTCGAATTCTTATTTAAGTATTACAATATAGATTTAGAACGAGATTTGACTCGTAATAATTCTGAAATGATGAACAATCTTATTGAAGTTACTCAAAGAAATGATAATACTGGAAGAACATATTTGCTAGTAAAACAGACTGCAAATGCAATAGGTGTAAATATTCGTGGAGGAAAGATAAGAATTAGACGATTGCTCAAGCTTATTGATAAATGCTTTTGGGAACAAGTAATTCCAGTAAACCCTGTCAGCAGATTATCTATTCTATTTAATAATTGGCAAGAAAATTCAAGTGAGTTTAGATTGCAATATAATAAATATCATAATAGTTTTTCTAACGCTGTAGGTAAAAAAAGTTATTCATCTCCTTATATAAAATGTAATTTTAAAAATACATCGTTCAAATTAGTACTACCAACCCAACTAATTAAGTTTGAATTTGATAAAGATATAAGATGGATTATTCACAGCAATGAAAGGCATTGGACTGTCAATACTGCCTTATATCAAGCTGTCACTGGATATAAGACGGAAATAGATGAGCTAGACATTGAAGCGGAAAATATATTTAGTGAATTTGTAGTTGAACTTACTTGCAATAATAATCGCATTAGGATGTTTAAAATCAAAGTTGATTCTATTAGATTTTTTGATAAAGATGGTGATTATCTAAATTCAGACAATAGCATGCCCAAAGGCGAGGCGTATGCTTTTACAAAAGCATACGAAATTCCACGTTCTGATGCACTTATTGAAAATGAATCTATTGGTAATTTGGTAAGGTCGTATTTCGAGTTTGAATATGGGGATATAATAAGATTACCTGATGGCAAACCTATTTCAATTGGTAAAAGACTTGAAGAAGGATTACTTTGTAGAAGAGCTTTAAGTTCATCACATGCAGTATATAACAATGCAAATATTCCAGTTTACAGTGATGCTCCTACAATTCTACTTAAGATAGCAGCAAGGAGGGCAAATGGAACAGCAATAGAAATCAATGGTATTAGACATAAACTATTTGATAAAGAAACAACTGTGATTGAACTTGGCGATAAAAGCGGAGAAACTGGATACATTCTAAATCTAAGCGACTATGATTGCAAAGAAGACAGTATATATACAGTTTCCGTAGATGTTCCGAATGATGGTACTAACCGTTTTTGGCAGTTCGCTCTTATCAAAGGTATTAACTATGAGTTTGAAGATGCCCCTTATATATTTAAGTCAAAGGGTACAATTAGATTTAATAATGAATTAATGGTAAAGCCACAAGGGGGTATAGGCGAAAGGAACATTGATGATAATTCTTATAATTTTGTGATACAGTCAGAAATTTATCATTTAGAATTTATATATACTACAAAGATAGAAATTATTAATCTGTTTTTTGAAATTCCAGTTTTGAAATGGAAAATGGGTTCAGGTATGTGGAATGTAGAAAAGCCTACTGATATTTGGCATGGTGATATCCCATCTTATATTTATATTAAATACCCAGAAGACAAAATCAAATTAAGTATGGATGAACAAATAAATTATGATAATGCTTCTGAAGAACAATCAGTTACTTATACTAAGTCAAAGACAAAAGGTGTTTTTGAATGTGACATAACACGCTTTAAGTCGTGGCTTGGGAGGGAAAAGGTTGCGAGAAATATATTTATAGAGTTATCTAAAAATAGAGTGGAATTCATAAGAGTTATTACTCGTAGCATTGTAGTATCACATATACTTAAAGGAGACTATGAAGCAGGAAAACTAATTGGTGAATTAGATATTATAGGAAAAGCAAAATACTATGTAGACATAATGTTGATAGAGAATAAACAAATATTAGCGGAAAAATTGCCAGTTAATGAAGGCGAGTTTGTTATTAAATGTACACTAAGCAGTGGATTGTATGAAATTTGTGTTTTTGAAGACGAAGAAGACGATACAGGCTTTGGTGTTACAAGTTATGTATTTATAGCGGAATTTCAACATAATCTAATAAATCCATACAACTTACAGGGAAAGAATATAGCTATAAAATATATTAAGAAATGTGAGAATAGTAACTTTCAAATGCAGGTGAGTTGCCAATACATTATCTACAATTTAAAATTAATAGATAAAAATAACAGACACAACTATAAAGGCATATTAGCTATGAAAACTACATATGGAAAGAGTCCTATTTATTATGATGTTAATGTTCACATTCTAGATTTGAGTAAATTACAGTATATTTCTTTAACATATTTTGATGGATATGATAATGTTGAGTTTTTATTTGATGCCTATAGAAAGATTATTGTTAAAGATGAGGAGAGGGGACTAACAAGGGCTGTGAGGTATAGGCGTTATGATAGTCTTTATCCTGAAGATTATGTATTTATTGTAGCGTTTACAAATGAAATGCCAGTAATTATGCACACTCCTGTGGCTATTGCTGCACAATCTACATACAATCAAATAGTTATGAAATATAAAGACAATAACACTATAAAGATTGAACAAATGGAATTGACAAATAGAAATAATTCATTGCATATTCAAGAAGAAAAACAACAGATTCATAACTATAGGGATGAGATTGCAGCAACAAAATATGCACAAGAAAAAACAGATATATTAGATACACATCTTTCTGAAATCGGACTTTCTATGATTGAGTATAACTATCTAAAAAAAGCAAAAATTTTAACCGTAAAAGATATAGTAGAAGGAGGAACAAAAAAACTTTCGACAATCCAAGGCTTAAATAAGACTATGTGCAAAGAAATAATGGACAAGCTACGCACAATTGGAGTATCAATTAAGTAGGGGGAAATAAAAATGGGATTTTCACCAGTAAATGCATCGAAAAACATAGTAGATAAATACAAAAGATATCTAGGGACAATATTTGAAATTAATGACAGTATATATTCGCAACAGTTTAAGAGAGAGCTTAGTGACGAAAATTCTCTTGCTAAAGGACCTTTTCTAGATGTTACCGATGCTTTTGTAAAGGGTAAAAGCATAGAGGAACTCATTGACTTAGGTAATTTAGCACAAGATTTCAGAAAAGTAAAAATGTCACAAACAAGACCGCTATACAAACATCAAGAAGAAGCAATTCTACGAGTTCAAAATGGGAAAAATATAGTTGTTTCAACAGGAACTGGTTCAGGTAAAACTGAAAGCTTTTTAATTCCCATATTTGATTATTTAATACGTCAACAAGAAGTGGGAAAATTGAATGCGGGTGTTAGGGCATTGATAATTTATCCTATGAATGCTCTAGCTAATGACCAAATAGAGCGTTTAAGAGAACTGCTTGACGATTACCCAGAAATAACTTATGGCAGCTATACTGGACAAACAAAGCATAAATATAACGACGCTTTAGTTGAATATAAAAAGTTAAACAATGGAGAGCTGCCATTACAAAACGAACTGATTTCTAGAGAACAAATGAAAAAGACACCACCACATATACTAATAACAAACTATGCAATGTTAGAATACTTGATGGTTAGACCAGATGATAATGTATTTTTTGGTGGCGAATACGCAGAAAACTGGAAGTTTATTGTTCTTGATGAAGCACATGTTTATAAAGGTTCAACTGGTATCGAAGTATCTATGCTTTTAAGAAGATTAAAAGCAAAGCTATTACAAGACGATATAAGATATATTCTAACTAGTGCTACCCTTGGGGGAGAAAACGATAATAAAGAAGTTGTACAGTTTGCACAAAATCTATGCGATAGTAATTTTGAAGCCAATGATGTAATTAGAGCAAAAAGAATTAAATTAGAAGCTACACGTGAAATAAATAAACTTTCAGTTCATTTTTACAATGAAATTGCAGGCTTATTAAATAAGC
The DNA here is from genome assembly GCA_942492835.1 of uncultured Clostridia bacterium. GTDB lineage: Bacteria > Bacillota > Clostridia > Lutisporales > Lutisporaceae > GWB2-37-7. The sequence continues at coordinate 1,730,477 of OW818645.1, read as the reverse complement.
AAGCACCTGAAAGTCAGATTGTCAATGAAATTAACAGGTTAACTAATGATAGATATGAAGGGAAAGTAGAAGAGGTTCTTTATGATGTAATACTGCATGATAGAATATATTGGGAAGTTAGAAGATACCTTGAAACAACAAAGACAGTTTCTGCATTAGCCAATTTTATGAATTGGACACATGAAGAAGTTGAGAACTTTGTAATGGTTGCATCAAAGAGTGAGCGTAATGGAGATAGATTGTTTGATGCACGTTATCATATGTTTATAAGAGCCACAGAAAGTGTTTTTATAACGCTTAACCCAAGTAACAAGTTGTTTTTAACAAGAAAGCGAGTACATTTTGAAGGAACTGAAGAATATAAGGTGTTTGAAATTGCAACTTGTACTTACTGTCATACTATATATATTATAGGACAGCTATCAGAGGATAATCATCTTGAACAATCTAGTTTTGCAGGTGAAGATAATTTTAGATCAGTGTTTTTGTTGGAAAACAGTATTTCAGATACTGATGAAGACCACTTATTAGTAGAAGAAAATATAGAAACGGAAGAATATGAACTCTGCTCTAGATGTGGCTTCTTATGTAGACCAGGAGTATCTAATGAGCATCGATGTGAGCATGATAAGAAATTTTTCGTAACAGTGTTTAAAGTTGATATAAAGAATCCTTCACATACACTTACAAAATGTCCTTCATGTGAAAATACAAACAGCTTTGGAATTTTGAGAATGTTTTTTACTGGACAAGAAGCTGCTACGAGTGTCATTGGAACAGCATTATTTGAAGAATTGCCATCATATTCTATTAAAAAAGAAATAGTGCAAGAAGATGATGATACAGGGTTTGGTAATAACAGTAAAAGTGAGGTTGCATCAAAGACAAATATAGCAAAACAGTTTATTGCATTTTCAGATAGTAGACAAGCTGCAGCTTTTTATTCAAGTTATTTTGATCAAACATATCGCAATATCTTGTATAAGAGAATAATTGTTGAAACATTGAAAGACAAAGTCTATTCAACGAGAGGAAAGATGTTTAATGATTTTATAGAAGATTTGATATATCAATTTGAAAAACATAATATTTCTACTAAAAATAGTGATGTTACTCGTAAAGAAGCTTGGAAAGCTGCATTACATGAAATAGTAGACAATAATGGTAATACATCACTATCTAGGATAGGATTAATAGGTATATCACTAGATGGTGAGAATATTCCAGCAAATGAAAAACTAAACTTAAAATCAAGTGATGTAGTGACAATTTGTAATGTACTTGCTATGGGAATGATGAGTGATGCAGCAATATTTTATAATGCAAACTTAAACACAGCTGATAAGGAATATTTTACACATAATGGGGTAGAATTTTCTTATACATTATCAGATGCTGATTCTAAGGCATATAAGCACTCATTTATTCCAACGAATGCAAGTATGTTAAATAAACGCCTTGAGTATTTTATAAAGGTATTAAGAAAAGCTGGAAACGATATATCAGATGAGAGAGTAAGAGAACTACTAGAAAAGGGTATATGGAGGATTTTTTGTAGCTTAGGGTTTTTGAAAGCGACAGAAGGCAAGTATAGAATTGATTCTGAGAGAATAAAAGTATCAAAAGAAAGTCAGTGGTATATTTGTCCCAAATGCAAGAAAATAACAATACATAATGCATTTGGGGTATGCCCTTCATATAAATGTGATGGTGAATTAGAGCCAATTAATCTTGAGGATGCTTTTGCAAATAATCATTATTATAGGATGTATCAAGAACTTGATATAAGAGAACTTAGAGTTGTTGAACACACTGCACAGCTAAATAAAGAAATGGCATATGAATATCAAAAAAAGTTTAAACAAAAGGAAATAGATGTATTGAGTTGTTCTACAACGTTTGAAATGGGTGTTGATGTTGGTTCTCTTGAAACTGTGTTCATGAGGAATGTGCCACCTTCTCCTTCAAACTATGCTCAAAGAGCGGGGCGTGCTGGAAGAAGCAAGCACTCAACTGCTTATGCAGTTACATTTTGCAACAAGAGTTCTCATGACTTCACTTTCTTTAAAAGTCCAGAGAAAATGATCAAAGGTAGAATTGAACCCCCGAAGTTCAATGTGGAAAATGATAAAATTGCGGTTAGACATTTATATGCATCTGCCTTAGCTTTCTTTTGGAGGAAGTATCCAGAATATTTTTCCAAAGCTTCAGATATGACTGAAAGTGAAGACGATAAACAAAGTGGATATGAAATTTTTAGCAATTATTTAAATTCCTTTCCGACTGATTTAAAAAGTTATCTAAAGAGATTTTTGCCAAATGTTTTAGCAAATAAGTTTGAGATAGAAAGTTTTGGATGGATAAATAGATTAATATCTCGTGAAGATGGAAAGGAAGGTGTTTTTACAAAAGCAGTCTTAGAATATGATTATGAGGTTAATATACTTCAAGAGTCAATTGAACGTGCCATGACTACAGGAGACAAGACTGATAATTTGCGAGAGCGTGTTAAAGTTTATAGAAAGGAAGAGATACTATCATTTTTATCTAGAAAAAATGTTCTGCCAAAATACGGTTTCCCTGTTGATACGGTAGAAATGACTATAATAGACAGGAGTAATAAGACTAAATTAGGGCTACAGTTACAGAGAGACTTATCGATGGCAATATCAGAATATGCACCAGATTCTCAAATTGTTGCAAATGGGAATCTAATCACAAGCAGATACATTAAAAAAATTCCTAGAATGAGTTGGAAGCAATACGATTATATTTTATGTGATTGTAAAACACTTAATATTGACCCACATACCGAAGATGATGAGTTCTCTAATTTAAATAGTTGTAAACAATGTAGTAAGTTATTAAATGTAGCTTCAAGAGAGGTATTCCTAATACCACAATTTGGATTTGAAGCTGATGGTGATAGAATAAGAAAACCAGGGCTAAAAAAACCTGAGAGAACATATAGAAGTGAAATTGCATATGTGGGCTATAAAAATGATATAGAAATACATAAATATCAAATAGGAAATTCGAGTTTTGAACTTGGCATGAGTCAAGCTGATGAGATGGCTGTACTTAATAAATCAAAATTTTTTGTTTGCGAACAATGTGGATACACAGTTTTGGATGATAAGGAATTTAAAAAGACTAAGCGGAAGAAACATAATACACCTTCCGGATATGGGTGTAAGAATGACGGAACAAATAAACTAAAAAAGTTTGCTTTAGGATATAGATTTGAAACGGATGTTGTTCAGCTTAGATTCCTAAATCCAGATCTTATGGATTTTGATGTTGCTTTATCAGTACTTCATGGAGTATTAAGAGGAATGTGCAACTATTTAAATATTGAACAAAATGATATTTATGGTTGTCTACAGTATTTCTCCAATCCAGTTACTTATCGTTCGAATTTTGAAATAGTATTATATGATAAAACACCTGGTGGTGCAGGTCATGTAAGGCGACTTAATAATGAAAGGATACTTGAGGGAGTTTTACGTGAAACTCTAAGGCTTATGGAACAATGTGATTGTGGTGGAGAAGAGAAAGATGCATCATGCTATACTTGCTTGCGAGGGTATTATAATCAAAAATATCATGATATATTAAAACGCAAGTATGTAATTGACTTTATAAAAGAGATTTTCAATTAATCTCATGATTATATATGTACTTCTTTGCAAACTATGTAAATATATAAACAAAGATAAAAAGTGAAAAGGAAATTTTGCTTATTAACAAATGCAAAAGTAAGTAGCTCATTAAATAATACAGTATTATTAACAGGTTTATTGATATCATTTAAATTAATGCCATTTACTAGATTAAAGCCTTTGATAAATAGAAAATATCAAGGGCTTTTTTCTTTGTTCGCAAAATTTCAATATATTACATATTTTTTTAATAAAAATGAATATTTTTGTACAAAATAAACAAGACAAAAATTTTACACACAATATATACCAAAAGGGCAAATAAAAAATAATCTTGAAAAACGGAGGGAGGAAAACAAATGGGTAAAATGGTCGAAATCCGTTGGCATGGGCGTGGAGGACAGGGCGCAAAAACAGCGGCATTGCTGTTAGCAGATGCAGCATTTAATACAGGTAAGTATATACAAGGCTTTCCTGAGTATGGACCAGAAAGAATGGGCGCGCCGATTACTGCTTACAACAGAATAAGTGATGATAAAATCCGTATTCACTCTAATATATATGAGCCGGATTATGTAGTAGTAGTTGATGAAACTCTTCTTACATCTATAGACGTAACTGCAGGACTTAAAGAAGCAGGCGCTATAATAATAAACACCGATAAATCCCCAAACGATATAAAGAAAAACTTAAAGGGCTATAAAGGAAAAGTTTGCACTGTTGATGCAAGAAAGATTTCAGAGGAGACACTAGGAAAATATTTTCCTAACACACCTATGCTAGGAGCAGTAATAAAAGTAAGTAACATAATGAGTGAAGAAGAATTTATGAATGATGCAAAAGAATCCTTTGCTCATAAATTTGCAACAAAACCAGAAGTAATAGAAGGCAATATGAAAGCAATACAAAGAGCAATTCAGGAGGTAAAAGGTATATGAGAGATAGAAGGCTAAACGAATCTATGCCTCTTGACGTAAAATGGAAAAAAATAACTCCTGGTGGAATGATATTTGATTCAGGAAATTCTGAAGACTTTAAAACAGGAGACTGGAGATCAATGAGGCCCGTATGGATAATAGAGAAATGTACACAATGCATGCTCTGCCCTCCAACTTGTCCAGACAGCTCTATACCTGTAAAGGACAATAAAAGACTCGATTATGACTATGACCATTGCAAGGGCTGCGGAGTATGTGTAAGAGTATGTCCCTTTGGGGCAATAGACTTTGTGAGAGAGGAGGACTAAACATGGCAATTAGAGAAAGACTATCAGGCAACGAAGCAATTGCTGTTGCCATGAGACAAATAAATCCAGATGTAGTAGCAGCTTTTCCAATAACTCCATCTACAGAAATACCACAATACTTTTCTCAATTTGTTGCAAATGGAAAAGTAGATACTGAGTTTGTAGCGGTTGAATCAGAGCATAGTGCAATGTCAGCCTGTATAGGAGCACAAGCAGCAGGGGGAAGAACCATGACAGCAACCTCGGCAAATGGTATGGCACTTATGTGGGAAATGCTCTATATAGCAGCTTCATCAAGACTTCCTATTACATTAGCATGTGTAAATAGAGCACTATCAGGACCGCTAAATATACACAATGATCATGGCGACTCCATGGGAGCTAGAGATTCAGGCTGGATACAGCTATACAGTGAAAACAATCAGGAAGCATACGATAACTTTATACAGGCTGTTAGAATCGGTGAGCATAGTGATGTAATATTACCTGTAATGGTATGTCAAGATGGTTTTATAACCAGTCATGCTGTGGAAAATTTAGAGCTGCTTGAAGATGATAAAGTAAAAGAGTTTGTAGGTGAATATAAGCCAGAACATTATCTTTTGAATTCTAAAGAGCCGATAGCAGTAGGACCTTTGGATTTACCGAATTATTACTTTGAGCATAGAAGACAACAAGCACAGGCAATGATAGAAGCTAAAAAAGTAATACTTGAAGTAGCAAAGGATTTTGAAAAGCTTACCGGAAGAAAATATGAACTTTTTGAAAAATATAAGCTTGACGATGCAGAAATAGCCATTGTAATCATAAACTCAACTGCGGGTACAGTGAAAACTGTAATAGATGAGCTTAGAGAAAAAGGAATTAAAGCAGGATTACTCAAGATAAGAGTTTTCAGACCTTTCCCTAGCAACGAAATTGCAGAAGCACTTAAACATATAAAAGCACTAGCTATTATGGATAAAGCAGAAGGTTTTTCTGCTGTAGGTGGTCCACTATTCGCTGAAATCAAAGGAGCCTTATATGGAAATGCTGATGGAATTAAAGCTGTAAACTATATTTACGGTCTTGGCGGAAGAGATGTTAAGGCTGACGATATAGAACTTGTATATACAGCTCTTCAAGATATACAAAAGACAGGCAAAATAGGTGAAACCTATAGATATTTAGGAGTAAGAGAATAGGAGGTGAAGGCTCATTAGGAGCTAATCATATGGCATATAATTTGAAAGAAGTTATGGATAAACCTGAGCGTCTAAACGGTGGACATAGGATGTGTGCAGGTTGTGGTGCACCTGTAGCAGTAAGAACGGTACTTAGAGCACTTAAACCGGAGGATCATGCTGTTTGCGGTTCGGCTACTGGCTGTCTAGAAGTATCAACCTTTATATATCCGTATACTGCATGGAAAGACTCCTTTATTCACACAGCATTTGAGAATGCAGGAGCTACAGTGAGCGGTGTTGAAGCTGCATATGTAGCCATGAAACGGAAAGGGATAATTGATGAGACCTATAAATTTATAGCCTTTGGCGGTGACGGAGGTACCTATGACATAGGACTTCAATCCCTATCAGGTGCTATGGAGAGAGGTCATGACATGGTGTACGTATGCTATGATAACGAAGCATATATGAACACCGGGATACAAAGATCCTCAAGCACTCCCAAATATACAGATACATCAACTAGCCCACAAGGCAGCGTTGTACCAGGTAAACAGCAATACAAGAAGGACTTGACTGGAGTAATGGCAGCACATCGAATTCCTTATGTTGCGCAAACCACATTAACCTCGAACTTTAAGGATATGTACGAAAAAGCAGAAAAGGCTATATATAAGAAAGGACCCGCCTTTCTAAACATAATGACACCATGTCCAAGAGGCTGGAGATATGAGACACCAGACCTAATGCTCATTTGCAAGCTTGCGATGGAAACTTGCGCATGGCCAGTATATGAAGTAGAAGATGGAGTTTGGAAGCTTAATTTCAAACCCAAAAAGAAACTACCCATAGAAGATTACCTAAAGCCACAAGGTAGATTTAAACACTTATTTAAAAAGGGAAATGAGCAATTGATAGCAGAAATTCAACAAGATGTAGACAAAAAATGGGAAGAATTGCTCAAAAAGTGCGGCGAAACGATGTAGCTATATAAAGCCAGTTCATACTGGCTTTATAGTTTATAATTTATTTTTTTCTTCTATATATAATGTTTAAAAAATATATGAATGGGAAAAGTATATGCATATATCATAAATGTATTGAAAGGATGAAGCTAATGGAAAATATAGAAAGCTCCTTGCACGTAGATCGAGATAGAATATTAATATCAAATCCAGAGAAATATGAGAAGATAGAAATCAGAAATCTAACCTATGATGATGGTGAAGGCTTACATGGTGGATATAACGGAAATGTTATAGTAGGATATTATGAAGATAGTAAGGATGTGTTTTTCCTCTCAGCAAATAATATAGAAGAAGAAGACTTTAATTCAGTATGTGATAAGGTTGAGAATATGTTTGGACAGAACCAACAACTTGTTAATTTAATGATATACAATGGCAACAGCACAATTTACAATCTAAATGATGAACTTAATAATTAAGACAAAATTTATATTTACATAACACAAGATATATGATATATTATATAGGCACCAAGGAAATAGACAAACAAAACTAAGTGAAAAATTTCTAGTTGACAAGATGTTGCAAAGCATGATAGAATGAAATTCCTGGCTAAGCTGGGAACAAAACAGACAAGATAGTAGAAGACATAAAGAAAAAATAAATTGAAAAATTATGTTGACAAACATCACATAATTTGATATCATAGTAAAGGTCGGCGTTAGACGCTGGCATGGTCCTTGAAAACTAAACAGTGTAACGAAACCAAGAAAATTAATTCTTTTGAGTAGGTTCAAACAATTAGTTGAGATCACAGAGATGTGATTAAATATTTAACTTAAGAGTTTGATCCTGGCTCAGGACGAACGCTGGCGGCGTGCCTAACACATGCAAGTCGAGCGGAGATACTAAGTAGCTTGCTACGAAGTATCTTAGCGGCGGACGGGTGAGTAACGCGTGGGTAACCTGCCTTACAGAGGGGGATAACAGTGCGAAAGTACTGCTAATACCGCATAACATTGCACTATCGCATGGTAGAGCAATCAAAGGAGAAATCCGCTGTAAGATGGACCCGCGTCTGATTAGCTAGTTGGAGAGGTAAAAGCTCACCAAGGCGACGATCAGTAGCCGATCTGAGAGGATGAACGGCCACACTGGAACTGAGACACGGTCCAGACTCCTACGGGAGGCAGCAGTGGGGAATATTGCACAATGGGGGAAACCCTGATGCAGCAACGCCGCGTGGAGGATGAAGGTCTTCGGATTGTAAACTCCTGTCTTTTGGGACGAAAAAAATGACGGTACCAAAGGAGGAAGCCACGGCTAACTACGTGCCAGCAGCCGCGGTAATACGTAGGTGGCAAGCGTTGTCCGGAATTATTGGGCGTAAAGGGCGCGTAGGCGGCGTCTTAAGTCAGATGTGAAATCCCCGGGCTTAACTCGGGAATAGCATCTGATACTGGGACGCTAGAGTGCAGGAGAGGTAAGTGGAATTCCTAGTGTAGCGGTGAAATGCGTAGATATTAGGAGGAACACCAGTGGCGAAGGCGACTTACTGGACTGTAACTGACGCTGAGGCGCGAAAGCGTGGGGAGCAAACAGGATTAGATACCCTGGTAGTCCACGCTGTAAACGATGGATACTAGGTGTGGGAGGTATCGACCCCTTCCGTGCCGCAGCTAACGCAATAAGTATCCCGCCTGGGGAGTACGGCCGCAAGGTTGAAACTCAAAGGAATTGACGGGGGCCCGCACAAGCAGCGGAGCATGTGGTTTAATTCGAAGCAACGCGAAGAACCTTACCAGGACTTGACATCCTCTGCATTACTCGTAACTGAGGAAACCCTTCGGGGCAGAGAGACAGGTGGTGCATGGTTGTCGTCAGCTCGTGTCGTGAGATGTTGGGTTAAGTCCCGCAACGAGCGCAACCCTTATCATTAGTTGCTAACAGTAAGATGAGCACTCTAGTGAGACTGCCGGGGATAACTCGGAGGAAGGTGGGGATGACGTCAAATCATCATGCCCCTTATGTTCTGGGCTACACACGTGCTACAATGGGTAAAACAACGGGAAGCAAGCTAGTGATAGCAAGCAAATCCCTAAAAGTTACTCTCAGTTCGGATTGTAGGCTGCAACTCGCCTACATGAAGTTGGAGTTGCTAGTAATCGCGAATCAGAATGTCGCGGTGAATACGTTCCCGGGCCTTGTACACACCGCCCGTCACACCATGGGAGTTAGAGGCACCCGAAGCCGGTGACTTAACCGTAAGGAGAGAGCCGTCGAAGGTGAAGCTAGCGACTGGGGTGAAGTCGTAACAAGGTAGCCGTATCGGAAGGTGCGGCTGGATCACCTCCTTTCTAAGGAGCATTACAAACTGAAAAATGTTTGTATATCCTATGGTCGATAGTCACAAATCGAAAGAGATGTGCACTATATTTTAAATAACCTGACCAAAAGAGTTAAGGTTAGTTACACTGATTAGTTTTGAAGGACTATGTAAGGAATTTGCATTAGTGTGAATTCCTTGTTAGTTACTTCTTGTACCTTGAAAACTGCACAATACATTGAAAAGATCCAGGGTAATTAATCTCGAAAGAGAGTAATTAAACACAATAACGCTGAGGAATAAAAAGAGTTCAAAAGAACTTCTTAGATCAAGCTAGTAAGAGCGTATGGTGGATGCCTTGGCACTAGGAGCCGAAGAAGGACGTGACAAGCTGCGAAAAGCTACGGTGAGCCGCAAATAGGCATCGACCCGTAGATATCCGAATGAGGAAACTCACCTAGAGTAATGTCTAGGTATCCTATGATGAATAAATAGTCATAGGAGGGGAAACCCGGGGAACTGAAACATCTAAGTACCCGGAGGAGTAGAAAGAAACATCGATTTCCTAAGTAGCGGCGAGCGAAAGGGAAAGAGCCCAAACCAGAGAGGGTAACTTCTTTGGGGTTGTGGACTGACATTTAATATATGAAGCTTAGCTGAATAGAGTTGGAAAGCTCAACCATAGGTGGTAAAAGTCCAGTAAGTGAAAAGCTGAAATATATGAGTCAGAATCCAGAGTACCACGAGACACGTGAAACCTTGTGGGAAGCAGGGAGGACCACCTCCCAAGGCTAAATACTACCTAGTGACCGATAGCGCATAGTACCGTGAGGGAAAGGTGAAAAGAACCCCGGAAGGGGAGTGAAATAGAACCTGAAACCGTACGCTTACAATCGGTGGAAGCCCTATGTAGAAATACAGGGTGACCGCGTACTTTTTGTAGAACGGACCAGCGAGTTACGTTAGTCAGCGAGGTTAAGCACTAGAGGTGCGGAGCCGAAGCGAAAGCGAGTCTTAATAGGGCGAATAAGTTGGCTGATGTAGACCCGAAACCGGGTGACCTATCCATGGACAGGGTGAAGTTGGAGTAAAATCTAATGGAGGCCCGAACCCACCGGTGTTGAAAAATCGGGGGATGAGCTGTGGATAGCGGAGAAATTCCAATCGAACTCGGAGATAGCTGGTTCTCCCCGAAATAGCTTTAGGGCTAGCCTCAACACAGAATACCGGAGGTAGAGCACTGAATGGGCTAGGGGCCTTATCGGTTACCGAACCCTATCAAACTCCGAATGCCGGATATTTGATTGTTGGGAGTCAGACTACGAGTGATAAGATCCGTGGTCAAGAGGGAAACAGCCCAGACCATCAGCTAAGGTCCCAAAATTTAGACTAAGTGGGAAAGGATGTGTGACTACAGAGACAACCAGGATGTTGGCTTAGAAGCAGCCATACATTTAAAGAGTGCGTAATAGCTCACTGGTCAAGTGGTCATGCGCCGAAAATGTCCGGGGCTAAAGTCTAATACCGAAGCTATGGCATCGCAAGATGGGTAGGGGAGCGTCCTGTACGGGCAGAAGCTATACCGAAAGGAGTAGTGGACTGTACAGGAGAGAGAATGCTGGTATAAGTAGCGAGAGTGAAGTGAGAATCTTCACCGTCGAAAATCTAAGGTTTCCTGAGGAAGGTTCGTCCGCTCAGGGTAAGTCGGGGCCTAAGGAGAGGCGTATAGCGTATCCGATGGACAATCGGTTGATATTCCGATACCACCTAATATCGATTGAAGGAAGCAGTGACGCAGGAGGATAAGATAAGCACGGCGTTGGTTGTCCGTGCCCAAGCACTGAGGCTTGTATGTAGGAAAGACCGCATACTAATAGGTTGAGGTGTGATGGGGAGTGAAATTAAGTAACGAAGTATCTGATTTCACACTGTCAAGAAAAGCTGCTAACGAGATGTTAGGTGCCCGTACCGTAAACCGACACAGGTAGATGAGGAGAGAATCCTAAGACGAGCGAGGGAAGTGTTGTCAAGGAACTCGGCAAAATGACCCCGTAACTTCGGGAGAAGGGGTGCCTCAGAAATGAGGCCGCAGTTAAAAGGCTCAAGCGACTGTTTATCAAAAACACAGGTCTCTGCTAAATCGAAAGATGACGTATAGGGGCTGACGCCTGCCCGGTGCTGGAAGGTTAAGGGGAAGTGTTAGGAGTAATCCGAAGCATAGAACTTAAGCCCCAGTAAACGGCGGCCGTAACTATAACGGTCCTAAGGTAGCGAAATTCCTTGTCAGGTAAGTTCTGACCCGCACGAATGGCGTAACGACTTGAGCGCTGTCTCGACAACACACTCGGCGAAATTGTAGTACTAGTGAAGATGCTAGTTACCCGCGATTGGACGGAAAGACCCCGTAGAGCTTCACTGTAGCTTGACATTGGGTTTTAGTATTTCATGTACAGGATAGGTGGGAGACTGAGAGATAGGCACGCAAGTGTTTAAGGAGTCGACGTTGGGATACCACTCTTGAGATACCGGAATTCTAACCAGTGGCCATAAGCTGGTCATGGGACATAGTCAGGTGGGCAGTTTGACTGGGGCGGTCGCCTCCAAAAGAGTAACGGAGGCGTTCAAAGGTTCCCTCAGAATGGTTGGAAATCATTCGAAGAGTGCAAAGGCAGAAGGGAGCCTGACTGCGAGACAGACAAGTCGAGCAGGTACGAAAGTAGGACTTAGTGATCCGGTGGTACCGAGTGGAAGGGCCATCGCTCAACGGATAAAAGCTACCTCGGGGATAACAGGCTTATCTCCCCCAAGAGTCCACATCGACGGGGAGGTTTGGCACCTCGATGTCGGCTCGTCGCATCCTGGGGCTGAAGTAGGTCCCAAGGGTTGGGCTGTTCGCCCATTAAAGCGGCACGCGAGCTGGGTTCAGAACGTCGTGAGACAGTTCGGTCCCTATCCGTCGCGGGCGTAGGAAATTTGAGGAGTGCTGTCCTTAGTACGAGAGGACCGGGATGGACGAACCTCTGGTGCATCAGTTGCACTGCCAAGTGCATAGCTGAGTAGCTAAGTTCGGAACAGATAAGCGCTGAAGGCATCTAAGCGCGAAACTGGCTTCAAGATAAGATTTCCCACAGCGTAGGCTGGTAAGACCCCATGTAGACTACATGGTTGATAGGTCGGAGGTGTAAGTGCAGTAATGTACGTAGCTGACCGATACTAATAGGTCGAGGGCTTGATCTAAACCAGGTTTTACAATTAGAAATTCTCTTTTGCGGGCTGCTCATCCATGAGCAGTGTAGCGAAAGTAATAGAATTTCTTAATGGAAAACCGTAGAAAACATCGATAAAACCTAAGAACATAACCAAATGCAGGTATCATAAAGTTACCACAGCATTAGAAATATATCTTAGTAGATATCGTAAGTAACACAAATTCAGCGTTATAAATAGATAAATTAAATGTATTGTGCAGTTTTGAAGGTGCAAAAACATCTTCTTGCGAATATTTACAAAAGTAAATATCGCATAAAATCTGGTGGCAATAACGGAGAGGTCACACCTGTTCCCATACCGAACACAGAAGTTAAGCTCTCCAGTGCTGATGGTACTTGGACCGCAGGGTCCTGGGAGAGTAAGTCGTCGCCGGGTAAACAGAAAGACAGTCAGAAATGACTGTCTTTTTCTTTGTTCACTTATAGTCAAAATAAAATCTTATGTACAACTCACGACTTTCTGTATAAAAACAAATTTTAAACTAATTATAGATACTATAACTAGTCCTATATTAAGAAAGAAAATGAGAGATTATAAAATAAAGAAAGATTTATAAACATCTGCTTTTGTATTATTGGCAATGTGTTTTTCACAATAGATAAATCCAGGAAAATGTAAAACATATAGAAAAGCTTATTACATATGATATAATATATTATTATATAGATTTAAAGGATGGTTATATGAAAACACTAAAAATAATAATTGTGCCGATTGTGATTGTGTTATCATTTGTATTCTGGTTTGGAATTTATAAGTTTATAAAACCCTATGTGCCAAATCTTATTGTCACGCAGCTTACAACAGAACAGAAGCTGGAAGACCTTAACTACTTATATGAGACTATGGAACAAAACTATCCATTTTTTGAAGTTAAAAAAAGAATGTTGGGTTATGATTGGCTATCAGATAAGAAAGAATTTGAAAGACAAATAAAAGATACTAGCAACGATAAGGAATTTATTGCAGAAATAAATAATATTATCAGCTTAGCACAAAATGCCCATACGCACATACTAAGTGGCGTATTCTATGATGAGCTAAAGACTATATATGAAAATCCACACTCAGGCTATAGCCCGGCGCGTCGAGATATATTAAACAATGAAAAAGCAATAAAAATGTCAAAATATTGGGATAAAAAGTCAACTACCTATAACAACTATATACCTATTATTTTTAGATATGTTGAAGGTAAGTATGTTGTACTAGATGGAAATCTAGAAGATTATGATATCCCAAAAGGATCAATACTCACTATGGTTGATGGAATTGATGTAGATGAGTATATAAAGTCTTTAAGCAATAGAAGTTACCTCTATTATGACTTTAAGCGAAATCAACAGAAACTTGATGAATTAATAATATATACAGAATTGGGTCAGGAGATTAACCTGACTATATATACTACTGATAATGTAACCATAGAAAGAGATGTAAAAGAAGAACAATTTTCTTATGATATTTATAAGAAATATTACGAAACAAGTGAAGATGATAAAAATTATGATTTAGAAGTCCTAGAAACAAATAAAGTTGCATATATCAGACTTAAGTCCATGATGACTACTGATCAATTTGACTCAGATGCTGATGGAGATGCAATTTATAATTTTCTAAAGAAAGTAGAAGAATATCCATATCTTATAGTTGATATAAGAGGCAATGGAGGAGGAAGTGACGGTTACTGGCGTTCCAACCTTGTTGCATACTTGATTAATAAAACTACATCCTATGAGACTCAACTACTTTTTAGAGATAGTGATTATATCAAACCTTTTATTGAGGATAGATACTCAATATTTGATGCCCTAACAGTCGATAAATTACCAGCTGATAAAAAATATCCTCCAGAGGTTTCTAAACAGTTCAAGTATTTTGTTTCCCTAACAGAATCTGTTGTACCTAATAATCCAGTTAAATTTAAAGGAAAAGTATATCTCTTGGTAGATGGTGGTGTATACTCAGCTGCCGAGAGCTTCGCATCCTTTGCAAAATCAACTGGATGGGCAACATTAGTGGGTACTACAACAGGAGGAGATGGTATCATCGCAGACCCTTCACTTATGATGCTTCCAAACAGTGGAATTGTAGTAAGATTTTCAAGTAGTATGGGTTTAAATACTGATGGTACAGCTAACGAAGAATTTCATACCTCGCCTGATATTTATATTGAGCAAACCTATGAGGATTTTTTACAATTAGTACAAAATGATGAAGTTACTTTAACAGAGATAAGTAAATATGACACCGTTTTAAATCACGTTCTAAATTTAATAAAAGAAAATAAATAGGGAAATAAAGACGCAGAATAATAAACTGCGTTTTTATGTTGAATAATGTTATAATTTATGTAAAATTAATATATAGAATATTATTTTGTTGAAGTTAATATGAAAGCAGGTGCTTTGAAGTGGCAACATGGCTTACACATTTAAGAATTGCAGAGAAGATAAAGGAGAAGATAGTAGATATTACGATGTCTTATCTTATGCTTGGAAGCATTGCTCCTGACTCCGGAGTTCCTGATGAAACTTACAGAAACTACAATCCTTCTAAGGAAACAACACATTTTGAGACTATAAAAAATCAAATTAAGGGAAAAAGTAAAATAAACCTAGAAGTTTTTTACGAAAAACACATCGCTCCATCAAAGATTCTAACTCGTTCAGATAATACAAGATCGTTTTTGTGGGGTTATTACTTCCACCTTATAACGGACGGTCAATGGATTGAATTTGTAGCATCTTATAAGCAGATTTATGAGGAAGAAAATCATGAAAATAAGGACTTTATTAGTATTATGAAAGAAGAAATGTATGCCTTAGATTTTTTGTATCTAGACCAGAATGGTTACGATATTTTAGAAAAATTTAAAGAAATAAACGTGAATGTAAATTTTTTCAATGAATTTGAGCCATCATATATCTATGAATGTCAAAAGAGAATTATAGATTATTATGAAAAAGAGAGATATGTTCTCGAGAGAGAGTATAGATTTTTCTCGATGGAGAAGATAGATAGATTTATAGATGAAGTGGCACAGCAATGTGTAGATATATTGCTGTAAAAAGATTATACAGGTAGAAATTCTTAATGAAAAACCGTAAAATAATGGAGTTGATATTTTGAAATCAAAATTACTAGAAGTCTTAAATTGTGAATTAAAGAAACATATTAATGATATATATAAGATTGAGACCCCTCTGGTTTTTGGAGGAGGAGACCCTAATTCTTCTATTGTGCTTATAGGCGAAGCTCCAGGGAAACAGGAAATACTAACTGGGAAACCCTTTATAGGGCAAGCTGGCAAAAATCTTGATGAGTTTATCAGTATTCTTGAAATAGATAGAGTTGATTTGTATATTACAAATGTTGTGAAGCTAAGACCCCATAAGATAAACGAAGAAACAGGTAGAGAATCAAACAGAACACCTACTAAAAAGGAAATTAATATTTTTTCCTCATTTTTAACGAGAGAGCTAGAGATAATTAAACCAAAGCTTGTAGTTACTTTGGGTAATATTGCACTAAAAAGCATTACCCAAGATGACAAATCGTCTATTGGAATACTTCATGGAAACTCAATGGATATAAAATTTGGAGAAGGTGAGTTTAAGCTGTTTCCTCTTTATCACCCTGCTAGTATAATATATAAGGCAGAACTGAAGGACACATATTTAAAAGATTTACACAAGTTAAAAAAATACTTAATAGACATTAAATTAAACAAGGAGTAGATATATGCTTTTACACGAAAAAAGACAGAAGGTAATAGATATTTCACTAAAAGCGCAAAGAGAAGGACTTATACCACTAACTATGGGTAATTTCAGCGTTAGAGATAATGAAACAGGTTATATCTGTATAACACCAAGTGGTATGGAGTATTCACTACTAAAACCAGAAGATATTGTGGTTGTAGATTTTCAAGGAAATATAATGGATAGTAGCAGAAGCCCATCCATTGAGATTCAACTTCACTGCCGAACATATAAGAAGAGACCAGAGGTTATGGGTATATGTCATACACATTCGACCTACGCAACTGCCTGGGCGTGTTGTAACAAGGATATTCCTGTGATTGTAGCAGAGCTGGCTGCTATGATAGGCGGTCCTGTGCAGTGTGCACACTATGCACCAATGGGAACTGAAGAATTAGCAGATATAGTATCTGATTTCATAGGTATGAGAAATGCTGTATTAATGGAGAACCATGGTATGTTAGCAGTAGGTGAAAATATAGATATAGCATATTCCAATGCAGTAATAGTTGAGGAAGCAGCAAAAATTACCTTGCTTGCTATGCAAATAGGAAACATGAAAACCATAACTGATCAGGAATGTGATCATTTAAGAAAACTAGCAATAGAAAATTATGGACAAAAGTAAATATTATGAGATTTAGATCCACCAAGAAGGCTGATAAACTAAGAGCTTTCTTGATAGTTTTGTAATACATACGAAAGTATAAATATGACTTAAATAAAAATTCCATTAAATGAACTAAAAAAATGCTTCAATTGAAGCATTTTTTATTTTAAAATTATATCTTAGATAATTGTTACATATTAGCAAGTATAATATAATATATACATTAATAGATATAAATAGACATTAATAATGTATAATATTAAATAAATTCATAACATGGAATTACAATTATGTATTATAGTTATTTAAGCAATCGCATATAGCATCGCTTAATAAATAAAATGAAAAAAATATGTCTGCAATCAAGTAAAACTTGAGTACAAAACATATTATGCAAGGAGAAAGAAAATGATAAAAAGGGGAATAATAATACTATATATTTTAATAGCTGTATTGTTTATAATTTGTGGAACTACAAGTGTATATGCAGATAGCTGTGATAAATATAGCATTTATGTTAATGATAGTAAACTGGACAAAAACGTACAAGTTCAGACTATTAACTACTTCGATTATATTCCTATAAATCAAATGCAGACTAGCTTAAATCTGACTGTAAAAGAAGATAAGGCATCAAATACAATTATTTTCGTAGCAAAAGAAAAAACTTTTAAGATTACTGATAGCATAAATATAAAGATAGATGATAACCTAAGTACAAAGCTGGATGTACCAATAATAATAAAAAACAATAATATATATATTTCTATAATATCAGCTGTCGATATATTTGGTTGGCAAGTAGAAATAATGGATGACGTTAAGTGTATTAGAATTAAAACTATTGAAAATGCGGTACCAGCAGGAAAAATTTTAGATTCTGAACTAAGTCTAAAGCTAGGGAAAGGAGATTCCTTAAGCCCAAAATATACAAAAGTAGCTTACTTAACCTTTGATGATGGTTTAGACAAAAGGGTAACACCTTTGATACTGGATATACTCAAAAAAAATGATATAAAAGCTACGTTCTTTATACTAGGAAATACTATAGATAAAAACAAAGACTTGCTAAAAAGAATGATTGAAGAGGGACATTCTATAGGTAATCACACATATACACACAAGAAAGAAAACATATACAGTAGCGCAGCTGGACTAAAATACGAAATTGATAAGACTAATAAAGCTATATACAATGCGGTAGGAGCGACAACTAAACTGTTTAGACCTCCTTATGGAGGTACATATATAAGAAAGGACATATTTAAGTCTGTGCTAAACCAGTATAGAACAATACTATGGAATATAGACAGCATGGACAGTAGATCTACAAATATAACTAGTGATGAGATTATAGATAGTGTTATAAGTCAAGTGAAAAATAAGAAAAGTGCTATTATAATAATGCATGACAGTGGCACCCATATGGAGACTGTAAAGGCTCTGCCAACAATAGTTAAATATCTTAAGGATAATGGTTTTGCAATATTGCCTATTGAAGAGAACACTAGCATCTACTATGAATATTAAAGATAAGTCAAGCTGGATATATTTATATATTATTATATTCTCACTTATAAGCTGATCATAGGAAGTAAAAATATATGGAATAAAATTACTGTAGACAAGAAGTATAAAACATGATAAAATAAAATTCCTGGCTAAGTCAGGGAGCGTAAGAGAATATAGATTAGTATAAGTTAAAGCATCTATATATTATGACAATGGAAAAAACAGTTTAAAAAATTATATAAAATCATATTGACAAAGTACAATAGATTTTATATAATAGTAAAGGTCGACATTAGATGTTGACATGGTCCTTGAAAACTAAACAGTGTAACGAAACCAAGAAAATTAATTCTTTTGAGTAGGTTCAAACAATTAGTTGAAATCACAGAGATGTGATTAAATATTTAACTTAAGAGTTTGATCCTGGCTCAGGACGAACGCTGGCGGCGTGCCTAACACATGCAAGTCGAGCGGAGATACTAAGTAATTTATTACGAAGTATCTTAGCGGCGGACGGGTGAGTAACGCGTGGGTAACCTGCCTTACAGAGGGGGATAACAGTGCGAAAGTACTGCTAATACCGCATAACATTGCACTATCGCATGGTAGAGCAATCAAAGGAGAAATCCGATGTAAGATGGACCCGCGTCTGATTAGCTAGTTGGAGAGGTAAAAGCTCACCAAGGCGACGATCAGTAGCCGATCTGAGAGGATGAACGGCCACACTGGAACTGAGACACGGTCCAGACTCCTACGGGAGGCAGCAGTGGGGAATATTGCACAATGGGGGAAACCCTGATGCAGCAACGCCGCGTGGAGGATGAAGGTCTTCGGATTGTAAACTCCTGTCTTTTGGGACGAAAAAAATGACGGTACCAAAGGAGGAAGCCACGGCTAACTACGTGCCAGCAGCCGCGGTAATACGTAGGTGGCAAGCGTTGTCCGGAATTATTGGGCGTAAAGGGCGCGTAGGCGGCGTCTTAAGTCAGATGTGAAATCCCCGGGCTTAACTCGGGAATAGCATCTGATACTGGGACGCTAGAGTGCAGGAGAGGTAAGTGGAATTCCTAGTGTAGCGGTGAAATGCGTAGATATTAGGAGGAACACCAGTGGCGAAGGCGACTTACTGGACTGTAACTGACGCTGAGGCGCGAAAGCGTGGGGAGCAAACAGGATTAGATACCCTGGTAGTCCACGCTGTAAACGATGGATACTAGGTGTGGGAGGTATCGACCCCTTCCGTGCCGCAGCTAACGCAATAAGTATCCCGCCTGGGGAGTACGGCCGCAAGGTTGAAACTCAAAGGAATTGACGGGGGCCCGCACAAGCAGCGGAGCATGTGGTTTAATTCGAAGCAACGCGAAGAACCTTACCAGGACTTGACATCCTCTGCATTACTCGTAACTGAGGAAACCCTTCGGGGCAGAGAGACAGGTGGTGCATGGTTGTCGTCAGCTCGTGTCGTGAGATGTTGGGTTAAGTCCCGCAACGAGCGCAACCCTTATCATTAGTTGCTAACAGTAAGATGAGCACTCTAGTGAGACTGCCGGGGATAACTCGGAGGAAGGTGGGGATGACGTCAAATCATCATGCCCCTTATGTTCTGGGCTACACACGTGCTACAATGGGTAAAACAACGGGAAGCAAGCTAGTGATAGCAAGCAAATCCCTAAAAGTTACTCTCAGTTCGGATTGTAGGCTGCAACTCGCCTACATGAAGTTGGAGTTGCTAGTAATCGCGAATCAGAATGTCGCGGTGAATACGTTCCCGGGCCTTGTACACACCGCCCGTCACACCATGGGAGTTAGAGGCACCCGAAGCCGGTGACTTAACCGTAAGGAGAGAGCCGTCGAAGGTGAAGCTAGCGACTGGGGTGAAGTCGTAACAAGGTAGCCGTATCGGAAGGTGCGGCTGGATCACCTCCTTTCTAAGGAGCATTACAGACTGAAAAATGTTTGTATATCCTATGGTCGATAGTCACAAATCGAAAGAGATGTGCACTATATTTTAAATAACCTGACCAAAAGAGTTAAGGTTAGTTACACTGGTTAGTTTTCAAGGACTATAAAGTTTAAAAACTTAATAGTCTTTGTTAAAGAGAAGATATAATGTTTTCTTTAATATGGGGGTGTAGCTCAGCTGGGAGAGCACCTGCCTTGCACGCAGGGGGTCAACGGTTCGATCCCGTTCATCTCCACCATTTTTTAGCTACCCAGTAGTTAAAACTTTAATACGAGGGCTCATAGCTCAGGCGGTTAGAGCGCACGCCTGATAAGCGTGAGGTCGGTGGTTCGAGTCCACTTGAGCCCACCAACTTTTTACGTAACGAAGAGGAGTAAAAGATTAACAATCCTTTTTGATAAGCGTAGCGTAGTAATCTGAGACGTGAGACAAAATGTAAAAAAATACAAGTTGACTCGAAAGAGTATAACATGTATAATAGTAATTCCCGGTGAGAGACAAGCAAAGTCTTGAGGGAATGAAAAAAGATTCAAATGTACCTTGAAAACTGCACAATACATTGAAAGATCCAGGGTAATTAATCTCGAAAGAGATTAATTAAACACAATAACGCTGAGAAATAAAAAGAGTTCAAAAGAACTTCTTAGATCAAGCTAGTAAGAGCGTATGGTGGATGCCTTGGCACTAGGAGCCGAAGAAGGACGTGACAAGCTGCGAAAAGCTACGGTGAGCCGCAAATAGGCATCGACCCGTAGATATCCGAATGAGGAAACTCACCTAGAGTAATGTCTAGGTATCCTATGATGAATAAATAGTCATAGGAGGGGAAACCCGGGGAACTGAAACATCTAAGTACCCGGAGGAGTAGAAAGAAACATCGATTTCCTAAGTAGCGGCGAGCGAAAGGGAAAGAGCCCAAACCAGAGAGGGTAACTTCTTTGGGGTTGTGGACTGACATTTAGTATATGAAGCTTAGCTGAATAGAGTTGGAAAGCTCAACCATAGGTGGTAAAAGTCCAGTAAGTGAAAAGCTGAAATATATGAGTCAGAATCCAGAGTACCACGAGACACGTGAAACCTTGTGGGAAGCAGGGAGGACCACCTCCCAAGGCTAAATACTACCTAGTGACCGATAGCGCATAGTACCGTGAGGGAAAGGTGAAAAGAACCCCGGAAGGGGAGTGAAATAGAACCTGAAACCGTACGCTTACAATCGGTGGAAGCCCTATGTAGAAATACAGGGTGACCGCGTACTTTTTGTAGAACGGACCAGCGAGTTACGTTAGTCAGCGAGGTTAAGCACTAGAGGTGCGGAGCCGAAGCGAAAGCGAGTCTTAATAGGGCGAATAAGTTGGCTGATGTAGACCCGAAACCGGGTGACCTATCCATGGACAGGGTGAAGTTGGAGTAAAATCTAATGGAGGCCCGAACCCACCGGTGTTGAAAAATCGGGGGATGAGCTGTGGATAGCGGAGAAATTCCAATCGAACTCGGAGATAGCTGGTTCTCCCCGAAATAGCTTTAGGGCTAGCCTCAACACAGAATACCGGAGGTAGAGCACTGAATGGGCTAGGGGCCTTATCGGTTACCGAACCCTATCAAACTCCGAATGCCGGATATTTGATTGTTGGGAGTCAGACTACGAGTGATAAGATCCGTGGTCAAGAGGGAAACAGCCCAGACCATCAGCTAAGGTCCCAAAATTTAGACTAAGTGGGAAAGGATGTGTGACTACAGAGACAACCAGGATGTTGGCTTAGAAGCAGCCATACATTTAAAGAGTGCGTAATAGCTCACTGGTCAAGTGGTCATGCGCCGAAAATGTCCGGGGCTAAAGTCTAATACCGAAGCTATGGCATCGCAAGATGGGTAGGGGAGCGTCCTGTACGGGCAGAAGCTATACCGAAAGGAGTAGTGGACTGTACAGGAGAGAGAATGCTGGTATAAGTAGCGAGAGTGAAGTGAGAATCTTCACCGTCGAAAATCTAAGGTTTCCTGAGGAAGGTTCGTCCGCTCAGGGTAAGTCGGGGCCTAAGGAGAGGCGTATAGCGTATCCGATGGACAATCGGTTGATATTCCGATACCACCTAATATCGATTGAAGGAAGCAGTGACGCAGGAGGATAAGATAAGCACGGCGTTGGTTGTCCGTGCCCAAGCACTGAGGCTTGTATGTAGGAAAGACCGCATACTAATAGGTTGAGGTGTGATGGGGAGTGAAATTAAGTAACGAAGTATCTGATTTCACACTGTCAAGAAAAGCTGCTAACGAGATGTTAGGTGCCCGTACCGTAAACCGACACAGGTAGATGAGGAGAGAATCCTAAGACGAGCGAGGGAAGTGTTGTCAAGGAACTCGGCAAAATGACCCCGTAACTTCGGGAGAAGGGGTGCCTCAGAAATGAGGCCGCAGTTAAAAGGCTCAAGCGACTGTTTATCAAAAACACAGGTCTCTGCTAAATCGAAAGATGACGTATAGGGGCTGACGCCTGCCCGGTGCTGGAAGGTTAAGGGGAAGTGTTAGGAGTAATCCGAAGCATAGAACTTAAGCCCCAGTAAACGGCGGCCGTAACTATAACGGTCCTAAGGTAGCGAAATTCCTTGTCAGGTAAGTTCTGACCCGCACGAATGGCGTAACGACTTGAGCGCTGTCTCGACAACACACTCGGCGAAATTGTAGTACTAGTGAAGATGCTAGTTACCCGCGATTGGACGGAAAGACCCCGTAGAGCTTCACTGTAGCTTGACATTGGGTTTTAGTATTTCATGTACAGGATAGGTGGGAGACTGAGAGATAGGCACGCAAGTGTTTAAGGAGTCGACGTTGGGATACCACTCTTGAGATACCGGAATTCTAACCAGTGGCCATAAGCTGGTCATGGGACATAGTCAGGTGGGCAGTTTGACTGGGGCGGTCGCCTCCAAAAGAGTAACGGAGGCGTTCAAAGGTTCCCTCAGAATGGTTGGAAATCATTCGAAGAGTGCAAAGGCAGAAGGGAGCCTGACTGCGAGACAGACAAGTCGAGCAGGTACGAAAGTAGGACTTAGTGATCCGGTGGTACCGAGTGGAAGGGCCATCGCTCAACGGATAAAAGCTACCTCGGGGATAACAGGCTTATCTCCCCCAAGAGTCCACATCGACGGGGAGGTTTGGCACCTCGATGTCGGCTCGTCGCATCCTGGGGCTGAAGTAGGTCCCAAGGGTTGGGCTGTTCGCCCATTAAAGCGGCACGCGAGCTGGGTTCAGAACGTCGTGAGACAGTTCGGTCCCTATCCGTCGCGGGCGTAGGAAATTTGAGGAGTGCTGTCCTTAGTACGAGAGGACCGGGATGGACGAACCTCTGGTGCATCAGTTGCACTGCCAAGTGCATAGCTGAGTAGCTAAGTTCGGAACAGATAAGCGCTGAAGGCATCTAAGCGCGAAACTGGCTTCAAGATAAGATTTCCCACAGCGTAGGCTGGTAAGACCCCATGTAGACTACATGGTTGATAGGTCGGAGGTGTAAGTGCAGTAATGTACGTAGCTGACCGATACTAATAGGTCGAGGGCTTGATCTAACAAAGGTTAGAAACTTAGAGCTTCTTCAAATGCAGATATCTTTAGCTTATCGTGGCATTTGATATAGAAGGTCTTAGTAGAAAACCGTAGAAAACATCGATAAAACCTAAGAACATAACCAAATGCAGGTATCATAAAGTTACCACAGCATTAGAAATATATCTTAGTAGATATCGTAAGTAACACAAATTCAGCGTTATAAATAGATAAATTAAATGTATTGTGCAGTTTTGAAGGTGCAAAAACATCTTCATAACAAATCTGGTGGCAATAACGGAGAGGTCACACCTGTTCCCATACCGAACACAGAAGTTAAGCTCTCCAGTGCTGATGGTACTTGGACCGCAGGGTCCTGGGAGAGTAAGTCGTCGCCGGGTAAACAGAAAGACAGTCAGAAATGACTGTCTTTTTATTGTACTAATATTTGTTCAGAGCAAAAATATACTGTTAATATATCAGGTAAATGCACACACTGCAGTTAGATACTCAATTAGGGGAGACGTTATAAACAATGAGACAAATAAGAGGCGAAACATATACTGGCAATAGAGAATTAACCGTGTATATGTTTCTATTTAAATCTTGGTAATATTTTTGCGTGCTGAAAAGCTTTTATCACAACTACTATAGTTGGTCCTAAAATTACACCAACAACTCCTATTGTCTTTAAGCCTACAAATATTGAGGCCAATGCTACTAGGGGATGAATGCCAAGTTGTGCTCCTACAACCTTTGGTTCGATCATATATCTGACAATTACTATTATTCCGTATAAAACAATTAGTGAAATTGCCATCTTATAGTTTCCTAATACTACGTTTATAATAGCGGCAGGAATATATATACTCCCTGTTCCCAATACTGGAAGTATGTCGACTAGGGCGATTATAATCGCAAAGATAAAGGAATATCTGACTCCTAGTATAGATAAACCAATATAAGATTCTAAGAAGGTTACACTTAGCAAAATCATTTGTGCTTTTAAAAATCCAACCAATGCAAGGAACAAGTCCTTTCTTAAACTCAAAATTTTTTCTTTCCACGATGGAGATAACTGTTTAAATATGAAATTTATTATTATATCTTTATCCTTGGAAAAGAAGAATGTAGATAATAGAGTTACAATTATATAAAATAATAATCCTGTAAGCATGCCAATAAAGTTAACGGTTGAGGATGGAGTCTGAGTGAGCATTTGTCCCACAACTATATTTAGCTTATTAAAAGTTGTACCCAGGAAGTCTTTAAGTATATCTGTAACTCCAGGAGTAAGTTGCAAGTAAAGTTCTGTAGCTCTTTGTACAAGCATATCTATTAGGTCGTATACATCATTATAATAGTTGGGAAGACTGTTATATAAGTCTTTTAGTTCAAATACTAACCTTGATATTGCAAAGGCTGAAAGGCTAATAAAGCTGCCAAGAAATAAAATAATTGCTAGTATAACAGAAAAACCTCGTCCTAGTTTTAAACGTTGGAAAAGCTTTACTATTGGCTCTATAATCATAGCTAAAACCAATGCTGTAATAAAAGGTGTAAAGTATGTAAACAATATTTTTCCAAATAAATAAATCAAAACTATAACTATTATGTACATTAGTCCTTTTAAAAGATAACCCAAATATCTTTCTATATCTGCTTTTAGCATGTATTCACCTCACATGTTTTATTGTTATTACTTATTTATATTATATTAGACTGAGTTACTTTAAGCAATTGCTAGTTTTGATGCTTATTTACCATTTATAAACAAATAATGTGCAACACTTTTTAAAAAGGAGATTTACTATAAAAAACGAACTATTTTATAAATGTTAATTATTTAGTGCGATATATAGTATAATGTTATTAACAAAAACAGTAAGGAGATTTTATTTTGAGAGAAATATTTTGTGATACTATAGAGTCAGCAGTTAAAGAGCTTTTTATAAGGGCAAATTATTACTTAAGCAGTGATGTTATGGAAAAATTAAATTGTTATAGAAAAATTGAGATTTCTGAAATTGGGCAGGAAATGTTGGATAGAATAATACAGAATGCAGAGCTGGCAGCTGAAAAAGAGATTGCGATATGTCAGGATACTGGAATGTGTGTATTATTTGTTGAGCTGGGTCAGGATGTGCATGTTGTAGGAAAGAGCATAAGTGATGCAATAAATGAAGGTGTAAGACAAGCATATGCAGAGGGCTATTTAAGAAAGTCTGTAGTAAGTGATCCATTGCTCAGACAAAATACAGGAGATAATACTCCGGCGGTTATACATTATGAAGTTGTACCAGGTGAAAATATTAAGATTCAAGCTATGCCAAAAGGCTTTGGCAGTGAGAATATGAGTGCAATAAAGATGCTAAAGCCATCAGATGGTGTGGAAGGTGTTATAGATTTTGTAGTTGAAACAGTAAAGAAAGCAGGAGCTAATCCTTGTCCGCCTATAATAGTAGGAGTTGGGATTGGAGGAACAATGGAAAAAGCAGCGATTCTATCAAAAAAATCGCTTTTGAGACCTTTGACAGAAAAAAATCATGATGAGTATTACGCAGAGCTTGAGGATTTATTGCTTAGCAAAATAAACAATTTAGGAATCGGACCTCAAGGCTTAGGAGGCGTAACAACAGCTTTGGGTGTAAGAATAGAGCATTATCCTACACATTTTGCAGGCTTACCAGTGGCAGTAAATATAACTTGTCACGCATCAAGACATACAGAAATAATATTATAGAGGTGGGAAAATGTATAAAAAGATTACAACACCTTTGCAGGATGTTGTTATACAGGAATTAAAAGCAGGGGATCGAGTGCTGATATCAGGTAAGATATACACTGCACGAGATGCCGCTCATAAGAGAATGATTGAGGAGCTAGAACGTGATGGAAAGCTTCCATTTGATACAAAGGGACAAATAATATACTATGCAGGTCCATGTCCAGCAAAGCCAGGCAATGTCGCAGGACCTTTTGGACCTACAACCTCAGGACGAATGGATAAGTACTCTTCAACAATAATTGAGCAAGGATTAAAAGGAATGATGGGTAAAGGTGATAGATCGGATTCAGTAATAGATTCTATGCAAAGTCATAAATGCTTGTATTTTGCAGCGGTAGGAGGTTTGGGAGCATATACTTCTACGGTAATCAAAGCTTTGAAGGTTATTGCTTATGAGGATTTGGGTGCTGAGGCTGTGAGAGAGCTTATAGTAGAAGATTTCCCCGCAATAGTAGCTATTGACTGTAATGGTGATAATCTATATAGGACAGAGCCAGACAAATACAAGGATAATTTTGATATCAGCAAAGTAAACATATAAATATTAATAAAATTTTATATTAGACTAATTTTGCACTTTGTGCGATTTATGAGCAGAGGAAAACGATTTCGTGATATTTATAGAACGTAAAATGTATAGCGCGAAACGTATAGGTGAAGAAATGGATTATAAGGATGTACCGGTTTTAAAGGCTTTAAAAGATTACTCTGAAGAGCGGGTGGAATATTTTCATATGCCAGGGCACAAGGGTGGGAATGTGTTCAAAAAAGCGGGGCTTCAAGATTTTGATATAGATCTATTGAAATTAGATGTAACTGAGGTACCAGGCATTGACAATTTGCATTGTCCAGAGAGTGCTATAATGATAGCACAGAAGTTAGCAGCAGAAGCCTTTGGGGCAGAGCATACCTTTTTCCTTGTAAATGGAACAACTGCGGGTATTTATTCAATGATAATGGCGGCTACAAATCCAGGTGATAAGATAATTATCCCACGCAATTGTCATAGATCAGTAATAGGAGCAGTGATTCTGGGTAAATTGCACCCCATATATATATGTCCGGAAGTGGATGATAAACTAGGTATAGCCTCAGTAATATCTTCTGATAAAGTCCAAGAGGCTATTATGGATAATCTTGATGCCAAAGCGGTTGTAATTACTAATCCTACATATTATGGGGTCTGTACTGACTTAGAGAAGATTGCTTCAATAGTACATAAACACAATATGCTTCTTCTTGTGGATGAAGCTCATGGTGCACATTTTGGATTTAACAAAAAGCTACCTAAGTCGGCGTTGCAATGTGGTGCAGATATGGTGGCACAAAGTACGCATAAAACCTTGCCCTCCATGACACAGAGTTCTATGCTCCACGTAAAATCTGGAAGGGTAGATATAGATAAACTTAAGCTGTTTTTGCATTTAACTCAGACAACCAGCCCTTCACATATACTTTTGGCTTCATTGGATGCTGCGCGATATATAATGCAAGAAAAAGGGGAAGAATTATTGGAGACTGTAATAAACTCCTGTGAGTGGTTGAGGGGAGAAATAAGCAGTACGAAAGGCTTATATTGTCTTAGTAGTAAGGATATCGGTAGAAGTGCAATTTACGATGTAGACCCTACAAGACTTACAGTAAATTTCAAGGGTTTGGGCATTAGCGGCACTGTGGCAGAGCAACAACTGAGAAGTAAATTCAAGTTACAGGTTGAAATGGCCGATTTATATAATATAGTGGCTATTTGCACGGTGGGTGACGAAGTAAATGCAATAAATAAGCTAGCTAAAGCCTTAAAAACAATTGCTACTGAAACGGAGGAAGGTAAAGATTTAAAGGATATTTCAAATGTATATAGTGAGATACCCGAGATGAAGCTTTTTCCATGGGAGGCAGTTTATAAACAAAGTGAGGATATATTATGGAGTAAAAGCGTTGGTAGAGTCTCTGGTGAGTTGATAATACCATATCCTCCAGGAATACCAATTATCATGCCGGGTGAAGTGATAACAAAAGAAATTTTGGACTATGTATCAGAATGTTTACAAAATGGTATTAAGATTAATGGAACTAAGGATATAAGCCTTAAATATATATGTGTAATGAAATAACTTGTTATCAGAGGGTTAAATTGTGCATAACATATATTAATAATTTATAGGAGGTATTATATATGAAACTTGTAATAGCGGTTATACAAGATGAAGATGTTAGTGATTTGATGGAGGTTCTTGTAAAAAATAAATATAGTGCAACTAAACTGGCTTCCACAGGGGGATTTTTAAGAGAGGGTAATACTACTTTATTAATTGGTGTTGATAAGGAAAAGGTGGAGGATTTAATAGCCTTAATAAAGGATATTTGTAAGAGTAGAAAGCAAACCTTTACAACGCCTATACCACCTACAGGTTCAGCAGGTGTGTTTATACCTTATCCAATAGATGTAATGGTTGGAGGCGCTACAATATTTGTCGTTGATATAGACAAATTTGAAAAGGTTTAGGTGATGGAAGATGAAAATATCCGATATAAATAGCCATTCTACTGCTATTACCGGATTGTTAACAAAGGACGAACGACGAACTGAAGTAGGTACAAGCAGGTCATCCTTTGCTGATGCATTGGGAAAGAAGGAAGAATCAGATTTAAAAACCAAGCTAAACAAGCTTATGTCAGAGATAAATAAGCAAGGGGAACAACTTGGCAAAAACATGGATATTAAGGAGTTGAAACAATATAAAAAGCTCGTTGCAGAGTTCATGAATGAGGTGGTAGGCAGCTCTCTTAAATATTCAAAGCATAATCAATTTGATAGGAGAGGCAGGCATAAGGTTTATGCTTTAGTAAATAAGGTAAATGCAAAAGTCGAGGAGTTGAGCCATGAGTTTCTTGTAGAAGAAAAAGATAACATAAAGGTATTGGAGTCTATAGGACTAATAAAAGGGCTACTTCTAGATATGTATATTTAAAACATAATACAGGGGAGAAAATAATGAATTTCGATAGTATTATTGGGCAGTCTGTGTTAGCTGGCAGCTTAAAAAGAGCGGTAAAAGATGATTTAGTGGCTAATGCATACATATTTTACGGACCTAAGGGAAGCGGAAAAAGCATGGCTGCTGAGATATTTGCCAAGGCATTAAACTGCAAAGGTGAGGGAGTGGAAAAGCCTTGTGATAACTGTACATCCTGCAAGAAGTCAGAATCTGGCAATCATCCGAATATTGATATAATAAAGCCCAGCGGTGCTTCTATAAAGATAAAACAAATAAGGGAAGTCATTACTAAGGTATCAAAGAAACCCTTTGAGAGTGGCTATAAGGTGTTGATAATAGATGAATCGGAAAAAATGACTCAGGATGCGCAGGATGCATTTTTGAAGACTCTAGAAGAGCCTCCTGCAAATACTGTTTTTGTTTTACTTGCAGAGAACCAAAACTCATTGCTTCCGACAGTAGTTTCAAGATGCCAGGTTTTCAATTTAAAGAAAGTATCTACACAGCAAATAGAAAGTTATCTTATGGAAAAATTTAGTTACGATTTAGACCAGATTAGCTTTGCAGCCAACACTGCAAATGGTATAATAGGAAGAGCAATTGAAATGCTGAATGATCAGGAGCTTCAAAAGTTGAGAAAGCTTCACGTAAATTTTGTAAGTTGTTTGAATAACGGAAGCTATACCGAGCTGACAGCTGCAGCATCAGAGCTTGCGGCGTCGAAGGAAGATGTAGTGATACTTTTGAATTTTATGTTAAGCTGGCATAGAGATATTCTGATTATTAGACAAGGCTGTGAAGAGCAGTTACTTGTAAATTCGGATAATGTCGATATTATTAAACGTCAAGCAGAGGTATTGGACGAAAAAGGGATTTACAGAATAATTGACGCTATAAAGCGCACAATAAGCTATGTAAACCATAATGTAGGCATAAAGAACAGTGTTGACAGCATGCTATTGAATATTATGGAGGTATACAATGGTTAAAACTGTAGGAGTAAGATTTAAAAAAGCGGGTAAAATTTATTATTTTGACCCAGATGATATTGATATAAAGTTGGAAGATAACGTAATAGTAGAAACTATAAGAGGCATAGAGTTTGGTGAAGTCGTGCTGGGGATTAGAGAGGTTACAGAAGAACAAATTGTAGCTCCTCTTAAGATGGTTATTAGGGTTGCAACAGAGGAAGATAAAAAAATATATCAAGAGAACAAGAACAAAGAAAAGGATGCTTTGGCTATTTGTTTGCAAAAGGTACATCAGCATAATTTGGATATGAAGCTTATTGATGTAGAATATACATTTGACAACAATAAAATTATTTTCTATTTTACAGCGGATGGTAGAGTAGACTTTAGAGAGCTTGTAAAGGACTTGGCATCGGTATTTAAGACAAGGATAGAATTAAGACAGATAGGTGTAAGAGATGAATCAAAGATGATTGGGGGAATAGGCCCCTGCGGCAGATCTCTTTGTTGCGCAAGCTTTCTTGGAGATTTTGCACCAGTATCCATAAAGATGGCAAAAGAACAGAGTCTATCTCTAAACCCAGCGAAGATTTCAGGTATTTGTGGTAGATTGATGTGTTGTTTAAAATATGAACAAGAAGCCTATGAATATGCAAGGAAGATAGTGCCTAGAATAGGCTCATTACTGGATACACCAGAAGGCAAGGGAGAGGTTGTTGGCAATAATCTTCTTAAGGAACAGGTAAGGGTAATGCTTGAACTTCAAGAGAATAATATCAGAGTAGTTAAGGATTTCTCTATAAAGGACGTTGTAGTGCTTAAGCATGGCAGAGATATGGATGCCCCCATAGAGGAAATTATAAAAGATGAAGACCTTAAAATGCTTGAGAAAGACTAATCATCATAAATAATTGTGGATAAATTTACAAAAACAATATATATAAATAGGGTTTTCAATATTGTTTTTTAATGTTAAAATGTATCTATATTCAATTAGGAGGTGTACATATGGCTTATAAAATTACAGAAGGCTGCATAAGCTGTGGAGCTTGCGAATCAGAATGTCCAGTAAGCTGCATTAGTCAAGGCGATGATAAATACGTTATTGATTCTGAAGTTTGTATAGAATGTGGAGCTTGCGCAAATGTTTGTCCAGTTGATGCTCCAGTACAAGATTAATTTAGTACAAAAAAAGACCATTGAGGTCTTTTTTTTATAACGGTAGGAAATGTATAACATTTTGAGGTGTGAACATGGACGATTTGATAAGAGAAGATGAAAGCTTAGACGATTTGCAAAATGGCTATATGCTAATACAAAAAAATGACTCCTTCAAATTTGGAGTGGATGCAGTGCTTCTCGCAGATTTTGCAGAGATTAAGATGGTTGATAATGTATTGGAAATGGGAACTGGAACTGGTGTAATACCAATATTACTTCATGCAAAGAAACGACCCAAAAGCATTATAGCTTTGGAGATACAACCAGATATGGCAGATATGGCTAGGCGTAATGTGCAGTACAATAAGCTGGAGCAAAGCATAAGCATTTTAAATATGGACTTAAAAGAGGCACCGATGGTTTTAGGGAAGGCAAAATATGACTGTATTATAACAAATCCTCCCTATGTGAAAAAGGAATGTGGAATTAATAATCCAACAGAGAATAAAGCTATATCAAGATTTGAGATAGCCTGCACATTACAGGATGTATTAAAATCTACAAAGGAGCTTCTAAAGTCCGGGGGCAAGTTTTTTATGGTACACAGAGCAGATAGACTTGTAGATATAATTTATGAAATGAGAGTTTTAGGAATAGAGCCCAAAAGGATAAGGTTTGTACATTCTAATGTAGGTAAAAGACCACATCTTATGCTGATAGAAGGGGTAAGGGGCGGCAAACCTGAGCTTAGGTTCATGGAACCACTGTATATATATGATGACAAAGGGCAATATACAGAAGAAATTAACAGAATATACGGGAGGAAATAGCATGGCAGGAACCTTGTATTTATGTGCTACTCCTATTGGCAACTTGGAGGATATTACTCTTCGCTGTATTAGGATACTTAAAGAGGTTGACCTTGTAGCTGCTGAAGATACTAGGCAGAGTATCAAGATACTGAACCATTTTGAAATAAAAAAGCCAATGGTAAGCTACCATGAGCATAATAAGTATGAAAAGGGTAAGGAACTTGTAAATGTTATGCTGGAGGGCAAGAGTATAGCCTTGATATCCGATGCTGGGATGCCTGCAATATCTGATCCAGGTGAGGACTTGGTACGGCTATGCATTGAACACAAAATCGAGATAGTGCCTATTCCGGGCGCATCAGCTTCACTAACTGCACTTATAGTCTCAGGTATTTCTACAAGAAGCTTTTGCTTTGAAGGATTTTTATCTTCTAATAAAAAGGAAAAGAAAGAAAAACTAGAGCAATTGAGTAATGAAACGAGAACTATAATAATCTATGAGTCGCCGCATAGAATTAAAGATACACTTAAGGAACTTCAGCAGTATCTAGGAGATAGGAAAGCTTCGGTTTCGAGGGAATTGACAAAAAAATTTGAAGAGACTATAAGGGGAAACTTAAGTGAAATTTCTGCTGTTTTACAGCAACGGGACATAAAAGGTGAATTCGTCATTATTTTAGAAGGAATTGCCATAAAAGATTTGATTGATAAAGAGACGAAAAAATGGGATAATATTAGCGTGAAGCAACATATTTTAATGTACATTGAGCAGGGAATGGATAAGAAAGAAGCAATTAAAAAGGTTGCAGAAGATAGAAACCTTCCTAAAAAGGAAGTATATGCAGTAAGCTGCAACATATAACTATAATACCTGTTCTTGTTTAATGAAAGGAGGACTAAGAATGTCAATAACAAAGGATATGACTATAGCTCAGATATTAAGAGCTTTTCCACAAACAGCTGATGTATTTAGAAGCTATGGAATGCATTGCTTGAGTTGTCCTGGAGCTACAGGTGAATCACTTGAACAAGCTTCATTAGTTCATGGTTTTAACGCAGATCAAATACTTGTAGATTTATTAAAGGTAATTGAATAAAATATAAAAGGTTAGGAAAAATCCTAACCTTTTATATTACCTCTTTAGTTCATCCATGCAAGCTGGACAAATGTTTTTTCCCTTATAAGGTTTAACATCTCTAGCATCACCGCAGAATATACAAGCTGGCTCGTACTTCTTTAGGATAATATGTTCTCCATCTACATAGATTTCTAAGGAGTCTTTTTCTTCAATGGTTAATGTCCTCCTTAGCTCTATTGGTATAACTACCCTGCCTAGTTCATCCACTTTTCTTACAATTCCTGTTGATTTCATATAATACCCCTTTCACAAAACAACATAATTCGACAATTATCTACAACTTAATGTTAACAGAACTACCAATAAAAGTCAATACTATAAATAAAAAAATCTTTGTTAATGTTTTAACATACTATTGCACGCTAAAAAGGTAACATATGGCAGTACATGGGTGAAAAAGGGTCATAAAATTCTATCTTATGCAAGCCTTTACAGAGGTTGATATTAAAGGATATACAGCTATTTTGGATGGTGGAAAGTTTTGAAGATACTGAGTTCATACAAATATACTAAAGAAATAAATATATAAGAAAAATCATTTATCAACTCAAAAAAGGGAGATGATGTATTTTATTAGGTTACTTATTACTAAAATAGAAATGGAATTATGTGGTTATATTTTGTTGTAGTAGAAAGTATATTATTCGACAAAACTAGATTAAGTCGAGATTGTCTAATTTTTTTAGAAAAAGCTGGAGAGATAAATATTTAAGACACAATTTCTTATGAAACATGCAATTCGATTACAATGCCTTCATAGTATGATATGAATATGAATTTTATATGGAGGGTTATTTATGGCAAAGCAAGGAAAAGTTAAGGAAGTTTTTCCAGGAGGCAATACCTATAAGGGCTTCTACTCATTTTATGACTATATTATACAAAATGATGAAGCAAATAGAATATTTTGTATAAAAGGCGGTCCTGGTGTAGGGAAGAGCAGCTTCATGAAGGCTATAGCAAGAGAGTTTGTAGAATTAGGCTATGATGTAGAGCTACACCACTGCTCATCGGACAACGATTCATTGGACGGAGTGGTAATTAAACAGGCTAGGGTGGCACTGTTAGACGGAACAGCACCGCACATAGTAGACCCAAAAAACCCAGGTGCAGTTGACGAAATACTTAATTTTGGTCACTTTTGGAATGAAGCTGGCTTTGAGATAGAGAGAGATACAATAATCAATCTCAACAAAGATATCAAAGGCTTTTTCAACAGCTCATATCACTATCTGATGTCTGCAAAGGAAATGCAGGACGATATAGAGATAGCCGTGGAGGAAGCGGTTGATAATGTTAAGTTTAACAAGCTGCTTTTGAACCTTAAAGCAGAGTTGACTGGTAATCTTGAAAGCACAGGCAATGCGGGTAAAGAGAGACATTTGTTTGATAGTGCAATAACTCCTGATGGATTGATGGACTATATAGATACAATAATAAATGATACGTATAAATGTTATTTCTTTGAAGGAATTCATGCAAAGGGTATTAGTGAGATAATGAATGTGCTGGCTAAGGAATATCTGCAAAGGGGCTATGAGGTGGAGCTGTATCACCAGCCATTAAACCCTGATAGAATACAGACAGTGATTATTGAGAAGCTGGGGATAGCATTTACAGTAAATAGCAAGCTTAAGGACAGAGCCTTTAGAATAGTCGATTTGGATGAAGCAATTATTCCAGAAAAGCTAAGAGTAAGGGAAGAATTGATAAGTAAGGATAAAGAAATGAAGGAAATGCTGCTTAATGAAGCCTATAACAGAATTAATATGGCTAAGAAAAAGCATGATGATATGGAGAAGAGCTATATTCCACAAATGGACTTTGCAGCAGTTACTGAGTTTAGGAAACATATAATAGAAAGAATAAAAAGATATTTATAATATATCTTAAATTTAGCACCACATAAGCTACTTATTATAAGGAGCGTTTAGTGGTGCTGTTTATTGTAGTTTAATGTATAATAAACCTATAAGCCTTAGTGAAATATAGCTATTATGAAAAAACTATAATTATGATATAGTCTATAAGAAATCAGGCACAATACCAGACTAAATAAGTGTTTTGTAATAATTAATATAGATATTGTATATTGATTACTATGTATATGATAAAATAGCTATATAATTGATGAGGGGAAGACTTTAATGGAAATACAGATTGTTATAGTGTTGATTCTTAACTTTGTTATAACGCTTATAGGAACGCTTGCCTATGCTACTAGGATAGTAGGCGTAAGAACAGGAAGAGTTGCAGTTTCATTTGCTTTGTTTAATATACTGTCGCTAGTTTCACGTACAGCAAATACGCTTCAGGTACCCATACTGACTAAATATGTGGAGAAGAATCCAAATCCAGCTCAGTTAATGCCCATATTTGAAATGATAATTTTTACTGCTACAGCTGCGACAATTGTAGGTGCAATACTTATACCTACATTTCAAAGGATATTTAGCAAGGCTGTAGGTACTTTTTCTGTAAATCGATCAGTATCAAAGCTGGTGCTGCACAGCTTCTCAAAGTCTGGCGTAAAATACATCAAAGAAAGTATAAAAATTCCTACTAGATCTACACTTTCGGTTTTTAACCTAAGAAGACTGCCTGTAAAGATTATGATTTTTAATATTTTTTCTGTTACCTTGATTACTGTAGGTGCATTATCACCAATATTTGCTGGAAGCGTTGAGCCTGAGCTGAGGGCGACTTGCCTTACCTTGTCTTCGGTAATAAACGGCTTTGCAGTTATAGTTATGGCGGTGTTTATAGATCCCTATCTGTCAATAATGACTGATGATGTGTTGGATGGCAAATGCAGCGAAACGGATTTCAATAACTGCGTAGCTGGAATGGTAGTTACGAAGATGATTGGGACAGTGTTGTCTTTTGCAGCACTTGTACCAGCAGCTTACATAATAGTCTGGATAGCAAGACTATTATGATACAAAGATAATGGTAAGTGCATTGTTTAAGAAAAATTTGGTAAAATAATTGAAAGTTTGTAGATTATATTATATAATAAAACCGATATTTTGATAATATGGAGGATTACAATGAATCTTTTTGAAACATGGAGAAATACAGCGTATAAAGAGGAAGATGAGCAGAATCGTAAAGCGTTTTGGGAAAACTATTTTAAAATTGAGGAATCAATATATGATATGCTTCTGACAGACGCTGAGCAGACAACAGAAGGAACTATTAAGGAGCTGGCAGAGAAGTTTAACACAGAATCATTAACCTTTATAGGTTTCCTAGATGGCATAAATGACAGTCTACAGGAGCCATTGAAGCTAGAGGAACTTGAAGAGGATAGCAGCATCAGCTTTAAGATAGACTTAGAGAAGCTTTATTATAACATGCATGCAGCAAAAGCAGACTGGTTATATACTCTTCCACAGTGGGATACTCTTCTTACAGATGATAGAAGAAAAGAGATAACAAAAGAACAAAGACTTTCAGGAACTGTGATAAAAGAAAAAGTGCCTGGAAGAAATGATCCATGTTCTTGTGGCAGTGGAAAGAAATATAAGAAGTGCTGCGGAGCAAACTAGTTTTTTAGGATGTAAAAGACTCTAATCATGGGATTCCATAATTAGAGTCTTTTTTTGGGAGTTAATATAAGTGAATAAATGGTAGGGGGATCTTTTGTATTTTATGGAGGTTGTACCTCTCTTCCCACTTCCATTCTATGTACATGCCTTAAAATGGTTCCATATATTTTATGAACTATACTAAAGTTTTGGGGCTACCCTCTTGTTGACCGCTTGTTCGTAAGCATATGCTAGCTTAATAAGCTTTGCCTCACTAAAAGCTTCTGCTGAGAAGGTTATTCCAAATGGAGTGCCATCCTGACAATAACCTGCAGGTACTGCAACTGAGGGATAGCCAGCCTTTGCTGCTATGCTGACTCCAGCTGTGCTGGGGAACAACATTGCATCTAGGTTATTCTCCTGCATATATTTATCTATCCCCTCTGTCTGTGACAGGCGAAGGTCTTGCAGCTTTGCCTGTATATACTCAGGCTCCGTCAATGTACCACTTGTTTTTTCACAGGCTATCAATATGGTTTGACCATATTTTAGAGTCTCTTCAGGGTGATCATTATTGAAATCTATTATATCCTTTAAGGTTTTTACCTTTGTGTTCTCTCCAAGAGAGCTTAAATAAGCATTCATATCTGACTTAAACTCATAAGTCAATACGTCATAGTTGTGTATGCTGTCATATACATCGATATTCTTATCCTCTATAACCTCTGCTCCCAGCTGTTTTATTTCATCTATGCAGTACTGAATCATTTCCTTTTCATTTTCTTCCAGTTCCTTGTAGACATATTGAGGGATACCAATACGTTTACCTTTTAAGCCATTCTTGTCAAGATACTGTGTATAATCAGAAACAGTTTTCTCTTTACTTATGAAAGTGACAGGATCAGATGGATCAATTCCAAGCATGAAACCTAACAGAATTGCAGCATCTTCTACTGTGCGCGCAATAGGTCCGGCGGTGTCCTGACTGTGAGCTAATGGGATAATGCCAGTTCTGCTTATCATTCCCAATGTAGGCTTTATGCCTACTATAGAATTGCTGCAAGCTGGGCTTATTATTGAGCCTGAGGTTTCTGTACCTACAGAAACAGCACAAAGATTGGCAGCTACTGCAACACTTGAACCTGCACTAGAGCCACCGGTATCAAACTTACCTAATCCATAAGGGTTAAGAGTTTGTCCACCTCTAGAGCTGTATCCATTTGCCATATTATCTGTCATAAAGTTTGCAAACTCAGTAAGGTTTGTTTTAGCAAGTATTATGGCACCAGCTTCTTTTAACTTTTCTACTACAAAAGCATCATAGGATGCATAATTCTCAGCTAAAGCTAGAGAGCCTGCACTAGTATGCATCTTGTCCTTGGTATTGATGTTATCCTTTATCATTACAGGTATACCATGAAGTATGCTTCTAGCTCCTGTCAATTCTCTTTCTCTATCAAGTGCTTCTGCTATATGTATGGCATCTGGATTTATTTCTATTACAGAATTTAGTTTTGGACCATTTTTATCAAGCTCTGCTATTCTGTTTAGATATAAAAGTACTAAGGTTTTTGAACTAAGAGTTCCCTCTTTCATAGCAGCAGCCATCTGTTTTATTGTAGCTTCTTCAATATTGAAGTTCGCAGTATTTAACCATTCCATTATTTTGAACCCCCTCACTGTTTTAAATTATAAATTCTACAAATATTCCTTAAACCCTTTTGAAAAAATATTACAGAGTTAGCAGATCATAATCCGCATACTCTGTAATATTTTTCTGTATATAAAAGATAGTTATAAGGCAGTATCAATTTTGTACAGCATCTGCTGGATTTGCTGTTTGTATGTTTCGTCATCACATAGTCTAAGAAGACTCTCGAGAAAGTGCTTGCTTTTGCTTTTGGGAGGCTTCTTAGTAACAAGGAGCTTGATAATAACCATACATGTATCATATTTCTGTACGTGAGTATGACCATCATGAAACCCTTTGTCTGTATTGTGTATAATAAAACCATCTTCAGACTTATACACCTTAAAGTGAGTGTTTTGATAAATCTGTATACTCATATATTTACACCAGCCTATATATAAATTATGTAATATCAGGTGAAGTCCTCTTATTACTTTAATATGTGGCAAGTGTTTATATATGATAGTGATTATCTCTTCCTGGTACATTATATGATGTAATAAAAATTTGGTTATTGTTATATTCAGGCTATAGTTATTATTTGAAAAAATATAGTCTATCGAAAAACTGTGTATAATTATCATAAATTAATACTAATGTAAAATAATTGTAACTATACTGAAACATTTAGAGCATACTTATAGTATATATTATTAGTATAAGGATATTATGGGGTGATGATATGGATCTGATTGTTTTATGTATAATAATATTAGCCATGATAAGTTTAAATGGTTGAAAGAGGTACCTGATATATTTATACCTTTTAATAGTTATTTAAACTAGTATATGGAAATACATATAATGTACAGAGATTATTTACATAATTATAATAATAATGGAGTTAAGGGATTTACAATATTAATAACCCATGATATAATATTTGGAACTAGTGAGTGTACCTAGTGTTTACGAGCGGTACAGGGACTATCCTACACGTAGAATACTCTACGGAGTCACAGCTGTGATTTCCGTGGAGTTTTTTTATTTAAATTAAATAATGGGAGGTAATACTATGTATAATGGTGAAAAGGTAAGAATTAGAGCTTACAAAAAGGAAGATGTGCCATTAGCACAGAAGTTTTTAAATGATGCTGAAACCAAGAAATTTTTAACCCCAGGGATTCCTTATCCATTTACTCTAGAAGAGGAATACAAGTGGTTTGAAAATCAATCAGCTTTTAATGATGCATACAATTTTGCAATTGAGACCATTGAGGATAGCAAATATATTGGAGGCTGTGGAGTAAACAGGCTTGATTGGAAAAACAGTGTTGCAACAGTGGGAATATTTATAGGTGATAAAAACTACTGGGGCAAGGGCTACGGTACAGACGCCATGAAAGTGCTTGTAAAATTTATTTTTGAACAAATGAATATAAATAAAGTAAAGCTTTTTGTTTATTCCTTTAATGAGAGAGCGGTAAAGAGCTATGAGAAATGCGGCTTTGTAAGAGAAGGAGTGCTTAGACAAGAAATGTTCAGAGATGGTAAATACAATGATGAATATGTAATGGGCATCTTAAGAGATGAATATTTCATAAAAAATTGCAAATAATAGGATTCTTCATCAATATTTTAGAAAGCATATATAGCGCCTAATATCTATATATTAATATAGGTTGGACACTTATATATGCTATTTATTTGCATATAATAATTTTGACAAAATAAGCATGGTAAAGTCTACGTACAAGGTGTAAAATAATTATGGAAGTAGAGTAAAATGGTTCCATACGGCATTGGCCAAAATCTTAATAAGGAGGAAGTATATGCAAAAAGTATTAAAAGATTTAACACCAAACAGCTATTTTAAGTTCTTTGAGGAGTTAACTCAAATTCCAAGATGCTCAGGTAATGAGAAACAAGTTAGCGACTATCTTGTTAATTTTGCGAAGGATCGAAATCTAGAGGTAATCCAGGATACAGCTTTAAATGTAATAATAAAGAAGCCTGCTACCAGTGGATATGAAAAGGCACCAACAGTGATTTTGCAGGGACATATGGATATGGTATGTGAGAAGAATAAGGGTATCGTACATGATTTTGAGAAGGATCCAATAAAGCTAAGAATAATTGATGATATGATATATGCAACTGATACTACTCTAGGAGCTGATAATGCTATAGCAGTAGCTTATGCTCTTGCAATTTTAGATTCTAACGATATTTCTCATCCTTCATTAGAAGCACTGTTCACTACAAGTGAGGAAACTAATATGGGAGGAGCTATGGCACTTGATGGCAATAACATAAAAGGCAGGCTTCTTATAAATATTGATTCTGAAGAGGAAGGCAAGCTTCTTGTAAGTAGTGCTGGAGGTACAAAAGCGAAAATTGTAATGCCTATAACTTGGGAAACTGCAAAAAGTGATTTTGAAGCATGCAGGATAAGCATTGGTGGTCTAAATGGCGGACACTCAGGCATGGAAATCAACAAGGGAAGAGGCAATGCAAACAAACTAATAGGAAGATTCTTAAATGAGATAAAGAATGAAGTAAGTCTTCAAATAAGCGAAATAAATGGTGGAGCAAAATCAAATGCAATAACCAGAGAGGTTGATGTTGTTGGTTTAGTAAGCCACGATGAAATGAGCAAGCTTCAGAGCAAGGCTGCTGAATGGGAAGCAATATTTAAGAATGAATTAAGGGCTTCAGATCCTGATATGTTTATAAAAGTAGAAAATGAAGCAGGAAAAATTGAGAAGGTATTTAGTCAAGATACTATGAATAAGTTAATAGCATGCCTTGTGCTAGTTCCTAATGGCATACAAAGCATGAGCATGGAAATTGAAGGTCTGGTAGAAAGTTCAACAAACCTAGGTGTTGTACAGACTGCAGGAGACAATGTTTATTTTATAAATGAAATAAGAAGCTCGGTAAAAACCCTAAAGGAAAGTGTTACTCGTACAGTACAGCTTTTGGCAGAAACACTAGGCGCAGAATTTAGAATAGAATCAGACTATCCGGCATGGGAGTACAATCCAGACTCAGACATGAGAAGATTGTTCCAACGTGTATATAAAGATAAGTATAATAAAGAAGCTGAGATAGTAGCTATCCATGCAGGACTAGAGTGTGGAGTTCTAATCGAGAAGTTGCCTGGACTGGATGCAATATCCTTAGGACCCAATATTTACGACGTGCATTCACCGAAAGAGCATTTCAGCATTAACTCTTCAAAGACAGTATGGGAATATTTATTAGTTGTATTAAAGGAAATGAATACATTATAAAATAATAGGTGCGATAATCGCACCTATTATTTTATAGGGATGACAAGTAGGTCATCCACTACTAAGTCTATTTATAGAAAACGTGGTTTCCTATTCTCATTACGAATGTCTTGTTTGCAACAATCCATGAACCTGCGGACTTGTTTGGATTGAAGAAATATGTCGCTGAGCCAACAGGACTTACTCCGTTTAGCGCATCCTTAGCGGCTCTGATACTATCTGCAGATGGGTTATTATATATAGTACCATCTGCAACAGGACTAAACTGTGGTATTCCTTGATAATACTCAAAGATTACTCCTTTTACTGTGTTAGGGAATACACTTAATCTTACTCTGTTTAGTACAACGTTACCTACTGCAACCTTGCCATTATAAGGCTCTGCCTCTGCTTCAGAATGAATAATTCTTGATAACCAGTATAAATCAGTAGCAGCTGTAGTTGTTGTACCTCTTGAGGTTGTTTGAGATATTTGCGCATATAATAAAGATTGAGTTTGATTACCTGCTATACCATCAATTCTAATCCTTTTTGCAGTCTGGAATTTTATTACAGCGTTTTCTGTATTGTGACCGTAGATTCCATCTGCGGCACCTCTTAAGTAGCCCGTAGCTATAAAAGCCTTCTGCAACCTCACA
Organism: uncultured Clostridia bacterium; assembly: GCA_942492835.1. GTDB lineage: Bacteria > Bacillota > Clostridia > Lutisporales > Lutisporaceae > GWB2-37-7. The sequence continues at coordinate 1,687,492 of OW818645.1, read as the reverse complement.
ACTGCGGTACCTCTGCTTCCATATTTTAGCAAAGGATAGGTTGTAGTCTCCGCTGCCAATACGCTGGTAAAATTCAGCATAACTAGCATTACTACAAGTAAAATACTTACAATTCTTTTTTGTGTAATTTTCATCAAAATACACTCCTTCCTATGTTGCTTCCGAAGTTAGCTGACGGGTGCGGGTTGAAGGTACCCTACCACAAATATGTGGATTAACCCCTGTACTGGTTCCTCCGTACTCGGAAAATCCGAGATTCAGCATATGCTTGTACTACATTTGCAATTATACTATTAACACAAAGTTATGTCAACCTATGGGAGATTTTAACATGGAACTTTCTATTGGAATTTACGTCTTGTACGAAGAATTTTATCTATAAAAATTACTGTTCACAATGTTTTATGTAATTCTCATTTCAATTTGTTCATATGCTATATAAACAGATAAATGGGAGGAATAATTGTGGAATATAATAATATATATCCTTGTATGACAAAGGAATTTTTAAAATGCAAAAAAAGAACAATGAAAGTTAATGGACGAGGCACAGTTGAAGCATCGCCAGATATTGCAATTATATCTGCTGGTGTAGTTACTGAGGATAAAAATGCACAAAACGCACAAAATCAAAATGATTTAATTATAAACAATATAATCTCAGCATTAGCTAGAATAGGCATACCAAGAGAAGATATAAAAACACAGACTTATACAGTATATCCCAATTACGATTTTGTTGAGGGAAAACAGATATTAAGTGGATATAGATCTACGCACATACTTGAAATAAAAACTTACAATTTAGATAAAATAGGATTGATAATAAACACACTTACAGAAAACGGTGCAAATCAGATAAATCAAATTAATTTTACTTTAGAAGACTCGGCTAAATATTATAATAGGGCATTGAAGTTAGCAATTGCTGATGCTGCAGGAAAAGCAGAAACTATTTCTGGAGCTATTAAGGTAATGCTTGATGTAGTACCAGCCAGTATAATAGAACAATCAACTTCTTTTTCTCCACTTGTAGAGAACGGAGTTATGAAGCTTGAAGCGCTTGAAGTGGTTATGCCTGGTAAAATCAAAGTTACAGCCACAATTGAAGCGGATTATGAATACTATTGAAGTAAAAAAAATATTGTGGTAATATAAATAAGTTAATTAGTCAGTTCGTAACCATCCTGACTTAAAATAAAACTACGGAGGTAAAAAAATGAAAAACATAAGATTTATTGTACAAGCGGGACTTATAGCGGCAGTGTATCTGGTATTAATGTTGAGCTTTGCTCCATTAACCTCGGGACTTTTTCAATTAAGATTTTCTGAGGCCTTGACAATACTACCAGCCTTTACACCAGCAGCAATTCCTGGACTTTTTGTAGGTTGCCTTTTGGGGAATTTCTTAATAGGAAGCACTCCGATAGATGTGGTTTTTGGCAGCTTGGCAACTCTTATTGCTGCATACCTCTCCTATAGATTGAGAACTGTAAAATGGCTGGTGCCAATGCCGCCGGTTTTGGTAAATGCAGTAGTAGTAGGCTTTATACTAAATTATCTAGGTGTTGCACCATTATTTGTCGCAATGGCATGGGTGGCTGCAGGACAATTTGTAGCATGTTATGTAATTGGATATCCTTTACTCACTATATTAAACAGATATAAAAAGGAGATTTTCCACTTATAATAAAAATTTAATAAGTAAGAGTTACATTAAAATCCGGCAATGCAGTAATTAGCCGGATTTTTAATGCAATAAACTATAATTTATTATTTCAGGAACCATTTTTTAGTATTGAAATAAATTAATGCATGTATTATACTAATAATAGAAATTTCGGAAAATAGTGAATTTTACTAACATAATTAGTTTGATATGAAATAAATAACATAGAAAAAAAGATTCAATTTGACAAGCTTACCTGACATAATACCTTTTTATTAATGATATTAAATATGCTTTTATTTATGCATTATATTGGGTGACTATGAAATACATTCTGCATTTGGGCACCTGGGATGTATTGAGTCAGTGGTGCAACCGACCCATTCATTTGTAGTTGAATAGGTTGGTTTTTTTGTTGTAAAATTTATCTAAACTAGGACAACCTTATTAAAATGTTACCCAATAATTATTTAATATAAAAGGAGGAATATTTATGTTTAAGAAATTTCTATCAGTTCTAGTAGTTGTTGCCATGTTAATTGGAACAACAGGTTCAGTAACAGCTGTTGATACAACAGCAGCAATTGCAGCAGATCAGTTGGCATACAATAGTAATGCTTACTATCAGTATGGTGGTCCAGTAGACCTTAACGTAGCAAATGAAGATAAGGTTATCGAAATGCTGAAGAAGTCAGGTGAGATTGAACCTAATGCTACATATGACGAAGCACATGCTAAATTTGTAAAGTTTATGCAAAAACGTGCAAAAGCTAACCAAGATGAACAACCATTAAAAATGGTAAGAGAAGAAAATGCTAAAAGAAATCAAAGAGTTCAAAAATACGTATTTGATAACAAAACTGAAGACACAAATCCTAAAACAGTTAATGTATTAGTACTTCTTACAGAGTATGCGGACTTTAATCATAATAGCATAACTTCAGATGAAACTGAAATGTATTATGATAGTTATGAAGCTCAACACTATAAAGATATGTTATTTGGTGACAATGGCTATGTTGGTCCAAATGGACAAAAAATGATATCTGTTAAGCAGTATTATAAGGAGCAATCAGGTGGAAGCCTAATATTTGAAGGTAATATCGCTGGATGGTATAAGCTACCAAAGAGTGCAGCATACTATGGAGCAAATGATCCTTCAACTGATAGTGACGGAAGACCAAGAAATGCAGTAGCTGATGCTCTTAAATTAGCTGCACAAGATCCAAGTATAAATTTAGCTGATTATGATACACAAGACATGTACGATATGGACGAGGATGGAAACTACAATGAACCAGACGGAATAATAGATTATCTAATGGTAGTACACGCAGGACTTGGCGAAGATGAAGGCGGCGGAGTACTAGGAGCAGATGCTATTTGGTCACACAGCTGGAATCTAGGTGGAATATATGCTATACCTGGAACAACTACTGATGTTGATTACTGGGGTGGAAAGTTAGCTGCTTATGCATATACTATTGAAGCTGAAAACGGAGCTACTGGAGTATTTACACATGAGTTTGCTCATAACCTAGGATTACCAGATGAATATGATACTAATTATACATCAGCATCTGGCGAACCAATATCTTTCTGGTCAATAATGTCCTCAGGTAGTTGGGGTGGAGCAATACAAGGTACAGAGCCATCAGCATTTAGCCCATATGCTAAACAATATTTCCAAGCTACATATGGTGGGAATTGGCAAAATGCTGTAAATATAAACTATGACGAGATTTCAAGTGCTGGTGCAAGAGTAACTCTTAACCAAGCAAATGAAACTGGTCAGGTTGTAAGAATTAATCTTCCTGAAAAGAAACATGTAATTACAACTCCAATAAGCGGCGAAAACGCATTTTGGGGTGGCAAGGGACATGATGGAGAAGCAATACTTGCAAATATGACAACTAATGCTGACTTAGCTGGTAAGACAGCAGCAGAACTTAACTTTAAGACTTGGTATGATATAGAAGCTGGTTGGGACTATGCATATGTAGAGGTTAGAGAGCAAGGTACAGAAGAATGGACTTGCATAGAAGGAAATATAACTACTACAGAAGGTGCTAATGGAAGAGATGTCGTTGTACCATATGGTATAACAGGCGCTTCAGAAGAATGGGTAGATGCAAACTTCGATTTGTCAGCATTTGCAGGCAAAAACATAGAAGTTAAGATAGAATATGCAACGGATGCATACAGCTTTGGAGCTGGTATATATGTTGATGATGTTCAAGTAATAGCAGATGGTAACGTAGTAGTTACTGATAATGCAGAAGGTGAAGCAGCATTTACATTAAACGGATTTGAAAAAAATACTGGAACAGTGTGTGCTCCTCATTACTATTTAGTAGAGTGGAGAAGCCATAATGGAGTAGACAGTGGTTTAGCTAACGTTCCAGCAGCAGGCGGAACTACAATTGAGTACAATCCTGGAATGCTTATATGGTATGCAGATGATTATCAAACTGATAACTGGACAGGTATTCATCCTGGAGAAATGTATTTAGGAATAGTTGACGCTGACCAAAGTAATAACTTGTGGGTTTGGGATGATTCAAGCATTGAATCTTATCCTGCAAGCAGCAGATATCAAATGAATGATGCAGCTTTCAGTAAAAATGTAGAAACTCCATTTGCAGCTGCTTATGCTCAGTATGATGCAGGAACAAGAACAGTATCAGACATGAACTTAGAAAAAGAATATATTTTCTTTGATGGAGATGACTATACAAACCCAGAATTAAATACATTAGGAATAAATCTTCCTAATTATGGTCTTAAAATCCAAATACAACAACAAGCTAGAGATAATAGCTACGCTAAGATAATGATAAAGAAGTAAAGTAACATCTCCTTAGATGCAGTGAGAACTGCATCTTTTTTTTATTCATTTATAGATTCTTTTAGCTTTAGGGAATTACATACGATAAAAGCATAGAAATAATTGATGAGATATATAATAGCTTATATATTGGAAGGATATTAAGGTATAATAGATGTATGAATATGGAATATTTATTATATATATTAAACTAATTATTTAATAGTAAAGAATCCCATATAGTGTAGCGTTAAATGCAAAAATATTTATAGGAGTGAGAACAATGAAATGCAAGACTTTAATTAATATTCTTGGGAAATACAATCATAGCAATATAGTAGCTGCGCTAAATCTAAAACCTGATAATATTGTTTATATAAGCCTTGAAAATGACAGGGAATACTATAGCAATGTTAAAGAGTGCGTGTCTAGAAGATTACCTAATGTACAAACGGAGGAGCTCGTTATAAAAAATATGACGGAAGCGGATATACGTGAGGTTATTTATAAATATAATTATGAAAATACCTTCTTAAATCTATCTGGAGGCACCAAGCTTATGAGCATACTTACATATAAGGCTGCAGAAGACAGTGATATGACTTTGATATATGTTGATAATGACAGTAATAAAATTTTAAAAATTGAGGAAAGCGTAGAAGAAATTGTACACATAGATTTAGAACTATCTGTGGAGGATTTAGTTTGCAGCACAGGAGCTGAAATAATAAACAACTCTACAGAGCTATATGAGAAAGAAGAATTTAAGAAGTTGGTTGATTTTATGGTGAGTGACTATGAGTCTTGGAAGCAGGTTAAAGGAATTCTGCGTAATTTTCAAATAGTTAAGTTGCATGAGCAATATCCTATGGAAATTGAAATTATTTCCGGGGGGCTTAAAACTGCTCAAATAAAGTATCTTGATGACTTTTTATCAGAACTGTCCAAAGGAAATATGATAAAACAGTATAAGCTAAACTCAGATCATGTAAGGTTTGAATTTGCAAATAAAGAGACAAAAACCTTTGTTATGATGGCTGGTTGTTGGCTTGAGGCTTTGACATATAGATATATAAAGGAAATAAAAGATATTGGAAATGTAATAAGCGGTATGTTATTTGTTTGGGATAAAGCTGTAAAGGTACGTAATGAGCTAGATGTAGTAGCCACGGTAGACTCACATCTGGTTTGTGTTTCCTGCAAGGATACAAACAAATACGATGTAGATGAATTAAATGAGCTTGAGGTATATGCAGATCATCTCGGAGGAAACAGAGTAATAAAGATATTGGTGTCTACAGAAAGACCAGAACGTAAGGATATGACATATCAAAGAGCGAAAGAAATGGATATACATATTGTAATATTTGATGGGGATGTAAAAAGCTTTAAAAACAAGCTTTACAGCATAATTAACGAAACCCGTACATGATTTAAATAAGAAACCCTCGATCAAAAAGATCGAGAGTTTCTTATTTAAAAGCATATAAATTCGTCTATTCTTCTTAAATCTATACCAAAATATACCCACCTGCGTCCATTCCATCTGTATCCTGCTACTGAGGTACGACCTACAAAGGTGAGCCAAGCCCAGAATTGACGACCGTTATTGAGTCTTATAAATACAAAATGGAATCTACATCGTCTTATTGATCCTGGATCAACTGCAAAAGTTCCTATTCCCTCCCCTTGGGAAAATTGAGGGGTAATAGATGGTGGAGGTCCTGGAGGGAATTCTCCTTGAGGGCCCATTGATGGTCCACCAGGACCAAAGGGCATTGTAAAGTCTGGAAATTGATCAGGAAAACCTGGAGGTTGAACTCCGTCTGGTGAACGGAAATCTTCGTCGTCCTCATTATTTTGATTCATATAAGGACAGAAGAATGGCCATTGTGGCATTTGTATCACTCCTTATAACGTGCTAATAGCATTATATGAAGTGGATAGGCTATTTGACCTAGTCTAAAAATAAATTTTATTTGCTAGGGGGGCATTAAATTTGCCAAAGGAAATTATAAATGGGTTAGAAATATTTTATGAGCTAAATGGAAGCGGTAGTGAGACTGTTGTAATACTAAATGGGATGATGATGAATACTACAAACTGGTATGATTTTGTACCTGTGTATACTAAGAGCTATAGATTATTAAGAATTGATTTTCGTAATCAAGGTCGATCTCAATATGTAAATGAGGATTTTGTTATTGATATTCATGTAGAAGACCTAAAGGCATTATTTGATAAGTTGAATATAGAAAAGGTACATATTGTAGGTACATCTTATGGTGCAAAGGTAGCTATGCTGTTTGCTTTGAAGTATCAGTATATGTTAAAGAGTCTTGTGTTAAGCAATACTACTGCAAGAGTAACAAAGCATTTAGGAGCAATAGTGGACTCGTGGCATGAAGCTGCAAGACTGTATGATGGTGAGATATATTTTAAACTGACAATGCCCTTTATATACTCATCGGTCTTTTATGAGAATAATTGGCATTGGCTAAAAGGAAGAGAAAAAGCCTTTGGGAAAGTACTTAAAAAGTCATGGTTTGATGCATTTATAAAGCTTCTAGGCAGCACCAGAAGCTATGATATAATAGATCAAATTCATGCGATCAAGGTGCCTACACTGTGCATAGCTTCGGACTTGGATGTAATAACACCGATACAAGAGCTTAGAATGATACATGAACGTATTGAAGACTCAAGCTTACTGATTATAAAAGATGCAGGACATGCCTCTTGCTTTGAAAAGCAGGAAGAGTTCAATAATGCAGTATTGAGGTTTATAGGAGAAAACAATAAAGAATAAATAACATTGCCCCACCATACATTGTACTAATATACAACGAATGGTGGGATTTCTTTTGATAAATAAGATATGGTTTTTTATGATAGCTATAGCGGTGGCTTTTGCGGCTACAAATGGTAGGTTAGGGCTTTTGAGCGAGGAAATATTTCGTTCTTTGGGAACCTCTGTAGAACTAGCTCTTGGGCTTGTAGGAGGTATGGTGCTTTGGTGCGGAGTGCTAAGGGTAGCAGAAAAGTCCGGCTTAGTAGATAAGCTTTCTTTAATAATTAGACCTGTGTTGAGATTGATTTTCAATGAGCTTCCATCAAAAGGCAATGCTATAGGTGCTATGGTTATGAACATTACCTCAAACATGTTGGGATTAGGGAATGCTGCAACACCTATGGGCTTAAAAGCCATGGATGAGCTGCAAAGATTAAATACAAGAAAGGATGCTGCCACCAATGCTATGTGTTTATTTCTTGTCATAAATGCTGCACCTCCACAGCTTATACCTGCAACAGTGCTGTCACTAAGGTCATCACTTGGCTCTACAAATCCAGGAATTATAATACTTCCTGCTTTGATAACCTCGATGCTTGCGCTTTCAACAGGCATTATTGTATGCAAGCTGTTAGAGAAGACAACAGGTGGTGCTAGATGAGCTATATAATACCTTTGATAATACTGTTTATTTTGACATATGGTTACATAAAAGGTGTAAAGGTTTATGAGGTTTTTATAGAGGGAGCAAAGGAAGGATTGCTGATTACATATAGAATTTTCCCATACATAGCAGCTATGCTTTTGGCAGTGGGAATGCTTAGGGAGTCTGGTGGATTAGACTTCTTACTATATATATTAAGTCCAATAACAAATGCTTTGGGAATTCCGAAGAATATAATGCCCTTGGTAATTATGAAGCCTTTATCAGGAAGCGGTGCACTGGGTGTATTGGCAGATATATTAAAAAGGGTGGGACCTGATAGCTTTGAGGGCATAGTTGCAAGTGTCATTATGAGCAGCACAGAGACAATTTTTTATACGATTACTATATATTATGGCTCCATAGGTATTAAAAATATAAGGCATACGCTGATAGCTGCTTTAATAGCAGATTTAGCAGGAGTAATAGGTGCGATAATTGTATGCACAATTTTAATTAAATAAAATATTAGAATTATTGACAACAGCATGTAATTGGTGTATATTTTTATCAATAAGTTGGAAAATATATTAAAGGTAATGATGGGAAGAGTAAGTCGATTGAAATGTCCTAGAGAGCCGGGTTGGATTTTTTATCCTAGGTGAAAGCCGGTACACTAGATTGACTGAACATGGCCCCTGAACTGTGTTGGTGAGGTAATACTAAGCCAGCAACGGAAGCCACCGTTAGTAGGCAGGGTGATGCGCAGTAGCAAGTCACTTATAGAGATTTTTGCAGCGATGCAAATATAAATTTGGGTGGTAACACGAGGTCTTCGTCCCATGGTGGGGGGAAGCCTCTTTTGTTTTTTTGAATAAAAAAGGAGGAAAGAGAAAATGAGTAAACCAAAGTTTTATATGACAACTGCTATAGCATATACCTCAAGAATACCTCATATCGGAAATACTTATGAAGCGGTGCTTTCAGACTCTATTGCAAGATTTAAGAGATTGACAGGTTATGATGTGTTTTTCATGACTGGTACAGATGAACACGGTCAAAAAATCCAAGAACAGGCAGAAAGTGATGGAATAACTCCAAAGGCTCATGTAGATAAGATTGCAGGAGAGATAAGAAGAATTTGGGACTTCATGAACGTAAGCTATGATAAGTTCATACGTACAACGGACAAGGAACACGAGGTAACAGTGCAAAAGATATTCAAGAAGCTGTATGACCAGGGAGATATTTATAAAAGCTCCTATGAGGGTTTATACTGCACTCCGTGTGAATCCTTCTATACAGAGTCACAGCTTGTTGATGGAAAATGCCCTGACTGCGGCAGAGATGTTCAGAAGGCAAGTGAGGAAGCATATTTTTTCAGACTATCCAAGTATGCAGACAGACTTATGAAGCATATAGAGGAGAATCCAGACTTTATATGGCCTGAATCTAGAAAGAATGAGATGATAAACAATTTTATAAAGCCTGGCTTGCAGGATCTCTGCGTATCGAGAACCTCCTTTAACTGGGGAGTTCCTGTTACCTTTGATGATAAGCATGTAATATATGTGTGGATAGATGCGCTATCCAACTATATCACAGCATTAGGTTATGATCCTGAGGGCGAGAATGGAGAGCTTTTCAAAAAGTACTGGCCTGCAGATGTGCATATAATAGGTAAGGATATAGTAAGATTCCATACTATATATTGGCCTATAATCCTTATGGCTCTAGGTGAAAAGTTGCCTAAGCAGGTTTATGGTCATCCTTGGCTGCTTCAAGGCAAGGATAAAATGTCTAAGTCAAAGGGAAATGTAATTTATGCAGAGGATTTAGTGAGATATTTTGGACTGGATGCAGTAAGGTATTATTTGCTTAAGGAAATGCCTTTTGCACAGGACGGAAACATGACGTATGAGCATATTATAGCCAAAATAAACAGTGATTTGGCAAACAATTTAGGTAATCTTGTAAACAGAACTATAACTATGGTTGATAAGTATTTTGATGGAGTAATAGCTGAGCCTTCTGCAAAGGAGAGCTTGGATGAGGAGCTTATAAATCTTACACTTGCAACACCAGGTAAGGTTGAGGAAAAAATGAATGATTATAGGGTATCGGATGCCTTAGACGAGGTTATTACATTGCTTAAGAGAAGCAATAAATATATTGATGAGACACAGCCTTGGGTGCTTGCAAAGAATGAAGACAACAAGGCAAGACTTGCAACAGTTCTCTATAATTTGTTGGAGAGCATCAGGGTAGCTTCAATACTTTTAGTACCTTTTATTCCTGATACAGCAGTGGAAATTCAAAGACAAATTAATGCACAGAGAACAGACTGGGATAGCATTAAGGTCTTTAACGGTACAGTTGTAGGCAGCAAGGTAAATGAAGCAAAGCCACTATTTGCAAGAATTGATGAAGCTAAGAAGCTGGCAGAAATAAATGCTGATTGTGAAAAAGAGACTTTAGTTATGGAACAGCCAAAGGTTGAAGAGAAAAAGAAGGAAGAACCTGCCTCAAATGATGGATTTATCACAATTGATGACTTTGATAAGGTTCAATTAAAGATTGCTAAGGTTTTAGAATGTGAAAAGGTTGAAGGTGCTGATAAGCTTCTTAAGCTACAGCTTGAGGTCGGGGAAGAAAAAAGACAGGTGGTTTCCGGAATAGCTAAAAATTATAAGCCAGAGGAACTTATCGGTAAGTATGTTGTGCTTGTGGCAAACCTGAAGCCTGTAAAGCTAAGGGGAATAGAATCCAATGGTATGATATTAGCAGCATCTGATAATAATACGCTTACTTTGGTGACTCCAATGTCTGAAATAAAGTCAGGAGCCGATGTAAGCTAGACGAAGGAAGGAATAACAATATGTTGTTTGATACACATGCACATTTAGATGATAGCAGATTTGATGAGGATCGCGACAAGGTTATAGGGCAGTGCAGAGATGAGGGTGTTGAGCTTATAGTAAATGTAGGCTGTGACATGCGAACCTCTCTAAAGTCTATAGCCTTAGCTAAACAATATGATTTTATATATGCCGCAGTAGGGATACACCCACATGATGCAAAATCCATAGATAAAGATACCTTGAATGTAATAGGGAGTTTGTCAGACAATCCACGAGTAAAGGCAATTGGGGAGATAGGTCTTGATTATCACTATGATCTTTCACCTAGAGAGATACAAAAGCAGAGGTTTATGGAGCAAATTGACCTTGCAAAGCAGTTAAAGCTCCCTATTATAGTACATGATAGGGAATCCCATGGAGATGTAATGGATATATTTAAAAAGATGAATGTAAAAGGTATGGGTGGAGTGCTGCACAGTTTTTCAGGCAGTGTTGAAATGGCTAGAGAGTGCCTTAAACTGGGATTTTATCTATCCATTAGCGGTCCAATTACCTTTAAAAATGCAATGAAGACTGTTGATGTAGTAAAGGAAGTGCCATTAGACATGTTACTAATAGAAACGGATAGTCCTTATCTCACTCCTGTTCCTCATAGGGGAGAGCGAAACTACTCCGGCTATGTAAGACATGTTGCAGAGAAAATAGCGGATATAAAAGGCATTAGCTTTGAGGAAGTGGCACAGAAGACCTTAGAAAACGGTAAGCTGTTTTTTAACATATAAAGATAGGGTATGTGTCACATCAATGCAACAGAAAAAGCTCTATGTGTGTCACCTAAGACAAAATGTATAGAATACCTAATCTGGGATATTTGTTGTATAATAATGTTCTTCTTGTTAATAATACATAATAGACAAGTTCTATTAATATATTGTAATAATATAAACCTCATTAATACATCTAATTGTAATAAATAGTGAGATTTATATAAGTGTATTTTATAGTCTATAATGATGGAAGAAGACTGTAGAAATACAATATAATGGAATAAAATTTGACAATAAGAATAAAAGCAGTTAAAATTACTACAAGTTACCAGAAGGAGGTAAAGTAATGAAGATAAGCATAAATAATGGCAAGAGTATGATTTATGTAAAGCTTGCAGCCGTTATAATGGTTTGCTTAGTACTTACTACATCTTTGGTCTATGGTTGGATGAAAAAGGATATAATTGTATTCGATTCAGAAAAAGAAATTAAAATTAGTACTTTTAAGAATACAGTAGAGGATGCACTAAACGAAGAAAATATAAAAATTGGACCATATGATAAAGTTGATATTTCTATGACAGATAAGTTGGAAGACGGTTTAAGTATAAGCATTCAAAGAGCTAAAAAAGTAAACATTAAAACCAAGGATAGCAATATGTCAATAATGACAACTGTTACTACGGTTAAAAATGCACTAGACGAAGCTAAAGTTCTTGTTGGAAGCAAGGATAAGGTAGAGCCGGCTATGAATGCAGAAATAAAAGATGATATGGAAGTAAGTATTATAAGAGTAGAAGAAAAGCTAGTAGACCAGAAAGTACAAGTTGACTTTAAAAATGAAGTCAAGAAGCTTGATAGCTTAGCAAAAGGTTTTGTTAATGTTGTAAGAAAAGGACAAAGTGGAGAAAAACAGGTTTCAATTAAGGTAGTTTATGAAGATGGTAAAGAAGTAAGCAGACAAATAGTTAGTGAGAAAATTATCAAAGAGCCGGTAAATGGCATTATAGAGGAGGGTGCAAAGACAACTCTTATAACCTCTAGAGGGCAGATTGGTTTTACCAGAGCTATAAAGATGACTTCTACTGCTTATGACGTAAGCTATGAAAGCTGTGGTAAAAATCCTGGAGATTCACACTATGGTATAACATACTCCGGGCTTAGAGTTAGACCAGGTATAGCAGCAGTTGATCCTAGAGTAATACCCTTAGGCACATGGCTTTATATAGAGGGCTACGGTGAAGCATTGGCGGCAGATATTGGCGGTGCGATTAAGGGAAATAGAATAGACCTGTATTACGATTCTCCAACAGATGTAAGAAGGTATGGTAAACGAACAGTAAAGGTTTATGTATTAGATAAACCTAAATACAAATTTTAAAATCAATTATTAATCCACAGGAGAATATTCTGTGGATTAAATTTAGTTTGGACAACATAAGGTAGTATTATTTAATAGACATTATGTTATTAAAGGATAATGCGGGGGATAATATTGATTAAGGAATTAATTGTAGTAGAAGGAAAAAACGATGTTGCTGCTGTAAAAAAGGCGGTAGAAGCTGAGATAATTATTACAAGCGGCTTTGGATTAACCAAGCAGACTTTGGAGCTTATACGTAAGGCACAGCAAAAACAAGGGGTAATTGTGCTTACTGATCCAGACTTCATGGGTGAGAAAATAAGGAGGATCATTGCAAACAAGGTTAAGGGAGTTAAGCATGCCTTCATACCTGCAGAGGATGCAGAATTTGAAAATGACATTGGCGTGGAAAATGCTTCTCCTGAAGCGATACTAAAAGCTCTAGATATGGCAAAAGCAGAAACCTCAGAAAAAAGGGTGGAGTTTACTACTGCAGATATGATAGAGTATGGACTTACAGGGTTGTCAGAATCAGTACGAAGAAGGAAGCAATTGGGTGCGGCACTAGGACTTGGATATGCAAATTCCAAGCAATTTCTGATTCGGCTAAATGTATTTGGTATAAGTCGTCAGGAATTTGAAGCTGCCTACGAAAATATATTTAATAAAATTGCAAAGGATGAAAACAATGAATAATGTTATTACTCCATCAAATACTAAGGAGCTGCTAAAGAAATTTGAGTTTCGTATGAGCAAAAGATTGGGGCAGAATTTTCTTATAGATAAGGGCATTCTTGATGAAATTATAGAAGGTGCCGAGCTTACTAAGGAAGACTATGTTTTAGAAATTGGTCCCGGTATGGGATCGATGACACAAAAGCTTTGTGAAAGCGCGGGAAAGGTAGTAGCAGTAGAAATTGACAAGAAGCTTATACCTGTTCTTAATGTGACACTTTCTGGATACGATAATGTTAAGGTAATAAATCATGATGTATTAAAGGTAGATCTAAAAGGTCTATTGGAAGAGCATTTTGGCAATAACACAGTAAAGGTAGTAGCAAATCTACCTTACTATATAACAACTCCCATAATAATGAAGCTGTTAGAGGAACGGCTAAATCTAAGCAGCATAACTATAATGGTACAAAAGGAAGTAGGAGATAGAATAAAGGCAACGCCGGGAGGCAAGGTCTATGGATCTCTATCTGTAGCGGTTCAGTACTATGCAAAGCCTATTCAGCTTTTATTGGTACCACCAAGTTCATTTATTCCACAGCCGGAGATAGATTCAATTGTATTAAAGCTGGATATACTGTCAAAGCCTGCTGTTGACGTAGAAGATGAGAAGCTTTTTTTCAGAGTTGTGAAGTCTGCTTTTGGACAAAGGCGAAAAACTCTTTTAAATGCACTGACAGCTGGAAATCTGGGACCTACCAAGGAACAGTTTAAAGACATACTTGCTAGTGTAGATATTGATGAAAATAGAAGAGGTGAGACGCTGTCCTTACAAGAATTTGCAAATATAACAAACAAGCTTTTCAATAACTTTAGAAATATTTTATAAATAGGTTCACAAACAACCCCCTTGTTCATATATTAGTAATGACTATGTATAAAAGGGGGTTATTATGTGCCTTTAAATAATGAATATAAGAGATATTTTATTATACTTCAGGAAGACGATAAGGGATACGAGCTTGCTGCAGGAAAGATCCCAACAGGCTATGTAAAACTTGAGATTAAAAACGGGAAAGGGAAATTAACTGCTTATGCACAAAATGTAAAAAATAGAGACAAGGTTGAGTATCATATGCTTCTAATAGCTCCAAGTAAGAAAGCTGCTGTAGACATGGGAAGAATAATGGTTGATGGAACAGGCAGAGGAGAGCTGAACATAGAGTTTGATGCCGATAGTGTTATGAAAAGCGGTATGAAAATAACAGATTTTCTGGTTGCAGCAGTATCATCAAATACTGGTATTCCTTTATCTGGTTATACTGGGAGAGACAAGATACAATGGAAGAATGGATATAATATTATTAATAAGACCTATGATAGAATTGACAAGAAGACAGAGAAGCTTGAAGAGGTAGTAACACCTGTGCAGACAAAGCCTGTAGAGGTAGAGGTTCCCATAGAGCAGCCCGTAATTATTCCTAAAAAAGAAGAGATAGTCGAAGAGGTTGAAGAAGTAATAATAGAGGAACCTATAGTAATAGAAGAACCTATAGTAATAGAAGAACCTATAGTAATAGAAGAGCCTGTTGTAATGGAAGAGCCTGTTGTAATTGAGGCTCCTGAATTAATAGAAGTACCTGAAATACCTGAAATGCCAGAAATCGTTGAAATTCCTGAGATTGAAGAAGTACAAGAGCAACTCAAAGAAGAGATTAAGGAAAAAACTCAGTACATGGAGACTCAAACAGAGATAAAAGCAAAGTTTATAATTGAGTCTCAATCAGAACCAGAACCAGAACCAAAGCAAAAACCAGTTCATTATGAACAAATTCACCATGATAAGTGTCAAATGGATTGTGTAGATATAGATTACAAGAATTTCTACTACGATGAAGATAGCGACATAGATAGCGATAGCGACAGTGACAGTGATAGTGATAGTGATGACAGAGACAAAAAAAAGAATCATGAAAAAGATTATGATGAAGATAAACATTCCTACCATGAGAATCCTATGCATAGACGACTCATGAAGGTTTTAGGAAGATTGAAAAAATATGAGCCATTTTTGGATGAAGAATCCAGAGAAGATTGGTTTAAAGTAGAAGACGATATATATCTTTTAAACAACGCAACTATTCCTTTCATGGGTTCTATAATGCCTTTGGGTTATCCTTTTATGATGAATGACTGTGTTATGATGATAGGTAGAAAGGATTATATAATCGGAGTGGAATATGACCGAGAAAGCAAAGATAAGAAGTATGTAAAACATATTATGTTTGGCATGCCTGGCATGTATAATAAGCAGGAGGAAAAATATTACAGCATGAGAGGCTATACCTTCTTCAAGCCGCATAAATCAAAGAGATATGGGTATTGGATAATGACTGTTGATTTGAGAACGGGTGAAATTGTTACAAAATAGCCTTGTACAAATAAATACTTATGCTAAAATCAATATATACAAATGATTCAAACATATCGCACTATTTCATAAAAAAATTGTTTAGAGCGATATATGCGAAACAAAGGAAAGGTAATATATTATGAGATATAACAATATTGTAGATCACAAGCTTATAAGAAATATTGACTTTGGCATTGTTGTAACAACAGTAATACTAATAATTATAGGAATTATAGGGATAACCAGTGCAACTCAGGCTACAAGCGGAGGAACAACTAAATATATAACGATACAAATGGTAGCATTTGTTTTAGGTATAATTGCTGTAATGTTTTTGCTACTGATGGATTACAATAGCTTTGGAGATATGCAGACTGCAATTTATATAATTAATATTTTGTTGTTGATTTCTGTATTAATTATAGGTTCTGAAAAACATGGAGCAAAGAGCTGGATTGACCTTGGACCCATAAACTTCCAGCCTGCAGAAATTGTAAAGATAGGCTTTATTTTAGCATTTGCGAAGCATTTGGAGACAAGAAAGGATAAGCTGAATTCTATTAAGGATATTTCAATCAGTATTATTTATATCCTTGTTCCAGTGGCTCTAATATTTATTCAAAATGACATGGGAACTGCCTTAGTTTTCTTATTTATTTCCGCCATCATGATATTTGCAGCTGGTATTAACTATAAGTATATCATTGGGGCTATAGGTGGATTGGTAGCAGGCTCTCCTTTGATGTGGTTTTTTTTACAGCCACACCAAAAGAATCGTATACTAGTTTTTTTAAACCCAGAGTTAGATCCTAGAGGGAGTGGCTATCATGTTATACAATCAAAAACTGCTATTGGTTCTGGACAATTTTTTGGAGAAGGCTTGTTTAATGGAACCTTAAACAATAGTGGATTTATACCAGAAAGACATACAGATTTCATTTTCTCTGTGCTTGGAGAAGAACTTGGATTTATTGGAGCAGTTGCTATTATAGTATTGTTTACTATATTGCTATTAAGATGTATATACATTGCAAAAGCGGCCAAGGATACTTATGGGATGCTAATTTGTGTTGGCATTACAGCAATGTATCTTTTCCACATCTTGGAGAACATAGGAATGACAATGGGTGTTATGCCCGTTACAGGAATACCATTACCGTTTATAAGCTATGGGGGAAGCTCACTGCTTACAAATATGCTGGCTATGGGGCTAATATTAAATATTGGCATGAGACGGCAGGTAATTAGATTTTAAAACAAAAAACTCCTCGTACAAACGGGGAGTTTTGCTTTATTTAAGACTATTCTTCTGTTTTGTTTCCGCAGTTGGGACAGAATTTTACTTCATCTTCAATATCTGTGTTGCAACCAGGACATGTCTTGTGTCCTTTTATTTTCATAACCTTGCTCCGAAGCTCCAAAATATTTGATTCTACTTGCTTTATTTGAGCACATTTCTCATCTACATACTGATCAAAATGCTTACCCTCAGCAAATTCTCCATAAATTTCACTGCCTATTTCTATTAGCATTTTCTTTATTTTATCTTCCTCATTGCCAATAGATAGATTTAACTTCGTAATCTCTACTAATTCCTCTGACTTCTTACCTACAGTTTTTGCAGTTTTGCCTATTCTCTTACCTATATCATTAAAAAAGTCCATGCAAATCCCTCCTTATGAAGTATTATACTATATGTATGTATAAAATAGAATTCATTAAGAAGTTTTATAGGGTGATGGATGCTATGGTGTGAATAATACTAGCTTTACTGTATAATGAAAACATAAATTTGTTTTGAGTGAGGGGTTAAGTTGAAGAAAAGATTTATATCAAAGACTTTACTATGGGATATTAGCTTGCTCTTGGTTGCCATGGTTTGGGGCGGAGGCTTTGTTGTGACTAAGAATGCTTTAGCGGTAATGACTCCACTGTACTTTTTGGCAATAAGATTTATGATTGCAGGCATATTAATGGTAATTATATTTTTACCAAGAATAAGAAAAGCTTCTTGGCAGGATATAAAAAACAGCTGTATAGTAGGAGCGTTTTTGTCCTTAGGCTTTATAACACAGACATTTGGAGCACATCTTACAACACCAGCAAAATCAAGCTTTATCACGGGTTTAAATGTAGTATTGGTACCTTTTATTATGATAATATTTACAAAGAAGTATCCAGGAACAAAGGCGGTTATTACAGCTATTATTGCTTTCTTTGGACTTTCTTTGATATCAGTAAATGAAAATATTATAATTGGAGCTGGTGATTTTCTTACCTATTTATGTGCCATATTTTATGCTTTTCATATAGTGGCTATAGGACATTTTGCAAGTAAGATTGATACCTTTGTCCTAGCAACTATACAAGTGTTATTTACAGGCATAGTATGCAGTTTATTAGCTATTATTTTTGAGCCTGCGCCAGTTTTGACTGGTGTTAGTATATGGAGTGGAATATTGTATTCTGCACTTCTTAGCACGTTAGCAGCTCTATTAATACAAAATCTTGCTCAAAGGAATACACCATCTACTCATGCTGCAATAATATTATGCTTGGAATCAGTATTTGGAGCATTAGCCTCGGTACTCTTTTGGCATGAGACAATGACTCTTAAAATGATTATCGGATGCTTAATGATATTTTTAGCGATAATAGCAAATGAAGTAGATTTTATTGCTATATATAGAAAATTTCTTTGTAGGAGGTCAATATGACAAAATACGATTATTTAAAGCAAATAAGTATATTTACTCAGCTTGGAGAGGAATATTTGCAAAAAATAGATAGTATATCGATTACAAGGGCATATTCTAAGGGCAGGATAATTTTTATGGAGGGAGAGCCAGGAGAGGCATTTTTCTATATAAAATCCGGAATGGTGAAAATTTACAAGATTTCTAGCGATGGAAGAGAACATATATTACATATTTTAAATGAGGGACATGTATTTGCAGAGGTAACCTTATTTACAAATACAACATATCCTGCTACAGCAGAAGTGCTGGAGGATACACAAATTGGTATTATAAAGAACAGCGATTTAGAAAAGCTAATAGTTGAAAATCCGATGCTTTCTCTTGAGTTGATTAAGTATCTAAACAATAGACTGGTTGAGGCGCAAAACAAGGTAAGAAACTTGGCTCTTTATGATACCTTTGGAAGAACAGCTCAAGCTCTTGTGAAGCTTGCAGAGGAACATGGAAAGAAAACTGAACGAGGTATTGAGCTAGATCTTAGAATATCAAGACAAGAGCTTGCAGATATAGTAGGTACTACTAGGGAGACTGTTATAAGAGTACTGGCTGCATTTAAGAAGGAAAAGTCTATTGAGCTAGAAAAGACCAACATAATAATAACAAAGATAGATAAAATTAAGCAATGGTATAGTTAGATAAATACAAAAATAGGACAATTGCCTTGGCAATTGTCCTATTTTTGTATAATGGCTTTAAGTCTATTGATTTTTACACCCATTTCTGAGAACTTTTTTTCGTATTCGGTCATCACATTATCTGGATCCTCAAGCTTATGCAAATCATAGGTTATTTCTATTATTTCATAGCTAGATTCTTGGAATTCCTCAATAGAAAAGTCAAATAACTCTCTATTATCAGTTTTGAAAATTATTTCTGCTCCTGGTTTTAAAAGGTTTCTATATACATTTAGAAATTTCTTATGGGTTAATCTTCTCTTTGCATGTCTTTCTTTAGGCCATGGGTCACAAAAATTAATATACAATGTATCTATTTCACCTTCACCAAAAATCTCAGTTATAAAGTCTATGTTTGTTGGTAGTATTTTAAGATTCTGTATAGGCGTATCATTAGATAAAGCTCGTTGCATAGCAATCAACGCTACTTCATTCTTTTTTTCTATACCGATATAGTTTATATTAGGATTTTTATTAGCATTTGTAGTAATAAATTGACCTCTACCCATTCCTAATTCTACATAAATAGGATTAGAGTTTCCAAATTGCTCTGCCCATTTTCCTTTATACAGGATAGGTTTAAAAAGCACTAGATCAGGATACTCAAGCATGTTATCAACTGCATAGGGCTTATGCCTCATTCTCATATATTTCCTCCTTGATGACAAGTTACTTTTTATATTATGTAGCATTAAGGTAAGCTTGTCAATTCAAAAGTGACTCCTTGATTGAGATTAATTAATCCATATATTCTATTAAATTTTAATTATATAGAACACACAAATTAATTAACAACAAAATACAGGACTTATTTTCATATATTTTTCGTAAACAATGAAATTTTTGTGTTCTATAACAGCGGAATATGTATCACACTATTTTACAAATATAAATTGTTTAGTGCAATATATAGTATAATAGTCAGCTAATGAAAGGTTACTACAATTATGATATATTGTGATTTTTGATACACAAAGTTACATTTTAACCAAATAATATTTTTAATATATATAATTGACATATAAGGTAATTAGTTATACAATACTAAAAGTGTCACGTTTAGAAAATTTATGCTATTAAAGTAAAATAGCAATTACATCTATCTGTGGCAATCTATAGTAGTTCTTATACTATATATATCGCACTAAACATTTTACATTCATAAAATAGTGATATATATTCAGCTGTTATAGAACACGCAAGTTTCATTACTTCCATTTATTTTAACTTATAATTATGACGAAAGGAAAGATAGCAACTATGAAATTACCAGCTAAGTTAGGATTATTTTTAATAATTATTGTTATAACAAGCCTTTGTATAAATACTTACTATCAAAATATTAATACAGTCAAGATTTTACATTCGGATGCGGAAGAGCATTTTTTAAACATGGCTTTATGCAACAATTCAAATGAAGATGGGGGTTATCATGATATACCGAATGTAGATATATATGAAAGCGATTACCTTTATTTTACTTATTATTCTTTGTTATGCATGGATAAATTAGATGATAAGTATATTATGAGTAATTCTGAAAAATTAGCTTCAAGTATTAATGGAATACCCAGGAAATCACTGATTAATCCAGACTCTTTTGATAACCTCTCTAATATTTATTATTATATAGAAATATTAAAAACTTTGAATGGGGATATAGATAGTAATAGAAAAAAAGAGCTATCTAAATATGTAACAAACTTACAAACATTAGAGGGTGGCTTTGGCTTTTCAGAAATCCATAAACAAAAAATTGATAGTGGTGAATATGGAGTAGATAATAACAAGGAAGTATTTCTCTCTACCTATATGGCATTAAATGTTTTAGAATACTTAAAAATTGATATTACAGATAAAATTAATTTGGAGAAATGGATAGATATAGAATTTGATAAAATTAATGATAAAAAAATATCAGTTGAAAACTTACCATATATTTTGCTAATTGTGAAAATTGATAATTTATTAAATTCTTCTAAAGAGGAGCATATAAATTTATTAAGTAATTACTATAAATCTTCAGTAGATTACATAAAAGATGGATATATAAGAAATAAAGAGGTTAATATCATTTTTATGAATGATATTCTAGAAAGCAGTATTGTATTAGGAAAAGCATCAGACTATTGTAGAGAAATAGATACAATTATCAAAAGTTTTTCTGGCATACAAAATAATGATGGATGCTTTTGTATAGATAAAAATGAAAGCAATATCTTACCAACTTATATGTTTTTAAAACATATAAGTTTATCGGGTAATACATATCCCAATAAGAGTAAAACTATAAAAACAATACTAAAAAGTCAAACTCAAAATGGTTATTTTATACCGATTGTTAGCAGACCTTCCACTGTGAGAGCATCATATTATACTTATAAAGTTGCTGACAATCTTGATTTAATAAGTAAGAAAGATATTAAAGATAATATAAAAAAATACTTATCAAACATTCAAATACAAAATATAAAAAGCTCACATGATATGATATTTTATTGGAAATTAGAAGATGAAATCTATGGTGAGGCTTCTAAAAATGAATTCACTAAGAAGTATATAGAAGAAATTAAACAAAATTTAAGAAATAATTCGTTTACTGATATAAGTAGCTATTCACAAGCAGTTGATTCTTTTGAGACATTAGATATTTTTGATGAAACAATTGACAATCAATTACGTAATGATATTATTTCTAAAGTTACCAATTCAAAAATAACTAATTCAAATATTGAAAAGCAAGAAAAATTTTTAATTTCTTGTATGGAGATAATGATTTTTAAATCATTGAAATACGAAAATAAAGATATGGTTAACTCTAGATTAAGGATTATAAAAGATGTATTAGAAAAAAGTAGTGAAAAGATTGATGAAAACCTAAGAATATATTATCTATATTTAGCATTTAAACATTGTGGTAAATCAAATCTTGATATAGATTATCACAAACAAATAATATACAAAGAACTTATTGAAAAAAAGTTTAGCGATTCATTATCACAAAATAAAGGAGAATATCAATCCATAGAAGTTATGTATATTTACAGTTATATTCTCGAAAAATTAAGTAAATAATAGATCATCTTATATATATTACAATGGAGGGAAAAGGCTATGAAAAAATTCGCAATAATCCTAGCTACAATATTAACAGTAGCAATATTTATGACAAATACTACATGTTATGCAGACAATGGAGATGCAAAAAAAGAACCAAAATTGAATAAAACTCAAAATTTAAAGATTGGTAACGATACTATTAATATTAGGGAATATGATGACAATGGTAGAAAGGTAATGGTTTACTCTGGTAATGTTAAAGATAAAAGTGTGATAGAGCCTATTATTGAAAACTCTTCATATAGTTCTCCAATAATGACAATTGATAACTATGAAGGTTGGGCGCCAGAAAGAAATTATTATGTATCAGGTATAGCACCTGAAAATTCTTCAGCTAAAGTTAATGAAAGTATATACTGTCAAGCTTATAGTATGCCATTTAATTTTAAACTAAATACTTGGGGCGGTTATACGGCAGGGTATTGGAATGCAACTTCACCAGTAAATGCAAACAAGATAATCCTAAGACAAAGATACTCAGTAGTAGCATTAGGAGCAACTGTTTCCTGGCCCGTTTCATTTGGCAATGTTGCAGGTAATGATTATGAATGGGTTTCTTCTGAGTTTTTTGACTGCTGGAATTGTACAGCACCTCATGAGACAATTAATATAAGTGGTGCGACTGCTGGAATGGGAATATCAGTATCAGATGGTTCAGACATTTATTTGGGTACTACCTGTTACAAATCGAGATGCGAAGTCACTAAGGACTGGCATGCTGTATACTATAATTAATATATGAAATTTTATATTATTCATTATATAGAATTATAAATAAAAAAATCAAATAGTAAATATATAAGGGATCTATTATTTACACAATTTATCAGAAATTAAACGGGGGAATATATAATAAAGTGATTGAAAAAATAAAAATCTTTATATTAGCTGGAATATTTCTATGTTTAATTACAATCTGTTTTAGAACAAATATTTCTCAACAAAGTTATACTTCTCCAAGTCAAATAGACTTAAACACTGGAGAGACAATTATACAACTTGCTCCAAATAGAATTGCAATTATTGATAATCACGTTATTTCTGGAATGAGAGGAACTATTATAGTATTTGAATATAATGAAAATAAAAAAACATTTGATTTTATTGGTAATTTTAATTATCAAGATTATTTTGCAAACCCTAATAAGTATGGATTATAATATTGTATAGGGTATTATATTTTTATGACTAAAACAAATTGTTTCGCATTATATATAATAAGACGTGAGAGGTGTATTTGTGAAAAAGATAATTCCAGTATTTTTATTGATAAAGAGCATAATTTTACTTTATGGTTCGTATATAGGTATTTCAACTGAAGAATACTTTGAAATACTCAATTTGCAACTTAACAGCAAACTATATTACATTGGTTTTGTCGCAGGAATTATTTTTCTTATATGTTCTTTTGGAGTATACAAGTACAATAAACATCTGATCAAAATGACCAAATTTGTAGTAGTTGTGGATATTTTATATTTAGCTTTTACTACATTATATACAGCTTATAGTTTTTTATTTTTGTCCTATATTACATTAGATTTTTCTCTCGTTATCTTTTTTATAGCTATGATATTAGGCTACATAGATTTTTATATTCTAAAACAAATTAAAGATATTAATTAGGAAATACATATAAAGTGCACTCCAAATTGGGGTGCACTTTTCATATTATGGTTCATCTTTATCTATTTTCCTATGAACATTTGAGTATAAGCATAACTTCCATTTCCTTTTGGATAAAGACCAACACCTAACTCTGTAAAATCAGGATTTAATATGTTTTTCTTGTGCCCTTCGGAGTTCATCCATGCATTGTGAGCTGCGTCTGCATCATTATTTATCGCAAGATTTTCTCCGGCATACATATAGCTTATACCGTAGGTTTTCATCATATCAAAGGGTGAGCCATAAGTAGGCGATTGATGGCTGAAATAATTGTTATCAACTATGTCCTGAGACTTCATTGAAGCAAGTTTATTTAAATCAGTACTTGCTTTTAAAGGTTTTGCTCCTACCTTAGCTCTTTCTGCATTTGCTAGTTGTAAAATTCTTGAACCTTGAGATGAAAGTGTACCTGTTCCTGTAGCAGTTGGTGTGTTGGCAGTGGTACCGGTATTGTCTGCACCTGCTTTGGTTCCAGTATTTGTGCCTTGTGTTGTACCTATGTTGGCTGGAGTAGTAGTTTTAGGTATAGGCTTTGTTGCTGTCGGTTCTGTTGAGGCAGGCTGAGCTGAGTAAAGTTTTGCATGATTTGGTGAGATACAACCTACCTTAGTTGTATTTGGTACATTTACAACATACCATCCATTAAGCTTTCCTATGACCTTTACTTTATCATTAGCTTTTAGAGTCGCAACTATATTTCCATCAGTACTAGGACCAGAACGTACATTTATGCTTGAAGGTATTATAGTTGCATAGCTGTAATCAAGCTTTGAAAACAGTGATGAGGTTTGGAAACCGTCATTAACTTTATTATTATTGTTTTGGTTGTTTTGTGCTGTATATGGAGTGTTCATGTTCAGGTTATTATTTCTATAGCTGTTTGTATTGTCGTTTATAGGCTTTCTTACTGGATTAGAAACACATGCAGATAAGCTCCATACAATTACTGTCAATATCACAAATAATGTAAATATTTTTTTGTTTTTATTCATTGTATAACTCCTTTCATAATAATATATTTAATAAACATAATGTTCTGTGCTTATTATCTATATTATTATTGTCTTTATTTTTATAAAAAATATAATAAAGATAATCTGGTATAAGTTACTACTTATAGAAAGGTGTTATTAATATGTAAAAATCATTACTAGATAGATCACTTTACTATACAGGTTTTTATACAGTAAAATGAAGCATATATGTTTTGCACATTTAGAATTCAATGCATAATGCTTCTTGCATAACATATAAACTATAATGGAATGTATAATGGAGGATTAAAATGGATTTATTATTACAAGCTTTATTTATATTTTTTGCAAGAATCGCAGATGTTTCCATGGGAACTCTAAGAACTATTTTGTTGGTAAAGGGACATAGAAAGGCTGCAACATTTATAGGTTTTTTTGAAGTTATGGTATATTTAATAGTTCTGGGTAAGGTTGTAGGAAATATAGATCAACCTGTACTTATTCTTGCCTATTGTTTGGGTTATGCAAGTGGAAACTTTGTGGGAAGTAAGCTTGAGGAGAAACTTTCTATAGGAAGGTTGCTTGTTCAGATAATAATAAAGGACCTAAATAGTCAGATAGTAGAAAAATTGAGAGCGGCAGGCTTTGGGGTTACTATATTTGAAGGACAAGGCATGGAAGGAAGCAGCTATATGATTAATGTAATATCAGAGAGAAAGAAGTTAAAGCAGCTACAACAGATTGTAAATGAACAGGATATCGGAGCTTTCATTACTACCATGGATGTAAGGTCATCTCTAGGAGGATATTTTCAACCAAAGAAGATGTAAAAAGTTAAACTGTATTATTTAAATTTTTATTGACACAATAGGCTTATGAGACTATAATGGTGATAATAAATTTCCAAAAGCTATGATAGGGAAAAGTAAGATCTATGCTGCATTTTAGAGAGTCGGCGGGGACATTTTATAATTGATTATAAAATTCCTAGGTGGAAGTCGATATGAGCTAGATAAGAAATACACCCTTGAGCTGCAGACTGAAATAAAAGTAGGTTGTGCCGGAAGCTTCCACCGTTACAGAGGAAGAGAGTATGTATGTACTCATAAATAAGTGGATTGCATCGATATGGGTGCAGTCAATTAGGGTGGTAACGCGAGTCTTTCGTCCCTTTCAGGATGAAGGCTCTTTTTGTTTTCAAAAATAATTTAGGAGGTGCGTTATGAACAAAGTAAATGCTTTTGACGTTCTTAAGGAAAGAGGCTTTATACAACAAACTACACATGAAGATGAAATAAGAGAGCTTTTGGGGAAGGAGTCTGTCACCTTTTATATAGGCTTTGACCCAACAGCTGACAGCCTTACAATAGGACATTTTCTTACAGTTATGGCTATGGCTCATATGCAAAGAGCGGGACATAGACCAATTGCCTTGATTGGCGGTGGCACAGGCATGGTAGGAGACCCAACCGGTAAGACAGACATGCGTAAGATGCTTACTAGAGCAGATATTGATCACAATGTACAATGCTTTAAAAAACAGTTTGAGAAGTTTATTGAGTTTGAAGATGGTAAAGCAATAATAGAAGACAATGCTAACTGGCTTTTAAACCTTAATTATGTAGATTTTTTAAGAGAGATAGGGGTACACTTCTCTGTAAATAGAATGCTTACAGCAGAGTGCTTCAAAAGCAGAATGGAGAAGGGCTTATCCTTCTTAGAATTCAACTACATGCTCATGCAGGGCTATGATTTTCTAGAGCTATACAGAAGATATAACTGCAAACTTGAGCTGGGCGGCGATGATCAATGGTCAAACATTTTAGCAGGGGCTGATTTAATAAGAAGGGTTGAGGGTGCAGAAGCTTATGGCATGACCTTTACCTTACTTACTACCAGTGAGGGTAAGAAAATGGGTAAGACAGAAGCAGGTGCTATATGGCTAGACCCTGAGAAAACTTCACCTTATGATTTTTACCAATACTGGAGAAACATTGATGATGCTGATGTAGAAAAATGCTTGGCGCTAATGACCTTCCTGCCAATGGATGAGGTAAGACGCTTGGGCAGCTTGCCAGGAGAAAAGATTAATGAAGCAAAGAAAACTTTGGCTTTGGAAATGACAAAAATTATTCATGGTGAAGAAGAAGCGATAAAGGCACAACAAGCAGCAGAAGCACTGTTTGGCGGTGGCGGCGACTCTGAATCCATACCGACAACAGAGATTAGCCTAGAGCAATTGGCAAGTGGTATTAACATACTTGATGCACTAGTAATGACAGACTTATGTCCTTCTAAGGGTGAGGCTAGAAGACTTGTTGCTCAAGGGGGTATCACAATCAATAATGAGAAGATAGAAGTTATTGATTTTGTGATAACACAAAAGGATTTTGAGGATGGAAAGGCTATAATAAAAAAGGGTAAGAAGACTTACCATAGATTGAAGGTTAATTAAAAAAAATCCCGAGTAATATTATTTCAATTACTCGGGATTTTTGATTATACTGGTTTTAGCTCTGTGGCAAACCTATAAAAATCTTCATAGGTGCCTTTATAAGTACAGCAAATCTCGCTATCATCTCTTTTTATTATATTGTCAGTAATTAGGTATGTATCCATGCCAAGCTTTCCTGCAATCATATCTTCATCTACATCATTACCCACCATAATACATTCCATGGGAGTTTTACCTATATCGCTTAGCACTTCTTCATAAAATTGTATTTGAGGCTTGCAGTAATGATTGCTTTCATAAGAGGTAATATAGCTAAAGTCTTCCTCTTTAAGGCCAGCCCAATTTATTCTATGGATTATAGCTTTTCTTGGGAAAAGAGGATTGGTAGCTACTACAATATTATAGCCCTTTTCTTTTAGGATATTAACTGTATCTTTTATTATTGGCAGTTTATTAACTGTATCCTTAACATTTAAAAAGCCTTCGTCATAGAATTTATCAAAACGCTTCTGGTAAACTTCGAAATCTCCACCTATCAGTTTACTGAAGGCATCTATAAATATCTCTTCATTGGTTCTATGCTCAATATTTTTTACCATAGCTCCTGTTGCTTTCCATATGTTATCTACAAGCTGCTTGGGTTCGATGATATCATGAAATGCTTTCCCCATTTCATTAAAATAAGAGTGCATAAATTTGTCCATGTCTAGTGGTAATAGCGTTCCATCAAGATCGAAAATTATAGTGTTTAGCAATTATTGTCCTCCTTATAGTATATTTGATTTTTTCAAATCTATAAAATTTATTGTATATCATATACAAAAATGTACAAATAAATATATTATTTATTTTATCATATTTTTGTGTGTTGTAACTAGTAATATGTGGTAGAATCTATAAAGGATGTTAAACTTGTAATAGATGACATTTTGTTATAATATAGTTGAAAATGATATAAAGTGATATAAATATATTATATTACTAAAATTTTTGACTTTGCACAAAATAATTATGTAAGATAAATAAATTTGGTTATTATAGAAATAGAAGGTGATAAATATGGACAACAATATTGGTATGCAGGTAAAAAAATTAATAGAAATAGACCGTAAGGCAGTTGAATTAGCAGAGAAGCGAGATTTGGAGCTAAAGGATCTGGATAAAAATCACAAAGAAGATATTGAACGGATAAATAATATGCTTCAACTTGCTAAGGAAGAAGTAAAGAATAGTTATAATAGTCAAATACAAGATTCACAGAAGGAAGTAGCTACCATGAGCTCCGAGTTAGATAATAGAATTATGAAAATAGAGCAGGTTATGTCTCAGCATGTAGAGGAGCTAACCGAAGAATTGTGGAGCAAGGTGTTGAACAGCATAAAATAATATTTGTTTCGCGAGGTAATATGTATGAGCAATTTAGCAAGATTTGCTGCAGTGAATACTAAAGTTAAGACATTGGAGGGAGAATTTCTTTCAAGTAAGGATTATAGAAATTTACTAGAGCAAAAGACAGTTGTTGATGTATTTAGATATTTAAAAAGTAATACTACATATGGAGAAATTTTAGGGAATGTTGATGTGAACAATATTCATAGAGGATCACTTGAAAGCTTAGTAAAATACAGGATGCTTACTAATATTGATAAGATTGTACATTATTTCAATGGTGATTATAAAGGATTTATAAAAACCTTATATGCAAAGTATGAGATTGAGGAGCTAAAAAAAATAGCACGAGCTGTTTACAATGGGATGGATACAAAACAGTTTAGAAACAGCGTTTTTATTGGCAAATATAGCAAGGTTGATGAGGAAAAGGTATTTAATGCCAAACATATAAGGGACATAATAGTTGCCTTTGAGGGTACTGCTTTTTACAGATATTTGGAGCCGTTACTTGATAATAATACCCAAGAGAATCTTTTTAGATTTGAAATGGTGCTTGATGCTTCTTATTACGAAATACTGCAAAAACAGTGGGAGAAGCTTGATAAGCAGGATATTAAGGTACTAGAGAAGGGGCAGGGGATAATAGCAGATCTATTAAATATGCAATGGATATATAGAGGTATAAAGTTCTTTAAGCTTCGTCCTGATGAGCTGCTAAACTATACTATTCATTTAAATAGCAGGTTAAGTGATGACTTTATAAAGCAGCTGTGCTATTCTAAAAATTTGGATGAGTTCTATGAACTCGCTGCTCAGACAAGATATAGCTTTTTGTTTAAGAAAGACGACACTACAGATATTTTTATGGGAAGACGTATAGAACGACATATGTTCTATGAGCTGAAGTCAGTCGAAAGAAAAAATCCCATGACAATAATGACAACATTTACATATATATCGCTTATAGAAATAGAAGTAAGGGACTTGGTTTCCATTATTGAAATAATTAGATATGGTATCCCACCTGCAGAGGCAGAAAAATACCTTATTAGGAAACTAAGAGAAGGGGTGTGAGCATATGTCTGTTGAGAAAATGAAAGTTGTAAGCATAATAGGAAATAATAGTGATATTGATAGAGTTGCACATATGATTGTTATTAACGGTAATATGCATATGCTAAACGCAATATCTGAGTTAAACAACAATTGTCTAGAGCTTAAGGCTTCAGAGGATAATATTGATGCACTACAGGAGCTTGTAGATATAAAGCCTTATTATTCTACTGTAGATTTCTCTGAGGATGAGAAGATAATACAGTCCTTTCATTCTATTTTGGATTTAAAGCAAGAGATTGTAAATGAATATATAGATTCACCCTTTGATTATCATAATGTAATGAATGATCTAAAGAATAGCTATGAGACAATAAAGAATACAATTGAGACAGTAGATAAACTTACAAAAGAAATAGAATTGAAGCAAACCCAAATAGTAAACCTTCACTATACAAGAACTGAAGGACTAGACATAGGAGCACTTTTGGGACTTGAGCATTTTAAGTTTGATATGTTTACCTTGTCTAGAGAAAAGTACAAAAAACTTAAGCTAAATTATGAAAACATACCATCCGTGATAATGCATTTGGGAGTGGTAGATGATAAAGATATAGTAGCTGCAATTACTCCTAAGGAATTTATAGTAGATGCAGAAAGAATTTTTATATCACTTAATATTATGAGACTAGATATCCCCCAAGGCTATACTGGCAATACACAGGGTATTATTAATATTTTAGAAGATGAAATCAAGAAAGCTAAAAGCGATATTGAGGAGTTTAAAAAATCAGTTCAATCCAGTAGAGAGCAATATGAAGAGATGATTAAAAAATCCTATACAATGTTGCTTTTGGAGCGGAAAATTGAACATGTAAAATCTGAGATGGCTATTGGGAAAAAACTGTTCTTCGTATTTGGATTTATTCCTATAAGTGAGATAGATGATTTTAAGCATAATATTAATGATGCTATGAAGGATGAAGCAATAGTACTTACTGAAGCTGCAGAAAATAGGAAGTTCGGTCATTCACCACCTACAAAGTTGAAAAACAATGCTTTCTTTAAGCCCTTTGAAACTTTAATAAAGATGTATGGGATACCTTCATACAATGAGAAAGATCCGACTGCATTTTTCGCCATCTCCTATATGTTAATGTTTGGTGCAATGTTTGGGGATGTTGGGCAGGGCTTTGTAATACTTTTGGGAGGATTAATATTAAAGTATGTGATGAAGAATGATTCTTTTGGAGGAATACTGACTAGACTAGGCGTAAGCTCTATGATTTTTGGACTGCTGTATGGAAGTATATTTGGTAATGAGGAAGTCATACCGCATCTTTTGATAAGCCCTATGGACAATATAAATACTGTACTTATTAGTGCAATTGTTCTTGGTATAGTTCTAATAAACATCAGTTACATATATAGCTTATTAAATCTTTATAAACGAAGGGACTTAGAAGATGGTCTGTTTGGTAAAGAGGGGCTAGCTGGTTTTCTATTCTTTTGGGGAATAATTGCACTTATAGTGGATAAGTTGCTTAATGTATTTGGACTTCCCACTATGGCATACTTGATTATTTTAGCAATTCCATTGCTGATAATGGTGGTGAAACAGCCTCTAGCTCGTTATTTGCAGGGAGAAAAGGTGCTTTATGAAGAATCTCCTGGCGATTATTACATGGAGTCAGGTTTTGGAGTAGTTGAAACGGTACTATCAGTAGTATCAAATATAATATCATTTATAAGAATTGGAGCCTTTGCGCTAAACCATGTGGGTTTATATATTGCTTTTGCAACTATGGCAAAGATGGTTAATTCATATGCGGTTGGCATATTTATTCTTATATTGGGAAATATTCTTATAATAGGCTTAGAAGGCTTGGTAGTGTTTATACAAGGACTAAGGCTTGAATATTATGAACTATTCAGTAAGTATTACTCAGGATATGGCATTCAATACAAACCAATTGGGTTAACATATAATGAAGACTAATTGAGAAAATATAAAATAAATTATAAAAGAGTTACATAAGGAGGAGAAATAATGTTTATAATTTTTGGAACTGCAATAGCAATAGTATTATTTACTATAGGAGCAGGTTTTGTACTATTTAATTCGAAAGGTGAAGCAAGCCCAATTCGTAAAAAGATGGAAACCATGTCTAGGGTGGGCACAATTACGTTTGGAACTCTAGTTCTAGTTTTCCTATTAATGCTTATTCCTGACTATGTAAGCGCCTTAGCTGAGGAAACTCCAGGTGCAGGCTTTGCATTTTTAGCAGCCGGCTTATCTACAGGTCTTGCTACTATAGGTGCAGGATATGCTGTAGGATCAGTAGGTTCATCTGCCCTTGGTGCGGTCTCAGAAGATCCTAAGATACTTGGTAGAACCTTGATATTTGTTGGGTTGGCAGAAGGTATAGCTATATATGGATTGATAATATCAATAATTATATTGGGAAGAGTATAAGAGGTGAGTCATGAGATTTTTTGTTATAAGTGATAACACAGACACTATAACAGGGCTAAGACTTGCAGGTATAAAGGGAGTAGTTGTTCATCACAGGGAAGAAGTGCTTAAGGTTCTAGAGGAAGCGGCTTCAGATCCTGAAATGGGGATTATTATTATGACTGAGCTTTTAGCTGAGAAAGTACAAGAAGAAGTAAAAGCTATAAGGCTTGACAGTAGTAAACCTATTATAACGGTTATTCCGGACAGGCATGGAGAAAGAAGAAGACCAGATTATATTACAAATTATATAAAGGAATCTATCGGTTTAAAGATATGAGGTGTTATAATGTCAGTTACAATTGAGGATAAAATCGGGCTATTTAATAAGATGATATTTGGAAAGATTGAAACGCATTCTTCTGAGAGACGTCAAGATCTTATAGGAAAATATAATGAAGAGTTATTAAAGCTTGAAAAAGAAGTTGAAGAAAAAAGAGTTGAACTATTAAAAGCTGCAGATATAAAGGCAGAGCGAGAAAGAATGAAGCTTCTTGCTCAGCTAAAAAGCCAAGAGCAGCGTAAATTGGTTGCAAGCAAACAAAAGTTTATAGACAAGACTATGGCTTTGCTTTATAGCTATGCAGAAAAGCTTACTGCCACAGAAGATTATAAAGAAGTATTGAGTAAGTCTTTAGACAATGTAAGCAAAGACTTTAATGGCGCTAAACTTATTCATTTTTATGTACTGAAGAAGGAAAATGATATATTTTTACAGGTATTAAAGGCTAATATTGAGAAGTTTGGTAATGATTTTAAATATGTCATTGAAGTGGCTCCTATGAATATACTTGGAGGATTTATTGCAGAAGATAGAGAAAAACTTTTGCAAATAGACCTCTCATTGAGGACAATGGTGGAAGAGTATAGAGATACAGTAGGAGCGGCTATTACTCGAAAGTTTGAAGAGGTGAGCAGCCATGAATAATTCAAATGGGAAAGTAGTGTATATAAATGGACCTGTAATAAGAGCGGAAAATGCTCAAGGTCTAAAAATGAGAGAAATGGTACTTGTAGGACGAAAGAAGCTTATTGGAGAGGTTGTTTCTGTCCAGGATGCTGACGCAACCATACAAGTATATGAGGAGACCTCAGGGCTACAATGGGGTGAGGATGTAATATCTACAGGAAGACCATTGTCAGTGAAGCTAGGACCTGGAATAATCAGTAATATATTTGATGGTATAGAGAGACCTTTGGAAAGAATTTATGAGACTGGTTCTACTTTTATACCAGAGGGTATTGGCTTAATATCCATAGATGAAAATGAGCTTTGGGATGTCCATATAACTGCTAAAGAAAATGACTTTCTCGAAGCAGGTGCTGTTTATGCAACAGTACAGGAGACTTCAGTGGTACTCCATAAGATTATGGTACCTCCAAACGTGAGAGGTAAGGTCGTTTTTGCAAAGAATGATGGGAAATATAATATAGAAGAGGTTGTTATAAGGCTTGAGACAGAAACCGTTGGACAGGTAGAGCTTAAGTTATATCAAGAGTGGCCTGTAAGAACTCCACGTCCTGTTGAGAAAAAAAGAGGCATAGAAAAGCCGCTGATAACAGGTCAAAGAGTAATTGATACATTTTTCCCTATAGCTAAGGGAGGCACAGCAGCAATACCTGGAGGTTTTGGAACGGGTAAGACTATAACTCAACATCAACTTGCTAAATGGAGTGATGCTGACATAATAGTTTATATTGGCTGTGGTGAGAGAGGAAATGAGATGACGGAAGTTTTGGAGGAGTTTCCAGGAATTATAGATCCTAGGAATGGGAAGTCTATTATGGAAAGAACTGTGCTTATAGCAAATACCTCCAATATGCCTGTTGCAGCTCGTGAAGCCTCAATTTATACAGGTATAACAATGGCGGAGTATTATAGAGACATGGGTTATCATATAGCAATTATGGCTGATTCTACCTCAAGATGGGCAGAGGCTTTAAGAGAAATATCTGCCAGACTAGAGGAAATGCCTGCAGAGGAAGGATATCCTGCATACTTGCCATCAAGACTAGCTCAGTTCTACGAAAGAGCTGGTTATGTTGAGACATTGTCAGGAGATGAAGGCTCTGTAACCATAATTGGAGCAGTCTCTCCAGCAGGTGGCGACTACTCTGAACCTGTGACACAAAATACTAGACGTGTCACAAGTACATTTTTAGCTTTAGATAAATCCTTGGCATATGCGAGACACTTCCCTGCAATAAACTGGCATAACTCATACAGTGGATATGTAAGCGATTTAACAGAATGGTATGAACAAAATATAGCTGAGGACATGATGAAGCTTAGAGGAAAAATGCTAAGCCTGTTGCAGGAGGAGAAGAAACTACTAGAGGTAGTGAAGCTGGTAGGAGAGGATATTTTACCAGATGATCAAAGATTGATTCTTGAGATTGCAAAGGTCATCAAGGTGGGATATTTACAGCAAAATGCATATCATAAGGATGATGCAAATGTAACCCTTATGAAGCAGTATAAAATGTTAAAGGTAATAGCACATCTTTATGAAGAAGCCAATAAATGTGTTAAGCTAGGAGTTCCGATATCTAAGCTTAAAGATGAAGATTTATTTTATAGCATAATAACTATGAAATATAATATAACCGAAGAAAACTTAGAGAAGCTGGACGAAATTACACATGAAATAGATAAATACTACAGCTCCCTTGAAAACAAATATACTAAGGGAGGAGAAAGCAATGAAGCTTAAATATTTAAAAATAGATAAAATTGATGGCCCCTTAATCATTCTAAGCGGAGTAAAAGACGCATTATATGATGAAATGGTAGATATAATTGTAGCAGGGGTAGAGCATAAAAAAGGTAAAGTTGTACAGATAAATCGTGATGTAGTAGTTATACAAGTGTTTGAAGGCACATCTGGAATATCCTTACATAATTCAAGCGTAGCCTTCTCAGGTACTCCTATGAAAATAGCATTGTCTAAGGATGCCTTGGGAAGAACTTTTAATGGTATAGGAGAACCCATTGATGGTGCTGGCTTCTATGCTGAGAATAAATTGGATATTACAGGACGGCCTATAAACCCTGTAGCTAGAAGATATCCGAGGAATTATATAAGAACAGGTATTTCATCAATCGATGGACTTGCAACTTTGATAAGGGGACAGAAGCTGCCTATATTCTCAGGTGATGGTCTTCCTCATAATGAGGTTGCAGCGCAGATAGTAAAGCAGGCACAAATAGCTGAAGGCGAAGGATCAAACTTTGCTATCGTATTTGCTGCAATGGGTATAAAGCATGATGAGGCAGAATACTTTAGAAAACAATTTGAGCTTGCCGGAGTACTAAACAGAGTTGTAATGTATGTAAATCTGGCTGATGATCCTATAGTTGAGAGAATTACTACTCCAAGATGTGCACTTACAGCAGCAGAATATCTAGCATTTGAACATGATATGCACATACTGGTAATTATGACGAATATGACAAGCTATGCAGAAGCACTTAGAGAAATTTCGGCAGCAAGGGAAGAGGTGCCTTCAAGAAAAGGCTATCCTGGATATCTCTACTCTGATCTTGCCAGCCTTTATGAAAGGGCTGGAATGACAAAGAACTCAAAGGGAAGTATCACACAGATACCTATACTAACTATGCCAAATGATGATATAGCTCATCCGGTTCCGGACCTAACAGGCTTTATAACAGAGGGACAGATAATACTGTCTAGAGAGCTTTTTCAAAAGAATATTTATCCACCTGTAAACATTCTTCCTTCATTATCTAGACTTATGAAGGATGGTATTGGTAAAGGCTATACCAGGGAAGATCACCCTGATGTTGCAAATCAAGTTTTTTCCGCATATACACATGTACAGGAGGTTAGAGCTCTTGCTCAGGTAATAGGTGAAGAGGATATATCAGATGTTGATAAAAAGTATATAGAGTTTGGTCAACAGTTTGAACAAAACTTACTTAGCCAAGGCTTTGACATAAACAGAAGTATAGAAGAAACCTTGGATATAATGTGGGAGATACTTGCGATTCTTCCAAAGGGAGAGCTGACAAGAATATCGCCAGAGCTAATAGATAGATATTATAAGGGGTAGATAATATGCAGGAAGATATGGTTTACACCAAAACTAATTTAATAGCAGCCAAAGCAACATTAGAGTTATCTACCAATGGTTTTGAACTTTTAGACAAGAAACGTAATGTTCTTATCATGTCTATGATGGGCTTTATAGATAAAGCAGAAGAGATACAGAATAGGGTTGCTCTAGTTTTTGAAGAGGCCTATGAAGCGCTAAAGACAGTAAATATCACAATGGGCATTAACAATATAGAGCAAATTGCTCAGTCCATACCCGAGGCGCAGACTTTTAATATACTTGATAAAAGCATAATGGGGGTAGAGATACCAGAAATTGAGCATAGAAAGCTTGATATGGAACATTATTATAGCTTCTTTCACTCTGATACAGCACTTGATGTTGCCTTTATGAAATTCCACGAGGTAAAGGAGTTAATTTTTGAGCTTTCAGAGATAGAAGATTCTGTTTACAAATTGGCTATGGAAGTAAAAAGAACTCAAAGAAGAGCGAATGCACTACAAAACATTCAAATACCTAAGTACAAAGGCATAGTAAGAGCCATAAGTGAAGTGCTGGAGGAGAGGGAACGTGAAGATTTCTTCCGACTTAAGGTAGTAAAGAAGAAGCATAGTAAATAGATTTTTTAAGCCATCTGCAGTATTAATGCAGATGGCTTATTATATTTTATCCTAGCATCTTTGCTAAGTCTTCTTGTGCGTCTCCAGTTAGTTGTAGATTGAAATGCTGTTGCAGAACTCCTACTACATTTGATGTGAACCAGTTTGGAGCAGTTGGTCCGACGTATATGTTCTTAATTCCAAGACTAAATAATCCAAGAAGTATAGCTACAGCCTTTTGCTCAAACCATGAAAGCACTATGCTTAGTGGTAGGTCATTTACACCGCAGCCGAAGGCTTCTGCTAAAGCAGCTGCAATCTTAACTGCGGAGCCTGAGTTGTTGCATTGACCAAGGTCAATGTATCTTGGAATATTTGTTTCTGGCACTGTGCCGAAGTCATGGTCATTAAATCTAAACTTGCCGCAGGAGGTAGTAAGTAGCACACAGTCCTGTGGAAGTGATAGTGCAAGCTCTCTATAGTAATCTCTTCCCTTTGTAGGAGCATCACAGCCTGCTATAACAAAGAATCTTCTTATTTTTCCTGACTTAACGGCAGCTATAATTTCTGGTGCGATTCCAAGTACAGTATTATGATGGAAGCCAGTAAGTAAAGTTTCTTCTGATTGAAGGTTAGCTACTGGTAATGATAATGCCTTATCAATAATTTGCGAGAAATCATCTCCAACTATTTTCTTAACATCTTCTAAACCAGCTGTTCCATAAGTATAGAATCTGTCACTGTAGTTGCCTTTGATTGGCATTAAGCAGTTTGTTGTACCAAGTATAGCACCTGGAAATTCTTCAAATAACTTTCTTTGATCATACCAAGCCTTACCTACGTTGCCCTTTAAGTGTTTGTATTTCTTAAGCTCTGGATATCCATGAGCAGGCAACATTTCTGAGTGGGTATATATGTTTATGCTCTTACCTTCAGTTTGCTTAAGCAGCTCCTCTAGTGCAAACAAGTTATGACCAGTAACTACTATGCAATGTCCCTCTACCTTGTTTTGTGACACTCTAATCGGTGTAGGTATGCCTAATTTTTCTGTATGTGCTCTGTCTAAAAGATCCATTACCTTAACTGCAGCAGTACCAACTTTAAGAACCATGTTAATATGCTCTTCTAAGTTAAAGTTAGAGTTTGTTAAGGTCATATATAGGGCTTCGTGTGTAGTTGCATTAACCTCTTCATCACTATATCCTAATTCTCTTGCATGAGTAGCATAAGCGGCTATACCCTTAAGAGCAAAAATCATAGTGTCCTGTAATGCAGCGATATCCTCATTTTTACCGCATACACCTACTTTTGTGCATCCCATGGATGGAGTTTGTTCACATTGATTACAAAACATATTTTGTCCTCCTTCAAATTCATATTACAAATATATACTACTGAATTAGTAGGAATAATGCTGTGATTTATATCACATTTCTATATGATTATAATCATCCACTAAACTCCATATTTAGCAGGAAAAATATTAATTTGTGAAACAAATTTAATGTTTGTGCAGTCATAAACCATGTTATAATTGTTATGAAAGTAATTTATGCAGGAATATGACGAAAATGTAGACAAGCCATACCAAAAATAGTTGTGAGGTGCAATATGAAAAACAAAAGACTAATTCTACTAATAATTGCATTAATACTTGTAATTATTTCTGCAGTAAGTTGTAGATATGTTACAACGGCTTTTTTAGTAAGTCCTCAGCTTACATCGGAACAAGCGGGACAAGTCCCTGATGTGGAAGTAAAAGATCCATCTTC
The DNA here is from genome assembly GCA_942492835.1 of uncultured Clostridia bacterium. Taxonomy (GTDB): domain Bacteria; phylum Bacillota; class Clostridia; order Lutisporales; family Lutisporaceae; genus GWB2-37-7. Next base: position 1,648,425 of record OW818645.1, on the reverse strand, counting down.
TATCGGTCAAAATGAACAGCCGCAAACAGAACCCATACAAGAGACTCCAAAGGATGAAAAAGAAGTTTTCATCAGTGCTAGCAAGCTGAATGTTAGGCAAGAAGCACAAAAAGATGCAAGTATAGTAACTAGTTTAATGAAAGGTTCAGCAGTTACTATAAAGGAAGAAAAGAAGGATGACAATGGAGCATCTTGGTATTACGTTAACTATGATACCGAATCAAAGGAAGCAAATGGCTGGATTATAGCAGAATACACTGTGAAGGATAGAATGGAGCTTATGGATGAAAGCTTAAAAAATCTAGACCTTTCACCACAGGACAAAACCATTGAATATCCAAACAATCCAAGAGTAGAAGTAAAAGGAATATACCTAACTTTATATTCAGCTTCAGGAGCTAGATTAGACAAGCTAATTGAAATGTCAAAAAGAACAGAAATTAATACCTTCGTAATTGATGTGAAGGATGATAATGGAAATATGCTGTTTGCTACAGAGGCAGCAGAAAAATATAATCCTGATGCAAATAAGAAAGCAGCTGTCAAGGATATAAAGGCTTTAATGCAGAAGTTAAAGGACAATAATATATATACAATAGCCAGAATAGTATCATTTAAAGATCCATCTTATGCAAGAAAGAATCCAGATAAGGCCATTGTATTTAAAGGTACAAACAAGCCTTTTACAAATAGTGACGGACTTATATGGGTATCTCCTCATGATAGGAATTTGTGGGAATACAATATAGGAGTGGCTAAAGAGGCTGCAGCAGCTGGCTTTAATGAGATTCAGTTTGACTATGTAAGATTCCCTGCTTCAAATGGCGGTAAGCTGGATAAGTCACTTGACTACAGAAATGAAACTGGTGAGTCAAAACCCGAGACGATTCAAAACTATCTTAAGGAAGCAAGAAAACAGCTTTCACCTCTAGGTATATATATATCAGCTGATATATATGGACTTGTAGGCTCGGTATCTGACGATATGTCTCTAGGTCAATACTGGGAAGCTGTGAGTAATGTGGTAGACTATGTATCACCAATGATGTATCCGAGCCATTATGCAAACGGAACATATGGTCTATCTATACCTGATGCTTATCCTTATGAAACAGTTTATAATTCTACAAAGGATTCAGTAAGCAGAAACAAAAATATACAAACACCTGCAATAATTAGACCATGGATACAAGATTTCACTGCTTCATGGGTTAAAGGGAATATAAAATATGGAGCTAAACAAGTAGAACAGCAAATAAAAGCTCTAAATGATAACGGAGTAAAGGAATACCTGCTATGGAATGCAGGAAACACATACTCTGAAGGTGCATTGCAGAAATAAAATGTAAAAGAGCTGTCTCAAGTTAGATAATTCTAAGGTGGGACAGCTCTTTTGTGTGTACTTAAAAACCTTCTTATTGAATAGAATTTTAAAATATTGTAATATAATATTAGAGACAATTATAAGGAAAGCTATAATAATAAATGCGAGGTGTTATATATGGATATTGTTTACAGACCAATGCACTTAAGTGATGTGGATGAAGTTTGGGCGTTTCTTGAAACTATAAAGGTAGAGAACAGTCAAGTATCACTGGTTGAAATACCTGATAAAGAAGAGCTAAAGAGCTGGTTGGAAAATGAAAGCTTATTTTTTTACATAGCAGAATGCACAGACAAGGTTGTAGGCTTGCTTCGAGCTACTAGGGGCAATGAGATTTACAAAAGACATTCTGTAAATTTATCTATAGCTGTACATCCGGAATATAGAAGCCAGGGCATTGCAAAAGAGCTTACAAATACAGGACTAGAAGACATAAAAAAAGATGGAATCACAATAGCTAGAACATATATATACAGCGACAATTTACCATCTATCAACACTGTTTTAAGACTAGGCTTTACATTTACAGGCAGTGTATTTATGCACCACTATAATACTAAAACAAATCAAAACGTGGATGATTTAATATTTCACAAAATACTATAAAAAATGAAACGTAGGGAGATATATAATGAGTTTTTATGTAAGAGTATTTTCGTTGGCTGAGGACTTTCCTTCTTTAAATGCCATTTGTGATGAGCTGATAGAGGAAGGATACGAGTTTGCTACTTCGCCAGGTAAGAATGAGCCTGAGTTCCAAGTAGAAGATTGGAAGGAGATAGTTTTTCAATATAACGAAAGCAATAAGCCATTTATTTTAGAGAGAAATACGATAAATGATGCAGATTCTATTTTCAAGGAAGAGCAAAAAGAATTTTTGGATGATATAAAGGAGCTGCCTTACAGCAAGGGTCAAAAGAAGGCAACTGAAATAATGAAAAACATAGTGCAGATATATGCCTTTGAGCTGGATGAGGATTTTACAGAGAAAGGCTGGGAATTTTTAGAATTCATACTTGATTTTCTGAGTGATGCCACTGATGGTTATGTTCAAGTAGATCAGGAAGGTATATATGACCAAAAAGGAAATTTATTAGTAGAAATGAACTGATGCGGGCTAATTATACATGCACCAATCGAGCTTTCATTACATATATTTACAAGTGAGTTCGATAATTTGGGAGGTAGTATAATGCGAAACAAGCCCATGTGTCCAATGATGATGGCTCAAATGCCAATGCAGATGTATACGCCTATGTGTAAGCAAATGCCTATGATGGAGCAATTGACAATGCCCACAGAAATGCAAGAAATGCCTTACGACGATGATGATAAGGATGAGGAGTACTTCAAAAGTATGTATAGTGATACATGCCATGAGATGATGCCTTACGTAATGGGAACAGTAGATAGAATGGAACAAAAAGGTGATATGCTTTATGAAGACAGTCCTAAGAGAGAAATGATAGATAGAATGACAGACGAAGCATATAACGACTTAATCAGAGATATGCCAGATATGGCTGATGAAATGAGTGAAGAAAGAATAATAATACGTCCTAGAAGAGTTGCAAGAGATCTAGTACGTATCCTATTAATAAACGAGTTACTAGGTCGTAGAAGACGAAGAAGAAGACACCATTATGATAATTATGGCTCTGATTATGATGATGATTACTATTTCCAAGACTAGAATCAGAAAAATAATATAGCCAGCATTATGCTGGCTATATTATTTTTCCTGAGATTTCATCTACCTTTAGAACCTCGGTGCCGAGATGTTTTATCAATACACTTCCATTGGTCCACTTGATAAGTTCCTGCTGTAAGGTCTCAGATAACTGTGTTTCAGCTAGGATTTTCAGTGTAACTGTATCAAGATACTGCGTATCAGCAATAATATAATCCTTCTTATCGATTTCGTATTGCAGCTTGCTTAAAAGGTGGTAGTCAATTGTAGCTTTAAATATATCGTAGGTCTGTAATTTGACAATGCCAGCTACTTTTACAGCATCGGATACACCCTGCGTATATGCCCTAATGAGCCCCCCTGCTCCAAGTAAAATACCACCAAAATATCGGGTGATTACAACTACAGTATTTGTCAGCTCCTCTTTGCGCAGTACCTCAAGCATAGGCATTCCAGCAGTTCCTGAAGGCTCACCATCATCACTGGAACGCTGAATATTTGCAGTATCTCCTATGATAAAGGCAGAGCAGTTATGAGTTGCATTGTAATGCTTTTTTTTGATCGAGCTTATAAAGTCCACCGCCTCCTGCTCTGTATAAGCAGGAGATATATATGATATAAATTTAGACTTTCTTTCAATAAAAAAAGTCTCTGCATTTTCTTTTACCATTCTTAGTACTTTTTTCATAAAAACCACCCTATATGTTTAGTGCAAAATGTTTTCCTTAATTTAAATATTACCAAATTATATATATTATACTACCAAGCGTTATTAAAAGCCATAGGATATACGCTACATTGGAAATAGCGATTTTATATTACAGTATTACTAAAATTTAAAGGATATATATATTATTGACCATGGGCATAATTAATACACCGATTCAATAGTATTTACATAATATAATAATGAGTTGCATGAATTATTCACAGACAATTATATGTTTTACACTAAACATTTTATATTAATTCAAGATTTATAAACAAATGAATACATATAACTTGTTTCAATATGGAGGTTGTATGATTACGAGAGTGTGGTGTGAGTTTACAGCTCCAAAGGATGTATGTAAGGACTTTGTATTAGAAATTTTTAAGAAATATAATGTGATTCTTAATTATAAGCTTGAGTATGGAAATGTTAACAGGGATTTTTTTGATATGCTTAAGGTTTATAATCAACATGATATCCCTGTATCAATATGGGCTACACTTAGTGATGATATGGGCTACTGGATAAATGAGAAAAATGCACAGGACTTTGATGCTTATATAAGAGAGCTGATTGCTAAAATCGATGAGGAGAAGCTTATCATAAAAGGAATATGCATTGATATGGAGTCTCCTTTAAAGGATGTGCAGAGACTATCAAACCCAAGGACAAGGTTGGATCCTATTTTATTGTTTGGGAAGGCGATTACTTATAATCTTAACAAGAACAGGTACAATAAAGCAAAAGAAGTACTAAAACAGACCTGTGAATTTATTAGAGCAAAAGGGTTAGAGAGTTATACAACCTGTGTAAGGCATTGTTATTATGACCTTAGATTTAACTCGGAAATAATGCAAAATGCGTTGGAAATTCCTATATTCGATATAGAGTGGGATAAGTATAATCTTATGTATTACGCAACTATGATAAGAGAAGAGCTTAAACCTATCAAAAGAGTAAATGTAGATTATTTGATTTATCACCAAATAAATCACCTCAAAGACAAGCTAAAGGATAAACTAGCTGTATCAGTAGGTGTAACTAATGTAGGAAAGCTGGGTAATGAGAAATTTTATGACAATATGGAGGAATTTTCTAAGGATATTGGAATACTAAAGGAATGTGGTGTCGAAGATTACTCTCTGTTTAGCCTAGACGGAATATTAGAGAGGGGAAAATTGGAAGAGTTCTTATCTACAATGCAAAATGCAAAGCCAATAAAGCCTGAATTTTGTAGTAGAGTACATCGCAATGAAGCCTTGACAGATATATTACTCATATTTGTAAAAATATATTACAAACTACTAAAATAAAGTAAATATTTGGACTTGAGTCACTTTTTTGTTTATTCAAACAATGGGACGTGCTATAATGATATTATAATATGAAAAAAGGGTGATATCGATGAAAGTAATAAACATGTGGGCGAACATGTTAGAATCAGATATGATATTATATGAAGATGTTTACACAAATCTTGGAGCTCTAATATTGCCCAAAGGCACAGTTTTAGATAAAGATCAAATAATTAAGATTCTCATAAACAAAGTAGAAAAAGTTAGGATCATTGTACCAGAACAGAATGATAAAGGGACTGCGGAACTTCCCAATATTACAAGTGTATATGAAAGTCAAAGACTAAATATCTTCAAAACTAAATATACACAGAAAGTAGATGACGTAACAACTATTATTAAACAAATTGGACGAGGCACATCCATCAATATGACTTATGTAAAGAACATTAGCAGAAATATTATGGATGAATTCAAATCTCTAAATGATGTTGTAAACTATATGCACTTAGTAAAGCCTTTAAATGATTATACATATACACATTCCTTAAATGTTTCTCTAGTGGGAATAGCAATTGCAAAATGGTTGAATTTTAATGAACGGCAGACAGATGAAATCGCAATTGCTGGTTTACTTCACGATATTGGAAAAACAAAGATATCAGAGAAAATACTAAATAAGCCTGGCAAATTAACTCCTGAAGAGTTTGATGAGGTAAAGAAACATACAACTCTAGGTTATATGATGGTTGAGAATTTACCACAAATTTCAACAGGTATAAAATACTCAATATTAATGCATCATGAGAAAATTGATGGTTCTGGTTATCCTACCAATGCAAAAGAGAACCAGATACCTGTATATGCAAAGGTAATTGCTGTGGCTGATATATATGATGCTATGACCTCAAGGAGGGCATATAGAGACAGATTGTGTCCATTTGATGTAATCAAGGAATTTGAGAGAGATACCTATGGTAAGCTAGATACACATATATTAACAGTTTTTCTTAAGAACATAGCCAATTCATATTTAGGAGATTATGTTGAGCTTAGCAATGGAGAAATTGCAGAAATAGTCTTTATAAATCCTAATAGAATATGGCAGCCTATAGTGCGGTCGGGATCAAATTATATAGACCTATCAGATCAATCTGTAAATGGCTTGAACATAAAACATATAGTATAGAAACAGCTTGAAGCTTATATAACTCCAAGTTTTTTCTTTATTAGATAAGCTTCGTATAGATGTAATAAATGAAAGATTAATGCAGATAATATTACATAAATACGAAGGGAGTGATAGTGTGAGAAAAAGAACCACTTTGTTAATATCTGGTGCACTGCTAATTATAATTATCATAAATGTATCTGCTTATTCAAGTCTTATCAATAGCTCTGATATTGTATTAAATTTGATCAAAAGATTTAATTTTGATTACATCACTCCAAAAACCTATTTTGACTTAGCAAACAAAATTCAGAAAAAGCCTATAGTACAAAACTACGATGAAAAGCAGATGGAAGATTTAATATCTGACAAGTCCTATGATTTTGTCATAGCTGCATTTGGAAGGGATGACATAAGACTAAGGCAATTGTTAGCCCCATCGACTAAATATATAAAATCTAATGATGGTTCTAGCTTTATAAGGTGCATTGAAAATGGAATACATGTTGAGGGTTATATGGCTACAGATAAGATACTAAATAAAATGAACCAAAGGTGGCATATACATGAGGAAGATCAGACCATAACCTGTAGTATGGAGGTTTACATAGAAAATAATAAATCGCCTCAGCTTTGGTATATACATTTTAAAAAGGTGCAGGATGATTGGAAGATATATATGCTGGAGAATGATATATAGTAAAATGTTGGACTCTTTACTTAATCGGGATAGGTGAAGAGTCTTTTTGTTTCTTCTCCTGATTATAAAGGTAATCTATGGTACAATAATGTAAATAACGAAAAATTATATATCTTTAAAATGGAGTTGGGAAAATGGATATTTATAAAATAAGCAATAATGTTATGCAAAACATTAATTTCAAGGAGTTAATAAAGGATAATGAAAATATATATTGGATTATTGCAACACCTGAAGAAATCTGTAAGAATAATAAATTTTTTAAATTTCATGATTCTACTATAGAAGAATGTAAAAACCAGAAGCAACACCCTAGGCTGGAGGTATATGAGGATTTCAGTTTTGGGGTACTAAATGTAATAGACGAGATAGATACAGAGTATGAATCAAAAGAACTAAATTTTTACATAACAAAAAGATATCTCATTTTTGTTTCTGAGGAAAAGAACGAGCTTATAGAATACATAAAGAATGAGCTGAATCAGAATTCTACAAGAACTTCTACATATACAATAAATTTGTCAAAGATTCTATATATGCTTTTGGATAAGCTGACTTCTAAGGACAACTTTAACTTGAAAGATATTGAGAACAGCATAGCCGAACTAGAGGAAGAGGTAATTAATGGCATAGAAAGGGATTTTATAAAGGATATTATACAGCTTCGCAAACAGCTATTGTATCTGAAACGTCACTATGAGCCGCTTATAGATATAGCTGAGGGACTTGAGGAAAATGAAAATGAGTTAATAGAGGAAGGAACTATAAGATTCTTTTCTATGTTGGTTAATAGGTTAGAAAGATTGAACAGTAATGTAATCCATCTAAGAGATTATGTGACTCAGGTAAGAGATGCTTATCAAGCACAAGTAGATATTAAGCTGAATAAGACTATGAAATTCTTCACTGTGGTGACTACGATTTTCTTACCACTTACATTGCTTGTTGGCTGGTATGGCATGAATTTCAAATATATGCCAGAGCTTGGGTGGGTTTATGGGTATCCTTTTGTAATTGGATTGAGTTTATTTATAGTAGCTGTGTGCCTTGTGTACTTTAGGCGACATAATTATTTGTAGTATAGATAAAGGTGAGCTGGCAGTTGCAACAGCTCACCTTGTTTTTATAATACTTGAAGTATGTAACATTTCAAATACAGTGACTCATTAGAACCTAGTAAAATCGGATGATCCTTAGCTTGAGTTCTAAACTCTACTTGACGGATAATTTTCTTTGCATCTCGTGCAGCATCCTGGAGCATCTCTTCAAATATGCTTGGGTACATGTAGTGAGAACAAGAACAGGTGATCAAAAATCCGCCAGGTTTAACAATCTTCATGCCTCTTAAGTTTATTTCCTTGTAGCCCCTGTAAGCCCCCTCTAAGGCTGACTTGGTCTTGCAGAAGGCGGGAGGATCAAGTATTACAACATCAAACTTTTCTTTATTAACCTGACATTCTTTTAAATAATCGAATACATTTGCAACAACACCTTTTACCTTATCCTGTAGACCATTTAACTCAGCATTTCTTTGCAGATATTCAATAGCATGCTCTGATATATCCACTGCTGTAACCTCTTTTGCACCATAATGTGCTGCATGAAGCGCAAAGCCACCTGTATGGGTAAAGGTATCGAGCACTCTTGCATCCTTTACAAAGGGGCGTAATGCAGCACGGTTTTCTCGCTGATCAAGGAAATACCCTGTTTTTTGTCCGTTTTCAATATCAACCAGCATTTTTATTTCATTTTCTATTATCTCTACAGTAGTATCAAACTCACCTAGAAGGAAGCCCTTCTTTTGCTCCAAGCCTTCTTTTTCTCTGATTGGAACATCATTTCGCTCAAATATGCCTTTGGGTTGTATGATTTCCTGCAAAAGCTCAACTATCATATCCTTATATTTCTCAATGCCTAGGGCTAATGTCTGGATGCTTAGATAATCGCCAAATTTATCAACTATTAGAGCGGGCAATAAATCTGCTTCTCCAAATATAACTCGACAACTGCTGGTATCTACAAATCTTTTGCGATATTCCCATGCATCAGTAATACGTTTCTTAAAGAATTCTCTATTTATTTCTTCTTGCTGTCTTGTAAGAATTCTTACTAGGATTTTTGATTTTGGGTTAATGTAGCCTCTACCTAAGAAAACTCCCTTAAAATCATGTACATCTACTATATCAGCTGGCTTATAAGAGCCTTCGACAGCTTTAACTTCATTGTCAAATACCCATGGATGTCCCATTTGTATTCTTTTCTCTTCGCCTTTTTTTAAAATAATCTTAGTCATTGTAATCCTCCGTTTAGCATTTATCTTATGTAATATATATATCAATATGTTTTTGACCTGTCTTACATTATGTAGTATGCTCTATATTTTGTCCAGTATTATATTATACAATGTATCAAGAATAAGCTTTGCGGCTTTATCAAAGGAGTATGAAATGCAAAGTCTTTCTGTATACTTATGTGCATCTTTACCTGAAGGCCCTATGTTTACAAAAGGTATATTAAGCTGGGACATAAGATTAAGCGGTATACTATATTTGTTTCCCCAAAGTGGGAAATTGGAAGCCAAGGTAGATGTATCAATATCTCCTGGAAGTCCCAAATAGCTCATGTCAGAAAGACCTAAAAAGTATGGCTGTAGTAAAAGTTCCTCATTGAATTCAGTTTTAGCTCTTTTTATAACATCATCACAAATTTTTTCGACGATTTTATAGTGTTTTAAGCCATTACATGAGGGATAATAAGGCGGTGCATAAAACATAACTATCATAGGCTGCTTATATGGGCTAAATTTACATAGTTCTATTACTATCTCGATTGAAAGTTCTCTGACATCTACTGTTTTTGAATTTTTGATATAATCATCCATGTGTTGCTTAACTTTATCGCCATGCTGTTTTACACAAAGCTCTAATAGTTCCGAATAGGTAAGGACAAGGGGACTTACTTCGGGCAGGTCTATCATATCACCTGTCAGAGTATACCATGAAGCTGCCTTTTCTTTAATATCACCTATGACCTCTTCAAAAGCTTCTGTTGCAATCACTTTTAGCTGTATGGATACTTCTGTGGGAGTTTTATTAAGGGTAATTATATTGAAATATGCATAAGCAGAGGTAGGAATTTGTACAGAATACTCATTTTTGGTATCTGATGCTTTTAAACATACCGGAGCAGGCGAAGTACAACCCATATCCATCTCAGATAACATTGGATTTTGCTCAAGTTTCTCTATAATCTTTGCTGTTAGGAGATTCGGATTTAAGCCTGAGAAAGGATCTCCAGCGTGTGTCTCTTTTCCTATGCAATAGAAGGCAGGCAACAGCTTGCCCACGGTTCCTGCATATATATATTTAGCTTGATCTCCTGTATATCTAGGGAAATATGGTTCAGATACTATACAGCAAGCATATTCAAGCTTTTCCTGTTGTTTCAACTTATGAAGAAATTTCACTGCTGCTAACATACCAGCAGAGTTTGCTTCTTCATCAGGAACAGACAAAAAAAGGACATTTCCCGGGAAATGTTCTAAGTTTCCCCACACGTGATGCAAAATTTCGATATCAAGTGCTATGCCAAACTTCATATCCATTGTACCCCTGCCAAAAAGATAATCGTTGGAATCTAAGTCAGCTAGAGCATCTTGAGATAAAATATGCTTTTGCTTCTTTAGCAGCTCGGTATATTTTACAGGGTCAAAGGCATATTGTTTAAGAGACCCAAAATCTCCAACGGACACTACATCATGATGGCTGAGCAGTATCACAGTCCTATTACTGCTAGGATTACCTCTCATCAGGGCAGCGACAAAGCATCTATTATTAAGATCATTTTCTATAGGTATTTTATATAAGCACTGACTGTTTTTTTTGAAATATTCTAGCTCATTTAGCATATCAAATATCTCTTGGGACATTACAGCCTCATCTTTTGTTTCGGATATACTTGGTGTTTGACACAATTTCAATAGTGTATTCATCATTCTTTCTTTGTTCATAGTCAACCTCCATTCTATGGTATAATTTTATTATATACTAATTGTGACATATTTTTAATAGTTTATATATTGGAGGATGAAACTCTTTAAGTTAAAATTAAAATAAAACTTTTGAATTTCTCGACTTGAAACTTTATACAGCATTTCTTCGTCATAAATAGTGGAAAAAAACTAACTGGGGGTTGTGATTTTGAGACGTATATTAAAAAACATTTTACTGATTGCTGTTGTAATGTTATTTACTATGCAATCGTATACCTGCATTTTTGCAGAAGGTCAAAAGGATGATCCAAAAATAACTCTAAATGTAGAAGTTGGCTTTGATGGATATTATAAGATTGGCTATTATACTCCGTTTTACTTTGAAATAGAAAATAACATGAAGGATATAAATGGAGAACTTCAAATTGAGCTTCCAGATGAATATGGCAATGTGACACTATATGCCATGCAGGTTAATCTTCCAAACAATTCTAAAAAGAAATTTACAATGAATATACCTATTAATCGCTTCAGTTCTAAGCTGCAGGTGAATATTGTCGAGGGGAAAAATCAGATATTTACAAAATCAGTAAAAATAAATTCTGGAAGCAATGCTGATACATTAGGTATAGGAATTCTCAGTGATGATTATGAAAGTGTAAAATACATAAATAAAATACCAACAGGTAACAATTCTCAATTCATTACAAAAACTGTTAATATCACAGAAGATATGCTTTCGGAAAATGTAGATATATTAAAGAATTTCAATGTAATAGTTATCAATAACTATGATACCTCAAAGCTTAGTAAAGAAAAGTATGAGGCACTAAAGATTTGGGTAGCAGATAGTGGAATACTCTTAATAGGAACTGGACCATCCCACAACAAAACCCTCGCTATGTTTAAGGATGATTTTGTTACAGGAGAAATAGGCGATATTTCAAGTATAACAACAAATGAGATATACAACATAGCAGAAGGTCGTGATTCAGGCGAAAGTATGAATATTAGTGCACTTAAAATGGATTTTAAAGATGCTGTTCCAATTGCTAAGGAAGGGGATATACCCTTAATAGTCAATATAAAAAAGGGCAGTGGCAGTGTGGCTGTGGCAGCCTTTGATTTTGGGCTAGAGCCTTTAGCAGGATGGGTAGGAAGAACAAGCTTTTCTGAGAAGCTGATGCAAAAGCTTTTGCCAAACCTTTATAGCGACCCCTATAACAGCAAGGATATATACATGATGAACAATATGTATGCTATAGATAACGGCTTGAGAAATATACCAGAGCTACCAAAAACAAAAACTACAGATCTGCTAATAGTTCTTTTTATCTATATAGCCATGGTGGCGCCTATTAGTTACTTTGTACTTAAAAAAATGGATAAAAGAGAGTGGATGTGGATATCTGTACCTGTTATATCTTTAGTTTTTGCATTGATTATTTACGCAACAGGCTTTGGAACAAGGCTAAATGAGCCTATTATAAATGCTATAAACATTGTTGATTTTGGAAGTAATGAAAATGCTGTACCCATCAGTTACGTCGGTGTGTTTACACCAAATAAATCTAATATTAGGATAGAGACAGCTGATGGTACGGGAATAAAACCTATAGTATTAGACACTAATCAATATATGCAAACAAACCAACAGAATGACAAAGCGCAAAAACAGGTTGTAACTAAGGTGACTGTATCACCAAAGGCAATAATCGAATTTTATAGAACCTCTGTATGGAGCATGAAGACGCTTTCACTGAGGAATAATCAGAATGTAACTGGAAGGTTTGATGTAAATATTAACCATTCAAATAATACTTATTCAGGTACTGTAAAAAATAATTCGAGTTTTGATTTAGATGAATGTTATTTAGTAACATCATATCAGGTATTAGATATAGGTCCAGTAAAGGCGAACGAAACAATTACCATAAGCAACAAGAAGGGCAAGTACTATGCTAATAGCTATGAAATGATAAATGCAATATATAAGGATCCATATGCAGGAAGAAATTCGTCGAAAAAGTTTACAGCACAGGAAATTGATGAATTTCGAAAGAACTTACAAAAACGTCAGGTTATGGAGTTTTATCTAATGAGCGGCAGTAATGGTATAAAAGGATCTAAGCTTATTGGCTGGAGTAAAGCTCCTATAACAAAGGATATATTAGTAAATGGTAAAACTACACAAAAATACGAGAAAAGCTTAGTATTAGCTGATGCTTCTATTAGCTTTAAAACTGGTAATAGAGTTAGCTACCCTATGGGATATTTACAACCAAGCATAATTAATAAATTAGACAACGGTAACTATGATGCATATGGAAAAGCTTTCTTTGGAAGAGGAAGCTTTGAAATTCAGTTTCAGATTGATAAAGAAATCACACCTGATTATGCAAAGCTCCAATATACAGTAAATAATGGAGGACAGTCGACTGTGAAGCAGTATATATGGAACGTTGAAAAGGACAGCTGGGAAGAAGGAAGCTATTCTGCATTTTATATTGATGATGATAAGATAGCAAAATATATAGACAAAAACAATATGCTAAAGCTTAAATTTGAGCTAAATGATGGCAGCGTTACGCTTCCTCAAATATCTGTGGAAGGAAGTGTGAAGTAATGCTGGAGATTAAGAATCTGAATAAAAGATATGGCAAATTTTATGCTGTAAATGGATTAAACCTAAGCATACCAGAAGGAGAAATATTTGGCTTTGTAGGCCCAAATGGTGCAGGTAAGTCAACTACCATGAAAATAATAAGCGGCTTGCTTGCAGCAACCTCAGGAGAGGTATATATAGATGGGGTTGATGCTCTGAAGAATAACAAAAAAATAAAGGAAAAGATAGGCTATATGCCTGATTTCTTCGGGGTATATGATGACCTGAAGGTGTATGAATACCTGGAATTTTATGCTTCTATATATAAGATAAAAGAGAAGGATAACAAAAAGATTATTACAGATTTATTGGAGCTAGTTGATTTAGGACACAAAAGAGAAGCTTATGTAGATAATTTATCTAGGGGTATGAAGCAAAGGCTTTGTCTTGCACGCAGCCTTATACACAATCCCAAGCTTCTGATACTTGATGAGCCTGCCTCAGGGCTGGATCCAAGAGCTAGAGTAGAAATGAAAGCAATACTAAGGAATCTAAAGGATATGGGAAAAACAATACTCATAAGCTCCCATATACTTTCAGAGCTTTCTGAAATGTGCACTAGTATAGGAATAATAGACAATGGTAAGCTGGTTATAAATGGAACGGTATCAGAAATCATGCAGCAAATATATAGTAAGAAGTTAGTCAAGATAAAGGTAAATGACAGGCTTGATGATGCAGTAATGATATTAAAGGAGTTCCCCTTCATAGAAAAAATAACAACGGGAGAAAATACAATACAAGCAGCCTTTGATGCAGGAGACGAGGAGCTTAGCAGAGTTCTGACCACCTTAGTTAACAAATCTATACCTGTGGCAACCTTTGCACAGCTAGATGGCAATCTGGAGGATGTATTTATGAAGGTAACAAAGGGGGAAGACGAAAGATGATTATAAATCCTGTACTTCTAAAAGAAATAAAGGTAAAAATGAGAAGCTGGAAAGCAGTAGCCATAATTGGGGTATACCTCTTAATATTAGCGGCTGTTGCGTTATTTATAACCTATATGAACTCTACTGACATGTATTCATCTACTATAAATCCTCAGTTTTCAATAGGTGTATATACATGGATAGCTGTAATACAGTTTATACTTATACTGTTTATAGTACCTGCCTTAACCTCTGGGGCTGTGGCAGGAGAAAGGGAAAGACAGACTCTAGACCTAATCCTATGTACGACGCTTAGACCACGCTCCATAATAATAGGCAAGCTTTTAGCTTCCATGAGCCATGTGATATTGCTAATTATAGCATCAATACCAATGTTCTCCATAGTATTTCTATATGGAGGAATATCAGTAATAGAAATAGCACAATTATTTGTTTTTTACATTGTTACTGCAATAATGACAGGCAGCATAGGAATATTTTTCTCTACCCATGTAAAAAAAACCATGGCAGCTACTGTACTTACTTATGCTTTGGGTTTGTTCATGTGTTTTGGAACCATATTTATTGCGGTATTTTATTTAAGGATATTCTACAACAATAATTATCAAGGCTATTTTCCACTTTTGCATATAAACCCTTTAGCAGGTTTTAGCTCACTGCTTATAGAACAATTTGGAGGACAGTCTGGAATAATTAATTCTATGCTTGGAATTCAAAACGCTTCTGTATATAAAGGCACAGACCCATGGCTAATTAATATGTATGTAGATTTAGGCATCACAGCAGTATCGCTATTACTGGCATCCTATAGGATAAATCCCATAAGAAAAAACATATTCTCCATCCTAAAGAAAAAACGTAGGGTATAACACAGACCCATGTATCTGCACTCGTAAAACAATAAATAAATGGAAGTGATTTAGATGAGCAAGCTGGACAGAGAAATACTTCAAATATTTAAAAAAATAAAAGATAGAATACACAGCAACATAATATTGGATTATTCAATCAAAGCAACCGTTGCAGCATTAATTATATCCGTTCTGACAGCTCTACTGGCAAGGCTTATACCAATATATGCTGTATATACAAAGGTATCGGTGGGAGTTCTTATTGCCTCGCTGCTCGGAGTCATATATGGAGCCTTTAAGGCACCTAGCAACACAAAAGCAGCTCTAAAGGTTGATGGTCTAGGACTTCAGGAACGCACGCTGACAGCAGTTGAGCTTATAGGAGAGCAGTCCACCTTTGCAGTGCTTGAGAAGGAAGATACGTTAAAACACTTAAAGAATGTTAACCTCAAAAAATCACTACCTATAAAGCCAAATAAAAGACATTTAGCAATATGCTTAGTGCTTATGTCTGCACTGCTATTTTCTGCTTTTATACCAAATCCAATGGCAGATAAAGCAAGAGAACTAAACAAACTCAATCAACAAGTAGCTAATCAGCAAAAAAAGGTAAATCAAATAGCAAAAAAAGTAAACAAGAATTCAAAGCTGACAGCGGAACAGAAAAAGGAAGTAGAGAAAAAGCTACAGGAGCTAAGGAAAGAGCTTTTGGCAGCAAAAAGTCAAAAGGATATAGAAAAGGCACTGCAAAAATCACAAAAAAAACTTGAATTTCTAAGCGCCAAATATACTGACAGTAAGGAAAAACTAGATAAACTTACCAATACATTGTCACAGAACAAAGCAACTAAGCCATTAGCTGACTTGATAAAAAAGAACGATGAAAAACAGCTAAAGGACAGTATAAAGCAAACTGCAGAGGCTTTAAAGAAAATGGATAAGGAACAGTTAAAAGAGCTTGCAAAACAGCTTTCAGAGCTGTCAGAAAAGGTAAAAGCAGACCCTAAGCTTGCACAGGCTCTGAGTGAATTGGCAAAGAAGCTTGCTGATGGTGAGCTTGGAGATGTATCGGAGTCCTTAGAACAGCTCTCTGACAGTATATCTGATCTAATGTCTGATGATAATATGAAAGAAGCATTAGAAGAGCTTTCAAAACAGCTTGGTCAAATGAAGCAAGGACAGCAAGAGGGCGATGATGGACAAATAACTGGCAGTAATCAGGGGAGTGGACAGAGTCAGGGACAGGGTCAAGGTCAGGGACAAGGAAAAGGTCAAGGACAAGGCAACGGAGGCGGAGTAGGCGACGGCACTGACATGGGTGAAGAAAATCCTACACCCATTGAACCGGGTACAAGTGGAGGAATACAGAAAAAGGATGGCTCTACCAAGAAAATGGGAGAGTATGAACAGATATTTACCTCCAAAACTCTAGGTGTAGAAGGCGAAAAGTCAAACCTTACAGGACAGAAGGATAAAGGTGGAAGCACAGAACAGATAACAACAGACAAATCTCAAACTATAAGGGGAGACTCAGTACCCTATAATCAGGTTTTTGGACAATATGAGCAAGAAGCACTTGATAGTATGAATGCTACAGATATACCAGCAGGGATGAAGGACTTGGTCAAGGATTATTTCACCTCATTGGAGGAATAGTTTCATCACGTTAATATAACCAATCAACAACATACACCACAGGAGGATAGCAATGGAATTGAACGAGAATCAGATTCAAGGCTTAGTAGATACAATAAAAAACATTGAGAATGAAGTAGGCAAGGCAATAATCGGTCAGAAGGATATTGTAAGACAAGTGCTTCTATCTGTATTGGCAGGGGGAAATGTGCTTTTAGAAGGTGTGCCAGGACTTGGTAAGACTCAGCTTATAAAGACCCTGGCAAAGGTTATGGAGCTTTCCTTTTCAAGAATACAATTTACCCCTGACCTAATGCCAGCAGACGTAGTAGGTACCAACATCATTGTAAAGGGTCAAAGTGGAGAAAGTAGATTTGAGTTCCAAAAGGGACCTATATTTGCAAACCTTGTGTTAGCTGATGAAATAAACAGAGCAACTCCAAAGACTCAGTCAGCACTACTAGAAGCAATGCAGGAGCAGACTGTAACAGTAGGCAAGACTACCTATACTCTTTCACAGCCTTTTATGGTATTGGCAACCCAAAATCCAATTGAGATGGAGGGTACATATCCATTACCTGAAGCGCAGATGGATAGATTCTTATTTAAGCTCTCAGTTAAGTTCCCTACCTATGAGGAACTGAGGGATATAATTGATATAACTACTAGCAATGCTTCTATTGAGCTAGAAAAAGTAGTGGATGGTGCAAAGATACTAGAAATGAGACAGATAATAAACGAGGTGCCTATAGCTAAGGCAGTACAGGAATATGCACTAAGACTTGTCATGGCAACTCACCCAGAAGTAGAAGGAGCTCCTGAAGCTTCAAAGAAATATATAAGGTTTGGTGCTAGCCCAAGAGCGGCACAGGCTATAATCAAAACCTCAAGAGCTAGAGCATTGATGGAGGGAAGATATAATGTTTCCTTTGAGGATATTAAATATGTAGCATATCCTGCCCTAAGACATAGATTCTTCCTAAATTTTGATGCAGTAGCTGACGGCATTACTACTGATGATTTAATAACAGAACTGCTAGAAGCAGTGAAAATAGATTAGCGGGTGTTTGTATGAGTGAAAGAATATTTGATACAGAGTTTTTGAAGAAGCTGGACACTATAGCCATAAATGTGAGAATGCTTATGTCTGAAGGTGGAGGCGGCAACAGGAAGTCCCGCAGCAAAGGAAGCTCTGTAGAGTTTTCTGATTTCAGAGAATACACTATAGGAGATGACTTTAGACGTATTGACTGGAATGCATATGGGCGTTTTGACAAGCTGTTTATCAAGCTATTTATGGAGGAACAAGAAGCTTTGATAAACATATTTGTTGATTCCAGCAAATCCATGAGCTATGGCACTCCTAAGAAATCAGAGCTCTCTCTTAAGCTTGCAGGAATTCTGTCATTTTTGGCATTAAACAACCTTGATAGAGTATGTATTAATAGCATAAGCAGTGAAGCCATTAAGCAGTCTACTGCTGTGACAGGCAGAAGTATGTTTGATAGATGCATTACATTTTTGGAGAATATCAACTTTGCAGGAGCTACTGATATAAATAGCTGTATCAAGAAAAAGGATTTTAAAAGCAGAGGTATGTCAGTGATAATCTCTGATTTTTTCACTTCTGGAGGCATTGAAGATGCTGTGAAATACCTACTATATAAGAAGCAGGACGTGTTTTTGATTCATGTACTGTCACCAGAGGAATTAAATCCAGAGCTGGAGGGACAAGTCCGTTTGCTGGATTCTGAGACAGGTAAGGTTATGGACGTAGCTATTACACCTGCACTTTTAAGGCAATATCAAGACAAGCTAAGTGAGTTTAATAATCAAATAAGAGAGTTTTGCAGTAAGCTGGGAGCATCATATATCCAGGTATCATCTGCGGACTCCATTGAGAAGATAGTATTTGAGCAGTTTACAGAAGCGGGAGTTATAAGATAGTAAGCTTAAGTAAACTGTAAATCGAGAATAAAGGATGATTATATGAAACTATTTGCGCCATGGGCATTATGGTTTTTGTCAGCTATACCCTTAATCATAATGATGTATATATTAAAACAAAAATTTGAAGAGAAGGAAATCTCCAGTGTTTATCTTTGGCAGCAGGTGTTAAAGGATATAGAGGTAAATACTCCTTGGCAAAAGCTGAAGAAAAATCTGCTTTTACTGCTACAGCTTTTAACTGCACTGCTTTTGATATTTGCTTTAGCAGATCCTTTTTTACAGCTGCGGGGCACGGATTATTCAAATCTTATTGTAGTAATTGACAACACAGGCAGTATGAACGCAGTATATAATCAAAGCACTAGGCTTGCAAAAGCTAAAGACTTGGCAGCAGCTTTGGTAAAGAATTCAGCTACAGGGACTCAGATAACAGTTATTTCCTCAGGCAGACAGCCAAAGGTGGAGCTAAACAATACAACTGACAAGCTGGAGGCTTTACGCAAGATAAATGCTATTAAGTCAACAAATTCAAGTGGTGATATAAATGATGCAGTGTCTCTGGTAAAGGCATTATCAAAGCAAGCACTTACGTACAAGGCCGCTTTTTATACTGACAGTGGAGTAAACCTAGAGGGTATAAACGGAGAACTTGTCAGTGTATCAAAGCCTGTAGATAATGTTAGCCTTGATATGATTACTCATACCTTAAAGGATGAGAAGCTTAAACTGCTTATCAGACTGACAAACCATGGTAGTACTGCTATAACGAAGGAAGTTACAGTTTATGGCAATGAAAATGTATTTGATATAAAAAACGTGGAGCTTAAGGCAGGAGAAACTAAAACCTTTATGTCAGAGGGTGAAGGCAAGGCTGTGACCTATGTTTGGGCTGAAATAAACAGCTCAGATGGATTGCAAAGCGACAATATGGTGTTTGACATTGTAAAACCGTCAGAGTTGCAAAAGGTAATGCTTGTTTCACAGAGCAATCTTTTTATAGAAAAAGCTTTTAGTGTCATTAACAACGTAGAGCTTTATAAATCAAATCCCGGAGATGAAATTCAAGGGGAATATGACCTGTACATATATGACAGTAATATGCCTGATAAGTTGCCTGTCAAGGGCAGTATAATGCTCATAAATCCACCGACGGGTACTGGTAATGGAATAATTAATGTAACAGGTGACATAGAGGGTGGAACTGCAAAGGCAGAACAGCACTTACTTACTAAGTATGTAGAGAACACTAGCTTTGGGATTTCAAAGCTAAGAAGTATAGAGGTACCTTATTGGGCAGATAAGCTTCTTGATGTTGGGGGCAATGCCGCCGCTTTTGTAGGGCAGTCCAAGGACAGAAAAGTCGCAGTGCTGGCATTTGACTTACACAATAGTGACTTTGCACTTACTCCAGAGTATCCTATTTTCATGCACAACATAGCAGGCTATCTTATAAATGTTTCAATGGAAGAAAATGCTGTGTACAAAAGCGGAGAGGCAGTAACTCTGAACCCTATACCTGATGCCAAATCTGCCTTTGTAGAAAGTGCAGCAAAAAAGACATATGATGTAGAGCTAAAATACCCAATACTTCCTTTTGAGAATACTGAGGAGGTAGGGATTTATAGATTGGTTCAGAAGCTGGAAGGTCAAGAGCTGCAATCTTTATTTGCAGTAAATTATCCCAGCGATACAGAATCAAATACATTGATACAACAAACCTCAGAGGATGGAACTATAAATGACGGTAAAGCTTTTATAACAGGCAGAAGAATAGCAGCTTGGTTGATTATACTGGTACTGCTGCTAGCTGCTGTAGAATGGGTGGTGTATATTCGTGGTTATTAATTTTCAAAAGCTTTATATGCTGCTTTTAATACCTGTAGCTTTGCTGTTTGTGTGGTATACAGCAAAAAAGCTTGTGAATATGTACAAGCTGAGAAAGAAGCTTATTGTATTTTGCAGAAGCTTATTTATGATTTTGATGATACTAGCTTTGGCAGGTATGAGCTTTAGGTGGAATTTAGATACAACTACCACTATATTTGTTGCAGATGCCTCTGACAGTATGCAAGGTGAAAGGCTTTATATAGAGGATTTCATAAGACAATCAATAAAGGAGAAAAGCGTAAAGGATCAGATAGGCGTTGTATCCTTCGGAGATAATGCGCAGATTGAGAGCTTTGTATCTAAGGACACTATATTTGGCAAGATAGATAGTGAGCCAATAGGACTATATACAAATATTGAAGGCTCAATAAACACAGCTATTTCCTTGATGCCTCAAAACAGCAAGAAAAGAATAGTGTTGTTAACTGATGCTGAGGAAAATTCAGGAAACAGTGCACGTCTTGCAGCTACACTGCTTGAGCAGGGAATTGAGCTTAAGATACATAAGCTTGTACACAATGTCGAGAATGAAGTGGCTGTAGAAAGCATTGTAGTACCACAAAGGCTCAGAATAGGTGAGCAATTTAACATTGTTGTTAATATAAATAGCAAAGTAAAAACAGGTGCAAAGCTTACTCTGATTAGCGGAAGAGAAAAGGTAGCTGACCAGAGAATAGAGCTGCAAAAAGGAAGCAATAAATTTGTTTTCAGAGATGTTGCAGATGTTGGCGGATTCAAAAGCTACCGTGCAGTACTTGAGCCTGATGTAGATACGGACAATAGAAACAACGAAGTCTCTACCTTTACAAATGTTCTGGATGAGCCAAGAGTGCTTTTGCTGGAGGACACTGCAGGGGAAGCGGATGAAGCAGTCAAGATACTGCAAGCCTCGGGGATTGAGTACGACAAGGTTGATGCAAATTACGCTCCCAGCACACTAGAGGAGCTTTCTAAGTACAAATCAGTTATTCTTTGCAATGTATCATCGGAGAACCTAAACGAGGGCTTCCTAAAGTCCATAGAAAGCTATGTAAGAGACTTAGGTGGCGGTATGATTGCTACAGGAGGGGAGAACTCATTTGCTCTAGGGGGATACTTTAAGACCTCCTTAGAAAAGGTACTGCCTGTAAATATGGAGCTTAAGGGCAAGAAGGAAATTCCAGACATGGCAATTGTGCTGGTAATAGACAAATCAGGTAGTATGACAGAGGGTAGGGGCGGCATTACCAAGCTGGATCTTGCCAAGGAAGCTGCTGCTGGAACCCTTGATTCTTTAAGAGAGAAGGATACTATAGGAGTACTGACCTTTGATGATACAGTTTACTGGGTGGTAGAGCCTGTAAAGGCTACAGATCCAGAGGCTATAAGAGATGACATAGGAACAATCAGACCAGGAGGCGGAACCAGTATCATACCAGCCCTAGATGAAGGCTATCAAGCAATAAGAAAGGTAAATACGAAGATTAAGCATATTATATTGCTTACAGATGGTCAGGCAGAAAGAACGGGCTATGAGGCACTGACTGAGGCAATGAAAAAGGAAAAGATAACAGTATCTACAGTTGCTGTTGGGCAAGGTGCTGATTCAGCATTATTAGAAAGCATTGCAAAGGCTGCAAACGGTAGATTCTACCAAACAGATGATGGTACCAATATTCCAAGAATATTTGCCAAGGAAACCTTCATGGCAGCTAAAGCATACCTAAACAACAGAGAGTTTACGCCTGTTTTGACAAACCAGCACAATATAATAGCTGATGTGTCTTCACAGGGCTTGCCCTCATTACTAGGCTATGTGGCAGCAACACCTAAAAGCACTGCAAGAGTGTTACTTGCTAGTGACCAAGATGATCCAATACTTACTGTATGGCAGTATGGTTTAGGTAAGACCATAGCATGGAACTCAGACATATCTGGAAAATGGAGTGCCAATTATGTAAGCTGGAGTGAAAACATTAAGCTTTGGCAAAACATGATAAACTGGACTATAGAGAAATATGAAAGCGAAGACTTGACAGCAGAAGTAGTACAGCAGGGGGGCAAAGGTGTAATTAATGTGACAGTTGATAATGAAACAGAACAGCTAGAGACTACAGCGGTTGTTGTTTCACCAGAAATGGAAAACCAAGAGATAACGCTTTATCCTACAGTACCTGGACAATACAGCGGAGCCTTTGAAATAAAGGATCAAGGAGCATATCTTGTTAAGGTAGTACAAAAGAAAAATGGAGAGACAGTGGGAGCGGCAAGCACAGGAATATCCATTCAATATTCTCCAGAGTATAAGCTAGACCAAAAGAATGACAATGTAGAAAGGCTAGCAAAGGAAGTAGGAGCAATCTATATAGAAAAGCCCGAAGATGTTTACAAGGGTAAAATGGAGGATATATTCGGAGTGGTGGATATTACACCTTTTCTGCTTATATTGGCATTGATAATATTCCTTATAGACATTGCATTAAGAAGGCTAAATCTGCCACTAAACAAACTGGAGGATAAGCTGGCACAGCTAAAGTCAAAGCTTATACCAGAGAAGAAAAAGCCTGCTTTGCTTACTATAAAGCCAAAGATGGAAAAGAAACAAGAGATTGTGAAGGTAGAAGAAGCAAAGGAGCAAGTAGAACAGGCAATTCCAACTAAGAAAAGGGAGAAGCAAGCGGCGAAGAGTGAAAGTCTTGATACGTCTGCGTTGCTTAAAAGGAAGAAAAATAGGGATTTGTAATTTGAAAGGTGTTATAATTAAGTAGTTACAAGGCTTTTAGATTTTTATCTGAATCCTTTTTGCTTCTTTATATTCAAATAGTATTATACCTCTATAGAAATTCCATGGATATTATCGCTGATTGTTATACAAGTAATAATACATGTACATGTATGGAATTGAGAAGGATATGTGCCAGGCTACAAGGTTATTAGGTTATTAAAAATAAAGCAAAAGGGACGGTTCTTTTTGCTTCTATGAATATGCTTACGGGAAAACATACCCAGAACTTTGCTAAGGACACCATTTACAGATTCTTAAATTCTGTCTCTATAAACTAGATGAGGTTCACCTCCTTGCTTTCCGCTAGGATATTCTCAACAACAATTGAAAAACTCACAAATGATAACAGAGTGAATGTGCTGATTTTTGATGATACAATGTTTGAACGCAACAGCTCTAAGAATTGTGTGGTTAGGTTAGATGTAATATAAATACTGATTAATGCAATAAATAAATTGATATTTGATTTATTGATTATTTTATTTAGTCATAAAAAATCATCAAAATCTCTTGACTTTGACGTCGTGTCGTCTATTATGATTATTTCAGAAGGGAGGCAAATAAATGGGACTCATGACAATCAGTGAGATTACAAAGGCCTTTAATGTTTCAACCAGAATGCTTCGATATTATGATGAAATCGGGCTATTACCCAGTGCTCGCAAGGAAAATTATTCATATCGAGTGTATGATGAGTCTGCTGTAAGACGTCTGCAACAGATTATCACTCTGCGAAAACTGCGTATCCCGCTGAAAAAGATTGCCTTGCTTTTCAATGATATGGATCAGGTAAAAATCGTCGAAATGTTTCAAGAAAGTATGACCGAGTTTGACGATGAAATAACAGCGCTGCAAACAATACGAGATATTTTACGTATATTTGTCGTGCAATTAAATACTGCAACACATACTTGTGTCAAGTTCGATATGTTCGACGACGCTGAAATCATGAGTGTCATTCAAACCCTCAGCCTTTCTAAAATCAATTTTAAGGAGGAACGTTCAATGGATGACCTTAATAAAGCAAATGAAACTTTGTTAATTTTAAAGAATGTGCGTATTATTTATCTACCTCCATGTACTGTTGCAGCAAGCCATTATTTTGGCGAAAACCCCGAAGATAATGCCGGTAAATCTTTGAATGAGTTTGTCAGAAGAATTGAACTTGAAAAAACCAAACCCGATTTGAGGATGTTTGGATTTAACAATCCCTCTCCGAAGGGTAATGAAACATATGGATATGAATTTTGGGTAACCATTCCCGAAGATTTAGAAGTACCAGCACCACTTCAAAAGAAGTATTTTACCGGTGGTCTGTATGCTGCACATTGTATCAAAATGGGTGATTTTCATGAATGGCAGCTTCTTGGTAAATGGGTTGAAAACAGTACTGAATATGAATATGACACACGTGAGCCGTTTGGAATGGGCGGTTGCTTGGAAGAACACCTCAATGCATATTCATACTTTGTGGGAGAAGAAAAAGCTGCAAAGTTTATTCAGCTTGATTTGCTGACACCAATAAAGGCAAAATAATTAGTCATAATTGTCTCGTTAACAGAATCAAAAGGGATGGTTATTTTTGCTTCTGCAATAGGTAATATTTTGATAAGTCTATAGCAGATATATGTATAAGTAGATATATTATACCTACTTTACATGAACTCAAAACAGTTAGGGTTTAATTTCCTAGCTGTTTTTGAGTAGAATAACTTAGAATAATATAAAACTTGACTACAAAGACCACATAATTGATAATTATGGAAAAAGAGTGAAAGGATAGATGATATAAATTTACTAACGGTTATATCATACAATGTGTAATATGAAAAAATACTTCTACAAGATAAAAAATGTAATAATCATTAAAATTTTAGCCGCAACTCTCTCTATTGCAGGTATTGCAGCAATTCCATACATAACAAAAATGTTAATAGACTATGATTTCTCAAAAGGCAGTAAAGGTGTCATTATATTTATCTTAATGTATATGTTAGCAGCGACAGTAGGGATGGTTTTTGAATATATAAGTCAATTACATGCATGGAAATTGGAAGGAAAATTTAATTTACTACTAAAAAGGGATATTTTTGATTCTATTATTAATTATGATTACACGAAGTTTGCTAATTCAGATATAGGTAATTATATATCCGTCCTAGATAATGATGTAAAGGTAATTGAGGGACAGTATATTGAAAGCACTGTAGCTATTGTACAGTCTGCTATACAGCTTGTAATATATGCAATTTATATGTTTATATTAGATCCAAAAATAGCAGTTGTTATCATTCTATGTTCGTCATTAAGTTTTTTCTTGCCGAATATAACAAGTAAAAGGATATGTGCCAGGTGCAATGGTTATTAGGTTATTAAAAATATACTATGTAATAACCTAATAACCTAATAACCTTGTAGCCTGGCACTATATTTTGTTTTAATAATGAATGATGGACGAATTGAAAAAATCGGTACTATACCAGAAATTATAGAATCTGAAGAATATAATAGATTAGTAAAAACCATTGCATAGTAATGGAAAGCACAGCTATACCTACAAACGATTAAATCAACATTACATGCTACGTCTTTAATTATAAATGGCTCTGTATCAATTGTTGAGTTAACCCGACAACTGATACAGAGCCATTTATTATTGCTAAGAAGGATAAATTCAGTTCTATAAACTCTGGCTTATAAACATGTTACTCATTAATTTCTCCTGCTTTCTTTAGAGAAACCTTTGTAATAGCAGGACCAATTAGCTCATAAACAAAGGTACCGCTGAGAATTACTGCACGAATAGTTTGTCCATATTCAGGCATAAGTTGAGAGGCTATCAAAGAAAGACCAATCGCAACACCTGCTTGTGGAATAAGGGTAAAACCAATGTACTTTTTAACAGTATCCGGAGCTTTCATAATTACTGCACCAATGTAGGCACCCAGCACCTTACCTATTACACGACAAATGATATAAGTTATGCCTATAAGTCCAACTTGTGGTAGGATGGTAATGTCAAGTTCCATACCGGAAACAACGAAGAACATCAAAAAAATAGGTGCTGTGATACTATCTACTAGTTTAAGAATATTTTCCCCTGAATTACTAACATTAACTAACATTGCACCCATGCACATACACAGTAATAATGGGGATAAATTGAACATAGTAGCAACTGAAGTTCCTAAGAATACAAAGCCCACAGTTATAATTAACCTGTTAGAATCCTTTTTAAAGTAGCGTAGCGGAATGGTGAACAAAAGACCAAGTAGAAAGCCTAATAAAATAGAGGCAATAATTTCAATAAACGGTGAAACAATTGACATTATAATAGAAGCCTCACCTGGGTGCTTTAATGCATTTACTATTGCTACAGCAAAACCAAAAGCCATTAGTGCAACTGCATCATCAAGCGCTACAACACTAAGTAATGTTTCAGTTACAGGACCCTTTGCTTTATACTGCCTTACCACCATTATTGTGGCAGCAGGTGCTGTGGCTGCTGCAATAGCACCTAATAGTAATGCAATCTCAATTTTAACTCCAAAAAGAATCAATACTGTAGATACTAGTAATGTAGCTATTAATGCCTCAAAAATTGCAATTACTATGGGAGTCATCCCAATTCTTTTTAGATAAGATAGTTTAAATTCTGATCCTATTGAAAAAGCAATAAAAGCTAATGCCATTTCGGAAATCAGTTCAAACTGAGTAACAAGATTAAAAGGAACTAGCTTAAAGCAATAAGGACCAATAATCAAACCTGCAATCAGATATCCTGTCACATTAGGAAGTTTAATAAACTTCACAAGACGACCAAAAATAAGTCCGGAAAATAATATTAAAGCTAAATAAAAAAACGTATTTAATTCCATTTCTATAATATGACTCCTTCCATAGATAGTACAGGTAAAGTAAACATTACAGCAGTATCTGGTTTTGACATATCTCCGACAACCTGTCGGATTACCTTTTTCGCTTCCTCGACCTGCTCTTCCTTAAGGACCATAAAAATAGTCTTACTCTCTTGACGGTCTGTGTCAATAAAAAGGCTAAGTGTACCAAAAATCGGATAATCTTCATTGTTTTTAATAAGCTCTTTGACCATGCCAGTACTATCAAGAATTGTTGCACCACAAATATTGTGTTCCATCAATTTTTCTAATAAAGTATTGAGTTTTTCAACTTTATTAAGTACTACTAATAAAAACTGCATATATCATCTCTCCTATTAACTAAATTTTACAATAATAGCTCAGATAGTCATGTTACCTTAATATATTTTGTCCTATGAATATATGTTAATTATAACACTATTGAAGTTAGTGACTCAAATTTCACAAATACCAAAAAGTGACAATGAAACCTGATTATTGTCTAGACGTTGGGTAGCATATAGTTCGTACTCCATTAGTTAGTTCACTAATTATAAAAAGCTCGACATTTAGCCGAGCTTTTGTTTAACATGCACAGGGTGTTAGAATTTCCTGTTTTAATTTATCCAGAATTATTTGACTTAATTTAGAGACATCTCCAGCACCCATTGTGAAAACTATATCACCGGGTTGCGCATTGCTAACTATGAAGTTTGCTATTTCTTCAAAGTCCTTTATATACATTGCATTATTACTTTGCTTATTGACTTCGTTTACCAAATCCATTATATGTATTTCTCCATTGTCTTTCTCTCGAGAAGCAGAATATATATCTGTTATTACAACATTATCTGCTTCATGAAAAGCCTGTGTAAAATCTTTAAACAAGGTTTTAGTTCTACTGTAAGTATGAGGCTGAAATACACACCAAACTTTTTTATGCGGATATTGCTTTGCTGCATCTAAGGTTGCTTTTATTTCTGTTGGATGATGAGCATAGTCATCAATTACTGTTATATCGTTTTGTGTACCCTTTATATCAAATCTTCGGTAAGTTCCTCTAAAGCCTAGAAGACTGGACTTGATTATCTCTGAGCTTATACCTGCATTTATTGCAATTGCAATAGCAGCCAAAGAATTAAGTATATTATGCTTTCCAGGTATATTCAATGAAAACTCATCTAGCTTGTTACCTTTATAATATACATCAAAGCTAGGGTGTCCAAGCGCATCGTATCTTATATTATTGGCTGTAAAATCAGCCGAAGCTTGTAGACCATATGTTATCACGTTGCATTTTGCTGTAGCTGCAATCTTCATTGTATTGTCATTATCAGCGCAAGCAATCAAGGCTCCATCTTCGGGTATAAGCTTTACAAACTTGTAGAAAGCAGACATTATATGTTCTAAGTCCTTGTAATAATCCAAGTGATCCTCTTCGATATTTAATATTGCTCCTACATAGGGATAAAATTTGAGGAAGCTTTCTACATACTCACACGCTTCTGTAATAAAATATTTACTATTTCCTATTAAAACATTGCCTTTTATAGAATCCAACTCTCCGCCTAAAAGTATAGTGGGATCTAACAATGCATCTTTAAAAATCAATGATACCATTGAGGTAGTAGTTGTTTTTCCATGAGTGCCTGATATAGCTATTCCATATTGGTATCTTTTCATTATTATACCAAGGAATTCTGCTCTATCTATTATTGGAATTAAAAGCTCTCTAGCTCTAATAAGCTCAGGGTTATCTTGTTTAACGGCAGCTGTATAAACTACAAGCTGACTGCCTTCAACATTTTTTGACTCATGAGGAATTGTTATAATTGCACCCTTTTTTATAAGTTTATCGATTATTTTACTATGATTTAAATCTGAACCTGTAACTGTATAGCCAGCATTTAACATTATTTGAGCAAGTCCGCTCATGCTTATGCCGCCGATACCTACGAAATGAATGGCTTTGATATTATCCAGAGACGTCATGCAGGTACACTCCTTTATTCTTCATTTTAAAAGATTATAAATTCAATAAAATAACCATCCATAAACAACTCAAAACGTAGTTTTATAATATGGTGATTACTCAGTATTATTCACATTTTATCAACTCTACATTTTACAGATTTAATGGAATACTGTCAATGGAAATAATTAAATATCATACGTAAGACTGAATTATTTCTAATCGAATAATACACGTCAAATCAAGAAAATCTATATTATACATAATATTATTATAACCATAAAAAGGTTACTATATGAAAACAAGATATTATATAATTCGTGTGATTTGTACAAATTATGAATATAAGAAAATTATTTTGTACTATTATATTATACAAGATAATTGATTTAAACATATAGGCTATTTATACTATTAAATAAAATTTTGAATAATATAGAATTTTATTCAATAAGAAGGAATTATTCATTTTATATAGAATGAATAATAAACTTAAATTTTATAGAATTATTCGGATTTTGGGGGATAACATATATGGAAAAATTCAAAAAAAACGAGAGAGTTGTAGCTCTGATTAAAATATTAACTGATAATCCAAATGAAGTACTGACTCTTAATCACTTTAGTGAATTGCTAAATGCTGCTAAATCGACTATTAGTGAAGACATTAGCGCTGCAAAAAGAATAATAGAATGTTTATCACTAGGTGAAATTGAAACAATTCCAGGAGCTCAGGGAGGGGTAATATACAAGCCGATACTTAGAAAAGAGCAGAGCATTGCATTTCTTGCGAAGCTTTGTGAAAGATTAAAGGATCCAACCAGGATAATACCAGGCAATTTTATTTATATGTCAGATATACTTGGCGATGCTTCAATAGTTTCCACAGTAGGAAGGATATTTACAAGTTGCTTTAAGGATAAACATGCAGATTATATTGTGACTATAGAGACAAAGGGTATAACACCAGCTATTATGACAGCAAGAGCTTTAAATATTCCTTTGGTAGTAGCAAGAAATGATAATAATGTGACTGAAGGATCTACAATAAGCGTTAATTATGTATCAGGCTCAAGAAGGATGCAGACAATGTCAATATCTAAACGCTCTATTAAGGAAGGCTCACGTGTAATAATAATCGATGATTTTATGAAGGCAGGAAGCACAATAAAGGGCTTGAGTGATCTAATGTCTGAGTTTAAGGCTCAGGTAGTAGGAATAGGTGTTATTATGAGTACCTCCGAGCCTGATCATAAGGTTATTGACAATTATGTATCGCTTTTAAAGCTTAAGAATGTTGATGAGATAAATAAAAAGATAGATATTGTTCCTAATATAAAATAATTACTTGTTTAAAACTTTTTGTATATAAACTGGTAAAATGTGAGATATTAAACTATATAGAACGCACAAATTAATTAGCAACAAAATACATGGAGAATGTCCATGTATTTTATACAAATGAAATATGTGCATATTTTTAACAGTTAAGGGTATACCACACTATTTTATAAATGAGAATTTTTTAGTGCGATATATATAGCAGATTCAAGTAATTTTCTGAAAATTTACAAAAGAAGAAGGAAAAGCTTATTAAGTAGAGAATAATTATACAAATGACAAAGTGTATCGACGGAAGGTGGTGAGCTAAAATGGAAATAACTGACGTAAGAGTAAGAAGAGTTAATGCTGAAGGTAAGATGAAGGCTGTGGTTTCTGTAACCTTTGACAACGAGTTTGTTGTGCACGATATTAAGGTTATAGAAGGGCAAGAGGGCTTGTTTATCGCAATGCCAAGCAGAAAAACACCGGATGGAGAGTTTAAAGATATAGCACATCCGATTAACTCAGCTACAAGAGAAAGACTTCAAGCTGCTATTTTAGAAGGATACGAAAAAGCAAAGAGTGAGCAAGAATAATACTTGCCTAATTTCAAAGTAAACAAGTCAAGGGAGTAAGTTATAAGCTACTCCCTTTTTGTTATGTAAAAAATTATAACCCTAAGTAATAAGTAATAAGTACAAGACTTTACCTATATATTTAATATATAGCACTATTTTTATAATGCATGTAAAAGTATTATTTTAGGAGGTAAAGCTATGCCAGATAAAAAATTCGATGGTGATAAAAAGGAAAAGTTCAATGACATGGAAGAAATGCATCAAATGTGTCCTATGATGTATCAATGTCCTATGTCGCGTAAGTGTCCTATGGCTGGCAGACAAATGATGCAGCAAATGCCAATGATGCCAATGCAAAATATGCCAAGTGCAGGAATGAGAATAAAGGATTGGTTTGACGAGTGGGATGAGTTTAGTGAAGATAGCAGCTTTGATTTTGATTCTGATGATTTTGACTCTGATGATTTTGAATTTCCAGAAAAATATTATAAGAAGCTGCATAAAAAGCACAAATATCCTTTCTATGGACCTATGTTCTTCCCATTTTACAAATAAAAAATATAATTTTGGCTTATGTAAAAATATAATTGCTATTATGTAATTAATATTTTTACATAAGCTTTTTTATAATGCATTTCATAAAATATTTCATTAGTTTTTTGAATTTAAATACTGTCGAAAATGCTAATATATATTAGAAAAATAGGTAATATTAATAATTACATGCACATCAAATCTTATAATTGCAAGACTTTGTTAAATTTTAGTTAATGTTGAAAAGGCAAGAAATAAGTGATATATTCAAGTAAGAATACATTGGTTTTTTAGGGTATTTTTATATTTAACATAAATAAAATGTTTATGAGGTATTTAAAATGGAACAACAAAATTTAGTAAATGAAATAATTAGATTAAAGAAAGAAAGAAATGCTATAATATTAGCTCACAATTATCAAGTTTCTGAGGTACAAGAGATAGCTGATATTGTAGGAGATTCATTCGCTCTTAGCAAGCTTGCTGCTACCACACAGCATAAAGTAATAGTATTCTGTGGAGTACATTTTATGGCCGAAAGTGCAAAGATATTGTCCCCACAAAAAACTGTATTGCTTCCAGCCTTGGATGCAGGCTGTCCTATGGCGGAAATGGTTACAGCAGAGGGATTAAGAGAGATGAAGTCAAAGTATCCGGAAGCTGCTGTAGTATGCTATGTTAATACATCTGCTGAGGTTAAAGCGGAAGCGGATATTTGCTGTACTTCGTCGAATGCTGTAAAAGTAGTTAGAAGTCTGAAAAATAAGCAAGTAATTTTTGCTCCTGATAAAAATTTAGGAAGCTATATAGCAAAACAGGTACCCGAAAAGGAAATGATACTATGGAAGGGTTTTTGTATTACCCACAGAAGAGTTAGAGTTGATGAGGTAAAGAAAATTAAGGAGCTATATCCAAATGCAAAATTGTTGGTGCATCCTGAATGCGAGCCCGAGGTTCAAGATCTGGCTGATTTCTTAGGTAGTACTTCTGAGATAATGAAATATGCAAAGGAAATACCAGAGAAGGATATAATAATAGGTACAGAGGAAGGGGTTATTTACAGCATGAAGAAAGAAAACCCTGATAAGAATTTCTATCTATTATCTCCTGGGCTAGTTTGTGCAAACATGAAGAAAACAAGACTACAAGATGTACATGATGCACTTCTCTATATGCAACATGAAATTAATATTGATGAGGAAATTAGAGTTAAAGCTTTAAACTCCTTAGAGGAGATGCTTAAAATAAGCTAATTTTAACTATTAAATTTTACAAATGTTGCAGTTTGGGAGGTAAAGACATGCCTAATAGGTATTTAATTGATTTTGATTTAAAAAAGCTTAATAAAGAAACATGTGATGTAATTATAATAGGCAGTGGAGTAGCAGGTTTATACTCTGCTATTAATCTTGATAGGAACTTAAAAATATGTATAATTAGCAAGGAAGCGATCGCTGAGAATAACTCATACCTTGCACAGGGTGGGATTGCAGCGGCCGTCGCAGAAGGTGATTTGCCGCTTTATCACTTTGAAGATACTATTAAAGCAGGAGCAGGTGAATGCGACATTGAAGCTGTAAAAGTTTTGGTTCAGCAAGCTCCAAATGACATAAAGCACCTTTGTGATATAGGAACTAACTTTGACAGGAATCCTGATGGTACTTTGACTACCACTAGAGAAGGTGGACATAGAAGATTTCGTATTGTACATGCACTTGGGGATGCTACAGGCAGAGAAGTTTTTGATTCCTTGCTCAGAGAATGTAGAAAGCGAAGTAATATTTCCATTTTAGAAAATTGCTTTGCAGTAGATATTGTTACAGATAATCAAAGTTACGCAGGTCTTATTATAAAATTGTTGGGCGAGTATAAGTATATAGCCAGCAAAGCAGTTATTTGTGCAAGTGGGGGTATAGGACAGGTTTATAAAAATACCACAAATGCAACAGTAATAACAGGCGATGGCATAGCAATGGCTTACAGAGCCGGAGTAGAACTGAACAATATGGAATTTGTGCAGTTCCATCCAACTGCCATGTACAATGCAGTAGATAAGGAAAACAAATTCTTAATTTCTGAAGCTGTAAGAGGAGAGGGTGGCATATTAAGGAATATCAATGGAGAAAGATTTATGCCTCAGTATCATGAAATGGCGGAGGTAGCTCCAAGAGATATTGTAGCACGTGCTATATTTAAAGAGATGAGAAAGACTGGTAGTCCTTTTGTATATCTAGATGTAACGCATAAGGATCCAGAGTTTTTAAAAAGAAGATTCCCAAATATATATAAGCACTGCATGGAAGAAGGAATTGACCTAACCAAGGACTACATACCTGTATGTCCTGTTCAACATTACTTTATGGGAGGCATAAAGACTGACTTATGGGGACATACAAATATCAAAGGCTTTTATGCCTGCGGTGAAGCAGCAAATACCGGAGTGCATGGAGCTAACAGGTTAGCAAGCAACTCCTTGCTGGAAGGGCTGGTATTTGGACGAAGATGTGCTGAGCAGATAAATGAAACTATTGCAGATGTTCAAATTATTCAGCCGATACTGCAATGTAATAGTCATTCCAATGTTGAGATAGATACTTCAAACATCAAAATTAGCATAAAAAGCTTAATGAATGAATATGCAGGAATAGAGAGAAATGAAAAAGATATGAACATGGCTCTTAATAAAGTGAATGAATATATTACACAGATGGAAAATAGTAGCTTAGATAGCAATGATGATATGGAGACTATAAATATTGCATATATCGCATCTTTGATACTTAAGGGAGCTATAAGAAGAAAAGTAAGTGTAGGAAGTCATTATAGGCTTGACTAAGGAACTGGAGGCTTGATTGCTATGTTAGAAATGTTTACAGTAGACAAGATAATTAAAAATGCCTTAGAAGAGGATCTAGGCTGGGGAGATGTTACTACAGATTCAACCATACCTTCATCAACTAAAATTGCTGGCAAGTTTATTGCGAAACAGCAAGGTTTAGTATGTGGCATAGAGGTTTGTAAAAGGGTTTTTCAAATTCTTGACGACTCTATTAATTTTGAAATATTGATTGAGGATGGTAACAGAGTTAAAAAAGGTGATATAATAGCCAATATCAGCGGATCTGCAAGCAACATACTTAAGGGAGAACGTGTATCCTTAAATCTTTTACAGAGAATGTCAGGTATCGCTACTGCTGCAAGCAAGTATGCAGAAGCTGTAAAGGGTACCTCAGCAAAGGTTGTAGATACAAGGAAAACAATGCCAGGTCTAAGAATACTGGATAAATACTCTGTATTTATGGGGGGCTGTCACAATCATAGATATAATCTTTCTGATTTAGTATTGATAAAGGATAACCATATAAAAGCTGCTGGTGGGATTACTCAGGCAGTACTAGCAGCAAAAAGTAAACTCTCACATGCTCTTAAAATTGAGGTAGAGGTGGAATCCCTTGAACAACTTGAGGAAGCTCTAAAGGCAGAGGCTGATATTATAATGTTGGACAATATGTCTTTAGATATGATGAGGGAAGCTACAAAGCGAGCAAAAGGAAAAGCTTTACTGGAAGCATCAGGCAATGTGGAGCTTGAGGGTGAAAGAAGTGTTAATGCTATAGCACAAACAGGAGTGGACATAATATCAGTTGGAGCCCTTACTCATTCGGTAATAGCAATGGACATTAGCTTAAAATTTGTATAGATAAGTTTAATAATAGACATATAATATAGTCTATTATTAAACTTTTTTTATTCAAAGGAAAAAAGTTTAATTTGCCCTAAGCTGACATATGTATTAAAATATAAATGATTTAAAGATTAATTACTTAGAATATATACATATATATCAAAAAAATATATAATAGAGGTGATAAATTGAATAATGTATACAATATAACAGCAGTTATATTAGCTGCTGGTGAAGGAAAAAGAATGTATTCAAAGCTACCTAAGGTTTTACATAAGCTATGTGGACTTGCAATGGTAGAGCATGTTATAAATAGTGCAAAGGAAATAGGCTGTGAGGAACCTATAGTTGTTATTGGACATGGAGCAGATAAGTTAAAACAGACTATTTCAGATGTAAAATTTGTTATGCAGGAAGTGCAGCAGGGAACCGGTCATGCGGTTATGCAAGCAGATGATTATATAAATGATGGAGATATATTAGTGCTTTATGGAGATACTCCA
The DNA here is from genome assembly GCA_942492835.1 of uncultured Clostridia bacterium. Taxonomy (GTDB): domain Bacteria; phylum Bacillota; class Clostridia; order Lutisporales; family Lutisporaceae; genus GWB2-37-7. Next base: position 1,612,364 of record OW818645.1, on the reverse strand, counting down.
TTGGTATCATCAGAAAAGCTAAAGGAAATGTATCAGTTTCATAAGCAAGGTGGTTATGGAGTCACTGTACTCACAGCTGATTTAGACAATCCATCAGGCTATGGAAGAATAGTAAGGAACAGAGATGACCTTATTGAAGCCATTGTTGAAGACAAAGATGCAAATCAAGAAGTAAAGACTATAAATGAAATAAACTCAGGTATGTATTTCTTTGATGGACCTGAGCTAAAGAAAGCCTTAAAAAAGCTAACAAATGATAATGCTCAAAAAGAATATTATCTTACAGATTGTTTACACATAATCAGAGCAGAAGGCTATAAAATTGCTGCTTTTAAGACAAATGATCCTACTGAGATAATGGGCGTAAATAATAAGCTACAGCTTGCAGAAGCTACTGAGATAATGAAGAAGAGAATACTAAAATCGCATATGCTTGCAGGTGTTACGATAATAGATCCCAATGATACTTATATAGATAAGACTGTAAAAATTGAAAGAGATGTTACTATATATCCTGGTTGTATGCTAGAAGGCAATACAGTTATTGATGAGGATTGTTTAATAGGTCCAAATACTAGGATAAGAGACAGTATATTGGATAAAGGGATAAACGCTCAAAATTCTGTTATAATAGAAAGCAAAATTGGAGAGGGTACTACAGTAGGACCCTTTGCATACTTGCGCCCGGGTAATGTAATAGGTAAACATGCTAAAATAGGAGACTTTGTAGAGATGAAAAACTCAAGCTTTGGAGATTATTCAAAGGCATCTCATCTGACATATGTAGGCGATGGTGATGTAGGAAGTAATGTAAACCTAGGCTGTGGAGTTGTATTTGTAAACTACGATGGCAAGAAAAAGTATAGATCAACTGTAGAGGATAATTGCTTTGTTGGCTGTAATGTAAATCTTGTGGCTCCTGTGACTGTTAAAAAGGATTCATACATAGCGGCAGGTACAACTGTTACAGAAAGTGTTCCAGAGAGTAGCTTAGCTATAGGTAGAGTAAGACAAGAGAACAAAGTGGACTGGATTAAAAAATTAAATAATAATATATCAAAAGAATAAATTTTGGGAGGTTTCTGTTAAATGGATGTACATGGTAAGAGTATTAAAATCCTCTGCTGTAATGCCAATAAAGACTTGGCTAAGGATATTGCCTTCAACTTAGGCTTATCTGTTGGGGATGCTCAAATAAGTACTTTTAGTAATGGAGAAATTGGAGTTAGTATTTATGAATCTATAAGAGGTGCTGATGTATTTGTAATTCAGTCCACCTGTTCTCCTGTAAATGATAATCTTATGGAACTGTTAATAATGATTGATGCTCTAAAGAGAGCTTCAGCAGGAAGAATTAATGCAGTAATACCTTTCTATGGTTATGCACGACAGGACAGAAAAGCAAAATCAAGAGATCCAATCTCTGCTAAGCTGGTTGCCAATTTAATAACTGCAGCAGGTGCTGACAGAGTAATAACAATGGATTTACATGCAGCGCAGATTCAAGGCTTCTTCGATATACCTGTAGACCATTTATATGCGGCACCATTAATTGTAAACTACTTCAGAAACAAGAAATTAGACGATATAGTTGTGGTATCTCCAGATGTTGGGGGAGTGACAAGAGCAAGACATATTGCAGCTAAGCTTGATGCACCTATAGCAATAATTGATAAAAGAAGACCAAAGCCAAATGTATCAGAGGTTATGAATATAATAGGTGATATAAAGGGCAAAAACTGTATAATAATTGATGATATGATTGATACAGCAGGTTCTGTAGTAAATGCAGCTAAGACTCTAAAGAGCATGGGAGCAAAGGATGTATATGTAGCCTGCACTCATGCGGTATTATCTGGCCCAGCATTTGAAAGAATTGCAGATCCAGCCATCAAGGAATTAGTTGTAACTAACACTATTCCAATATCTGAAGACAAATTAACGGACAAAATCAAGGTACTTTCTGTTGCTACGTTACTTGCAGAAGCAATAAAGAGAATTTATGAAGGTCTATCACTTAGCAAGTTATTTGATTAAGAAGTTGTTAAGCTGAACATAATACTAAATAAGCACAATATATACAATTTGCCGGGGAACTTTATCCCCGGCTTAATGTATTATAATATAAAATTATTTGGAGAGATAAGAATGTATGTAGTTGTGGGGCTTGGAAATAAAGGGAGTCAGTTTGCAGAGACTAAGCATAATATAGGTTTTGCTGCAATTGATTATTTTGCAAAACAGCATGATATTAAGTTTAATAAGGTAAAGCATAAAGGAGAAATAGGTGAAGGAATCATATCAGGCGAGAAGCTTGTGCTGGTTAAACCGCAAACATACATGAATGCAAGCGGTGAATGCGTCATGGATATTGTAAACTTCTATAAGCTGCCCTTAGAAAACCTTATTGTGATTTATGATGATATTGATTTACCTGTAGGAAAGGTGCGTATCCGTCCTAGTGGTAGTTCAGGAACTCATAATGGAATGCGATCAATTATATATTTGTTAAACAAACAGGATTTCCCAAGAATAAGAATAGGTGTTGGTAAGCAGCCAGAATATATGGATTTAGCTGCTTACGTCATGACGAAATTTAGCAAGGATGAGTTACCACTAATAGAGGAGGCTATCAAGAAGGCAACTCTTACTGTGGAGGAAATTACAAGAAGTGGTATAAGTTCTGCTATGAATAAATATAATAGATAATGTTTAGATGACTGACTAGAAATTTCAACTAAATTATACAAGCTTTTGAGCTTATGAGGTGGGATATTTATTATTCGACCTCTATGTTGTTATGCAATATGAACAAGGTAGTAACACAGTAAACCTAAGTTTCTGTGAAAAATAAGGAAGTAATACAGTAAACATAAGCTTTGCTGTATTAGTAGGTGAAGGAATGAGTTTTCAAAATATAATAAGACCTTTAGAAAACATGCCGGAGTATAAGTTACTTATGGATAGCATGAAGGGCAGTGGAAAAAGTATCGAAGCATATGGGATATCCGAAACTCAGAAATCCCTGATAGCAGCAGCATTGAGCAGCAGTCTGAACAAAAACTGTCTGATAATTACTCATAACGAGATTGTCGCTAGGAAGCTATATGAGGACATAAGCTTTCTTACTCCTGATTCTGCCTTACTCCTTCACGCTAGTGAAATCATATTTCATAGAATTGATGCAAAAAGCAATGAAGTAAGCCAGCAAAGACTTACTACAATAAATCAACTATTGAGCAGCAAAACAAAGGTAGTATGTGCCTCAGTTGAAGCCTTAATTCTGAAAATGATTCCAATGGAACGATTTGCTGAGATAAAGAGAAAGATAAGTCTTGGAGATACGGTCGATACAGGTGAGATCATAAGGCTCTTTTCTATGGCAGGTTATGAACGGGTGGATATGGTGGAAGGAAAAGGGCAGTTCTCAGTTAGGGGTGGAATAATAGACTATTATCCTTTAACCGAGGAAAACCCTATAAGAATTGAGCTTTTTGGTGATGAAGTTGACTCCTTAAGGCGATTTGACGTATTAACTCAACGTTCCATTGAAAAAATAAATGAGGTTGAGATAAACGCAGCAAGAGAGCTTATTCTAAAGGAAGAAGAGCTAAAGGAAGCTGCAGTAAGCCTAAAAAGTCATCTGGATAAGAGGCTAAAATCTTTAAACACCTCTGGCAGAAAGAAGGAAGCAGAAAAGCTACATGAGAACCTTATGGAGGACATTGATAAGCTCGTCCAAGGTTATTATTTTGAGGGAATAGAAAGATATATAAGCTTTTTTAAGATAGATTTTCAAAGCATACTCGACTATCTGAAAGATTTCACAGTTATTATAGATGAACCAAATAGGGTTAAACAAAGATATGAAAGCATCAATCTAGAATTTCAGGAGCATTTTAAGCAGCTGATGGAGATAGATGAAGTATTGCCTGAGCAATACAATACTTATTTTACCTATGATCAGCTACTGTCAAAGCTCAAAGAACATAAGTGCATAAGCTTTAATACATTGCTAAAAAGCAGTCCGGATTTCAGACCAGACACTATAATAAGTTTTATATCAAGATCTATGCATACCTTCCATGGTAAGCTGGAACTTTTAATGGAGGAGCTTGCACAATGGAAAGATAAAAGATATAAGGTGCTTATTTTATCGGGTACAGCGGACAGAGGTAAGCGTTTGGTGTATAGTTTGCGAGAACAGAACGTCAATGCTATGTATAAGGATGAGCTGGATATTGAGCTTCAGGAAGGACACATAATTGTAATTCCGGGTACTTTAAACAGTGGCTTTGAGTTCCCTTCCATAAAGTATGCTGTAATCAGTGATAGAGAAGTATTTGCAGTTCAAAAGAGAGAGGCTCCGAAGAAAAAAGGCCGACTGATTAAGGTGTTTACTGACTTAAAAGTAGGAGACTACGTAGTACATGAAAATCATGGTATCGGGCAATATGTTGGAGTAGAAAAGCTTACTATAGATGGACTTATAAGAGATTATCTCCATATAAAATATGGGGGAAATGATAAGCTATTTATACCTACAGATCAGCTTGATATGATACAAAAGTACATCGGAGGAGAAGATAAGCTTCCTAAGCTAAACAAGCTTAGCAGTGCAGAGTGGTCAAAAACCAAGGCTAAGGCTCACAAAAACATACAAGCTTTGGCAATCGACTTACTTAAGCTATATGCAGAGAGACAGCAAATGATTGGGCATGCATTTGCAGTAGATACAAGATGGCAAAAGGAATTTGAGGATATGTTCCCATATGAAGAGACAGAAGATCAGTTGAGGTGTATAGAGGAAATAAAGCAGGATATGGAGCGAAGCAGAACAATGGATAGACTGCTTTGTGGAGATGTTGGATATGGTAAGACTGAGGTAGCATTAAGAGCGGCTTTTAAATGTGTTATGGAAGGCAAACAAGCAGCAATACTTGCGCCTACTACAATATTAGCACAGCAGCACTATAATACTTGTATACAAAGATTTGGAAGCTTTCCGGTAAAGATAGATGTGCTGTCACGATTCAAAAGCTCAGCAGAACTAAAAAAGACTATACAGGATACAAAAAACGGTTCTATAGATATTGTAATTGGCACCCATAAGTTATTACAGGATAGTATTAAGTTTAAGGATTTGGGACTACTGGTAATTGATGAAGAGCAAAAATTTGGTGTTGCACACAAGGAGAAAATTAAAAGTCTCAAAACAAATCTTGATGTGCTTACGCTATCAGCAACTCCAATACCCCGAACTCTTCATATGTCTATGATAGGCATTCGTGATATAAGTGTAATTGAGCAGCCACCAGAGGAACGATATCCAGTACAAACCTATGTAATGGAGCACAATGAGGATGTAATCAGGGATGCCATAGTAAAGGAAATTGCCCGTGGAGGTCAGGTATACTACCTTTATAATAGGGTTAAGAGCATTAGTAAGATTGCCGCACGAGTTAAGGAATTAGTACCTGATGCAAGAGTTACATATGCTCATGGTCAAATGGATGAAAAGTTGTTGGAGGATACAATGTTAGATTTCTACAATGGGGAATCTGATGTCTTAGTATGCACCACAATTATTGAAGCTGGACTTGATATACCAAATGTAAATACTATAATCATTACAGATGCAGATAAAATGGGATTATCCCAGCTTTATCAGCTAAGAGGAAGAGTAGGACGTTCAAATAGATTGGCTTACGCATATTTCACATATCAAAAGGACAAGGTTTTAAATGAGATTGCAGAGAAGCGTTTGCAAGCTATTAAAGAGTTTACAGAGTTTGGCTCCGGGTTCAAGATAGCTATGAGAGACTTGGAAATCAGAGGCACAGGTAATATTCTGGGAAAAGAGCAACATGGACATATGGAAGCCATAGGATATGATTTGTATATTAAGCTTCTAGAGGATACCATGCGAGAACTAAAAGGCGAAACTGCTGTACAGCAGGTTGAAACCAGCATTGAACTTAAGATAAACGCTTATATACCTGAGACATATATTACTGATGAAAACCAGAAAATAGAGATATATAAGAAAATTGCATCTATAGAAAGCCACAAGGATTTATATGACATAGAAGAAGAAATAGAGGATAGATTTGGAGATATACCTTCTGTAACAAGAAATCTTCTATCTATAGCATATATTAAGCAGCTGGCGCAGAAATGTGGAATAAGCAACATAACACAAAAGGGCAACAGTATCATTATCAAATTTAAGATGGACAAATATATAAAAGCTCAAACTGCAATGGAGGTTGCAGCAGACTATAAAAGAAGAATATTGTTTACTGCAAGTGAACAACCATATTTTACTCTGCGTATAGGAGATGAAAGGGTTGAAGAGCTTATTAAGATAATTACAGATATAATTGAAAAAATAAGTAGTTTGCATATTGCTGGAAATAAGATATAATTATATACTAGATTATTAATCACAAGTTACCAATGGGTGAACTTCAACTCACCTAATAATTTCAGGGGAGAGATGAACAGTTGAAAAAAGTTAAAAAAACAGCGATATTACTATTAGTATTGGTAATATCTATATCCTTTATATTAGGCGGTTGCGGCTTAATACAAAAGAATCCTGAAGCGGATGCAAATTCTATTGTTGCTGAGATCGGAAAAGAGCAGATTAAAAAATCAGAATTTAACCAAATGTTTGAAATGTTCAAGGTGCAATATGAAACTCAATTTGGTCCAGAAATATGGGATAAGGACGTAGATGGAAGAAAATATATTGATGTTATGAAGGAAAAAGTTCTAGATATGCTCATTGATATAAAGGTTCAAGAGCAAGAAGCAACAAAGGTAGGAATTACAGTAAGTGATGAAGAAATCAATGCAGAAATAGACAAGGTAAGACAGAATTTCGATACAGAACAGAAACTCAATGAATTTTTAGCAACGCAAAAAATGACCATGGAGTCTTTAAAGGATACTACTAGAAAAGATATATTAGTTACAAAATTACAAGAAAAGCTGACTGTGGATGTCAAAGTAACAGATGATGAGGTAGTAGCATTCTACACAGAAAATCAAGGACAATTTGAGAGTATAAAAGCAAGCCATATTCTTCTAGAGGATGAAGAAGAAGCAAAGAAAGTGCTTGAAAGAGTAAAAAAGGGTGAAAACATCAATGAATTAGCTCTAGAGTTTTCAAAGGATCCAACTGCAAAAGAAAATAAGGGAGATCTTGGTTACTTTAGAAAGGGTCAGATGGTAGAAGAATTTGAAACAGCAGCCTTTAAGTTAAATGTCGGTGAAGTAAGTGAGCTAGTTAAGACGGAATTGGGATACCATATAATCAAAGTTGAAGACAAGAAGTTTGACAAGCTTGAAGATGTACAAGAAGAACTTAAGGTATCAATGCTGGATGAAAAGAAGGGTAATGTATATCAAGAACTTCTAACTGAGATGAAAACTAAATTAGATATAAAGAAAAATTATAATAATCTATAATCAAAAGATGCTGTAACGCAAGATACAGCATCTTTTTTACAAAATTGTGTATAAAATTATTAAGTTGGTAAAATAATAACATTACAAAGGAGATTATGTAAATTATTACAAAGGAGGATATGTAGGTGAAAGCAACAGGAATAGTTAGAAGAATTGACGATCTAGGAAGAGTTGTAATACCAAAAGAAATAAGAAGAACGCTACGCATACGAGAAGGAGACCCTCTTGAAATATTCACTGATAGAGAAGGGGAAGTAATTCTTAAGAAATATTCTCCAATAGGTGAGTTAAGTGAGTTTTCAAAGGAATATGTTGAATCTCTACATAGCTCAATGGAGCATGTTACTTGTATAGCTGATAGAGATACAATAATAGCGATGGCAGGAGCTCCCAAAAAGGAGTTGCTGGAGAAGAGAGTAAGTGCTGCACTTGAGAAGATAATGGAAGATAAGACAACTGCATTACTTAGCGCTACTGGGGAAAATAAGATGATAAACATTACTGCAGATGAAGAAGGTACCCCAAAATATACATCAGGTGTTATAGCTCCAATAATTTCTCAGGGCGATCCTATAGGTGCAGTTTTATTGCTATCAAAGGAAGAAAATGTTCATATGGGTGAGCTGGAAAGAAAGTTAGCAGAAACTGCAGCATCATTCTTAGGAAAACAAATGGAACAATAGTTTTACATATAAAGGCAGCATTTGCTGCTTTTATTGTTTTTTGATTTCTCATAATGTATTCAGTTCTATAATGAATATACACTGTATATTTTAGCATTGAGATGTGCTAAAATATATAATGTTTAACAATCACTAGAGTTACGCCTATAGGGCTTAGATAAGTTTTATTATTAGGGAGGTCAAAGATGGAAATCAAGAAACAATCTTTTATTAAGGGTGCTGCTATATTGGCTATTGCAGGACTTATAACAAAAGTATTAGGCGCTATATATAAGTTGCCTTTAAACTATATTATTGGATCAGAAGCCATAGGATATTATCAGGCTTCTTATGACTGGTATGTATGGGCATTAACCATATCAACCTATGCATTGCCAATAGCAATATCTAAACTAGTATCAGAAAAGATAGAGTTAGGGAGACAGGATGAAGCTCATAAAACCTTTAAGGTAGCTTTTTCATTAGCTACTATTTTAGGACTGGTTGTATCCTTATTTTTATTCTTTAGCTCAAATTTTCTAGTCAGTATGTTTAAAAATCCAGGTTCCTATTTTGCAGTTGCAGCTATAGCACCAGCGATTTTCTTGGTTTCTATTAGCGCTGCAATGAGAGGTTATTTTCAAGGAATGCAAAATATGATTCCTAGTGCAGCATCTCAAGTTATAGAACAGTTCGGAAGAGTTCTTTTCGGCTATATATTAGCTATAATGCTTCTACCTAAAGGACCTCAATTGTCTGCTGGAGGGGCTTCCTTTGGAACCTCAATAGGTGGCTTACTTAGTGTAATAGCTTTATTTTATATGTATAGAAAATACAGACCTGCAATATATAGTGGCATTAACAATTTGCCAAAAAGGAAGATGGAATCATCTGCTAAAATACTAAAGCGTATACTGATGTTTGCAATACCTATAACAATAGGGGGAAGCATAATGCCAGTTATGGGTCTACTAGACTCGCTAATTGTGTTTGATAGACTTCAGGCAGCTGGTTTTGAATATAAAACTGCCGTGGAAATGTATGGGCAGCTAAAAGCTTTGGCATTGTCCTTTATAAATTTCCCTCAAATTATAACGATATCTCTAGGTGCAAGCTTAGTTCCGGCAATTGCCGAGTCTATTACTAGACATGACTTTGATTCTGCAAAAAAGAAATCAGAGCTAGGCATAAGATTGAGTTTATTAGTTGGATTGCCTGCTGCCATGGGACTTTTTGTACTAGCTAATCCTATAATGATGATGGTAAGTCCTAAAGAATACATAGTAGCCGGTATAGCATTAAGGTATTTAGCACCTGCAGCAATCTTCTTAACCTTGGTTCAGACCCTAACTGGAATTTTACAGGGTATGGGCAAAGAAAGAGTACCTGTTGTGAATTTATTAGTTGGTGCTGCAGTAAAGATCATTGTCAGCTATACCTTGACCTCCATACCCTCTATTAATATTAGAGGAGCAGCCTTAGGAACTGTGTTTGGCTATGCAGTGCCTTGTGTGCTTAATTTAATAGCAATTATTAAATACCAAAAACAACATCTTGATTATGTAAGAACCCTAATTAAACCAATTATTGCTACAGGAATAATGGCGTTTGTAACATACAATAGTTATAAAGTAATATTAACGGCGATGGGAAGTAATACTATAGCCACTATGATAAGTATTCTGTTTTCTATATTGGTTTATGGTGCGTCACTATTACTTATAAAGGGAATAACTATAGAGGAGCTGAAAATGGCACCTGGAGGTAACAAATTGTCATCAACCTTAAAGAAAAGAGGTCTACTAAAATAAATATAATATATACCCTTCATAATACAAGGAGAGATGCAAATGAAAAAGATAATTATCATTGGCTTAGGTTCTGGTGATTATAAGCAATTGACCTTATCCGCCCTAGAACAGCTTAAATCCGCCGATGTACTCATCATGAGAACAGAGAAGCATCCTACTGTAGATTATATTCAATCCTTGGGCATTAGCTTTACTAACTGTGATGATGTATATGATACACAGCAAACCTTTGAGGACACATACAAAAAGATTTGCGAGAGAGTTTTAGAAAGCTGTATTGATGGAAAAACTCTTGTATATGCTGTGCCAGGACACCCGTTGGTTGCAGAAAAGAGCGTGGAATTAATTCTTGAGATGGCAAAGGAAGGCTTTGAAGTTGATATTGTACCTGCTGTAAGTTTTATTGACTCAATACTTACAGCTTTAAGAATTGATCCTGCTTATGGACTTAAAATTATAGATGGACTTAGCTTAGACATTCAAAAGCCTGATTTTAATTGTGGAAATATAATAACTCAGGTATATAGCAAGTTTATAGCTTCTGAAATAAAGCTCAAGCTAATGGAACTTTATAAGGATGATACAGAGATTTGCATTATAAAAGCTGCCGGAGTTAAGGATTTAGAAAGAATAGAAAGGCATCCTCTCTATGAGCTGGATAGAATCGACTGGGTAGACTACCTAACCAGTGTTTACATACCACCTGTTACTGATGGAGCAAGATTTAAGACAATGAATGAGCTTGTTGAATTAATGGTGAGACTTAGAGGAGAAGGCGGCTGTCCGTGGGATAGAGAGCAAACCAGAGAAAGTCTAAAAACATATCTCCTAGAGGAGACCTATGAAGTGCTTGATGCTATCGAAAAGGATGATATAGATCTTCTGATGGAGGAACTTGGAGACTTGCTGCTTCAGGTCGTATTTCACGCACAGATAGCCAATGAAGCAGGAGAGTTTGATATACATGATGTAATAACAGGAATAGTAAAAAAACTTGTTGAGAGGCATCCTCATGTTTTTGGGGACGTAATAGCTACTACAGAGAGTGGAGCACTGAAAAGTTGGGAGGCTTCAAAACGAAAGCTTAAAGGCATAACTACATATACCCAAACTCTTACGGATATACCAGAAACTCTACCAAATCTCATGAGGAGCTATAAGATACAGGAAAAGGCTGCCTTGGTTGGTTTTGATTGGGATGACGTGAAGGACGCAATTGCAAAGATAGATGAAGAACTACAAGAAGTTAAAGAGGTATATAATACAGGAAATAAGAGCATAATAGAAGAAGAAATTGGAGATTTATTGTTTTCGGTAGTAAATGTTGCACGCTTTTTAAAGATTCAACCAGAGTTAGCACTAAAAACAACTATAGAGAAATTTATCAATAGATTCAGGTATATTGAAGAAACAGCCTTGCAAAATGGTAACAAAATTGATAGAATGACTTTACAGGAGATGGATAAACTCTGGAATCAAGCAAAAGATATAAAATTATTACAAAAATAAACAAAATATGAGCTTGAAAAGAAGGAGTTTTGGCAATTAGAGAGAATAGACTATAATGAATTCATTATAAAAAATGGAGGGAATATAAAAAATGAATAAAGCAGAATTAATTTCAAGCATGGCAGAAAAGAGTGAACTAACAAAGAAGGATACTGAGAAAGCTTTAAAATCATTTATGGAAAGCGTTCAAGAAGCTTTAGCTAAGGGTGAAAAAGTTCAATTAGTTGGATTTGGAACATTTGAAGTTAAGGAAAGAGCAGCTAGAGTAGGAAGAAACCCAAGAACTAGAGAAGAAATACAAATTCCTGCATCAAAAGCTCCAATCTTCAAAGCTGGTAAAGACTTAAAGGATTTAGTAAACAAAAAATAGTACATATTTAAGAGCAAAATCAGGTAAATAGCCTGATTTTTTCTCTTTAATACATATGTTTTGCATTAAACATTTCATATAAATAAAATTATATAATATATAATTGGGAAGTGATGCTATGAGATTGGACAAATTCTTAAAAAACTCGAGACTGATAAAAAGAAGAACAGTAGCAAAGGATGCCTGCGAGGGTGAAAAGGTATATATAAACGGTAAGCAGGCAAAGCCTAGTACAACAATAAAGCTCGGTGATATAATAGAAATTGTGTTTGGCGAGAAATCCGTAAAGGCCGAAGTCCTTAATGTTGCAGACAAACCTAGTAAGGAAGAGGCAAAAGAAATGTATAGAATAATTGAATAATATCAAAAACCCACTGCATATATATAGTTATAGACAATCAGCTTATAAGACCGCTGAAATGGCTTGAATATTATATAGCAGGGGGTTTTTTTATGGAAGAAAAAAGACTAAGTAAGACAAAACCTCACAATATATTTATAGAATCTAGAGAAAAGCTTAACATTACAGGAGTACTAGAAGTAATAAGCTTTGACGAAAATACAATAGCGTTAAATACAGAGCTGGGAGGACTAATTCTAAAAGGTACAAATCTACATATAAACAAATTGAATGTTGACGAAGGAAGCTTAAATATAGAAGGCTATATACAAACCTGCAATTACACTGACAAAAGTACTTCGAAGAAAAGTGGAGGCTTCCTTAGCAACATATTTAAATAATATATATGGTTGTTATATGAGCCTTCCTGATGGGTCTTAGATATATAATAAAAGTACAAAAAATCCTTAAGTAGAAAGCAATTTGGTATTTTGTTAAAGGCGATAATGCTGAGTAAATAATATACAAATTGCTTTAATAATATCTATATGTTTTGCACTAAACATTTTACATTATGATAAATATTTTTCACAACATTCCTATTGATGAATAATACTTTAAGTCATACATAATATATTGAAATAAGGGGGTGCATTTATGGAAACTGTAGAATTTCAAAGCTTTGTATTTATGTTTACAGTATACGGTGGTATAATCATAGGGATATTATATGATATTTACAGAGTCCTTAAAGGCTCCAGGAGGGGAGATAAGTTCATAACCTCTATATGGGACATAATGTTTCTGGCTTCTGCAATGCTTGTGGTATTATGGGCAGTATTCTCAAGCAACTATGGAGATATAAGAGCTTATGTATTTATTGGTTTTATCGTTGGTCTCTTTTTATATGATAAAATACTAAGCAGGATCGCTTTAGCAGTATTTTTGTTTATTAAAAGAAACATAGTGTTTTTCTTTAAGACTACAAACAATATACTTATATTGCCATTTAAGTTTCTTTTTAACTTGCTTTGGTATCCACTATCAAGGAGTTGGAAGTTCTTAAATCAAAGAAAGGTGAGAATATCGAAGTTTAAAAAACTACCAAAAATTTTGGTAGATGACAGTAAGAAATATTATAAGCTTGTAATCAAGAAAAATTATAAGAAACAATAAAGGAATTTATAGGGAAATGTCGAACTTATAAAAAAACATTGTTTTTATATAAAAATTTTTTTAACAATTTAATAACAATGTAGGTTAATTGTGCATATAATAAGACAGTAGAAATACAAAGTATGAAATTTATATACGGAAGTGATTTTATGAAGGCTGCGAAATTTAATTTTAAAAGATTATTAATTACTACTTTTATTTTATATGCGGGAATTACACTTATAAACCAAGAAGTTACTATAGGTAAGCTTACTAATGTTCAAAAAGAAAAAACACAAAAAGTAGAGAGCATTAAGCTTGAAAATACAAAGCTATCAAAAGAGATAGAAAATGCTGATACAGATGCATACAAGGAGAAAATGGCTAGGGAACAGTTAGGCTTGGTAAAACAGGGAGAATTGATTTATATAAATCAATCAGAGGTTGAGGAGAAATTACCAGGTAAAGATAATTAGATATTATATTGACAGGTTAGTATAATTTGATATATTATATCACTGTTAGTTTTATTGTAAATTAAGGGAGGAGTTTTTTTAGTATGCCTATAGAGGAAGGTAAGGTAGTGGAAGGTACAGTTGCAAGTATAACGAGCTTTGGTGCCTTTATACAACTACCTGAGGGGAAAACTGGTCTGGTTCATATTTCTGAGATTGCCGATACTTATGTAAAGGATATTAAGAACTATATCAAAGAGAAGGACATAGTAAAGGTAAAAGTTTTATCAGTAGAAAAAGATGGTAAGATCAATCTATCAATTAAGCAGGCTCAAGAACGCAAAAAAATCATTAAACCTGTTGAGGTAGATTGGAATAATGAATTCAGAAAGAATCAAGGAGACTCCTTTGAAGATAGAATATCAAAATTTTTAAAGGACAGTGATGAAAAGCTACAGCAGCTTAAGAAGAGCACTGACTCTAAGAGAAGCGGCGGATATAGAAAAGGTGATGGATCACCAAAGTTTTAAGATTTGAGGTTTAAAAAGTTATAATAGAAAATAATAATACTGTCACTTAATTGACAGTATTGTTTTTTGTATGGAGGATATTATGATGAAAGTTGCTGCTATAGATATTGGTACAAATTCTATGAGACTGTTATTGTGTGATTATGATGGAGTCACTATTAAGAACAAACAAAAGCAGCTTATTGTTACAAGAATGGGACAAAACTTGTCTGCTAAAGGTGTTATTTCTTCCGAAGCCATAGAACGAAATATAAACGCCCTAGATATTTTTAATAAAAAAGCATTAGATTTTGGCGCTGAAAAAATTATAGCAATTGCAACTAGTGCGGTGAGAGACGCAAAAAATCGAGAAGTGTTTTTAGAAGCAGCCAAATTGAGAACAGGTATCGAGATAAATGTCATAAGTGGAGAAGCTGAAGCTGAGCTTGGAATTACTGGAGTACTTAGTGAATTTAATGAGAGTACAGAGGATATACTTGTAATAGATATTGGTGGAGGAAGTACTGAGCTTGTATACGGAAACTTATCTGGCATCAAGTATTCTATCAGCATAAATGCAGGAACTGTCAGAATGACAGAAGGTTTTTTTACAGAAAATCCGATAAAACAAAATGAAATTCAAAGCTTAAGAAAAAATTTAGATAGCCTATTTGAGGATCCTATAAGCAGATTAAAAACTTTAAAAATTGGGAAAGTACTGACTATAGGTGGCACAGCTACATCTATTGCTGCAATTTATCACAGTCTTAGTATATATGATTCGCAAAAGGTACATAATACTGTAATAGATATAGAATATTTAAAGGATATATTTGATATACTAAAAAATATGAAAATAGAGCAACGCTATGAAGTTAAAGGACTACAAAAAGAAAGAGCTGATGTCATACCGGCAGGAATATATATATTGCTATATTTGTTGCAAGGACTTGATATCAGTAGATTTATTGTAAGTGAGAATGATAACCTGGAGGGTGCAATAATAAGATATATATAGTGGAGAATAATAGAGAATAAGATAGGATAGTTAACATAAATCAGCATGATTCAAAAAAATAAATAAAAAAGTAGTTGACGTATCGTAATAAAGAAGATATAATAATATTTGTCGCTGAGACATTGAGCGCCGAAGTGGCGGAACTGGCAGACGCACAGGACTTAAAATCCTGCGGTCCTTACCGACCGTACCGGTTCGATTCCGGTCTTCGGCACCATTTTTATCGCGGGGTAGAGCAGTTGGTAGCTCGTCGGGCTCATAACCCGGAGGTCGTGGGTTCAAGTCCCTCCCCCGCAACCAAATCGCAATCATCATAGCCTGGAGTTAGTTAATAGCCATGGTTGTTAAATAGCAGACACTTGCATAGTAGTACGCTCTTAGAGTGGCAAATTGCAACAGGACAGGCCTTATATATAATATAGACGTCAGATGCGAGTAAGATGAGGAAAACAAATCCGAAATATTGCAAAACAGATTACGTTTTATATGGCGGTGTAGCTCAGCTGGCTAGAGCACTCGGTTCATACCCGATAGGTCGAGAGTTCAAATCTCCCCGCCGCTACCAAATGAATTTTAATCTCAAGTTGAAAAACTTGAGATTTTTTTATATTAATAAATAATCGACAAGTTTCTAGTATAACTGGTGGTTATAAGTTAGTAAATCTGCAAATAACCATCATGCTTCATATTATTTACATTTAATTGTCAAATCATAACTCAACTTGTCTAAAAGTTTTTTTTCACAAAAACTAAACCTGACAAATATTTCAAAGAAGCTGTGTTAGAATTCTATATGTTATTAGACATTGGTATATTTTAACACAAGTTTGAATATTATGTTAGGTGGTGGTTTGATTGGTAGACAGATCTGAAGTATTTCCCTACTCTCGAATAAAACGCTCTATAGTACATGAAACAATTATATCAAGGGTGGATAGACTAAAGCCGCTAAAGGCCATTATAATAAATAATCAATTAAAGCTAAATGTTGCTTTTGGATTAATAGGTTTTTTGTTAGGTCGAGCAGTAGTCTTAGATTATTTAAGTCCCTTTGGACTTGCTTATCTTGCAATATATAGTCTTCAAGAATTGAATCTTGGCTTTGCACTTACAGGAGTTTTACTAGGAGTATTTACTATTGGAGAAAAAGAAATTCTACTAAAATATTTTATTTCATCCATCATATTTATCGTAGCTCATTTAGCGACCACAAGATGGAGGATAAATCAAAAGGCTGTAGTAGCAGTTTGTGTAGCCATAGCAAATTTTGTTGCAGGATATTTTGTTTATTACATAAGAGATTATTACATATATGACATGCTTATGATAATAATAGAATCTTTTCTAATTGCTTTGTTAGTATATGTTTATGACGGTGCTTTTCCTGTATTGAAAAACTTAAAAGCTCGAAAAACAATATCTGGTGAAGAAATTATATCTATTTCGGTGCTTTTAGCCTTTTGCTTCATAGGTGCAGATTTTTCAATTTATGGTCTATCAATTAAAAACATAAGCATGATACTCTTAATCATACTATTTTCCTTCTATGGAAGTGCAGGAACAGGAGCTGCTCTGGGTATAATTCTTGGTATAATACAATCCCTATCAGGCTCCATAATTCCAGCAGCTATAGGTGTTTATGGCTTGTGTGGTCTCTTTGCAGGTGTTGTAAAAGGTATAGGAAAAGTCGGTGTTGTTATAGCCTTTATACTGGGCAATGCACTTATGACCTTTTACATAAATGGCTCAACTGAGGTTTTAATAAAGTTTTATGAAATTCTAGCTGCTTGCATATTGTTTATTCTGATTCCAAATAGCTTTGTAAAAAAGGCTTTAGCTAGCAA
This sequence comes from uncultured Clostridia bacterium, assembly GCA_942492835.1. Taxonomy (GTDB): domain Bacteria; phylum Bacillota; class Clostridia; order Lutisporales; family Lutisporaceae; genus GWB2-37-7. The sequence goes on along the minus strand of OW818645.1, from coordinate 1,595,215 downwards.
AAAGATATTTACTACTGATTTGGTAAAGGACAAGGCTTATAACAAGAGATTTAAAGAATACACTACAGATAAGCTTTCTGAGGTAGCATCAGTTTTTGATGAGCTAGCACTGACCTTGAAGGATAGCGTTAGCGGTAAGGAGTTTTACTCTCAGATTGATGCAGCAGAGATTCTAGACCAAGTTGTAAGTAAATGCTGTTCAAGCTGCGGAATGGTAAATAACTGCTGGAAAAGAGATTTTTATAAAAGCTATCAATATCTGTTTAGCTTTCTAACACAGATTGAGAATGAAGGCAGCATTAGACTGGAAAGTATTCCAAACAATTTTAGAGAAAGGTGTGTCAAACCAGAAGAGATGATAAGCAGTATAAGATACTATTTTGATCTATATAGAAACAATATGAACTGGAAGAAAAAAATAAATGAGAGCAGAATGGTTGTGTGTGAACAGCTTAAGGAAGTCTCTACGGTGGTATCTGATCTTGCTCTCCAGATAGATATAGATATTAATTTTAACCACAGTTTGGAGGAGCTCATAATAGTGGCTTTGGATACTCAAGGAATTTATGTACAGGATGTATCGGTAGCTGAAGTAGGCTGTGGAATTCAGATAGAAATCAAGGTTCCTAGTTGTGGGGGGAGAAGAGATTGCATAAAAAATGTAATACCTATAATAAATAGTGTAACAAAAAAGAAGTTTGTGAAGAAGGATATACAATGTTTAACAACAAACAGTAGTCAATGCTGTATTAAGCTTAAAGAAGCAGAAAAGTATCAAATATTAACAGGCATTGCTAAAGCGACAAAGAGTGGTCCAGTATCGGGTGATAATTATTCCTTCATAGAGTTAAAGGACAGTAAGTTTATGCTGGCCTTAAGTGACGGAATGGGAACGGGATACAAGGCTTCTGTAGAAAGCGGAACTACTATAAGACTCCTAGAAAAATTCCTATATGCAGGCTTTGATAAGGATTTGGCGGTAAAGACAATAAACTCACTGCTCCTAATGAAATCAAATGAGGAAACCTATGCAACAATAGATTTAACGGTAATAAATCAATATAATGGAGAGGTTGAATTTGTAAAAGTAGGAGCGGTTTCTACCTTCATAAAATATGAGGATCATGTAGATGTAATCAAGGTAGGCTCTTTACCTGTAGGAATACTTAAAAATGTTGAAATGGAATTTATAAAGAAAAAGCTTAATGATGGAGACTTTGTAATAATGGTCAGTGATGGAATACTAGATTCCAACCAAAGTGAAATCAATAAGGAAAGATGGATGGCTGGTGTTATAGATAATATCAACACCAGAAACCCACAAAAAATAGCTGACGAAATATTGAGTACTTGTATAGAAATAAATGGTGGAATAGCTTGCGATGATATGACTGTAATGGTAGCAAAGATATGGGAAAACGTATAACATATTCCGTGCATAACAATCTTCTTGCCTGGCAATAATTACTAATGTAGTGATTATGCAGGGAGGTTTTTTATGAATATGGAAAATGAAGATACAGGTGAAATCAGACAAATTATAATAATAACTGATGGAAAGTCAAATATAGGGATAAGCCCTATAGAAGCAGCACGACAAGCCAATAAGGCAGGCATAGTAGTTAGTACTATAGGCATTATTAATCAAGACAGCGATGATGAAGAAAGAGACATTGAGGAGCTGGAAGGCATTGCAAAAGCAGGAGGTGGACTTTGCGAGTACACTCACTTAGAAAACTTGGATATGACTGTGCAGGTAATGACACAAAAAACTGCACAAAGAACTATAGAACAAATAGTAAGCAGACAGCTTAAATCAATTGTTGGAGTGGATATCAACAATCTTGAGCCAAAATCTAGATATAAGATAATTGATTTCATTGAAAATTTTGGAGATGGTATTAACTTAAGATGTGCTGTTGTACTAGATACCAGCGGAAGCATGAAAAATAAACTAGAAACAGCAAAAAAAAGCATGATTGAACTATTGAGAAATCTAAAATCAAGACGAGGACATAGCAAGATAGCAGTTATAAAATACCCTGGTCTTAATAATGAGTATGCTAGTATTATTTGCAGCTTTACAGATTCAGAAGAATTTCTGAAGGATAGACTAGGCTTGCTAAAAGCAGGAGGTGGAACTCCAACAGGGCCAGCTATTGAAAAGGCTTGTCAGCTAATAATAAAAAGCAAGGATGATAAATTTGATAACAGCTCTGCATATGTAGAAACACATGAAAGTGAAGTTATTGATAAATACTATGTATAATAATAAATATGATGAAATCAAAGGCATGTGGACAGGAAAGTCCTATATAATGCTAAAAAGGCTGGGAGCGGGTGGTGTGGGCGAAATATATCTTGTAGAGGATAAAGAGGGACGGCGGCTTGCTTTGAAGCTTAGTGATGACATGATAAGTATAACCAAGGAATATAATTTTCTCTGTAAGCTAAAGGACAAAAATTTTATTCCTAAGGCATTTGACCTTGATGATTTCACAAATCAAGGAAAAATTTATCATTATTTTACAATGGAATATATAGAAGGCAATAATTTGAAGTCGGTTATAAGAAATTCACAATTGAGTTTTAAGACTAAGCTGGACCTTATCAGTATTATTATTAATATAATTAGACAAATTAACGAAGTGGGTTACATATATACAGATTTAAAGCATGAAAACATAATGATAGACGAAAAAAACAAGTTGATAAAGCTTATAGATCTAGGTAGCTTGGTGGAAAATGGGAAGACTGTAAAGGAATACACGCCAATGTATGATAGGCTGTGTTGGGAGAGAGGCAAACGTATAGCTGATTTATCTTATCAAACCTTTGTAATAGCTATCCTTTTTATATCAATGCTTTTAAATAGGAGCCTGGATCCTGATAAAGAAAAACTTGAAATAGCAATTAAAAGTCTAAAGAAAAGAAAAGTGCCTACAAAGGTGTTTGAAATAATAACTGGCTGTATTGAAGGAAAAATAAAGGACTGTGAAACACTATACAACGAGATAGGTTGTGCAGCAGAACAATGCAAAAAACATCCTGACAGGCTTAAAGCGGCATTAAACATTTTAATATCAGTGTTGAGCCTTATAATAACTGCAACGATTTTTGCATACATATAGATAGCAAAAATCGTTTTTGCATTATATAAGTATTATATATATTGCACTTAACAATTTAAATTTAAAAAATAGTGCGGTATATTTTCTGCTAATGATTTGTATGCTTTATATAACAATATTGACAATATTAATATGTAATTATAGAATGTATTCTATACAAGTCTCGTCAAGAATATTGAATACATTACACAAAGTGTATTAGGAGTTTATTTTGGGAAGGATTTTATGAAGGATTTTATTGACAATGTCAAAGCCGTTATTTTAAAACACAATTTGTTGAGCAAAGAGGATAAGGTGGTAATAGGTGTTTCTGGTGGTGCAGATTCTCTATGCCTGCTTCACGTCTTAAATACTATTAAGAATGAAATAGGCATCGAAATTTTTGCTGTTCATTTAAATCATCAGTTTAGAGGAGCAGAAGCAGATGCTGATGCAGAATTTGTTGAAGATATTTGCAGGAAGTGGGAGATACCATATAAAATTGCGAGCTTTGATGTACCTGCATATGCAAAACAACAGGGATTATCTCCTGAAGAAGCAGGACGGGAGATCCGTTACAAGCTTTTTAGAGATGTAAAAGAAGTTATAAATGCAAATAAGATTGCAGTAGCTCAAAATGCAAATGACAATGTTGAAACTATTTTGATGAGATTGTTTAGAGGAACTGGACTGGAAGGCTTAAAAGGAATAGATATATTAAGAGACGAAATTATAAGACCTTTGCTTGAAACTGACAGAATAAGTATAGAAGAGTATTGTCGTCAGAACAATTTAGAGCCAAGGATGGACAAAACAAACCTTCAGACTATATATTCAAGAAATAAAATTAGATTAGAATTAATACCATATCTAAAAGAAAGTTTTAATCCAAACCTTAACGAAAGCGTAACTAGACTTTCACAAATAATTAAAGAAGAAAATGATTATCTGGAACAACAGACTAATCAGCTTATGAACAGCATCGTGCAAATAGAAGAGCAAAGACTTTCAATTAAAATCAATAATTTAACAGAGCTTCATGAAGCAATGCAAAAAAGATTGCTTAGAAAAGCTGTAGAAAAGCTTGCAGATACATTGAACGGATATGAATACAAGCACTTTCAAGGCATTATAGAGCTTTTGAACAAGGGAACAGGTGCAGCATTGGAACTGCCTAAAAATATTAAGGCTTACATTTCATATGAAAATTTAATATTATTCAAAAAGATTGAGAACAAACATAAAAAATGCTATTATAAGTTAAAATATGATAATGATAATAAGATTGATGAACGTGGAATTGCAATAAGCATAAAACTATCAGACCACATCCCATTATCAATGATGCAGAAACATACAAATACTATTTATATAGATGCTGCTAAGGTAAAAGAAGAGCTGGTATTAAGAAACAGACAACAGGGAGACATGTTTTCACCAATAGGAATGATGGGAAGTAAAAAGCTAAAAGACTATTTTATAGATAGAAAAACACCTAGAGAAAAAAGAGATGAAATCTTTCTTCTGGCTGACGGAAATGAAATAGTATGGATAATTGGTGACTTAATAAGTGAAAAATATAAGATAACTAAACAGACTGAAAAAGTGATAGTGATATGCTATAGTATCCAGAATGGATTACATAACATATAGAGGAGGGGCGCTCATGTACATGGAGAATGACATAAAGGAAATACTAATAACAGAAGAACAAATTAAGCAAAAAACTAAGGAGCTCGGCAAAAAAATTACTGAGCACTATAAGGGTAAGGATTTGGTAGTCATAGGAGTATTAAAGGGTTGCGTCATATTTTTATCAGATTTGGTCAGAGAGATTGACCTTCCATTGACTTTAGACTTTATGGTAGTATCAAGCTATGGAACGTCCACAAAATCCTCTGGTGTAGTGAGAATACTCAAAGACTTAGAGAAGGACATACAAAATAAGGATGTTTTAATTGTAGAGGATGTAGTAGACTCAGGTCTTACTTTAAGCTATCTAGTAGAATATTTAAAATCTAGAAATGCAAACAGTGTAAAGATATGTTCTATATTAGATAAGCCCGAAAAAAGAAAAGCACAGGTGGATATAGCTTTCCCTGGCTTTCAAATACCTGATGAATTTGTTGTAGGATATGGACTCGATTACTCAGAAATATATAGAAATCTTCCTTTTGTATGTATTTTAAAACCTGAAGTTTACACAAAATAAAGACACTATATGTCTTACATCAGACATTTTTGAATAGAACTTAGCCCTAGTTTTCAGTTTGGGATAAGTAATTCTAAGTTGTGTTTTAAAATTGCCTGTGATAAAATTAAAAATATATTGTAGATTTATCCAGTAGCTTTAATAACTTATGCGTTAATGAAGCTCTAAGGAACATGCGTTAAAGGAGGGCTATGTTTGAAAAAATTTATACGAGGAATTGGCTTTTATGCATTGATATTTATTATCATAATTTTGTTTATTAATTTTTTTGATACCATTCAAGCAAGTAAGGACAAGATATCCTATACAAACTTGATAACAATGATACAAAGTGGGAAAATTAAGGAGATAACTATTTCGGATATGACTGGTGTAGCCACAATTACAGGAAAAACCATCGATAATAAAAAGTTTGAGACAAACTTTTGGACATCGGCGCTTATTGATACAGTTCAGCCGATGATAAGTGAAGGGAAGCTTAATGTAAATTTTAATACTAAAACTGCTTCTTCTACATGGATTTCTATTATTCCTGTATTTTTAATCGTTATACTTCTTATAGTATTTTTCTTCATGCTTACACAGCAGACACAGGGCGGTGGCAACAGAGTAATGTCCTTTGGTAAAAGTAAGGCTAAGCTTCATCCTGATGATAAAAAGCAGATTACCTTTCTAGATGTTGCAGGCGCCGATGAAGAGAAGGAAGAACTAGGTGAGATAGTTGAATTCTTAAAATCGCCTAGACGATTTATTGAGTTGGGTGCTAGAATACCAAAGGGTGTTCTTTTAGTAGGACCTCCGGGAACTGGTAAAACATATCTAGCAAAGGCTGTATCTGGGGAAGCTGGGGTTCCATTCTACTCTATAAGCGGCTCGGACTTTGTGGAGATGTTTGTAGGCGTTGGAGCTTCAAGAGTTAGAGATCTATTTGAACAAGCTAAGAAAACTGCACCTTGTATTATATTTATAGATGAGATAGATGCGGTAGGCCGTCAAAGAGGTGCTGGTTTAGGCGGTGGTCATGATGAAAGAGAACAGACACTAAACCAATTACTGGTTGAAATGGATGGTTTCAGCATGAATGAAGGTGTAATTATTATTGCAGCTACTAATAGACCAGATATACTAGACCCAGCATTATTAAGACCTGGACGTTTTGACAGACAAATTATGGTTGGAATACCTGATGTAAAAGCTAGAGAAGAAATAATAAAAATTCATGCAAGAAACAAACCTCTTGCAGTTGATGTAGAATTAAGTGTATTAGCAAAGACAACACCGGGCTTTACACCTGCTGATCTAGAAAATGTAATGAATGAATCTGCACTTCTTGCTGCAAGAAAGAATAAGAGAAAAATTGATCTATTGGATATAGAAGAAGCTGTTATCAGAGTTATAGCAGGACCTGAAAAGAAGAGTAAGGTAGTCAGCGAACAAGACAGAAAGCTTACCGCTTATCATGAAGCAGGTCATGCAGTTATTCAGAAATTGCTTCCAAATGCAGATCCTGTGCATCAGATATCAATAATACCAAGAGGTAGAGCTGGAGGATACACGATATCCCTTCCAAAACAAGACAAATACTATATGTCAAAGTCAGAGCTGGAGCAAGAAATTGTAAGCTTACTTGGTGGGAGAGTTGCAGAAAAGCTTGTACTAAATGACATAAGTACTGGTGCTAAGAGTGATATAGATAGATCTACAAATATAGCACGAAAAATGATTACTGAGTATGGTATGAGTGATGAGTTTGGTCCAATTACCTTTGGAACAGATCATGATGAGGTATTCATAGGAAGAGACTTAGCACGCAGCCGAAACTATAGCGAAGAGGTTGCGGCACTTATAGATAAAGAAATTAGAGCTGTAATAGACAAGGGATATAACCATGCAGAGCAGCTTCTAAAGGATAATATTAGTAAGCTACATGCAGTAGCACAAGCTCTTCTTGAAAGAGAAAAGCTTGATGAAAAACAATTTGAACAGATATTTGCGCAAGCATAAATAACAAAAAAGACCCGAAAGTGGGTCTTTTTTAAATTTTTGATATAATACTATTTCATATTTAAATAGAGGGAGGACTCAATATGATATAATGCAATAGTATAGATGAAAGTAGAGCTTATGGAGGAAAAAAGCTACAAATAACAGGGCTTTTATAATTTATTGTTAAAAAATAAACAAAAAATTATATACCCATAATATAAAGAATATGATAATATATAAGTTGTTATGACGGAAAACTTGCAAGCATAAATACAAAAATGAAGGCTAAAATTCATTATCAATGTTAATTACTATAATTGTATGACTCTTAATGATTTTAGCCTGAATAAATGTAATATATTATAATTATAAGGAGGGTAAATATGTTTGATAAGCAAAAAACTACAGAAATTAAAGTAGCTGCAGAGAAATGGGAAAACGGAGTAAAATCAAAGCTTGAAAAGCAACCTGAAAGAAAATTGGTGTTTAAGACATCATCAGAAATGGAGATAAAGAGAGCATATACACCAGCTGACATTGAAAATATGGATTATGCAGTAGATTTAGCACAGCCTGCGCAATATCCATATACAAGAGGTGTACAACCTACTATGTATAGAGGTAGATTCTGGACAATGAGACAATATGCAGGTTTTGCTACTGCTGAAGAATCTAATAAGAGATATAAGTATCTTCTAGGACAGGGACAAACAGGCTTGAGTGTTGCGTTTGACCTGCCAACTCAAATCGGTTTAGATTCAGATCATGCACTTTCTGAGGGCGAGGTAGGTAAAGTAGGTGTTGCCATAGACTCACTTAAGGATATGGAAACACTATTTGATAGCATTCCACTTGACAAAATAACCACATCTATGACAATAAATGCACCAGCTGCAGTCTTACTTGCAATGTATATTGCAGTAGCAGAAAAGCAAGGAATTGCGCCAGAACAATTATCAGGTACAATTCAAAATGATATACTAAAGGAATATATAGCTAGAGGTACATACATATTTCCCGTAGATCCATCAATGAGATTAATTACAAACATTTTTGAATACTGTTCAAAATATGTTCCAAAATGGAACACAATATCTATAAGCGGATATCATATCAGAGAAGCAGGTTCTACTGCTGCACAAGAAGTTGCATTTACATTAGCTGACGGTATTGCATACGTTGAAGCTGCTATAAAAGCAGGTCTTGACGTTGATGAATTTGCACCAAGACTATCCTTCTTCTTCAACGCACATAATGATTTACTAGAAGAGGTTTCAAAGTATAGAGCAGCAAGAAGAATATGGGCAAAGATTATGAAGGAAAGATTCAATGCAAAGAATCCAAAGTCCATGATGTTAAGATTCCATACTCAAACAGCTGGTTCAACTCTTACAGCCCAACAACCAGACAATAACATAATAAGAGTAACAATACAGACTTTAGCAGCTGTACTAGGCGGTACTCAATCCTTACACACAAACTCTAAGGACGAAGCTTTGGCACTACCAACAGAGGATGCAGTAAGAATAGCACTTAGAACTCAACAGGTTGTTGCTTATGAAAGTGGAGTAACAGAGACAGTTGATCCATTGGCAGGCTCATACTATGTTGAAGCGATGACAAATGACATTGAAACAAAAGCAATGAACTACATAAAGAAAATAGATGATATGGGCGGAGCTTCAAAAGCTATAGAAAGAGGCTACATACAAAAGGAAATTCAAGAAAGTGCATACAAGTATCAAATGGAAATTGAAGCAGGCGATAGAATAGTAGTAGGAGTGAACAAGTTCCAGATCAAAGAAGGAGCTCCAAAGGGTCTACTTAGGGTTGATCCAGCTGTTGGAGAGCTTCAAAGAAAGAAACTTGAGACACTTAGAGCAGAAAGAGATAACAACAAGGTTGAACAATCTATTGAAGCGTTGAATAAGGCTGCACAAACTGATGAGAACCTAATGCCTTTAATCATAGAAGCAGTAAGAAATTATGCTACACTAGGAGAAATCTGTCAGGTACTAAGAAATGTATTTGGAGAGTACCAACAATCAGTTATACTTTAAGATTCAAAATTTATATATCAGGGAGGTAATCAATTTGGATAGACCTATAAGAGTTGTTGTTGCAAAGCCGGGACTTGACGGTCATGATAGAGGAGCAAAGGTTGTTGCAAGAGCTTTAAGAGATGCAGGAATGGAAGTTATTTATACAGGGTTAAGACAAACACCAGAGCAAATAGTTGAGGCAGTTATTCAAGAGGATGCTGATTGTCTTGCAATGAGTCTGCTTTCAGGAGCTCATAACCACCTTTTTCCAAAGGTAGTTAATATGCTAAAGGAAAGAGGAGTAGATGATGTACTTGTTGTAGGAGGTGGCGTTATACCTGAGGAGGACATTCCAGGACTTCTAGAGGTAGGAATAGCAGCAATATTTACTCCAGGTACGCCTACGTCCGTAACAATTGATTTTATTAGACAAAATATTACAAGAAAATAAAAGGTGATAAAAATGGATATAAAGGCAGGCTTATTAAATGGAGACAAAAGAGCTGCTGCCAGACTTATAACCATGGCAGAAAATGGTGATGAACAAGCTGTTGAGATAATAAGACAGTGCTATCATCTTACAGGTAAGGCTAGAATAATAGGCATCACAGGACCTCCCGGCGCAGGCAAAAGCACTGTAACGGATAAGCTTACAAAGCTACTGCGCTTAAGGGATAAAAAGGTTGGTATAATCGCTGTAGATCCTACCAGCCCTTTTAGCGGAGGTGCAATCCTAGGTGATAGAGTAAGAATGACTGATATAAGTACAGACCCAGGCGTTTTTATACGCAGCATGGGTACAAGAGGTGCGTTAGGCGGCTTATCAAAAGCAGCTAACGATGCGGTTAGAATCTTGGATATATTCGGTATGGATTATATATTTATTGAAACTGTTGGAGTAGGACAATCAGAGGTTGATATAGTAAAACTTGCAGATACGGTGGTAATGGTTATGGTACCGGGACTAGGAGATGACATACAGGCTATAAAGGCCGGTATAATGGAAATCGGTGATGTATTTGCAGTTAATAAGTCAGATCGAGAAGGCGCTGAAAGAACAGCGACAGAAATTGAAGTAATGCTGGATTATAATAAAAGCTCAGATTATCGTCCCAGTGTTGTCAATATAATAGCTAGAGATAACCAAGATGTTGATAGGCTGATTGAAGCCATTGAAGAACATTGGGAATACTTAAGTAAAAACAAAAACTATGAAACACGCAAGAAAAATAGCATAAGGACTGAGATAATAAGTCTCATAAATCAATATATTATCACATCAATACAAAAAAACAGCGACAAGATAGACTTAATCCAAAATATGGTGGAGAATGTGTACAGTAAGAAACTTGATCCATATAGTGCCGCCATTAAGATTTTTCAAGATGTTTCAGAAATTAATGAGAATTAATATTATTATAATGGACAAATATAATAATGAAATGTAGAATTAAATATAATGGGGGAGTTTTTGATAAACATATCAAAAATATCCCTATAAGTATGAGGGGAGGTAAGATTGTGGTTAATAAAGTTGATCATATTGGTATTGCAGTAAGCAACTTAGAGGAGTCCATAAAGTTTTATGAAGAAGTTTTAGGTCTAAAGCTACATGGAACAGAGATAGTTGATGAGCAGGCAGTTAAGGTTGCATTTTTACCTGTTGGAGATACAGAGGTAGAACTTTTGGAATCTACATCAGTAGATGGCTCCATTGCAAAGTTTATAGAAAAAAAAGGGCAAGGAATGCAGCATATTGCCTTTAAGGTAGATGACATAGAAGCAGCATTAGACGATATGAGAGCAAAAGGAATAAGATTGATAGATGAGAAACCAAGATATGGTGCAGGCGGAGCAAAAATTGCATTTTTGCATCCAAAGAGCACTAATGGTGTTTTAATAGAACTCTGCGAAAGAAAATAAGGAGGATTAGGCTTATGTCAATTGATAAAATCAATGATTTGCACTCCAGACTTGAAACCATTTATGCAGGTGGCGGCGAAAAAAGAATAGAAAAGCAGCACAAGTCTGGCAAGATGACAGCAAGGGAAAGAATAAACCACTTGATGGATGCAGGCAGCTTTGTAGAGCTTGATGCATTTGTTAAGCATAGATGCACAGAATTTGGCATGGAGAAGGAAGAAACTCCAGCTGAAGGTGTTATTACAGGCTATGGTACTGTTGATGGCAGACTAGTGTACATATATGCTCAGGACTTTACTGTATCTGGTGGCTCTCTAGGTGAAATGCATGCAAAGAAAATCTGTAAGGTTTTAGACCTTGCAATGAAAATGGGTGCACCAGTAGTTGGAGTCAATGACTCAGGTGGAGCAAGAATACAAGAAGGTGTTGATGCTCTGTCAGGCTATGGCCAAATATTCTATAGAAATACATTAGCATCAGGTGTAATACCTCAGCTATCAGTTATCATGGGACCATGTGCAGGCGGTGCGGTATATTCACCAGCTCTTACTGATTTTATATTCATGGTAGACAAAACAAGCCAGATGTTTATAACAGGACCTCAGGTTATAAAGGCTGTTACTGGAGAAGAAGTCACTGCCGAAGAGCTTGGTGGAGGCATGTCTCATAATAGAACCAGTGGGGTTGCTCATTTCTTAAGCGATAATGAACAAGCTTGCTTAGAAGATATTAAGCGACTTTTAAGTTTCCTACCATCAAACAATATGGAAACAGCTCCTATATTTGATACTCAGGATGATATGAATAGAATTGACGAAGCATTAAATACAATACTTCCTGACAACTCAAACAAGGGCTACGATATGAAGGATATTATAAGAACAGTAGCAGATAATGGAGATTTCTTTGAAGTACAACCATATTATGCTCAAAATATAATAACAGGCTTCTTAAGATTAAATGGAGCAAGTATTGGTGTAATTGCAAACCAGCCAAAGGTACTAGCTGGATGCTTAGACATTAACGCTTCTGACAAAGCAGGTAGATTTATAAGAACCTGCGATGCTTTCAATATTCCAATACTAAACTTGATTGACGTACCAGGCTTCTTACCTGGAACTACTCAAGAGTATGGTGGTATTATAAGACACGGAGCAAAGATGCTTTATGCTTATTCTGAAGCTACTGTACCTATAGTAAACGTAATAACAAGAAAAGCATACGGCGGAGCATATCTTGCAATGTGCAGCAAGGACTTAGGAGCAGATATGGTATTTGCTTGGCCACAAGCTGAAATCGCTGTAATGGGACCTGATGGAGCAGCTAACATAATATTCAAGAGAGATATAGAAAAAGCAGAAAATCCAGCACAAGCTCGTGCAGAAAAAATACAAGACTACAAGGATAGATTTGCAACACCATATATAGCAGCAAGCAGGGGTTATGTAGATGATGTAATTGAGCCTGCTACAACAAGACAAAGACTTATTAGTGCCTTTGAAATGTTAGCTAGTAAAAGGGAAACTAGACCTTCGAAGAAACATGGCAATTTACCAGTATAGGACGAGGTGATTATATGGACTCTTTACTTTATGGATTGTTAGTTACCCTGTTTGGAATGACAATAGTATTCCTAGTACTAATAGCATTATGGGGGATTTTAGGGATGATGAAATCATTATTTGGCGGAAAGAAAAAACAAGAAAATGGCAAAGACATAAATCAAAATAGATTCACTCCTGCTGTGGACAACATGACAACAGCACAAGCAGATACCGAGGATGAGGAACTTATTGCAGTTATTATGGCTGCAATCAATGCTTCCATGGGCATTCAAAGCAACCTAGTAATTAGAAATATAACCAGGATTGGAGACAACACTCCTGTATGGGGACAAATAGGTAGACATGAGCAAATGATAAATAGATTTTAAGGAGGATTAACTATGAGAAAGTTTAATATAAATGTAAACGGTAAGTCCTATGAGGTTGAGGTTGAAGAGGTAAGAGACGGTGTAGCAGCTGCTCCAGTTGTAGCATCAGCACCAGCTGCTCCAAAAGCAGTTTCAGCACCAAAAGCAACACCAGCTCCAGCACCAAAAGCAGCGCCAGTTTCAGTACCTGCAGGTGCGAATACTGTAGTAGCTCCAATGCCTGGAACTATATTAAGCATAAATGTGAAGGCTGGAGATACAGTTAAGAAGGGTCAAATTCTATGCATTCTTGAAGCAATGAAAATGGAAAATGAAATAATGTCAGGTATAGATGCAACTGTAACTTCAGTAGCTGTTAACCAAGGGGATTCTGTAAATACAGGACAGGTATTAGTTGTTTTAGGATAATTAGTACTAAGGGAGGATAATCAATGTCATTTATTTTTGGAGAATTGATGGAGCTGTTTCAAAGTACAGGATTTGCAGTAGTAAAATGGCAGCAGATTGTAATGTTGATTGTATCCTGTATATTATTATATCTGGCACTTAAAAAAGGTTTTGAACCATTATTATTGATACCTATTGCATTTGGAATGCTTTTGGCTAATTTGCCAGGAGCAGGTCTTATGAATGAACCTACATATGAGATGATTAATGGAGTATATAAAATGACAGACTCCGGTGGGCTTCTGCATTGGCTTTATCAAGGAGTTAAGCTTGGAATATATCCTCCACTAATATTCTTTGGTGTAGGTGCTATGACTGATTTTGGACCATTGATTGCAAATCCCAAAAGTATATTACTAGGGGCTGCAGCTCAACTGGGAATATTCACTACATTTATAGGGGCTCTGCTTTTAGATAAGCTTCCTGGAATATCCTTTACTCTACAGGAAGCAGCTTCTATAGGGATAATAGGTGGAGCAGACGGACCTACAGCAATATTCTTGACATCTAAGCTAGCACCACATTTAATTGGACCTATTGCGGTAGCTGCATATTCATATATGGCATTAGTGCCTTTGATCCAGCCACCTATAATGAGAGCTTTAACAACAAAAAAAGAAAGAGAAGTAGTGATGGAGCAGCTTCGTCCTGTTTCTAAAATTGAGAGAATAATATTCCCAATCCTGGTTACACTGGTTGTTTCCTTTGTACTTCCATCAGCGGCTATTTTAGTTGGTATGCTGATGTTTGGGAATCTTATAAGAGAAGCAGTAGACTTACAGAGTGTAATGAACAGACTTTCTAAAACTGCTCAAAATGAACTAACTAATATTATTGTAATTTTCTTAGGAACTGCAGTAGGAGCAACTGCAAATGGAGAATTGTTCCTACAAGTAAAAACACTTGCCATAATAGCTCTAGGTCTAGCTGCTTTCTCAGTGGGGACAGCTGGAGGAGTACTGTTTGGTAAGCTAATGTACAAGTTAAGCGGTGGAAAAGTAAATCCACTTATAGGTTCAGCTGGCGTTTCTGCTGTACCTATGGCAGCAAGAGTGTCACAGAAGGTTGGACAAGAGGCAAATCCAAGCAACTATCTGCTGATGCATGCAATGGGACCAAACGTAGCTGGTGTTATTGGATCAGCTGTTGCGGCAGGTGTACTTTTATCCATGCTTGGAAAATAATCTATAGCTAAAAAAGCAGATGTGAGAGCATCTGCTTTTTTTAATACTTTTGATTAATCAATTAAAATATATTATTATATAGGAGTAGTTCAAATAAATTTAGTTATTCATCAAATTAAGGGGATAATACCATGAAAGACGAAATACTAAGAGAATTGAAAAATCACACAGCGAATTACTTGTCAGGAGAGGAACTGAGCATCAAGCTTCAAGTTTCTAGGACTGCTGTCTGGAAATATATAAATCAGCTAAAAGCTATGGGCTATGTTATAGACTCTCAAACTAAGAAGGGTTATAAATTGTTAAAAAGCCCTGATAGCTTATTGCCCTACGAGATAAAGGAAGGACTAAAGACTGAGTTTGTAGGTAGTAAGATTATTTTTCTGGAAAAGGTAGACTCAACAAATCTATATGCAAAACGAATAGCAGAGCAAGGTTTTTGTGATGGAACTGTTATACTTGCTGATGAACAGCTAAAAGGAAAGGGAAGATTGGGACGTACATGGATATCACCAAAGGGTAAGGGTATTTGGATGACCATAATGTTAAAACC
Organism: uncultured Clostridia bacterium; assembly: GCA_942492835.1. Classification (GTDB taxonomy): domain Bacteria; phylum Bacillota; class Clostridia; order Lutisporales; family Lutisporaceae; genus GWB2-37-7. The sequence continues at coordinate 1,579,825 of OW818645.1, read as the reverse complement.
TAATATTAACCCTTCTCAAGCTGCTAAGGTGACACTTTTGACTGCTTGTGCTGTAAACAATTCCATTCTGCAAAGTTGTGGGATAGATGCCAAAATTAAATGGCCAAATGATATAGTATATAATAGTAAGAAGTTATGTGGGATTTTAACAGAAATGAGTGTAGAGTTAGATGAAGTAAACTATTTAGTAATCGGAATAGGAATAAATGTAAATCTTGATGAAGAAGATTTCTCGGAGGAATTGCATTCTACGGCAACCTCTATTAAAATAGAAAAGGGTATTAATGTTTCACGGAAAGACTTAGTAAAAGGCATATTAAATAATTTTGAGACTTATTACAAAGAATTTCTTAAGAATGGGAGCATAAGCCAATTTATCTCAGAATATAGAGAAAAATCGGCTGTTATAGGGAAAGAGGTAAATATAATTAGCAGTAAAGCACAGCTAAAAGGTAAGGTTCTGGATATTTCAGAAGAAGGACAGCTGCTAATACAACTTGAAGATGGAACTATTAAGGAAATTATATCTGGAGAGGTGTCTGTAAGAGGCTTAGAGAGATATATATAATTAAATCGGAAGGGTGAGAAAAATGATATTAGTAATTGATGTTGGCAATACCAATACTGTTCTTGGTTTGTATAGAGAAGAGAAACTGTTGGATTTCTGGAGAATATCTACGGACACACAAAAAACATCAGATGAATACGGTATGCTGATAAAACAGCTTTTTGTGCACCATAACTATAGCTTTGATGACATGGAAGCACTGATAATATCATCAGTTGTTCCAACTATAATGTATACCTTGGACCATATGACCAGAAAATATTTTAAAAAAGAACCTCTTATAGTTGGACCTGGAATAAAAACAGGCATGAACATTAAAATTGATAATCCAAAAGAGGTAGGTGCTGATAGAATAGTAAACGCAGTGGCAGGCTTTGAGCACTATGGTGGACCTCTTATAATAGTAGACTTTGGTACTGCAACAACCTATTGTGCTATCTCTAAATCTGGGGAATATCTTGGCGGAGCTATTTCACCGGGTGTAAGAATTTCCATGGACGCACTTTATGAAAAAACCGCTAAGCTGCCTAGAGTTGAACTTATAAAGCCTGAAAGTGTAATATGCAAGAACACTATTGCAAGTATTCAATCAGGTGTAATATATGGATATGTCGGACAGGTTGATTATATAGTTAGAAGAATGAAAAAGGAACTAGGAACAGATAACGCAAAGGTAATTGCCACAGGTGGTTTTTCTAAGCTTATTGCTTCTGAGTCAGAAACAATAGATGTAGTAAACGGGTTACTTACTTTGGAAGGCTTAAGAATAATATATGATAGAAACAAATAATCTCCAAACAGAGGTTGATGCAATGCAAATAGGTAAAGTAAAAATCAAGAATAATGTTTTCTTAGCACCAATGGCAGGAGTAACAGATATGGCGTATAGAGCCATTTGCAGGCAGTATGAATGCGGGCTAACATATACAGAAATGGTAAGTGCAAAAGGAATGTACTATAAAAGTGAGAACACAAAAGAATTACTAGTTTTAGCTCCAGAAGAGCAACCTGCAGTTATACAGATTTTTGGAAGTGATGCGGATATAATGGCTGAAGTAGCCGCAGAGATACAGCAAGCAGGAGCTGACATTATTGACATTAACATGGGCTGTCCAACACCTAAGATTACTAAAAATGGTGATGGAAGCGCATTGATGCAAAAGCCAGAGCTAGTGGCAGATATAGTACGCAAGGTATCTGATGCGGTATCTGTCCCGGTAACCGTTAAGATACGCAAGGGTTGGGATGCCGACAGCATAAATGCTGTTAAAATAGCAAGCATAGCTGAACAGAATGGAGCTCAAGCAATAACTGTACATGGAAGGACTAGAGAACAGTTTTACTCAGGAGCGGCAGATTGGGACATAATTAGAGAAGTAAAGCAAGCCGTTAAGATTCCAGTTATAGGCAATGGAGACATATCAACACCTGAGTATGCAAAAGCAATGCTTCAGCAAACAGGCTGTGATGCAGTGATGATAGGAAGAGGAGCAGAAGGTAATCCATGGATTTTTAAAAGGACGGTGGAGTATTTAAGAAGTGGAGAACTTTTGCCAGAGCCAACATATAAAGAAAAAATAGAGATGGCTTTACTGCACATGGAAATGACTATTCAACTAAAAGGTGAAGACATAGGAGTAAAGGAAATGCGAAAGCATCTAGCTTGGTATTTAAAGAACATGCCTGGCTCTTCTAATATTAAGAGTGAAATTTTTAAACTAGATAAAGCCTCTGAGGTACAGTCCCTATTGCATAACTATCTAACATATTTAATAGAGATTAAATAGGGCAGCAGCTCTATCAAGGATTTGCTTTGTATATAAAAAGCAAGTCCTTTTAAAATGCACTCAATAAAAGTGCGATATATAAAAAAGTTTATACATAATGTTGTATGCATATATATTTAGATGTAAAATGTAATTGAACACAATATTGTGCACAAAGTCTGCATAAATATTATTATAGAGGTGTCTTATGGATTTAATTAGAATAGGTGACAAGGTTATAAGCAGAAAAAAGATTGAGAATAGTATAGATGAGATAATCAGGCTGCGGAGCTTGGGTTTTTCTCAAGTTGATGCTGGTGAAAAGATGAACATTGAAAGAACCTTTATTTCGAGGCTTGAGGGCTTAGGAGAAATAAGAAAAGGACAGAGCATAGCAGCAATAGGATTCCCTATCAAAAATAAGCAGGAAGTAGAAAAATTGCTTAAGGAATATGGAATTGACTATTATATGCTTATGTCAGAGGATGAAAGAAATAAATTTGTAAATGACTATACAGGCAAGGAACTTATAAACTACTTGATGGAGTTAATAAACAAGTTTAGGGCTTATGACACTATTATAGTTATGGCTTCAGACTATAGAAATAAGATAATCAAAGATATGGTAGATAACCAAATAATAGAAATAGATATAGGAAAATCACCACTGAAGGAAGATGTACCTGTAAATATTGAATCATTAAGTGAAATATTAAAGATATTAAAGGGGAAATAATATGAAACGTATTGTAAGTGTAAGTATAGGATCTTCTACAAGAAATCACAAGACGGAAGTAGAGATACAAGGTGAAACCTTTATAATTGAGAGAATAGGAACTGATGGTGATATAAATAAGGCTATTGAAATAGTAAAAGAGCTTGACGGTAAAGTAGATGCTTTTGGAATGGGTGGTATAGACATTTATTTAAATGCAGGAAAAAATAGATACAAGATAAAGGATGCGCTTCCTATAAGGGATGCTGCAAAAAAGACTCCGATAGTTGATGGTTCAGGACTTAAAATATCATTAGAAAAGCAGGTACCTCATTTTATAGATGAAAATATAGAAAGCTTAAAGGGAAAGAAAGCATTTATACTGCCTGCTATCGACAGATACGCACTAGCTGAAGGCTTAAAAGAGGTAGGCTGTGAACTTACCTTAGGTGATTTAATGGTTGCATTGGGAATTAACATCCCTATAAAATCTATGAGTGTACTAGACAGGATTGCTAATATTATAGCTCCTATAGCCTGCAGACTTCCTTTTGAAATGCTTTACCCTACAGGTAAAGATCAAAACAGTGGAAAAAGAAAAATAGGTAAGATAGATAAGTTCTTTGAAGAAACTGATATAATAGCAGGGGATTTTCATTATATAAAGCAATACATGCCAGAGAATATGCAGGGCAAGATAGTAATTACAAATACAGTGACAAAAGAGGATATTGTCTGGCTTAAGAAATGCGGTATAAGACTTTTGGTTACATCTACTCCAAATTTGGAAGGAAGATCCTTTGGTACAAATGTTATAGAAGCACTTTTAGTAGCCATAATAAGAAAGCCAGCGGAAGAGATAACTAGTGATGAATACTTGTCATTACTGGAAAAGATAGACTTTAAGCCAAGGGTTGAGTATTTACAGCAAGAGACAAATGAAGATATAGCTACAAGCTAATAATACATTTTTCAGCATATAAATCAAAATAAAATGTTTAGCGCAAAACGTATAATATGTAATATTGAGCAACTCCGTATAATATTATAATTAAGACAACGTATCTTAATTAAATTATATGGAGTTGTTTTAATATGCAGTCATTGGGAAACGCAGGAGTAATAGTATATCGGGACAGCAGGCTGCCACAACTACTTTCATCTTTTTCAACACCCAAGGTGGAAGAAAAAATTATAATAACTATTGATGAAGAGGAACACACTATATTTATTTTACATTGCCCTATAAACGGAGATAAGCTTGATAAGAAAAGATATAGATTAATGAAGGAGCTGATAGACAAAAATAAAATCAAATTTCTAGTTGAAAGATTTGAAGCTAAGGCACTTAGTAATGTACTCAAGCATAAGAATGAGATTCATTATGCTGACCTTCTGACAGAGATAAAAGCTATTAAGCAGCTTGCAGTGCTTTTGAAGAAAAGTCAGGACTGTGAAGAAAACTTATTAAAAGGTAATGTAGGCTTTATCATGGGTGAGTTAAATAATTACAAAATTGATTTATTATCTGAAGAGGCTGAAAATATAATGCTTTATGAGAGTCCATGCATAACCGAAAAGCTCAAATTGAAGCTGCACAATGATTTTATGAAAAAAAAGGAATATCTATAATTTTTACAAAAGATATTGCAAAGATTATAGATGCCTCAGACATTTTATCTATAGATAATAAGGTTGATTTATATGCTTACAAAGATAAGCTACAAGGTAAAATAATATTAGGGAAGAGCAACCATGAAGACATTAAAGGTATAGATGATATTATACTATGGCATAAGGATTTGTATAAAGACACAGCCTCTGAAGTATTGATAAATTTTAATGATGAAATTTTGTCCATAATTAGATATTTCAATATTAACTTGGATATAATAGACTTTATCAAAAATCTGCCGTATATTTATTATAAATAATAAGGATTAACTTAAGAGTGGCAAGAATGCACATATTATACACTATTGACATTAACATGACACTATTTTATAATTAACAAATAAGTTAAACAAATACAGCTCCTGCACAAGATTGCAGGTGCTTGTTTGTATAAGTCATAGTAACACTTTGACGTGTTATAGAGTGGGAATATATCCCCAGAATAAAAATGACTATTGAACATATATTATCAATAACAATTACATAAATCTTTACTATTGATACTTATTGCGGATAATAACTAAAAATTCATAATGAGATTTCAGTATAATAGAATTTAAAATTGCCCAAAGGGGTTTCTACAGTATTAATTTAAGAAACAAATAGCAAATCAAAACTAGTAGGAGGCGCACAACAATGAATAAGCAAAACATTTTAACAATAGAAGGGTTAACTAAGCTAGAAGATGAATTAAACTCACTTAAGAATAAAAGAACTGATGTAGCAGAAAGGATAAAGCAAGCCTTAGCATTTGGTGATATATCAGAAAATGCTGAGTATGATGAAGCTAAAAAAGAACAGGCTTTTGTAGAAGGACGAATTCTACAAATAGAAAACATTTTGAGAACAGCTAAGGTAATCGATGATGATGATATACTAACAGATATGGTTAGTGTTGGTTCCAAGGTTATGCTAAAGGATATAGAATTTGGAGATGAAGTTGAATATACAATTGTAGGTTCAGCAGAAGCAGATCCAATGAATTTAAAGATATCTAATGAATCTCCTGTTGGAAAGGCACTAGTAGGTAAAGCAGTAGGAGAAAATGTTGAGATTTCAGTCCCAGATGGAATTATAAGATATGAAATACTAAAGATAAGTAAGTAGGGGGAAGTCGTATGTCAAATGAAGAATTAAATCTTAGTGAACAGCAAAGGATTAGAAGAGAAAAGCTGGAGAACTTAAAAAGTATAGGAAGAAACCCTTTCGAGGTTTTAAAATATGACGTAACACATCATTCTGATGAAATATTAAATAACTTTGAGGAACTAGATGGTAAAGATGTTGCTATTGCAGGAAGAATAATGTCTTTTAGAGACATGGGCAAAGCATCCTTCTGTCATATTCAAGATAGAAATGGTCAAATACAAATTTACGTTAAGGCAGATGAAATAGGACAAGAGGAGTATGAACTCTTCAAAGTTTTTGATTTAGGGGATATAGTAGGTATTAAAGGATTTGCATTTAGAACAAGAAGAGGCGAAATATCTATACATGTTAAGGAAATAACTCTTCTTACTAAAGCACTTCAACCATTACCTGAAAAATGGCATGGACTGAAGGATACTGATTTAAGATACAGACAGAGATATTTGGATCTTATAGTTAATCCTGAGGTTAAGGAAAGCTTCATTAAGAGAACTAAAATTATCAAAGCAATTAGAAGATTCTTAGACGATAGAGACTTCTTGGAAGTTGAAACACCTATGTTAGCAACTATAGCTAGTGGTGCTGCTGCAAGACCCTTCGAAACACGCAGTAATGCTTTGGATATTGACTTATTCTTAAGAATTGCTACTGAGCTTCCACTTAAGAGACTTATTGTTGGTGGTTTTGAAAGAGTTTATGATATGGGAAAAAACTTTAGAAATGAAGGTATAGATATCAGACATAATCCTGAATTTACAATGATAGAACTTTATCAAGCTTATACAGACTATCATGGTATGATGGAACTTCTTGAGAGTCTTTGTGAATACATATGTATGGAAGTGCATGGTACAACAAAAATAAACTATCAAGGTACAGAGATTGAATTCAAAGCTCCATGGAGAAGACTTACAATGAACGATGCGGTTAAGGAATATGGCGGAGTGGACTTTAGTCAGGTTAAGTCAAATGAAGAAGCTAGAGAGATTGCTAAGAAGCTTCATCTAGAAGATGAGCTAAAGAAAAAGCTCGAGGACTGTTCAAAGGGTGACATATTAAATGCAGCTTTTGAAAAATTTGCTGAAGAGCATTTGATTCAGCCTACTTTCTTAATGGACTATCCAGTGGAAATTTCTCCGCTTACAAAGAAGAAGAATGATGACCCTACAATGACAGAAAGATTCGAAGCTTTCGTTTATGGCAGAGAACTTGGAAATGCGTACACCGAATTAAACGACCCAATAGATCAGCGTGAGCGTTTTGATCAACAAGCAAAAGAAAGAGAACTGGGTGACGATGAAGCCTATACATTAGATGAAGACTTCATGAATGCTTTAGAAGTAGGTATGCCTCCAACAGGAGGAATGGGAATAGGTATTGATCGTCTAATAATGTTACTTACAGACGCGTACTCCATAAGAGATGTTATACTATTCCCAACAATGAAACCATTAGCATAATAGAGCTTGCAAAATTAATGGTTTGAAATGATTAAAGTCGGAAATTGCGACTGATTTGCGACCAAATAAAGAGAACATGCTCAATAGAATAATAAAATCATGCAAATGGAGGATGGAGGGAAACTTCTATCCTCTTTTCGTTTATAAAGGAGGAAGTATTATTTATTATAGTTCCTCCTTATAATAACTGGTGCAAAGGATTGGAAGTACAATAACGATTAAAAAAATGAAGCAGACATATAGGAGGATATGATGGCAAATAGAACTGAGGATGAAGTTAGGGATAGTGCAAAAAGAATACTAGGATTTGATGATAATGAAAAGGACGTTCAACAAGGAACAGGTCAAATTACAACATTTAATCAGTTAGGATTTAAAGGGATTATTGATAAACCAGATGGATGGTACCTTCCAAATGATAAAGGCGGTGTAGCTATTATTCTTGAAACTAAATCTGAATCGGAGGATATTGGCAAGGAAAAATGGCAAAACGAGTTATTTAAAAATATAGATATTCTTCTTACATACTACTCAAAAGTGGTAGGTATTTTATACAATGGAAAAAATATAAAAGTTTATAAAAATAAAGACGAAATAATTGGATCAGCACCTGTTCTGCAAAATAAGAGTTACTATAAATCACTATTCACCGCGAACAGAATTGATAAAAACCATATATATGAAGTGACTCAAAAAATAAATAACAGTTTGCATTTTAAGTTCGGAATGCAAGATTTACAAGACAGAATGATATTTACTGCGTGTGCATTAGTAGCACAAAGATATAATCCAAAGAATGGACTTGAGAGATTAAAAGGGATGGGGTACAGTACTTTCCATAATTGGATATATAATGCACTGTCTAAAGCAATAGAAGATGATAAAAAACAGAATGATAAATTAGATGTTCTTTTGGGTGAGTATTCAGCAGTAAGAATGGCGATAACAGAAGACCAAATAGCAATAGATGAGTTTATTGATAATGTTTGTGAAATAGCAGAATTAGTTAATTCGGATTATTGGAATGGTGAAGATGTTATGGCAATTTTTTTCAACGAATTTAATAGGTATAGAGGAAAGGCGGATGCAGGACAGGTGTTTACCCCTGATCATGTAACTTCTTTTATGTATCGACTTATTGAAATTGACATGAATGACAAAGTTCTTGATGCAACGTGTGGAAGTGGTGCATTTTTAGTTAAGTCTATGTGTAATATGATGAAAGAAGCTGGCGGAATAAAAACAGCCAAAGCTACTAAAATAAAATCTTCTCAATTATTTGGAATTGAAATGTATCGTAAGGTATATGCACTTGCATGTGCAAATATGATGATACATAAAGATGGTAAAACAAACTTAGCACAAATGGACGCTAAATCAGAAGAAGCGTCAGAATGGATTAAGAATAAAGGAATTACTAAAGTGTTAATGAATCCACCTTATGAACGAAAGTACGGATGCATGAAGATAGTTGAAAATATACTATCTAGTGTTCCAAAAGGAACTAAATGTGTTTTTATTATGCCTGATAAAAAACTTGAAAAAGATGGTGGAAAAAAACTGATAAAGAATCATACATTGTTGCAAGTTGTAAAAATGCCAGAAAATTTATTTTTTGGAGTAGGAATTACAACATCAGTGTTTGTGTTTGAAGCTGGGAAACCACAAAATGGTAAAAATATTATTGGATATTATATAGAAGATGATGGGTTAGAAACAGTAAAAAATCAAGGTAGACATGATATTAAAAATAAATGGGATGGAATAGAAGACTATTGGATTAAAGCCATAATAGATGGAAATGATTACAAATATAATACACGTCAAATTATCAATCCGTCTGAGCATTTATCATATCAAATAGCAGATAAACCATTTGAAATATACGAGGATGATTTTGTGAAGACCATGATGGATTACATTATGTTTAAAAGGGGAATAGACGTAAAAGAATTCCGAGAAAACTTACTTAATAAAGCTATGTACAACAGTAGGATTGGGTCGAATGATAATGTTGTATCTATTACGTTGAAAGGTGATGGTAACGTAAATGGATAAAATTGATATTGAAAAGTGGGGAGAATTTGTTATAGGAGAATTATTTGATAAGATAGAGAAACCTAGTGTATATCATACAAGACACGTCATTGAAAGTGATTATGGAATCCCTTATGTTGTAAGAACAAAATTTAATAATGGAATTAAATATAGAGTTGAATTACTTGATGAAATGCTACCAAGTCCGGCAGGCGTAATTTCATTCGGTTCAGAAAACTCAACATTTTTTTATCAATCAGAAGAGTGGATATCAGGAAGGGATATCTACTACATAGATACCAGACATTTATCAGAAGCTGTTTGTAGGTTTTTGATTGCATGTTTGCAAACAATAACTAAAAAATATGATTATAATAATGGACTATTTCCCAAACTTCTGAAAAAGGAAAAAATCAAATTACCTATTACAGAAAAAAATAAACCAAATTGGGGATATATGGAACAGTATATGATTGCTGTTGAAAATGAAGTTGATAAAGCAGTAGATAGTTTGCAAAAAGTAAAAGTAGATAAAAAGAAGATTGATGTTAGTAATTTTAAGAGATTTAATCTATATGATGATGATTTATTTACAATAGATAGTGGCACAAAACTTGATAAAATAAAAATGACAGAGATTAATCCAACTGTTAATTTTGTTGGTCGTGCAAATGCAAATAATGGGGTAACCGCTTTTGTTGATGAGATTGAAGGGACAAAACCATATTCAAAAGGTTATCTTACAATTTCTTTAGGTGGAGAATATTTAGGTTCATGTTTCGTCCAAGAAAAACCTTTTTATACGAGTCAAAATGTAAATGTTCTAATTCCTAAGCATGAGATGTCTATCTACTGTAAAAAATATATTGCTACTATGATTTTTAAAGAAGGTAGATTGCATTATAAAGCATTCGTTGATGAATTAAATAGACATATGAACACAGATTTTTCAATTTTATTACCTGTTGATGAAAATGAAAAAATATCATGGGATTATATGGAAAAATATATGAAAGAAATAGAGAAAAAGTGTTTAAATAATATTGAAGCATTATAACAATAAAAATGTTGTTGTTCACCTATGGTGGCAGTGTCCCTTGCGGAAAATTTACCACCATTTTTTTATCCAAAATTAGAAAAAAGAATGAGGATAACGAGAATAATTGAAGAAACCGAAGAACTAAGCAAAGAAATGGAATTAGCATTAAAGGCAGTGGACATGCAAAAGCAAGATTAACAAGAGTAAAGTCAAAGGAATCTGAAAGACTTCGTAAGGAAGATATCCATAAAAAGATTATCATGAGTTGCATTGTGAAAAAGTATTTTGTAGATTGCAACAGAATTAAACAAGATACTTTCTGCTGTCATGAATAGTGATGTTTTAAAACCTATTGAAGATGTTATAGATTAAATAAAAAAGGAAATGGATCTGAAATTAATCAGCTCCATTTCCTTTTTTATTTGTCCATATCTTCAAGATAGTTAATAAAAAGATTTACAAAAGTGCTTGCTAACTTAGTTTTTTGCAATTCAATCATAGAATTATATGATAATGATTCGAATGTATTCTCGACCAAATAATCAATAAATGAAGTGTAATCGAATTCTATACCACTAAAAAAGTTATGATAGATTATAGGATTTAAACATCCCTTAATTTTTATACCAGTTTCATTTTTTTTAGTTGATAATATTAGTTTATTTTGAGGGAGTTTTGATTTTAAAAATGATTTATATGTTTTTTTGTTTATTTCATTAAATAGGGATGAGCAATTCTCTGGTAACATAAAGTAATTCAAGCAATCCAAATAATCATTATGCTCTCTACCATATCTAATTATAATCGGAGATATTTTTGAGTAAAAGGAGGCTTTTGAGATAGGGTCTATTTCTGGTAAATCACCTGAACCAAGTAAATAGTCTATACTACAGTCAAAAGCATTGCATAGTTCAATAATATTATTTATTGATGGAAAAGTATTTCCATTTTCCCAATCAATTATGGCTTGACGTCTGACCCCGATTTTTTCAGCAAGTGATTCTTGACTCTTACAACATGCATACTTTTTAAACTCATTCTGCTCTTTGCTATTCATGCTGTCTTTGTATTTTAACGCACAAAAGAAAGCTTAAACTGGTATTATCTAGGTTGCGACCAAAGTGCGACTGACTTGCGACTACTTATGAAGGTTTGCACAGAGTAATAAATCAGATTGAAAAAAGCATCCTTGTAAAATAGGGATTTGTAGAGTAACAAAGAGATATAAGTAAATCGGTGCGATTTCCCAACAATGAAACCATTAACGTAATAGAATTAATCAAGCCAGTTGGTTTAAGTTTAAATCAACTGGCTTTTTGCATGCTTAATAACTTAAGTAAAATACTTTATTGTATATATTGAGTGTAAAACATATACAATAAAGTTGAAAAAGTTATTTTAGAAGATTAAAATCTATATAATATACTATAAATATAGTGGGGGCGTTTACATGAGAGATATTATAATATCAATGATAGATGTAGCTATGGGTAGAGTCAAGGCTCAGCTTGTATTTAAAAACATTAACGTAATTAACGTATTTACAGAGGAAATATATAAGGCTGATGTTGCCATACATGATGGTTATATTGCAGGAATAGGCGAGTATAGTGGTGCTATAGAGCTTGATATGAATGGTAAGTACATATGCCCAGGCTTTATTGACGGACATGTGCATATAGAATCCTCTATGGTTACTCCAGCGGAGTTTGCAAGAGCTGTTATACCTAAGGGAACTATGACAGTTATTGCAGATCCACATGAAATTGCCAATGTAAAAGGAATAGCTGGCATAAAGTATATAATAGAGGGCTCAGAAAATTTACCCCTAGATATATTTATCATGCTTCCCTCATGCGTACCAGCAACACCTTTTGAAAATTCTGGAAGTGTGTTGAAGGCAGAGGACTTACTGGAGCTTATTAATCAACAAAGAGTACTTGGCTTAGGAGAGCTAATGGACTTTACAAGTATAATTACCTGCGAAAAAAATATAATAAATAAGATTGTATTAGCTAAAAACGCTCATAAGATGATGGACGGTCATGCACCTGGAATCACTGGCAAGGAACTAAACGCATATATACTGCCAGGAGTAAGGACAGAGCATGAATGTACCACAGTAGAAGAAGCAATTGAGAGACTACGTCTAGGAATGTTTATAATGCTTAGAGAAGGATCCGCAGCTAGGAATCTAGTAGACTTATTGCCTACTGTAAATGAGGTTACACTAAACAGATGTCTTTTCTGCACTGATGACAGGCAATCAGAGGACATAATAAAAAATGGACATATAGATAACAATGTCCGAATTGCTATAAAAAATGGGATGAAACCTATAAAAGCTATACAAATGGCTACAATAAATGCTGCAAGGTGCTATAACTTACAAAACATAGGAGCTATAGCACCGGGATATAAAGCTAATCTCTTAATACTAAACGATTTAGAGAGCATAGATATTTATCAAGTTTATAAAAAGGGAAGACTGGTAGCAGAAAATGGAAAATCTCTTTTTAACACAAGAAGTATTAATGACTCAAAAATGAGGAACTCAGTTAATATTAAGGAGCTTGAGAAAGAAAACTTTAAGTTAGAAGTTTCTGAGGGAGAAACTAGCGTTATAGGCTTGCTGCCTCATTCCTTAATTACAAAGAAACTTAGGCTAAAGGTAAAGAATGATAATGCCTCCTATATTGATGAAACAGGGGATAAACTTTTAAAAATAGCAGTTGTAGAAAGGCATCATAAAACAGGTAATATCGGTCTTGGATTGGTAAAAGGAATGGGTCTGCAAAACGGAGCAATAGCCTCCAGCGTAGCCCATGATTCTCATAATATAGTAGTAATCGGTGACAATGATATGGATATGCAGGTAGCAGTAAACCACTTGAAAGGCATTGGCGGTGGGATTTGTATAACATCTGAGGGCAGTATAAAGCATTCTCTCGCACTACCTATAGCGGGACTTATGAGTGATTTAAGCCTAGAAGAAGTAAATAATAGACTTAAGGTGATGCTAAAAGATGCATATTCTATGGGAGTGTCAAAAGAGTATGATCCTTTTATGACTCTTGCTTTTTTAGCTCTCCCTGTAATTCCTGAATTAAAAATTACAGACCTTGGATTGTTTGATACAGTAGAATATAAGTTTGTAAAATAATATACAAGAAATTACATATTATATGATATAATAAAAGTATAGGAAATGAAAGATTTAGTCTTATGGAGGACTATATGCTAAACAGAAATCAAATATTGGACAAACTAAAAAGTTTAAATTTTTTTCAGAACCAATACTGTGTGATGACCGGTGCGGCACTAGTCTTACATGGAGTAAGACCAGAGACTAATGATATAGATATAGGCTGTACCTCAAAGCTGTTTAAGGAACTGTTAAATAAAGGTTTTGAATTAATTAAAAAAAATAAATTTGAAGCTATAGTGATTGATGGATGCATAGAGATATTTGAAGATTGGGTACCAGACAATATAGAACTAATTGAAGGAATACCTGTAGCTGATATTAATAGTATCCGTGTTTATAAAGAAAGGCTGGGCAGGGAAAAGGACTTAAAAGATATAGTGCTTATAGACAGATTTTTAGAACAAAAAATAAGATAGAAATTAAATTGAAAGATGAGGAACTGATAAATTGAAAAAAGCTATAGTAATATTATTAGTATTGGTATTATGCTTAAGCTTTGCAGGCTGTAAGGGTGAAAAAGTGGCTGAGGATAAAACTGTACCAGCATTGAAAATTACTGAAACCGAAGAGAACATTCCAGAACCAACTACTCAAAAAAGCGATGCTCTAAAGCTAGCATATGAAGGCAAGATTACAGATCTTTCTATAAATATAGGTTCAAAACTACAGGACGTTATAGCACAATATGGAGAACCTATAGGACTTGATAATTTTGAGGGAACCTCCTATATAAGTTATGAAGTAGTAGATATAATTTTAGATAGAATTATTGAAGACACTAAAAGTGAAGCTAATATATCGGGCATTATAGTATCTGAAGGATACAGCCTCTATGGTGTAAAGGTGGGAATGAGTCCAGAAACAATCAAACAATATCTTGGAGCTCCAAGCAAAGAAGTATTTGAAACAGACACTGAAGGTGAAATGTGGAAAATGGACTATGACTGTGGAGAATATCTTTTAAGCTTTTATAGTGCAAACAAGGACTCGGCTACTGTATCTGCTTATCTAAGTAAAAAGCAATAGGTTATAAAAAATGAAGAAAAAGCGGTGAAAGTATGATAGTAAAGGCATATAAGATAAGCTCCTTTGCTAATAGAGGTAATGGAGGAAATCCAGCAGGAGTGGTATTAAATTCCGATGAATTGACTGAAGCACAAATGCAAAATTTAGCAAAGATAATTGGATATTCTGAGACTGCTTTTATATCAGAATCAGAAGTGGCTGACTTTAAAGTAAGATTTTTTACTACCAATGCAGAGGTGGATTTATGTGGACATGCTACTATAGCAGCATTTAACCTCATGCAACAAAAAAAATTGATTAAGCAAGGCTCTTATACACAAGAAACAAAAGCTGGTGTTCTTAAAATTAACATAAAAGCTTCTACGGTTTATATGCAACAAACACTGCCAAGATTTTATGAAAAAATTTATGCAGAAGAGCTTTCAGATTGTTTAGATATTGCCTCCACTGCTTTTGACACAAGGATGCCTATACAAGCTGTATCAACAGGGTTAAAAGATATACTAGTGCCTGTTAAAAACAACGATATTTTGGAATATTTAAAACCTGATATGAAGAAAATCGAAGAAATCAGCAAAAAATATAAAGCTACGGGTCTTCATGTTTTTGCATTAAATGATAACTCAAAAAGTGTAGCAATATGCAGAAATTTTGCACCACTATATGGAATATCTGAAGAATCTGCAACAGGCACATCAAATGGTGCATTGGCATGTTATCTTTATAAATACGGATATCTTAATACTAACCATGAAGATATTGTTATTGAGCAGGGAAACTTTATGTACAAGCCATCTATTATCAAGGCTGCATTGAAACTTAAAGACATGAAAATAGAAGAGGTTTGGGTAGGTGGAGAAGCATTAATAATAGGTGAAGAAGCTTATGAAATATAAAATCAAATCAATATATGAAACGTGGGCTTATTAGTAAAACTTATTTAAATAATGAGAGGAGTTTATCAATGAAAAGTATTCAAAAAGAAATTCTGGGGTGGATAATTTCTTTTGCAGTAGCGGCGGCTATCGCTTTAATAATAAATTTATTCGGAGGTACTGCTATAGTAGAAGGCTCATCTATGCTTCCTACCTTATCCAACTCGGACCTTCTTATTAGAGCAAGATATATAGGAACTGAGCCTATGCAAGGAGATATAATTGCATTTAACACTCAAATGCCACATCCGTGGAAGATATATAGAATGCTTGGAGCAAAGAAGGCTCTAGTAAAAAGAGTTATTGGTATTCCGGGAGATAAGGTTGTGGTAATTGATGATAATGTCTATGTAAATGATCAAAAGATAGAGGAGCCATATTTAAATGATGGGATTACGAATGGAGAAGTTGATGTCATAGTTCCGGAAGGACAATTCTTTGTAATGGGTGACAACAGGTTAAACAGTAATGACAGTCGAAGTGGCATTGGATTTGTAAGTAAGAAAGATATAATAGGAAGAGTAGTTTATAGAATCTACCCATTTAGTAATATTGGCACTCCCAAATAATATTTGAAGAAAAAGTACAATGCTGTATGTAAAGCATTGTACTTTTTCTAATTTCATGATCTATGTAGTGACTTTAAAGTGATTATCTATAATAGCTTCTGCTGTTCTCTTATATGCCTGAGCTTGAGACGTGAGCAGCATAGCAGTTGCGATAAGCTGTACTTTATTTTTTTTATTTTCCTCAAGATTTGCTCCCACCTGTACAATTAAATCCTCATTATCCTTCAACATTGCACTAACATTTTTTACATTATTTATTTTTGCCTGAAGATACGTACAATATATATCCTCAATTAAAGTTGAATTATCCTCTGAAGCATGGAAGAGTGGGGTAAACAAATCCTCGATATCTCCTATTGAAAGTATCTGTTTTAAGTAATAAATCAAAATAAGCTGAATCATTTGTTCTTTATTATATTTTTTATTTTTTGAAGGAGCAAGTATTTTTGCTTTTGAATAATTATTAATCATTGTTTTAGTAAGAAGCTTATCCTTTTTATTTCTTTTTTCACTTCCTAATTTATTGTCTATAAAGGTAGTAACCTGATCCATATATAAATCGATATCGGGTATATCTGATGGCTTAATTTCAGCAATATCAGATATTACATTCAAAATTGAACTCAAATCTTCAATTTCCATTTAATCACCTCTATTATATTATATAGTAATAAAACCTAGCTAACAACATATTCGTACACATATCGCACTAAACATGCGGAATTACCTTATAAAAAAAGGGAAAAATAAAATGTAAATTAAAAATATTCTGCTTGCATATACATGTGATACGTAGTAATATAATATACATCAAGTAGTAATTGGAACTACATGATGAAATATTATTATTTGAGGTGATTATATGGTAAAAAAATTGCGTGAACCAGTTAGCGGAATAACTCATTTAATAGGAGCTATACTTTCTATAGTAGGGCTAGTATTGATGATATACTATGCAATAAGCAAAGGGACAGTATGGCATATTGTATCCTTCTCCATATTTGGGGGAAGCATGATATTGCTTTACACAGCCAGTACGCTCTATCACTTACTATCAATTTCAGATAAGGGTATAAGAGTTTTTAGAAAGATAGATCATATGATGATTTTCATATTGATAGCAGGAACTTATACTCCAATATGTCTGATTCCTTTAAGAGGTGGCTGGGGTTACAGTATGTTAGCTATAATATGGGGAATTGCATTAGCTGGTATAATAATGAAGTTTGTTTGGTTCGATGCGCCTAGGTGGTTATATACAATTTTTTATTTGATAATGGGTTGGCTAGTAGTAATAGCTTTATGGCCAATGGCAAAAACAATACCTTTTTCAGGTGTTATGTGGATGGTTGCTGGTGGTTTGTTCTATACTGTAGGTGCAATCATATACGGAACAAAATGGCCAAAGCTGAAATTTGAACTGTTTGGATTTCATGAAATATTTCACTTATTCGTAATGTTTGGGAGCTTCTGTCATTTTTGGTTTATGATAAGATATATTACATATTTGAGATAGTAATAGCAAAGAAGCATAACACAAAACAAGTTGCTTAAATAATTAAGTAACTTGTTTTGTCGTTTCACTCATTATAAAGGATAATATAATCGCATAAAATACAAACAATATATGAATATAGACTGAATTTCGCACTATTAATTAGAATGTAAGATGGTTAGTGTAAAAAATATAAGAAATATGTATATTTTTAAGCAAATATGCATATAGATATTAATGGACTTGCTCTTATAAAGTAGAATAAGCGAGTATATAGGAGTTGTTTTTGAATAGAAACAATATAACCGAGTTAGAACCATACATTTATACTTTACAGTCTTCATAACACATGATATATTATATAGGCACCGAGGAAATAGACAAACAAAACTAAGTGAAAAATTTCTAGTTGACAAGATGCTGTAAAGCATGATAGAATGAAATTCCTGGCTAAGCCGGGAACAAAACAGACAAGATAGTAGAAGACATAAAGAAAAAATAAATTGAAAAATTATGTTGACAAACGTCACATAATTTGATATCATAGTAAAGGTCGGCGTTAGACGCTGGCATGGTCCTTGAAAACTAAACAGTGTAACGAAACCAAGTAAATTAATTCTTTTGAGTAGGTTCAAACAATTAGTTGAGATCACAGAGATGTGATTAAATATTTAACTTAAGAGTTTGATCCTGGCTCAGGACGAACGCTGGCGGCGTGCCTAACACATGCAAGTCGAGCGGAGATACTAAGTAATTTATTACGAAGTATCTTAGCGGCGGACGGGTGAGTAACGCGTGGGTAACCTGCCTTACAGAGGGGGATAACAGTGCGAAAGTACTGCTAATACCGCATAACATTGCACTATCGCATGGTAGAGCAATCAAAGGAGAAATCCGCTGTAAGATGGACCCGCGTCTGATTAGCTAGTTGGAGAGGTAAAAGCTCACCAAGGCGACGATCAGTAGCCGATCTGAGAGGATGAACGGCCACACTGGAACTGAGACACGGTCCAGACTCCTACGGGAGGCAGCAGTGGGGAATATTGCACAATGGGGGAAACCCTGATGCAGCAACGCCGCGTGGAGGATGAAGGTCTTCGGATTGTAAACTCCTGTCTTTTGGGACGAAAAAAATGACGGTACCAAAGGAGGAAGCCACGGCTAACTACGTGCCAGCAGCCGCGGTAATACGTAGGTGGCAAGCGTTGTCCGGAATTATTGGGCGTAAAGGGCGCGTAGGCGGCGTCTTAAGTCAGATGTGAAATCCCCGGGCTTAACTCGGGAATAGCATCTGATACTGGGACGCTAGAGTGCAGGAGAGGTAAGTGGAATTCCTAGTGTAGCGGTGAAATGCGTAGATATTAGGAGGAACACCAGTGGCGAAGGCGACTTACTGGACTGTAACTGACGCTGAGGCGCGAAAGCGTGGGGAGCAAACAGGATTAGATACCCTGGTAGTCCACGCTGTAAACGATGGATACTAGGTGTGGGAGGTATCGACCCCTTCCGTGCCGCAGCTAACGCAATAAGTATCCCGCCTGGGGAGTACGGCCGCAAGGTTGAAACTCAAAGGAATTGACGGGGGCCCGCACAAGCAGCGGAGCATGTGGTTTAATTCGAAGCAACGCGAAGAACCTTACCAGGACTTGACATCCTCTGCATTACTCGTAACTGAGGAAACCCTTCGGGGCAGAGAGACAGGTGGTGCATGGTTGTCGTCAGCTCGTGTCGTGAGATGTTGGGTTAAGTCCCGCAACGAGCGCAACCCTTATCATTAGTTGCTAACAGTAAGATGAGCACTCTAGTGAGACTGCCGGGGATAACTCGGAGGAAGGTGGGGATGACGTCAAATCATCATGCCCCTTATGTTCTGGGCTACACACGTGCTACAATGGGTAAAACAACGGGAAGCAAGCTAGTGATAGCAAGCAAATCCCTAAAAGTTACTCTCAGTTCGGATTGTAGGCTGCAACTCGCCTACATGAAGTTGGAGTTGCTAGTAATCGCGAATCAGAATGTCGCGGTGAATACGTTCCCGGGCCTTGTACACACCGCCCGTCACACCATGGGAGTTAGAGGCACCCGAAGCCGGTGACTTAACCGTAAGGAGAGAGCCGTCGAAGGTGAAGCTAGCGACTGGGGTGAAGTCGTAACAAGGTAGCCGTATCGGAAGGTGCGGCTGGATCACCTCCTTTCTAAGGAGCATTACAGACTGAAAAATGTTTGTATATCCTATGGTCGATAGTCACAGATCGAAAGAGATGTGCACTATATTTTAAATAACCTGACCAAAAGAGTTAAGGTTAGTTACACTGATTAGTTTTGAAGGACTATGTAAGGAATTTGCATTAGTGTGAATTCCTTGTTAGTTACTTCTTGTACCTTGAAAACTGCACAATACATTGAAAAGATCCAGGGTAATTAATCTCGAAAGAGAGTAATTAAACACAATAACGCTGAGAAATAAAAAGAGTTCAAAAGAACTTCTTAGATCAAGCTAGTAAGAGCGTATGGTGGATGCCTTGGCACTAGGAGCCGAAGAAGGACGTGACAAGCTGCGAAAAGCTACGGTGAGCCGCAAATAGGCATCGACCCGTAGATATCCGAATGAGGAAACTCACCTAGAGTAATGTCTAGGTATCCTATGATGAATAAATAGTCATAGGAGGGGAAACCCGGGGAACTGAAACATCTAAGTACCCGGAGGAGTAGAAAGAAACATCGATTTCCTAAGTAGCGGCGAGCGAAAGGGAAAGAGCCCAAACCAGAGAGGGTAACTTCTTTGGGGTTGTGGACTGACATTTAATATATGAAGCTTAGCTGAATAGAGTTGGAAAGCTCAACCATAGGTGGTAAAAGTCCAGTAAGTGAAAAGCTGAAATATATGAGTCAGAATCCAGAGTACCACGAGACACGTGAAACCTTGTGGGAAGCAGGGAGGACCACCTCCCAAGGCTAAATACTACCTAGTGACCGATAGCGCATAGTACCGTGAGGGAAAGGTGAAAAGAACCCCGGAAGGGGAGTGAAATAGAACCTGAAACCGTACGCTTACAATCGGTGGAAGCCCTATGTAGAAATACAGGGTGACCGCGTACTTTTTGTAGAACGGACCAGCGAGTTACGTTAGTCAGCGAGGTTAAGCACTAGAGGTGCGGAGCCGAAGCGAAAGCGAGTCTTAATAGGGCGAATAAGTTGGCTGATGTAGACCCGAAACCGGGTGACCTATCCATGGACAGGGTGAAGTTGGAGTAAAATCTAATGGAGGCCCGAACCCACCGGTGTTGAAAAATCGGGGGATGAGCTGTGGATAGCGGAGAAATTCCAATCGAACTCGGAGATAGCTGGTTCTCCCCGAAATAGCTTTAGGGCTAGCCTCAACACAGAATACCGGAGGTAGAGCACTGAATGGGCTAGGGGCCTTATCGGTTACCGAACCCTATCAAACTCCGAATGCCGGATATTTGATTGTTGGGAGTCAGACTACGAGTGATAAGATCCGTGGTCAAGAGGGAAACAGCCCAGACCATCAGCTAAGGTCCCAAAATTTAGACTAAGTGGGAAAGGATGTGTGACTACAGAGACAACCAGGATGTTGGCTTAGAAGCAGCCATACATTTAAAGAGTGCGTAATAGCTCACTGGTCAAGTGGTCATGCGCCGAAAATGTCCGGGGCTAAAGTCTAATACCGAAGCTATGGCATCGCAAGATGGGTAGGGGAGCGTCCTGTACGGGCAGAAGCTATACCGAAAGGAGTAGTGGACTGTACAGGAGAGAGAATGCTGGTATAAGTAGCGAGAGTGAAGTGAGAATCTTCACCGTCGAAAATCTAAGGTTTCCTGAGGAAGGTTCGTCCGCTCAGGGTAAGTCGGGGCCTAAGGAGAGGCGTATAGCGTATCCGATGGACAATCGGTTGATATTCCGATACCACCTAATATCGATTGAAGGAAGCAGTGACGCAGGAGGATAAGATAAGCACGGCGTTGGTTGTCCGTGCCCAAGCACTGAGGCTTGTATGTAGGAAAGACCGCATACTAATAGGTTGAGGTGTGATGGGGAGTGAAATTAAGTAACGAAGTATCTGATTTCACACTGTCAAGAAAAGCTGCTAACGAGATGTTAGGTGCCCGTACCGTAAACCGACACAGGTAGATGAGGAGAGAATCCTAAGACGAGCGAGGGAAGTGTTGTCAAGGAACTCGGCAAAATGACCCCGTAACTTCGGGAGAAGGGGTGCCTCAGAAATGAGGCCGCAGTTAAAAGGCTCAAGCGACTGTTTATCAAAAACACAGGTCTCTGCTAAATCGAAAGATGACGTATAGGGGCTGACGCCTGCCCGGTGCTGGAAGGTTAAGGGGAAGTGTTAGGAGTAATCCGAAGCATAGAACTTAAGCCCCAGTAAACGGCGGCCGTAACTATAACGGTCCTAAGGTAGCGAAATTCCTTGTCAGGTAAGTTCTGACCCGCACGAATGGCGTAACGACTTGAGCGCTGTCTCGACAACACACTCGGCGAAATTGTAGTACTAGTGAAGATGCTAGTTACCCGCGATTGGACGGAAAGACCCCGTAGAGCTTCACTGTAGCTTGACATTGGGTTTTAGTATTTCATGTACAGGATAGGTGGGAGACTGAGAGATAGGCACGCAAGTGTTTAAGGAGTCGACGTTGGGATACCACTCTTGAGATACCGGAATTCTAACCAGTGGCCATAAGCTGGTCATGGGACATAGTCAGGTGGGCAGTTTGACTGGGGCGGTCGCCTCCAAAAGAGTAACGGAGGCGTTCAAAGGTTCCCTCAGAATGGTTGGAAATCATTCGAAGAGTGCAAAGGCAGAAGGGAGCCTGACTGCGAGACAGACAAGTCGAGCAGGTACGAAAGTAGGACTTAGTGATCCGGTGGTACCGAGTGGAAGGGCCATCGCTCAACGGATAAAAGCTACCTCGGGGATAACAGGCTTATCTCCCCCAAGAGTCCACATCGACGGGGAGGTTTGGCACCTCGATGTCGGCTCGTCGCATCCTGGGGCTGAAGTAGGTCCCAAGGGTTGGGCTGTTCGCCCATTAAAGCGGCACGCGAGCTGGGTTCAGAACGTCGTGAGACAGTTCGGTCCCTATCCGTCGCGGGCGTAGGAAATTTGAGGAGTGCTGTCCTTAGTACGAGAGGACCGGGATGGACGAACCTCTGGTGCATCAGTTGCACTGCCAAGTGCATAGCTGAGTAGCTAAGTTCGGAACAGATAAGCGCTGAAGGCATCTAAGCGCGAAACTGGCTTCAAGATAAGATTTCCCACAGCGTAGGCTGGTAAGACCCCATGTAGACTACATGGTTGATAGGTCGGAGGTGTAAGTGCAGTAATGTACGTAGCTGACCGATACTAATAGGTCGAGGGCTTGATCTAACAAAGGTTTTACAATTAGAAATTCTCTTTTGCGGGCTGCTCATCTATGAGCAGTGTAGCGAAAGTAATAGAATTTCTTAGTGGAAAACCGTAGAAAACATCGATAAAACCTAAGAACATAACCAAATGCAGGTATCATAAAGTTACCACAGCATTAGAAATATATCTTAGTGAAATATCGTAAGTAACACAAGTTCAGCGTTACTAAAATAGATAAATTAAATGTATTGTGCAGTTTTGAAGGTGCAAAAACATCTTCATAACAAATCTGGTGGCAATAACGGAGAGGTCACACCTGTTCCCATACCGAACACAGAAGTTAAGCTCTCCAGTGCTGATGGTACTTGGACCGCAGGGTCCTGGGAGAGTAAGTCGTCGCCGGGTAATGCGGACTATTTATTTAGTCCGCAATTTGTTCCTCAATAGCTCAGTTGGTAGAGCATGCGGCTGTTAACCGCAGGGTCGTTGGTTCGAGTCCAACTTGAGGAGCCATTTTTATTTTTTGAATAAATAAATTTTTAATTATGTATATAAAAAGCTAAATAACAAAAACTATAATTATGGGAGAGAAACATTTGTTTTTCTCTCTTTTGTTTTTTGTTGTTCATATCTTCATATTTTGGTATTATAAGAGAGTAAAATATGTTGAAATTCGGGGTATAAAGATGAAAAAATAGCATAAGGAGATGATTAATGGAGATGGTTAGAGGGCGAGCTTCAATTTATAACTTTTTATTTATAATAATAGTAGCTATTGCACTAATGATTTCTATGGTTAGTGCAGAAGAGGAAATAAATAAGAATAGCCATACTATAAGTTCAAAAACCCAAGACTATTTAGAACAGACTTCTCCAAATTGGGATCTGATGAAAGATAATACTGAAGTAAGAGGAATATATATGACTGGTCATTCAATAGCTGACAAGGAAAAGTTTGAGAAGCTGGTAAAGCTAATTGATGAAACAGAGTTAAATGCTGTAGTAATAGACGTAAAAAGTGATGAAGGAATGGTATTGTATAAAACTAATTTGGAAGATGTACAGTTTTGTGGTGCTAATAATAAAGTAATAATAGAAGACATAGATGCTGTGCTTAAGTATTTAAATGAAAAAGAAATATATACTATTGCAAGGATAGTTACATTTAAAGATAATAAAGCAGCAAGTAAATTTCCGAATTTAGCAGTAAAAACTACAAATGGTACTGTTTGGCGTGATAGAAACAATCAAGCGTGGTTAAATCCATATAATAAACAAGCATGGGATTATGTCTTGAATATTGCAGAAGAGGCAGCTGTAAAAGGATTTAGTGAGATACAGTTTGATTATGTGCGCTTTCCCACAGATGGTAACATAAGATTAATTGATTATGGGGCTTTGAAGGACAAAAATAAGGCACAAGCTATTGGAGATTTTTTAAAGTATGCAAGAGAAAGATTATCTAATAATGGTGTTGTGACATCGGCAGATGTATTTGGCTTGGTCACAACAGCACAAGATGATATGAATATAGGTCAACAATTGGAATATTTAGCAGAAAGTGTAGATGTAATTTGTCCTATGGTTTATCCTTCGCATTATGGAAAAGGAAGTTATGGAGTAGCTGAGCCGGATTTTGAGCCATATAAAATTGTTAATTATAGTATGAAAAAGGCGAGTGAAAGATTGAGTAAGGATGAAAAATCAATTGCAAAGCTAAGACCATGGTTACAGGATTTCTCTGCAACTTATCTTCCAAGATATAAGAAATATGGAGCTGCTGAAATAAGGGCTCAAATTAAAGGAACCTATGACGCTGGGGTGAAGGAATGGATTTTGTGGAACTCTGCAAATCGATATACTGTGAATGGATTAAGTAAGGAATAAAAGTGTAAGAGAGGTAACATGTGTGTTGCCCCTCTTTAAATTTCTATAAAAATTAATGCTAATTATTTTTAGAATGGCACATTTTACTTTACCCTTGTTATCCTGTGTGATACAATATATAGTGTAAAAGGTTGACTGCGAGCACTAAATGTTGTTGCTAAGTGACCTCAAGACCTTTATATTACTAGCTTTATAACATGTTGGAAGGGGAGGTTTATGATTAAGGTAGTAAAACGTGATGATACAGTTGTTAAGTATGAGAGGAGCAAAATAAAAACTGCTATTGAAAGAGCTATGGAAGAAACAAAGCTTAGTGTTGATTCTATACTAAGTGAGGAATTGGTAAAAAAAATTGAGACCAAAATTAGGCAGTTAGATTCACCTGTTCATGTAGAAGATATACAAGATATTGTAGAATTCGAACTAATGGAAAGTAGTAGAAAGGATGTTGCTAAGCAGTATATAATATACAGAAATGAACAATCAAAAACTAGAAATTTAAGACAAATAAGTGATGACAGAATGTTGACAGATGAATTTATAAGTCGATATAAGCATAAGCCATCACCAATGAATCAATTAGGTAATTTTGTTTACTATAGAACATATTCAAGATGGTTGGAAGAGGAAAAAAGAAGAGAGTATTGGTGGGAAACAGTAAGACGTGCTGTTGAGTATAATTGCAGTCTGGTACATTCCAAAAGGGATGAAGCTGAGGAGCTATTTGATAATGTATATAACCTAAGACAGTTTTTGTCTGGAAGAACCTTCTGGGTAGGAAATACTCATGTGGCAAAGAATTATCCAATGGCTAACTATAACTGTTCCTTTCAGATAATTGACAGCTTTGAAGCCTTCAGAGATGTATTTTATCTTTTGATGATTGGCTCAGGAGTTGGTATTAGAATTTTAAAGGATGATGTAGTAAAGCTTCCTAAAATCCGTACGGATTATGAAATAATACATAAGGATTATAGTCCTGTGCCACGTAAAGAAAGAGAAGATAGTACAAGCTTGGAATTCTTCTATAAAAATACAGCTAAGATAACAATCGGTGATAGTAAGGAAGGCTGGATACAGTCTTTGGATTTTATGTTCAAGATACTCTATAGCAGTGAATATAGAAATGTAAAGTCTATTATTATGGATTATGATCATGTGCGACCAAAGGGAGAAAAGCTTAAGAACTTCGGAGGCACTGCAAGCGGATATACAAGCTTGAAAAATATGTTTCTGAAGATTGATAAGGTTATTAAGAAGCGTGGTACCCTAGATGATACTAAGAGAGTCAAGTTAAAGCCTGTAGACTGTCTTGACATAGCTAATATTATTGGTGAAAATGTTGTTGTGGGTGGAGTAAGGAGAACTGCTGAAATCGCGTTGCTCGATTGTGACGATAGAGAGTGCTTAGAAGCAAAATCTCATATTTATAAGCAGGTTGATGGACAATGGGTAGTAGATAAGGAAATAATACATAGACAGATGAGTAATAACTCAATATACTATACTAAACGACCTACAAGAGATATGCTGCACTGGCAGATTGAACAGATGAGATATTCCGGTGAGCCGGGATGGATAAATGCTGAGGCAGCTTCCAAGAGAAGACCAAATATGAATGGCGTGAACCCATGCGGAGAGATTCTTCTTGATTCAAAAGGGTTATGCAACCTAACAACTTTAAATATGTTTGCTTATGTTAAGTCAGATAAGACATTAGATATCAATGGTCTTGTAAGAGCACAAAAGCTATCTGTTAGAGCAGGTTATAGAATGACTTGTGTTGAGTTAGAGCTTCCACTTTGGGATGCTGTACAACAAAGAGATAAGCTTTTAGGTTGTTCCTTGACTGGATGGCAAGATATGGTAAATGCAACAAATATGACAAAAGAGGAGCAAATTGAGCTTCTGAAGCTTTTAAGGGAGACAGCTCATAAGGAAGCAGAGAGCTATTCAAGGGAATTGGGCAGCAAAGCTCCACTGCTTTCAACAACTGTAAAACCTGAGGGTACTTTAAGTCAGCTTCCTACAGTTTCTAGTGGAGTGCATTATTCTCATTCACCATATTATATAAGAAGGGTAAGAATAAGTGCAGACGATCCATTAGTAAAGGTGTGTGAGGAGTTAGATTATCCTGTATTACCTGAGGTTGGTCAAGATTTGGAGACTTGCTCAACAAAGGTTATAGAGTTCCCTGTAAAGGCACCTGAAGGCAAGACTAAATATGAAGTTAGCGCTATAGAGCAGCTTGAGAACTATAAAATGTTTATGGAGTATTATGTTGACCACAATTGTTCAATTACAATTCATGTGAGAAATGATGAATGGGATATAGTAGAACAGTGGGTATGGGATAATTGGGATGATGTGGTTGCGCTTTCCTTCTTGTCCTTAGATGATAATTTCTATAAGCTGCTTCCATATGAAGCAATAGATGAGGAAGAGTATATTAGGAGAAAAAATGTAATGAAGCCTTTTGTTCCTTCCTTAATTTCAAAGTATGAAAAACAGGAAATTCTAATAGATATAGGCAATGATGGTTGTGAAAATGGAATTTGTCCTGTAAGATAAACGTTAAGGCTCTGCATTTATTATGAATGTAGAGCCTTATGATATAACAAATTTATATATGTGTGTGAAGCAGAAATTAATAATTTCGAAACAGTACAAGTATTTGATTTAATATTATCGGCAATGCATTTTTTACAACATATGAATTAAGAAAAATGTTTAGTGCAAAATATATAGATAAAAAGTAAGGAGGAATAATTTTGAATTATAATAATATTTTAATTGATGCAAGAAATACTATTGGAAAGAAGTGCAGAGTATGCAAAGAGTGCAACGGTATAGTCTGTAGAGGAGAGATACCTGGTGTTGGAGGTAAGGATACGGGAGAAGGCTTCTCAATAAACTATGCAAAACTAAAAGATATTAAGTTAAATATGGATACTATATATGAATTTAAGGATATAGATACTTCAATTGAGTTATTTGGCAAGAGATTTAAATATCCTATTTTTGCGGCACCCATTGGTGGTCTTAACCTGCATTATAGTGAAGTATTGAATGATGAGACTTATTCAAGAGCGATTGTTACAGGCTGTAAACAAGGTGGGACTGCGGGTTTTACAGGAGATGGAGTTAAGGATGAGTTTTTTGACCTGCCTCTAAAAGCTATTAAGGAGGTAGAAGGATGGGGTATTCCAACTATTAAGCCATGGAAAAAGGATGAGATACTTAGAAAGGTAAAGAAAGCAGAAGCAGCAGGGGCTTTAGCTGTAGCTATGGACGTTGATGCAGCAGGACTTGCTATTTTGGCAGCAGCTGGAAAACCGGTAAGTCCTAAGTCAGTAGAAGAGCTAAAAGAGATTATAGCATCAACTAAGCTTCCTTTTATAATTAAGGGTATTATGACTGTAAAAGGTGCTTTGAAGGCGTTGGAAGCAGGCGCATATGGTATAGTAGTATCAAATCATGGCGGCAGAGTTTTAGATCAAACGCCTGCAACAGTAGAGGTACTGCCTGAAATTGCTAAGGCTGTCAAGGGTACAATGAAGATATTCATTGATGGTGGTATAAGAACGGGCATTGATGTGGTGAAGGTGTTGGGGCTGGGTGCTGATGCTGTTTTAATCGGAAGACCATATGCAGTTTCTGCTTATGGTGGAGGTGCTGAGGCTGTTAAGATTTATACAGAAAAAATAGGCAAGGAGCTATATGATACTATGATAATGACAGGCTGTAGTAAACTATCAAATATTGATGAGTCTGTGATTTATAAAGCAAATAAATAGGCAAAATAAGTCCCAGTTCTACTTAAGAGCTGGGACTTTGATATTTATTTAATTTTTATTTTGAAATCTCCTTTAATTCGAGAAGGATAGTCGTCGATTGTAAGACTTAGCGGATTTTTATAATGAAAATTCTTTGGTAAGTTTACAGAAACCTCTTGATTTAAACCTGAACCAGAAGTCTCTAGGCTGCAATATCCATTTTCAACGTCTTCTGCATCTTTTATTACTTGTCTAAATACAAAATACGAAAATTTATCATCAAGATGTTCATCAGCTTTAAGGAGAAAGCTTAAAATAGTACCTTCATCAGTTTTGATAACATCATGTAAGGAAATATTTTTATCAGGAGCTTTTAGTAATTGTTTTTTCTCGGTATCTACAATAATTTCTAGCTTATCCTTATCAAGTGCTCTTAGGCTGCTGCCCTGTAGAAATAGACTCTGCGGCTGGGAAAAATAATTACTTTCAAAATATAAATTTACACGGTTTTCATCAGGAATTGTAGAGGTAACATCATTTATGATAGTAGCTAATGACTCCCCCTTTTCGTTTAAAATTTTAAGATTGTCAAACCTTAGAATTTTCTTAGAGTTCTCTTTTGGGAATTCTACTTGAACCTCTATCCTAGTAGGGTACAAAATAGCTTTTTTAAAAATTATCTTTTGGTTTTCTATTTCTATTGTCTGATCAAGATTATAAACTTCCTTAAGATTTTCAAACTTGCTTTTATCTATTGGAATATCTACCTGCCATATATAAGGCAGCTTAACTTTATCCATTGAATCGGGGCTATCTTTGTGGTGTAGTTCTAGCTCAAAATGTATAGTGTCAGGTATATCAAAATTTTCTGGAAAGCTTATATTAATGTTATTTTGTATATTACGCTGTTCATCATTATTATCTAAAAAACCGTAGCCAAAGCTTGCTTCAAGATTTTTTCTGGTTTCATCAGTGAATTTAATTGTTTCTATGTCCAAATGATTATAACTGCTGTTGTTTTCAAGGGTATAAAAAACAATCATTCTTGCTTGATCAATAATTATATTGTCAATAGTGAGCTTGATGCCGCCATGTTCATCTGAGATTCCGATATTTTGTATGAAATTGTTATCTATAGCGGACTTGAGCCCTTTATCATAGTTAACCAGTTTAACAATATACTTTAGTATAGGTACATCATCTAGATAACCAGCGAATACTGGTGATATGCGGATCACTGAGGCTAGTAGAAATAAAGTAATGACAGCTGCTGTGCTAATTGATAGTAAGGCTGTTCTCGTTTTTTTAACCTTACCTTTAGTTTTGAGCCCTTTTAAAATATAGTCATCAATATCATCGGGAATGTGTATATTGTCATAATCAGTCTTTGACATTAATAGCATCTTTTCTTCTTGGCTTTGCATTATCGCACCCCTCCTCACTAAGAATTATTCTCAATTCATTTAAGGCTTTATTAAGCCATGTTTTTATTGTGCCTACGGGTCTCTCCAAAATATAAGCTATATCATTAATTGTTAAGTCCTCATAATATTTTAGAATTATAATGCTTTTATATTTTGAATTCAGGTTAGATATCGCACGGCTAATCTCTAACCTATTATCAGTATCTGCAGCTTCATTGATACCTGAACTGACAGGAAGCACTATTATCTTATTTTTTCGTTTATTTTCATCTATACAATAGTTAATAAGAATCCGAAATAGCCATGTCTTGAAATATTGCGCTTGTTTTAGTTTTTGCAAACTATTGAAGGCCCTATAGGTAGTCTCTTGTATAGCTTCAAGAGCATCCTGTTCATTCCTAAAGTAGGAATATGCAATCTTGTACATTTGTATTTTGTGTTCACAAATTAAATTATAGAATGCATTAGAGTCGCCTTGTTTTGCAAGTTGAATAAGCTCTAATTGATCCAATCCTATCACCTCAATTTTAATGGTTTCATAAATTAGACTGTAATACATGATATTTGGTTTTTTATTTAATTATATATAATATTTAGCATTAAAGTAGATGTTTTATAAAAGATTCTCATTTAATAAAACTTTATTAAATGATTTTTTTACATATGAAAGCCTTTGACAATAGCTTATGCAAATAGTAAGATTTACAGAGGAAAACAAATTCACGGTAGTGTAAAGTAGCTTATAAAAAACACAAAGGAGGTCAGAGTATGAAAATGTTAATATTAGGCACAACTATTTTAAGATTATTAAACATATATTCCGACCTGTGCATTATTGCCTAAGTAAGATGTAGATATGTCTACGGGTCTCACATAATCTGTGGCTTTTTATATTTTTGCGGTTATAGGTCATGGCGTGTCCTACGGGGTATAACATGACTTTTTTATTTGGAGGTGTTAGCATGGGAAATTTGCATTTAAAAATTAAAGGGGTAGTATTAAAACTATTGGAGCCTTATATTGGTCTTCCAAAGGAAGTATACATAATATTTATATCAAGGATTGTAAATGCTATGGGTTGTTTTGTGGGACCTTTTCTCACTCTTATACTTACAGTGAAGATTGGTCTTAGCAGTGATGTGGCTGGTATATATATGAGTGTGGCAGGACTTTTATATATGCCTGCTACAATAATGGGAGGTAAGCTAGCAGATACTTTAGGTAGGAGAAAAGTAATAATTATTTTTGATGCCTTGTCAATTATGGTTTATTTGATAAGTGGCTTTGTACAGCCTTCTATGACGATGGTATATCTGATTATGCTAGCTGGAATATTTATGTCAACATCAGGACCGGCTCACGATTCTCTAATGGCAGATTTGACTACTCCAGAAAATAGAAATGGAGCTTATGCTCTATCATATATGGGCTGGAATTTAGGCTTTTCGGTAGGACCACTTTTGGCAGGTATGTTATTTGAAAACCATTTAAATTTGATATTCATTGGAGATGCACTTACAGCACTTGTTTCTTTACTTTTGATAATATTTTTTGTTAGAGAAACTATCAATGACACAAGACAGGATACTTTAGATGAAAGCAGAGTAATGGAATGCAGAGAGTCAGGTTCAATTATAAGTGTTTTACTCCGAAGACCTGCACTGATTATATTTGCTATAGCTATAATTGGATACAATTTTACCTATGCACAATGGGGTTTTATGATGCCAATGCATACAGGACAAAATTTTGGTAAAATGGGAGCTATTTATTATGGTTACTTGGCTAGCTTCAATGGTATAGTTGTAATAGCTTTTACTCCAATTATTACTTGGCTAATGAGAAGAATAAATCATATTAAGAAGATTGTAACAGGAGGCATACTATATTCTATAGGCTTTGGTATGCTAGGAGTATATAATACTCTTACAGCTTTCTTTATCTCTGTATTTGTATTTACCGTTGGGGAGATTGTACTTTCTATAAGTACAATGCCTTTTATTGCAGATAACACTCCTATGTCGCATAGAGGCAGGATGAGTGGAGTACTGGGTACAATATTTGGCTT
Organism: uncultured Clostridia bacterium; assembly: GCA_942492835.1. Lineage (GTDB taxonomy): Bacteria > Bacillota > Clostridia > Lutisporales > Lutisporaceae > GWB2-37-7. Next base: position 1,547,649 of record OW818645.1, on the reverse strand, counting down.
TGGAAACATTATAAGTCCTATGGTAATGGGTATAGTTATTAAAACTACAGGTATTGAACTTGGCTGGATCATTCTAGGTATATATGTGGCTATATCCGCATCATGTATGGTGTTTGTGAAAAGGGCAATAGTGAAGCAGAAGAAATTAATTTAGGTTGAAGAGGTATAAAGGTAGGTATAAATTTAATTTTATTCCATTAATTGACGTAAGTGTTTATGTATTGATATACTTATAGATATATAAATATTTAAAAAGTGAGGGGACAGAATGGTAGCTAATCAAGAGTTAAATAATAATGATGAAGTCGATATCAAAGAAAAGCTTTGGACGTGGAATTTTTTCCTTCTGTGGCAGGGGCAGCTGGTATCAGCATTAGGAGATGTTGCATATAGCATAGCTCTAGGTTTCTGGATATTAGAGAAGACAGGTTCAACTGCACTTATGGGTACACTCATGGCTTGTTCAACTATACCAAGGTTAATAATATCACCTTTTGGAGGAGTATATGTTGATAGAGCAAACAGAAGAAATATAATTGTTATAACAGATGCGATTAGAGGGGTATTTGTTACGCTTATTGCTATTGCAGCTTTTACTGGACATGCAGAGATTTGGATGGTGTTTGCTACATCTATTATATCAGGCACATGCGCAGCTTTATTCAATCCTGCAGTAGGATCATCTATACCAGATTTGGTTAAAAAGTCCAAGCTTATGAAAGCCAACTCAGCATTTTCTATGATATATGCTGGTTCTAACATAGTAGGGAATTCTATAGGTGGAGTATTATATAGTTTGCTGGGTGCTCCAATTATGTTTTTGTTTAATGGTATATCATATCTGTTCTCGGCAATAACTGAGATTTTTATTAAAATACCTAAAGTAGAACGACCTGCTGTAGAGCAAAATTTTATGGTTGATATGAAGGAAGGTTATACCTTTGTATGGAAATTTAGGGGTCTACGAGATCTTATTATTGTAGCTGCTTTTTTAAATCTTTTTTCCAGTATGGCAATGGTATTATTTTTACCACTTTTTCATCAAACAGAAGCTTTGGGACCTGTTAAATATGGTATAGCAATGGCTTCACTGACAGCAGGCATGATGGCAGGTATGTTATTTACATCTTTTGTTGAAATTCCAACTTCAAAAAGAATGCCTGTTCTGTTAGGATGTAGTTTTATTTCCTCTATACTTTTTGCAGTGCTTCCTTTTAATAATAATATGTTAATAGTAATGATATTACTATTTTTAGGTGGTTTAACTAATTCAGTATTAAATGCAATTATAAATGTATCAACACAATTAAGTGTACCTCAAAATATGAGAGGTAAGGTATCTGGACTAATGCAGACTGTATGTATGGGTCTAGCTCCTATTGGATATGCTGTTGGTGGTGTCTTAGCAGAGTATTTTCCGATAAGATATGTAATTTCAGGTTGCTTTGCAATTTCTATATTTCTATTTGTTCCTTTTATATTTATGAAGCACTTTAGAAGATTTATAAACTTTGATCCTGATAAACAGACCTTAGCGGATATTATGTAATAAGTTTGTCAATCATAAAATAAATTGAACGCACAGATGAATTAGTTGCGGAGAACGTGATAAATTTTCATGTTTCATGCAAATCAATGAAATTTGTGCGTTCTATTAATAGTGGGGAACATATCGCACTGTTTTACAAAAATAATTATTTGGTGTAAAATATCAAGTTAATAAGAAAAAAATTCTTTGAGAGGTAATGTGTATGTCTAAGATTTTAAAGGCTGAGGGTATGAACAAATGTATAGGTTGTTTTAGCTGTATGATGGTTTGTGCTAGTGTAAATAAGCAGGATCATTCACTTGTGAAAAGCGCAATTAAAATAAAAACAAGGGGTGGGCTTAAGGGAAAGTTTGTGTCTATAGTTTGTTTGGGTTGTAAAGGGGATATACCTTGTGTCGAGGCTTGCCCTTCTGGGGCGTTAGAGCCAAGGGAAGGTGGAGGAGTCTTACTGAAAAAGGATAGATGTATAGGCTGTAAAAAGTGTGTTACAGCTTGTATAGTTGGTGCAGTAAATTTTGATGAAGTTGAACATAAGCCGATTATCTGTAAGCACTGTGGAGTATGCTCTAAATTTTGTCCTCATGAATGCTTGAGAATGGAGGATTCAGAATGATATATCAAGATTATATAAGAGTTTTATATATAAATTTAAGTTCTGAAAAGATAAAGGTGGATCACAGAAAGGATCTTTGTGATTATCTAGGTGGAGTCGGAGTAGCCTCTAAGCTTTTGGAGGAAAACATGAGAGCTGATTTAGACCCTCTAGATAAGGAACAACCGATTATATTTGCCATAGGGGCGGCATCAACTGTTTTTCCAGTAATAACAAAAACTGTGGCTATGTTTATATCACCTTTGACTGGGGAGCTCGGAGAGTCCTATGCAGGAGGAAGGCTTGCTCTAACATTGTTTATGGCTGGATATGATGCAGTTGTAATTACAGGCAAGGCAAGTAAGCCTGTTTATATAACGGTTAATAGGAATAATGTGGAGTTTAAGGATGCACGGTCCTTATGGGGATTATCCTCTGATGATGTAGGTGGCTTTATTAGAGAAAATGAACCTGGAAGCGGCAAACGCAGTATACTTCGTATAGGACCAGCGGGAGAAAATCTAGTGAGCTATGCAAGTGTATGCGTAGATACTTACAGACATTTTGGACGGCTTGGTCTGGGAGCAGTTTTCGGCAGTAAGAATCTGAAAGCTGTTACTGTAATTGGAGATAGAAGTGTACCAATCAAAAATTTTAAAGATTATTTTAGGGTATATCAGGATATATATAACAAGGTTACTGATACTGAGATAATGGAGAAATATCATGATATAGGTACTCCTATAAATTTAGAGCCTTTAAATGATATGAATGCTCTTCCAACAAAGAATCTTCAAAATAGCAGCTTTGAACATATTGAGGCTGTATCAGGAGAAGCCTTTACAAGAAATAATCTTGTAAGAAAAATGGCATGCACAGGCTGTCCTGTAGGATGTATTCATATAGGTCAGTTCCGTCGTGAGTTTGATAGAGGCTATGAGTATGAAGCGGTCAGTGTAGGTTATGATTATGAATTGATATTTGCCCTTGGTACCTTCCTCGGAATAAAGACATCAGATGAGATTCTTCAGATTATTGAGGTGGTAGAACAGCTAGGAATGGACGCCATGTCATCAGGTGTAACGCTAGGATGGGCGACAGAGGCATATCAAAGGAGTATAGTATCTGATAAAGAAACCATAGTGCCTTTGGAATTTGGCAATACTAAAAATTATATGAAGGCTCTTCAATATATATCAAAAATGGAGAATGAGTTCTATAAGGCTTTAGGGAAAGGTACAGCGGTGGCATCAGAGCTTTATGGAGGTACGGATTTTGCAATGAATTTTGCAAAGAATGAGATGCCAGGCTATCATACAGGTTATGGAGCTATTGTTGGAGCTGTTACAGGTGCGAGACATTCTCATCTCTGCAATGCAGGGTATTCAACAGATCAGGGCAAGGGGGATTTTGATAAGGAGAAGGTTGTAGATGCATTGTTTAAGGAAGAACTAGAACGATGTATGCTAAATTCCTTAGTAATATGTCTTTTTGCTAGAAAAGTATATCATAGGGCTACTATAATTGCTGCCTTAAACTCAATAGGCTATAAGCTTAATGATGATGACTTGACTGCAATTGCAGAAAGAGTATATAAGACTAAGCTAAGGATTAAAAAGGCTCTAAATTTTGATATGACAAAAGTAAGATTAGCAAAAAGATTTTTTGAGACACCTACTTTAAATGGGGTGTTGGATGAAAAAACTGCTTATGAAATGATAGAACTTTATAATAATAAAATCATTACTTTTATGAACGATTAAAAAAGTCGGAGCAATGCTTCGACTTTTTAATTTACATAAATAATGCAGTAAATATACATACTTATAATATAAATGTAACAAAACAATTTTATAAACTAGGAGGAACTAAATGAAAAAGATAATAATATTTATCCTTGTTATAGCATTAGTTTTTAGCTTAAGTGGATGTACATACAGAGCCGCAAAACCAAATCTTGGAGTAACTACCCCGACAGTAAATTGGAAAGATGGCACTTATGAAGGCAGAGGCGATAAATGGAAATATGGAAATGAAGGTGCTACGGTTATAGTATCTGATAGTATGATAGCACAAATAACTTTAAGAAAATATACTAATGAAGATGAAGAGGTTATCTACGAAGAGAGGACTGGAAATAAGTTTAAAGAAGATTTAGCCAAAAAGATATTGTTAAAGCAAAGTACAGAGGTTGATGATATATCAGGAGCAACAATAAGCAGTAAGAACTGGAAGCTGGCTGTAGAAAGAGCATTAGAGCAAGCAGAAGTTAAGTGAAATGCATTTCAGTAAGAATACATGACCAATTTTAATATTTTTTACACAAATCAATAAATTATAGTATTTTAGAGGACTTTTCTATAGTTAGGAGAAATTTAATATATTGTTCTAAATTTAGCATATATACTATAAACTTATCAGATATGTTGCGAAAAAGATTTAACATATATAAAAGCAGTAGAAGCATCTACTTTTGTATTATCAGTAAGAATTTTTACAACATATGAATCAAGGAAAATGTTTTGCACACTTTGAACATAATATTAAATGTTAAGTGCAAAACATATAGATAAGTAGAGATAAAAAACGGAGGGATTAATAGATGCATCTTGAAGTAAACAAAAACTATCATGGGTTTACTCTGAAGCAAGAAAAGCAGCTTGAGGAGATAAACTCAAAGGGTAGACTATTTTATCATGAAAAAAGTGGAGCAAAGCTGATACAACTTGAGAATGATGATGACAACAAGCTTTTCTCAGTCAGCTTCCGCACTCCTCCTGAGGACAGCACAGGGCTACCTCATATATTGGAGCATTCAGTCTTATGCGGCTCACGGAAATTTCCGTGTAAGGAACCTTTTGTTGAGCTTGTAAAGGGTTCCTTAAATACATTTCTAAATGCCATGACCTTTTCTGATAAGACTATGTATCCTATTGGCAGCAAGAATGATAAGGATTTTTATAATCTAATGGATGTTTACATGGATGCTGTATTTTACCCGAATATTTATAAGTATAAGGAAATATTCATGCAGGAAGGCTGGCATTACGAGCTGGAAAACAAAGAGGACGAAATTATCTATAAGGGTGTAGTTTATAATGAGATGAAAGGTGCGTTTTCATCTCCTGAATCAATATTGTCAAGGAGGGTTCAATCGACATTGTTTCCTGATACTTCTTATGGCGTTGAATCTGGTGGAGATCCTGATGATATACCAAAACTCACACAAAGACAATTTGAAAAATATCATAAGAAGTATTATCATCCGTCCAATAGTTATTTCTTCTTGTATGGTAATGGCAATATAGGGGAGCAGCTAGAATTTATCAACAATAATTATTTGAAGGATTTCGACAAGCTAGAGATTGATTCAGAAATATCTATTCAACAGCCTATTGGACAGTTGAAAGAAATTAATTTTGATTACCCGATTTCAGATGAAGAAAGTGATAAAGAAAAGGCGTATATGAGCTTGAATTCTGTAATTGGTACATCAAAAGATCCTGAGCTTTATCTTGCTATAGAAATACTTGAATATTTGCTCCTTGCATCCCCTGCAGCTCCATTAAAGAAGGCATTAATAGAGGCAGGGATAGGAAAGGATGTATTTAGTGATGTTGATAATGGAATACTTCAGCCAACTTTTTCTGTAATAGTTAAGAACACTGATATTGATAAGCAGGAAGCATTCAAAAAGGTATATTTTGATACTTTAAATAAGCTTGTAAAGGAAGGAATTGATAAGAAACTTATAGAAGCAGCAATTAATATAACAGAATTCCAATTGAGAGAGGCTGAGTATAGAAGCTACCCTAAGGGTTTGATATATAATATAAAATGTTTAGATAGCTGGCTATATGGTGGAGATCCATTTATACATTTACAATATGAGTCTGCTCTTAAAATAGTAAAGACAGCACTTACTACAAATTACTTTGAAAAATTCATTAAGCAGTATTTAATTGATAGCAAGCATAGTTCTTTACTTAGCTTGAAGCCCAAGAAAGGGCTTTCAGAGGAAAAATCAGAAAGTCTAAGGGTGAAGCTTGCAGAGTATAAAAAAAGCTTAGATGAACAGGAAATTGAACAAATAATAAATCAAACTAAAGAGCTTAGTGAAAGACAAAATGCTCAAGATCCAAAAGAGATTCTTGAAACAATACCAATGTTGGAGCTTAGTGATATAAATCCTAAGACGGAGAGGTTATCTTTAGAAGTAAGAGAAGAAGCGGGACATAAAATACTTGCATATCCAATATTTACAAATAATATAGGCTATGTGCAGATGATTTTTGATACAACTTCGGTTAATCAGAATCAGATACAGTATATTGCCTTGTTATCAAATTTACTTGGTAAAATTAGCACTGAAAAATATACTTACTCAGAGTTAGCAAAGGAAATTAACATACATACGGGTGATATTAGTTTTGTTATGCAGGTATATGGAGATAAGGATGACTATAATAAGTATTATCCAAAGCTTACAATACATGCAAAAGCTTTAATGGATAAGCTGCCTAAAATGTTTGAGCTTATAGAGGAAATAACAGATAGAACTAAGCTTGATGAGAAGAAGCGGGTAAAAGAAGTAATAAGAGAAGTAAAATCAAGAATTGAAATGAGATTAATAAGCGAAGGACATATTACTTCTTCAAGGAGATTAACATCATATTTTAATGATCAAAACAAGTATACAGAGCTTATAGCAGGTATTGATTATTATAAGTTTTTAGTCGATATTGAGAAGAACTTTGATAGTAAGATAGATGAAGTAATAGGAAATCTGAGAGAAGTTTATAAAAGTATCTTCAATGTCAACAATATTCTTACAAGTATTACCTGTAGTGAAGAGGACTATAATAAGTTCTTACAAGGTTATAAAAAATATGTAAGCAGCTTGCCTACAGAAAAGACTAGCAACAATACTTATCACTTTGAGCTGTCAAATAAAAATGAAGGATTACTGACCCAAAGCAATGTTCAGTATGTGGCTAAGGGATATAATTTCGTTAAGCTTGGATATAAATATAGCGGAGTTTTACAAGTGCTAAGAAGTATTGCAAGGTATGACTATTTATGGAATAATATCCGTGTAAAGGGTGGCGCATACGGGGCTATGGCAGGCTTCGAAAGAAATGGTAATCTGTTCTTTGTATCATATAGAGATCCAAACCTAAAGGAGACCCTAAAGATATATGATGAGTTTGAAGGATATCTTAAGAATTTTGAAGTAGATAGTAGAGAAATGATTAAGTATATCATAGGTACCATAAGTACTGTGGATAGGCCACTTACCCCTTCTATGAAGGGTGAAACTGCAGTAGAATACTATATCAGAAATATAAGCTTTGATGATAGACAAAGGGAAAGAGAACAGATTCTAAAGGCTAAGCAGGAGGATATTAGGCAGCTTGGCTTGCTTATAGGTGATTGCATGAAGCAAGACAGACATTGCACTATAGGAAATGAAGCAAAGTTGAAGCAGAATAAAGATGTGTTTGATGAGCTTGTATTTGTTCTGGAGTAACTAAAAATGTATTAAGGGATGACTGTGTCATCCCTTAATATTTAGTTTTAAATCTTATTCAAAGTCAAAGGTATATTGACTTAAATTTAATTCCTTTTTGAGTTGTATAACTTGCTTTTGTAGTGCTTCGTTTAGAGGTACACCTTTATCCTTGCGTTCTAACCATGCAAGATACTCTTTTTCTCCAGCGGTATATATTCTGTCACAGCCAGGTGCTTTCCTAGAAGCTCTTAGTTCACGTAATATTTCTCCAGTAGTTTTCTTGAAATCTTCCAAATCTATAAATGCACTGATATCAATAGCCATAAAGAAATGACCTAATTTATATGGTACGTTCTTACCATTCTCAATGCCAAGCAAGCCCTTCATGAAAGCTCCTTGTTGAAGTGCAGCTGAAAGTATTTCTACTACTGTAGCGTAACCATAGCCTTTGTAGCCTCCAGTTTCTTCACCTATTCCGCCTAGCGGAGCAAGCGCTGCTGTACCCTTTACTAACTCTGTCAGAACCTCTGAAGAATCTGTTTTAGGCTGTCCATCTTCGCCAATTACCCAGCCTTCTGGTAAAGACTTGCCTTCTCTTGCGTAAACTTCTATTTTACCTCTTTGAGTTATTGAGGTTGCACAGTCTATTACAAAGGGAAACTCTTCATCTGTAGGCATTCCAAATACTAAGGGGTTGGTACCTAGCATGTTTTCTACTCCAAAGGTAGGAGCGATAGATGGTCTGGCGTTTGTGCCGGTCATACCTATCATACCTTGCTCTGCAGCCATCATTGCATAGTAGCCTGCAATACCATAGTGTGTGGAATTTCTAACTACTGTCATACCCATACCATATTTCTTAGCTTTGCTGATAGCAAGGTCCATAGCCTTTGTAGCTATTACATGACCCATGCCGTTGTTTCCGTCTAGTACTGCAGTTGTAGGTCCTTCTTTTACTATGTCAAGCTTTGTAATAGGATTTTGAATTCCCAGCTTGATTCTATCATAATATATAGGCTTTAATCTTCCTATTCCGTGGGAGTCTATACCTCTTTTGTCTGCAGTTATTAGTACATGAGCACATATTCTTGCATCCTCATCTGGCACTCCTACACCTTTAAAAACATCAACAATAAAGCTTTCCATAACATCAAAGTTTACCCAGGTTGTTTCGCCTTTCATAGACTTACCTCCCATCTATATTTTAGCTACACCACTTTTTATGGCAGCTTTTCGTACTGAATCAGCTACTTGCATTTGTACTTTTTTATCAAATGCTTTAGGTATAATGTTTTCTTCATTTAGTTCATTATCAGGGATAGAATTTGCTATAGCATAAGCTGCGGCAACCTTCATGTCTTCATTTATTTCTCTTGCTCTTACATCCAAAGCACCTCTAAATATTCCAGGGAAGGCTAATACATTGTTTATTTGGTTTGGATAATCTGAGCGTCCGGTGCCAACTATCCTTGCTCCACCTGCTTTTGCATCCTCAGGGAATATTTCAGGGGTAGGGTTTGCCATTGCGAATACAACAGCATCCTTGTTCATAGTCTTTACCATTTCTTTTGAAAGTACATCTGGAGCTGATACTCCAATAAATACATCGGCATCTTTAATAACGTCAGCTAAACTACCTTTAATACAATAGGGATTTGTTAGCTCTGCCATAGTCAGTTTCTCTGGATCACGCTGCTCCATGCCCTTATAAATAGAACCTTTACGGTCACATAGTATAATATTAACTACACCAGAGGAAAGCAGAAGCTTTGCAATAGAGTTGCCTGCTGCACCTGCTCCGTTTATTATAACCTTAAGGCTGGATAGAGGTTTTTTAACTACTTTCATAGCATTTATTAAGGCTGACAATACTACAACTGCAGTACCGTGTTGATCATCATGGAAAACAGGAATATCTAGTCTCTCCTTAAGTCTTTTCTCTATTTCGAAGCATCTTGGAGCTGAAATATCCTCAAGGTTAATACCTCCAAAGGTAGGAGCTATTCTAACTATTGTCTCTATAATTTCATTCGGGTCCTTTGTATCAACTAAGATGGGGAAGGCATCAACATCGCCAAAGGTCTTAAAAAGTACCGCTTTACCCTCCATTACTGGAAGGGAGGCAAGTGCGCCTATATCTCCTAAACCAAGCACTGCAGTACCGTCTGATACTATTGCTATAGTATTCCATTTTCTGGTATATATATAAGCTTTATCAGGATCTTTTTGTATTTCAAGACAGGGCTGAGCAACTCCCGGGGTATATGCTAGGCTCATACTCTGTGAGGAAGTCACCTCTACTCTTGATACTACTTCAATTTTACCCTTTGCCTCTTCATGAAACTTAAGGGACTCGTCGTATATACTCATTTTATTCCTCCTTATACAATGTAAACATAAATATGAACGTATTAACTAGAAATATTCTATTCTTATCATTTTTAGTATAAACTTTAGAAATATATGTTTCAACATAAATTAATTGAGAGTATAATTTTATCAATATATAAAAATATGTTAATATATGAATCTTTTTTAGGATTTACACGTTATATATATGTTCGCACTAATTACTTTCATGGTAATATGCAGTGTGATTTATATAAATGATATCAAAATAAGAACAACATAAATTTTGGAGGTAACAGTATGATTGAGATTAAAAATGTAAGTAAGAGCTATAATGGAACTGTGAAGGCTGTAGATAACTTGACTATTACAATTCCTGATGGAGAGATAGTTGGATTTATTGGACCTAATGGAGCTGGGAAGACAACAACTATAAAAATGATTACTGGAGTTTCAAAGCAGGATAACGGAAGTATAACTATAAACGGAGTTGATATTAAAGAAAACGCTCTAGAAGCTAAGAGACAGTTTGGATTTGTACCTGACAGTCCTGATATGTTTTTAAGGTTAAAGGGAATAGAATATCTGAACTTTATGGCTGATATTTATAATGTAGAAAGTGACATTAGAAAACAAAGAATTAAAGAACTAGCAGAGAGATTTGACATGGAAAGTGTGCTTTCAGATCAAATGCAAAGTTATTCTCATGGTATGAGGCAAAAAATAGTGATTATGGGAGTACTGGTTCATAGTCCCTCTGTTTGGATTCTTGATGAGCCAATGACAGGGCTAGATCCTAAGTCCTCTTTTATACTTAAGGAAATGATGAGGGAACATGCACAAAGTGGTAAGACTGTATTTTTCTCCACTCATGTCCTTGAGGTGGCAGAGAAGCTTTGTGATAAAGTTGCTATTATAAACAAAGGCAAGCTACAGTTTTATGGAACTATGGATGAGATGAGGGAGCACTTTAAGTCAGATGATTCCCTTGAAAAAATATTCTTGGAGATGACAGAAAATGAATAATTATTTTGCATTAACAAAGATACTTCTTAAAAACTCACTTAGTTCTTTTTCTAACGGTAAGTCAAAGGGTAAGATAGGGAACAAGGTTAAAAATATAGCTTTTATTGTACTAATAGCTATCGCTATGATGCCTATAGTAGCTGGAATCGCTGCAATAGTATGGGGTTCCTATGGAATATTTAAAGCTATAGGACAAGAGGGCTTGATTTTGGGTTCAGGACTTTTATCAGTAGGAATGCTGGTGCTATTCTTTGGAATATTCTATATTATGAATGTATTCTATTTTTCAAAGGATGTTGAAAGTTTACTACCCCTGCCTTTAAGACCTTCAACTATTATGGCTGCAAAATTTAGTGTAACTCTGATATATGAATACGTTACAGAACTTTTAGTGTTGGCACCTGTCTTAGTTACTTTTGGAATTGTTAGTAAAGCGGGCATAGTATATTATTTATATTCTGCTTTAGCATTTTTGACTTTACCTATTATACCCCTGGTATATGCAGGAATATTAAATACAATACTTATGAGAGTCACAAATATAAGCAAGAATAGAGACCAGTTTAGAATTATTGGTGGAATACTAGGTATGTTTGTTGCTATATTTGCAAATGCAAAGATACAGGGTATGGTTAGCAGTGCATCAGATCCAGAGGTGCTGAAGAGTATGCTGTTAAATGGTGATAACTCGCTAATTAATATGATGACTGGTATTTTTCCTGCAAATAAGTTTCTTACCATTGCTCTAATAAATAGTCATAATCTAACGGGTATTATAAACATAGCTATATATATTGCAATATCTGTTCTCTTCGTAAGCTTGTACCTGAGCCTTGGTGAGTCAATGTACTTTAAAGGATTGCTTGGAATATCAGAAAGTAAGTCGAAGAGAAAGAAGCTTACCAATGAACAGTTAGATAAATCAATGGTAAAAAGCTCAGTTGTCCGTTCTTATACTATAAAGGAGCTTAGACTTCTTGTTAGGACACCTGTATATTTTATTAACTGTGTTATGATGAATTTTTTATGGCCTATAATGTTACTTATACCTATGTTCACGGAGTCAGAGGGAGTAAACCCACTCTATGAATTGCAGTCATTTATAAAATCTGGTACATATGAAGGGATAATTTTAGCTATTGCATTTGGGGCAATATTATTTGCAAGCGGTACAAATGGGGTAACCGCTACAGCTATATCAAGAGAAGGAACAAATATTTTTATAAACAAATATGTACCTGTTAGCTATACTGAGCAAATAATGGGTAAGGTAATGGCAGGTGTATTATTGGGTATATGCGCTTTACTTAGTATGCTCATTGCAGCAGGAGTGATTCTTAAGCTGCCGCTTTATCTGATAGTTCTTATAACGATTATTGGGCTATTGGGAGTATTTTTTACATCCTTTGTAGGAATCTTTATTGACTTGAATTATCCTAAGTTATACTGGGATAACGAGCAAAAAGCAGTAAAGCAAAATATGAATGTCATAGTATCGATACTTATCTCTATAGTAGTAGCTGCAGCTGTAATAGCGCCAATTGTAATCTTAAAGCTGAATGTTTGGATGGCCTTTGGCTGTATATTATTGGTATTTGGGTTTGCTAATGCGGTACTATATGGGTTGATAAAATCAGCTGGCGAAAACTTATTTAAAAATATAGAAGTGTAAATAAAAGCTGCTGGGTGACCAGCAGCTTTTATTTATGTAGTTAGATGCTCGTGGGCTTCCTTGAGATGTTGTATAATCGGAAGCTTCTGCGGGCATTTTGTTTCACAGGCACCGCATTCTATACAGCTTGCAGCACTCTTTTCTAATTTTATAACTCTATTGTAGGAGCTTTTGGACTGTTCATCTATGTTGTAAATGACAGCTTCATTATACATACTAAAGATGTCGGGGATAATAACGTTTTGTGGACATGGTACGCAATAGCTGCAACCTGTACACTTGACTCTTGTTTTGGCGTCGTATATCTCTCTAACTTTATCAATAAGCTTAAGCTCATCCATTGATAAGTTATTTACTACGGCTTTGTCCATTATTTGAAGATTTTCTTTTACTTGTTCTATATTGCTCATTCCACTAAGAAGGAGAGTTATTTCAGGATGGTTAAGTACCCATCTCAAAGCCCATTCTGCAGCAGTTCTATTAGCTTCTACCTTACTAAATTCTGATTTTATCTCAATTGGTTGATTGCCAGCTAGTTTACCCCCTAGCAGTGGCTCCATTACTACAACAGCAATGTTCTTAGAAGCGGCATATTTGATTTCATCTTCCCAGCGTCTATCTTCCATGTAGTTGAACTGTATCTGGCACATTGCCCAGTCATAAGCATCAAGCATTTCTCTGAAAAAATCTATTTCCTCGTGGAAGGAGAAGCCTACTTGCTTTATCTTGCCCTCTTTTATTGCTTTATCTAGGAAGTCAAGGATGCCTAATTCCTTAACGGTATTCCATCTTTCCTTGTTCATTGCATGAAGGAGATAGAAATCCACATAATCCACTTCAAGTTTTTGAAGCTGTTCATTAAGATACTTGTCGCAATCCTCAATTGTTTTGATCATCCAAATTGGCATTTTGGTAGTTAATTTTACTTTTTCCCGATAGCCATCTTTTAGTGCTTTACCAACTAACACTTCACTCATTCCACCATGATAAGGATAAGCAGTATCTACATAATTTACTCCATTATCTATGGCATGTCTTATCATTTCTATTGCTTGTTTCTCATCAATTTTCTTCATATCGACTTCTCCATCTGCATTTTGCAGTGGTAAACGCATACATCCAAAGCCTAAGGATGAAACATTAAAATCTAGCTTTCCAAACTTTCTATATTGCATTGTATTTTAACCCCTTTCTATATGTTTTGTACTAAACATGTTCTTTGATTCATATGTTGTGAAAAATCATTACTGATAATACAAAAGCATAAGCATCTGATAATATATCTTTATTTCGATATATGTATAGGCTTATCTATAAATTTATTTATTCAATGAAATAATTAAATTTCCTGCAAATAGTAAAAAAAAGCTTCATAGTTGAAGCTTTTTTAATAAATTACTTATTTAAACTCTGCAACAAATTTTTCAAAAGCAGAAATAGAGTTTTTAATCATATCAAATTTTACACAATAAGACATTCTGAAATATCCTGGATATCCAAATCCGCTTCCTGGAACAAGCAGCAAGTTATATTTCATGGCTCTCTTTACAAATTCTACATCATCATCAATTAATGCTTTTGGGAAAAGGTAGAAAGCTCCTTGAGGTTTTATACATTGGAATCCCAATCTGGTCATGTTTTCATATAAAAAGTTTCTTCTTTGCTCATATCCACTAATGTCAACCTTTGCATTTAAAGCATCTCCAACAACCTTTTGAAACAATGCCGGAGCATTTACAAAGCCTAAAGTACGGTTGCAGTAAGCACATGCTTTTGTAAGAGTGTCAACATTTTCAATTTTACTGCTTGCAGCTATGTAGCCGATTCTTTCGCCTGCAAGACCTAAGGACTTACTGAATGAATTTATTATTATTGCATTATTAAAAATAGAAAGCATGTTTGTGATTTTGATATTATCATAAACGATTTCACAATATGGTTGATCTGAAAGTACATATATTGTGCTGCCAAATTCCTTTTGCTTTTTTATTAAGATTTCTTCGATTTTTCTAAGTGTTGCTTCACTATACACAATACCGGTTGGGTTATTAGGATTATTGATTATTATAGCTTTTGTTTTTGCAGTAATAGTTTTCTCAAAGGCTTCTAGGTTTGGTTCAAAGGTTGAAGGGTCTGGTTCTACTACAACTGTTCGACCTCCGCCGTTTTCAACATAAGCATTATATTCAACAAAATATGGAGCAAAAACAATAACCTCTTCTAATGGGTTAAGAAGGCATTTTAGCACAACATTTAATGCACCTGCAGCACCAACCGTCATCACTATATTATCAGCTGTAAGCTCAACCTTACTATCTTCTTCTAGTTGCTTAGCTATCTTTTCTCGGACATCTGGATAACCTGCATTGCTCATATATCTATGCATTCCCTTTTCATCACTTAATACGTATTTTTTAAGTGATTCTATAACTTCTGCTGGAGGCTCTGCATAAGGGTTACCGATACTATAATCATAAACTTTATCCGCCCCGTATATTGCAGCAAGTCTTGTGCCTTCTTCAAACATTAATCTTATCCAGGATGAGTTGCTTAGATTTTTTACTATTTCCTCTGAAAACATAAAATTACCTCCCATTTTTACTTATGCTTATAGATCACACAAATTTTATTGATTTACCTAACATGAAAATAGATTATATATTTTCATGTTAATTAATTTGTGCGTTCTATATAACTTTAATATTGATATTTATAATTCAATGATATAATATATAGAAAATATTTCATATAAGATAATGAAGGAAAAATGGTTAAATTACATTAATTATGAATAAAAAAGTATATAAATCATTGCATTTTGGAAGGAGAAACACTATGGATGAATTGGATATTGAATTACTTAGGCTTTTACAAGAAAATTCACGTATAACTATAAGTGAACTATCAAAGAAAATAGCACTTAGCAGGCCAAGCATTACTGAGCGAATAATTCGAATGCAGGAGAAAGGTATTATTGAGGAATTTACTACAAGAGTTTCACTATCTGCAATTAACAGAGGTACAATTTTATTTATTCAACTTAGTTCTTTAAAGGTACATAATAGTGAATTCGAGAAAATGATTTTAGAAGATGAGGATGTATTAGATTGCCACCGAGTAACAGGAAACACATCCTATTTTATAAAAGCCGCAGTTAAAGATATGATCAGTATGAAATTATTAATAGATCGTTTAATGCCTTATGGCGATATTAATACTAGCATTGTTTTAGAATCACCAGTGCCGTATCGTCATATAGTGCCTAAAATCAACGATTTATAAACATAAGTAATATTTCACATAATTTAGTATATTGATGTTATATAGAGTATGAAAAATTAGACGAATAAAAGCGTAAATTGTCGAATTGTTTGAATGTTTACAATTAGTTAACAATTTGGAAATTTAGTCTTTACTTTTAAAACTTGGAAAGTTAAAATTAGTATAAAGCGGTATATAAAAAAGTTTGGAATCTACTAAATATGGGAACAATAAACAAAAAAATACAAGGGGGAATTTTCTATGAAAGATTACAAAACCGAAAATCTTCGCAACATTGTTCTTATCGGTCACGGTGGTTCAGGTAAGACGACCATAGCAGAAGCTATGCTGTTCAATACTGGAGTATTGGATAGATTCGGTAAAGTAGATGATGGTACAGCAACAACTGACTTTGACCCTGAGGAAGTTAAAAGAAAGATTTCAATTAGTGCAGCAACCGCTCCATGTGATATGAATGATATAAGAATAAACGTTATTGACACTCCAGGATATTTTGATTTTGTTGGCGAAGTTGTAGCACCTTTAAAAGTTAGTGATGGAGCAGTTATAACTGTAGATAGCGTGTCTGGAGTAGAGGTAGGGGTAGAAAAAGCTTGGGATTCTGTAGATGAAGCAAAGATGCCTGCTATTTTCTTTATTAATAAGATGGACAGAGAAAATTCAAACTTCTCAAAGGTTGTAAACCAGCTTAGAGAGGTTTTTGGAAATAAAATTGTTCCAATAATGATACCAATAGGTGCAGAAGCAAATTTTAAAGGAGTTATTGACCTTATCGATATGAAAGCTATATTATCAGAAAATAATAAATGCATTGATGCAGATATACCATCAGGCTTTGAAAGTCAGATCGATGAATACAGAGCTATGATAATAGAAGCAGTTGCTCAAACAGATGAGACCTTGATGGAGAAGTATTTTGGTGGAGAAGAACTTACTTCTGACGAAATACTGATGGGATTTAGGCAAGGAGTAGTATCAGGAGACGTAATTCCTGTACTCTGTGGTGCAGCATCGAAGAACCTAGGTATACAATCACTGATGAATACAATAAGGTCCTTTATGCCTTCGCCTTCTGATAGACCTGGTATAACAGGAACTAACTTAAAAACAAATAAGAAAGTAATCAGTAAAGTTGATGCAAATGTACCATTTAGTGCACAAGTGTTTAAAACAGTAGCTGACCCGTTCGTAGGTAAGATTTCTATGTTCAAGGTTATTACAGGCGTTTTGACACCTGATATGGAAGTATTGAATGTAAATAAAGATAAAAAGGAAAAGCTAAACAACTTATTCCTGCTTAGAGGAAAGAAACAGGTACATGTAGATAAACTTGTAGCAGGAGATATTGCTGCCGTTGCAAAGCTTCAATTTACTAATACGGGGGATACTCTATGTGATGCAAACAATCCTATAATATTTGACAATATAGAATTCCCGGCGCCTTCAATAGCGATGGCTATTGAACCAAAAACTAAAGGGGATGAAGATAAGATAGGAAATGGACTTCATAGATTAGTAGAAGAGGATCTAACTCTAAAGGTTGATAAAAACGTAGAAACTCACCAAACTCTTATACATGGAATGGGTGAACAGCATCTTGAAATAATTACTAAAAGACTTGCCAACAAGTTTGGGGTCGAAATAGTTTTAAAGGATCCTATAATACCCTATAGAGAGACTATAAGGAAGTCAGCAAAAGCTGAAGGTAAGCATAAGAAGCAATCTGGTGGACATGGTCAATTTGGTCATGTTTGGATAGAGTTTGAGCCTATAACTGATGGAAGTGGAGACTTTGAATTCGTTGATAAGGTAGTTGGCGGTGCAGTACCTAGACAGTATATACCTGCAGTTGAAAAAGGTTTGAGAGAGTGCATGGTTGAGGGAGTTTTGGCAGGTTTCCCAGTTGTTAATATAAGATGCAGCTTGTATGATGGATCATTTCACCCTGTAGACTCTGCGGAAATGCCATTTAAAATTGCAGCTGCATTAGCTTATAAAAAGGGTATGGTTAGTGCAACACCTGTATTATTAGAGCCTATATATCATATTGAGGTTATTGTGCCAGATGAGTATATGGGGGATATAATTGGTGACTTAAACAAGAAGAGAGGAAGAATTCATGGTATGGAACCTGCTGGTAAACTCCAAAAGGTTACAGCAGAAGCACCTCTAGCAGAAATGTTCAAGTATGCCACTGATTTAAGATCCATGACTCAAGCACGAGGAAGCTTTAGCATGAGTTTCTCAAGGTATGAAGAGGTTCCTGCTCAATATGCACAAAAAATTATTGATGCAGCAAATGCAAATAGAGAAAAAGAACAATAAAAGTTTACAAAATACGGCAAATATTGGATTTGCCGTATTTTTATAATGCATAGGAAAGTATTAATTTACCTTAAACAAACTTTCCGTTAAATGCATTTCAAAAAAAGCTTCCTTATATGTAAAATACTTCAATAGGAGCTTTTTTTATTTACAGGCATATTTATTTTAATGCGTCATAAACTAATGAAGGATAATCAAACGATAACAGAAATTTTTCAACAGAGAGAGTTGATTTTATCTGATTTGGTTATCTATCATGAATTCCCCAATATAGGAGGGACACGAATGTTTGAGAGAATATTATCAATGGGAGATTACCTGTCTATAAACGATGTGAAAAGAGTAGTAACAGCAGCAAAAGAGATGAAGGAAAATGAAGAATTAATGATAACAATGAATTCGCAGGAATCGGACAAAGTGGAAAATATTTTCTCAGTACTGGAGAAACATAATTTCGCATGTTCAACAAAAGGCGGACATGACGGAAAAAATTATTATATAATCGCACGGAAGAAATATCTTTAATTGGGGGAATGATTTATGGGATATAAAAATAAACAGAACAATGAAATGAATGACAGATTAAACGAGGATAACTTAAATGACACAAGCATGTACGGAGAATTTGTATCAACCTTTCATCATTGGGTAAGTTCAGAGGAGCAACATGCAAAAGGCGAATATTTGCAGGATTTAGGTAATACTAAAGGATAAAGAAAGGGCCTCTCAAATTAAAGTTTGAGAGGCTTTTCTTTGAATTCTCCTTATTATTGCACGGGTATAAGGAAAAGTAATGAAGTGTTCCTTAGAATATTATCTCTTAATATTTTGACAAAGGATTATTATGATGTAAAGATATGTATAATATATAAGAAGTAGAAACTTTAACTTGGATTAATCATTTAAAAAAGTAGTTGAAAAATTGACAAATAGCGTGAGAATTTTTGACATTCTATTCGAGAAGCTACAAAAAAAATTGATGTAGGTTATCAAGTAAAATGTCAAAAACAAAGTTGGACAATAATGCGGGATAAGTCGAGATAGAACGTTGCAAATAGGGATGTTGTGGGACTAATAAATTTTAAAATGAGATAAATAAAAATGATTTGTCAAAAACAAAAATTTATGAGAATGCTCAATTTTGAAAATGGGACATATGCCTTATGTTGCAAAGGCTTATGCCTATTTTTATTGTTTTTTTAGTGTAGAATTCAAAAATGGAAATTGCTTTGCGTTATAACGTTCGTTATTAACAAAAAAGCAACAGGCATGAAAGCTAGATATATCATGCGTTACAGATTTTAACGCTCCGTTACAGCCCCCAAAATGACATTGATAAAGCTATCAAAATGCATAGATAATTTGGAAAAAGCAATGGGACAAAAACGTATTTTTCAAAAAAGCTGTCCCATTGAAGTGATATCAATGGGTTGAAGGTAATTATAAATTGTTTAGCAATGGGACAAAAATATACTATATTTAAATATATATTTTATGAATATATGTATTGTGGTAAAATGTAAATATAGGTTAATAAATATAATTATTGTACATAATCAATTGCATATTATTACTATATAATTCGCTATTAATAGTTCGGGAGTGAAAATTACTGATGAATATTAACAAAAAATTAACTTTTGAAGATATTGAGATATTGAGTGCAAATAAACAAGTTAGAAGAGCAATTAATGATAAGTATGGTAGTATTATTAAGTTTGCCGATGAAATACAATTATATGAAAGTACAATAGAAAAATATCTTAGTAGTAAATCAGCTCACACTGACAATTTTAAAGCGAAGCTTACCAAAGCTTTAAATGAGGGATATTATGATATTGTATTGACTAAAAGACAGCAAATAAATAATATGGTAATCTCTATATATAAGAATATAAGTTTATATTCTGAGATTGATGATATTATTACACTGGAGAAATTACTAAAAATATCTATGGATAATGACTGGACTATTGAAAGCTTTATGATGCATAGGAATATAGGACAGTATTATTTTAATTTAACTAAAATTGATTCATCAATCGAACATTATAAACTTGCTTACAATGTTTTAGATAATATCAAAGATAATGAGTTAAAGGTAGACTGTTTGTTAGGACTAGGTTTATTATATATATATGATAAGTCATATTCAGCTGCTAAAGGGATTTTTAGAGATATAGAAAGTATTATAGATAACTCAGAAGATAGAGCAACCATAGATAATTACTTATTATATTTATATTATTATAGATTTGGCATTTTGTTAAATTACACTAATAGATACGCTAATGCAAAAGAAATGTTTGAAGTTGCTTGTACTTATGCTGATACAGACCGTCTTGCTGGGAAAGCTATAATGAACATAGGAATTATTAAGAAAAAACAAAAACAATATGATCTAGCGATAAAATTTTATAATGAAGCGTTATCAAAATTTGAAAAAAATGAGGATATAGCAATTGTATACAATAATATTGCTGAAGTATATAGGTTGAACAAAGATATTGATAGTGCATTGCATTTCATTGAAAAGGCTATTATTTTGATACCAGAAAATGATTATGCAAATCAATTTATCTTTCATCAGACACTTATTGAGATTAAAGCAGAATTAGAAAATATTAATCAATCTGTTAGTAAGTTATTTGATATTTTAGAAAAATGTATTGATAGTGGTAGCAAGGTATACAAGAGGTTTTTAAGTGATAGCATGAAGGCTATTATAGATATTATAGCAAATGCTAAAGAATATGAACTAATGAAGGAGATTGAATCAAGGGTTTTATATTTAATTAAGCAGAACAAAATAGATAATCAAATATATACAAATGAGCTTTTAGTATGCTATGGTATTATTAAATATCATCAAGCAACTACATTTATTATTTAGCTTAGGAGGTGGAGTAATGAAATATAAAGTATCAAGAATCCTTTTAATTGCTTTTATGATAGTGACTTTAATATCAGTAAGTGTATCTGCAATCGACTATGAAGACCCTGGTGTAACAAGACACTCAATTATAAAATCATATTAGTACTTAAAAGAGCTAGATAAGCTCTTTTTTTAAAAAGTATTTTTTAAAAGTAAATTAATACCATAGTTTAATTATTTGTAAACAATTCGACATACTTTGACAAAAAATACTTTAATTCGATACGTTAATAATATGTAAATAATTATTACTTAAATAGAACAGAAAACAAATTCAAATATATGGAAATTAACTTCTTGATATGGCTATTGTATTTTTTACATGCAGATAATACAATGATTTAAGGGCTTGTATTTAAGGGGGAATAACGATGTTTCTTTTATCTGATAAATTAGAAACAATAAATCAAAATGAAAATTGTAATTCTAAGATTACAATAAGTAGTAAAATAAAAACAGTTGTAATAGATGGAGTTATAGTAGAATTAGAAAATAAAGAAAAATTGACCTAAAGTTAAGTCAATTTTTCTTTATTTTTATATTGATGCATAAATTCTATTAAGTTTTTTAGTTCCTCTGGTGAAAATCCAAGTTCTTTTGCATTTTTAAACACTTCTATATATTCATAGCCAATATCAGCTAATTCTTTGGGTAATTCTGATTTCATTAATATAACAGTATCAGATTCATTAGATCTTCCCAATAAATAATCTATAGATACACCGAAATAGTCAGCGAAACATTTTAATGGTTCAATTTCTGGCATTCGCTTATTATTCTCATACATAGATATTGCTGCAACAGAAAAATTATACCCATACTTTGTATTAAATTCTTTTACTAATTCTTCTTGATTCAATTCTTTACGGAGTCTTAAGTATTTAAATCTTTTACCAAACGAAGAGCTCATATATCTCCCTCCAACTTTTAACAACTAATTTATATTTTAATCTTTTATTTACAATAATGCAAACAAAATTTACATAAATCAATATAAAGTTCACACAATGGATATATTAATTAACACAAACGTAATAAAGTGATTGACTATCTATTTGTGTTAATTTATAATGAAAATAATAATCCATGTTATTGGAGGTGTTACTATTAAGCCTAAAATTAAATATGAACTAAAAAACAGACTAAAAATAGCTAGAGCTGAGACAGGAGAGACACAAGAAGACTTAGCAAAATTAATAATGGTTGCTAAAGAGACATATAATCAAAAAGAATTAGGTAAACGTGATTTCACGATTTCAGAATGCGTTTTACTTGCAATTCACTTTGAAAAAGACCTTGATTATTTATTTATGCCAAATGAAGTTAAAAGAAATGAATTAAAGAAAAATTTTTGTATATCAACTTAACACAAATGGAAATATGAGAGGTGATAATTTTGGATGGGTTCATTAGCTTAGATGAAGCTGCTAAATTAGAAAATATTAATTATGATTCGCTTAAAAAAGCAGTTCAAAGAAATCCCAACAAATTCGGATTAAAGACAGAACAAAGTGAAAAAGGCGGAAAGGATAGAGTATATATTCTTATATCAAGCCTCTCATCAAAAGCAATCAGACTTTATGATGCAAATAAGACTATTGAAAAGCAAAATTTAAGGGAAGTATCTAGTGAAAATAAATTTACATGGTATATGAATGTAGACCTAAATATGTACATAGAAGCTAATAAAACTCAATACTATGAAGCAGTTGAGCTAAAAAAGAAAATTGAAGATTATTTCAACATAACTGTCAAAGACAAAACGGAATATACAGAAGAATATGCATCTAAGCTTGGTATGAGTGGTAGAAATTTCAGAAGAAAAGTTGATGCTTACATAGAAGGAGCAGCTTGGGCATTACAAAAGCATGAAGAAGATGGACAAAACTATGATTACTTCAAGGTATTAGCTTTATGCAGAGCACCAAACAAGCTTAAAGGAGATCATATAAGTCTTACAGATGAAATGAAGGTCGAAATACAAAACATATGGTTTAATCCAATGTTTGCAGCTAACAGAAGAACAATAACTAAGCTATACAAAAAAATTCTAGAAATAGGGGAAAAAAAGGATTGGTTGTTAATACCCTCATATATAACCGTGACTCGATATGTTAAGCAATTGAATGAGAAGTATAGTAACGAGCGATTCCTAGCTGAGTTTGGGGACAGAGAATTCAAACGTAAAAAGATGATAAAAGTAAGAAGGGATACTTCTTTATTACAGGTTATGGAGCTGGTACAGGGGGATGCACATACCTTTGACTGCTGGGTTAAGATTACTAGACAGAATGGTACTGTAACAGCCATTAAGCCATACCTTGTAGCTTTGATTGATACTAGATCAAGATGTTTAGTAGGTTGGGCAATCTGCGAAGTACCAAACAATCAAGTAATTAAAAAATGTCTTATGCACATGATGTATAAGAAGGAAAACAGTCCAATAGAAGGAGTTCCAAGAATACTGTTAATAGACAACGGAAAGGACTGGACAGCTAAAACTCTTACCGGTCGTCCAAGGACAGAACGAATAACTCTTGATGGGGAGATAAGAGGCTTTTACAAAAGTATAGGAATACAAGATGATATGAGAGCTTTACCCTATCAGGCATGGACTAAGGGACAGATAGAGAGATTTTTTAGAACAGTCTGTAATGATTTCACAAGTAGTTTTGACAGTTATACAGGTACTTTGACAGGTAGTTTGACTATAGGAAAAGTTAAAAAGGATATAAAGGGTATGCTGACAGAGGAAAAGCTGCTTGATATGGAGGGTTTTGCAAAGCTCTTTAATAAGTGGCTGAATGAAGATTATCACTTGAGGAAGCATAGGGGCTTAAAGGAGCAAGGCGAAGAATCTCCGACACCATATGATGTTTTTATGTCTGCTGATAAATATGAAAAAGCTGCACCACCGATTGAGTATGCACGATTGTTACTACTTGAGAGTGTTGAGAGACATGTTACAGCAACAGGCTTTAGTCTATTTACTAACAACTATCACCATGAGTTATTGGGTCCTTTTATAGATAAGAAAGTGATAGTTAGATACAGCATGGAAGACTTAAACATAGTACAGGTGTATAGCTGTGATGGGGTAAAAATATGTGAAGCAAAGGCGAACCAGTGGCTTAATCCATTAGCAGGAGCAGAGGATGAATTCCTTAAGCAGCACATCATGTCACAAAACAGACAGAAAAAGAATGTTAAGAAGACACTAGAATACCTACAAACTCCTTATGAAGAAAGATTAAAGAAAAAACAAACAGTTATATTACCTGAGCTAAGTGGAGAGCCACAAAAGGTAGTATCAATGCCCAATGACAAGCTATATACAGAGGAGCTTAAATCTAAAAATAAAAAGAAGGAAAAGGGCAAAAACAATTATCTAATGGAGCAAGGTAAAAAAGCACTTGAAGATATTAATTTAAAAGCGGAGGGTTACAGATGAGTAATGATTTTCTAAATTTAGCAGCTACTAATGTTAAAGCAGCTGTACAGCAAATGAAACAAATAGAGGAGGAGGAGGCTGCTTTAAAAAGAGGGAGAATTGATGATTCAACCATTGAAATAGCTAAGAAGTTCATGGAAAAAAGAAAACTAACAACAAAAGACTTTGCTGAAGATCTAGGTGTTAGCAGACCATTAATGAGCCAATACCTAAATAAAAAATACACTTCAGATACAACTGCAATTGAAAAGAAAATTCTAGATCATCTAAAAAGTGAGGACTTTATAGGTGAAAAGAAAGGCTTCAAAAGAGAGCTTCAGAAACTAAATTTTCTTCCTAGTGTGGATGCCCTTAATATATTAGGTATTTGCAGTAAATGTCAAGAGCAAGGTGGATTAGGGGTTATAATCGGGCAATCAGGATTTGGAAAGACATATACACTCAAAAAATTTGCGGAAAAGGACAGGGTTGCCTATGTTGAGTGTGATGATGGTATGAATATAAAAGATATGGTTGACTCAATAGAGAAAGCCTTGGGATTACCATATCTCTGTGCAAGTATCTGGAATCGTAGTGATAACATTAAGGAGTTTTTTAAGGTTAATAGTGGATATATTTTAATTATGGATGAAGCAGATAAGCTAATTAATAAAACAACACAGAGAAAAGCAGAGATTTTAAGGGCGATTTTTGATCAATCAAATGTTGGTATTGTACTAGCTGGAGAACCTGCATTGGAAGGTCAAATTAAAGGATACATTCCACGACTTGCAAATAGGGTAGATTTTTTCTATAAGCTGGAAGGTATTAGCAAGAAAGAGGTTAGTGATTATCTTGGAGATATAAAATTAACAGATGAAGCCTTTGAAGAAATGTATAAGAGAGCTATTAATAACTATACTGGCTGTTTCAGGTTGCTTAATAGAACTGTTAAAAATATATTAAGGATAATTAACAGCGGTGATGATCCTGATGCTGTTGTGACATTAGACATTATAAGACAGGCATCAAGCATGATGATGATATAGAAGGGAGTGAAGGTTTGTGGAAAGGTTAAACATTTTAAGTGATGTAGTTATGCGTGCTATTAATGGTATTGAAGCTGGTGATCAGAAGAAGGAAGCAGTGCAATCTGTGACATCATTTGTTGAAGAAAACTACATGAGAAAGGCAACCTTCGGAGACCTCGGTAAACTTCCATTAGGAGAGGCTGTAGTCTTAAATGAGAGATATGGCATGGAGTTTAAGGTGAAGGATGGTAAGGTCTCAGGGGTAAGGTTTGGGGGAGTCCAACGTGATACAAATTATGCTTTTGTGGGATAGTAATGAGCCTGATGATGTAAAGATAGTTGAGAAGCTCCGCAAGGGCTTTGACAAGATGGGATGCTGGAGGGCAGAGCTACCACCCAAAGGCTCTATATACAAGCTAGTTTTAACAGTAGAAAAAGAAAATGTGGGAAATTATAAGGAGGGTCAAAATGGCTAAAAAGGCAAAGGTACTGGCATTTAATACATGGGAACAGGTAGATGGAGCTCTAAAGGAACTGGCAACATTAGGAACTATGATAGCTGAAGGTGAAGCTTTGATGAACAAGGAAATTGACCGTGTAAAGAGCATTTATGATGAAAAGTGCAAGAGTTTGCTGGGACATCAAAAAGTATTAGAAGCCAATATTAAGGAGTTTACAAAGTCAAGAATCAGTGAGTTCACAGACAGCAAATCTAAAAAATTCATGTTTGGAGAAGTAGGGTTCAGGAAAACTACAAGTATTGCGGTAAGAAACGTAAAAGCAATACTTGAAGCCCTTAAACAGAACAAAATGCATGATTGTATAGATGTAAAGGAAAGTCTAAATAAGGACAAGCTATCTGAATATGATAATGCATCTATCGAAAAGGTAGGAGCACACAGGAAGGTTGAGGACAAATTTTATTACAAAATTGATACAGAAAGGATTGAAGGCTAATGGCAGATAAGGGAAAGGATGTACTTACACCATGTACTATTACACATAATGTGTCACAGAAGCAGCTCAGGTCTTTAGAACCTCAAAATGATATTAGACTTACAATTATGCAGACAGTTCAAGCTGAAAACTTAATAAAGGGATTATCAGCTGCTGCAAAATTTGTTAAAGATTTAGGTGAAGGTGAATATGATTTGCTACTAGAGATAAGCAAAAAGGATAATTCTTATGACCGCGATTAGTAAAGCTCAAATAATAAAGATTCATGCAGTAGCGAAGGAGAATGGAATAGACAACATTCTCCTTCATGATATAGTCGAGGAAATGACTGGTAAGAAAAGCATCAAGGAGCTAACAAAATATGAAGCTATGAATGTGATTGATAAGGTAGTTGGTAAAAGGATAGTTAGGTCACCTACAAGTGACAGGGCATCTGATGAACAGCTAAGTAAGATAAGGGTTTTAGAGCGTGAGCTAGGATGGGATGATAATCCAAAGAGATTGAGTGCTTTTATAAAGAAGTATGCAAAGGTAGAGCAGCTACACTGGCTAAGAGAGAAACAAGCATCAAATATTATTGAGGCACTTAAGCAAGTATTAAAAAAGTCTCAAGATAAATGTCAAAAAAATATATAAGGAGCTGGTAATATGCCAAGAAAAAACAACAAAGGAAGGTCTTTTAAGATTGGACGTAAGTTACAGATGCAAAGGCTGCTGGTAAACAAAAATAATACAACTAAGGAGGAAAATACATATGAAAGCAACAGGAATAACTAGAAAATTAGATACACTTGGAAGGATTGTAATTCCCGTAGAGCTTAAGAGGACACTTAATATTGAAAATCGAGATTCTATAGAGATTTTTACTGAAGGTGACACTATTATCTTAAGAAAGTATGAACCAGCATGTATATTTTGTAGGAATGCCAAAGATGTAAGCAAGTATAAGGGTAAAAATATCTGTAGTGTTTGTAGGTCAGAGCTTAGGGGCAAATAGGAGGGGTGCTATGAATATATGGACATATGCAGAAATGCCTGAGTGCCCTGAGATATTATTGGGATTGCTACCAAAGGAGCCTAACAAGGATGAGATGGAGTAGAGGAAGTGCTGAATATGACTATAGAGGAATGGAATCTAGTGGAACAAAAGCTGGAATCATTATATAACACAGTGAGATTAAAGTGTGACGAATACGAAATAAGTATAATGCTGATTCGTCGCAATCAGTTTAAAAATGTTTTAGTAGTTTATGTTAATGGAGTGATAAAAGGAGAATGGCTGATGAAGGAATGTAAAGAATCAAAGAGATTTTTCAAAAAAAGTAACAAAGTCAGTTTTATCTTCAAAGGAAAAGAAAGCATTTTTAAAGCTACCTAAGAAGCTGCAGAAAGAACTTGGAATGGATAAGACATATTCATATTTTTTAGCAGACTGGACTTCTTTCAAAGCACTAAAGAAGCAGCTTATAGAGAGAAATAAGAGTGTTGAGCTTATTTGTGAGGGATGAGTAGAAACAAGAGAGTACAAATTTTTTCGTTTCAATAGTAAAAATTGAACTTTGAAAACTGAATAATACGGTATTTTTATTAAGCGAAAAATATAAAACTATATAAGCTCATGTAGACATATATGGAAATATATGCTATAATCCCTATAGTATTCTGTTTATGTAAGTAATATGTTTTATCAGCATATAAGTAATAATTAAAAATTCCCTTGTTTAGATTAAGATTATAAAGGAGGGTAATAAGTGGATAAATTAAAATATCTTGAAGGGCAAGTAATCCCTAAAGATTTATTAAAAACAGTTGACATTAATAATTGCACAAGTCATATTATGATCGAATCACAAAAAAGAAATGATGAATTAGTGAAACAAATTCAGATTAGTAAACAAAGAAAAGAAGAAGTAGATAGACAAAAACATAATGAAGTAATATCAGCGATAAAGGAAGCAGGAAAAAATGGTGCAACAATAAATATTGGTGATAATACTCATGATTTTCAAATACAACAAAATACATCAAATTCTAATCAAATATTTAATAATACACAAACTTTTGACTATGAAAAGGCTTATGGAGTATTAAAAGATATAAAGAGTTTTTTTGATTATCCGCACTTTAATTCAACATTTGCTGATAACTCAGATATAGTTAAACAAATTGTTGAGAGTACAATTGAAGCGATAGAAAAAAAAGATGATTCTACACTAATAAAAAAATCTTTACATATATTAAAAGATTTAGCTATTGGTGCTAGTAGTAGCTTGATTGCAACAGGTATTATAGGATTATTAACTCCTATACTTTAGCATAGTTATAAATTATAAAATGAATAAGCTTTTAAATACCGTATTATTCAGAAATGAATTTGCGGTATTTTTTATTTTTTATGATACTTAATAGTATTTATAAATCGCAAACTAAACAGGAGGAAAAACAATGAAAAAGATAATGTTTGATATAGGACATGGTGGGACTGATCCAGGAGCAGTAGCTAATGGTTTAATAGAAAAAGACGTAAATTTAGCTGTAGGACTAAAAGTAAGAAAGTATCTTACAGGCTATGATGCAGAGATAAAGCTTACTAGGGAAACCGACATAACTTTAGATGCTAATGCAAGAGTAAAAATGGTAGTACAATATAATCCTACTCTTTGCGTATCAATCCATCATAACAAAGCTAATGGAACTGCAAGAGGCAGTGAGGCTATACATGCAGTAAAGAATAATCAGGATGATGTGCTGGCAACTGATATATTAAATAGACTTGAAAAAGCAGGAATGCCAGCAAGGAGAGCATTCACTAAGTTGAACGATAATGGACAAGACTGGTACTACATGATACGCAGAATTGCAGATTGGGACACTGATGCAATAATAGTTGAAGGTGGTTTTATTGACAACATAGAGGATGCAAAGCTTCTTAAGACAGATAGCTTTTTAGATGCAGAGGCAAAGGCTATAGCAGATAGTATAATTGCTTACCTGAAGCTTAAACGAATAGAAGAAGCTCCTAAAGAAGTTCAGCATTGGGGAGTACCATTAATCCAAAAGTTAAAAGAAAATGGTTTAATAACAACAATTCATAATCCAGAGGACAAGCTTACATGGGCAGAATTTGCTTCTGTTATGCTTAAATTATTAGATAAAGTTGACAAATAACATGAGAAGATGATATAAAGGTGGTGAGGTCATGGATGAATTGTTAGCTTTGGCTAATGAAATAAAATCTGAAGAGCTGCCAGAGCCATATAGGACTATATCAGAAAACATAGGAGTTATAAACACTCTAAAACTGGCACGGTTATACCAGGGTACAGGAGTTTATCTTCCAAAGCTTGATAATTCTCTTCGCAGGATTAGAGATGATAAGATTAGAAAAGAGTTTAACGGAGGGAACTATAAGGAACTAGCTCATAAATTCAAGTTGACGGAATCATGGGTTAGAGAGATAATAAATGCAAATAGAAACCTGGATCAAATATCAATGTTTGAACTGTCTGAAGGATTGTAACTTCTTCAAGTGGTTGAATAGATACAATTTATATAAAGTAATAAAATCATGGTAGAGATTACCATGATTTTTATTTTTTTGCGGAAGGAGGTAACTGGATGACACTAGCTTGGATAATACAACTTATTATTACTATTGTAGTTGGTATAATAGCATACTTCCTGAAGGATATGAAAAAAAATCATGAAGATAAAATAATACAATTGAATATTAAAGTAGAAGCTGTTGAAGAGAAGGTAGATCAAAGCAAAGATGACCTTAACAACTATAAAGAAGAAGTTCATAAGGAATATGCTAAAAAAGAAGATTTCTTGAGAACTACTGGTGAAATTTCTAGGAAGATTGATAAAATTTACGATATCCTGATGGATATGAATAAGAAGGGATGAGGTAATTATGAACAATATCGACTTGAAAAAGAATGCACTAGATAAGATAACTGCAAATGAGTTTAAGCGTGTAAATGGCATGACCATGAGGATGATTGTACTACTATTCAAAGTAAAATGGTTCATGTTTAATGAACTAGAGATTGCATTGGCAACAAATAAACTCACGAGAGAAGAAATATATGAAGCTCTAGACTATTTTGAAAGCGAAGGGTACATAGAAGTACGCAGCATAGATGGACAACAGCC
The DNA here is from genome assembly GCA_942492835.1 of uncultured Clostridia bacterium. Classification (GTDB taxonomy): domain Bacteria; phylum Bacillota; class Clostridia; order Lutisporales; family Lutisporaceae; genus GWB2-37-7. The sequence continues at coordinate 1,516,831 of OW818645.1, read as the reverse complement.
TATTAGACTAGCTGATATTGATGTAACTGATGTAGAGCTTAAGCTTACTGGTGAAGGTAAAAAAGTAGCTTATGGAATTCGTGCTGATGATGCAATAGACCTATAAGGGGCTGATGGTGTGGGTAATGAAAGAGAGAGAAGCAGAATAAAGTCTAGGGTGGATGAGCTGCCAAATGAAATTCAGGAGCTATTAAACAAAAGGCTTGCTGATGTTAACTTCTCTTATGTGACAATATCGGAAGAATTAACAGAGCTTGGGTATCCAATATCGAAATCATCAATTGGAAGATATGCAATACGTCATGGTGGAGCTGCTAAAAGGCTTAAAGAATCAGCGGAAAAAATAAGGGCTCTTGCAGAAGTCGTAAAAGATAATAGAGATATCGAAGCTAGTGAAGTTGCAGGGTCAATAATGATGGATATGCTTATTGAAAGACTTGCAACAGCACAAGAAGAAATGGATTATATGCCTCTAGAAAAGGTTGGGAAATTAGTAGTTGCATTACAAAGAAGTGCAGTATTTAAAGCTAAGTTTAAGCTTGAATATGACAGGGGATTTGGAGATGCATTTAAGAGCCTTAAAAAGGCATTGGCTGATGAGCTGCAGAAAGAACCTGAGTTATTACAAAAAATGCTTGAACTGGCAGAAAAGGTTGAGGAAGGAAGGAAAGATAAATAATGAATGAGATAGTATCAAAAGTAATTGTGAACATAGTTATAGCTTTGTTAGGACTAGCAGCAAGTTATTCAATATTGCTAATAAACAAGGCTAAGCAAAAGATTGATGTTGAAACAGAACAAATTAAGGATGATAAGCAGCGTGCATTGGCAAGAGACGCACTAGAACAAGTTAATATTTTGGCTGCTAAAACGGTCATAAGCATAGAACAAACCACAGCAAAAGCTTTGCGTGAGGCTGTTAAGGATGGCACGACAAATAGAGAAGAGCTTTTAGGACTAGCAGACCAGGCACATTTGGAAATACTGCAAGAGCTTAAACCTAAATACAGAGAGGTTCTAGAAAAAGAGATTAATGACATAAACAAATATATATCAGATACAGTTGAGGAAAAGGTATTTGAACTAAAGAACTTTGGTGTATGCAGCTATAAATAAGCTGTAATACTTTGCTATGCCTGAAAGGAGCCGACAAAAATGTGTAATTGGAAGAATGAAGCTGAAAAGCTTTTTTTTAATGAACATAAAAAGATAACAGATATTGCAAAACAGTTAGATATGACAAGAAAAACAATATCTGAATACTTGCAAACTCTATCAGGCTTTACAGACGAAAAGGAAAGAAGAAAAGCAGATAATCAAGAAAAAAGATCTGAATACAAAAGAACTTGGGAGCAAACTCACAGGGGCAGCTATAAAGAGGATGAAGCTGCAATGTTAAAAAGGCAGCATAATATAGATGTGGCAGTATTGTCATATGAAAGAATCTAAATATTATCACGCAATCTGTCAAAAAAGAAGGTGAACTTCATGCAGCTTATTAACGAACTGATTAAGCAAAATAGTGAACAACAAAATATTGACCAACATGTCAGAGAGCTGCTGCTTGAGTACCTTTATAAAGATGATATTCCTGAAAGGGTAAAGCTGCAGCTGGAGTATAAAAAAGGTGTACCACTAATAGGGGAAAATGGAATAAGAAGAAAGCTTGCTGCACTGGACATTGAATATTTTGGGAGAGCCTATCTTCCTCACTATTTTTTCAGAAAATCACCTGCTTTTCACAGAGAGCTTGATGCAATCTGGACTAAAGGTGTATTGAAATTAAAGATACCAAATAGTCGCGAGACAGTAAAAGAGATATTAATGCTTCCAGGGTGTCATGAAGCTGTGGCAGCTCCTAGAGGACATGCGAAGAGTACAAATCTTACATTTAAGGATGCTTTACATGCAATCGTCTATGAGTATAAAAAATACATAATTATATTATCAGATGCCTCTGATCAGGCGGAGGGTTTTTTAGGTAGCATAAGAGAAGAGATTGAAGAAAATGAAACACTCAAGCAAGACTTTGGCGATTTATCAGGTAATAAGGTTTGGCGTAATGATGTAATAATTACTAAGTCGGATATAAAGATTGAAGCTTTAGGTGCAGGGAAAAAAATAAGAGGTAGAAAGCATAAGAGCAGAAGACCAGACTTAATAATTCTTGATGATATAGAAAATGACGATAATGTCCGAACAAATGAGCAGCGTAAGAAGTTGGAAAATTGGTTTTATAAAGCTGTATCTAAGGCTGGTGATGATTATACAGACATAGTATATATTGGCACTTTGCTACACTATGACAGCTTACTTGCAAAAGTTCTCAAAAATCCTGGTTATAGGTCAAGAAAATATAAGGCAGTTATAAGCTTTGCAATTAATAGAGAGCTATGGGATGAATGGGAAAAGATATATACAGACCTTGATAATGATAATAGAGAGCTTGAAGCAAAGTCATTTTTTGAAGCTAACAGGGAGCTCATGCTGGAGGGCAGTGAGGTACTTTGGGAAGATAAGCTTTCATATTATGATTTAATGATTATGAAAGTAACAGAAGGAGATGCATCCTTCAATTCTGAGGAGCAAAACGAGCCTATCAGTCCTGATGATTGCCTATTCAATGAAGAGTGGTTTGATTTTTATAATGAAGCTGAGATTAATTTTAAAGATAAGAAATTTGAGTTTTTCGGTTTTGTAGACCCATCCCTTGGTAAAAGCAAAAAGAGTGACTTCTCAGCAATTATTACATTGGCAAAGGATAAAGAAACTGGATATATGTATGTAGCTGATGCAGATATAGAAAGACGGCATCCTGACAAAATTATTGATGATTGTATTGAAAAGGAAATATGGTTGCGTAAATCGTTTGGAAGGGGCTATAAGAAGCTTGGTTGTGAGACTGTGCAGTTTCAGTGGTTTATGAAGGAGGAGCTGGCTAAAAGAAGTGCTCAGCGTGGTTTATATTTACCTATTGAAGAAGTACCTCAGACCTCAGATAAAACAATGAGAATACAAACACTGCAGCCTGATGTGAAGAATAAATATATTAAATTCAATAAGAAACATAAAAGGCTGCTGGAGCAGCTGAAGTATTTCCCTATGGCTGACTATGATGATGGACCAGATGGACTAGAAGGTGCTAGAACAATTGCAAAGGGCAAAAATAAGCTGACTGCTATAAGTCGTAAATTTCTAGGTATTTAAGGAGGGAAATATGGATTTTAATAATTTGCCTAATATCCCTAGTCAAATAATAAAAGACCTGATAGAAGAACATCAAAATAATAAACTGCCTAAATATAAAAAGCTTATGGAATATTACAAAGCAAAACATGATATTTTACAAAGAACAATTGATGATCCATCAAAGCCAAATAATAAGCTTGTAAATGATTATCCAGGATATATCGTTGATACTATCCAAGGTTATTTTATTGGAATACCAGCACAGTATTCATCAGAGAAAGATAGCAATTTCCTAAGTGATTTGAATGATGTATTTGACAGTAATAATGAAACAGATCATAATGCAGAGCTGGCAAAATACATGGGCATATATGGAGAGGCTTTTGAACTTTTATATATCAATGAGAATAGTGAAATTCGCTTTGTTAGGTTAAAAAATGAAGAGACCATTGTAGTGTTTAATGCAAGCTTTCATAAGTCTGTACAGCTTGCTTTAAGGTATTATAGTATATTAGATACTAATACTAAAAAGAATATTATAAAGGTCGAATTATACTATGCTGACAGGGTAGAGTATTATACTCAGGATGGTGAAGACTATAAGCTTGAAGCTTCTGTTCCTCATTACTTTGGAAAAGTACCAGTAATCTATTACAACAACAATGATGAGTGCTTAGGTGATTTTGAAAGGGTATTAACACTTATAGATGATTATGATAAAAGAATCTCAGATAATTCTAATGAGCTGGAGTATTTTAGAAACTCATATTTAAAAATCAGGAATATGTCAGGTACTACATCAGAAGATATAAATAAGATTAAACAATCAGGGGCTTTTCTTATTGAAGGTGACGGAGATGTTGGATTTGTTGAAAAAAATATAAATGATGGATATATAGAACATCACATGGAAAGGCTGGATGCTAATATTCATAAGTTTTCTAAAGTGCCAAGTTTATCAGATGAGCAGTTTGCTGGAAATTTATCTGGTGTAGCAATAAAGTATAAGCTTTGGAGCATAGAACAAATAGCTGCATGTAAGGAACGTAAATTTAAAACAGGACTAAAACGTCGCATTAAGCTTATTGCAGAAATTTTTAGCATAAAGGGTAAGAGCTATGACTGGAAGGATATTAATATAGCTTTAAAAAGAAATATGCCATCAAATTTGTTAGAGACATCACAAATAGCAAATAATATAAAAGGGATAGTATCGGATCAAACAGTGCTCTCAATTTTGCCATTTGTCGAGTCACCAGAATTAGAAATGGAAAAAATAAAAAGTGAAGAAAAAGATGATCTGAATTATGAGCTATTAGATTCTAAATATAATCTTCTAAATAAGAAAGTGGTTGATTAATTTAATTTTGTTTTAAACATTTTAAAAAATGTACAAGCCTTAACATACGATAATCTTATTTTACCCGCGTTATAACGCGTTATAACGCACTTTTAAGCGATATTAAATTAAATGTATAGTGTGAAGTTTTTGAGAAATAATATTAAGTTGTTATGAGGGGTAAAAATGACAGATAAAAATAACAAGGAAAAGTTAATTAAGCATACAACTAATAGAGTATCAAAAAGTTTTGATAAGGCTGAGAATATTTGCAGAAATATAAAAGATGAATATGAGAAGGCACTGGATAATATACAAAAAGAAGTAGCTGACTTTTATACACGTTTTGGAGCTGAAAACGGAATGACTTACACTGCAGCTATGAAATATCTTTCAAAGTATGACCTAAAAAAATACAGAAGTACATTAGAAGAGTATTCAAAGTATTTAGATATCAATGATGTAGGGCTTATGGCTGAATTAGATTTAGCTGCATCTAAAGAGAAGGTGACTAGGCTTGAGGGATTAATTTCTAGTATTCAAGTTGAGTTAGTTAAGCTTGATGGTATAAAGCAAAATAGTGTTAAGGAAAATTTAATTGAAACCTTTAAGGATAACTACATAGGAGCTTCATCAGGCTTAGAAGGTATAGTAGAAGTTAAAGCTTCTTTTGCTAAGATTAACCCAAGCTTAATAGAAGAGACAATAAACTTCCCTTGGTCAGGAGATAGATTTTCAAATATTATATGGGACGATACTAATAAGCTGGCAAGGGAGTTAAAAAGTGAGTTGGTACAGGGCTTTATTAAAGGGACATCAGCTCATAAAATGTCTTCCAATCTGGCTAAGAGGATGGGGACATCATATAAAAATGCTCAGAGGGTAGTAATGACAGAATCAGCACATGTTTTAAACAAGGCTTCTCTTATGTCTTATGCAGACAATGACGTTGAACAAGTTGAGTTTTTGGCTGTATTGGATTCAAGGACATCATCAGTTTGTTTTAATTTGAATGGTGATGTAATGGATATAGCTGATGCAGTACCAGGTAAAAACATGCCCCCTCTTCATCCACATTGCAGGTCAACTATTATACCAGTGGTTGATGATTAAGCATATAAAATTTTAAATAAGTTATAAAGCACCTTTTTATAGGTGTTTTTATTATACAAAAAATTAATAAATATAGGAGGTACATACAATGTATATTAACAGACATTCTCTAGCAAGTTTATGTTTCTCACCAGATGATAATGGAGGAGCAGGAACTGCAGGTGAGGGTAATTCAACTGGGGGTAATGGAGGAGCAGGAACTTCAGGTGAGGGTAATTCAACTGGAGGTGATGGCGGAGCTGGTGCAGCTGTTGAATTACCTAAGAGCCAAGAGGAGCTGACAAAGCTTATTCAGGAAGAGACTGCAAAAACATTAAAAGTTTCTCAAGAAAAATGGCAAAATGAGTTTCAAGCTAAGTTAGAAATAGAAAAGACAGAGGCAACTAGGATAGCTAAATTGACTGGTGATGAAAAAGCAAAGGAAATTGAGAAGAAAAAGAAGGAAGAGCTTGATCAGCGTGAAGCTACTATCAGGAGTCAAGAAATAGCTTTAAAGGCAACTGAAATGTTAACTGAAAAGGGACTGCCACTTGAAATTCGCAATCTTGTAATAGGTAAGGATGAAGCTGATACAAAAACTAAAATAGAAGCTTTTGAAGGTGTGTTCCAAAAGGCTGTAGAAGCAGCAGTAAATCAAAAGCTTTCTGGTGGAGCAAAGCCAGGTAGTGGTTCAAATAATGCTGAGAGCGACTCATTAAGAGCTCAAATAGCAGCTGGGCTAAGAGGATAAGGAGGAAAAGTAGATGCCAAATTTAATTGAACAAGCAAAGATATTTCAACAAGAACTAGACAAACAAGTAATAGCTGGTGCTACATCAGGGTGGATGGAGTTGAATGCAGGACTTGTTAAGTACAATGGCGGTAATGAGGTTAAGATTCCTAAAATATCAACTGATGGGCTTGGTGATTATGATAGAGATTTAGGCTTTGTAGATGGAGCTGTAAGCTTATCTTATGTCACTAAGACACTTACACAGGATAGAGGTCGTTCATTTCATATAGACAGCATGGAAGTTGACGAATCAAACTTTATTGCAACTGCTGCTAATGTTATAGGAGAATTTCAAAGAACAAAAGTTATACCTGAAATTGATGCTTATAGATATTCTTCAATAGCAGCTCAAGCTATTATAAAAAGCAAAGCAGTAGGTGGATATACTGCAACTGTTGCTTCAATACTTACTAAAATAAAAGAAGATATTGCATTTATCCATGATGTAGCAGGAGAAATTCCATTAGTAATAATGCTAAGTGGAGCAATTGCTAGTTTGCTTGACACCTCTACAGAAGTAGCAAAGCAGCTTAATACTATAGAATTTATCAAAGGTGAAATCAAAACAATGGTAAAGGCTATAGATATGAATCCTATAATAAAGGTGCCATCAGCAAGAATGAAGACAGCTTATGTGTTTAATGATGGAACTACTGGAGGACAAACTGCAGGCGGTTTTGTGCCTGATGTTAGTGCAAAAAATATAAATTGGATTATAGCTCCTAAAAATGCTCCAATAGGAATATCTAAGACTGATACTATACGTATTTTTGATCCTAAAACAAACCAAAAAGCTGATGCATGGAAGATAGACTACAGAAAGTACCATGATTTATGGATCAAGGATAACCAGTTTGATGCAATTAGGGTAAATATCAAAGAAGCGTTGATATAGGAGGTAAATGGCTATGGTTAAATTAATAAGAAATAATGTAGTGAAAATCGTATACACAAAAGAGAAAGAAGCTAAACTAGTTGAACAAGGTTTTAAAGTAGTTGAAGCTGAGGATGAGACTACAAAAAAAGCTGAAGCAGAAGCTAAAAAGGCAGCAGCAGAACTAGCAAAGAAGGAAGCAGAGGCTAAAAAGGCAGCAGCGGAACTAGCAAAGAAGGAAGCAGAAGCTAATAAGTAACAAAAAGAAGAAAAATAAACTTATAAGCTAAGGAAGGGTGGTACATAGCTGCCCTTCTTTTAGGAGGTATAATATGGCTATTGACAATACTTTAGTATTAAATGAACTTAAAGCTAGAAATACTATTCCTCCAACTGATGAAGCTAGAATAAACAGCTATATATCTCAAATGAAATCAAAAGCTATGTCTTACTGTAATTTGATAGAGCTGCCAGATGAGATGTTTTACACTATTGTTGATATGGTTGAGCAGCGTATGGGTGTTGGAATGGTATCTAGTGTTTCAAGAGGGGATACAAGTATAAAATATAATTCTCCTGATGAAATCGTTTCAAGCTTTAAGAATGAGCTTAATAAATATAGGGGGCTAAAGTATGAGTGATGCAGATATTTTAGCACAAACATACCTTGATACCTGTGATATTTATAGATATGAAGAAGCTGAGGTTCAAGGTATTACAAAATTTACTGACGTATTAAAACATAGTGGAGTAAAATGTGCTTTGTCTCGTAAATCACTAGCAAAAGCTACTGAAAATAACGCAACAGAAATTTCGTCCAGTTCAAAAGTCTTCTTTATGCCTGATGTAGATGTACAAGAAGGTGATAAGCTTGTAATTACTCAGCAAGGTGCTATTAAATCAAAAGAATACAAAGCTGGGGAAACTTTTCCTTATTATGGTTCGCATATTGAGGTAATGGTAACTAGGAATGATAAGGCTTGAGTAATTTAAAAGAGAACTCAGACAATATACAAAAGTTTCGCAAAGAGCTTGAGGAAGCACTGGAAAATGTTGCAGAAATTGATAAGAGAGTTTTAAAAAAAGCTGTTAATATGGCGGTAAGAGTTGCTAAGGAAGAGACTCCAGTTGGAGAGTATCCAAATAAAGTTGAATTTACTACTAAAGATGGAAAAAGAGTTAGCTTTAAGGTTACAAAAAAAGTAGGTGGAAACTTAAGACGTAATTGGTTTACTACAAAGGTAACTGAAACCTCATCAGGAGTTACTGGTACAGTCTATAACAATGTTGAGTATGCTATTCCAGTAAATAATGGGCATAGGGTTAAAAATTCAGAAGGTCGTACAGTTGGATTTGTCAAAGGAAAGTTTATGCTGCAAAAGGCAGTAAAAGCAGCTGAGAAAGCAATGGTAGAAGAATTTAAAAAAGCTGTTAAGGAAGTGAAGCAAAAATATGATCTGTGAAATTAATGGAGCTATAGCAGCTAAAATTAAAGAGCTTTATCCAGCAGCAAAGGTATATGATGAAGATGTACCACAGGGCTTTGAAGAAGGCTCTTTTTTTATTAATGTTATTGACAGCTCATATTCAAAAGCTTTAAATAGCAAGTTTAATGCTTCAGTTACCTATAATGTAGACTATTTTCCAGCTGATTCTCTAAACTCAAAGAATGAGTGCTATAAAATATCAGTAAATATACTAAGAGCATTTGATTTATTAAATGGCTTCAGAATTCAAGACAAAGCATCAAGTGTGACTGATGATGTGCTGCACATACAATTTACTGTGAAATACAGAGAAATTATTTTTAAAGCAGAAACTAAAATGAACGATATCACATTTAAAGAAGGAGGTAACTAGATGTCTGGAATTTATACGTCACAGAATAAAATTAGACCAGGAGTATACATGAATTTTTCTACTGAACAACCTCTTGCAATAGAGCTTTCAGATAGAGGAATTGTAGCCTTGCCTCTAAGTCTTTCGTGGGGACTTATAGGAGAATTTATTGAGATAGAACAAGGAGAAAACACTCTATTAAAACTTGGCTATGAGTTAACTGATCCTAAAATGCTCTTGCTGCGTGAAACTCTAAAGCGTGCTAAAAAAGCTTTGGTTTTTAGAGTAAATGATGGCGTGGCTGCTACAGTTACTTTAGCAGCTGATGTAGAGGCTAAAGCAAAATATAAAGGGGCTAGAGGTAATGATATTACTGTTAAGGTGACAGTAAATAATACTGAATGGGATATAGAGACATTAGTAGCTGGAATATCTGTCAATAAGCAAATAGGACTTACTGATATTAGTGACTTTATAGAAAATGATTGGATTACAATAACTGGCACAGGAAATTTCACAGCAGCAAATCAGACATTAAAAGGAGGCTCAGATAATAATGAAATATCAAAGCATTCTGAGTTCTTAACTGCTTTAGAAATACAGGATTATAACTCTATAGCGTGTTTTTCAACTATTCCTGCAGACCAGACTTTATATATTAACCATGTTACTAGTGAAAGAACAAACAACGGTAAAATGGTTAACTGCGTAATGGTTGATAATGCAGCTGACAAGGAATACATCATAAGTGTTAAAAATGGTGTAAAGCTTTCAGATGGGACACTGTTAACAGCTGCAGACTCATGTGCTTGGTTAGCTGGAGCAACAGCAGCAGCTAAAGTAAATCAAAGCTTAACCTTTACTAAATATGAAGATGCAATAGATGCAAACCCAAGAAAGACTAATGCAGAAACAGAGGAAGCTATAAATGCTGGAAATATTGTATTTACTGCTAAGAATGGTTCGGTTGTTGTAGAGTATGATATCAATAGTTTAACTAGTTTTGCAGCTCCAAGGTCTAAAGCATGGAGAGGCAATAGAGTTATTAGAATACTAGATTCTTTTCAAACAGATGTGCAAGAAATATTTGAAGCTCAGTATATTGGAAAGATAAACAACAATATAGATGGTCGTCAGCTTCTGAGAGCCTCAATAATTCAGTATTGCAATGAGCTTCAAAATATCGGAGCATTGCAAAATTTTGATGGAGCAAATGATATTAAAGTTAATCCTGGTATTGATGCAGATACAGTTGATATTGAAGCAAACCTACAGCCAGTTGACAGTATAAACAAAATATATATAAAGGTTAATGTAAGGTAGGTGAATAAAGTATGGATGAAAACTATACTAAATTATCTGACACTTTGTCAGCAAATGAAGGTACTGTCTATATTACTATAAATGGTCAAAACAGACCATTGTTTGAACTTGTTAAGGCTGAAGCAAGTATTGAAAAGGTAGTTGTAGAGAAAAAAATGTTAGGTAATAGAATACCTCAGCATAAGGTTATTGGGGCTAAAATAAGTGGCTCTGCAACCTTAGCTCTTATGAATGGAGATTTATTAAAAGCAACTATAGACTTTCTAAAAACAGGAGCATACCCAAACATTAAGCTGCAGCTAAAAAACCTTGATAAGCAAAGTACAGTAGGGGCTAGAGATGTGGCACTTACAAATATTATTTTCACTAAAGAGCTTCTAGCTATGCTTGATGCAGATAGCGAGGATGTTATTACTTACGATACTGATTTTACAGCAGATGGAATAGAGCTGCTGAATGATTTTGTATTACCTCAAAATTATAGATAGGATGGTGCATTATGGGCTTAAAAGCATTTTTAAATCCAGTATTACCAGAAAATGAAAAGGTTGTTATTTCTAAAAGATTTATTGAAGATGGTAAGCCTGCTGAATGGGAGATTAGACCTATTCTTCAATCAGAAAATGATAGACTTATGAAGAAATTTACCAAAAAGGATAAAAAGACTCATGCAGAAACCTTTGACCGCCAAGCTTATATGTCGGAATTGACAGCTTCTGCAGTTGTACATCCAGATTTAAAAAATACAGAACTCCAAAAAAATTATGGTGTACTAGGTGAAGTTGAATTGCTACAAAAGATGCTCCTTATTGGTGAATATGGAACACTTGTAGAAAAAGTTCAGACTTTATCAGGACTTGATGAAGACATTAACGATTTGGTAGAAGAAGCAAAAAACTAATAAGGCAGGGCGATAGCGAGGCAAATATGGCACACTATGCCCTGCAAAAACTTCACATGAGAGCTAGTGTATTTGTAGATATGCCAAAGAGAGAGCAAGCTTTTACTTATGCAAGCACATTAATAAAAATTGATGATGAAAAGAAAGAACAAGCCATGATTAAAAACAAAGGAAGGAGGAAGTAATTGTGTCAACTTTAAATGCAATATTCAGGCTTCAGGATAATTATACAAGAAGTATAAATAAGATCATGGGAAGCACAAAGACAGCTGATGATAAAATAAAAGCTATATCAGGAAGAACAGATACCTTAAATGCCAAGCTTAATAAAATAAAAGATGGCGGTAATGCAGGAGCTAAAGGAATTATGTCTTTTGTAGGTTCTTTAAAGGGACTAGCAGCAGCATACTTTTCAGTTCAAGCAGCTCAAAGAGGAATGGAAATAGCTGATACATACACAAATACAGCTTCACGTCTTAAGCTCATAAATGATGGATTACAGACAAATGCAGAGCTACAGGATAAAATATTTCAAGCTGCTGACCGTTCAAGAGGTTCATATAATAACATGGCTGCTAGTATATCAAAGATGGGAATGTTAGCAAAAGATGCTTTTAAAAGCAATGATGAACTCATAGCTTTTACAGAGCTGGTGCAAAAGTCATTTAAAGTTGGCGGTTCAGGGACTCAGGAACAGCAGTCAGGTATTTATCAGTTGACACAAGCTATGGCAGCTGGAAAGCTTCAGGGAGATGAGTTTAGAAGTATAATGGAGAATGCTCCAATGATTGCTGATGCAGTGGCTAAATTCACAGGAAAATCAAAAGGTAAACTAAAAAAAATGTCTGCTGAAGGCACAATTACAGCAGATGTTATTAAAAATGCTATGTTTGCTATGAGTGGAGATATTAACTCTAAATTTGATACTATGCCAAAGACATTTGGAGATGTATGGAATCAGATAGGAAACAAGGCAATAAAGGCATTTAGTCCTGCAATTGAGAAGATAAGCGAAGTTTTGAATTCTCCTTCCTTTGATAGATTTATAGATAATGTAATTTTTGGTATTGGTATTTTATCAAGTTTATTTGGAGGCTTGGTTTGGTTTTTTGGGTTATTAATTTCTAATTGGACCATAGTTGAGCCTATTTTATTGGCTATTGGTATAATACTTTCCTTGTGGGCTTTCCAGCAGATACCGATACTTATTACTAAGCTTTGGGGGATGCTTGCACCAATATTAGTACAAGCAGGAGCTTGGCTATTAGTTAATTGGTGGATATTACTTATTATGATAGCAGTCGGACTGCTATTATATGCAATGCTTAATTTTGGAGAACAGACAATTAAGGTATTTGGCTTTATTGGTGGAGCAATTGCTGTTGTGATTACATCTTTCTATAATTTTATTGCAGTTGTCTGGAATGGGCTTGTAGGCTTAGGTGAAGGTATTGCTGATGTTTTCATTAACTCTATAAATTTTGTCCTAAAAGGAGTTAATTGGATTATTGATGCATTGAATATGATACCAGGCATAAATATTGGTAAGTTCGATACCTTCGGTAAGGCTGATTTTGGAGCTGCTAAGATGCAATACAAGGATTTAGGAAGTGCCTTTATAAAAGGGCAAAACATAGGACAAAATGTTGGAACTTTTGCTGTAAATGGAGTTAAAACAGGTGCTGATAAGATTTCAAATTTAACAAATATGGTATCTGGATCAGATATGCCTGGCTTAGATAAGTATATGGGAAAAGGTGCATTGCCTGTGTCTGGTAAGGACGGTAATTTAAAGGTTGATATGTCACAAGAGGACTTAAAATATTTACAGGATATAGCTGAGAGAGAATATATAAACAAGTTTTCTACTGCTACATTAGCACCTAATATAAAATTTAGTATTGCAAAGGTAGCAAAGGAAGTTGATACTGATAAGTTCATTGGTAGGCTTAAAAAAATAATGGAAGAAGAAATTGCAATGGTTGCAGAGGGGGTCTATGAAGCATGAGCTATGCTGTGTTTTTTGACAAGAATAATGAAACTATACGACTTCCTGTTAATCCTGAAGAAATTAGTATTTCAAAAGCTCAATCTATAGAAACATATAATGTATTGAATCTTGGACAGATTGCTAGAGCAGGTGACTCAGAACTTGACAAGTATAGTTTTGAAGCTGAGTTACCTGGTAAGCAGTATGGATATGTTGTTACAGCAGGAGATTTTAAGCCTGCTGATTTTTATATAGAAAAGTTTCAAAAATGGTGTGATGCAAAAGAACCTATAAGGTTTGTTAAGAGCAACGGTGAAGGTGATGATTTATCAACATTGGCACTTATAGAAAGTATTAATTTAAAGGAAAGTGCTGGAGAGGAAGGGGATTATTACGCTTCGTTTAATCTGATTGAATATAAGGCTCATGGGAAAAAAGAAGTGTCTTTGATTACACAAACAGTTAATGCAAGTACAAAACTACTGGCAAAGATGACAAAAACAACAAGAGAAGGAGAAGCTCCAAAGCCTAAGACATATACCATTGTTAAGGGTGATACACTTTGGAGTATTTCAAAGAGATTTTTAGGAAATGGAGCAAGGTATAAGGATATAGTAAAGCTTAATCCTAAAATTAAAAATCCAAGCTTAATTTATGTCGGGCAGGTGATTAAATTACCATGATAGAGTTATTAATTGAAAATAAAGCTGATGGTAAGATTTATGAGATATCAGAGCTTGTATCATCAATAAGCTTTAGTGATAGTTTAAATAATGGCTGCAGTAAGCTTGATTTTTCATATTTATTTGACGGTATAGTATTCTCAAATGGTTCAATAGTTAGGTTCAAATATAATGAAGCAAACATCTTCTTTGGTTATATATTTAGCTTTGAGAGAAGCCAAGAAAATGAAATATCTGTTGTAGCCTATGACCAAATCAGATACCTTAAAGCGAAGGACACATATGTTATTAAAGATTTAAGGCTTGATGAACTGATTACAAAGTTTGCAAACCAATTAAAACTTCGTACAGGGAAACTAGAAAACACAGAGTATAAGCTTCCAGTAACTATTAAGGATAATAAAACTTATTTAGATATGGTCTATGATGGAATCTCAACAACATTGTTAGGAGTAGGTCGAAAATACGCTTTTTATGATAATTTTGGTAGCTTAGATCTAACAGATATTTTAAATATGAAATTACCTTTAATAATTGGTGATGGCAGTCTAGCATACAGCTATAAATATAGCCAAAGTATTGATGAAAACACATATAATTTAATTAAAATTGCTAAGGATAATGAATCCACTGGTAAGAGAGAAATATATATAGCTCAAGATAGCAGTTCTTTTGAGAAATATGGAATTCTGCAATACTTTGAGGTAGCAGATAAAAATGCTAATAAGGAGCAACTTAAGGCAAAGGTGAATACACTTTTAAAATTAATGAATGCTGAAACAAAATCACTTTCTATTGATGCTTTAGGTGATACAAGAGTTAGATCAGGAAATAGTATATTGGCAAGCATTTCAAATTTAAATATGATGCAGTACCTAATAGTAAATTCATGTAAGCACTCCTTTAAAACTAATATTCACACAATGAGTTTGGAGTTGATTTTATGGTAGAAATGTTCAAGCAAGTTGTCAAAAACTATATTAGTAATTCAGAACCTACAAGACTTGTATTTGGCAAAATAGAATCAGTATCTCCATTGACTGTTAGAGTAAACGAAAAGTTGTTAATTCCTGAAGAATCGCTTATATGGGTACCTACATTTATTAGTGCTGACATAGATAAAAAGGTGCTTATGCTGCAGCAAGAAGGAGGACAACAATACTATATTTTGGAGGTTAAAGCATGATACCTAGCAATACTTTGTATAGCCTTCAGGTTGAAGAAGTTAAGCAGCCTTCAATGACTTATAAAATCAATGCTGAAACTAATAGTATAAACGGATTTATTGATGGGCTAGAGGCTGTTAAGCAATCTGCAAGTTTAATAATTTCAACTGAAAGATATGTGCATCCTGTGTTTAGTTGGGCTTATGGAATTGAGCTTGAAAGCCTTATAGGTAAAGATTATTCATTTGTTATAGCTGAGATAAAACGTAGGTTAAAGGAAGCTCTAGTACAAGATGATAGAATTACTGATGCAACTAATTTTAAGTTTACACAGCAGGAAGATGGATTATTAGTTGAAATTGATGTTGTTAGTGATTATGGGAAATTTGATATAAAGACGGTGGTGAATGTTTAATGTATGAAAATATGACCTATGAAAATATACTTAATTCAATGTTGGGGAGAGTCCCAAGCACTATAGATACAAGAGAAGGAAGTATAATATATAATGCACTTGCCCCTGCAGCATATGAACTCGCACAGGCTTATTTTTTTTTAGAAAACTTTTCAAAGCTTCTTTTTATTGATACTTCTGAAGGTGAATTTTTAACAAAAATATGTGCTCAGTTTGGAGTAAATAGAAAAGCTGCAACAGCAGCAATAAAGGTAGGCTTTTTTAAAAATAGTTTTGATATTGACTTAGATGTCCCAATAGGTTCAAGGTTTGGAATAAATGGAATAGTGTATTCAGCTACTAAAAAAATAGCTGTTGGTATTTTTGAAATTACATGTGAATCATTAGGAAGTATAGGAAATAGTCCACAAGGAGATTTACTTCCAATTGATAATATAGCAGGACTTTCTACAGCAATATTATCAAACACTTCTATAACTATTGGAGCTGATGAGGAGCTTGATGAAGATTTAAGGCAAAGGACATTAACAAAAATTCAAAATCCATCAACCTCTGGAAGTATAAATGATTATAAGCAATGGTCATTAAGTATTCAGGGAGTTGGAGGAGTAAAGGTATTTCCTCTTTGGAATGGGAATGGCACTGTTAAGTTAATTCTGATAGGCACAAATAAAGAGGCAGCAGATAGTACAATTATTAATTCAGTTACAGACTATATAGAAACTGTTCGACCGATAGGGGCAACTGTAACAGTTGAAGCAGCTTCTGATTTATTAATAAATATCTCTGTTTCATTAACTCTAGCAGATGGTTACACAAATCAAGAAGTTCTAGAGAATATTACAGCTACAATATCACAATATATAAAGTCTATAGCCTTTATTCAGGAATCAGTGAGTTATGCAAAAGTTGGAAATGCAATATTAGATGCACTGGGAGTTATAGATTATGCTAATTTAACAGTAAATGGTGGAGTGTCAAATATACCAATATCATCTACTGCAGCAAATTGTCAAACTCCTGTAATAGGGACGGTGACAGTTATATGAGTAAAGCAGATGAGTTAAAAAGTCTTGTACCTGAAGGAATAGCAGAAATAAGAGAATTCACTGAAATATATAATACTCAAGGAGTAGAACTAGATAATATTTATACTGCTGTTAATGATGTATTAAATCAATGCTTTGTTAGTGCTGCTACATGGGGGTTAAAGCTATGGGAAAAGTTACTTGGAATAACTACTGATAATACTAAGCCTGATGTATATAGAAGAGATGTAATTTTGTCAAAAATGAAGGGCTTTGGAACTGTTAATGTTACATTAATTGATACATTAGCTGAAAGCTATGATAATGGCGAAATAAGTATTATAGAGCATAATGATACTTATAGCTTTGAGGTACAGTTTATAGGTACTAAGGGTATACCTCCTAATATAGACGATTTGAAGAATGCAATAAGTGAAATTAAACCAGCACATTTACAAGTAGTATTTACTTTCAAATTCAATACTTATCAATATCTTTCAACATTTACTCATAGTCAGCTTGCAGCTTATACCCATCAAGAATTAAGAGAGGTGATTTAGATGGCAAAATATACTACAGATTATAATCTTAAAAAGCCTGATGCTAATGAACATTATAATGTAGAAGACCAAAACGGAAATATGGATAATATTGAAGCTGCCTTAATTCCAACTGCTGATCCTGCATTAATACCAAGTGGGTTAACTGGAAAAATACAAGAGTGGATAAGCTGGATTGCAAACAGAATTATAGCAATAACAGGAAAAGCTAATTGGTATGAAACACCAGCAACTACACTAGAAGTTGCAAATACACATATCAATTTAGCTGCTCCGCATTTAGGACATGAAACTATTGAAGGAGCTCAGGCAAAGGTAAATGCTCTAGCAGGTATAGGAAATACAAAAACAGTAAAACAGTTAGCAGATGAAGCTGCTGAACATATGGCTGAAACTTTGTACTATACAACTCAAAAGCTCAGTATAGATGCAAATAGTATTTATACTGAGGTACAACATAAAAGAACTGATGATACCCTTATACTTAAGTCTGTTTTATCAGGAGGAATATCGCCACAGTATACAACAAGAACAGAAACAAAATATGCCTCAGATGGAACTACGGTAGAATGGACAAAAACATATACTTTAACATATGACAGTAATGATAATGTATCAAGTGAGGTTTTGATATGATAGATATTAGGGAACATGGAATTGACACAGGCGGCTTCTATAAATTTTTTGGAGATGGCTCTGACGGAGATTTAAATACAACAGGAGATGTTCAAATAGATAGCACTTTAGATGGTTCAATAGTTATAAAACAATATCAAAGTGTAACGATAAATTCGGGACATACTCTCATGCTTTCAAACCCATGTCAAGGGCTGATAATATTATGCAAAGGTAACTTTGTGCTTGATGGAGTTATAGATATGCGTGATAAAGGTAGTGCATTAGATATATTCACAGGTCAATTGCCCTTAATTTTGCTACCAAACATAGAGAATTTTCAATGGGCTAAGTTTGGAGACGGTGGTAATGGTGGTAATGGTGGCTATTTTAATGATGCAGGTGCGCAGCCAGCTTATAATTATGGTCTTGGCATGAAGGGAACTATATTTACAGCAGGACGAGGCGGTGGAGGTGGTGGTGGCAAAGGTAGAGGTGGTAGTAGCGCAGCTGGATATTTGCCTGGTAATGGTGGATCTATAAATCATCTTAATAATACTATGTTTGGTACAGGAGCAGATGGAGTTAGTATAGTGGATGGTGCAATATGGGGAATTGCTGGAGCCAATGGAGCAGGAGGAAGTGGAAGCGCATATAGTGGAAATGCATCATATTATGCAACATCAGGTGACGGAGGAGATGCAAAAATAAGTGGTGGCGGTGGCAGTGGTGGTACAACTGCATTTAACTTAAACAAGGCAGGATATACAGCATCGCCTGGAAAATATGGTTCTGCGCTTTTAATAGTAGTAGTCAAAGGTAATGTAACAATAAATGGACAAATATTAGCACAAGGAAGTGCCGGCGGAGCGGGCGGATATGGGAGCGGCTATAATAGCTATAGTGCCAGCGGTGGTGGCGGTGGCGGTGGTGCAGGAGGAGGAGCTATAAATATACTGCATAAAGGCACTTATATAAACAATGGAATATTAGATGTAAGTGGCGGAAGTGGAGGTGCAGGAGGAGCACTTTATGGAAATACGCAATATGGAGAAGCAGGATACTCTGGTGCTTCAGGAACTATTGGAGAAGTTAAAATAACAAAAATATAGGAGAAATGTATATGAAAGTAATTTTAGTGTACAATTCACATTCATCAAAAGAGCTAGATGTTTTAGAACGTGCAAAGCGTGAAATGGGAGCATATGTACAAGAGTTTTCAGTATCTACAGTAGATGAAGCAAAAGAAAAATATCCAGTAAGGGCTACTCCTGCATTAATACTCTTAAGAGATGATTTAGAGGGCGAAAATCTGATAGGAGAAACAGTAAACGGTGAACTCATTATGAGTGCATTCTTGAAGCAACAATGCGAACAAGAGGAACAAGTAATGTACAATCAAAGCACTAATAGATTGGATAAATTAATAGATACTGAAAAACAGAGCGCCATAGATAGTTATACACTCGAACTTATCGAAGGAGGATTGCTGTAATGCGTACATTAGTTGAAAGCTTAAAAAGGCTTTATCAAGCAGATAGCGTAACAATGCAAAAGCTAGATAGTATGTTATCGGGGGATAAAATAACACAAGAGGAATACAATTATATTACTGCACAATAGACTATTCTAATGAATTAAACGCTGTAAGAACACTAGTACGAAGTTATTATATTATAGATATAATAACAGGTATGCATGTAAATTGTCAGACTTACTAGAATATGATATTATATATTTATGAATGGTAAAGGAGTGATATATTGGATAAGTTTCCAACAAAACGAGATTATTGGTATGGTTTTGCTATAGCAATTATCGCTATGTTGTTTTTAGTGGTGTCTTTTATAGTGAGTCCAAATAAGCTTAATTCTGAATTAGGACTTGCTTCTACACTTGCTTCAATTATTCTATCAGTAATAGCGATAATATACACATTAGTTGATAGCTCAAACAATAAGAAAACTGCTGCAAATATTATTACTGCATCGGAAACTATTACATCAGCAACAGAAGATATTGATACTTCAACTGGAAAATTATCATTTCTTATTGATAAACTAGAAGAACTAGACCTGCATAACAAACTTTTAAGATTAGAACAATCTGTAAAAGGTATTGATGAGTCTGTGTTAACAGTAGATACAAAAATTGATAGTAATATGTCAGATATAAAAAATACACTTAATTTATTCACTCAAAAAGAAACCACTCCACAAGGGGAACATTCTAAAAGCTATCATAGCGCAGCAATACATATTTTTTACAATCTTTCAGATAGGTTAAATGCAAGGCGCTTATTATATTTAGTAGGATTGGCAGCTTTAAATGAGAACATTAATGCTGTGGATGTTATAAATTATGCTATTGAAACAATGAAAGCTGATCAAATAACAGAAAAATACAAGAAAGGTAAATATTACGAAGGCGTTTTTCTTACTTTAATTGAAATATATTCAACTCTAGGTTGTTTTCAATTGAATGAAGACTTAAAATTTATTAATATGTTTTGTGAGATAGAAGAAATAAATAAATGGATTGAAGTGAACGATAAAAAATTTGCTGCTTTTGCAAAAGCTAAGCTTACACAGAAATAATTGTGCACTGAGAACTTCAAATTTTGTAATTTCTTTTACGCATCAGAACAACTTATTGACTTTGATTTTAGATGAGATAGGAATCTAATAGTTGCAGAATTGAAAATTGCATTAATACTAGCTATAAATAATGTAGTAATTTAAGTAGGAAGGAAATATATACCTTTTGTAGAATATTTCTATAGAAAGGTGGTATGCCAAATGGAGGAACAAATTAAGCAGCTTGCTATACGCATTGACTATTTGGAAAAGCTTATTAGTTTATACCAACAAAATATGGATTTCAACATTGGATTATCATGGGCAATTATAGGTGTAGTAACTACAGTACTTGCTTTAGCTGCAGCATTTCTGATTAAATTGTTAGTTGAGAAACTTGTAGGAGAAAAACTTAAGAATATCGATTTTCGTGATACTCGACAAATGGGGGAAATCTTAATTCTAGAAGGCAATGCTAAAGTTGAAGTAATCATAAGCAAATTAAAAAAAACAACTTTAGGAATGCCAAATCGATTGGAAGTTTTTGCATCTGCAAGCAGTAAGACGCTTATATATCAGGCTGATATAAAAGCAGGAGTAAAATCAGACATAATTATTATTAGTCTAAAGAACTTTAACCCATCAGTAGATGGACATCTTCGATGGGTTATGACAGAGTATTTTAAATAAACAACAGCACAATATAACAAGATAAAAGGTAATCTCTTAATAGTATTAGGAGATTATCTTTTAATATTATAGACATAAAAAAAGGAGACATAATAATGAACAGTTTTTTTGGATGGATAGGTGGAAAAAAATTATTAAGAAAGGAGATCACAGAGAGGTTTCCTGAAAGTTTTGGCAGATATATTGAAGTATTTGGTGGAGCTGGTTGGGTTCTGTTTTTTAAAGAGAAACATGCAAACTTTGAAGTTTACAATGATGCCAACAGCGACCTAGTTAACCTCTTCAGGTGTGTAAAATATCATACTCCTGAACTGTTAAGAGAGTTAAATTACTCATTAAATTCTAGGGAATTTTTTATTGATTTTATTGAGCAATATAATCTTAGAGGACTAACAGATATTCAAAGAGCAGCAAGGTTTTTTATGATAATAAAAACGTCATATGGTTCAGATACAAGGTCTTTTGGGTGCATTAAAAAAGATATAAATAATGCTCTACAATATTTATCAAGTATAGAAAAAAGACTTTCTAAGGTAGTTATAGAGAACAAAGATTTTGAAAGTCTAATTAAAGTATACGATAGAGAGGATGCATTATTCTATTTAGATCCGCCTTACTACGGAACAGAAAAGTATTATCAAATAAGTTTTGCAACTGATGATCACACTAGACTATGTAATAAATTAAAGAATATAAAGGGTAAGTTTATACTTTCATATAATGATTGTGACTTTATTCGTGATCTCTATAAAGAGTTTAAAATAGAAGAAACTGATAGAAATAATAGTTTAAGAAGTAAAAGTGCTGAAGCGGACAAAAGATATAAAGAATTAATAATTACAAATTATTAGGATTATTAAGATATAAATATATGTATAATAAAAATAAAATGTGAAATTTTAATCATGCTATTTCTTGAAAAAAGCAGTTGAAAAATTGACAATTTACTTGAAAATTTTTGACACTTTGCTTGAAACGCTACAATTGACAAATTACTTGAAAATTTCTACAAGTTTTGTATAATATAATTAAAAGTCAAAGAAAGTCAAAGTCAGAGAGGGAAGTGATATGTTGAGAATAAGTGATATAATAGAAGAATTTATTAACAAACTAATGGAAGAAAGCAAGGGTGCTATAGAGATACAGAGAAATGATATGGCAAATCATTTTAAGTGTGCTCCTTCTCAGATTAATTATGTGTTAACCACTAGGTTTTCCTCTGACAGAGGCTATATTATTGAATCACGCAGAGGCGGAGGCGGATTCATTAAAATTATGAAAATTGATATAGATGAAAATGATTATCTACTAAAGATGATTGCAGAAAGAATCGGAAATAGTGTCAAAAAGGAAGGTGCTTTTGAACTATTGGAGATATTATTTAAAAAACAGCTAATTGATCAAAGAATTAAGAATATTATTAAGACTTCAGTAGATGATAATACCTTGAATATTATTAGTAAGCCTTTTAGAGATATTGTAAGGGCAGAGATACTCAAGGCATCCATCGTAGCAGCTTTAATTAATGAATAGGAGGTAATTATTATGCAATGTGATGAATGTGGAATCAGACCTGCAACTGTTCATATTACTAAGATAGAAAACGGAAAAAAAACTGATAGGCATTTGTGTGAGCAATGTGCTGTTGAACACAATGCCCTAAGCATAAATACAACCTTTTCTATAAATGATATATTGACAGGTCTAATGAAATCAGGAAATGTGTTGCCAATCAAGGTTGATATACAAAAGGATATCAAATGTGATGTATGTGGACTAAGCTACAACACATTTAGAGAGACTGGTAGATTTGGATGCAGTCATTGCTATAAGGTTTTTGGTGATAGACTAAATCCGCTTTTTAAAAAGCTTCATGGTAATACAAATCATACAGGAAAAATTCCAAATAATGCAGGCAGTCGAATGAAGCTTGCAAGAGAAATTGAGAGGCTTAAGCAAGAACTGAATGCTGCAGTAAGTATTGAGGAATACGAGAGAGCAGCAGAATTAAGAGATCAAATAAAAGAGCTTAGCAATAAGGAACAGGAGGAAGCGTAATGGGTTGGATAGAAGGCGGAGGTGTGGAAAACAACATAATATTAAGCAGTAGAATTCGGCTTGCCAGAAACATAAACGATACTCCTTTCCCAGCTATGCTTGATAAAGCAGAAGGAATGAAGGTAGTTAATAGTATATACAATGATGCTACTAAAAAAGATGTTTTTGATGGGTTCAAATTCTATGATATGCAGAACACAGGCTCTGTAGAAAGATATGTACTTGTGGAACGACATTTAATAAGCCCTAATCTTGCTGCTAATGGTTCTAAGGGAGCTGCACTAATTGATAGAGATGAAGTAATAAGTATAATGCTTAATGAAGAGGATCATATTAGGATACAGACCTTACTTCCGGGTATGCAGGTAAGAGAGGCACTAGAAAAGGCAAATAGAATTGATGATGTGTTGGAAAACATGGTGGAATATGCTTACGATGAGAGATTGGGTTATCTTACAAGTTGTCCAACCAATGTAGGAACCGGTATAAGAGCTTCTATGATGGTACACCTTCCCGGGTTAAATCTTACCTCCAATATAAGTAAGATTTTACATGCTGTTTCACAAATAGGTCTTACTATAAGGGGAATATATGGAGAGGGAACAGAGTTTATTGGCAACTTGTTTCAGATATCCAATCAAATTACATTAGGAAGATCTGAAGAGGAGATTGTGGAAAGTCTTATAGCTACTACAAAACAAATTATAGATAAAGAAAATGAATCAAGAAACAGCCTGATGAAGAACAATAGGCTGAAGCTTGAGGATAAGATATGGAGATCTTGGGGCATTATGAGCAATGCTCGTGTTATAAACAGTACTGAGAGTATGAAGCTTCTGTCTGATATCAGACTGGGAGTTGATTTAGGAGTATTAAAGAATATTCCTGTATCAGTGCTAAATGAGATAATGGTCGATTTGAATAATGCAAGCTTACAGAATAACTCGACCACAGAATTAAATGCTGTACAACGGGATATTATAAGAGCAGAGAAAATAAGAATGAAGCTAGCTTAGTAAATAAGAAAGGAGAATGTTATGGGTATTTTTGATAGATTTACAGAAAAGGCAAAAAAAGTCATGCTATTTGCTCAAGAAGAAGCAATTAGACTAAATCACAATTATATCGGAACAGAGCACATATTACTTGGACTTTTAAGAGAAGGTGAAGGAATAGCAGCCCAGCTGCTTAATAAAAAGGGTATCACCTTAGAAATAGTGAGGAACAATATTGAGGAGCTCCTAGGCAAGGGCAAAGAAAGTGTTCCTAAGATTCTAGGTTATACCCCTAGAACAAAGACATTACTTGAATATAGCCTAAGCGAAGCCCAGAATCTTGGACATAATTATATAGGTACTGAGCACTTACTTTTAGCACTTTTGAGAGAAGGCGATGGCATAGCAGCTCAGTTGCTTAAGGCAATGGGCTTAAGCTTTGAAGGTGTAGCTCAGGAGATTTTACATAATATGAATGAAGAGCCAAAAACTAATAAACAGGCTAAAGTCCAGTCTCAGAATACAAATACACCTACTTTAAATCAATTTGGTAGAGATCTTACTGATATGGCTAGGGATGGTAAGCTAGACCCAATTATTGGTCGAGAAAAAGAAATTGAAAGAGTAATCCAGATACTAAGCAGACGAACTAAAAATAACCCAGTGCTAATAGGTGATCCTGGTGTAGGTAAAACAGCGATAGCAGAGGGTCTTGCTCAGAAGATTTATGAAGGCAATATACCTGAAATTTTAAGAGGAAAACGAGTTGTAACTTTAGATGTGTCGTCTATGGTGGCTGGTGCTAAGTATAGAGGTGAGTTTGAAGAAAGACTTAAAAATACAATGAATGAAATTAGAGAGGCAAAGAATGTAATACTTTTTATAGATGAAATGCATACCATAATAGGAGCTGGAGCGGCAGAGGGTGCTATTGATGCCTCAAATATTTTGAAGCCTGCATTAGCAAGAGGCGAAGTACAGGCAATAGGTGCTACAACTATAGATGAATACAAAAAACATATAGAAAAAGATGCTGCTTTAGAGAGAAGATTTCAGCCAGTAACTATTGGAGAACCAAGCAAAGAGGAAGCATTGCTTATATTGGAAGGCTTAAGGGATAAATATGAAGCTCATCATAAAGTGAAAATCACTGATGAGGCACTTAAGGCTGCTGTGGAATTTTCTGATCGGTATATTACAGATCGTTATTTACCAGATAAAGCAATTGACTTGATTGATGAGGCTGCTTCCAAAGTAAGAATAAAGACTTTTACTGCACCCCCTGATTTGAAAAAGCTTGAGGAGCAAATGTCATCTGTAGAAAAAGAGAAGGCAGAAGCAATAAGTTTACAGGATTATGAAAGAGCAGCAAAGTTAAGAGATAGAGAAAGTGAAATCAAAAAGGAACTGGAGGAACAAAAGAGAAACTGGTCAGGCAGGGCACAATCAACAGATAGTGTAGTAGGTGAGGAGGAGGTAGCAAGTATTGTATCCAGCTGGACAGGAATACCTGTTACAAAGATGGTAGAAGCAGAGTCGCAAAAACTTTTGAACTTAGAGACTATATTACATGAAAGGGTCATAGGTCAGGAAGAGGCTGTACATGCAGTTGCACAAGCTATAAAAAGAGCGAGAGTAGGGCTAAAAGATCCACAAAGACCTATAGGTTCTTTTGTTTTCTTAGGACCTACAGGAGTTGGCAAAACAGAGCTTACAAAGGCCTTAGCCGAAGCATTATTCGGAGACGAAGGTGCATTGATAAGAATTGATATGTCTGAGTATATGGAAAAGCATACTGTTTCAAGACTTATTGGCTCTCCTCCAGGTTATGTAGGCTACGAAGAAGGTGGTCAGTTAACAGAAAAGGTAAGGAGAAAGCCATACTCCGTAGTATTGTTGGATGAAATAGAAAAAGCTCATCCGGATGTTTTCAACATTTTGCTACAGATATTAGAAGATGGAAGATTGACTGATGGTAAAGGCAGAACAGTAGACTTTAAAAACACAGTTGTTATAATGACCTCCAATGTAGGCGCAAGTACAATAAAAAAACAAAAGACACTGGGTTTTACTTCTGCAACCGATGAAAAAGAAAGTGCTCATGAAAAGATGAAGGAAAATATAATGGAGGAGCTAAGAAGAACCTTCAGACCAGAGTTTCTTAACAGAATTGACGATATTATAGTGTTCCATCAGCTAGACGAAGAAAATCTTAAAGAAATAGTTGATATCATGCTTAAATCAATGGTTAAGCGAATTAAGGAGTTAAACATAGAAATAGGAATAACAGATGAAGCTAAGGGTCTATTGCTGAAGAAAGGTTTTGATTTAGAGTATGGAGCAAGACCTCTACGACGTGCAATAACAAAGCTTATAGAGGATCAAATGTCTGAAGAAATTTTAAAAGGGAATGTCAAAATGGGTAGTAAGGTGAAAATTGATGAAGAAGAAGATAAGCTGATATTTAAGACAATTTAGAAATTATCAATTTTGAGGTAAAAATTTTACTGGTTTGATAATAGATTGTTTATTAAAATTCTCTGCTAAAATTATTGGCAGAGAATTTTTTGTTATATAAAAATCCTAGACTCAAATGAAATATAATTAGTGCTTCTGTCAGATTATATAGTATAATAGAATTGAAAAAAACTGTACAAATTGGATTAATTATGATTAAATATGTTTATTTTACAAAGAATAACAAATACAATCTTTGAGAAGGGAGGTATGATGGTGGCAAAAACCAAGACAAAGTTTGTATGCGGAGTATGTGGCTATGAATCACCCAAATGGATGGGGAAATGTCCTGAGTGTAGCCAATGGAATACCTTCGTTGAAGAACTGGAGCAAAAAAAATTTTCTGGTATAAGATTAGATGAAGCAAACATATCTAAACCTATATCTTTAAATGATATTGAGATAACGGTTGAAAATAGAATTAGAACAGGTATAAATGAGTTGGACATAGTTTTAGGAGGTGGCGTGGTAAGAGGTTCTCTTGTACTAGTCGGTGGAGATCCAGGTATAGGAAAGTCAACATTGTTGCTCCAAATGACAGATAATCTAGCAAAAAAGGGAATGAAGGTACTTTATGTCTCTGGAGAAGAATCAGCTTCACAGATAAAAATCAGAGCAGAAAGAATGGAAGTTAAATCTCCTAATATATATCTTTTAGCAGAAAACAATATGGAAAGCATCACTATTAATATAGCAGAAACTGAGCCTAGCATATTAATAATTGATTCCATACAAACAATGTTCAATCCTGCCCTTACATCAGCTCCCGGTAGTGTAAGTCAAGTAAGGGAAGTAACATTAAACTTAATGAGGATGGCAAAAACTACAAATATTGCTGTTTTTTTAGTCGGACATGTGACCAAGGATGGCTCAATAGCAGGGCCTAGAGTACTAGAACATATGGTAGATACGGTGCTTTACTTTGAAGGTGAAAGTCATTTATCCTACAGGATGTTAAGGGGAGTAAAGAACAGATTTGGTTCTACTAATGAAATAGGTATTTTTGAGATGTCTGATATAGGACTTCGTGAGATAGCCAACCCTTCTCAGATGCTTTTGACAGGAAGACTTAAAGGGGTATCTGGAAGCAGCATTATTGCAGCAATTGAAGGAACAAGAGCTATGTTGGTTGAGGTACAGGCATTACTAAGCTATACGAATTTTGGAGTGCCTAGAAGAAATTCGGCAGGAGTAGATTATAATAGAGCAATACTACTTATGGCAGTTCTGGAGAAAAGAGTGGGTATGCAGCTTGGAAACTCTGATGCATATATAAATGTGGTAGGTGGCATAAAGCTTACAGAGCCGGCTGCGGATTTAGGTATTATCGCAGCTATTGCATCAAGCTTTAGAAATAAAGAGATAGATGAGGGCACAGTTATTTTTGGTGAGGTAGGCCTTGGTGGAGAAGTTAGAGCAGTGAATTTTATTGAGAAAAGAATAAATGAAGCGGCAAAGATGGGATTTAAAACCTGTATTATCCCTAAAAACAATATGGCAGGTTTAAATGATAAATTTAATGTTAATTTGGTTGCAGTAGAGAATGTAAATGAGATGCTAGATATAGCTTTGGGAGGGAAATAAATGAAAAGCGACGGTTTGAAAGAAGATATACTGATTAGTTCACTTAAAATACTTGCCCCAGGTACGTCGCTGCGCGAAGGTCTGGAAAATGTCTTGAAGGCAAAAACTGGAGGACTTATAATAATTGGTGATAGTGAAGAGGTAATGTCAGTTGCAGATGGAGGCTTCAATATCAATTGTGATTGTTCTCCTGCATACCTTTATGAGTTAGCAAAAATGGATGGAGCAATAATATTAAGCAGAGATGGTAAGAAAATAATATCAGCAAATACTCAGCTTATACCTGATGCTTCAATACCTTCTTCGGAGACTGGAATCAGACACAGGACAGCAGAACGAGTAGCAAGACAAACAGGTGAATTAGTAGTTTCAATTTCTCAAAGGAGAAACATAATTACTATATATAAGGGATATATGAAATATATTCTAAAAGATAGCAACATCATTTTGTCAAAGGCAAATCAAGCTTTGCAAACCTTGACAAAATATAAGTCGGTTTTGGACAAAGCTCTAACCAATCTTGGAGTTGCAGAATTTGAAGACATGGTTACAGTACATGATGTGGCTACAGCAATTCAAAAATGCGAATTTGTGATAAAAATTGCAAGTGAGGTAGACAGATATATATATGAGCTGGGCAATGAGGGCAGACTAGTAAGTATGCAGCTGGAAGAGCTAATTGTAGGAGTTAAAGAAGAAGAAATTCTTCTAATAAGAGATTATATGCCAAAAGAGGAAGAGAAGAGCTATAAAGATGTAATAAAGATTCTTCGGAATCTTTCCTCAGATGAGCTTCTAGAGCTACCTGCTATAGTACGAGCAATAGGAGTGGGAAGTAGTGTAGGTACTCTTGATATACCTCTATTTCCAAGAGGCTTTAGGATGATGAGTAAGGTACCAAGATTGCCTATAAACATTATTGAGAATTTAATAATTAAATTTGAAAAATTTCAAAACATATTAAGTGCTTCAATAGAACAACTTGATGATGTTGAAGGCATAGGGGAAGTAAGAGCAAAAACAATTAAAGATAGCTTAAAGAAGATATTTGAGCAAATTCATACGGAAAGATACCTATAGGATAGTAATATTTAGATAAAATCTAATATTAAGGAGTGTTGTAAACTACTTTAGTAGTGAGCAACACTCTTTTTGTATTACATAAATTATATGGTTTATCACATTATGAACCATATATGTATAAAATAATATTAAATCCCATTATATGTTTGACTCAAACATATAATGGATATATAATAAATAAGTGGATTAAAAATCAAATAATTAAAAATATACCATTATATATAAAATAAATAATAGTTAAAGGTAGTTGATGATTATGTTTATCATTTCCACAATTCAAAAAAACATTATTAAACATTGGAAGAAGAGTTCTTTGTCTGCCGTGATATCGGCTATGATTGTGTTATTTTTGTTATTGTATATCGGAAATATAGAAGGAAATAAGGAACAGTTATTAAAGCTTGGTGATACGATTCCGGTCACAGGGAGGGTCTGTAATATCGATGGTAGTCAAGATGTGGGACTACAGATTGATTTTGAGAAGCTAAAAAAAGTTTTTGACACTGATTTAGTGACAGATGAAGTAATCACAATGCAAATGTATGCAGATTTGACAACTAGATCTTATAAAGGAAAGTCACACCGACCTGAATTCAGCTTTGTTGGCTCAAATGTTTTATCAGCTTTTACCGCTTTTTCACCTAAAGATACTATTTATATTAATAATTATGATGAAAGTTTCTTGATGGGGAATGAGCCTGTATGCATTATTAGAGAAAAATTTATGAAGGAACAGCAGGTTAAGCCTGGAGATGAACTTGAGATTATAGTATATGCACCAGAATATGATGAAAATGGAATGGACGCATTTAAATACAAAAAAATAAGGAATGTGAAGCTAAAAGTAATTGGAAGTTATCATCCTCAAAACAAAGGTCTTTCCGATGAACTGCCAGATATCATCAGCCCAATTGGATTTGCTACTAGTATTTATGAAGAAACAAAGATTAAGCCTTATGCAAGCTCGGGCAGATTTACTTTAAAGGAACCTCTTAAGCTTAATGAATTTAAAAGTAAAATACAGGAAATAGGATTTGCATCAGTAGACATACAGGCTGGTTCTTCAAGAGTGGGACAAGCATTGACTATGAATGATGAAACCTTTATTATGTCAGCAACACAATTAACAGAGAGTCTCAATTTACTCCAAAGCTTTGCACCATTGATTTTTATAATCGTTGCTGGGATTGGCTTTATATCATCATATTTATTAATGCAAAGCAGAAGGAATGAATTTGCGATTATGCGTTCTTTGGGGACAAGCAAGAAAAAATGCTTCATAATAATATTCTTAGAAAGCATGATACTTGCACTTGTAGGAAGCTTACTTATGACAATCTTATCTGCTTTCATTGTAAACATTGAACTTATTATGGTTGGATTCGTTTTAGTTACATTCTTGGGATTCTATATGCTGGGGACAGCAATTGCGTTATTTCTATTAAATAGATTTAGCGTAATGGCAATACTATCAAAAACGGATTGATGGAGGATATTATGAGTATATTAACAGTAAAAGAAGTAAGCTATACCTATAAAAGTAAATATCAAACTGTAGAGGCAGTATCCAATGTTTCATGTCTATTTGAGACTGGTAATGTATATGCAATAGTCGGTCATTCGGGCAGCGGAAAGAGCACATTACTTTCACTACTGGCAGGGCTTGATTTGCCGACAAAGGGTGAAATTTATTTGCAGGACAAGCCTATGAGCAAGCTCGACAGAGATAAATATAGGAGAGAGACGGCATCGGTTGTGTATCAGTCATTTAATCTATTTCCGCTTTTGACTGCTCTTGAAAACGTAGCTTATCCGATTGAGCTTAGAGGAATCTCTTCAAAAGAAGCAAAGAAAACGGCAAAAGAACTGATTTCTAGTGTAGGGCTTGGAGAGAAGATGTACAATAAATTGCCTCTTATGATGAGTGGTGGGGAACAACAGAGGGTTGCGGTTGCAAGAGCACTTGCCACTGGCGGAAAAATCCTTCTTGCAGATGAACCAACTGGAAACCTCGACACAGCCAATGGAGAAGTTGTTATAGAATTGCTGGAAAATCTAGCGCATGAGCGTGGATATGCGGTTATTATGATTACACATGATTTAGGTATGGCTGAACGTGCAGATATTGTTTATACCATGAAAGATGGTAAGCTGACGATATAGGAAGGAGTACAATAATGGAACAACAAATCAAGCAACCAAAACCACTAATCAAGCATTTTAAAACTCCATTAGGATATTATTTCTATGAAACAAATAGAAATGAAATAGTAGCAGTAAATGAGCAATTATATAAATATATTGATGCTATTATGAAGGATAATGAGATAGAAATACAGCAAACTGAACATGAAGTTGTTCACCAATATAGTGATTTAGCGGAGTGTGGATATTTTTCTACGCACCGTGTAAAAGAGATTAAACATCCTGAGACAGATAACTTAGAGCTGTTCTTGGAGCGAAAAATAGACAGTATTACTTTGCAGGTTACACAGAATTGTAATTTACGTTGCTCGTACTGTGTATATTCTGAAAATGATTTTACTAGTCAAAGAACTCATTCACAAAAATCTATGTCTTTTGAGACAGCAAAAAAAGCAGTTGATTTTTTCTTTATGCATTCTATAGATACAAAAAATCCAAATATCAGTTTTTATGGTGGTGAACCTTTTCTAAATTTGGAATTGATAAAACAAGTTGTAGATTATGCAAAGGGAGTATTTGAGGGACGAAAGCTTACTTTTACAACTACAACAAATGGCACATTATTAACTGATGAGCTTATAGATTATCTTGCGGAAAATGAGTTTAATCTTACAATAAGCCTTGATGGACCGAAGGAAATACAAAACCAAAATCGTGTTTTTGCTACAAATAAGCAAGGTTCATATGATACTGTGATAAAGAATATCAGAAATCTATGGGAGCGACAACCTGATTTCGCACAGATGGCATCAATAAATATGGCAATCAATCCAGAAAATGGTTTTGAAGAAATAAATAGTCTGTTTAAAGATAAGTATATAAGGAAAATGAGGTGCAGTCACTCGATTGTTGAAAAGGATGATGAGATTGTACACTATTCACATGAGTATCTGAATGGTAGTCTTTATAATCAGTTTTTAGGTTTTCTAATGATAGCAAAACAACTAGGTAAAGATGCGGTTAAGAGAACGACAATAGATGAAATTAAGAATATGAAGAATGATATACAAAAAATCAGATATGGAGTTTTAGGTGATGTAACAGCACCAGGGGGACCGTGTGTACCTGGTAAGATGAGATTATTTGTAGATTATAAAGGTGACTTTTTTCCATGCGAGAGAGTAAGTGAAGCATCGGCATGTATGCACTTAGGATCTTTAGATAATGGCTTTGATATTGATAATATAAAATCTTTGCTAAACATAGGAAAATTAACAGAAGATGAATGCAGAGATTGCTGGGCGTTCTTACAGTGTAACATATGTGCAAAAAAAGCTGACATGAATGGAGCGTTATCATTAGAAAAGAAAAGAAAATCCTGTCAAGAATCAAAAACAGCGGCTTTTTCTAAAATACACAATAAAGTTTTGCTTTTTGAATTAAATAAACATATGTCAAGAGAAGCATCAAGATAATACAAAGGACACAATTTCATTTAATGTTTAAAACGATTAATTATGATGAAAAACTAATTTAGTTGACTATTATAAATAAATTATTCGAGGAGTAAGGATTATGGAAAAACTTGTTGTATGTGCGGTTCCTTTTTCAGCAGAAGATATTCCTGTTATTAAAAATCTTTCAGATTTTATACCTAAATATGAAATTGGCTCTGTAGTTACACCAACAGGACTTGGTTTAGAACAAAAGGATATTGGTACTATAGAAAATAGAAATGAGCTTGGATACAAAGTTACATCAAACCTAGAGGATAGCATAAAATCGTGCGATATTGTACTTGTACTATCAAAAGACAAGTCTAACTCGCTATTTGATTATTCAATTAAAGCAATAGAAGAAGCTATTAAGCAGAGAAAGGATATTATTTGTCTTTTAAAGCTTGATAAAGATAAAGTTAAGTATTATCGAGAAATATGTGAGAAGAAAAATATAAGCTTCCGTTATTTATCTCAAGATATCCTTCCTCATTTCTCATCTGAAGATACTATGGATGAGATATATCACCCATATGCACCTGTCATTTTTATTGGTGAATTAGCAAAAGATCTTCAAGGATATGAGGTGTTCTGCAATTTAGTAAAAGTATGTAAGACTCAGGGACTTAAAGTGTCTGCAATTGGTCCTGAAGTAGCAAATGATCTATTTGGATTTCACACAATTGATTTCTCAGATACAAGGGGTGAGCTTAGCAGTCATATCTATAGAATTAATAGATATGTTAGAACAGTTGAAGAACAAGAAAATCCGAGCGTTATTATCATTAAACTGCCAAAGCCAATGATAAAGTTCGATGAGGATGTCAGATATGACTTTGGACTGTCTGCATATATTATTTCTCAGGCTATTCCAGCAAGCTTTTTTATCGCTTGCAGTCCGTATGGATTTTTTTCTAATGAGTTTTGGAATTCAATGAGTAATAATTTCCAAGCGAAGTTTGGATATGGAATAGATGCAATTCATATTTCCAATAAAATAATTGATCATACAGATCAGTCGGATAAGAATGAGCTTAGTTATGTTCATACTCCTATCCAGCAGGCACAGACAGTTATTCAGCATGTTTCTACGGAGTTTCCATTTATATTAGGAAGCTTGACTGATTCAGATACCATGAAGAGTGTTGTTGAAGAAATAAAAAGAAGTCTACTTAATGCTCCGTATGGATTAATTGTATAGGGGAGGGTATTTATGAATAAGGATAAAATCATTGAAACTTTAAAGAGAATTTTCTTTGAATATTTTAACATAGTAGAAGAATTCAAAGAGGAGAACTTTGATAAAATATTAATAAGACATTTTTCCTTTAACTATACAGATCTTTTATATCTATATATTCTGATAGAAAAGACATTTAATATCAATATAAACAACAGACTGTTGAAAGGATATAAATTTAGTACTATAAATGATATTACAAAAGTAATCATGGATTCTACTTCAATATAGCGTTTAATTTAATGCATCTCAAAATCATTTAGCAAGGAGGTAACCAACATGAAAAAAATTCAAAGGATGAATCTTACAGCTGCGCAGTCAGTTTACTCTTTCTATTGTCCATGTAGTGGATCATGTTCATCAACTTGTTATTGCAATATATCATCAATGCAAGTAACTACTGCTTATAATCGTTTGAGTCAAAACAATCCACAGGCAACAACAACAGTATAAAAAATTACATAGTGATAGGATAAATTAGTATCTATGAGATGCATTGTTTTAAATACGAGAGCTATTTACGATATCGTAAATAGACTCTCGTTCATTATTGAAGGGAAAGGGTGAGAGATATGCTGCTAAAAAACAGTTTGAAACAAATAGGAAGAACCAAGACAAGGACTATTGTCTTTCTACTACTTATGATACTTGCGGTTACATTTCTATCATTGGGTGTTAATCTTTGGCAGGCTTGCAATGCAAATATGAAGGAGTATGAGAAGGCTTTCATGACTGTTGGTGTGGTCAATCAAGAGGAAAATACCATAGAAGTCACAGAAGTTTGGGATGCTTCAACAAAAGAGTACAGCTATTGGGATAAGCCTGTTTATGATTCCATCCTGCCAATCTCTCTGCTTGATTATGAAGATGCAAATTATATTATTAAACCAGAACAGAGACCATATTATGGAGCATATTGCCCAGATATTAAGATTTGTCCCACTGATAAAGAAGAAGAATTAATAAGAGGGTGGGGTGCTATTATGGAAATAGTGCCTTATGAAGATTGTATTCCCAATAAGCCAGTGAGAGTAAAGGTAAAAAGAGTTCTTTGGGGTAAAAGAGAAGAAGGGTCGGATATTTGGTTTTGTGATCAATATAATGATAATCCTGGATTACTTAAGGCGGGGAAAACGTATATAACATCAATCGAATCATGTCCTAATCCTTTTACTGATGCAAATTATGAGATATTATCATACTCAGTGCCATACGACTCAACTATTTCAACTCAGAAAAATAAACAAGGAGAAGTTCTTGGAGAGAAAGTTTTAGATTTTGAAAACTGGGCAGAGGTTACTGATAACTTTTATGAAACCAAGGAAGGCAAGAAATGGACAAACTTAGTAAAAGCATTCGATAGATTTACTAGATATACTATTCCTGTTGTTCCAACAAATAAAACAAGACTTCTCATGGATTTTCATCAAAAAAGTGTAGCCATAACTGTCGGACGTGATATTACGGATCAAGAGTATAGAAATGGGGAGAAAGTGTGTATTGTACCACAGAAGCTTGTAAGCATTAATAATTTGAAAATTGGTGATAATATTAATCTTCAATTATATTTTTCGGATTATGAAAAATCAGCCAGTCAAACATATTTTCCATCTGGAGGCATTTTAATGCTATTTAGACTATTAAATGCAAAAGGAGAGGCATATTCGGTGTTTGAAGACAGCGAGTATAAGATTGTTGGTATATACAATGGTTCTGATAAAACGAATCAGCCAACAGGCTATGAGATGGGATATAATGCGGTAGTAATTCCTTCAAGCTCTGTGAAGAACAGTGATGAGAACAACATTGTTGCTTATGGACCTATGAAGGGATATACTACATCCTTCCAAATTCCAAATGGGACAACACGACAATATATGGAGAAATTTAAGACATTAAACATTAATAATCTTGAAATAAACTTTTATGATGGCGGTTACGAGAAATTAGCTTCAGGTATGAGAAATCTGAAAATGGTGGCTATGATTCTAGTAGCTGTCAGTGCGGCAACAACCTTGGCAATACTTTTCTTCTTTGTATTTCTATTTGTTTCAAAACAGAAAAAGCGTACAGCCATAGAACGCTCCCTTGGTATGAATAAGAAGGAATGTATGCTATCAATGCTTTATGGAATTATTGGAGTCATATCCATAGGTGGAATTATAGGAAGCTTTGCGGGTTTTATTCTAACCAGATTTATAATGTCAAATTCTATGAATGCTGGTGCAGAGCTATATAGTACAGCCTTTAGTAATTGGGTGAACAACTCAGATAATACAATAGCACAAGGTTTAGGTAATGTATCGGTAAGCCCACTTATTTCGATTATTATATATTTTGCAGTGCTTCTTGTTACTCTTATGATTGCTTTGATATTTATTAACAACAACTTAAAGGCAGAACCACTTGCACTATTAAGTAAAAATGAAGAATAAGCAGCAATATAGGTATTTTATGAAGACGTGTAAATTGAAAATCGCAATCATTGATGATGGGGTCAATACAGAACTTTTGTATAAGCTGATGAAAAGGAAAATTGATATTACTTGTCTGCAAGCTCAAGATGATGCTTGCGTTACTCAACATATAGAACCATTGCAAACATTCAATCACGGAACAATATGCACATCAATTTTACTGGAATCCTTAGAGAAGATAGGTATTTTGGATTATGTAGAGGTTGTGAGCATATCGGTATTAAACGAAGAAAAACAGTATGATCTCCAAAAACTAAGTGAGACAATACAGTGGGGAATTGATCATAAAGTAGATTTGATGAGTCTTAGTATAGGCTCAAAAGCGTTTATTTCTGCGGATAAATTAATTGAAGTATCAAAAAAAGCTAAGGTTAAAGGAACAATTATAGTTGCTGCTGGAGCAAATGATGGAAGAATTACATATCCTGCATGCTTGCCTTCTGCAATTGGGGTAAAGGTAGTTGAAGATACATTACAAGAGGAATGTATTTATGACAATCCTTTGGATGGTATTGATATACAATTAAATATACCTGAATTAGAAGTTTTGAAAATACTAGAACATGATTTTAACTATTATTTACCCGCAACGAATAGTCTTCTTACTCCAGTTATAGCTGCACAGCTTGCAAGCATTATATTAGAACAAAATAGAATGCTTGATATTGAGGAAGTAAAAGAACTGTTTGCAAAAAAAAGAAAATTTAAATTTACTAGAGATAGTTATAGATATCCGTGGTTAATTAAGAAAGCTGAAGAGATACAAATTCCAGTTGTAGTCATTGAATACAATTATCTAAATAAGAACATTATAGAGAATTTAGTAGAAGCAACACAACAAGTTTTTACAGAAAATGATTATAGCTGTGCATGTATTAGTGATACAGTTCTGGTCAACTCTTACGAAAAAAATTGGTTTAAACTTCCCTTAGATAATGTTAAGGAATGTATAATGCATTATGCATATTTTTTAAATACTAATATCATTATTATTATCATTAATGAAGAAAAATTCGAGTCAATCATAGTATCTAATTTTATCGATGCAATTATTTCAGAGAATAAAAGGGATATTGATTGCCCTTTATACCATCTGAGCTTAACAGATATTGATATAATGCCATATAGTCTTTTTAAATGGATTATTGAATTATTTAGTGCTCGAGATGAATAAGAAAGGCAGCGTGAAACTGCGCATGAAAATGGAAAAAAATGATTTTATATTGATAAAAAGAATATTTACATATTTAACACCATTTAAGACCAGGCTTTGGATTATCATAGCCTGTCTTGTTCTGTCAACAATTGCAGGCTTCTTTCAGCCACTTGCAATTAAAAGTATTACTGACAATGGTATGATAAATAAGAATTTACAGGTTATCATCTGCTCTGTGCTTATTTTGCTAGGGTTAGTTCTTGTGAATTATCTTCTTGAGGTAATACAAACAAAGCTCTTCACTGATGTTCACAATGAGTCGGAGTTTTTGATTTCACATCAAGCTTTTAGTAAGCTTCTACATCTTAAAATTGAATACTTTAGTGATAAGAACAATTCTGAAATTATAAATAGTATACAAACGGATGTGAGTAATGTATCCTCCATAACAGATCGATTTATGGTGATTAATGTATTCAATATATTTAAGGTAATCAGTGGAATAGCTGGACTAATTTTCATTAGCTGGAAGCTTACTATTGTAGTTCTTGCAATGATACCAGTTAAATATTTTATGGTATTAGAACTTTCTAAGCGTAAGGAAAAGAAAATGGAGGAGTTAATTGAGCGTCATCGTGATTTCTCTGCATGGTTTGACGACAACATTGGCGGAGTGAAAGAAATAAAGCTTTGGAACCTATATAATCATCGTTACCAAACTTTTGAAAGGAAGCAGAGAAATATTTTAAGGATTAATAAGGAAAACACTATGCTAGATACATGGAATGTGTTTTTTGAAGTTATGCTTGAATGGTCTGTGGCAGGGCTTCTTTATATTCTAGGGGGATTATTGATCGTAAATGGCTCGCTAACAATCGGTGGAGTATTTGCGTTTCTTTCATACAGTAGCTATGTCACTGGACCGATTTCCTCAATACTCAATATAAGATATTTCCTTTCGAGAATTCTTCCGTCTGCAAAAAGACTTTTCTCATTTCTCGACTTGAATGAGGAATCAAATATTGAAAATGATGATAAGGTTAAGAAGGAAAATAAAGACATCGAATTTAAGAAGGTAGCTTTTTCATATGAAGATAACAGAGAAGTTTTAGGAGATATTAGCTTTGCTGTTTCAAAAGGAGAGAAGGTAGCTATAATTGGATCAAATGGTAGTGGCAAGACGACTATATTGAAACTACTATTACGGTTTATTGAACCAACAAGCGGTGAGATAGATTTTCAAGAGAAAAATATAAACCAAATCAGTACAGATAAGTACCGCTCGCTATTTTCTGTTGTAAGTCAGGAACCTTATCTTTTTAATGATACTATTTATAACAATATTAATCTTGATGGTAATTCAAGCAAAGAAAAGGTGGAAAAAGCTTGTAGACAGAGTGGAGCTAGTGAGTTTATAAATAAGTTGTCTAATAAAGAGGATAGCAAGATAGGGAGGAATGGAGCAAGACTTTCTGGTGGAGAAAAACAAAAGCTTGCAGTTGCAAGGGCACTTTTGAAGGACTCCCCTATTGTTATATTGGATGAAGCAACTTCTGCATATGATATAGAGTCTGATTCATATCTTCATAATGTACTATTTAATGAGTTTAAGGAGAAATCTGTAATTATGATAACTCATAAATATGATAATTTAGAAAGTATGGATAGTGTATATCAATTATCAGAAGGAAGACTAGAGAGGATAGAGAAGGAAGAAAAGCTTAACTATAAAAGCATTAGTGGTTAATCTTCAATGAGACTAAAATAAACATAATTCATATTATATATTGAGGGAAAAGGGTGAGAGATATGCTGCTAAGAAACAGTTTGAAACAAATAGGAAGAACAAAGACAAAGACTATTGTTTTCCTGCTACTTACAATATTTGCGGTTACATTTCTATCACTTGGAGTAAATCTTTGGCAGGCTTGCAATGCAAATATGAAGGAGTACGAGAAGGCTTTTATGACTATTGGGGTAGTCAATCAAAAAGAAAATGCTATGGAAGTAAATGAACATTGGGATGCTTCAATTAAAGAGTATACCTATTGGGATAAACCAGTTTATGATTCTATTCTACCAATAACTCTGCTTGACTTTGAAGGTGCAAATTATATTACTAAGCCAGAACAGAGGCCATATTATGGATCCTATTGCCCTGATATTAAAATTTATACATCTGATATGGCAGAAACAATGACAAGGATGTGGGGTGCTTTTGTGGAAATAGTGCCTTATGAAGATTGTATTCCCAATAAACCTGTAAGAGTAAAGGTAAAAAGAGTTCTTTGGGGTAAAAGACAAGAGGGGGTAGATATATGGTTTTGCGATCAGTTTAATGATAATCCTAGATTGCTTAAGGCAGGAAAAACATATATAACAGGAATTCAGTCAATTCCCATTCCTTTTACAGATACATACTACGAGCCATTAGCATATACATTTCCAAGCATTTCAACTTATTCAACTCAACAAAGCAAAAGTGGAGAAATACCTGGAGAAAAGAATCCTTCTTCTGTTGAAAGATGGGCAGAGATTACTGATAATTTTTATAATAATAAAGGAATAAAATGGAGAAACTATATTGAGATATTTGATAAATTTATAAAAAGTACCATTCCTGTAGTTCCAACGAGTAAAACAGAACTTCTCATGGGTTTTCATAAGAAAGAAGTAGCAATTACTGTAGGACGTGATATTACAGATGAAGAGTATAAAAATGAGGATAAGGTGTGTATTGTACCACAGAAGCTTGCAACTATTAACAATTTAAAAATTGGTGATAAGCTTAATCTTAAGTTATATTTTTCTGATTATAGAAAGTCATCAAGTCAAACATATTTTCCATCTGGAGGTGTTTCAATGGGATTTACCTTACTTAATGCTAGAGGAGAAGCATATCCAGTGTTTGAGGATAGTGAGTATGAGATTGTTGGTATATATAATGGCTCTGATAAAACAAATCAGCCAACAGGCTATGAGATGGGATACAATGCGGTGGTTATTCCATCAAACTCTGTTAAGAATAGTGATGAAAACAACATTGTTGCTTATGGACCTATGAAAGGATATACCACATCCTTCCAAATTCCAAATGGAACAACAAGACAATATATGGAGAAATTTAAGGCATTAGGTATTGATAATCTTGAAATAAGCTTTTATGATGGTGGATATGAGAAGCTAGCTTCAGGTATGAGAAATCTTAAAATGGTGGCTATGATTCTGGTAACTGTAAGTGGGGCAACAACCTTAGCAATACTTTTCTTCTTTGTATTTTTATTTGTTTCCAAACAGAAAAAGCGTACAGCAATAGAACGTTCACTTGGTATGAACAAGAAGGAATGTATGCTATCAATGCTTTATGGAATTATTGGAGTTATATCTATAGGAGGAATAATAGGAAGCTTTGCTGGTTTTATTCTAACTAGGTTTATAATGTTAAAGTCAATGGATACGGGTGGAGAGCTATATAGTACAGCCTTTAGTAACTGGGTAAACAACTCGGATAATGCAATAGCACAAGGTTTAGGTAGTACATCAGTAAGTCCGCTTATTTCAATTATTCTATATTTTGTTGTACTTCTTGTTACTCTTATGATTGCTTTGATATTCATTAACAACAACTTAAAAGCAGAACCACTTGCACTTTTAAGTAAAAATGAAGAATAAGCAACAATAATAGAAAACTCCTTCATGCCAGAAATTAGCATGAAGGAGTTTTCTATGTCATATTAAAAACTCCTAATGTTTTAATCTTCTCATCCTCTTTAATCATTACATCATACATATTTATATCAAGAAGATTACATAGTGCTGCCATATAAAACATGTTGTTTCCTAGTTCCTTCTCAATTACATCTTTGCAATTTTCACAAAGACCACCTTTTAAATGGGTGTCCAAGAAACTCTTAAGCTCTTGTAAGGAAATTTCACCTGAAAAGTTCTGCTTTT
The DNA here is from genome assembly GCA_942492835.1 of uncultured Clostridia bacterium. GTDB lineage: Bacteria > Bacillota > Clostridia > Lutisporales > Lutisporaceae > GWB2-37-7. The sequence goes on along the minus strand of OW818645.1, from coordinate 1,475,053 downwards.
TTGAATGAACTTCGATACATCCACAGGTAGTAACAGCTTTAACAACTGCTCTATTTACGCGAGTTTGAGACTCTTGAAACTTACTAAGTACATCCAGTATACTTTTGTGTCTGATCAAAAGCTCATCTACGCTATCCTGGAAGTGTTCAAATAGTAATTCTTTCATCAACTATCACTCCTATATCTATGTAAACATAAAATGTATTATAGAACATCACTTACAATTTATAGCTTTATTTTTTCCTAGACTCACAAATAAATGCCTGTAAGATTATGTGAAATCATAAGCTACAAATTTTCTATATAATAATTATAAGATTACAAATATACTATGTCAATTCAATATTGCTGTTGAACCATTAGTTTTATGTGAGCGAATACGCCATAATTCGTCAATTTTGAATAAATTAATTAACATTATATGTAAGTATGACAACTAATCATAATCAGGAGGTATTTTATGTTTAATATAGGTGATAAGATAGTTTATCCAATACATGGTGCAGGAATAATTGAGTCTATTGAAGAAATAGAAGTATTAGGGAATAAAAATAAATATTATATAATGCGTATTTCTTTAAATGATATGAGGGTTATGATTCCATTAGATAATATAGATACTTTAGGTATAAGAAGTATTGTTGATAAAGAACAAGCTGACAAGGTTTTTGATATATTATCGCAGGTTCCCAGTGAAATGAACAAGCTTTGGACAAAGAGATATAGAGAAAATGAAAATAAGATTAAAAGTGGAAATATTTTAGTAATAGCTGAAATAGTGAGAAACCTCATAATTTTAGATAGAATCAAGAAACTTTCGGCAGGAGAGAAGAAAATACTTTCCAATGCCAAATGTATACTTATAAGCGAGTTGATGCTTGTATTGGATATGAGTAGAGTACAGATAGAAGAAATTATGGAAAATATCGTAAAATAATTAAAATCAGACTATTTTCTTATATGTTTAGCTTAACAAATTTGTTATAATATAATATATATGTTTTACACTAAACATTTTACTTGATTCATATGTTACGAAAAATACATTACTGAATAATACAGAAGCAGATAGAACACATTAATTAATTAGCAACAAAATATATAATATGTTTTTATAAATTTTAATTGTTTAGTGCGATATATATAAATGCTTCTGCTGTTTTTGTAACATAATAGCATAAAGTTCATGCTAAATAAGTATAAAAGTTAGTATGATGCTTTTGCTTAAAATGTAAAATTTATGGATATACTTTATAAAGGAGGTGGAGATTGTGATAAGAAAAATATTTAGATGGATTTTAACATTGATAGGAGTTGCAACTGGAGGTGAGCTTAGTTCAATACTGATAAGGAATTTTGGGATAACAAATATGCTTGGCTATGACATAAAAGGAATAAACCTTTTTCTGTCCGTAATAATAGGTGGGTTAATTACAGGAATTATAGTATTTTTAATATCACCTTGGATTATTAATTTAACTGTTAGAATAACTTCAAAAGCAGAAAAGTTGCTGCAAAGTACTCCTACAAATGAGGTTTTTGTAGGTATACTGGGGTTGCTTATAGGACTTGTGATTGCTTATTTGATAAGCAGTGGACCTATTAACCTGATACCCGTTGCATGGTTGGCAATTACTCTCTCTATTTTATTATATGGACTTATGGCTTATTTGGGAATAAGCTTGGCTATTAAGAAAAGAGATGATATCTTAAATTTAGCCAACTTATGGAGAAAAGGTATACAGAAGGATAAAGACAAAACAGTAAAACAAGAAAATAGAGTGAGACCTAAGATATTAGATACAAGTGTTATAATTGATGGAAGAATAGCAGATATATGTAAGACTGGGTTTGTTGAAGGTCCATTAGTAATACCAGCCTTTGTATTGGAAGAACTTAGACATATAGCTGATTCCTCTGATTCACTTAAACGTAACAGAGGTAGAAGAGGTCTTGATATTCTAAATAGAATTCAAAATGAATTGGAAATACCCGTTGAAATTATTGAGAGAGACTTTGAAGAGTTGTCCGAAGTAGACACAAAACTTTTAAAGCTTGCTCAAGTAATGTCAGGTAGCGTTATAACTAATGATTATAACTTAAACAAGGTAGCAGAGTTCCAAAGAGTGTCTGTTTTAAATATAAATGAACTTGCTAATGCTATAAAGCCTGTAGTACTTCCTGGTGAGGAAATGGTTGTACAGGTAATAAAGGACGGTAAAGAATCAGGTCAGGGAGTTGCATATTTAGATGATGGAACTATGATAGTAGTTGACAATGGTAAAAAGTATATTGGAGAGACTATAGGGGTAATTGTAACCAGTGTACTTCAAACTGCAGCAGGCAGAATGATATTTGTAAAGCCTAAATCTGCAATAGATAAGGTATCATAAGAATATAATTGAAAATGAAAGCCAATTTACTTAATAAGTAGTTGGCTTTTTTTCTCATAAAAAGTAAAATATCAAAAGAGGTGAGAAAAATTAATACAGCGATTATTTTGGCGGCAGGTAAGGGGAGCCGAATGAAGTCAAACATAAACAAGCAGTTCTTAATGCTTAAGGACAAGCCTATAATAGCATACACTATTTTAGCTTTCGATAGATGTGAAGCCATTGATGAGATAATAATTGTTATATCACCGGAAGAATTGGATTTCTTTAAGACTAATATTTTAGAAAACTATAGCTTTAATAAAATAAAAAAACTTATACCTGGGGGAGAAGAAAGACAGCAGTCTGCCTATAATGGGATAAAGGCAGTAAGTCTTGAAAGTGATATAATACTTATACACGATGGGGCAAGACCCTTTGTGAAGAACCAAACAATAATAGAGTGTATAGAACAGGCAAAACTTCATGGTGCTGTCTCAGCGGGAATGAACAGTAAGGATACAATAAAGCTTGTTGATGAGAAGAGTATGGTTTTATCTACACCTGATAGAGGAAGGGTATGGATGACACAGACGCCGCAGGTATTTAAGAAGAGTATCATTACTAATGCACATGAGTATGCACTGGAAAAAGGCATAAAAGGCACAGATGATGCAATGCTTGCAGAACTAGCGGGGTATAAGGTTAAAATGGTAGCCGCTTCTTATGACAATATAAAGATCACCACCTCGGAAGATATTGATATTGCTGAAATATTTATTGAGTATATTGAAGAGAACTTTGGATAGGAGTACGATATGATAAGGATTGGAAATGGATATGATGTACACCGTTTGGTGGAAAATAGAAGCTTAATAATAGGAGGAGTCAGTATTCCATATTATAAAGGGCTATTAGGGCACTCTGATGCTGATGTACTGATACATGCGATAATGGATGCATTACTTGGAGCATGTGGTGAAAGAGATATTGGAAAGCACTTCCCGGATACAGATGACTCTTATAAAGGTATATCAAGTCTTAAGCTCTTGAAAAGTGTAAAAGAAATAATAAAAGAAAAGGGCTATAGAATAGGAAATATAGATAGTATTATAGTAGCACAAGCTCCTAAAATGGCATCTTATATAGAACAAATGAAGAAGAACATTGGGGATGTATTGGACATAAGTGAAGAATGTATTAATGTAAAAGCAACCACTACAGAAGGACTTGGGTTTGAAGGAAAGGGAGAGGGCATTGCATCTTATGCGGTTGCTTGTCTGTATAAGCTATAGTACTTAAGAGAGAATTATATGAGTAGATTATGAGGTGGATTATGCTAAAGAGACTTAATAAAAAAAGTGGAAACAAGTATACCATAATATCCATAATAATTATTATACTTGTGATGTATTTTTTCAAGCTTTCATCTGGAGGAAGCGGAGAAGAAAACTATCCTCAAGATGTTTATTATGGAGACTATAAATATCACTACAGTCAAACTATAAATGAGTCTTCTTTTAAGTTTGTACGTAAATATGGTATGAGCTATGAAGGACACATGCTTCTGCTAAAGCGTGGAGAAAATGAGAAGACAGCACCAAGCAAGGTATATATTTTTACAGGCAGGAGAAAATACAGAGAATATGAGTTAGTACAAAATTAAGGAGTTTTTAGAAAAAACTATTGACACTACGAGCGCTTAAGTAATATTATATTGTATAATAACAAATTGAAAATAATAAATGCAGTGATCGGGAAGAGTAGCTAATGCAAGCTAACAGAGAGAAGTCTTCAGCGGCTGAAAGGGACTTTGAGATAAGCAAAAGTGAAGTGCATCCGTTAGCACCGATGAGGAAATTAGTATTCATCGGCGGTAGTTTATACCGTTATCAAAGTAAGTACCAACAAGAGTGGAACCGTGGTTTATAAAGCTGCCTCTTTATTTAGAGGTGGCTTTTATTATTATAGGAGGGTGATAATATGAAGCTATACAATACAATGACAAGAAAAAAAGAAGAGTTTAAGCCATTAAATGCCGGTGAGGTAAAGATGTACTGCTGCGGACCGACAGTTTATAATTACTTTCATATTGGTAATGCAAGACCTTTTATTATTTTTGATATATTAAGAAGATATTTTGAATATAGGGGCAATAAGGTAACCTTTGTTCAAAACTTTACTGATTTAGATGACAAAATAATTAGAAGAGCGAGTGAAGAAAAGGTTAGCGAAAAGGAAATATCCGAAAGATTTATAAAAGAATACTTTAAGGATGCTGAAGCTTTAAACATTAGAAAGGCAACATATCATCCTAAGGTGACAGAGCATATACCTGAGATAATTGATATAATAAAGAAACTGGAAAGCAATGGCTTGACTTACATGCTGGCTGGTGACGTATATTACGACACAGCAAAGTTTGAAAGATATGGCAGACTGTGCAAGCAAAATCTAGAGGATCTAGAAGCTGGAACAAGAGTTGAGTTAGCTGAAGGAAAAAGAAGTGTTAATGACTTTGTGTTATGGAAAAGCCAAAAGCCAGGAGAACCTGCATGGGAAAGTCCGTGGGGTATGGGTAGACCAGGTTGGCACATTGAATGCTCTGCAATGTCTATGAAATATTTAGGCGAGACAATTGATATTCACGCTGGTGGACTAGACCTCATTTTCCCACACCATGAAAATGAGATAGCACAGAGTGAAGGAGCTACAGGCAAGGAATTTGCAAGATATTGGCTGCACAACGGCTTTTTAAACATTAATAATGAAAAAATGTCAAAGTCTCTAAATAACTTTTTTACAGTACGTGACATAGCAGAGCACTTTGATTTGGAAGTGCTTAGAATGTTCATGCTGTCAGCACACTATAGAAGTCCTATTAACTTTAGCGATGATTTGCTTGAGCAAACTAAGAATGGCTTGGATAGACTATATAATGCCAAGAACAATTTGGTATATTTGATGGATATAACAGTAGAAAAAGAATCGTCCGAAGAAGATCAAGCATTGATTGGCAGATTAAGTCAGTATAGAAATCAGTTCATAGAAGCTATGGACGATGACCTAAACACAGCAGATGGGTTGTCAGCCATCTACGAGCTCGTAAGAGACATCAACAGCAGCTTAAACGGTGAATCATCTAAGGCAGCTGTTAAATCAGCCTATGACATGCTTATGGAGCTGTCAGCAGTACTTGGATTGCTTGATAAGAAAGAAGAGTCCATAGACACTGAAATAGAGGCTCTTATCGAAGAAAGACAAAAGGCGAGAAAAGAAAAGAATTGGGCGCTCTCTGACAAAATAAGAGATGACTTAAAGGCACAAGGCATAGTACTAGAGGATACTCCCCAAGGAGTAAAGTGGAAAAGAATATAGGTAGGTAGTAGGGGCAGACCTGTGTGTCTGCCCTTTAAATTTATAATATCCAAACATATGTTTCATATGATATAATTAGTACATTCTATATATTCCACTGTTTATAAAGGATGGTAGTACCAATGAATATACTTATTATAGTTATTTTAGTTATTTGCATAATAAATTTTGCATTATTGGTAATTTTATTAACAGGGGGTTCTGCCAATAAGCTTATTAAGCTTGAGAGTAAGCTGGAGTCTATTGACAAAGGACAGGAAAAGACAGAACGCTCGGTGCTTAATCAATTGATGGAAATATCAAACATGCAGCAGAATCAACTGGATGCTTATTCCAGACAAATTATGCTATTCTCACAATCTAATGAAAACAGACTGGATAAGATGCGTGAGACAATTGAAATAAGTATTTCAAGACTGCAAGAGGATAATAGTAAGAAACTAGATCAAATGCGTATGACAGTCGATGAAAAACTAAGTGCTACTTTAGAGCAAAGACTAGGTGAGAGTTTTAAGCTTGTTAGCGATAGACTTGAAATGGTGCATAAGGGCTTAGGCGAAATGCAAAGTCTGGCATCGGGGGTAGGAGACTTAAAGAAGGTTCTAAGTAATATAAAGACTAGGGGAATATGGGGAGAAATTCAACTAGGCAATATATTAGAGCAAATGCTTTCGCCTGAGCAATATGAAAAGAATGTTGCGATTAAAAAGGGTAACAGCGAGAGAGTTGAATTTGCTGTAAAGCTTCCTGGCAGAGGCGAAGGAGAAGACGATTATATCTGGTTGCCTATAGATGCAAAGTTTCCTCTGGAGGATTACCATAGACTGGTAGATGCCTTTGAACAAGCTAATCCACAGGCTGCAGATGAGTCGGCAAAAGCTTTGGAGCTGCGTATAAAAGCAAGTGCTAAGGATATTAGAGATAAATATATTGACCCACCAAACTCCACAGACTTTGGGATAATGTTCCTCCCAATAGAAGGCTTGTATGCTGAAGTTTTAAGAAGACCAGGCTTATGTGAAACTCTACAGCTTGATTATAGGGTAATAGTTGCAGGACCTTCAACTCTCACAGCCTTATTAAACAGCTTGCAGATGGGCTTTAGAACCTTAACTATAGAGAAACGTTCTAGCGAGGTTTGGGTGTTGCTTGGAGCAGTCAAGACGGAATTTTCCAAGTTTGCTGATATACTGGAAAAGACGCAGAAAAAATTGCAGGAAGCAAGCAATACAATAGATACGGCAGCGAAAAAATCAAGAACTATACAACGAAAGCTTAAAAATGTACAGGAGCTTTCTGTCAATGAAGCAGCATGTTATATTGAAGAAACAACAGAAGCTGAGGATGTAGAAGCTGAATAACAAAAGAAAATGGTGGTAATATAATGAGCGAATTTGATAAGAATCTAAACGACTTAATGGACAAGACTAGAGAGCTTACTATAGGAAATAGCGGGTTAAGTGTATCTGATATAAGGATGTATAATCCCTTGGTTCTTGCTTATATAGGTGATTCGGTTTATGATACCTTTATCAGAAGTATGCTTGTGTCGGTTGGTAGTATTCAAGTAGATAAGCTTCACAAAAGAGCTATTAAATACGTAAAGGCAAAGGCACAGGCAGAAACATTAGCTAAGCTGCATGATACACTTACAGAGGATGAACAGGATATTGTTAGAAGAGGCAGAAATACAAAATCAAACTCAGTACCTAAAAATGCGGATATAAATGATTACAGACATGCTACTGGCTTTGAAGCCTTAATAGGGTATCTCTATCTTATCGGTAACACAAAAAGGCTTATGCAATTATTTGAATTAATAAGACAAATGGATATATAAAATACTACTAATAGATAGGCTCTATATAGTGACAAAATAAAGGCATAAGTAAAATTTTATAAATTGATTTGTGAGGAGAATCGATATGAACTTAAAGAATGTTGGAGAAGGCAAGGTTGAACTAATTGCAGGCGGAGGAAAAATATACACTGATATTGCAGCAAGATTTGTTAGATCCGAAAGAACCCTTGAAGATATTATTAGTTCACCATACGATAAGAAGATAGTAAATAATATAATCAACAGCGGACATAAAGCAGCTGTTGAATTTGATTATTTTATATTTGGGATTGAGGGATATTCAAGGGTGACTGAGGTTCAGCTAGTAAGAAAAAGATTAGCTTCATATATGATTAAAACAGGTAGAGCAGAGAAAAACGGAGTACGTTCTTTTGATGTTGTGATTCCAGAGGATATAAGGAAGTTTTCTGCACATTACCAAGGTATTAATGCAAGGAATGTAGTGCTTCCTAATGGAGATACTGTTGCAGATGCATTAAATGTTGAAACAGTTGGACTAAATTTTGATGCTTTAGATATTCTTAATATGATGGAAACATGGTATAATACCGGAGTTGACAATGGAAAGAAAGAAGAAGAACTTAGATATCTGAAACCTCAAGCAACTGAATTTAAAGCTCTAATCGGGATGAATGCTCATGCATTATTAGATTGGTTTGCTATTAGATGTTGTATGAATGCTCAGACAGAAATCAGAGATTTAGCTAACAAAATGATGGCTTTGTGTAAAAGCGCAGCTCCAGATCTTTTTGAAAATGCAGGAGCTAGCTGTAAGATATTGGGATATTGTCCGGAAAACAAATTACAGCATAAAAATTGTAGAGAAAAAATATTAACAAAAGATAATGCTCTGAAGATATTGAAAGAATATCAAAGTGAAGGTGGCAAAATTGGATAAGGATAGCTTAAAAAGCATGTTAATATTTTAAGAATAAATAACCATAATAATAATAGGTTCTATGACTTATTAACTTTTATTTTACAAAAGAAAAATGTGAAGGATGATGAAAATGGCTAGAGTAAACATGGGAAAACCAACAGTTAAACCAGGAAGAAAATTCGAAGATAGAAAAGGCCCAAAACAAGGAGGAACAAGATCCACCACAAAAGGTCCATACAAAGGCACTGGAGAAGCGAAGGGACCATATAAGGGTACTGGAGCTGCAAAAGGTCCTTATAGAGCCGAGCCTACTACAAGAGGTTTTAAAAGGGATGATAAACGAGCACCAAGAAATAACACTGTTGAACCAGGAATCTATGATAATGATAGAGAAGAGGACAATATCAACTTAATAGAAGGTAGAAATCCTGTATTAGAGGCATTAAAATCAGGAAGAGAAATCGATAAGATGTTTATACAAAAAGATGCAGGAGAAGGATCTATTAGACAGATTATTGCAATGGCAAAAGAAAAAAATATTTTAATCAAAGAGGTAGACAAAGCAAAACTTGATGGTTTATCTACCACAAAGAATCATCAAGGGGTAATCGCTTCTGCTGCCATGTACAAGTACTATGAGATTGAAGAAATATTAAATATTGCTAAAGAAAAAGGACAAGAACCCTTCATCATAATATTAGACGAGATTACTGATAACAACAATTTGGGATCAATACTAAGAACTGCTGATGCAGCGGGAGTACATGGAGTAATAATACCCAAAAGACGCGCAGTTGGACTTACACCTGTAGTTGCAAAGACATCTGCAGGAGCTGTGGAATATGTGCCTGTTGCCAAAGTAACCAATATCAATCAAACTATTAAACAACTAAAAGATGCAGGACTTTGGATAGTTGGAGCAGAAATGTCCGGCGATACATACTACGAGAAGGATATGACAGGTCCTATTGCACTTGTTATAGGCAGTGAGGGCGAAGGAATAGGAAGATTGATTAAGGAAAATTGCGATTTTCTTGTAAAAGTTCCAATGGCAGGCAAAATATCTTCCCTAAATGCTGGTGTATCAGCAGGTGTAATAGCCTTCGACATATCTAGACAAAGACAGTTAAAGTCGCTTAAAGGCGGTATACATTAATTTTAGATAGCTATATCAAGGTGTATGGATGAAAACCATACACCTTGATAATATATATATAATTTTATTTATTTACTATGCAAAGGATGAGTTGATTGAAGCAATACCTCTTAGTTGATGGCTACAATATTATAAATGCTTGGAATAATCTAAAAGAAGAAAGTGAACTATCACTTGAATCAGCTAGATGGAAGTTGATTGAAATAATGATTGAGTACCAGACTTACAAGGACATAAGTGTAATTATTGTGTTTGATGCACATTTTGTAAAAAACAGCATGGAAAAGCATGAATTCTATAATGACTTGGAAATTGTTTTTACAAAGGAATTTGAGAGTGCAGATAATTACATAGAAAGATATGTAGCAACTCTTCCAAGGGATTACAATGTAAAGGTAGCAACCTCTGATATGACAGAACAATTTCTCGTTCTGGGGCTAGGCGCGGCAAGGGTTTCAGCAAGAGAGCTAAATAGGGAAGTAATAGAGATGAAAAGAAGCATGGATAAAGATTATATAAGCAGAAATGAATATAATAAAAATTTATTAGGGCATAGTTTAGATTCTGATATACTAAAAAAGCTTGAAAAGTTAAGACGTAACAACGATAAAGCTTGACTACAAAAACCTCTGTAAGTTATAATGAGACTATGGTTTTTTATTATAGAAAGTCTAAAACCTATTTTACAAAATATGTAATAAGCTTATTGTTATAGCTTGGGGGAGATAAAGTGGATGTAAACTTAAACAAAAGAAGTATTAATTTTGAAAATGTACTAGATGAAGAACTAGTTTTATATGCACACGAAGGTGATATTGTAGCATTAGAGCATTTAATCAACAAATATAGAAATTTTGTTAGAGCAAAAGCTCGTTCTTACTTCTTGATTGGTGCAGACAGAGAAGACATTGTTCAGGAAGGCATGATAGGTCTTTATAAAGCTATAAGAGACTTCAGAAATGACAAATTGTCATCCTTTAGAGCCTTTGCAGAGCTTTGTATCACAAGACAAATTATAACTGCAATCAAAACTGCTACCAGACAAAAACATATTCCACTAAACTCATATGTTTCCCTTAATAAGCCCATATATGATGAAGAATCAGACAGAACTCTTCTAGATATTCTGACTGCAACTAAAATTACTGATCCTGAAGAACTAATGATAAGTCGCGAGGAATTAGCCTCTATAGAATCAAAGATTGGAGAGATTCTTAGTGGACTTGAATTAGAGGTTTTAATGTCATATTTGCAAGGTAAATCTTATCAAGAAATTGCCTGCGACTTGGACAGGCATGTTAAGTCAATTGACAATGCTTTACAAAGAGTAAAAAGAAAACTTGAAAAGTATTTAGAATTTAAGGATGAGTAACTATAATCCCGTATAAGCGGGATTTGTTTATGATACATAGAAAAGTATAAACACACATAATTTATATGCGTTTAATAAAAAAATATTAATTTTAATGCTTAAATATAGGCTATTTTACGTTATACTTAGCTTAGGCAAGCATGTATTAATAGACACATTTGGAAGAGAAAGCCTATTGACAAAGTATAGCATAAGCATTATAATACCATAATAGTAATGGGGAAATTCCCGAGCGGCTAAAGGGGGCAGACTGTAAATCTGTTGTCTCAGACTTCGATGGTTCGAATCCACCTTTCCCCACCAAATTTGCCCATGTAGCTCAGTCGGTAGAGCGTCACCTTGGTAAGGTGGAGGTCACCAGTTCAATCCTGGTCATGGGCTCCATATATGTGTGATACACACGGATGTGTTTATTATGGACATAGGGTTGTATTCTTAAGTATAGGGATATAGCCTAAAATATATGTTATGTAATGTACATAACAAAAACTATAAAAATATTAAAGGAGGAACAAACAAAATGGCAAAGGCAAAATTTGAGAGAAATAAGCCTCACGTAAACATAGGAACAATAGGACACGTTGACCACGGTAAGACAACACTAACAGCAGCAATAACAACAGTATTATCAAAGTTCGGTGGAGCAACAGCAACAAGATATGACGAAATAGACAAGGCACCAGAAGAAAAAGAAAGAGGAATAACAATAAACACAGCACACGTTGAGTATGAGACAGCAAACAGACACTATGCACACGTTGACTGTCCAGGCCACGCAGACTATGTAAAGAACATGATAACAGGCGCAGCACAAATGGACGGAGCAATATTGGTAGTATCAGCAGCTGATGGACCAATGCCACAAACAAGAGAGCATATACTATTATCAGGACAGGTTGGAGTACCATACATAATAGTATTCCTAAACAAGGTAGATATGGTAGATGATGCAGAGCTAATCGAATTAGTTGAAATGGAAGTTAGAGAACTTCTTACACAATATGATTTCCCAGGAGATGACACACCAATAATACCAGGATCAGCATTAAAAGCATTAGAATGCGGATGTGGTGAAGAAAGCTGCGAGTGGTGCAGTGGAATACTAAAGTTAATGAAGGCAGTAGACGAGTATATACCAACACCACAAAGACAAGTTGACAGACCATTCTTAATGCCTGTAGAAGATGTATTCTCAATAACAGGAAGAGGTACAGTTGCAACAGGCAGAGTAGAAAGAGGAGTGGTAAAGGTATCAGACACAGTAGAAATCGTAGGGCTTTCAGAAGCACCAAAATCAACGGTAGTAACAGGCGTAGAAATGTTCAGAAAGCTTCTTGATCAAGCACAAGCAGGAGACAATATAGGAGCACTATTAAGAGGTGTACAAAGAGCAGACATTGAGAGAGGGCAAGTATTAGCAAAGCCAGGCTCAATAAAGCCACATACACATTACAAAGCACAAATATATGTATTGACAAAAGAAGAAGGCGGAAGACATACACCGTTCTTCAATGGCTATAGACCACAGTTCTACTTTAGAACAACAGACGTAACAGGAGTAATAGAGCTAGCAGAAGGCACAGAAATGTGTATGCCTGGTGACAACGTAGAAATGACAATAAAGCTAATAACACCAATTGCGATAGAAGAAGGATTAAGATTCGCAATAAGAGAAGGCGGAAGAACAGTAGGAGCAGGAGCAGTTGCTTCAATCATAGCTTAATAATTTAAACGATTTGTGCTAAATATTCAATATTGTTCAATAGCACGAAATTCATATTAATTATAAAACAAAAATGTCTCTTAAACATGATGCTTAAAGGACTAGGAATACCTAGTCCTTTATAAAGTATTAAAAGTTGCATATAGGGTTATAATTAATTTAAATTACTTATTTTACTATTTTGTCTATTAGTAAACATAGTAAGTAAGGTAATTAAATATTGACACGACAGTAAAATTATGATAAATTTTATAAAGTAGCCTTACACTGCTATAATACTGTGAAAATCATAAGTTTTCAATATAAATGAACTCAATCGGCGGGAGGTGTAGATGATGAGGGTTAAAATCACTCTTGCATGTAGTGAATGCAAACAAAGAAACTACGATTCAATGAAGAATAAAAAGAATGATCCAGAGAGAATGGAAATGAACAAATACTGCAGATTCTGCAGAAAGCACACAGCACACAAAGAAACAAAATAGGCTGTAAAGGAAGTGTAAAAAATGGCTGGAAATGCAAAAAAAATTAATATCAATAAATTCTACAGAGAAACAAAGTCAGAATTAAAAAAAGTATCTTGGCCTAGTAGAAAAGAGTTAATCCAGCACACAGAAGTTGTTATAACTTCTATTATTATAGTTGGTTCATTTATTGCATTGGCTGACTTCGCATTTGGAAATATTACATCGCTTGTTTTGAAGAAAATGTAGTTTGAATAGTCAAAGGCTATAGCGAGTATATTATAAATTAGCTCGTGTCAACCAAAGAAAAAGGAGGAAAAGCCTTAGACAACAAACTAAGGTTTATACATCTATGGAAGAAAGAGGCAAGTGGTATGTTGCTCATACCTATTCAGGATATGAAAATAAGGTAAAGGCCAACATTGAAAAGCTCGTTGAGAATAGAAACATGCAAGATGTTATATTTGAAATTAGAGTACCAATGGAAGAACAGGTAGAAATCAAAAACGGTAAGAAAAAGATTGTGCAGAAGAAAATTTTCCCTGGCTATGTGCTTCTGAAAATGCTAATGACTGATGAATCATGGTATGTAATTAGAAATACCAGAGGAGTCACCGGTTTTGTAGGACCTGGGTCCAAACCTGTACCTCTATCCGATGCAGAAGTAAAATCCTTAGGAGTTGAGAAGAACCTTGTTAAGCTTGATGCTAAACTAGGTGACAACGTAAAGGTGATATCCGGACCTTTTGAAAATTTTATTGGCGTTATACAAGAGATAAATAATGAAAAACAAAAGGTTAAGGTGCTTGTTTCCATGTTTGGCAGGGAAACCCCTGTAGAACTGGAATTTACACAAATAGAAAAATTCTAATTTACTTGCATTAATACACTTTGGTGTAGCAATCTTGAGAGGAGGTGTAATTATGGCAAAAAAGGTAACGGCAATGGTTAAGCTACAAATTCCAGCTGGAAAAGCGACACCAGCACCACCAATTGGTCCAGCTTTGGGTCAGCACGGTGTAAATATCATGGGATTCTGTAAAGAATTCAATGAGAAAACAGCTAAGCAAGCGGGTTTAATTATTCCTGCAGTTATAACTGTTTATCAGGATAGATCATTTACATTTATTCTTAAAACACCACCAGCATCAGTACTTATAAAAAAAGCAATAGGTATTGAAAGCGGTTCAGGTGTACCAAACAAGACTAAGGTTGGTAAGATTTCAAAGGCAAAGATTAAAGAAATCGCTGAGTTAAAGATGCCTGACTTAAATGCTGCAAGCATAGAAACTGCTATGAGTATGGTAGCTGGTACTGCAAGAAGCATGGGCGTAACTGTAGAAGAGTAATTCGAATAAGTGGGAGGATAATTCCGCTATTACCACAAGGAGGTATATTTTAATGTTTAGAGGAAAAAATTATCAAGATAGCGCAAAGCTTATTGACAACATAAAGCTTTATGATACAAAAGAAGCTTTAGATTTGGTTCAAAAGACTGCAAAAGCAAAATTTGATGAGTCTGTTGAACTTCACGTAAGACTTGGTGTTGACCCAAGGCATGCTGATCAACAGGTTAGAGGAGTAGTTGTACTTCCTCATGGAACTGGTAAGACACTAAGAGTGTTAGTATTTGCTAAAGGTGATAAGGCTAAAGAAGCTGAAGCTGCCGGTGCAGATTTCGTAGGAGCAGAAGAACTAGTTGCAAAGATTCAAACTGAAAATTGGTTCGACTATGATGTAATAGTAGCTACGCCTGATATGATGGGTGTTGTTGGTAGACTTGGTAAGGTACTTGGACCTAAAGGTTTAATGCCAAATCCAAAGTCAGGTACAGTAACATTTGACCTTGAAAGAGCTATAAAGGAAATAAAAGCTGGTAAGGTTGAATATAGAGTTGACAAAACATCTATAATACACGTTGCTATAGGTAAGGTATCCTTTGGTACTGAGAAGCTTTGTGATAACTTCAAAACAATTATGGAAGCTATTATAAAGGCTAAGCCATCTGCAGCAAAGGGAACATACTTAAAGAGCGTTGTAGTTACAAGCACAATGGGTCCATCTATAAAGGTTAACCCAGCGCATGTATTAGACTAATATTGCTATATTGACATTTGCACTTGCAGCTGTTAAACTAGCATAGTAAAAATAGAATATTTACCGTAGACAGTAGGTATTGCAATAAAGCATGTAAAACCCCTACCGAGGTTTTATCTAATAAATAAAACACGGCCTCTCTATGTCTACGGAGAGGTCTTTTATAGCTAAAAGACCTTGAAGGAAAAGAAGATAAAGAGAAATTTCTTGTAGATGATGAAACTAAAGGTTTCATAATGAGGAGGTGTAAGAATGGCAAAAAATCATGATGTTAAAAGTGTTGTTGTTAATGAAGCAAAGGAAAAGCTTGAAAAAGCAAGTTCATTTGTATTAGTTGATTACAAAGGTATAAACGTTGAGGATGTAACTGAATTAAGAAAAAAATTCAGAGATGTTGGCGTTGATTACAAGGTATATAAAAATACATTAGTTAAGAGAGCAACTGGTGAAATTGGTCTAGAGGCAATTCATGATCAGTTGCAAGGACCTGTTGCTATAGCTTTTGGATATGGCGATGTTGTAGCTCCTGCAAAGGTGCTAAACCAATTCGTAAAGGAACACCCAAAGACTACTATATCAGTTAAGGCTGGTGTGGTAGAAGGTAAGGTTATGAATGCTGATCAAATGAAAGCTCTTGGTGATTTACCATCAAAGGAAATATTGCTTTCAATGTTAGTTGGTGCATTACAAGGTACTATCAGAAACCTTGCATACTCATTGGATCAAATTAGAGAAAAAAAGGAAGCGCAAGCTTAATTAATAGGAGGTAAATAAAATGGCAAGTGAAAAAACTATAAAGTTTATTGAAGAAATAAAAGGTTTGACTGTTCTTGAATTATCAGAGTTAGTAAAGGCAATCGAAGAAGAATTTGGTGTAACAGCAGCAGCTCCAACAGCAGTAGCAGGTCCAGCAGCAGCAGCTACAGCTGAAGAAAAGACTGAGTTTGACGTAATTCTTACAGCAGCCGGTGCAGAAAAGATAAAGGTTATAAAGGTTGTTAGAGAAATAACTAGTCTTGGCTTAAAGGAAGCAAAGGAATTAGTAGATAATGCTCCAAAGCCAATAAAAGAAGCAGTTTCAAAGCAAGATGCAGAAGACATAAAGGCAAAGCTAACAGAAGTTGGCGCATCAATAGAAATAAAGTAATCAAAGTTATTTTAGAAGAGTCGTTATATTACGACTCTTCTTCTATTTTTTGAATCTGAAAATAAAAGAAAAAAATTGAAAGTTAAAGAAAATATATTTCATTTCCTATCAAATAGTGATATAATGTCCATTAATGTCACATTAAATTACATAATTCGACAACGGGAGTGTATATACTTGGATCTGTGGGTTAGAATGATATTGGTAATAACTCTTATTACATTAGCTGTAATCAATGATTTGCGAAATTATAAGGTTAGAAATGAAATAACTCTTACATTTGCGATTATAGGAATTGTATATAACATTAGTTTTTGTGGTCTTCAGAGCTTCTATACAACGATATTAGGGTTAGTAGTACCATTTCTAATACTACTACCACTCTATGCACTTAATATGCTTGGAGCAGGAGATATAAAGCTTTTTTGTGCTATTGGGGTCTTTATAGGGTATAAATTAATATTAATAAACATAGCATACAGCTTTTTTGTAGGTGCAATTATAGCTGTTTTTATTATGCTGATTCGAAAGAATGCTTTTTTGAGATTTAAATATTTTTTTACATATATAAAGTCCTGTTTACTGTGTATGAAGGTTCTACCATATACTGAATTTATAGCACAGCAAGATGGGACTAAAATGCATTTTACGATTCCTATAGCATTAAGTACTATGATAGTTCTTTTGACATAGTTTGAAATCAAGAATCGGGGGGAAGTTATGAGTACTATTAGTGTTGTTATTGTTGATGAAAATCAAATCTATACAAAGGCTCTTTCTGAGTATTTAGAAAATGAATATGGGCAGGCGTTTGAGATTAGCTGCTTCACAGGTATAAAGTCCTTAGAGGAATATTTAGTTAGTAAGCTTAATACTGATATTATGCTTATAGATAAGCAACTTTATAATGATTCTCTAAAAAAATATAAAGTGAAAACCACACTGATATTAACAGAGGATAGTCAAGAAAGCGAATTAAAAGGCATATTAACTTTATATAAATTTCAGTTGGGAGACAAGCTTGCCAAATCTATATTGCAGAACTATGATTCCTTGGAAAGTAAGCAATTTAATATACATACAAAATCTACGGAAGCAAAACTAATCACGGTATATTCACCAACAGGAGGCTCTGGCAAGTCAACTATAGCTTATAATATTTCGCGTCAATACGCAATACAAGGGAAGAAGACACTTCTTATATCTATGGAGTCTTATGCAGCTTTACCTATATTTAAATCTGAAGCTGAATCAAAAAATCGTGGATTATCATATCTAATGTATTTAATTAAAAACAAAGCAAATAATCTGCAAGTAAAGCTTGATGCATTAAAAGAACAAGATGCAAATACAAATATACATTATATTCCTAGGGACAACAATGCTCTTGAGTATAAGGATATTGGTATGGAGGATGTTGCAGGCTTACAGGAGTTTTTGAAAATCCAGAGTGGATATGATGCTGTTATATTTGATACAGACAGCTCTGTTTGTGAAAAGACTTTGAGTTTGTTAAAGTACTGTGATGTAATTTTGTGTGTTGTCGGTAGTGATATTGTTAGCAGAGAAAAATATGAAAGCTTTGATAAGCAATTAGAGCTGCTTAATAATCTGTTAGATGTCAACCTAAATGATAAAATAATCACAGTTATCAACAAAGCTACAAGCCAGTACAGTGAAAACAAAGGGGATGCTATTAGTAATGCAAACATAGCCGATATTCCCTATATGAAAGAAAGTACTTTTTCAGAAAATAGGTATTATCCGGAGCTAACTCATTTTAAACAGCTTTATGATATTATAGAAAGTTTCCTTACAGATAAGAGGATAGAAGTATGAACAATGCTGACCTAGTATCTGAAGTAGAATATATAAAAAACTTAGTAAGAGAAAATTTGGACTTCAACAAAGACTTAAACGATGAAGATATATTGGGATTTATTACAGATTTAGTTTTTGATCGTTCCTCCCAAAGCTATATAAGTATAACTGAGAAAAAAGAAATCATTGATAGGGTTTTTAATTCTATAAGAAGGCTTGATGCGCTTCAGCCCTTACTAGATGATTCCAGTATAACTGAAATTATGATAAATGGACCTAAAGATATATTTATAGAAAAGGATGGTAGAACTTTTAAAGTTGAAACCTCCTTTGAAAGTAAGGAAAGACTGGAGGATGTTATTCAGTCTATAGTAGGAAAGGTAAATAGAACAGTTAACGAAGCATCACCTATAGTAGATGCACGTCTTGCTGACGGATCTAGAGTAAGTGTAGTACTTCCGCCCACTGCCTTAAACGGACCTATTCTCACTATAAGAAAGTTTAGTGAGGAGCCTATTACTATAAAAAAACTTGTTGAATGGGAATCTATAAATGATGAGGCCGCAGAGTTCTTGAATCTTTTGGTTAAAGCAAAATATAACATTTTTATATGTGGTGGCACAGGTTCGGGAAAAACTACACTGCTAAATGCATTGGCACAATATATTCCAAATGATGAACGTGTTATTACAATTGAAGATTCTGCAGAGCTACAAATAAATAATATAGATAACATAGTAAAGTTGGAAACTAGAAATGTAAACACAGAAGGCAAAGGCGAGATTACAATACGTGATCTTATAAGAGCTTCTCTAAGAATGAGACCTGATAGAATAATTGTTGGAGAAGTAAGAGGAGCAGAAGCATTAGACATGCTTCAGGCTATGAATACTGGTCATGATGGTTCAATCTCAACAGGTCATGCAAACTCATGTATGGATATGCTCAGCAGGTTGGAAACCATGGTGTTAAGTGGAGCGGTTTTACCACTGGAAGCAATACGACAACAGATAGCTTCAGCTTTAGACATAATTATACATCTATCAAGAATAAGAGATAAATCTAGAAGAGTGTTGGAAATATCAGAGATTGTTGGCTACAAGGATGGACAAATAATTCTAAACCCGCTGTATATATTTAAGGAATCTGACAACAGCATCAATGATAGGGTATCAGGTAATCTATGCCCAACAGCTAATAAACTTATAAACACTCAAAAATTGTCTATGTCTGGTTATAAATTAAATACTTGAGGTGATAACATAAATGGACATACTTAGTATACTGTTGATTGTAGTTATATTAGCTGCAGCGATTGGAATTTTGCTTATCTACTATAAGGACAAGCTTTTGACCTTTGTTTATGATAGGGAAAAGATAACCAAGTTAAGGGATAATGAATTTGAAATTGTAGATTATAATGTCTATGTTATAAAGCCTTTAGAACGTTCTTTGTATATATTGGGCGCATCTTTAGCTTTAATAGCAATAGGCTTTGTATTTTATAGAAACTTTGTCATGGCGCTTCTATTGACACCAGTGTCCTTATATTATCCCAAAATAAGAAGACGGCAAATTATAAACAAAAGAAAGACTGAGCTTAAGCTTCAATTTAAGGATGCACTACAGTCTCTCTCATCCTCATTACATGCAGGAAGATCCTTTGAATCTGCTCTTAAGGGTTCAATATCAGATTTACTAATACAGTATGAGCCTGACTCATACATAATAATAGAGCTTAGTATGATCGTAAGAAGGCTGGAAGCAAATGAAACTGTTGAAAGTGCCTTTTTAGAGTTTGCAGAAAGATCTCATATTGAGGAGATAGAAAGCTTTGCAGAAATATTGGATATATGTAAGCGTACAGGAGGCAATCTTATAAGCGCCATAAAAAGTAGTACAGACATAATTTCAGACAAAATTGAAGTAAATAGTGAAATACAAAGTATAATATCTCAGAAAAAGCTTGAGCAAAAGATACTGACAGTAATGCCAATAGCCATAATTATAATGCTATCAACGTCTGCTATGGATTTTATGTTACCAGTGTTTACGGAAGTGATAGGCAGGATTGTGATGACGTTTAGCATGGGCTTGTTTATAATTTCATATCTTATATCAGAAAAGATAACGAACATCGAGGTGTAATTATGAGAGTTTTATTAGTTGTTGAAGTGGCTTTGCTACTCACACTTTATATTCTATCAAGAGGCAGATATAGTGAGCAATTAAAGGCGCCTGAGTGTAAGGAATACAGCTTGCTGTTTTTAATGCCACTTTCAATGCTGGTGCTTGATGCAGTCAAATATAGGTACATTAACAAATACGACAGAAAAATCATAAAGATTATATCAAGCGTATATGGAATTAAGAGTTCGAGCATGCATACTAAGCTTTATTATAGTGGTAAGCTGGCAGCCATGCTATTAATTTTGACTGTATTGACCTTCTTTGGAGCAATTGCAGAGAAGGTAGAGCTTACATATGTTATTTTTACATTAGCGTCACCATTTCTGGTGTTTTACCTTTATGATAAAGAATTAGTGAGCAAACAAAATAAAAAATATGCCATGATAAGAGCAGACTTTCCAGATATAGTGAGTAAACTTATATTACTTGTAAATGCAGGAATGACTTTAAGCAGAGCGTGGGAAAAGATATGCACTGATACAAAAAAGGATACACCCTTATATAAAGAACTGAAAATTACATACCAGCAGATACAGGCAGGAAAACCTGAAATCGAAGCTTATGAGGATTTTGCCAAAAGATGTAGAGTAAAGGAAATAACTAAATTTATTATGCTTATTATACAAAATTTAAAAAAGGGTACAGATGATTTAATTCCACTACTCAAGCTTCAAGCGGATGAATGTTGGCAGTTACGCAAGGACAGGGCAAAGCAGCTGGGAGATGAAGCATCAGAAAAGTTAATAATTCCTATAATGATTATGTTTATAGGGATATTAATTATAGTAATTCTTCCTGCGGTTTTACAATTAAGCAGCTTATAATAAATTGAATTTAAGGAGGTGAGATAATGCTTAAAATATTAAGAAATTTTATTAAAGATGAAGATGGAATGAGTACAGTAGAGATTGTCGTACTTATCGCTATACTTGTTGGTCTTGCACTTTTGTTTAAGACCTCCATAATAAGTTTTGTGAAGAAGATATTAAATAGCTTTTTGGATGTTGATGTAGATCCATCTAGTATTGAGGGTCAGGCACCAATTGCCAAATAAAAAAGAAGCATATATACAAATATATGCTTCCTCCATGGGAGGTATCATGGAAAAAGGAAGAGTCAATCATCGCAAAGGGAGCATAACTGTAGAAGCTGCGGTAATAGTGCCTATAGTAATTATAGCAGTAATGGTAGTTTTACATATTGTGCTCATTATATTTCAGAGCTGCATAATGCACATAGTTGCAAACAATATATCAGAGCGAGCAGCAGCAGTATGGCAAAAACCGTATATTTCTCTTGAGACTGGTAAGACCACAAAATCTGATATTGCAAAGCTTGGGCTCTATAGACGTTGGGATTTCAGAAGTTCTGTGGATCAAGGTGAGCTTCAGGAGTGTGGGATAAATATGTTAAAAAGGGCTAGCATTCTTAAAAGTGAAGATGTAAGTGTTGATATACAGTATCAAAACACAGTAATATCACAAAAGGTTATCGTAAAGCTCTCTGCAGCCTATACTAATCCTCTAGGAGGATTAACAAGAGCTTGGGGTCTTGGCAGTAGTACGCAGTTAAATGTACAGTCACAATCAGTAATTGATGACCCTGTTGAATTTATTAGAAATTCGGATTTTATATTAGAAACTGCTTCTAAAGTACCTTTGATAAGTGAATTTGAAAACAAGTGGAATGAGATAGTAAATAAAATTGTTAAATATATAAATAGTCTCAACAAAGGAGAAAAGACAATTGATTGATAGAAACAGCAAGAGCGGTGCTATAACGGTATATTTAAGCATTATATTATCTTCTGTAATACTGCTAAGCGGCGTTCTTATGGATATAGTCCGAATCAAAGCATCTGAGGTTCAAGTAAGAAGAGCGGTCAATACAGCGGCTGAATCAGCCTTAGCAGGCTATCATACTAAGCTTAAGGAGGACTATGGACTATTTGCATTACATAACAATGATAGCTCTCAAATTGAAGGAGTTGTTAAAAGCTATCTGAGAAAAAATCTTTCGATAGAGTCTGAAGAAAAAAGTGGAGATGAACAAGTCTATGATTTTGTAAAGAGCATAGTTATTAACGATGAGTATAAGAATGTCCATTTTACTGATATTTATGACTATAAAATTGAGAGCATAGAAGTAATACCTATATATAATCTTACAGAAAATGAAATAACTAGGCAGCAAATAACTGAGTATATGAAATACCGTGCCCCTGTCCAATTTGCTGATAATTTCATGAATAAAATTGATTATGTGAGCAGTACTGCAGAGGTTACAAATAATTATAGGCAAAAAACTGCAATAGAAAAGAAGTTGGCAAAGGTAGAAAAAGCGTTAATAAGACTTCAAAAACAAATAGATATACTAAATAAGTTTGATAAAAATTATTTAGACAATAAGCAAGACTCTAATAGTCTTGTTAAAGCATATATAGAATTTGATGTGCAAAAATCTGTATATAATGTGTACAGATCTGTTCATCTAGAAATATCAGAGGATGAAGAAGATAACGAAGAAAAGAAAAGGGCTGAGGAGCTCAAGCAATATACCACAGAACTTTACGATAATTCAAAAAGGAATGCAAAGGTTACATATGATCAGTTGGATGAACATATATCGGACTGTCTTACAGCAGCGAAAAATGCAATAAGCGAGATAAAAGATATGCAAGCTTCGATAGAATCTGCGAGAAATGATATAAAAGCTCTAAAAGACAATTTAAAGGATATGAAGAAGGATGATCAAGGTAATAATTCTAAGGTAATCGAGGCACTAAGACAAGATATAACTAAATGGGAGAAACTCCTAGATAGCAGTGATTCTAACAGTATACTAAAAAAACTTGAGAATAATACAAATATATTAAACAGCATAAATGATAAGCTTCCTAAAATATCAAGTATTACAGCAGCACAATCTGGTAATCTAAGGTCAATGGCTAAAAACAACATGGAGTCTGCACTTCTTGATACTGGCGTAGTTTTGGATATATCTGGTATGAAAGAATATAAGACAGTAGTAAGTAAAGTTTTATCAGCAGCTGATGTGCTAGAAATTGCTAAGTCTGCTAAAAGCTTTAAAGTAATAAGTGATGTAACCCAAAAAAGTAATAAAACAAAGGATAAGGATCCAAGAAAATCTATTGTAGATAGTGCGAAGAAAATAAGAAATGAAGTATCAGATGTGGAAAAGAAAGCGAAGAAAATAGAAGAGCCAAAATTGTTGCCTTCATATAGAATAAATGGGACTTATCCAAATAAAATTTTTAGTGAGGAACTTTTGAATACAGATCAAACGGGAGCAAGTGAGGCTTCTGTGATAGAAGATTTTAATGTGAATTTTGAAGAAGATAGCAGCTTCTCAGAAGACACATTCGGATTTATTACTGACTTAGCTTCAAAACTTGAAAAGTATGCAAAGAATATGAGAGATGAGATATATATAAATGAGTATATACTAGCTACCTTTAAGGATGAAGTAGAGATAAAGGATGCAAGCTCAGATAACAAGATAAAAGATACCATGTTCAACAAGGGAGAGGTTGAATATATTTTGGCTGGAGATTCTAGTGAATCCCAAAATCATGTAATAATAAAGGGAGAAATCCTTCTTATTAGATTTGGCATGAATACTCTGTATGTTTATTCTGATTCCAATAAAAGATTGCAGGCTTTAGAAATTGCGACATCAATTGCTGGATTTACAGGCTTTGGTATTCCGGTAGTGCAAAACATGATTATGTGTGCTTGGGGTATGGGAGAAGCAATTGTAGATATAGGAGATTTATATAAGGGGAAAAGAGTTCCTTTTATAAAAACTGCACAGACATGGAAGACAGACTTAATATCAGGTGGGTATAATGTTAAAAATGATGTACAAGAGCAGGAAAGCTTGATGGATTTTGATTATCATGATTACCTTAGATTGCTGTTACTTGTACAAGACAAAGAAGTAAAAATGAACAGAATTGAGGATTTGGTACAGGTTAATATGCAGAAGAGTAATCCTGAGTTTAAGCTAAGTGGTTACAATACCTATATAAAAATCAATGCTCAGGTCTCTATAAGATATTGGTTTTTGACCCGAATTTTTGTTCCTTCCAAGCTTAAGACACCGGATGGCAGACACAGGATAAACATAGAGGCATGGAAGGGGTATTAGCTTATGATTAAGAAAAAAAGATTAAGTGGCTCCATAACAGTAGAAGCAGCTATTGTACTACCAATTTTCATATGCGTAGTAATTAGCATGGCAATGTGTATTAAGCTAATTTATATACATGATGTGATGCAACATGCTATTGATGAAGCTGTCAATGAATTAGCTGCTTATTCTTATATCTATCATGTAAGTGATTTACAGGAGATTGATAACTCTGTACAGGACACAATAGAAGATAATGCTGCACAGGGAAGTAAACATACGGAAACCTTTTTTGATGCCTATGAGACTATGGAGAAAACTGTTCAGGCAGGTAACGATGCAGTAGTGGATATTAAAGAAATATCAAGCTCTCAAGGTAACTTTGATAATAAGGCCGAAGAAATACTAGAACAAGCTTCAGAAATTAAAAGCACGGGTGAACAACTTACAAAGGAAAATATGCAAAGCATAAAAGCACTTGAACAGGTGTTTAATGAAGCGGGGAAGGATCCTAGAAAAGAAGCTGAAAGTATGGCGTGGATGCTATCTAATGGTATTTATAGTGACGCTAAGACTATCATTGCAGTTCCTATTATAAAACAAACAATAAAGAAATATTTAATACAGGATGGCTATAACGATGTAGATATGATACTTAAGAAGCTAAATATTAGCGGTGGCTTCAATGGTCTGGATTTTTACTCCTCTACATTCTTTAAAAACAATCAAGATATTGATATAATAGTCAAATATAAGGTAGAGCTGGCTTTACCTATAAAGCTGCTTCCAGATATATATATTGTACAACGAAGCACTGCCAGAGCTTGGCTTGAGGGCGGAGATGGGACAGCCTTAGATGAAATGGATATTTGGGCTTTACCAAACAAAAAGCGAGGCATGAAAATCGAGGAAATGAATGGTGGAAATTTACCTTTTGGATTTCCGGTAATTGATATATATGATGAAAAAACCAAAACTGGTACATCAATAAAAAGTACGAATTTAAATTCAAAGACATATAAGGACAGTACAACTCTAAAAAAGAAGCTTGAATCATACGTTGATGCATTGAAGGATAGAGATTCTATAAGCTATGAGGGGAAAAACTACAGCTTACTTAACAAAAAAATAATTTTGGTCATACCTAAGGAATCAACTAATGAAGATAATAAAGCCGTAATAGACCAGATAATTAGCTATGCTAAGGAAAATGGGATACAGATAACAATAAGTGAATTATAGCAGGAGGGTGCTAAGGTGATAACAGGACTTATTTACTTTTTCATGGTGGTTGTTTTACTCGTAATTTCAGTTATAGATGTGAGAGATATGATTATTAATGCTAAAGCCTTAATAATACTGCTGCTAGGTGGGCTTGCAGCTATATTATTTAACAAGGATTTAACCGTAATAAATGGAGCTTTTGCTATGCTTATGGTTTTTATAATAATGTGGATAACATATTACCTTTCAAAAGGGAGTATAGGTATGGGAGATGTTAAGCTGTGTGCAATCTTAGCCCTATACTTAGGTGTAGAAAGAGCGTTTAGTATGCTGTTTATGTCAATACTTATGTGTGGCATAACCGCTGTAGTATTGATTATTGTAAACAAAAACTATAAAAATAAAAGTCTACCCTTTGCACCTTTTGTTACAGCGGGTACGATAGCATTACTTCTATTATGATATTTTGGGGAGTGAAAATATGGATTTAAACAATGAGGAATACATCATTACCTACCAGAACGATGCTATACATAGTTATATGGTGTTGAGGCTTAAGCCTCAGGACAAGCTTATTGATTATCAGATTAAAATAATTAAGGATAATCCTACACAAAATCTTTTGGCTTTGCATAGAAAGCAATTTGATGATGAAGTTTTTATACATTATGATATTACTTCTAAGATCACCATGGAACAGTTTTTGGTTAGAAGAAAGTTAAGCAGACATGAGTTTCTTTCAATAGTGAAGAGCATAATTAAAGGATTACAGATGGGTAAGCAATACTTACTTCAAGGAGGAAAATATATTCTTGATATTAAATATATGTATATAAATCCTTCATCGTTGGAGGTTTCACTTGCGTATATGCCAGTTGACATAACCACTGATATTAAGGAAGATTTAAGAGCTTTTTTTATTGATTTAATAGTATATAAAACGGTTTTTGAGCATCCTGAGGAAGGAAGCTTTGTATATAAGCTGTTAAATCTCTTAAAGAGTGAGGCATTTAGTTTAGAACAGCTAGATAAACTTGTTTTTGGCATTGCTGTAGAATATGAGCAACCCAAAGAGATTAATGCAAGCAATATACAAAGTAAGGAGCCTGCTTCAATTGAAAATAATATAGCAATAATTGGGAAAACAATTCAAGGTAAAGAAAAAAAGCAGCAGTACAAAGATTCTATATATAAGAACAAGCTTTATATATTAATGCTTGTTCAGCTGCTGTTTGTAGCACTAGCAACACTTCTATTACGATTTTTGATTAAACAAAACCCTAAAGTGGATATATATTCAATAATTGGAGCTTTGCTATTGGTTATATCAGTAGATTTTTTAGTTGTAAAAAGACTGGATTTAAGGAAGAAGCATGAGAGGAAAGGCAAACAGCAAGAGGAGAGCCAAAAGCGTAGTAAAGAGAAGACCGATATAGCTGTAGATTTTCTAAAACCGGGAACGTTTGTTGATATGGAAACCAGTGTGATAGGGGATCAGCGAACGTCTTATGCATATCTTGCAGGGTGCCAAGAAAATTTACATGAAAGGATTTGCATAAATAAGTCAGGATTTATCATAGGAAGGATGAAAAACCAAGTAGACTATGTATCACAAAACAATGTTGTAGGAAAAGTGCATGCTGAGATTATCATTAAAGAGGGTGTTCACTACATAAGGGATTTAAATTCGAGGAACGGTACTTATGTTAATGGTGAAAGAATTGTCAGTAATGTTCTACATGTTATCAAGAACAATGACAGAATTGTCTTTGCAAACAGTGAATATAAGTTCATATGGAAGGAAAATTAAAATATTCAAAGGGGATAGTATCAATGATAAAATACTTATTTCTTGCAATTGCTATGTTTACACTTTTTCTCAATATACTTTTGACCTATTATTTAATACGAAATAAAGTTGTCGGAGGCAATAACTATACAAAAAATAGAGAAGTTGTCAGCTTTGACTTGTCATATAATGAAACAAATATGAAAGAAGCTGAATCTACGGCTATTTTAGATACAGAAGCTATAACAACAAGTAATACAGAATTACAGAGGATATAAGAGTGGAAGGAAAACTATTAAAAAGCAAATATAGAATAGAAAGAAAAGTAGCAAAAGGTGGTATGAGCACTGTCTATTTATGTACAAATATCGAGCTGGGAAGCAAATGGATAGCAAAGCAAATTGAAAAGAAATACTCCAATTATATATATGAAGAAGAAATACTAAAGAGACTTTATCATATTAATTTGCCTAAAATAGTAGATGTTTGTCGAGATGAAACAGGGATTTTTATTATAGAAAGCTACATAGAAGGAATTTCTTTATTGAAGCTGATGACAAATATCGGAGTTTTAGAAGTAGATAGGATAATTGATTATTCACTGCAGCTATGTGATGTGCTGATGTATTTACACAATATGAAGCCTAAACCTATAATACATAAAGATCTAAAACCATCTAATATAATTGTTTCCGAAGGGGATAAGCTTGTATTAGTTGATTTTGGTATAGCAGAGGAGCAAGGTGGTGACCTAAGGGGGTTAAGGGCAGGAACAAATACCTATGCTCCCCCTGAACAACTTGCCAATAGCGGTATTTGTGATACTAGAGGGGATATATACAGCTTTGGCATTATCTTAATCCAATTGGTTACAGGAGAACTAAAAGGACTGACATACGTAGCAAAAGAGTTGAATATCTCTAATATTCATAAAAAGTTATTGGATATAGGAGACAAATGTACTGTTTTTCTCCCTGAGGATAGATATCAGAAGGCTGAGGAAATAAGAGAAGATTTAATTGAAGCAAGAGATAGATTGATTGCAGCTAAAGAAAGCAAGAAGATTAAACAAAAGCTAGCTATGATATTAGTAGTAATCTTATCCCTTTTCAGTTATATAACTTCAATAATTGGAATGATAGTTTTTTAGGGAATGATCTTCATAGCCTGTCTTTTATATTGTATAATTACGAATAATATATATTTTACACAATATAAAATATTTTGGTAAGAATAGCATAAAAAACTTGACAGGAATTATGTGTTGTGTTAACATTAAACATTGCATTGTGTTAACATTATACATTGCATTGTAGTAACTAATTTTACAAATTATGCTAGGGTATTGTATATAAAAATTTAATAAGGCAATATTAAAAGTATGTATGCTTTTAATTTTATAACACCAAAAGCAATAAATAAAAAAAATGATTTATCAGTATTGTTTGTAGGTTAGGAAAGTGCTATACTAGTATTTTTTACAAGCATAGCGCTTTAAAAAAGTTTTTTTGCTTTTGGATATTTTACTTTATTTAAACTAAGGGGTGAGTGACTTTATGGTACATCCAATCTCTGTTGGCAAAACTCATAGGATGAGCTACTCGAGCATTGATGAAGTAATGGATATGCCAAATCTTATCGAAGTCCAGAAGAACTCATATAAATGGTTCTTAGAAGAGGGCTTGCGAGAAGTATTCAATGATGTATCTCCAATTCAAGACTACACAGGCAATCTGATACTCGAATTTGTTGACTATTCATTAGATGGGAAACCCAAGTATTTTGAAGAAGAATGTAAGGAAAGAGACGTAACATATTCTACTCCACTTAAGGTTAAGATTAGACTTATTAACAAAGGTACAAATGAAGTGAAAGAGCAAGAAGTGTTTATGGGTGATTTTCCACTTATGACAGTAAATGGTACGTTCATCATTAATGGAGCCGAAAGAGTAATAGTAAGCCAGCTTGTAAGATCACCAGGGGTTGTCTATGCTGAAACAATAGACAAGACAGGAAAGCAGCTTTATTCAGCAACAGTTATACCGAATAGAGGTGCCTGGCTTGAATATGAAACTGATTCCAATGATATCCTTTGGGTAAGAATTGATAGAACAAGAAAGGTACCAATAACAGTACTTTTAAGAGCTCTAGGCTTTGGCACAGATGAAATGATAGAAAACAAACTGGGTGAAGATGAGAGAATTAAAGCAACTCTTCAAAAAGATAATACTAAGAATGAAGAAGAAGCTTTGATCGAAATCTATAGAAGATTAAGACCCGGTGAGCCTCCTACAGTTGAAAGTGCAAAATCACTGTTGGATGTATTGTTCTTCGATGAGAAGAGATATGACATGGCTAAGGTTGGAAGATACAAGTTTAACAAAAAGCTATGCTTAAGTGCAAGACTTGCAAACCAAAAGGTTGTCGAAGATATAATTGATCCTAGAACAGGTGAAACCTTAGCAGAAGCTAACGAGAAGATCACTAAGGAAAAGGCTGTCAAAATTCAAAATGCTGGATTTAATGAAATTAATGTTTTAGTTGAAGGCAGAAGTGTAAAAGTAATTGGTAACAACACAGTTAATATAAATGAATATGTACCCTTTGATATTTCAGATTTGAGCATAAAAGAGTTAGTCAGTTTAAGTGTTATTAAAGATATACTGAATAAATTTGACTCAGAGACTGATATCAAAGAAGAAATTAAAACTAGAATTAATGATCTTGTACCAAAGCATATAGTTATTGATGATATTATTGCATCAATTAGCTATAACCTTAACTTATCCTATTTAATAGGACATACAGATGATATAGACCATCTTGGCAACAGAAGAATTAGATCTGTAGGTGAATTGTTACAGAATCAATTTAGAATAGGTCTGTCGAGAATGGAAAGAGTAGTCAAAGAAAGAATGACTATACAAGATATTGATGTGGTAACTCCACAGCAATTGGTTAATATAAGACCTGTTGCAGCTGCTATAAAAGAATTCTTTGGCAGCAGTCAGTTGTCACAATTTATGGATCAGCCAAACCCATTAGCAGAGCTTACTCATAAGAGAAGACTTTCTGCACTGGGACCTGGTGGACTTTCTAGAGAGAGAGCGGGCTTTGAGGTTAGAGACGTTCACCACTCTCACTACGGCAGAATGTGTCCTATAGAAACACCTGAAGGACCAAACATTGGTCTTATAGGTTCATTAAGTACATATGCCAGAATAAATGAATATGGTTTTATCGAAGCACCATATAGAAAAGTTATTACTAAAGAAAATGGCGAAAAGCTGGTTTCTGAAGAGATAGTATATTTAACAGCAGATGTAGAAGATGATTATGTAGTTGCACAAGCAAACGAGCCTTTAGATGAAGAGGGAAAGTTTGTTAACAAGAGAGTAACATCAAGAGCAAGACACGAAATTGTTATAGTTCCAAGTGCAGAGGTTGAATACATGGACGTATCACCAAAGCAAGTTGTATCAGTAGCAACATCCATGATTCCTTTCCTTGAGAATGATGACGCAAACAGAGCTTTAATGGGTTCAAACATGCAACGTCAGGCTGTTCCTTTAGTAAACCCTGATTCTCCAATTGTTGGAACAGGTATGGAATATAAAGCAGCAAGAGATTCGGGCACTATTGTACTGGCTAAAAATGACGGTATAGTAGAAAAGGCTACTGCGGAAGAAATCATTGTGAAAACTCAAACAGGTGAAAAAGAAAGACATAAGCTTTTGAAGTTCAAAAGATCCAATCAAGGTACTTGCATAAATCAAAAGCCAGTTGTTAGACGAGGAGAGGTAGTTAAGAAGGGTGATATATTAGCTGATGGACCTTCAACAGACCTCGGAGAAATAAGTCTCGGTAGAAACATTCTTATGGGCTTTATGACTTGGGAAGGTTATAACTACGAGGATGCTATTTTAATCAGTGAAAAGCTGGTTAAGGAAGATGTGTTTACTTCTATACATATAGAAGAATATGAAGCAGAAGCAAGAGATACAAAGCTTGGACCTGAAGAGATTACAAGAGATATACCAAATGTCGGCGAGGATGCTCTTAAAGACCTTGATGAAAGAGGCGTTATAAGAATAGGAGCAGAGGTTAGAGCTGGAGATATTTTGGTTGGTAAGGTAACTCCAAAGGGAGAGACAGAACTTACTGCAGAAGAAAGATTACTTCGTGCAATATTTGGTGAAAAAGCTAGAGAGGTAAGAGATACATCCTTAAGAGTTCCTCATGGCGAATCTGGAATAATTGTAGACGTAAAGGTATTTACACGAGAAAATGGCGATGAATTGCCTCCAGGAGTAAATCAGCTGATAAGATGTTATATAGCTCAAAAAAGAAAAATATCTGTTGGTGATAAGATGGCTGGTCGTCATGGAAACAAGGGTGTTATTTCAAGAGTGCTTCCAGAAGAGGATATGCCATTCTTGCCAAATGGTGTTCCATTGCAAATAGTACTTAATCCGCTAGGTGTTCCATCTCGTATGAATATAGGACAGGTGCTTGAAGTACATCTTGGGTTAGCTGCTAAAGCTTTAGGATGGAAGATAGCTACACCAGTATTTGATGGTGCAAACGAAACTACTATAATGGAGACTATAGAATCAGCAAATAAATATATTCAAGTAAACAAGAACTTGAAAATAGCTAGAGAAAAGCTGATAACTGAGAAAACAGAAGGTATCGAAGAAAACCTAGCAATTGTAAACGAGTTCATCAAAGATAATGTTTTCAAAGTTGATAGTAAACTGGCAAAGATTAAAGAAAAGGTAAAGTCCTCTGATTTATATAATATTGAGGCATTAGAATCAATAATTAAAATGTTTGCAGAAACACCAGTTGATGAGATTGAATTAAATCCTACAGGGAAAATACAGCTAAGAGATGGACGTAGCGGTGAGTATTTCGAGAATAAAGTTACAGTAGGCTATATGTACATTTTAAAGCTTTTACACCTTGTTGACGATAAGATTCATGCGAGATCTACTGGACCATACTCCTTGGTTACACAACAACCACTTGGAGGTAAGGCACAGTTTGGTGGACAAAGATTCGGTGAAATGGAAGTTTGGGCATTGGAAGCATATGGAGCTGCTCATACTCTTCAAGAGATACTGACTGTTAAGTCAGACGATGTTGTAGGTAGAGTGAAAACCTATGAAGCTATAGTAAAGGGCGAAAATATACCAGAACCAGGAGTTCCTGAGTCCTTTAAAGTATTGATTAAAGAACTTCAAAGCTTAGCTTTGGATGTTAAGGTATTGAGCGAAGAAAACCAAGAAATAGCTATAAAAGAGTCAATTGAAGATGATCTAGAAGATCTAGGCGTTGAAATTGAGAATCGAGAAGATATGGACTTCACGAGTTTACCATATAATGGTGAACAACAAACAGTAGAAATATTCGCAGAAGAAGTAGAAGAAGTAGAAGAATTTGAAGATTTTGAAGGCGAACTAGAGTTTGACGAGATACTGTTACCTAAAGAAGAAGAGAACTTTGAAGAAGACGAATTTTAATCTTAAATAATTAAAGATGAAGGGAGAGATAACTCCTTGTTTGAATTAAATAATTTTGAGGCATTAAAAATAGGATTGGCGTCTCCTGAGAAAATCAGAGAGTGGTCAAAGGGTGAGGTTAAAAAACCTGAAACAATAAACTATAGAACTTTGAAGCCTGAAAAGGAAGGCCTATTCTGTGAAAAAATATTTGGGCCTACAAAGGATTGGGAGTGTCATTGCGGTAAATACAAGCGTATCAGATATAAAGGTATAGTCTGTGACCGCTGCGGTGTTGAAGTAACGAAATCTAAGGTTAGAAGAGAAAGAATGGGGCATATAGAACTTGCTGCTCCTGTTTCTCACATTTGGTATTTCAAGGGTATACCAAGTAGAATGGGTCTGATACTAGATATGTCACCAAGGGCCCTTGAGAAAGTATTATATTTTGCTTCTTACATAGTAATTGATCCAGGTGATACACCTCTATCAAAGAAGCAAATGCTAACTGATAAGGAATTCAGAGAAAATATAGAAAAGTATGGCAGTAGATTTAGAGCTGGTATGGGTGCTGAAGCAGTTAAGGAACTTCTTGTTGAGCTTGACTTAGAAGCTCTTACAAAGGAATTAAGAGTTGAGCTTAAGGATAGTACAGGACAGAAGAGACTTAGAACAGTTAGAAGACTGGAAGTTGTTGAGGCTTTTAGAAAATCTGGCAATAAGCCTGACTGGATGATACTAGACGTAGTTCCAGTAATTCCGCCAGATTTAAGACCTATGGTTCAGTTAGACGGTGGAAGATTTGCCACTTCCGACTTAAATGACCTTTATAGAAGAGTTATAAACAGAAATAATAGACTTAAAAGACTGCTTGATCTTGGAGCACCTGATATAATTGTCAGAAATGAAAAGAGAATGCTGCAAGAAGCAGTTGACTCATTGATTGATAACGGCAGAAGAGGTAGACCTGTAACAGGTCCTGGAAACAGACCACTTAAGTCCTTAAGTGATATGCTAAAGGGCAAGCAAGGTAGATTTAGACAAAATCTACTTGGTAAGCGTGTTGATTATTCTGGACGTTCTGTTATTGTTGTTGGACCAGAGCTTAAGCTATACCAATGCGGTTTGCCACATGAAATGGCACTTGAGCTATTTAAGCCTTTTGTAATGAAGAGACTTGTTAATGATGGACTTGCACATAATATAAAGAGTGCAAAAAGAATGGTAGAGAGAGTTAAGCCAGAAGTATGGGACGTTCTAGAAGAGGTTATTTCAGAACATCCAGTATTATTAAACCGTGCACCGACTCTACATAGACTTGGTATCCAAGCCTTTGAGCCTATTTTGGTTCAAGGAAGAGCGCTAAAGATACATCCATTAGTATGTACAGCATATAACGCAGACTTTGACGGAGACCAAATGGCAGTTCACGTTCCGTTGTCAGTAGAAGCTCAAGCTGAAGCAAGATTCCTTATGCTGTCAGCAAACAACATTTTGGCTCCTAAGGATGGAAAACCTGTTGTGAGTCCGACACAGGACATGGTTATGGGTATATACTATCTTACTATTCATGTACCTGGAGAAAAGGGTGAAGGAAAGGTATTTTCCAGCATTGATGAAATGCAAATGGCATACGATGTTGGTGAATTATCACTTCATTCAATGATAAAGGTAAGACTAGAAAGAGAAATCAATGGAGTTAAGAAGCATAAACTAATTGAGAATACAGTAGGAAGACTCATATTCAATGAATCAATTCCGCAGGATATGGGTATGGTAAAGAGAGATACAGAAGACAGTTTATTCGAACTTGAGGTTGATCCTAAAGAGTCGGATGGCAGTTTAAAGCCTATAGACAAGAAGATGTTGGGTAAGATAATAGATAAATGTTTTAGAACTTTTGGAAACACAAAGACAGCTATAGTTCTAGATGAGATAAAGGGATTGGGTTTCCACTACTCAACCAGGGGTGCTGTTACAATAAGCATAACAGATATGATAATCCCAGAGGCTAAGAAAGGCCTTCTATCTAAAGGAGACGAAAGAGTCGACAAGATAGAGAAGATGTATAGAAGAGGACTTATATCAAACGAAGAAAGATATGAGCAAGTAATAGAAACGTGGAAAACGATTACAGATCAAGTAACAGAGGCCTTGATGACAAACTTGGATAGGTTAAACCCTGTTTACTTGATGGCTACATCTGGTGCAAGAGGTAGCATAAACCAAATGAGACAGTTGGCAGGTATGAGAGGTCTTATGACCGATACCTCTGGTAAAATCATAGAAATTCCTATTAAGGCAAACTTCCGAGAAGGACTTGACGTTTTGGAATTCTTCACATCCACTCACGGTGCCAGAAAGGGTCTTGCAGATACAGCACTTCGTACAGCAGACTCAGGTTATTTGACTAGACGACTTGTTGATGTAAGTCAAGAAGTTATTATAAGAGAAGATGACTGTGGTACAGAAGAAGGCTTAATGGTTGTTGAAATAAAAGATGGTAATGAAGTAATAGAAAAGCTAGTTGATAGATTAGATGGCAGATATGCAATGGCAGATATAATTCATCCTAAAACCGGTGAAGTAATGGTTAAAAAGAATGAATTGATTTCTGAAATAATGTCCAATAAAATTATTGAAGCAGGTATAAAGAAGGTTTATATCAGAACAGTATTAACATGCCGTTCAAGACACGGTATATGCGCAAAATGCTATGGCTTAAACTTGGCAAATGGTGAAACTATTAGCGCAGGTGAAGCAGTTGGTATTGTAGCTGCGCAGTCCATAGGTGAACCAGGTACTCAGTTAACTATGAGAACCTTCCATACAGGCGGAGTTGCCGGCGATGATATTACGCAAGGTTTACCTAGAGTTGAAGAGCTATTTGAAGCAAGAAAGCCAAAAGGCTTAGCAATAATATCCGAAATTGCAGGTACTGTTAAATTAGTGGATCAAAGAAAGAAGAAGGATATAGTTGTAACAGGCGATGATGGCGATTCTAGAACCTATGCCATTCCATATGGTTCAAGACTTAAGGTTACAGATGGTGAAGTAATTGAAGCTGGTGATGAAATTACAGAAGGTTCTATAAATCCACAAGATATTCTAAAGATTAAAGGAATGTCAGGAGTTCAAGCATATTTGCTTCAAGAGGTTCAAAGAGTTTATAGATTGCAAGGTGTTGACATAGCTGATAAACATATAGAAGTAATAGTAAGACAAATGCTTAGAAAG
This sequence comes from uncultured Clostridia bacterium, assembly GCA_942492835.1. Classification (GTDB taxonomy): domain Bacteria; phylum Bacillota; class Clostridia; order Lutisporales; family Lutisporaceae; genus GWB2-37-7. Next base: position 1,438,686 of record OW818645.1, on the reverse strand, counting down.
ATAAGGATTGACGAATCAGGGAGTACTGATTTATTGCCTGGTAGCTTAGTTGATATCTTCAAATTTGAAGAAGAAAACGAAAAGATGGTACAAGAAGGCGGCGAAGTAGCGCAGGGAACAAGAGCACTTCTTGGTATTACTAAGGCATCTCTTGCTACTGATTCCTTCTTGTCCGCAGCTTCCTTCCAGGAAACTACAAGAGTACTGACTGAAGCAGCGATAAAGGGTAAGATTGACCCGTTGGTAGGCTTAAAGGAAAATGTAATAATTGGAAAATTGATACCTGCTGGAACGGGATTAAAGCGTTATAGGGATATTTCAATAAAAACATTAGAAGAGACAACAGAAAACGCTTGACAGAAAAATACATCAAGTGCTAAAATGATTTAGTGCGTACGAGAGCAATGGAAGCATAAACTTTAAATTTACTCTTTAATGCAAGGAGTGATTGTATGCTAAACTTAAAAAACTCTTCAAACATAATCATTGGGCGGAAACAAACGCTAAAAGCTATTGAAAATGGTCTGACGATGAAGATATACTTAGCTTACGATTGCGATGATTTTATAAAAAAATCAGTAGTCGAGGCATGTAACAAAAAAAACTTGGAAATTGTATATGTAAATACAATGAAGGAACTCGGAGAAGCATGTGGTATAGACATTGGTGCTTCAACGGCAGCTGTTATATTAAACTAGCTAGTATTTCAATAAAAACAGTCATAAGATACCCCTTCATAAGTGAAGGGGTATCTATATGTTTTTTACATTTGTTAATCATGTTAAGAACAGATAAATATTAATTTATCTTGTTGTTATATATACACAAATTAAAGGAGGTGCAATCAAATGCCAACAATTAACCAGCTAGTAAGAAGTGGTAGAGAAAGAGTTGAGTATAAATCAACCGCTCCAGCACTGAAGGGAAGTCCACAAAAAAGAGGCGTATGTACAGTTGTAAAAACTACTACACCTAAGAAGCCAAACTCAGCTTTAAGAAAAATTGCCAGAGTTAGACTTACAAATGGTATAGAAGTAACTGGATATATTCCTGGAATAGGACATAACCTACAAGAGCACTCTGTTGTTCTTATCAGAGGCGGTAGAGTAAAAGACCTACCAGGCGTAAGGTACCACATTATAAGAGGTACACTTGATGCTGCTGGTGTTGCTAACAGAAAGCAAAGCAGATCAAAGTACGGAGCAAAGAGACCTAAGAAATAATATGTGCGAATGTAATTAACAGTTTTTTTAAACTGTATAAATATATATTAGCGCACAACGGTAGTACAATGCTACCGAGTACCGATGAGATTCAATTTCGTATTAAGGAGGGAAGTAAAGTGCCAAGAAAAGGTTTTATTCCTAAAAGAGAAGTATTGCCAGATCCAATGTTTGAGGATAAGATTGTAACAAAACTTATCAACAACCTTATGTATGATGGAAAGAAGGGTGTTGCACAAAAGATTATATATGACGCCTTCGATATCATAGGAGAAAAGAGTGGCAAAGAGCCTATGGAAGTATTCCAAACAGCTATGAACAATATAATGCCAGTACTTGAAGTTAAAGCAAGAAGAATAGGTGGAGCAACATATCAGGTTCCAATTGAAGTAAGACCCGATAGAAGACAGGCTCTAGCTATGAGATGGTTAATTGATTATTCAAGAAAAAGAGGCGAAAGAACAATGAGAGAAAGAATCGCCGCTGAAATTCTTGATGCCGCAAACAACGTAGGTGCTAGCGTAAAGAAGAGAGAAGATATGCATAAGATGGCTGAAGCCAATAAGGCATTTGCACATTACAGATTCTAATTTAGTAATGAGCAATAAGCATGTTTGTATAAAAAGTTTGATTTTTACGCAGAATATTAGATTATTAGGTCACTTAATTTGTTATTTAAGCAATAGAAAGGAGGATAAATGTGCCTAGGCAATATCCTTTACAAAAAATAAGAAATATAGGAATTATGGCTCACATAGATGCAGGAAAGACCACAACAACTGAAAGAGTGCTGTTCTATACAGGCAAAACTTATAAGATAGGTGAAGTACATGAAGGTACTGCAACTATGGACTGGATGGAACAAGAACAAGAAAGAGGTATAACAATTACCTCTGCAGCGACTACTGCTGAATGGAAAGATCATAAGATAAATATTATCGATACGCCAGGTCACGTGGACTTTACTGTTGAAGTAGAAAGATCATTACGTGTGCTTGATGGTGCTGTAGCAGTGTTCTGTGCTAAGGGTGGAGTTGAGCCCCAATCAGAAACTGTATGGCGTCAGGCTGATAAATATAATGTTCCAAGAATGGCTTATGTTAATAAAATGGACATTATGGGTGCAGATTTCTTAAGAGTTGTAAGTATGATGAAAGAAAGATTGCATGCCAACGCAATACCGATTCAAATTCCAATAGGTGCTGAAGACACCTTTAAGGGTATGGTAGACCTTATCAAGATGAAGGCATATATCCATAGAGATGATCTTGGAAAAGATATAGAGGAGTCTGAAATACCAGAAGACTTGAGGGCTGTATGTGAAGAATACAGAGAAAAAATGGTAGAAGCAGCTGCTGAACAAGATGAAGAATTAATGATGAAGTATCTTGAAGGAGAACAGTTATCCGAGGAAGAAATCAGAAAAGGTTTAAGAATTGGAACTATAAGCGTAAAATTGACTCCAGTAATATGCGGTTCATCATATAAGAACAAGGGTGTTCAGGAAATGCTTGATGCTGTAATCGAGTATATGCCATCACCGCTTGATATACCTCCAATAGAGGGTATACTTATGGGTAGCGAAGAAAAGATAGTGAGAAATGCAGATGATAAAGAACCTTTCTCAGCACTTGCCTTCAAAATCATGGTTGACCCATTCGTTGGAAAGCTTTGCTTCTTCAGAGTGTATTCTGGTATTATTCAAGCAGGCTCTTATGTTTATAACTCAACTAAGGGTAAGAGAGAAAGACTTGGAAGAATCGTACAAATGCATGCTAATCATCGTGAAGAACTGAAGGAAGTTTATACTGGAGATATAGCAGCCGCTGTTGGTCTTAAGGATACGACAACTGGTGATACACTGTGCAATGAGGATAATGCAGTTATACTTGAAGCAATGGTGTTCCCAGAGACAGTTATCAGTGTAGCTATAGAACCAAAAACAAAAGCAAGTCAAGATAAGATGGGTATAGCGTTACAAAAGCTTGCAGAAGAAGATCCGACCTTTAAGACATATACTGACGAGGAAACAGGTCAGACTATTATTGCAGGTATGGGTGAGCTTCACCTTGATATTATCGTTGATAGAATGCTTAGAGAATATAAAGTAGAAGCAAATGTAGGCAGACCACAGGTTGCTTATAAGGAAACTATTAGGAAAAAGGTACAAATCGAAGGCAAATTTGTACGTCAGTCTGGTGGTAAGGGTCAATACGGTCATGTATGGCTGGAGCTTGAACCTAAAGAAGCTGGAACAGGCTTTGAATTTGTTAATAAGGTTGTTGGTGGTGCTATTCCTAGAGAATACATCGCTCCAGTTCAAGCCGGTATAGAAGAAGCTATGAAAACTGGTGTACTTGCTGGATACCAAGTTCTTGATCTTAAGGTTACATTATTTGATGGTTCATACCATGAGGTTGACTCCTCTGAAATGGCCTTCAAAATAGCTGGATCAATGGCTTTCAAGGATGGTATGCGTAAAGCAGATCCAGTACTTCTTGAGCCAATAATGAAGGTTGAAATTACAGTACCTGAGGAATATATGGGTGATGTAATGGGAGACGTAAACTCCAGAAGAGGTAGAATCGAGGGTATGGAATCAAGAATGGGTGCTCAGGTTATTCGTTCCTTCATACCATTATCTGAAATGTTCGGTTATGCAACTGACTTGAGATCAAGAACTCAAGGTAGAGGCGTATATTCAATGGAAATGCATCATTTCGAAGAGGTTCCAAAGAACATTACAGAGAAGATTGCAGGAAGCAAGTAATTAAGTAATATTAAAAACGGGCAGAAAATGCTCTGCCCGTTAAATATATAAAAACTGATTGCTAAAGAGCAACAGCATTTATATATGCCTTTATAAAGATTTGATATTAAAGGAGGAACAAACAAAATGGCAAAGGCAAAATTTGAGAGAAATAAGCCTCACGTAAACATAGGAACAATAGGACACGTTGACCACGGTAAGACAACACTAACAGCAGCAATAACAACAGTATTATCAAAGTTCGGTGGAGCAACAGCAACAAGATATGACGAAATAGACAAGGCACCAGAAGAAAAAGAAAGAGGAATAACAATAAACACAGCACACGTTGAGTATGAGACAGCAAACAGACACTATGCACACGTTGACTGTCCAGGTCACGCAGACTATGTAAAGAACATGATAACAGGCGCAGCACAAATGGACGGAGCAATATTGGTAGTATCAGCAGCTGATGGACCAATGCCACAAACAAGAGAGCATATACTATTATCAGGACAGGTTGGAGTACCATACATAATAGTATTCCTAAACAAGGTAGATATGGTAGATGATGCAGAGCTAATCGAATTAGTTGAAATGGAAGTTAGAGAACTTCTTACACAATATGATTTCCCAGGAGATGACACACCAATAATACCAGGATCAGCATTAAAAGCATTAGAATGCGGATGTGGTGAAGAAAGCTGCGAGTGGTGCAGTGGAATACTAAAATTAATGAAGGCAGTAGACGAGTATATACCAACACCACAAAGACAAGTTGACAGACCATTCTTAATGCCTGTAGAAGACGTATTCTCAATAACAGGAAGAGGTACAGTTGCAACAGGCAGAGTAGAAAGAGGAGTGGTAAAGGTATCAGACACAGTAGAAATCGTAGGGCTTTCAGAAGCGCCAAAATCAACAGTAGTAACAGGCGTAGAAATGTTCAGAAAGCTTCTTGATCAAGCACAAGCAGGAGACAATATAGGAGCACTATTAAGAGGTGTACAAAGAGCAGACATTGAGAGAGGGCAAGTATTAGCAAAGCCAGGCTCAATAAAGCCACATACACACTACAAAGCACAAATATATGTATTGACAAAAGAAGAAGGCGGAAGACATACACCATTCTTCAATGGCTATAGACCACAGTTCTACTTTAGAACAACAGACGTAACAGGAGTAATAGAGCTAGCAGAAGGCACAGAAATGTGTATGCCTGGTGACAACGTAGAAATGACAATAAAGCTAATAACACCAATTGCGATAGAAGAAGGATTAAGATTCGCAATAAGAGAAGGCGGAAGAACAGTAGGAGCAGGAGCAGTTGCTTCAATCATAGCTTAATAATTTAAATGATTTGTGCTAAACATTTAATATTGTTCAAATAGCACGAAATTCATATTTAATTATAAAACAAAAATGTCTCTTAAACATGATGCTTAAAGGACTAGGAATACCTAGTCCTTTAGGATTATGTTTGCCTAGAAAAAAATATTTGAAATTTTAAAAGAAATTGTGCTAATATGCTTGCAATCTGTCAAAATATATTATAAAATATATAAGGTTGTGTAATTAGCATACGATGAAGTAAGAGGTTGCAGTGAGTGTTACTCATGCCATTGGGAAAACAGATACTGGTTAATTCTTATGGAGTAATGTCCGATTTTAAACCGGGCGACCTACTGCATTACGTGTCAGAGATTGTGTTGTGTGTCAAAAGGCACACAAAAATTAAAAATAGAACACACCCGGATAAGTGTATTGCAGAATGCGGTCGTACGTAAGAAAAATAGCGTGCGATGAAAAGGAGGGAACAAAATGGCAAAGCAAAAAATCAGAATAAGATTAAAGGCATATGATCATGCTTTAATTGATCAATCTGCTGAAAAAATCGTTGAAACTGCAAAGAGAACAGGTGCAAAGGTATCAGGTCCAGTTCCGCTGCCAACTGAGAAGGAAATAATTACAATTCTTAGAGCGGTTCATAAGTATAAAGACTCAAGAGAACAGTTTGAACAGAGAACTCATAAGAGATTGATTGATATCTTAAACCCAACACCAAAGACAATTGATTCACTTATGAGAATTGACTTACCAGCAGGTGTAGATATTGAAATTAAACTTTAATTGATAAAGATATGAATGTATCCTAATCGATTTAGTATGATCACTTAAAGGTGATCCGCTGTAAATTATGGAGGTGGAACAATGAAAAAAGCAATACTTGGTAAAAAAGTAGGAATGACTCAAGTGTTTGATGGTGAAGGCAGGGCATTGCCAGTAACTGTTATAGAAGCAGGTCCAAACGTAATAGTGCAAAAGAAAACTGTTGAAAACGACGGTTATGCAGCAATACAGGTTGGATTTGTAGATACAAAAGAAAGAAGAGTAACAAAGCCATTAAAAGGTCACTTTGCAAAAGCAAAGGTTGCATTAAAGAAATATTTAAGAGAATTTAGACTTGAAGGTACAGAAAACTTTGAAGTAGGTCAAGAATTAAAGGCTGATGTTTTCCAAGTGGGAGATAAGGTTGACGTAAGTGGAGTTTCAAAGGGTAAAGGATTTCAAGGCGCAATTAAGAGACACAACTTTTCCAGAGGACCAATGTCTCACGGTTCAAAATACCATAGACAAGCAGGTTCTATGGGAGCATCATCTGACCCATCAAGAACATTTAAGGGTAAGAAGCTTCCTGGACATATGGGCGATCAGCATGTTACAGTTCAGAACCTAGAAGTAGTAATGGTAGACCCAGAAAGAAACGTTATATTGGTTAAGGGCGGAGTGCCTGGTATTAGGGGTTCATTAGTTATGATAAAGGATTCCGTAAAGGCTTAATATACGTTAAGAGAAAGGAGGATATGTTATGCCTAATGTAGCGGTATATAACATAAATGGAAATCAAGTTGGTGAAATGGAATTAAACGAGAACACGTTTGGTGCAAACATCAACGTAGAAGCAATGCATCAAGTAGTAAGGATGCTTCTTGCTAATAGAAGACAAGGTACTCAATCCACTCTTACAAGAGCAGAAGTAAGAGGCGGAGGAATAAAGCCTTGGAGACAAAAAGGAACAGGCAGAGCAAGACAAGGTAGCACAAGATCTCCACAATGGAGACATGGTGGTGTCGTATTTGCTCCAAAGCCAAGATCCTACAGATATTCAGTGCCAAAGAAAATAAAGAGAATTGCTATGAAATCAGCTTTGAGCTCAAAGGTAGTGGATAACGAAATTATCGTTGTTGATGAACTTAACTTTGCAGCACCAAAAACAAAGCAGGTTGTTAACATGCTTAATAGCTTAAAGGCTGAAACAAAAATCTTATTGGTATTGGCAGAAAAAAATGAGAATGTAGAAAAATCAGCAAGAAATATAGAGGGTGTCAAAATAGCCCTTGTGAACACATTAAATGTATACGATATCCTAAATTGTGATAAATTCATAATAACTAAAGAAGCTGCACTAAAGGTTCAGGAGGTGTATGCATAATGAATTCTTATGATATAGTAAGAAAACCTGTTATAACAGAAAAAAGCATGAACGAAATGGCTGATAAGAAATACACCTTTATTGTTGATGTAAATGCAAACAAAACCGAGATTAAAAAAGCTGTTGAAGAAATCTTCAAAGTAAAGGTAGATAAAGTTAATACAGTAAGAGTAATGGGAAAAATGAAGAGAATGGGTAAAAGCGAAGGAAGAAGACCTAGCTATAAGAAAGCAATGGTAAAGCTAACTGCTGATAGTAAGGGAATCGAATTCTTCGAAGGTCTATAAAAAGACAACTTGAATTGACAGTAAACTCGTTACAAGAAAAGGAGGAGAAACAATGGCTATAAGAAAGTATAATCCGACTTCTCCGGCTAGACGTTTCATGACAGTTTCAACCTTTGAAGAAATTACAAGAACTGAACCAGAAAAGTCTCTGGTTGAAATATTGAAAAGTAAAGCTGGTAGAAATAACTACGGTAAGATTACCGTAAGACATCAAGGCGGAGGACATAAGAGAAAATACAGAATTATAGATTTTAAAAGAGACAAGATGGATATACCTGCAAATGTAACAACAATAGAGTATGATCCAAACAGATCAGCTAATATAGCTCTTATTACTTACTTAGATGGTGAAAAGAGATATATAATAGCTCCTAATGGATTAAAGGTTGGCGATAAAGTTATCTCATCTGCATCAGCAGATATAAAAGTAGGTAACTGCTTACCACTTAAAAATATACCTGTTGGTACAATAATCCACAACATAGAGCTAAAGGCTGGTAAGGGAGCACAACTTGTTAGAGCAGCAGGTAATTCAGCTCAGCTGATGTCAAAAGAAGGCGACTACGCTCAAGTAAGACTTCCATCAACCGAAGTTAGAATGATAAGAATAGAGTGCAAAGCTACAATCGGACAAGTGGGCAACTTAGACTTTGAAAACATTAGACTAGGTAGCGCAGGAAGAACAAGACACTTAGGTATAAGACCTACAGTAAGAGGTTCTGTAATGAATCCTGTTGATCACCCACACGGCGGTGGTGAAGGTAAAGCACCAGTTGGTAGACCAGGTCCAGTTACTCCTTGGGGTAAACCAACACTTGGTTACAAGACTAGAAATAAAAAGAAGTCTTCAACAAAGTTTATTGTTAAGAGAAGAAATACAAAGTAATTTAATGTTAATAGAAAATTCAAAAAGCAAATTTCGAGTAGCATAAAGCAGGAAGGAGGCAATTTAATGAGCCGTTCAACAAAAAAAGGTCCTTATGTTGATGAAAAACTGTTGGCTAAAATAATAGAAATGAACAATGCCGGTAAGAAAACAGTAATAAAGTCATGGTCAAGAAGATCAACAATATTTCCAGACATGGTAGGACACACAATTGCTGTTTATGATGGAAGAAAGCACGTTCCAGTATATATGACTGAAGATATGGTTGGACATAAACTTGGTGAGTTTTCACCAACTAGAACTTTCAAGGGTCATGGCAATCATACTGAAAGATCAACAGCATTAAAATAAGATTACAATAGACAAGACAATCGAGTTTGGAAGGAGGTATATCCTGTGGAAGCGAGAGCACACGTTAGATATATAAGAATGTCCTCAAGAAAGGTTAATATAGTTATAGACTTAATCAGAGGTAAAAGAATAGGAGAAGCGTTTGCAATATTAATGCATACTCCAAAGGCTGCTTCTCCAATATTGGAAAAGCTATTAAAGTCAGCAGTAGCAAATGCAGAAAATAATTACGAAATGAATGTCGATAAGTTGTATGTAGCGGAAGCTTATTCAACTCAAGGGCCAACTTTAAAGAGGTTCAGAGCTGCTTCAAAGGGCCGTGGCGTTAGAATTTTAAAGAGAACATGTCACATGACATTAGTAGTTAAAGAAAAAGAATAAAGGAGGTAATCTTAGTGGGCCAAAAGGTAAATCCACATGGATTAAGAGTTGGTATTATAAAAGATTGGGATACTAAGTGGTATGCAAATGATAAAGATTTTGCTAATTTCTTAGTTGAAGACCATAAAATAAGAGAATTTTTGAAAGCCAAGCTTTTTATAGCTGGTGTATCAAGAATCGAAATAGAAAGAACTGCTGCTAGATTAAGAATCAATATACATGCTGCTAAACCAGGTATCATAATTGGTAAAGGTGGTTCAGGAATTGAAGCTTTAAGAAAGCAAGTAGAAGCAATGGTTGCTAGTAAGAATATCAATATTAATATAACTGAAGTAAAAGTTCCAGAAATGGATGCACAACTGGTAGCTGAAAACATAGCTGCACAGCTTGAAAAGAGAATTTCCTTCAGAAGAGCAATGAAGCAAACAATGCAAAGAACAATGAGAAGCGGAGCTAAGGGAATAAAGACAATGTGTGCTGGAAGACTTGGCGGAGCTGAAATTGCTAGAAGTGAATGGTATCGTGAAGGAACTATTCCTCTCCAAACTTTAAGAGCCGATATTGATTATGGTGTTGCAGAAGCACATACAACATATGGCAGAATAGGAGTAAAGGTTTGGATATACAAAGGGGAGGTTCTTCCAGTAGCTAAAGCTAAAAAGGCAGTAGCTGAAACAGTTGTGGAAGGAGGAGAAGCATAAATGTTAATGCCAAAAAGAGTAAAGCGTCGTAAACAAATGAGAGGCAGAATGACAGGTAAAGCTACCAGAGGTAACTTTATAGCTTACGGCGAATACGGAATTCAAGCATTAGAACCTGCTTGGATAACAAGCAATCAAATAGAAGCTGCTAGACAAGCAATGACAAGATATACTAAAAGAGGCGGTAGTATCTGGATAAAGATATTCCCAGATAAGCCAGTTACTGAAAAGCCTGCAGAAACACGTATGGGATCTGGTAAAGGTTCACCAGAGTACTGGGTAGCAGTAGTTAAACCAGGCAGAGTACTTTTTGAGATGGCTGGCGTAAGTGAAGAAGTTGCAAGAGAAGCTATGAGGCTTGCTCAGCATAAACTTCCTATAAAGACTAAGTTTGTTACTCGCCAAGAAACTGAGGAAATGGTTGGTGATGTAAATGAAAGCTAATAAAATGCGAGATATGTCAATAAGTGAATTAGAGCAAAAATTAGTTGAGCTTAAGGGTGAACTATTCAACTTGAGATTCCAAATGGCTACTGGTCAGCTGGAAAATCCGTTAAGAGTTAGAGATGTTAAAAAGTCTATAGCTAGAATAAAAACCATCCTTAGAGAAAGAGAACTCAAATCAGTTGAGGCAAAGTAAGATAGGAGGTTTATGTTATGCAATCAGTTGAAAGAAATGATAGAAAAACTAGAATTGGTAAAGTAGTAAGCAACAAGATGGATAAAACAATTGTTGTTTCTATCGAAACTTTGGTTCGTCACCCATTATATAAGAAATCTGTTAAGAGAACTACTAAGTTCAAGGCACACGACGAAAACAATGAGTGTAATATAGGTGACACAGTAAAAATTATGGAAACAAGACCTCTAAGCAAGGAAAAAAGATGGAGACTTGTTGAGATAATGGAAAAAGCTAAGTAAAATTCCGGAAGGAGGGTTATAAATGATACAACAAGAAAGTCGTCTAAATGTAGCAGATAATTCCGGTGCAAAAGAATTGTTGTGTATCCGTGTTATGGGCGGTTCAATGAGACGATATGGAAATATTGGTGATATAATAGTTGCTTCTGTTAAAGATGCAACGCCAGGCGGTGTTGTTAAAAAGGGTGATGTAGTAAAGGCTGTTATTGTTAGAACTATCAAGGGTTTAAGAAGAGCAGACGGAAGTTATATCAGATTTGATGATAATGCAGCAGTAATTATAAAAGATGATAAGCAGCCCAAGGGCACTCGTATATTTGGACCAGTTGCGAGAGAACTTAGAGATAAAGAGTTCATGAAAATATTATCCCTCGCACCAGAAGTGCTTTAATAGGAGGTGGCAAATATGGAAGCGAATAAGCTACACGTAAAAAGAGGAGATTCAGTAGTTGTAATCTCTGGTAAAGATAAAGGTAAAAGAGGTAAGGTGCTAGTCGCATTACCAAAAAACAGTAAAGTAATAGTTGAAGGTATTAATGTAAGCACAAAGCATAAGAAACCTTCAAAGACTGTTCAGCAAGGTGGAATTATACACCAAGAATCACCATTGTTTAGTTCAAAAGTTATGATTTGGTGTGATAAGTGTAAAAAGGGTGTTAGAATAGGACACAAAATGCTGAATGATCAAACTAAAGTAAGATACTGCAAGAGCTGCGGAGATGTATTTGATAAATAATTAGCTCTGAATGGAGGTAGTAAATTTGAATAGACTTAAAGAAAGATACCTAAAAGAAATAGCTCCTGCATTGATGCAGAAGTTCCAATATAAGAGCACAATGCAAATACCAAAGCTTGAAAAGATTGTTGTAAACATGGGCCTTGGTGATACAAAGGATAACGCAAAGGGATTAGAATCAGCTGTAAACGACTTAGCAATGATTACAGGTCAAAAGCCGATAATAACAAAAGCTAAGAAATCAATAGCTTCTTTTAAGGTTAGAGAAGGCATGAACATAGGTGCTAAAGTAACCCTACGTGGAGAAAAAATGTATGAGTTTGCTGATAGATTGTTCAATGTTGCTCTACCAAGAGTTAGGGACTTTAGAGGTGTTTCAACAAAGGCATTTGATGGCAGAGGTAACTATGCACTAGGAATAAAAGAACAGCTTATATTCCCAGAAATAGAATACGATAAGGTAGATAAGGTTAGAGGAATGGACGTAATCTTTGTAACTACCGCTAAAACTGATGAAGAAGCTAGAGAATTTTTAAGGCTTCTTGGAATGCCATACACAAACCAATAGATAGGAGGGGTTAATTTGGCTAAAAAAGCTATGGTACTAAAACAGCAGAAGACTCCAAAGTTTTCTACGCAAGCATATAGTAGATGCAGATTGTGCGGAAGACCACATGCTTATCTAAGAAAGTTTGGTGTCTGCCGTATATGCTTTAGAGAATTGGCATATAAAGGACAAATACCTGGAGTTAAAAAAGCTAGCTGGTAACGCTGGATAATATACATCCTCATATAACAACTTATACAATAAGGGAGGTTATGGTTTAATGGTTATTTGTGATCCGATTGCTGATATGCTAACACGTATTAGGAATGCAAACACTGTCAAACATGAAAAAGTAGATGTTCCTACTTCAAAGATGAAGAAAGCAATAGCAAAAATACTATTTGAAGAAGGCTATATAAAAGACTTCGAAATTTTAGAAGACGGCACAAAAAGTAATATAAGAATCACTTTAAAATACGGGGCTAACAAGTCAAAGGTTATAACAGGCCTTAAGAGAATAAGTAAGCCAGGCTTAAAGGTTTATGCAGACAGGGAAGAAGTACCAAAGGTATTAGGTGGATTGGGTATAGCTATTCTGTCAACATCAAGAGGCATAATGACTGACAAGACTGCTAGAAGCCAAGGAATAGGCGGAGAAGTTTTAGCCTACATCTGGTAAAATCTTTTGAACAGGAGGTGCAAGAATGTCAAGAATAGGTAGATTACCTGTAGCGATTCCTGAAGGCGTTAATATAAAAATTGCTGAAGAGAATTTAGTTACAGTAAAAGGTCCAAAAGGACAATTAGAAAAGAAATTGCATAAAGATATGCTTATTACTATAGAAGAAGGTAAAGTAATCGTTAGAAGACCTAGTGATGAAAAAGCTCACAGATCTTTACACGGACTTACAAGAGCTCTAGTAAACAACATGGTAGAAGGAGTATCAAAGGGATTTGAGAGAACTTTAGAAATCAACGGTGTTGGTTATAGAGCACAAAAACAAGGCAACAAGTTGGTTTTAACAATTGGTTACTCACATCCTGTTGAACTTGTAGATCCAGAAGGTATCACAACTGAAGTTCCAGCACCAAATAAAATAATTATTAAAGGTGCAAATAAAGAATCAGTTGGTCAACACGCTGCTAACATCAGATCTGTAAGACAACCTGAGCCATATCTAGGTAAAGGTATTAAATACAGTGACGAAGTAATCAGACGTAAAGAAGGAAAAACAGGTAAGAAATAAAAAGGGGTGAAATAGGGTGATTACTAAAGCAAGTAAAAATGTTGCAAGAAAAAAGAGACACTTAAGACTCAGAAATAAAGTGCATGGTACAGCTGCAAGACCACGTTTAAATGTGTTCAGAAGCTTAAACAATATATATGCACAAGTTATAGACGATGTATCAGGTGTAACTTTAGTATCAGCCTCAACTTTAGATAAAGATGTCAATGACCAAATTGGTCATGGCGGCAACAAGGAATCAGCAAAAAAAGTTGGAGAACTGATAGCAAAAAGAGCCCTTGATAAAGGTATCACAACAGTAGTGTTTGATAGAGGCGGATTAATATATCACGGAAGAATTCTCGAGCTTGCAAGTGCGGCAAGAGAAGCTGGATTAGAATTCTAATCAAAGGAGGGAAATAAATGCAGCTAATAGATGCAAGCAAGCTTGATCTAAAAGAGAGAGTTGTTGCGATAAACAGAGTTGCTAAAGTTGTTAAAGGCGGAAGAAACTTTAGATTTAGTGCAATAGTAGTTGTTGGTGACGGTAACGGATATGTAGGCGTTGGTACTGGCAAATCCGTTGAAGTTCCAGAAGCTATAAGAAAAGGCGTAGAAGACGCAAAGAAAAATTTAGTGAAGGTTCCTATGGTTGGAACAACAATACCTCATCAAATCACTGGTATAGCTGGTGCAGGTACGGTATTGTTAATGCCAGCAGAAGAAGGAACTGGAGTTATAGCTGGTGGTCCTGTACGTGCAGTACTAGAGCTAGCAGGTATAAAGGATATAAGAACAAAGTGCATTAGATCCAATAACCCAAGAAATGTAGTAAATGCTACAATACAGGGACTTTCTACTCTTAAGACAGTTGAACAAGTAGCACAATTAAGAGGTAAATCTGTAGAAGAGATAAGAGGTTAAGGAGGGAGAAACCTTGGCTAAATTAAATATAAAATTAGTAAGAAGTATAATAGGCAGAAAGCAAGATCAAGTTGCTACTGTAAAAGCTTTAGGACTAAAGAAGCTAAACAGTGAAGTACAACAAGAAGATACACCTCAGATAAGAGGTATGATAAATAAGGTTTCACATCTGGTTGATGTTAAGGAAATATAACAAGGAGGTGTAAACTATGAAGTTGCACGAGCTAAGACCTGCAGAGGGTTCAACAAAGAATAAGAAAAGAATCGGTAGAGGAACAGCTACTGGACAAGGTAAGTCAGCAGGCAAAGGTCAGAAGGGTCAAAATTCTCGTTCTGGCGGTGGAGTTAGAGTAGGCTTTGAAGGCGGTCAGATGCCTTTATATAGAAGACTTCCAAAGGTTGGCTTTACAAACATATTTAGAAAAGAATTTGCCATTGTAAATCTAGGGGATTTAGATATATTTGAAAATGGCGCGGTTGTTACACCAGATAATCTTAGAGAAGCAGGACTTATAAAGAATATGAAAAGCGGTGTTAAAATACTTGGCACTGGCGAAATATCTAAGGGCTTAACAATACAAGCTCATAAGTTCAGCAAAACGGCAGTAGAAAAAATAACCGCAGCAGGAGGAAAGGTAGAGGTGATTTAAAGTGTTAAACACTTTACGAAATGCTTGGAAGATCCCAGACTTAAGAAATAAAATGGTATTTACCCTGCTAATGCTTTTAGTTTTCAGAGCAGGTACATTTATATCGGTACCGGGTATGGACATTGAAGCTATTAAAAACTTGGTTGGAACAGGTGGATTACTAGGTTTCTTTGACGTAATTTCGGGTGGAGCATTCAACAACTTTTCGATATTTACAATGAGTATATCACCATATATCAATGCCTCTATAATAATGCAGTTACTAACAATTGCTATTCCTAGCTTAGAAGCACTTTCAAAAGAAGGCGAAGATGGAAGAAGAAAAATTGCACAATATGTTAGATACGCAACAGTTGTTTTAGCATTAATTCAAGCTATAGCTATAAGCTTTGGATTAAGATTCTATTTAGTAGAAAGAAACTTATGGACTTACGCAATAGTAGCTCTTTCATTAACAGCAGGAACAGCATTCCTAATGTGGCTGGGTGAGCTTATAAATGATAAAGGAATAGGAAATGGTATTTCCCTACTTATCTTCACAGGTATAATTTCTAGAATTCCTGGGGGAATCAACAGTCTTTATACCTCATACTTGTCAAGGTCTGTAAACATTTTAACTTTGACTATCTTCTTGATAGCTGCATTAGCTATAATAATGGCTATTATATACATTCAAGAAGGCCAAAGGAAAATACCAGTACAGTACGCAAAAAGAGTTGTAGGTAGAAAAATGTATGGTGGACAAAGCACACATATTCCTTTAAAGGTAAATCAAGCTGGTGTTATGCCAGTAATATTTGCAATGTCCCTTATATCTTTCCCGACTCAAATAGCAAGCTTTTTCCCAAATTCAGGCTTCTATATATTTATGACTAGATACTTCGATTGGGGTACTATAGGACATTCGTTATTGTACGCAATTTTAATAATAGGATTTACATTCTTCTATACAGCAATTTCATTTAATCCTATAGAAGTATCAAACAATATTAAGAAGTATGGCGGATTTATACCTGGTATTAGACCTGGTAAGCCAACAGCTGATTTCATAATGAAGTCACTAAACAAAGTCACTTTAGTAGGTGCTATATTCTTGGCAGTTATTGCGATAGTTCCAATATTATTACTAAAAGTAATTAATATACCTGTGTACTTTGGTAGTACTTCACTTCTAATTGTAGTTGGTGTTGCTATGGATACCGTAAAGCAAATAGAAGCACAAATGATTATGAGAAATTATCAGGGATTCCTTAAGTAGAAGGAGATATCAGAAATGAGGATTATACTATTAGGTTCTCCGGGTTCCGGTAAAGGAACACAAGCATGCAAGATTATTACTAATTACAATATTCCGCACATATCAACAGGGGATATATTTAGAGACAATATTAGGAGAAGCACATCAATAGGAATAGAAGCCAAAAAATATATTGATAAAGGCTTATTAGTTCCTGATGTGATTACTCTTAAAATAGTAGAAGATAGATTTGATCAACCTGATTGTATTGCTGGATTCTTGCTTGATGGTTTTCCGAGAACTCTTGTTCAAGCAGAAGCTTTTGAGCAAGAACTAAAAAACTCCGGTAAAAAGTTAGACGCAGTTGTAAGCTTAGAAGTAAATGATGATGCAATTATTAAAAGAATGACTGGTAGAAGAGTATGTAGTAAGTGTGCAGCAACGTACAACTTGATGTATAACAAACCTATAGTTGATGAAATTTGCGACATATGTGGAGGCAGCCTTTATATTAGAGATGATGACAAGACTGAAACAGTAGCTAATAGATTAAAGGTATACAAAACAGAAACTCAACCATTAATCGACTTCTATAAAAATAGAGGAATTTTAATTTCAGTAAATGGGGAACTTGATGCTGAGGTTGTTTTTCAAAATATTTCTAAAGCATTGGAGCAGTTTTAATGATTAATATAAAATCAACTAAGGAAATAGAACTGATGCGTATTGCAGGAAGAATAGTTGCTGAAACGCATGAGATCCTAAAACAGGTAATTAAGACAGGTATTACAACCAAGGAACTCGATATAATTGCAGAGGAGTACATTAGAAAATGTGGTGCACAACCTGCATTTAAAGGTTATTATGGATTTCCTGCAAGTATATGTACATCTGTTAATAGTCAAGTAGTGCATGGAATACCGGGTAATATAGTTCTAAATGACGGAGATATTGTAGGTATTGATATAGGAGCTACATACGAAGGCTACGTTGGAGATGCCGCAAGAACCCACGGAATAGGAAATATAAGTGATGACGCTCAAAGGTTAATTAAGGTTACAGAAGAAAGTTTTTTTGCTGGTATTGAATATGCGAGGGAAGGGTATAGACTATCGGATATATCCCATAACGTACAAAAATATGTTGAAACCCACGGATATTCAGTAGTAAGAGATTTTGTAGGTCATGGCATTGGAAAGTTGATGCATGAAGATCCACAAATACCTAATTATGGACTGGCAGGGAGAGGACCTAGATTAGCGGCTGGGATGGCACTAGCAATTGAACCCATGGTAAACCAAGGTAAATATGCTGTTAAGACATTAAGCGACGGTTGGACAGTTCTGACTGCTGATGGAAGTCTCTCAGCACACTATGAAAATACTATTATAATAACAAAAGATGCACCTGAGCTACTTACTTTACTGTAAGTTTATATAGAAGGTGAATGTATGAATGAAGCTAAGTTAGGACAAATGGTCATTGCAACAGCTGGTAGAGATGAAAACAAAAAATTCCTTATAACTTGCATAATTAATGACCAGTATGTCTATATTTCAGATGGGGACACAAGAAAACTTAAAAGTCCCAAAAAGAAAAAACTTAAGCACATAAGACTGACCAAGCATATCTCACAAGAGATATCGCAGAGGCTTCAGCAAAATTTAACAGTAACAAACAATGATATATGCAAATATATTAAATCCCTTGATTCGTATCGAGAACAGGAGGTTTGATTACCCGATGTCAAAAAATGATGTAATAGAAGTAGAAGGTAAAGTTCTTGAAGCTTTACCAAATGCAATGTTTCAAGTAGAATTAGAAAATGGACATAAAATATTAGCTCATATCTCAGGCAAGCTTAGAATGAATTTTATAAGAATATTACCTGGAGATAAAGTTACAATCGAATTATCCCCATACGATTTGACTAGAGGTCGTATCACATGGCGCGGTAAATGATTAGGGAGGGTTTAAGATGAAAGTTAGACCATCAGTTAAGCCTATTTGTGAAAAATGTAAAATTATCAGAAGGCATGGCAGAGTAATGGTGATCTGTGAAAATCCAAAACATAAACAAAAACAAGGTTAGCCACAATCAAGGCGCGGCTGCACTTTAGGAAAATCCTATGAGTGGTCTTGATTACTAAATAAATATTACTGTAAGAGCATATTGGAGGTGTAAAAACGAATGGCAAGAATTGCCGGTATCGATTTACCAAGAGAGAAAAGAGTAGAAATAGGGCTCACATATATATTCGGTATTGGAAGAGTAACTTCCAATAAGATATTAGCCGAAGCAGGCATCAATCCTGACACAAGAGTTAAGGATCTGACTGAAGCTGAAGTAGGTAAGTTAAGAGAAATCATCGATAGAAATCATAAAGTTGAAGGTGACCTGAAGAGAGATATCGCTTTAAACATAAAGAGATTAATAGAAATAGGTTGCTATAGAGGACTTCGTCATAGAAGAGGTCTACCAGTAAGAGGTCAAAGAACAAAGACAAATGCAAGAACAAGAAAAGGTCCAAAAAGGACATCTGGTTCAAAAAGAAAATAGAAAAGGAGGTTTGCAAAATGGTAGCAAAGCCAAAGGCTAAAAAAGCTAGAAAAAGAAAAGAAAGAAAGAATGTTGAAAGAGGAGCAGCACACATCCAGTCAACATTTAACAATACACTAGTAACTTTGACAGACCTTCACGGTAACGCACTTTCATGGTCAAGCGCTGGCTCATTGGGTTTCAGAGGATCAAGAAAGAGTACACCGTTTGCGGCACAAATGGCTGCTGAAACAGCTGCTAAGGGAGCTATGGAGCATGGGTTAAAAAATATCGAAGTATATGTAAAGGGACCTGGTTCAGGTAGAGAAGCTGCTATAAGAGCTCTACAAGCTGCAGGCCTGGAAGTAAGCTTGATAAAAGACGTAACTCCAATACCTCACAATGGCTGCAGACCACCAAAACGCAGAAGAGTATAATATATAGGAGGTGTTGTATTAAATGGCAAGATATACAGGTGCTGTATGCAAGCTCTGTAGAAGAGAAGGCATGAAACTGTATTTAAAGGGTGACCGTTGCTACACAGACAAATGTTCTGTTGGTAGAAGAGCTTATGCTCCAGGTCAACATGGTACAGGTAGAAAGAAACAATCCGAATACGGACTACAACTAAGAGAAAAACAAAAAGTTAAGAGAATATATGGTATATTAGAAAATCAATTCAGATTATATTTTGCTGAAGCAGCAAGAGAAAAAGGAGTAACAGGTGAAAACTTGTTAAGACTTTTAGAGTTAAGACTTGATAATGTTGCTTACAGAATGGGCTATGGCGAATCAAGAAAAGAAGCAAGACAGCTAGTAAGACATGGTCACTTTACAGTAAACGGTAAGAAAGTTGATATTCCTTCATATAAAGTAAAGCTTAATGATTTAATTGCTGTAAAAGATACAAGCAAGAAATCAGAAAAGTTTAAAGCATTAACCGAGAATGCAGCTGCAAAAACTGCACCACAATGGTTGACAATAAATACTGATATGATGGAAGCAAGAGTAGTAGCTCTACCTGCTAGAGAAGATATTGACATTCCAATAGAAGAGCACTTAATAGTAGAGTTGTATTCAAGATAATAACGATATAGTTTTATTTTATGAATCAGTTACCCTCAAATATCTAATATTGATATAAGGCATTATATATAAGTATAAAGCATGGCTAGCTTTTTATGAAAATATAATGCCCAGTACGGTAATCAGCTTAATAAGGAGGGTTTAATAGGATGATAGAGATAGAAAAGCCAAAAATCGAATGTATAGAAATGTCACCGGATTTTACCTATGGCAAGTTTGTAATAGAACCACTAGAAAGAGGCTTTGGAATAACCCTTGGTAATTCCTTAAGACGTATTCTGCTATCGTCACTTCCAGGTGCAGCGATTACATCATTAAAGATAGATGGTGTTCTCCATGAATTCTCAGCAGTTCCTGGGGTTTCTGAAGATGTAATTGATTTGATTCTGAATATTAAAGGTTTAGCATTAAAAATGCACGGAGATAATACTAGAATAATCAAGATTGATGTTCAAGGCGGCGATGAAGTACTAGCCGGAGATATCATTACAGATGCGGATATTGAAATATTAAATCCGGATCACCACATAGCATTCCTAGGTGATAACAGCAGATTCTACATGGAAATGACAGTAGAAAAAGGCAGAGGTTATGTAACTGCTGAACGTAACAAGCAATCTGGTCAGCCTATTGGTCTTATTCCAATAGATTCAATCTTTACACCTATTAAAAAGGTGAACTATGTAATTGAAAGTACCCGTGTAGGGCAGATTGCAGATTATGATAGATTGATCTTTGAAGTATGGACTAATGGCACTACAAAGCCAGATGAAGCTATAAGTTTAGGTGCAAAAATACTTAGTGAACACTTGAAGCTGTTTATAACTCTTACTGATCATGTTGGTAATGTTGAGATTATGGTAGAAAAGGAAGAAGATAAGAAGGAAAAGGTTCTTGAAATGACAATAGAAGAACTTGATCTTTCTGTAAGATCCTTTAACTGCTTAAAGCGTGCCGGCATTAACACTGTTGAAGAGCTGACACAAAAAACTGAAGATGATATGATGAAAGTAAGAAACCTTGGAAGAAAATCACTTGA
Organism: uncultured Clostridia bacterium; assembly: GCA_942492835.1. Taxonomy (GTDB): domain Bacteria; phylum Bacillota; class Clostridia; order Lutisporales; family Lutisporaceae; genus GWB2-37-7. The sequence continues at coordinate 1,417,707 of OW818645.1, read as the reverse complement.
AGAGGTACAGCAAAAGCTTGAAGCACTGGGACTAAGCTTAAAGCCAAGCGATGATTAATAAAGTTTTAAAGGAGGTGCTGACATGGCAGGATACAGAAAACTAGGGCGTCCTACTGACCAAAGAAGAGCGATGCTAAGAAATCTTGTTACTTCATTTTTAGAGCATGACAAGATTATGACAACAGGAACAAGAGCAAAGGAAACCCAAAGCATAGCTGAAAAAATGATTACTCTCGGGAAGAGAGGAGACCTGCACGCAAGACGTCAGGCATTAGCATATATAACTAAAGAAGACGTTGTTAAGAAGTTATTTGATGAGATAGCTCCAAAGTACAAGGAGAGAAACGGTGGATATTCGAGAATTATAAAGGTTGCGCCAAGAAGAGGCGACGCTGTAGAAATAGTTGTTCTTGAATTAGTATAATAGGGTACAATAACTGGGATTAAGTTTTTACTTAGTCCTATGTTTTTATGTAAATAAATACTAAGGACAGTTAAATGTTTGCCCTTAGTATTTATAGAATAAAATGATATAATTATTATTGTGATTAATAACACAATAATAAAGCAAAGAAGGAATAATATGACTAATATCATATCTGCACAAAATGTAGTTTTTGAATATTTAGGAAATGAAAATCATAAGACACTTGCTATAAATGATGTAACTATAGATATAAATAAGGGTGAATTTATTGCTATATTGGGTCACAATGGTTCAGGTAAATCAACCTTGGCTAAACATTTCAATGCACTGCTTTTACCGAGCGAAGGTGCAATATATGTTAAAGGCTTAGATACCAGAGTTGAAGAAAATACTTGGAGCATAAGACAAACTGCTGGCATGGTCTTTCAAAATCCTGACAATCAAATTGTTGCAACTGTTGTTGAAGAGGATGTTGCATTTGGTCCAGAAAATTTAGGAATTGAACCTTCAGAGATCAGAAGAAGAGTTGATGAAGCTTTGAAAGTAGTTGAAATGACTGATTATGCAAAGGATGCTCCTCACTACTTGTCAGGTGGGCAAAAACAAAGAATATCAATTGCTGGAATAATAGCCATGAAGCCGGAATGCATAGTACTAGATGAACCGACAGCAATGCTAGACCCTTCAGGTAGAAAAGATGTTATTGAAACTATAATGAAGCTTAATAAAGAAGAAGGAATTACAATAGTTTTAATAACACATTATATGGATGAAGCAGTAAAAGCAGATAAGGTTTATGTAATGCAAAATGGAAGTATTATTATGAAAGGAACACCAAAGCAAGTGTTTGTTGAAATAGATAAGCTTAAGGGAGTAGGCTTAGATGTGCCTCAAATCACCGAACTTAGTAGCAGACTACACAAAGCAAATATAAACATTGCACCTGATATATTAACGGTGGAAGAAATGGTGGTTGAGTTATGCCGATTGAAATAAAAAATCTTTCTTATACATATATGAAAGATACTGTGTTTGAACATAGAGCTTTAAAAGATATTAATTTAAGAATAGAAAATGGTGAGTTTATAGGTCTCATTGGCCATACAGGCTCGGGTAAATCAACATTAATCCAACATTTAAATGTACTTCTCAAGCCGTCAGAAGGCCAAATAATTATAGATGGAACTGACATAACACAAAAAGGAGTTCCTTTAAAGAAAATTCGCCAGATGGTTGGACTTGTATTTCAATATCCAGAACATCAACTATTTGAAGAAACGGTATATAAGGATGTTGCATTTGGGCCGCAAAATCTAGGACTATCACCGAAGGCGATAGAAGAGAGAGTAAAAGAAGCTTTAGGGCTAGTAGGCTTAGATTATGATAAGATAAAAGACTTATCTCCTTTTGAGTTAAGTGGCGGACAGAAAAGAAGAGTAGCAATAGCGGGAGTGCTAGCTATGCAGCCACAGGTGCTTATATTAGATGAGCCTACGGCGGGATTAGATCCCAAGGGGCGCGATGAAATATTAAGTGAAATCAGAAGACTTCATGAAAAGAAAAAGATAACTGTGATATTAGTTTCACACAGTATGGAAGATATAGCAAATTTAGTAGATAGAGTTATAGTAATGAGCGAAGGTGAAATTATATTGACCGATACACCAAGAAATGTTTTTAAGCAGTCTGATTTGCTTTGTAGTATTGGACTTGGAGTGCCACAAGTAACTATGCTTGTGAATGAGTTGAGCAAAAAAGGGATAATAATAAAGGACTGTATATCGGTAGATGAGGCTTATGATCAGCTTATTAATTATCTAAGGAGCAATTAATATGATAAATAATATAACCATAGGACAATATATACCAGGGAATACATCTATACACAGACTGGATCCTAGGGTCAAGATACTTGCAACTATAGCATATATATCGATTTTATTTTTCATAGAAGGGTTTTTTCCTTATATTTATGTACTTGCATATTTAGGTATTATAATTTGGTTATCTGAGATATCTGTTAAAACAATTTTAAGAAGCTTAAAGCCACTAGCAATTATAATTATTCTAACAGTAGTATTTAATATATTTATGACACCAGGCGAAAGATTATTTGGATATGGCTTTATTGTAGTTACAAGAGAAGGTTTATATCAAGCAATCTATATGGGCTTGAGATTAATGTTATTAATTACGGGAGCATCTCTTTTGACTTTAACAACCTCGCCAATAGCTTTGACAGATGGCATCGAGAAGCTTTTAAATCCTTTTAAGAAAATAGGCGTCCCCGCCCATGAGCTTGCAATGATGATGACTATAGCTTTGAGATTTATACCAACTTTATTGGATGAAACTGATAAGATAATGAAGGCGCAAATGGCAAGAGGTGCTGATTTCGAAAGTGGAAATTTGTTCAACAGGGCAAAAGCTATGATACCTCTTTTGGTACCTTTATTTATCAGTGCATTTAGAAGAGCAGAGGAGTTAGCTTTAGCTATGGAAGCTCGCTGTTATAGAGGCGGAGAGAATAGAACAAGAATGAAGCAGCTAAAACTTCAAAAAATCGATTTTGCAGCTACTTTGATAACAATTTTATTAGCTGCCGGAATTGTATTTACAAGATAATAATATATTTAAAATAAAAGGTGCATACTATGAGAAATATAAAGCTGGTAATTGAATACGAGGGAACAAACTATTGCGGCTGGCAATCACAAAAGAATGTAATCTCTATTCAAGATACAATTCAAGATGCAATTTTTAAGATAACAGGCTCCAGGGTAGAGCTTATAGGCTCAGGCAGAACAGATGGTGGTGTTCATGCACTTGGTCAGGTGGCAAACTTTATAATTGATAGCGATATAGAGGCAGAGAGATTTGCTTTTGCCTTAAATTGGACATTACCTCATGATATTGTAATTAAAAACTCGTGTGAAGTGGATATGGATTTTCACTCCAGATATTGTGCAATTGGAAAGCAATACAGTTATCTTATGTTAAATAGTAGACAGCCCACAGCCTTGTATCGAAATTTGGCTCATCATATAAGTTATTGTGACAAGCTTGATGTCAGAAAAATGGAAGCTGCAAGTAAATATTTTATCGGAACACATGATTTTTCAAGTTTTATGTCGAAAGGTAGCAGTATAAAAAGTACAGTAAGGACAATATATGATGTTAAGATTGTGCAGAGCGAAGAATTTATAAAAATTATTTACCATGGCAATGGATTTTTATATAATATGGTAAGAATAATATCAGGTACTTTATTGCAAACAGCTATTGGTAAAATTGAACCAATTAATATTCCAGATATAATACAGTCAAAGAACAGACAAAAAGCGGGCATAGGACTACCTGCACATGGAGTATATTTGGAAAAAGTGTATTATTAAATGTTGACACGCACGGGTAAATGTATTAAAATATATATGTTGTAAAAATTGATCCACTGCCCCGGATCATTATATATAAGCGACACAAAATCAAAATCGCACTTAATGAATTACATGTAAATATTGTGGTATATTGTGCATGAATAGATTTAATCTGCGAGTAGTTGACAAATACGAGGAGGGTAAGATATGAAATCATTCATGGCAAAGCCTAATGAAATAGAAAGAAAGTGGTACGTAGTCGATGCAAACGGCAAGGTACTTGGAAGACTTGCAAGTGAAGTTGCTAGCATATTAAGAGGTAAGAACAAGCCTATTTATACACCGCATGTTGATACTGGAGATCACGTAATTATCATAAACGCTGAAAAAGTTGTTCTTACTGGTAAGAAACTTGACCAAAAAATGTATAGAAAGCACTCTTTATATCCAGGCGGACTTAAGGAAACTCCATACAGAAAGATTATGGCAACAAAGCCAGAACTAGCTGTATATGAAGCAGTAAAAGGTATGCTTCCTCATAACAGCTTAGGTGATCAAATGCTTAAGAAGTTAAGAGTTTACAAAGGAACAGATCATGGACATGAAGCTCAACAACCAGAAGTTTTAGAGCTAAACATATAATCGGAGGGAGGAAGTTACTGTGGCTAAATTACAATATTTTGGTACTGGTAGAAGAAAAAGCTCTGTTGCAAGAGTCAGACTTATTCCAGGTGAAGGAAAAATAGTAATCAATAAGAGAGAGATAGATAATTATTTTGGATTAGAAACATTAAAGCTAATTGTAAGACAACCATTGGTTTTAACAAATACATTATCAAGTTATGACATTATTGCTAATGTACACGGTGGTGGCTATACAGGTCAAGCTGGTGCTATTAGACATGGTATTTCAAGAGCACTTCTTGAAGTAGATAAAGAAATGAGACCTCAATTAAAGAAAGCCGGCTTCTTAACAAGAGATCCAAGAATGAAGGAAAGAAAGAAGTATGGTTTAAAGAAAGCAAGAAGAGCACCACAATTTTCAAAGAGATAATTATACAGTTATCAAAGTTCCGAAAACAAAGCGTTTCGGAACTTTTATTTTTTTTTGGATTCTAAGTTAAATTTAATGGTAAATGACAAAATTTATTTTAATATATCATTGACAAATATATCATCTGATGATATATTAAATATATCGTAAATCGATATATTGGAGCGTGATAGGTATGGATAAAAATTTGCCATTAACAGAAGCAATATTTTATATATTACTTGCTGTAAGAAAACCCAATCACGGATATGGAATAATTCAAGAAGTGTTGGAGATAACAGATGGCCGATTAAATTTAGGTCCAGGAACCCTTTATGGAGCAATTAATGCTATGTTGGAAAAGGGATGGATCGAACTTTACAGTGAGGACAAAGAATCCCGTAAAAAAAAGGAATATTTGATAACAAACAAAGGTAAAGAAATATTTCAAAATGAAGTAAAGCGTCTTGAAGAGTTAGTTGAAAATGCAAAGCAAATGGAAATATTTTTGGGGGTGAGATAATGATAAAATTCAAATTATATCTTGATAAGGATTTAGAGGAAACTTGGTTAAACGAAATGTCAAGAAAAGGTTGGGCATTTAAGAAATTCTTTCTTGGTTTTTATACCTTTGAACTATGCGAACCATGTGAATACAATTATCAGATTGATTTATTGGATAACTGGAATGGAGAAAAAGAAGATTATGCTTTCTTTATGGAGGAAAACGGAGTAAAAGTGGTTTCACAATGGTACCGTTGGGTATATTTACGAAAGAAGGCCTCAGATGGTTTATTTGAAATGTACACAGATTCAGAGTCTAAAATAGCTCAATACAGACGAATCCAAAAGTTTTTCCTAGTAGGATTATTTATTGAAATGACTTGTTTATTTGTTGAAATTAATGCAGCTGTAAACTCTAATTCTGTAATATTTTGGGGATTTGTAGTTTTTATAGGAATCATAGTTTTGACGTTTTTACACATGGTTTGGAAATGCAAGTGGAAAATTGATCAGATGGTACGAGAAAAAAACTAATTGAAATGAAGGTACATCATTAGGTTTGGCTATAAATATAAAATATAGGGACTGTTGCACAAACATAGTAAAATAATCAGTTGTGTAATAGTCCCTTATTCTTATTTTTGGCTATAAATTTAGTACCGCAATGTAATAAATTAAGTAATTTGTGTAAATATATATGTAGATATAGTATTTAGATTATCTAGAAGGAGGAACAAAAATGAAAAAATCAATTTTTAAACGTTGGTGGTTCTGGTTAATAATAGTAATTGTATTCATAGTGGCAATAAGTTCTAGTGGCGGAGATAATACTGATGTAGGTCAAACGCCTGGTACTAATCCAAGCACTAATGAACCAGCTCCAGCCCCATCACAAGAAGCCGATATTTGGTCTAAAGCAGGTATGTATAAAGTAGGAACAGATGTTACTGCGGGTGAATATATGTTGATGTCAAGCACAGGAACAACAGCCTATTTTCAAGTAAGTAAAGATAGTAGTGGCTCATTAGAAAGCATAATTACAAACGATAACTTTGAGGGCAGCAGGTACGTTACATTAGTAAATGATCAATATTTTGAGTTAAGAAATGCTAAGTATGTAAGTATAGATAAGGCACCTGTTCAGAAACCTGACAATGGTGTATATGGCCCAGGTATGTATAAAGTAGGAAGAGATATAGAGCAGGGAGAGTATAAAGTAAAACCTCAAGCTGGTGCGTTAGCATATTTTGAAGTTACAAAAGATTCAACTGGATCATTAACTTCAATAGTTACCAATGATAACATAGAGGCAGAAAAATATATAACAATTGGAGCGGGTCAATATATAAAATTAAATAACTGTCAGCTCGAAAAATAGTTATATATATCCAGATTTCAAAACAAAAACATAATTTACAAAGAGAGTGAATATTTGGAATTGTGACATAGCACTCTCTTTTTTATATATTTCTCAACTTGTTTATATATATATTTCTATGAACTTCGACAATTTGGTATAATATATATAATAGATAGAATGCACAAATAAATTAGCAATAAAATACACGATATGTTTTTATGTATTTTACGTAAATTAATAAAATTTATGCTCTTGTGAGCAGGAGGAACGCTATGCAATTTATACAGGGGCAACTGATAATTATATTGGCACCATTTATAGATTACGAGTCATATGCTATGGTAAAGCATTTTGATGATAATACAGTAGTACTAGAGGTTAAAACAAATAAAGAGGTGCCAATAAATAAGGAAGTACTATGTATTGCAGTAAATGATGATAGTATGTTTGAATTTTATACTCAAATAAGTTTTAGAAATGAAGAACTGATTTTTATAAAAAGACCTCAGCAAGACCAGTTAAGTGTAATAGAGAAAAGAAACTTTAGTAGGATAAACTCTAATATTGGCTTTGTGGCTTCTCCTCTTTCGATAAACAACAAGACAATGATAAATAGCGGTAAAAAGTTCACAGGTTTTATATTAAATATTAGTGGCGGAGGGATTCTAACAGAAACCAATCTTAACCTGCCGGTTAGTATGGTATTCGGTTTTAAGCTGAAGCTTAATTCTTTCATTGATTGTAAGGTTATGGTAAAAAGGACTATTGCTTCACCAGAATCTAATACATTTCGCTCGGGCTGCCAATTTATTGATATGGATATAGAAAGTGTAAAAGAAATATCCCTTTATACCTTTAAGGAACAATTAAAGCAAAAAAGAAAAGATTTAAATAATATTAGAATGACTCAAGGGGTGAAAAACAATGGATAATAAGATTAACATCAACTCAGAAAATATCAAGTATAAAAGTATAAGCCTTCCACGATTAAATAATCTGCGACCAAACATTGAATCTACCGCTCTAAAGCTGATGGAAGAAGCGGGAGAGTTGGCACAGCTTATAGGCAAGTTTAGATGCCTAAATGGAGAGGAATTGCAGATGGAAGAAAAGGAGGTAATAGAGCGGATTTCAGAGGAACTACTAGACGTAGCACAAGTTGCAGTATCAATGATGTTTGTGATGGAGGAAACCTATGAGGTTGATATAGATCAGAAGGTTAAGCAACATATTCATAAGCTAATAAGGAAGGGCTATATAAAGGAGTAATCAAGTAATATTAAATAGAAACACAAGTCAAATAAATATTAAGTTGAGAGGTATATTATGGATAAGGAAAGAATTGAAAGAGCAGTTAAAGAAATTTTATATGCAATTGGAGAAAATCCTGATAGAGAAGGTTTAAAGGAAACTCCAGCAAGGATTGCACGTATGTATGAAGAAATATTTTCTGGGATTAATGAGGATCCTAAGGAGCATGTAAAGGTTTATTTTCAAGAAGAGCAATATGAGGAACTTGTCTTAGTTAAGGACATTCCTTTTTACTCAACTTGCGAGCATCATCTAGTGCCTTTTTTTGGCAAAGCCCATGTAGCGTATTTGCCAAAGGAAGGAAGACTATGTGGTTTAAGTAAGTTGGCTAGAATTGTAGACTCTGTTGCTAAAAGACCACAGCTACAGGAAAGAATAACTGGTACCGTAGCTGATGCGTTGATGGATACCTTAAAGCCTTATGGAGTTGTAGTAGTATTGGAAGCTGAACACATGTGCATGACCATGAGAGGCATCAAAAAGCCTGGGTCTAAAACTGTAACCTCGGCTGTAAGAGGTCTATTTAACAAGGATGTTAAAGCACGTGCTGAGGTAATGTCATTAATAAACAGTGGAAAGTAATCATGGAGGAAATATATGAGAAATATTTTACATAACATTCATCGCAAATGGCCTATTAAGGCAGGACAGCATACTATTAATATAGGGGAAAGAACCTATATCATGGGAATATTAAATGTGACACCAGATTCATTCTCAGATGGTGGTGATTTTGTAGATATTGACAAAGCAATAGCCCATGCAAAGCAGATGGTGGACGATGGTGCAGACATAATTGATATAGGTGGAGAATCTACCAGACCTGGCTTTGCAGAAGTGAGTGAAAAAGAAGAAATACAAAGGGTTATTCCTATTATAAGTAGACTTTCTAAGGAAATCAACGTCCCTATATCTGTAGACACATATAAGGCTAAGGTAGCTGAAAAGGCTATACAAGCAGGGGCGACTATAATAAATGATATATGGGGTATGCAGAAGGAGCCAGACATGGCTAAGGTGGCTGCGATATATAAGGTGCCTATAATATTGATGCATAATCAGCTAGGTACAGAATATAGCGTGGATATTATGGAAGCAATGTGTATGTTTTTTAATAAATCTATTGATATGGGACTAAAAGCGGGAATAAAACGTGAAAACATGATAATAGATCCAGGTGTAGGCTTTGGTAAGACCTCTGAGCAAAATGTAGTAGTAATGGCAAGACTCGGGGAGCTAAACGACTTAGGTTGTCCAATACTTCTGGGAACGTCTAGGAAGTCTTTCATAGGTAAGATACTTGATTTGGAGCCTAAGGAAAGAGTAGATGGCACTGTAGCTACCACAGTGATGGGTATAATCCAAGGAGTTGACATTGTAAGGGTACATGATGTAAAAGAGAATGCAAGAGCTGCAAAGGTTACTGATGCTGTTGTGAGAGGTTGGAAGAGCAATGGATAAGATAATTTTGAAGAACCTATGCTTTTATGGTTATCATGGAGTTCTAGAAGAGGAAAACAGGCTAGGACAGAAATTTATAGTTGATGCTGTGCTGCATGTGGATTTGGAAGAAGCCTGCAACAGTGACAATGTAAATGATACTGTTAATTATGCAGAAGTATATGAAATAATAAAATATCACTCTACTATAATGAAGTATAAGCTGATTGAGTCGCTGGCACAGAATATTATAGAAGAGATATTTAAGAAGCATAGCAAAGTGAAGGATATAGAAATAACAATAAAGAAGCCTGAAGCTCCTGTAAATGGTATATACGATTACTTTGGGGTTGAGATAAGGAGAAGCAGACATGCCTAAGGCATATTTAGGCTTGGGAGGCAATATAGGTAATCGAAAGAGCAATATAAATGAAGCCATACGTCTCCTAGAAAGTCATAGTCAAGTAAATGTGATTAAGCGTTCATCTGATTATGAGACTGAACCAGTAGGCTATGAACAACAAGAGTGGTTTTTAAATGTAGTAGTAGAAATAGAGACAACTCTGCCGCCTTATGAATTGCTTGCTCTATGCAATGATGTGGAACAGCAGTTAAAAAGAGTAAGATTAATAAGATGGGGTCCTAGGACAATCGACATTGATATATTGATATATGAGGACTTTGAAGGCAAAGAAGACAGGCTAATTGTTCCACATCCAAGAATCGCTGAAAGGGCATTTGTAATTGTACCTTTAATGGAAATAGCTCCAGATTTACTTATAAATGGACGTGACATAAAGGAAATATCAAAGGACATATGTAATCAAAAGATAAGGAAGCTTGAATATGATTAAAGTAGTAGCAATACATGGAAGTCCAAGAAAAAATCATAATAGCGATACTCTGCTAGCTGCGATACTTGAGGGTATGGGAGAAACAGCAGAAATTGCACATATATATACCGGAGAAGAGGATATAAAGCCTTGTACAGCTTGTCATGCCTGCTATAAGCAAGGAGCTTGTATAATTAACGATTATATGCAGGAGGCTTATGAGCTACTGGATGAAGCGGATATAGTTATAACTGCAACCCCTGTGTTTTTTCATACAGTAACTGCACAATTAAAAGCCTTTATAGATAGGACTCAGGCAGTTTGGGCAAGTAAGTACATATTAGGTAACAGCTCAATAAGCCGAAAAAGGCGTTTAGGCTTTGCTATATGTACAGGAGGACCTACAGAAGAGAAAAGCTATTTTGATTGTACTCTAAAGGTGCTTGATATATTTCACAAATGCATCAACGCCAAGCTGGTAGGCTCTATGACTGTGGCAGATGTGGATAAAAATCCTGTAAAGGATAGAGAAGATGTATTGGAGCAAGCTAGGCAAGAAGGATATAAGATTTTTGATATATACAAAAACAAGTAGGGATGATTTGTGTATCTATATTAAGTTTAAGAGGTGGGAAAGGCTCTAAATAAGAGCTTAATGCTTATGGAAATCTGTAAACAAAGAATAATGAATACAAAAGTATCAATACTAATATTTATGCTTATATGCTCTATAACTTTGACCTATTGCGCAAATACTAATAAAATATCTGATAAACCACAATCCATATTATTAAATATAGGTGAAAAACAAATAAATATACAGGATGAAACCGATGCACTTAATATATATTCAATTATTCAATCAATGAAGGTATCTTCTCAAATTAACCAATCAGAACAAGGCATTAAAGGAGAACTAATATTTAATCAAAATACCAAACAAAACATATCATTTAGTGAAAACTATATAATTCTTGATGGTAAATCATATGAAGGAATTGAAAAATGTATTGCCATTAAAAATATACTAAATAAATATATATATGACAAAAAATATCTGATTGAGGCTATTGAAAAATCTGATATTATACAACTATTAGCAAATGATATTTCAGGTGAAAGGATATTTATAGATAAGGAAAAGAATCAACTTATTACAATATTAAAAAATATGGATATAAAATATATAGAATCAATTGATGCGCCAATAGTATCTGATTTTCCTGATTATAGCTTACAGCTATTCAGTAAAAATAAAGAAAAGGTATATACAACTATAAATATACCAAATTCAGGCTTAATAAATGTTGTAAGTGATACCATAAATATCTACAACACTGATGGGAATTTGTGGGATATGGCAAGCTCACTTATAATACCACAAAAAATCATCGATAAAGATAATCCTTCCTATCTATTTAACGCAAAAAAGGTTGAAATAAATGATGGTCTAGAATATGGTTTGGGCAGTGGAGAATACACCAGCAGATTATTATGGATTGTTCGCCTATTAAAAGAGGGTGAGCTTGATACTAAAAACGCTTCTGAAAATGAAAAACTAACATTAATATTTACTAAGGAAAATGAAACTTACAAAGTAATAGTATATAAGGACGGCTTTATTTATAACAATAAATTTTATAATAAACCTAATATTTTGGATAAAATTATAAGTGTGTTATTAGCGGGTTAATATCCTTATAAGATTATGCATATAAATATGGTATAAATTCAAAATAGTTGAGGATCGGTTTATATGCCGACCTCAACTATTTTACCTTATATTACAAACTTTCCATCCTTGTATATCAGTTCTCCATCAGCGTAAATCTCTCCGCCATCCTTCATGTCACATATCATATCCCAGTGTATACCAGACTCATTAAGACCGCCTGCTTCAGGTAGTGAAGCACCAACTGCCAAATGGATAGTACCACCTAATTTTTCATCAAATAATATATTCTTTGTAAATTTCTTTATATTGTAGTTTGTACCAACTGCTATTTCTCCTACCATGCTTGCACCTTCATCAGTAGCTAGCATTTTCTTTAAGAACTCTTCACCTTTCTTTGCTGTAGCATTTACAACCTTACCATCCTTGAAGGTAAGTACTATATCTTCAACCTCGTTACCCATATGAATTGCTGGATATGTAAATCTTATTTGACCATTCACTGTATTCTCGATTGGAGAGGTGAAGATCTCACCATCGGGGAAATTCTCTTTACCATCACAGTTAATCCATTTACGTCCGGCAACATCCATTGTAAGCTGGGTATCCTTTGACCTAAATTCCAAATGCTTCTTCGTATCTAGAATATCAACAAATCTTTGCTGTACATCATGTACTTTTTTCCATTCTGCAACAGGGTCATCACTGTTTAAGTGGCAAGCTTCAAACAAAAATTCTTCATACTCCCAAAGTGACATGTTTGCGTCCATTGCAGCAGAGTGGGTAGGGAACTGAGTGCCACACCAGTTTAACTCCTTACTTGCCATTTTTTGAAGCATTTTTACGAATATTTCTTGTCTTGACTTTGATTGAAGACTTAATTTTGCTGGATCAACATTTACCAGACTTTTTGTATTTGATGAACCCATTATAGTGAGATAAGCATTGGCATTGTCCATTATAGCTTTTACATCAGGATTTAGATAGGATATTTGCTCATCACTGCCTAACTTTAGCATCATTTCACCTACACCCTCTAAGCTGAGATGTATGTTTGGGTGTGCACCTGCTAAAATAGCTTCTTTGTAAACTTCTTTAAGAAGTGGCTCTGAAACAATGACTCCCTCAATATTAAAGAAATCACCCTTTTTAATACCTAAACTATAATTTACCAATACTTTTGCAAATTTTGTAACTCTACTGTCTACCATTTTAACCCTCCTAAATTCATATATAATATAAGTTTATATTATATATAAGTTTATTTCTATAATATTTCATTAAATATAAAGTTATATTTATAATAGCATAATTTAGTAATCATGCATATTGGGCTTCTAAGTAAAATATGAATAAAATGAATACTTAAATGAGGTGATGTGCTTGAAGCTTTATATGATAAATAAAAAAATTTGTTCTCGTATAATGTATAGAATAATGTTACTTTTAATATTTGCTGCTTGTTTTACCTTTGCTTCTCAGGACGCTATTAATACAGCTTCTATTTCTATGAAAAATATGGTGGTAATAATTGACCCTGGCCATGGGGGAAGAGATAGTGGAGCTATCGGAGGAGTAGGAACACTAGAGGATGATATAAATCTCAGCATCGCTCTAAAGCTAAGGAGGCTTATAGAGCAGGCTGGAGGGGTAGCATTGACTATAAGAGAGGATGATACAGGTCTGTATACTGAAGGTAAAAAGACAGGAAGGAAGCTAGAGGACCTCCAAAATAGGCAAAGAATGTTTACTGAAAGTGAAGCAAATATAGCCATAAGTATACATCTAAACAGCTTTCCACAAAGTCAGTACTATGGTGCTCAAACCTTCTACAAGGATGGCGATGAAAGAAGCAGAAAGCTGGCAGAGTATATACAGGCAGAGATGATTTCTATAATGGATAGAGGTAATGACAGAAAGATTAAGCCTAAAAATGATGTTTACTTGTTTAAGGGCAATGATATACCTGGTGCCCTTGTAGAATGTGGTTTTCTCTCAAACCTTGAGGAGGAGCAGCTTCTAAAGCAAGATCACTATCAAGAGAAGCTTGCTTGGAGTATATTTTGTGGGATAGTTAGATATTTTGAGAAAGAGGACAATACACAGATAAAACAACAAATCGTGAAATAGGTGGATGGATTCAAGGTAGAGTTTTAGATTTTAGCCAACTTTTGTTGGTTCTTTTTTTGCTGTAGTATAGATATTATATGATTTATATAACAGATTGTTGTATAATAAAGAAAAAACTTGGAATAATTCAAGTTCTATATGAATGGAGTACATAGATGTTAAATTTGGGTTTTAATGATCGTAACTTTTATAATAAAATGATTGCAATAGCAATTCCTATAATGCTGCAAAACCTTATTTCTTCAATGTTAAATATGGTTGATACTGCTATGGTTGGTGCTCTTGGAGAGGCACAGATTGCAGCAGTAGGCTTAGCAAATCAGGTATTCTTTTTGTTCTACCTTCTGATTTATGGCATTAACAGCGGCTGTGGAATATTTATTGCACAGTATTGGGGCAGCAAGGATGAGGAAAATATAAGAAAAACATTGGGCTTTTCTTTAATAGTAGGAGTGGTAGTAGGTTTTATATTCACTCTTATTGCATTATACCTGCCTAGACAAATTATGCAGTTGTTTACAATTGATGAAGCAGTTATAGAATATGGAATAACCTATATGCGTGCTGTTTCTATAAGCTATGTTATGACCTCTATAAGTGTTGCGTACAGCTTTGCAGGTCGTAATATTGGAGATGTAAAAATGCCTACTATAATAAGCGCTGCATCATTGCTTGTAAATGGAGCATTAAACTATGTGCTTATTTTTGGATTCTTTGGTTTCCCGAGACTGGAGGTAGAGGGTGCGGCAATTGCAACTGTTATAGCAAGAGTTGTAGAAGCAATTGCAATTGTCCTTTGGGTTTATGCAATAAGAAAAGATAAGGTACTTTTCACAAGACCCAGGGATATAAAAAGACTAGATGTAGGCTTTATCAAAAATATACTTATAACTGCAATACCAGTTATATTTAATGATATGTTTTGGGCTTTAGGAATGACTATGTACAGCGTAGCTTATGCCCATATCAGCACTACTGCTATTGCCTCAATACAGATTGCAAACACTGTACAGAATATTTTTATGGTCATAGCTATAGGCTTGTCGACGTCTTGTTCTGTTATGATAGGCAATAGAATTGGATCAGGAGATAAGAAAAATGCAATTTTATATGGAAACAGATATATTAAGATAGGAATCTTAGTAGGCGTAGCATTTGGTTTTCTCTTAATACTTGCTTCGCCTGTGATACTTTTAATGTTTAGTGGTACTCAAGCAGTACAGCAAGCAGCACAGAAAATAATTTTGATAATGGGAGTTTTTCTCTGGATTAGGTTTCTAAACTATATATTGGTTATAGGAATCTTAAGAAGCGGAGGAGATACAATATTTTCTATGATTTTAGAAACCTGTACAATTTGGATTGTAGGTGTACCCTTAGCCTTTGCTGGCGCATTGTGGTGGCACTTTCCAGCACATATAGTATTTATACTTATATCTCTAGAGGAGCTTGTAAAGTCATATTTTGCAATGAAAAGAGTAAGGGCAAATAAATGGGTTAGAAATATTATATAAAGGTAAAGGGGGAGCATTATTACAGATGCTCCCCCTTTTACTATTACTTATATTATTCTATTGCATATCATATCCATATACTTGTTTCTATTCACTCTTTTCATTTTATTCCATCCTTCAAAATTCTGTGCACATTATCTTACGTAGTTTCTAAACATGTCAAATTGTATCCCGAAGCTGTTTTGTACTTTACTTTTCTTACCAAACTCCAGGGATTCATAAATCGAATATCCGTAATCATTTTTTGTAAAAGTCTTATTTTTAGTACTTAAATCTTTATACTCCTTGTGGTCATCGTATATATTTACGATATTTAATAATCCCATAATATTACCTCCTTGTATCAAAGCATTTTGCAACTCTTTCAATTGTCCACCCCTAAAATAATATTCAGTGCATTACATAAATGACACAAATATTTTTTGCATTAAAAAAGACCATAGAATATCCATGTTCTTAAGCATAAGTATGCCAGCTTTAAGCAATATAAAAGTCACGGATAGTATTAAGTAGAAAAGTGTAATGCTGCTTATTATTTTAGGGCCAATGTTAGTATATTCAGTAGTTACAATTTTATGACAAAAAAATATAGGCAATGTCATGGACACTGCCTATATTTTTATATTCTATGCTCTAAACTGCTCGAGGTATTCATCGTAGGTCATTTTTTTATCAATTACAGCCTCAGGAGTTATATCTATTATTCTATTTGCAATGGTCTCTATAAATTGATGATCATGAGAAGTAAATAGTATGTTGCTGACATATGCTTGTAATCCGTTGTTTACTGCTGTTATAGACTCCAAGTCTAAATGGTTGGTTGGTTGATCAAGTACCAGCACATTGGCACTACTAAGCATCATACGTGAAAGCATGCAGCGCACTCTTTCGCCTCCTGATAACACATTGACTTGTTTTAGTGCTTCCTCTCCGGAGAATAGCATTCTGCCTAAGAAGCCTCTTACGTAGGTTTCTGTTTGATCAAATGAATATTGGCGCATCCAGTCAACTAGACTCAAATTGCACTCATTGAAATACTCATTGTTATCCTTAGGGAAGTATGCTTTTGTTATTGTTATACCCCAACGGAAACTGCCACTGTCTGGCTCCATTTCACCCATAAGGATTTTTAGCAATGTAGTGTTTACTATTTCGTTTTCACTTACAAATACAATTTTATCACCTTTAGTAACTGTAAAGCTTACATTGTTTAGAATAATCTCACCATCTATAGTCTTACATAGGTTTTCAACTATAAGTATATCATTGCCTACTTCTCTTTCAGGCTTGAAGCCAACAAAAGGATATTTTCTATTTGATGGTTGAATATCATCCAAAGTTATTTTATCTAGCAGCTTCTTACGTGAGGTTGCTTGCTTTGATTTTGATGCATTGGCACTAAATCTTGCGACAAACTCTTGTAACTGCTTTATTTTTTCTTCTTTTTTCTTGTTTTGATCCTTCATCATCTGTTGAGCTAGCTGGCTAGATTCATACCAAAAGTCGTAGTTTCCTACATAAAGTTTTATTTTGCCAAAATCTACATCAGCCATATGAGTACAAACCTTGTTCAAGAAATGTCTATCGTGAGATACAACTATAACTGTACCTTCAAATTCGATTAAAAACTCCTCAAGCCATGATATTGACTTTATATCAAGATGGTTTGTAGGTTCGTCTAATATCAATACGCCAGGTTTACCAAACAGTGCTTGTGCAAGAAGTACCTTAACCTTTTCTGAGTCCATAAGTTCAGATACTAGCTTTTCATGAAGCTCAGTGCCGATTCCTAAACCTTGCAACAGCATTGCAGCTTCTGAATCAGCTTCCCAACCGTTAAGCTCTGCAAACTCGCCCTCTAACTCAGCTGCTTTTATACCATCCTCATCTGTAAAATCAACCTTTGCATACAGGTCTTCTTTTTCCTTCATTATTTGATATAGTCTTACATTTCCCATTATTACTGTCTCTAAAACATGCATATTATCATATTCAAAATGGTCCTGTTTCAGTACTGAAACTCTAGTGTTTGGAAGTACACTCACATCTCCTGTATTTGGCTCTATTTCACCAGACAAAATATTCAAAAATGTAGTTTTGCCTGCTCCATTTGCACCTATAATACCATAGCAATTACCTGGAGTGAACTTCAGATTTACCTCATCAAATAGTTTTCTTCCGCCATATCTTAAGCTTACATTAGTTACTGTTATCACTTTATTACCTTCCTCTATCAAAAATTACACAATCTTTTATATTGTAACACATGTTCGTTTGTTTTTCATCTGTTTAAAAAAGTAACTGACGATAATATATAAATAGTCGAGGTAATAAAAAGGGAATATCTGCAACATCAATTATCGACAAATTTCTCTTTAACTGTAATCATATGTATATATTGGTTGTATATGTTCAAATTTTGTTATACAATTCAAAATAAGGGGGAATTTTGTATAAAAATGTTTTTACTGATTTTGTGAATGATAAATATTTATTACAACATATATAGAACAAATATCTGCTTTATTAACAGAAGAGAGACATATTTTTTGTCATAGGGTGTATTATGTGGACAAGTTTAAATAGAGATGGGTATAAACAAGGGACGGTGAAATAGCGTGAGGTTGCCAAAGGTGCTAGACAATAAGAAAAATAGGGTAGTCGATGAATTAAAAGAAGAACTACGTAAAGGTTCAAAACTATCTATTGTATCAGCATATTTTACAATATACGCATATGCAGAATTAAAGAAAGAGCTTAGTAAAATAGATAATATGAGGTTTATCTTTACAGAGCCTACATTTGTAAAGAATGACAAAGAGCTAATCCGAGAATTTTATATAGAACATAATAATGAAAAAAAGGTCTCAGGAAATGAATTTGAAATAAAGCTCAGGAACGAAATGAAACAAGCCGCTATAGCAAAAGAATGTGCAAAATGGCTTGAAGAGAAAACAGAAATAAAATCCTTAAAAACAGTCAATATAGCACAACCTCGCCTTGTATATATCGAAAATGAAGAAGAAAGTATATCAATAAATGGAACAGTAGACTTTACGTCCGACGGGTTGGGTATCACACCCTCCAATCGTTTAGATAGCAACATATGCCTTTATGGCAAGAACTGTACTATTAGCTTCCTACAAGCCTTTAATGAGCTATGGAAGGATAGTACAGCAGTTGAAGATGTAAAGCAAAAAGTTCTTGAACAAATGCAAGTACTATATAAAGAAAACACCCCAGAATTTATATATTTTGTGACACTATACAATATTTTTAGTGACTATCTAGACGAGCTTACAGAAGATAACATAGTAAAAAGCAGGACAGGCTTTAAAGACACACTTATTTGGAACAAGTTATATAAGTTTCAAAAAGATGGAGTGATGGGAGCTATTGATAAGATTGAAAAATACAATGGATGTATTATAGCGGATAGTGTTGGATTAGGTAAAACCTTTACTGCCCTTGCAGTTGTGAAATACTATGAACTAAGGAATGATAGGGTGCTTGTGCTAGTACCAAAGAGACTGCGTGACAATTGGACTATATATTCAAGTAATGATAAGCGTAATATATTTTCTTCTGATAGATTTAACTATGACGTGCTTAATCACACTGACCTAAGTAGAACAAGCGGTTTGTCTGGTGAGATTAATTTAGCTACAATAAATTGGTCAAACTATGACCTTGTAGTAATAGATGAAAGCCATAACTTTAGAAACAACCCTCCTGTAAAAGGAAGGGTAACTCGTTATGAACGCATGATGAATGACATTATTAAAGCTGGGGTAAAAACAAAGGTTTTGATGCTTTCGGCAACACCAGTAAATAACAAAATGAACGATATAAAGAATCAGATAGCCTTTATTACAGAAGGTAAAAATGATGCCTTTTCCAATGTGGGCTTAAATAATATAGAACTTACATTAAAAAAAGCACAAACAGTTTTCAATAAGTGGTCAATACTTCCAGATGACCAAAGGAATACAGAAACCTTTGTAAATATGATGGATATAGACTACTTTAAATTACTTGATACAATAACTATTGCACGTTCAAGAAAGCATATAGAAAAATACTATAACCTTGATGGGATAGGTAAATTCCCTACAAGATTATCACCGCAAAATAGATACCCTGATATAGATACCAAAGAGGAATTTCCACCTATTGAGTACATAAACAAACTGATAAAAAAGCTTTCTCTTAGTGTATACTCTCCTATTTCTTACATATTGCCAGAAAAATATGCTGCTTATGAGGAGAAATACGATATAAGAGTTGAGAATAATAGCGTATTTAAACAAAAAGATAGAGAAAAGAGCCTGGTTGGACTTATGCGAGTAAGTATTTTAAAACGTATGGAAAGCTCCATTAGCTCCTTTGCATTAACGGTAGGGAAAATACTACAAAAAATAGAAAGAGCGTTAAAAACAATTGAAGAAAAGCAATCGTACTATAATGCAGAAATGAATATAAATGAGATAGATATAGATGATTCAGAATTGGAAAACCTTATGTTTGGTAATAACGTAAAAACATTGCTACAGGATATGGATCTGATTAGGTGGAAACAAGACCTTTTAGCTGACAAAGACAAGCTGGAAACGATATTCCTAGAAGCTATAAACGTAACACCAGAACGAGATGCGAAGTTACTTGAACTAAAAAAGCTAATAAAAGAAAAACAAAAAAAGCCAATAAATCAAGGTAACAAAAAAGTAATTGTATTCACAGCATTTTCTGATACAGCAAGATATCTGTACAAGCATATTGCACCAGAACTTGAGCAAAAAGGCATTTATACTGCCCTAGTAACAGGAAGCGGAGAAAATCACTCCACGCTTCCCCTTACAAAGGAACAGAAAAAAACAATTAAAATGACTGACCTAAACACAGCTCTTACCCTTTTTTCACCTCACTCAAAGGAAAGTGAGAAGATATACCCAGAGCTAACACAATACATCGATGTAATTATTGCCACAGATTGTATATCAGAAGGTCAAAACCTACAAGATTGTGATTATCTTATCAATTATGACATACATTGGAACCCTGTACGCATTATTCAAAGATTTGGTCGTATTGACCGTATAGGCTCGACAAATGATGTAATCCAACTAGTAAACTTCTGGGCGACTAAAGACCTTGACGATTACATCAATTTGCAACAGCGTGTTAAAGGTAAAATGATTCTTTCGGATGTATCTTCAACTGGTGAAGAAAATTTATTTGAAGAAGATGAATGCAAGGAAATGAAAGACCTAGAATATCGTCGAAAACAGCTTGAAAAGCTACAGACAGAAGTTGTAGACCTTGAAGAAATATCAGGTGGTATATCTATTACAGACCTTACCTTTAATGATTTTAAGATAGAACTAATGGAATATATGAAACATAGCAGAAAACTCCTAGATGAAGCACCAAATGGTATGTATGCAGTAGAAAAGATAGATGAAAGCTTGCAGGAGGAAATAAAACCTGGGGTGATATTTACACTAAAACAAATCAAAGGAATAGAGCAAACCAAAGAACAAAATGCACTTTTTCCTCACTACTTAGTCTATATTGCTGATGATGGTGAGCTAAAGCTATCTTTTCTACATGCAAAGAAGATACTTGATTACTATAAGAAGCTATGCTCAGGACAAAAAGAAATTTTAAAAGAATTGGTAAATGAGTTCAATACACAAACAGATGAAGGACGAAAGATGCAACATTATTCAAAGCTTTTAGAAATAGCCATCGAAAACCTAATCGGCAAAAAGCAAGAAATTGGTGTAGCAAGCTTATTTAGTAAGGGTGGTACAACTATGCAAAAGAGCCTGTTTGATGGTATAGAGGATTTTGAGCTTGTAAGCTTCTTAGTATTAAAATAACAAGGAGGTGAGCTAATGTCAGGCGAGGGGTATATGAATATACCTTCTTCTTGTATGGTTGGGAATACCATATACAAAAAGCTATTCTATGAAAATTCTGATTTATCTACTAGTGATAAAACTATATTCGTAGACAGTATAAATAAAATTACTTGGCTTTATTGTTTGAAGCCTGAAACAATAAACATACAGCCCTATAAAGACGATATGCGAGACTATCCAGAAGTAGAAGTGATAGAAGTGGAAGTCTCAAAGGATATCAAGCTTAGGAGAATGGCAGAAATCATAATGCGGACTATTCCTTACCCTATGTTACTTATATTTAAGCTCAAGGGTAAAACACAGCTATATGTTGCTCATCAAAGAGTAAATCAAAATGACGATGACAAAAACACTATCGAGGAATTTATTGCTACTGATTGGATAAGTAATGATAGCTCACTATTTGAAAAGCTGGATATAAAACAAATGCGGTTTACCAATTTCTATACTCTGTATAGTGATATAGTGGATACTATTTGTATTTATAATGTGTCTAGCATACTTCCCTCTAAAACTGTTTTAACAGGGGAAGAAGCTAGACAATTATCAGCTAACATAGAAGATTTGGAGCGAGAAATAACCTTGCTCACTGCAAAATTAAAGAAAGAATCACAGTTCAATCGCAAGCTGGAACTAAACATTGCGATAAAAAAATTGGAAAAAGAAAAGTTAAAGATAATGGGAGGCACTACAAATGCTAGAATTTGACTTGAATGGAAAAACTCCTGATATAGCAGAGGAAAATATACAGAAGCTACGCACAATTTTCCCAGATGTATTTACAGAAAACAAAGTGGACTTTGAGAAGCTACAACAGGTATTAGGTAAACACATAGAAACAAGCAATGAAAGATACAATTTTAGCTGGAATGGTAAGGCTAAAGCACTTCGCATTGCACAAACACCATCAACAGGCACACTTAGACCCTGCAAGGAAGAAAGCAAGGATTGGGATACTACTCAAAACCTCTATATTGAGGGTGATAATCTTGAAGTGTTAAAGTTATTACAAAAGAGCTATCATAGCAAGGTGAAAATGATATACATTGACCCTCCATATAATACTGGAAATGACTTTGTTTATCCTGATAATTTTACTGACAGTATAGAAAATTATAAGGCTATTACAGGTCAGGTAGATGCTGAGGGTAAGAGTATAAGCAGTAATAGGGAAACCAACGGTAGGTATCATACGGACTGGCTTAATATGATGTACCCACGATTAAGACTTGCGAGGAACTTGTTAACTGATGATGGGGTTATTTTTATTAGTATTGATGATAATGAAGTGGATAATTTGAAGAAGATTTGTAATGAGATTTTTGGGGAGGATAACTTTGTTGGTTGCTTGATACTCCAAACTGCAACAGATAATAATCCCCGGCAGATTAACACAGAACATGAATATATGCTTTGTTATGCTAAGCGTAAAGAAAACCTTGTATATTGGCAGTCTATTAGCCAAAATGCACAATTAATAAATGATAAATATCATGAGCTGAAAGTTGTTTATGCTGATGATATTGCAATAATCCAATCTGAATTACGTAAATGGATACGAGTAAATCAAGACAAACTTGAAGGAGTTGCACATTATGATAACGTCGATGAAAAAGGTGTATTTCATGATGGTGATGCTGCAAACACTGTTTTTGGAGGTTATAAGTATAATGTGATTCATCCAGTAACGGGAAAGCCATGCAAGGTGCCAGATAAGGGGTTTCGTTTTGTCGAAACAACCATGATGGAAATGGTTAAAAACGGCAATATAATGTTTGGTGTTGATGAAACAACTCTGATAAAACCTAAAAAGCGAATTGAAAATGCAAAAGATATATTGCGTTCCATCATTTATGAGGATGGTAGAACATCTACGAAGAAATTTGAACAACTCATGGAGCGTGATATTTTTCAAAATCCTAAATCTGATACAATCATACAAAGATTGATTAACTTCATTGTAGATGAAGAAGGTATAGTGTTGGATTTTTTTGCCGGAAGTGCTACAACGGCTGAAGCAGTTTTCTTAAACAATGTAAAATGTACAAAAAAAATTAAATTTATAATGGTGCAGTTGCCTGAGAATATGGATAAAACTAATGAAACTGTTAACGCTCGAGAGAAAAAAACCTTACGAAATGCAATGAATTTTCTTGACACTATACAGAAGTCACATTTAATAACAGAAATTGGCAAAGAACGTATCCGACGAGCAGGGGAAAAGATAAATTCACAATTAAATAGAGAGAATTGCCCAGATGTAGGCTTTAAAGTGTTAAAGTTAGACAACTCTAACATTCGCAAATGGCAACCAGACTATGAAAATATAGAACATAGTCTTACTGACTTTGTAGACAATTATTTAGAGGGCAGAACAGAGCTTGACGTTGTTTATGAAATTATGTTGAAATATGGACTTGAACTTACTTACTCAGTAGATGAGTTTACTATTGACAGTAAAAAAGTATATTCTATTGGTTTTGGTATGCTGGTTATTTGCCTTGATAATGAATTAACAACGGAAATTGCAAGGGGTATTTTAAACCTTGTAAAGGAATTAGCACCAAAGTCCACAAGAGTAGTATTTAAGGACAACGGATTTAAAACAGATAGCAATAAAACAAATATCAAAGAAATCTTAAAATGCGGTGGCATTGAAGAGTTTATTACAATATAGGAGGTGTTTGCAAAATGAAACTGCAATTTGAAGCAAATTTAGAATATCAAGAACAAGCAGTATCCTCCATTGTTGATATATTCAGAGGGCAAACGCCTATGCAATCAAACTTTACAGTATCAGCTTATGCTGGACAAGTTGGAATATTTGATACTGCTAATGGTATTGGTAACATTCTTGAACTTGATGAATATGAAATATTAGAGAATCTACAAGGTATTCAGCTTAGAAACGGTCTTGCACAAACAAAGACTTTGAAAACTGGTAAATATGACTTTGACGTGGAAATGGAAACTGGTACTGGTAAAACCTACGTGTACCTTCGTACTATATTTGAGTTACATAAGAACTATGGGTTCTGTAAGTTTATTATTGTTGTACCCAGTATTGCTATTAAGGAAGGTGTATACAAGTCTTTAGAGATTACCAAGGAGCATTTTAAGGGCTTATATGATAATACAATATACAATTACTTCTTTTATGATAGCAATAAATAAGCTAGAACAAGTGCGTAGCTTTGCTGTAAGTGACAACATAGAGATTATGGTTATAAATATTGACGCTTTTCGTAAGAGCTTTGATGATCCAGACAAAGAAAACAAAGCAAATATAATCCATAGAGCATATGATAATCTAAATGGTATGAAGCCTATTGAGCTTATTAAGGACACACATCCTTTTGTTATTATTGATGAACCACAATCAGTAGACAATACTCCGAAATCAAAAGAAGCTATTAAATCACTAAATCCCATTTGCACCTTGCGTTATTCTGCTACTCATGTAGAAAAACACAATCTTGTTTATAAGCTTGATGCTGTGGCTAGCTATGATTTGGAGCTTGTAAAGCAGATTGAAGTTGCAGGCTTTGAAACAAGAGATTATCACAATAATGCTTATATGCAGCTAATGTCAGTAGATAATAGGAAATCCCCTATAACAGCTACTATTATGCTAGATACAAAGGACAAAAAAGGTGTGGCAAAACGTAAATCAGTAGTTATAAAACGTGGAGATGACTTGTATGAGAAGTCAGGGGGAAGAGAAGTCTATGAGGGCTATATTGTAAACGAAATTTATTGTGAGGTCGGCAATGAGTATATATCCTTCACTAGCAATGAGGATATACTGCGTATTGGAAATGCAGTTGGGGATATTGATGATATTGCTATTAAGGAGCAACAGATAAGAAAAACTATCGAAGAGCATTTGGATAAAGAGCGTATGCTAAACAAGCAAGGTATCAAGGTGTTAAGCTTGTTCTTCATTGATAGAGTTGCAAATTATCGTTATTATGATGAGGCTGGGAAACCTCAAAAGGGTATTTACGCACAGCTTTTTGAGAAGCATTATTCAGATCTTATAAAAAAACCTAAATATAACACCCTGTTTAAGGATATTGACCTTGATACAGCAGCCGAAAATGTTCATAATGGGTATTTCTCCATAGATAAAAAAGGTATGCTAAAAGATACAAATGGTGCAACTATTGCAGATGATGATGCTTATAGTTTAATAATGAAGGACAAGGAACGATTATTGTCCTTTGATACAAAGCTTAGGTTTATATTCTCTCACTCTGCCCTTCGTGAGGGTTGGGATAGCCCAAATGTATTTCAAATATGTACTTTGAACGAAACAAAAAGCGAAGTGAAGAAACGCCAAGAAATTGGACGTGGGCTTCGTTTGTGTGTAAATCAACATGGGGAACGTCAGCATGGGTTTACAATTAATACTCTTACAGTAATGGCAAATGAAAGCTATGAGCAGTTTGCAGCAGCATTACAGAATGAGTATGAGAAAGACGAGGCTATTCGTTTTGGTTATATAGAGAATCATTCCTTTGCTAATCTCCAAGTGGAGCAAGCTGATGGGACTATTGAATATTTAGGACAAGTGGCATCAGAGGTTATTTTTAGTCATTTTAAAGATAAAGCATATATTGATAATTCTGGCAAAGTACAAGATGTATTAAGAACTGCAATAAAAAATAATAGCCTAGATATTCCAGTTGAATATGAAAATATTATGCCAGTAATAGCTGCATTGGTTAAGACGGTATGTGGTAGCCTTAATATCAAAAACAATAGTGATAAGAAAACGATTGGGCTAAATAAACAGGTTTATCTTGATCCTGAGTTTAAGGAATTATGGGATAGAATAAAGTATAAAACTACTTATTCTGTTGATTTTAATAGTGAAAAGCTAATTGAGGAATGCTGTAGGGAAATGCAACAAAGCTTATCTGTTAGTTCTGCAAAGCTTATATATACCAAGGCGGCTCTGGATATTAATGCTGGTGGCGTTGATACCGAAGAATCAGATAGATATGCCGTTACAGTAGGATTGCAGAAAGAAAATATACCAGATATTATTGCATACTTGCAAAATGAAACTAATCTAACTAGAAAGACTATTGTAGAAATATTGATTAGAAGTAAGACTATCTCACTATTTAAGAAAAACCCACAAAGGTATATGGAGCATGTATCACAAATTATATCTTCGATGATGAGATTAATGATTGTTGATGGGATTAAGTACACCAAAATTGGTGAGGATGAATACTATGCGCAAGAGCTATTTGATGACAAGGAGCTTACAGGGTATTTATCAAAAAATATGATTGAGAGCAAGAAATCAGTTTATGAATATGTAGTTTTTGATAGTGGCAAGGAGGAAAGCTTTGCAACCAGCTTTGAAAAAAACAAAAGTGTCAAACTGTATGCAAAGTTGCCAGATTGGTTCAAGATAGCAACTCCCCTAGGGACTTATAATCCTGACTGGGCAGTACTGGTTGAAAGAGATGGTCAAAACAAGCTTTATTTCATAGTAGAAACCAAGGGAAATATTATGTTTGAAACAATGACACCAATTGAAAATGCTAAAATTGAGTGTGGAATAAAGCACTTTAAAGCTTTGGGTAATGATATGATATTTGAAAAAGCTGATGATTTCAATACATTTATTGAAAAAGAACATGTGTAAGATTTAGAATACTAAAAAAGACATTGAGCATTTTTACTCAATGTCTTTTGTGATTATAGAAAGGTTTATTTACCGAAATATCTCTTCAAAAGTCCGGCAAATGCCATTCCGTGTCGTGCTTCGTCCTTGCACATTTCATGTACAGTGTCATGTATTGCATCATAGTTAAGCTTCTTAGCTAGGGTTGCAAGATCCTTCTTGCCTTGGCAAGCGCCATGCTCTGCATCAACTCTCATTTCGAGGTTCTTCTTTGTATCAGAGGTAACAACCTCTCCTAGAAGCTCTGCAAACTTTGCTGCATGGTCTGCTTCTTCAAAAGCAATTCTCTTATATGCTTCAGCTATTTCTGGATAGCCTTCTCTATCTGCTTGACGGCTCATTGCTAAGTACATACCAACCTCTGCACACTCACCTGTGAAATTAGCTCTTAAAGCTTCGATTACTTCTTTGTCAACATCCTTGGCAACTCCTATTTTATGTTCATCAGCCCATGCTAGATTTTCTTCGTTTTTTTCAATAAACTTTTCTTTACCTGCCTTGCATACAGGGCATTTATCTGGTGCCTCTGTTCCCTCGTGGATATATCCGCATATTGTACATACAAACTTTTTCATTATTAATCCTCCTAATATAATTTTATTTGTTAATACCTGACATACATAAATTATTGGTATTAATTACTGTTATATCTTACATTTATTATTATATAATAATTATTATCCATTAGCAAGTCTTTTTTTGGAAAAAATTAATAAGTGTGCAAAAATATTTTAACTTATGTTTGGGGTTGTAACAGAAAGATTCTAAATTATAGCAATAGTTGTAGTAGCAAAATTTACATTGATACTTTGTTGTACAGAGGTTTTTTAAAGAAAATCTTTGAAATCAAGTAATAAATTATAATACTGATAACCATTGATAACACAGTAAGAAAAATTGTTGTAAAATATGATTTGTATAATCCGTTTTTTAACAAATAACGAGATAAACTCGATAGAACTAAAGGCTCGTGAAAAAGATATATAAAAAATGAATACTTTCCGAGAAGCATTAATATATAGTTTTTCTTAATCAATAATGCAATATAATAATATGTAATCACAGATACTGGAATAAATAATAACTCGTAGATTAACCTATTACATAAGGGTTGCTTAACGGTGAATACGATAATTAATAGGAATATATATAATAGAGTCAAAATAATAGGCATTATTTTTGAAGTTTTGTAGCAATAGAAGATGCATCCAAGCTCATATATAAAAAAGTAGTATATAAATCTGAGGGGATAAGGATTATTCGATATGTATGGTATCTGCATGGAGACCAGTATTTCCCAGATTATTGCTAGACTAATAAAAAGTATAAATCTTAAATATGAGTTTTTAAGATGTTTATAAAAGAAGGGATATGAAAGACAAATAAATAAATACATAGGTATATACCAAAATTGATATGCAAAATTGTAACCAACAAACATTCTCATAAAACCTATTACGAAATGTTGAGCGACATATTGAATATCATAAACACCAGTATATATAAAACGAGTTATAAAAACTTTTGCCCAATAATAAGATAGATAAAAAGTGCTTGTGATAAAAAAGGGTTTAAAAACATTTTTCATTTTTTTCATAAAATACTTAATATATGTATCTTCTTGGTTATTCATCATATATTTATACCCAGCGATAAATATAAACATAGGAACTGCTATGTGAACAACTTTATCAATAAAATTAAGCCATACTCCACCTTCAATATATGAACTTAACTTCAATACATTTGATAGATAATATGCATTGCTATGTAATATAACAACAAATAATATCGCAATCCCACTATATATATCCAGTTCAGCCTGGTACTTTTTTAACATAATATTCTCACTTTCATAAGAAATTTAAACAACACTTGACTTATCCATATATAGCACACTAAACAATTTACATTTATAAAATAGTGAGTTCTACATATAAAAAGTTACAGTCTGAGAATATTAGTATAAAATAGTATTATTAGGAACTCAAGAAAAATCGACTAACAAATTCCGACATAAATTTTCCAGAGTATGGTTCTAAGATACATATCATTATTGGCAAAATAAAGGTTCGGGTGTCCCCGAACCAGCCGTATTGCATATTATTAATATTTTGCAGCCTGTTTTACTGCTGCTTGGTGCTTTGCGTCAACTTTGTTTGTACCATGTGTTTTACTATTTAGAAAATGAACATCCATATGGCCACTCATGCCATTGTTTTTAATCCTGTCCAAGTTTGTGCCTCTAGAATAGCCACCGCTTCTCTGACTAACATATGTATTAGCGGGTTGACTATCTACTCCGGCATGGGGCATTGCTGCCATAGAAGCTGCGATTTTCCTGCCATCTACTTCTACTACAATAGGTCTTCTGGTCCAGCTCCAGCCACCCCAGATATCTTTTATAATATTACTGTCTTTTGCAGTAAGTGGTTCAACATCTGCATGGTTTGTACCGTAGGTTCTCATTATATTAAATGTCTTACCTGTTTTAATGTCTGTAACCTTTGCTACAGAACCTCTGAGAAATATCTTACTTGCACTTTTCCACCAGTCTAGCAGCTCAACACCGTGCTTTGACATTGTTGATTTACTAGCGGTAGTAGTTGTAGTAGTTGTTTTTGCTGTAGTTGTGCTTGGTTTTGCTGCAACTGCTGCCTGTAGTTTGCTTTTTGTAGAAGCACCTACAACTCCATCGGCAGTAAGCTTGTTAGATATTTGGAACTTTTTAATTGCTGTTTTCGTCTTACTTCCTGTAACACCATCAACTGTGCCTGTGTAATAACCTAACGTTTTTAAAGCAGTTTGTATTTCTTTTATGCTCATGGCATTACTTGAAGTACTACTAGTATTTGTAGTTTTATTAGTAGCTGCTTGTAATATCTTAGCTGTACCAGTACCTACAATTCCATCTGCTGTTAGCTTATTAGTTTTTTGGAACGTCTTAATAGCGTTTTGGGTATTACTACCCGAAGTGCCATCAATAGTACCTTTATAGTATCCGAGTTTCTTCAAAGCAGTTTGAATATCTTTAATACTCATAACATGCTTTGCATCACTGTTGGATTTTATGCTCTGCTTAGTTGCCGTGCTTGCATTTTCAAATAGATATTTGTAGGTACCAATACCTACAACTCCATCAGCATGCAAACCGCGTTTTAATTGGAATCTTTTTACTGCTGTCTCTGTTTGCGATCCAAAGTAGCCTGATGTTTCGCCTTGGAAAAAACCAAGTTTCTTTAGCTGTTGTTGAATTTCTACAACAGCTTTGCCTTTGCTACCTTCTTTATAAGCTTCCGAATATGCTACAGAGAACAATGAAAAAGTCACTAACAGTAAAAATATTAGTAGCTTTGATTTTTTCAAATTTTCTCTCCTCTCTTGCGCCTACGAGGTTAGTTGACGGATTCGGACTGAGAGTTAGCCCTAAACACTGCTTTTGCAGTATTATTCACCCCATTGGTATCCCCCGTTCCCTCATCAGGGATTAAGCATGTAACACGGCTTGTTTATAGTTTAGCCTATTTAAAAGGCTTGTACAATAGTATAAAGGAGTTAAATCGTCCAATTTTGATGTAAAAAATATGGGATAAATGTATAAGTTTATATTATTAAGAATTTGGAGGGAGAGGATACTCAAATTTAATTGATTTGCATAAAATACATGGTAATAAATCAAGTATTTACTGTATAATTTCTAACTGTTATAATTACATATATATTGTGGAAAGAATATTGTATATATTGCTATGATGTGGAGGACAAAAAAGTGAACTTTTTTTATCAAGTCAAAGAAAGTGTTATAGATTTTCATTTTTATAGGAAAATAAAAGACAATAGGTTTGGCAAAAGCTTTTTGTATTTGATTTTGCTTTTTTTGATAATATATTCAATAATAACACTGAGAAATTTTATTTATGTTAAAACTAATATGGAGCAATTTGCCTATAATCTAAGCGAAAGTATGGTAGAATTTCAGTTGAAGGATGGTAAGTTTTCCTTTGAAGGAGAGATGCCATACTATATAAGTAGTAGTACTGATGAGCTAATCGTAATAGATACTACGGGTTCAGTACAGCCCAAAGTTTTAGATAATGTTATTACAGGTGTGCTCATTACTGAAGATAAGGTTTATATGAAGATTAATAATAGTTCTAAGGAGATTGATTTGTCAACTTTAAAGGGGACAGAGATAAACAAGCAGATGTTGATTGAGTTTCTGCCTCAAATAAGCTGGCTGGTGCTTATTGTAATGATGATAGCTTTTGTGTTTGAACTGGGCTTTAAGCTATTAAATGCTATAATATTGGCATTGATGGGCATTTTTATAAACTCTATGTATAAGACTGATTTGAAATATAAGCAAATATTAAACTTTAGTATATATTCACTTACTTTGCCAATGCTTATTAAGTTGGGAATAGATCTTACAGGCTATGTTATTCCGTCGTTCTTTATAATATATTGGGCTGTGTCTATTACTTATTTATCTTTGGCAATTAGGACATATAGGGACGGTACGAGCAAAGCTGACACAGACGAAGATAACTACAGCATATTTTAATAGGTGATGAATTATAAATTGTCATCAATATGAGCACAGTAAACTGTGCTCATAATACTGTAATAGTATATATAGCACTAAATATACAGAAAAATGTGCAATTTTGGAGGGTATATGAAAATAGGAGTTATATCTGATACACATATTAAGAATCCTGCCAAAACACTACCCAACGAGATTTTTGAGGTATTTGAAGGAGTAGACTTGATTTTGCATGCAGGAGATATACTTATAGAAGAGGTACTGATAGAGCTTGAAGCAATAGCACCAGTATACGCGGTAGCAGGAAATAACGATGGCTATGAGATGTTAAGGAAATATGGCAGCAGAAAGGTGATTGAGGTTGGGGGTAAGAGAATTGGATTAACTCATATGAGTGCTTATGTAGAGTTTATTGATGACAATGTAGACTGTATTGTTTATGGACATAGTCATATTCCTCATAATGAGGTCTCTAACAATATACTGTTTTTCAATCCTGGTTCAGCAACTCAAAGAAGATTTCAACCTAGACATTCCATAGGAATTTTATATATTACTGAAAAAATAAAAGGAGAAATATTTTACATATAATAACTTACATGTGTTTTGGTAATGGAAAATACAAAGTACAATGGTAAAATATCATATAATAATATATAATGAAAGTATTGAAAATTTCCGAGTTGCAGTATCTAAAGGAATAACCTATGAGACTGTAACCGATGGGTATAGTGAGAAATTTCTATGCCTCCCTTTTGGAAAGGAAATCGTAAGCTTTGATATAAGAAGCAATCCTTTCCGGGTTGCTTTTTTGTTTGGATTTATACATATCTTTATGAGATAGGAGAACAAGCTATGGATTATATACTGCAGGGCTTTGGAGAAGCTATTAAGCTGTTGTTTTCTTTTGATAGTGGTATATATGCCATTATATTTTTGACCTTATATATCACATTTATGTCAACAATTATATCAACAATAATTGCTGTACCTCTTGGAATACTTATTGGTTTAAAGAACTTTAAATTGAAGAAGGCTATAATCAGACTACTTTATACCTTAATGAGTATGCCTCCAGTTATCGCAGGCTTATTTGTATTCCTTATATTGTCAAGAAGAGGTCCTTTAGGACAGCTAGAGCTGCTTTTTACTCCTACGGCAATGATTATAGCACAGGTTACTTTAGTAACTCCTATTATAATGGGAATTGTATATAACAGTACAAGAGATAAGGGAGAGAGCATAAGACAGCTGGCATATACCATGGGAGCAGACAGGAAACAAGCACTTTCACTGCTAATATTTGAGATGAGAGCTGATATTTTGGCAGCAATTGTATCGGGCTTTGGAAGAGCAATTTCTGAGGTTGGTGCTGTAATGCTGGTAGGTGGAAACATCAAGGGGCATACCCGAGTAATGACTACCTCAATAGCTATGCTGCAAAGTATGGGAGACTATTCTCAGGCTATTGCTTTAGGCTTGGTACTGCTTCTTATATCCTTTGTAATTAATAGCATTCTGTATAATAGTCAGCAGGTGAATTAATATGAATATAATGATAGATAAAATAACAAAAAGCTATAGAAAAAAGACGGTGCTGAGTATAGGCGAGCTGGAGGTAAAAAGCAACACCATTACAGGTATCGTAGGCCCCAATGGCTCTGGCAAAAGCACACTTATGAGAATTATATCAGGCATTGAGAAGCAAGATAGCGGCACTATAACCTTCGAAGGTATGGAGCCTACTGAAGCTGTCAGGAAAGACATGACAATGGTTTTTCAGAGACCTTACCTGATTAACACAAGTGTTTACAATAATATTGCTTATCCCTTAAAGCTTAGGGGATACAAAAGGGATTATATAAATAAAAAGGTAGATAATGTGATTGAATTGCTTGATTTATGTACAATAAAGCATCAAAATGCTAGGACATTGTCAGGTGGAGAAGCACAGAAGGTAGCTTTAGCAAGAGCTATAGTTTTTGAGCCAAAGCTGCTGCTTTTAGACGAACCAACTTCTAATATTGATCCAAATTCTATACTCACTATGGAAAAGGTAATAAGACACATAAACGAAGCTACTGGAGCTACAGTATTACTGGTAACTCACAATGTTAAGCAGCTGCAACGGTTATGCAGTTATGCGGCGTTTATGGAGAATGGCTCTGTAGAAGCACAGGGGAATGTAGAAATATTATTTAATAATTTAGGAAACACTTCATTAGGAAGATTTATATCTGAGGAAATGTTTATCTAGCATTTAGGGAGGAGTAAAACATTGAAGATGCTTAAGGTTGATACTATCGAGCAAGTATATGGGAAAATGGATAACTATTTTCAAGACTTGAAGCTAAACATAGAACTTATAAATATTGAGGAAGCAATGGGGAGAACTGCATCAGAGGATATTGCATCAGAGGTGAATATACCTGATTTTAACCGCTCTACTGTAGATGGTTATGCCATAAAAGCAGCAGATACCTTCGGAGTAAACGAGAGTATTCCTGCTTTCTTGGACTTGATTGGTAGTGTAGAAATGGGAAATGCTACAGATATTATTATAAAAAGCGGCAAGGCGGTGTATGTTCCTACAGGGGGCATGATACCCGAGGGAGCAGATGGTATGATAATGATAGAATATATTGAAGAGATGGATGACCATACTATCGCGGCTTATTCACCTATTGCACCAGGAGAAAACATCATCAAAATAGGTGATGATGTTTTAAAAGGAGAGAAGCTAATAAGTAAGGGCAAAGTGGTGAGACCTCAGGATATCGGCACATTGGCAGCCGCTGGAGTACGTCAAATAAAGGTTTTTGAAAAGCCAAGGATAGCTGTTATTTCAACAGGAGATGAGATTGTAGACCCCTTTGGGACTAAAAAGCTAGGTCAAGTAAGGGATATAAATACATATACATTGTCAGCGATGGCAGAAGAACTGGGAGCAAAGGTTACAGTAAAGCAAGTAATCAGGGATGAGTATGAGCTTTTAGAAAAGGCTGTAGAAGCGGCACTAGTTGATAACCATATTGTACTTGTATCGGGAGGAAGCTCTGTTGGCAATAAGGATGTCACAGCCAAGGTAATAGCAGCTATGGGAGAACCGGGGGTATTTGTACATGGAATAGCAATAAAGCCTGGGAAACCGACCATAGTTGGCAAGGCTAAGGGAAAGGCATTGTTTGGATTGCCAGGTCACCCAGTATCTGCACTAATTGTTTTTAAGGTGCTTATAGAACATTTGATAGAAAAGCTAATGAGCAGAGAAAATCAAAAGCTTCACTTGATAGCAGAATGTGCCAGCAACGTCCATTCTTCACCGGGTAAGGAAACCTTTCAAATGGTTGAGCTGGAGAGTACTCCTGATGGTTATCTTGCAGTACCCCTGCATGGTAAGTCAGGTGCGATATCTCTTGTATCAAGATCACGAGGCTTTATAAGAATATCTAATAATAAGGAAGGCTTAAGCAAGGGAGAAATAGTAAAGGTAGAATTGCTATAAGAAAAGAGGATATAAAATGAGTGTAATAGATCGAAACATATATATTTCTAACATGAAATTAGAAGATGCCTTAGTGCTATATGGGGAAAAGCTTAATATAAGTGTGAAGCAAGCAAAGGAGGAGACAATAAGTACAATAGAAGCTATTGGAAGAGTTACATCTCAAGCTGTGTTTGCCTTGGTATCCTCCCCAAACTATAACGCATCTGCCATGGATGGGATTGCAGTAAAGGCAAAAATTACCTTTGCTGCCTCTGAAACTAACCCTGTAAAGTTGACAAAGGAGAAGGATTTCATTTATGTAGATACAGGAGATCCGATTCTTGACCCCTATGATGCTGTAATAATGATAGAGGATGTTGTTGCAATTGACGATAACACTGTAGAAATTATAAAGTCGGCTTCTCCGTGGCAGGATATTCGGCCAATCGGAGAGGATATAGTAGCAAATGAGATGATAATACCCTCCAACCACAGTATAAGACCTGTAGATATAGCTGCTATGCTGGCAGGAGGGGTAAATAATATACCTGTTTATCAAAAGCCAAAGGTGGGGTTAATACCAACAGGCACAGAAATAATAGAGCCAGGCGTTCCCCTAGAGCTTGGCAAGATAATAGAATCTAACTCCAGAATGTTTGAAGGGCTAGTAATTGAGTATGGAGGTCAACCTACAAGATACAAGCCTGTGATAGATGATTATCAGCTTCTAAAAGAAGCTATAAAAAAAGCAGTGCAGGAAAACGACATGGTGATTATAAATGCAGGCTCTTCAGCAGGCTCAGAAGACTATACCGTATCACTTATAAGGGAGCTTGGAGAGGTTGTAGTACATGGAGTTGCTACAAAACCGGGCAAGCCTGCTATACTAGGAATTATACAAGGCAAGCCGATAATTGGAATACCAGGCTATCCAGTTTCAGCATATTTTGTGTTTGAAAATTTTGCAAAGCCTGTAATAAAAAGCTTTCTAAAACAGCCACTTCCTGCAAGAGATACAGCTCAAGCTGTGCTGTCCAAAAGAGTGGTTTCCTCGTTGAAGCATAGAGAATATGTACGAATAAAGCTTGGTATGGTAGATGGAAAGCTTATTGCTACACCTCTAAGTCGTGGGGCAGGTGCAACAATGTCCCTGGTTAGAGCTGATGGAATATTGGTTATACCGCAAAACTCTGAGGGCGTTGAAGCAGGGGAAAAGGTAGATATTGAGTTATTAAAGAATATATCAGAAATAAAAAGCACCATAGTTTCAATAGGAAGTCATGACATTGCAATGGATATTATGGCAAATCTTATACATCATAAGAATTCTGCTTATAGTCTTTCCTCTGCACATGTAGGAAGCTTGGGAGGAATAATGTCTTTACGCAGAGGTGAAGCGCATATTGCCCCTATACACCTGCTGGACGAAAGCTCTGGAAACTATAATATAGAGTATATAAAGAGATATTTGCCAAATACTGAAATGGTACTTATAAAAGGAGTTAAAAGGATACAGGGTATTATGGTAAGAAAAGGTAATCCTAAACAAATAAGTGGCTTTAAAGACCTTACGAGAGAAGACGTACAGTTTGTTAATAGGCAAAGGGGAGCAGGTACAAGGATACTTTTGGATTACAAGCTGTCTTTAAATGGGATTTCACCTGAAAATATATTAGGCTACCAAAGAGAAATGACAACTCATATGGCAGTTGCAGCAGCTGTAGAATCTGGCAGTGCTGATGCAGGTCTGGGCGTTTCGTCCGCCGCAAAAGCAATGAATTTGGACTTTATACCTGTTGGTGAAGAGGATTATGATTTTGCTGTACCCCTTAGATATTTGAAACAGCCTATGATAGAATTGTTTATAGAAATACTAAAATCTGCGGAGTTTGCAAGAGAGCTAGAAGCTTTAGGCGGATACACTTTGGAGTCAGCGGGAGAGATTATTTATATATAATAAAGAGTGGGAATGGTGTGGAAAATGAAGGATACTTTAGGAAGAAACATTAATTATCTAAGAATTTCAGTTACTGATCGATGTAATCTTCGCTGTATGTACTGTATGCCAGAGGAAGGCATCTGTAAGAAGGAGCATCAAGATATATTATCCCTAGAGGAAATATTTGAAGTGGTAAAGTCATGCTCTGAGCTTGGTGTAAATAAGGTGCGCATTACAGGAGGAGAACCTTTAGTAAGAATCGGACTCACAAATCTTATTGAGAAAATATCAAAACTTGAAAATATAAAGGATTTAGCACTAACTACTAATGGCATACTATTAGAAAGGTATGCAAAAGAGTTAAAGGAAGCAGGACTTAAGAGAGTAAATATAAGCCTAGATACCTTAAATAAAGAGAAATATTCCTACATCACAAGAGGTGGAAAGCTTGATGATGTTTTGAGGGGTATAAAAGCGGCAGAAAGGGTTGGAATGAAACCTATTAAGCTAAACACTGTTCTTATAGGCGGCTTTAATGATGATGAAATAGAAGATTTTATAGACCTTACTATAAAAAGTCCTATTGAGGTAAGATTTATTGAGTTAATGCCCTTAGGACAAGCCTCAATCTGGGCTAAAAAGAACTTTGTATCCAATAGTGTGATACTTGATAGGTCTAAGGAGCTTACACTGGTGACAAGCGATGATCCTAGCAGTCCTGCGACTTATTATAAGCTGCCAGGAGCAATGGGAAAGGTAGGACTTATAAATCCTATAAGTCATGCTTTCTGTGGCAACTGCAACAGAATAAGGCTTACTGCAGATGGAAAGCTTAAGCCTTGTCTTCACTCGGACGAGGAAATTGATGTATTAGATGTCATAAGAAACAAAGGCAATCTGCAAGACACTATAGTTCAAGCTATTAATCAGAAGCCTGTACAGCATAGCTTAAATTCTAAGGGTAGTAATCCAATAAAGAGAGATATGTATCGAATAGGCGGATAAAATATAATTGGAGGAATAAATATGAATTGTAAAGTAATAGCAATTAATATCAGCGAGAAAAAAGGCGTACCAAAGACAACCATAGAAGAAGGTGTTTTCAAGGTGGATCACGGCTTAGTAGGAGATGCTCATGCAGGAAACTGGCATAGACAAGTAAGTCTGCTCGGAATAGAAAGTATAAATAAAATGAAGGCATTAGGTATAGAAGGGCTATGCACAGGTAAATTTGCAGAAAATATTACCACTGAGGGCTTTGAGCTTTGGAAGCTGCCTGTTGGTACTAAGCTTCAAATAGGAGAAACCATACATGAGGTGACACAAATAGGTAAGGAATGTCATGTCAAATGTGCAATATTTCAACAGATAGGAACCTGTGCTATGCCTACTGAGGGAATATTCACCAAGGTTCTAAAGGAAGGAACCATAAGACCAGGAGATATAATTAGTATAGTTGAATAAGTTATATTGTATAAACCTCTGCAAAATGACAAGAATATCAAACAGAGGTTTATTATATTTTATTAAAGGTCGGTGATAGTATCAATATACTATATCTCATTATAAGTACAATACTTATTATTATCGGCTTAGTAGGCATATTTTTACCAGTATTACCGGGTACCTGGCTGATTTTTGCAGGCATATTGATTTATGCCTGGAGTACTAATTTTCAGGTAATTACCATAGGATATCTAGTCATATTTCTTATTTTAGCTGGTCTTGCTTCGGCAGTAGACTATTTGGCAAGCTTTATAACAGCAAAAAAATATGGTGCATCCAAATATGGTATTATTGGCAGTGTGGTGGTAGGAATTATTGGCATGATATTGTTTAGCGTGCCAGGGTTGATAATTGGGCAGCTGACAGGTATAATTTTAGGTGAGTTATACTATGGTAAAAAAATGAAGAGCGCAGTGAAGTCAGGAATAGCTGTATTCATAGGATATCTTCTAGGTAATGTTATAAAGGTTTTTATTTGCAGTATAATGGTTGTAATATTCTACTATAAAGCTTTAACATTTTAGATATAATAATTATGATTTACAGGAAGTAAGAAAAATAAAAAAAGTATATTATAAAAACTCATTGACAAACTATATGCAATTAAATATACTAATTAGCAATAACTAAATTTATTAACTCATATAAATTCGAAGAAATGGTTCGAAGGTTTCTACCGCACAGCCATAATTGTGCGACTATGAGTGACTTATTGCTATCAAGCGGCGTAATTCACTTATGCTGCTTTTTGTTTAGATAGAATACACAAATTACTTAGTAACAAAAACATGATCTATTTTCATGTATTCTATAAACGTAAAAAATATATCTCACTATTTTATAAATGTAAATGGTTTAGTGCGATATATATAGATGACTATTTTTTATATTAATGCACAAATTAACGTATATATACTTAAACTGTAAATCATTTATTTTTTATTTTAATAAATTTTAATTTTTATAGAGGAGGAAAAACAATGGAAAAATTTTTAAAGGAAGGACTTACCTTTGATGATGTACTTTTAATACCTGCGAAATCAGAGGTGTTGCCTAAAGACACTGATGTAAGTACATATCTTACTAGAAAGATAAAGCTTAATATACCTCTTATGTCAGCTGGAATGGATACTGTTACAGAAGCTAGACTTGCTATAGCCATTGCCAGAGAAGGCGGAATAGGTATAATTCACAAGAATATGTCCATAGAGAAACAAGCTATAGAAGTAGATAAGGTAAAAAGATCTGAGCATGGAGTCATAGTTGATCCTTTCTATCTTTCACCTGATAATATTATATCTGATGCCATGGATTTAATGGAGAGATATAAGATATCCGGAGTACCTATAACAGATAAAAAAGGCAAGCTAGTAGGCATACTGACAAACCGTGATTTAAGGTTTGAGACTGACTTTTCTAGAAAAATAGATGAAGTTATGACTAAAGAAAACCTCGTAATAGCACCTGTGGGAACAAGTGTAGCACAAGCAGAGGAAGTACTTAAAAAGCATAAGATAGAAAAGCTTCCCTTGGTAGATGAGCAGGGCTATTTAAAAGGACTTATTACTATAAAGGATATCGAAAAGACAATTCAATACCCACATTCTGCTAAGGATTCAGGTGGTAGACTATTAGCTGGTGCAGCGGTAGGTGTTACTGCTGACGTAATGGATAGAGTTGCTGCATTAGTGGCAGCAAAGGTTGACGTTATTGTTTTAGATACCGCCCATGGACATTCTATGGGTGTAATGGATACGGTAAAGAAAATAAAGATAAATTATCCTGACTTACAGATTATTGCAGGAAATGTAGCAACTGCTGAAGCAACAAAAGCACTTATAGAAGCAGGAGCGGATGCGATAAAGGTTGGTATAGGACCTGGTTCAATTTGTACAACTAGAGTAGTAACAGGAATTGGAGTTCCACAAATTACAGCAGTTTATGACTGTGCGCTAGAAGCTAACAAACATGGAGTGCCAGTAATAGCTGATGGTGGCGTAAAATACAGTGGAGATTTACCAAAAGCAATCGCTGCAGGTGCTAGTGTAATAATGATAGGAAGTCTTTTTGCAGGTACGGAAGAAAGCCCTGGAGATACAGAAATATATCAAGGCAGAAGCTATAAGGTATATAGAGGTATGGGTTCCCTAGCAGCTATGTCAAATGGCAGCAGAGATAGATACTTTCAAGAAGATGCTAAAAAGCTGGTACCAGAGGGTGTAGAAGGAAGAGTACCATTTAAGGGTGCACTGTCAGAAACTATTTATCAGCTTATTGGTGGACTTCGTGCAGGTATGGGCTACTGTGGTACAAAAACTATAGATGACTTAAAAAAGAATGGTCAATTTATAAGAATTACTGCAGCTGGACTAAGAGAAAGTCATCCCCATGACATTCAAATAACTAAAGAATCTCCAAATTACAGTCTGTAATTTGAGGAATAAGGAGAATATAGATGGATGATAAGGAATTAGTACTGATTTTGGATTTTGGTGGTCAGTACAATCAGCTAATAGCGAGAAGAGTAAGAGAGGCAAAGGTATACTGTGAGGTAGTACCTTATGATATAACTATAGAGCAAATAAGGAGTAAGAATCCAAAGGGTATAATTTTTACTGGCGGTCCTGCAAGTGTATATGAAGAAGGAGCACCAAAGTGCGACAAGGATATATTTGAGCTAAATATCCCGATACTTGGTATATGCTATGGCGCACAGCTAATGTCCTATATTCTGGGCGGCAATGTAGCAAGAGCAGATAAAAGAGAATATGGTAAAGCAGAGATGAATGTTAAGCCATCAGATATCTTTAAGGATGTACCAAATAAGAGCATTTGTTGGATGAGCCATACAATATATGTAAGTGAAGTGCCTGAAGGCTTTGAGATATTGGGAACCACTGAAA
The DNA here is from genome assembly GCA_942492835.1 of uncultured Clostridia bacterium. Classification (GTDB taxonomy): domain Bacteria; phylum Bacillota; class Clostridia; order Lutisporales; family Lutisporaceae; genus GWB2-37-7. The sequence goes on along the minus strand of OW818645.1, from coordinate 1,376,097 downwards.
CCTGTCCTGTAGCGGCTATGGGAAATAAGGTAAAGAAGCTTTATGGGGTACAGTTCCATCCTGAAGTAGAGCATACACAACATGGGAAATCAATAATTAACAACTTTTTATATGAGGTATGTGGACTAAAAGGCAATTGGACCATGGATAGCTTTATAGATGAGAAACTTGCTGAGATAAAAGAGAAGGTTGGCAGTAAAAAGATATTATGTGCCTTAAGCGGAGGAGTAGACTCCTCTGTAGCTGCTGTACTGGTACATAGAGCAGTGGGAAACCAGCTTACCTGTATATTTGTTGATCATGGACTGCTTCGTAAGGATGAAGGCGATCAGGTTGAAAACATATTCAGAAAGCAATTTGCTATGAATTTAATAAGGGTAAATGCAGAGGAAAGATTTTTAGGTAAACTTGCGGGAGTGGCAGAACCAGAGAAAAAGAGAAAGATAATAGGCGAAGAATTCATAAGAGTATTTGAAGAGGAAGCTAACAAGCTAGGAGACATTGATTATCTAGTACAGGGTACAATTTACCCAGATATCATAGAGAGCGGTACTAAAACTGCAGCTACCATAAAGTCTCACCATAATGTGGGAGGACTGCCAGAGGACATGAAGTTCAAGTTAATTGAACCTTTAAATACATTGTTTAAGGATGAGGTAAGACAGGTCGGACTTGATCTTGGTATACCAGCGGATCTTATTTGGAGACAACCCTTCCCAGGTCCAGGACTTGGAATCAGAGTACTTGGTGAAATAACTGAAGAAAAGCTTACAATAGTAAAGGATTCAGATGCAATACTACGAGAAGAAATAGCAAAAGCGGGACTTGATAGAAGCATATGGCAGTACTTTACGGTACTTCCGAACATTAGAAGCGTAGGGGTAATGGGAGATGAACGCACTTACTCACATACTATAGCAATTCGTGCTGTAACCAGCTCAGATGCTATGACAGCCGATTGGGCACGCATCCCATATGATATTTTGGAGAAAATATCAAACAGAATAGTAAACGAAGTGGAGCATGTTAACAGAATAGTTTATGATGTAACCAGTAAACCACCAGCAACTATCGAGTGGGAATAATAAAGAAAGAGCCTCAAGAATGGCGTATTTACGCAGTTCTTGAGGCTCTTTCTTTGGCAATGATTAAATTATTTGGGGTTAAGAGCGCAACATTGCAAAGTATCTGGTATTGCAATCTTGATTACCATCAATTCTTTGGAAAGAAAGTATAAGCTATGAGCGAAAAATCATTATTAGAAAAGTTAGGTGTACAGTATTAAGGAATAAAGGGTATTTTTTATCCTCTTTTATTCGTTATGACAGAAGAAAAGCAGATCACTGATAAAACATTACTTTGCTCCCCAAAATTCCATATGCACTTTCAATAAAGAAGTACAGTTTATGACAAAACTTTTAACTTGATCGAAATTCAAATGTGAAGAATTGGAAGCAAAACTTTGGATAAAAGAGCAGGCGTTGATAAAGTGGCATAGGTTGCTAGGAAAGAATCTAATAAAATATGTTGACATGTAACTGTATAGTTAGGTGCAGGATTTTTGCTATGAGAGTAAAACAAAAGGGAAAAAGTAGTAGTATTATCAAATCTTGTACGGTATAATTATGTACAAGTGATAAAAATATATGCGTTAATTTAAAAAGTGCAAAATTCAGCACTGAGTGAGGAAAAATATGAGCGAAAAAGGTTATGTTCCACCATATACAATAACAGATAAAACAGTAAATTTAATTTCTGCTATTACTGAAATAATAACCAAAATCACGATAAATGATAACATGAGCAATAATCCAAGGCTTAGAAGGGATAATCGTATCCGTACAATTCATGCCTCTTTAGCTATAGAAAATAATTCTTTATCATTGGATCAGGTTACCGACATCATCAACGGCAAGCGAATTCTTGGAGCACCAGATGAAATATGCGAAGTAAAGAATGCATTTGAAGCATATAACAGACTTTTAGAGCTAAATCCATATTCTGTAAAAGACATGCTGTTAGCCCATAAAGTATTAATGAATGAGCTGACAAAGGAAGCTGGAACGTTACGAAGTGGTGGCGTAGGAGTCTTTGCAGGGAAGCAGCTGGTTCATATGGCGCCTCCGGCAAATCAGGTACCACATTTGATCAAAAAATTGGTAGATTGGGCAAAAAAAGCAGAAGTTCATCCATTAATAAAAAGTTGTGTGTTTCATTATGAATTTGAATTTATTCATCCATTTGCTGATGGTAATGGAAGAATGGGGCGAATGTGGCAAACTTTATTGCTTTATAAATGGAAGTCCTTATTTGGATGGCTACCAATTGAAACATTAATCAGGGAACGACAGGAAGAATATTATAAAGTTCTTGGAGAATGTGACTATAGTGCAGATTCGGGAAAATTCGTTGAGTTTTTGCTAACAGCTGTTTATGATGCATTATGTGAAATAGCAGATACCGAACAAGTGACCGAACAAGTGACCGAGCAAGTCAGGAAGTTGCTTGATATCATTGGTGATAAAGAATATTCAACCAAGGAACTGATGGAGTTAATAGGACTAAAACATAGACCATCATTTAGAGATAATTATTTATTGCCTGCTTTAGAATTGGGGTATATTGAGATGACAATACCTGATAAGCCAAATAGTAGTAAGCAGAAGTATAGAAAAGTTGAACAAGTCATTAAATAAATCTGATATTTAGCAAGAAATATGTATGGGAAGACCTTGGAGAGAAGAGTATAAGGGTGGAATATATCATGTAATAGCAAGAGGAAACAATAAGGAGTGTATTTTCAAGGATAACATAGACAAGGAATACTTCTTAAAGTAAGTAAAAGAGCTTAAGAAGGGGTTAGAGTTCAATATATTTGCTTATGTATTAATGGATAACCATTACCATTTTATAATACAGGTCTTTGAAACTCCTCTGCAAAAACTAATGCATCAGATAAACAATAAATATAGTAAGTACTATAATGTTAAATATAATAGGGTAGGGCATGCTTTTCAAGGAAGGTACAAAGCGGTTTTAGTACAAGATGAAAGATATTTGCTATCTCTGATTAGGTACATACATCAAAACCCTGTATTAGCATTTATGAGTTCAAAGGTAGAGGAATACAGATGGAGTAGTGATTGGTACTACAGAAGCAATGCAAGCAGCTTTATAAATATAGATGTACCTCTTAAAATGCTATCAGAGGATAGAGCGAAAGCATTGAAGCAGTATAGTGCATATATGGATGAAAAAGAAAATGAGGATTATGACAGCAAAACTGCCATAGGTGATGAAGCATATGTTGTAATGTGTAAGGCAAGGAAAAAGGTAGAACAGAGAAAAAGACTGCATGAAATCTTGATTGAAACAGGAGTGGATGATGAGGGCTTCGTAGAGATAAAAAATGGATCACGGAAAAGAAGCTTAACACAATATAAACTCAAATATATAAAAGTAGCAGTCGAGTTAAAATATACCTTTAAGGAAATAGGAAGCAATATTAGTACGACAGACACTGCCATAAGAAACTTGTTTAGCAGGAATAAATAAATAAGTTCTTATGTTTGGTGCCTGGCACCTATACCTATTCATACGATAATCCACGTCAAGTATTGAAGAACCTATAGTTTAGCGATTCTCTTGATGATGTAGTTTTGTAGGTGATACAGGTACAGGGGTGGTAAATAGCATCATAAAGTATAACATACTTATTATTAAGCTTTATTAGATACCACATAATGAAAAATAGATTTAAATTATAATGCTATTTTGTATTATTTAATTGGGGGTAATCATATGAGTAAGACTAATTCAAATAATAATAAAAGAATTAGTAACCTGACACCAAATAACCAAAAATGGCTTAACGAGTACATTAATGAGCTGAATGAACAAAATAAAAGTCAGGATACAATTTCTAATTATACAAATGCTTCGATAAACTTTGTGGAATTTTGTGGATATGTTGATTTGGATAAGGTATCTCTGGAGAAAGTTAAAGAATTTTTAGAATTAAGCAATAGTCAAAACAGATATAATGGCAAATTATATGCTATTAGGGGGTTATTTGAAATAGCTTCAAAATATGTCCCACTAAGTTTTGATATTAAAGAGATTAGTAGTTTTATTATACCAAGAAAAGAAATTGAAAAGACTGCACGAAAAACATTACCTCTAACTATAGATGAAATAATTAAAATAAGATACGAATTGAGAGATGATTATAATAGAGCTTATGTCTTTGAAATGTTATATCAATATGGATTAACTTTAGATGAAATGGTACTCTGTATTGATAGAAATTATAATGAAAACACAAAAACTTTCCACCTGACATCGGGTAAAATAATACATATAAATAGTATTATTCAGAACATTATTGAAAAACGATCTAAAGTTTTGAACCCAGAAACAAAATATGGATATAAAAAAAGAAATGCATATCAGAATAATATTAGTGAAATTGGAGAAAAAATCGGAAGACAATTAACTTGGTTTGACATAAGAGATACGAGATTAATATATTTTTTTAAGTGCCATGTCTGTAATGGGATTTATGAAGCTATACCAGAAAATTGGGCATTGCAGCAATTTGAAGATGATATATATAAAATAAAATGGATTACTTGTAGGTCATGTGCCATGAGGAACATCAAAAATGAGTAAAGTTAATGTATATAATTTAGAAAAATTCCTGCCACTATATATTATTAAGAAAGACCAAAATAGCTTACTAAGAGGTGGAAATGAAGAAATCATAGGTACATACACCTCATCTTTAGCTGATGAATTAGAAAATACTTCGAGAGAAAATATTTACTTGAACAATGTAAACCAAGAAAATGATACATCACCAAAATGGGTAAATAAGCAAATAGCTTTAGGTATATTAGGTGAAGAGATTGCAATGGCTTATTTAAAAAAGAATAAGAAACATGTTGAGAGAGTCTCACTCACAAATAGTTCGTTAGGCTATGATATTAGAGAAACAATCGAAAATCGAGAAATTTATTATGAGGTTAAGAGTACTAAAAGAACTGATGGTAAATTTTTTATCAGTTATAATGAATTAAGTGTTGCAAATATAAAAAGAGAAAACTATAATATCTTCTATCTTATAATCAATGAAACGAGTAAATCAATTATTGGCTACTTAATAAATAATCCAGTGATAATACTTGGAATTAACTTTAAGAAACTTACTGAAATAAAAGAATATCAAAATGCATCGATTGTTTCAAGCAACTTCTTAGTACAATTAAAAGAAGATTATTTTGATGACTTATATCCTATTAGGATGGAGAAATATGTTAATCTAATATAATTATAATAAATTTTATAGCTTTGATTAAATAAGGATATTGGTATCAAAAAGTATAGATTATAAATTATTTGAGGAAGAATATAATAAGGTTTTATCAGGGGAATTAAAGCCTTTTGAGTGCATGAAGCAATTAGGATTGATTAAACCAACATTCTATAGATATAAGAAGGAATATGAGAATAAACATAGCAAAAAGCAGGATTAATCACTGCTTTTTTTATCTAGTGGGCGGTAGAACACAAATTACTAGCATTTCTATTACCACTATATGATATGAGTACACTGGGACTTATAAAAAGGCTGAGTTTCGAAACAAGTATAAAGCATAATTAGAATACGTATTCAACTTAGTATTGACAGAAAATATAAGTAATCAGTATAATAATATAAAATAGAACACATGTTTGGGAGTGATATTATGTCTTTAAATGAAATTCTAATTGATTCTAGAGAGCGGACAGGGTTAAAAAGAAAGGAATGTAATGATTTCAAAGATATCTTTATAAGCTTGTTCGCTAGCATGGAAGGATTTATTATTCAAAATAGAAGTGATAAAGCCAATAAAATAGATAGAATAATTACATATATATTAGAAGGAATTCTATCTTTTTTTATTTCTTTATTTGTTACGGGTGCATTTATATTATCAATTGAAATATATGTAAAGAATTTTTTAAGGCTGTATCCTAATTATCATCCTATAACACAGATAGGGAATTATTTCTTATTAACATCATTAGCAATATCTGTTTTTTTTATAGCTATAATGAAACAGAGAAGTGATAGCAATTTCAACATAGTGACTCCGATAAAGACACTTCTACTTATTATTAGAGTATCAAAAAATAAAATTGCCATAAAATTTCTTGAGTTTGTTATTCATATATTTATTTTAATATTTTGGGTGATATTATTTTATTTTGCTATATTAATGATATCTATTTCTTGCGTTCCCATACAAGAAATCGGTTACAATGGATATGTGTTTATCGGTGCATTAGCATGTACAATTACTTACTTATTTAAAGTTGAATTAGAAAAAAGAGAAAATAAAAAAATCTTAACTAAAAGCATATTTGTAATTTCATCCTACATCTTAGTAATTTCTTTATCATTTGTTGATTTGAATAAGTTACAGGGAAACAATACTGCTTGGGTTTTAAAGATGATATCTATACTGTTTTTGTTCATTTTTCAGACTGTGAACATAATACCTTTAGCAAAAGATATTGTAAGATTAACTATAAAAACTATAGAAGAAAGTACGAAGAAATGTACTGAAATGTATTTAAAAAAGGGTGATATTAACGATATTATAGTAGAAAATTCAATAGAGTGCTATTTATTAACTATATATAATTTTATACCGACTCATAATTATGGAACAGTTACTGATATAATGAATAATGTAAAACTAATATATAAAGAGAATTTAAAATCTAATAGAGAAAAAGTTGTTTCTAAGAGAAATATAGTCATTAAAACTATAATGTCATTTGCAGTTATAGCTTTATTAATGATAGTATTTAAGTTTAATGAGTATAATTATTATTCAACAACTATTACAATATGTTTGATTTTTATAACATATATTATTTTAATTATTTGTTTTGGATTATTAGAAGGTAAGACCGTTAAAGAGGTAATTGCTAGCGAAATAAGCTATCATAAAACTAAACTCTTTCCTAAACATGAGTTAAGTAATGATTTGCAAAAATTTAAGAGCTTATATTTCAGCTACAGAATAATTCTTACTCAATTTATATTTCTGTTCTCAATAGCTACAATATCAATAATATTAAGTAGAACAATGTTATTGTTTCATATAAGAATTACTCAGTACATTACTTTAATTTATTTTGTAATAATTATGTTATTTTATACTATTATATCAAATAATATTGATGTATTTAATGTTTATTACAGAAAGTTTGAGCCTAGTCATATTAAATATAGAATTATCAAAATATTGTTAAGAATATCATTAATAACTTTTTTCTTTTTTTCAATAATAATTGGAGTATTTATTATGAAGTAAGATATTTACAATTAGTTGAAACTGGACTACAATAGACATAGTAAAATATCGAAAAGACTTTTTCTGAAATATCGAAGATGCTCAAAGTTATTTTTTAGTATTTCCAACATAGTAAACGAAGTAGAAAATATTAACAGAATAGTGTACGATATAACCTCTAAACCACCAGCAACTATAGAGTGGGAATAATCCGTAGTAACAGACCTGTGTGTCTGCCTTTTTTACGTTCACTTTTTATTATATGCAGCTTTCTTATATGGAAGTAACCAAAAAGAACCAACAATAAAAAGACATAAAATATATAATTATCTAAGTTTAATGTGAACTAAATAATATATTCTTAATACGCAAAGAATAGTTAGAAAAACTTACAAAAATATATTAAGTATCTAATAAATACAATAAAAATAGATTAAACATTAAGTTTAACCTACCTTTAAAACAATATTTAACTTATATTAGAGTTTCAATATTAACTAGTTTAGGTTCACTTCCAGCAGGTGTTGCTGCAACATATATTTTTGCTAGTCCAGTCATTGGTGTTAATGTTACTGTAGTGTATTTAGCTATAAATAGATAGTTAACTCCATTTACAACTTGAGTAGCAACTGCTATAGGTTCATAAGTACATCCTACCAATCCTGCTAAAGCAGTTTCAAGTACCTTTTTATTCTCATCGCTAACAGGTATTTGAACTGTCCAACCTCCACAACAATTATCCATTTTATTTCCCCCTTAATATATTAGTTAATCTATACAAAATAACATATAATGGATAGATTACCAAAATTAGATTACCATAAAGATATATAAAATGTCAATAGAGATATTTACATTTATGTACTAAAAAATTACAATAATAGCTATAAGATGGCATCAAAACGACATTTTCTGATACAGTCTATTTATTCAAAGCTATGTGTATGGTACATTTTTGATTTATGAATTAAATAAGAGATTGCCTTTATGAAATAATTAATGCTATTGTTAATAAGTAATAATGATTTAAGGAGTGGTATTAATGGAAAAATTATTAACTAAAGGTAGAGAGTATGCCTTTATAACTGATTATAGAGACAATGAGTTGCTTAGAAAAAGCTTTAATATATTAACACAAAAAACATATGGATTTGATTTTGAACAGTGGTATCAAAGTGGATACTGGGGAAGCGGGTATATGCCATATTCACTATTAGATGGTGAAAATATGGTTGCCAATGTCTCTGCAAGTATTATGGATTTTTTGGTTTTAGGAGAAAATAAAAGATACATACAAATAGGAACGGTAATGACAGATACTGCATACCGAAACCAAGGATTAGCTAAATACCTTATGGAGAAGGTCATAGAAGAATGGAAGGATAAATGCGATATGTTATATTTATTTGCAAATGATAGTGTATTAAATTTTTATCCCAAATTTGGGTTTACGGCTGTGAATGAATATCAATGCTCAAAAACAATTATAAATAATAATGAAATTATAGCCGCAGAAAAACTAGATATGTCTTTAGACAATAACAGAGAATTATTAGTAGATAGAATTAATAATAAAGTCCAAACGTTAAAATTAGAAATGCTAGATAGTAAAGGATTAGTAATGTTTTATTGTACCTCTTTTATGAGTGAAAATGTTTACTATATAAGAGAGCAGGATGCGATTGCAATTGTTGAGCTAAATGGTGATACATTATTTTTGCAGGATATATTTTCACCATCAGAAGTTGATTTAGACAGCATTATAATGGCACTCACTAATAAAGAAGTAAAAACAGTATTTTTAGGATTTACACCTAATAATACAGAAAGCTATAATGTAAATTTATTGCATGAGGATGATACAACTTTATTTGTCATGAAAGATAAAGCTGACTTATTCCAAAAGAACAAAATAATGTTTCCTGTATTATCTCATGCATAATAAGTATTATTCTTATTATGTAATTATATAATATAACGATTTATTTGATATATTCTGACTATAATGAGGTGAGAAAATGAATATTTGTATAGAAACAGAAAGACTAATATTAAGGCAATTTTCAGTAGATGATGCATCAGAATTACATAAAATATGCAATGAAGCATATATCTTAAAATGGATGCCTGACTGGGAATGTCCTTTAGAAAGAAGAAAAGCTTGGATAAGCTGGGTAGAAAAACAATATTCTTTAACAACGAAGGACACTGCAAGAGTAATGCTTGCAGTTACGCTTAAAACCAGCGGCAATATAATTGGAATGGTAGGGATAGGAAATAAAGAAGAGGTAGACAATGAAATAGAAATTGCATATTTCATTTCAGAAAAATATAGTAATAACGGATATATAAGCGAAGCGGCAAAAGCTATGATAGAGTGGACTTTTAGTAGCTTAAATATTGATTACCTAATAGCAATAGTTGAGCTGGACAATTATCCATCACAGAGAATTGTTGAAAAATGTGGATTTACAAAGCTTGAAACAAAAATGATACTTAATTCAGGTGAAATTGAAGAGAAGCCATTTTATTACTATAGGATATATAATAGCATTAGTGAGAAGACTTGACATGGCAAAAACAACCCCCTAATCGTAGCATATAAATAAACTACGGTTAGGGGGACTTTTTCTATTGTGAGAGTATCTCTCTCAAAACATCTTTCTCGTGTATGATACGCAACAATTCATCTTCTGTTCTTATCATGTCATTCCTTGTCTTGAAGTACCTATTTACTTTCATTGCAAGTTCCTTTGAATCTCCGTCAATCGAGGATATGAAATCAGTTACACTTTTGCCTTCATATACTGCATAAAGAAAAGGGGCTACGATGTATTTCACGTCGCAGAGAATAGAGTCCTCCACCCAGTAGTCGACATGAGGGAGGTTTATCTTCTTCTTCATGAGCCTTGTGTACAATTCCAAACCATCTCCGCTAGATTCCCAGAAGTCCACATACACATAGTCGAACTGATTTAGGAACTCCTCGTTGTAGTAGTCGAAGGCATCACCATGAATGATTTCAAGGTTCTTATCGGCTCTAAACTGTGGTCTGATGTACTTTTCAAATAAATCGATGACATCGTGATTGAATTCAACTATCGTTACACTTTCCACCTCGTCTTTCAGCAGCCAAAGATATGGGAGGACTCCGATTCCAAGTCCCATTGTAAGACATTTCCCATGTCCTTTTTCAATTCCGTCTCTCATGCTCTCTATTTCGCTGATGGCTGGAGACATCCATACCTTATTGCCTTCTTTGAGGACTGGCATATCTATGTCTGTTTCAAAGTATCCGATGGGATGATAGTGGAACAGATATTTTCCAATGGGCTTATGGAAATTCATACTAATTAAAGTTCTTTTCTTGATGGTGGATATCTCATAACTCACGGTCTCTGTGTCCACACTGTCAAGTTTGATGTTCTCGAAATACGGATTCTCGGTCAGGGCTTTTGAGTCGTATTTCAAGTCTTCATGAGGAATGTTATATTTTTTTAATATTTTTATCAGCTCTTTTTCCTTCTGCGGAGTAAGAGTTTTTTCCGTATAGTTCAGAATAGTTGTGATGTAGTCATTCACATCAACCATTGAGCATATGAGGTTCTTCATTGCTATATTTAGTTCTGTATTTCTTTCAAATTTAATCATATATTACCTCGATTCTACGTGAATTATAATAACGCTTTTAATGTCTATAATATCATATTTTCCACATTCAGTGCCAATAAAATGAAGATGTAGATTTGAAGATACATTATTGATGCATAGAAACGCAATTTTCTGGACTCAGATGTATTACCTGCCACTTTCCGTCAGACCCTTTCTTATACTGAGCTACCTCCACATCTGTATCATTAGTAAGCTGCATAAACTCAATCATGTAGTCGTTACCATCAGTGCCTTTAAAGCTTATTAGTTTTACATACCCCTCTTGCTTTGCAGGGTATTTTTCCTTTATGAGTTTGCACCAATCTCCATATCTAATAGCTACATTGCTTTCAGCATCATGGTACCATCCATGATAAGGTGCACATAAGAAATCTTCTCCATACATTATCATATCTGATATTAAATACTTTTCACCTTGCTTTTGAATATAAATAAATCCATAGTAATATGCAAAATAAGTGACACCCTTGTCAGAACCTTCTATGGTCTCAATTTCAATAAAATATCTCATATCCTTTGGGTTACGTAGATCAGGTGATAGTTTTCTAAACTTGATAAGGTTGGTGTGTCCAATACCTTCAAAGGACTTCAGATATTGATTGAAATTTACTTTCTTTTGGTACTCAGGAGTCAGAAAGTTGTAGGCTATAGGGAATGGAGCCTTTGCAGAGCCTACAGAACCACAGCCTCCTGATTTATCCTTTGTAAGATTTTCTGCCTCTCTAAGGAAGCTAAAGTAGTATATTATGGATTCTTCGGGACTTTGTATTTTGTAGGTGTCAATAGGTTCACCACTTATAACTTGAGTGTTTAATATAGGCAGCTTTGAGGGCCGAAAATACTTTTTGATATCTAGTTTTAAAGGGGCTTTAGCATTTGACTCAAGTTCATGGTTTTGACTTAGAAGAGTTGCTCCCATAACAAGTTTTGCTGTATGTGAGTCTGTTGCGTTAGAATATAACAGTTTCAGTATAATTACAGCTATGACTAAAATAGCCAAAATGAATATAGATAGCCTTGTTCTAGAGAATAGATAAAATTTGATAATAATCACCTTCCCAGTATTCATAATATATGCAATATTAATATTCAACAAAAATTAAAAAATCACAAAATACTTGCATTTAAGATAAATAGTCTAAAATGCAAATGTACATGACCTGTAAATCAGGCGAATATTCGACAAAAAGGTATTCGGAACTTAATAAAATATGCTAAAATATTACAAATTTTGCGTTAAATTTAGTATAAATACGAAGAAAGTAAGTATAAATATGAAAAATTTGTGATAAGTTATAAAAAAACTGTCATTTTTGTCGAATATAAAGTATTATAAAACTATACTAATGTGTTTTACATATAAAGGATATTATATTATTTATGCAGAGGTGGTGAGGTAGAGTTATTATAGGTGCTTGTGATGAATGTAATCCTGTACATAGTATCTTTATATATAAAAAGAGCTAAATGGATTACAGATACAAAAAATTACAGACAGGTATTCTAAGAAAGATTAGTTTGATTTTAATGAAAATATGGACAAGCTGATAGATGATTGGATATGGAGCTATTTACATAATTAATTATCAAAGGTGTTATATATATCACACTAAACAATCTGCATTTATAAAATAGTCTGATATATATTCTGCTGTTTACAGAACACACAAATATCACTAATTTGCGTGTTCTATATAGAGATAAAAATGATGATATTTATATAAGAGAAATTGATAAAACAATACCTGTAAACAAAAAAACTAGATGTACTGAGAAATTGAGAAATATATTTTTTGGAGGGGTATTCATGATATTAAACATGGCACTGGAATGTTTGACCACTATAATAGATGTGGCGTTAGTTTTATTTTTCGTTAAGAGATTTTTACGGGATGCTAACTCAGATATGAGGCGTACTTATTTTGTAGTTATAGCTCAATCAATTATTAACACTGCAATTGGATATATATTTGGTAGCGGGGCGGCAGTAGGACTTGTGGTAATGATTTTAACTACAGGAATATTATATAAGCTGATATTTAAAGAGAACATATTCAGCATTTATATGTATATATTTCTTGCGATGATCTTAACGTTTGTTACAGAGGGAATCGGGGTGTTGGTTGTATATTTACTTGGAATGACACCAAATGAAATACATACTCAAATTCTTCCTAAAATTATTGGAGTTTCAATAGCGAAATCATTATATTTTATTATTGTATGGTACTTTATACCTAAACTAAAATTTAAGAAGAGCATAAACAGAACGGCTTTGTACCAAATTATACTAGTGTGTGTTTTTAATATAATAATAATACTGATGGCATTGTGGTTTTACAAGAATCTAGAGCTACTTTCATTAAAAGTGAATAGCACAAGTTATATTGTTTACACAACTATAGGTGCTATTATATTCAGCGTATGCATCTTGGGAATAACTAAAGGTATAATAAATCAAAGCCAGAAGGAAGCAGAGTGGCAAGTAAAGGAGCAAGAATACAAAAGACAAGTGTTTTATGTAGATAACATACAGGCTATGCTTAAATCTATGAATTCACAAAGACATGATTTTAACAATCATATAAATTGCTTATATGGACTTTTAAGATTGAATAAAGGAAAAGAAGCAGAAGAATATATTGAAAGATTGGTAGATGAGATCAATGAATTCAATATTGTTGTTGATACGGGAAATCCTGTTCTTACTGTTTTGTTAAATACTAAGCTTATGATGGCACAAAAAGATAAAATCTATATGGAAATTGATGCGGATATACCAGAAAAAATGGGTATAGAATCCATAGATCTTTCAATTATTGTTGGTAATTTATTAGATAATGCATTGGAAGCATGTAAGGGAACAGAACGGGAAAACAAATATATTGAATTTGACATGAATATACAAAATAATAACCTTATTATCAAGTTATGTAACTCAAAATCAAGTGCAATTAAAGTAGAACTATGCGATGATAAAGCAAATTTTACAAGCAAGAAAGACTCTTCAAATCATGGATTTGGATTGAACAATATAAGACAAGCGGTTGAAAAATATGAGGGCATTGTAAATTTTGAGGATAATGGAGAGTGCTTTATTTCAAACATTTCTATACCAATATCGATATAATATTAAATATTTATAGTTAAAAAAAGAGCCCAAACGTGGACTCTTTTTTTAAAAAATATACCATTTATTATATAGAGAATTAATAATAATAAACATTTCGTTATATATAAGTCTGCTAGTTATTAGAAGAGGGTGGGTAGGTTGATTGATAGATTATCTAAAAAAATAACTCAGAGGCTGTTAGACAAAGAAATAATTTCCTTTGATGATTGGGAAGTTTATATGTATGGGTTACAAGTGATGATATCTGGAATTGCTAAGTTTACAGGATTAATGATTATTGCATGGATACTTGGGTGGATTATGGAGGCAATAGTGTTTATTACTGCCTTTAGTCTATTAAGAATTAATGCTGGAGGTTTTCATACAGATACATATTTGAAATGTTTTTTAGTAACATCGGTGATAACAATCTTATCAATATGGATAGTAAAGAATTATTTTATAAGTAGTCTATTTATTTATACAACTATAATATTGTTTTTAGCAGGGGTGTTGGTTTTATTTTATGCACCTGTTGATACACCAAATAAAAGAATGGTAGGAAATGAGAAAAAAATCTTTAGAAGAAGAAGTATAATTGTATTGATGCTGGAAATATTCATTATAGTTACTACATACTTTATTAATCCAATGCTATTAACTTTCTGCAACATTGCGGCTATTGCAATGATTTTTGAGGGCATTACCTTAACTCCACTTTTTACAGGAAATTGTATACAGGATGAGAGGGGGGGACTACAATGAAATTTGAAGAAATAATATTAAGCCTTATTGCTGCACTCGCATTATTGCTTGCTAATGCAGATGCGAATACTAATTCTTATATATGGATGCACCAACCTAAGTTTCCAGAAAAGTTGAGAAAAGGGTAAAAGATAATAGCTTTGGTTGATTATGATATAATGACATAAGGATATAATTTTTAATTATATGGGTAAAATTGATATATAAAATAGCACGTGTGGAAAATATAGGTGATAGAATGAATAATGATGAAAAAAATGACATAAGGGCATCTCGAAAGGATGAGCATATAAATATGTTTCTTCAACATCCAAATGAAAACCATAATTTGTTTTGTGATATTGTATTACAGAATAATGCTTTGCCTGAGATTGACTTTGAGGAAATAAGTACCAGCCATATATTTTTGAATAAATCAATTGACCTGCCTATTATGATTAATGCAGTTACAGGAGGCACGGATTACACAGCAGAGATAAACGAAAAATTAGCTATCCTAGCCCGAGACTTTAATATACCTATAGCAGTAGGTTCCCAGACTATAGCAATACAGAATAAGCAGGCTGAGAATAGCTTTAAAATCGTAAGAGAAATAAACAAAGAAGGAATAGTAATAGCCAATATAGGTGCTAATAATAGTTATGAGGATGCTTGCAGGGCTATTGATATGATACAAGCAGATGCGTTGCAGCTGCACCTAAATACTCCACAAGAGATATGTATGCAGGAAGGCGAAAGGCACTTTAAGGGTACTTTGGCAAACATAACTCAAATAGTCAAACAGACTAAGATTCCTGTAATCGTGAAAGAGGTGGGCTTCGGGATTTCATATGAAGTTGCCAGGAAGCTACATCAGGTTGGCGTGGAATATATTGACGTGGGAGGTAAGGGCGGAACAAATTTTATAGCCATTGAAGCTGGGCGTAACAAAGAAAATGACTATTCATTTTTGAAGCAATGGGGTATACCTACCGCACTTAGCCTTTTAGAATGTAGGAAATCCTCATCAAATATGAAAATAATTTGCAGTGGAGGCATAACAAAAGCTGAGGAAGTGGTTAAAGCAATGTGTATGGGTGCAGCTATATCGGGTATAAGTGGTTTAATACTAAGAGAACTGCTTGATAATGGATTTGAAGCTGCAACAGCTACTATTTCGAAGATAAAATATGAGGTTAAGGTTTTTATGCTGCTATTAGGGGCACAAAATGTTGAAAAACTCGCAAAAACGCCTTATCAATTAAAGGGTGAGCTATACCAACTCTACAAACAGAAGTTTTTGTAAAGATTATAAAAGGGAATATATCATACATATATTCCCTTTTGGGTTGTTTTTATATAAGCAATACTAATAATATTATGTAGAAAATTTAATATCTAATTTCTTTGACAGTCAGTCTTTATTCATAGCATAATATATATATCTATTAGGATGTGTTTTTATAACATATGATAAGGGAGGATTTATGATGAATAATAAGAAATGTTTAGTAGTCGGGAATAACTGTAGAGAGGCTACTATGGCATATAGTTTAATGCAGAATGGTTGTATAGTATACGCTGTTTTATCCCATGAAAATCCAACTATAACCTCAATTGTTAACCAAACAGGCGGTAAGTATATTGTAGGAAATCAAAAGGACGGTCTATTAGTTAGCAGGTTCGCAGTTGAACAGAAGATAGATATTGCTATAGTAAGTAGTGATGCAATACTTGAAGCAGGTGTGGTAGATTGCTTGCGAGAAGCTTCTATACCAACCTTCGGTGCTACAAAGGAAGGTGCAAAGATTGAGTGGAGTAAGACTTATGCACGAAATGTGGTAAACGAAGTTGATCCTTCATATAACCCTAAACATGCTGTTATCAATTCAGTTGATGAGCTTAAACAAGGCTTTGACAAATTTGTTGGGCGAGAAATGGTGGTTAAACCAGACGGACTAACTGGAGGAAAAGGCGTAAAGGTAATGGGAGAGCATCTAAAAAGTGTAGATGAGGCATATCAATATGCAGAAGCTATACTAAAAGATGGTGGAAATGTCTTGCTGGAAGAAAAGATTGAGGGCTTTGAATTTACAATAATGGGTATTACTGATGGACATAAAATAGTAGTAGCACCTGTTACATATGATTATGCATATCGATTTGATGGAGATGAAGGACCTGGTACGGGAGGTATGGGCTGCTTCACTCAAAACACAGGACGTTTGCCTTGTCTTTCACAGAATGAACTAGATGCGTGTCAGGAATTGATGCAGAAAGTATTAAATGAACTGAACAAAAATGGTATTATATTTAACGGTGTACTAAATGGAGGGTTCTTCAAGCTAAAAGATGGTTCGCTAAGGTTAATGGAATTTAATGCAAGGTTTGGAGATCCAGAGGTTATGAATGTACTGGCAGTATTAGAAACACCATTTATAGATTTAATTGAAGCTTGCATTAATGGAAGCCTATCGCAAGAAGTATGTAAATTTAAGAAAGAAGCATCAATTGTTGTTTATGCAGTTTCTAAAGATTATCCTTCAAGTACATCAAAAGCTCAGGTAGAATTTGGTGTAAACATAGACGAAATACAAAACCATGGTGCTAATGTCTTTTTTGGTTCTTGTATAAAGGCAGAAGATGGCAAATATTTATCAGTAGGTACTTCTAGACTAGTGGCTGTAGTAATGGCAGGTAATAGCTTAGAAGATATCAGAAATAAAGTCTATGAGCTTGTAAAGAAATGCATCATAGGAGATTTAGACTGGAGAAATGATATAGGAAGTAAAGAGAAATTGGCTGAAATGGCGAAATATCTATAAAAGTTATTTAAATGGTAATACCTTGGTATTACCATTTATTTTTTAACTCTATAAAATTTATATAAGCATCTCTAAAAACTTAACTGCTGCGATAGATAGAGGAAAGTTTTTATGAGTCACTACTCCCATATATCTTTCAGCCACATTTTCCTTCAAATTCAGTATATGAACTTCACCTCGCAAAACAGCAGTCTCTACACATACATCAGGCACAAATGCTACACCAAGACCGATTTTTGCCATATCGATTAATACGTCTATACTTCCTGACTCTACATCAGGGGTTATATTTATTTCATTGCTATTCATAATACTATCAAAGTAATCTCTGGTTATAGTGTTTTTTTCAAGCACCAGTAAGGGTAGTTGTTCTAAATCCTTTAGAGATAAATGCTTATCCTTCAAGTGTGAATAATTACTGCCTACAATAAAAACATCCTTTACTGCTCTGCTTTTTTTGAACTCTAATTGAGGAAAATCAGTATTTTCGGGGATGTTTATTACACTAAAATCCACACTGCCATTTTTGAGCAGTTCGATGCATTTTGGAGAGGTTCTGTTTGTCACTTTTATTTTAATACCCGGATATTTCTCGTTGAAACGCTTAAAATATGACATAAGATAGTATTTACATATAGTATCACTGGCACCAATCTTTATTTCTCCGGAAACAAGGGAATTCATATCCTCTAATCTCTTTTCTCCGGTCTTTATAAAGTTAAAGGCTTGTTCAATATAGGTAAACAGAGCCTGTCCTTCATGGGTCAGTCTAACCTTTTTTGTATTTCGGAAGAACAATGCACAGCCAAGCTTTTGCTCTAGCTGTCTTATGGATTGACTGACTGCGGATTGAGAGATAAACAGCTTATTGGCAGCAGCTGAAAAGCTTTTTTTATAAGCTACAAAATAGAAGACCTTATAAAGCTCAAAATTAATATCCATTGATAAGCACTCCTTATAATAAGTATTAAAAATATTAATTATAATTATCAATTATACTATGTTAAAATTATGCTGTAAAGACAAGGAGGGGTGAAACCCATGGAAAATAAAGTCAGAAGAATATATGTAGAGAAGAAACAGGAATATGCCGCAGAAGCGAAGAACTTATACCACGAAGTTAAGGAAAACCTTTTGGTTAAGGGTATTAAAGAAGTAAGAATTATTAATCGTTATGATGTCGAAGGACTAAGTAATGAGGAATACAAGGAAGCTAGCAAGCTTATTTTCTCTGAGACCAATGTAGATATGGTATATAATGAGGAATTAGCTATAGGAAATGACGAGAAGCTATTTGCTATTGAGTACCTCCCAGGACAGTATGATCAACGAGCTGATTCAGCTACTCAGTGTATACAGATACTTACACAGAAGGAACATGCTATTGTTAAGACTGCAAAGCTTATTGTGCTAAAGGGAGATATATCAAAGGAAGAGCTAAATAAGATAAAAGCTTATTGCATAAATCAGTCCGACTCAAGGGAAGCAGCTATGGAGAAGCCTTCAAAGCTGGATATGGAGTCCTTTGAAGCAAACGATGTAGAAATCATAAGAGGATTTATAAGTTTAAATAAAGAGCAGCAAAAAGCTTTTGCACAGGATTTAGGATTGGCAATGAGCCTTGAAGATTTGGCATTTTGCCAACAATATTTTAGAGATATAGAGAAAAGAGACCCATCTATTACAGAAATACGTGTTATAGACACATATTGGTCTGATCACTGCAGACATACAACCTTTCACACAGAAATTCAAGATATTACTATAAAAGATAGCGTTTACAATAGGGGAGTAGAGCAAGCTCTAGATTTATACAAACAAGCAAGAAAATATGTTTATAAGGATGTAAAAAGAGATATAAATCTTATGGACATAGCCACTATTGCTATGAAGGAAATGCGAAAGCAGGGACTGTTAAATGATTTAGAGGTATCTGACGAGATAAACGCATGCAGCGTCGTTGTTGATGTTGATGTGGATGGTAAAACAGAGGAATGGCTGTTGATGTTCAAAAACGAAACTCACAATCATCCTACTGAGATAGAACCCTTCGGCGGAGCGGCAACTTGTCTGGGAGGAGCAATAAGAGATCCTCTTTCAGGCAGATCTTTCGTATTTGGAGCTATGAGGGTAACAGGCAGTGCAGATCCAAGAACACCTATAGAAGCTACAATACCAGGAAAGCTTCCTCAAAGGAAGATAACTACAGGTGCAGCAACAGGCTACAGCTCCTATGGAAACCAAATTGGCTTAGCTACAGGACAGGTAGCAGAAATATATCATCCAAACTATGTAGCAAAGCGTATGGAGATTGGGGCAGTGCTTGGAGCAGCACCTAGAGAAAATGTTGTTAGGGACACTGATAATGTAGGCGATGTAATTGTATTGCTTGGCGGCAGAACTGGAAGGGATGGCTGTGGCGGTGCTACAGGCTCTTCTAAAGAGCATGATGATAAATCCATAATAAACTGTGGAGCAGAGGTGCAAAAGGGCAATCCTCCAGTAGAACGAAAAATACAGAGGTTGTTTAGAAACTCTAAAGTTAGTAAGCTGATTAAAAAGTGCAATGACTTCGGAGCAGGAGGGGTTGCAGTTGCTATAGGAGAACTCGCCGACGGTCTTGTAATAGATTTAGATGCAGTTCCTAAAAAATATGAAGGACTAGACGGAACTGAGCTAGCAATTTCTGAATCACAGGAAAGAATGGCAGTATTGCTTGATTCAAAGGACTTAGATACCTTTATAAGTTATGCTGCTAATGAAAATCTGGAAGCAATAAAGGTGGCTGAGGTTACTGAGCAAAAAAGACTTGTGTTGCAGTGGAAGAAAAAGACTATTGTCGATATAAACAGAGAATTTCTAAATACAAATGGAGTTAAGCAAAATACTAAGGCTACAATAGAAGCACCAGAGCAGATAAGCTATTTTGAGAAAATAAAGCAGGATAATACTGATATTAAAGATTTAAAGAGCAAATGGATAGAAAATCTAAAGGATCTAAATATATGTGGTCAAAGAGGATTGGTAGAGCGTTTTGATAGCAGTATAGGCAGTGCTACTGTACTAATGCCTTTTGGCGGAGAGTATCAAGCTACTCCTACTGATGGATTAGTTATGAAGCTTCCAGTACAAAATGCTGATACAAATACAGCAGCTACTATGACCTATGGTTTTAACCCATACCTATCTACCTGGAGTCCTTTTCATGGTGGAATGTATGCTGTTATAGAGGCCGCAGTAAAAGCAGCAGCCTTTGGCGCTGATTACAGCAAGCTTCGCCTAACCCTACAGGAATACTTTGAAAAGCTTGGCAAGGAGCCAGAAAAATGGGGCAAGCCATTAAGTGCATTGCTGGGAGCATTCTATGCACAGTCAATGCTTAAAATACCTGCAATTGGTGGAAAAGACAGCATGTCAGGCACCTTTAAGGATATAAACGTGCCACCTACCTTAGTAGCCTTTGCAGTGGGTACAATGGATGTAAATAAGGTTATATCTTCTGAATTTAAAAAACTCGGAAGTAATATTGTAATGCTTTGTGTAGATAGGAATAAAGAAGAAATGCCTGACTTCATACAACTTAAGAAAAACTTAGATAAGTTAAGTTCACTAACAGGAGAAGGCAGAATCTTGTCTTCAGCAGTTGTGAAGCATGGAGGAGTAGCAGCCGCTATAAGCAAAATGTGCTTTGGAAACATGATAGGAATGAACATTGCAAAAGACATGAAGCTTGAAGAACTGTTCACGGATGATTATGGCAACGTGATTTTAGAAATAAGCAATGAGTATGATGTTAAAGCCTTACTAGAAGGACTAAACTATAAAGTGTTAGGAGCAACACAGTCAAAGCCAGAAATAAGCTTCCATGGTGAAATCATAGAGCTTGAAGAAGCACTAAATGCATGGCAGAATCCTCTTTCTGAGGTTTTCCCAAGCAGTCTATCAAAGATAAAGAGTGAGAAAGCTACAAATCACAGCTTCTATAACTCTACAGCTAAAACACATGCAGGTATCAAGCTTGCAGCACCTAGAATTCTTATACCGGTATTCCCAGGAACAAACTGTGAGTATGATACTGCAGCAGCTTTTGAAAGAGCAGGCGGTATTGCGCAGACTTTAGTTATTCGGAATATGAATCAAAACGATATTGAGGATTCAATAATAAATCTGGTTAATGGGATAAACTCCTCACAAATAATAGCATTACCTGGAGGCTTTAGTGCAGGAGATGAGCCTGACGGTTCAGGTAAGTTTATAGCTACAATGTTTAGAAATCCAAGAGTAAAAGAAGCTGTCACAGAGAAATTAAAGCATGGAGATGGACTGATGCTTGGTATATGCAACGGTTTTCAGGCATTAATCAAGCTAGGACTTGTACCTTATGGTGAAATAAAGGATATTGGTGAAGATAGTCCAACTCTTACTTATAACACCAGTGGAAGACATATATCCTGTATAGCAACCACTCAGGTGGTATCAAACCTTTCACCTTGGTTTAGCAATACAAAGCCTGGAGATATTCATAGTATACCTGTATCTCATGGAGAGGGTAGATTTATAGTTAGTGACAAGCTTTACAATAATCTATTGGAAAATGGTCAAATAGCCACACAATATGTAGGTATAAATCCAAATGGTTCAATGCACAACGTAGAAGGAATAACCAGCCCTGATGGTAGAATACTTGGCAAGATGGGACATTCAGAGAGAAGAGGCAACAGCGTTGCCATAAATATATCAGGAGAAAAGAACCAAGGGTTATTCGAAGCGGGTGTAAAATATTATCTATAAGTTCACAAAAGGAGGCACCATATGGAAAGTAAAAGCCCTAAGGTAGCAGTAATAATGGGAAGCGACTCAGACCTTCCTGTTGTAAGAAAAGCAGTAGATGTTTTAAAGAAATTTGGAGTTCTGTATGAGGTAAGTGTCATATCAGCACACAGAACACCAGAAATAGCAGTAGAATATGCTAGCAATGCAGAAGCAAAAGGCTTTGATGTAATTATTGCAGCAGCTGGAAAAGCAGCTCACCTGCCTGGAGTTTTGGCAGCGTTTACCACATTACCAGTAATTGGAATACCAATTAAATCATCAACACTAGATGGATTGGACTCACTTTTGTCTATTGTACAAATGCCATCTGGAATACCAGTAGCTACAGTAGCGGTAGACGGAGCTGAAAATGCAGGAATCTTGGCAGTTCAAATATTAGCTTTAAGATATGATGAGTTAAAGGAAAAGCTAAAACAGCATAAAGCAGAAATGAAAAGAACAGTAATAGAAAAAGATAAAAAGATTAAAGAGGAGGTTTTTTAATATGAATAAATTAGATATGTTGTATGAAGGAAAAGCAAAGAAGGTATATAAGACAGAGATAGCTGATCAATATATAGTGGAGTATAAGGACGATGCAACTGCACTTAATGGACTAAAAAAGGGTACTATAGTTGACAAGGGTATAATGAACAACACTATATCAACAAAGCTATTTGAGATTCTTGAAGCTAAAGGTATTAAAACCCACTTTATCAAAAAATTAAATGATAGAGATATGTTGGTTAAGAAGGTACAAATAGTTCCTATAGAGGTGTTAGTAAGAAATTATGCTGCTGGCTCACTTTCTAAGCGTTATGGAATAGAGGAAGGCACAAAACTAAACACTACAGTTTTAGAATATTGCTATAAAAATGATGAGTTGGGAGATCCATTTATTAACGAATATCATATAAAAGCTATGGAGTTAGCAACAGAAGAGGAAATAAGAATTATAGAAAAAGCTTCTCTAAGAATTAATGAGATACTAACTGAAGTAATGAAGGAAAAAAACATCGATTTGGTTGATTTTAAACTAGAGTTTGGTAAAACACCTGGTGGAGAAATCATTTTAGCAGATGAAATATCACCAGATACATGCAGATTATGGGATGTAACAACTCATGAGAAGCTTGATAAGGATAGATTTAGAAGAGACATGGGTAAGGTAGAAGAAGGTTACATGGAAGTAGTAGGAAGAATTTGTGGATAAAAATCTACATTTCAGAAATGGGAGTATAGCGATGCAAAATATAAATTTATATGATGATGACAAGCCAAAAGAAGAATGCGGTGTTATCGGGATTTATGAAAAAAATAATATTAACACATCAGTACTTGCCTACCACGGCTTGATTGCGCTTCAACATAGAGGTCAGGAAAGTGCAGGTCTAGCTGTAAAAAATGATGGCATAATAACCTGCTATAAGGAAATGGGTTTGGTTTCGGAGGTTTTTGATGACAAAATACTAAACCTTCTTAAGGGTGATAGCTGTATAGGTCACGTGAGATACTCCACTACAGGAGAAAGCTTTGTAACAAATGCACAGCCTTTGGTAGTTAAGTACAAGAATGGGACAATAGCGCTTGCTCATAATGGCAACCTTGTAAATGCACATGCATTAAGACGGGAGATGGAGGATCAGGGTATGATTTTCACCACCTCTATTGACAGTGAGATAATTGCTTGCCTTATAGCAAAAAACTATAAGGATAATATTGATGATGCTATAACAAGAACCATGGATGTAATAAGGGGTTCTTATTCCCTAGTTATCATGACAAATGATGAGCTTATTGGAGTAAGAGATAAGCATGGTCTGCGTCCTTTGGTGCTAGGTATGCTGGGAGAAGGATATGTACTGGCATCAGAAAGTTGCGCACTAGATACTCTGGGAGCAAAGTTCGTAAGAGATGTGAACCCAGGAGAAATAATCATTATTGACGAAAAAGGACTAAGAAGTATTCAAACTGAACCAGAAAAAAAAGCCTCTTGTATATTTGAATACATATACTTTGCACGACCAGACAGCATTATTGACGGTATTAGCGTATATGGTTCAAGAGAAAATGCAGGCAGAATACTTGCTAAGGAACAGCCTGCAGATGCAGACTTAGTTATCTGTGTGCCTGACTCCGGAACACCTGCTGCTATTGGCTATGCAAAAGAATCAGGGATACCTTATACAATAGGTCTAATAAAAAATCGATATATAGGTAGAACATTTATTCAACCCTCTCAAGAAACTAGAGAGCTGGGTGTAACACTAAAGCTTAATCCTCTAAAAAAGCAAATTGAGGGTAAAAGGATAGTAATGGTAGACGACAGTATTGTTAGAGGTACTACCAGTAAGAAAATAGTCCAAGCTCTAAGAGATGCAGGGGCAAAAGAGGTACATGTTAGAGTAAGTTCTCCGATGGTTATACATTCCTGCTATTTTGGAATTGATACTCAGAGAAGCAATGAGCTTATGGGAGCAAGTAATTTATTAGAAATGATAAAAGAAAAAATAGATGCAGACAGTCTAGGGTATTTAAGCTATGAAGGCTTACTTGAATCAGTATCCAGTAAAGGAAAAGGTTTTTGTACAGCTTGCTTCAATGGAAAATATCCTGTTGATATTACAGAAGACTGCGATAAGCATGTATTTGAAAGAAGGTAGAGCAATGAGCGATAAAGAAATTCAAAGAGTAACCTATAAAAGTGCTGGTGTAGATGTAGAAGCAGGTTATGAGACAGTAAGACTAATAAAGGAACATACCAAAAAAACAGAAATACCAGGCGTAATTGGAGGTTTAGGCAGCTTCGGAGGTTTTTTTGAGATAGATACAGAGAAATATAAGAAGCCAATTTTGGTATCTGGTACTGATGGAGTAGGAACAAAACTGCAATTAGCTTTTATGACAGGTAGACATGACTCTATTGGTATTGATTGTGTTGCAATGTGTGTAAATGATATAGTATGTCATGGAGCAAAGCCACTATACTTTTTAGACTATATAGGCACTGGAGTGCTAGAGCCAAAGGCAACCTCAGATATTGTCAAGGGAGTATGCGATGGCTGTGTTGAAGCTGGTTGTGCATTGATAGGCGGAGAAACAGCAGAGATGCCCGGCTTCTACAAAAGAGGAGAGTATGATGTAGCAGGCTTTGCAGTAGGTATTGTAGACAAGGATAAGGTTATAAACGGTGCTAACGTATCAGAAGGTGATGCAATAATAGGCTTGGCTTCTAGCGGAGTTCATAGTAATGGCTTCTCTCTTGTAAGGAAGCTATTCTTTGAGCTAAATAATTATACAGTTGATTCAACCTTTGAAGAACTTGACTGCACATTGGGAGAAGAACTTCTAAAGCCAACTAGAATTTATGTAAAAACTATACTAGAGCTTATAGAACGAGTAAACATAAATGGAATTGCCCACATCACAGGGGGCGGTTTTATAGAGAATATACCAAGAACTATACCAAAAGGACTAAAAGCAAAGATAAACCTCTCTAGTGTACCAGTATTGCCAATATTCAAATTGATGCAAAGACTGGGCAATATAGAACAGAAGGAAATGTTTAATACCTATAATATGGGAATAGGTTTAGTGTTGGTAGTGAACAAAAATGATGTAGACAAAGTAATGTCAGAGCTTAAATCCATGAATGAAAAGGCTTATTTAATAGGAGAGGTAATAAAAGGCGAGGGAGGCATTGAGCTGTGTCAAGGTTAAATATTGCAGTTTTGATATCAGGAAGCGGTAGTAACCTACAGGCACTGATTGATGCAGCTTTAAACGGCACTATCAATGGTAATATTGCTGTAGTAATATCAGATAAAGAAAATGCATATGGACTTCAGCGGGCAAAAAAGCATAATATTGAAGCTATTGCTATCAACAAAAAAAGCTTTGACAGTAAGACCAACTTTGATGCAGAAATGAGTAAACAGCTAAAAAGTCGGGATATAGGACTTATTATACTGGCAGGCTATTTGAGCATTCTGCCTACAGATATTGTTAAGGAATACGAAGGAAGGGTTATAAACATCCATCCTTCTCTTATACCATCATTTTGCGGCAACGGTTTTTATGGAGAGCGGGTGCACAAGGCTGTTATTGAATATGGTGCAAAGGTGTCCGGCGCAACTGTTCATTTTGTTGACGAGGGAACGGATACTGGGGCTATTATATTACAGCAGTCAGTAACTGTAGTTTATGAAGATACTGCAGAAACCCTAGCAGCTAAGGTTCTAGAAGTTGAGCATCAGTTGATCGTAAAAGCTGCTGCATTATTTTGTGATGAAAAGCTTGAGATACAGGGTAGACGGGTAAAAATTCTATAAGAGGAGTGATACCATGATAAAAAGAGCTTTAATAAGTGTTTCTGATAAGACAGGGATAGTAGAATTTGCAAAAAAACTAGTGAAAAATGGAGTAGAGATAATATCTACTGGAGGTACAGCAAAAGCATTAGAGGAAGCAGGAATTAAGGTTATTGGAATCTCAGAAATCACAGGTTTTCCTGAGTGTTTGGATGGTAGAGTAAAGACACTTCATCCTAGAATACATGCAGGCTTGCTGGCTATGAGAGATAACCAAGAGCATATGAACACCTTGAAGGAATTTAATATTGAAACTATAGATTTGGTAGTAGTAAATCTATATCCTTTTAGAAAGACTATAGAAAAACAAAATGTAGCTTTGGATGAAGCAATAGAAAACATTGATATCGGCGGACCTTCCATGCTTCGTGCAGCTGCTAAGAATTATAAATATGTTACTGTAGTAATTGATCCATCAGATTATGATAAGGTGATTGACGAGCTGGAACAACAAGGTGATGTATGCTTAGATACTAAATTTAAGCTTTCAGCAAAAGTATTCTCACATACTGCAAGCTATGACTGTTTGATAGCAAACTATTTATGGGACAAAGCTGGACTGGAGCAATATCCAGAGGTTGTAACTATGACATATGAAAAGCTTCAGGATTTAAGATATGGAGAAAACCCACATCAGACAGGAGCTTACTACAAAGAAATGCTGCCTGCAAAGGGTGGTTTAGTCAATGCGGTACAGCTTCATGGGAAGGAGCTTTCCTTCTGTAATTTAAATGATGCTAACGGTGCGGTGCAGGCTGTAAAGGAATTCAAGAAGCCAGCTGCAGTAGCATCAAAGCATTCCACCCCATGTGGTGTAGGCGTTGGAGAAGATATATATGAAGCTTACATAAAAGCATTTAATGCAGATCCTGTATCGATTTTTGGGGGAATAGTTGCATTAAATAGAACTGTAGATGTAAAAACTGCTGAAGAAATAAATAAAATCTTTATTGATATTGTAATTGCACCGTCATATAGTCAAGAGGCTTTGGAAATACTAAAAAGAAAGAAAAATATAAGAATAATGCAGCTTCCAGATATCGAGCATATAGAACAAGGTAACCTTGACATAAAGAAGGTAAATGGAGGCATATTACTGCAAGAAGAGGATCAAAAGGATTTTGATATGCAGGATATAAAGTATGTTACTGAACAAAAGCCAAGCGAAGAGGATATGAAGGATTTGATGTTTGCTTGGAAGGTTGTTAAGCATGTAAAATCAAACGCCATTGTAATTGCAAAGGATAATACAACATTAGGTATAGGCGGCGGTCAGGTAAATAGGATATGGCCTACAGAAATGAGTATTGAAAGAGCTGGAGAGAAAGCAAAAGGAGCGGTACTAGCATCAGATGCTTATTTCCCATTTAATGATGTAGTTCAAGTAGCTGCAAAAGCAGGCATAAGGGCAATAATTCAACCAGGTGGCTCCTTAAGAGACCAAGATTCTATAGATGAATGTAACAAGAATGGAATTGCCATGATATTTACAGGAATGAGGCATTTTAGACATTAAAGCATAAAGATATAATCAATAGTGGCAGACCATGTGTCTGCCATTTTTATTTTTAAATATTTTTATTTTTGTGATAAAAATCACATCAAGAACTTCGCAAAGGCTTTATAATGATATTGTGATTGAACAATATAATACATTTAATATAAATTTAAATTTGGAGGTAGTAAGAATGGCAATAAGAAAGATAGTTAATATTAATGAGGATAAGTGTAATGGTTGTGGAATTTGTGTTCCATCCTGCGCTGAAGGTGCTATAAAGATAATAGATGGCAAAGCAAAGCTTTTATCAGAAAATCTTTGTGATGGTTTGGGAGCATGTCTTGGTGAATGTCCTCAAGGAGCAATTGAGATAACTGAAAGAGAAGCTGACGAATTTGATGAAACAGCAGTAAAAGAGCATGCTCCTCAGCATGGAGGAGGTTGTCCAGGAAGCAAAATGATGGAAGTAAATAGAAATAACCACAATCAAAATTCAGCTAGTGTATCATCTGAGGACATTGAGGTAAAAATAAAGTCACAATTGTCACATTGGCCTGTTCAATTAATGCTAGTACCAGAGAAGACATCATACTTTTCTGGAGCTGACTTACTTATAACAGCAGACTGTGTGCCATTTGCTTATCCGAATTATCATTTGGATTTGTTAAAAGGTAAAGAGGTAGTAGTAGGTTGTCCAAAACTAGATGATATACAATATTATATAGAGAAGCTTACCAAAATTTTAAAAAACAATGAAATTAAGAGTGTGACAGTAGCATTTATGGAAGTGCCATGTTGTGGAGGTATTGTAAGAGCAGCAGAACAAGCAATAATGAATTCTGGCAAATATATTCAGCTACACAAAGTGAGAATAGATATGAATGGAGATGCGCAGAGATTAAGTTAAAAAACAGAACCAAAATCAGGCATGAATTATCCATATCTGATTTTGGTTCTAATAATATTACCATATATGACATTTTTGTTTACTAGAATAGCAATATATGTTAATATGAAATAAATGCATACTAATGTATAAAATGTATAAAAATATTAACAAACAATTCGTCACTAACATAACTATATGACCAATTTCCATGTATTTTACGCAAATTAATGAAATTTGTACAGTATACAAATGTAAAAAGTATATCTCTCTATTTAATAAATGTAAATGTTTAGTGTAACATACATAGTCATAGTTAATAAATAGTAGCGAGGGGTGTAAGAGTGAGTATGAAGAGCTTTATTTTTAACAATGGATTAGACATAGTAAGAGATTTATGCAAAGAAATCGCAAGTCAAAAAAGCGATACTATAGAGGTTTTATTTAAAGAGCCACTTAAATTAGTAAGTGAAGCTTTAGACTGCAGTACTTGCGGAGTATTTGAAATAAGCACATCTGGAACCTTTAGTTTAATCAATGATTATAAAAAACAAAGTAATCCTCATATTAAAGAATTTCTAAAAAACACTTATTACTTAGCTGAAGCTACAATGCAAAAGCAACAAACAAATTATATTGATATCAAGCCTTCAAATTTTGTATATTATGTACCAATAAAAAGTTTTCAACCCTCTTTTCTTCTAATGTTTTGCTTTAAGGAAAAGTTGGATTTAAAAGGAATAGAACTTTTAGAATCTATCGCACAAGTATTTTCTACTACTGTTGACAAGGTACTATTTAGACAGCAATTGCATGAGCAGTACTTATGTACTGTTAAGTCCTTGGTAAATGCAATAGAAGCAAAGGATGTTTATACACAGGGACACTCGAGGAGAGTCGCTGATTACTCCAAAACTATAGGTAGATATTTGAATTTGAATGAAGAGGAGATAGATGAACTGGAAATCACAGGACTTGTACATGATGTCGGTAAAATAGGTATAAGTGACAATCTGCTCACTAAACCAAATGTCTTAACTGAACTAGAATTTAATTCTATAAAACAACATCCGGAAATAGGAATTAAGATTCTTAAGCCTCTTAGAGTTTCAGAAAATGTAATTATGGGAACGCTGCTTCACCACAAAAGATACGATTTAAAAGGCTATCCTAATAACATGGATATAGATAAGCTTCCGCTTGTTCCTGCTATTATAGGAGTGGTTGATGCATATGATGCAATGACCTCAGAGAGAACCTATAAAAAGACGATTTCCAAAAGTGATGCACTACTTGAATTGAAAAAAAACAGTGGCACACAGTTTGATCCTGACATTGTAGACATAGTAGAAGAACTACTTAAATCTAATATTTTTTAGAAATAAGGGAGCAAGAGCTCCCATTTATTCTGGATCAACATTGGTATATATCTTAGTCTGGAAGTGATTCTCTATAGCATCTACTATTCCCTCTGCTTGCTGTTCTATATTATCAGGATCATAATTATCAGGAAAGTAATATGCATTATAATCACGTTCTATTATTGGATATTTTGCTCCATTATAGGTATCATCAATAATTTTCATGACTACACCTCTTTACCTTTTTTCTCAAAGTTTTGATTTAATAAGGAATGTTTATTCATTCTACCAGTATACTTCAATTTTGCTATAATCAACTCTGTATCTGTAATTGGTATTATCATTGCATCTGGCATAACATTAGGAATTTTACTGTTTCTATCTTTCATATCAATCTCCATTCTTACTTTTATTATTATTTATTTTTTGTATAACTGAAGAATATATTCACCCAAAAAATGTAAAACATAATGTTGTCAATATAATGGAAAAGGAAAAGTATACATGTTATAATATATTGACTACTAAGCATAGCTTAAGAATTATATGAAAGGTTGGGAAATGCTATGATGATAAAATTATTATCACCAATAGATTCGCGTTACGGAAAAGTAACAAATAAATTAAATGAGTATTTTTCTGAATGGGCACTTTTAAAGTATAGAGTAGAGATAGAAGTAAGATGGCTCTTGAGGATGTCGTCAATTCCATATTTTAAAGAAGTTCGTAGCTTTACAAGTGATGAAATAGACTTACTCATGAGCTTAATTAATAACTTTGACGATATTTCCGCAACAAAAATTAAAGAAATAGAAAGAACGACAAACCATGATGTTAAAGCAGTAGAATACTATATCAAATCTGTTCTTCAAGATACAACTTTAGTTGATGTCATGGAATTTGTACATTTTGGATGTACTTCAGAAGACATAAACAATCTTTCTTATGCATTGATGTTAAAGCATGGTATAGAAAATGTATGGCTTCCAAAAGCAGAAGCTCTAGCTCAAATAGTTGGTGAATTGGCAGAGAAGTACAAAGACATCTCAATATTGTCTCATACCCATGGACAGCCTGCTACACCAACAACAATTGGTAAGGAACTGGCGATATTTGTATACAGATGGAAGCGACAGCTTAAACAAGCAAAAAATAACGAGTATTTAGGAAAATTCAATGGTGTTGTTGGAAACTTTAATGCTCAGAAGATTTCCTATCCAGATTTACCATGGGAGGAAATAGCACAAAATTTTGTTGAAGACCTTGGCATTACATATAATCCTTTGACCACACAGATTGAATCTCATGATTATATGGCTGAATGTTTCCATGTGATCACTAGATTTAACAACATTCTAATGGATTTTAATAGAGACATGTGGTTATATATTTCAATGGAGTATTTTAAGCAAAATCCGATAGAAGGTCAAGTAGGTTCATCGACAATGCCACATAAGATAAATCCTATAAATTTTGAAACATCTGAAGCAAACATTGGCTTAAGTAATTCAATATTGGGTCATTTAGCTGATAAACTTGCAGTTTCAAGATTACAGCGTGACTTGAGTGACTCATCTGCTCAAAGAAATATTGGTTTAGGAATAGCCTACTCATATTTATCAATACACTACACTCAGATAGGATTAGCACAACTTTCTATTAATCAGAAAGAAATTGACAGAGATCTTGATAATTCTTGGGAAGTACTAGCTGAGCCAATTCAAACAGTAATGAGAAAATGCGGTTATGATAAGCCTTATGAAAAGCTTAAAGAATTGACTCGTGGAAAGAAAGTAAATAGAGAAGATATCAGTAAGTTTATAGAAAGCTTAGAATTGCCAGAAGAAGATAAACAGAATCTAATGGCTTTAACTCCAGCAAAATATATTGGTATAGCACCAGAGTTAGTAAGACACATTAACGACTAAAATTTGATAATCAATAGTTTGTTTTAAAAAGCTTTAGGCTAAAATTCAAAGAATCAAAAATCTGTGAATTTTAGCTAAAAAGCTTTTTATATTGTGAAAACATTTTCAATATAATTGAATACAATTAGCAGTTGATATAAAATATAATATAGGAAAAACAATTAGTCCCAAGAAAATCGGAGGTACAAATGGATTACTTAGAAATGCTAAATCCCGAGCAAAAAGATGCAGTTCTTCATACTGAAGGACCGCTACTGATTTTAGCTGGGGCAGGATCTGGAAAAACAAGAGTTTTGACACATAGAATTGCATATATGATTGAGGAAAATGGCGTAAATCCTTGGAACATACTAGCTATTACTTTTACTAACAAGGCTGCAAAGGAAATGAGGGCTAGAGTAGGAGACCTTATAGGAAGTACCAAGGATATGTGGATTTGTACCTTCCATGCAGCATGTGCAAGAATTCTTAGAAAAGACATAGAAAGACTAAGTGACTACAAGAAAAACTTTGTAATATTTGATACAAAGGATCAAGAAGCCGTTGTTAAAGAATGCTTGAAAGAATTAAATCTAAATGAGAAGAACTTTCCTTTTAAGTCCGTTTCTGCAACAATTTCAAATGCAAAAAACATGTTGGAGGATCCAGCAAGATTTGCTCAAAAAAGCATGCAGGATATTAGGCTTAGAAAGATGTCGGATATATATACCATGTATCAGAAAAAACTAAAAAAGAATAATGCACTAGATTTTGATGATATACTTTTTAAGACTGTTGAACTGTTAGCTAACAATCCTGATATTTTAGAGTATTATCAAAACAAGTTTAAATATATACTTATTGATGAATATCAAGATACCAACTATTGCCAATACAAGCTTGTAAGCTTTCTAGCAAGAAAGCATAAGAACCTATGCGTTGTTGGTGATGATGATCAGAGCATCTATAGCTGGAGAGGTGCAGATATAGGCAATATACTAAATTTTGAGAAGGATTTTCCGAGTGCTAAGGTAATTAAGCTTGAGCAGAACTATCGTTCAACACAAACGATACTAGATGCAGCAAATGCAGTAATTAAGAATAATTTTGGACGGAAAAGCAAAAAACTGTGGACAGAGAACGAAGTTGGCGGCTCTATTTTATTTTATAATGCTTTAGATGAATGGGGTGAAGCTAATTTTATAGCCTCAGAAATAAAACGTATGGAAGCTACTAATGGTAAAAAGCTAAATGAATTTTCAGTACTATATAGAACTAATGCACAGTCTCGTGTTATAGAAGAAGCTTTTATGTCTAGTGGAATTCCCTATAAAATTATAGGAGGCTTTAAGTTCTATGATAGAAAAGAAGTTAAGGATGTAATTGGGTATTTAAGACTTATACAAAACCCATATGAAGATATCAGTCTAAAAAGAGTAATAAACATACCCAAAAGAGGTATTGGAAATACATCTTTAGCGGCTATAGAAAATTACGCTCGTGCAAGCAATGATTCGCTTTTTGGGGCGCTAATGGAGGTAGATTCTATATCGGGTTTGAGTAAAAAGGCAGTAAGCAATATAAAGGAATTTGTAAAGCTGATTTCAGGGCTTATGGCAGCTGCAGAGGTTAAGATGCCTTCAGAAGTACTAAGGGAGCTTCTTGATAAGTCTGGCTATATTGATTCACTTCAAAAAGAGGGTGACGAAGACTCTCTGACCAGAGTAGAAAATATAAGAGAACTGTTGTCTGCTACAATGGATTTTGAAGGCAAGAATCCAGAAGCTAACCTACAGCAGTTTTTAGAGCAAATGGCACTTATGTCTGATTTGGATAACTTGGAAAATGAAGTAGAAGCTGTAGTGTTAATGACACTGCACAGTGCCAAGGGATTGGAATATCCAGTGGTGTTTATGTCAGGTATGGAGGAAGGAGTTTTTCCTAGTTCACGATCATACTTTGAAGAACATCAGATGGAGGAAGAACGAAGATTAATGTATGTAGGTATAACAAGGGCTAGAGAATGTTTATATTTGACATCAGCATTTGAAAGAACCCTGTATGGTAATACTACTTATAATATAGCTTCTCAATTTATAAAGGAAATACCAAAGGAATTGATTATAAAGGTATAACAATATAAATATAAAAAAAGGGGCAGAAAGAATGAATTTTGAAATGTCTAAGCAGAGAATACAGGAACTAACAAAAGAAATCAATAAACACAATCATGACTATTATGTTCTAGATAATCCGCAAATAAGTGATTATGAATATGATAAGCTCATAAGAGAGCTAATGGAGCTGGAGGAGCACTTTCCAGAGCTAAAATTGCCTGAATCTCCCACACAACGTGTAGGTGGTGAGGTACTAAAGGGCTTTTCTGAGGTCGTACACAATACACCTAAGCTTAGTCTTAGCAATGTGTTTACTGAAAATGACATAAGAGATTTTGACAACAGAATACGTAAGGCATTGAATCAGGATGTTGAATATATATTAGAGCTAAAAATTGACGGACTTACAGTTGTACTTAACTATGAAGAAGGAATTTTTGTACAAGGAGCTACTCGCGGCGATGGTATAAGAGGAGAAGACGTAACAGCGAATTTGAAAACAGTGAAAGCTATTCCACTTTCTCTACCTGAAAAGTTAACTTTAGAGGTAAGAGGGGAAGTATATATGCCCAAAAAGGCTTTTGAAGAACTGAACATAAGAAGAGAAGAACTTGAAGAACCCCTATTTGCAAATCCGAGAAATGCTGCTGCAGGTTCAATGAGACAGCTGGATACCAAAGTTACTGCCGAGAGGTCTTTAGACATATTTGTTTTCAGTCTTGAGACTATAGAAGAAAAGGTTTTTGATTCTCACTATGAGTCTCTGGAATATTTAAAAGCACTAGGCTTCAAAGTAAGCCCTTATTTAATACTTTGTAAAACAGCTGATGATATAATACAACAATGTAAGCAATGGGCAGATAAAAGAGGTGAGCTGCCTTTTGAAATAGACGGCTTGGTAATTAAGGTAAATAATTTGGATCAAAGAGAAGCTTTAGGCTATACTAGCAAATCTCCCAGATGGTCAGTAGCTTATAAGTTTCCTCCTGAAAAGAAGCGGACAAAGGTAAAAGATATTGTTGTTCAGGTAGGAAGGACAGGAGCTATAACACCAACTGCCGAGTTTGAACCTGTGAGATTGGCAGGATCAATAATTAGTAGAGCTACTTTGCACAATGAGGATAATATAAAGGAAAAAGACATAAGAATAGGCGATACTGTAATAATACAAAAGGCTGGTGATGTTATACCGGAGGTTGTAGAAGTTGTAAAGGAAGAAAGAAATGGTAATGAAATAATTTTTGAAATGCCGAAGTATTGCCCTGTATGTGGTTCTGAAGCTGTGAGAGAGCAAGGTGAAGCTGCTACTAAGTGTGTAAACATGTCTTGTCCTGCACAAATAAGAAGATCTCTATTTCACTTCGTATCAAGAGATGCTATGAATATAGACGGCATGGGACCTCAAATAATAACAATGCTTATGGAAAAAGGCTTTATAAAGGATGCAGCAGATATATATACATTGAAGGATAAAATATCAGAACTAGCAGATTTAGAACGAATGGGAGAAAAGTCTGTAACTAATCTTATAGAAGCAATAGAAGCCTCAAAGCAAAACCCACTGGAACGTTTAATATTTGCATTGGGCATAAGGATGATTGGACAAAGAGCATCAAAGCTTTTGGCACAAAACTTCAATGATATTTATGAACTATCTTGCGCAAATGTTGAAAGACTGGATGCAATACCTGAGATAGGTGAAAAAATGGCAGAAAGTGCGGTTAAGTTTTTTCAACAAACTCAGAATAAAATGCTGATAGATAGATTAGTTGATTTGGGAATTAATATTCAAAGCGCAAAAAAACATATTATTGAAAAGGAACAATTTAAAGATAAAACCTTTGTACTTACAGGTTCATTAAACAGCTTTACCCGAGATCAAGCAAAAGAACTAATCGAAGGTTTTGGAGGTAAGGTAAGCTCTAGTGTAAGTAAGAAGACAGATTGTGTATTAGCAGGGGAAGAAGCAGGATCAAAGCTTGTTAAAGCACAAGAATTAGGGGTAACAGTCATTGATGAAGAAGTATTTAAAAGATGGATAGAATAAAAATAATAAAGTGACGTACATAATCACAAAAAAATGGTATTAAAATTGCGAACAGCTTATATATTATTAATGATTGTTTTGTGAATATTTATTCTGATTTGATATATTGTATAAAAATGAATTTTATGATTTAATAAAGAGAAGGATTGATATAAATCTAATTAGTGTATAAATAATAAAAGTTTTTTAACAATTTTAACAATATAAATTATTGAAAATATAATACCATTAATGTTATAATGTATTTTGTAATTAATTTTTAAAACTATTCTTTATTTATTATAACTATTATGTAAACTAATATTAATAATAAATCAGTTATTAACACGTAAGAAGTTGACGATATGCAAATAGATGATTCTGTTAAAGACTTAAACAGAAAAT
Source organism: uncultured Clostridia bacterium (assembly GCA_942492835.1). Taxonomy (GTDB): domain Bacteria; phylum Bacillota; class Clostridia; order Lutisporales; family Lutisporaceae; genus GWB2-37-7. The sequence continues at coordinate 1,339,016 of OW818645.1, read as the reverse complement.
ATCAAGTTGATAGTAAAGCTATTGACTATGCAATTAACAGACAAGCGTTTATTGTTTCAGTTCTAAAGGACGGTTTAGAACCGCCACAAAGGTATTAATTCATTAATAATAGGTGACATAAATACTATTCTACTTCATAAAGTACTGTCCGAATTTTGTATATACTAACATTCATAATAAATTAAATAGTTTTTAATTTTGCTGATGAAGGTATATGAAAATATACCTTCATCTAGCTTTAACCCCAATAATGTAGGTTTGTTCAAAATTATTTCACAGATTGTTCAAAATTGAAAAAAATGAAGGAGGTAAAATAGTTGACAAAGTACATTTTAAAAAGGCTTCTTATATCATTTATTACTATTTGGGTACTTATAACAGTAACTTTCTTTCTAGTTAGATTAGTACCTGGCGATCCATTTTCAAGTGATAAACTAACTCCTGAAATCAAGGCTAACATGATGAAGTACTATGGCTTGGATCAGCCGTTATACAAACAGTATGTTAACTACTTAGGACATCTAGTTCAGGGAGACCTGGGAAACTCATTAAGGTACAAAGCTCGTACAGTAAACGAAGTTATCGCAAACAACTTCCCAGTATCTGCAGATCTTGGACTAAGAGCACTACTATTTGCTACTATTGCAGGTGTTGCGCTTGGTATAGTTGCAGCACTAAATCATGATAAGGGGTGGGACAGATTTAGTATATTTATAGCCGTTATAGGTATATCAGTTCCTAACTTTATTATAGCAGGACTTATACAGTGGCTTTTCGGGGTTAAGCTACATTGGTTGCCAGTTGCTACCTACAAGACATTTGCTCATACAATAATGCCGGCTTTTTCTTTAGGACTTGGTACATTGGCTTCTTTAGCAAGATACATGCGTACAAGTATGCTTGAGGTTGTTGGACAAGACTACATTAAAACTGCAAAGGCAAAGGGGCTATCACCTGTACAGGTTACAGTTAGACATCAAATAAGAAATGCATTGCTACCGATAGTTACAATCCTAGGTCCAACCGTAGCAGGTGTGCTTACTGGCGGATTCGTTGTAGAATCAGTTTTCGCTATCCCAGGACTTGGACAATATTTCGTAAGATCAATGCAAAATCTAGACTATCCAATGGTAATGGGTACAACAATATTCTATGGTGCATTCTTGATACTAATGAACCTTATTGTTGATATAGTATATGGACTAATTGACCCAAGAATCAGAGTAGATAAGTAGGGGGGGGAGTAAAGATGGAAATTAAGCAAGAACAGTTTAAACACGTTGGAATCAATGAAGAAAAATCTCAAGCAATTATAAGACCAAGTATGACTTATTGGCAAGATGCTTGGAGAAGACTTAAAAAGAATAAAATAGCTATGCTTTCATTATTATTCCTAATACTCTTAGCTATTATGGCATTTGCAGGTCCTCTGATGTCATCCTTTGATTATTTTACAAACGATCTTACTAATGGGGATCAGTGGCCAAATGCAACACATTGGTTTGGTACTGATGGACTTGGAAGAGATTTATGGGAAAGAGTATGGGAAGGTGCAAAAGTTTCATTATTTATAGGTGTAATAACTGCTGTTCTAAATAGTATTGTTGGCACTTTAATCGGTGGAGCTTCAGGCTTCTTCGGTGGTTTACTAGATATGTTAATAATGAGAACAATAGATGTTCTTATAGCAATACCAGGACTAATCTTAACAATACTAATAATGCTATACTTAGGCTCGGGAATAGTGCCGATAATATTAGCTTTTGTTATTACTGGGTGGTTGGGACTTGCGAGACTTGTAAGAGGTCAAGTTTTATCACTTAAAGAGCAAGAGTTTGTATTGGCTGCAAAAACACTAGGCGCTAGCTCCTCAAGATTAATAATAAAACACTTAATACCAAATACACTTGGAGTAATTATAGTATCATTAACATTTGCTATACCAGGTGCGATATTTGGAGAAGCATTCCTAAGCTTCATAGGATTAGGAATCCAAGCTCCAAAAACAAGCTGGGGACAATTATCCTCCACAGGTATTGCAACAATGCAGGTATATCCATATCAAATGATTATACCATCAATATTAATCAGTTTAACAATGCTAGCATTACAATTACTTGGTGACGGATTAAGAGATGCACTAGATCCAAAATTAAGAAAATAGGGGGGTGTGTAGGTATGGAAAAAGAAAAATTATTGGAAGTCAAAGATTTACATGTATCGTTTGACACATATGCCGGTGAAGTTCAAGCCGTTAGAGGAGTAAGCTTTCATTTAAACAAAGCAGAAGCAATCGCCATAGTTGGTGAGTCTGGCTGCGGAAAGAGTGTTACAGCTCAATCTATAATGAAGCTAGTACCTACGCCTCCAGGAAGACTTAAAAGCGGTAATATAATATTCAATGGTAAAGATATAACAAAATTCAGTGATAAGCAAATGGAAGCAGTTAGGGGTTCGGAAATGGGCATGATATTCCAAGATCCAATGACATCCCTAAACCCTACAATGCACATTGGCAAGCAAATTGCTGAAGGACTTATAAAGCATCAACATCTTTCAAAGAAACAAGCTCACGAGAATGCAATTGAAATGCTTAAGACAGTTGGTATTCCTAACCCAGAAAAAAGAGTTAATCAATATCCACACGAGTTTAGTGGTGGTATGAGACAAAGAGCTATGATAGCAATAGCACTATCATGCAAGCCAAAGCTGTTAATCGCAGATGAACCAACAACAGCTCTTGACGTTACAATACAAGCACAAATTCTTGATTTGATGAAAGAATTAAAGAGTAAGCTGGATACATCCATCATATTAATAACTCACGACCTTGGAGTTGTTGCAGGCATGGCAGAAAGAATAATAGTTATGTATGCAGGTAAGGTTGTTGAGAGCGGAGCATCAGATGATGTATTCTACAATCCTAAGCACCCATACACATGGGGATTATTAAAATCAGTACCAAGACTTGATGCAGAAAATAAGGAAGACCTTATTCCGATAATAGGTACTCCTCCAGACTTGTTCTGTCCTCCTGTAGGCTGTGCATTTGCAGCTAGATGTGCATATGCTATGGAAGTCTGCTATAAGCAACAACCAGAAGAAACTATGTTAGAGAATGGACACAGTGTATCATGCTTCTTGCAGCACCCACTTGCACCAAAGGTTGAAAGACCTGTAGGTATAGGAGGTACAAGATAATGGCGGAAAAGAAAACTTTAATAGAAGTAAAAAACCTAAAGAAATATTTCACAGTAGGTGGCGGCGCAATTTTAAAAGCTGTTGACAACATAAGCTTTGCTATAAAGGAAGGCGAGACACTAGGTCTTGTTGGAGAATCAGGCTGTGGAAAGTCAACAACAGGAAGAACAATTATAAGACTTTATGAAGCTACAGGCGGGGAAGTAATATATAATGGTAATAATGTCCATAAGCTAAATAAAGCAGAGAAAAAGGATTTTACAAAGAAAGCACAAATGATATTCCAAGACCCATATGCATCACTGGATCCAAGAATGACAGTAGGTGATATAGTAGGAGAAGGAATAGATATTCATAACCTGTACACTGGTAAAGAAAGAACAGAAAGAATATATAATGTTCTAGAAACAGTTGGTTTGAATAAAGAGCATGCAAGCAGATTCCCACACGAGTTCAGCGGCGGACAAAGACAAAGAATAGGTGTAGCAAGGTCATTAGCAATTGAACCACAGTTCATAGTATGTGACGAGCCTATTTCTGCTTTAGACGTTTCAATACAAGCTCAAGTAGTAAATCTGTTGATAAAGCTACAAAGAGACTTAGGTCTGACATATCTGTTTATAGCCCATGATTTAAGCATGGTAAAGCACATATCAGACAGAGTTGGTGTTATGTATCTTGGAACAATGGTAGAAATGACATCGAGTGTTGAACTATATAAGAATCCATTGCATCCATATACACAAGCGTTGATGTCAGCGATTCCGATTGCTGATCCTAAAATAGAGAAGTCAAGAAAGAGAATTCTACTTGAAGGGGATGTACCTAGTCCAATAAATCCACCACCAGGATGTAGATTTAAGGCTAGATGCAGATACGCAAAAGATATATGCAGTCAAGAAATGCCAGAGTTTAGAGAAGTATCTCCAGATCATTTCGTTGCTTGCCATATAATTTAGCAAAAAAATAAAAGCCTAAAAAGGCTTTTATTTTTTTGCTAATAATAAGTATATATAGTTCACAAATATTTCACAAAAAAACAGTACGAATTTTCAAAAAATTACTATATAATAAAACTATTAGTATAAAATTTTGGGAGGCAAATAATGAATAGAATCAATAAGAATAAATACTTAATTGCGTTCATAATGCTCTTGTGCATAATTTTCCTGGCAATTTTTTTATTACATAGTTATTATAATTTAAAAGATATAACGATGGTTCCTTCAGAAAATTGGGGTAGGACAACATCCTTAGTAACTGCAGAACTGTATAAGAAGCAACCTTCAATTATAGTAAATGATAAATATACAGAATTGCTAACTGCAAATAAGAGCAACTTCACAAAAATAAAAATAGACAGAAAAACAAGAGAAGTCGCATATGATACTTTTAGCATTAAGGGTGTTGAATCTTATAAGGTTCAGAAATTTGAATGGGATACTAAAAATATTTATTTTATTGAGAATAACAACTTATATTTTGCAACTAAGAATCCATCAGGAGGCTATTTAGCAAAGTTAAAAATTGCAGATGAAATAAATGATTTTGAAATACTAGAGGTGGATGGGAAAACTGCTATTATAGCATCTACAAAGAATGGAGTAGCTCTATATAAGCAGGATAAAGAAACCTTTGTATTACAGGGAGAAATATATAATATAAATAAATTAGACAGTGTATCAGCTGTCCTAGATAATAAAGGCGTAATACATGTAGCTGCTTTTGCCGAAACTAGTAGTATTGAATATCAAATATACTATTTGACTTTTACTCAAAACAAATGGACAATGCTTGGTACTAAGATAGAAAAGTCTTTATCACAGTCATGGGGTATTGATGATATAGATATAGGTATAGACGATACAGATGTTTATATATTCTATGAAATGGTAAAGTATGAACAAGCCAGTATGGCAGCAAAAATGTATTATTCTGCTGCTCCCTTGAACTCCGGAAATGTAGATTTAAACTTCAACAGAATATATTTTACAAAGGATGATACATGGGATCAAATGTTCTACCTTAATGAAGCAAACATTATAAAGACACAAGATAATGAGTTGAAATTAACTGTAGTAAAAAACTCCTACGATAAAAAGTATTCTAGTGGATTCTCTAGTTATATCATGACTATGGATAATGGAAAAATTAAGGATATTACAAGAGCTACCCGCAACCAAAGACTTGTCACTAACACTGTCTATTCAAACTACAAAGGCAATGACATAATTGTTTACTTAGATGCTGCAGGCGGATTTAACTATGAAGCATTCTACACAGAAACTGGTAAAGATTATGTACTCAATGCTTCAAAACCTACAAGTGACGATTACAAAGTTGCAATGATGAATACAATACCTGGATATGTAAGTACGTTTATATTAATGATAATTAAATTTACTATATATTTCCCTGCTATATTATGGGTTTTAATGATTGAGTTTTTTGAAATTAAGAGTCTAAGGGATAGACCAAAACTAAGCTACTCAATAGGTTTCCTTATATATTTAGCAGTAAAATTGATTTCTTTTGGCACATACTATACTCCATTATCAATATCTCAAATGCCACCCCTATTGAGTTTTACTGGAGCTAAATATTTCTATGCAGTAGGTATTGCTTTCTTAGCTTTATTTATACAAAAGATTTTAAAGAAGCATAATCCTGATATGAATATAATAGTAGAGTATATTATATTTGCATTGATTGATATTCAAATTACAAATGCACTTTTTGCTACATATTTAGTGTAGAAAGTCGAAATATTTCCTAGGAAATAAAAGAATGTCGAAGGGGATAATGATTTTAAACTTCATTATCCCCTTTTATTTTGACCGGTGTTTCTTTATAAAACTCACAGCCTTTATTGGTAGTGTTGGATAAGTATGAAACATTGTTCAGAGTGCACATTCCATCCTTTTGATATAAACAATTATCAATGCAATTTATTAATATCAGAATAATACACCTCCGTATATATTTTGCACAAAAATCATAAGACTAATGTATAAGTATTGTACTATATATAAGTGATTTTAGAGGTGATTACTATTTTATTTAGAGATTATACAGAGACAAAGCGTGTGTATCATGTTGTGACTCTTACTGACTTAGAAAAAACATTGAAAAACGGTATAAGCTTTGATGATAAAAAGACTTACAAGAACAAGTATAACAATTTCCATAAATTTATTGATAAATATAGGACTGAAAGCATTCCGAATTGGGTAATAAGAAATAAGGCAATTTTTAGTAGCATGAATTTTAAGCATAATCATATATGGCATTCTCATAGCGCCATTTTAAGTATAAAAATTAATGAGGACATGTGCTGGGTGTGCAATGAAAATATAGCAAACTTTCTATATGAACCTTTGATATTACAAAATATTAAAGATTTTGAAGCTGCTACAAAATTCATGATAAGAAATGGGCAAATAATAGCAGAGGATTATTGGATAAACTCATGTAGCTTCAAAGATAATTTAGAGGCAAGGAAAGATAAAGAAGAGGGGTATGATGCAGAAATTTTAATAATGCATCATATCCCACCTGAAGATATAAAGGTTTTATATATTGTATCTGATCATAGATACATGGAGGTAAAAGAGTGGGAAGACTTCTTCTGCAGTAATAATATTAAGTACAGTAAATGCTGATATTGTTAAATAATAGACTACAGGAGGACATTACATAATCAGCTCTGAATACATCTGAATCACAATAAAACTTAGCTTTACTGATTTTATATTCAAAGGCTTTATTAAATATAGGAGCAGTATCTTTGACTGCTTCTATGGAAGTCAAACATTCAATTATATTTTGCTGAATAATAGGATGGGTTTGATTTACAAATATTTTAGACCTAACAAGAGATATTTCATAAAAATCCTTTATTTGTCCTTCTATTTGCTTTTTTAACTTTGAATCATCAACTATATAATAGAAGGACAGTAATGCTGCTATAATTGAAGAGATATCTTTAATTGAAAATAATTGTTTATTTGAATCTTTAATTATGAAAATATTGTGCTCTCTATTCCATGTAGAATCAAGTCTGTGATAGATTTTTGTACAAGCTTGATAGCAAGCCTTATCACCAAACATATAATAAAGCTGTGACAGTAAATTTAGACAATTACATAAGGTGTAAGTTGAACTTTTCTCAATGTCTGATTTGGTTCTTGTTATCGCACCGTTCTCATCTATTCGTTTTTTCAGTACTGTACATATTCCATCTAAAACCTTAAAAGAAGCCTTGGATAGAATATCAGAATTTACATAGATTTGGGTTATACATAGCCCTATATTTGCTAACTCTCTAGATTTAATTTCTTCAATATTCCCTAGTACAATAGAATAAAGAGGGGCAATAAGAGATATATCTTCATCAAATTTATTCTCGTTAAACTTCATATATGGAAGATTGTAATTATTGATATAATTTAGAGCTGTAAATGCTCTAAGTACACAAAGCTGAGAGGTACTTTCAGGGTTCTTTGATGCTATTTGTATATGAAACTCTTTTGCAGCATCGTGAGAGACATCTTCCCCACAGTAATAAATGTCGCCTATTTTAAGATATTTTTTTATAAATTCTGCTTGATGAAGCGCAGTCTTAAATAGTATAAAAGCAACAAATTGATTATTTTCCAATTGTATTTGGTTTGTGATAAGTCTTTCAATAATACTGCAACAGTTAATGATAGAAAAAGCCATTACTTCAATATCTATGTCCTTTTTTCTTTTTATATCTAGCCATTGATAGCTTTCAAAGTCATAGGGATTCTTAATTTCCTTTGCATATAATGGAGTATTTCTTTTGTACAAGCTATTCATAAACATCACATTATAAGGTTTTTGATTTGGGGGCATATCCTTACAAAGCTCCTCGATTATATCTAAATCGTGAAGACTTGGAGAAATAATAGTCCCACTCCCTGATAATACAGAGAAAGACACAATATTAAAGTATACCATTATATTAAGCTGTTTAATTATATCGTTAACTGTGCTAATCAATATAAACACCACCATTAAATAAAATATTTCCTAATATATATATGACATAAGAGCACACAATATTAATGTTTTACAAGTATATGATCTTATTATGTAAAAGTTTTGGCGTGTGCTATAATATTACATGATATATTGTTTGCATGGAAAGGATGAATTAATATGGAAGAAGGTAAGCTTCCCTCTGAATTACTTAGGGAATTGGTTTTTAATAATATAAAAGTTAAAAATGCGGATGTAATCTTAAGACCTGAGATAGGTGAAGATTGCACAGCTATAGAATATGGAAATTATGCTTGCGTACTTTCTACTGATCCTATAACTGGAGCGGAAAAAGGTACGGGAGCTCTTGCTGTACATATATCCTGCAATGATGTGGCCTCTAGTGGAGTCAGACCTATAGCACTATTAATGACTATAATGGCACCAATAGGAACTACAAAAGAAGATATTAGAATAGTTATGAAGGAAGCAGGGGAAGCGGCAGCTGATTTAGGTGTAGAGATAGCAGGAGGTCATACCGAAATAACCTCTGCTGTCAACAAAATTATTATATCAACTACAGCAATTGGCAAGGTTTTGAAACACAAGCTTGTAAAAACTGCAGGTGCGAAAGTCGGCGATGATGTTATAATGACAAAATGGGTTGGATTAGAAGGTACAGCAATACTTGCTAACGATAGAGAGGCTGAGCTCAGCTCACAATTAACTCCAGAAGAACTAGAGAGGGCTAAGACACTATCTAGGCACATATCAGTTGTAAACGAAGGTGTGCTGGCGGGGGAATTTGGTGTTAATAGCATGCATGATGCTACGGAAGGTGGTATATTAGGTGCTGTCTGGGAAGTAGCCGAAAGCTCAAATACAGGTATAGATATATATATAGAAAAAGCGCCTATACTTGAAGAAACTAAAAAAATATGTGAGTTTTACACCATCAATCCTTATAGACTAATATCCAGTGGTAGTATGATTATTACCTGTCGCAATGGCGAAGAATTTGTAAATAAGCTAAAAGACATTGGAATTCAAGCTGCTATTATAGGAAAAATTACAGCAGAAGGCAGGTATTTGGAGGAAAAGGGAAAGAGAACTCTTCTTATGCCACCAGACAAAGATGAATTATTTAAAATAAAAAGGAGTAAGTGATTTAGTTCACTTGCTCCTTTTCTACGTAATATATCTAGAATATTCTGTAGAATTTTATAACAGGAGATGTAACATGTATATTGTTAAGTGTAATATATTTAGATAAATTGGTGCTTTTGAAACAAAACTGTAACATAAACGTCAAACTTATATAATAAAAATACGGAGGTATTTGGTGGTATTAGTCGAATGTATTTATTATCATGCAAAACAGGAGGAATTTTATGAAAAAGGTACTAGTATTTATAACAGTATTCTGCTTAATTATAACAATGTTCGCAGGTACAACAGAAGCAGCTAGCTACAGCACAACAAAGCCTCCAATATCAATTCAGATATTTGGTAAGCAGATAACACCCTCACCTATTCTGTATAAAGATAAAGTGTTTGTTTCACTTAGAGCGGTAGGAAAAGCTTTAGGTTATCGAGTTAATTATAGTGATAAAGTTAAAACTATGGACTTGATATCAAATACCCATAAGGTGACTGTTACAGTGGGTTATACATATGCAAGGGTGAACGGTGCTTCAGTAAAGCTTGATTTAGCACCTGTACTAAGCAATGACAGCCTTTATGTACCATTGACATTTATACAAAAAAACTTTAAATATGATGTAAATTTTAATTCTGATAAAAATATGGTTGTAATTGACAAGGCAGGCACAAGCAATACATCAGTAAAAGTTCCACCTGCTGCGCAAGTTCCTCCGGTGACTCAAAATTCCTCTACTGCATCCAATAATATTTATGTTTTGGATAAGAAAGTAAATAATCAGGAAAAAGCACTTACTAAGAATAGTATAGTATATATACCTATCAGGCTTATAGGTGAGGGGCTGGGGTATAAGATTAACTGGAACTCGACATCCAAAGCTACGACTATAGTAAAAGAAGGTTTTAGCGTATCTATTATACCAGGTAAGATAACTGCTAATGTTAATAACCAAGATGTAAAGTTAGACGGAATACCATATCTTTCAGATGGAAAATTATATGTTCCATTAAGTATGATCAGTAAGAACCTTGGATATATCACAGGCTATGATAAGAGTAACAACAGTATAACAATTAACAGCAAAACTGACACTAAGCCTGAGCAGCCAAGTACACCAGAACCGAGACCTGACTTAACTAATATAATTAATATTGATTATGATGATAACGGTGGCTTTTCACAGATAAATATTACAGCCGATAAACCTATAGCTTCCTTTAACAATTTTATTGCCATAAAACCAGACAGGCTTGTAATCGATATACCTAAAGCCCTACTTAGCAATGAAGTTGGAACAACAGAAATAGGAAAAGAGGGTATTGACAGAGTAAGAACAGGTATATTAGGACCGGAGCTTGTTAGGATTGTTGTGGACACGAATTCTCAAAAATCTTACAAAATAATACAATCTGAAGACAAGAGGACAATATCCATTCTGTATGCTAATATAATAGATCCTGTGACTTATAGTAAAGAGGGAGATTTGGATGTCATTACAATTAAGGGCTCTACAACTATTGATGCTAGTCACATGCAAATAGAGAACCCAGATCGTATCGTATTGGATGTAAATAGAGCGGTATTTAACAACCCGCTTCAAGAAATTTCGGCTTCATCTGAGCTATTGAAAAGTGTTAGAATTGGTCAATACGAAGCAGGTACAGCTAGAGTAGTCTTGGATGTAGTACCAAATACATACTATAATGTGAAAACTGCAGGAAACATTGCAAAAATATATATATCAAACTATCCCTTTGAGTTTGTTGGATACAACACATACTATAATACAGGTGTCGTAAATCTTAGTCCGGGTAAGGAAGTAAACTATAATATCACGGTTGATTCTGTGACCAACAGCGTAAATGTTGTGATTCCTCAGGACTTAAAGCTTGCAAGAAAAAGAATAGATATAAACGACAATCTAATTAAATATATTGATATAGATACTGAATATCAAAATGGCAGTAAGGTAACTACTGCTGCTATAAAGATGCAGGACTCTATAGAGAGTGAAATCATTTCTCCTGCGTCAGCAAAGCTTATAAAGATAAGATTTAAACGTAAAATAACTAGTTTAAATCAACTGACGATAGTTATTGATCCAGGTCACGGGGGAAAGGATCCAGGAGCGGTGGCAAGTGATGGAACTAGAGAAAAGGATCTTAACCTAGATGTTGCATTAAGGCTTGAAAAGCATTTGAAGGCACTAGGCTTCAATACTATTATGACCAGAACTAATGATACCTATGTAGAGCTTGGCGGAAGGACAGACATAGCAAACAACAACTATGCTGACTTTTTCATGAGCATACACTTTAATGCTTTTAATAAGACAAGCAAGGGTATAGAGACATTGTATTATCCAAACTCAATAAATGAAGATTATACAATAAGTAATAAAAAAATTGCGGATATCTTCCACACTGAGATATTAAATGCTCTTAATAGAACCTCAAGAGGGATAAATGCAAGACCAAACTTATATGTGCTGAATAAAACAAAAATGCCAGCAATACTTGCAGAACTAGGATTTATAACAAATCCGGAAGAACTTGCATTAGCTAAAACAGAGGATTATAGAGAAAAAGCTTCAAGAGCATTAGCGGTATCAATACTAAAATACTACAGAGATATTCAAGGTGTGAACATAGATATTGATATAAACTCAATATATGCATGGCAATATCCAGAACAATTAGTACAACAGACACTACCTGAGCAGCCGCAGGAACCGATGCTGGATGCAGCTGTACAGCCATAAGATGAATATAAACTGAGTCGAGACAACTAAGTCTCGACTCTAATTTTTTTAATCTTTAATTTGCTTCCTTAGATGTTATAGTGGTTTAATAGAAGTGTTTTTATGAATATAGTTGAAACCCTTCTAATATAATATATTGATATTAATTATTGAGGGGTGAAATTAATGAAGAGAAAGTATGCAATACTTTTTGCACTTTTATTATGTTGCACTTTAGTTCTTACCAGTTGTAGCAATCCTCTTGCGTCAATCAGGGAATTTTTTAACAAAGAAACAGAAACTGCAGAAAATACAGATGCGACAGTAAATGAACAACAAAGCTTAAGTGAAGTAATTGCAGTACAGCCTGAAAATGCAAGGCCAACAGTAATGTATTATAAAGACTCTGATAATTTACTTGTGCCTGTAATGAGATATGTATCCAGAAGTGAACTCGGCATAGCAAAGTCAACACTTTCCGCATTAATCTATAGTCCAGAAAAATCAGAAGATTTAAAACAAACAGGTTTAAATCTAACATTACCAATGGGAACTAAAATTAATGGTGCTGTTATTAAGGAAAATGGGCATGCTATTGTAGACTTTTCAAAGGAGTTTCAAAATTTTACAACTAAAGAGGCTGAAGAAATTGGAGTAAAGGCAGTTATATATACTCTTACAGAGTTTTCCAATGTCAAAACCGTAGAAATAAGAGTAGATGGTAAAATTGTAACAGAGCTGCCACAAGGCACAAAACTAAATTCTGAAATGAAAAGAACAGAAATTAATTTACAACCATCTGAAAATAAAGATGATAAACTTTCAAAGGTTATGGTATACTATCAAAAGAAAGGAAAAGCCAATTATTCCTATTTTGTGCCAGTAACAAAACTTGTATCGGGTACGAATAATAGTGTAGAAGCGGCTTTAACAGCATTGTTAGAAGGTCCTGCAGCAGGGTGCGGACTTCTAAATCCATTTCCAGAAGCAACTAAATTAATAGAAGTAAAGGTAAATGATGGAGTGGCATTTGTAAACTTTACTGAAGATATTCTTAAGCTTCAGGGTAATAAATCTGCAGAAAGAGCTATGATAAAGGCGGTTTCTTTGACATTAAGAGAATTTCCGACGATATCCAAGATAAAACTGTTTGTAAATGGAACTATAGTAGAGAACACTGATGGAATCGGTAAAAATGAATATATAGATGTTCCTGTATTTGTAAACTTCTACGAATAATTTACATAGCAATTAATATAACAGAAGGAAGTATATTTCCTTCTGTTATATTAATCTTAATAAGTTAAAATACGTATTACTAAAGAGAAAAAGTCATACAAAATAAGGAAGGATGATAACATGGAAAGAATAGACGGAAGACAGAAGAATCAAATAAGACCTGTAAAAATTACAAGAGATTATCTAAAGCATGCAGAGGGCTCAGTACTTATTGAAATGGGAGATACTAAAGTAATTTGTACAGCTTCATTGGAGGAAAGGGTACCACCATTTTTAAAAGGACAAGGTAAAGGCTGGATAACAAGTGAATACGGAATGCTGCCTAGATCTACAGAAGTAAGAAAACCGAGAGATTCAACAAGAGGTAAGGTTGACGGTAGGACTATGGAGATTCAAAGGCTTATAGGTAGGGCATTACGCTCTGTAGTTGATTTAAAGAAGTTAGGCGAGCAGACGATCTATATAGATTGTGATGTAATACAAGCAGATGGAGGTACAAGAACAGCTTCTATAACAGGTGCTTATGTAGCTTTAATTGATGCTTTGGGTAAGAGTTTAAAGTCAGGCAAGATAAACAGTATACCTGTTACAAATTATGTTGCAGCTATAAGTGTTGGAATAAAAGATAGAGAAGTAATTTTGGATCTTAATTATGCTGAAGACTCAACCTGTCAGGTGGATATGAACATTATAATGACAGAAAATGGACAGCTTGTTGAAATTCAAGGGACGGGCGAAGAGAGTCCATTTACAAAGGAAGAGCTAAATGAAATGCTAGAGCTTGGAGAGTCAGGTATAAAGGAGCTAATAAGCATACAGAGACAGGTACTTGGAGAACTTGGAGAAAAAGTAGGTGTTACAAATGATAAAAATGCTGGTAGCAACAAATAATAAGCACAAGCTAGAGGAAATAAGGGATATACTAAAAGAGATAAATATTGAAGTAATATCCTTGCAGGATGCAGGTATTGATATTGAAGTACAAGAAACTGGTGAAACCTTTATTGAAAACTCATTAATAAAGGCAAGAGAAATAAGGAAATATACAACTTTACCTGTGATCTCAGATGACTCAGGACTTGAAGTTTTTGTACTTAATGGTCAGCCTGGAGTAAAATCAGCTAGATACTCAGGTGTAGAAGGTGAGCAAAAAGATAAAAAAAATAATGAAAAACTATTGATAAATCTCAAAAATATACCAGATAATCAAAGAGGAGCACGTTTTTGCTCTGTAATTTCAGTAGTTTTCCCTGATGGTACCGAAATAACCGCCGAAGGTTTTGTATATGGCAAAATAGGCTATGTAGAAAAAGGCAAAAATGGATTTGGATATGATCCACTTTTTATCGTAGATAATTATAATATTACTATGGCAGAGATAGAATCTAAGGTTAAGAATAAAATAAGTCATAGAGCAAATGCATTAAAAAGCCTAACAGAAAAATTAAAAAAATTATAAATTTATAAGTGAAATATACATATATGATTACAAAGTGAGCGAAACTGTCGTTTTGCACACTTTGTTTTTTATATATAAATAAAATTATAAAAGAAAGGAATAATAAATAAAGAGAAGCATATACGAGTTATCAAGTGCTAGTTTAAAAATAAGAAAAAAAATTCAAATATTTGGTGTTGACATAATTTAAAATTTTTATTATACTATTAATTGTCTCTTCAAGACGGTAATGGCTACAATATGCTGATAAATTAAATAAAAACATGTTGACAAATGAAGATGTGTTTGATATAATTTATGAAGTCGGCGGTTGTTATAACATATGCGGGTGTAGTTCAATGGTAGAATTTCAGCCTTCCAAGCTGATCGCGAGGGTTCGATCCCCTTCACCCGCTCCATAAAAAATGCGCCTGTAGCTCAGTCGGATAGAGCAACGGACTTCTAATCCGTGTGCCAGGGGTTCGATTCCCTTCAGGCGCACCATAATTAACTATGGTGGGTATAGCTCAGTAGGTTAGAGCGCCAGATTGTGGCTCTGGAGGCCATCGGTTCGAGACCGATTATCCACCCCATAATCATGATGCGAAATTAACAATATTGAAGGGGTATCGCCAAGCGGTAAGGCACCAGACTTTGACTCTGGCATTCGTTGGTTCAAATCCAGCTACCCCTGCCATTAAACATGATCCACTAGCTCAGTAGGTAGAGCACATGACTTTTAATCATGGTGTCCGGAGTTCGATCCTCCGGTGGATCACCATTATATTTGCGGAATTGGCGGAACTGGCAGACGCGCTAGACTTAGGATCTAGTGTCAACGACGTGGGGGTTCAAGTCCCTTATTCCGCACCATTTTTTTAAAAATAATAAGTTGCGGATGTAACTCAGTGGTAGAGTGTCACCTTGCCAAGGTGAAAGTCGCGAGTTCGAATCTCGTCTTCCGCTCCAATACATGAACATATCCAAATATGATTTGGATTTTTCTTTTTTTTTAATTGAATATACATATTATTGCTTTTTATGGCAATAATATAATAAATGCGCCTGTAGCTCAGTCGGATAGAGCAACGGACTTCTAATCCGTGTGCCAGGGGTTCGATTCCCTTCAGGCGCACCATTTATTTTTTGTAATAATTATTGACTTGTGAATGTAGCTTTCATATAATAAAAGTTGAAAGTATATATGCGCTCTTAGCTCAGCTGGATAGAGTACCTGACTTCGAATCAGTGGGTCGTGGGTTCGAATCCCTCAGGGCGCACCATTTTGAAAATATAAGCCGTAGAGCGAGTGCTCTGCGGCTTTTTGCATCTGACAGACACCAAGGTTACTTAGTATTTGTGGGATCTACATGTAAGACAGTATAATAGATATGTTATAATATATGTATAAATTTTTTAAGAAGGTGAAATTATGGCAGATATAAAATATGATGTGAAAGAAAAGCTAGGTGTTCTATCAGAATCAGCTAAAGGCTGGTCGAAGGAATTAAGAAGTATTAGCTGGAATGGTCGTGAGCCAAAGTATGACATAAGAGAATGGGCACCCGAGGATGAAAGCATGGGAAAGGGAGTAACCTTATCAAAGGAAGAGCTGAAGAAGCTTAAAGATATTCTAAATGATATGGATATAGAATAAAAGGTTATAATATATATTACATATGATATTATTCAGTATTTGGAGGTACACATAATGAATAAGCTTGATACTACAATTGAACAACTTATTAAGAAGAAAAATATTAAGAACAAATGGTCGGAGCTAGAATGTCACGGAGCAGTTGAATTTGTAAATCTGATTTTTCAAGAGCAGGCAGAGTATGGAAGTGTTGCTAATTCTATAATAGTAGAGAATAATGTAGTTTGCATGAGTTTGTTTGATGGAGTTCCTTATAATGCAGGGAATGAGCATGAAAACATAATCAAAATGTATATTGATGTAAATGAAAACATTATATTTCAAAGTATAAAAGGCAGTTTGTATATTTATGAGACAGAGGGAGTAGATGCTGAGGATCTGCGTAACTCTTACGGTAAGGATTAATAGAAAATTATGATTTTTAGGGGTTAGATATATGGGTAGAGCAGTGAGAGAAAAGTTGGCAAGTGGTGGTATGAAATATATATTGATAATGGTGCTAACTAGTATTCTTTGGAGTAGCGGAGGCATCCTTATAAAGCTAGTCAATGTACCACCTCTTGCGGTTTCAGGTTTGAGGAGTTTGATTGCTGCGACAATAATATATATTTATCTAAGAAAGCCTAAATTTACGTGGAGTCTATATCAAGTATTAGGAGGGGTAGCTTATGCCAGCATGGCAGTATCTTTTGTGGCGGCGACTCGTCTTACTACTGCGGCTAATGCTGTTATGCTGCAATATACTGCTCCAATCTACGTTGCGATATTGGGAAGTGTAATCTTAAAAGAGAAAGTAGTTACTAAAGATATAATTGCGATAGTAATCACCTTTGCTGGGATTATAATGTTTTTTGCAGATTCTTTTGAAGTGGGTAGGCTCGGGGGTAATATACTAGCTATTGTAAGTGGCTTTTGCTTTGCACTGTTCATAGTTTGTACCAGACAACAAAAGGAAGCTTCTCCGATGGAGACAATCTTACTAGGTAATATATTTACAGCTATGCTTTGCATTCCTTTTGCGGTGGGAGTACAATATGATTTTGACAGTATCACTGGCATAATGCTTCTAGGCATAGTACAGTTTGGAGTACCATATGTGCTATATGGTATTGCAATCAAGCATATACGTGCCATAGACGCAGTGATGATAGCAGTTATTGAGCCTATACTAAACCCGCTCTGGGTGTTTTTATTTATGGGTGAGAGGCCTGGCGGATGGGCTGTACTGGGTGGTATAATAGTGCTGGCAGCTATAACCATTAAAAGTCTACAAACATTAACTGAAAGAAATTAAGAACCATCTAGCTTTTATTCTTATTATCTCGCAGTCTCAGTAAAGCCAGTTCCTTCTGCTTACACTCCAGCATTATATCAAAATCATCTTCTGCAAATTTTAGGGCGGCCTCATAATCAACCTTATTGATATAATCAGCATGGTGACGATCTATAAAATTAGTCTTACCACTGCTTAAATGCATTTTAGGTCTTTTACCCTTCCAAGTAGTTATAATTCTGTCTCTTAGCTCAAACAAGTTTTCACCCTCGTTTAAACAATTATAATGATGAATATCAAGAATCATAGGAATACTTAGCGTTTCGCAAATCAAAAGCACTTCTTTTACATTAAAGCTTTTATCATCATTTTCTATAGCTAGCTTGTTTTGTATATCAGAGGACAACAGTCTAAAGTTATCCAAAAACCTTTGTAGAGCATTTTCTTTACCTCCTACTGTACTACCGATATGTACAATAAGAATTTTGTTGCCCACTAGATTTGACAATTTATTTAAATGATCTAGAATTTTGATACTGTTTTGCACAACCTCAGGGCGGTTGGAGTTTAACACGCAGAACTGGTCAGGGTGTAAGCTAATCCTTATACCACTTTCTGTAACAAAAGCATTTATTTTAGAGCACATATTAAGTATGTCACTGTTTTCCCACCAATACCAATCCTCTTTATAAGTTGCTAAGGGTATCAAGTCAGAGCTAAATCTATACATAAGTATATTATTTTCCTTGCACCATTTAAGTATTTGCAGAGTGGTGTATAGATTATCAACAGCTAATGATATGAGTTTTTTAAGCTTTTCTTCCTCATTTAGCTTTGATAGAGTTTTTACTGTAACAGTTCTAAAGCTTCCATTATCCTTTAATGTATTGCAGATACAAGCAAATCCAATCATATTAGAAATCCTTTCTTAATCTTAATAGCTTTATTTTTCTCAGCAAATAAGTATATATGTATAAAGAATTTTTGCAAAAAAAAATAACCGAATACACGGTTATTTTTAGATAATTTATAATTAATACAATGGCATGTTGCTGATGACTGCGGCTATTACTACTATATAAATTATTATAGCAAGTATACTCATAATAATGCTTACGATATAGTATATACCTTGAAGCTTAAAGAATCCTGTTGATTCGCTTATTAGGCTATTTAATCTTTCATTGAATATTACAGGATCTTCAATACCAGCAAGCTCCGCCGCTGCCTTTTTAGCATTTAAAAGCTTAACACCTGCTATTATCATTAAGACACCAGGAATAGCACCAACTATGAATGCGATTAATCCACCTAAAGCTGCTAGAGCTCCTAAAATAATACTTAAAATAGCTACTATATTTGTCCATTTAATAAAACCTTTTATATTTTCTTGATTTATCATTGTGTCACCTCCTTCTAAATAATATATTAATTGAAAATTTAACAAATTACAATGGATTTAAAAACATTGTATTTTAATTATGATGAGTTTTTGTTATTATATGTTTATAATATAATTATTATATCTAATAAATTATATAGAACACACAAAATAATTAGTATGAAAATATTTTATATATAGTTATATTTTTCGTAACATAACTATAAAAAGTGGAGATTATAGAGTAAAATGAATTTGTGAATACAATTTATGGAGGATTACTATGTATCTGAAATTTATCGGCAGTGGAAGCGCTCTCAATACTTCGTTGGGCAACAACAGCGCTTTCATAAAAGAAGGTAAATCCTTACTACTTATTGACTGTGGCAGTACAACTTTTTCAAGAATGCAGGATTTAAGCTTATTGGATGATATAAATAATATATATGTACTAATTACTCATCGTCACCCTGATCATATATCTTCTTTGGGAGATCTTATATTCTATGCAAATTATACATTGAGAATCAGTATTACGATACTCACTCCTGAGAAGAATAATATCACTAAGCTTTTAAAATATATGGGAGTAGAACGAGGTTTATATAATATTATCCAGCTTACAAAGCAATATAAATTAATAAATGAAGACTTTGAAGTAGGAATCAGCTTCGTCCAGGTTTCGCATGTTTCATATTTAGAATGTTATGGATATATTTTGGACTATAGAAATATTAAGATATATTACAGCGGAGATGCGAACGATGTACCAAAAGAAGTGCTTAATGAATTTTATGAAAAGAAGATTGATTACATATACCATGATGTTTGCAGCTACGAATATACTGATAATCTGCATATGTATATTGAAAAGCTTTGCACTTTTTTCAACAAAGAAAATAGGAATAGGGTATTCTGCATGCATTATGATGAAGGCTTTGATAAGCATAAGGCACTTCAACTGGGTTTTATGCTGGTTAAAAATTTTGAGGTACAAATTTAAAAAGAATTATAAATTGATATTGACTTTATGTTAATACTCTTGTATAATAAATAAGTCGGGTGGCGAGCTCGACATAATACAGATGGGTGTGTAGCTCAGTTGGTAGAGCAATTGACTCTTAATCAATGGGTCCGGGGTTCGAGCCCCCGCACTCCCACCATTTTATTTATAAATATAAACCTTTTGCAAATGCAAAAGGTTTTTTATATTACAAAATAAAGTATTTTTCAAATGAACGAAAATAATGAAACAAATGAGTATAAAATTAATAGGATTTTTTAGGATTTCACTGATAATTGGGTATAATAGAAGCAAAATGCTAGTTATTGCGAATATACAGGTATATTTATACATTGTAATTACTAAATATAAGAAGTATTATAATAATGTAACAATCAATTACTAAATATAATCTTCGTATCAAGGCACAATCCTTAATGGTTTGCTCACATATAATTGAGGTAAATTTAAATGTGAATCATTACTTGCTTTTAGTACATAATGAGAAAAACTAAGGAATGTGTCGATTAACGAAGAAAAAAAGAGGGGGACAAAAAAATGAAAAAACTATTGTTACTGTTACTAGTTGTTAGCATGGTAGGCTCATTAATGCTTGCTCCAGTGGTAAGCGCAGATCCTAATAATAATGTTGACAACGCACACAAATTCCTAAAGGGAAAATTTAACCTAGAGA
Source organism: uncultured Clostridia bacterium (assembly GCA_942492835.1). Classification (GTDB taxonomy): domain Bacteria; phylum Bacillota; class Clostridia; order Lutisporales; family Lutisporaceae; genus GWB2-37-7. Next base: position 1,318,224 of record OW818645.1, on the reverse strand, counting down.
GTTCAGAACAAAATTTTAAGACAATGAAGGTAAAGACAGACGAGTTAGGTTACACACATGTTAAGATGCAACAAATGGTTGACGGAATGCCAGTATTCGGAAATGAATACATTGTTCACTTTGACAATGACAACAATGTATACACTTCAAATGGTAATTTTGACAGCAAAGCTAACAACTACAAAAAAGGCGCTTTCATAAATGCTAACAAAGCAATTGAAGTTGCAAAGAATGAAGTTGGCTATGCAAAGGGTGCAGAAGTAAACCAAGAAGACGTATTAGCAGCTGAATTATACTTGTATGAAGTAGCAGGCGAATATGTACCTACATATGTAACAACAGTTAACTGGGTACATGAAGATTCATTTGGTAACTGGTTAGTATTTGTTGATGCAACAAACGGAAATATAGTTAACAAGATCGACAATATACAAACAGGAAAACCAAGTACAGGTGGAACAATACCAACAACTGGAACAAATTCAACTGGTGCAGGTATAGGTGTTTTAGGTGATTCAAAGACTGTAAACACATTACTATCAAATGGAACATATTATCTAATTGATAAGACAAGAGCAGCAGGTGGCATACTTACATACAGCGCAAATAATGGAACAACCATACCTGGAACTATTTACACAGACATTGATAATACATGGAATACAGAAACACAAAAAGCAGCAGTAGATGCTCAATACTATGTTGGTAAGACATATGATTACTACATGAACAACTTCGGTAGAAACAGCATCAATGGTAATGGTATGGCTATAAAGTCAACTGTACATTACAGCAGAAGCTATGTAAATGCTTTCTGGAATGGTTCACAAATGGTATTTGGTGATGGCGATGGTGTGGAATCACTAGCATTATCAGGTGGTCTTGACATAATTGCTCACGAATTAACTCACGGCGTTGATAGCTATGAAGCAAACCTAGTATATCAAAACCAATCTGGTGCATTAAACGAAGCTATATCAGATATAATGGCTACAGCAATAGAGTTCTATGCACAACCAACAAAGGCTGACTGGTTGGTAGGTGAAGATGTATGGACTCCTGGTACACCAAATGATGCACTAAGAAGCTTAGCTAACCCAACACAATATGGATGCCCAGATCATATGAACAACTATATAAATACAACACAAGATAACGGTGGAGTTCATTATAACTGTGGTATAATAAGCAAAGCAGCTTATCTAATCGGTTCAAAGATCGGTGCAGATAAGATGGGTGCAATATTCTACAGAGCATTAACAACATATATGACAAGCAGTACTAACTTCGCAGGCGCAAGAACAACATGCCTACAAGCTGCTTCAGATTTATATGGTGCAGGTAGCACTGAATACACTACAGTAGCAAATGCATTTACTTCAGTAGGTATAAACTAGTACTGATTCTCCAAAAAACAAATAATAAAAATAAAGATGCATTCGGTATACCGAATGCATCTTTATTTTTCATTCAAAGAAAATAAAAATTTACTTAAACAAGCATAATTATACATATTACCAAAAGTGTAAATTTATACAATAGAAGTATTTTTTTACTTTCAAGTGAACGAAAGCCATGAAATAAATAGATATAGAATATTTAGAATTATATAGCATTTCTGTGATATTTGAATATAATATAAAAATATGCAACGCTAATCGAATATTTATACGTTGTGGTTCATAAATATAAGATGTATTATATAATTGTAACAAAAGATTACAAAAAACCTTAGAATCGAAAAATAATCCTCTATTATAAACTTTCATATAGACAATGGTAATAACAAATATGAATTGCGGGTTGATATTATATGTATATTTGTAAAAAAAGGGGAAATATGTCGATTGATAAGGAAAAAGAGGGGGATAAAAAATGAAAAAACTATTGTTACTATTACTAGTTGTTAGCATGGTAGGCTCATTAATGCTTGCTCCAGTGGTAAGCGCAGATCCTAATAAGGATGTTGACAATGCACACAAATTCCTAAAGGGAAAATTTAATCTAGAGAGCTCAGAACAAAATTTTAAGACAATGAAGGTAAAGACAGACGAGTTAGGCTACACACACGTTAAGATGCAACAAATGGTTGACGGAATGCCAGTATTCGGAAATGAATACATAGTTCACTTTGACAACGAAAAGAATATATACACTTCAAACGGTAATTTTGACAACAAAGCTAACAACTACAAAAAAGGTGCTTTCATAAATGCTAACAAAGCAATTGAAGTTGCAAAGAATGAAGTTGGCTATGCAAAGGGAGCGGGAGTAAACCAAGAGGACGTATTAGCAGCTGAATTATACTTATATGAAGTAGCTGGCGAATATGTACCTACATATGTAACAACAGTTAACTGGGTACATGAAGATTCATTTGGTAACTGGTTAGTATTTGTTGATGCAACAAATGGAGATATAGTTAACAAGATTGACTATATACAAACAGCAAAACCAGGTACAGGTGGAGGAGTACCAACAACTGGAACAAATTCAACTGGTACAGGTATAGGCGTTTTAGGTGATTCAAAGACTGTAAACACATTACTATCAAATGGAACATATTACCTAATTGATAAGACAAGAGCAACAGGTGGCATACTTACATACAGCGCAAATAATGGAACAAGCATACCTGGAACTATTTACACAGATATTGATAATACATGGAATACAACAACACAAAAAGCAGCAGTAGATGCTCAATACTATGTTGGTAAGACATATGATTACTACATGAACAACTTCGGCAGAAACAGCATCAATGGTAATGGTATGGCTATAAAGTCAACTGTACATTACAGCAGAAGTTATGTAAATGCTTTCTGGAATGGTTCACAAATGGTATTTGGTGATGGCGATGGCGTACAATCACTAGCTTTATCAGGTGGTTTTGACGTAATTGCTCACGAATTAACTCATGGTGTTACTAGCTATGAAGCAAACCTAGTATATCAAAACCAATCTGGTGCATTAAACGAAGCTATGTCAGATATAATGGGTACAGCAGCAGAGTTCTATGTACAACCAACAAAGGCTGATTGGTTAATAGGTGAAGATATTTGGACTCCAGGTACACCAAATGATGCACTAAGAAGCATGGCTGACCCAACTATATATGGAGATCCAGCTCATATGAACAACTATATAAATACAACACAAGATAACGGTGGAGTTCACTATAACAGTGGTATAATAAACAAAGCAGCTTATCTAATCGGTTCAAAAATCGGTGCAGATAAGATGGGTGCAATATTCTACAGAGCATTAACAACATATATGACAAGCAGTACTAACTTCGCAGGCGCAAGAACAACATGCCTACAAGCTGCTTCAGATTTATATGGTGCAGGTAGCACTGAATACACTACAGTAGCAAATGCATTTACTTCAGTAGGTATAAACTAATATAAAAAACTGATTCTACAAAAACATATTAAATAACAATAATGCGGCATTCGGTTTACCGAATGCCGCAAAAATATATAAATGAGGGGGAGGAATAAAAAGTATTTACTTTTTATCTTATATTATTATTATATCCCCAATAGTGTATTAAATATATATGACTTAATAAGTTGTTACAAATTATTTACATTAGAACATTTTAGTGTTCACAAATGCAGTAAACTTAACTATTTATAGGATTTACTTCTCGATTATCCCATAACACTTAAAACATTTCTTACTGTTCTATCTTCTTTTAATTATTTCACTGCATTTTCTTTTTCTATAATCTTATAATTTATTATTATTATACCCCTAATATCCAATAAAAATCATAATAGTTTTGATTATTTTTACATCTAATACACTTTAAGTATTTAAAGGAATCTAACAAGATTTGGCGAAATTAATATGAATATAAAGGTATTATAGTAAATATCTTAAGCTTTACTGAAGAAAATATTAAGTATCAATATATTTGTTTTGCACTAAACATTTTTACTATATAGAAAAATTCTATTCCAATATGTGTTGAATATATTAATTAATAAAATGAAGTGTGAAGAGAATAAAATTTAATAAATAAATTATTTGGTGGGATATATAGTATATATTATTATAAAGTTTATTGGAGGGAAGTATATGCAGGAATACATAAAAATTACCTTTTCTGATGGTATTGAGAAAGAGTATTTAAAGGGTATTAAGCTGATTAATATTGCACGTGAGCATCAGCAGTTTCATAAATTGGAGATAGTAGGTGCAATAGTAAATAATGAACTAAAAGAATTATGGAAAAAATTGATGGATGATAGTAAGATTGAATTTATAGATTGTGCTACATCCAATGGACTTAGATTTTATTCTAGAAGCCTCGCCTTTTTGTTTATTATAGCAGCAAAGGAAATATTTAATGGGTGCAAGGTAACAGTTGAACACTCTTTAAGTAAGGGCTTCTATTGTGAAGTACATAAAAACTTAGATAATAGTATTCAATTAACTGAGGAAGACGTAAATAAGATAGGGGAGAAAATGCATGAACTGGTGCAAATGGATTTACCCTTTGAAAAAACTAGAATGAATAATGAGGAAGCATCAGCGTTATTTAAGAAAAATGGTCAGTATGACAAAATAGAACTTCTAAAATATAGAGAAAAGAAGTACATGAATGTATATAGCTGTTTTGGATATCATGATTATTTTTATGGGTATATGGTTCCTTCAACTGGCTATTTGAAGTTATTTGAGCTAAAGAACTATTCTCCCGGAGTAATTCTACGATTTCCAGAAAAAAGTAATCCAGGCATTATACCTCAGTTTGTAGAACAGAAAAAGCTTTTTAGTATATTCAGAGAGTTTGAAAAATGGGGTAAAATTTTAGAGATAGAAAATGTAAGTCATTTAAATGATGCTATTACAGAAGGTCGTTTTCAAGAACTTTTAAATATAGCGGAAGCATTGCATGAGAAGAAAATTGCGCAGATAGCTGATATGATAACAAATTCTCATGATAAGAAAAAATTAGTGTTAATTGCAGGTCCTTCTTCGTCGGGAAAAACAACCTTTGCACAGAGACTTTCGATACAGCTTAGAGTAAATGGAATAAAGCCAATTGCGATTTCTATGGATGACTATTTTAAAAATCGTGAGGATACTCCTGTCGATGAAAATGGAGAATATAATTTTGAAACAGTGGATGCTATTGATATTAATACCTTTAATGATGTAATGACTAGGTTGATTAAGGGTGAACTGGTGGAGGTACCATCATATAATTTTCATACCGGTATGAGAGAATGGCGGGGCAAAAAGTTAAAAATTAATGATGACCAAGTAATAATTGTGGAAGGTATACATGGCTTAAATGAGACACTTACTCAGGATATTTCGAGGGAGAAGAAGTTTAAGATATATATAAGTGCTCTAACTCATTTAGAAATAGATAATCATAATAGAATACCTACATCAGATTTAAGACTCATCAGAAGAATTGTACGAGATTTCCAATTCAGATCTGTAGATGCACTTTCTACAATAAAAAGATGGGATTCTGTACGAACAGGAGAGGATAAATATATATATCCATATCAGGAGGAAGCAGATATAATGTTTAATTCGTCTCTGGTATATGAACTTTGTGTGCTAAAAAAAGTTGCATTTTCTCAGCTTTCAAAAATTAAAAATGATGTGCCTGAATATATTGAAGCAAAGCGTTTAATTAAGTTTTTGAATTATTTCCTTCCTATGGATTCAAATGGAATACCAAACAACTCAATTCTGCGAGAATTTGTTGGCAAAAGTTGCTTTTTTTAAGCAGTAAAATCTTACATATATAACATAAGAAAATTATAAATGAATTAAGAAAACAACGTTAACTCATAGGATTCTATGGATTAATACTGTTTTTTAAGTGTTTAAAATAGGAGAAATTGCATAAACTTAGTCTTATATTAGCATTGAACTTCGTAAAAAATAATAATGCAAGTGCTTAAGTTTAAGTATTTGTAAATATTATTAATTGTGGAGGAACTGCTAATGACAAAAAAAATTATATTAATATTTTTATCCTTTATCCTTGTTACAGCTTTGACTTTTACAGGTTGTACACCAGCAAGAAGAATATATGATAATACAAATAAGACTAATAAGCTGAATCAAAACAATGGTCAAGGCAACAAGGTCAACTATCGAGAAGATGGAAGAAATTACGGTACTAATTATGGTACTAACTATGGTACTAATTATGGAACCAATGTTGGAACAAATAATAGAACTAATGGTTTGACAAATAACAACCTTGCAAATAATAACATGGGTAACTATATGAATACAAATAATAATACACTTAATGCAGATAAAGTGGCTACAGCGGTTGAGCAAGTTAAAGGCGTAAAGAATGCAACTGTAGTGGTAACAGGAAATACAGCATATGTGGGAGTAAGCTTAGATAATAATGCTACAACAGTCAATCAAAGAGATATAAAGAAAGAAATATCGCAAAGGGTTAAAACAACTTTTAATGAAATCAATACTGTATATATAAGCACAGAGGTTGGCTTTGGAGATAGATTAAGAAACATAGGTGAAGGTATTAGAGGTGGAAGACCTGTAGATGCTTTTACTACCGAATTAAATGAAATGGTAAAAAGAATAACACCTACAAGATTATAAGATGAATGCCCCGTGATTCGGGGCATTTATTTTTCTACATATACACCGTTATTTTGCATACTATTTATAGTAAATTTTTTTAAATTATCGTATAATTTATGTATGTAAAAACTAATCGCATTATTTATATAGTATAGGAGGAATAGAGTGAGAAATGAAATAAAAGGAGCTATTTTAGTTCTAACAGCTGCTTTTTTCTGGGGATTTGCTGCTACTGCTGCGAAGTTTATTTTCAATAATAATATTGATCCCTTTAAATTGGTAAACATGAGGCTAAACCTAGCTTTTATTATATTGTTTATTTATTTTGTGATTTTTGACAGAAAAAAGCTGAAAATTACAAAGTACGATATAAAGAACATAGCAGCTCTAGGGATAGTAGGTATTGCGGGTGTACAAACTACCTATTATTATACAATGGCTACCTTAAACGTATCTATGGCAATATTCTTGCAGTATTTAGCACCAGCTATAATTGTTTTATATAGTATAATTTTTAAAAAGGAAAAACTATCAAAAGCAATAGCAATCTCGTTATTAATATCCTTGCTTGGAAGCTCGTTTATAATATTTGGAAGAGAAGTCTCGGGTGTAACTCCTTTTAAAAGTTTAGGAATAATTACAGGTATAATATCAGCTTTTTTCTTAAGCTTTTATACATTATTCTGCAATAGATGTACTGTAAGATTAAATGCATGGACTGTTTTGCTTTATGCTGTAGGCTTTGGTGCATTAGTGTACTGGTTTGTGTCGCCGCCATGGATACTATGGAGAGGAATAACACTTAAGGAACTTACTTTTGCTGTTTACATATCGATATTTGCAACTATAATACCTTTTGGACTATATATTAGTGGATTGCATTTTCTTACTCCCTCCACAGGAAGTATTTTGTCTATGCTAGAGCCGGTGATTGCAACAGCCTCTGCATATTTACTTTTAAATGAAAAAATGACAGTTATACAGATGCTCGGAGGGATAATGATTATTATTGCGGTAATAGTAATAAATATGTATTATATTAAGAAGGAAAATATTTAACAAATTAATGTTTACATAGAAATCTGAAACAAAAAAGGATATCATATATATAAGGATGAATAAGAACCTTGAAACTTGGCACAATTAAAGCTGATTAAGCTTTAACCTATCGCAGGTTTTTTTAAAATTTATTGATATTGATATTGATATTAAATATGTTATAATATAGTGGATTAAAATTTTTATAAAATTGGTAATAATGTTATATGTAAGAATAATAAATTTATAGTATTATAGATTTATTTGATTCATACATTAACCAATTTTTCATTTTTATTTATATATGTTACAAAAAAGATTTATCAAACACAAGAGCAGTATAAACGTGTGCTTTTGTGATATCAGTAATATTTTTTCGCAACATATGGATCAAGGAAATGTTTTACATATTTCAATTTAAATCTTTAATGTAAAACATCCAGATAATATGCAAAAGATAGTTAGGAGGATATAAATGAGTTCAAAATTGGAAAAAATGGAAAATAACAAGGTGGTACTGGAAGTTTCAGTATCTGCTGAAATGCTTGAAGAAGGCATGGAAAAATCATATCATAAAAATGTAAAGAAGTTTAATATTGCAGGCTTCAGAAAGGGTAAGGCACCAAGAAAGATAATAGAAAAATTCTATGGTGAGGGAGTTTTATATGAAGATGCAATTAATGAAATTTGTCCTATAGCATATGATAATGCAGTTGTGGAGCATAATCTTGAGCCGGTTGACAGACCGGATATTGATATAGTCGAAATTGAAGGTGGTAAAGGCTTAGTATTTAAAGCTGAAATTACTGTTAAACCTGAAGTAACTCTTGGTGATTACAAAGGAATAGAAGTATCAAAAAAAGAGAACAATGTAACTGACCAAGATATAGACAAAGAAATAAATGTTTTAAGAGAAAAAAATGCAAGAATAGTAGAAGTAAACGATAGAGCTGTTAAGAACGGTGATATTACAATAATTGATTTTAAGGGTTTTGTTGGCGATGTACAGTTTGAAGGTGGAACTGGAGAAAATTATAAGTTGGAGATTGGCTCAGGTCAATTTATACCTGGCTTTGAAGATCAGCTTATTGGTGCCGAGATTGGTAAGGAAATTGATTTAAACGTAAGCTTCCCAGAAGAATATGGAAATGAAGAATTAGCAGGCAAACCTGCTATATTTAAGACTACAGTTAAGGAAATTAAAGAAAAGCAGTTAGTAGAGATAGATGATGAATTTGCTAAGGACGTAAGTGAATTTGATACTTTAGAAGAGCTAAAAGCAGACATCAGAAGTAAAAGAGAGCAGGAAAGTCAAAAAATTGCCAAACAGCAATATGAAGATGAACTGCTGAATAAGATAGCTGAAAATGCAACTATTGATATACCTGAAGTTATGATAGAAACTCAAATTAACATGATGATTAGAGATTTTGATTACCAGTTAAAATATCAAGGACTAGATTTAGAATCATACATGAAGTATATGAACCTAGATATGGAAAAGCTTAAGGAGTCATATAAGACCACAGCTTATAGCAGAGTAAAAACACAGCTTGTGCTTGAAAAGATAGCTAAGATTGAAAATATCACAATTACAGAAGAAGAGTTAGACTCTGAAATAGAAAAAACAGCAAAGTTGTATAACCAAGATGCAGAAAACTTCAAGAAGTCGCTAAAACCTGAAGACATTAATTATATAAAAGATGGCGCTGAAGTTCAAAAAACTATTGATTTTCTTGTGACTAACAGTATTGAGAAATAATTTAAAAAGACTTAAGTTTGTACTTTGTGAGGACTTGAGTAATAAGGAGGATATTTATGAGTTTAGTACCAATGGTAGTAGAACAAACCAATAGAGGAGAACGTTCTTATGACATCTTTTCTAGATTACTAAAAGAAAGAATAATCTTTCTTGGAGATGAAGTAAATGATGTAACATCAAGTTTGATAGTAGCACAGCTGTTGTTCTTAGAAGCTGATGATCCTGACAAAGATATAAGCCTATACATTAATAGTCCTGGTGGTTCAATAACCGCAGGTATGGCTATTTATGATACAATGCAATTTATAAAACCTGATGTATCAACAATTTGCATAGGTATGGCAGCTAGTATGGGAGCTTTCTTACTTGCATGTGGTGCAAAAGGAAAAAGGTTTGCACTTCCAAACAGTGAGATAATGATACATCAACCTCTTGGTGGAGCTAGTGGTCAAGCTACAGATGTGATAATACATGCAGAAAGATTGGTAAAAACAAAGAAGCATTTAAACAATATTTTAAGTGAAAAATCCGGTCAACCGATAGAGAAGATAGAAAAGGATGTAGAAAGAGACTACTTTATGGGGGCAGAGGAGGCTAAAACTTACGGCATAATTGACGATGTTTTAGTCAAGAGAGGATAGCGAGGTGAAACAATGGCAAAGTTTGAAGATAAGAAGCAGCTTAAGTGTTCCTTTTGCGGGAAAAGTCAGGAACAGGTTAGACGTTTAATTGCAGGCCCTGGAGTTTATATTTGTGATGAATGCATAGAACTATGTCAAGAAATAATTGACGAGGAATTTGATGAAGAAGTTGATGTAGAGTTAGATGATATTCCAAGACCGGCTCAAATAAAGGAATTCTTGGATCAATACGTTATAGGTCAAGAACCGGCCAAAAAAGCAATGGCAGTAGCTGTATACAATCATTATAAAAGAATAAACTCAGATTATAAAGTAGACGATGTAGAGCTACAAAAGAGTAATATAGTGCTTTTGGGCCCAACTGGATCAGGAAAGACGTTGCTTGCTCAGACCTTGGCTAGAACACTAAATGTACCATTTGCTATTGCAGATGCTACATCTCTTACAGAAGCTGGTTACGTAGGTGAAGATGTAGAGAATATCCTTTTGAAACTCATACAAAATGCGGATTATGATATTGAGAAAGCACAGAGAGGTATTGTCTATATAGATGAGATAGATAAAATTGCCAGAAAGTCAGAAAATCCATCAATAACAAGAGATGTATCTGGTGAAGGAGTTCAGCAAGCATTGCTGAAGATTCTTGAAGGCACTGTAGCCAGTGTACCTCCTCAAGGAGGAAGGAAACATCCACATCAAGAATTTATACAGATTGATACAACTAATATCCTCTTCATATGTGGAGGAGCATTTGATGGTATTGATAAAATTATAATGAGTAGAACAGGCAAGAAGTCACTCGGTTTTACTGCGGATATTCAATCAATAGAACAGCAAAACATAGGAGATATCTTGAAAAAGATAATGCCTGAGGATTTGCTAAAGTTTGGATTGATACCTGAATTTGTAGGAAGACTTCCTATTGTAGTTACTCTAAGTGCACTGGATAAGGAAGCACTGATGCAGATACTAACAGAGCCAAAGAATGCTTTGGTGAAACAGTATCAAAAGCTGTTTGAAATGGATAATGTAGATCTTGTATTTGAAAACCAAGCAGTGGAAGAAATAGCACAGAAGGCTTTGGATAGGAAAACTGGCGCAAGAGGTTTAAGAGCAATATTTGAAGAATTAATGTTAAATGTAATGTACGATATACCTTCAAGAGAAGATGTAGATAAATGTGTGATCAAGAAGGGTACTGTTGCTAATAATGAAGAGCCTGAGCTTCTTCTTTTAGAACCAGGTGCAAAAAAAGCAGTTAAGAAGACGACGCGCAAAGGTGCAAAAAATAAAAGAGGCACTGCCTAAAAACAAAAAATAAAAGAGGCTATCTCAGAATGACTTTACAGGTCATTTTAGAGATAGCCATTTTTATTCAAAGTCAATATTATATTTAGCTTTGTGTGGAAGTTCATTTGCTTTATCTAAATAAAGATAAGCTTTTTCCCATTGCTCATTGTACTTAAATATTTTACTTAAGCCTGTAAAGGTATAAGCTATAAATTCAGATTGTATAGGATTTTTTTCTAAGACTTCTGCATCACTAAATATTTTTAAGGCTTCTTCAATTTCGTTATTCTCTAGAAGACATACGCCCTTTATAGAAAATAAATCAGGTTTGTTTTTATCGTTGAGATTTCTATCAAATAGGAGCTCATTAAGATATTTCGTAAAGCTCTCATCTCTTCTATTTGCCAGAAACAGAGTCTTTACAAATTCTGACTTAGCATTTAGTGATTCTGTAGTTTTCTCTGTATATTCAAAATACTTCTTCGCCATTTCAAGATACTTTGATGAGCTTTCATAGTCGGAAGACAATCTGTACCATATGCCTAAATTTATATAACATTTATATTTATTGGGTTCATCATCGCTGAACTGGAAGAATTCTATAGCTTTTTGAGTACAAATTATAGCTTGATTGTAATTATAAGTATATCTATAAGCTACTGCTATAAGCATTTTGAATAAACCAAAGTTGTGGAATATCTTATATTTATTAGAGTACTTAAGATTATCATCTACAAATTTAATAAGTTCTGAATATCTTTCTTGTTTCATATAAAGATAAGCAATATTATAAGTAATATTTAACTTAAGTATTATATTATCCAAGTTTACGTTTGTAATCAGAGCGTTTGCCTTTGAGAGATAGTAATCTGATTGTTCCAAATCATTTTCATCATCATATATTACGCCCAAGAAGTTAAATGATCTACTTAAATACCAAACTTTGTCTGTTGGTTCTAGATATCTTATGGCTTCCAAAAGAATTTTCTTAGCCTTAGATTTATCAACAATAAAATAAGCATTCCCTAGTAAAGCATATATGCTACCTAGTAAGTCCAACATGGTATTGTCATTCTGACTGTTAATATCTTTGAGAAATTCCTCAATCTCAGAAATAACCTGAGTATACTCCCCTGCTTCTAAAAGAGCTTCTGCTTTGGTTATAAGTTTCTGGCATTTATGCATAGAGAAATCATCATCTGATAAGAAATATGCCATAGGCACGTTTAGTCTGCTTGCAAGAAACTCCAGTGTAGATATTGACGGATTATTTATTCCATTTTCAATAAGACTTAATTGATTCCTTGTGATTCTATCAGCAACTAATTCAGCCTGTGTAAGTCCTTGTTCTTTTCTAATTGATTTAATTTTTTGTCCTAAAGTAAGCATAAAATTTCACCCCTACCTAATTGTATACTATTTATAATTATAACACAAATATGAATATAAATGTAAATATAATTATTTTTATATTTTAAAGTTAAACTGCAAAAAAATGCATGTCCTAGTTGTATGAAATATTTTGACAAATAGGTAATTTTTTATTAATATTATACATAGAATATAACAGATGTGTTTCTTAATAATTAATAAGGAGGAAGGTTCTATGAAAAAACTTATGTTCGGATTGTTAATAGGACTGCTATGCATAGCGACAATAGCAGGCTCAACAGTAGCATTGGCATATGTTGAGGGTCCAATAAGACCACCACAAGGTATAATAAATCCTATTGGTTTGGCATATGTTGAAGCTCCAATAAGACCACCACAAGGCATAATAAATATTATTGATTTAGCTTATGTTGAGTACCCAATAAGACCAGTACAAAGCATAATAAAAACTATTGATTTAGCTTATGTTGAGTATCCAATAAGACCAGTACAAAGCATAATAAAAACTATTGATTTAGCTTATGTTGAGTATCCAATAAGACCAGTACAAAGCATAATAAAAACTATTGATTTAGCTTATATTGAGTACCCAATAAGACCAGTACAAAGCATTATAAATATTAATGCTTAGTTGATTTAAATTATACATAAGTCAGCAAATTAGAAAATGTTATTGTGTGAATGGTTAAGGAGTATTATCCTCGGTATAATACTCCTTCTATTTTTCAAAACCTTTTTTTATGCAAGAGAAGTATAACTATCTTAAGTTATGATAACATAAAATGTATTATTTAGATGCTTTAAATAGAAACTATTTCAAAATATTTAACAAGGAGATGTAAGACTATAAGTTATAATAGGAGAAATACTTTATTTAGACTGATAGCTATAGTATTTTCAAATATAATAGCTAATGTGGCAGCAATAGCAGGATACTTGTTATATAAAGATACCCTTAATAGCGCGGAATATTCAAACTGGCTATTTTATGCTTCAATTGCATATTTCGCTTTGGCAGTCATTCCTATGTATGATGTGTTGACAACATCAAATGATATCTCAATTAGATTTGGAGAGTTTGCTATAAAAGGAAAAATAGATAATCAAAGTAGAATAGATGATATGTTATCAAAAAAAAATTACAGGTTTACCATTTTAATGATTGTTGTGAGCATTTTTCTTTTCATAATCTCAGCAATCACAGATAGATTTTTCTAAGAAATTATTCTTAATATTTTAAAAAGCTTGAAATTATAGTATAATGAGCATATAATTTCAAGCTTTTTGTATGTAAAAATTGACACAGTATAGAAACACAGAGTTTGAAATTGCTAATTCGGAGGTTATATAATGAAAATATTGATTAAGAAAATAAATATTATAGTAGTTACTGCTTTGTCACTATTATTTATTATATTTACAATTCTTATCTTTCAAAGTAATCTAATATTTCAGAATCAAGATAAGGGTGTTATGGGAAAAACAATGGTATTTGTTAGGGATATACAAAGTCCGCAAGGGCTAACTATGGGAAGAGATAATAAGCTTTTTGTTCAATGCTCCTATGATGGAAAAATTTCTACTATAGATAGAGACGGTAAAGCTTTTGATTATATATATTTGGATAACTATTATGGTAATGGGATAGATATTGATGAACATAATAATATATTAATAGCTGCATACAATGAGGTTATTAAGGTTGATAATAATGGAAATGTATTGCAGAGCTATAAGGGTTTTAAAAATGCTTATGATATAGAGGTTGCACCTGATAACACAATTTTTGTTTCTGATAGTAAAGAAAATATCATATACAAAATTTCATCTCAAGGTGAAATTACTGAGTTTACTGCCCTTGGTAATCGAAAATCAACTAATCTAGCAAATGTGACAGGTATATGTTTTGATAGAAAGTTCGAAAACCTTTACGCAGTGAATATGTATACAGGAAGTTTGTATAGGATTAGTCTAACTAATGACTATGAAGCAAAGGAGATTGAGATTATTACTTCAAGTCTTAAAAGCCCTAATTTTATAGATATTGATGGAGAGGGAAATCTATATGTAACCTGTTTAGATGAAAATACTGTAGTGAGAGTAGATCAGAATAGCATATTAGAAGTTATTGAAAGTCAAGATAAGATATCTGATCCTAGTGGTATAGTAGTTGTTGAAAATAATAATGGTTCAAGTACTCTTTTTATTGCTAGTAAACGTTCAGACAGCGTATATCAAATAGATTTAGATACAAAGAATAAAACAAAGAAATGAATTTATATATGATTAATACCACCATACCAGTTATCGGATGGTATTTCTATAATACATACATTAATATCTTTAATGTCAGTTTTTAAGATTTTACTGACCTCTTCTACCAAACCCTTCATTAATGAGGTTTTCATTTCTTTTGTTCTTCCAGAATACATAAGTACCTCTATAAAGACAAAGCTATTACTTCTATCAGTATGTATTGCCCTATGCTGAGGAAGTGCTTCATAAAGTAAAACCTGCCCGATTTTTTCATCAAGCTGTAAGTGTTCAATCATAATTTCTCGTAGTCTTTTTGTTAATAATAATTTTATCGCAGGCATTTCTGTCTGACATATATGAACTTTTATTAATGGCATTTTGATACCTCCTAATTAATTTATGTGTTCTATATATTTATAGGATAAAAAAATACCCCAAGTAAATAATAGTATTGAGTTTACACTATTATTATAATTCAATATCAATGTATTTAACAGCATATATAGCTGTATTTTACATAATTGTTATTTACGCTTTTTAATAATATGCAGCATGCAGAAGGAGGCAGTGATTATGTCAGAGGTATTTTTTATTGTACAATTTTTCTTCGCAGTTATAATAGGTTTATATTTTTTAAACCTTTTAAAGAGTCAAAAAGGCAGTAAAGTAATAGTGGAGAAGGAATCAAGAAAAGAAATGGAAAAGCTTCAAAAACTCAGGGATATAAAGCTTACAAAACCTTTGTCTGAACTAACAAGACCTGAAAGCTTTGAGGAAATAATAGGTCAGCAAAATGGTATAAAAGCACTTAAAGCGGCAATTTGCAGTCCGAATCCACAACATATAATAATTTATGGACCACCAGGAATAGGGAAAACAGCTGCTGCCAGGCTTGTTTTAGGAGAGGCAAAGAAGCTCTCTGGCTGTCCATTTAGAAGTGATGCAAAGTTTATTGAAATAGATGCTACAACTGTACGTTTTGATGAAAGAGGTATTGCAGATCCTCTTATAGGTTCTGTTCACGATCCTATATATCAAGGAGCTGGTGCCATGGGTGCTGCTGGAGTACCTCAACCAAAAGCGGGAGCAGTAACTAAGGCTCATGGAGGAATATTATTTATTGATGAGATAGGAGAATTACATCCAATACAGATGAATAAAATGCTTAAGGTATTGGAAGACAGAAAGGTGTTTTTAGAGAGTGCATATTATAATTCTGAAGATACAAATATACCTAAGCACATACATGATATTTTTCAAAATGGACTTCCAGCAGACTTTCGCTTAATTGGAGCTACTACAAGAGGACCTGAAAGCATACCACCCGCTTTAAGGTCAAGATGTATGGAAATCTATTTTAGACCGCTTACCCATGATGAAATCAAGCTTGTGGCTGAGAATGCAGTGAAAAGAATCAACTTTGATATAGAGGAAGGTACTTCTGAGGTAATATCAAAGTATGCTACAAACGGAAGAGAAGCAGTTAATATGATTCAGACAGCAGTGGGTATTAATATACTAGAGCAAAGAGATAAGATATTAATAAGCGATATAGAATGGGTACTGAACAATGGTCAATACAGTCCAAGACCAGATAGAAAGATTAACAAGGAAGCTATGATAGGCTATGCAAACGGATTAGCAGTATATGGACCCAATATAGGTACACTGCTAGAGCTTGAAGCAACAGCAACTAAGGTAGGTATACGAAAAGGAAGAATAAATATTACAGGCGTGGTTGAGGAAGAAGAAATAGGTTCAAGGGAAGGTAGAACAATTAAAAGAAAAAGTATGGCAAAGGGCTCGGTGGAAAATGTGTTAACCGTGCTGAAAAAATATTTAGATACTGATCCGTCAAGCTACGACATACATTTGAACTTTCCAGGAGGTACACCTGTAGATGGTCCTTCTGCTGGAATAACAATTGCGACTACCATATATTCTGCAATACACAACATTCCTATAGATAACAAGATAGCAATGACAGGAGAAATATCTATACATGGGAAGGTGATGCCTGTTGGAGGTATAGTAGCAAAGGTTGAAGCTGCAATGCAGGCAGGAGCAGAACGAGTAATAATTCCTAGGGACAATTGGCAGCAAATTTTTAGTAATTATGCTATACATGTTATACCGGTTGATAATATAAATGAAGTTATTGATCTTGCATTAACTTCAAAGGCTCAACAAGTGCATAATCCAGCTTCGGCAATAGATATAGGCGTACTCACAGCGCAAGCAATATCACCTGTAACTGCTATTCAAGCTAAAGCAGAAAGGCAAATTGAAATCAAAGGTTGATTAAATATAATTATAAAGTTATAATAAAAAAAGGCTTCTATAGTAAAATAATACATTAAGGAAGCTTTTTATAAGGGAAAATTGTATTTTTTAATTAAAAAAATGAATCACACAGCAATCTATGTTTCTGCATATTTATTGCATTATGTAACAGGATTAGCAATAAATAAAAACTAAGCTTCCTGTGTTAATAGGAGTGATAAGGATGAGCAAAAAAACAAATGAAAAGAGAAGAAGGATACCTCTATTGCCCCTAAGAGGTTTAAGCATATTTCCATATATGATATTACACTTTGATGTTGGCAGAGAGAAGTCAGTAAGAGCTTTAGAAGAAGCAATGATAAATGATCAGCTAATATTTCTAGTGACTCAGAAAGATGCACAAACAGATTTTCCAGCTAAAGATGATTTTTATGAAGTTGGTACGATATCTAAAGTAAAGCAGCTACTAAAGCTACCGGGAGATACTATAAGAGTACTTGTAGAGGGTGTATCCAGAGCAAAAATTGAAGAAATAATATCTGATGAGCAGTTCTTTTTAATAGATGTGACAGAGCTTGAAGAAACTGAGATAGAAATTGATACAGAAGTAGAAGCTTTAAAAAGAAGTGTTATTAACGTGTTTGATGAATATGTAAAGGCTAATAGTAAAATAGCTCCCGAAACCCTAGATACCGTTTCTAAAATAGATGATATATCAAGATTTGCAGATGTTATTGCATCCAATCTTACTATTAAGATTGATGACAAACAGGAGATATTAGGGACGTTTGATGTTAAAGACAGAATGGAGTTAATTTATGAGATAATTTCAAAAGAGCTTGAAATACTAGAAATTGAGAGAAAGATTAGTTCTAGGGTAAGAAAGCAAATTGACAAGTCTCAAAGAGAGTATTATCTTAGAGAACAGCTTAGAGCTATACAAAAAGAATTAGGCGAAAAGGAAGGAACTGAAGAGGACATAGCTCAATACAGAGAAAAGCTTCAAAAGCTTGAGCTGCCTGAAGAAGTCCATACAAAGATTGAGAAGGAATTAGACAGACTTTCGAAGGTTTCACAAGGATCTCCTGAAGTAGGTGTCAGTAAAACCTATTTGGATTGGATTTTTGATTTACCATGGAACTCAGAAACTACGGATAATTTAGATATAAAGCATGCTAGAGAAATTCTAGAAGAAGATCATTATGGCCTGAAGAAGGTAAAAGAAAGAGTGTTAGAATACTTGGCGATTAGACAATTATCAAAGAGTATGAAGGGCCCTATACTTTGTCTTGTAGGACCTCCTGGAGTAGGTAAGACTTCTATAGCAAAGTCTATTGCAAGAGCTATGGATAGGAAGTTTGTCAGAATGTCTCTTGGTGGAGTAAGAGATGAAGCTGAGATACGTGGACATAGAAGGACATATATTGGTGCAATACCAGGTAGAATAATTTATTCTATAAAACAAGCAGGTACTAGGAATCCGCTGTTTTTGCTAGATGAAATAGATAAGATGTCAAATGATTTTAGAGGTGATCCTGCATCTGCTATGCTTGAGGTTTTGGATCCTGAGCAAAATAAGGATTTTAGAGATCACTATCTTGAGTTGCCCTTTGATCTTTCAAAGGTGATGTTTTTAACTACGGCAAATTCTTTAGATAGTATACCTGGACCTTTGATAGATAGAATGGAAATAATAAATGTTTCAGGATATACAGAGGAAGAAAAACTGCATATTGCTCTAAAATATCTAATTCCTAAACAGATTAAAGAGCATTCGTTAAATGAAGAAAATATCCAGATGTCTGAGGCAACTGTAAGAACCATTATAACTGGATATACAAGGGAGTCAGGTGTTAGAGGCTTAGAACGTCAAATTGGAAGTGTAATAAGAAAAGCAGCTGCAAATATTGTTGAGCATAAAAAGGATGTAGTAAAAATTACACCTGCTAATCTAAATAAATATTTAGGTATGGTGCGATATAAGTATGATAAAATAAATCAAAGAAATGAAATAGGAGTAGTAACAGGTCTAGCATGGACATCAGTAGGTGGAGATACATTGTTTATTGAGGTTTCGGTTATGCCTGGAACAGGAAAACTTGAGCTGACAGGTCAGCTTGGAGATGTAATGAAAGAGTCAGCAAGAGCAGGCTTAAGCTATATTAGATCAAGGTGTGAAGAGTTTAAGATTGACAAGGATTTTACAAAAACTATAGATATTCATATACATGTACCAGAAGGAGCGACGCCAAAGGATGGTCCTTCTGCTGGAATAACTATGACAACAGCTATGATATCTGCTCTAACAAAAACACCAGTTTACAGGGATTTAGCAATGACTGGTGAAATAACTCTTAGAGGAAGAGTACTACCTATAGGTGGCTTAAAGGAAAAGGTACTAGCTGCGAATCGGGCAGGTATTAAGAAAATAATAATACCAATAGAGAATGAAAAAGATATTGAAGAAATACCTCAAAATGTAAGAAAAAATATTGAATTTGTACTTGCCAGCAATATGGAAGATGTGTTAGAACATGCTTTGGCAAGGGGTGAAGATTATGATTATAAAAAGGTGTGATTTTGTCACTAGTGCTGCGCAAAAAGATCAGTATCCAATATCAGATTTGCCTGAGGTTGCTTTTGCAGGCAGATCTAATGTTGGTAAATCCTCACTTATAAATTCTATGTTAAATAGAAAAAGTCTTGTTAAGGTAAGTTCAAAGCCTGGGAAGACGAGACTTATAAATTTCTTTGTAGTAGATGAAGAGCTTATGCTTGTAGATCTTCCAGGTTATGGTTATGCGGCAGTATCTCAAGCAGAAAAGCAGAAGTGGGGAATGATGATAGAGGACTACCTCACTATTCGAGAGAACTTAAGATGTGTAGTTCTTTTAGTTGATATAAGACATAAACCAACAGGCGATGATAGACTTATGTATGATTTTATTAAATATTATAGAGATAAGGCAATAATAGTAGCCACTAAGCTTGATAAAATTAAAAAGAGTGAGCTTAAGAAGAATCTTGAATTAATAAGAAATACCTTAGAATTAGACCCGGACGATATTCTTATTCCCTACTCATCTGCAACTCATCAGAATAGAGAAGAGTTGTGGGATTTAATTGTTCAATCCTTCTAGATTATTTGGGAGTAACAATGATAGAATATCTTATAACTTTCTTTTTTATTATTGGTTTTAATGTATCTTTATATTTGGAAGTGTACAAGCATATTCTAAGGATTATTCTGTGCTTATATGTATGAGAAAAATGGTATTTTGGAACTGTAATAGCTCGTGGAGTATCTATTTGATTTACCCAGTTATTTTTATAACGTATTGGAAGTGAGAGTATATGGAATTGGAATTTAAAATAATTGTAATAGATGCCTTGACAGAGGCATTACAGCGTAAAGTACCTGTATCCATAAAGAATAATACAAACACAGGTGTAATAGTAATTACAGCTACTGATGGTAAGATTATACTTTCTCTTAGTAAGATGCCAGGCATGCAAGATGAGCTTGTGCATATTTTATCGGATGCTCTAGGTATAGGACCTGATTTAATATATGATAGAGTTAGCATAATAAAGGAAGATTTTGTGATTTATTATGTGGTTTGGATAAGTGATAAGGAAGAATGCAGAAATTTTATTGAGCAAGAATTCAAAGTACCTCTAAATCATATAACGTATATGAGTTCTAAGGCGATTTCAATAATTAAAGATGCAGATTTGCAATCTTAATACTTAATTAAGCAATTTATCACGAAAAATTGAGCAATATTGATAAATAACAAGATAATTTACAATAATCAAAGCTATAGTCGCATAAAATTATAATATTAAGGTCAAAATTTGTATAATAGCTTTTTAAAGTGTTTATAACAATGTTAACAAATGGTATCATAATAGGTGTGTTAAATCAGTATAAATTGAGTAATTTATATTAGGGGGATTTTAAGGTGTTAGAAGATATGTTTAATGGCATTTTCCTTATACTACAAGTAATATTTTGGACAATTGGCATATATTATACAGTTACATCGATTTTTGGACTGATAGCAAAATTTAGGAATAAGAGTGAAAAAGTCCATATGCCAGAAAAAAAGTTTGCTATATTTATTCCTGCATATAATGAAGAAATTGTAATATCGAGTATTATTGAAAACCTCAAGCATGTTAATTATCCAGAAGAGCTTTATGATGTTTTTGTAATAGCTGATAATTGCAGTGACAATACTGCCGATTCTGCAAAAAGAGCAGGTGCTAAAGTTCTTGTTAGAGTGAACAAGGAGGAAAGAGGAAAGGGATATGCATTGAATTGGGCTTTTGATCAAGTGCTTTTTAATGATAATAGTAAATATGATGCAGCAGTAATTTTTGATGCGGACAACTTGGTTTCAAAGGACTTCTTATTAGAGATGAATAATAAACTTTGTGAAGGACATAAGGTTGTACAAGGTTACATAGATAGTAAAAATCCAAGTGATTCTTGGATTACTATGGGTTATTCCATTTCCTTTTGGAGTGTAAACAGGCTTTTCCAATGTGCGAGAACCTATTTGGGATTGAGCAATGAAATTGGAGGTACAGGTTTTTGCATGGATATAAAGGTTCTGAAGGAAATGGGCTGGAACGCGACTAGCTTGGCAGAAGATTTAGAGTTTACTGCAAAACTGGTGCTTAACGGTATAAAAGTAGGATACGCACCAAAAGCAATTATATATGATGAAAAGCCATTAACTTTAGCTCAATCATGGAAGCAGAGAAGAAGATGGATGCAGGGCTTTGGTGATGTTTGCTCTAGATATTTCTTCAAGCTCATTGGAAAGGGATTAAGAGATGGTGATTTTGTTGCAATAGATTGTGCAATATACACATTACAGCCTTATGTATTGATATTAGGCGGTTTGATGATGATACTTCCGATTTTTAATATATTTTTGTTTGATGAGAAGCTGTTAATGATTACAAATAGTGTAACACCTAATTTTTTCTTCTATATAGGAGTAATTCAGCTATTGCTTCTACCTATAAGCTTAATAGTAGAAAAGAAATTTACTTGGAAAATGGTTCTTTATTATCCTTCTTATATGTTTTTTGGCTTGACATGGGTACCAATAGCTATAGAAGGCATAATAAGAATGAAGAACAAGGATTGGAGTCATACACAGCATAATAGAAGTTTATCTATACAAGAAATAGAATAAATCAAAAGACGTTTCTGATAATTATAAGAAACGTCTTTTGTGTTAGGGATGATACACAGATCATCCCTGCCTTATTTCTTGTAATGTATGATAATTCAGAATATAATTGTATTATAAATTTGAAATGGGGGGAACATTATGGAAGTTAACAACATAGTTGAAACAGCATCGGTTAAGAATTTAACGATAGGCGAAAAGTTTAAATGTTTTTTCACTAACCCAAATAGATTATTTGAGGATTATAATACTAATCCAACATGGAAGCTAAAGTTTCTTATTATTATTGCTACTGTCACTTTACAGGCGGTACTGAGCAAAATATTTACTTTTGAAGCACAGATTGATAATATGCTACAGAGTATGCCGAATATGTCAAAAGATCAAGTTCAGGCTGTTATGGAGCTTATGAATGCACCTTGGATGACTGCTCTTATTGCAATATTTGCAGCTATAATGGCAATTGCATCTGTTTTCTTAGTCACCCTAATTTATTGGGGACTTGTATCACTGTTTGGTGGTAAAACAACATACAAGAAGCTTTTATCAGTATATTCACTTGCATACATTCCAGTATGCATAGGTTCTTTGGTAAGTCTGGCAATTGCATATTTTACTAATAATTATGGAAATACTCTAAACCCTAATATTGCAGATGCACTTTTAGGTAGAGTGGATTTGTTTGTTATATGTCAAGTTTTGCTACTTGTATTTGGATTCTCAAAGGTAGCAAATTTAAAGCTTAATAAGTCTGCTATAATGGTAGGTATTATGTGGTTGATTGCAACATTAATAGTAGTCATACCAAAATTGTAATAAATACACAATAATGATAAGTCAGAGAATATATTGAGATATAGACAAACCAGCACCGAATATTGATGCTGGTTTTCTTAATTTTTATAAAAGATTTATAGATACTTCTTAGCTAGCTGTATAAGTGTTGCTCTACAGTTTAGTTCAGGCTGTTCCAATACCATATCAAATAGCATTTTGAGCACAGTACCCAGTGTCTTATCTTGTTTAAAGCCTATTGCTATAAGATCATCACCGCTGACAGACAGGTCTTTAATAGTTAGGCACTGTTTATCAGCTATAATCTTCTCATATATAGCCTTTACCCTGTCAAGCTTAACAAGTCTTTCTCCAGCTTTTTCAGAGCGTTGAGCACTTATATCGGCTTCTTTAACCTGTAGCCAAGCTTCAAATAAATCTGTTCCGATCTCAGCAACTGCTTTTCTTACACTTTTTTCACTCTCTCCGAGCTGTCTGTCGTGATGAAGTATCAAATGCTTAATTTGATTTATTGAAGAATTATCAAAGCGTAAACGTTGCATAATACACTCTGCTTTTTGAACGCTCACTCTCGCATGGTCAAAAAAGTGATTTATGCCTTCACTGTCAACACTTATTGTATCCTCCTTTCCTATATCATGAAGCAGCATAGTCCAGCGAAGTATAAGGTCATGAGCTGTATTTGCAGCAGAATACAGACTGTGAAGTGCAACATTGTACATATGATATGGATTATGCTGCTCTATATCAAAGCAGCAATCAAACTCAGGCATAATCTGCTTTAAAAGTCCTGTAAAATGAAGTAGCTCAAAGGCTAAGGGGTCTGCCATAAGAGTCTTAGTAAGCTCATCTCTTATACGTTCGGCACTAATATTATTTATAAGCAAACTGTGATTTTTTATAGCCTGTAAGGTAAGAGGCTCTATATCATATCCAAGCTGGGCACAAAAACGTACTGCTCTTAGCATCCTAAGAGCATCTTCTTCAAATCGATCCTCTGCATTGCCTACAGCTTTTATCATTTTGTACTCAATAGAAATAAGTCCATTGAAGGGATCAACTAAACCTCGAGTCGGGTTATAAGCCATTGCATTTATAGTAAAGTCTCTTCTACTCAAATCCTCATCTATATTATTAATAAAGTCTACCTTTTCGGGCTTTCTGTTGTTTATATATTTTCCTTCTGTTCTGTAAGTAGTAACCTCGTAGGCGGTATTATCCACTAATACAGTGACTGTACCATGCGCAAGTCCAGTATCAAATGTTTTATCAAACATAGCTTTTACATCATTAGGCTTTGCATTTGTTGTTATGTCCCAATCCTGAGGGCTTCTGCCTATAATGGAATCTCTAACACAGCCTCCAACTATAAAAGCTTCAAAGCCCTTTTGCTGAAGCTGCTCAATAATATATATTACTTGAGGAGGAAGCGCAATTACTATACTTTTATCCAAAACCATCACCTCATAATAATATTTTGCACACTTTGAATTATATGAAAAATTTGAAGTGCAAAATATATAGCATATATAGATTATACCAAATCTTTATATGCTATTATACAGCTATTAACCTCCGAGTGTGACATCCTGGTCTTGATACCATTCTAAAGCTTTGTAAAAATGTTCTGATTTAAAGTCCGGCCACATATCGTTTATTACATAGAAATCGGAATATACTGATTGTATGGGAAGAAAACCGCTTAATCTATATCGACCTCCCCATCTAAGAATAAGGTCTATTTTTGAGATATCAGAAGAAGCTATTTTACTGTGAAAATTATTGGTGTCTGCATCAGAATGCATGTGTGCTTGATTTAGATCCCAGTTCCAGCCATAGTTCACTAAGAAGTTTATCTTAATTATGCCTTTACCAAATGTAACTCTGTTGGTGTATGGCAAAAGCTCTTTTGGAAATAATGGAGAATCTGTATTTCCTATAACCATAAGGTTTCCATCTCTGTTAGAAAGCTTACTTACTGCATCAATACATGCCTTTGTAAAGGCTTCTGTCTGCTGGCTAGGTCTCTTGGTGTTATCCTGAGTAAAGCCATAGAAGGTTATCTCTTTGACGCCGTTTTCTATACAAAGCTTATATAGCTCAAAGCCTGGATCAATTCCAAAGTCATAGCCGTCCTGCTTATTCATTCCATTTGCAACTGCCCACCTTCTATTGCCGTCTGGTATAATGCCTATGTGTTTTGGCACTCTCTTAAAAATGTTCTTGTTCATGTAGATCCCCCCATATTACTTTTTAAATATTATTTACTATTAGGAGAAAAAATAAACATAAACTTAGTTATAAAATGCTTCTGTTGGCTCTAAATGTAAGCGAACAGATATGCTATAATATAATTGGTAGTAAACAGTTGATAGTAAATAAAGGAGTTGAGTGTTAATGAAGCAAAAATCACTGATATTGATAATTCTTATAATTATATTTACAATTTCAATCACTGCTTGTCAAAAGGATAATACAAAAGATATTCAAGGTGACAGTCACTTAGGAAATACCTCAGGTAATATTAGCAATGGTGGGACTGTAGCTTACAAGAATGAATGGATATATTTCACTAATGAGCTGGATAATCTGAATGTTTATAAGAAAAGGTCAGAATCTGATGAAGCTGTTAAAGTAAACTCGGATAGATCAATGTTTCTAAATGTATCAGATGATTGGCTTTACTATAGTAATATAAGTCCGGATGCAAATGGAGAAATTTATAAGTTTAAGCTTGACGGTACAGAAAAAGTTAAGCTTAACGATCATAAATCCAGCTTTATAAATGTTGTTGGAGATTGGATATATTATAGCAATGCTTCTGATGGAAGAACAATATATAAGATGAAAACTGATGGAAGTAATAACACAAAGCTAACAAAGAGTTTTTCCTCATACCTTTCTATAGAGGGAGATTGGATATTTTTTAGTAATGGAACTGACAAACAGTTGCTATATAAGGTTAAGACAGATGGAAGTGAAGCAACTAAAATATGTGATGATGAGGTTACATTTATTAATGTTCAAGAGGATTGGATATATTATTGTAACAAATCCGACAATAGTAACCTATACAAAATTAAAGCAGATGGCAGTCAAAGGACAAAGCTTTTTGACAAAGCTGTTAATTATATAAATGTAAATGGACAGTGGATATACTTTTCAAACAAAAATGTAAATGGTAAAATATACAGGATAAAGCTTGATGGCAGTGATGAAATGATTATAAATTATAGTAAATCAAGTTATTTGAACATCGCTTATGATTATATTTATTATATAAATGAATATAATAAATTGAACAAAATAAAGCTTGATGGTGGAAAATCAATGCCTGTAATAAAATAGCATATAGTAGGTGAGCATAGTTGAAAATTAAGAGAGATTTTAGTTTATTGGATATAAAGCTTGAAAAGGGAACTAGTGAACCTCTGTATATACAGCTATATGAACAAATGAAGAGCTTGATACAGCAAGGCATTATTCAAGAGGATTATAAGCTTCCGTCTATAAGGGACTTTGTAGAAGTACTAAATGTCAATAGCGTGACTATAGTAAACGCATATAAACTTTTGGAGGACAGTAAGCTCATATATAAGAAGCAGGGTAGCGGTTCCTATGTAATGCCTCTAAAGGAAAGGCTAAATATTATATCTGATAACATCGAAATAGATGAAGAATTAGAATATAGCTATAACCAGGAGGAGGGCTATATAAATTTTACTATAGCATCTCCTGACCCTAAACTTTTCCCCATGACTGAGTTTAAAAAGGCTATCAATGATGTGATTGAAAGAGATGCTGGGACTGCTTTCATGTATCATGACAGCAGGGGGTATCTGCCATTAAGAAGCTCTATAGCGGAGTATTTGGCAGATCAAAATATTGTCTCAAAAGCAGAAAATATTTATATTATATCAGGAGCACAGCAGGGAATTGATATTATTTCAAAGGCGTTACTGTCGAATGGAGACTATGTTTTTGTTGAGAGCCCTACATATATGGGAGCTGCATCGCTTTTTAATTCAAGAGGTGCAAGAATAGTCGAAATACCAATGCTTCCTGATGGACCGGATATGAATGAGCTTGAAAAGATGTTGCGAATGATAAAACCTAAGTTTATGTATACAATGCCTAACTTTCAAAATCCTACGGGCAACAGCTATTCAGATAGAAAAAAGAAGCATCTTATGCTACTCTGTAAGAAATATAAGCTATTGATTGTAGAAGACGACTTTTCTGGAGATTTGAGCTATACGGATAAGTCTGCGGTGCCACTGAAAGCTTATGATAAGGGCGATAGCGTAATATATATAAAAAGCTTTTCAAAGATATTTATGCCAGGTCTTAGAGTTGCATTTCTTTTAATACCAGAGCACATAAAAGGAAATATCGCATCCGCTAAGTATATTACTGATATTTCCACCTCAGGCTTTATGCAGCGCGTATTAGACGTATACTTAAAAAGAAACATATTAAAAGAGCATATTCATTACATTCAAAAGGAATATAGCATAAGGTATTTGGAGGCAACAAGAGCTGTAAAAAAGTATCTTAGAGGGGCAGCCTTCAATCAACCAAACGGAGGGCTAAATCTTTGGATAAAGCTGCCTGAATATGTCACTGCCAGCAGTTTATATGAGCTTTGCAAGCAAAATGGTGTGCTTTTTACGCCAGGGACAAGCTTTTTGAAGGGTCAGGAAGGTGAAGAACATATAAGAATCAGCTTTGCAGGGGTAGATGTGGGAGATATAACAAAGGGCATAGCCATCATAGGCAACGCAATTGAAGAAATTAAAACAAGCAATAGATTAAGTAAGAGGTAATTTGCTGCTTATATTTATTATTTTTTTAATATAGAAGTAAATGATATTAAACTTTATTTTATAGGATTATATAATTTTAATGAACTATATTTTGGGGGGGAATAAAATGCAAAGTCTACTTGATGATGCAATAAAGTACGGAAGCAAATACACAGTACAGGGAAAGTCTGCATCCTATATACCTGAGTTAAGTAAGGTTAATCCAAAGCAATTGGGAGTTGTAACTGTTAATATAGATGGTGAATGCTGGTATAGTGGTGATTATCAAAGTAACTTTACTATACAAAGTATATCCAAGGTTGCTACATTGATATTAGCTATAATGGATAGAGGAGAAGAATATGTATTTAGTAAGGTAGGCATGGAGCCGACCGGTGATCGGTTTAATTCAATTATAAAATTGGAAACTATGAGAACTGCAAAGCCTTTTAATCCGTTGATTAATGCTGGAGCAATAGCAGTTACTTCTATGATAGCAGGACAAAATACGGAAGATAAATTAAATAGGCTGATTGGTTTTGTAAAGGGACTTTGTCATAACAATAAAATTTGGTTTGACGAAGAGGTATATAAATCGGAAAGTGCAACGGGATATAGAAACAGAGCCCTTGCAAATTTCATGAAGGATGCTGGAATCATTGAGGGTGATGTAGAAGAAGTTCTAGATTTATACTTTAAGCAATGCTCCATAAAGGTAAATGCAGTTGATATTGCAATGATGGGGGCCGTATTGGCAGGAGATGGAGTAAGTCCTATCACAGGAGATAAGCTAATGCCAAGAAGCATTGCCAGATTAGTAAAGACCTTTATGGTTACCTGTGGCATGTATGATGCTTCTGGTGAGTTTGCAGTGAGAGTAGGTTTACCTGCAAAAAGTGGAGTAGGTGGCGGAATTATGGCAACGGTACCTGGTAGAATGGGGATAGGTGTTTTTGGACCTGCCTTGGATGACAAAGGAAATAGTGCAGGTGGCATAAAGGTATTGGAATATATCTCTAACAAGCTGGATTTAAGCATATTTTAAAGTTTGGCTAATACACTAAAAAGGGGAGGGGTTGTTTTGCGAAAGCTTATTGCTATATTTATTATATGTGTAACTATACTGTATGGAGTTATGGTTTGCTATGCAGGTGAAGAGAACAGCAAGCAAATTGAACTACCCTTAGCATTAAAGTATGAAACCAAACAAGCACAGGAGCAACAAAATTCTTTTATGACAGAAGTGTCAGGGGTTCTTGCAGAACAGCTACTGAATTTGAATTTGCTGGAATGCTTTTATTATATGGGCTATGATTACACCAAAAGCTTCGATGGTAAAAGCTTAGAAAGAGCAATGAACTGGAGCAGGGACTACAAAGCTGATGCACCTATTTATCAAAGTGAAATTTATGAAGGGTACTATAAGATTAGAACAGAAAAGCGGTTAAAAAAATATAGTACTACTTACGTATTTGATAATGCTGCCTTTACGAAAACAGCAAGACAAGAATTTGATAATTATATAAAAACAACAATAAAAAATGAAAGCACAAGGAAGCAGCTGGTGATATTATTGCAGGAAAGGCTAATGGATAAGCTTATTGAGCTTGAACCAAGCAAACGGAAGACTGTACTTGACGAGATATATTCACTGAGGCTGCCAGTAAATATTAACCTATGCAATGATTACATATATCAAGTTTTTGAAAGTCAGATAAGAACAGAGATTTTAAGACAAATGATTGATATAAATAAGGAAGCGCTTACTAAGCTTACTCATAAAGTTGCATTGTACATTACTGTAGATAGAAGCGGTACTCTACAGCTTTTATTTGAAGATTCAGGAGGAAAATTAGAGAAACTTCAGATTTTGAATGTAATAAAAGACGATGATAGCTATAGAGGACTCAGTACACTGTATGAGCTATATAGTAAACAGGATTGCAGCTTGGTTTTTACAGACAATGACAATAATGAACATAAAGTTGATATAAATAAAGCATTAGCTGCAATAAGCTTAGACGAAAATGGATATCTTCAGTTGAAGCTCGATAGCTTAATAGAGCAGACAGACACAGATATAGAGGGCTCAACCCAGACCGAACCAGTAGATACAAGTGACAAAAATTCTTCTGAGGAGCAAATGAAGGTTTTAGAGACCTCGTATTTAAGCAAAGCATCAGAAGCACAGGTCATTGTAAAGGAGCTCAATAGATATAGCATGTATTTGGAGCTTAAAAATAATAGTATAAACAATTACTTTACCAGAAAGTTTGAGTCTGAGAAGAAAACTTGGAAAGTATACATAGATCAAAGGTTAAACAATTTTGGACCTGGAGGCATGGCTGATTTTGCAGCATATACAAAGCAGTTTGTTCTGCTAAGCAGAAGTGAGCTTGGACAGTCAAAAATAGGTAAGATAATTGTAGCTAAATTTAGAAACTCAGTAGTACAATTTAGACAACCCAATGAAAGCAGCTTATGGATAACAGAAATGCTTTACAACTTAAAATATATGAAATAAAAAATGTGTTCTCACTAAGGAAATTTTTAATGTTTGGTCATATATTCGTTTCATCAGTAATAATGTTATATAAGAGATTAAGATGGGAGGGATAATTATTAGACCGAAAATTATTATAATTACCAAGAGACAACTTATGATTTACGCGGCAATACTTCTAATTCTTATAATAGCAGCACTCCTAATGTTTACAATGAGTAATAGCGGGGTGGGTCTTCCTTCCTCAGGATATACATACCTGAAGTACAAGGATGGCACTTATATAGGAAATGAAAAAACTGAAGCTGGAAACATTCGGGCAGAGGTTACAATCAAAGAGGAGAAGATAAAAGATATTAAGCTTACAGAGTTTCCACCTAAATACATGAATGAAAACCTTACCTTAAAGGATGAGATACCACAGCATATATATACTATTATCCAAAACCAAGATTTTGTGCCTTCTGACAGCACAAAACCAACAGCATACATACTTAATAAAATAACAAAGTCTGTTAGAAATGCAGTTGATCAATCGCTTATAGAATAGATAAAAAGGCTCAAGACGAGTATACAACGTCTTGAGCCTTATAATTATTTTTTTAGGCAGGAGGGACACTTCCCATAAAAATATAGTTTTTGTCCTATTATATCATAGCCTGTTTTATTAGCTACTTGCTCTGAAAGATTGAAAAACATTTCATCGTCAACATCATCAACCTTTCCACAATCAATACACATAATATGGGGATGTTGCTTTACATTGGCGTCGTATCGAAACTTATCTTCCCCAACATTCAGCTCTTGTGCCAAGTTCAGTTTCTTAAAAACCTCTAGGGATTTGTATACAGTTGCTAAACTCATAGTAGGGTACA
Organism: uncultured Clostridia bacterium; assembly: GCA_942492835.1. Classification (GTDB taxonomy): domain Bacteria; phylum Bacillota; class Clostridia; order Lutisporales; family Lutisporaceae; genus GWB2-37-7. The sequence continues at coordinate 1,286,774 of OW818645.1, read as the reverse complement.
TAGGTTGAAGTTTATTATAAATACTCTCAACAGTTGGATGCTCTTTAGTATTTGTTAGAATATCATAAATAGCTATTCTTTGCGGAGTAACTTTAAACCCTTTTTCTTTTAGTATTTGTACTATTTCATTCATTTCTATTCCTCCAAAGCAAAACAAGATACTATATAAGACATTAATTTAAGGTAGAATTTGTTAGTGCAATGCTGTATTGTTAATTAATAATAATTACATAAGACTAATCGTTATTGATTAATATTTTAGCATATATATTTTTTATTGTAAATATCATATAAAGTATATTAAAATATTTATATATAGTATAAAATCTATAATATATATCGCAATATTTATAAATGTAAAATGTTTTGTGAGATATATAGTATAATAGATATAAGGAGTGTGGGTATATGAAATATCTAGTTAGACAACGGATCATTAGCTTTGGAGATAATTTTACTATTAAGGATGAAATGGAACAAGACAGATATATAGTTAGAGGCAAGGTATTCAGTATTGGTGATAAGCTTAAATTAGAAGATTTAAATGGCAATGAACTATTTTTTATAGAACAACAGGTGTTCAGATTTTTGCCAGAGTATTACATATATGCCGGAGGGCAACAGGTAGCTTCAGTTAAGAAACAACTGACCTTTTTTACTCCCAAATTTGTTATTAACAGTACTTATGGAAGCTATGATATTGAGGGCGATATTTTTGGATATGACTTTCAAATTAGCAAAGATGGGATAACGGTAGCAACAATTAATAAGAAGTGGTTTTCTTTCAGCGACAGCTACGGTATTGAGATTGTGGATGGAGAAGACCATGCTTTTCTTTTGACTCTAGCTATAGTAATTGATCAAGTGCTTCATGATGAGAAAAAGAGGTAGAATACACTACAAATGAAATGACACCTTCCAATTGTTGAAATTTTCGGATAAAATGCTATAATATAATTAGTAATTCAATTTTATTAGACATTATTGTATAAATTGCACTATTTTATAAATGTAAAATATTTAATGCGATATATATAATATAAGCAGAATACATAATTCATAGTATTAAATATTATATTTATATGTTTTTTTTGTTGGGGGGATTAAAGGTGAAGAATACTAGAAGAAGTAGGGTATTTAATTTTTGTAAGATTATTTTTGTTGTTTTTATGTTTATTTTATTTTCTAATTTAGTAGTTATCGCACAAGATAATGACAAATTATCTGTCCAGTATATAAAGGACTTACAATCCACTGATTCGGGAATCGATACTTTAATAAAAATGTTCGACAATGATGAAGCTTATCTTAAGTCATCTAAGCCATTCTACTATCATTATATGATGGCTGCAAAACATTTATATTCTGAATCAGACTATAAAAAGGCAGACAAGCAGTATAGACTTGCTTATGATGAAGCAGTAAAAAATGGTGACTTATACGAGCAAGCACTTGCTAGCAACAGTATCGTTAATGTCAATTCCTCCTTTGGAGATACTGCTACTTTGATAGAATATGGAAGCAAGATAATGGATATAGGGAAGCAGTTAAATGATAGTGATATGATAAGCATAGGTTATTACAATATAGCATGGGGACACTACTTTATCTATGATGATCAGGTGGCAAAAGAATATATTGAGATGTGTTATGAAGAAGCTAAAAAAACAAATAATCAACAAATGCTTGCTCAATATTATTTAAGTAGGGGGTCAATGAGCCTTTCTTCAGAAAAACTTGAAGACGTGAGGCTTTACTATAATAAGGCAAATGAGATATTAGATAAACAAGACTTAAGTAAAAGAACATATAGAGATTTAAACGCTAGAGCTAAGGGGAGACTCTTAGTTATGGATAGCAAACAAGGTAAGTCAACTGATAAGACCATTGCAAAAATGAATGATTTAATACTTAAGGTTGAGAAAGAGCATAAGTATAATACAGAATTATTGATAACATTATATGAATGGAAGGCTGATATTTTACTGAATTTTGGAAAGTTAGATGGAGCTATAGAGAGCTATGAGAAATCCTTAGAATTGGGACAAAAAGTTGAAAGTATTTTAAATGGATATGATCCCTTTGAATATAGTAAATTACAGTTGGCTGGAACATTTTACCGTAATAAAGAGTTTAAGAAGTCAGCGGATACTTATAATGCCCTAATAGAAAGTATGAATGAGACAAGGGACTACAAGAAATATGAGGAAAATATAGAGAAGGTCAAAAATCTTTCTGAGGGACAGTTAAACCAAAAAATAGAAATGCTGAATGCTCTGAAAAAAGCGGATGATGAGAAAATTTATGCTCAAAATAACTTTATAAGAGCTTCTATATTAACTATTTTACTATTTATAGTTGGATTTATACTAATAGCCATGGAGTATAAACGTATATTATCCTTGAAGAAAACCATTTATAATCAATCAATTACTGATAGCTTGACACAGATTTATAATCGTGGAAAAATAATAGAATCCATGGAAAATGATTTAACTGAGGATAGTGTGGTTGCTTTAATTGATATCGATGACTTTAAGCAGATTAATGACAATTACGGACACATGGTTGGAGATGAAATTCTTGTTGGAGTTGTTGATGTTATTAAAAGCTCAATAAGAATAAATGATGTATTGGGACGTTATGGAGGAGAGGAATTTATACTTATCTTAAAGAAAACTGATAAAGCTGAGGCTATGAAAATTATAGATAGGGTACGTAAAAACGTGGAAGAAATTGAATGGTCATATGAACAAGTTCATACCACAATTAGTATCGGCATGATGAAGAAATGTAATTTGAACGTTAATTCACTTTTTGTAGAGGTAGACAATTTGTTATATGAAGCAAAAAGAAAAGGCAAAAATTGTATTGTATATAAAGAATGTATTAACTAATAAACATATATAATAACAAAACGTCCAGTTGGACGTTTTGTTATTATATATTGTAAAGTATTGAATAGAGAGTTTTTTAAGCTAACTTGCATATAATATTATCAAGCAAATTTTAGGAGAGATTAGATTGAAGAATATAAAGTATTTTTTTGACTATATACGAGATAAGAAAGTGCCAATTTATAAGAAGGCAATGATACTTGGAAGCCTTCTGTATTTTATATTGCCAATTGATATAGTACCTGATTATATTTTAGCGCTAGGCTGGTTAGATGATGTTGCGGTTGCTGCTTTTATATGGAATGCATTGAGAACTGAAATCAATGAGTATATAACGAAACAAAAAATTATTGATAGTAAGGTTATAAGTTTTGAGGAAAAGAAAAATAGAACTAATAAATAAGGACTCGGCAAATGCCGGGTCTTTGCTTTGTAGATTCAATATGTAATATAATATTTGTATTGGGAATCTATAACCATACGTTTATACAAAAAAATGGAGAAATGTTTATGAATGGAATTAACAAGCTCTATGAAAAGGGCAGACAAATGGAAAAGAATAAGAGCATAAGCGATCGTAAGGAAAGAGGAATTTTCTATACGCCGATAGAGGTTGTAGATTATATGAGTATCAATATAGTACAAAATGTGAACATCATAGAAAATCCCTATATCAAGATACTGGATATCTCATGTGGTGCAGGTTATTTCCTGCTTAAGGCTTATGAGTTGCTAAAAACAATGTTTGAGCATCATTTAGAGGATATATTAAATAAACATACTGAGCTAAAAGGTACGCTGAGCTTTGATACCATAGGGAAATTTATAGCGGAAAACAATATTTGGGGTGTTGATATAGATACAGAAGCTGTAAGCTTTGTAAAAGCAACCTTACAGGAAGCAGCAGGCAAAAGCTGCAATACCAACATTATCTGTGCTGACAGCTTGTTATCAGGTGTACAAAATGGGGAGCTATCATGGTTTTGGAAGCAGGGATTTGATATCGTTATAGGAAATCCTCCCTATATCGGTCATAAGGCAGTAGCTAAGGAGTATAAAGCAGAGCTATATAAGTATTATAAGGATGTGTATAGGGATAAAGCGGATATATCGTACTGCTTTTTTAAACGCGGTATTAATCTCTTGAAGCAGGAGGGAATCCTATGTTTTATAACCTCTAGGTACTTTATTGAAGGACCATCTGCTTTGGGACTTCGTGAGTTCTTAAGCGGATATAGCATAGATGAGATTGTTGATTTTGGGGACAGCAAGGTATTTGATGATGCAGGAGTGTCAGTCTGCATTATCAGCATAAGAAAAGGTGAAGGTTCAAAGCTCATCAAAGTAAAGAAGCAGCCGGATAAACTAGATGTTAAGCAGGGCAATTTACTTATAAAGGGCTTGGAGGAGTTTAATATCGCTAAGGATTTTCTAAAAAATGATGGATGGGTATTATTACAACCAGAAAGACTAGAAGTATTTCAGTTGATTGATAGGCTTTCTACCCATACTCTGGATCAGATATTTGATAGTTATCAAGGAATAATAACAGGTTGTGATAGAGCTTTTATATTAAGTCAGGAGCAAGCCGAAGAGCTAAAGATTGAGAAGGAGCTGTTAAGACCCTGGATAAAAAACAGTCAGGTGGAGAAGTTTTTTGTAAAGCCTTCTAGCAAGTTAATTATATATTTAAACTCCATTGAACAGCCTGATATGTATCCTATTGCCTTAAGCTTTGCAGAGAGCTATAAAGCAAAACTTTCACAGAGAAGAGAATGTCAGAAGGGATCTAGAGAATGGTATGAGTTACAATGGGGAAGAGATAGGAGAATGTTTGACAGTCCCAAGATTATATACCCGTATAAGGCAGCAGCAAATAGATTTGCTGTGGACAGGAATAGCTTGTATTGCAGCGCTGATGTATATAGCCTGATTTTGAAGGACAAGTATAAGGAAGAACTTTCTTTGGAATATTTTGCTGCCTTATTAAATTCTAAGTTAGTGGAGTTCTATTTTAAGTGTTATGCAAAAAAAATAAATACATCTCTTTATGATTATTATCCAAATACAGTGTTGAGGATAAAGCTAAAGCTTGATATTATAAGTAGTGAAATTTCAGACTTGGTAAGATCCTTAAAGAACTATCAGAATACAGCAGATAACAAATGTATTTTACAAGCTATAGATAGGGAAGTATATAAAATGTATAGCCTAACGGAGAAACAAATAAAAGTCATAGAAAATTCGGTAGGGGAGTGATGATTATGATGCTTTTAATAACTGCGATTGCTCCATCTCTTGCATTACTCTATTATATATATCTAAGGGATAGATATGAAAAAGAACCGCGCAAGCTGCTTCTTAAGGCATTTGTGTTAGGCAGTATTGCTGTAGTTCCTATAGTGATAATTGAGCTAAGACTAGATTTGTTTGATATGGCAACAGAAAGCTTAGTGGCTGCCGGATATACTGCATTTGTAGTAGCGGGTTTTGTGGAGGAGAGCTTTAAATATTTAATTTTCTGGTTTTTTATATGGAAAAATAAGAATTTTAATGAAAGGTATGACGGCATTGTTTACAGTGTTTATATATCTTTAGGATTTGCTACTACGGAGAACATTGGATATGTGATGTTAAGCGGCTTTCATACTGCATTTATTAGATCTCTTACAGCAGTTCCTGCTCATGCACTGTTTGGAATTATAATGGGCTACTATTTCGGTAAAGCAAGATTTTCTGAGGATAAAATATGCAAGAAAAGTCTGATTTTTGCACTGGTAATTCCTATAGTGCTGCATGGATTTTATGACTTTATTCTTTTCTCTCGGAATACAGCATTGCTTATAATATTTATACCATACATGCTATATCTTTGGAAAAGAGGTCTTAATAATATTGACGAGCTTTCTGAACACCCTTACTCTCCTTTAAAAAGCAAAAAAAAATAAGGGACTGTTGCACCAACATAGTAAATAATTAGTTGTGCAACAGCCCTTTTTTACGCTAGTATTCCATAAAACACAATTCCTAACACTCCGGACATTACTAAGGCTAGTATGGGATGTACTTTAAATTTATAAACTCCAATGAATACAAGCACTGCTATAATTACACTCTTTATATCAACAACAGAAACAATTCCTATATTGTAGCAGGCAGCGGCGATAAGTCCCAAAACAGCTGGTTTTATGCCCTTTAGCACCCAGTTAACCTGTTTTATGTGCTTGAATTTATTGAAATATATTGATACCAGTAAGGTAACGGTAAATGGAATCAATATGACTCCCAGAGTTGCAAGAACAGAACCAAAAAAACCACCCAGCTTATAACCTACAAAGGTGGATGAATTTACAGCGATAGGGCCTGGGGTCATTTCTGCAATAGCAACAATATCTATAAAACCTTTGGCAGTTATCCAATGATTATTCTCTATAATCTCTTTTTGGATAAAGGTTAATACCGCATATCCACCGCCAAAGCTAAAGGCGCCTATCTTTAAAAAGGCAATAAATAATTTTAAAAGCATATGGGTATTACTCCTTTCTGTTAAATATTAATAAACCTGCTAAGCCAGCCATAATTATTACAAGGATGGGATGCATATTAGCAACTAGTATTAATATAAGTGCTGCTATAGCAATTATCATGTTTATTTTGTTTATACCTACAGACTTAGTAAGCTTAACTAAGGCGTAAACTATTAGCGCAACTACAGCTGGTCTTACACCTGCAAAGATTTGTTCTACCACAGCATTGTCAGCAAAATTGCCAAAAAACATTGCAATAACTAAGATTATCATAAAAGATGGAAGTACTGCCCCCAAAGCAGCTACCACTGCACCCGGTATGCCTGCTGTTTTATAGCCTACAAAGGTTGCACTGTTTATAGCTAGGGGACCTGGTAGACTATTTGTAACAGCGATAGAGTCCATAAATTCATCATCCTTTAACCACTTTTTGTTATCTACTACTTCCTTTTGTATTATAGGAAGCATGGCATAACCGCCGCCTAATGTAAAAGCTCCAATCTTAAAGAAAGTTTTGAAAATATCAAATAACATTATTTCACCTCTCAAAAATAATTATTTATTACAGATTATAATGCCTTTTTCTGTAACAATGCAGTCAACGGGTATATCAAAATCATCATTTGGAACCTTGTCAACTATTTGGAAAGAATAAGCTAAAGCAACCTTATATATTTGCTTGTTGCTATGGGCATAGAACTTATCATAGTAGCCAGCTCCATAGCCTATCCTATAGCCATTGATATCAAACGCTGCACCGGGCATAAGGGCAACATCTAATATATTTCGGTCAGAAATCTTTATAGTCTTTGGAGATGCTTCCTGTACACCATAGCTTGAAGTTATAAGCTCAACATTCTTATCATACAAAGAAATAATCATTTCCTTGGTATCATTATTACAGATAGGCATGTAGACATTTTTTTCATTTTGCTGGCAGTAATTAATTATATTTGGTGTAGGAACTTCACTTCTAAAGCTTAAATAGCAAAAAACATTCTTAGACTCCATAAACTGATTCAGTTTCAATAAATTATCGATTATAAGCTTTTCAGCTTCAATAATCTCTTGCGATGTTAGATTGTTTCTTATTTTAAGTACAGAGTTTCTGATTTGCTTTTTTTGCTCCTTGATCAAAAATAACACCTCACTTTGATAATTATTATAGCATAATATTGGGTACATATAAAATTTGCCCAACAAAGTTCTAATTTATCAGACATTAGAAATCATAAGACGTATATTGCTATGAAACAAAAAAATAGGAGGTAGCTTAAATGAAAAACTCAAATATGGTTAAAGGGGCGGTACTAATTGCAGTTGGATGCATACTGCTACTGTCTAATTTTGGATATATTAATTTTTCTTGGGATTATATATGGCCTTTGGCATTATTACTGCCAGGAATATATCTACACTTTGCATTTTTTACCAAAATTGATAAAAACCCCGGTAACTTAGTACCTGCAGGTATTCTTACTACTTATGGCTTAATGGCATATGTGATTGCATTTTTCGGATGGGGAACAATGGCAAACTTGTGGCCTTTTATACTTATCGGTGTAGCAATAGGTTTGTTTGAGCTATATATATTTGACAAAAGAGACAAGGGCTTACTTATTCCCATTGGAATATTAGGCGGCATAGGGCTTATGATTTTAAGCAAAACATATTTCCTAATGGGTATGAGGAAATACTTGATACCAATTATACTTGTTGTTATAGGATTAATGATAATTTTTAAGCGTGATCATAAGGAATAAGATTATAAAATTTTAAAATAGGTTTAATATATAAAAATGCCTACGAGCTAGCAATGATACCTTGCCTTTATTGCTAGCTCGTAGGCATTTAGTATAATGAGTGTAAAAAAATTACTGCATATCGTGAATGAGCTGTAAATATATTGCGTATAATATTGTTAAATGATATATTAATAGTTGGAGGTGTATAGTATGTTATCAAAAATTATAATTAAAGGTTTCAGATCCTTTAAGAATGAAACTAAAATTGATTTTACAAGGACAAATTATACTTTTTTATCTGATACTAATGTAGCAGATAACGATATTTTAAAAGGCATTATGTTTGTAGGTGCAAATGCATCAGGTAAATCAAACATTATTTTAGCTATAAAGTTATTATTGGATTTATTATTTGTTGAAAGAGATGTTGTTACAGAGATGTTGCTTTGTCTCTTTGGTGAAAAACAGGAATTTTCTATCGACTACTATTTTAAGATAGAAGGAAAACAAATAAGTTATAAAATTACAAATGATGTTCTAAATAATATCTTATATGAAAAATTATACATTGATGAGAATTTGATACTTGAAAGAATGGGTTTAACTGCAAAATCATATATAGTTGATAATAAGGAAACAATTTATACTGAAAATGAATTAAATAAAGATACTCTTGCATTAAGAACTATATATTTTAATACTCGTTTTGCTGGCAATGAAACATTAATAAAGTGGTTTAAGTTCTTACAGAATTCTATATATTTTAATGCTTTTGATAAACGCATAATACAATATGGTAAGGAAAAAATGGTGCTAGACAATTACCTGCAAAAATATGGGACTGAGAAGTTAAATGAGTTTTTCACCAAATACAATTTTGGACATGTTGTGGATTATGTAAGTGAATGTAGAGGAGACCATTATATTCTCAAAACTGAGGACGATGATGAAAAGGCATTATTCTTCAGGAGAACAGGTATTAATATGCCGCTGCCTTTTGGTGAAGAGTCATTAGGCAATCGTACTCTTCTTAATATGCTTCCTTCATTTTTAAAAGTTTTAGAAAACAAAGGCATGTTACTAATTGATGAATTTTCAAGTGGATTTCATAATGAACTTGAGGAACTCTTAATAAAGTATTTCATGAAAAATTCAGTACAATCGCAAATGATTTTCGTGTCTCACTCAACCAACATACTATCAACCGCTATATTACGTCCTGATCAAATATACTCAGTAAATTTTGATGGAATAAACGGTAGTCGAATTAAACGTTTTTCAGATGAACAACCAAGAGTTGCTCAAAATCTTGAAAAAATGTATGTAAGTGGCGTATTCGAAGGATTGCCAAATTATAAGGAAGATAATGAAAGTTAATAAGGATAAGAGTATAGGTAGGGTGTTGTTTATAGTAGAAGGTGGGAGAAATGAGTTTTCACTTTTAAGAAGAATTTTTTGTAATGTACTGGGTTATGAATATATTGAAAAAAGACGAGATGAAGCTAATTTTTTTAATAATAAAAATATAAGCACTTCAAAAGTAGTGGTTATTAATACCGAAGAATCTAACATATCTGATATTTGTGATGAGAATGGTTATCTAGATAATATATTTGAGTTGTTAAAAACAAAATATGATTTTCCTGTACATAAGGCAGCAATATATTATTTATTTGATCGTGATCCAAAGTCTAATTGTGATTTAAACTTAATAAAAAATTTAATGAGTGCTTTAACTAATCCTTACGAAAATGAAAATGCTGAAAGAGGAGGATTATTACTATTAAGTTATCCATCAATTGAGAGTTACAATATATCTAATTTTATAGACGATACACATACTAATGAATTAGGATTAGGAGAAGAAGCGAAGGCTTTTATTGGTTCAAATAATGTTATACAGCTTAATAAAATAACTGAATTAACTTTAGAAAAGGCATGTTCAGAAATGATAAAATATCTCAATGTTGAGGGTATAGGTTTGGATATTGACAATTTTTTAAATACAAGTTCTGAAGTTTTTGAAAAAGAGGAAAAAAACTATTCTTCAAAATCAAAATATAGATTACTCAGTTTACTATCTGTTGCTTTTATTCAGATGGGGATTATTGAGATATAGCATTATTTTTTTTATTCAATAAATTTTTTGAAAGAGAATAATTAATAATGTTATAATAATAAAGTGACTAAAAAACTTATATTTTGTTTTGTTGAGGGGGTACTATATTTTGAATAAGATAAGAAGGTTTATTGCTTACTATAAGCCTTATAAGCGGCTCTTCTTTACTGATATGCTGTGTGCATTGGCAGTATCAGGGGTGGATCTGATATTTCCTTTATTGACAACCAATCTACTTGAAAAGGGAATAAAGAATGAGATGGGCGTTGCGATCGATGTGATAATTAAAATTGCAATTATAATGGTCGCGTTAAGAATTATTGAATATTTCTGTCAGAACTATATTACAGCTTGGGGACATATAATGGGTGCCAAGATGGAATTTGATATTAGAAGTGATCTTTTCTCGCATCTACAGAAATTATCATATAATTATTTTGATAATACCAAAACAGGTCAAATAATGTCTCGAATAGTTAATGACTTGTTTGATATCACAGAGCTAGCTCATCATGGACCTGAGGAAGTTTTCATTTCTGTAATCAAAATTTTTGGAGCATTTATAATACTAATGACTGTAGATATTAAGCTAACGCTTATAATATTTGCTTTTATACCTTTTATGATGGCTTTTGCATATTACTACAACAATAAAATGCGCTCTGTATTTAAACGCAATAAACAGAAAATTGCTGAAGTCAATGCACAGATAGAGGACAGCATAGCGGGAATAAGGGTAGTAAAGTCCTTTTCTAATGAAGAATTGGAGAAGGTAAAATTTTACAAGGGAAATAGTGAATTTCTAGACACAAAGACAGAAAGCTATTCCTATATGGGTAGGTTCTTTAGTGGTATCAAGCTCTTTGATGGTATCATCTATATAGCAGTAGCTATAATTGGAGCATTGTTCATTAAAAGTGGAGCTATAGGAACTCTTGAATTGGTTACATATCTGCTTTATATAAATACTTTGTTAATCCCAATTAGAAAGCTGATTGATTTCACTGAACAGTTCCAAAAAGGTATGACTGGCTTTGAAAGATTTTTGGAGATAATGGACATTGAGCCTGATATAAAGGATAAAGAAGATAGTATAGAGCTTGGAGAGGTACAAGGTGAGGTTATTTTTGATAATGTTTCCTTTAAATATGATGAAGGAGTACATGTTTTAAATGGGGTAGACCTTACTTTGAAGCCTGGTGAGACAGTTGCATTGGTTGGACCATCTGGAGGAGGTAAATCAACTATCTGCAATCTTATACCTCGTTTCTATGATGTAACAGATGGAAGTATAAAAATTGATGGTATAGATATAAGAGATATTAAGCTGGAATCTCTAAGGAAGAGTATAGGTATTGTGCAGCAGGATGTTTATCTATTTGCTGGTTCAATAATGGAAAATATTAGATATGGAAGACCAGATGCCACTGATGAAGAGGTTATTGAAGCATCAAGAAAAGCAAATTCAGATGAGTTTATTGAAGCTTTTGAAGTTGGATATGATACTTATGTAGGCGAAAGAGGAGTAAAGCTTTCAGGTGGACAAAAACAAAGAATAAGTATAGCAAGAGTATTCTTAAAAAATCCTCCTATACTTATACTTGATGAAGCAACCTCTGCTTTGGATAATCATAGTGAAAAGGTTGTGCAGCAATCATTAGAGAAGCTTGCTAACAACAGAACTACCTTTATAATCGCACATAGACTATCTACCATAAGAAGAGCAAAGAGTATACTGGTACTTACAGACAATGGTATTGAGGAAAGAGGAAGTCATGAAGAATTAATAAAACAAGACGGAATATATGCATCCTTATATAATGCACAATTTGAAGGAATGTAATAATAGAAATAACCGGGCACACCGGTTATTTTTTTATCTTAAAAAAGCAATTAAAAATAAAATCTTACAAACTTTATAGAATAAATGTCACATAATAATAAGTCATCTGTTTCTACTTCATTTATGATAATATAACTTATTCCTACATCTACTAAAGTACCTTCTCTGTCTACCAGCATGTTTGTACCGATAAGAAATTCTACTTTGACTTTTTTGCCTATTTGAGTTCTTAGGTAGCCTTGAGTATATTCTGTATCCATTACAGGATATTCAGCCATTAGAGGGGGAACTGAAGCTATATTAGTTGGCATACTCCCTGTTGTTGTACCTAGAGGAACGCCTGTTGGCATAGTGGACTGCATTGGCATAGTAGGTTGCATTGGCATAGTAGGCATTTGGTTGAAGTAGGGTTGCTGGGATGGGGTAGACATGTCTTGTTGTCTGAAATAGTTAAAGGGATTGTTACAATACATAAAGCTCTCCTTTCAATTTTGATTCTTTATATTATGTTAAATAATATAGGTTGGTAGGGTTAAAGAAACAGTGATCACCTATTCTAACTACATAGTAGCCTGATCCATTAGGGGGAAAGGTTCCAGGGCAGCTAGGTACAAAAGGATTAAAATACCATAAGGAATATCCAGTCATAGGAAGTCTGTTCCCTGCTATTGCCCAATCCGCTATTTGATAATGTATTTCCTCAGGAGGGTTTGCCCAAATTGTTTGAGGATTTGGAACGCCTCTAAGTATTGAGGTAGCGCAGTCGAACTGACCTGCTTGATTTATTATATTTCGTATACTTCCTTGACCTATACGCTGATATTCCCCATTTGGAACTCTAACTCTATTCATAACTGTATTTGCAACAGCCTTCATGCCGTTTTCTCCTTCTCCTCCTGCCTCGCACCTTATTATTCTAGCGAGTAGCTCTCTTTCTGAAAATGCCACCTTTTTTCACCTCACACACAGTGATAATATCATAATATGTATAAGTCTTGTAAATGACACAAGTTTTTAGAGCTTTAAACAAATATTAGTATATTAAGAATATATTTCATATTATTATTCTGATATACTATATATATTGCACTAAACAATTAGATTTTATAAAGTTAACTGGGACGACATACGTGAAGCAGAAGAAAGATGGCAAAGGTTTTCACCACTTATTGCAGTATTATTTCCAAAAACATCAGCTCAGCTGGGGATAACTGAACCGCCGCTGGTTGCAATATACTGCTTTAATAGCATATTATATTCATATAGTATGCTAGACACGATGCTATTGTTTGCTGAAGCAATTAGTATTTTGTTTATGCTTGCTATAGGAAGTACTTTTGGGGATGTGCCAGTAATGAACGCACCCTCTGCATATTCTAGCATTGAGAAGGGGATAGGCTGCTCAATTACTTCAAGCTTCAAGTTATTACAAGCTTGAAGAATGTACTTTCTGGTTATGCCTATAAGTACGTCTTCTTTTGAAGCAGTGTATACCTTACCAGCTTCAATAAAAAACAAATTGGAGCGACTGCCCTCAGTTATTTCACCTCTGTTGTTGACCAGCAGCGCTTCGTAGGCATTTTCTTCTTTAAGCTTTATATTTATTGTTTCTCTTAATTCGTTATTGATTATTTTTGCATTTGGATTATGTCTTTCTGCATGAAATAAAATTGTAGGAACGCCAGCGGTGTATTGCTCCTTAGTAGGATAATTGCTATGTATAAAAGACATTATATAATCTGGAGTGGTATTGTCCAAATTATATACCACAAACTTAATATTTTTCTCAGGATTGTTGTTGACTTTTATAAGCTCACTAATATCTGAAGTGATATTTGATATTATACCTTGAACATTTATATTCAAGGTATCGGCAGAAGCTTTTAGACGAACTAAATGATCCTCTAAAAATAGGGGTACTCCCTCTATAACTCTTATTACTTCATAAATTGTTGGTTTTGAAATACAAAAATCAACAATTTGAGTTGAGGGATATTTCGAGCCATTGCTAATAAAGTAATTTTCTATAATTTCTTTGTCCATAAAAATGCACCATCCTATAACAAATTTCATATTTTTCACAATATATAGCAAAACAGTTAGTTATGTTAAGCTTAAGTTTTTATAACTATATATATTATACCAAAATAATATACTAAGATTAAATATAATACAAAGTAATACATTTGTTATATTATATATTTGATTAACATAAATTAGATAGAAATAAGCCAGAAAAGAGGTGTGTTGTAAATGGTAAACAATTATGAAATTTTGATAAGACTTGCATTAGCTTGTATACTAGGTGGCGTAATAGGTATTGAGAGAGAACGAAACAGACATCCAGCAGGCTTACGAACTCATATACTTGTATGCGTAGGAGCTACCTTAGTAATGCTATGCAATATTTATATTTTTGAACAATATAAGGAGAGTGCCAATATTGACCCTACAAGAATGGGTGCACAGGTAATCAGCGGCATTGGCTTTTTGGGAGCAGGTACAATTATAAAAGAGGGTTTAAGCATCAGAGGCTTGACTACAGCAGCGAGTTTATGGGCAGTTGCTTGTCTGGGCATTTCCATAGGTATAGGCTTCTATGCAGGAGCAATAATTACTACCTCTATTGTGTTAATAATACTAGTTTTTTTCTCGAAATTTGAGTATTTATTTTATGGTAAAAGTGGTAGGACAATAATTTTGTTAAAAATGCAAAATGTAGATGGTCAGATTGATTTAATAAGTAACAAGCTTAAGGAGTTTGAAATGTTCTCAAGTAATATTTCGATAGAAGCAGCAGAAGATAATTTTATAACAGTAAACATAAAGACAGTAACAAATAAAAGCATATCAAATGCAAAACTCGTCCAAGAGCTTTATAAGATTAATGGAGTTAATTATGTACAGATTAGTGACTAAGCAAATTCTATGATATAATATTATGGAATTTAAATTAAAGGGGTGTTTCTTTGAAAAAGTTTGATTTTGTTTGGGTCGGAATTTTGTTGGTTATAGGCGTGTTTTTAGCAGTAGAGGATACTAGATTGTGGTTTGAGGCTACCACAGCAGCACATCCATATATTATGGCATTTGTAAAGTATTCAATTCTAGCTACGATGGGTGAGCTGTTGGCTGTAAGAATTCTAGCAAAGGATTGGAAAAAGCCTGTAGGATTTATTTATAAGGTATTGATTTGGGGCATGTTAGGTATGGTCTTTGTTATAATTTTTAAGATATTCAACCAAGGTGTTATTGCGGCACAGAAGATTCATTATCTGCCAGCTTTGGAAGCAGGTTTTGGAGCTGCATTCTTGGTTTCGTTCTTGACAAGCACATTTATGAATGTGTTTTTTGCGCCAACCTTTATGGCATTTCACAGGGTAACTGATACCTTTATAGACTTAGGCGAAGGAAAGCTTTCAAAGATATTTAAAGTTAAGCTGAAGGATGTAGTGAACAAGATAGACTGGAATAGCTTTATCAGCTTCGTAATTATAAAAACTATCCCGTTATTCTGGATACCTGCTCATTCAATAACCTTCATGCTGCCAGAAAATTACAGAGTGCTATATGCCGCTTTCTTATCTATAGCATTAGGTGGAATACTGGCATTTGCGAAGAAAAAGACGCCAAAAGCTGCGTAATTGCAGCTTTTTCACTTTTTTGACACATATTTATTGCCTTTTATAAAAAATCTCCAAGGCATGAGAACATATTCCTCTGCGTAGTCAATATTAATACGTGGAGAGGCTTGTACTTCAAAATCATTATATTCATCATCATATACATATATATCATCAATTCCGTTTTTGCTGCACATATCAATTTTGTTCTGCTCTTTACCTATTTTCATTGCCATGCAAAGCTTACCTGGACCATTAGTCAAACCTTTGAGCTGGGCTTTACTTAAGTCTGTATAGCTCAGGTTGAATCTATTCTTTGCCATCAGATCTAAGCCTCCTATAGGCTCCAAAGCTCTAATAAGCACTGCTTGAGGTTTATCGACCTTTTCTGTGACTATATTGAAGCATTGATACATTCCATATATAGTAAAAACATAGCTGTATCCACCCTCACTATACATTATCTCAACTCTAGGGGTTTTCTTTCCACCATATGAATGAGCAGCCTTATCCAGAGGACCCATATATGCCTCTACTTCAACGATTCTACCAGCAACACTGTACTCCTTTGTTTTATGTACCAGAACCTTCCCTAACAGCTCCTTAGACACTGTAAGAGTATCTCTTGTATAAAATTCTCTATCCAATAAAATCATGTACCCTCCAAAAGCTACTATTTGTATGAACCCATTATATATGGTTATAGTTATTATATAGCAATAAGTAAAATTTTACACCAAGCTGCCTATATTATATAATAAATAATAAGTAAGCAAGAGGAAAGATAAAAAAAGTCATACTTATAAGTGAAGTATAAACTAAGGAGGAAGTACAATGGATAGAGAAAGAGCAATAGAAATATTAAATAATTATCTTGTATCAGAGCATTTGATTAAGCACTCATACGCTGTAGAAAGCGTAATGCGAGAGCTGGCAAAGCGATTTGAACCTGATAATGAAGAGCTGTGGGCTTTAACAGGATTAATGCATGATTTGGATGCAGACATAGTTGATTATAGAACTTATCCAGAACTGCATGGTAAAAAGACAGTGGAGCTATTGAAGGAGAATAGCTTTGGTACAGATGAGATGTATCACTCCATATGTGCTCATAATGAAGAATCGGGTGTACCAATTGAGACAAAAATGGATAGAGCAATTTATGCAGCTGACCCCATAACAGGCTTTATTACTGCAATTTCTTTGGTCTATCCTGACAAAAAGGTAGGCAGTGTTAAAGTAAAATCCATAACAAAGAGAATGGGTGAGGTAAGATTTGCAGCAGGTGCAAATAGAGATGCAATGAGATCTATAGAGGAGCTAGGAATCAGCTTCAATGAATTTGCAGAGCTCGCACTAAAGGCAATGCAGGGAATTTCGGAGCAATTAGGATTATAATATAGATAAGAGGTGTTTTGTTTGGAGAAGGGTATGAGAAAAAAGAATGCATTGAGGATTTTAGAAATTGCTGGGGTATTTGTTTTTATTTTTTTACTAAATGCTGTTTGGACAATAATGAGTACATTAGTATATACTATTGTAATTGCTATTAAGGGAGGAAATGTTACAGATCCTGTAGCACTAACTGAGGCTTTGTATAATGCTCCAGGCTTTTTGATGGCAGCATCGATGTATAATTTATTAGCGATAGGGGTAGTGGCTTTTTGTTGGAAGTCAATTGACAAACAAAATATAAAAGAGCTGGGTTTTGCACGAACAAACAAGGTACTTCATCAATTATTATTGGGAATACTGGCACCGATTGTAGCAATTGCAGCTATAATAATTTTTGGCTCATTATTTAAAATTATAAGCTTTAGTGGATATGGATTTGATATGTTTAGTACAAGTCAGATTATGTGGGCTTTGGTGATAGGTATAATAACCTTTCTCATGGTTGGTTTTGGAGAAGAGGCAGTCTATAGATCATATATTCAAAATCATTTGGTTAAAATGATAGGAAGTAGATATGGAATTATAGTAGGCGCTTTGATATTTGCAGTCGCACACTTGTTAACATATTTCAAAGTTCTAGATTTACTTGATGTGTTTCTAGCAGGTATAATATTAGGCTACGCTTTCTTGCTGACAAAATCCATTTATCTGCCAGCTGCATTTCATTTTATGTGGGATTTTTTACAGATAAATATATTTAGAATGCAGGATTATTCATATTATAAAGGACCTGTAATTGTTATGTATAATAATGCAGGGGATTTGATTATTAAAAAATATAATTTTGGCAATCAGCTTGAAGTGATATTTATAATAGTTGAGATAGTTATTCTAGTGCTTATGTATATTTATAGGAACAAGCTATCTAAGCTCTCAGAAGAAAGTAAGGGATGACCTGTGTGTCATCCCTATACAAATTATAGAACTCAAGCAAAAGCTTGAGTTCTATAAAAAGATTCCCAAAATGCCGTATATCTACATTTTGACACCATAGCATTAGCTAGGTGGGTATCCTGACTTGGTTTCACGCCTTCCTCTGATAAAAAATATGAGGTCTGACCCTACGACAATGTACAAAGATTCCCGTTTTAAATCTGTGGGCACAAAATTGTAGATTTTACAAACATTCTAGGTAATCTTTAGCAGCAATTACTCACTGCTATTTTATATTTCCCTAAAGTGTTATTTATTATTTATATATTAACATAATATTTTTTGTAAGTCTAGACTACAAAAGTGGCTCTATGCCTTGTAACAGGCGATATATGCTAATTATGCGGGAATATTAGGAATTATCTGTATATTTCCACATTAAAATGCTATATTTAGTTATATATATAATTTATTTAGAGATAAGCTTGTTCAAAATTGAACTATGTGAGGAGGAAGTTGCTTGAAACATACTGTAATTGAATTTGATAAAATGCTTGAGACGGTGAATAAGGATGGTCGGAAGCACGAATATAATATTGATGAGATTGTAGTATATAATAATTATCTTCACTATAAAAGAAAATATATTAATCATCCTTATCATCAATATATTGAATATCATTTGTTTCCTGAGGAAAACATAGGGATATATTCGTTGACACAATACAAAGATGTCAATTTTGATAAATCTGATATTTATAAATATTATGTAGACATGGTCAGTGTAAATAGAGAAAATGAAAAATGGATAATAAAAGACTTGTTTCTTGATTTTATCATAAAATGTGACGATAAATACTATGTAGTAGATGTTGATGAGTTTAATGCCGCAATATCAGAGATGCAATTGGACAATAGCGATATATCCTGCGCGTTATCGGGCTTGGATAACATTCTAAAGGGCTATTATAAAAATTTTGATATGGATGGATTTATTAATTCGTTGATATTAAAGTATACTAAAGGAGAAATCTTATTTTCACAAATTAAAAGGAGGAATACATATGGAACTTAAAGGAAGCAAAACAGAAAAAAATTTAATGGAAGCTTTTTCAGGAGAATCTCAAGCAACAAACAAATATACATACTTTGCAAAGGCTGCTAAAAAGGAAGGCTACGAGCAAATTGCTGCAATATTTGAAGAAACCTCCGGAAATGAAAGAGAACATGCTAAGCTGATTTTTAAATTTTTAAAAGGAATTGGAAATACAGAAGAAAACTTAAAGGCTTGCATTTCTGGTGAAAATCATGAATGGACTAGCATGTACAAAGAGTTTGAAGCAGCTGCAAAAGAAGAGGGCTTTACAGAGATAGCTACTTTCTTTAAAAATGTTGCTACTGTAGAGAAAGAGCATGAAGAAAGATATGCTAAGCTTTTAGAAAATCTCCAAGGTAATAAGCTATTTGTAAGAGATGAAAAAACAGCATGGAAATGCAGAAATTGCGGTCATATTCATTACGGCAGCGAAGCACCAGAAACATGTCCTACTTGCAAACATCCACAAGCTTACTTTGAAATAGCCGCTGATAATTATTAAAATTTAAACAAAATAAATATGCTTGGTAATCGGTGAAATGATTGTCAGGCATATTTATTTTGTTTTGTAAAAAACTAAACTCGAACCACTAAAAAATTCTAAGACCTTAGATTGTGGTTCACATAGTAAATCAAAGCTTTTGCAGGTTATTGCTTAAATGTGTTTATAGGAGGTATAAAAATGGATAATAAGATAAGAGAAGGACTTATTCCTACACTTTTGGGAACAGCGGTTACAGCCGCAGGGCTTGCTGCATATGCGGCATATCCTATAACTGGAGCAGGAGTCGCAGGGTTTGGACTAGCACACTTAGTTTTAGGAGGCATTGACCTTGTAACACATGACAAACATGAGGATAACGAATAAGCTTAAAGGTTATAAAACAGAAATGCTGTCAAATAAGACAGCATTTCTGCTAAAAAAGTCTATCAAGGAGAGCAATCACAAGCTCAATAGCAATAAGTATTATGACCATCCACTCCAGAACATTTCCTCTTTTCTGATGAGTCAGTGTTGAAAATATTTCTGTAATATCCATGAGAGTTTCAGACTTAGCTTTTATTTTGTCATATCTGTCACGCAGTTCAAATAGCTTTGAAAGCTCATTGTAAAGGATTTCTGATTCTTGATTTAGCCATGTTATATCTGGCTTATCCAAAAGCATTAAATAGGATATTGTATTATACTTATATTTCAATATATTGGCGGCTGTTTTTGCTAGCTTTGCATCGCTGATTGCCAGCTTTCCTTTTTCAAGTTTCGTTATGATTTCTTCCATTTCGTCCAATAGACTATCAAGACCCTCTTCTATTCTTTCTAGTGCAACAGACTTGGCAAGTATAATTGCTAAAATATTTAAATGATAGTCCTCATATTTATTAACACTCATGTACTCAAAGTGTATGGTTGGAGTCTCATTATTTATTACAATATTATAATCTTCTTGGTATTTATAGCTGGCATTTACTAGGCTTTTTTCAATTGTCTTCATATAGTTTACAAAGTCTACAATCTCGTGGTGCTCCATATTTACAAAAACAACTGACCCAAAGTAAAATAACTTAGCTATCTTACCCTCAGGATCTCTCACAATGCCCTGAAGCTGCTTATTATCCAATGTGAGATAATCTTCCCATTTGAATTTTTTACTTATTCCAAAATGTGCTGCAAGCTTATTGAGATTTATTTCATTACAGAGGGAGAAAACTTTGATATTCTTCATCAATGCCAATCTGCTCCTTAGAAAATTATGAATAACATACTTATATTGTGTAGAAATAAAAAAATTATTTATTCATACATTTTCTATATACTTCTAAAGTCTTCTCGGCAGTTTTATCCCAAGAATATTCCTTTGCTTTTGCCTGACCTAATAGGCTATATTGTTGCCATAGACTTTGATCTGAAAGAAGCTTTTGTATTTGCTCCGCAATTTCATTTATGCAATAAGGATTGGCTAGTAAGGCAGCATCTCCAACGATTTCAGGTATAGACGAAACATTTGAGGTTACTACAGGAGTTCCACATTGCATAGCTTCTAAGGGTGGCAATCCAAAGCCTTCATATAGGGATGGATACACAAAAACGTTAGCTCCATTATAGAAAAACGGTAAATCCTCAGTCGGTATAAAATTTAAGAACTTTACATTATCAGTCAGATCCAGCTTTTCTGCAAGACTCCATAAGAACGGGTAGGAACGAGAATGTTCACCTAGTATAAGTAGGTCTATAGGCTTCTCATAGTTGTTTTTTACTATTTGAAAAGCCTGTATCAATCTTGCTATGTTTTTACGTGGGCTAAAGCCACCTAGATACAGTATATAGTGTCTGTCTACACCATATTTGTTAAAAATAACATTTCTTGCTTTTTCTTTATCCATAGGTTGATAGATGTCATCAGCAGCCAAATGTGTTACTGTGATTTTATCATCACTTACCCCGAAGTACCTTTGAATGTCACACTTTGAGTAATTTGATACTGTTATTATCTGAGTAGCATTTTCAACTATATAGGGGGTATTTTTTAAAGTATAATCCAAATGAGCTCTGTCAACGGTTTCAGGCATTACATAAGGAATAACATCATGGAGTGTAACTATATTGTTACATTTTAAATTTGTCGGCAAGCCTATTCCATTTACTGTATTATGGAAGAAATCTATAGGGAAGTCGAGCTTCCACTGTATCTGATAAACCTTGTTCCAAAAATCTGAACGTCTTTCTCCGGTAAGCATGCTCTTGGGAATACTGTTGATATCAAACAAGTCTGTCTTGTTATCATAGGGATAAAACATAAATATGCTATTTAAGTCGTTATGTTTTTGTATATTTGTTAGCAGATTGTTTGTATAGGTTGAAAGACCTGATCCTATATGCCAGGTTATAACCCTTCCGTCCATGCCAAGAATCATAATATAACCTCCAGCTCGTGATGCTTATGGTAAATTTATAAAAGTACATAGAAATAATCATCTATATATATTATGAAAACCTATGATTATTGTTACATTAGAATTATATTTTCCTTTTCAATGTACATTGTTGTATTTTATTACGACTGGATAAAGTTTCAAACTAATAATGCCGAAATAATAATTAACGAGGTTAATATTTATAAAGGAGATGATCTTATAGATATAGCAGCATTATCAATCTCTATGAATCAAGCATCTCTTAATCAGCAAGTAGGCATTGCCCTAACAAAGAAAGTTATGGATACTTCTAAAGAGAATGTTCAAGCTTTAACGAAAATGATGGAGCTTAGCGTTAATCCTAACCTCGGAAAGAATATAGACATATCAGTCTAGTAGTATGTTGCCTTGAAACTTATGTTTCTTGGCAACTACTATTTTGGGGTGAATATTGTTTGTTGTATTGCATCATTTTTGCGATGTGACGTAAAGCTACCGTAACATTCATTTCTGAATATTACGGTAGCTTAAAACATATTTTTACGAAATATTTAATCGTTTTCTTTTTAACTCTACTTTTTCCATATTCTGCTTCACGAGCTTACGATAATAAGTATACTGTGTATCTTTAAATTGTTTCAAAGCCTCTTCATAGGCTTTTACGGCTTTATCAAGGTTCTCTTCTTTATCCCTTACATCCGATAGACTCCTATAGGCATTTCCTAGATTATTCTGGGTAGAAGCATAGTCTATAGGGTATCTTTCAATTGTCCTTATTTTCAAAGCCTCTTCATAGGCTTTTACGGCTTTAGCAAGGTTCTCTTCCTTATCCTTTACATCTGATAGACTAGTATAGGCAGTTCCTAGATTATTCTGGGTAGTAGCATAGTCTATGGGGTATCTTTCAATTGTCCTTATTTTCAAAGCCTCTTCATAGGCTTTTACGGCTTTAGCAAGGTTCACTTCCTTGTCCCTTACATCCGATAGACTACTATAGGCATTTCCTAGATTATTCTGGGTAGTAACATAGTCTATGGGGTATCTTTCAATTGTCCTAACTTTCAAAGCCTCTTCATAGGCTTTTATGGCTTTCGCAAGGTTCGCTTCCTTGTCTCTTACATCCGATAGACTCCCATAGGCATTTCCTAAATTATTCTGGGTCATTGCATAGTTTATGGGGTATCTTTCAATTGTCCTTACTTTCAAAGCTTCCTCATAGGCTTTTACGGCTTTTGCAAGGTTCACTTCCTTGTCCCTTACATCCGATAGCCTACTATAGGCATTTCCTAGATTATTCTGGGTAGTAGCATAGTCTATGGGGTATCTTTCAATTGTCCTAACTTTCAAAGCCTCTTCATAGGCTTTTATGGCTTTCGTAAGGTTCACTTCCTTGTCTCTTACATCTGATAGACTATTATAGGCATTTCCTAGATTATTCTGGGTAGTAGCATAGTCTATGGGGTATCTTTCAATTGTCCTAACTTTCAAAGCCTCTTCATAGGCTTTTACGGCTTTAGCAAGGTTCACTTCCTTGTCTCTTACATCCGATAGACTACTATAGGCATTTCCTAGATTATTCTGGGTAGTAGCATAGTTTATGGGGTATCTTTCAATTGTATAAACTTTCAAAGCCTCTTCATAGGCTTTTATGGCTTTAGCAAGGTTTTCTTCCTTGTCTTTTACATCAGATAGACTACTATAGGCAGTTCCTAAATTATTTTTAACATGTGCGTACATTTTGGGATTGCCTTTACTGGATACCCTTGAAAGAATAGACTTATATATTTCTATTGCTTCTGCAATATTTTCTTTTTCAAGAAGTCCATCAGCTTCGTTTATCATGTCTTGAACTATATCTATGTCAGGTAAATTAGTGCCAATATTTACAGTATTCTGTATATGATTCTTGCCCTTTACATCACCTATTTTTATTGAATTATTATATATTTCTTCAGATGAAAACTTATTCTTATTTTTTCTGAATCTATTTATAATAATACCTGATATAGTAAACAAAAGGGTGGTGCCCATACCCGAGTAAGTTACTTCAGGGTGCTCTAAAAAGTATTTTATAATATCTTTCACAAATAGTATCCTCCTACTTCACTTTATAGATTTTTGAATAATAGCACTAATTCGTCATATATGGAAATTATAACATATTCTCGCATGTTATTATACTATTTCTGCCTAATGGGGATAAATCATAAATTGTAATGTTCATATTTAAATTTTTATTAATTATGATGCAATATTTTCAAATTACCCAAATAAATATATTTATTTTGTATTACATATAGAAAATTGATAATATAATATTAAATACAAATTTAAAGGGGTGTCAACTAATGAAAGAATACAAATCAGTAATGAAAAAAACAACTGAAATTATGAAATCAAAAAACATAAAAGCAATGGTGTTAAGCCCCTCTTCAAACATGTTTTATATGACAGGCTTTAACACCTTCCTAGGTGAGAGACTACTGATAAATATCTTAGTACATACTGGAGAAAGTGTGTTCATAGTACCTAAGCTATATGAAAGTGAAGTAAAAGAGAAAGCAGAGTTTGATGAAATATATAGCTGGAACGATAATCAGGATCCACGGGATTTAATAAAGCTTGTGGCGGAAAAGTATTGTTTACAGGATTGTACTGTGGCTATTGAAGAAACAATGTGGTTTACAGCCTTTGATAAGATATTTAGTTCTTTAAAGGGAGTTAAATATGTTCATGCAGCAGAAGTAATAGGAGAGCTACGTCAGTGCAAGACAAGCATTGAAGCGGATAAAATGAGAAAAGCTTCGCAGATTGCAGATAAAGCACTAAGTAATATTTTGAATAAAATAAAGTCTGGATTAAGAGAAACTGAGGTAAAAGATATGCTTGAGGGAGAAATGAAGGCACTAGGGGCTACAGGCACATCCTTTCCAACTATAATCGGCTCAGGACCAAATAGTGCATTACCTCATTATGATACAGCAGATAGAGTGCTTAAGGAAGGCGATGCTGTAGTAATGGATTTTGGTTGTATAGCTGACAATTACTGCTCTGATACAACAAGAACTATTGTAATAGGTCGAGCTTCTGAAAAGTATAAGAAGGTACACGAAATACTTAAGAAAGCTCAACAGTTGGCAATAGACAAAGTAAAGCCTGGAGTAAAGGCTTGTGAGGTAGATTATGCCGCAAGAAAGCATATTACTGATAATGGATATGGGGAGTATTTCTTTCATAGAACTGGTCATGGAATAGGTCTTGAGGTACATGAAATGCCGTTTATAACAGAAACCAGTGAGGTAATACTAAAGCCAGGTATGGTTTTTAGTATCGAGCCAGGGATATATCTAGAAGGTGAATTTGGTATCCGTATAGAAGACTTGGTGATTGTAACAGAAGATGGAGTAGAGGTATTAAATCACTTCACTAAAGAGCTGGTGGAGGTATAGATAAAAAGATTTACAAATCTTAGGTAAAAAGTGAATAATCTAGCAGATAAAATCAATACTATTAATAGTTATATAGAGTTGTAAATAATTTATAAAATTTAGAAAATTGAGAAGGTAATTAACAGCAATTATAGAATATAGAACTAAGAACTTAATTATTACCAAATCCCAAAATGATTTACAATCATTGGTTCTAAAGTAAATTATTATTAATAACTATTAGCATGAAGAAAACTTTATCTTAATTCTTTACAATTCATGTTCTAAAATCTCGGACAAAGTTCCGAGATTCAATACAACTTAATATGACTAAAACAATAGACAGGGGGTAATAAAAATGGTTAAGTTTATTATCGGAATTAAGGGTTCAGGCAAAACAAAAAGAATGATTACAATGGCAAATGAAGCCAGTAAGGCTTCGGATGGTTCAGTAGTTTACATTGACAGGGACAAAAGGCATATGTACGATTTGGACAAAACGCTAAGGTTCATTGAAACAGGTCAATTCAATATGATAAACTTAAAGTCTTTTTATGGTTTCATCTGTGGTGTAATATCTCAAAACTATGACACTAAAGAAGTGTATGTAGACGGTCACAAGTTAATATCAGAAGCAAAAGATGAGTGCCTTCAGGATTTTATAAAAAACTTAGAAATGCTTGCAGAACAATACAATATAGACTTTATAATAAGCTGCAGCAGAAGTAAAGAAAGTATACCAAGCTTTGTACAACCCTACGTGATTTAAAATTAAATAGAAAGTAATATATATTAATATATCAAAGGCTGAATAATTTATTCAGCCTTTGTTTTGATGTATAGTTTATTATGCTAAAATAAAGGTATATTGTAATTTTATTATATATAGAACACACAAATTAATTAACAACAAAATACATGATCTATTTTCATATATTTTACGTAAAGTAATGAAATTTGTGTGTTCTATGAATAACGGAATATATATCGCACTATTTTATGAATGTAAAATGTTTAGTGCGATATATATAGGAAGGAGCTAAATTTTACTATGGGATTAACAGATGGTTTACTAAACCTGAAAGACTTTGAAAATAGAATAATTGCAGAGAAGACAATTCCTGCAAAACAAGCTTTGCTGGCGGATTTTCCAGCGAACCTATCAAGCGAGCTAAAGGAGCTTCTAAAGGGTCAGGGGATAGAACAGCTTTACTGTCATCAGGCAGAGATGTTTGAAGCTGCAGAACAGGGCAAAAACATAGTTATAACTACCTCTACCTCTAGCGGAAAGACCCTTAGCTTTTTACTGCCTGTAGTACAAAAGATACTAGAGGATCCAACCATAAGAGCAATATTTCTATATCCTACTAAGGCGTTAGCTCATGATCAGTATAGAAATCTGGTTCCAATACTTGAATATTTTGGACCTAAGAGGATTCAAGCTGGAATATATGATGGGGATACCCCTAATAATGAACGCTCTAGAATTAGGAAAAATGCCAACATCATACTTACAAATCCTGAAATGTTAAACAGCTCCTTCATACCAAACCATAGCGTATATGGCTTTAATCATATATTTTCAAGATTGAACTTTATAATAATTGACGAGCTTCACTACTATAGAGGAGCCTTTGGCTCTCACATGGCAAACATAATGCGAAGACTCCGAAGAATATGTAATTACTATAAATGCAGTCCACAGTTTCTATGCAGCTCTGCAACAATTGCCAACCCAAAAGAGCTTGCAGAGAACATATCAGGAGAGCCATTTGAGGTAATTGATAGAGATGGATCGCCATCAGCTGAGAAGACAGTTGTGTTTTGGCAGCCTCCTTTAGTTCGAGATACACAGTATAGAAGATCTCCCGAAGCAGAAGCTTCTGAGTTTATACCCTCTCTGGTGGAACAGGGAATTAAGTTCATTACCTTTTGCAAAACCCGCAGAGAGGTTGAGGTTGTACTAAAGGAAGTAAGAGATAAGCTCACAGACATGGACAATAAGCCTACCTTGGGTCGTAATTTGTCTCACATGGTAAGCGGCTATAGAGGAGGTTACACTCCTGAAGAAAGAAAGGAAATAGAAAACAAGCTTTCTAGTGGTAAGTTGGCAGGAGTGGTATCCACAAATGCACTTGAGCTTGGCATAGATATTGGAAAGCTGGATTTGGTTATTTCTGCTGGCTTTCCAGGTACTAAGGCATCCTTTTGGCAACAGCTTGGAAGAGCAGGACGACGTGGGGGCAAATCGTACGGTGTGCTTATTCTGGATGTTACACCCAATGATCAATACATGGCAATCAATAAGGACTGGCTTTTTGAAAGCGGAGTGGAGAACGCTGTAATAGATAAGAACAACCTTTTTATACAGCTAGCGCATGTTAGAGCCGCTGCGGCAGAACTTCCGCTGAGTCTGGATGATGCGGCAATTTTCCCTGACTTAGGAGAAATAGTTCCAGTACTAATAGAAGCAAAAGAGCTAAAAAACGATTGCGGAAGGTTTGTTTGGATTGGTAATGAATTCCCAGCTGGGGATTACAGTCTGAGAAATATAAATAACAAAACCTATAAGGTTGTAAATAAAATGACAGGCACTGTAATAACAGAAATGGATGAATACCTAGCTTTCCATGAGGTACATCCAAAGGCAATATACATACATGACAGTATGCAGTATATGGTGGAGAGTCTTGATATAACCAACAGAATAGCTCACGTATTCCCGGTTGACATGAACTACTTTACAGTTCCATTTGTGGAAACTGACGTTAGAGTTGTAAGAGAATTTAAGAGTCAAGAAATTGAGCGTACACAAGTAAGCTTTGGAGATGTAAAGGTAAAAGAAGCAGTACCAGCATATAAAATGGTACAGTTCCATAACCATCAAAACCTAGGCTTTGAAAGGATTACACTGCCATTATTCCAAGAGCTGGAGACAGAAGGCATGTGGTTTACAGTGGATGATGAAGTGGATAAGGCGTTCAATTCCTATACTCAATATAATTACTACAACGGGTTAAAGCACAGCCTGTTAAATGCCGCTATGAGAAGAACAATGTCTACTTTGGAGGATATGTCAGGAACGGTATTTAACACAGAAAATGAATGGGGAGAAGTAAAAAAATCCCATATTTTACTCTATGACTTATACCCTGGTGGGTTAGGTTTTACAGAGAAGGCTTATGATTTAAGCAGAGAGATTATAAATGATGCAATTACACTTGTACAGAATTGTCGCTGTGAAAGCGGCTGTCCTGCTTGTGTAGGTGATTATCATCTTGATAAGAAGCTTATAGCTTGGGGCTTAAAGTGTATGCTGGAGAAAGCAGATGCCCCAAAAGAAATAAGGAAGCCAGAAAAGGCACCAAAGGTAGTAATCGACTATATGTGCAAGCTAAATGAGCTGCCAGCAAGATGGCAGGAGTTTGTTAACTATCTGCGTGCTCAAGGAGAGTATTTGAACAGTTTTTTGAGCACTATACAAAATGTAGAGGTTCAAGGGTCTGTGCTAGTTTTTATGACAGATTTTAAATTCTATGAGGATTGGATGCTAGACAGCTCAAACAAGAATAGATTAGTTAATGTGATTAAGAGATATGTAGAGGCTCCTAAGGGCTTTGATATAGCTGTAAAAACAATTGGAAATGCAAATGGCGATGTTAAAGAAAAGCTTATGAGGAGATACGATGAATTGGTAAAGTAGGTGAAGTACATGCTGGAGAACTTATATTGCAAACTGAAGAATAGCTGTGATGACAGTGAAAAGATAACTTATGAAGAGCTGGACAAAGAGTATGAAAGGCTAAATGAGTATCAGAAGGCGGCAGTAATAGATCGCAGCAATGCGCTGCTGGTGAATGCCCATGTAGGAAGCGGCAAGACTACAGTGCTTATAAATAAAATAATGTATCTCCACTTTGTAAAGGGTGTAGCATTACAAAGCATGGCAGTGCTTACTTTTACAAATAAGGCAGCTTCTGAGATAAAAGAGCGTCTAAAGAAATTGGATAGCAATGTGAAGGATGAGGATATGAAATTTTTTGGCACCTTTCACAGTGTTGCAAGAACCTTACTAGCTAGTGTACTTCCTATCCATAAGCTAGGTTTTACAAGCAATTTCTCTGTAGTTGATACTGATGAGGCACTAGAGTTATATGACCGCGTCATAAATGAAAACAATTTTTCTGTAAAGTACAGAAACAAGCTTCATAAAAGATTGGATAAGCTTAAGCAGGGCAAGCTGCTGTATGGAAATATGAAGCATGATGATGACCTTGGAGAGTTTTATAACGTGCTAAAAGGTGAGAAGGTAAAAGCAAATGTCATGGAATTTGATGATCTTATAGAGTATTCAATAACCTTGCTTTCAGAATCACCGTTCCATTCGGAATGGATAATAATAGATGAATATCAGGATTGTGACAATGTACAGCTTGATTTTATAGAGGTGCTAGGGAAAAACAAGGCAAAGCTTTTCGCTGTGGGAGATCCAAACCAGATAATATACTCTTGGAGAGGGAGCAATGCAAGCTCTTTTGAGGTTTTTAAGAGTAAATATAATGCTAGAGAGCTTACCTTACCAATAAACTATAGATCAACCTCAAACATTCTAAATGCAGCAAAAGCTTTGCTGGAGAACAGTCAAGGTCTTGAGGGCATTAGGGATGCAGGAAAGCTTATTACAATAAAAAAGCACTATAACACCTTTAACGAAGCCATATACCTTTGTGAAGCTATAAACAAGCTTGTGGCTGATGGTCTAAGGTTTAGTGATATTGCAGTATTCTATCGCAAGCAAAAGAATGCTGAGGTATTTAGAGATGTATTCACTAAAGAAGGTGTTCCTTATGAAGTGTCAATTAGAAAGACCCTAAAGGATGTACCTGTGCTTTATTGGCTTGTACGATTGCTTAAGTCGGCAGTGAATAATAATGACCGTGACAGCTTAATATTTGTACTTAAGGAAAATAGATATGGATTAGGTATGACGGATAAACAGATAAACAAATCAAGTCCAAACAGTGAAGCTTCAAAGCTTATAAGCAGCATAACGAGCTTCAAAGAGTGGTGCAGCAGCAAAGAGGTTATTTTACCAGAAGAGCTTTTTGATTACTTTGACTTAAGCTTATATCTTATGCCCACCTCTATTACATTTAAAGAGGATTCGGAGCTTATCATGTCATACCTTAAGGAAATCTGGAAATATATTGAGTTTCGAGGCTCAAAAATTTTTGAAGGCATAAGAGATTTTGTAAATACTTCTTCTTTATACGGCAGTCAGATTCTAAGGGAAACAGTGCATAAGGAAGAAGACTCTGTAAAGTTTATGACCCTGCACGCCTCCAAGGGCTTAGAATTCAGTCATGTATTTATTTCTGGTGCTAACATGGGTAATATTCCACTAGCAAGAAATGAAGAGGAACAAAAGGAAGAGCAAAGATTGTTCTTTGTAGGAGTAACAAGGGCAAAGGACTATCTGGAGATATCCTATCATACTTCACCTGAGGACTTTGGAGTTTATGGAGTACCTAGTCCCTTCCTAAGACTGATACCAAAGGAGCTGATACAAAGTGAGGATTATGGAAGTCGTGCTTCTGGATTGACAGCTCTTAGAAAAGAAATTAAGCAGAATATAGACAAAAAGAAACAGGAATTTGTCGAAGCACCACAGAATATTAAAGAGGATATAGAAAGCCATGGGGTATTAGTGCAGCATGATAAATATGGGGAGGGAAGAGTTATTAGGGAGGACGGCGACAATATAACTGTCTTTTTTGAGACTTATGGAGAAAAAACCTTCTCAAAACTTTTTTGTCAGTTGAAATACAACCAAGGCTAATAACATTAATTTGAGGGGGTAAACATGAACGATAGAATTAGAGTATTTAGAAACATGAATTTTTTAAAGCTATGGGCTGGTCATGGAATTAGTACATTTGGGGATATGGTAACCTTTCTAGCAATACCGATGATAGTATATAATCTGACTGGAAGTAAGTCAGCTCTGAGCTTGTCAGTATTGGTTAGAGTAATACCTGTTATACTAATTGGACCTTTTGCAGGGGCTTTGGTAGATCGCTTGGATAGAAAAAAAATTATGATTTTCTCAGATTTGTTAAGAGCAATACTTACTTTAACTCTAATACTTTCACCAGACAAATATCTATTAACTATGATTTATATAGTAGTCTTTCTTAAATCGCTTATAGGAATCTTTTTTGCACCTGCATTTAACTCATCAATACCAGCTATAATTAAAAAAGGAGATTTATTGTCAGCAAACTCTATATTTGGGGTGACTGGTAATATACTGCAATTTGCATCACCTTTAATTGGCGGTGCATTGATAACACTTTTTGGGGCTAGGTCTGTATTGATGGTTGATATGGTTTCTTTTATAGTCTCAGCAATAGCAATATACTTCATAAATATACCCAAGAGAGAAGAAAGTGCAAGAAAGCTTATTACACCAGGACTTTTACTTAAAGACATTGGAGAGGGTCTAAAGTTCATGGTTAACTCTAAGTATTTAAAGATAATTATGATTACAACTATGATAACGCAGTTTGGACAGGGCTTTATTAGTCCACTTTGGCTTCCATATGTAGTAGAAGGGCTCCAAAGACCATCGGCGGATTTTAGTAAACTTGTTGCAATGCAAGGACTTGGCAGTGTTATTGGTACTACTGTGATTTTACTTATAGGAATTAAAAAATCAAAGTCATATAAACTGCTTTACAGTATATTTACACTTATGACAGGTGTTACAATATTTATGCAAATAACAACACTGAACTTTAATATATTTATAATGTGGGGAACCTTAGTTGGAGTGTTTATATCAGGAATGGGTATAAGTACGCAGACAATAACCCAGCATGTGGCTAAACATGAGATATTGGGAAGAGTAAGCAGCACAATGAATATAATAAACCAAGTATTTATGGCAGCAGCAGTAGCTATAGCAGGTATTATGGGAAATCAATGGTCCACTAGGATACTTTTCATTATGGCTTGCAGTATTTGGTTGGTAGGCTGTGTTATAGGCTCAGGGCTTATGATGAGCAATAAAGAAGAAATCATAGATGGTGAAGAGCAAGCACAAAAAGATATGCAAAGTTAAATGGGAGGGGAGCTTATGCAAAATAAATATATATTAGCCTTAGATCAAGGGACTACAAGCTCTAGGGCTATACTTTTCAACCATGAGGGATGCATAGTAAATGTAGCACAAAAAGAAATAATACAGATTTATCCCAAAGCAGGCTGGGTGGAGCATGATGCAATGGAGATATGGGGTACTCAGATAGGTGTTGCCAGGGAGGTTATGGAGACAGTAGGAGTAAAACCTGAGCAGATAGCAGCAATAGGCATTACCAATCAAAGGGAGACTACTGTTATTTGGGATAAAAACACGGGGAAGCCTATATGCAATGCTATAGTATGGCAATGCAAAAGGACTGCTGATATGTGCAGGGAGCTGAAGGATAGAGGACTAGAGGACTATGTAAAAGCAAATACTGGACTTGTAATAGATGCATATTTCTCAGCAACAAAAATAAAGTGGATTTTGGACAATGTAGAAGGGGCGAGGCAGAGGGCAGAAGCTGGAGAGCTGTTATTTGGTAATATCGATACATGGCTTATTTGGAACCTTACAAGAGGTAAGGTTCATGTGACAGACTACTCCAACGCTTCCAGAACTATGCTTTTCAACATAAAGGATTTGACTTGGGATGAATATCTCTTAAAGGAGCTTTGTATTCCATCAACTTTACTGCCTGAGGTAATGCCCTCCAGCATGGTTTATGGGTACACTGATGCCAATGTATTTGGAGGAACCATCATTCCTATTGCAGGAGTCGCAGGAGACCAGCAAGCAGCACTATTTGGACAGGCTTGTTATCAACCTGGCATGGCAAAGAATACCTATGGTACAGGCTGCTTCATGCTTATGAACACTGGAGCGGATATGATTGAGTCAAAGAGCGGTCTGATTACCACTATAGCGTGGAAGGTGGATAACAAGCTGGAATATGCGCTAGAAGGCAGCATTTTTATGGGAGGCGCGACTATACAGTGGCTAAGAGATGAGCTCAAGCTTATAGATGAAGCGGCAGATAGTGAATATTATGCTACAAAAGTGAAGGACAGCAATGGAGTATTTGTAGTACCTGCTTTTGTAGGCTTAGGAGCTCCTTACTGGGATATGTATGCAAGAGGAACAATAACAGGTCTAACAAGGGGATCAAACAGATATCATATAATAAGAGCTGCACTGGAATCAATAGCATATCAGACAAGAGATGTATTGCAAGCAATGCAGCAGGACGCTGGAATATCTCTAAAGGAGCTAAAGGTAGATGGCGGAGCAGTAGAAAACAATTTCCTTATGCAGTTTCAGTCTGATTTATTGGGAGTGCCTGTAAAAAGACCTCAGATAACTGAGACGACAGCCTTGGGAGCTGCTTTTCTTGCAGGCTTAGCAGTGGGCTACTGGAGCAGTAAACAGGAGCTTTCTGATATATGGAGCATAAATAGAAGCTTTTCGCCCAAAATGCAAGAATCAGAACGAGAACGACTATATAAGGGATGGAAGAAGGCAGTTTCCAGAGCTTTAGCTTGGGAAGATGAGGAGTAAATATGTTTGGATATATAATGCCAGAAAAGCAAGAGCTTAAGATAAAGGAATATGAGATGTTTAGAGCATATTACTGCGGAGTATGCAAATCTATGGGCAGAAGCTTTGGTTTTATGTCAAGGTTTGCGCTAAACTATGAAGCAGTGTTCTTAGGACTTTTACTTGCGGCAGTGAATAAAGAAAAACCAACACTAAGAAAAGAAGCGTGTATAGCAAATCCACTTAAAAAGAAATGGGTTGTGAAGAATAATAAGTATGTGGATTTTGCAGCAGACATAAATGTTATTTTAACGTATTATAAGTTGAACGATAATTGGAATGACGAGAGAAATGTCATATCACTTGGAGCTAAGTTCATGCTTAATGGAGGCTATAAAAAGGCTTCAAGCAGGAATCCTAAGACAGATATAGCAATAAAAACATCACTAGAGAAGCTTAGCAAGCTGGAAAAGGATAAATGCTGCTCAATAGACGAAGCAGCCGAGCCTTTTGCAGAGATGATAAGGGAAATACTGCTTGTTGGAAGTCAGGATTGCAACAAGGACACAGCACGCGCTATGGGATGGCTTGGATATAATATCGGTAAGTGGGTTTATACTATTGATGCTTATGACGATATAGAAAAAGATATGAAAAGTGGCAGCTATAATCCTTTACTGCTCCAATACAAGCATAAAAATGATTCAGCAGAGGAATTCAAGATAAGTATAAGAGCTGACATAGAAAGAGATTTATTATATACTCTAAGTCAATCAGCTGGCTCAATAGAGCTTTTGGAAATGTATCATAAGGGTATAATAGAAAATATAGTATATTTAGGTATGAACAGTAAAACAAATAAGATATTGTGCAACCAGTGTGAACAACACAATTGTAAGGGAGTGAATATAAGTGAAGAATCCATATGAGGTATTAGGGGTACACGAGGGAAGTAGTATTGAGGAGATAAAAAAGGCATATAAGGATTTGGTACGCAAGTATCATCCTGATCAATATCAAAACAATCCTCTTTCTGACTTAGCCAATGAAAAGCTAAAGGAAATTAATGAGGCTTATGATTCCTTGATGAAAAGCTATGAAAACAGTAATGCAGGTAGCAGTAACTACAATAACGGATATCAAGGTGACGATGGCTCACTTTCTCAGGTAAGAAATTATGTAAATACAGGCAACATAAATGCAGCAGAGCAGCTTTTGGACAGAATCGGAACTAGGAATGCAGAATGGTTTTATCTAAAGGGTATAATCAGTATGAGAAAGGGTTGGTATAACGAAGCCTATACTCATCTTCAAACTGCGGTAAATATGGATCCAAGAAATCTTGAGTACAAAAATGCATTTAACTCAATAAATAATACAAATAAAGGATATCAGGCATCCGCCTATAATAGAAGAGGCAATAGCAACAACTCTGACATGTGTGATTTATGCACCTGTCTTTATTGTACAGATTGCTGCTGTGAGTGTGGTGGCGGAGACTTTATAAGCTGTTGCTAAAGGAAGGAATAATATGAGTAGGAAAGTAGCTTTTGGGGGCATTTTAACAGCCATGTGCGTGGTTATAGTATATATAGCAGCTTATTTGCCTACAGGTAAGCTGGGTATGTATGCCATATCCTCATTGATTATAGCCTGTGCTGTTATAGAGCTTGGGGTAAAATGGGGAGCGGTGACCTATGCAGCATCGGCAGCTTTAATCTTTTTACTTACAGGTAATATAAATGCATTCTTATTATTTATCCTATTTTTTGGTGGGTATCCAATTATAAAATATCATATAGAAAAAGTGAGAGGTGTCATATTAGAGCTTGTGCTTAAGCTTGTGGCAGTCAATGTATTGGCAATAACAGGTTATTTTATTTATAAGCTATTGCTTGGCATTTCTCCGATAAACATACCAGGTATTTCCACAGGGCTTGCAATAGTATTGATTATTGCAGCTCAAGCAGTATTTCTTGCATATGACTATATTTTATCTAGACTAATATCTTATTATATGGACAGAATACGGTTGTTAAAACCTTGAATTATAAAACTAGGAGGGGTAACATGGAAAAACAATTTGTAGAGGTACAAAACATAGCAGAAGATTATTTCAACAGTGGCTATAACTGCTGCGAGTCAATTGTTCTAGCGGTATGTGAGTATAAGGGCATTGACAAAGAAATGCCATTAAAAATTGCTACTCCATTTGGTAGTGGAATGAGTAAAAATGGAAGTAACTGCGGTGCATTATCAGCTGCGTTTATAGCATCAGGCATGACAAAGGGAAGAAAGAATAACGAAGAACCAAGAGACCCATCTTATATCCCAGCTGATGTAATTTTCAATAAGTTTAAAGAAAAGTATAATTCTGTTACTTGTCATGACATTACTGAGCTTGATTTAAAAAATTCTGAGGTAATGGCGCAGAACAAAGAAAGAATGCATAAAGAAATATGTGGTCCTATTGTGAGACAGGTTACACAATGGATACTTGAAGAACTGGAAAAATAGAATATTTATATACATTAATTAGGGGGCGAAAGCTATGATACAGGGGAAAAATATAAACTTGAAATTAATAGAACAAGATGACTTAGATAAAATAATTATGTTACAAAGTGATGTAGTTCAATCAGGAGAGTTTCTACCTCCAAGAATGATGAATGGAGTAATGTACAAGAAGGATTTTCAAGAGACAGGCTTCTGGAAGCAAGATTTTGGTATCCTGCTAATTACTAATAAAGAAGGAAGAATTCTGGGGGATATTTCTTTTGGAAAAGGAGTAGAGTATTTGCCAGGCTATGAAATAGGCTACACTATATTTAAAAGAGAGGATAGAGGTAAGGGTTATACCTCTGAGGCTCTTAAGTTATTTTCTGCATATTTATTTGAACTTAAGCCTATTCATAGGCTAGAGGTACATGCTGATATGGAAAATATAGGCAGTCGCAGAGTGGCAGAGAAGAGCGGCTTTACCTTCGAGGGAACCAAGCGTGAGGCGGTTTTCAATAGAGGGGTATACAGTGATTTAGCAATATATTCTATGCTAAGACAAGAATGCCCAAGCTTTAGTGAGATGATTAAAGGATAATTAAAAAAATGGCTTAAAGTCAGAAGACTTTAAGCCATTTTTATGTGGATTTTTAATCTATTATAGCTTATAACTGCTACCCAATACATCTCTCATCTTATGAGCAACCATATTCTTTATTGCTTCTCTAGCAGGCTTTAAAAATTGTCTTGGGTCAAAGTCACCTGGATTTTCATATAAGTGCTTTCTCACAGAAGCTGTCATTGCAAGTCTTAAATCTGTATCAATATTAATCTTGCATACACCAAGCTGAGTTGCTTGCCTAAGTAGGTTCTCAGGAACACCCTGTGCTCCTGGAACATTTCCACCGTACTTATTGCATAGCTCAACAAATTCAGGTATAACTGTTGAAGCTCCATGAAGAACAAGCGGATAGTTTGGAAGTAGTTTTGTGATTTTCTCCAGTCTTTCAAAGTCAAGCTTTGGTTCACCTTTGAACTTATATGCACCATGGCTGGTACCTATTGCTATGGCAAGAGAGTCAACGCCTGTTCTTTCTACAAACTCAACTGCTTGGTCAGGGTTTGTGTAGATAGCATCCTTAGCATCAACTACTACAGCATCCTCTATTCCAGCAAGCTTACCTAGCTCTGCTTCTACTACTACACCTCTTTCATGAGCATACTCTACTACTCTTTTGGTTATAGCTATATTTTCCTCAAAGGAGTACTTAGAGCCGTCAATCATAACTGAAGAGAAACCGCCATCCACGCAGGATTTGCAGATTTCAAAATCTTCACCATGATCTAAGTGAAGAGCTATTGGAAGACCAGTGTCTTCTATTGCTGCTTCTACAAGCTTCATAAGATAAACATGCTTTGCATACTTTCTTGCTCCAGCTGATACTTGAAGTATCAAAGGTGATTTCTCTTCCTTAGCAGCATCAACAATACCTTGGATTATTTCCATATTGTTAACATTGAATGCACCTATTGCATAATTGCCTTCATAGGCTTTCTTGAACATTTCCTTAGTTGTTACTAATGGCATTTCAATACCTCCTGATGATTATAAATTACAGCATAGCTGTATATGAAACATATGTACTATAACTATTATACCAAAATATTAGCAATAGGTTACATCAAAAAGTATAAAATATATAATATTGCCTTTCATAAACTACTGTGTTAAAATTGAGGAAACTGAATAATAGTTTAGGTGGCGCTACAAATAAAAGCGCCTTAATAGGGAAATGGGTGTAAATCCCATGCGGTCCCGCCACTGTAAAGGTGAGCAGTCTAGAGATACCACTGAGGAAGCAAAGATGAAAGTCTTGTCCTTGGGAAGGTTTAGATATGCAATGAACCCAGCCAGGAGACCTACCTGAACTAGTACTATGCAAACCTACGGGAGATGGGGAGGTGCATTTGCCAAAACACGGCAGAGCTTTTATGATTCCTTCTTTTTCGAGAAGGAATTTTTTGTTTTAAAATAAGCTTAAGGTGTAATACGTAGATTGTATGTAAAAACTAACAGTTTTAAAATTATCGTTAATTTGAGAGGAGAACAAGAATTGAAGAAAATATTAGCATTAATCTTATCAATAGTATTAATAGTGGGTTTATCCGCTTGTCAGGCACAGCAGCCTGCAACAACAACACCAACAGAACCACAGGCAGCAGATACAAAAATTGAAATTACTGATCTTAAGGGAAGACAAATAACCTTTGATAAAGTACCAGAGAGAATAGTGTCACTATCACCAGCAAACACTGAAATACTTTATGCAGTAGGTGCAGGAGATAAAGTTGTAGGCGTTACAAGCTTTTGCGACTATCCATCTGAGGTTTCCAATGCCGAAAAAATAGGTACCTTTGATGGACCAAATCTAGAGCTTATACAAAAGGCAAAACCTGATGTGGTTTTAGCAGGTGGATACATACAAGAGGACTTAATTGCAAGTCTTGAGAAATTAAATATACCTGTAGTTTCTACAGAAGCAACTGACTTCAACGGCATTTTTGATTCAATTGCACTTATAGGCAAGCTTAGCGGCAATGATGAAAATGCAGCGGAAGTTGTAAAGGGTATGAAAGATAAAATAGCAGAAATTCAAGAGAAGGTTAAGGATAAGACACCAAAATCAGTTTTCTATGTAGTATGGACTGATCCTCTTACAACAGCTGGATCGGGTACCTTTATAAATGATGTTATAAAGGCAGCAGGAGGAACTAATACAGCAGAGAAGGTTCAAAATTGGGCAAAGTATAGTATGGAAGAGTTGATAAAGGATAATCCAGAATATTTGATATCATCAATACATGCGACCAATGAAGGAATTACAACAGATTTCTATAAGGAAAGCCCGCTTTTTAAGAATCTTGACAGCGTTAAGAATAACAAGATATACTTAATGAGCGACGATAACGTTGTATCTAGACCTGGACCAAGAATAGTACAGGCAATTGAAGAAATGGCAAAGGTACTTCACGAGATAGAATAAATTTTAAATGATAGTGCCAGCTGACTAGATTCAGCTGGCATATATAATATACGCAATGCAATAGAAGGGCTTGATATAAATGAATTATCAAATCAGCATAGAAAATTTAAGCTTTGGATATGACAGCCAAGATGTTCTTAAGAATATAAATCTTAAGCTACCTCAGGGCGAGTTTACCAGTATCATCGGATCAAATGGTTCTGGAAAAAGTACCTTGCTAAAAAACATAAGTGCAGTGAATAAACCTAGACAGGGCAGGGTTCTTATCAATGATACAGTCCTTGCTTCCATGCAAAAGAGGGATATAGCACAGCTTATGTCAGTAGTACCACAAAATACAGCTTTGGAATTTGACTATAAGGTATTTGATGTAGTGCTTATGGGCAGATACCCCTATATCAGAAGATTTAAAGGAGAGACCCCTAAGGATAAAGAAATAGCGATTCAAAATATGGAGTACACAAATACTTACCACTTAAAAGATAGAAGCTTCAATGAGCTTAGTGGTGGAGAACGACAAAGGGTTATTCTTGCACAGGCTCTTACACAACAACCTAAAATACTTTTACTTGATGAACCTATAGCTCATCTGGATTTACAGCATCAAATAGAGATATTGACCTTGATTAAGAAGCTGTCAATGGATCAGAGCTTGACAGTTATAGCTGTGCTGCATGACCTTAATATGGCAGCAAATTACAGTGACCATATAATAATGCTAAAGGATGGAGAAGTAGCATATCAGGGAGCCCCGAAGGAAGTTTTGACTGTAGAAAATATAAAAAATATTTTTAACATAAATGTTCATGTTGAGGTTTCATCCTTGACAAATAGACCTTATATTTACTCAAATTTGGCACCTGAGATAAAGAAGAATAACATCAAGGTTCATGTTATTAGTGGTGGAGGCAGCGGCAATGAGATTATATCAAAACTTCACAACTCAGGCTTTGAGGTTAGCAATGGCGTAGTAAATATTGGTGATCTGGACTGGAAAATATCAAAGGATTTGGATTTAGAGACAGCTGAGGGGGTGCCATTTAGCAGTATATCTGATGCAGCGTATGAGACAAATATGAAGCTTTGTGAACATGCAGACTACATTCTTCTTACAGATCTATATATAGGAAAGGCAAATTTACGCAACCTTCAGGTGTTGTTAGAGAAGGAGCTTTACTCAAAAAAAATACTTATTATAGGTGACGAAAGCTTTGAACAAAGAGATATTACAGAGGGAATTGCAGCGGAACTTTATAATCAAATCAAAGCTAGACAATCTTCAATAACTATGTCAGTTGAAGAAATGTATAGTATATTGAACAAGGCAGGAGAGAGCCATGACTAATAGATTTAAAGATAATATTTTATTGATATTATTATTTGCTGGTCTTGCTTTTGCAGTAATTATTGCAGTAGGAGTAGGAGCAGTAAATATATCCTTTAGAGAATTTATTGATGTGCTTTTACTTGGTAATGAGACTGAAAATAGCGCTATATTGATGCAAATAAGACTGCCCAGAGTACTTATGTGCCTTATAATAGGAGCGGGACTGGCAGCTGTTGGCGGAGTAATGCAAGGAATTTTTAAGAACCCTTTAGTTGACTCTTATACCTTGGGAATGTCTTCGGGAGCAGCCTTAGGTGCTGTAATATCAATTGTAACAGGAGTTAGCTTCAGTATTGCAGGGATATCAACAACAGGAGTATTTGCTTTTATAGGAGCAGTGACAACCTTGATGTTGGTTTACAGTCTTGCTCATAAGAAGAATAAAATATCGGTAAATTCCTTGCTTTTAGCAGGGGTAGCAGTGAGCTATTTTCTTAGCTCTGTAATATCATTTATGATGTTGCTTAGCAATGATAACATACAACACATTGTATTCTGGACTATGGGCAGCTTATCCTTGACATCATGGAGTAAGGTAGCCTTTTCATATATTACTATTATTCCTGGTATATTGGCTTTGATGTTATATACTAGAGAGCTAAACATATTAACAATGGGTGATGAATCTGCACAATACCTTGGAATAGATGTTGAAAAAATAAAGAGGATATTATTACTAATATCCTGTATTATAGTGGGCAGTGTTGTATCTGTCT
This sequence comes from uncultured Clostridia bacterium, assembly GCA_942492835.1. Taxonomy (GTDB): domain Bacteria; phylum Bacillota; class Clostridia; order Lutisporales; family Lutisporaceae; genus GWB2-37-7. The sequence continues at coordinate 1,244,989 of OW818645.1, read as the reverse complement.
CTGGAACTATAGGTTTTCTTGGATTGGTTGCACCTCATATAACAAGAATGCTTGTTGGCTCAAATAACAGAAAGGTTATCCCATACTCAGCAATTTTGGGTGCTATACTGCTAATATTAGCTGACACCCTAGGCAGAACTTTGATACAGCCAGTTGAGATACCAGTCGGAGTGATGACCTCCATAATAGGAGGACCTTTCTTCATATTTTTACTTAGGAAGCAGAAATAATATAGGCTCACAATTTTTTACTCTGTCGTTGCAAATCATGGTATACTTTATATGGTAATAAGATAAACAGTTATATAGGGGAGGAAAAAATTTGAGAGCGATTGAAGATATAATAATAAACAAGGTATATTTTTGTGCATTAGACAAGGAAAACAATGCTCTAGTGCTATCAGATAATGAATTGACACTAAATGAAGAAACCTACGCATATGTTGAAAAGCACATACTTAGATGCATAAAGGATGACGAAGCCAAGACTGGTAAATTTGATGGAGCTGTAAATATAACTAAAGAGTTATGTAAGGAAATATTTGAGGACAATGACAGCTTTGTAATAAATGCAAAGAAGCTTTCACAGTACCTATTTAAATGTATGGGTAACGAAGACAAAGAACCCTCAGGGGACTTTGCAGTATGTCTTTGCGACAGTCAGGAAGGCACACTAATTGCACTTCTAAAGCTAAATTATGCAAATTCATATATTCACTATATGAAGCAAGAGGAAGAGACCTTGACCATTGATATAGGAATAAACAAGACGGGACTTCCAGGATTAGGACAAAAACCATCCAAAGCAGCCTTTATAAGAAATTCTTCTACTGAAGCTGAGTATGACTTTCTTGTTTTAGATAAGCAGCCAGAGTTATATTTCTCCCAAGCCTTCATAAAAGTAAGTCCTGTGAGAGATAAAAGAGAAAATACAAGAATAATCCAAAAAACCTCAGAGAGCTTCGCACGCAAAGCCTTCAAGGACAATGCACAAGAAGCCGAAGTTTTCCGTAAGAAGCTTTCAGAAAGCTTGACACAAGACGAGCACTTTAATGTTGATAAGCTATCGGAAAATGTACTGAATACAACAGAAAGAAAAGCAGAATATAAGGCGGCACTTGTAAATCAAGGCATCAGTGAGACTGAGGTGCCAATTGATAGAGACTGGGCAGAGAAGAAGCTAAAGAGGAAGAGGCTTAAGGTAGATAAGTCCATAGAGTTATATATAGACGATGAAGCTTATAATGACAAGGACAAATTTCAGATAAAAAGAAACGGTGATGGGACTATAGATATTATACTTAAGAATGTGAAAAATTATATTGAGAAATAGATAGAGAAGAAGCATGATTTTGTCATTTGGCGGATTGTGCTTCTTTTTTTTTGCGCGGAATATGTCGAAAAAGGGTGTATGAAATATAGGGAAGACTGGAAAATTGTAGAGTATAATATGGTTTAGGGACAAGCTTAAATAGGATTTAAAAGATAGTATTAACTTAGCTAAAAATACATTTAAAATAGGGGGGATTATGTACGAAAAGTAAAATGTTTATCTCATATAGTTGGAGTGATCTTCAGACTGTAAATAGTGTTATTGATTATCTACAAGAGAATTTTGATATTATTGACATTGCAATTGATCGTAAGAGTATAATACCTGGTAGCAGTATTGCATGTCAAATTACTAAAGAAATATATACCAGTGATTATGTATTAGTTTTTCTATCATCCCAGTCTGTTAAAAGCAACTGGGTTATAAAAGAAATAAATGAAACGTTAATATCTGAAATAATTAATAAAAGAAGTATATTAATTCCTATTAAATTAGAGGATTGTAATATTCCAGAAAATATAGCAGAACGATTATATATAGATTTTACAAATAAATCTTATAGTAATTTAAAACAATCTATACATAGCATAGTTGAATCAAAACAACATTATAGTATTAACCATAATTTTTATCAAATAAATATAAAAGAACCAAATTTTGAAATGTATCATACAGGGGAATACTTCCAATGGCAAACAAGCTTAAAATTTCATGAAGCAATCAATAGTTATGTTTTATTTAATGTAGACAAATCTCCTAATAAGCCATTTAAAAACTATATTGTATGTAAAAGAGTTGATATGTCATCTATAATATCAATAGTAAGCAATACTCTTCAAATCACCCCAACGGTAAATTACTTAGGCGATATGTGCGAAATATGGTTTATTGATCCTAAATATCCTTTTGTAGGAGTAGGGGACAGACGAAATAATAAATGGGAAATATAAAATTGATAGCCAAGTATAGCAGATAAATAACTGTTTATCTGTCGTGGCTGGCACTTATTCATTGATTAAAAAACACTTGGTAAAAAGGAAACTACAAGTGAAGATTTAATATTATAGTATGCATTTAATTTTCCAGCCATAATTTTTGTAAATTTACTTTAGAATATTGATAATGCTTGTATTAGAAGGTATATTTTTGTTTTAAATAAAAATAGAAAAATGGATGGAACTAAATCATGATAACGCTTGAAATATCTAAGAAATATTAGAAAATTACAAGTGCAAATGGCTAAAATCAAAGCGTAAAACCTTAACATAGGATGTATTTAAATAATTGGAGCTAAAAAATATAGAGCTTGAGCAGCAAGGTAAAACCTTAACATAGGATGTATTTAAATCGGGGAATGGTATGCTTATTTGATATTTCTTCAAGTAAAACCTTAACATAGGATGTATTTAAATAAATCCGATAAATAACCTCAAATGCTTTATACACACGTAAAACCTTAACATAGGATGTATTTAAATAGGTGTTTGCAAGCTTCTACACGGATAACTCGCAAGTGCCAGGTATCGAAGTTATCCAGTTATCGAGAAATAAGGTGCCAGTCGCGACACATAGACAGTTAATAAGCAATATATCAAAAATAACTGTCTAACTGTTGTTCCTGGAACCTTTTCTGCCTCACAACCAAAAAAATCCTTAGATAGAACTACATCTATCCAAGGATTTTCAGTTTTTATTAGTGGTTAATTATATGCCTCGATTTGAGGTAATGCCTTGTCTATGACTACAAGTTTATAAACTTGTGCAATTAACTCATGTACTATTTCAGGATCGACTCCCAGTTTTTCTGCTTTTCTATACACTGAGTCAAACTTACTAATAAAATCTTCCATGTATTCTTTATTAAACATTGTATATCTCCTTTCCTTGTTAAAATTCTTAAAAGAAGTTTATAATCTCAAGAAAAGTGATATATGAATAGGTTTATTTTTGCAATGTATAACCTATTTCGCTTGGTAGGAGTTGGAGAAATCCGGCTCTTTCACTTTTCTGTTTAATATAATTTGCTTTCCCTCCTTTCAATGAATTATGTAACGTCTTGTTACATTGTGTTTACTTTGTAAGTTTAACAAAATTTCACATACTTGTAAAGTCTGCTAGTTTCCATTATGTGTTATTGTTCGTGCTTGTGGCGTGGATAAATACCTATAAATAGAAGTATTTAATTGATTTAAGTTATAATTTGGTATAAATTTAAGGTTTTTTATAGAATATCGTCTGTAAATTTCGTAATTTTTACTTAAATTGTTTTAAAATTCCCGACAAAAAAACAGAAGGCATAAAGCCTTCAATAGGGTGGTAGGTTTAATTATTTATTGGATTTATAATGTATGAATGGTATGGATCGCGAATGTCTCCTGCATTTACTTCTGCTGGAATTGCTGCCAATACAGTAACTGCAAATAAAATTACTATTATAAAATACATTGATATTGTTTTTAACTTGTTCATTTTACGCCTCCTTTTTACTTATCTTTTTATGTATTCTTCCTATACATGAGTACAAATCATCTTTATATACATAATTATCTGTATTCTCTTCCATGTAATTAATTAAATTATATAACTCATTTAATAAATTAACATCCTCTATATAGTTTGTTATTCTAATTATACTATCCTTTATATCTTTCTTATCAATAGAAGTATCAATTGTTTTCTTTAGAAGATCAAAATATTCATAGCAGGCATTGGTATCTCCAACCATTAGCTTTATTTCAGCATAAGTTTCAGCGATTACTAAATGTCTATAGGAAACATTATCTCTTTCTAATATCTCCATTGCTGCTTCAATGTATTTAATTGCTTCGTCATAATCCTTAAAAATGCAATATATGTCAGCAATATTATTAAGAGCTGAAGTTCTACCACTTATATCTTTTTCATGGAATTCAGGCAAAGACATTAAGTAGTATTCTTTTGCTTCCTCATACATTCTCTCTCTTTTATATGTAGACCCTATAGATAAGTATGCAGCACCTTTATCGCTATTTAACTCAGTATTATCACCTGCATACGCAATTGACTTCTCTATGTAGTCTCTTGCCTCAGAGTGCCTCCCCTCTTCTGCATTTAACATTATGCCTCTTTTATAATAGTATTTATACAAGGTTGAATTACTAACCTTCTCAGATTTATCAATGTAATTCTGAGCTTTTATAAATAATCTTTCTGCCTCTTTAACTGCTCTCTCCATATAATGATATTCTGCCAATTCAACCGTTATAATTATTAATGTATCAATATTTTTCTTATCAACGAGATTTAAGGCTTCATTATAATATTCTAAGGTTTTGATAATATCATTTCTATAGTAGAAGTGTTTTCCAAGGCACCTTATCATTAAAGCAGTTTCGTTTATAAGTTCAAACTTAACACACAATGCTCTTACTTTTTCCAGCAAAACATAGTCCTTATCTTCTTTATAGAGCATTATATCTCTACAAATTTTAATTACGTAATTTTTGATTTGCCCAGCATCATCACTTACTAGCTCGTCCCAGCCTTCATCAAGAGTTCTAAGCATTAAGAATTTAAAGGTTGCTGAAGTAATTTTGTTATAACCACAGTAATTTCTTACAGCCTTGAGAGATAATTCAGTTATCTTTTCTGTTTCATAAAAATCTTTTATAGAACCATACTTTTCTTCAATTTTCTTTTTTATTTGTTGCCCCTCATTTAAAAATTCTATGTCTTCCGGCTTTAACTTTTTTCCCATATGCACACCCTCAAACCAATCGTATTTTGTCTAAAAAAGCTCTGTAAGTATCTAACGGAAATTCGTCCGTTATTTGTCAAATAAAATAATACATATAAGATAAGGATTGTTTTTACAGCCCCTGTATGTAATGTTGTATTATACTAATTATTTGGTTTATATCTACAATTAGCATAACATGGTTAAATATTCAATTCAATCTTTATTTATGACAATAGGGGGCTTTTTCAACTGATGCCTAAGGACAGACAATAGCTATTTATGTGCATCCAACATATTGTATAGGACAAAATTACTACAAAAACAGTAAATTTGCCCTATATTTTCTTGTAAATTTCTACAATAATATATATAATCTAACTAACCAATTACCAATAAAGTAAAAATATAGGCACAATAACAAATATATTAATAATAGAAAAGGTAAACTTATCGAAAGGTAAGGACACAAAGCCACGGGTCTAAAGCAAATGCTATGACAGCCGGGTTGCCGAAGTAATGGCAAATAAACACCATGTCAAGCGGCATGGTGTTTTGTTATTTTCATAACTATTTAAGGGGGGATACCAAATGTATAAAAGACATTTTAACAAATGTACAGCAATGATACTATCCATTGTTTTAATCTTAAGCACAATAATAAGCTCTAGTACAGCAGTGTTTGCAGACTATAGAGGGGACATGCTCTCCTTCTTAACACCTGAAGAAATACTAGGAAGCATTCCCAAATACAACGGTGACCCATTTACGCTCCCAAATCCACTAGATGGCATACTCCCAGCTTCACCTGCTACAGAAGGTGGCTCAGACCAACCCCCGCAAGCACCAGGTGAAATTGAAGAACCAAATATGCCAGACCTCAATAACTATACAAATCACAACGTAGCACCTGCAACAGGCGCACTTAGACTACAAGAAACAGACGTAAGCCTACCAGGCAATGGAATGGGCTTCAAGCTAGAAAGAAGCTACTCAACCCTAGTCACTGACACAGGAGCATTTGGAAAGGGCTGGGATCATAACCTTACCTCATACCTGCAAATGTACAGTGAATTTGCAATAGCAGAAATAAGCGCTGACGGAAGTGTGCTAGTATACAACTTTGTTAAAGATGACCCCAATGCTTTTGTCATATCCTATGACGGAGACAACCTAATAAACTATGACCTAAGCAAAGGACACTACGAAACAGCTGAAAATGGCAATATCCTTACAAGGATAAATGCAGATGAATACGTAGTTACCAGGTCTGACGGAAGCAAAGCAACCTACAAAGGCTACATAGCACCTTGGCGCACAAACCAACCAAAAACAGCAGGCTTAGTTACAAAACAAGCTGATAGATACAGAAACGAACAAACCTTCACTTACAACAGCGATGGTACAGTAGATAAAATAACAGACACAGCAACACATACTATAGATTTTTCATGGACAAATGGAGTAATCACAAAAGTTAGCACAGAAGAAAACTATGAAGTTATATATCAATATAATACAGAAAAACACCTTAAGAAAGTAACCCTACCAGATGGAGGCATAATACAATACGGCTACGACACTGCAAACCGAATAAACTCCATAACCAATGCAGAAGGCGGAATAACAACTTACACCTACAACAGCGACGGTAAAGTTAAAGACGTAACAAATGCCTTAGGCAATAAAACACATGAATTCACATACCAAACCAACCAAACAACAATAAAGAATGCAATAAACAACGTAAATATCTTTAAATACAACGACAAAAAGCTAATCACACAAGAAATAGATGCACTAGGAAATACCACAACCTATGAATACAATGACAAAGACTTCTGCACAAAAATAACAAGCATTGAAGGCACTATCACAAGAGAATATGACGACAAAGGACACATCACCAAAGAAATAGGAATAGACGGAGCAACACAATACTATGCCTACCACCCTATATGGGGTTTGCCCACTAGAGAAGTATATGCAGACAACTCCAATATAAGCTTTGAATATGATGACAAAGGCAATCTGATAAAGAAAATTGACCAGCTTGGTAATGTCACGAACTTTACCTATGACACCAAAGGTAATCTACTTACAATATCTATAGACAACAACACAACAACCTTTGAATACGATACACAAGGAAACCTAACCAAAAAAACAACTGCTGAAGGTGACATTACACAATACATATATGGCGGAATAGGACAACCAATAAAGACAATAGAACCAAATGGCACAACAACTGAAATGAAATACAACAAATCAGGAAAACTCACAGAATTCAAAGACGGGCTAGGCTACATTACAACCTACACCTATGACAAAGAAGGCAAGATAAAAACAATAGAAAATCCAGCAGGCTACACAATAACATATGAATACAATATCGCAGGCTGGCTTACAGCATATAAGGACGAGCTGAATAGGAATACAACTGTTGAATACGACACAATGGGCAGTCCAATAAAAGTAGTCGAAAGCACAGGTCTAACCACAGAATTTAGCAGAGATAAGCTAGGAAGACCAACAAAGACAAAGCTTCCAGATGGAAATGAAATTGTATACGAACAAGGAACCTATGGAGTAACAAAAATAACAAATGCAACAGGAACCTTCACCTACACCTACAACAAAAACAAACAAATAACCACAATAACAGATGTACTAGGAAGAACCACAACCATACAATACGATATAATGGGAAGAACCACAGCAACCATAGACCCAATAGGCAGAAAAACAACACTTGAATACGATGCAGCAGGCAACCTCACAAAAGAAACACTACCCAACGGAAATGAATACAAATATGAATACAATACCTCAGGAACAATATACAAGGTTACTCACCCTGATGGAATTGAACTCACTGCAACATATGACAAAGACAACCGACTAACCGTAAAACCAGACAGAAACGGAGGAACAACAACCCTCACCTACTATGCAGGAGGAGCCTTGAAATCAGAAACAGACCCACAAGGCAATAAAACAAGCTACGAATATGACGCAAATGGCAATCTGATTAAAGTAAACAATGCCAATGGCGGAACAACAATATACACCTACGACAACCTAAACAGAACAACAATGACAATAGACCCAGAAGGTGGAAAGACAATCTACACATACGACCCAATAAGCAGACTAATACAAAAAACAGACGCGAAAGACAACAAAGAACAATATGCCTACGATAACTCTAACAGACTAACACAATACACTGACCGAACAGGCAAAATAAGCAAATGGGAATATAACATAACAAACAACCAAGCAAAATACACACAACCTGACGGAACTTTTTATACCTTTACATATAACAAAACAAACAAACTGACAGCTGTAACAGACCCAAAGGGCAGCACAACAAAGGTAGAATATGATGAAGCAGGAAGAAGAACAGCAATACTAAACCCAAATAACGACACAACAAAATGGGAATACGACCAAGCAGACAGAATAACAACAATCAGAAGCAGCCTAGGCAGCAAAACAACCTATGAATACAACACAATGGATCAAATAACAAAAATAACAGACCCACTTAACAACACAACAGAATTCCAATACGACAAAATGGGAAACAACACACAAATTACAGACCCAAAAGGCAACAAAACAAAATACCAATACAACAAACTAAACCAACCAACAAGCCAAATAGATGCACTAGGAAACGAAACAAAATGGGAATACAACAACCTAGGACAACTAACAACAGAAATAGACCCACTAGATAACAAAACAAAATACACCTACAACCCAATTGGACAAATACAAACAATAACAGATGCAAAAGACAACCAATGGACAATGGAATACGACAAAACAGGAAGACTAACAAAACGAACTGACCCAAAGCAACATACAATACAACTTGAATACAACAAGCTTGGAGACCTACTTAACACAATAGACCCAAAAGGCAACATAACAAGCTATGAATACGACGCAAACCAAAGAATAACAACAACAAAAGACCTAACAGGCACCAACACCAAATATGAATACAACACCAATGGACTAATCTCAAAAATCATAGACTCACTAGGCAATACAACCACCTACAACTACGACGAAGCAGGCAGACCGACACAACAAATAGATGCAATAGGAGCAATATATAACTTTACCTACGACAACCTAGGAAGAATAACACAAACAACTGACCCACTAAACAATAAAACAACCTATGAATACGACAAAGAAGGCAGAAAAACCGCCGAAATAGACCCACTAGGCAACAAAGCCACCTACAACTATGACGCACTAGGACAACTAATATCAACACAAGACAAAAAGGGAGCAATAACAACCTACACATATGACAAAGCTGGACTAGTAACGGAGATAACAGATGCGCAAAATAACAAAACAACCTATCAATATGACAACCTAGGCAGAATCACAACTGAAACAGATGCCCTAGGAAGAACAAACAAATATGAATACAATCAAATAGGACAAATATCAGCAATAACAAACCCAGAAAACTACAAACAAAACTATGAATATGGCCAGCTAGGAAGAATAACAACAATAAAAGATGAAAAAGGCAAAAAGAATAGCTACACCTACGACACACTAGGAAACATGACAGAAGAACAAGACAGCATAGGACGTACCACAAAGTATGAATACGACAACACAGGAAATCTCACAAAAGTCATAGACCCAAGAAACGCAAAAACAGAATTTACATACAACCTAAGAGGACAAGTTACAACCATGACCAATGCAGTTGGTAACAAATATACCTACACCTATGACCTAATGGGACGTGCAATAAAAGAAACTGACCCGATGGGAGCAGAAATAACAAACAACTATGATGCAATAGGCAGACTAATAGCAACTACAGATGCAGAAGGAACAACCACCAACTACAAATATGACCTAGCAGGAAGACTAACAGAAGAAACAAATGGACTAGGAGCAGCAACAAAATATGAATACAATGCAGCAGGACAACTAATAAGGTCAATAGACCCAATGGGAGCTATTGTATCAGCAGAATATGATGCAGTAGGAAATATAACAAAAACAATAGACCAACTTAGCGGTACTAGCACTATGAACTATGACCAGCTTGGCAGATTAACAGAAACAATAGATGCTTTGGGCTATAAAAACCAATGGGCATATGACGTAGTAGGAAACATGATAAAATACACAAACTCACAAAATGACACATGGCAATACACCTACGACAACATGAACAGACTCACAAACGAAACAAGTCCACTGAACAGAACCACAGAATACACCTATGATAATCAAAACAACCTAACAACCCAAACTGACCCAATGGGAAGACAAACAAAATATACATATGACACAGAGAACCAACTAATACAAGTACAAGATGTACTTCAAGGGAAAACAGAATATAAATATGATCAAGCAGGCAACTTAACAACCATTACAGACACAAAAGGAAATGAAAGAACCTTCAAATATGACACAACAGGCAAACTTGAAGAAGAAACAGATACACTAGGCAACAAAATAAACTACACCTACGACGAAGTAGGCAGACTATCAAAAACAAAAGATGCAAAAGAACAAACAACAACCTATACCTACAACAAAAGAGGACAAACAACAGCTATTAACTACAACGGAGAAATAAACACCTATGAATATGATGCAATAGGACAAATTGTTAAGGCTGTATCACCTTACTCTACTGACACCTATGAATATGATGAAAATGGCAGATTGACACTGCAAAGCAATCTAACAACAGAAAAGCTGCTAAAGTTTGTATACGATGCAGCAGGAAATAGAACAAGCATAGCAGATGTAGAAGACAGAGAAACAACCTATACCTATGACAAAAACAACAGAATAAGCACCATGACAGATTTTGATGGAAACCTAACAAGCTTTGAATATGATTCATTAGGAAGAGAAACAGCAAGGAAAATGGCAAACGGAATAACAGAAGAAAGACAATATGACGAAGACGGAAAGCTAATTACAATAACAAGCAAAAAACAAGACGGAACAATAACATCCTCCTACAAATATGAATATGACAAAGCAGGAAACAAGATAAACCAAACAGAAGAAGATGGAGCAATAACAACCTATAGCTATGATGAAATGGATAGACTACAAGAAGTTAACTATCCAATAACAAAAATACAAACTATAAGGGATAAAAACCTAAAGCTGCCAGAAAGATATAAGCCACTTCCAGACTTTATGGAAGGAGTGGAAGATGAAAGCAGTACTGATGAAAAAGATAATGGTAATAAAAAAGACAAGGAAATAAAATCAGCCAGTGCAGAGCTGAGTATAAGGACTTTAGCATCAAACATTATGGTAGCTGCTGATAAGGACAAAGGAAATAGTAAGGACAACAATAAAGATAAAGACAACAATGGGAATGGCGGAGGTAATGGAAATGGTAATAGCGATAAGGAAAAAGAACATGGCAATGATAAAGAGAAGGACAAAGACAAAAACAATGGCAATGGAAAAGACAAACAAAAGAAGCTGAAGCCATGGCAACTAGAAATAACTGACGAAGATTTTGAGCTTGGATATATTACCTATGAAGAAAAGCCTGATTATCTACTAGACCCAACCTCAAAAGCAACATACAAATATGATACAAATGGCAACAGAATAAATTATGTAACTGACAACGAAGCACTTGATCATGAATATGATGCAGCAGATAGACTACTCTCTGATGGAAATGACAGCTACAGCTATGATGCAAACGGCAACATGACAGGGGTACAAGCAGGAGAAGATACAGTAGAGTATATATATAACGCAGCAAACAAACTGACCGAAGTAAAATACCCAGATGGCACCTATGTAAAGTATGGCTATGATGCCTTTGGACGTAAGGTATCAAGAGAAGAAGCATATTGGAATAAAGAAGCTGACGATGCACCAGGCAAATCAGAATACGCACCAGGACAGAACAAAGAAAAAAGTAACAACGGTAAGGGAAATGGAAATGATAAAACCAAAAACAATGGAAATAGCAACAAAAAGGAAAAGATTAACCCACTAAAGCTAAAGACTGATACTACAACCTATCTATATGATGGCTTTACAAATGCCATAACTAACGAATATACAGGAAACGGTAGCCCATTAAGCCAATACAACATGGCAAACGACAGAGTAGTTAGCAAGAAAACCTTTGGCAATCATGGACAAGTAATACCAGGCAGAGAACCATCACTAAAAACCAATGGCGGACTAATGTATTACAGCTATGACGGAATGAGAAACGTAACAGAGCTAACAGACAGACATGGTGACAGTATAGAGCAATATCGCTATGATGCATTTGGAGGATTATATACAGGAGTAACAGCACCATACAACACAAACAGCTTTGCAGGCAAAAACTATGATGCAAAGTCTAACTTGATAGATATGAATGCACGTTGGTACGGAGCACAAAACGGACGTTTCACCACATCAGACCCATATACTGGAGATATATTGACACCATATACGCAAAACAGATATGCTTATGTTGGTAATAACCCTATAAATAGGTGGGATCCATTGGGGTATTGGGAAGATGAGGATAGTGGCTTATCTTCAGCAGCACAAGCAGATATTAGATATTTAACAAAGCTATATAATTCTACTGATGATAAAGATGAGAGAGAAAGTTTACACGAAGCTGCTAATGAAATCAGAAATCTTGATAGAGATAGATGGACTACTGAGGATGAACGTAAAATTGGTTCATTGAGTGATGATACTCCTGATATGGATTATGAAACTCCAATTAAGCTATCAGATGGATGGAGAACAGATTGGACAAGAACTGATAGATATTACGAAAAGTATGAAGTGACTAGACAGCGACATACAGCTTATGCTGGAGTAATTTCGACCACGGTTTCTGTTAGGACAGACACAACAACTACAGTTACACATGGTTTTGATTTTAGAGCATTTACTCCTTCAGAGTGGTATCAAGAGAACAAAGCAGTATTGAAGCAATATCATATACCTATTTCACAAGTTAATAGTTACTATGAGCCTAAAGATGCTTACTCGAAAACTATTTCTAGTTCAAGGTCTATTAGTAGTACGGAAAAGATAGTGTCAAGAAATGATAATAACGATTATAAGAATGGTATAATATCACAAGGCCTAGAAGTGGCTGGGGTATCTGATAAGATTGTGGGTATTGATAAGGATAAGGGTGATAGTGACAAAAAGTCTTATCTCAATATATCATCTCAGAATAGTATAAAAACAAGTGATGCAGTTAGTACATTAGTGATAGGATCAGTGGGTGTTTTAGCTGGTGATGATGTAACGGGCATAGGAATAGCCGATGATATTGTTATTCCAGTAGTTATTATTGTTGGTGGGGTAGTTTATATTGGGACAAAGATTTACGAAACTGCTACAGTAGTAGATGGAGAGATATATCCTGAAAATCCAGATGATTTCAATCCAGAAGATTTGGAAAGAAAAGAATATAAAGATGGAGAAGTAAAAAAATGGTTTGAGCCAGGAAGTAAAGATGCAAAATGGGAATGGAATAAGGAACACAATTCTGGAGAAGGAGATCATTATCATAAAACTCCAGATGGGAAAACAAGAGAACCGCATCCTGATACAGGTGATACACATCATTATCCAGGAGATAAAATACCTTGGTATTAGTAGGGAATATTGAAAGGAGTTATGACATGGAAAGTATTAATTTCTGTCTTGAAAATATATCTGAAGTAAGGCAACTGCCTTTGTATGATGCGGAGTTACTTAGCATTGTTTGCGACTATAGAAGTTATGCTGTATATATATATTTAAAATTAGATAGTCCTAGCAAAAGCAATGTAAAAGCACGAATTAGTTTATTTGGTGTAAAATTGTTAAACGTTCCTATAAATGAGCCATGGGGAGCAGGAATATATATAAATGAAGTAACATGTGATACAAAAGAGGCACAAATTGAAGATTCTTTATTTAACCTAAAAGTACTTTTAAATTCAGGTGATGAAATATTAGTTATTGCTAAGGATTTGATTTATTTTGAAGAATTGAATATGGTGTAAGATACATAACTTAAGAATATACTAGAGAGTGTCATAAATTAGGTTGATATGATATATATTAGCTTCTTCCTAAAGCAAAATTTTAGAACTTAATTTTGAAGCATGAGTGGGTGATAGTTGTATTTAATATAATTATTACCCTTTTTTATTATCTTATGCATGTTATTGAATATCTAAGGCAATAATTTTTAATAAGGGTTATTTTATATTTTTTTACTAGAAATATAAGGATAAGTAGTATTTTTGTTTGTTATTCCCTAGGAGAGAATAAACTTACTTGTCCTTATATTCTTCCCTCAAACATTATTTGAAGATAGTTTATTACTTTATCTCAATCCTTAAATCTTATATGAAAAACATTAAGTGCCAGGCTACTAAGTTATACAGTTATTCGATAATGAAAAGCCTGATTATCTAATAGACCCAACCTCAAAAGCAACATATAAATATGATGCAAACGGTAACATGACAGAGGTACAAGCAGGAGAGGATACAGTAGAATATATTTACAATGCAGCCAACAAGCTAACAGAAGTAAAATACCCGGATGGCACCTATGTAAAGTATGGCTATGACGCTTTTGGAGGACTGTATACAGGAGTTACTGCACCATACACCCAAAACAGATATGCTTATGTTGGGAATAACCCTATAAATCGATGGGATCCATTGGGGTATTGGGAGGATTGCATTCTATTTAGTATAGGAATATGAAAATGATTCCATTAGATTTATTTGATTACTCTAAGCATAGATTGATATATACTAAAGTTATGAAATACGTTAATTATAATCTATCATCTATAGTACGTGTTGTATTTAGATATGCTAAATATCAAAAATTAGGGAGTGACTCAATATGTTAAAACTTACTAAAGGTAAGAATTTAAATGATTGTAGGAGAATAATATGCAAAATAGATATGTTGGAGATATAGGAGATTACGGAAAATATGCTTTATTAAGAAGTATAGCAGGAACTGGTTTAACATTAGGTGTAAACTGGTACTTAACTCCCGACGAAAATCATAATTCTGATGGTAAACACACTTCATATCTTCAAAAGAAAAACTTTAGTGACTACGATAATGAGCTTTATTATATTTTGAAAGATATCGTTGAAAACAATAGTAGAAATGTGTCTAGTATACAAAAATCTGGAGTTCTGCCGCTAAACACCATGTACTATGACAGGATATTGAATTTAGCCGGAGAACCTAACCCCTTGAAGCGCCGTATGCTTAGACAGTCTTGGCATAACGCTGCATTGAGTAGCCTGAAGGATTGCGAGATAGTTTTTCTAGACCCTGATAATGGTTTGCAAGTAAAAAGTGTTTCGCTGACAGGACAGAAGGGCAATAAGTATATTGGATTGGATGAAATAAAAGATTATTACAAGCTTGGTAAGAGCGTTATATTCTATAACCATAGGGAGCGTAAACAAGAGGAAGATTACCTAGAAAAATTCAGAAAGCTACAGTTTGATTCGCGTTTTAAAGGTGCTGAGTGGATTGGCTTAAAGTTCTCCAGGGGTACAACAAGGGATTATATTTTTGTACTTCAGCCCGGACACTTTTACCAAATAAAGGCTCAATGTGAAGCACTGATAAATACTGCATGGAAAGACGGTTTTTTATTGCTATATTTTTAAAAGTATACAAAACCTTTTTGTTCAATTTGTTAGTTAAAAATGTAGCAAGATGGCGGTAAAAATGGTAAAATTACAGAAGATATTCTAGACCATCTTGAATTATGATTATGAATTCAAGTTATAGAAATATTAAACTATTACTATGTATTTTGACGGGGGGAAAGTTATGAAAATGAAGTTTAGGGGTTTGGGTTCTAAGATATTTAAAATGACCAGTTTAGTAGTCTTTGTCACAATATTATTATTTATAGGAAATGTAGTTTTCGCCTTTAATAGCCTTATGAATGAAAAAAGAGCTGAAGTATTGGAGATAGCTAAACAGTCTGTTGATGCGATAGATGGGGACAAGCATGTTAAGGTAGTTGCCTCAGGAAGTATGCTGAGCACTGAATACATGGAATTGAAGCAGGAAATGGTAAATTTTAAGACAGATAAAAATGTAACTTATTTCTATACAGTATATATGAAGGATAACGAGTGCTATTATGGAGTGGATGCGGCCTTTACTGATTTTGAAGAGCTTAGTTCTGAAGGCTTTATGGATGAATATTTGCCTTTAGCACTTGAGGGTCAAACTGTTGTAACAGCATCTCTTGATGAAGACAACCTATTGTCAGCCTACTCACCTATAAAGGACAGCAAAGGAAATATAGTAGGTGTGGCTGGACTGGATATAGATTTTAGCAGCTTGGTAGATATTAAGAATAAGATTATAGGCGATTCAATTGTTTTGGCAGTTGTAATAATGATATTATCTATAATTGCAAACTTATTATTTTCTCAGGGAATTACAAAAAGAGTGAAAAAAATAAGAAGCAACCTCAACAAAATGTCAGAAGGAGATCTGACAGGAGAACTAGATATGAATGGCACAGATGAATTCAAACAAATCTCAGATGATTTGAATAGACTTACAACAAGAACAACAGATGTACTAAGCGATGTAAAGAGTACATCCAATCAAGTAAGTAATTATACACAAACTTTGTCAGCAGTATCTCAGGAGATGGCTGCAGCATCAGAGGATGTAACACAAACTGTAAATAATATGACAGACGGCATAAACTCACAATCTGAAGAGATTATTGCAGCACTTGGCATATTGAAGGAGTTTGGAGGCAACATTGATAGTGCTCAGCAATCTATACAAAATATAAATGGTGAGGTTGACCATGTAAATGTAGAGGCGGATCGAAGTTCAGCTCAGCTTTATCAACTGGAAAGCTCAATCAAGGATGTGAATATCTCATTTGAGCAGGTAAGAAATAGAATTGGCAGCTTGGAAGGAAATATATCTCGTATCAGTGAGATTACGGATCTTATTAATTCTATAGCGGATCAAACGAACCTTTTGGCGCTTAATGCAGCCATCGAAGCGGCAAGAGCGGGGGAGGCAGGTAAAGGCTTTTCGGTAGTAGCTGATGAAATAAGGAAGCTGGCAGAGCAGTCAAAGGAATCTTCCTTGAGTATTAACGGAATATTGGATAATATCACAGTTGATAGCAGACAGATTATAGAGACTTCTGACAGCATGGATGGCAAGTTGAACAATCAAATAAAAACAGTAAGAGAATCTATAAAGTCCTTCAGAAGTATAATCGACAGCATTGAAGCAATGCTGCCAAAGGTTTATGCAGTAAACAGCGATATGCTCAATGTAGACAAACAGAAGGATATCATAATCAAAAAAATTGATACTGTATCCAGTGTAGCAAAAGAATTATCTTGTTCTGCAGAAGAGATATCAGCATCCATGGAGGAAATGAGCGCCTCTTCACAAAATGTAGCAGAGACAGCTCAGAGTCTAAATGATATGACAGAAACCTTAATTCAAGCAACTGAAAAATTTCACATAAAGTAAATGAATTGAAGGGCGCTGTGAAGGCGTCCTTTTTTTAGCAGTGGGAATGACTTGTATATGTTCGGATAAATATTTGCTTTGTATATAGAGGAGAGATAGTTATGATAAGTTTTTCAGTAAATGAATTAAATAAATACTATGGTGCCAACCACGTGTTAAAGGGTTTGAACTTAGAAATATTTGAGGGTGAAAAGGTAGGACTGCTAGGTAAAAACGGTGCGGGTAAATCGACCTTGTTTAAAGTATTGGCAGGAGTAGAGAGCTATGAAAGCGGAAGCGTTACTATACCTGACACTGTAAGAATTGGGGTATTGGATCAGATTCCAGAATACCCTGATGGTTATAAGGTCGTAGATGTTTTGATGACTGCCTTTGAAAAGCACCTTGCTTTAAAAAAGGAAATGAGCAATTTAGAATATAATATGACTGCCAACTATACCGAAAAGGTTATGAAGCGTTATGGAGAAATACAATCACGCTTTGAGGCTATTGGAGGCTATACAATAGAAAGTGAAATAGCGAAGGTATGTAATGGACTGCAAATAAGTACAAAAATGCAGAATCAAGAGTTTATGCTGCTAAGTGGTGGCGAAAAAACTAAGATAAACCTTGGCAGGATATTACTTCAAAATACCAATGTGTTGTTGCTGGATGAGCCTACAAATCACTTGGATATTGATTCTACAGAGTGGATTGAGGAATTCTTAAAACAGTACAAAGGAACAGTATTAGTGATTTCTCACGACAGGTATTTTCTTGATAATGTGGTCACAAGGATAGTTGATATAATAGAAGGTGAAGCAGAGCTATATCAAGGTAACTACAGCTTCTATGCAGTTGAAAAGGAAGAGCGGTATTTGCAGAAGCTGGCTCAGTTTGAACAGGAACAGAAGAAAATCAAGCAGTTGGAGGAAGCAGCAAGGAAAATGCATGAATGGGCAAACAATGCAGACAATCCTGCTATGCATAGGAAAGCTTTTGCTGTAGAAAAGCGTATAGAAAGAATGGAAAAAACAGATAAGCCGCAAAAAGAGAGAGCTATTTCTGCCTCTTTTGGTCAAGAAAGCTTCTCAGGTAAGGAAATTGCTGTTTTTAAGGATATATCTAAGACTTACAATAACAATAAGGTTCTTGATAATATCAGTATGACATTATTTAAGGGCGATAGAATTGCATTGCTGGGTAAAAATGGATGTGGCAAAACTACACTTTTGAAAATCATTACAGGAGAGGAAGAAGCAGATACAGGTACTGCAAAGCTGGGAGAAAGTATAAAATATGCCCTTTTACAGCAGAATATTGTTTTTGAAAAGCCTGAGAGAACTGTTTTGGATACTATAAGTTATGATTTAGAGCTTGCTGATAAAGAAGCTAGAAACATGCTGGCTGCATACAAGTTCAAAGGCAATGATGTGTTTAAGAAGGTTGAAGCCTTATCAGGAGGAGAAAAAACAAGATTAAGATTATGCATACTAATGCAAAAAGATGTAAATATGCTGATTCTAGATGAACCTACAAATCACTTGGATATAGCTTCAAGAGAGTGGATAGAGGAATGTGTTGAAGATTTTAGCGGTACTATACTTTTTGTATCCCATGACAGGTATTTTATAAATCGTTTTGCAGAAAAGATTTGGGAGCTGGAGAATGGCAGAATAACTGAGTTTGGTGGTACTTATGAAGAGTATAAGGAATATAAAGAGAAAACTAAGTCACCTGATATTGCAACACCTGTAGTCAAAGAAAAGCCAAAGCTTCAAATAAAGCAAACCAAGATTGATGAGCAACAAATCCAGAAGCAAAAGATAAAGCTGGAAAATGAAATATCTGAGCTTGAAACAAATATTAAAGCTATAGAGCTGGAGGTAGACCAAGCTGGCTCTGACTATGTGAGACTGCAAGAGCTACTTGGAGAAAAAGAAAGCTTGGAAGCCAAATTAGAGCTGTTGTATAAAAAATGGATGGGATAATTAAAAGGGATGACGCCTATGTGTCATCCCCTTTTCATTATATTAATTCTTTGAGGTAGTTAATAGTAAAGTCTATATCTTCTTTTGTTACATCATTGTTGGTTACAAATCTGTATTCTCCATTTTCTATACCATTAGCTTTTATGCCTTTTTGATAAAGCTTTTCAATAAATTCTACATCAGACATTTTAAGATTTTCTATAGTGAAAAATACCATGTTTATATGGATGCTTTCTAAGTCTAGTTTTACTCCAGGTATTTCTAATAGTCTGTTTGCAAGATACTTAGCATTATCATGGTCTATGTGTAGTCTCTTTGTCATATCCTTTAGCGAGATTAAGCCAGCAGCTGCAAGTATGCCTGACTGTCTCATACCGCCGCCTAATAGCTTTCGATTTTTCTTGGCTCTGTTTATAAAAGCTTTGCTGCCTGCTAATATGGAGCCAACTGGTGAGCAAAGTCCTTTTGATAAACAGAACATAACAGAATCAGTATAAGCAGTTATCACCTTTGCTTCTACACCTAAATATGCAGCTGCATTAAAAAGTCTTGCACCATCTAAATGTACAGACAAATTATGTTTTTTCGCAATATTATATATATCCTTCATCACAGCTAAGGGTACTACTCTGCCATTTGATAGAGCATTTTCCATGCATATAAGTGTTGTCTCAGGCTGATGTATGTCATCTTCACGGATAGCCTTTTCAACATCTTCTGGTCTCATAATACTGTTTATGCCTTTTATTGTTCTCATATTTACACCAGATAAAACAGCTACTGCTCCGACCTCATGTATGACTACATGACAATTTTCTTCAACAATTATTTCATCGCCTCTTCTAGTGTGAGTCATTACTGCAAGCTGATTACCCATAGTTCCACTTGGTACAAACATAGCAGCTTCCTTTCCAACCATCTCCGCTGCTAGCTTCTCTAGCTCTGAAACTGTTGGATCATCTCCGTATACATCATCTCCGACGATTGCTTCTGCCATCGCCATTCTCATTTCCTTTGTAGGCATAGTAACTGTATCACTTCTAAAATCAATGTATCTCAATATTTTTACCTCCTGAATGTTATATATCTAAATATAATTATACAATACACATCAAAAAAAGTCATATATATAAACCAATCTAATACAGTATAATATAAACTTTTTCACGATGAATATTCAGTCAAAAGGATGGTTTTAAGTTGTAAATAAGCTATGCAAGGGGAGTGTGTGATGAAACTATTTATTGTAAAAAGAGCTTTAGTTTTTATTATTGGGATTATTATACTAGCATTGTTTATTGGATCATTATACTATGCTTTTAATCCTATAGCAGAAACCTTTAAGAATAGTATTGAGTATCAAAAGGCAGAAAGGCAGTTTCTAAAGAAATATACAGCTTTACAGGATAAATTTGAGTTCACGCTTCCTTCAAACTGGACTACTATAGAGCAGGCATTTAGTGGAGGAGAGATAATATATAATCTAGCTTTCATGTCCGAGGATAAAAAGACCCATGGTTTTGTGCAGGTATGGGATATAGATAAGCCTCTAAAGCAGTTTATTGATGAATCTAAGAAGTCAGCTGTTGGAGTAGTGGATTTTAAGTACTACCGGGTCAAGGAGATTACATCAAACCAAAACAAGGGCTATCTTCTTGACTACAGCAGACGGACAAATCAAGATAAGTATATCAGAGCCTATGAGGCATTTATTGAGGGTGCAAACAATAGAATTTATAGGGTTAGCTTCTTTGTAAACGAAGATGACTGGAAGCCTCAATACCTTATATTATTCAACAGAATAATAAGATCCTTTGATATCAAGGAATAAAAGACATGCTGTCGCATTATGTTATACCACCGACTTATTTCCTGGGAAATTACGACAATGATATAGAGATAATTCGACAAGGGGCGAATGGTGGAAAAATTGAAGGTACAATGAAACATTATGTAATTACAAACCTTTCTAAATAATGTTTTACAATATAGGAAAATATATGTATTATGTTGAATAATACAATGACAAATTGAGGGGTGGGTTAATTATGGTTTACAACTATAAAATTTTATCTAGATGGATTGGCATCGTTTCGGCATCTATAGCACTTATATTAACATACTTGCAGGAAGAGGCAGACATCAAATCGGTCTATCCACAGATAGCATTAATAATACCATTGATAATTATCTGTCTTATGGTAAGTTATAGAAAAAGAAGTATGACTTCTATGGATGATATATTTGATGTATTTGTATTTGGAGTGGATTTATTTTGTATTATTGTAGCTATATTAAATAATCTAGGGCTCGTAATAAGCATAGGCATATTTTTAATGATTATTGTAAATTACTACAAAAGGATTATATCCTTGGGATTAAAGATATTTTATAAGATAGCTATTGGATTCATAAATCTTCTTAAAAGAAAGCCATTTCATGGTATGAGACCCAGTTCACAATCAGCCTTTGTTATAAGTCTAAGAAAAATCACAGATTCATTCAATATGAAAGATGATAAAGAAAGACAAGAGGATTTTTTAGAAGCATGCAGAAAAAATCCACCAGTTATTTATGCAAAACACTTAGATATAATAAAAAACTGGAAAGGATATGCATTTAATATCCTACTCTTAGAGGGTGATCAAATTGAGTTAAGAAAGGAAAAATGCAGTGATACTAAAGGTAAAGCAGAATATGATTTAGATATATACTTAGATAGGGATGCGAAGTATAATGACATAGTTAAAGAAAAAAGAAAGTTTTATAAAGAATATATATGCAAGTACATAGAAAAAGAAAAGAAAACTTCGGAAGAAATTGCATCTAGTTAACAAGGGGATTTGTCTATCCCCTTGTTATTTTCTATTTCTCGTTCAAATCCCAAACTGGTACATTCATCCTAGCTTTGCTATCAAGTATGATTATATCCGCATTATCTTTGTTTGAATCTAGGTCTTCAATCCAAACAGGACTATTCCTATAAAACACATCAATATTATCCTTTGAATTAAGAATCTCTTCTGCGCGTTTAAGCTTCATCAAATCAACTCCTTTTCTTTTTTATCTTAGTATCCTTTTGTCGTTAAATTCTATACATGTAAAAACATATAGCTTATAATAATTAATAAAAATTAGAATAATAATTAATATGAATATAAAATTATTAAAAGTAAGAATTGATTAGTGTGCAACATATTGTATAATACTTGTATGACAAGAAATTGTAGGAATAGAAATATTACCACAAAAGAGGAGAAATATATGAGCAAAATAGAATTAACAGCGCCATGCAATTTTGCATTAGAGGCAGTGCTGGCAAGAGAAATAAGAGACTTAGGTTATGAGACTACTGAGGTAGTAGATGGAAGAGTTAACTTTGAAACTGATGAGTATGGAATTTGTTTATCAAACCTTTGGTTGCGTACAGCAGAGAGAATATTACTAAAGGTTGGTGAATTTCACGCAGAAAACTATGAGGAGCTGTTTCAAAATACAAAAAAGCTGCCTTGGCATAAATGGATACCTAAAGATGCGGAATTCCCTGTAGCTAAGGCTTCCTCTATCAAATCTAAGCTTTTTAGCACCTCAGATATTCAAGCTATAGTAAAAAAGGCTGTAGTGGAAAGCATGAAGCAAAAGCATAAGCTGGATTGGTTTCCTGAGAGGGGAGCTAAATATCCTATCCATGTGTTTCTAAATAAAGATAAAGTAATTCTTTATATTGATACAACTGGACATGCACTTCACAAAAGAGGATATAGAGAGCTTGCTAATGAAGCTCCGATTAAGGAGACCTTAGCAGCTGCAATGGTAATGCTTACTCCGTGGCATGCAGACAGACTTATGATTGATCCTTTCTGCGGTTCTGGTACGATACTAATTGAAGCGGCAATGATAGGTTTAAATATTGCACCGGGATTAAATAGAGAGTTCACAGCAGAAAGCTGGGACATTACACCAAAGGCACTCTGGGATAAAGCAAGGACTGAAGCTAGACAGAAAATTAAGACGGATGTAAAATTAACATTACAAGGCTATGATATAGATGATAGAGCGCTTAAGATAGCTCGTGATAATGCAAGACTTGCAGGAGTAGAAAATCAAATACATTTTCAAAATAGAGATGTTAGAGAATTAAGCAGCACTGATAGATATGGCTTCATAGTAACAAATCCTCCTTATGGAGAGCGGTTACAAGATACAAAATCTGTAGAACCCCTTTACAAGGATATGGGGAGAGTATTTAAAAAGCTTGATACTTGGTCATTTTATATAATCACTGCCCATGAAAGCTTTGAGAAGCTGTTTGGAAGAAGAGCTGACAAGAAACGTAAATTGTATAATGGTATGTTAAAAACTGATTATTATCAGTTTCATGGTCCAAAACCACCTAGAGTAGAAAAAGAGATATCAGGGGTATAACCTCGATATCTTTTTTTGTTAACTCGCTATATTAAAAAAAGTTCAAAAAAATTAAAACAAACTATACTTGTTTTACGTATATATAATAAGTATGATTATATTATACAAAACAGGTATTGTGATAACTTTAAATAATATTTGATTTTGAACGGGAGTGGATGATATTGAGGCACGGTAGGTTTGACAATAATTTTGATGAGTTTGGAAAAGGTGGATATAACAGGAATAGAGGTTTTGGAGGACCATTTGGAATATTGGATCTTGTTTTTTCAATGGTTAACTTGGGTTTCAAAATAGCATTTGGTGTGGTAGGCATTGTGTTTCAGATAATTAGCGGCATATCAAACAGCAGAGCAGCCGATAGTAAGAGGACAAACTCACAAATGCCTCCAAAGCAGGAAGAAAAACATAGACCTGAAAAGACTGAACCAGCTGAACCAACTAAAGCAACTGAATCAACAAAACCAACTGAACCAAAAATAAATGTGAAACAGGGCAAAACAATAAACAAAGAGAAGGTGGAGGAAACCTCCAAACAACCCAAAAATGAAAATACTTCTGATTGGAATATACTTTTGTTTGTACTTACACTTATTCCAGTAATAGTAACTTTAGCTGCTAAGAGACTAGATCTTACAGCACTTATAACAGTTGCTGGGTTGACTATTATTATCTTCTACAATATAGTTCGAAATGCAATTACAAGGGCAAAACAGCATAAAAAACAAAATGAAGATGTTGTAAAAGAGGTTAAAAAAGAAGATAACGAACTAGAAAGAGTAATAAAGGAAGCCTTTGATAAGATATATGCAATTAGAAAAGAGCTTCATAAAGTAGAAAATCCAATGATAGAGGCAAAGATAGAAAGACTCTGTGATTTGTCAGAAAAGATAATAGGAGAGGTAAGGGCTAATCCTGAGGTTTTAAATTCTGTAAGGAAATTCTTCTATTATTACCTTGATACATTTACTGAAGTTTTTACAAAGTACCTAAAGCTTAATAATTTTGGTGAATCTTCTGAAGAACTGCAAAAGCTGCTTATAGATACTGAAAAGTCTTTTAATGATATGGAAGAGATATTCCAAGAAATGTGCGAAGGCATGATCGAAAATGATATGCTAGATCTTAAAGCTACCATAAATGTACTAAAGAATAGTAATTATACTAACTAAATAAAAACCAGGAACTAGCTTCCTGGTTTTTATTTGTCTTATCTGACTTTTTAAATATGAATAATATTTAATGTTAATACAGAAAATTATACTGTAAATATTCCGCTGATATGCGTAAAAAATATGCATATTACTGATTAGGATTCAGCAATATGCACGTTGACAGCTTTGTTTATTTTAATACACGTTTTTTGACAGAGCGTCTAGGAATTACAAGCTTTATTTTAGATGGCTGCTTCAAAAGCTCCATTGCTGTAAAACCTGCAATAATAGGAAGTGCTATGTATATCCATAGACGCATGCTTTTAGCAAGCTTTAATATTATAGCTTCAACTAAAAGAACGATTACACATATAATTGAATTTCTGCTAATAGAATTCATGCTCACGCCTCCTTAGTATTTATACTTTTAGTATAGCAGATATTTACTTTATATGCACCATGAATGTATTTATACAGAAAAAAATATGTTGTTATAAATATACTTAGGGAGTGATTTACTTGAACAAAGGATTGTTATATAAGGGTATGATTTTAATACTTGCTTTGCTTTTTATTGCTGCTACTGCTCTAGGCTGTACTGTAAAGCAATCTGAGGCTCCGGTACCAGTACCAACACCATCTGTAACGCCAACACCTGAGCCTGTAATTCCTACGCCAATAGTTGAAGAAAAAGACATAAGCCTATATATGCCTATGAAAGTAGGCTACATATGGGAATATGAGGGGGAAGGCAATGAATATGCTTCTTACACTTTGAGAGTAGAATATGAAGAAGAGAGCAGATATCAATTGACTAGAGATAATGGAGGTACTGTAATATCAGATATTTATGAGGTTAGGGAAGATAGCATTGTGCATGTTTATATGTCTGGTGAAAGCTATGATCACACTAATCTATTAAAGAAACAAAATAATCTGGAGGATATAGTACTTAAACTTCCAATTGAAGTGGGAAATAAATGGATCAGTGAAGAAAATTTCTATGAGATTATTGACATAAAAGCTTCGGTTACCGTTCCCTATGGTACTTTTAATGATTGTGTTGTGGTTAGACGCACCTATAAAGATGGCAGTGAGGAGTATATGAATTATAAAGAAGGAGTGGGAATGCTTCAATCAGAATTTAGAACAGGAGATTTTAAGATTTTTTCTCGATTGAAGAGTTTTTCTAGTAAATAATAGCTTTTAAAATATAAGGTACATGTGATAGTGTCACATGTACCTTATATTTTTTTGGAAAATGTATTGATTACCAAATTTATGGAAATAATTAGATAAAATAAATGGACAAGGTGGTCAATATGAAAAAGATAATGATTTTAGTACTTATGGTATGTCTTACTGCAATAAGTTGTACAAAAAGTCCGGGGGGTCAAGAGGTTACAGCAAATATTCCTATAAAAAATCAAAGATATATAGGAAGCTTTAAAGATAATATTAATATATATAGGAAGCATGGAGATATTATCGAACTTCAACGTGAACGTGAAGATAGCTTTGATGTGTATAGGTTAGATATGAATATAGGGAGTATGAGTTATCAATACACTGGCAAAGATGATCAAAGCCTGCTTTTCTATAAGCAAATATATGCAGGAAATTCTCTAGAAGTAAAAAGGTTGGGAAATAGTGAGGAGGACAATATACTGGTGCTTAAAGGTAAAAATGAAAAAGTCATAGGGAAGAATATTGCTTATTCAGAAGGGGCACTAATTTCTACTTCGCCTAGTGAAAGATACGTAATATATTGCGCTGCAGAATCTATAATAAATCAATATGGTTTGTATGTTTATGATATAGAAAAAGGAAGCACGTTGCAGCTGATTGGTACTGCAAATGAAGAACTGTTAAATGATATGGAATGGAACATTAGCTGGTCTAAAGAGGAAGAGTATATCGCTGTTTCAAGTGAACTGATTTTTAAAATTTCAGATGGTTCACTAGTTGGAGAAATAAATGCATCTGCAATAGCATGGTCTCCAACTGGTAGTAAAATTGCATATATAAATGGCGAAAGAACCTTATGTATCTATGATATTACAGAAGGCATAAATAAGGAAGTTTTTGTATCTGATGAGAAGGAGTACATACCTGGATATATTGTATGGAACCAAGATGAAACAAAGCTTGCAATAGTAACTTCCGGTCTATATGAGAAGGAAGCGAATGATGATATTTCTACATATAAGTCAATATATAGCTTGAATTTGATAACCAAAGAAGCTATAAGAATTGATACACTACTACAGCTTAAAGCAGAAACTGTTGCTCAGATAGAAAATATAAGTTATAACAGCTCTGGAAAGCTTATTGCTTTTACTTGCTCATATTCTGAAGGCTCAAATCTGTATGTTTATAATATAGATACATCTGTCTCCAAAGTTTTTATGGATATAGAATATTTACACTATGAAAATAACGAAAGCTATGTATGCAGCTCAAAGGATAAACTATATTTTATTTTAGATGAAGGTCTTATACAGCTTAAGGAAAGCATGGAGACAGATGTTATAAAGAGCTCCGACGGGGTTATTGACGACTTTTATATATCAGAAGACGGTAATGCTATGATTGTTGCAGAAAACCAAGAGGAAAGCTTAGTTTTGACACAAATAACCAATTTTAATAATCCATGAACTGAAAATTACACTAGTCATAAGTCTGGTTGCTATATGGGGTACTGCCAACATTTACGACAAAACCCACGTTAAGACAATATTTGTTAAGCAAGTCTCTAATTTTGCTACTATCAATTGACATGGGTTTCTCAATTAATAGATAGTTAAAAAGGATTAAATTTAATGTGACAGCTTAGGTAAGTGGAGACTATCAGACCTTTCATTGTTATTAAAGTAACTGTTTGTAAAGATGCTATACTTGACACAAGAAATAACGCCAATCCCAAACACCATTTTTTTCAAAAGAAAGATTTATTCGGTTTTGAGATAGAGCGCTTCGCAAGTAACTAAGGTTAGCATAATATTCTGATTCTATTTCTTTCATTATATGAAAATTAAATAATTTATTTTGTTCATCGAATATTTTAATTCTCTCGGATGAATCGAAAAAAGCATAATCCACAACGACAAACAAGAAATCTCGTCGTTTTGCCACTGAGAAAATGTGTTTGAGTAATTTTATTTTTTCTTCATCATTAATATGGTGTAATGCATAAGTACTTATAACAGTACAATTCAACCTTGGATCAAGGTATTTAATCCACTTGTCGTAATCTCTTATATCTGCTTCAATAAATGTACTTGTTGGAATTTTATTCTTTGCAATGTTTAGCATACTTGGACTTAAATCTATTCCAATATATTCAGTTTGCGATTTAAGTTGTTCTAATCGTTCAGCAACTATTCCTGTACCACAGCCCAAGTCAATTATTCTGTCGGATTTGATGTTGTGCACTAATTGATAACAAATCCAATCTATGGCGTTACTATAATACTCGAATCCCCAATTTGCTGTCGCAATATCAGCATCATATGAATTCGCCCATTTGTTGAATGAACTAATTATAGTACTTATATCCATATCATATCAGCAGTAAAATTATTTCCAAGGCGTGCACATGCCGAGAAAATTTCATTACTTAAAGCTTCTTTATCGTCTTTAGGCAGTAAATAAAACATTATTGATGAATATTGGAGTTTAGCAGTGTCGGATAATGTTAATTTAGAATCACTTTGATTAATAACTCCCGAATCAATTAGCTTGTTCAGTTGAACTGCAATTTCATCTACAATATCATTATTAGAAAAATCTATATATCCATAGTAAGGAAGTTCAGTTATGAATTTTTTAGTTTTGTGCTCAAGTTCTGTAATTCTCCGAGAATAAAATGTGGGCATGGATGTTTTACTCATGTCTTCAATGTATTTATTTATATCAGAATGATTCCACTTAATATAATCATTATTAAAAGAAATCGCACTTGGACCAAAACTAACTAATCCTCCGTAAGTACCATATACACACCTATGATAAAGTAAGTCAAAACTTTCATTACGAGCAAATCCATGACCACTCCACTGATGATAACCTAATTCAAAAAGACGTTCCCTACCAGCTTTAAAGTAACATATACGATCACTAGCACTCAATCTATGCAGTTTAGTACTTGATAATTCATTCCAATAACGGTTTGGGACGGAGAGAAAATTCAATGGATAAATTTCAATTGTATCAGGATTAAGCTCATCAGCCATTTCTATATCTTTAATAAAAGACTCAAGACTCTGTCCATGATGTCCAAATAATAAATCAAAGGACACTTGAATATCATTTTTCTTGAGTAATTCAGTTGAACGCACTATATCAGATACTGTTGCTTTTAATTGGTATAACTTACGACTTTGACTGCTAAATGATTGGACACCTATTCGAACTTTGGATACATTAAATGTTTTAAAAGTCGAGCATAATTGTGGATTAAGAGTCATAGCATTAGCTTCAATTGTTATCTCGCAGTTTGTTGAAATATTAAATACGCTGTGAAGTGCATTCATAATATCAGCAAAGTTATTGGGGCTTAGAAGCGAAGGTGAACCTCCACCAAAGAACACACATTCTAGTTCTGGCTTTGTGTTTCTTTGGTAAGATTTTATTTCTTTAATAAGATAATGGACATATTTGTTACGGAGTTCTGTATCATGAATATGCGTTCTAATATATGGGCAAAAACTACAAAGTGAACTACAGAAAGGAATATGAATATATGCACCTTTAACATCATTTAGAGAGATATCATTATGATGTAATTTTTGATGGCTGATGTCTTCATTATATTGAAGAGGATAAAGCCAATTATAGTATGGAATCTCAAGATTGAAAGTAAATATTCCATTTTGCTTAATTGAAATAGGTAGTTCCATTGTTATAACCATCTCCAAAATAAAAGTATACTACAGGCTGTTAGAATTAGAATATTTATTCAAATAAGTTTTTAGAATCGTATTCTAACAACCTGCTAGTTATGTAGAAATTTACCAAGCCATAGTACTAGTACAAATTTTAGTTTCATGAGTATTGGCAATTGCTGTTTTCAGCTTTTCTAATTCATCTATCCAGTCTTTCGCTATATCGTTTTTTCCAGAAAGATGTTTTGTGAGTTCAATATATTTACCTTCAATAAGTGATGAAGCAGCGTCTTCCTCTCTGTCTAAAACTGAAAGAGACCATGCCCTAGCTTTGAGAAAAGTGGATTGTTTTGGATGGGCTTCACAAAGTTTATCTAATATTTTGAGAGCTTTATCATCATCTTTTTGATCACTAATTGTACTTTTTTCCTGTAATATGCGTGCATCAATGAATTCGGACCAATCGTTTAAATTTGGCATAAATATAACCTCCTTTCTTATAATGTATAATTCATTAAAAGTATTACATTTTTCAAGAACATTTATGCATAGAATATATGGGTATGGAGTTTCGGATTTTTAAAATATCATTCTAAGGGGTTGAGCTAATATAACTGACATATAACACTTTTAGGATATAAATCACAAAATACCTATTTATTGTGTCACATAAGTATATGATGTTGATCAAAAATAATTCAGAAAAACTTGGATGATGTTCTGAGACTTGAACATCATAATTAATGTAATAAGTATATGGAATAACACTTACCTTCAGAAAGCTATTGAATATCTAAAATCAATAAGCTACGGGCTTAACGAAAATTTAATAAAGAACATTGCGCCTGTTGGATGGGAATATATTAATTTTTTGGAGAATATAACTTTGACGTAAGCAATATGCCTGAATATTAGAAACATTTGTATTCCATAGGAGTACATACGTATAAAGATGTGTTTAATATTTGCACAAAACTGTTTTTTATTCATAAAATAGGTGATATAATGTAATTGAAAAACAATGCTAGATATGTTACAAAAATAATATTAAATATTTTATATCAAACTGGAGGACTTAAAATGAAAAAGATATTAATCACAGGTGCCCTAGGACAGATTGGTTCAGAGCTTATAACTTACATGAGAGGAATCTATGGCACTGAAAATGTTGTTGCCAGTAATATTATAAAGATGGGTGACGAAGCTCTTATAGAATCAGGTCCATTTGAACTTCTAGATGTTGTAGATGGAAAAAAATTAGCAGAAATATGTAAGAAGCATGATATAAACCAAATTATACATTTAGCAGCAATTCTTTCAGCAACTGCAGAAAAGAACCCTCAAATGGCTTACAATATTAATATGAATGGTACATACAATGTGCTTGAAGTAGCGAGAGAACTAGGAATATCAGTGTTTCAACCTAGTTCAATAGCAGCCTTTGGAGCAAGCACACCAGTTGACAATACACCACAGGATACTATTCAAAGACCTTCTACTATGTACGGAGTAACTAAGGTTGCAGGAGAACTTCTCTGTGACTATTACCACAACAGATTTGGACTAGACACAAGAGGTGTAAGATTCCCAGGCATAATTTCAAACGGAGCACTTCCAGGTGGTGGAACTACAGACTATGCTGTTCATATTTATTATGAAGCATTAAAGAACAAGAAATATGCTTCCTTTATTGGAGCTGATACATACATGGATATGATGTATTTGCCTGATGCATTGAAATCAATCCATGACCTAATGGAAGCTAATCCAGACAAACTAATACACAGAAATGCATTTAATGTAACTGCAATGAGCTTTGAACCTGGAATGTTGGCTGCTGAAATTAAAAAGCATATACCAGAGTTCGAGTTTACATATGATGTAGATCCAGTAAGACAGGCAATTGCAAATAGCTGGCCTAATTCATTAGATGACAGCGCAGCAAGAGAAGAATGGGGCTGGAAGCCTGAATATAATCTTGAATCAATGACAAAAGATATGTTAGAAAAGCTAACAGTAAAATTAAACATAAAAAAATAAAAATTAATAATATGGAGGTAAAACAATGGGTATTCATGATTTAGACTTTATAACCGAAAAGTTAAACGAGCTAAAGGAACAAGGCGTATACAGAAAGCTTACTGTATTAGGCAGCGCATCAGGTCCTAGATGTACAATAAACGGAAAAAAGGTTATTAATCTTTCTTCAAACAACTATCTTGGCTTTGCTAATCACCCTAGACTAAAGAAGGCTGCAATCAAAGGTATAGAAGAGTGGGGAGTTGGAGCAGGAGCAGTTAGAACTATTATAGGTAATATGACAATCCATGAGCAGTTAGAAGAAAAACTTGCAAAGTTTAAGCATGTTGAAGCTGTATTGACATTCCAATCAGGCTTCACTGCAAATGCAGGCTGTATACCTGCGGTAACTGATAAGGGTGACGTTATAATAACTGATGAGCTTAACCATGCCAGTATAATAGACGGCTGCCGTCTAAGCAAGGCTGACGTAGTTAGATTCAAGCACAGCGACATGAAAGATCTTGAGAGAGTAATTATTGAAGTTAAGGACAAATATAAGACAAAAATGATCATAACTGATGGTGTATTCAGCATGGACGGTGATATTGCAAAGCTTCCTGAAATAGTAGAATTAGCAGAGAAGCATGGCTGTATAACTTATGTTGATGATGCACACTCAAGCGGAGTATTGGGAAGCAATGGTCAAGGTTCAGCACATCACTTTGGCTTATGTGACAGAGTAGATATTCAAATAGGTACATTATCAAAGGCAATTGGTGTTGTAGGCGGTTATGTTGCAGGCAGAAGAAACCTTATCGAATGGCTAAATCACAGAGGCAGACCATTCCTGTTCAGCACAGCAATGCAGCCAGCAGCAGTAATGGCATGTATGGAAGCAATAGACATTCTTTCAGAAAGTACAGAGTTTACTGATAAGCTATGGGATAATGCAAAATACTTGAAAGCAGGTCTAAACAATCTAGGCTTTAATACAGGACACAGCGAAACACCTATCACACCTGTAATAGCAGGCGAAGACAAATTGGCAATAGAATTAAGTAAAAAATTGTTTGAAGAAGGTGTATTTGCACAAAGCATAATATTCCCAACAGTTGCAAAAGGTGGTGCAAGAGTTAGAACAATAGTAACAGCTGCACATACTAAGGAAGACTTAGACGAAGCTATCGCTGCTTTTGCAAAGGTAGGAAAAGAATTAGGTTTGATAAAGTAAAATTGATATAACAAGAAGAGCATTCCAAATTATGAATTGGAATGCTCTTTTTAAGTTCATATATATAACATGAAAAACTTTTATAATTAGCAAATGTTTATATGGTTTCTATAATATTAGTTTAATTTAATTATATCAGTTTAATCTCGTGGAAATAATACACCATGAGTACACAATACAGTAGTAGTTGACCATACATAACCGCAATGAGGACAAAGTATTTGAACTTGGTCATAACCATTTTCAAGACAAGTAGTAACTCTATCGCAACCGTAACCGCAATATGGACATAGTGGCAATGCAAATACAGTTGTAGTAAGAGCTAATAATAACACAGTAACCAAAAGTAACATTACTATTCTTTTTTTGTTCATAAGTACCTCCTATGTATTTAGAAACCATATAAACAATATAATGTATTATAATACATTATATTAAAAATATCACATTATTTGAATAAAATCAATATAAGATTACATAATGTAATATATGATAACTATGTAGAAAATGGGTTATAGTATGAGCTAATAATAGCACAGTAACCAAGAGTAACAGTGCTATTATTTTTCTTGACATATTTCCTAATGCACACTTTATCCAACTATTATATAATAAAATAGTAATGTTAAAAAAATTAATGTAAGGACAAGAGTGACTATGGCAATTAATCAAATAAAACTTTCGGTGCGTCAAATGGTGGAGTTTGCACTAAAGTCAGGCAGCTTAGATGATTCCTATGTTAGTAATAATCGTGCAGTATTAGGTACTAATGCTCATCAGAAGCTTCAAAAACAACGGAAATTGGAGATGGGCGATAATTATATAAATGAACTTTATCTGAGCTTTCCTATAGAAAAGGATGGCATTGCTTTCTTGATAGAGGGACGTGCAGATGGGATTATACTAGCAAAGGATAGTACAACTATTGAAGAAATAAAGAGCACATATCATTCCTTAGAGAATATAGATAAGGGTTTTAATCCTATGCATTGGGCTCAGGCTAAGGTGTATGCATATATTTATGCTGTTCTGAATAGTTTAAGCTTAATAGCAGTACAGATCACCTATTATAACTTGGACAGTGAAGAGTATAAGGTCATTGCTGCTAACTTTGACATTTTGGAGCTGCAAGTTTTTTTTGAAGAAATGCTGGATAAGCTTTGGACTTGGTTTAACTTTATACAAGCTAATATTGATGAGAGAAATCAATCCATTGCAGAGCTTCAGTTCCCCTTCGAGAGCTACCGTAAAAATCAAAGAGAGTTCGCTGTAGCGGTGTACAAGACTATATATGAGGGCAATAATATTTTTGCACAGGCACCTACTGGTACAGGAAAAACAATCTCAACACTTTTTCCTGCTGTCAAGGCGTTAGGTGAAGGTCATATTTCTAAGATATTTTATCTTACTGCCAAAACAATAACCCGTCAAGTGGCTGAGGACACTATAAAACTGCTTATGAAAAATGGACTATCAATAAAAGCAATAGTAATAACAGCCAAGGATAAAATTTGTTTTGAGAAGGAAAGTAGCTGTAAAGCAGAGAATTGTAATTATGCAGAGGGTTATTATGATAGGATAGATGATGCTATCAGAGATATTTTAACCCAGGAAAGCATTCAAAGTAGAGACATAATAGAGCAATATGCCAGAAAGCACAGGGTATGCCCGTTTGAATTTTCTTTAGACTTATCCCTTTGGGTAGATATAATAATCTGTGACTATAACTATGTTTTTGATCCTAGAACACACCTTAGAAGATATTTTGGTGATGGAAATGAAAACAGCGCAAATGATAGACAATATGCTTTGCTAGTGGACGAGGCCCATAACTTGGTGGACAGATCAAGGGCAATGTATACAGCGACTATAAGTAAAAGCGCAATACTTGAACAAAAAAGATATTTTAAGAATATAAACAAGCATTTATATAAAACTCTAAATGGAGTAAATAAATATTTAATAGAATACAAAAAAGAAATTGAAGATAGACTTTTAGTGGAAAATGAACGTCCTAAGGAGTTGTGTAAGCTGCTTAGAAGGTTGGCTACTGACTTTGAGGAGCTTTTGCAGCAAAACAGCGGAGTTTTCAATGAGTCTGCACTACAGCTATATTTTGACATTTTGTTTTTTTTAAAGATTGCTGAGCTTTTTGATGAGCATTTTGTATGCATCACAGAAAACAACAAAGATTTAACTATAAAGCTTTTTTGTATAGATGCCTCCCAACTTTTGCAGGAGAAGATTAAGAAGGCTAAGTCTGCTACGTTTTTCTCAGCTACACTTATACCTATGAAGTATTATATCTACATGCTGGGAGGCGATGAAAGCTCTTATAATATGAGACTGCAATCCTCGTTTCCAAGAGAAAACTTAGGACTTTGTGTTGCAGACAGAATCTCTACTAGATACAAAGATAGAGAAAACAGCAAGGCTGAAGTAACTGCCTGCATAAATGCCGCCATAATGCACAAAACTGGAAACTATATTGTGTACTGCCCTTCATATAGTTATATGCAGGACATACTAAGTGGATTTGAAGAATATAATCAAGATTATAATATAATATTTCAAAGCCCTGACATGGATGAAGAGAGCAAAGAAATATTTTTAAATAGCTTTAAGCTTGGCAACGAGAAGACTTTGGTAGGCTTTGCTGTTATGGGCGGTATGTTTTCTGAGGGGATAGATCTTACAGGAGATAGATTGCTAGGAACAATAATAGTAGGAGTAGGATTGCCGAAGCTCTGTACGGAGAGAGATATAATAATGGAATATTTTAACAAGCTTAATGGTTCTGGCTTTGATTATGCTTATAAGTTTCCTGGAATGAATAAGGTAATGCAAGCAGCGGGTCGAGTTATAAGGACAGAGCAGGACAGAGGTATTGTGGTACTTATTGACGATAGGTTTGGGCAAGTAGGATATAAGAAGCTGTTTCCTAGGGAATGGGATGCTCATACAACTGTAACAGGAGTTTCAGATTTGAGAGAGTATATATATAAGTTTTGGAAATAATTAATGAATGGGGGACTAAAAGTAATGGATATGAGTAAGGTAATAATCAAAAACCTTGATAGAGAAAATCTAGATGATATTAGGACTTTTTTAGATGATATTTACAACAACGAGAAACTAAAAATTAGAATACCAGAGCATGTTATTGAAAATATTAATACTCAAGATGAGATGAGAGCGGATATGTTTTTGGCATATTTAGAAGATGAAATTATTGGTTATGCTGGCTGCATGAAAAATAGATTAGATTCTAAGAATGTTTTTATTCAAGGAGTTATTCACCCCAATTATAGGCAACAAGGTTTGGGCTGTAAGCTATATGATATGATTTTAGATTGTGCAAAGAAAAATGATACAAAAGAAGTTGTAACCATTGCAAAGGAAAGCATGCCCCAATCTACAAAATTTTTACAAAACAGAGGCTTTGAAATAGACCATTATATGTGGGAAATGGATTTAGATATTAAGGATACTGATTATAAAAAAATT
The DNA here is from genome assembly GCA_942492835.1 of uncultured Clostridia bacterium. Taxonomy (GTDB): domain Bacteria; phylum Bacillota; class Clostridia; order Lutisporales; family Lutisporaceae; genus GWB2-37-7. The sequence goes on along the minus strand of OW818645.1, from coordinate 1,208,168 downwards.
CCTGCTGAGAAATGCAACATAAGAGTTGTAACTATTGAGGATAATAAGGATTATGTTGATATAATGAATTCAGGCTTTAAAAAAGAAGGAGAAGAGCTTTATAATGAAAATAGTTTCATTATGATGTTTAAAAAAGATAATAAATATGTATTTTTTATTGAGCAAAATAGTGAAATTGTGGCTACTGCTGCTATAAATATAGAAAAAGATAGAGATAGAGGATATATTACTAACCTAACTGTATATAAGGATTTCAGGGGAAAGGGTTTTGGTGAAATTACAATTAATCACTGTATAAATGTTATAAAAGAAGCAGGTTTACAGAAAGTAGCTTTAGGTGTTAATGAAAAAAATAGTAATGCATTAAATTTATACAAAAAGCTGGGCTTTGTTAAAAAAGGTTCTGATATAATATTTAAGAAATGTATATAGCACGATATATATTCCACTGTTTATAGAATTATAAAAACTAAAAGTATAAAGAGAGTTAAATTACACTGTCGGGAGAATCAATATGCAGGAATTATTTATAAAGGATATTAGGTATTTTGCCGAAACATTAAATGAGTTGTATGGAGCTTTTTATGCAAAATATCCAATTTTAAAGCCATTACATATAAGAGTTTTTTTAAATGAAAGCTCAAACTATGGATTAATAGTGACTGAAGACAAAAAGGCCATAGGAAAATATACAATTTACCAAAGTAATGAAGGGCTTATTGTTAAAAGTAATATTAGAGATGCAATAAATGTAAAGTTTGTACTAGAAATTAAAGTTATAAAGGATATAATATCAAAAAGAAATGCTTATTTAGAAAAGCCATTAAAGCTAATGAAATATTTTCCGATGCTATTTAAAGCAATGACAGTTGTTGATGAAGACTGGAATTCAAAATTGCTTTTGGGAGAGAAGATATGTCTCCGCCCCTTTGATGAAACTGACATGCCTTATTTAATTAGGTGGTATAATGACTATGAGTTAAACAGACTTGCGGGATGGAGCAGTGGAAAAGTTAGTGCTTCAAAGCTAAAATACAATATGATTCATAGCTTTGGCTCAGATCCTATGAATCTTATAATTGATAATCTGGAGGGCAAGCCTATAGGTACTATCCAGCTTTACGAAGTAGATTGGCAAGACAAAAGCTGTAAGCTTGGAATAAGGATAGGAGACAAAGATTACTGGAGTAAAGGTTACGGGGCTGATTCAGTTAAAACTCTAGCGGAATATGCATTTATGAAAATGGGATTATATAGAGTAGCACTAAGAGTGTATGAATTCAATGCAAGGGCGGCAAGATGCTATGAAAAGTGCGGCTTCAAATATGAGGGAAGAACTAGAAAGTCTGCATATGTCGATGGCATATATTATGATGAAATTCTGATGGGCTTATTAAAAAGTGATTTTTTAGTAAGAAATGAGTAATGAAAAAGGATTGGGAGAACCCAATCCTTTTTATCTTGTTGCCATCTCTTTCAAATCTTGTACAAAATCTGCTACTCTAAAATAAGTGTTTCTTGAAGAGCGGGATATTTTTTTTCTTGTTTTTGAGTTTAATACTGGAACAAGCATTAGACCTGCTAAGGCTCCAATTGCACCTATTTGTATCATACCTCTTGACTGTTTATGCATAATCACAATCGCTCCCTTCGTGAAATAAATTTTGATATATATAGGTTTTGTTTTTTAAACTTTATTAAACATGTAAAAACTAGCATTGTTAAAAATAATAACAAGGCATAAAATCTAAAAACTAAATATAACGGGGGTTGTTTATTTTTACCTTGTCATATTAGCTTTTAATTTCAAAAGGTGTTAAAAATTATAATATATAATCAAAAATGTTGTCAAAAAAGCAAAAATAAAGGAATTACAGTGTTATTATAGAATATTTAAATATTGTTTATAAGTAAGAATAATATTTAAATATAAGGGTGTGTGTTCAATGGAGACACAGGAGTTATTATTTTCAATGGATATAGGAACTAGGTCAGTCGTAGGCATAATAGGCTATCAAGATGGGGATAAATTTATTGTTTTAGCCCATGAGATAGAAGAACATAAGCAAAGAGCAATGTATGACGGACAGGTGCATGATATTGAGTTGGTTGCAAATGTTGCTTCTACAGTTAAGCAGCGTTTGGAGGAAAAACTAGATATTAAATTGAAAAGTGTGGCAATCGCGGCTGCAGGTAGGTCACTTAAGACACATAAGATTCTTATAGAACGCAAAATTGACCCAAATATTGAAATAGATAGCGGTACGACTAGCAGCCTTGAGATAGAAGCTGTACAAAAGGCACAAATGGAAGTTGAAGACAGGTATCATGAAGATGGCTTGTCATATTATTGTACAGGATATGCAGTAGTAAATTATTATATGCAGGGAAATATAATTGGAAATCTGGAAGGCCATAAGGCAAGTAGCATCGGAATAGAGGTATTGGCTACATTTTTGCCCAAAATCGTAGTAGATAGCTTGTATGCTGTTGTATCTAGAATAGGACTTGAAGTATCCAGCTTGACGTTGGAGCCTATAGCAGCTATGAATGTAAGTATACAGAGCAGTCTGAGATTGTTGAATATTGCCTTGGTTGATATAGGCGCAGGAACCTCAGATATAGCAATAACCAAAAATGGAACAGTGGTTGCGTTTGCAATGGTTCCTAATGCAGGTGACGAGATAACAGAAAAGCTATCAGAAATTTATTTAGTCGATTTTGAAACAGCAGAAAAAATCAAAAGAAGTCTTTGTAAAAAAAGTAAAATTAAATTTAAGGATATTATGGGAATATCCTATCAAACAACCAACGTAGATATTATAAAAGCTATAAGCCCCGCTGTGCAGCAGTTGGCGCGGGATATATGTAATAAGATAGTTGAGTACAATGGAAAATCACCTAGTGCGGTTTTTATGATTGGTGGGGGCAGCTTGATTCCGGGCTTGAATGAGTTGATTGCAGAGTTTTTACAAATACCTGTAGATAGAGTAGGTGTTAGAAAAACTACGCTTATTAAGGATGTTATCATAAACGATAAAAAGCTGACAGGACCTGAGTTTATTACACCTATAGGTATAGCAGTCACTGCAAGCATAGACAGGCAGAAGGATTTTATAAGCGTATCGGTAAACGATAAAAATATCAAGCTGTTTGATTCAAAATCTCTTACAGTTGCAGATGCCTTGATTTTTGTAGGCTTCAATCCGAGAAGTTTAATAGGAAGAAGAGGAGCTCCACTTACTTTTACCATAAATGGAGAGACCCAAATAGTAAAAGGTGAATCGGGAGAGCCTGCACAGATTTATGTAAATGGAGTTAAAGCCTCCTTGGATAAGACATTGTCTAATGGTGATAGAATAGTTATTGATCCTGCTGTTGATGGCAAAAGTCCTGAAATATATATTAGGGATTATAGCAGCCTTATAAAAGGAAAAATTGTTTATGTAAATGATGATGAACGAGTATTAAACCCCATTATAATAGTAAATAATTGTCAGAATAGCATAGATTATAGAATTAATGAACAGGATATAATTGAAATAAAAAGTGTAAATACAATTGAAAAATTGCTTAAGCTAATTGACATTGACACCAACGATATTTTTATTACTAACAATGGTGATAATGTGGATTTATCAAGTATAATAGGTAATGGTGACCGCATATTTATTGAGTATAAGAATAAACCCACTACTCAAAAAGCATCTGAGCTAGTTTCAAATGGAATAGATATAACAGTAAACGGTAAGCAAATAAATATTGATCAGTCCAAGGATAATATGATGTTCCTTGATATATTTAACTATATAGCTATTGATGTAACAAAGATAAAAGGAATTAATTCAATGAAATTAAATGGAAGTAATGCAAATTATACAGATTTAATTAAAAATGGAGATATTATTGATCTTGTTTGGGAAAAATAAACTCTTATGATTTTATTGGGTATTCAGATATAAATTGGAGATGAAAACAATGAAACATTTTATAGACAAGCTCGTCTATATATAGAGAGTAAAGGAGGTAGTTGAATGAAGGGCTATAAACTAAGTAAGGCTGGCCTATATTTTATAATTATTTTTTTAATATTTGCAATAATTGTAGCCTCAGCAGTTGCTATTTTAAGCAATGATGTCATTCAGCCTAATATATCAATTAGTGGAATTGATGTGTCAGGACTTACAAGGTATGAAGCTGAAAATAGATTAAAAGGAATATATGAGGAGAAAATTGGGGAAGCCTTTATTTTATTGAAATTTGAAAAAAAAGAATGGAAAATTGGCTATAAGGACTTAAGCTATTCATATAATATTGAGGAAGCTATTGATAAGGCTTACGATGTAGGGCATAGTGGAGATGTATTTAAAAGACTTACCGAAACAATAAATACAAGGCTTAATAAAACGCATAGCTTTGAGGTAGAAAGTAAGTATAATACAGAGCCAATAAATAAGCTTATTGACCAGATTGCAGTGGAAATAGATCAAGATGTAATAGATGCAACTATACGATATAAGGGAAAAGACTTTGCAATTACTGATGAAAGAATAGGAAGAATATTAGACAAGGAAGGTACTCTGACTATTGTAACCAATCACCTTCAAAATGTTGAAATAGGTTTGCTAGAGCTTCCTGTTGAGATAATAGAGCCTGTTGTAAAAAGAGCAGACTTAGCTCATGTTCAGGATAAATTGGGAGAATTCTCGACTAAGTTTAATGCAGCGGATGTTGACAGAAGCATAAATATCAAAGTGGCAACAAGCAGTGCCTCCAATGTACTAATAAGACCAGGTGAGGTTTACTCTGTAAATGAGACAATAGGTCCAAGATTAGCAAAGTATGGTTATAAGGATGCAAAGGTTATAATTAACAATGAACTAGTTCCAGGTATAGGAGGTGGCGTTTGCCAGGTATCCAGTACCTTGTACAATGCAGTATTAATATCAAATTTGAAGATAATAGAAAGACAGAATCACTCTCTGACACTATCTTATGTAGAATTAGGACGAGATGCAACAATCTCGGGGGATTATATTGATTTCAAATTTATGAATAATACAGATTATCCTATATATATTTATGGAGAGGTTAAAGGAAGCTGGGTGAAGTTCACTGTATTTGGCAAAAACCAGCATCCTGGTAGAACTGTAAAAATAAACAGTGAAATTGTAAAGACTATACCTCCAGAAATAAAGATTATCAAAGATGCTACAATGCTAGTAGGAACAGAAAAGATAGAAAAGAAAGCTCATATAGGATATGTGGTTAAAACGGAAAGAATAGTATATGAAAACGGTAAACAAATTCTAAAAGAAACTTTGGGCAACTCTAATTATAGAGTAGTTAATGGAGTAAAAAGGGTGGGAACAAAGCCTGTAGCTCCTTCGGTAGCGCCTGATGGTCCTACAGTACCAACATCTCCTAAGACAAACAATTTATAAGAATAACTATAAGTGCTGAATATAAACTAATACATTTGGTTATATTCAGCCTTATTTACATTAAATTACATTGATTTACACAAAAATACAAAAACATTGATTATTTTATTAATAATATTTAATATATAACTATAATATAAATTTATGGAGATAAAATATGAGTGATGTGTTATATGAAAAAGAAATTAAATGTCCAATATGCAATAACAATTTTTCCAGCAAAAAGCTAAGGATGTCTGCTTGCGTTGTAGATAAAAGAGATGAAGACTTTTGTGTATATTATAAGAATTACAACCCTATGTACTACGAAATTTTTGTTTGTCCGCATTGTGGTTATGCGGCTTCCGAGAACTCCTTTGACAGTTTAACCTCAGTTGAACTGAATAAAATTAAAGAAATGCTATCGGGAAAAACAGTAACTAGAAGCTTTTGCAATGAAAGAAATATTAGCGATGCAATAGACAGCTTCAAGTTAGCACTTTTCATTGCAAACTCGAGAGATTCAAAAAATAGTATAATAGCTGGAATATGTCTAAAGCTTGCATGGCTTTATAGAGTACAGAAAGATGAAAAGGAAATAGGTTTTCTTAAGTATTCTTTGGAAAACTACAGTATTGCTTATGATAAAGAAGAAATGCCTATAGGAAATCTTGATGAGATATCTATGCAATACCTATTGGGAGAGCTTTCTAGAAGATTAAAGAATTTTAAAGATTCGGTGTTTTGGTTCAATAAGGCAGTAAATAATCCCCAACGTGTAACTAATCCAAGAATTGAGAAGCTTGCAAGGGAGCAGTGGATAGCAGTAAAAGAACAAAGCAAAAAGGATTGATAAAATTTATACAAGAGAAACTTTTTAAAACCTTCATTCGTTATAAACAAAAATGAATGGAGGTTTTATTATGAAGAAGATTGGAATATTCATGATATTAGCAGGAATATTATGTATACTAGCTTTTGCACTTTATACAATAGCTTTGGAACCTGAAATTCCGATTCTTATAAAACTTGGTATTTCGGTTGCAATAATAGGTTTAGTAATAGTTATATTTGCATTAATTTTTGAACGTTCATATAAAAATAGAAGGGGTGATGAGGATGATCTTAGTAAATATTGATCATATTCCAGGTATGAGGGTTGAAAAGGTTTTTGGAATGGTTAAGGGAAGTACAGTACACTCAAAACATGTTGGTAAGGATATTATGGCATGTCTTAGAACACTGGTTGGAGGAGAAATAGAAGAGTACACACAGATGCTTGATGAGGCAAGAAAGATTGCAATCTCAAGAATGGTTAAAGAGGCTGAAGGTCTGGGGGCAAATGCAATTTTAAATATTCGTTTTGCTTCAGCTTCGGTAATGCAAAGTGCGGCAGAGATAATGGCGTTTGGAACTGCTGTAATTGTAAGTGAAGAATAACTGCTCATAAAAGAGCAGTCTTTTTTATAGCATAGTAAAGTTTAATTTACGTGACTTCAATAAATTCTCTATTGAAGTTTTTTTTATTTAATAAAAAGTTTTATTTTATGTAATAATTAGATGACATGTGAAGAAATGTTAATATATAATTCATCATTAATTAATTGAATAGTAAGATAATTTCAAATACAATAATAATATATTCTGCTGTTTATAAAGCACACAATTTTATCATGAATTTTATTGCTAATCAATTTGTGTGTTCTATCTAAAGTCATTGACTTTTTATACAGATAAAGTAAACTAAAAAGTAATGATATGGTATATATGACATATGAAATCCAATTAATATATGAGGAGGAATATACATGAGCGCAATCAAAAATAAACTCCCAGAGGTAATTAATAATGTGTCAAAGGTTATTATAGGCAAGAAGGAGGTTACTGAGAAAATCATGGTAGCACTGCTTAGTGGAGGCCATGTCTTAATTGAGGATGTACCAGGTGTTGGAAAAACTACACTTGTAAATGCTATAGCAAAGTCAATTGGCTGTAGCTTCAAAAGGATACAGTTTACACCTGACTTGGTGCCTTCGGATATCACTGGACTAACAATATATAATATGAAAAAGGGAGAGTTCGAGTATAAACAAGGTCCTATAGTCTCAAATATTATATTGGCTGATGAAATTAACAGAAGCTCACCAAAGACTCAGTCCAGTTTGCTGGAAGCAATGCAAGAGAGACAGATAACTGTTGATGGAAGTACATATATGCTGCCAAAACCTTTTATGGTACTTGCGACACAAAATCCTATAGAGTACGAGGGTACATTTCCACTTCCTGAGGCTCAACTAGATAGATTTACATTGAGAATAACTATGGGATATCCTAACTTTTCAGAAGAGAAGAAGATATTGGCTACATATAAAGAAGAGAATCCCCTAGATAAACTTCAAGCAGTTATTACTGAAGATGATATAGCCATTATGCAGCAAGAAGTACAGAAGGTGTTTGTAGATGAAAGCATACAGGACTATATTATACAGATAACTCAGTTAACAAGAAATAACAACGATATATATTTAGGCTGTAGTCCTAGAGCTACACTGGCTTTGTTTAATGTTAGCAGAGCTTTGGCATATGTAAGAGGAAGAGAGTATGTTATACCTGATGATATAAAAGAGCTTGTATATGAAACTTTAGCCCATAGATTGATAATTAAGTCTGAAGCTAGGATTCAGGGGAAAGAAGAAGCTTCTGTGCTGGAGGATATTATAAAGTCTGTCCATGTACCAGTGGTAAAGCTAAATGCTTAAGGTCAGTAAGCGGCCATTTATTTTATTGATAATATTGTTTATCGCTGCACTTTTTGTGGGGGGAGTATTCATATACAGTTTAGTAACAGCTCTATTGTCTATAATTGTACTTTCTTATTTTAGTGGAAAAAGTGTTTATGAAAACATTGTAAATATACTTTGGAAAAACAGCGACAGAGTTCAAGTAGGTGAAGAGGTTAAGCTAGAATTGGAATTTTATAACTCGGGCATCTTTCCAATTCCATACTTTAGTGTAGATACTCACTTCTTAAAAAGAATGACGGGAGAACAAGAACGAAAAAAAATCTATTCCATAATGCCCGCTTCTAAGACCTTCATAAAAAAAGAATTTGTATGTAAAAACAAGGGAATATATCAAATAGGTCATATAGATGTGGAATTTGGAGATGCTATGGGCATTTTCAAGTGGAAAAAAAGCTTTAATAATGATATATCTTTATATGTTTATCCCAAAGTTTATAATCTAAAGAGTCTTGTAATACCCTATAGGCAAAACTTTGGTACTGTACCTGTAAACCATAGTGCCTATGAGGATTATGCAAGTGTTAGAGATATAAGAAAATATGCAGTAGGTGATAGTTTAAAAAAGATACACTGGAAGGTCACTGCTCATAAGGGCGAGTTTTACGTAAAGAATCTGGAGCTAAATGCTACAGCAGATTTAAATGTATTTTGGGATTTATATCATAAAAGCTATACAGGCGATTTTGCAGATGAAATTGAGGAAATGGGTGCAGAATGTGCTGCTTCAATTCTGAAATATGCGCTAAATAATCATATGGCTGCAAGTCTTTATGCTAAGGATAAGAACTTTGTTAAGCTTTCGGGTTCGGGCATAGGAAGATTTACTGAGTTCTTAGACCAGATAACCAAGTCTGAGGCTACTGGTGATACACCGATTTGGGAGCTGCTAAAGAGAGAAGCACAGAAGCTTAGTTTAGGCGCGACTGCTATTATTATCACTCCACAGATTGACGAAACGGCATTAGAAGTGCTTTTTAGCTTCAAAGCAAAGGGTATTGAGTTTGCTATTATCTATTTATGTCGAAACAAAGAGCTTGTAAATTCTAATGTTGAGGCTTTAAAGCAACGTGGTATAACAGTTAACACTATATCCCTTGCCGATAATATAAGGCTTGCACTGGGAGGTAGTTAGAATGAATAAGAAATTTTATGAGATGATATTTTTTATAGTTTTAATAACTATTATGGTTATGAGCCTAAACTTGGCTATATTGGACTCTACTGGGATGACAATTAAGCCTACAGTATTGCTCTGCTATTCATTATTAATTGTAACTGTAGCAGCAATCCTAATTAAATATCCCAAAACTCTTATAGGAGCTGCAATACTTACAGTCGCAGGTGGAATATACGCCTATGCCAAGCAAATATTAATTCCTGAAAAGCTTATTAGTGAGGCAATAGATTTTTTTGTCTGGCTTCCACAATTTATAGTTGGATATGAAGCATTTGAGATGAAATACTCTATTTTATTTTCTGTTCTGTATATAATTTTTATTACCTTGATTATTTCTTTACTAGTTTTCAATAGGAAGGGTTATGGATTACTGATTATTCTAGGAACATCATCCTTCGCATTTTTCTGGTTCATATATGTAGTCAATGCAAGACGTTATCTTTTATATTACCTATTTGCGGCACTAGTGCTGTATTCGTACAATGTATATAACAGAAAAAAGACTGCATGGATTAAAAGTAATAGTAGCATAGATGATAATATAGATGTAAAATGGGTGTTCAACTCTCTGATAATAGTATTTATATCTATACTTATATCACAGTTTGTAGTATTAGACCTAAAGCCGGTACAGTTCAATTGGCTAAATGAAAAGGCGACTCAGGTATTTCCATTTATAGCAAACTGGAGAAATGATAACATTGACAGTAGCAATTTTAGCTTTAGCTCGCGCTACGATATTAGCAGAGTAGGCTATGAAACAGCAAAACTTGGGGGGCCTGTAAAGCTAAGTGACAAAATAATGATCACTATAGAGACAAATGCGACGGATGACATATATTTAAGAGGCAGAATCAAGGATTTATACACTGGCAACAGCTGGAGGAAAACCAAGAAAAGTGATGTCAAATATAATTCTGACTCGGATATAGGATTAAACTTTCCTGATAATATAACTGTTTACGAGAAACAAATAAGAGTTACCCATCAAAATCTCAAAACTTCAACAATATTTGCACCCAACAATTTAAGCAGAGTGGAGAGCAAAATAAACAAGTATTCAGTAGATGAAGACATGGAGAGTTATTTCTCAAGAATACTTGCTAAAAAAGATAGCTATACAGTTACAAGTGAAATACCTTATATAAATATTAATACCTTAAGGCAAACTGATACATCAAGTCAGGCACCTGATATATATAAGCAGTTGCCAGAAAATATTACAAAAAGAGTTAGACAACTATCCTCAGAAATTACTGAACAATACAATAATGACTATGACAAAGCAAAGGCTATAGAGCAATACCTAAGACAAAACTATAAATATTCTTTAACACCAGCTGAGGTGCCTAAGGGCGCTGAGTTTGTAGACTACTTCCTTTTTGAAGGCAGGGAGGGCTATTGTACCTACTTTGCTACATCAATGGCTGTAATGCTTAGAACCTCTGGGATACCTTGCAGATATGTCGAAGGCTTTCTAGGGGAGTATGACAAATCTTATGTTAGAAACATACCTGGCACTAATGCACATGCTTGGGTAGAAGTTAAATTTGGCTCATATGGATGGATAGTCTTTGAGGCTACCCCCTCATATCCACTTCAAGGCTTCAGAGTGCAAGGAGAAGTGCCTACTGAGCCTATAACGAAGGTAGAACCAAATGATCCGATTACTCCGACAACACCAATACAAAGCACAAGCAGAGATAAAAACCTTGAGGTTGAAGATGATGGAACAGCTACAGATTTAAATCAGAAAAAAGAAATTTCATTAACAATGAGAATAATTTTGACCTTAATTGCTATATTATTAATGAGAGTCCTTTATTTGTTAGCTAAGAGGGCATATATAGAGCTAAAAATAAAGAAAGCATCAGATAAACATTACTCTATCAAATACTTTAAAGATATACTAAGATATCTTAAGAAAGTAGGTCTAAAAATAGATAATGAAGAGACTATGCGAGAGTTCTGGTATAAAGTAAAATACACCTTAGAGGAAGACTACCAAGATGGGGATGAAATCCTAAGACTTATAGAACAAGCTAGATATAGCGAAGATGCAATTACTGAGCAACAACGAAAGCAGCTTGAGGAATACAGAAAAATGTTAAAAAAATTCGTTACAACAAGATTGGGAACAGTAAAAGCCTTCGTAAGCTATTACATTATTGGTTTTTAAATTTTAATTGAAAAGTCTTCTTTAAGATGATATACTATTTCATGTAACAAAACTAAAATGCGCGAGTGACGGAATTGGCATACGTATACGATTCAGGTTCGTAGTTTTGTGGGTTCGACTCCCATCCCGCGCACCAATTTATGGTTTACACGCCTGTGATTTATAAAATCACAGGTTTTTTAAAGGACTTAATTTTTAGGTTATAAAATTTACATTCGTCCTTCGTACATTATTGACAGCTCGCCATAGACTTTCCCCCAATTTCTAAGTGGTAAATTCCATTTTTTCGTAGCTTCAAAAATTGCTAGATATAATGTTTTTAGTAATGCTATATAACTTGGAAATACGCTTCTTTGACGATTAAGACGGTGATAACTACTATTGAGACTTTCAATAGCATTGGTTGTATAAATTATTTTTCTGACATCAGCTGAAAACTTAAATATTGGACTTATTACATCCCAGTTTACTGACCAACTTTTCATGGCATTTGGATAATGGTTCTCCCATTTTTCAGTGACTTCAATCATATGCAATTGATTCATTAGGTGCTTGATATATGGTCTTTAAATCAGCTGCAAAAAGCTTTTTATCTTTATCAGCAACATATTTAAGAGTATTTCTTACTTGATGAACAATACAACGTTGATACTCAGTATTAGGAAATGCTGCATTTACAGCCTCTTTCATTCCAGTAAGACCATCTGCACATAGTACAAGAATGTCTCGAACTCCACGATTCTTCAGCTCATTTAACACACCAAGCCAGTATTTACTACTTTCAGTCTGACCTATTTGAATCCTTAGAACTTCCTTCATTCCATCTGAATTAATTCCAAGGATAACGTAGGCTGCTAGTTTCTTTATTACATTATTATCCCTTACTAAAAAGTGAACAGCATCAATAAATAGTATCGGATATACACTTGCAAGAGGACGTTGTTGCCAGTCTTCAATCTGAGGTAGCAACTTATCAGTGATATCAGACACCATTCCCTCGCTTACTTCAAAACCATAGATATCCTCAATCTGCTCTGAAATTTGACGTGTAGACAGTCCTTTATCATACATTCCAATAATCTTATCCTCTATACCAGAAATATCTTTCTGACGCTTCTTAACAATCTTTGGTTCAAATGAGGATTCTCTGTCCTGAGGAACATCGATACCCATTTCACCATACTTACTCCTAATCAGTTTTGATTTCTTACCATTGCGAGCATTAGTACCTTATGAACGCTCATATGGTTCATATCCAAGATGATTGTCCATTTCAGATTCAAGCATGCTTTGAATTGTTCCACCAAGTAGATCCTTTAATGCATCTTGAATATCTTCAGCAGACTGGATATCGTATTCATCCAGCAATGCTGTAATAATGTTTTTCTTACCTTCGCTCATCGTTTCTCTTTTTCTTTTTCCCATAATAAAATAGCCTCCTATGATATTTTTTATTTTATCATAGAAAGCTATTTTGATTTATTATAATTTACAGACTTTTTTCACAGTCTCGAAAAATCCCGATTTAACTTATACTTTTTCTTGACATAGTACCAATGCTTGGCTCTCAGACCCCGAGAAAGTCACATTGAACTCACCTTAACGCTCAATGTGATATTGCCTTCTGAAACGCTGAAATCATTGACCTTTCTATTTGGGACTAACGGGGCTCAATCACTTTCAAGCCTGCTACCTAACTGTCAACGTTTAATATGCAAGATTACTCTTACCTATCCATGACTCGCTACTGATGACTTGGTTTAGTCTTATCAGACAAGATTTCTACCTGTTAAATTATTCGTCATTTCCCAGACGCACCAGCGGTTTCTCTGGCACATATCCTTTCCGAACCCTAAAAAGTATGTAAGTATCTATGAATAAATCGAATATAATATATTCTGTAAGATGATATGAAGAGCCGTATGCCTTTATTGGGCTTGTACGGATCCGTGAGGAGCTGGCACTGTGAGGTTCCAGTCTACTTGACATACATTCACTATAACTAAAAATTTTTCGTTGAAGCATTTATACTCTAAGGCGTCGCCAACGTTTCTAACTAAAATAATATCTTCCAGATTAACTTAATGAAATGATCAAATTAAAGATGAGGTTAGTAATGCTAATTTTAACTCTTCTAACAAATAAGATTTATATCATTTTAGCAAAAAAATAATTAATTATAACATAAATCGCAAAAATAATTGACAATTCGTATAATAATTGGTACAATAACCATAATAAGGAGATTATGAATGGAGAAATGTATTGATGAATTACACACTTGAAAGAGAACTTCCAGTTAGTGTTGTTTGGGATATAACCAAGAAATGTAATTTGCAATGTAAACATTGCTATAACTATGAATTCTACAAGGAAGATGGTCTATGCGAAAATGAACTCGATTTAAAAAGTGTTTTAAATTCTATAGAAAAGCTTAAAAGAATGGGTGTATCTCACTTTCATTTTTTAGGAGGAGAACCTCTTTTAAGGTCAGATATTTCTGAGATTATTCAGATAATAAAAGAAAATGATATTAGGATTTCTATTGGTACAAATGGAATTAAACTTAACAATGAGATGATATTGAATTTAGTAAATCTGAAAGTAGATCTAATAATGGTGAGTCTTGATGGCGCATCAGAAGGTGTGAATGATTGCATAAGAGGTAAAGGTGTATTTAAAACCGTTACTAATAATATTTCAATGGCAAGATTTATCACAAAAGACACTAATACAAAGCTCGGAGTTAATTTTACTGCTTCAAAAACAAACAGTCATGAAATCCCGGAACTATTTAATTATGCAATTAAGCATAATCTTGATCAAATTTATATAGTACCTGTTCAGAAGTATGGAAATTATAATTCGAATATTGATATAGTTGAAAAAGACGATGTTAGTCTTGTTAGTTATTTAGATATAGCACTTGAAAAATATGCAGATCAAATCAGAGATAAAATTATAGTTAGGACAGGCCTTAGATATTGGGTAATTGATGTACTTAATAAAAAATATAATAATGTAATTCAAATGGACTATCATTCTTCTAAGTGCAATGGAGGAAAGTATTACTATGTTCTTCAAGCTAATGGAGATATCGGCCCCTGTTTTGCTTATATTGATAAAGTTACTAAACAACATAATTCTGTAATTGATAATATTTTAGAAACAAAGCAAACTGATTTAAGTGATTTAGATATAATTAAAAAATTCCATTTAAGTAAAAGAGAGATCAGCCTTAATAACTTAGAACCCTGTAATAGATGCCGATATTTACGTACTCATTGTGAGCCATGTCCAATACAATTTGAAAACCATTCATTTGTTGAGCAATGCATTTGGGCTGAGAGGATAGAGCAATCTTATTTTACGATTTTTTCAAAGTATGTTTTAATACTTAATAGCGATTTTGAATTAGTAAATGATAGTATATTAAATAATAGTGATGGTTCATTAATTAAGATTGGTAATATGCTTGCAATGATAATAAATAAAATGCAGAATGATTCAGTTAGTATTGAATATGTTGTAAATAATTGTTTCACCAATGCTCTAACTCACGAACAAGTTGGGAGAATTTATAATGAATTTGATAAGTTGTTGAGAAATAACTATATGATAATGCAAAAGGAGTGATAATATGCCTCTAAAACAAGTAATATGGGATATTACGGGAGAATGTAATTTGAAATGTAAACATTGTTATGCTGCTAATAAATATCAGATTCATAACCGGAAAGATCTAAATTACGATGAAGCTATATTAACAATTGATAAAATACACAAATCAGGATGTAGACATATCACCCTATTAGGTGGCGAGCCGCTCTTGAGGAAAGATATAGTAGACTTAGTTCAATATGCAAATACACTAGAAATAAGCATAGGAATAATTACTAATGGTCATTTATTGAATGAAGAGCTAATAAGGAAATTAGTAAATTTAAACATTACCCAAATAACTGTTAGTTTTGAAGGAATATCAGCGAAATCACATGATTATATAAGGGGTAATGGAAGTTTTGAAAGTGCAAAAACTGGCTTAAATTTATTAGGTAAAATTATAAAGGAAGAACAATCTGATACCATGGTAGGAATCGGATTCACCCTAACTAGGCATGGGCTTAATGATTTAGACAATCTAATGCAATTCGCGCTAGAAAATAATTCTAATATTCTAAGTGTTGATTATTTATCTGTAGATGGTAATGCTGTAGATCATAGAGATGATATCTGTATTTCTGTTGAAGAACATATAGACGGATTAGAAAAATTATGTGAAATATCCAGTAGAAATATTCCAGACGATTTTATTTTAAAAATGAATATTAAACCGAAATTAAAGAAATACCTTAATATGAAGTATGGAATGCAAATTAGAAGTTCTCATTTAGGTACCGACTGTCCAGGCGCAGAAAAAAGTATATTGATAGAAAATGATGGTGTTGTTACACCCTGTGGTATTTATAATAAATACGAAAAGGTAAAAGTCCTCATTGAAAACGATAAATGTGTAGATGAAAAAATATACATAAATGATTATAACGACATAGAAGAGATATACAAATCAGACTTATTCAACAAATTTATAAAGTTAAAAAATGAGTTCTTTAATAAGCTAGATACCTGCGTGAATTGTGGTTACAATATGTCATGTCAGCCGTGTCCAATTGAGATGTACGAAAGTAAAAATGTAACTGAATGTGAAATTGCTAAAAGTAAAATGGATACTTGGAAGCAGAAATCGTTAAGTTCAATTATACATATCGAAAAGGATTTGGACAAACTTAAAGTAAATAGTATCGGAAGAATTATCATTGACAGAATTAAGAAGAAAGAAACGCTCAAAGACATTTGTAATTATATTGTAACAAGTACAGGCGTAGAAAAGACAAAGGTAGAAGAAGATTTGATTGAGTTTATATACCCACTTGTTTCATACAGGTACATAAGCTTTCCAGAATAATATTTGTTACTATTATTTAGGTTTGTAGGAGTATTTACTCATACATAGATACGAAAGGAAAGGAGGAAGCAAAATGGAAGAGAAGAAATTAGTTTATGAAACACCAGAAGTAGACATAGTAATTAAAAGAGGGCCAGACATGGGAGATGAAAAGAGTGGCATGGGTTCATGCGGCTAAACTAGAGTTGAAAACCGGCTTTTAATCAAAAAAGAGCAAAGTTCAATACTGAATAGAACTTTGCTCTTTTTCCTAATTATGGTAGTGTAAAGTAGCTTATGAAAAACACGGATGCAAAAAGATATGTTCTCGTGTTTGTTAATAGGCTAAAAAATAGTGTATATTAGAACGACCGCCACCCTTGACTGCATGACAAAGCAATGCTCTGAGGTGTTTACCGACGGTGAAGAAACTCAAGAACAGAACAAATTTCACCGTCTAATTCACAGCATTTTAGAATTGCGTTGCCACCCAATCAAGGGTAAATCAAAATCAGAGATTTTGATGGCTGGATAATACCTCTGGCTCAAAAATCTAAGAACAAAATATTTGAGGCACTTGTTGATTTTGTAACTGTAGAATAGTTTTCGGACCTAAGTAGATGAGCAATTGCCATTTACCAGGCATGTTATCAGATCTACTTAGGAGTTCGATTTCGTTAAGTGGTTTATCCCAACCAGTGATTTTGTGAGGACGCAAGAAGTTGTAGTAGGCAACCCAAAGGGCAAGAGAATAATTGGCACCATCATAATTATCGTAGCCACATGTTATTCGGTAAGATGCTTTGAAAGTACGGTTTAGACGCTCTACCAATTGCTTAAATGGGCGAAATTCCTTGGATACAGCGTCATCATTAGTGAGACCTATAACCTGAGTGATATCAAAGGTCTTTGGGTTTTCTATCTGAAGAGAGAACTGCTGTGCAGCCAGAGGATAAGCGCTATAGCCATCAGCAATGAATTTAAAGTTTTCAGGAAGCTTTTTAAGTCGCTCAAGAGCCATACGCATGGCAAGGATGCACGGACCTACACCACGATTGTCAGAGACTTGGTAACCGATAATCGAGCGAGATAAGGCATCCATAACAAACCAAACATATCCCTTGATACCACGTACTTTGATATAGGTTTCATCGGCGACAACTGTGCTAGACACTGGATAATTGTAGGTATCGACAAAAGGCTTGATAATAGAGGCAGCGGTTCTAGCATAGTTGGCAACCATGGTATGTGAAATATCAATACCATGAACCTCTTTCAAAGCTAGGGCGGTCATTCTTAGAGAAAGACCGAGATTAACATGATAGGTTAAACAAAGTCCCATGATATGTGCATTTTGCTTCTTAAATTTAAGCGAGGAAGCATTCTTTGGGAGCGAAAACAAATCCATACTAAAGAAATCCACAGTAAATTCACGGTAGAGATAATGAAGCTTGTATTTGTGTTTATCTTTAGCAGGAAGGTTATCGGGAAGTTTTTTTAGATTATGTTTGTAGTAGGAGCAATTAGTATTGGTGCACTTGTGAATGGTAAAATGCTTGCGATCCTTTATAGGAGAAAGAGTATTACCGCAATAAGGGCAGATTAAACGTAAAGGAGCAGTCACATTGACACCATTGACAAAGGTTTTGCCACAGACTTTACACTGGTACTGTCCTTTACTTCCATTGTTATCATAGATAAAGTAATGCGGTGCATTGCAAATAGGGCATGAGACAGTGTCTGGAATAGAATTACCAGAGTGGCGACGTACAGGTTTTAAAGGTTTTCCGTAACGAAGGAGATAGTATTCAGTCCATAGCTGCCAGTCCTGTTTAACAAATGTTTTAATGATAGGTAGTCTGTCGGTTTTAAATTTTTGATATTTAGGCGAATGAGAATCATCAAAAGCCCACTGTTTGAGGGGTATATACTTAGAAATAAAGAGAATGAGCCATGTAATTTGTTTAGATTGGTATTGAATAATTGTAAGTAAATGAAGTATAATTGAACCCAAAGCAATGACATCCTTTCATGTGTTGATTTGTGGTTTCGCGATTACAATTATACACGAAAAATGGGGGTCATTGCTTTTTGTATAGAAAAAAATATAGAAAGTATTGAAAATACATCAGGTATAAACAAAAAAGGGGTGTCTATAGTTGACACTACCCTAATTATTATAGAGGTATTATGATGAAAAAAGTGAATAATATTATATTAAGCTTTGTAGAAGCCTTTACAAAAAATGATAAAGAGTATGCAATGATAAATTTAGACGAGTTCACATTGTATGGACTAAAAAAGATTCGCCGTGTGACGGACAATGCTCTTAATAGAGATACAACTATCGTAATATTCCCTTGGTTAAATAGCACTAAAAGTATTAGTACTATTGTTAACCAATATTCCACAATACTTGATATTTACATGGAAGAAAACAATATTGACGCTATAAGTTTTGAAGGTTTAAAAGAAAGTGATATTAAACATATTGATAATATAAATGAATGGGGGTACAATGCAGTATTAAATTTCTATTTAACCTGTCCAATAAATTATAAAAGTAATGCAAAGTGTAACATTAGGCGAGCAGTTAATAGAGGCGTAATATGTGAAGAGGCAACTGAACTTGAAGATTTTTATGATATAAGAAAATGTGTTGATTATCTTAATCTAGGTGTTAAAGATTCGACTAATCAATTTAAAAGGCAAGTTGAATTTTTCTATGAAAGACATGTTAATGGAGATGGATTAGGAGTTCTTGCAAAATATGACAATAACATTGTAGGTGGTATGCTAGGAATAATATTTGAGAAAACAGCATATATGGTTATTCATGGTTATAATCCTGCGTATAACTCTCTCTATTGTAATGATTTGTTGTACCATACTTTTGTAACAGCAGCTAATGATAAAGGAATCGATAAAATATGTTGGGGAAATGCTAAAATTAACGATACAGGATTAGTAAGGATGAAAAAGAAATTTAGTAATAACATTGAAAATGAATATTTTCTTTATCGTTATAATAGAACTATATATAATTTTTAGGTAATAGGAGAATTTTAATTATGCAATTATTTAATTTAAAAAAAGAAGCTTTAAAGTTGCTTTTAGGGCGTAGTACTTCTAGTTTTGGTAATACTTTTACACATTTAGCTATAATGTTTTATTTATACAAACTAACGGGACACGCCTTATCCATAGGAGTATTTCTAGTAGTCAATTCTTTACCGATTATTCTATTTGGTCCTATTTTTGGAATTATATTAGATAAACGTGATAAAAGAAAAGTAATAATATTAACCGAAATAATTAGAATATTTATATCGTTTTCCTTCATATTTACTCGTGATATTTATATAATATATTTGCTGATATTTGTGAAATCAATATTTACTGTACCATATAATATTGCGATCTTCAGTATGATTCCTGAATTGACCTCGGAAGATGAATTATTAAAAACTAATTCTTTATTTGATATGGCTGATAATATTATAGGTATTAGTGCCCCTATACTAGGTGGAATTATTGCGAGACTTCTTGGATATGATTTACTATATATAATTGATAGCATAACATTTATAATTTCAGCTTATACAATATATAAATTAAGGATCAAGTCCAGTTATAGTAATCATTCAACAAATAAGTCTAAATCTATTACCGAAGATTTGATAGTCGGAATTAAATTTATAAAGAATAATAGTATTATAATCTCAGTGATTTCAATATTCGCATTAATAATGCTTGCTGGTGGTGCATTAAATACACTTATGTTGCCATTCAATAATGAAATACTAAAAGGTAATGAAATAACCTATGGGATAACATGTTCTTTTATAAGTGCAGGTTATATATTCGGTTCTTTGGCTGTTGTATTAATAAATAGAAGAACATCGCCCATTACTGTCTTACAAATTGGATGTATCATAATGACGATTTCGATATTCTTGCTAGGCAACATACAAACTTTATATATGTCTTATTTATTCTGGATGTTTAATGCAATAGGCAATTCATTCGCAAGTATTTCATTTAATACAATAATGCAAACTACTTTGAAAGAAGAAATGAAAGCAAAAGTCTACAGTTTATCGTTGGTAATTACAAGAATTTGTAATATTATCTCTATATTATTTATTGGTGGTATTTTAGGCAAGTACTTAACTACTAGATTAATATTTATTATATGTAGCAGTTTTCTGATGTTATCATTTCTTATAGGATTATATTCTAGAAAGATTCCAATTAAAAATGAAAACAATATGTAAGAAGCACCAGGGACGGTTAGAGACCACTGAAAAAGTAGCTATTTTCAGATGACTTTCTAAACGAAATGCTTGTGATATAGCTCCTTATGATGTTCCTTTGTAAAAAATTGAGTTTTGGTGATAACTTAGAGGATAGTATGCTTGCTATCCTCTTTAAATTTACTGCTATTACAGTTAATTTGGCTTGTGTAGACATGTTCACCTACCATACCCACGGGCACGGTATAAATTATGAAAGTTTTTCATCTCTCCATTTTTCCATTCTTGGCAAGCTCTTTTTTTATATTTTTCCTTAAATTCTTCCGTTTTTTGTTCTTGGCTATAACCATAAAACTCAGGGGTGTTTATTCCTACTTCTAATACTCTAGCGATTCTTGTTCCATTTATACATTCACTTCTTTTGTTGCAGTTCCTACATTTCTCTTTTTCAAAATAGTATTTGTAGGATTGTCTACCATCTTTATCTTTTTTATGCCTTTTTTCTATAGTTTGATTTCCTTGTTCACAAAACCATTCGTCAGAGTCTTTATTGTAGCAAAATTTCTCTTCATCAATCCTATAGACACTATCGCTTACTGGTATATAAGGCTTCGCTTCTATTTCCTTTATTTCATCCAGTATACTTTTTCTAAAGTATGCCTTGTCTCCATACACTTCATGTATTTTTAGTCCTGTTTCTTTTGTTAACTCAAGTAATTCTTTAAATTGTGTCCCATCTACATATGCCCCATCATTTACTCTTACAGCGGTTATCATTCTTTCTTCTGTTGTTATCATATATTCTGTTTTGTATCCGAAAAAGTTTTCTGTTCTGCTCTTATGCCCAACTCTTGCCTCCTGATATACTATTGAACGTACTCCTTTTTGTGCTATAAATTTCGGGTCTGCTAATATTCCTTTTGCATTTTCTAATACTTTATATGTAAGTGGTTGTCCCTCTTTATATATAATATTTTCAACTTTTTCTATTTCCTTTTCCAAATATTCCTTCATTATTTTTTTTGCTTCTTTATGATCTTCTATTTCTTTATATTTGAGGATGTCTGTATTTATTGTATTGGGAAGTTCTCCAGTTTCTTTCTCTAGTGTTTTAAACATATTCTTAGCTAGATATTTCATAACTCGTTCGGGGGTTGCCTTGAATGTGTTAGCATCGCTATGAGTGGCATCTATGCTTATTCCTGTATCTTTAATTATGCCTTTTCTCACACATTGGCTAACTAATTCAACAATAATTTGGTCTAGGGTTACATCTTGAAGTCTATGTACTCTAAACTTAGCAAGTAGACTTGGGTGGGGTAATTCTTCTTCTGGATTAATCCCTAAAAAATATAGATATGCTATGTTTAAGGATGCTTCTTCAATTACTCTTATATCTGATAAGTTGTATAGGTGCTGTAATACCAACAGTTTGATCATAAGTTCTGGATTTTTGGCTGGTCTACCATAGTACTTGTTATATGACTTTTCTAAAAGTTTTGTGATAAAACTAAAATCCACTGCATTATTTATTAATTTAAGTATATGATTTTCGGGTATTTTATCGTACAATATTGAATAGATGCTTAATTGATATTTATTGTCTTTAAGCATTGAAAAACCTCCTTTTGGTGATAGTTTCTTTCAATTCTATTTTACCAAATTTGGAGGTTTTTGGCCATTAATTATTAGATTTTTATTACATATTTGAGATTTTACAGGATGTGTTTTTCAGTGGTCTCTAATTGTCCCTGTGACCTTTTTATAATTGCCCATAGGTTATCAACGATTAAAGATGCAGATATGATATATGTTATGAAAAATGGTGAAGTGGTTGAAAGTGGTACGCATGACGAATTAATGAGAAAAGGAGGAAGCTACTTTAAATTATACAGGAATCAATTAAAAAATACATGATATCTAGGAAGGAGGCAACATTTTTATGAAGGCGAATTATCATACACATACTTTGCGTTGTAAACACGCAGAAGGAGTGGATCGTGAATATATAGAAGCTGCTATAAGCGCTGGTATCAAGATTCTTGGTTTTTCGGATCATGTTCCTCATCCATTTAAGGATGACTATGTTTCGCCAATTAGAATGGAAATAAAACATTTAGAGGACTATTTCAGTTCCTTAAGCTCATTAAAAGCCGAATATAAAAATGAGATTGAGATTTTAATTGGATTTGAAGCAGAATATTTTCCATCGTTATTTGGAGAACTTATAGATATTTTGCACAATTACAATTATGATTATTTAATTCTTGGTCAACATTTTATTGGCGAAGAGCCTGAAGGGAGACATAGTGGCAGAAAAACAGATCAGGACAAATATCTGATCAACTATGTAAATCAATGTATCGAGGCAATAGAAACTAATTGTTTTACTTATATTGCCCATCCAGATATAATTCATTATGTAGGTGAGACAGCCACTTATTTGAAGCATATGAAAAGGCTGTGTCAAGCAGCAAAACAGGCGTCTATGCCTCTTGAATTTAATTTAGCGGGATTCCAGGAAGGTTACCATTATCCAAGTGAAGTATTTTTTAAATTGGCTGTTGAAATTGGGAATGAGGTTATATTGGGTAATGATGCTCATTGTCCAGAACAGTTAAAAAATGCAGAGCTAGAGGAAAAAGGAAAAGCTTTTGCAAAGAAATGTGGTTTGAAGTTAATTGATTCACTCTTACTTAATCTGAAGTAGATAGAGTTGGAAGCATGGTTATGGTGCCAGATACCGCAGTTATCCAGTTATTGATTTATAATGGTTCACCAAGAAAAATGTTGCGTAGAACATATCCTTCAAAACATAGCAGGAATATGGTATAATTGGAATCATATAGAAGATTAAATTGGGAGGTAAAATAAAGTGATTGATCATAAAGTATTTGAGAGGATTTTTGTAGTATTGGTCATTGCTATTGTTTTAAGTATTGCAGCAGTGAAATATTATGGCTCAAATGCACCTCTAGAGGGTGAAAATATGGTTGATATTGGAGGGTATTCATTATTTATAAAATCAGGAGGAAAAGGAACACCAACCGTAGTGTTTGATAATAAACCAGGTGGAACTTCAATCGATTGGAGTCTTGTTTCAGCCGAAATACAAAAGAATACTAGGACAGTTACTTATGACCGTGCTGGATTAGGTAAAAGTGAAAAAAGTCACTATAACAGAACAAGTGAGCAAAAGGCTATTGAGCTACACACTTTATTACAAAAATCAAAAATAAAACCTCCATACATATTTGTTGGAAGCGGATTTGAAGTACATAACATAAGAATGTTTGCAGCTAAATATCCAAAAGAAGTAGCTGGAATCATAATATTAGATGCAAAAAGTGAGAACTTAATAGAAATATCATTAAATCTTATTCCAGACGATGAGAAGGAACAGTATAAAGCATTTGTGAGAAATGAGTTTAATGAATCGGAAAAAACTATGAGGGATGGAAGCTACGACGAGTTTTTAACCAGTAATCAACAAGTTAAGGCTCATATGGATAGTATAAAAAACATACCGTTAACAGCTATAATTTCAGGAACCAATAATAAAGATCCTTTGGTAAAAGCATTTGTAGGAGACCAGATGCAATTAGCATCATTATCGGACAAAAGTAAAGTTGTAGAAGTACCTAATGGAACTCCTTATATGGCATATGAAGAAACAGACTTAATCATTCAAGAGATTTTAGAGATGATTAATAAGGTGAAGGAATAACTCAAGATATAATTCTTGAGTTTATTTTTTTATTTGTTTCACCATAAATAAGTGGGTATAATAGAAATGTACAATACGATATGCAGGAGTGTGTTATTATGAATAATACTAAATACAAAATGCTTGTAACAGATATGGATTATACCCTATTAAATAAAGATAAGCAGATTTCTGATAGAAATAAGAAAGCTCTAAAAGCTGCTATGGACAAAGGTGTTCATGTTATTGTTGCCACAGGAAGAATATATACCTCGGCACTTTATTATGCCAAACTATTGGGAATCTCTACACCTATTATAGCCAGCAATGGTGCAATAATCAGGGAAGAACATACAGATAAGACTTTGTTCCAAGGAATACTAAGTGAGATTGCTATAAATGAAATGATAAGACTAACTAAGGAAAAAGGACTGTTTTGCCATTTCTTCAGCAGAGACACAATATATACAGAACGCTTAATAAATGTTTCCGTTAATTATATGAACTGGAACAAATATTTAGCAGAAGAAGACCAAGTAAAAATAAAATTGCTAAATAGCTTTGGAGATATTTCGGAATACGAAAGAAATGGAATTTTTAAAGCAGTTGTTATTGATGATGACAAAAGTAAGCTACAATATTTAAGAGAAGAAATAATAAAAACGGGAGTTGTAGCTGTAAGTCAATCCTTAAAGGACAACATAGAAGTGATGAGTAAGGAAGTTTCCAAAGGAAATGCAGTAGCAAAACTGGCGGAGCTTTATAGCATCAAAAGAGAAGAAATCATCACCATAGGCGATAATGAAAATGATATCAGTATGATAGAATATGCTGGTCTGGGAGTAGCGGTAGGTAACGCTGAACAATGCTTAAAGGAAAGAGCTGACTACATTACAGACGATTATATGGAAGACGGAGTAGCAAAGGTTATAGAAAAATATATTCTATAATTCAATGCTGTTAAAGCATGCATTATTTCTTGCATGCTTTTTATATATTAAATATTTATTAAATTTAGAATATTTTGTACAAGCTATTGCTGATTTATGTTAACATGAAATCATACTATTAATGTGAGGGAGTGGGAGCATGAAAGCAACAGCTTTTCTTACAGCAGCTTTGATTTTTATACTGTATATGACTAGCGGATTAGCCTACTTCGATATGTTAACTAAAACAGCAGAACAAAATGTTTTTGCATATAGCAATGATATTTCTGATAATAATATACAATTAAAGCCTATTTCCAGGGGTGATGTTATGGAAAGAAGAGAACAGGATATAAAACTAAAGCTTATGACTTACAATATGCATAGGGGAATAGGAAAAGATAGAAAGCTAAATCTAAATAATACTGCAGAGGTAATAAAAAGTAGTGATGCTTCAATAATCTCATTACAGGAGGTAGAGAGACACTCTATCAGAACAGGCTTTAAGGATCAAATAAAACTGCTATCGGAAAAGCTTAATATGAATTATGCCTATGGAAAAAGTATTAATGTATTAAATGGACAATATGGTAATGGGATTCTAAGCAAGTATCCTATTGAAGAATATAAAGTATATGATTTACCGTCATATAGAGAGCAAAGGATAATGTTGAGAGCTGTAATAAACATTGATGGCTATAGGTTAGCTGTGTATAATACACATTTGGGGCTAAAGGAAGCAGAACGGAAGGAACAGCTGGAATTTATACAACAGATGATGGGAGATGAAACCTTAGATTACTTATTAATGGGAGATATGAACTGTAAATCATCTAATTTGACTGCAATTACGGGAACCATGAAAGATAGTGCAGAAGGAAGCTTAAAGCTTGACCAAAGCACCTTTGAGGAAAATGATGTACAAGAAAGAATAGATTATATATTTGTTTCAGCTAATATAGAAATTACAAGCTATGATGTAATATTATCGGAAGCATCAGACCACTATCCCGTGATAAGCGAGGTAGTAGTAAGGGAGTAATCAAGCAGTTTTACTATATAATTTAAACAAATTATTGTATAATCAAAATAGCTTGAATAATACCTTAGGCTTCTTTTGATGGAGGTACAAAATGAGTAAGGTGCACATAACTAGTTGTCAGGATTATGACTACCCAAAGGTTGAAGCTGCTGTTTTTGAATGTTTTGAGGCAATGCCTGAGGTTAAGGAAAAGCTTTTTAAAGGTGCCAGAGTATTGATAAAAACAAATCTTGTAATGAGGAAAAGTCCTGATGATGCTGTAACTACACATCCTACTGTAGTTGAAGCTATTGTCAGATATCTTCAAGGTCTTGGCTGTATACCTATAATAGGCGATAGTCCGGGCGGCCCTTTTAATGAGTGGAATTTAAAAGGCGTATATAAAGCTGCGGAAATGACTACTGTTGCAGAAAATACAGGCTGTGAGTTAAACTATGATATTGGCGTAATAGAGGTAAAAAATGATAAAGCAAAGTTTTTAAAAACAATGCAGCTTATAAAAATTGTTAATGATGTTGATTTTGTAATATCAGCTGCTAAGCTAAAAACTCATGGCATGATGACATACACAGGTGCTGTTAAGAATTTGTTTGGAGTGATTCCGGGTGTTACCAAAGCAGAATATCATTTCAAGATGAACAATACAGAGAATTTTGCAGAGCACCTGCTGGATATTTGTGAGTATGTAAATCCGATTATATCAATTATAGATGCTGTTGATGGCTTAGAGGGAGATGGTCCCACCGCGGGGAAAAAGAGACATGTGGGGCTTATGATGGCATCAGCTAGCCCTTATGCATTAGATGTAGCTGCAGTGAAGATAATAGGTATAAACCCAGGGATTGTGCCCACTATAGTTGCTGCTGAGGCTAGAGGCTTGATGAGCTCTAATATAAAGGATATAGACATAACTGGAGCTAAAATAGAAGAGATTGATATTGAGCCTTTTATACTACCAAAGTCAATTAATGTGAACTTTATCGGAGGCAAGATACCTAAGTTTTTAGAAAAGTTTGTGACAAATACATTTAGACCACAGCCTGTTTTTGACCATTCAAAATGCATAGGCTGTGGGGATTGTAAAAGAAGCTGTCCACCCGATGCTATCAAAATGGTCAACGGTAAGCCGATACCAGATTTGAATATATGTATCCGATGCTTTTGCTGCCATGAGTTATGTCCAATAAAAGCAGTTGAAATTAAGAAGCATTGGATTCATGAAAAGTTGTTTAATAAAAATTTATAAAATTTTTTTAGGGCTAATTTTGACAAAATGCAGGATAATCTGTCGTTATGTAGAATATACATTTAAATATAATAATATGTGTAGTTACTATAGGAGGCGTAGCAATGGATGTAAAATACATTAATCCTTTTATTAATGTTTCTATAAACCTTATAAAACAAATATGCAATGTAGAGGTAACGAAGGGTCAGGTTTTTGTTAAAAATTCACCCTTTAGTGCTGATAAAGTAGTAATTATAATAGGTATAGCAGGAGATTTTAGAGGACAAGCTTTTTTTGCTATGGATGAAAACACTGCCTGCAAGATAGCATCTGCTATGATGTTTGGCATGGAAGTGCCTGCATTAGACGAGATGTCTAAAAGCGCGATTGCAGAGCTTGGCAATATGATAATGGGAAATGTTTCAACTGAGTTTTATAATACAGGAGTGAAGATTGATATAACTCCACCTACAATATTGGTTGGTACAAACATGAATATTTCTACTAAGGGAGTACAAACAATATGTGTTCCAATTGAAATGGCAAATGGTGGGAAAATAGAGATAGATGTAGCGGTTGCAAGCTAACAATAAATAGTAACCGGCACTAAAGCAGTTTTATAGGATATTTCTGAAATATAGATATATTCAATAAGATTGCTTTTTTTATCATGTATAGGTAATGCATTATAGGAGGCGATGACGGTTGCTTGAAGACAATATGTTAGTAAAACGTTTTAAAGGTAAAGATCTGAAGGCCTTTGATGAAATATTTACTATATATTATAAACCAATATACTTTTTCATTTATAAGATGGTATATAATGCTGATACAGCAGAAGATATTACACAGGATACCTTTGTAAAGATTTATAAAGGCTTATCAAAGGTAGATACTGATATAAAGCTGTCACCATGGATTTATAGAATAGCCCATAATGCCTGTATTGATTATATAAGAAAACATAAAATCACTTTTGAACTCATTGATAATGTAAATTATGAAAATGATATAAAAGAAGTTAAATGGGATAACAACCCTGAAGCTAATTATCTAAATACAGAGTTAAGAGATAAAATAAATAAAGTAATAATGAGACTAAACGACCGTTACAAAACCGTAATTATACTTAGAGATTATAATGATTTGCCATACAAGGATATAGCAGAAATTTTGAATTTATCGGAAGCTGGTATAAAATCGCTTATTCATAGAGCTAGACTGGAGTTTCAAAAATTATTTAAGGAGATGAGCGATAATGAACTGTGAGAAATATGAGAAACAAATTTCTCTATATATAGATAATGAGCTTTCCGATGAGGACAAAAAGGAATTTGAACAACACATAAAAGAGTGCAAAGAGTGCAAACAACAGCTTCAAGCAATCAATTATATGAGAAATATTATGGGTAGCACGGAGGAGAATCCTATTAAGTCTCCTATTAAAATGAAAAAGAAGATATATTTGAAAATTTATAGAGATCTTTTGATTATGTTTATTGGATTAGTTATAATAATATCAATGGCAGCTGTTTCTGGTGGGTTGGCACAGATGCTGATATTTCATAAAATACCCACTGGGATAAGGATTATCTTTACTTTGGGTATAACATTATTAATAAGTGGTCTCATGATTCTTTTATATGATGTATTTATTGATATGTTTAAGATTCTTACAAAAAAATAGTTTATACACTTAAATGGGGGATGTGAATAATGAGTTTAAATATTGTTATGGTTGAACCGGAAATACCACAAAATACAGGTAACATAGCTAGAACTTGTGCTGCAACGGGTTGCAAGCTTCATCTTGTAAAGCCTTTGGGTTTTTCTACAGATGATAAGCAGTTAAAGCGTGCAGGCTTGGATTACTGGCATCTACTCAATATTGAGTATCATGAAAGCTTTGAGGCTTTAAAAGAAGCATATCCAGAAGGGTTATACTTTTATTCTACAACAAAGGGTAAGAAAAATCATGCAGAAGTAAAGTATGAAAAAGATTGTTTTATAGTTTTTGGTAAGGAAACTGCAGGTCTTCCTAACACTTTGTTGGAACAAAATAGAGACTATTGTATTAGAATACCAATGATTAATAATGTTGATGCTCGTTCTTTGAATCTATCTAATTCTGTTGCAATAGTAGTATATGAAGCTTTAAGACAAATTGGTTTCCCTGATATGATATAGTAAAAATTGGAGGAATTGTTATGGCTGTTAGAATAATTACGGATACAATGTGTGATGTTCCTGAAGCTTATAAAAAAATGTATGACATAGGAGTAATGCCCTTGACAGTACACTTTGGGAATGAGTCTTATAAAGATGGTAAAGATATAACTATGGAGGAATTCTATGCCAAACTGGATGTATCCGAGAACCTTCCAACTACCTCTCAAATACCTCCTGTTGAGTTCATGGAAGTATTTAAAAAAGAGCTGGAGAGTGGAAATGAGATAATCTGCATAAATGGTTCAAGCAAAATGAGTGGCACATATAACTCTGCAGTTTTGGCTAAGAATCAATTGAACAGTGATAAAATTCATATAATTGATTCTGAAGGCGTTACTCTAGGATCAGGTATGTTAGCTATTAAAGCTGCTAGACTTGCAGAGCAAGGAATGGATGACAAAGCTATCGCAGCCGAAATTAGAAGTAGTGTAAAAAGAATGAAATACTTTTATATAGTAGACACATTAAAGTACCTCCATAAGGGAGGACGAATTTCTTTATCAGCAAATATTTTAGGCTCTATACTAAACATTAAGCCAATATTAACTATTAATGATGGAAAACTGGAGTTATTAGAAAAAGCTAGGGGTATAAAGAAAGCCTTAACTGTAACGTTTGATATTATAAAGGATAACGGTTGGAGCCTTGAAGGTAAAGTAGTAGGCATTAACCATACAATAACACCTAAGAATTTCAAGATGCTTGAGGAATACCTAGTCAGAGAATATAATGTCAAGGAAATAATAAGGGGAGAGGTTGGCTCAGTAGTGGCTACTCATGCAGGTCCAGGAGCTGTTGCTATTTACTTTGAGG
Organism: uncultured Clostridia bacterium; assembly: GCA_942492835.1. Lineage (GTDB taxonomy): Bacteria > Bacillota > Clostridia > Lutisporales > Lutisporaceae > GWB2-37-7. The sequence goes on along the minus strand of OW818645.1, from coordinate 1,177,437 downwards.
TATAGGATTTGATATCTGTACAAGTTTATAAAACAGAAAATGTGCATTAATAAAAAAATTATAGAAAAAATCAATATATTTTTAAAAATGTATTGATTTTATTATTATTATGGTATATCATTAAAGTAGCGGAAAATTGAATAATTTGGATGATGGTTTACGGGAGAGACTCGTTAGAGCGCCGAAGGAATAAGTTTATTAAAGTTATAAATGAAGCTCTCAGGCAAAAGGACCGTAGCCGGACAGACCTCTGGAAAGCGTATGCACCGAAGGATCAATTTGATATAACTAAGTAAAGTTATATTATGAAGAATATCTCAGGTTAATAACAGAGGTAAAGTCGAGGGACTTTACCTCTGTTTTTTTGATGTCATTTTTTATGAAAAATCGTAAAAAATGTATTTTCTGTGACTTATGAATCAAAGAATATGTATGGAATTGTGAGGGGATAAAACTGAACAAAAATATTTTGGTAATTAGTAATAATCCTGATGTTTATGAGGTTTACAGAGAAAAATTTAATATAGAGTTCATTGATAGCAATTATTATAGTGTTTTGACAAAAGTTAGAGACTATGTACATCAAGGATATGAACTGATTACACATCCACTAATGGGAAGCGTTAAGCCAAATGAAACTCCATACAGAAGTATAATTATAAAAAAGGGTAAAGATATGAATTTGCAATCTCTTGAAATTATAGAGAACAGCATTACAACATATGAAAAGTTTGACAAGATGAAACATACACCATGTTTTAGCCCAAAAGTGATGGAGGACTTTCAAGTTGTTGATAAAAGATTATTTGAAAGCTCTTTAGATAATAATATCTTATATACATAGAAGCACAAATTAATTAGTAAAAAATTATATACATAAGGAATGAAATTAAGGAGGAAACTATGAGTAAAATTTATGATGTAGCTATAATTGGAGGAGGCCCTGCAGGACTATCCGCAGGACTTTATGCATCCAGAGCAAAAATGAGTGCAGTAATAATTGAAAAAGCAAAGTGGGGTGGACAGGCGGCAACAACAGAGGAACTGGAAAACTATCCTGGCTCTATAGAACATCCAACAGGACCTAAATTAATGGAGAGAATGAAAATTCAAGCAGAGGCTTTTGGAACAGAGATGATAAAAGAAGAAGTAGCTGGATTTGACTTATCAAATAAAATAAAGACAATTAAGCTTTCAAAAAACGAAATACAAGCAAGAACTGTAATATATGCAACAGGTGCGCAGCCAATGCTTTTGGGTGCTCCAGGAGAAAATGAGCTTAGAGGAAAAGGAGTGTCCTATTGTGCTACATGTGATGCTGATTTCTTCACTGAGCTTGAAGTTATTGTCATAGGCGGTGGAGATGCAGCGGTTGAAGAAGCAATATATCTTACAAAGTTTGCAGATAAGGTAACTATTGTTCATAGAAGAGAAGAGTTTAGAGCTGCAAAATCAATAATAGAAAAAGCTATGAGCAATGAAAAGATAAATGTAATATGGAATAGCGTTGTAGAGGAAATTTATGGTGATGGAATAGTCGAAGGCGTTAAACTTAAAAATATTAAAAGTGGAGAAACTACCGATTTTAGAACTGATGGTGTCTTTGTATTTGTTGGCACAAAACCTATAACAGACATAATTAAAGGACATGTGGAATTGAATCCAAAAGGTTACATCATGGCTGATGAAGAATTGAGAACTTCAGTAGAAGGTGTATTTGCGGCTGGAGATGTAAGAGCAAAATCATTAAGACAAGTAATCACAGCCTGTGCAGATGGGGCTATAGCCGCTGTTAATGCAGAAAAGTTTATAGAGAGTAATTTTACAGAATAGAACTTCCTGATGCCAAAAAAGGCTGGGAATTTAATATAATAACGAAGTTCTGTTACAAAATCTTAAAAGGAGGTGAAATTATGTTAGAACTAACCAAGGATAATTTCGATGTTGAGGTGTTACAAGAAAAAGGTGCAGTATTGGTAGATTTTTGGGGTACAAAATGTGAACCTTGTAAGGCACTTATGGATGATGTACACAGATTAGGTGAACAATATGGAGACAAAATAAAGATAGGTAAGTTAAATACAGCAGAGAACAGAAGACTTGCTATTAGCCAAAAAGTTCTAGGCTTACCAACTTTTATAGTTTATAAGAATGGTGAAAAGATCAAGGAAATCAGTGGGGCAGAAAACTGTACTCCTGATTCGATAGAAGCTCTTATAAAAGAATTTATATAGAGATGTCAACAAACGATAATTTTAGGGGAGGTGAACTTTATGCGTCTAGAACTTGGAAAGATATTCATTAAAGATATGCAGTTTGGAAGCCAGACAAAGGTTGAAAACGGTACTCTTTATGTAAATAAGGCTGAGTTGTTAAACGCCATTGGTGGAGATGATAGAATTAAAAGCATTGAGTTAGATATCGCTAAACCAGGTGAAGAAACAAGAATTATGCCGGTAAAAGACGTTATAGAACCAAGAGTTAAGGTTGAAGGACCCGGAGGAATATTCCCCGGTGTACTAAACAAAGTAGACGTAGTTGGATCAGGAAAGACTAATGTACTTAAAGGAGCCGCTGTTGTTACTACAGGTAAGATAGTAGGATTTCAAGAGGGTATTATAGACATGAGTGGAACAGGTGCTGATTATACACCTTTTTCAAAAACAAACAACCTTGTAATAGTATGCACACCAATTGATGATCTACAACAGCATGAGCATGAGCAAGCTATAAGATTTATTGGTTTAAAAGCTGCTAACTATCTAGGCGAAGCTGGTAAAAATATTACACCAGATGAAGTAAAGATATATGAAACATTACCATTTGCAGAAGGTCTTAAAAAGTATCCAGATCTTCCAAAGGTAGCATATGTTTATATGCTTCAAACTCAAGGCTTAATGCATGATACTTATGTATATGGAGTTGACGCAAAGAGAATAGTTCCAACAATCATATATCCTACTGAGGTTATGGATGGAGCAATACTAAGCGGTAACTGCGTATCTGCATGTGACAAAAACCCAACATACAATCACTGCAACAATCCAGTAATTGAAGACTTATATGAAAGACATGGTAAGGATTATAACTTTGTAGGCGTTATTATAACAAATGAAAATGTAACACTTATGGATAAGGAAAGATCCTCAAACTGGACAGCTAAGCTTGCAGAGTTCTTAAATCTTGATGCAGTAATTATTTCTGAAGAAGGTTTTGGAAATCCTGATACTGACCTTATGATGAACTGCAAGAAAATAACAGCTAAGGGTGTAAAGACTGTACTTATTACAGATGAATATGCAGGTAGAGATGGTGCATCACAGTCTCTTGCTGATGCTGATAAAACAGCTGATGCAGTTGTAACTGGTGGTAATGCAAATGAGCTTATAGAATTACCTGCAATGAAGAAGGTTATAGGCTATTTAGAGCCTGCTAATACAATCGCTGGGGGCTTTGATGGAAGTCTAAGACCTGACGGAAGTATAGTAGCAGAGCTTCAGGTTATAACTGGAGCAACTAGTGAAATAGGCTTTAATAAGTTATCAGCAATTGAATTATAATCAGAAAAATTTATAAATAGAAAGGATGGAAACCATGTTAAAGGATAAAAAGGTAATCATAATTGGCGACAGAGATGGTATACCTGCTCCTGCAATTGAAGAGTGCGTTAAGACAACTGGCGCTGAAGTAGTTTTTGCTGCTACAGAATGCTTTGTCTGAACTGCCGCAGGAGCAATGGACCTGGAAAACCAAAAAAGAGTAATGGATCTATCAGAAAAATATGGCAAGGAAAATGTTGTCGTAATTTTAGGAACAGCTGAGGCTGAATCTGCAGGCTTAACCGCAGAAACAGTTGCAGCAGGAGATCCAACTTATGCAGGTCCTTTGGCAGGAGTCTCGTTGGGACTCTCAGTTTACCACATATTTGAATTAAAGGATCAGTTTGATTCACAGATATACGATGATCAATGCGGAATGATGGAAATGGTACTTGATGTTGATGCACTAAAGAGCGAAGTTAGCTCAATGAGAGAGCAATTTTCAAAGTACTAATATAAAATAACATATGACAAAAGAGAGGAGGGAGATATAAACATGATCAAGATTGTACACTATATAAATCAGTTCTTCGCTGGTATTGGTGGTGAAGATAAAGCTGATATAAAACCTGAAATAAGAGCAGGCATTGTAGGCCCAGGTGCTGCATTAAAGGCAGCTTTGGGATCTGAAGCTGAGATAGTTGCAACAGTTATTTGCGGTGACTCATACTTTAATGAGAATCTTGAAACTGCTACCTCAGAAATACTTGAAATGGTGAAGCAATACAATCCAGACTTGTTTATTGCTGGTCCTGCATTTAATGCCGGTAGATACGGTGTAGCTTGTGGCAGTATTTGTAAGGAAGTTCAAGAAAAATTGAACATTCCAGCTATATCAGGCATGTATATAGAAAACCCAGGAGCAGATATGTTCAAGAAGGATATTTATATCCTTAGCACAGTAAATGCTGCTACAGGTATGAGACAGGCAGTTCCTGCTATGGCCAAATTGGCTCTTAAAGTAGCAAAGAAGGAAGCAATTGGAACACCTACAGAAGAAGGTTACATCCCTAGAGGTTTCAGAAAGAATGTTTTCAAAGAAGATAGAGGTTCAAAAAGAGCTGTTGATATCTTAGTAGCAAAGCTTAAGAATGAAAAGTTCGTAACTGAATATCCTATGCCTGACTTTGACAGAGTAGCTCCAAATAAAGCAGTTTTGGATTTAACAAAGGCAAAAATTGCACTTGTTACTTCTGGAGGTATTGTACCAAAGCATAACCCAGATAGAATAGAGTCCTCAAGTGCTTCAAAGTATGGTAAATATGACATCGAAGGAGTCATGGACCTTACTGAAGATACATATGAGACAGCTCATGGTGGTTATGACCCTGTTTATGCAAACTTGGATGCTGACAGAGTACTACCTGTTGATGTATTGAGAGATCTAGAGAAGGAAGGCGTAATTGGAAAACTTCATAGATATTTCTATGCAACAGTAGGTAACGGTACTTCAGTTGCAAACTCCAAAAAGTATGCAGCAGAGATTGCTAAGGATCTTATAAATGATGGAGTGCAGGCAGTTATACTCACTTCCACCTGAGGAACTTGTACACGTTGCGGTGCAACGATGGTAAAAGAAATCGAGAGAGCTGGAATACCTGTAGTTCACATTTGTACAGTTGTTCCAATATCCTTGACAGTAGGTGCAAACAGAATAGTTCCTGCTATAGCAATACCACATCCATTGGGTAACCCTACTCAAACCATGCAAGAAGAAAAGAAGCTTAGAATGGGTATTGTTATGAAGGCTCTTAAAGCTCTTCAAACAGAGGTTACTGAACAAACTGTATTTGATAAATAATAATGATTATCAATAATTGATAAAATTTATAAAACAATGAATTATTAGAGTTGGCAATTGACATATGACAAATTATTTTAAGATAAACTATTGTCATATGGAAATTGCCAGTTTTAATGAGAACACAAAGTTGGAGGTGTAAAAATGGCATTACCAGTAGTAAAAGCGGCATCATATATATTGGTGCATACCCCTGATATGATAATGCACTATGGTACAACTTGTGCACAAGAGCATGAGTCAAATCCTGATTCAGAACTTATAAGAAAGGTTCCTGAACATTTAAGAAGCTTTGAAGAGGTTGTAAAGTACGCTCCAAATCAAGCATATATAGGAAACATACTTCCTGATGACTTAAACAGCCTGCCAAAACCATGGTATAGTAATCTTATGCCAAATGCGACAGCAGAAGGAAAATTGGGAGAAATAATCTCACAGGAAGAATTCTTGCTAGCGTTAAAGATTAGTGATGCTTTTGATCTTGTTATGCTAGAAAAGGGATTCGTTGAGAAGTATAAAGAAAAGCTTATAGAAAAGAAATCATATTCAAATGAAGAGCTTGATAAGCTAAAAGTTGGTTTTGAAATATCTGAAATTGAGAATATGCTTGCTGGAGGTGCAGAACCGCTGCATTTGAATCATAAGCTTGTAGGCTGTGTAAAAGCAGCACATGAAAAGGATAAAAATCTTACAGCACATACAATGGTAGAAAACCTTGTGGTAAAAGCCTCAGGGGTACTAGCACTTAAAAATTTGATCCAGAAACAAAATGTTCCTGCTGATTCTATCGAGTATGTTATTGAATGCTCTGAAGAAGCATGCGGTGATATGAACCAAAGAGGCGGAGGCAACTTTGCAAAGTCTATAGCAGAAATTGCAGGAGCTGTAAGTGCTACCGGTTCAGACACAAGGGGCTTTTGTGCAGCACCAACTCATGCACTTATAAATGCTTCAGCATTAGTTAAGTCAGGAATTTATAAGACTGTTGCCATAGTAGCAGGAGGAGCCACAGCGAAGCTTGGCATGAATGCTAGAGACCATGTAAACAAGGGTTTACCCGTACTAGAAGATTGTTTGGGTGGATTTGCTATATTAGTTACAGAAAATGATGGCATCAGCCCAATATTGAGAACAGATATTGTAGGAAGACATACAGTAGGAACAGGCTCATCACCACAGGCTGTTATGGAAGCACTTATAACAATGCCTCTTGATAAGGTAGGCCTAAAAATTACTGATATTGATAAGTACTCAGTAGAAATGCAGAACCCAGAGATAACAGAGCCTGCAGGTGCAGGAAACGTTCCTTTGGCAAACTACAAGATGATTGCAGCCCTAGGAGCAAAGAGGGGCGATATAGAAAAGGCTTCAATGGCTGGCTTTATCAGTGATCATGGTATGCCAGGCTTTGCGCCAACTCAGGGACATATTCCTTCAGGAGTGCCATTTGTGGGTCCAGCAAGGGAAATGATTTTAGCTGGTAAAATAAAAAATGCAATGATAGTTGGAAAGGGTAGCTTATTCCTAGGCAGAATGACAAATCAGTTTGATGGTGTATCTATAATAATGGAAAAAAATCCTGGCAAGGAAGAGCCTATTCAATCAGTATCAAAAGAAGAAATAAAAGACATGCTGGCTGAAGCCATGAAAGAATTTGCATCCTCTTTGCTTAGCGGAAAGTAGGGGTGAAATTTATGACTGATAATAATATAAAAAATATGATTGGTGAAGTATTTAACGATATTGCTGATGCAATGAAAACAGGAAACTTCGGCAATAAGGTAAAAGTTGGGTTAACTACCCTTGGCAGTGAACATGGAACTTCTGAGCTTATAAAAGGAGCAGAAATGGCTGCAAAAAAGTACAGTGACTTTGAAATTGTACTTATAGGATCTAAAGTTGATACTTCTCTTAGAATAGTTGAAGCACAAACAGAAGAAGAAATGTATAAAATCATGGATGCAATGCTAGAAAATGGTGAGCTAGACTCTGCAGTAACAATGCACTATAGCTTCCCAATAGGTGTTTCCACAGTAGGCAGAGCAATAACTCCTGGACTAGGAAAAGAGTTATTAATAGCTACTACAACAGGCACTTCATCTACTCACAGAGTAGAAGGCATGGTAAAAAATGCACTGTATGGAATAATAACTGCAAAGGCATTAGGCATTAAAGAACCAACAGTAGGAATTCTAAATATTGACGGAGCAAGAAAAGTAGAAGGAGCTCTTAAGGAGCTTAAAGCTAATGGCTATGATATAAACTTCTCCGAGTCAGTTAGAGCAGATGGCGGCATTGTTATGAGAGGCAATGACTTGTTAGTTGCTGCTTCAGATATAATGGTAATGGATTCTCTAACAGGCAATCTAATGATGAAAATTTTCTCATCCTATACAACCGGTGGCAGCTATGAATCACTTGGATTTGGCTATGGCCCTGGAATCGGAGAAAACTATGATAAGATAATATGTATATTATCACGTGCCTCAGGTGCTCCTGTGGTATGTGAAGCACTAAGATATGCAGCCAGCTGTGCACAAGGCAAGCTTCAACATATTGCTAAGGATGAATTTGCAAAAGCAAGAAAAGCGGGACTTAATGAGATACTTCAATCTTTAACTGCTGATAGTAAGAAAGCAGCTCCTAAGCAAGAGTTCAAGATGCCAGATAAGAAGGTTGTAACAAAATCTATAGCAGGAATTGATATACTTGAGCTTGAAAATGCAGTGATAACACTTGGTCAGTCAGGTATCTACTCGGAAAGTGGTATGGGTTGCACTGGACCTATGATTTTGGTTTCAGATGGTGATTATATTAAGGCAATAGATATTTTACTGGAGAATAAATATATTATAGAGAGACCACTAGACTGCCATTGCTAGTATTATATATATAATCTTTGGTAAAGGATGACCTATGTGTCATCCTTCTATATTTTTTGTTCACTGAATAGTTCTAAAAAATATATAAAAATAAATTCTAATAATGTTGAAGGTTTAATTAAAATTGTGTAGAATAGTAATATGTTGTAATACAGTAAAATACTAATATATAAAGCGAGGGGAAAGATTGATGAAAAAATCAATAGCACTATTATTAATTCTTGTAATGGTAATGTCATTGTTTGTTGGTTGTGGATCAAAGGAAGAGCCAGCACCAACAACACCAACTCCAACAGAACCAACACCAGCACCAAAGGCTACTTTTGGTATGGTTACAGATGTAGGTGGTCTTGGAGACAAGTCCTTCAACGATTCAGCTTATACAGGTCTAACAAAGGCTGGACAAGAGTTTGGAATTGAGGTTCCAGTTCTTCAATCAACAAAGCAAGATGATTATGAACCAAACCTAATCAGCATGGCACAATCTGTTGACCTAACAGTAGGTGTAGGCTTCTTATTTGAAAACGCTATGAAAGCAGCAGCTGACCAATATCCAGACAAAAAGTTTGGATTAGTTGATATGGTAGTTGACAAACCTAATGTAATGTCAGTAGTATTCAAGGAGCATGAAGGTTCATTCCTTGTTGGCGTTATAGCAGGTCTTACAACTAAATCAGATGTTATCGGTTTTGTAGGAGGAATGGAAACTCCTTTAATAAAGAAGTTTGAAGTTGGCTTCAGAGCAGGTGTTGCATCTGTTAAACCAAATGCAATGGTATTAGTAAACTACACAGGAGTTTTCGATAGCCCAGATAAGGGTAAAGAAGTTGCATTAGCTCAATTTGCTAAGAAGGCTGATGTAATATTTCATGCTTCAGGAGCATGTGGTATAGGTGTTATCACAGCAGCAGACGAAAAAGACTTCTGGGCAATCGGCGTTGATATGGATCAATCCGCACAATCAAAGAAGAATAAAGTTCTTGCAAGCATGATAAAGAGAGTTGACACTGCTACTTATACTATGGCTAAAGCTATTGTTGATGGTAACTTTGAAGCTAAGGTACTAGACCTTGGCATTAAAGAAGAAGGCGTTGGCTACAGTGACGGGGGAAACAATGTCCCAGCTGAAGTTAAGACAGCTGCTGATAAATATAAGCAAGCAATAATAGATGGAACAATAGTTGTACCAAGTACGGAAGAAGAACTAAAGGCATTTATGCCTGTTACAATTGAATAGTAAATATTAGATGGCTTAAAAAGCTAGAAGCAAAAGCTTCTAGCTTTTTATTTTTAATTCATGATATCAATTAAATAATAATTAATTAATTTAATTGATTAGCAATTATTTTATAGGTATAATATTCTTAGTATTTATATGTAGCCTTATATATAGCACTAAACAATTTAATTTTATTAATTGTCAATTTGTGCATTTTATATAGACTGCTGATGATAATATATTATTTTTTAATCCAAATAATATAAGAAGGTGATAAGATTGTCCACAGTAATTGAGATGAAGGGAATTAGTAAATCATTTCCAGGTATAAAAGCCAATGACAATATAAATCTTTCGGTAAATAAAGGTGAAATACATGTTCTTTTAGGAGAAAATGGAGCAGGTAAATCTACATTAATGAATATTCTTTATGGTCTATATCAACCTGATGAAGGGCAAGTTTTTATAAAAGGAAAGTCTGTTAGAATTTCAAATCCAAATGTAGCAATATTTGCAGGAATAGGAATGGTGCATCAGCACTTTATGCTGGTACCAACTTTTACAGTAGCAGAAAATATTGTTTTAGGGTTAGAAACTAGGAAGGGCATTTCTCTTGACTTAAAAAAGGCAATAAAAGAGGTTGAAGAGTTATCTGCTAAGTATGAACTTAAGGTTGATGCTAGATCAAAAGTTAGTGATATCTCAGTAGGTATGCAGCAAAGAGTTGAAATATTGAAGACTCTTTATAGAGGTGCTGAAATATTGATTCTTGATGAACCCACAGCAGTATTGACACCACAAGAAATCGTGGAGCTAGGTATAATACTAAAAAGCTTAGTAAGTCATGGAAAGACAATAATACTAATCACTCACAAGCTTAAGGAAGTTATGTCTATGAGTGACAGAGTTACGATTATAAGAAGAGGCAAGGTTATTGATACTATAAACACTAGTGAGACTAATATTGATGAGCTAGCAGAAAAGATGGTTGGACGTAAGGTAAACCTTCATGTTGAAAAATCAACTAGAGAAGCTTCTACTCCAGTTTTGGAAGTTAAAGGACTAAAGGCTAACGATACTAGGGGCTTGGAAGCGGTTAAGGGTGTTGATTTTCAGGTGAAAAGTGGAGAAATTCTTGGTATTGCAGGTGTAGATGGTAACGGACAAACTGAGCTTTTAAAAGCATTAACAGGTCTTCAAAAACCAACAGCTGGAGAAGTACTGCTAAATGGCAAGGAGATAACTTCACTTCCTGTAATGGATGTAATAGAAAGCGGTGTTTCTCATATACCTGAGGATAGACAAAAAAGAGGTCTGGTTCTTAATTATTCTCTAGCAGAGAATTCTATATTAGGAAGTCATCACAATAAAAAGTTTAGAGGAAGATTTGGACTTAACTATCCTAAAATAAAAGAGCATGCAAGAAGACTAATTAAGGATTATGACGTTAGAACGCCCAATGAGAATGTCGAAGCACGATCACTCTCTGGTGGTAATCAGCAAAAGCTTATTGTTGCAAGAGAAGTGGACAGAGATCCGAGCCTATGTATTGCAGCACAGCCTACAAGAGGTCTGGATGTAGGAGCTATAGAGTTTGTACACAAAAAACTGGTAGAGCTTCGCGACAATGGAAAGGCTGTATTATTGGTTTCTTTAGAATTAGACGAGATAATGTCTCTATCTGATAGAATTGCGGTTATGTACGATGGAAAAATTGTAGGAATAATGGATGCAAAGGATGCAACAGAGAAAAAGCTAGGCATAATGATGGCTGGCGGTAAAATAGAGAATGAAGAATAAGGGGAATGTGAAATGGAAAACAAAATGAGTAGATTTAGAACACTTTTAATGACTAATGCTAAAGCTATTGCATATCCTCTTATTGCTATATTTATTTCCTTTATTGTAGGAGGTACTGTTGTAGCGGTTTTTGGTTATGATCCTATGGTTGCGTTTAGTGCTATGTTTAAAGGAAGCCTGGGCAGTTGGCCTAATTTCGGGGAAACATTAGTATCAGTCACTCCGCTTATATTGACTGGTCTTTCTGTGGCTTTTGCCTTCAAATCTGGGTTGTTCAATATAGGTGCTGAAGGTCAGTTTATAATGGGATCTATTGCTACCGTATGGGCAGGCTGGGCATTTAATGGTCTTCCAGCTATATTTCATATATTAATAGCATTGTCGGTAGGTGCTATTGCAGGAGGTATATGGGGAGGCATTGTAGGTTGGCTAAAGGCAAAAGTAGGCGCACATGAGGTTATAAACAGTATAATGCTAAACTATATTGCAATGTATTTTAGTAACTATATAGTTATGAATCTGCTAAATGAGCCTGGTAAGGCGTTCTCCTTTGCTATTGCTGATACAGCAAAGCTTTGGAAGTTAGCCGAAGGTATACAGGTATTTAAAGGATCTAGAGTTAACATAGGCATATTTGTTTCATTGATGGTTGCTGTGTTTGCCTATTATCTTTTAAATAAAACTGTAAGAGGTTATGAGATTAGAGCAGTAGGTTTAAACCCAGATGCAGCAGAATATGGCGGTATAAACGTGAAGAAAAATCTTGTACTTACAATGTTTATTTCTGGTATGTTTTCTGGTCTTGCAGGTGCATTAATGGTAAGCGGAGTACAATTTAGGGTAAACAATCTATTTGGTTTTACCAATTATGGTTTCGATGGAATTGCAGTAGCCTTGGTAGGAAATAGTAATCCATTGGGAGTAATACTATCTGCCTTCTTATTTGGAGTGCTGCAAAAAGGTGGACCACTTATGCAGATAAGAGGAATTCCAAAGGAAGTAGTAGGGATAATACAAGGTATAATAATATTATTTGTTGCTGTAAACTTTGTTAAGGTAATGGTTGAAAAATATACGGACAAGCAAAAAATTAAAAAAAGCTTAGCAAAAGGGGAGGGAAAGTAGCATGGATTTTTCAGGATTTTTAGTAGTGTTAGGTATAATAATTCCCGCCGCTATAAGATCAGCTACTCCTTTGATGTTTGCTGCTTTGGGTGGTAACTTTTCTGAGAGATCAGGGGTAGTTAATATAGGTTTGGAAGGTATTATGACAGTAGGTGCATTTAGTGCAGTATATTTCTCATACTTGACTGGTTCTCCATGGTTTGGCTTGCTTGGTGCCATAGTAGCAGGCGGTTTATTTGGATTGCTCTTAGCATTCTTAAGCATTAACTTTAAGGCAAACCAAGTTGTAGTTGGTACTGCAATTAATATTTTGGCAGCCAGCTTGACAACCTTTTTGCTAGTTGCAGTATGGAAAAGACCTGGACAAACTGACACAGTAAATTCATTTTCAAATATCGGTCCATTTAACATGTTTACTTATTTAGCGTTTGCTTTAGTAATAATATCATATTATGTAATGTTTAAAACTCCCTTCGGATTGAGAATAAGAGCAGTTGGGGAGCATCCAAAGGCAGCAGATACTCTTGGTGTTAATGTATATACTACAAGATATATATGCGTTATACTAAGTGGTGTTCTAGGCGGAATAGGTGGAGCTTCACTATCAATTGGTTCTTTAAACTTGTTTAAGGAAGGAATGATAGCAGGTAAAGGCTTTATTGCTTTGGCTGCTTTGATATTTGGTAAGTGGAACCCAATTGGAGCTGCAGGAGCTTGCTTATTTTTCGGATTTGCAGTAGCACTTGAAACTGTATCTAATAATCTGCCAATACCGAGAGAATTCATATTCGCTATGCCATATATATTAACGATGCTGGCTGTTTCGGGCTTAATAGGTAAGTCGATAGCACCTGCGGCAAGCGGTATACCTTACGAAAAAGGTGAGAGATAAAATAACTACAACCTTAATAAGCATGTGAAAAGAGGTCGGTATAATTACCGATCTTTTTTAATTCCTAGTCAAAATAATCCAATGTGTATACTTGTATTGATATGGTATAATTAACATAACTAATAAACTGCTTCGGCAGAGGTGATTTTATGAAAATGGGATATGAGTTAACAATTGAACAACAGCAAAAACTGGTTATTACACCTGAACTTAAGCTAGCGCTTAAAATACTTCAGCTACCATCTGTGGAATTAGAGGAATTTATTCAGCATGAGCTCGAAGTCAATCCTGTACTTGAGTTGATTGAAGAAAATAAGGATGAAAAAACACGTGCTGAACATAAAGAAAAAGAAGAGCAAAAAGAAAAAGAAATTGATTGGAAGGAATATCTGCAATTTCAAGGCAAAAGCTACTATTCTGAAAGCTTTGATAATGAAGATGCTTCCGAGGCAAGCTATGATAACTTGATTTCTTATTCTAGCACCTTGAAGGAGCATTTGCTGTTTCAACTTAATTTGTCTTTATTAAAGGATGAGCTTAAGGATATAGGAGAGCTAATAGTTGAATCCTTAGACGATAATGGATACCTTAAAACAGATATAAAAGAGCTTGCGAGCATGATGAATACAAATGTAAGCACAGTAGAAAAGGTACTTGAAGTCATCCATACTTTTGAACCAGTGGGAGTTGGTGCCAGAAACCTTAAAGAATGTTTACTAATACAGTTAAATATAAAGGGCCAACTAAATGAAAAAACAGAAAAGGTTGTAAATCAGCATTTAGATGACATTGCATGCAACAGGCTAAACAACATATCAAAATCACTGGATATTTCAATAGATGAAGCACAAGCTGTAAGTGATGTTATAAAGGACTTAGAACCCAAACCTGGGAGAGCCTTTGAGAGCAATACTTCAACCAAATATATCGTTCCTGATGTTTATATAGAAAAGGTAGGAGATGAATATGTCGTTACAATTAACGATCATTATAATTCTTCTTTGAGGATTAGCCAATTTTATAAAGGCTTGCTTCAAAATGAGGACAAATCCTCTCAAACATCTCTATATATAAACAAAAAGCTTTCCTCTGCACTATGGTTGATAAAAAGTATCGAGCAGAGAAAGAGTACCTTGCTAAATGTCATGGAGGCGATTGTAGAATATCAAAGAGAGTTTTTTGATAATGGTGTGATGCATCTAAAAATTATGACTTTGAAGAATATTTCAGAGGTAGTAGGGGTACATGAATCAACTGTAAGCAGAGCTATACATGGTAAGTATGTTCAAACCAATAGGGGAGTTTACGATATAAAATACTTCTTTAAAAGTGGAGTTGACAGTCGAAGCGGAGATACAATATCCTCAGAAAGCATAAAGAAAATGATTAAGAATTTTATAGATAAAGAAGATCATAAGAGACCAATCAGCGATCAGCTTATAGCAGATGCTTTAATAAAGGAAGGATATTTAATATCTAGACGTACAATAGCAAAATACAGAGATGAGCTAAGAATTCCTGCATCTTCAAAACGAAAGAGATATTAGAGAATGTATTTATATACATTCTTTTTTTGTTTATGGACATAATGAGTTAAAACGAATATTGCACATTATGATATGGTGTAATATAATAACGTTAATGGGACTAATATTGACAGCGGGGACGATAAATGTCCAGAAAGGGTTCTATGAAAGATTTGATACAATTGCAAAAGAAAATTGCTCCAGAAATAATCGACATAACTGAGAAAAGGTATAGCATTTTGCGTACAATTGAGTTTAATCAGCCAATAGGCAGAAGAGCTCTTGCTTCAATTTTGAACAAAAGTGAGAGATGGGTAAGAAGTGAGCTGGATATTTTAAAAGAACAAGATCTTATTGATATTCAGACAGTTGGTATGACAGTTACAGATGATGGAAGAAATATAATCAGTAAATTTAGAGGTTTTATTTCAGAATTAAGGGGTATTACTAGTTTAGCTGATGAAATAAAACAAGCACTTGGAGTAAAGGATGTGATTATTGCTCCAGGAGATACTGATACAGATTGTGAGACCTTGAAGGATATGGCAGGTTTAGCTTTTGAGTATGCAAAAAAGCATATAAAAGACTCATATATAATTGCAGTAAGTGGTGGATATTCATTACTAGCTGTAGCAGAAAACTCATACAAGCTAAATGCAAAAAACTTGGTAGTAGTTCCTGCGAGAGGAGGAATTAAGGCGGATTTGGAGAGACAGGCAAGTATAGTGGCAGCTAAATTAGCTAACAATATAGGATGTAGCTATCATCTGCTTCATCTGCCTGACAACATAAGTGACGATATGCTGAATAATATGATGCCAGACCCGGATATTAATAAAGTAATACAGTACATAAAACAGGCAAATATATTTATTTTTGGGGTGAGCTCCTTAGAATCAATTTCTAAAAAGAGAAACCTTACAGTTGAAGAGCTGGATGAGCTAAAGCGCCTAAAGGTAAAAGCAGAGGCATTTGGATGTTATTTCGACAGTGCAGCAAAAATTGTACAAAAGACAGGCAGTATAGGTATAAGACCAGAAGATTTGAAGAATATAGAATTAGCAATATGCATAGGTGGAGGAAAAACAAAAGCAGAACCTATAATATTAGTCAACAAGGGCAAGAATAATCAAGTTATAGTTATTGATGAAGCAGCTGCTCGTGAAATATTAAGAATACTAAAGGAGGAAAATTAAATGACAATTAAAGTGGGAATTAATGGTTTTGGTCGCATAGGAAGGCCAGTTTTTAAAATTGCAAAAGAGAAGTATGGTGACGATATAGATATCGTACTGATAAATGATTTGACAGATCCTAAGACTCTGGCACATTTATTGAAATATGACAGTACTTATGGTATATATGATAAGGAAGTAAAAGCAACTGAAAACTCGATTATTGTAGATGGAAAGGAAGTTCGCATTTCTGCTGAGACAAATCCCGAAAAAATTAAATGGGGTGAGTATGGCGTAGATGTAGTAATAGAATCAACGGGAAGATTTACTAAAAAAGAAGATGCTATGAAGCACATCGTAGGAGGAGCAAAAAGAGTAATAATCACTGCTCCAGGTAAAAATGAAGATATTACAATAGTTATGGGTGTAAATGAGCACCAATACGACCCAGAGAAACATCTTATTATTTCAAACGCTTCCTGTACAACAAATTGTTTAGCACCAATGGCAAAGGTAATACATGAGAAGTTTGGTATAGTAAAAGGCTTGATGAATACAATTCACTCCTATACAAATGACCAAAGAATACTTGACCAACCACATTCTGACTTAAGAAGAAGCAGAGCCGCTGCACTATCTATTATACCAACAACCACAGGTGCTGCAAAAGCAGTTGCATTAGTATTACCAGAGCTTAAGGGTAAGCTGACAGGTTTATCTTTAAGAGTACCAACTCCTACTGTTTCAGTAGTTGATTTAGTTGTAGAATTAGAAAGAGAAGTCACTGTAGAGGAAGTAAACAGTGCTTTTAAGAATGCCTCGGAGAATGAACTAAAGGGTATACTTCAATACTGTGATGAACCTCTTGTATCTGTTGACTTTAGGGGAAGTGCATATTCTTCTATAATTGATGCATTATCGACGATGGTTATACAAGGAAACATGATAAAGGTAATTTCTTGGTATGATAATGAATATGGGTATTCCAATAGAGTGGTTGATTTGATAAAATATATATCAAATAGATAGAATTTACTGTCCAGACTGCACAAATTGCTGTAGACTGGACAGAACTTTGTGATTACATACATGGGAGGGTTATTTTTGTTAAATAAAAAGACTATTGAGGATTTAAAACTAGAGGATAAGAGGGTATTAGTTCGAGTAGATTTTAATGTTCCACTAAATGAACAGGGTCAGATTACTGATGACCGAAGAATTACTGAGGCTTTACCAACAATAAAATATCTTATAGAGCATAAGGCAAAGATAATATTGATGTCTCATATGGGCAGACCTAAAGGAAAGTTCAATGAAAAGTACTCCTTAAAGCCAGTGGCAGAAAGACTTCAACAATTAATAAACACAAAGGTTACACTAGCAGCAGATGTGATAGGGGAAAAAGTTAAGCAAGCAGCATATTCTTTACAGCCAGGCGAGATACTGATGTTAGAAAATGTAAGATTTTATGAACAGGAAGAGAAGAATGATGCTGAGTTCGCAAAAAGCTTAGCAGAGCTAGGTGAATTATATATAAATGATGCCTTTGGAACGGCTCATAGAGCCCATGCCTCAACAGCGGGAGTAGCAAACTATCTTCCCTCAGCTATAGGATTTCTGATTAAGAAAGAAATTGATATAATGGGTAAAGCATTGACAGAGCCAGACAGACCATTTGTGGCTATATTGGGAGGAGCAAAGGTTTCTGATAAAATAGGAGTTATTGAAAACCTGTTGGACAAGATTGACACTCTTTTAATCGGGGGAGGTATGGCATTTACCTTCTATAAAGCAATGGGTTATGAGATTGGCAAGTCCATACTTGAAGCTGATAAGGTTGATTTAGCAGGGGAAATACTTAAAAAAGCAGAAGCTAAGAAGATAAAGCTATTACTTCCAATTGATATAGTCATTGCTCCTGAGTTTAGCAAGGATGCTCCATATTCTACAGTTGATGCAAATAAGATACCAGAAGATCAAATGGGCTTAGATATCGGAGAGAAGTCTAGAGATATCTTTGCAGAAGTAATAGTGCAAGCAAAGACTGTTGTATGGAATGGACCAATGGGTGTATTTGAAATGCCGAGCTTTGCAAAAGGAACCTTTGCTTTGGCAGAAGCAATGTCAAAGTGCAAGGGTGCAACTATAGTAGGTGGTGGTGATTCTGCAGCAGCGGTAGAACAGCTGGGATTTGCAGATAAAATAACGCATATATCTACAGGCGGCGGCGCTTCCTTAGAGTTTTTAGAAGGCAAGAAATTGCCCGGTATTGACATAATCAACAACAAATAGTGAGGTGAATTACATGAGAATACCACTAATTGCAGGCAATTGGAAAATGAATAAAACACCAAAGGAAGCAGAAGAATTGATAAATAAACTAAAGCCTTTGGTACAAAATGCAGCAGCAGAGATTGTAGTATGTCCGACTTTTGTTGCACTAAGTGATGCGATTAAGGTTGTACAAGGCAGCAATATTAAAGTAGGGGCTCAAAACATGCATCATCAGGACAGTGGTGCTTATACAGGTGAAATATCTCCTGTTTCTTTAAAATCAATGAATATTGAGTATGTAATTTTAGGACACTCTGAAAGAAGACAATATTTCAAAGAAAGTAACGAAGAAATAAATAAGAAGGTTGAAGCAGCTCTAAAAAATGGATTAAAGCCTATACTTTGTGTAGGTGAGACATTAGATGAGCGTGAGAATGGAACAACCTTTGATGTTATAGCAGAGCAGGTAAAAAAATGTCTTGTTGGCTTAGAACATCATAATATAGAAAATTTAGTAGTCGCTTATGAACCTGTTTGGGCTATAGGCACAGGCAAAACTGCAACAAAGGAAGATGCCAACGAGGTTATTGGCTTTATTAGACAGCAGTTAAAAGAGGTTTTAAATGAAAAGCTAAGCTTAAACACTAGAATATTATATGGAGGCAGTGTTAAGTCATCTAATATAAAAGAGCTTATGGAAATGCCTGAAATAGATGGTGCTCTGGTGGGTGGCGCAAGTTTAAAAGCAGAAGAGTTTGCTAAAATAGCTGTTTATTAGTTATAATATAATCACATCATATAAACACATTTAGAGGAGGAAAAAATATGACAATTATTACTGACATATTTGCAAGAGAAATACTTGATTCAAGAGGAAACCCAACTATTGAGGTAGAGGTTGAACTACAAGGCGGAGCAACTGGAAGAGCAGCAGTTCCTTCAGGTGCCTCTACAGGAGCATTTGAAGCTGTAGAATTAAGAGATGGTGATAAGTCTAGATACTTAGGAAAGGGTGTACTTACAGCTGTTAGCAATGTCAATGAGATAATAGCAGAGGAAATTATCGGTATGGATGCTCTAGATCAAGTTGCAATAGATGAAAGAATGATAGAGCTTGATGGTACTCCAAACAAGGGAAAGCTTGGAGCAAATGCGATACTAGGTGTATCCTTAGCAGTTGCTCATGCAGCAGCTGAAGCTTGTGGACTTACACTATATCAATACATAGGTGGAGTTAATGCAAAGACTCTTCCAGTTCCAATGATGAACATACTAAACGGTGGCGCTCATGCAGACAACAATGTTGATTTACAAGAGTTTATGGTTATGCCTGTAGGTGCAAGCAGCTTTAGAGAAGCTTTGAGAATGTGTGCTGAGGTATTCCATAACCTAAGAGCTGTATTAAAGTCAAAGGGTTACAACACATCCGTAGGTGATGAAGGCGGCTTTGCACCAAACCTTACATCAAATGAAGAAGCGTTACAGCTTATAGTAGAAGCTATAAGCAAAGCAGGCTTTAAACCAGGAGAAGATATCTTCATAGCACTTGATCCTGCTGCTTCAGAGTTTTTCAAGGAAGATGGTAAATATCATTTAGATGGTGAAGGCGTTGTATTGACACCTACTGAAATGGTTGGATTTTATGAAAACTTAGTTAACAAATATCCTATCATATCAATAGAAGATGGCTTGGCAGAAGATGACTGGGAAGGCTGGAAGCTTGCGACTGAAAAGCTTGGCAAGAAGATTCAATTAGTAGGAGACGATCTGTTTGTAACTAACACTGAAAGACTTTCAAGAGGTATTGAAAAGGGCGTTGCCAATTCAATATTAATAAAGGTAAATCAAATTGGTACTCTAACAGAAACTCTTGATGCAATAGCAATGGCTAACAGAGCTGGCTATACAGCAGTTGTATCTCATAGATCAGGGGAGACAGAGGATACAACAATTGCTGATTTGGTTGTTGCAGTTAATGCAGGTCAAATTAAGACTGGTGCTCCATCAAGAACTGATAGAGTTGCAAAGTACAATCAACTTCTAAGAATCGAAGAAGGTTTAGGTTCAATGGCAAAATATCTTGGTAAGAAAGCATTCTTCAATTTAAGATAAAAATAAGTGAAATACTGCTTATAAACAAGCAGTACTTCACTTATAAAAAATAACTTTATTAAATGCAATTATTGTAATTTGTACAGGTATATGTTAAAATGCAATTATATGCTTTTATTAACAGAATTGAAACTTATATTGAACGAAATATAAGCTTTTCATAAATATAGAGGGAGGTGTGTATTACTGTGTTAAAGATTGTACTCTATGTTATTCAACTTTTAGTATGCTTAACTTTGATAGTAGGTGTTCTATTACAGCCAGGTAAAAGTGCTGGTTTATCAGGATCAATAGCTGGTGGAGCAGAACAGCTATTTGGCAAGAAGAAGGGTAAAAGCTATGAGCAGGTTGCTGCTAAAATTACAACAGTTGCAGCTATTGTGTTCATGATATTATCTATAGTATTACTTCTTGTACGATAATTTAAATTTTAGATAAGTTAGCCTAACAATTGTTAGGCTAAAATTATGCGCACTTGTAATTATTTCACTGTTCATATAATATAAGTATAGATGATTAAATTAAGCTATGTATAACTTGATAATATACATAGCTTATGTTTTTTGTATATAGGAGGATTTTATGAAGTATTTGTTAATATATCTATTAGCAATGAATATAATTGGCTTCGCCATAATGGGAATTGATAAGTCAAAGGCAAAAAAGAATAAATGGAGAATTAGTGAAAAAACAATTTTTGTAATAGCTTTACTAGGTGGTTCTATAGGAGTAAAGATGGGGATGCAACAGTATAGGCACAAGACCCAACATAAGAAGTTTGTATATGGAATACCTAGCATAATTATAATTCAATTGATTGTGGCATTATTTGCAGCATATTTTTTATTAATAATTTAAACTGTAAGGATTAAATTTAATCTTGTAGACATAAAATAGCCAAACTGTGACATAATAACACCAAGTATAATCTGTACTATGTGTGTAGAGGTGATAGTTTTGGTGAATTTTTCTCACAACAATACTGGTATATTACTTATTCATGGCTTTAACGGCTCGCCAACTTATATGGAGTATCTTGGTAACTATCTTAAGGAAAAGGGATTTTGCATAAGTAATGTGATTTTAGATGGACATGGTACAGCACTAAAAGATTTGAGATATACTAATCATCTGGATTGGATAAAATCTGCAGAGGAAGCATATCAAGAGCTATCCAAGCGTTGTGAGGAGATATTTATAGCTGGACTATCTATGGGCGGTGCAATAGGACTTCAATTAGCACATAAATATAACATCAAGGGAATAATAAGCTTGTCTACACCTATGAAAATATTATACAAACAGTACTGCATTGCTTTTCTTGTTAAGCATGTAAGATTCTTAGCAGAAAAAGAAGCAAAGTCTATAATACACAAGGATTCTTACATTATAAGCTATGACAGAACTCCTTTAAAAAGCTTGGTAAACTTGCTTCAGCTAATTAATATTGTCAAAGGAAGCTTGCATAATATGGATAAACCTATTTTGATAATGCAGTCCTACAGTGATGGAAAAGTGCATCCCTCAAGTGCGAATTTTATATACAAAACGGTAGCTTCAACAGATAAGAGTATAATATTTCTGCATAGAAGTGGACATATAATAACCTGTGACTGTGAAAAGGAACAGGTTTTCGAAGAAGTATACAATTTCATCAATAAAAGATGTAGTACATATAAGGAAAGTAAATACAGCTCATATTCTGAATCAATGGAGGTTTAAGAAATGGTAGATTTAACAGAAATAAAAATCAAAATATCAAATTTCATGCGAGAGGATGCATACAGACCTCTGAATTATGAAGAGTTAAAGCAATCAATGGAAATTGATGAAACAGAGGTTAAGCAATTCCATGATGCGCTAGAGCAGTTAGAACAGCATGGAGATATAATTCAAACCAAAAAGAAGAAATTTGGCATCACTGAGAAAATGAACCTTGTACCTGGAAGAATCCAAGGAAATAAAAAGGGTTTTGCCTTTCTAATTCCTGACAATAAAGACATAAAAGATATGTTTATACCTGCAGGAAACTTAAATGGTGCAATGAATAATGACAGAGTAATAGTAAGATTGACATCAGGGGAGTTAAACACTAAAAAAAGTGAAGGCGAAGTAATAAGAATACTGGAGAGAGCCAATAAAAGAGTCGTAGGACTATTTGAATCAAGTGCTAACTTTGGTTTTGTTATTCCAGATGATCCAAGAATATATCAAGATATATTTGTACCCAAGACTGAATTCAACAGTGCAAAGAATGGACATAAGGTAGTTGTAGAGATAACAGTATGGCCTGAGACCAAGAGAAATCCTGAGGGCAGAGTAATTGAAATACTTGGACACAAGGATGAAGCAGGAACTGATATATTATCCATAATAAGAAGCCACAACCTACCTGAGGAATTTCCTGATGATGTTGAAGTTCAAGCAAACAAAATATCTGAAAAAGTACAGGAAGAGGAGCTTGAGTACAGAAAAGATTTGCGTGATAGGATAATAGTAACAATTGATGGTGAAGATGCAAAGGACTTGGACGATGCTGTAAATGTTGAGAAGCTATCAAATGGCAACTATTTACTTGGTGTACATATAGCTGATGTAAGTCATTATGTGACTAAGAAGAGTGCGCTAGATACAGAAGCACTAAAGAGAGGTACCAGTGTATATCTAGTAGATAGAGTTGTACCTATGCTGCCAAAAAGATTATCAAATGGCATATGCAGTTTAAACCCTCAAATAGAACGTCTTACGTTAAGCTGTGATATGGAGATTGACAGTAAAGGTAAAGTTGTAAGATATGAAATTTTTGAAAGCTATATTAAGACCCGAGAAAGAATGACCTATAAAAATGTAAATAAGATACTGACAGACAAGGATCCAGAGACTATAGAGAGATATAAAGACCTTGTACCAACCTTTGAGGTTATGCATGAGCTTATGCAGATTTTGGGCAAAAGAAGAACTAGCAGAGGCAGTATCGAGTTTGAATTCCAAGAAACCAAGATAATTCTAGATGAAAAGGGTAAACCAATAGAAATCAGACCTTATGACAGAGGAATTTCAGAGCAGATAATAGAAGAGTTCATGCTAATTTGCAACGAAACAATTGCCGAGCACATGTTCTGGAAGGATGCACCATTTGTATACAGAGTTCATGAAGATCCATCCGCAGAGAAAATTGAGGTCTTCAACGAATTCATATATAATTTTGGCTATCACATAAAAGGTGCAGATGAGATTCATCCCAAGGCGTTGCAGCAATTGATGGAGAAGATAAAGGGTACAAGAGAAGAGCGTATAATAAGTACTTTGATGTTAAGATCCTTGAAAAAAGCGCGTTATACAAGCTCTAACTTAGGACACTTTGGTTTAGCAGCTAAGTATTATTGCCATTTTACATCACCTATAAGAAGATATCCTGACTTAATAATTCACAGAATTATTAAAGAGGATTTGCACAACAAGCTAAATGGCAGCAGGATCACAGATCTTCGTGGTAAGCTGGAGGAGCTGGCAGATCATTGCTCTGTAAGAGAAAGAGCAGCAGAGGAAGCAGAACGTGATGTTGAAGATTTGAAAAAGGCAGAGTACATGAAGGAGAAAATAGGCGAGGAATACGAAGGTATAATATCAAATGTAACCTCCTTTGGTATGTTTATAGAGCTTGAAAACACTATAGAAGGCTTAGTCAGAATAAGCAATATAGATGATGACTACTATATGTATGATGAGAAGCATCATACAATGATAGGCGAACGCAGCAAGAGAACCTTTAGAATTGGTGATGTCCTAAAGATAAGAGTAGATAAAGTGGACATTGCAAACAAGAACATAGATTTCGTACTGGTATAAAAGCATGTAAAACGCATAGGTTAATATATAGCTTATGCGTTTTTAATTGTAAGAAGAAGATTGTTAAAACAGAATTTTACATTGTTATTAAAAGTGCTAAATGCTATACTAAATGAGTTGACACTTTAAAATTAGGTGTTATAATAAATATACAGTAATTAGTCTAGGTGGTAAAAATATGGCAAAAGACAGCTTAAAAACAATTGCAAAAAATAAAAAAGCTTGGCATGAGTATTTTATCGAAGAATCCTTTGAAGCTGGCATTTCACTATCAGGAACAGAAGTCAAATCTATAAGAAATGGCGGAGTAAACCTGAAAGATAGCTATGCCGCTATAGAAAAGGGTCAGATATTTGTACACAACATGCATATAAGTCCATATGAAAAGGGAAACATATTTAACAAGGACCCACTTAGAACAAGAACACTTTTAATGCACAAAGGCGAAATCAACAAGCTTATCGGATATATACAGCAAAAGGGTTATACTTTGATACCACTTTCTGTTTATCTAAAAGGCAGCTTGGTGAAGGTACAGCTTGGTGTAGCAAAAGGTAAGCAACTGCATGACAAACGTCAGGCAATAGCAGAAAGGGATGCAGAGAGAGACATCCAAAGAGAAATGAGAAACAAAGATTATTAAACTCTCTATTTAACCTGGGGGCGTAAAGGTTTCGACGGGGGTAGTAGAGATCGAGGTAGCGAGCAGTGGTCCCAGAGGCACTCTAAAAAGCTGGAAAATAATAAATTAAACGCAAACGATAATTACGCGTTAGCAGCCTAAGGCTGCTCGTCTTACCTTTAGTTACCGCACTTTAGGATAAGGCGTCATTTAGCGGTGAACGTCACTTATTTAAGCTTTGCGATAAGGATGTAAAATGAAGCTACTAAAGCTGTAAGCCTGTCAGGCGGCGTGCAGTAGAGGGAATGTAAAATGACTGACTGCGCTCGGAGAAGCTTTGGTTGAAGCACTTTCGGACAGGGGTTCGATTCAGTAGAGTTGCCTTGTAAAGTGATTTACAAGTGATAATCTGGCTTTATCGGTGAAACCGTAACGTAAAAGACGACGGCAATACCGAGGGGTATGAGGAGTAATCCACCAGCCCTGTATCGACTCATAGGCAGCCAATTTGGTTGTACTAGGATAGAAGCTTACCAACAATAATACGGCTTCTATAATACGCCAGAGGACTTCGTAATGAAGTTCATGATATAGTCAGCACCATTGGAGACAATGGAACAGGCGTCCCCTCGCCTCCACCATACATAAAAAGAATATGATGTTATATAGGAAAGTCTGTGATTGTGGAATCATGGGCTTTTTGTTTTGTTTGGCATATACTATGTAGTTGAAAAGAAAGGATTTTAGAATAATATGTAGAATATAAGGAAATGAATGGTATTTTATATTTAAATTGAATGCACTAAACAAATAACTGACTATATGTCGTATAAAAGATAATAGGGAGCTTGCTGAATAGCCATTTACCACTACTGGTAGAATCACTGAAATTTTCCCTTTACCTGAGGCTCAGGAAATATTAGGGATTATCAAGGATATTCGGGATAATGCATTTGATGTAGTTGGGTAGAATTTGTAATGACATTGAAAATTAGAGAGGTAAATTAAATGCGGGCACAGCGAAATTCACTCACTGATATTATTATTAAAAATAGAAAATTGTTGATTTCTTCTACTCTTATTTGGTTTTATGCATTTGTAGTGGATTTTGTAGTGAATTATTTTAATATAAAGATTATTTATGTAGATAGTGGTTTTGTTTCAAATATATTTGTTGCCCAATTTACAATTGCAGTATTGAGTTTTACAATAATTACTATTATAACTGGTTCACTTTCTGAAATTTGTTGTGGTTTCTCATTAAAGGAAATATTAAACTTTGAAAATGGCATGTTTGATTTTCGTGGATTTCTGATAGTTCCGTTTATAAATATTTTATTAACATCAGTATTCTATGCATTAGACTGGATAAATGCAGTTGAAACAATGTTTATATTTACATTAGCTTTAGTATGCTTTTTTGGTATTCAAATTAATAAGTATATCTTTGATAAAAATTATAGTTATAAGAGTATCGAGCAAGAAATTAATCGACGAATTCAAAGTAAAAATGTTAATTTGATTTTGGAAACCATAAAGAGGCTGATTGACAGATTGTGTGAAATAGTCAAAGATAAACAAACTGGAGTAGAAGTAAATGTGATAATCAAGGCGCTAAATACTACATTTTTGCAGATTCAAAGTGATGAATCTATAAGTCGTGAAATCATTAATTCCTCTCAAAATCTGTTGAAAAATCTGTTCAGTTCCTTTAATGTAAACTATGGTTATAAGGAAGCTGTAAAATACCTCGAACAAATATTTGAAAACTGTAATGACGAGAATCAAATATATGATAAGATAGAGATTCTTGCCTATCCGTTAGAAAAAGTAATTTTCTATAACGATATCGATTTATACAGTAGTCAAATTCCGTTTATTTTTGAAAATGCTGATAATTTAATAAATATAGATAAAGATGTATTAATTTTTCTGACGTATAAATACTTTAAGAGTATTTATTATGGCATTGCAATAAGCAAACAGTATAAGCAATCCCTTATTATGAAATTTGTTGATAATATTACACGTTTTTATTCGCGGGATGACAGCAAATTCAATATCGTAAATGAAAAATTAATTTTATATATAGTAAAAAATATAGCTATTTTAGAGCGCGATCAAGAGCTCTTTCATTCAATAGTATCAAGCATTTTTGAAAAAAATGAATACTCAGAGAACAAGACATTTGCAAGAGTTTTAACGTATATTACCTTGGTTTTATATTCTTATTCATTTAAGGAAACAGAGATGCTTTCAAGCGAGTTTAGGAAAGAAATAGAAGGGTTTAACTCTAAACGAAAAACTACTATCAATACAGAAGCAATAAACCTAAATTATCTAATTTCACAATATAATGAAATAATAATAGTTGCACTTGGCGGTATAGTGGTCGAAGAGGATCAGAAATTTAGGTTTGATTATTTCTCAAGGTCAATGAAAGTGAAATCCGTTGTTTGGACGGATGAGTTCTTAGTAGAATTCATGTTTGCCTTTTACTTATTATTTCACGAGAATTACTTGAATAGTTCCATGTTAAGTTTTATTTCGAGTTGGAAGACACATCCTAACGATAAGAAGAAAATGATCCTACAATTTTTGATAAGCTGTTTTGATATTAATGATAAAGATTCAAACGGATTAACTATCTATGCTTTTAAAAATACTTTTAAAACGCAGCTACTTCAACTGGGTAAATGGATAAATAAAGAACTTAGTATTAATAATGAGAATTTAAGAATTTTGTTTGAACATTTCAATAATGAGATGGTTGAGATTGTAAAGCAAAATATTAAAGTCCAAGCATATAGTGTAATTGACTTTAATTTAGTGGAAGCTAATTCATTACTAAATGAACAATTAAGAGATGTTTTTGGATTTAATAAACAAATTTTGCCGGAAAAGCAAAGTAAACGCTTATACATAAATCCAACAGTACATAGAAAAGAGTTTGTCAATAATAAAATGATATCAGATATCGTAAAAAATAGTCTCTTTACTTATCTCAATGACTATATTAGCATAGTATTACCAAAGATAGAACTGTCTTTTGATATAAGAGGCGTAAGAACTCTTTTAAAAGCAATAGAAAAATATCCTGCAGATATTCGTAATTATACATTTACAGAGGATTGGGCTATAGCTCGTGAAGCAAGAGAGACAATAGAATATAAACAATTGGTTGAAAAAGAAAATGAAATACAATATAAAAACTTACAGCAAATAAGAAATCATCTATATTTAAATTCAAAAGATTTTGAGTTTAGTATTGAGATTTTGGAAATACAAAATAGACTGTTAAGTAAAGATGAACTTGATGTATATACAGAAGTATACAAAGCTGCTAATGGACTTTTTAATATTGATGGTTCTTTTGTGAATAAAAGTGAAGCAATGAGGCTTATAAAATCAAGTCATCAAGTTATAAGTATTACAATAGGGTTTAAAACGACAATCTCAAAAAGAAATGGATTTTTAATCACATTTGATTATGGGAAAGATACTGGCGAATCAGATTTAGAAAGTCAAAAAAATAAAAGCGGAGAACAGAGTCAATGAAGAATAGTCAATAATAGTGCTAAGTACAAGCGAAAGAATATAGTTTCAGCCATAATTGTAAAGCAGGAGGGACGGTTCTTTTGCTTCGGAAATGAAATAATGATATACCACTTTTTAGGTGATATAAATGACCTGACAGGCTAGAGTCCAAATTCCGACAAACTACTATCATATAATGCTTAGGGGGAATAATAGAGAAGTATTTCTAGTATAGACAAGCAGAATAGATTATTTCTTGATAGTTGAAAAACAAGAAGAAGCAATTAATTGAGGTTGTAGCATATTGTCTTGTAAATAACTATGTTCATATTGCAATATAACTGGTAGCTCCTATGATCTTAAATCAACAGTGAAGAATGAAAATAAAAAACGAAAAAGTGCCATATACAATAAATAGACAGTTATTGAGTGGTAAAATATAAATAACTGTTTATATGCTGAGCCTGGCACCATGAGTTTTACTAAAATATTTGGAGGTGTAACAATTGGATGAAATAATTTTAACAAAAACAAAGGATATGAATGCAACA
This sequence comes from uncultured Clostridia bacterium, assembly GCA_942492835.1. Lineage (GTDB taxonomy): Bacteria > Bacillota > Clostridia > Lutisporales > Lutisporaceae > GWB2-37-7. The sequence goes on along the minus strand of OW818645.1, from coordinate 1,148,473 downwards.
CATAAAAAAGAGCATGAAAACTATGAATATTACAAGCATGAGTTAGTACCTATGAGAAAAGATGGACAATGTAAAATATCCATGTACGAAATACCTCCTAAACAAGCGGCATATCCATATCATTACCACACAAAAAACGAAGAAGCTTTTTACATTTTACAAGGTAAGGGGTTACTTAAAACGCCTAATGGAGAAAAAACTGTAACAGTTGGTGATTTTATTTTTTTTCCAGCTAATGAAAATGGTGAGCATAAGTTAACAAATACATCGGATACAGATAAACTTGTATATTTAGATTTTGATACCCACAATGAAATTGATGTTGCGTTTTATCCCGATTCTGGGAAAATAGGGATTTGGGGTAAAGGAATAAACCAACTCTATAAGGTAGAAGAACAAGTTGAGTATTACGAAGGGGAATAATCTATATGTCCTTTTCCAAATATAATAGACACCTACAACTTGTTGTTTCTTCTTTTATTTGTAGGATTCCTAAATATTTCATTTTTATGATGTGTTTTTCAGTGGTTTCGAACTGTCCCTTTTGCTTTAAACAGGGTGTAGTTTAAGCTGAATTTTATAAGTATAGATATATGTATTACTATAATACGAGTTTGAATTGATATGATGATGTATCTTGGTTCTATAATAGATATTTTGGTTATGAGCTATGTGCTGTAGCTAAAGTGGCTATATACACAGTTAAGAAGTAATGCATATGAAGCATGGGTCTATAGCAGAAGTTACAACGAAACATATTAACAGTTTACTACTGACCCTATTGGATAGCCAATAGGGTCAGTTACCATAATTAAGTTATGAATATTATTAAGTTGTGAGGATGAATAATGAAGAATAATAAATATATACTAAAATTATTTTTGATATGTATTATAAATCTTATTATATTGATGACATTGAGTTCTTGTACAACAAAACAAATACCTGACATCAATGAAAGCTTTGCACAAAATAACAAGGAATTGAACGAATTAATAGTAAATAATAGTTCGGAAACTGACTATACAAAATATTTACGAATCGAAATGAAAGATAGTGAGCTAGTTTTTAATAAAACAACAGAAAACCAAGAAGTAGACAAGGATTTCTGTAATCTTAAATATAAGTATAGTTTTTATAATATCTCAAATGAACCAATAAAAATTAATTATAAGGTATTCTTTCCTATAGAGATGACAGAAGGCATTATTGTAACTAATACATCAGCAATAGATCCCAAAAAGGAAGATGTAGTGCTACAGCCCCAAGAAAGCACAGGTGGTACTATTGGAGCATTAATGATTCATTATGATAAATTAGATAGAAAACAAAAAGAAGTGTTTGATAAAAATAAAAATATTTTATATATCGAGATGCATATAAATGGAAAAAAAGCTTATATAAAAGTTCGATCATAAATAGGTAGAAAAGTTATAGAATGCGTGTTAGGAAAAGTGCTGGTGCGTCTGAGATATTGCGAACAATTTAGCAGGTGGAAATCTTATCTGATAGAAGCAAAAGGGATGGATATTTTTGCTTTAGCTATAAAAAATCATATAATGCTTAGAGGAAATAATAGAGAAAATATTTTTAGTAAAGATGAGCAAAAAAGATTATCCTTGATTGTTTAAAAAACAAGAAGAAGAGCAATTAATTGAGGTTGCAGCATATTGGCTTATGGATAACCATGTTCATATTGTAATAAAACTGGTAACTTCTATGATCCTAAATTAATAGCAGGGAACGAAAAAAACGAAAAAGTGCCGTGCACGATAAATAGACAGTTATTGAGTGGTACAATAAAAATAACTGTCTATATGCTGAGTCTGGCACTATGGGTTTTTTATGTTTGGGATCTGTCACATTTGTCCTCCCACCAACCAAAGGCTACTATTACTTTGCTAGGTCTTGTGCTAGAAGATTTTATTACTACAACATAGCTTCCTCCTGGAGCTTCAATAAATTTGCCGTCCTCTTCGCTTACTAATGTCGTATGAGGTGGGACTATCCTTTCGAATACATTTACTCCGTTCTCAGGCTCCAAGTGTGTGGATATTATATATCGGATTTCTACCTCATTTTCTGGAGGGAATCTTAATGCTGTGTTTGATGGAGAAACTTTATCTGATACATTGCTTCTTCTTGGGAAATCAGTATTAAGCCATATTTCAACCGTTAGATAATCGTCAGAGAAATTTGAAATTGTTAGTACATTTGCAAATAAGTCGATATTAGAATGTCTTGGATTTATCAAGCCTACCCACCCATTTGCTTCATTGCTTACCCATAATTTTTCTGTTTGACCAACGAAGTATTTTCCTTGGATTGATCTAGATAAGGAAATTGGAATATTAACTACCTCTGGGGGTTTATTTTTTTCACTTCCTTCGTTATAATTACTATTTTCTTGTGTCATAAACTGAATCTCCTTTCATATTTCTTGGTTAGTCAAATTTAACTTGTCTGTCTATATATAATATTCATAAACTTTTGATGTGTTCATAGATAAAGCAAGAGGGACGGTTCTTTTTGCTTTAACTATGAAAAAATGATATAATGCTTCTAAAGTGATATAAATGCCCAGACAGGCTAGAGTTCAAAGTCCGACAAACTATTATCATATAATGTTTAGGGGAAACAATAGAAAAAATATAATAATCAGATATCAACAAAAAAGGTTTATATTAGGATATTTTTCAGATAATCAAGACCAATTTGCTGAATTTCATAGGCAAAAAGATGATAATGAGTATATGAATATGAAAGAGGATATTGAGAAAGAGAGACTTGACAGGGGACAGGGATTAATAGAAAGACGACAGGTTATAAAGAATCAAGTTAATTTAGATGAGTTGATTCAAAATCTGATAAAGAATAGTAGGTTAACCCATACACAAAGTCAGCTTGAAGAGAAAAGAAGCAAAAAGAACCATCCCCTTTGCTTCTTAATGGATAAAATATTGAATAATGGTCACGCTATAAGTTAAAATATATTTAAAGGCTAAATTTCTCGAATGGAGGAGTATACCATGAAATACAAAAATGACGACCAGATGAATTTTCTCTCGGAAATGTCAGAACGTCAAATCTCAGCACGTGAATTCTTCAGTACCGTTCTGCTGGATTCTCTGGATAGAAATTTCGGCTTGGAAAAGGTACTGATTTCGTACTTTGATACGCAAGGGAAATTTCTTTCATGGATAAATTGGAATGGTATTCTGGTCGACTGCGAAGAACATCCATACAGGAAATTTATTGCGAACGATGTAATAAGGCATATGGTTTATCAGTATGCGGTTCGTGACCATTTGACTTATTTTAATGTCATTCCCAGACTGTATAAATCCACAGACATAATCAATCCCGTTGATTATGATCACTCTGCATATGTCCGCTTTATTGAGGAAAACTTTCAGGAACATTACAGTGTGACTATGGCTTTTGGCATCAATGCCTACATCCAAGTTATTTTTTTTAAGAGTCTGGAGAATGGTGATTTTACAGATGAAGAAATTGAAGAACTGAATAAAATCTATGTTTATGTGGCTAATTCCTATAAAAATTTCAAAAAGCATGAACAGGCAAAGATAGTCTCAAATATTCAGAGTGAAATCATTTCTTCAGGTGAAAAAGCTTATCTTGTGACTGATGACTTCATGCACATCATGAGCTCTAACAATACGGCGCTGAGTTATTTGAAAGATATTCTGGGACCAACCATCGCTGAACAGATCAGTAGCACAAGCCCTTGCAGCTGGCTGCCTTTTCTCCTGGGAGGTGAGGAAGATAACATTACCGAAAACCGTATTCAGACACGTGTTATCAAAAACTATATTTTTAAAATATACACCTATGATCAGAACTATTCAAACGGAATCATAGACAGATATCACTGGATTACCATTTCCAAGAGGGAGGAAGGAAAGATTTTGGACAATTCAGGGACAAAGCTGTCGCTGACACAGGCAGAACTTAGAGTGGCGGAGCTTATGTACAATGGTTTGACCTACAAGGCAATCGCCGATGAACTTGTGGTTAGTTACCATACGGTTAAAAAGCATGTACAAAATATATATACCAAGTGTGGAGTAAAAAGTCGTTTTCAATTATATAAATGGCTTGAGAACAAAGAACAATAATTGCTATATCCGAGCTAGTCTTACAATAAAGTAAATGAGTAAAGAAAAGTGGTGCTGGAGCTAATGCTCCAGCACCACTTTGTCTTCAGTCTGAAATAGGGAACATTCCCTATATAAAATAGTATGGATGCCTAATTTTTTTAAAATATCGAGTTTGATATACTTTTAACATACAAATTGTTCCGGAACGATTTGTAGAAAATGGTACGAGTAATTTATTAGTATGTGTACTTATTTTCTTGAAAATGAATATTGGGAGGAGGGAATCAATTGTCACAGCAAGGAATTATCTTCAATATTCAGCGCTTTACAATCCATGACGGACCTGGTCTCCGTACGGAGTTGTTTTTGAAAGGGTGCCCATTACGATGTGAATGGTGCAGCAATCCAGAGAGCTGGATGACTTATATACAGCCTGGTGTATATAAAGCCAAATGTATTTCACGTAAAAAATGTGGTTTGTGTGAGGAGGCTTGTCCTGAGGAGGGCATACTGAATTTTACTCACGGTAAACTTACTTTTATAGAGCGTAGTAAATGTACGAATTGCCTTGCCTGTTACAATGCCTGTCCTTCCGAAGCAATCAAGCAATGGGGTAAGTCTATGTCCGTGGAAGAGTGCATGCAGGAGATACGCAAGGATAAAGGATATTATGAGCGTTCCGGTGGCGGCGTTACGGTTTCAGGCGGAGAACCTCTGCTTCAAAGTGACTTTATCGCAGAACTTTTTAAGGCTTGCAAAGACGAAGGAATTCAGACTTGTTGTGAATCCAGTTTTTATGTTGACTGGAATGAGATTGAAAAGATCTTGCCTTACACGGATATTGTGATTGCAGATATAAAACATATGAATACAAATATCCATAAAAGATATACTGGAGTGTACAATGACAGGATATTGGAAAATCTGAAGAGACTGACAAGTGAAGAACGAGAGCTTATTTTACGAATTCCAGTTATTCCAAATGTAAATGATGATATGGATAATATAAAAGCCACTGCCGATTTTATCCTCGATGAGCTCGGCGGTCGTGTAAGAACGCTGCAGCTTTTGAGCTTTATGCGTCTTGGAGAAGAAAAATATCATTCATTGGGCATGCCTTATAAAATGGAGGATGTCAAGGTCAATAGAAAATCATTTCAGAAGCATGTCAATGAGCTTGCAAAATATTTTAATAGTAGAGGCATTCACTGCCTAGTAGGCACCAAAGAAAAAGAGTAAAACAATTTTATATTAGGGAGGGATTTAAATGAGTTTTAACAACACAAATGCGTGTGGAACAGAGCCTTTTGATCATATTTACAGTCTGGGCTATCAGGTTCATCATGAAGACTGGTCTCCGTTCCCACGCATAAATCATCTTAGACAGACATTTCTGGACAGACCATATGAGGTTGATGTGGAGAGATTAAGATTGGTTACCGACGCCTATAAGAAACATGAGGTCAGCCCACGCAAGCTTCAGTGTGCGTATGCTTTTGAGAATATCCTTCTCAATTCAACACTGCACATTTATGAGCAGGATCTAATCCTAGGTGAGATCGCTGCACCAGCTAAGGCATCGCCGATATATCCGGAGTTCTCTGCAAGCTGGATCATTGATGAAATACTGCATTCACCATTTGAGGAGCGCGCAAATGATCAGTTCTATATAAGAAACGATGAAGATAGAAGAGAAATCGTAGAGCTTTGCAGATATTGGCAAGGCAGAACAGTTGAAGATCTTATCAATTCAAGACTGGAAGAAGACCAGACTAAGGGTTCTCAATTAGGCAAGAAGATCTTCCAGACGAACCTTTACCATTATGCAGGTGCTGGCCATTTAGTTATCGATTATGCGAAGCTGATGAAAGTCGGCTACAATGGCTTGATTGAAATTGCCAAAAAAGGTTATGAAAAGTTGGATAAGAAGGACCCAGAATATGGTGATAAGAGGGACTTCTACCAAGCGATGATCATTATGCATGAAGCTGCTAAAAAATATATTGAGCGTTATGCAAAGCTAGCTGAAGAGTATGCTGCAAAAGAAGAGGATACTAAGAGAAAAGAAGAGCTTCAAAAAATGGCAATTAACTGCCATCAGATAGCTGGAGGTGTGCCAAAGACTTTCTGGCAGGCACTGCAGTTATTCAATTTCGCAACAACGCTAATTCAGGTTGAAGGTAATGGACATTCCATTTCCTATGGCCGTATGGACCAGTGGTTGTATCCATACTATGAGGCAGATATGAAGAATGGTACTATCACTAAAGAATTTGTTCTTGAGCTTATCGAAGTTGAATATGTCAAGATGAACAATCCAACCAAGTTGAAGGATAAAGGTACTGTACTAGTACGTAACGGCCGCGGCTTTGGCGGTGAGAGCCTTACTATCGGTGGAGTAGACCGCGATGGCAATGATGCCACTAACGATTTGACTATGCTGATGTTAGAAGGTTCTGCACATACACGTATGATGAATCCATGGGTTTGTGTACGTATGCATGAAAATACACCTTATGAATTAAAGATTAAGACAGTTGAGTGTATCCGCGCAGGTTACGGGCATCCAAAGATTTTCACTGATGCTACAGCTATCAAAGGTATGATGAGGAAGGGAATGACTCTTGAAGAGGCAAGAGACTATGCAGTTGTAGGCTGCGTAGAGCTGGATCTTCCTGGTAAGGAATATGGCTGGCATGATGCTGCTTATGTGAATACACCTAAGATGATGGAAATGGTAATCAATGGTGGACGTTGCCTGGATTGTGGTCCTCATTGTGCAAGATGGGAAAGCTGTGGAGCTATCGGTAAGCACCTTGGACCAAATACAGGAAGTCTGGAAACTTACAAGAGCTTCGATGAGGTTCTTGAGAGTGTTGACAAGCAGTTTGCTTATTGGTGCGATCAGATGTGCAGCAGTTTGAATATTATCGACAATGCACATAGAGCACTCAAGCCTGTTCCATATGTTTCTGCATTTTATGAAGAATGTCTTGAGTCTGGTAAGGATTTGACAGAGGGTGGAGCTAAGTATAACGGCATTGGACCTCAGGCCAGCGGTATGGCTACTTGCGCAGATTCTTTGGCTACTATCAAACAGCTTGTGTTTGATGAGAAGCGTTATACAGGCGCAGAGTTGCTTCAGGCAGTTAAGGACAATTGGGTAGGCCACGAAAAAATCTATGCTCTTGTAAACAGCTCAAAGGTTCATCACTATGGTAACGATGACGATTATGCGGATGAACTATTCAAGTACATGTTCGAGTGTTACTGCAGAAATATTAAAGGAAGAAAAACTCCTAGAGGCGGTGAATACAGTCCTGGTGTATATTCTGTAAATGCAAATGTAGCGATGGGCTTGAATACTAACTCTTCCCTTGATGGACGTAAGGCGCACGAGCCTATTTCTGATAACATGGGGCCAGTTCATACTGATGGTGGTTCTCACGATATTAGTGGACCGACTGCCATTGTAAATTCCTTGACTAAAGTTGATCACAGTCTTGCTACCAACGGTACCCTTATGAACCTTAGATTCCCACAAGAAGCTGTTGCTGGTGTAGAAGGAAGAGACATTCTGGTAAGCTTTATTGATGAGTATATTGCTAAGCAGGCGATGCATGTTCAGTTCAATATTATGAGTTCTGCAACGATGAAAGCTGCACAGAAGAAGCCAGAAGATTACAAAGATATGCTTGTGCGTGTTGCTGGATACAGTGCGTATTTTGTAGAGCTTGGCAAGCCATTACAGAAAGATTTGATTCAACGAACAGAGCTTCATTTTTAATTACATTTATTTGAAACAGCGGAGTCTGAGGTTCTGAATAAAAATATATATGCAGGAGGGAATATTATGAACTTTGATTTTAATTTTATACTTGTTGGTTTAATGCAGATTGTTGGCTTTTTTGTTCAGGGATGCACAGGATTTGGCTGTACGGTTATCGCAGCTCCTGTTACAAACGGTTTACTAGGAACAGCTACGGGTGTGCCATATGGCACGCTTATCACACTCCCTTTTCTGTACTTTCTGGGAGTCAAAACATTTCGTGAGGTTTCTTGGAAAGACTTATTGAAAATTATAGTTTTATGTGCGCCAGGAATCTTATTAGGAAATTATTTGTTTTATAAAATTAGTCCCACTACTGCAAAAATCTGCATTGGCGCAATGGTTACCTTTATTGCATTAATAAATATTTACAAATATATCATTAAGCCATTGGTTCTGAAAAAAGTAGAGACAGAAGAAGCACCAGACACAACAGTTAATAAGCTTTTACGCTACGGATGCCTCATATTAGGCGGAGTTGTTCATGGTGCATTTAACATCGGCGGTCCTTTAATCACTGTATATACAATTTCAGCAGTAAAGGAAAAAGAAAAATTCCGTAATACTATGAATATGGTATGGATTGTTCTCAACACATATAATGCTTTTAATCAGTACTTAAAGGGTGCATGGACTCCTCGTTTGTTTAGCTCACTGGGCATTGGTCTTCCTATGGCCGCTATTGGATTCTTCGTTGGTATGGCATTCCTGAAAAAAATCAACCGTGAGCAGTTCTTACGTATTGTATATTGCGTATTATTGTTCGTAGGTGGTAGTATGCTAATCACCAATCTGATGGCAGTTTTATAAAAGAAATAGCTCTTTATCAAAGTAGTGATAAAATCTGAAGATAATTTTTAGAGGTTTCATGGGTGGACTCTCATCTGGAAAGTTCACCCATTTTTAAGGAGGAGAAGAATAATGAAAGATTTTCGCTTTAAGATACCACAAAATATTGAATTTGGAATGGGAAGTTTAAAAAAACTTCCAGAAATACTGAAAGAGAATCAGTCAGAGCATGTTTTTTTGATTTCTGACCATGGTCTGGAAAGTATCGGCGTTGTAAAGAAAGTTCAGGATATTATTGAAGCTGGAGAAATCAAATGCACAACTTATCTGGAAGTAAAGCCAAATCCAACAGTAGACATTGTAAATGAAGCTACTGCACTCTATAAAGAATGTGGCGCAACAAGTATTGTCGCTCTTGGTGGAGGAAGTCCAATGGACGTGGCAAAAGCCGTAGGAGTACTTGCTAATTATGGCGGAAAAATTACAGATTATGAAGGAAATTATAAAGTTCCGGGATCAATTGTACCGATGATTGCAATTCCTACAACTGCAGGAACAGGAAGTGAGGCAACAGCTTCTGCCGTAATCACAGATGAATCTAGAAATTATAAGTTGTCAGTATTTAGTTATGAAATTCTTCCTAAATATGCAGTTTTGGATCCAGAACTGATTATGACAGCACCCGCATCAATTGCTGCTTCCTGTGGTATAGATGCACTGATTCATGCACTAGAAGCATATATCTCAACAAATGCGTCTCCATTTTCAGATGCAATGGCTGAAAAAGCAATGGAATTAATCGGTGGAAATATACGTCGGTTTGTAGCAAACAGAAAAGATGAAGAAGCTGCATGTGCAATGATGGCAGGATGTAATTTTGCAGGAATCGCATTTGCATGGGCAAGACTTGGAAATGTACATGCCATGAGCCATCCAGTAAGTGCATTTTTCAATGTTCCACATGGTGTTGCAAATTCCATTCTTCTTCCAACAATTGTCGAGTATAATGCGCTTGCTGATCACGGACGTTATGAAGTGATTTATAATTATATACGTGAAGGTAACGAAGTATTAGATGGTTTTAAACCAGAGATGCTTGTGGAAGAGATCAAAAAGTTGAATGCAGATTTGGGAATCCCAAAATCACTTTCAGAAGTAGGAGTCAAAGAAGAGATGATTCCAGATATGGCAAAGGATGCTATGAAGAGTGGTAACATACCAGCAAACCCAAGACAGTCGAATCTGAAAGATATTATCGAACTTTACAAGAAAGCATTATAAAACAGGCTTGTTATAAAAGACATCCTAGATGTTTAGGAGATTTTCTAGACATCTAGGGTGCATTTTTGGCTCAAGGATTGACAAAAAAAAGACAAACTGTACAAGTGAGATATGTGAGGAGGAGATAAGAAAATGAATACTAGGGTAGATAAGAAAAAACTGATTGGTTGGCTAATGAGCATATTGGTTCCGGTAATCATTGCTTTTGTTCCGGTTTCGGGAGATTTTACAGATAGTCTGAAGATGTTTTTTATGATTTCTTTGTTTGTGATTCTGATCATTGCATTTGAGCTGCTTCCGTTGCTGGTTTCAGCTATTCTTCTTCCGTCATTATATATGATTAGTGGAATTGTTCCGATTGCAACCGCTTTTGGGTCATGGACAAGTACAACGGTCTGGATGGTTCTGGGTGGACTTATTTTTAGTAATGTATTAGATGAGTGCGGTCTGTTGAAACGTATTGCCTACTATGTAATAAGTAAATGTGGTGGAACCTACGGCGGTGCCGTATTCGGATGTTTCTTTATTGGAATTATTCTGAACATGATTACATTTTGTTATGGATGGCTTGTTGCCAGTGCACTGGTATTTGGTGTGTGTAAAGCGATGGACCTGAAACCTTCAAGGGAATCGTCTTTGGTGTGCTTTGCCGGAACAATAGGCGCAACTGGAGCTACAATATTTATGTATTATCCAGGCTACTACGCTATCATTGAGACATCAATAAGAAAGTTTATACCGGATTATAGTATGACAATGCTCTCAACATTTATATACAATGGATTTAGTGTTGTCTTGTATGCCCTGACCCTTCTTATTCTTATGAAAGTTTACAAAACAAAGAAAATGGATATGAAGTTCGGCAGAGAGCTTTTTAATGAAAAATATAAAGAGCTGGGGAAAATGAGCAGCAAAGAGAAAAAAGCAGTTGTAATGATTGTGCTTTTACTTGTGTATCTGTTTACAGCAAGATTTACCGGACTTCCGGCAGCATATGGATTTATGTCCATTCCATTTCTGATGTTCATGCCGGGAATTGAGCTTGGTGACAACAAAACAATCGGAAGGCTTAATTTCCCCATGGTTTTCTTTGTGTCAGCCTGCCTTGGAATTGGAGTTGTTGGTGCTGAGGTTGGATTCGGAGAGTTCCTGACGAATATCGCCGTGCCGATGCTTTCTGGAAAGAGCCCTCTGGTTGCATGCATCGCATTCATGCTCTTTGGAATAATTGCCAATTTCTTTATGACACCGTTTGCAATGTTAGGTGGTCTCTCACTTCCGTTTGCACAAATGGCTGTGTCATTGGGAATTAGTCCGATAGCTGTGGTTATGATTCTGTTGTACTCATGTGAAATATTAATATTACCTTATGAATCAGCAGGAAACCTGATTATGTATTCATACGGCATGATGCCAATGAAAGATTTCGTCAAGCAGGAAGGTTTGAAAGCTGTGATTATGATTATTGGATTTATTGTTGTGATGTATCCTTTATGGATTTTATTTGGATTAGTGTAACAAAGAATGAAATAAAAGAAGATTAAACCGTTTGTCGCCACTAAAACTGTACTTAAACAGATTTAGTGGCGATATTTAAAAGCAAAGGGGACGGTTCTTTTTGCTTTATTCATGAAAAAATGATATAATACTTCTGAGGTGGTGCGGCAGTTCGGTGTCGTGAATATAGTCGGTGAGAAGCCGACCTGGTAAGACATAGCCAGTCGCCAGTATCCAGCCTTGGAGCCGAAGTCGTGAGACGAGGTTTAAGCGTAGGCAGGAAACAGTGAGAGCCGTAATGCAAAAGCGTGAAGTGATTGAATCCCGTTAGTATATATAATATGGAAGCTGATGTCCTCACCTCGGCAGCAAGCAATAACATTTGGTCAATAATGGCAAGAACAAATGGGTTCCATCGGGGTCTTAGAGCACGGCGAGCACGAGATAATTAGTCACGGCATACCTGCGAGACCTTGCATATTCTCTGAAAAGAGTATCTTCCACACAAGGAGCATTTTGTCTAAGGTGGAGGAAATGATTTACAAGGAGTCGGATTTGCTCATAGTACCTATGAAACCTGTAACGAAGGTGGAGGAAAGGGGCAAACATATAAATCGCTCCAAGAGCAAAACATCAGTCACACTGGAGGTGACGGAAAAGATGGTAAATGAGTTTGAAGGAATAGCATTACAGGCAAAGAAGCATGAAAAGGTACAGACTATTATGCACTATGTCAATAAGCATAGCTTAACTGAAGAACACAGAAGACAGAAAAGTGGGAAAGCAAGCGGTGTAGATGGAGTCAGCAAAGAGGAATATGAAGAGCATCTAGAAGATAATATTGACAAGCTTCTCAATAAAATGAAAACCTTTAGCTATAAACCACAACCAGTTAGAAGGACATACATTCCAAAGGCAGGAAGTGGTAAATTAAGACCACTGGGAATACCTGCATATGAAGATAAGCTAATTCAAGGAGTTATGAGGAAGATACTTGACCGAATCTATGAAGGCAAGTTCTATGAGTTTTCATATGGATTTAGGAAAGGTAAAAGCTGTCATCAAGCAATCAGAGAAGTAAATCAGATAATTATGACAAAGAAAGTAAACTTTGTAGTAGATGCAGATATTAAAGGATTCTTTGATAATGTAAACTATGAATGGCTGATGAAATTCCTTGAACATGATGTCCAAGATAAGAACTTTCTGCGATACACTAAGAGGTTTCTAAAATCTGGAATCATGGATGACATAAAATTTTATGAGAGTGACAAAGGAACACCGCAGGGTGGACTTATCTCTCCGGTATGTGCAAATGTCTATCTACACTATGTTCTGGACATGTGGTTTGAAAGAGTAGTAAAGAAGAGTAGCAAGGGGGAAGCACACATTGTGAAATACGCTGATGATTTTGTTTGCTTCTTCCAACATCAAAGTGAAGCAGAATCATTCTACAAAGCACTTGCGGAAAGGCTACGGAGATTTGGACTTGAATTGGCAAATGATAAGAGTAAAATAATTCGTTTTGGAAGATTTGCAAAACAAAATAGTACAAACGAAAGGACAGAAACATTTGACTTTCTTGGTTTTACACACATCAACGGTGAAACAAGAACAGGTAAGTATAGAGTGGAGCACCGTACAAGTAGAAAGAAACTGCAAGCGAAGAAGAAAAGTGTCAAGGAATGGCTTAGAGAAAATATTCATGGAAAGCCATCTGACACTATAGAACTGCTCAATAAGAAACTAAGTGGACATTATGCATACTACGGTGTATCGGGCAACTTTCAAGGATTACTCAAATTCTACAGGTTTGTAAGGGTAGCCTTATATAAAGTACTAACAAGAAGAAGTCAAAGAGCATATCTGAGTTGGAGTCGTTATAAGAAATTGCTTATAAAACATCCAATAGTTCAACCCAAGATTTATGCTGATATTTGGACTTAATGTAAGAAATATATGAAGAGCCTAATGCCTTAGTAGGGCACGTTGGGTTCTGTGAGGGGCGATAGACTTAACCCGCTCACTATTAAGAAAAGAGAGGTGAAAGTCGAGCGTCTACTCGACATATAAATGCCCAGACAGGCTAGAGTTCAAAGTCCGACAAACTATTATCATATAATGCTTAGAGGAAACAATAGAGAAAATATTTTCAGTAAAGATGAGCAAAAAAGGTTATTCCTTGATTGCTTAAAAAAACAAGAAGAAGAGCAATTAATTGAGGTTGCAGCTTATTGTCTTATGGATAACCATGTTCATATTGTAATTAAAGCAGAGCTGAATAATTTGGTAAAAGCTATTAGGGGAATTAATATAAAGTATGCAATGAGCTTTAACTTACAGCAGAATAGAATAGGACATGTTTTCCAAGATAGATATAAAAGTGAGATTATTACAGATGATAAATATTTATTACAGGTTATTAGATATGTTCATAACAATCCTGTAAAGGCAAAAATGGTTAAGTCTCCTGAAGATTATATATGGAGTAGTTATACAGAGTATATTAATGAAAATGTATTAATTAAATATCAACAAAAAAAGTTTATACTAGGATATTTTTCAGATAATCAAGACCAATTTGCTGAATTTCATAGGCAAAAAGATGGTAATGAGTATATGGATATGAAAGAGGATATTGAGAAAGAGAGACTTGATAGGGGACAGGAGATTATAGAGACATATTTTAGGCAAAAGGGATTAAGAGAAAGAGGACAGATTATAAAAAATCAAGTTTATTTAGGTGAGTTGATTCAAAATCTGATAAAGGATAGTAGGTTAACCCATAGGCAGATTGCAAATCTTTTAGAAATAAGTAATAGTGCAGTCCACAAAGCCAGCTTGAAGGAAGACTGAAGAGGGAAGGGGAAAGAAGCAAAAAGAACCGTCCCTTTTGATTTTAGGAGGGTAAGTATGCCAAAAGCAAGAAAGATGTTAAGTGACTGGAAGGCGCCTTATATTCAGTCGCTTATGAAATTAATTGAAACGCAGAGCAAGGCAACGCTTGCACATTGGGCGGTTGACTATTCCGAGAGGGTAATATTGCCTCTCTGGAGCAAGCATTACCCAGACGATCAACGTCCACAAAACTCACTGAATGCCGCCCGTGAGTGGCTGTCGGGGGCAATCAAACTGCCGCAAGCAAAAGCGGCAATCCTCGAGTGCCATGCAGCTGCCCGCGAAGCGGACGGAAATCCTGTTGCACAGGCAGCGGCAAGGACAGTCGGTCAAAGCGCATCGACCATTCATTCTGCACAGCATTGCATAGGGCTTGCCTTTTATGGAGCACTTGCAGTCGCTTATGACCGGCTCGGAACGGACGTGACATGGAATCAAATCGAGCAATGCGCCGCCGAGGAGTGCGGACGCATGGAAGCAGCCCTGTATGCCGTTGCCGTGGAGAACGAGCCAAACCCGGCGAAAATCGATTGGAAATGCTGACTATGCACCAACGTGGACTGGGACATTTTATGTGAAAAAATGCAACCAAAATTTGCGGAGGGTACTTTTCATCACAATCGTTTCAAGAATATGATAAAAGCAATGTATATTTCAAAAACACTGATAACAGATGAAATTTATGAAAAAAGACAACAACTTAAAGACTTAAAAAACTATTTTAACAAGGTAGATATTCAAAGAATTATAGCCGAATAATACGATAAAGATCTGCAAAAAGCCCAAGAGCTTAGGGCAAAATGTGATGAGATCAAACAAAAAATCAAGGATTTGGAAAGAGAAATCTACCAAATGGAAAGTGAACATCAAGCATGGCTGCGAAATAAGAATCGATAATTGCGAAGAACTGTTTTAGTGACAAATTCCAATTTATGCGGTAAAATACATTCAGTTAATTATGTAGAATGTAGTGGATATGTTTCCGAGGACAGACGGGTTGAAAGACATCAATGCTGTCCACTCAAACCCCGTGGAGATGGTACTTTTATTAAAAAGCATAGCAAGAAGATTTGAATTGAGTCTTCAAGAGGATTAATTAGAGGAGGATAGGTTATGAAAATTTCAAAGAAAGATGCGTTGATATGGTTTGATTTTTTTTCGCAATTGACTGAGGAAGAAGAGATTAGCACAAAACATGAAGAAATCATTTACTCTACTTTTGCACAAATTGAGGCAGCAATCGATCATAGAAATGATACGTTAATGTCGGAAATTAGAAGTTTGAAAACTTTGGAGAATAGATCTTTATTTGTGGGAAATGAAAACAAATTCCCAAAAGGATGTCGTTCTTGTCTGTTGGGCACTGGTTTGAGTGCAATTAGGAAAACAAACAAATGTAACT
This sequence comes from uncultured Clostridia bacterium, assembly GCA_942492835.1. Lineage (GTDB taxonomy): Bacteria > Bacillota > Clostridia > Lutisporales > Lutisporaceae > GWB2-37-7. Next base: position 1,132,656 of record OW818645.1, on the reverse strand, counting down.
TAGAGTGCAAGTTCTGTTATAATTATGGACAACTAGAATATATTCCTCCAGTTGGCGAAGATATGTGGGAAATTGGGGGCACTAAATTTTACGAGAAGGATATTGAGCTGCTTCTTTCTATCCAGCAGAAACCCACTGGCATTTCCTATGTTTATTTAGAGCCATTCATGGAAATTGAAAAATACTATTCGGTTATAAAGAAATTTAGTGGTGCGGGGATTCATCAACATTTATACACAAATGGCACTTTAGCTAAGGAAGAGACATTAAAAGCATTAGGCGAAGCCGGTCTTAACGAGATACGTTTCAACTTAGGTGCTTCTAAGTGTTCAGACAAGGTTATTCAAAATATTGGAATAGCGAAAAAATATATTAAAAATGTAGGTATTGAAACTCCAATGACTCCTGAGTTTTTCGAAGCATTTTTTAAGAAAAAGCAAGCGATATTAGAGACAAAACTCGATTTTATCAATTGTGCAGAATTACATTTAAATGAGAATAACATAGACAATTATTATGGGGAAAACATGTATATTTCCAGACATGGCTATATATCTCCAATTTGGAGTAGAGAATTAACTCTGAAATTTATGAAAATAGCAGATGAAGAAAACTGGGATTTAGCAGTTCATGATTGTTCAAACTATACAAAATTTGTTAGAAGTTTAAATTTGAGCAGCAAAGAGGGTATGTGGTTCGGAGCCAGTGATTATGCCTGTGAGTTTTCTAGGATTCCATACGAAGTATTTATACCAATACTGAATGATGACAATTTTAAATTTTTAAGTGAAGAAGAATTGCCTGATGACTATAAACCAGTATTGATATAGTGCCAGGCACGACACTTAGACAGTTATTGACACATGTAGGCTCTTCTGATAGTATAAGAATAAACGTACTATCAGGAGGGTTTTTTTATGGGCAGACCTCGGAGAGAAGAGTATAAGGGTGGGATATATTATGTTATTGCTAGAGGTAATAACAAAGAGTATATATTCAAAGAAGACATAGATAAAGAATACTATATAGAGCAAATTAAAGAGACAGTTGAGGGAATGGGATATCGGATTTATGGTTTTGTACTTATGGATAATCACTATCATATAATCATACAAACAATGGATAGAAAGCTGCAAGAGGTAATGCATCAGATTAACAACAAATACAGCAAATACTACAACTCAAAATACAAAAGAGTAGGTCATGTTTTTCAAGGAAGATATAAAGCGATATTGGTGCAAGATGAACGGTATTTAGTTGAACTTCTTAGGTATGTACATCAGAATCCAGTAGAAGCGCATATATGCAAAACTGTAGAAGAGTACAAGTGGAGCAGTGACATATTTTACAGAAAAAACCTTAATGGATTTCTCAGTACTAATGTAATATTAGATATGCTAAACAAAGATAGAGAAGAGGCAATAAAGAAGTATAGGGAATTAATGCTAGAAAAGGTAGAAGCAGATTATGAACAGGTAAAAGTAATAGGGGATGAGGCGTACCAGTTAATGTGCTCAAGCAAGAAGAAAATCATAGAAAGAAAAAGACTTGATGAGATCTTAATCGATACAGGGATAAGCACAGAAGATTACCAGTTAGTAAAAGAAGGCTCAAGAAAAAGGTCTTTGACTTCATATAAGGTAGAGTATGCAAGAGCGGCGTTAGCTTTGAAGTATACAAATAAAGAGATAGGAAATAGCATAAAAACAACAGAAAGTGCTATAAAAGAATTGATAGCCAAGTATGGTAGATAAATAACTGTCTATCTGTCGTGACTGTCACCTAAAGTCATATCAATTTTAAGGAGGATTTATATGTGTATTAAATCAAAAGCAAGAGTATTAAAAGCAATTGTATCATTACTTCTCTGTATGGCATTGGTAGTCGGTTCGATTCCCGGTGCACTCGTTTGTTCGGATGTTTTTGCGGCGGAAAACTCGGCGGATAGCAAAATGATTATTGTGCCGGAATGTGGGGTTTATTCTGGAGGGCATACCTACGTTGTTTTTTCGGGACAGGATTCTTCTTGGGATTGGGAACGCCAACAAGCATTTTGCGAAGGGCTTGGATATGCGGCTGGCGTTGATGCTCATTTGGCAACCGTTGAGAGCAGTGCGGAAAATTCTGCAATAATAAGACTGATGGCTATGAGTGCGAATAATAATGCAGAATTTGCGATTGGTGCCAGTGAAACAAACGGTACGTGGAACTGGGTGGACGGTAACACTTTTGGACGTCAGTTATATACATATGATAAAGAAGGGAATATCAATGGGTCACAATATTTACCCTTAGGTTATGACGCTTGGTGTATCGGGTCTCATAACGGATTTGACCATAGCGGGAATGGTCGAGAGCCAAATATTTGGCACGGTCCATATTGCGATCAACACTACGCATATGCGTCAAGTAACAACTGGCATAATGAAGTAGACCTTAGTGGCGGACCGTTTATTTGTGAATTTGATGGGGAAGTTTGCTTTGCTTATGCGGAATTGAATAATGACATGGACTACTCTGTATATCAGAATATATATAAGTACAATCCAGGCATCTATCTTGACCTTGGCAATGGGTACAGTGTCGCAAAGCCAATGAAAAGAAGCGAAGCACCCAAATCGCTTACAAAGCAAAATGTCGGAGAGTATCCAGTGCATCCCGAAATGCATTTTAATTTTCATGGCTGGGCTTACAAAGCGGCTGGCGGACAGACGGAGCTTTTTGGGTATAAAACGAAAGAACCTATGAAAATATGGGATTATAACAACACTGAGCCGCTTGCTGTATGGGAAAATGAACCGATTTTTATCCTTCATGCTGTATGGGAGAATGCGGATAATTGGGATGAGTCGGATAAGAATGAATCTGAAACTTACCTTGCAATCTCTCAGTTCGTCTATATGCTGAGTGCTGACCCTGAAGGTCCTTATAGAGGAATGTCTGTGGGTGAAGCCATTAAGGAATTCTATATTCGTGGAAATAACACAAAAGATTTGGAGAAAAAGTTGCCGCACCTGAAGAACGGAGAGAACATTACCGTGGCAGATTTTATCTACGCATCTGTTGGAGGTTGGAGAGTTAAAAACTATTCAGGGATTGACAGCAGTTCTTGGAACAGTGAACTGAAATCTTGGGATAGTGCTGTTGACCCAGAAAATGGAACCGGCTGGTCGTTTTTTGCAGCAGCAGTAGAGAATAATAAAGGAGCAAATGCTGTGGCGTACAAGGGGACAGATCCGAATGTGAATGACAGTTTGTACACAGATGCTCTTTTTGGAGTAAAGGGAATTTTGAACACCCAATTCCAGCAGGCGCTGAACTTCTTTAGAGATAACCATGATGAACGCACGTTTGTCGTCGGGCATTCGCTTGGCGGTGCGTTGGCGAGCCATGTGGCTTTAACATTAGGTGTAAAGGCGCACACTATCAACAGTGCGGAGGGTTGGACAATCCCGCTTACAATACGTAAAAACTACCTGACCCATGATTTTGCAGGAAATGATAAGCTGGATAATCTTGACCCTTGGATTCATATGAACGATCAATTAGTAGGTAAGCATTCCATTTCTGTTAGAAGTCATCATGAAATTAATATGCCCAATATTTCTTTAGAAGATCATGGCATAAGTCGATCCATAGTCTACGAGAATGGAAAGTATTCCATCGGACCATCTGAGTACAAATCATATGAAGGAGCGTGGGAGTATTTCGTAGGGCATGGACTTGCTTCGAGTGAAGAGAATCCGAATGCGTCTGATGAAGAAGTTTATCTGGGGACTTCTGGCAATGATAACTATGAATATATGAGTTTAACTGGAGGTATCATGTTTGGCGGTGCTGGAAACGATATTTTAAAAGGAGGCTCCGGAAATGACATATTAATTGGTAACACTGGCTATGACATACTAAAAGGTGGTCTTGGTGAGGATACATATGTTATCAGGAGCAATCCGGAAGGATCTGTCAGCATTGTAGATAACTATCCCTCATTGAGCCGCATCAAAATCGTAAATTTGGATGTTGTAGAAATAAATATCGGCGTTGATATGCTAAACGAGGACGGAACAGCCAATAAGAGTTGTGTCATATTGCTCTCGGACGGTCAGAAAGTGATATTGGATTCAAAGACAATGAAAAATGCCGAAATTTATCTGGCTGATGTACCGGATGCGGTTGTTTGGGGAGAAGAGCCAAAAGAGAAATTAATATGGCCGTCAGATAATGAAGTGCAGACAAGTAACAAATATATACCATTTGTCGATGTTCCAGTTGATGCTTGGTATGCAGGGGATGTTATGTGGGCTTTTAAAAACGGTCTGTATAGTGGTACAAGCGAAACAAAGTTCAGCCCGAATCTGGCAATGACGCGAGGTATGCTAGTAACGATACTCGGACGGCTTCATAGAGCCGATTTGAGCGGTTTTACAGGGAATGCATTTAGCGATGTGAATGTCAATTCATGGTATGCACCTTCTGTTGAATGGGCAAAAGACAACGGTCTTGTAAGCGGCACAGGCGACGACAAGTTTTCCCCAGACGTAGAAATTACCCGTCAGGACTTGGCTGCAATACTGATGCGTTATGCCAAATTCGCGGGCAAGGATATTGCGACGCCGCTCCAAAACGATTCATTTGCGGACGACGAGGACATTGTGAGCTATGCAAAAGAGCCTGTTGCTGTACTTCGCAACGCGGGAGTGATAAGCGGCAAGCCGGGCGGCGTGTTTGACCCCCACGGCAAAGCAACACGGGCTGAGGTCGCCGCAATACTTTATCGGTATGTGAAAAAAATAGTAGAATAGAATTTTTGAGAACAATATGGTGCCAGGTCCGACAGTTAATAAGTAATATGTTTTAAATAACTGTCTAACTGCTGTGCTTGGCACTAAATGCTAAAAAGGACAGATGGTAATCTGTCCTTTTTAGCATTTAGTGCTCATTCAATACAATTGAAACAATATATTCCTATTTCTTTTTCAAAGATAATATTTTTCCTTCTTCCATATCTTTTAAAAGATCATTGCATATAATAGCTTTTCCAGAAACCTCTTCTAATCCCTTAATTACAGTTCCCTCATTTATAGTTTGATACTGACCATCACTGCAAGTAAGTACAACATATTCACTAGCAGCACCTCCGCCACTTCTCATAGCAATGATTTCTTTACAGCCATTTGTAACTTTATCACTTATAATAATAGGTGTCTGAATAAGAGTAAATACCTGATTCACTTGCATTCCTTCAGTACCTGTCTGTATGATATGAAGTGCTGTACTACCGCCAGTACCACTGGTATATGGACCCATTACTACTACGAAAATTTCATCTGAGCCATCACAATTTAAGTCTACATAATTGTAATAGTATTTAGTTGTATCTAGGAATTCATCTGGAATTTCTAAATATTTAATGATAGTTTGTTCCAATTCTGCATTTGGTTTTGATTCTGCATAAATACAAGTTATATTTTTAGATAATTTTGCGGGTTCTTGAGTCACAGCTTTTTCTTGCTTATCAGTTTTGTCTACTACAGTTTGTGGAGTAGTATTTTGAGCAACTTTTCCTTTACTAGCTGTATTTCCTTTAGCGCTGAATGCCACTATAGAAGACAATACTAAACATATAATCATCACTACAACAAGTGATACTAAACCTTTTCTTTTCTTTTCCCACAATGTTTTCAAATCTTTTTTTCATAGTTTTCATTCCTCCATTATAATTTGTTGTAAATATACTAGTTACTTTAGTTTGTTGTTTAATGGATTGTAATATTGTTTCCATATATCTTTTTTTATAGATAACATCATTTCCACAAATCACACATTCATCGCAACTCATTTCATTTACTTCATTAGATTTCTTTGACATAAGATACACAAATGGATTAAACCAATATAAAGATTGTACCAAGAACAATAAAAACTTCGTTTCTATATGATGTCATTTATAATGCATCAATTCATGTTTTAAAATTGAATATAAGTCTGTTCCAAAATACTCTATATTGGGAATTAGTACCATTGGATGTATTATTCCTAACATCATGGGACTATTTATTATTTTACAGCGATACGATACAAAGATATTTTTCTTTTAATTTTCAAATCGGCTTTTGTTTTAATAAATATTGCACATTGATCCGAATTTGCTCTTTGAAACCAGCGTTTTATATTATTAATATAATATAAGTATTGAAGTATGCGATAAATAGAAAACCCACATGCCACAATAACCCATATGCTAGCACCTATTTGTAGAAACGAAATATCAGTTATAGAGCTAGTATGTACCTCTTTCGGACTTTGTATTTCTTCCTTTAACGTGATTTCTTCTGCAAATGTAGAACGTCCTATATTCATATTCTACATTTGCAGAATATGAAAGTCAATACATTTAATGAAGCTTTTTATTATTATGCAATTATCAGGTTTTACAGTCTCTTACTCCTTAATTTGGGTATACTTATTGAGTTCTTCAAAGAAATCAGAAAACACTCCTGAAGCAATTATTGTCTTATTATTTGTTTCAATTCTTAATTTGAAGGAAGCTTCTCCTAGTAATTTTGTAAGGGCAATATCTTTATATTGAAAATAATATTTTGCTTCTGTCTTTATATCTTCACTATATAGATTTAGTCCTTTATCAAGTATCTCAATACTACCATAATAATACTCATTGCCTTCCTGGATAGATACTTGATACAAAGATGGCTTCTCCATAACATTAGCCTTATCGTTTATTTTTTCTGGATTTATATCTGTATATTGACTAATAACTCCTGATTCTGCTTCAGCAGGACAACTTTTTGCATCTTCATTTCCAAGTCTTTCTTCAACAAAAACCAGTGCATAATTCAGCTTTGATATTTCATCGAGTTTAGTTAATGCATCTTCTTTGGTTTCAAATGATTGAAGCTCTATGAAGTACATACCCTCGGCATCCTTTAGAATCCTTGTAGGACTTACATCACTAAGTTTTTCTTCCAAAGAACCAAGCTGCTCTCCATTAGGATAAGAATTAGTTCTTAATGAATACACATTTTTCTCTACAAACTGTGTATCTTCTTTTAAACTAATCACTATACTTGCAGGATCTTTCATTTCTTTCACTACGTATTTTACTGGTTCTTTAAATTCAATAACAAATCTGATCAAAGAGTCATCAAGTGTTATAATTGTATATACATCCTTTACATACTTACTTTCTAATATCTTTTCAAAGTTTTCCTTTGCAGAAATTTTTCTGGCTCCACCTATTTCAAAAGTCATAGTATATGGATTTTCTTCATATTTTACCTTAAACGCTCCCACATCCGATTGTAGTTCATCACTTTGTGAAAAGTTAATAATGATATTCTCAAAACCGTCCTCTTGAACTAAACCTATATTATTTATATCTGTTCCATCTGTTATTTTCCCACCGCCAGATTTTCCATCTGTAAATTGAAGAACTTCTACTAGCTTACCTAAAACAGGAACTAGCTTTAATGCTTCTGCAAAAGTAGGTGATGCATTTATACCTCCTGTAAATAATACTATGGCGATAATGAAGCTAGCACATATTTTCATTGCTGTATTTATGTACTTACCTCTCTCATACAGTTTTTTTCTTCCTTTGTCTATACCTGTTTGTATAGCATAATTAAGTTCTGAAGGGATTTCAATTTGCTTATATTTTTCTTTTAAATTCAATAACACTTTATTGTTCATCAATATCTACCTCCTTTAAATCGATCTTCATTTTATTGAGAGTTCTATAGAGTATAGACTTTATAGTACTTATTGGTGCATTAAGTACCTCAGCAATTTCCTCTAACTTCATATCCTCAAAATACTTCAATATTATCACTGCTCTTTGTTTTTCATTTAGATTTTTAAGAGCATGCTCAACTGTTAGCTTTTCATCAATATAATCAATCTTGGAATCAGCTAAATTTTCAATAGTATCCTTATCCAAAGAGACTATCTTTTTATTTTTCCTAATAAAATCAATAGCTGTATTAATCACGATTTTCGTTAGCCATGTATTTTCATACTCTAGTTTTCTTACTTTATGATATGATATATAGCCCTTATATACTGCTTCTTGAACTATTTCTACCGCAGCATCTTTATTTTTTACATAGCTATATGCAATTCTGTACAATTTGTCATGACTATTATTTATTAAGGAGAGGAATCTTTCTTCACGTTCTTTCAGCATATGCTTATTTTTATAATTAATATCCATAATTCACTTTCTTCCTTATATATTAATTCAAATTTGAAATTCATCAATTAGACTGCGTAGAGACTTAAAAAGTCTCTATTTTTTCTATTATCTTTTTTAAAACAAGCAAATAGTTATATTTTATAGTAATAGAATTTACTATAAAATATATTATACTAAAGATTATATAAAGTTATCATATATGACCTCCAAAAGAGCGCAATATGGTGCCAGGTCTGACAGTTAGGCAGTTAATAAGTAATATACTTTAAATAACTGTCTAACTGCCGTGCCTGGCACTATATGATTTTAACGAAATTAGGAGGTTTTTAGTATAATATGTAGAATTATAGGAAACGTATGGGATATTTGGATTTTTATTATATTGTACTTATTCTTACAATAGAGAGGAGCAATAATATGAAGGAACAATCATTAACTTCAAGAAATTACAAGGGGGCAACAGGTATGGTATGTGAAGGAAGCAGCATAGTCGTGTCTATTTTAGAGGGTTTTTCGAAGAATGTTCTAGAAAACAGTATTGAGTCGATTTTAACTAATATTAACGAAACTACAGGTGATAATGTATCTGGTACGTTGCTATCATTATTACAAAACCCTGTGGAAAAATCATTAGATAATATTTCAAAACAAATTACTGATACTCAAAATATGATAAATGCATTACAAACTTCAGTTAATGAATTGCAAAGCACTGTGGATAAATCCTTTAAAATCATTAGCCAAGATCTCAAAAGATCAGAATTTAATGAATCAATGGATATATTAAACAAGGAGTACAACATTGTTAATACACTCCAAACTGACTACAATGAGATTATCGACATGTGTTATAATGCTGACAACTCATTAAAAGAATTATCAGATTACGATAAGGAAAATCTAGAGGATAAAATAGGAGTATTTATTGAAGCAATAGAATCAGCCCATATAGAGGATATGCTCAATAGTTTAAAAGCTGAGACAAGCCCATCTATAGGAGATTCTACATATTATATAGCAAACGACTATTTTATCAGTTACTATCCGTTTAAGCATCAAACCTATGGAGACATGTATAATGTTTTCAATCTAATTTCAGTTATCCGAACAATATGCTTGCATTTATACAAAGAATATCAGTCATATAACTGGAGGATAAGCGGCTCAAATCTTACACAAGAAGATTATTTGAATAATCATTATATCAATATTTATAATAGTACAGTAAACTCAATTAATGATGAAGTTGAAAATGAACCAGCACTGAAACATATGGCAGATCTACTATCAGGTGTTCAAATAGATGATAAAATCAAGTATCTCGAGGATACAATTAATATTGATTTCTCATATGCTTATGATAATAATACAAATGATGTGAAGAAGGGAAAAGCATATAAGGTTGAAGTAAATAGCACAGAAAAGGAAAATTGCTTTGTTATTCTAAAAGAATCACTGAAGCTTAGCCCTACCAATTGGACTACAAGTTATAAACACAAGAAGGATACTGTAACACAATATCATCATGGCGTTGCTAACCCCATATCAAATGATTCCAGATATATTTCTGTCGATACACAAAGTCTGCTAAATGAATTATTAGCCAATAATACTGGCTTTAATCAAACTGATTTTCTTTTGAATAATTTGCCGAGTTTAGATTCCTCCACAAATGGTTTTGCATTAAAAATAGATCAAGAGGAGCATGAAACTAGTAAAAATAATTCAGTGCAGCTTGGTGTATACACAAGTTGTTATACATATTTAAATCTTTTAGATGGTAGAAATTTTGATCCAGCCGTCACAGATATAAATGATTACATTTTGAAACACAAAAAGGGAGAAGGCGCAAAAGGGATGAATGGAATAGATGGAGCGCGTTTTGATACTTGGGATGTGATCTGTGGTGATAATTCAACTGTTGACTTTGTAACAAGTACTGGTTCGAAGGAAACAATAAGGGTAGAAGATGCAAAGTTTTTTGTGATTTTCAAAGACAACAATATATAGTAATAGAACAATATGGTGCCAGGATCGACAGATAGACTGTTAATAAGTAATATGTTTATATAACCGTCTATCTGATAAACCTGGCACTTTTTGATTTAATCTCAGTTATCTTTTACCCATTACAGCTTCAATATCTTCTATACTTCTAGGGGTGATTGCAGACAGATTTTCACATCCAGCTTCTGTAATCAAGCAATTGTCTTCCAAACGGAAACCAATGCCCCATTCTTCACAATAGATACCAACATCTACACAGAATATCATTCCAGGAGTTAATGGCATGGTGGAGTCTACTAAATCATGAACATCGTATCCTACATGATGAGCTCCGCCGTGCCATATATATTTGCCAACATCTTCATAGTTATTGCATAGACCAATAGCTTTTAACTGTTCAAAATTATATTTACGAGCCATTAAATCCACTTCTGCCATAGGAATACCAGTCTTTAATGTACGAAACATGTATTCAGAGGTTTCATAGGCACATTGATATAGTAATTTCTGCTTTTCATTAAACTTACCATTACAAGGCCAGCCTCTAGAGACATCGTTGATTTCATTGTCCCAGCAGGCTCCTACATCATTTAAAATCATGTCTCCATCCTGTGCTTGCCCACGATAAGAATAATAGTGTATACAGAAATTATTCTTGCCAGCAGAGATGATGGATGGGAATCCAGGGGTGAGTACACCATGTTGTGCAAGGGCATAGTCAAATTCTGATTTGTATTGATATTCGTACATACCAGGTTTGGAAGACTGCATCATAGCAATAATACCTGCTCTGGTGATTTTTTCTGCTTCCTTCATGGCTTCGATTTCACAAGGTTTTTTGATAGTACGTTGTTTTTTTAGCTGTGGTTGAAGGCTTTTTAGTATGATGAATGGATATGTACTTTTTATATATTCTGCTAATTTATAGGCATCACTATCTGATTCATCAATCTTTATTTTATCAAAATCCAAATAGATTTGTTGAATTTCGTTGGAAGCTATAGTCCGATTCAGGAAGTTCTTAAATTCATCTAAATACTTGATTGTCTCGATACCTGAAGCTTCATAAGCCTCTGTTGCTGTAAGTCTTTTTCCATTCCAGCGTTCTGCAAGAATATCAGATGGAAGTAAGAATAATATTTCTTTTGTTCCATTTTTCTGAATGATGGATAATAGGATACTGTGTTGTTGCTCCACACCAGTCAGATATACAAAGTTTCGGTTGGCAAAGAAGGGATAGTCTTCATCACCTGTTTTTCTTGGTGCTCGTCCGCTAAAAAGAATGGCGAGAGAGCCTGCTTCTAAGTTTTGGTATAGTGTTTCTCTGTTTTCTTTGTGAAATATTTTCTTCATAATAGGGCTTACCTCCTTTAATAAGGTGCCAAGCATGACAGGTAGACAGTTAATAAGCAATATGTTTTAAATAACTGTCCAACTGCTGAGCCTGGCACTAAATGATTCATGGACTATCAATTGAATTTATTTGACTCATGATTGTCCCTCTTTAGCTAAACTTATGTGTTATACTTTTTAGCATACGTCTTTTTTATATAAAATACCATGGTAAACTAGAATATAATTTTCCTCTTTCAATACGAACATATGTTTGGTATAATTAAATAAAAAGTATATGGAGGGATTATATGAATACTGTAAAAATGCCCGTTGAGTGCATATGTGAGTTTGATATGAAAGGTAACATTAAGCCTACAAGAATTAAATTCGGTGATACAGAGGGGCAATACGCAATAGATGTTAAAAAAGTGTTAGAAAGGGATATGAAAGATGGCTTTGGCAGCATACTTGGTAATACAGTAAATGTACATAGTTTTAAATGTCAAAGTATCGTTGAGGGGGTAGCAATACAGTATAAATTGCAGTACGAAACTAAGGATTGTACTTGGATTATGTTTTTATAGTAATTGTATATTTAGTAAATAAATATTACTAACATGTCATATAAATTATAACAATTATGTGAATATTGTGATAAAATTACATATGTATAATAAGATAAAAACGAAGGGACGTGATTATTGTTTATGAAAGGTTTATTTTTAGTAGAACACAACAAAGCAGAACTGAGAGAAGTGGAAAAACCAAGGATTAAGAGTCCCACAGATGTTATAATCAAAGTATCACTAACTACAATTTGTGGAAGTGATATTCACTTGATTCAAGGAAGCATACCTTCTACCCCTGGATATGTATTAGGTCATGAATATGTTGGGGTAATTGAAGAAATTGGTGATGAAGTAAAAAACTTTAAAAAAGGAGACCGAGTAATTGGGCCACCTGCACCTTATTGCGGAAAATGCTCTCGATGTAAAACAGGGTTTTCTTCTCATTGTATTAATGGAGCAGTTCATGGCTCAGGAATTGAAAAAGGTAACTTACCAGGTACTCATACAGAATATATACGGGTTCCATTTGCAGATGCTTGTTTACTCGCTGTACCAAGTGATTTAACGGATGAACAAGTAATCTTTATATCTGATATATTATCTACAGGATATGCATCTCTTTTAAGTAGTAATTTTCAAAATGGAGAAACCCTTGTGGTTTTTGGTGCAGGTCCAGTAGGTCTATGTACTGTAGCATGTGGCAAGTTATTAAATGCAGGTAAGATTATTGTTGTAGGAAGAAAAGATAAATTTAGATTAGGTGTAGCAGAAAAGTTAGGTGCTACACATATTGTTAATGCAAGTGAAGAAGATGTGCTTAGTAAAATAAATGAAATTACAGAAGGAAGAGGAGCACATGTAGCAGTGGATGCGGCAGGGTCTCAAACCACAATTGAACAAGCTGTTCAATGCGTAGGCGTTGGAGGGAGAGTATCATTAGTAGGAATTGTAGGAACACCTATTACAATTCCGATAAATGAAGTTTTCTTTAATAATGTCAGTATAAATATGGGACTTTCAAGTTTAGATAATAAAGAAGTACTAATGAGTTATGTCCAACAAGGGAAAATAGACCTAAGCTCTTTAATTACTCATAGAATGTCTTTAAATGATATTGAAAAGGCTTTAAGTATTTTTAAGGATAGGACAGAAGATGTAATTAAGATTATGATAAAACCCTAATGAATAGGACATGCCATTAAGGCAATTGCCTGTAATCGTGATATGAATTATTATAAAAGGATATGTGCCAGCGAGTGATTCGAGCAATATCAATATGATATAATAGAATAGTTAACGATATATTTTGCATGGAGGAACAAAATGAAGAAGTTTTTTAGAAGATATAAGATGTATTTATTAATTATAGCTATAGTAGCTTGCACATTATCCTTATATTTTTATAGTAATTTTAATAAAAAAACACCACCTATTGTTACGTCAACAACTTCCGTGGATAAGGTTAGTAAGTTTAATTCACTAGTTCCTGGAGTGGTTATATTAAACGAAAATGGTGAGGATTATGGAGCCATAGGAGCCATGTTCTCGTGTGTTGGTTATGACGTTATAGAAGGAAGCTTTGAAGATTATAAAAAGCTAGAAGAGGGTAATTATATCTTCATAATACCTGAAAATGAGGCAGAAAAATTAAATATAGAAAATAGTGAATATATAGCTGACAAAATTAAAGCTGGTCAGAAGACTATAATTTGGGGTAAATCATCCTTAAGTGAAAGCTTGGGCATAACTTTCTTAAATAGAGATAAAGATATTGATAGCTATACATGGAAGGATAAAAGCGATATACCTATAAACTTTAAGGATGCCTCAAGCCTTGAGCTGTTTTCTTTTAAAGAAAGCTTTAAGGTGCTTGCAGAAGATAGAGATAAAAATCCTGTAATGATTTCAGGGAGCTATGGTAAAGGAGCTTTTATATATTCAGGCATACCGATTATAAGCATCAGAGAATTGAGCTATGAACACTTTCCATTTATAATGGATGCTGTTAAAGCTCAGTTTAACATAACACCTCCTTTTGCAAGGGATGACTTAGCTTTTTATGTAGATATTGCATTTCATCTAGAAGATAGTCCCGCGCAGCTTGCCGAAAGAATCAAAAGCTATGGAGCAGATCAAATTAACTTAAGTGCTTGGTATTCGACCAAAGAATATGGAAATACATATAAGGAAATTATAGAAGAATGCCATAAAAGGGGAATTTCAGTTTATGCATGGTTTGAATTGCCTTTCGTGAGCGTTGATTTTTGGGACAAACATCCAGAGTGGAGAGAGAAGACAGCTTCTGGTGAAGATGCATATATTGATTGGAGACGCTTGATGGCACTTGGTAATCCAGAAGCTCTAGAGGAAATAAAAAAGCATACAAAAGATTTTATTAGAAGCTTTGATTGGGATGGAGTGGATATTGCGGAAATTTACTTTGAGTCTCCAGGGCAGGGATTTGAAAAGAAGGATAAGTTTACACCAATGAATGATAGCTTTAGAAAGTCTTTTCAAGAAAAGTATGAAGTTGACCCCATTGAAGTCTTTAATCCACTTTCTAAGTACTATTGGAGATATAATGAGGAAATGAAACAAAATGTAGTTGATTACAGAGTAGAGCTAATAACAAAGCTCCATGAGGATTTTTTATTGCTATGTGACGATCTAAAGAAAGAAAAGCCTTATCTTAGTACTAGTGTAACAGTGATAGACAGCATAGCAGATAAAAACATGAGAGAGCATATTGGGGTAGATGCAGAAGCTATTGCAAAACTGCAAGATAAATATCATTTTATGCTTCAAATTGAAGATCCATTTACTCTTTGGAATCTTGGACCGGATAGATATAAAGTTATTGGAGAAGAATATCGTAATATTATGTCTGGTGAAAATGAGCTCTCTATTGATATAAATGTTATTGATAGAGGCGGAAAGGTATATCCGACTAAGAAGCAGCGAGGTGTGGAGCTGTATCAGCTTATTAATAATGCCAGTAAGTATTCTGACAAGGTAATATTGTATGCACTAGCTACTTTTGAAGAAACTGATATGGAACTTGCGCCATACACTACAAGCAATGATATTAAGGTTCAGGAAATATCAAAGAATGAATACATCATAAATGCAGACAAAAGGTTTATTTGGAATACTGATATAGAGGGAAAAACCTATTACATAGATGGAGAAAAGTGGCCTTTTGTTTCTATGCAGGGAGTTATTATACCTGGTGGCGAACATAGACTTAAGGTACAAGATATAGAAAACAATGCTAAACTGTTTATAGAAAGTATAAATGGTGAAATATCAGATGTATCTCAAGGTAAGAGTATTAATTTTAGTTATTCAAATGAAGGAAGATTTTATATAGTAGTAAATAAAAAGCCTTCGCAAATTAAAATTGATGGGGATATATTCAATACAGAAATTAAAGAGAATAGCAGTGATTATACTATTATTTTGCCCGAAGGTAAGCATGAAGTAAATTTATATTAATAGAAATAGAAATTGCCACCACGTTTGTGATGGCAATTTTTGGTTTTTAGTAATTTCTATGGCACATATTATTTGAATTATTTGTTTATATTCAATAATAAAACATGCAATTCCATAATCCAAGGAAATATCTCACTTAAAGTTTTTTGAATGCCTTGTTTCTGATATATACTCATTGAGAGTATGTAAGCAAGGATGAATTTAATATACTTCTAATTAATATATATCAATATTATAGCGAAAATAGTAGAATAAAATCGAAATAAGTTATATTATTGTATATATTCATATAATTCTGTCAAAATATGCAGAATTGAGATTACCTACCTGGTGGAATAAAATATATGGGATGGTGAATAATTAGTGAGAAAATTTTTAACTGAGGGTATTACTTTAGAAAGTTGTATCAGGAATAGTACTGCGATAGAGTTCTTTCCAGAAAGTATGGATTTTACCATTAATTCTTCAATTGCAAATAGAATCAAGGCAATTGCAGAAAAAGACAATAATTCAGTAAACAACTTTTTGTTTACTGCGTTTAATTTTTTATTGTTTAAGTACACCCGTGAAGAAGAAAGTATTATTGAAAATATAGTTCATACTGAGAATTTCAGTGATCAATACAGTTATGCTTTTATTAAGAGTACATTAAATGAAAAAGAAACTTTTAGAAGTGCAAGTATGAGGACAAGCATTCAATTTACTGAATTGTCCAGTGATTTTAATAAGGAAGACAACTATCACAATATTATTTTTGATACTGTGACTATGTTAAATGAAATTCCTTTGTTAAAAGAACTTAAGTTTGGTATATGGATTAGACTTAATGAAACGACCCAAGGAATAAATGGAAGAATAGAATTTAATGCTAGGCTTTTTAATAAAAGTGAAATTGAAAAGTTTGGTGAGTATTTTGTGAATATATTTAATGTAGTAACAGAAAATCCAGAAATAAAACTATGTGAAATAGGCATTCTTTCAGAGGAAGAGGAGAAGGGAATATTAATAGATTTCAATGACACTAAAGCAGAATATCCTAAAGATAAAACTATATACGAGTTATTTGAGGAGCAAGTTGAAAGGACACCGGATAACATAGCCGTAGAGTATGAAGAAAAAAAGCTAACATATAAGGAATTGGATACAAAAGCTAATAGTTTAGCGTTATTATTGCAGAATAAAGGTGTTACAGCAGATACTATTGTAGGAATAATGCTTGATAGATCCTTGGATATGATAATAGGTATAATTGCCATACTTAAAGCTGGCGGTGCATATTTGCCAATAGATCCAGGATATCCGAGGGATAGAGTAGAATACATGTTGTTCGATAGCAATACCCAAATATTACTTACTCATTCACATTTGCTAAAAAATATAGAGTTTGATAGAGAAACTATAATAATAGATGAAGTAAATTATGATGTAGAAGAAAATAAAGTCATAAAACATAGCAATACTGATAATTTGGCATATATAATATACACCTCTGGAAGTACAGGAAAACCAAAGGGCGTAATGATAGAACATAAATCGACAGTTAACTTAATATACTCACAAATAAGTAAATTTAAGATTAATGAAAATGAGAAAGTGCTGCAATTTTCAAGTCTTTGCTTTGATGCATCAGTGGAACAAATATTTATATCACTATTAAGCGGAGCAACATTAGTATTGGTAAGTAAAGATACAATATTAAATATACAAAAGTTTGAGGAATATTTAATAAAGCACGAAGTAACACACATACATGCAGTACCTTCATTCCTAAATAATATTAAATATAGAAAAGAATACAAGATAAAGCGTGTAGTAGCAGGTGGAGATATATGCCCAGTAAATTTAGCGAAATATTGGAGTGAACACTGTGAATTCTATAATGAATATGGACCAACAGAAACAACAGTAACCAATACAATGTTACTAGCTGATAATATTGAGGAAGGAACTAATAATCTATCTATAGGTAAACCAATTAATAATGTAAAAATATATATATTAGATAAACATCAAAACCCTCAGCCAGTGGGAATTCCAGGTGAACTACATATAGCAGGTGATTGCCTTGCCAGAGGATATCTTAATAATGAACAAATAACATCAGAAAAATTTATAGAGAATCCTTTTATCTTTGAACATAAAATGTACAAAACAGGTGATTTAGCAAGATGGTTACCTGATGGCAACATAGAATTCTTAGGAAGAATAGACCACCAAGTAAAGATAAGAGGCTTTAGAATAGAGTTAGGAGAAATAGAAAGCCAGTTATTAAAATATGAGGGCATAAGTGAAGTAATAGTAATAGCAAAAGAGGATAAAAATAAGATCAGCTATTTGTGCGGATATATATGCGGAGAAAGAGAGTACAGTATAAGTGAATTAAGAGAACATCTTTCAAAAGAGCTGCCAGACTATATGTTACCAGCATACTTTATACAACTGGATAAATTGCCATTAAATATAAATGGAAAGATAGACTATAAGGCGTTACCAGAACCTAATGGTAATATAAACACAGGAATAGAATACATAGCAGCAACAAATGAGATAGAAGAAAAACTTGTAAACATATGGAATGAAGTTTTAGGTGTAGAGAAAATAGGAATAAATGATAACTTCTTTGAATTAGGAGGACATTCATTAAAGGCTATAAAAATAGTGTCAATTATACAAAAAGAGCTAATTGCTGAAATATCCGTAGGTGATATATTTAGCAATCCAACGGTAAGGCAATTAGAAGAATATATAGGAAAAACTAAAGAAATTGTATATTCGTCTATAGAAGCTGTAGAAGAAAGAGAGCTATATGAAGTATCCTCGGCTCAAAAAAGAATGTTTGCCTTAAATCAGTTTTCTAAGGAAAAAACAAATTATAACATTCCATTAATAATGATTTTAGAAGGCAAACTAGATAAAAGTAAGGTAGAAGCAAGCTTTAAAAAGCTTGTAGAAAGACATGAAGCCTTTAGAACATCCTTTGAATTAGCAGGCGATGAGATAATGCAGAGAATTCACAAAGATGTTGAATTTAACTTGGAATATCAAGAAATAAACACAAACTCAGAAGAAATAATAAAGCTTGAAGCAGAGAAATTTATAAAGCCCTTTGATTTATCAAAAGCGTCCTTACTAAGGGTGAAGCTTATAAGACTTGAAGAAGAAAAGCATGTGTTAATGCTTGATATGCACCACATAATATCAGATGGTACTTCTGTGAGCATTATTATGGGAGAATTCACGAAGCTATATAAAGGTGAAAGCTTAGAAGAGCTAAGAGTACAATATAAGGATTATTCTGCCTGGGAGAACAAAATGCTATCTTCCGAGGGTATGAAAAAACATGAAGAATACTGGACAAAAATGTTCAGTAGTGAGATACCTGTATTAGATTTACCAACAGATTACCCACGACCTAGCACTCAGAGCTTTGAGGGAGAAAGCATTGGATTTACACTGGATAAAGCTTTAACTGAGAAGCTAAAGGAAATAACTAAGGCAAACGGTGCAACCTTGTATATGACATTACTCACAGCCTACAATATATTGCTTTCAAGGTATAGTGGACAAGCAGATATAATAGTAGGTTCAGCAGCAGCAGGCAGACCTCATGTTGATCTATACAATATGGTGGGAATGTTTGTAAACACCCTTGCCATGAGAAACTACCCCGAAGGAAAGAAAAAATTTGATGAATTTCTACAAGAAGTAAAGAAAAATGCATTGAGTGCATATGAAAATCAAGATTACCAATTTGATAAGCTGGTAGAAAAATTAGATATCAGAAGAGATTTAAGCAGAAATGCATTATTCGATACTATGTTTGTGTTACAGAATACTGATACTAAAGAAATTGAGCTTCCAAATACAAAAATAAGAGATTGTGAGTTTAGAGGTAAAGAGTCTAGGTTTGGTATAACTTTAGAAGCAGAAGAAAAAGAGGAAGAAATAAAATTCAATTTAGAGTATTGTACTAGGTTATTTAAGAGAGAAACTATAGAAAGAATGATTGAGCATTATAAAAATATATTAAAAGAAGTAGCAGAGGATTCAGAAATAAAACTATGCGAAATAGATATGCTTTCAGAGAAAGAAAAAAAGGAAATATTAGTAGATTTCAATAATACTAAAACACAATATCCTAAGGAAAAAACCATATATAAGCTGTTTGAGGAGCAAGTTGAGAGGACACCGGACAATATTGCAGTAGTATATAAAAATCATAAGTTAACATATAAAGAGCTAAATGAGAAAGCCAATAGTCTAGCTAGAAGTTTAAAAGAAAAGAGTGTAATGGCGGATAGTATAGTAGGAATAATGGCAGAAGGCTCAGTAGAAATGATGATAGGAATATTAGGAATATTAAAATCAGGAGCAGCTTACCTTCCAATAGATCCTAAATACCCTGCTGACAGAATAGACTACATGCTAAAAGATAGCAAAACAAGAATATTATTATCTGACTTCCAGCCAAAAGAAAAATTGAATAGTGATACAGAGTTAATACTGCTAAAGGATGAAGAGCTATATAAGGGTGATAGCAGCAACTTAGGAATAATAAATACACCAGCAGATTTGGCATATGTAATATATACCTCTGGAAGTACAGGGAAGCCAAAGGGAGTAATGATAGAGCATAGTTCCTTGGTTAACATGTGCAAATGGAATATTGACTATTATGAAGTAACAGAAGAAGATAATATTACAAAATATGCAGGCTTTGGCTTTGATGCATCAGTGTGGGAGATATTCCCTTCTGTAATAACAGGTGCAGCAATACATATAATAGATGAAGAGATAAAGCTAGATTTAAAAAAACTAAATGAATACTACAATGAAAACAACATTACAATAAGCTTCCTACCAACACAGATAGCTGAGCAATTTATGAAGCTTGATAATAAGTCGCTCAGATACTTGCAAGCAGCAGGAGATAAGCTAAGATACTTTGAAGAGAAGAGCTACAAGGTAGTAAACAACTATGGACCAACAGAAAACACAGTAGTAGCAACATACTTTGAAGTGGACAAGGAATATGACAATATTCCAATAGGAAAATCTGTAGCAAATACGCAAGTATATATTCTAGATAAGAACAACAAGCTGCAGCCAATAGGGATACATGGAGAGTTGTGTATTGGTGGAGAGAGCTTAGCAAGAGGATACCTGCACAATACCGAGCTGACAGCAGAGAAATTTATAAAAAATCCATTTGCAAAGGGTCAAAGACTGTATAAGACAGGGGACTTAGCAAGATGGCTGCCTGGTGGAAACATTGAGTTTTTAGGGAGAATAGATTATCAAGTAAAGATACGTGGTTTCAGAATAGAGCTAGGAGAAATAGAAAGCAGCTTATTGAAGCTTACTGGAGTGAAGGAAGCAGTAGTAATTGACAGAGAAGAAGAAGGCAATAAATATTTATGTGCTTATTTGGTGTCAGAGGCAGAATATAGTGCAGGAAAGCTGAGAGAAGAGCTTAAGAAAAGCTTACCAGACTATATGATACCAACCTACTTCATGACTCTTCTGGAAATGCCATTAAATCAGAATGGAAAGATAGATAGAAAGGCTCTTCCAATGCCTGATGGAAACATAGAAACAGGAGCAGAATACATTGCAGCTACAAATGAGATAGAAGAAAAACTGATAGCTATATGGAGTGATGTATTAGGTGTAGAAAAAATTGGAATTAATGATAACTTCTTTGAATTAGGCGGACACTCACTAAAGGCTATAAAAATGGCAGCAATTATACAAAGAGAGTTAATGGTTGAAATATCTGTAGGTGTAATATTTAGTAATCCAACGGTTAGACAGCTAGGAGAATATATAGGAAAAACTAAAGAAAGTGTATATTCGTCTATAGAAGCTGTAGAAGAAAGAGAGCTATATGAAGTATCCTCAGCTCAAAAAAGAATGTTTGCCTTAAATCAGTTTTCAAAGGAGAAAACAAATTATAACATACCATCAGTAATAATCTTAGAAGGCAAGATAGAAAAAAGTAAGGTAGAAGAAAGTTTTAAAAAGCTTGTAGAAAGACATGAAGCCTTTAGAACATCCTTTGAACTAGCAGATGATGAGATAATGCAGAGGATTCATAAAGATGTTGAATTTAATGTAGAATATCAAGAAATAGAAACAAACTCAGAAGAAATAATCAAGCTTGAAGCAGAGAAATTCATAAAACCCTTTGATTTATCAAAAGTGTCCTTACTAAGGGTGAAGCTTATAAAGCTTGAAGAAGAAAAGCATGTGTTAATGTTTGATATGCATCACATAATATCAGATGGTATTTCCATGAGCATTATTATGGAGGAATTCACTAAGCTGTACAAGGGTGAAAGCTTAGAAGAGCTAAGAGTACAGTATAAGGATTACTCTGTCTGGGGAAATAAAATGCTAGCTTCCGAGGGTATGAAAAAATATGAAGAATACTGGACAAAAATGTTCAGTGGTGAGATACCTGTATTAGATTTACCAACAGATTATCCACGACCTAGCACTCAGAGCTTTGAAGGAGAAAGCATTGGATTTACACTGGACAAGGCTTTAACTGAGAAGCTAAAGGAAATAACTAAGGCAAACGGTGCAACCTTGTATATGACATTACTCACAGCCTACAATATATTGCTTTCAAAGTATAGTGGACAAGAAGAAATAGTAGTAGGTTCGCCAATAGCAGGCAGACCTCATGTTGAGCTATATAATATGGTAGGAATGTTTGTAAACACCCTTGCTATGAGAAACTACCCTGGAAGAAAGAAGACTTTTAATGAATTTCTACAAGAAGTAAAGAAAAATGCATTGAGTGCGTATGAAAATCAGGCTTATCAATTTGATAAGCTGGTAGAAAAATTGGATATCAAAAGAGATTTAAGCAGAAATGCAGTATTCGATGCTATGTTTACAATGCAAAATACTGAAAATAAAGAAATAGAGCTTGATAATGTAAGTATTAAACAGTTTGAATTTGAAAGAGGAGTATCAAAATTTGATATAACCTTAACAGCAGAAGAAAAAGGGGAAGAAATAAAGTTTGATTTAGAGTATTGCAGCAAGCTATTTAAGAGACAAACTATAGAAAGAATGATTGAGCATTATAAAAATATATTAAAAGTATTAACAGATGATTCAGAAATAAAACTATGCGAAATAGATATGCTTTCAGAAAAAGAGAAGAGTGAAATACTAGTAGATTTTAATAACACTAAAGCACAATATCCTAAGGATAAAACGATATGTGAATACTTTGAAGAACAAGCGAAAAATACACCGGACAATGCAGCAGTAGCATATGAGGGTAAGAAATTAACATACAAGGAGCTAAATGAGAAAGCAAATCAATTAGCAAGAGTGTTAAGAAACAAAGGTGTAAAAACAGACACAATCGTAGGAATAATGGTGGAAAGATCACTTGAGATGATGGTAGGAGTCATGGGAATATTAAAGGCTGGAGGAGCATATCTGCCAATAGCTCCAGACTATCCCGATGATAGAATAAAATATATGCTTGAGGACAGTAAGACTACTATATTACTGACACAAAAGCAGCTTTTGGATACTATACAGTTTGATGGAATTGTAATAGATTTAGAAGACAAACAACTATATCAAGAAGATAAAACTAATTTAGAAATAGTAAACAATCCAAACAACCTTGCATACATAATCTATACCTCAGGTTCAACAGGTAAACCAAAAGGGGTTATGATACAGCATGGAAATGTTATTAATCTTGTTACAGGATTAGGAAAAATAATATATGACAGATATACTGCGCCTTTAAATGTAGCTTTGATTGCACCATATGTTTTTGATGCTTCAGTAAAACAGATATTTGCAAGCTTGCTAAAAGGCAATTGTCTATATATTGTTCCAGAAGATTATAGAAATATAGGGGAAAAACTTGTAGAATACTATATTGATAATTCTATAGATATTTCAGATGGAACGCCGTCTCATTTTAAATTGATATTGGGTGATAACAGAGAAAAAATAAAAGATATACCAGTAAAGCATTTTATAATTGGCGGGGAAGCCTTACCTGTTGATGTAGTTCAAGACTTTTTAGAATTTTTTAAAGATAATAAACCTAATATAACTAATATATATGGACCAACCGAGTGTTGTGTGGACTCCACGGCTTTCTTAGTTGATAGTGATCATCTTAATATATTAAATGCTATTCCAATTGGTCGTCCTTTGGTAAATTATAGCGTATACATCTTAGATAAAGATAAAAAGCTTCAGCCAGTAGGGGTGGCAGGAGAGTTATGCATAGCAGGAGATGGACTGGCAAGAGGATATCTTAATAAACCCGAACTGACAGAAGAAAAATTTGTAGCAAATCCATTTGAGCAAGGTAAGAAGATGTATAAGACAGGCGACCTTGTAAGATGGCTATCCGATGGGAATGTAGAATTTTTAGGACGTATAGATCATCAGGTAAAAATCAGAGGTTACCGTATTGAGATAGGAGAGATTGAGACTGTAATTAAGAGTCATCCTTCAGTTCAAGACACAATAGTAATAGTTCACACGGATAACACAGGTGAAAAAGCATTGGTAGCATACATAGTTTCAAAGACAAACAGTGATGAGAAATATAGCGAAGCGAGCTTAAAAGAATATCTAAAGAAACAGCTTCCAAAATACATGGTTCCTGCTATATTTGTCCAGCTTGAAAGTATGCCACTAAATACCAATGGCAAGATTGACCGTTTTGCACTTCCTAAGCCTGATATGCAGCAAAGGGGTTCAGATGAAAGCTTTGTAGAGCCAAGGAACAAGGAAGAAATTTCAATGGCTAAAATATGGGCTAAAACACTTGGAATCGAGAAAATAGGAATTGATGACGATTTCTTTGATTTAGGTGGTGATTCTTTTAAAGCAATTAAGCTAGTAAGAAGTATTAGCAGCAATTTAGGGGTAATGGAGTTGTTTAAGAACCCAACGATTCGTGAGCTTGCAGCTTATTTATCAAAAGATGTTTTGCGTAAGAGAACTATGCTAAATGAACTTACAAAACCAATTGATGAAAAAGATAAAGTTGCATCACTTATTTGCTTCCCTTATGGAGGAGGAAGTGCGATTTCTTATCAACCATTAGCCAATGCCTTGCCAAAAAATTATTCGCTTTATTCTGTCGAGCTTCCAGGCCATGACTACAGCTGTCCTGATGAAGCATTAGCATCAATTGAGGATTGTGCATCTAATTGTTTGAAAGAAATCATACAAAATGTTAAGGGACCTATAGTTCTTTATGGACATTGTTTAGGTGCCACTATGGCAGCATTTCTTGCTTATAAGCTAGAGGCAACTGGTATTAAAGTTGACGGAGTTTTTGTGGGGGCTATGTTCCCATCACCACGTATTACTAATAAGTTTTTCAATATTTGGGATAAAATATTCCCTAGCCAATTAACAGACAAGGGCAATAGAGACATGCTGAAAACTCTTGGAGGGTTGAATAGTGATATTGATCCTAAGGAAACAGAATTCATTCTTAAGAATTTGAAGCATGACTCAGTGGAATGTGAAAGATGGTATACAGAGACTTATAATGATAAGGAAAAGGGGAAATTTAAGGCTCCAATGACATGTGTAATTGGAGAAGGCGATAGAGTTACAGAGTTCTATCAAGAAAGATATAAGGAATGGGAACATTTTAGTGATAATGTAGATTTAAAGACAATTAAGGATGCAGGACACTTTTTCTTCAAAAATCAAGCAGTGGAACTAGCAGAGATTATTAAAGAAAAAATTGACTTATGGCAGGGTCGCACTATAGCAACCCCTGAACCAAAGAAAATAGAAGAAGTCAAAGAAAAAAAGGCAGAACTAAAAACACCTGCGAAGAAGCAAGTAGTTCCAAGTATGAACTTATTTTTGATGGTTGCTATTGTACAAATAATTTCTGAAGTAGGCACAATATTATCTACTTTTGGAACAGGTATATGGGTATATCAGCAAACAAATGCATTATCGCAATTTGCTATGATGTTGCTTTTTGGAATAGTTCCTACAATTTTGATTCTCCCAATTTCAGGTGCTATTGTTGACAGGTTAGATCGACGTTTAATTATTATTGCCGCTGATATACTTTCAGCTATATGTGCTTTAAGTTTAATTATGTTGTTATATAATAACAGTCTTCAAATTTGGCAGGTTTATATGTTTACAGCTATAGCATCTGTTTCAGGCTGTTTTAGACAACCAGCTTACATGGCGGCAATTACACAGATTACGCCCAAGATGTATCTGACACAAGCAAATAGTGTTTCTCAATTTTCTGTCGCAATAGGAGGAATACTTGCATCAATTTGCGGCGGTTTATTTATGGATTCTATAGGTCTTAAGGGACTTGTCACAATTGATTTAATAACATTCATAATATCCATAATTGCATTGATTTTTATCAGATTTCCTGATACCATGTTTACAAGATCAGAGGAACCTATTCAAAAAGAGTTAATAGGTGGTTGGAATTTTATAATTAGAAGAAAAAGTATGGTTGCAATGGTTGTATTTTTCTTAGTAGCTAATTTCTTAGGAAGTATTTTTGATGTTACAATAACACCACTTATACTTTCCTTCACTAATCCATCAATGCTTGGAATTATAAATGCATTTTCAGGTATTGGAGTTTTGAGCGGAGCCATAGCTATGTTAGTAACTGGTGGCGCAAAGAAAAGAGCAAAAGGCATGGTTGGTTTTGTAATTCCGTTAGCTATTGCAATGTTTATTGCAGGAATAAGACCACTATCTGTTTTTGCGGCTGTAGCTCTATTTGGAGTCGCATTCTCCATAACCATTGTAAATGTTCACTGGCAGTCACTAATACAGGTTAAGGTTGGACTAGAACTGCAAGGACGTGTATTCGCAGTAAATAGGATGTTAGTAGCTATGCTAACACCAATCAGCTATATTAGTGCAGGTGTATTAGCTGATAGAGTATTTGCACCTATAATGCAAAACAGCTTCTTTAATTCATCAATCGTGAATTTAATATTAGGCGTAGGAGCAGGACGTGAAATGAGACTTAATCTTTTAATTGCAGGAGCAGTATTATTTGTCTGGGGCATAATAGGACTTAGGTATAAACCATTAAGCGAAATGGACGATATGCTCGAAGATGCAAGCCCAGGCGAAGTCATTATAAAGGATAAGGATAAATTACAAGGAATATATGATGGTAAAATTAAAGTAGGTATGTAAGCTTAATAACAACAGACATTGAGTTTTGAAATAAAATGGACACTATAAGGTAGACAGTTAATAAAAAGAGCATATTGCTCAAAATTAACTGACTCTACTTTGTAGGGTCCATTTTATACATCTAGAAACCTTTTTATAATACATGATGTCAGTGGTGATGTAGGAGGATATCTTGAGCTATAATGGTTTGTAAGTTTGTAATTGGTTGGTTAATATTGTTTAATGCCTAAAAGACACGATGTGTTATACAGGTTGTGTCTTTGCTGGTATTGAATTATTCTGAGTAAGCCTTACTGTCTTCAAACAGGATTTTGATAGAACCACTTGATAAAGTATATTCAAGCACATGATGAAAAAAAGAATTTGAAGGACTAAAACCAGATATAGTGTATTATGTATTGTTATGAGTGGTCACAATATAATAAAATCGATGTCAATAGTAAAGGTGAATATGAATTTGAATATCATATCTCTAAATACTGGAATAAAGAAAATCACTATTCATTTTTTATTAAAGTTGATGGAGTATTAGCAGGTTTTGTGTTAATCGATGATGATTTTGATATACATATGGATTATGACCATGCAATAGCTGATTTTTTTATTATGCATAAATATCGTAGGTCAGGAGTAGGGCGATTTGCGGCAAAAGCTATATTTGACATGTTTCATGGAAAGTGGGAAATAGAACATCATCCCCATAATATTGGATCGGTTAAATTTTGGGACAGTATTGTGGATGAATATACAGGCGGTAAATATGAAATCGTAAAATCCTGTAAATATGTTGTATATTATGATGGTACATGCGCTGATATTATTTCATTTGAGAATTAGCAATTATCTGTGAAAAATGAGAAAATGAAAAAAATCTGTAAATACAGCTTTCTATGGTAAAGTAATAATATCATAGGAGGCTGTTTCTTATGGTAATAAGAAAGAATTCGATGAGCGAAGTATTAGGTATAGAAAAAATTGTTCTAGAATAATTATAAAAGTTTAGGCATTACACCCAATTTATAGTATAATTAAGCTTGTGGCTTAAACCAACCGAAAAGGAAATCCTTACATATTAATATAGCACACCTAAACGCTAGAAAATGAATGGCCTTTCCAAAAATATTTGGTTATACCAGTTTTGGTAATGCAAGATTACCATACACAAATAAAGTGTTTTTGCCATGAAACACGGTTACTCACGAGTTCTAATTTTTAATTACAAGGAGGATAACTATGAAAAAAAACAAAACATGGAAGAAGTTATGTTATCTTGGAAGAGATGTATTAAAGCAGGAGTAATAAACAATTTAGAAAAACCTGCATTACTGGTAGATGCAAGTTCTTTAGAAGAGATACTTTTAAAGAATTCAATGCAGATATCTGTATTTAATCAATGTGTTGAAAGTATAAAAAAGGTTCTATCTAACGATTACACATTTTTTCTCGTAGATGCTTCGGGAGTCCTTATAAAAAAGGCGAAGGGAGCAAAAAGTGATAATTTTAAGTCCTTTGTAGAAGGAATGTCATTTCTGGAAGAAAGTATTGGTAATAGTGCTGTTTCTATATCAATTGAAACAAAAAAAACATTTTATACAATTTCTGAATATCATTATTGTTCTTTTTTAAAAAATTCAGCGTTTTACTCTATTCCATTACCTATAAATTATAAAGATTATTTATATCTTGTATTGATTTCTAGCCATGGATGCATTAGCAATGAAATGATTGTGATATCAGATTTGCTTAGTCGTTGCATGCTTTATGAATTCAATCAACAGAAAGTTAACAAGAATATACAAATATCTAATTCAATAATAAACCTAAATCAAAGACAGCGAGAGGTACTACAGCTCTTGGCAAAGGGGATGCCAGACAAGATAGTGGCTGCAGAAATGAATTTAAGTGTTGACACTATCAAGTATCATAAAAGGAATATTTTCAAGAAATTAAATGTGACATGCACTATCGAAGCTATCTTGAAGGCGATTAAGCTTAAAATACTGACAGTAGAGCAAATATAGATTTAATAAGTTATTAGTTGAGAGATAAACTACCTGATTAGGTAGTTTATCTCCTTTTTTACGTTACTACCTAAGAATGGGAATTTATACATGTAATAATATGTAATATAATGGTTGGTGTGTAAACATTTAGAATGTAATTATCGAAAAATAGAAAAAGGAGGGGAATAAATTATGGCAAAATATTACTCAGTTAAATGTGCATATATTAATTCACAATTCTATCATAGAAAACAATCAGTTCATAATCATGATGAGCAGGAAGTATTCGTTACTGATGCCAAGGCGGAGGCAGCAACATTATGGAATACAACTGTAAATAACATAGATACTACACAAATCCAGAGCAATATATCAGACCCACATGTAAACTCAATAGAAATTTAAATGGAAGGGAGAAAAGACAAATGATAGATATATCTACCCAGGCATATCTAAAAGTTAATTCAAATAATATAATTTATTGGGGCGATACCGAGCAAAATAATAAATTTTATCTATGGCCTGAAGCACCTCGGTTTAGAAGAGATGAAAACGAAAATGGCAAGCCAGTATTCTCATTTTATAAGTATACACAAAATAAAGAGGGCGCCGATGGTGAAATGAAGGGTGGGTATTTGACCTTTGATGCAGAATTTGCTCTTGATGCTAGTGTTATTGATGCAGCAAAATTGCAGATTGCTAAAGATAAAAAATTTCAGGATGGTACCGAGATTATAATCGGAACAATTCCTTATACTGATGGAAGTGTGCATTTTACAGTTCCAGATGATAAAGGATTTGTTACAAAGATTAATACTGACTCTAAGCCCTCACTGTCAGGAAGAAATATTGCTACAGTAGCAGTTGAATTAACTCCTTCTGGAGCGACCTTGTTTTATGATGCTTTAACCGGAAAAACAAGCAGTATTTTACAGGTAGCATATCAGCTGAAATTTAATACCTTGTTGCCTGCTGCTACAGTTAACTTGAAATACTCAGCCAGCAGAACATTTAGTTATTACCGTGATGCTAAAGTAGATACACACTCATCTAAAAAAGGCAATGACTATCATGATACTATCACACAGGATGTTATTGAAAAATCTGGTGGAAAATGTGATGTTGAGTTCGGAAGCGGTGTAAGTGAAGACCTTCAAAAACAAGTACGTGAGTGGGCATTAACTACATATAAGGACATGGTTCAGAAATCAGTATTTGATGCTTTAAAGGAAATGGGTGAGGACAAGCCTGGTGCTGGAGATAAGGAAAAAATATCAAAAGCCATAAAAAACTCTAAGGATTTTGATATGAACTATAAAGAAAAACAGACAATCAATTACTGTCTAGAGCCTAAGGGTACAATTGAAAATTTACTTACAATAAAAGGCAACGACGGTACTACATTCAATATTGATAAATTCTTTAAGGTCATAAATCTAGATGATAATTTCTTTGATTACTTAAATGTTAAGCCAAACGTTCATGGTCTTGACTGGAATCTTACAAAGTTAGCAGATATCAGCGTTACACTAGATTATGGTAAAGACCAAAATGAACGTCGTAGGACATACGGCTTTGATACTCAGGGAAATCTTATAAAAACTGAAGAAAATCCTTTTCCATTTACAGCTTCATTCATGCACGATAGTAACAATAAGCCAATATATGATTACTATTATTCAATAGCGGCTAACTTCAACGGCAGCATTCCATCTTTTAAATCAGGTATGTTGCAATCCAAAGAACCTAATCTTAGTATAGGACCGTCAGATCTTAACTTCCTATGTGTAAGCTTGCAAACATCTAGCCTAATAGATTGGGATAAGATTAAATCGATTAATTTTGACATAGAATGTCAGGGCATCAAAGTACCTACAATTGAATTTAATAAGAATGTCACAAAAAAGGATATTGCCTACCCTATAGGAACCACACCAGCAAAAGGCAATATCTATGAATATACATATACAATAACCTATAACATGAGCGAAGGTACTTTCAAAGCTTCAAATACCAGCAATCAGTATGATTTGATAATCCCTGATTTTGCTAGTGAAACTATTACATACACCTTTATAGCTGACGAAGACCCTACAGTTCATAATATTTTCCTTACACTGGAATATGAAGACAACAACAACAAGTATAAAAAGAGGATAGATGATATAGATATTTATAAGTGTGAGAATAAGGAATATAATTGGAAAATTCCTGTTATTGATGTAAACGGCGGCGATATGTATTATTCAGGAGACATTTTATATAACGATGGGAAGCCAATTAAACAAATTCCAAGAACAAAAGCATCAAGCCATCGTGTACAGGTATATCAGGGCGCTCCAAAGCTTGAACTTGAAATTTACTCTGATCTCATTAACTGGGATAAATATCAGATGGTAGTAATTTCACTTGAATATATTGATGAAGTTAATAACGTACATCAAAAAGGGAGTAAAAAATTCACCAGCAGTGTGGAGAATAATACTTGGGTTATCAACATAGCAGACTTAGATAAACAAGAATATAGTTGGTCTGGACAGTTTATAACCAAAGATCAAAAAGTATTCAAAACATCACCTGTAAAATGTATTGATAATCCACTGCTTATTGTTCCACCTCAAGTATAATAATTAAAGCTTGAAGTTTAAAGCAGGAATTATCTATATTCTTATCATATAAACTCTACTCAAATTATAAGGGCATACCCATAATTATTAATTAAGGATATGCCCACATAGCAAACTATATCAATACTAACATTTAATTGTAGGTGGTAAAAATGGATATCTCTTGCTCAGAAAAAACAGTATACCAAAACTCCGAGCTTAGTATACTTAGTGATTTCAATAATAAAAATATTTTTTATTATCAGCCATTAAAACCAAGCATAGTAAAAAACGATGGTGAGCCAGTAATCAGTCTATTTATATACAGATCTTTAAAAGGTATTAATGGGGGTTATCTAGCTTTTGATGTGGAATTACCGATAGATGAGGAAGCCTTGGATAAGGCAAAAAAGTACTTGTTAGAGAAAACAGGACAGTCAGATATAGAATTAAGACCTCTTCAGATCAATGATTGCTCTAAGGTACACATTGACTTTATCGGAAGCCCGCTTGGAGGTTATACAAGCTCCTACAATCTAGTTAAATCAGTCCAGTCTACATATCGACCTTCTGGGTACGGCAGTAACCGGGTTTCTTTTGCCATTTCATTGGACAAGTATGGAGCGATGCTTGTAAAAAATTGTATTGAAGGTAAATTGCCTCTAATAGGAATAACATATGAGCTTTCATACCCTGTTGTAAGAAAGCACTATTCATTTAAGGCATCAATAGACTGGTCAAGGACTGCACATTATTTTGAAAAAAGTTTTTCGCTAGGACTTATATTTTTTTCGATAAACATATCTAAAGCATATAAAGAGCTTGTTGAAAATAAAACCATTATTATTGAGAAAACAAATTTTGACCTATGTCCTGATGAGGAACTAATTGCTGAAAGGCAGCGTTTTGAGGAGGATATAGTATTGTTTCTATGCAAAAGTTTTTTTAACCCTGTAACAATACCTAATTGCAATACCACTCCTGTATTGGGGTATTCTTATAAAACGGTTGATGTAAAGGAAGTAGAAAACAAATTTAGCAGCTATACCAGTGAAGAAAGAGTGGTTGTGGATAGAGTGATATATCCACAGACTTTCCTGAAAAGTATTGCTACTGATGATAATTTTAAATATATAAAATATGTTGATCTAAATGACCCCTTTTTTACAGAAAGAACCTTGACCATAATAACTAATGCTAATTTTGATTCTGACAACATTCAGTCCATACAAGTTGAACTTTATTTTGAGGATAAACAGAGTAAGAGTATTATCCTAAATAAAGATGATGGCTTTAAAAAGTTATCATGGACACCATCAAATGACAATGATGACAAAGTGGATAAAAGCATTAAGTATTCTTTTACAGTGCTTTTTAAAAACAATTCTTTGATTTGGACAGGAAAAGTCAGCAGTGGTACTTTCTCAAACCAATCAGATGTAATTATTATAGACCCACATTTAGTATATTCTATTAGGAGAATTGAGTTTTGGTCTCCTTCTAAAGTTACATGGGAAAAATATACAAGTATTGTAGTTGAAGTATATTGGGAAGAAAAAAGCCAGCCGGAGAAATCATTTGCCTTAAGCAAAGATGTTCCTAACTGTATATGGACCTCTCTTAGAATGAACGATGACAGTAAATATTACAACTACACGTTATATTATAAGGAAGTCAAAAGCGACAGCTTTAAGGTAGCTGAACAGCAAAAGTCCTTTAAGGATAGAATAATTATTACAAATTTGTTAGTCTAATAAAAGATTGGAGGATACTTACGTGTTAAAATTGGAAAGACCACAAATAATTAGTGGAATAAATGTTTATCCAGACCATGAGGACACTAACCTTTTTTATTTCCTTCCTGGTCCAGTATCACTAGCGCAAAATCAGCAGTCCAAAGAGAAGGTATTCCACATTTGGATGTATAGAAAGGATGCTGGAAGTGAAGGTGGAGATGGAGGCGGATTTCTAAATTTTGAGGTTAACCTAGATCTTGGAGAAAACATTAAAAATGATATAATATCAGCTCTAAAAGCTAGAGGTATCAAAAACCCAAGGCTTTCTACGCCTATCTGGAGTGAAGGCAAAGTGCATTGTATTGGACTTGATATAAACTCTGATAAAAAAACATTTGTAAAAACAATAGATGCTGCCACAGTTCCAAGTCTTGAAGGCAATAATTCGGCTATATTTAGCTTGTCTTTATCAAAAGATGGAGCTGTACTTGTCAAAAATGCCTTTGCTTCCAAAACTTCGCCTATAGGTGTTATATATGAGTTGAAGTATACTGCATTACGTCCGGCCCTTGATGTTAAAGTAACAGGCTCCTACAAGCAAATTTATAATCACTTCAGCGCTAGTTTAAGCGTTCAGTACGAGTTTATAAAAGGTGATATTGATGCTGGATTTGAAAAGCTTATTAAAGATAAGGTTATTAAAATTGAGGTTGCAAACTATATTCCTGATGATAAAAAGAAAGAACAGGAGCAGTGGGCACTGGAGCTTTTCAAGGCACAAATTGTAAGCCAATGGTTTGAGCCAACTCTTACCCCTGGAGATTTTAAAGGCGGATTTGCTAAGGCTGAGAAACTTGATGATATAAAGAATAGAGGAAAGAAAGAAGATACTGGAGGGAGTAAAGAGAAGCCAGAGAAGCCTGTGAAATCTGATACACCAAGCAAGGTTGATCTTTCAGATGTTAAGGAACTGGCAGCAGCCGCATCAGGTATGCCTATGGCTTCACTACATCTTAAGTATATGCATCAGGAGGAACTAGGAGAAATCAATATGAGCTATCACTCAGAAGATGCCGAGACTAGAACCTGTGCTCCACAGGGATTCCTTGGACTGTTTGTAAATAATCTTGACATGTCAAAATATGTAAGTGAAATAGATCTGAATGACCCATTCTTCAAAGCTATGGAAGTAGACATAGATGCTCCTTTTGATTTTAAGGTAAATTCCATGTCTAGTGCAACAGCATCTATCTGCTATAGCGGTGATGTCAAGGGACCATACACCTATAGAACAAGCACTGATACACCTACTAAGTATTTTACATATTTGGAAAAAGGAAATCGAAACTATACTTATGATTTAAATTTTTCATTTATGCCTGATGAAAAATGGGATGGGGAGTCTCTCCAGTACAATTTTGACAAGGTTCCATCCGAAGCCACTGTACTTCATATTCAACCTCATCAGTATATATACTTTAAAACCATTAAGATATCGATTTCTTCCTCACTGTTTAGGATGAAAGATGTCGATTATGTTGAAGTAATATGTAATTACAAGAATCCAAACGGATGGGAAGCAAAAGAAAAAAGATTTATCTTCAAACAGAATGAAAGTGATGCCCAGCTATGGAATTTGAGAATGGGTAAGGCTTCAGACTTAAAATCCTCTGAAGATAAAAAGTATACTTACCAGACAAACTACTTTCTTACTGATGGAGAATGTATATCAGCTAACAAAGTTTCAACTGATGCTGGCGAGATAGTTGTTGGCTTTCCTAAGGAGTTGCCTTCTGTCTTATTTTCTGCTGGAGATATAAAATGGGATAATTATAGGTCAATACATATATTTATAAAAACTGGAGATAGTGAGCTGCACATCCAATTTGATGAGAGAAACTCAGATGATCAGATAGTATTTCTGAATAATACGAAAGAGAAAGATTATAGTTGGAGAGCAGTAATTTATAGTAGGGATAAAAGTAAATTCGAATATCCAAAACAAGACTCTGGAAGCGAAATTGTTTGGGATGTACAGAACGTAGATAATCTGCCCCAGGTTTATCTGGATTATTATATATAGATATCAACCCCAAAAAAATATTTCCAGCCCATTCCACAGGATTCTGGCGGAATGGGCTGGAAATATATATGGCTAAGTGGTGACCGCAAGAGTATTTGTAGCTTTCGCAATCAAGGAGGTAAGATGCAGATAATGAGAAGGATATCTATATTTTTAGTTATAATATTTATTATAAGTACAGTGTGTATGCCTATAACTTATGGTGAGACACAAAATATAGCTTTAAAACAAGATAGAACTGTATGGGGCTGTGGAATAAATGAATACAGTCAATTAGGTAATAGCGCAACAATAAATCGAGTAAAGCAAAACATGGACTTTCATGAAAGTATTACAGTTATCCCAACTGTCCATGGTATTGATTGGAATCAGGCAAAGCTCGATAATATTACTGTAACTATTATTTATGGTACCGAGGTACATGAGAAGCGAAAGACATATAGCTTTGAATATGATGGAAATATAATAAAAACATGGGATAAACGTCCCTTTAGTGTTCCACTCCAATATGACCAAAATAATAAGCCTATATATGAATACAGTTACTCTATTACTGCAGAATTCACAAACGGTATACCAAAATTTAATTCAGGTTTGTTAAAATCCTCGTCTACTATTTTATGTATTGGCCCATTGAATTTAAATTTACTTTGCGTAAGCATCCAGGCATCAAGCACAATAGATTGGGAACAAATAAGGTCAATTAGTATTGATATAGAATGTCAAGATGTTAAAGTTCCATTGATTGAATTGGATAAGAATAATACCAAAAGGGTTATTGAATACCCTATAGGGTATAAACCTAATGAGAACTCAACATATAATTACAAATATATAGTAACCTATAACATGCAGGATGGATGTTTTAAAACCATAAGCAATTCCAACCAGGTGGAGTTGGTTATACCAAGCTTCACTAATGAAAAGGTCGTCTACACTTTTATGGCGGATGAAGACCCTACAATCAAAAATATATTTTTAACATTAGAATATGAGGATAATAACAATAAATACAGGAAGCAGCTAGCCTCCATAGACGTCTATAATTGTAAAGACAAGCAGTACGATTGGGTGATTCCTGTTATTGATTCAAGAAGCGGAGATGCATTTTTCTCAGGAAGTATTGTATATAATGATGGCAGTCCTATCAAACAAATTCCACGTACGAAGGCTTCCACAAACCATATATTGGTACATAAAAGCACTCCGAAATTCGAGCTTGATATCATGCCCTTGCTTATTGATTGGAATAAATTTGTGATGGCAATTATTACATTGGAATACAAGGATGAAGAAAACAAAATCTACTATAGGACAAACAAGAAATTTGTAAAAAACAGCATAGATCAAAAATGGGTGATAAATATAGCGGATAAGGCGAAGAGTCAATATATATGGTCAGGTCAGTTTATCACTGCTGATCACAAGGTGTATAAGATAGAGCCTTCAACGAATAATAGTGATTATCTTCTTATTATACCACCTCAGATATAAATAACTCCTGTTAAATAAAAATCTAATAAGAAAGGAGCGGTTTTATGTATTCAGCTCTAGAAAATATATTGTACCCCCTTACCTCTTATCAGAGGGATATATGGTTTGAGCAAGAACTGCATGTCCAAAAGCCAATATATAATATTGGAGGGTATGCGGAGGCAAAAGGATATATTCATTATGAAACTCTGCAAAAAGCTCTAGCACTTTTAGTAAGTGAAAATGATGCGCTTAGAATAAGCATTGTTGAAAAAGAGGGTGAGCCTCATCAAATGATATTGCCAATTCTAGAATATACAATTCCTTTTATTGATTATTCTGAAGAAGAAAATTCCTATGAATTATCGATAAAATGGATGGAAACTGAATTTGCAAAGCTCTTTTCATATAGTGAAAGCAGTGCTTTGTTTCAATGTGCATTAATCAAAGCCAGGGATGACCTGTTCTTTGTCTTTTTTAAAGCACATCATATAATTACTGACGGATGGGGATACTCACTTTTGTATAATCGAATTATTAAGAACTACAATGAACTGACGAAGGATGGCTATACCCAAAAAAAAATTATATATTCTTATATAGATTTTATAATTGACGATACATACTATGTAAAATCAGAAGCTTTTTCTGATAGTATAAATTTCTGGAAGCAGAAATATCTTACACCTCCAGAACCCTTGCTAAGCAAGAAAAACAAAGCAATTCATCTTTTGGATGAGTCACTTTCAAGTGGTAGAGAGTCAATAAATATAGAGAGGCACTTTTATAATAAAATAGTAAAATTTTCTGAAGAAAATGGCTGCTCAACCTTCCATTTTTTTTTAGGAATACTATTTCTTTATTTTAATAAAATTTATTCAAAAGATGAAATAGTGATAGGGGTGCCTATTTTAAATAGGAGAAAAACAAAATACAAGCAGACTATTGGGCATTTTTCCAATATAATACCTCTAAAGCTTGTTATATCTGGAGAATCAACGTTTATCGAATTAATGAATGATATTCAAAGAGAGTTGAAAATCTGCTACAGGCATCATAGAAGTCCTGCTGGAGAAATATATAAAACTGTATTTGGTACTAATTTATATGAAGATAGTCTTTATGACATATCCTTATCTTATCAGAAGAATGACTATTTTGAGAACTTTATAAATACAAAAAGTCGTGCATTAACAATATTTAACTATTGTGAAAGAAATCCTTTGGCTATATATGTACGAGAATTTAATGAGAATAAAGATGTTCAGGTAAATTTTGATTATCAGTTGAGAATATTTGATAAAAATTTTAATATAAAAAATATGGTATCGCATTTTATGCATTTAATGCATGAGGTTATTGAGAAAGAAAATAAAAAGATATCTGAAACAGAAGTCATTATTCCCCAGGAAAAGCAAGAAATATTATATAGGTTTAATAATACAAATGTTGACTATCCAAAGAGTAAGGCTATCCATGAAATATTTGAAGCGCAGGTAGAAAAAACTCCTGACAATACAGCTGTGATTTTTAAGGACGCACATTTAACTTACAGCCAGTTAAATAAAAAAGCAAACCAGCTTGCAAGATTGCTTATAGACAAAGGAGTAAAGCGAGACAGTATAGTGGGTATAATGGTGGAGCGTTCAGTTGAGATGATAGTGGGCATAATGGGTATACTTAAGGCAGGAGGAGGGTATTTGCCTATATCTCCACAGTATCCTGATAATAGGAAAGAATACTTGATAAAAGATAGTGGCTTAAGCTTACTTCTTACTCACAGGCAAAGAGAACAAGAGAATTTAGCTTCCATTTTGGATACAGAAATAATATATATTGATAATGAGAGATTGTATCAGGGTGATGACACCAATATCCCAAAGACAGCTGCCTCAACAGATCTTGCTTACGTCATATATACATCTGGCTCTACAGGTGAGCCAAAAGGGGTTATGTTAGAACATAATTCGGTAATAAATAGAATAAGCTGGATGCAAAAAGCATATCCAATAGATCAGCATGATACTATATTACAAAAAACTAATTTTACCTTTGACGTATCTGTATGGGAGTTGCTGTGGTGGTCATTTACAGGAGCAAAAGTTTGTTTCCTTGCTCCAGGGGAAGAAAAAGACCCAGGTGTTATTGTGGATGCAATTTGGAAAAACAATATAACGGTAATCCATTTTGTACCTTCCATGTTAAATGTGTTCCTTGGCTATGTGGAAGATGGAGCATGCATAGAAAGATTAAGAACCCTTAAGTATGTATTTTCCAGCGGAGAAGCTTTAACTTTACCGCAGGTAGAAAAATTCAACAGCCTGCTGTATAAAAAATATGATACACATTTAATAAATTTATATGGTCCAACGGAAGCGGCAATTGATGTGTCATACTTTGAGTGCTCTACAGGTGAGGAGCTTGACCTAATACCTATAGGAAAACCTATTGATAACACACGGCTATACATAGTGGATAAGTATAATAAACTTCAGCCTCCTGGAGTTCCAGGTGAATTATGCATATCAGGCGTTGGATTGGCAAGGGGATACCTGAACAAACCTGAACTAACGGCACAAAGTTTTATAGAACTTGAAGATGAACAGCTTAGAAAACAATTAGTTTACAAGACTGGTGATAGAGCTTGTTTACTAAGTGATGGAAATATTGAATTTCTAGGAAGGCTGGATTATCAGGTTAAGGTCAGGGGATACAGGGTAGAGTTAGGTGAGATAGAGAGCCACATTTTAAAGTATGAAGTAGTAAAAGAAGCGGTGGTAATAGACAGGGAAAGCTCACATGGAGACAGACAGCTCTGTGCATACTTTGTTGCAGATAAAAAATTATCACTAGAGGAATTAAGGAAATACCTGCAAAAAGAGCTACCCGACTACATGGTACCTTCATATTTTATACAGCTTGAGAAAATGCCCCTTACAATTAATGGAAAGATAAACAGAAAAGCACTTCCACAACCATGTGAAAGCATAAGTACAGACATAGAGTATATTGCACCTTCGGATATGGTGGAGGCACGAATTGTCTTATTGTGCCAAAATATTCTTAAGGTAAATAGGATAGGTATGAAGGATAATTTCTTTAAACTTGGTGGAAACTCCCTTGATGCAGCGGTACTTATATCAAGGATAGCCAAAACATATGATGTAAAAATTCAGCTTATAGATATATTTAGAAATCCCATTATAGGCGATATTGCAAAATTTATAAAAAATATATGATGTAAGATCAAATGAAATGTATTTCACATATAAAGCCACTGTATTTTAATAAAAAATACAGTGGCTTTTATTTTGCAGTTTAATCTCTAAAAAAATATATGGTTAGGGGTTTGCACAGTAATAACTCATTGAAAGCACACATAAATATATAAACATACAAATCAAAATTATTCACGCTTGTGTTATTTTAAAATTCTATTTTATATGCTTCAGGAGTAATTTATGAATCAAAGGTCACTCAAAAAGCTTTTACCAATATTAATTTTAGTAAGCATTATATTTGTGACTTATATTGAATTAAAAAATAATATACAGCAAATAAAGACTGAACATATGAGAGGTCAACTTAAAGAGACCAGCAACAGCGGACAAGAATCAAACAGTAATGAAGAAATAGATGAATTTGATATAAAAAGTATTAATACATTTAAAAAAGTGATACGTGAAAATGAACGAAAAAATAATAAAGATTTCTGGGAATCGGTTGAAAGAGAAGAAAGTTATAATAATGAGCTACAGTTTTATAGCAAAAATAATGTAATTATTAAAGGAAATACTATTGAAATTACTTCAAAAAAAGAAAATATCGAAAAAAAGATGTATACATCAGGACTAGTAGAAAGCAAAAATGCATACAAATATGGTTATTTTGAATTTACTATACAGATTTCTGAGGGAAATGGCATATTTCCAGCAATATGGCTTTTACCGGATAATGGCAATCCACTTCCAGAAATAGATGTATTTGAAATGATAGGAAGCGAACCATATATCTTCTATGGTGTAAACCATTTTCAAGAAAAAGTTGTTCAGCATTCAGACAGCTTTGAATATAAAGCCTCCCCAGAAGAGCAATACACTGTTGCTCTAAATTGGAATGCTAAATTATTGACTTGGTATATAGATAATAAAGAGATATATTCTACTTCGGAGGGCGTATCACAGGAATATATGTATATAATAATAAACCAAGCAATTGGGGGAAATTGGCCGGGAAAGCCTGACGATACAATTTTTCCTACCCATTTCAAGATTCTTGATGCAAAGATAGAGCCAATTTTTAAGAAAGGCAGGAATTAAGAAATGGCAATTTACTTAATTCTTTTCATTAGCACTTTTTTTTCTATTTTTCATCTTTTAAGCTCATTGAAATTTAAGGATATTAAGGTTTTGCATA
The DNA here is from genome assembly GCA_942492835.1 of uncultured Clostridia bacterium. Classification (GTDB taxonomy): domain Bacteria; phylum Bacillota; class Clostridia; order Lutisporales; family Lutisporaceae; genus GWB2-37-7. The sequence continues at coordinate 1,091,507 of OW818645.1, read as the reverse complement.
AAGTTAATGAAAAGGGTATATCCATATTAGTACCCTGTTATAATGAAGCTCCAATTCTTAGGTACACCATCGAAGGTCTATTAAAGGTTGATTATGATAACCTTGAGGTAATCTTTATTAATGATGGTTCAAAGGATGACACTTTAGAAGTTTTAAGTGAGTGTTTGGATTTATATTTTTGCAAAACTATGACTGATGCTCCAGCATCCAGTGAAATACTTGGAACATATAAATCAAATAAATATCCCTTTATTTATGTGATTAACAAGTGTAATAGTGGAAAAGCAAATAGCTTAAATATAGGAATTTTATATGCTCAAAAAGAATTGATTGTAACCATGGATGGGGACTGTGTCTTGGAAAAAAACGCATTAATGAGTATGAATAAGATATTTGATGATGAAGATATAATTGCATCAGGCGGTGTAGTTCATGTTATACAAATGTTTAAACTGGATAAAAAGCTTACAATCATAGTTTTAATGCAAGCTTTAGACTATATAAAGGGGTTCTATTTTTATAAAGCATCACTAGCTTATAATGATGCTTTAAGCATAATTTCAGGGGCTTTTGGAGTGTTTAGAAAGGACATTATTATTGAAATTGGTGGATTTAAAACAGGTTTAGGCGAAGATATTGATATAACCTTGCGATTTCAGGAATATGCAAAAAAATATAATAAAAAAGTAGTTTACAATAGAAATGCTATTTGCTATACAGAATGTCCGGAAAGCTTAACAGAGCTTATTAGACAGCGAGTACGATGGCAAAAAGGTTTTATAGATGCTATTTTGAATAACAGAAATTACCTGTTTAGCAACGTATTCAAGAGCAATGTATGCTTTTTGCTTATAATTGATGCCCTACTTAGTAATTCATTTGCCACTATTATATTTATCATAAATGTTTTTTTGATATTTATAAGACTGATTTATGGTTATGCATTATATATATTAATCTATTATCTAAATACAATAATATTTAATATTATATGCTCGGTTATAGCTATAAAATTAGCAAAGAAAGATATGCCAAATATAAAAACGAAGTTGCTTTATTTAATGATTGGTTTTGATATGATGTTTTTTCAATTTTTAAGAATATTCTTCTTTTTAGCAGGTGCAGTCACATACTACTTCAATAATAAAAATTGGTATAAGGTTAGCAGGGCAAATAACAGTTATAAGATATAAGCAGGGAGGTGATTTACTATATATAAGCAGGCTAGTATAAATAGATATGAAATAAAATATTTTATTTCAAAAAGACAAGCTGCTGAATTAAGACTTTATTTAAAAAACAATATGAATATAGATTCTAATGCAGATGATACAGGCTCTTACTGGATTAGAAGCTTATATTTTGACACTATAGATAGTAAGGATTACTATGAAAAAATTATAGGTCATAATATTAGAAAAAAAATACGATTGAGGATATATAATTTATCTACTGATAATGTAAAGCTGGAGATAAAAAATAAAGCTAATAATTTTATTAATAAAGAAACTGTTATCATTTCATGTGAAGATGCAAAAAAACTTATAAATGGAAACTGTAATACCTTGCTAGATTACGATGAAATAGCTGCTAATAAAGTATTTGCTTTTATGCATAGAGACCTTTACCGTCCTACAGTTATTATAGACTATCAAAGAGAGGCATATCTTTATCCTTTTCAAAATATTCGTGTGACCTTAGATAAAAATCTTTGCACTTCTTTTAATGTATACAATCTATTTAGAGATGATATATGTACGATCCCAGTATTTAATAATGATGTATTTGTACTAGAGATAAAATATGATCATATGATACCTGCCTGTTTGCAGAAGCTTTTATCTACTTTTACAATAGAAAAATCGCATATTAGTAAGTATTGTTTAGGAAGAAATATACTGGGAATATAGGGGGGATTTTGATGAATGAAGAAGTCTTATTTAATTTATTTGGAGGCACAGATACTTTTACTATTGAAAGTATTATTTTTAGTATAGTTGCTGCGGTACTTTTAGGTCTATTTATATATTTTGTGTACAAAAAAACTTTTTCAGGTGTAATATACTCTCAGAACTTTAGTGTAACGATTGTCATGATCTGTGTGATTACTGCTATGGTTATGATGTTAATTGGAAATAATATGGCATTATCGCTTGGCTTGGTAGGTTCTCTTTCTATTATTCGCTTTCGTACTGCAGTAAAAGAGCCTAGAGATATTGGTTTCTTATTTTGGGCAATTGCAATGGGATTAGCTGTAGGAACAAGTGAATTTTTGATTGCTATTATAGGCAGTATTATGATAGCACTTTTACTATTAATATTTAATAGGGTTATATATGTAGACTATTGTTATCTGCTTGTAATAAAAGGTAGTGATATAGAATCCAAAGAGATAGTAAATATTTTAAAGGAATATGAGATACCATTTAAGCTGCGCATGAAAACTACCAATAGTATTTTTGTTGAGATCACTTATGAAATCACTCTAAAATCAGTGAAAGAAGATACACTAATAAAAGCGTTAAAGTCAATTGATTATATAGAAGAGGTACATATTGTCTCATATAATGGAGAGGTTAGCGGGTAGTATGAGTGAAGGGTGATTATAATGAAGCAGTCCTGTAGAAAGCGTTGTATATTCCTAATTGCGTGTACAATTATTATGTTATATTTGGGCTTCAAGACAGATAAGTTATCATTATGCGCAGGACGAGAAGAACTGAAATACGACTTAATTATAAATGAGGTAATGAAAGATAATAGAAATAGCATAAAAGATGAGGAAGGTGACTTTGAAGACTGGATTGAAATCTATAATAAGGGGGATACAACAGTAAGCTTAAAAGGATTTGGACTTTCTACTGACTCAAAGCAACCATTTCTTTGGACATTCCCTGATATGACAATAGAACCTAAAGCTTTTGTTATTGTTTGGGCATCAGAAAAAAATAAATGCCAGCCTAATAATCCTTTACATACAAATTTTAAAATAAAAAACAAAGATAATGTTTTAATACTTACTGCACCAAATAAAAGCTGGGATGACATTTTTGTGCTTGAAGCTATGGCAGAAAACATTTCATACGGAAGAGTACCCGATGGAGGCGCTGAGCTATATGGATTTGATGGTGGAACACCTGGTGAAGCAAACATATGTGAGAAACTGATTGAAGGTTCAGAAACTAAGAGATTAGATAGCCCTGCTTTTTCTCATAATGGGGGATTTTACACACAGGAATTTGATTTAGTTATAAAGGCAAATGATGCTGATGCTGAAATCTACTACACCTTAGATGGATCTGTTCCAACTAAGGAATCAAAGCGTTACTTAGAACCAATACCAATCGCAGCAAAGTCAAATAAGGCTTCTGTAGTTAGAGCTAGGACATATAGGGAGGGCTATCCCAAGAGTGACATTATTACTCAGAGCTATTTTGTTGGGAAGGATATTTACAGCTCTTATAACATTCCTGTTATATCATTAGTAACAGATCCTGAGAATTTATTTGACTATGAAAAGGGGATTTATGTAGCTGGGAAGGTTTTTGATGAATGGGAAGTTAAAAATCCTAATGGAAAAATAAGCAAGTCTACACCAGCTAATTATAATCAAAAGGGTAAGAAATGGGAAAGAGAAGCTAGTATAGAATTACTAAAAGCAAATGGTGAAATAGGTTTCACTCAAGATATAGGGATTCGTATATATGGTGGATACTCAAGAGGGAATGCTCAAAAATCTTTTGCATTGTTTGCGTGTAAAAATTATGATGATACGGAATATTTTCTATATGACTTTTTTAATAGTAAGAAGATCGAGAAAGTTTCTAAGATACTTCTAAGAACTTCAGCTACAGATGCAGAGTATGCTTTATTTCGTGATTCACTTATTCAAAGCCTAGTACAGAAGCCTATGATTTTGGATACGCAAAGGTCAATGCCATGTATTTTATATATTAATGGAGAATACTATGGTATTTACAGTATTAAAGATGCTTATGATAAAAGTTATATAAGCAGTAATTATAATATAGATGAAGAAGATGTTGTCATTGTAAAAAATCCAACAGGTGTTACAGGAGCTGATATAGAAGAAGGTTATATTGGTGATGATATGTATTACAATAGAATGATTGATTATACAAAACAAAAGGATATAAGGATGGATAGCAGCTATAACTATATTAATACGCAAATAGATATAGAAAATTATATAGAATATAATATCTTGCAGATATACAGTGATAATCGTGACTGGCCAAGCAACAATGTATGCATATGGCGTAAGAGAACTCAAGCTTATGAGCAAAATATAAACTATGGACATGATGGACGTTGGAGATGGTTAGTTTATGATCTGGATTATGGATTTGGATTATATGAAGGAGAGTCATCAGTAATGAATAATTCATTAGCAAGGGCTAACGAGATAAATGGTCCAAAGTGGCCAAATCCTCCATGGTCTACTTTATTGCTAAGGACTTTACTTAAAAGTGGTAAATTTAAGAATCAGTTTATAAATACATTTGCCGATAGACTTAATACTGTTTATACATCTGAAGCTGTACTTAAAAAGATTGAAGATATGGAAAAAATATATTATCCAAATATTGAGAACCATATTATTAGATGGAACTTGCATGGTAATAACGTAAATAACTGGCTAAATGAAATTGATATATTGAAAAACTTTGCTACAAAACGACCAGAATATATGCGTAAGCATATAGTTGAATACTTTGGACTTAGCGGTATAGCTACAATTAGAGTTGGTATGAGTGAAGGGGGAAGTGTAAAGGTCAATTCCTTGAACATAGAAAATTCGGATATACCTTGGAAGGGTATATATTTTAAAGACATACCTATAACAGTTGAAGCTATATCGAAGCCAGGATATGAGTTTGTTTGCTGGGAAGGTACTATGAAATCACAAGATAAGACTATAACAATTAACTTATCACAACCATTATACCTAAAAGCAACTTTTAAAAAATGGAAAAAGTAATTTGTTAAGATATAGTAGAAGGTGATTAATATAAAGAAAAACATAGAGATTGTAATACTGTCTATTTTTATTACCATACTAATGTATCCAAAAACAATAGTATTCATAATAAATAGCGGGGAAAACATTTATATAGCAAGAAAGCTTAGCACTAGCACGATAAAAACAAATAATACTACTGTAGATAATAATAAGACTAAGATAGTTTTTATTTTTGATGATGGATGGAAGAGCGTTTTTACAGAGGCATATAAGGTGATGAATAAATATGGCTACAAAGCAAGTGTATCTGTTATTCCTACAAGGGTTGATAAAAAAGAGTATATGTCATATAAGGAACTTTCTGAATTATATTTACATGGCTGGGATTTGCTAAATCATTCCTACACACATAAGGAAAACATTTATGATAAGCCTAATGCTCTTCTTTCAGAGTTTAATAAAACAAGACAATGGATGGAAAACAGATATTTTGGAAGCTGTAGTGATATGCTGATTATACCTTATGGAGATGTTAATCCATATCTCATTAAGCAGACTAAAGGAGCTAAATTTCGTAATATCAGAACATCTGACAATATTATAATATTGGATAAGTATGAGATAGAATATTATCCAGTACATACAATAAGCTTATTAACAGATGTAACTGCAAAGGAAGTTGAAGACATTCTTATTCAGAAAACATCTAGTGAAACAAATACAGTTCTATTCATTCTGAATAAAATTGGAGATGAAGATGATAAATATGACATGACATATAGTAGAGATAAGCTTGAGCAGATAATACAGTACATTAATAAGCATAGTGATAAATTTCAAGTAATAAGTTATTCTCAATTGTTTGAATAAGGATAGTGCGTATCATATAGTTAGAATCTCATCCACTATATGATACGCACTTATGCTTGAAGAACTAAATGGCACTTATATTATATTAAGATAACTTTCTGCTTCTTCTATATTTAGAAAGATATTTTTATTACTGCTGTGTATAGTACTATTATAAATCTCGTAAGATTTTTCATCAAGAACTAAAGCATGTGCCTTAAATCCTCTTTTTGATCCATATTCTCTAATAATATTAAAATTGTCACTACTATCTAGTATTGCACTGTCACATGGTGAGAGATCTGCAAGAACAGTAAATCCTGTCTTTGAATTATCTATTAAATCTAAAATATTATTTTTATATATATTAAATTCAGCTTCAGACAATACTCCATTGAGTTTTATATATATTCTATTTTTTTCTTCGGAATATCTAAGCGTAAACATTTTTACTTACCCCACTTCAAAATGGCAACTGCAAAGTTTTCGCCTGCTCCAGGAGATAACAATAAAAGTATATCATCATCTTTTAATTTACCAAGCTCTCTCGCTTCAAAAAGGTTAACAGGTATTGATGTAGATGCTAGATTTCCATATCTGCTAAAGCTTTCATGTGATTTTGAAGCAGGAAGACCTAGTGCATCTCGCCATGCTGTGTGCGCCCATGGTGATGGTTGATGGGTTATTAAAAGATCAATGTCATCAGCAGCTATGTTTGCTTTATACATAGCATCATTAATAACAGGTGTCACATCATTAACAGAGTTTTTTCCAACACATTTTAATAAATCAGCATTAGTAGAAAATTGAAGAGCTGGTTCTACTCCGTCTTCAGTTGTTATACATACCTCGCTAACAGTAAAAGCATCATGATATTCTCCTTTAGAATGGAAGCTTGAAGAAATAAATCCTCTGTCCTCTGAAACACGTCCAACTACTACTGCTGCTGCTCCATCACCTACTATTGTACTTAAATAATGAGTTGGTGAAATAATTCTTGAATGCAATACTGAGGTTACTATTACTATGTTTTTACATGTTCCCATCATAATTAAGTGAGATGCTGTTACTAGCATGTTTACAAAACTAGAACAACATGTATCCATATTCCATGCACCCGCATTCTTAAGGCCAAGTTTATACTGTATAGAGCATGCATTTCCTGGTATGATTTTATCCTGAAGCATAGAATGAGTCATTACTAGATCAATATCATCTAGCTCTAACCCTGAATCTTCAATTGCTTTCTTTGCAGCAATTGTTTCAAAATCTGATGGTGGAACTTCTTTTGGAAAAACTCTTCTTTCTTCAATTCCTTTAAAAAGACTGCTTTTTTCCTTTGGAGAATTAACTATTTCGATGTCATCCCAATAGTTATTTGTAATAACCTTTTCCGGCATGTTAAGCCCAATACCAATAATTCCAGCGCTGTAGACTTCTCTTAACATAATCACATCCTCCTTTATTTCGATTGTAATTTTATGTTACAGACATTAATATACAATCTATACTTAATTATAAGTATATTACATATTAAAGTCAAAATTCATTATTTATCAAAATATATATAAAAAAGGAGGAATTTCAGATATGTTGTAGAAATAACAGTTATAAGAATATTTATGATATTATAGGAGGAGAAAAAAATGTTAATTAAAGATGTAAATGGCAAATATGAAATGGATGTAAATACTCAAAGAGGTGTTGTGTTTGAGAAGATAGAGGGATTTTGGAACCAAGAAGATCTTCAAAGACATCATCAAGACTATATCACAAAAATTATTCCAGTATTTAAAAATCAAAAATGGGCAAAATGTAGTGATGTAAGGACTTATAAAACATCTACTATAACTGATGAACTTAATAAGAATATGGCATTGTATGCCCAGAATGGACTTGTTGGTGGAGCAATTGTTGTAGACAGTGCAATCGTTAAGATGCAATTAAATCGAAGCTCAAAAAGTATAGGACTTGAACCAGAACCATTTACTAGTTTAGAGGATGCCGATAAATGGCTTAAGTCACAAGGCTTCTAATATCTAAGAATATTGATATACATAATAGGTAAACGACTTTGTGTAAAGGTCTCCTCCTTGGTAAGAATTTTTATATTGCTAAGGAGGAGATTTTTAATATGTTAATAATTGTTGATTTTTATTTTTAAAATGTTATAATAAAAACAAATCTTTGATTGGGGATAGTATATTTTGAACGCTTTTCAGAGAGTCTGCATAGATTTTAATATAAAATCTTTGGTGAAAGCAGATATAGCATTCATAATTGAATGGGCCCATGAGAGCAGCCTGAATTACAGTAGGAGCTGACGTTATTTGACTACGTTATAGGTCAACGAATATACTAGTATTCGGAACAAGTGGATTGCATATGCAGTCAATTTGGGTGGTACCGCAGGTTATACTCCTGTCCCTTATATAAGGGATAGGAGTTTTTTTGTATTTGGAACAAAATATAGCTAATAATATATTTAGCATTATTTAGTAGTAAATAAATATTAACATATAGGAAGGGGTAATATTATGGATAAAAGAAAAAGAATTTTAACAGGTGATCGTCCTACAGGAAAGCTTCATTTGGGACATTATGTTGGTAGCCTGCAAAACAGAGTGGCGCTACAGGATAAGTATGAGACCTTTATAATAATTGCAGATGTTCAAGCCTTGACTACAAACTTTGACAGACCGGAAAAGCTTCGGGCAGATGTTCTAAATGTAGCCTTAGATAATATTGCAGCAGGGGTTGACCCAAATATCTCCACATTCTTTATACAATCAATGATACCAGAGATTGCAGAGCTCACAACCTACTACAGCATGTTTGTAACAGTAAATAGTCTAAGACATAATCCGACAATAAAGACTGAGATTACACAGTATGGCTACAAGGATATTATGTATGGCTTTTTAGGCTATCCTATAAGCCAAGCAGCAGATATAACCTTCTGCAAAGCTGATTTAGTACCAGTAGGTGATGATCAGCTGCCCCATATTGAGCTAAGCAGGAAGATAGTAAGAAGATTTAACGAGCTTTATGAGCCAGTATTGGTAGAGCCTGAGGCACTGATAAGTAAGGTATCCAGACTGGTAGGCTTAGATGGTAATTCAAAAATGGGTAAAAGTCTAAACAACGGAATTTATCTATCTGATGATGCAGAAACTGTTAAGCAGAAGGTAAGAACAGCAGTAACTGATCCAGCTAGAATAAGAATTACCGATAAGGGTAATCCTGATATTTGTACTATATATAAATATCACCAAGCTTTTAATGAAGGAGAAGTAGGAAATGTAGAGGAAAGCTGTAGAAATGCTGGAATAGGCTGTACTGCATGTAAGGGCAACCTTACAAACCGTCTAAATGAACTTCTTGACCCCATGAGAGAAAGAAGGATAGCTTATGAGCAAAAACCAGAGCAGGTACGAGAGATACTAATGACAGGAACGGATAAGGTTAGAGGTGTTGCAAAAGAAGTAATGAGAGAAATAAGGGAAGCTATGAGTATAGATTATTTTAAATAGTTAAGGAAATACTTTAATAGAATGAAAAACTAGTATATAATAAGGGTATACCCAGTAGGGGTAGATATATTGGATAATAATCTAAAGGAGGATTACTTATGGGCAAAAAGGTACTTATAATAGGAGGCGTAGCAGGAGGAGCATCTACGGCTGCAAGACTTAGAAGACTAGATGAACAAGCAGAGATAATAATGTTTGAAAAAGGACAATATATATCCTTTGCAAACTGTGGATTGCCATACTATATAGGAGGAGCAATTAAAGAGAGAAGGAATCTTCTGGTACAGACTCCAGAGGCTATGAGAGCACGTTTTAAAATTGACGTAAGAGAGCTTTCGGAGGTAGCTAGTATAGATAAAGAAAACAAGAAGGTAACCGTTAAGGATTTTAAAAAAGGAAATACCTATGAAGAAAGCTATGATGTATTAGTTTTATCACCGGGTGCAGTTCCGATAAAGCCTCCAATTCCCGGAATTGATAATCCTGGTATTTTTACAATCAGAGATATTCCTGATACAGATGCAATAAAGGAGTTTGTAGATAAAACTATTCAAAGTGCAGTAATCGTAGGTGGTGGCTTCATAGGTCTGGAAATGGCTGAGAACCTCCATGAAATAGGTATAAAGGTTACCATAGTTGAAGCAGCGGATCAAGTTATGACCCCTATAGACTATGAGATGGCAGCAATGCTTCATAACCATATAAGGGACAAAGGCTGTGAGCTTTATCTTTCTGATGGAGTCAAAGCTTTTGAAAGAGAAAATGATAAGAATGTTGTGATACTTCAAAGTGGTAAGAAAGTAGCAGCAGATATAGTTATATTGTCTATAGGGGTAAAACCAAATAACCTGTTGGCAAAGGCAGCTGGACTGGAAATTGGTGTTACAGGCGGAATAAAGGTAAACAAATATCTAGAGACTTCTGATAAGAATATTTATGCCATAGGTGATGCTATCGAAGTGACTGACTTTGTAAGCGGTAATCCTGCATTTATTGCATTGGCAGGACCAGCAAACAAGCAGGGAAGAATAGTTGCTGATAATATAGCTGGAAGGAAGTCAGATTATAAGGGAACCCAAGGAACTGCAATAGCCAAGGTATTTGACATGGTAGTAGCTTCAAGTGGGAACAATGAAAAAACCTTGAAGAAGCAAGGTAAGGATTACTATACAACCATAACTCATTCAGCCTCCCATGCAGGCTACTATCCAGGTGCTAACCAAATGGCAGTTAAATGTATATATACTAAGGAAGGTCAGATACTTGGAGCTCAGATTGTTGGCTTTGAAGGTGTTGATAAGAGAATGGATGTGCTTGCAGTAGCTATTAGACATAGAATGACTATGCAAGATTTATATGAGCTTGAGCTATCCTATGCTCCACCTTTTTCATCAGCAAAGGATCCTGTCAACATGGCAGGATATGCTGCATCTAACGTATTAAACGGAGACATAGTGACAGCCAATTGGGATAATGCAATGAACGCAGATATGCGTAAAACCTTTCTTCTTGATGTTAGAGAGCCTTTTGAATATGAAGCGGCACATATACCAAATGCAGTAAATATTCCTCTTAACCAATTGAGAAGCAGACTAAGTGAGCTTCCGAAGGATAAGGAGATAATAGTAAATTGTCAGGTCGGTTTGCGCTCATATATAGGGGTAAGAATACTAATGCAAAACGGATTTGACAATGTAAGGAACCTAAGCGGAGGTTATAAGACTTATAGCTTAGTAGAAAAAGATATGAAGACAAGAAAATAATTTTTTACTATAAAAAAATGGACGCTGACAAGGTGTCCATTTTTTTATAGTAAATTTTATCGCACATAATCCTCTTTTGCATAGTATAATATAATTAGAAAATATTTTGGAGGGATTGCTTTGCCAAAATCTAAAGCGATTATTGTAAAAAGTGTAGTGCCTCTGATGCAAAAACCAGATAATGATAGCGAGCTAGCTGATGAAGTGTTGTTTGGTATGCAAGTTGATATACTAGAAGATAAGGGCGAATGGCTACATATTAAGACACAGTACAATTATATGGGATACCTCCATAAGGATGCTGTGATAATAGATGAAAATAATACTTGGGAGCAGCATGATAAGCATTTCATAATTGCAGCTTTTGCAGATGTGCAATCAGGGTCAAAATATTCAGCAGGGACTATTGTTACTATACCAAGAGGTTCTCAGGTGGTCTTGGTCAGAGAAGAGGAAGAGAAATGGACAAAAATAATACTTCCAAATAGAAAAATAGGCTGGATTAGAAAAGAGGCGCTGCTAAATCAGAAAAATGAGTCGGGAGCAGCACTTAGACAGGCTATTGTAGATACCGCATTGTTATATTTAGGCATTCAGTATCGATGGGGAGGAAAGAGTTCCATGGGCATAGATTGCTCTGGCTTGTCATCAATGGCGTATATGTTAAATGGTATAATGATTCCAAGAGATGCTAATATTCAAATGGATTTTATGAAGAAGGTAGAACGGAGACAAAGTAAGCCTGGTGATTTGCTTTTTTTTCCCGGACACGTTGCTATTTATATAGGAGAGGATAAATTCGTCCACGCAACAGGATCTGATGCTGTAGTTAAAATAAACAGCTTGAATAAGGATAGTAAGCTTTATAGAAAAGATTTAGATGAAAAATATATTTGTACAGGTACAGTTTTTTAATTTATTTGCCGATAAAATAAATGAAGATAAATTGGTTCTGTTGTTGTTATCAATGAAGGGAGAAAAGATGAAGGAAATCAAATTTGAAGATAACATAATTAAAAAAAATAGAATACCTATACTGATATACAACCCTGAATGGATACAGCTTTTTACCAATTTCAGTTCTAAAAGTCTAAGAAAGTCTGTAGAGGGATTGGAACAGCTTCTGGAAAAGGAAAAAGCTTATGAAGCAGAACAAAAGGAGCTAGAAAAAAGAAAAAAGGTTTTGATGAACAAAATATTATATATTTCTAAGGAAATTAACGAAGACAAACATAATGAAGCAATTCCCAAGATGGAAGAGGCACAGAGGGAGCTTTTGCTGATAAATGAAAGACTTCCGCAGATTTTAGAGGAGCTTGAAACATTACCTTCTTTGATTAATCAACAGAACACTGTTGTTCTAAAGGAAACTATTAAAAGAGCCTATGACTTGATTCAGGAAAATAAGGATGGTGCAGAGAAATATCAGGACGAGGTAAATAGTATAAGACAGAGACTAGGAGAGCTAATAAAAAGAAAAGTGGATATGGAGGAAAATGTAAATAATTTATATTCCTTCATACATGGAATGGTCGGGGCAGATGAAATGGAGAAACTGGATTTCAGTTATCTAAAAAAAATATAATACAAAATAAGTATGAATAATCAGCTTTTATGCTGATTATTTTTATGCGTGAAATAAGCAGGATTACCATATAAATTGTAGAATAATATCATTTAATGCTGATAGCTTTAGTGGTAGAGAAAGAAAGATTTATACTTCCTAGGCATTTAAATATGAATTTCACATACAATTTTAAATATAGCATAAAACATTAGTTACTTTAAGGGGGGAATACACTTGAAAGGTGTTAGACTTTTGCTATTTTTTTTAATTGCATGTGTTATGTTATCAGGTTGTGGAACAAGCTCTGCAAAGAAACCCCAGGATGTGCAGAAATTTATTATGAAGCTGAAATCTTACAAAAGTGATGTAATTTATGCAGTGACAAACAATAAAAGTACAAATGTATATAGAGCAAAGCATATATATAAAGCGCCAGATAAATATAGGATAGAAATTGTTGAGCCAGAGGAGCTTAAGGGACAAACAACTATATATAATAAAGATAAGGCATATATACACCATCCGCTGATAAATACTTATATGGTTACAGAGAATTTTAATAATTCAATGGAATACAGTACCTTCGTCGGAGCTTTTGTAGAGTATTTCAAAGACAATGGGGGAGCCAGATTTAAGCTTGAAACCTTAAATGATATACAATGCTATGTACTGGAAGTACCATTAGACAATGCTAACTCATATAGAGCTATAGAAAAAATTTGGATAAATGCAGAAACTGCTATTCCAATAAAAGCAGAGATATTAGATAAGAACAAAAATGTAAATGCACAGGTTTTGTACGAGAATTTTGAATTAAATCCAACCCTTGAGGATTCACTATTTGAGATACAAGATAATAAGTAGCGTCCGTACATTTATATAATGCATAAGAGGAGGAAATCAATGTACGATTTGAAAAAAGTAAGACCTGCATGGGCTGAAATAAATTTAGATAATTTAGCTCACAATATCAAAGAGGTAAGAAGACTGGCTGGAGATCAGTCCCAAGTAATGGCGGTAATTAAAGCTGATGGCTATGGTCATGGAGCTGTAAATATTGCACAAACTCTTTTAGACAATGGGGCAGACAGATTTGCAGTAGCTGTACTTGATGAAGCAATAGAGCTTCGTAATGCAGGATTTAAGGTACCTATATTTATTTTGGGCTATACACAACCTGAAAGAGCAGCAGAGGTTGTAAAATATGATTTGGAGCAGTCAGTATATTCTTTTGAAGTAGCTAAAACTTTGTCTATAGAAGCAATTGCTCAGGGCAAGACTGCACAGCTGCACATAAAAGTAGACACCGGTATGGGTAGAATAGGCTTACAGAGTAATAATGAAGCTATTGATATAATCAGCAGTATACATGCTTTGCCGGGTATTAATATTAAGGGAATATTTACACACTTCGCTGTTGCAGATGAAATAGATAAAAGCTATACAGAGCTTCAGTTTGAGAAATTTAGATGGATTTGTGATAAATTAGAAGAAAAAGGCATAAAAATTGAAATGAAACACTGTGGAAACAGTGCTGCTATAATAGATTTGCCAGAAATGCATTTGAACATAGTAAGAGCTGGTATTATGATTTATGGGTTGGCTCCTTCAAAGGCAGTAATGTTAAATAAGTTGGAATTGAAAGAAGTAATGTCATTAAAAGTAAAAATAACCCATATAAAAGAGATAGAAGAAGGTCAAAGCGTAAGCTATGGAAGAAAGTTTATTGCTGATAGAAGGACTAAGATTGCATCACTGCCCATAGGCTATGCAGACGGTTATACAAGGATGCTTACAGGAAAAGCAGAGGCTTTGGTGAAGGGCAAGAGAGTGCCGATTGTGGGAAGTATATGTATGGATCAATGTATGATAGATATAACAGGAATGGAAGATATAGCAGTAGGAGACGAGGTTGTACTTTTTGGAGAGCAGCTTGGAGGCTTCATATCTATAGATGAAATTGCTGAGAAATTGGGAACAATTAACTATGAAATTGTTTGCATGATAAGTAGAAGAGTGCCTAGGGTATATGTAAAGGGTGGAGAAGTTATAGAGGTATTGAATTATCTATATTAGACAAAATACACAAATTATTCATGCCATTATTTAACATATACACTTTGAAACATTTGGTATATAATACAGTATATATGGATACCTTAAAAACAGAATATGTTATGTAAGCTGTTTCATATAGTGTAAATAAGCTGCATAATATATAATGTACAATGTACTATATGTTGTAAATAATAAATTTATATAACCTCATACATAAGTAATATTATGTCATAAGACAGGAGGTGCTAGTGTGGCTGATTCAAAAAGAATAGTAGTTAATGTGCCAGATAGCCTGCTAAAGGAAATTGATGATGTTGTATGTATTGAATGTGGCAATAGAAGTGAATTTATCAGGAATGCCGCTAAATTTTATCTGAAGGAGATTAAAAAGATAAATATGGTTGAAAGAATGATAAAGGGCTATATGGAAATGGCTGACATTAACGCCACACTAGCTGAAGTGGGACTCACCGCAGACAATGAAACTATGGCTATATATGAAACAAGACTTGCGGAGCGTGAATAATGTGGTAGTAAAAAGAGGGGATATAATATATGCAGACCTTAGTCCTGTTGTTGGTTCGGAACAGGGCGGAGTAAGGCCTGTTTTAGTTATACAAAATGACATCGGCAACAAATACAGTCCTACTGTAATAGTTGCTGCAATAACCTCACAAATATATAAAGCGAAGCTTCCTACTCATGTGGAGCTTGCCGCAGAGGAATATGGGATTACTAAAGACTCAGTAATTTTATTGGAGCAGATAAGAACTATAGATAAGAAACGACTTAAGGAAAAAATCGGTCATCTATCAGATGAATTGATGAAGAAGGTAGATGAGGGTTTACAAATAAGCTTCGGACTATTAGAATATTTAGTATAGTAGCAGAGCCATATATTGTAGTTATGGCTCTTTTATTTGGCATAAAACGAACAAATATTACAATATTGTTAAGTACACAGGATTTTTAAAGTTATTGACGAATTATATATTATAGATAAAATGTTTAGTTTTTTCAAGGATAAAAACACTTGTTTTATATGTTGAAATAATGAGAAAAGGGAGAGCTAAAATGAAAGTTACGTTAAACAAAAAAGTTGTCTCAGCAGTAGTAATAACAACAGTTCTTTTAACAGCACTATTTATAAACGGCTCAGCGGAAGGCACTACGCCAGGATCTGAAGCAGACCCTGTAGTGACTCAATCCTATGTTGAGTTAAAATCAGAGCAAACCAAGTATTATATAGACAGCTTGATTACCAGAAATAATCAAGAGATAGCAAGTCTTAAAACTCAGCTTTCAGAGCTTACACAAAAGGTTAATCAATCATCAGGCTCAGGTAGCGGAGCAGCTATGGAGTCAGTGCTGATTGTTAAGGGTAAAACCTTACTGACAGGAGCTGGAACTGAGGTTATTCTAAGGACAGGTGCTGCAACTGCATTAAAAGGTGTAGGTGGCGGTATAGCAGATGTAACAAAAGGTAAGGATCTTACAGCAGGAGAAATAGTGAGCTTTAATCACCTTCTTATATCTGCAAAGGAAGATGGAAGAGGAATGAAGATTACTCAAGATGCATACGTGATGATTAGAGGAGCATATACAATAAAGTAAATAAAAATAATATGTACTCAGTACATATTATTTTTTTGCCAAGTATCAATAATATGAAGGGCTTAAACCTTTACATTATTTAGAAATAATAATATAATGATATGAATTGAGAAATTGATAATGAGTTTGATATCCAAAGACAAAATCTGTTTATAAAACGCACTATTTTATCAATGTAAAGTGTTTAGTGCGATATATATAGATAGGGAGTGATTTAGTGGAAAATAGTATTATTTTAAACTTTTTTGTACATATATTCTTACGGTTAAAGAGCTATTATAACCAAAGCTTTATAAAGGTATTGCTTGGAAGAATTCAAAGCAGCTTTAACAGAAGCAATAAAGAAAGCGTGATAATCAGCACTCTTTCAGCTAAGAGCAAGCTTCATAAGATTTGGCAGGATAGTTTGTTTTATAGGATTATTTTTTATCCTTTTGTATTATTAAGAAGGCTTATTAATAAGAACTATAATTCCTTAGAAACCATAGTTATGCAAAGTAGTATTTTGTTCAAGACAAAGCTTTTACTGTCCAATTTATTTAGTTACAGCATTAGGAGCTATGGGATACTGATATTTGCTTTGTTCACTACTGAAGCAACTCTTTGGGTGCTGCTTCAGGTAAATGACATCAAGTATCTTGCCTTAAGAGCCCTTGTTATTCTTCTTTCAGTGATTATGCTATTTATTAATATACCTGTAACATCGCTATTTAAAGGAAGCTATATTTATGGACTTATTGAGGGTGCTTTTGTAGACAAAGCGGAGCAGTATAACTTCAAAAAAAGACAACTTGCTAAGAGTTTGCTTCTTCCTTTAGTAATAGGAGTAGGGTTGGGGCTATTAGCATACTTCTTACCCCTCAAGGCGCTAGCTTTGGCAGGAGCGGGTATACTAGTTGTACTGCTTGTACTGTGGAGATTTGAAATAGGAGTGTATATGGCAGCGGGCTTTGCGGCTTTGATACCAACAACACCCTTACTTTTAATAATTAGTCTTACGTTAGTATCTTTCATATTTAAGTGGATACTGGGAAAAACAGGAAAATATAAGGCAACCCCTATTGATGCACTTGTTATAATGTTTTTTACTATACTTATATATAGTACGGGAACCTCATATTTTATAAAAGATAGTGTAAGCGTTTTGGCAATACATTGTTTGTTTATAGCCTTATATTTTGTTATTACACGAACTGTAAATACAAAGCATAAGCTATATATATTGGTGTTACTCTTGATAATAAGTGCAGCGCTAGTCTCGCTTTACGGTGTATATCAGTACTATACAGGAACTGTAAGCGCAGAGGCTTGGATTGATAAGGAAATGTTTGAGGATATTAAGACGAGAGTAGGATCAACCTTCAATAATCCCAATATATTGGGAGAATATCTAATCATGGCAATACCTCTTGCTTTGGCGATGCTGTGGTACAAGAAAAAGCCTTTTTATAAGTTTATATTTATAGGAATGCTGGCTATTATGGGGATATGTATGATTCTTACCTTCTCACGAGGAGCATGGCTTGGACTAATACTAGCTGTAGCAGGCTTTTTTGTGATAAGAGACAAGCGATTGCTGGCATTAGTACTTATAGGTCTTATGATTATGCCTTTTGTACTGCCAGAAAGCATAATAAGTCGTTTTACTAGTATAGGGAATTTGCAGGATACATCTTCTTCATATAGAATGTCCATTTTAATGGGATCACTTAGAATGGCAAAGGATTATTGGATTTCAGGTGTAGGACTTGGTTCGGAAGCCTTTAAGGCAATATATCCTAAGTATTCACTAGCCGCGGCATACGCCCATCACTCACACAACATATATATACAAGTACTACTTGAAATGGGTATTGCAGGAGCGTTAGTATTTGGCTTGATAATAATTGCATTTATTAGAGCTATGCTGGCGCATCAAGGAAAGGCAAAGGACAGATTCTTATCTACGATAATGATTGCTGCTTGCACAGGAATAGCCGGTTACTTATTGCAGGGTGTAGTGGAAAACGTATGGTACAACTACAGAGTTTTGCTCACTTTTTGGGTAGTAATAGCTATAGGTATGTGTGCCTTGAGAATTGATGAAGAGGAGATAAGCATAGATGATTAAGGCTATACATGTTATAACAGATATGAAAATTGGCGGGGCTGGCAAATGGCTGTTAAATCTCCTGCGAAACTATGATAAAAGCAAGCTGGATATGATAATAGTAGTTCCTGAAGGTAGTATGCTTAAGGATGAAATAAGTGAGCTTGGGATAAGAACTATTGAAATAAAGGGTATTGGAGACAAATCTGTAGACATGAACAGTATAAATGCCTTTTATAAATTATTCAGATTGGAGAAACCGCAGATAGTACATACTCATGCTTCTCTGTCAGCACGGGTAGCTGCCAAACTTGCTGGTATTAATACTATAATACATACAAAGCACTGTATTGATAGTCCAAAGACAGGCATTAAGAAATTAGTTTCTGCCAGCATAAACAAACAGCTTAGCAGTAAGATAATAGCGGTATCAGAGGCTGTAAGACAAAATCTACTGGAGACGGGTATACCGGACAAGATGATAAGAGTTATATACGGCGGAGTAGATAAGCTTGAAAAACTTTCTCTTGAAGAGATTAATGAAATAAAGAGAGCCTATGGCATAGGAGAAAAGGACTTAGTTTATGGAGTGGCTGCAAGACTTACAGAGGTAAAAGGTCATAAATATTTAATAGAAGCGGCTGAGCTTGTACTAAAGAAAAGCAGCAATATTAAGTTTGTTATAGCAGGAACAGGACCTTTGGAAGCGCAGCTTAAGCAAAGAGTAAGAGAAAAGGGGCTGGAGCAAAGCTTTGTTTTTACAGGCTTCATAAGAGATATTGGACGTATATACAACATACTCGATGTAAATATGGTATGCTCTGTATCAGAGGCGTTATGCTTATCGTTAATAGAGGGTATGTCTATAGGAAAACCAATGATAGGATCAAATGTTGGCGGAGTGCCGGAGGTAATAACACATATGAAAACAGGCCTGCTGGTACAGCCTAGAAACCCTGAGGAGTTGGCAAAGGCAATACTTAAGCTGGCAGAAGATGATGAGCTAAGGAATACAATGGGTGAAAAGGCAGCTAAGCTTATGCAAGAGAAATTTTCCGCTTCGATAATGGCAAAAAATATTTTAGAGCTATACTATGAAGTGGTGAGATAGGAGGAAGACTTATGAGCAAAAGTAAAGGTAAACTATTTGGTATATTTAACATTTTAGATATTGTTATACTAATAATTATCGCTTTAATTATAGGGGTAGGAATATATGCCTATGGAAATTATAAGGACAATCAAGAAGCTGACATGCAAACTGTTGAGTATGAGGTAGAAATCAAATCAGTTGACGAAAAGTTTATTTCAGCTATAAAAAATGGAGATTTTATACGTGAAAGTGTTAAGGGCAACAATTTAGGTCGAGTAGCTGGAACAGCCTATACACCCTCCACAAATGTAAATGCGGACTTTATTAACGGCAAATATGTAGTTGCAGAGATGCCAGGAAAGCTGGATTTGGTTTTGAAGCTTACTGCTGATGCTAAAGTAACAAGTAGAAGCGTAACAGTTGGAGGCTTGGAGATAAGAATAGGACAAAAAATCTATGTAAAGGGTAAAGGCTACGCAGGTGAAGGCTTTATTCTTAACGTGAAGATAAAGGAATAGGGGGATTTCCTATGTTTATAGATCAAAAAGGAAGATTGTTTGGGAAAATAAATGTAATAGATTTGCTAACAGTTTTAGTAGCTGTTCTTATAATAGTTGGTATATTATATAAGTTTGTATTAAGTGAAAACAAAGGTGTTGGAAATGATGCTTTAATACAATACACTGTCAGCATAACAGATATAAGAAATTTTACTGTTGATGCTGTTAATGTTGAGGATGAAATCTATGACTCAAAGACAGATACTTACATGGGGAAAGTAATTGCTAAGGAAGTAAAGCCTTTTATGGATTATATTACAAAAACAGATGGAACAGTTGCCTTAGCAGAAAAGCCAGGGAAATTTGAATTATTGCTTACTATACAAGTACCAGGAGTGGTAAACGATTATAGCTATTTGGCAAGCGGAAATAGAGATGTAAACAATCAGTCTAAAATTTATTTGGAAAACCGAATTGCAGGAATACAAGGTACGGTAGTAGATGTACTGCGTGTCACACCATAAAACATTAGATAAAAAAATACGGGATGACCTATGTGTCATCCCGTATTTTATATGTCCAGTAAACTCACTGCAATTTCTGCATTTTGAAGAGCTTTATCTACAAACATTTGTTTTGAAGCTGCAAGCTGTTCTTTCACTTGCTGTCTGTTGTTCCATACACTTTCAATTATTTCTAATAGTCTATCATAATCTAAGCTCTCAACATTACCTGCAGAAGGCTGATTGATATACTTTAGAAAATCTTCAACCTTTGGCTCATAGGGCAAGCCCACGACGGGTACCTGTAGAGATGCTCCATATATAAGTGCATGAAGTCTCATTCCTATTATCATATCCATACTTTTGATAATACCTAGGGTTTGAGGTACATTGTATTTATGATTTATAATATATGGTTTGTGCTTCATCATTGAAGCAATTTCATTATTAATCTCCATGTCATGTGGATAATGCATTGGTATAAGTACAGAGTTTATGCCATATTTCTCATATAGATAGTCTGCTGAAGCTGCAATCTGCTGAGAATATACCTCGTGTCCTCGCCACTTCCTTGCAGATATGCCAATCAAAGGTGTGTCCTTCTTTATTCCCTCAGCATCAAGTATGGCTGCTGCTTCAATGTCTGTACAGGGCTTTAAGGTAAAGGCAGGGTCTGCTGTTACCAAAACCTTGGGTTTAACCACTGACAGCCTTCTTACTTCTTGAAGTGAAGCTTCCTCTCTAAGTGTTATTATATCTGCCTGATTTATAATTTTTGAAGTGATTATTCTGTTTACACTTTTATCTATTGGACCTATACCATTTGAATATAGCATAATCTTGAGACCAAGCTTCTTAGCTAGCCAAATCGTACTAAGGTAGTACATTAAAGAGCGTGTACTGGTATCGTCTTGAATAAGATTTCCACCGCCATTTAAAAATACCTTTGAGTTCCTCATAGCTTTAACTACTTCACAAATACTAAATCTGTTGGCAGCATCCACACCATATATTCTTTTGGTTTCTTCTGGCTTCTTTGACAATACCAACACCTTAATATCTTTCTTGTAAGTGCGCAGATTTTCCAGAATCGCCATGAGTATTGCATCGTCTCCGCTATTTTCAAAGCCATAGTATCCAGATATTAATATATCATACATAAAAATTTCTCCTTAGTAAGCTTATGAATTCTGTAGAAGTTGTATATAAACTTCCATGTTGTCAGCTACCATTTTCTTAATGGAATATTGCTGTGAAACAGTATTACGACAGAAGCCTCCGAGCTTGGCACGCTGTTCCTTGCTCATGTTAACTACTTCTAGTATGTCCTTTAAGAACCTATCGCTGTCTGCCATGTCCTGCCCCCTGCCGGAAAAATTGGTTTTTATTGCGGTTTCAATGCTTGACTCATCTAAAAGACCTATATAGCCTTGATTACCTGCTATTATTGCTGGCTTTGAGGATGCCATACCTTCTAGGGCGGAGCGACCAAAGCCTATGAACAAATCCGACATTGCTGTAAACTTATTTATATCTGTACGGGGGCCTACTGCTATGATAGAATTTTTGCCAGAAGCTCGATTTAGATTATAGACACTTTGCTTCACAGAATCCAATATGTTGCCGCCGCCCACTATAAAAAATCTAAGGTTTTCCACGTCATGGGTTAGTCGAGGTATCACCTCTAAAATACTTTGAAGTATTTGCTCTCTATCCTTATCAATTCTGCTTACATATACTATCTTGAAGCTATCCGCTGGAATATCAAATTCACTTTGAAGACTGCTCCAATCTACATCAGGTGAAAATTTTTCTGTATCAATACCATTTATTGTTACCGTTATATTGCTTTCATTAATACTATAATTATCGAGAAGATATTTTTTTACATCTTCACTAACTGCAATTGTTTTTTGTCCCCACTTGGTTATATACTTTAGACCGCCACCAGTTTTCCATGTGCCATGAGCAGTGGTTACAAAGGCAAAATTAAGCTTCTTATGTAAAAGATTGCATATGAAGCCTGGTATTCTAGCATGAGCATGTACCAAATCTATCTTTTCTGTTTCTATGATTTTTTTTAACATTTTATATGCTTTAAATACATTATTCGGTTTCTTGTTATTTAAGGGTACTTTGTAGTGTTTGATTCCACTGTTTTCTAAATCCTTCTCGAAAATACCTCCGCTAGATGCAACTACAACATGGAAGCCTTCTCTTTTTAGTCCCTTTGCTAATTCAACTATATGAGTCTCAGCTCCTCCGATATCAAGACTCATAGTGGTAATTAATACATTAAAGATTGCTTGCATTTATAAGCCTCCGTTTTTTTGCTAATCTACATCTTCACGATGAATCTTTGCTCCGATTTTAATCAGTTTTTCCTCAAGCTTTTCATAACCTCTATCAATATATTCTATATTGCTTATTTTTGTCCTGCCTTCAGCAACCAGCCCTGCAACGACCATAGCTGCACCTGCTCTTAAGTCTGTAGCGGAGACTGGAGCTCCTGAAAGTTTTTTGACACCTTCAATTACAGCTACTCTGCCTTCTACATTTATTTTGGCACCCATTCTCTTTAGCTCATCTAAGTATTTGAAGCGGGATTCAAATATGCTTTCAGTTACAATTGAAGTACCATCTGATATGGACAACAATACACTGATAGGCTGCTGCATATCAGTAGGAAAGCCTGGATAATATAGTGTCTTAATATTTACAGCTTTTAGTCTGCTATTGTTCTTTATTCTTATGCTGTCTTCATATTCTGTTACCTCAACACCCATTTCTTTTAACTTAGCAGTGATAGACTCTAAGTGCGTAGGTATTACATTCTTTATTAGTACATCACCATTAGTAGCAGCAGCAGCAGCCATAAAGGTTCCTGCTTCCATCAAATCAGGAATTATTGTATGCTCACATTCATGAAGAGTTTCTACGCCTTTAATTTTTATTACGTCAGTACCTGCACCTCTGACATTTGCCCCCATAGCATTTAAAAAGTTTGCGGTATCAACAATGTAAGGCTCTTTTGCTGAATTTTCTATTGTAGTTGTACCTTTTGCCATACATGCTGCTAACATGATATTTATTGTAGCACCTACACTTGCAATATCAAGATATATTGATGCACCAATAAGCTCTTTTGCTGTTGCTTTTATAATGCCATGAGAAACCTCTATTTTTGCTCCCAAAGCTTCTAAGCCTTTAATGTGTAAATCTATAGGGCGTACGCCTATGTCACAGCCACCTGGGAAAGGAACTTCAGCCTTTTTAAATCTTCCCAGTAGTGCACCGAGAAAGTAATAGGACGCTCGCATTTTTTTTGCCATTTCAAAATCTATACTGAGCTTGTTGACACTTGAGGTGTCTATGATCATAACGTCTTTATCTGATTTAATATTAGCACCCATCTGAAGTAGAATATCCTTTAGAAATTCTACATCTTTTATTTCAGGGAGATTTTTTATAGTACATTTGGAGCCTGACAGTATAGCAGCAGGCATAATAGCTATAGCAGAGTTTTTGGCTCCGCTTATTATAACCTCACCAGCTAAACGATGCTGACCCTCTATAATAATCTTTTCCATTTTTTCGACCCCTTACATATTCAGTTTATCTGAAGATTTTTTTATTTAATATTTTTATAGATACATTATACCAAACTTTATATAACTTCTGCCAATACATGACACAAATTATGTACAAAATTTGTAACATTTTATAACATTATTAATTATAGCTTAAAATATGAACATAGAAAAACATTTTTTCGCTATTTTTAGGATTAAAATGATAATGCAAAATATATAGTTGAAACAAATATAAATATATATTAATATAGGAAATTAGGATTGTTAATTTGTGCATTCTATATAATCGTAGGGCTAAAAGCAAATATATGATATAATTTCTAATGTGAAATTAGACAAAACATTAAGTTATTAGGCGGTGAAAAAATGAGAAATACAATAGAAATAGTAGGGGTAAAGGTTGATAATGTCAACTATATTGAAGCGGAGAGAAGAGTAGAGGAGTTTCTAGAGGGAGATAAGTTAAATATGATATTTACTCCGAATGGAGAGATACTTCTAAATGCGGTGAAAAATAGAGAGTTTGAGAATGTGTTGAATGAAGCTCAGCTTGTTATACCAGATGGTATAGGTGTGGTAATAGCATCTAAATTCTATGGTACTCCGCTAAAAGAAAGAGTTACTGGAGTAGATCTGACTAACAGGATATTAGCCATAGCAGCAGAAAGGGGTAAAAAAGTATATATGCTGGGAGCTGCTAAGGAAGTAGTTACAGCTGCAGCTGACAAGGTCAAAGAGCAGTACAAGGGTTTAAATATAGTAGGTATTAGAGATGGATATTTCTCTGAGGATGAGGAAGTAGAGATAATTGAGGATATAAATAATAAGGAAACAGATATATTGCTTGTTGCTCTTGGGGTACCTAAGCAGGAGTTCTTTATTTATAACCATAGAAATGAGTTAAAGGTTAAACTGGCTATAGGTATTGGAGGTAGCTTGGATGTAATATCGGGGCGACTGAAGAGAGCACCGGAGTTTTATCAAAAAAAGGGACTTGAATGGCTTTACAGACTTATACAAGAGCCAAGCAGGCTTAAGAGAATAATGAATCTGCCAAAGTTTATAATGCTGGCACTATATGATTCTATATCCACAAAACGTTAGTAATATTATTAGATGTGATTATTTGGAGGTTAACATGAATTCTGTAAAATCAGTATTAACACATAATAAAAGATTAGAAACCAAAAATGTATTTTTCTCATATTTTGGTATTGCATTAGGATCGGTAATAATGGCTTTTTCCATGATATTATTTTTAAAGTCAAACAAAATAATACCTGGTGGTGTAATGGGTATTGCCAATATAATTAATTATAAGACAGGCTTTCCTATTGGTATGACTACCTTGTGCTTTAGTATTCCTATCTTTTTTATAGGTGTTTTTGCACTAGGTAAAGAGGTAGGTATAAAGACTATATATTGCAACATAGTTTATGCAGTTGTTGTTGATATAATGGATACATATATGGTAGCTTTGACAGACAACCTGTTTCTTGGTTCTGTATTTGGAGGAGTATTGATGGGTACCGGGGTGGCATTTATACTTGGGTTTGGAGCAACCTTTGGCGGTACTGATTTAATAGGTAGAATAATTCATAAATATATACCATCTATACCGACCCAATGGATTATGTTTGCCTTTGACTTTTTAGTTATTTTATCAGGCGCAATTCTATTTGGACCAGAACTGGCACTTTTCTCTATAGTAACTATATTTGTCTCTACGAAGCTCATTGATATAATACAGGAGGGTGTAGTTAGCTATGGTAAGTCTTTTTTCATTATTTCTGAGAAATCAGAGGAAATTGCAGAAGCAATATTGAATGATTTAGATAGAGGTGTAACAGCTCTGAATGGAAGAGGTATGTATACAAAACAGAACAAGGATGTGCTTTACTGCATTGTGGCAAGAGGACAGGTTATTCATGTAAAAAATAAGATATTGGATATAGATCCAAGGGCATTTATCACAATTGGTGATGTAAGAGAGGTAGTAGGAAAGGGCTTTGGAGATAAGAACTTTATGAAATAGATAAGGCAAAGTTGAGATGCTTTTATAAGACTTTGTATAAATATAATACAAAGTACATATTAATTATTACTGCATAATGAAGGGAGTGTTTAGGTTGACTAATTACAAAGAATTGGAACCGATGGATTTGAGAAACATCTGTCATGGGGATAAGCTGGGTTTTGAAACTACTGCGGAGCTTACATCCTTAGAGGGTATAATAGGACAGGGCAGGGCATCAGCTGCAATGGAGTTTGGACTAGCAATCAAAAGGGCAGGTTACAATATATATGTTTCAGGGCTAACGGGTACTGGAAGAAGCAGCTACTCTAAAACTGTAATCAATAAAATTGCTCAAAATGAGAAAACTCCTGATGATTGGTGCTACATATATAACTTTAATAATCCTGATAAGCCTATAGCTTTAAGCCTTCCTGCTGGAATGGGCATTAAGCTTCAAAAAGATATGATAAAGCTTGTAAGGAACTTGAAAACAAATGTTCCTAGATCCTTTGATAGTGAGGAATATGAGAAACAGAAGAATGAAGTAATTCAAAAATATCAAATGCAAAGCTCGGAGTTGATGGAGGGCTTTAATCAATTTGCAAAGCAAAAGGGTTTCATGCTAAAGAAGAGCGAGCAGGGTTTACTTACAATACCAATCAAAGATGATAATCCTATTGGGGAAGAGGATTATATAAAGCTAAGTGCAGAGGAAAGAAAGAAGATTGAGGAGGATTCATATGTAGTTGAAGCTAAGCTGCTTGAAACTATGAATCGCATAAATGAAGCAGAAGAGAATGTCAAAAACAAGCTGGATCATCTTGAAATAATGGTAGCACTTGTAACTATAGAACAGCCTATAATGGAACTTAAGGAAAAGTATAACGAGTATGAAAATGTCCTTTTATATCTACGTTCTGTGCAGCGAGATATAATTCAAAACATAGAGGATTTTAGAGAGGCAGATAAAGGGGAAACAGAGGGTTCTATAATAGAAGAAAAGGATAGAGGCAAAGAGTTTTTGAAAAAATATCAGGTAAATCTGATGATAGACAATCACGAAACGCAAGGTGCTCCAGTAGTACAAGAGACAAATCCAAAGTATTATAATTTGTTTGGTAAAATTGAATATGAGAGTAATATGGGAGCTGTCACAACTGACTTTACTAAGATAAAGCCAGGTTCTTTGCATGCTGCCAATGGCGGTTATATAATTATAAATATGTCTGATATTATGCGTAACCCAGAAAGTTGGGATGCACTTAAGAGAGCAATGAAGACAAATAGTATTTCTATAGAAAATGTATATTCAGTAGCTGGTGTAGTATCCAGTGGCATGAAGCCTGAGCCTATTCCTCTGAACATAAAAATATTATTAATAGGCAGTGCTCAGCTTTATAATATGCTCTATAATCGTGATGAAGATTTCCGTAAATATTTTAAGATAAAGGCAGACTTTGATATAGACATGATATCTGATGATGAAAACATCATGAAATATGCCAAGTTTATCAGTAGCCATTGTGTGAAGAAAAATCTCTTACACTTTGATAATACAGGTGTTGCTGCGGTAGTCGAATACAGCAGAAGGCTGTCTGAGCATAAGCATAAGCTTTCAACAAGATTTAATAATATAATTGAAGTTTTATATGAAGCTGATGCATGGGCGAGAATAGAGGGGGCACAAATTGTAACAGCTGCCTATGTAAAGAAAGCAATAAAAGAGAAATATTATAGATCCAATAGAATCGAAGAACAGATTCAGGACTATATAGATACAGGATTTACACTTATATCTACTGAGAACAAAGTAATTGGTCAGGTGAACGGACTTTCAGTAATGGATTTTGGGGACATTTCCTTTGGAAAACCATCTAGGATAACTGCTGTAACTTATGCAGGAGAAAAAGGAATAATAAACATAGAACGAGAGGTTGAGATGAGCGGCAGCATACACGACAAGGGTATGCTAATACTATCAGGATATTTGGGAGATAAGTTTGCACAGGATTTCCCACTATCACTAACCTCAAGTATTTGTTTTGAACAACTCTATGACGGGGTTGAGGGAGATAGTGCTTCTAGTACTGAGCTTTATGCACTGTT
This sequence comes from uncultured Clostridia bacterium, assembly GCA_942492835.1. Lineage (GTDB taxonomy): Bacteria > Bacillota > Clostridia > Lutisporales > Lutisporaceae > GWB2-37-7. Next base: position 1,063,238 of record OW818645.1, on the reverse strand, counting down.
ATCCAGCTTGTCAGAAATTCCGATAAAGCAATATATAGCAGTAACAGGCTCTGTAAATCAGAGAGGAGAAATCCAGCCTATTGGTGGAGTAAATGATAAAATTGAAGGCTTTTTTCAAACCTGTAAAGTTAGAGGCTTAAGCGGTCAAGAGGGTGTCATTATTCCATATCAAAACGTTGTAAACTTAATGCTTGACGAGGAAGTTGTTGAAGCTGTAAGGCAGAAAAAGTTCCACATTTATTCTATAAAAAGTGTTGAAGATGGTATAGAGATTTTGACCGATGTGCCTGCAGGATGCAAGAATGAAAAGGGACAATATCCTGAAAATAGTGTGTTCTATAACGTACAGAAAAAGCTTGAGAAGTTTGCAAGAATAATGGAAGATATAGAATTTGAAGAAGAAGCATAGAATAATAATTGAAGCATAATAAAATTATTAACTCAAATAACGCTATAGCCAAGACTGAAGGTTATAGCGTTATTTAAATAGTTTGTTTTTAAGGCAGTAAAAAGTGTATAATTATGGGAGGGTATATCGTAGAATATAGTGCTGGAATATTAATACATGAGGATAATAATGTATAATAAGACATAGAAAGGGGTGATTTTATGACACGACATTTTACCGAATTGAAAATTGAAACATATCGAGGAATTAAAGATTTGTGCATAAAGGATCTTGGCGATATCAATATACTAGTAGGTGACAATAACAGCGGAAAGACAAGTGTATTGGAAGCTATACAGATTTTATGTGATCCAAGTGAATACAATATTATACAAGTAGCAAGACAACGTGAAAAATATAGGCTTTCTATGAAAATGGGATTAACCATATTAGATTTATTTATGTACATGTTTAGTATATCTTCTAGTATGAAAGATACTAATCAATATAGGATTGCTTTGTCATCTGTTTATGGTGGTAATAAGCTTGACGTAAGGATTCAAGGAGAAGTTATCGAACAATTAGTTGATATAAATGAAATAAGAGGGTTTACAATAGCTGAAAGATATAAAAAATATAATGATTTATTTGAAGGACAGGAAGAAGTTAAAACCTTTATCGGTAAAATTAACTTATCTTCACCTGCTTTTTTGTTTCCGGATGAGAAGGACTATAATTTAAGAATAAATGAGTATATAAGTCCTATTAGACGTAGTAAGTCGAATCCTATAATTGATGTACGAAATATCCAAATGATAGATTATGTGGTGGATAATGCTTTTAACAATATAATAAAAAATAAAGAGATAAAGGAAAAGGCAATATCCCTGCTAAAGGATTTTGACGAGAATATTTCTGATTTAAGATATATAAATGAAAATGATAGGTTTGTTCCAGTAGTAGAAAGTAATCTTCCTGAATACTTGCCTTTGTCTATGTATGGCGATGGTATGAAAAAGACATTGACAATTCTAAATGCTCTAGTATCTTCGGAGAATGGCATTGTTTTAGTTGATGAATTTGAAACAGCACTTCATACTTCTGCGATGGAAAATGTTTTTAGATTTGTAATTTCTGCTTGTAAGAAATTAAATGTTCAATTGTTCTTAACGACACATAGTATTGAAGCAGTAGATAAAATTCTAAAATGCAGCAACGAAGAAATTGATAATATTAGAATAATAACCTTGAAAAAGGATGATGTTTCAGAGAAAACCTTGGCAAGAGTTCTTAAAGGAAGTGAAGTATTAGAGGATAGAAAAAACTTTGATTTTGAGGTAAGACAATGAACACTATAATTTTATGTGAAGGAAAAACAGATGCAGTTTTGTTAGGTTATTATCTTGATAAAATATGCGGGTTTACTCACGCTAATGAAAAAATAAATAAACAGCTTACTATTGGAAAAAACAAAAGTAATGAAATTTTTGAATGGTATAGTAGGGGAAATGACTACTTGGCTATTTGGGGAATAGGTGGTAAAGATTGTTTTAAGCCAGCAATTAAAGATTTCTACAATGTTTTAAAAAAATCCTCCGAAGAATTAACGTATCATCAATTTGTAATAGTCTGTGATAGAGATTTGCAAAAAGATGATACAGTTATTTTATCTGAATATAGTAAATGCTTTGCAGATTCAACGATAACTTTAAATAACAATAAAATACAAGAAGCCGAATTTAAAAACAGTTTTGGTCAGTCTAAATCGATAAAAACATTAGCTGTGGTTATACCACAGGATAAGCTTGGCGCATTGGAAACGGTATTGTTAGATGCTATTAAAGAGGATGAATATGATAGAAATATAGTGGAAAAAAGTGAAAGGTTTGTTGTAGAAACTCGCTTAATAGCGGATAAATACATATCATCTGATAGATTGGAGCTGAAGGCAAAACTATCATCAGTATTTGCAATCATGTCACCTGAGAAGGTGTTTAATTTTATAGATGATTTATTAAAGACAACTGTAAAATGGGAAGAAAAGAAATACTTAAATAACTTATTTGAGGAATTAATAAAGGTATTAGATAATGGAGAACAGATATGAAGTTACAAGCAATACAAGAAAAATTAAATGATGAATTCAAGAGCAGTGAAAGCTGAATCTGATACGGAAATATCAAGGCATGAATTTATCATAGATATTGTATTTGCTGATGACTTTGGATTTGGTTTATAATTTTAGTTTTGCAAAAAAGGGAGTGATAATATGTTTGGAAAAACAATAATCTATGCTCATAGAGGAGCCTCAGGATCTGCTCCTGAGAATACCATGTGTGCTTTTAATAAGGCAATAGCCTTAGGTGCAGACGGCATAGAATGTGATGTACAGATGACCAAGGATGGAAAGCTTGTGATATGTCATGATGAAATGTTAGATAGAACAAGTGATGGAAAAGGTCTTATCAAGGATAAAACATATAAAGAGTTAATGTCTCTGGATGCAGGAAGCTGGTTTGGACTTGAATATGCAGGGGAGAAAATTCCGCTTCTGGAGGAACTACTTGATTTGATAAAGAAAAGTGGAGCATATCTAAATATCGAGCTTAAGAATGGGATTATACAGTATGAAGGTATGGAGGAAAAGACTGTAGACATGGTGAAGAGCTTTGGATTGCAGGATAAAACAATATTTTCTTCCTTCAATCACTACTCTATATATGATGTTAAGAAGAAGTATCCCCAAATTCTTACTGGAGCTTTATACATGGAGGGACTATATAAGCCTTGGAGATACCTTGAGAGTATTAACTGCAATTGTGCTCATCCGTTTTATCATGCAGCCAGACCGGAAATGATTGAAGGATTAACACAGCATGGCTTTACAGTAAATGCATTTACTGTTGATGATACGAATATTGCGGCTATGCTTATAAAATCTGGAGTAGAAGGAATAATAACCAACTACCCCGAAAGAGTGATAAAATCTAAATAATAGGGGGGATAACATGAAAGAAAGACTCAATTATAAAAATACCTTTTTGCTAGGCTTTGGATTTTTCTGCATTAGTATTGTTTGGCCTTTGTATAATACTTTTGTCCCGGTATTCATAAGCAAGTATATTTCTAGTACCATGCTGATAGGCTTTGTAATGACCTTTGACAATATCGCGGCTATAACGCTACAACCGTTTTTTGGAGCTTTAAGCGATAGAACATGGACAAAGCATGGACGTAGAATGCCTTATCTTATGGTGGGCATACCATTATCGGCATTGTTTTTTTCGTTAATACCTTTTGAATTTAATTTTATCACCTTAATAGCAGCTGCAATGGGCTTCAATATTATGATGAGTATATATAGGGCGCCTACTGTAGCTCTTATGCCTGATATTACACCTTCAGTACATAGAAGCAAGGCAAACGGTATTATTAATCTTATGGGAGGCATAGGAGCGGTAATTGCCTTATTTATAGGACCTATGCTCTATGATATGAATAGGATTTATCCTTTCGTTGCAGCAGGTCTAGTTATGATGATTGCATTGTTCATATTAGTAAAGACTATTAAGGAACCTGAAAAGCCAGCGCAAGAGGATGAAGAACATACAGGGATAATTAAAGCATTCATTGAAGTTATAAAAGACAAGGATAGAAGTGCTTTACTGATATTGGTTGCAATATTCTTTTGGTTTATAGCATATCAAGGTGTAGAGGCATTATTTAGCTTATATGGCATAAATTATTTAGGAATAAATGAAAGTACGGCTGCACGTTTGCTATCATTCTTTTCTCTGACATTTTTGGTATTTGCTATACCCAGTGGTCTTATAGCTACAAAAGTAGGCAGAAAAAATACTATAATGACTGGCATTATAGGACTACTGGTAGTATTTATGCTTATTACTTTCTTTAAAAATATTACTTATATAGCTGTACTTATGGGAATCGGAGGTTTATTCTGGGCTCTTATCAATATAAATTCCTTCCCGATGGTAGTGGAAATGACTACAGAGAATAAGATTGGTGCCTACACAGGACTATATTATTTCTTCTCCTCACTGGCTGCAATTACTGGGCCTCCACTGTTAGGCTTTATAATTGATTATGTAGGCTATGGCTCTTTGTTCTTAGCATCTGTTTCCTTCCTCTTACTAGCCTTTATAACTATGATGTTTGTGAAAAAAGGTGAGAGTGAAAAAACACAAGTACAATAATATAATATGAAATAAGGAGAATGATCATACAAATGATAGGAATAATTGGTGCAATGAAAGAAGAAAAGGATGCAATATTATCCTTAATGCAGCAGGTGGAACAGATAGAACACTATGGTGTGAAATTCTACTTAGGCACTATAAATAATCAAAGCTGCATATTATCCAAGTCAGGAGTAGGGAAGGTAAATGCAGCAAGAGCCACCCAGATAATGATTGATAAATTTAATCCTGCTTGCATAATAAACATTGGCTCAGCAGGAGCCTTAGAGCCTTGTTTGGAAATCGGGGATATAGTTATATCGGACAGCTGCATACAACATGATGCTGACATAACAGCCTTTGGACATCCAAAGGGTTATATTGCAGGGCTTAGGTACATAGAGGCTGATGCAGGACTTATAGAAAAGTGCAGAAAAGCAATAGAGTTATCGGTGGATAATAAATATAAAATCTATATAGGTACTGTTGCCAGCGGGGATCAATTTATATCCTCACAAGAAATAAAGGAAGAGATACATAAGGAGTTCAGTGCATGGTGTGTAGAGATGGAAGGGGCGGCAATAGCTCAGGTGTGCTACCTTTGCAAGGTGCCTTTTGTGGTTATAAGGTCAATATCAGATAAAGCCTTACAGGGCAATGCCATGGAGTTTAATGAGTTTCTTAAGCTTTCTGCCGACAGATGTGCGCAATTTGTGGATATATTTACAAAATAGTAGATAAAGAAAAAGGGTAGACCAATTAAGTTGGTTCTACCCTTTTTCTTTTAATAATACAATTTATTTTCTTTTGCGAATTTTTCAATTTCGTTTGCCTTTTTTAAAGCTTCAAATGCACTTTCAAAGTCTTTCATGTTGGAATAAACTTCACTTAAGCTTTTGTATGCAAAAGCAAGAGTTTTTGATTCTCCTACAACTTTCAGTTTATCAATACCCTGCTTTATTTCTGCTATTGCATCTGTTGTATTGCCAAGCTTATTAAGACATAAGCCTTTGTAAATTTTAGAGCTCCATATATGCAGATAGTCATATTTGAAGGGATTGTAATTGAGATATTGCACTAGCTTAAGATTATCCAAAGCTTGCTGATATTCTTCCAGCATATATAAGGCTTTTGCCTTTTCTGTATATATAAAAATTGAAATCACTGCTGAGGGGACTAATATTCTATTTAGATATTCTATTGCTTCTTTAGGCCTTCCAGTTTGATTGGCAAACATACCGCAAGCCACCTCTATACTAGCTAAAACATTGGTATTATCAGTAAAGCTTGCGAACTGCCTTGCTTTGTCTATATGATAATAAAAGTTATCATTTTTGCCTAAGAAGCTATTCATAAGAGCCAAATTCTTGTATAGCTCATCTGATTTATAATATATATTTGTTTCTTTAGATATACTTAGAGCCTTCTCGGCTGCGATTACACTGTCCTCTACTTTATCCATACCAGTATATAGCATTGCTTTAATATGCAAGGCTTCTATTTCAAAGGTTTTATCCTTGTTGATGGAATTATCACTTATATCTAAGGCTTCTTCTAATATCTCCATACATTTATTGTAATCAAAGTTATTCCAATATATACCAATGAGTGAAAGGTGAGTTTTTGCTGCATCAATAAATAGAAATTTACTTTTATATATGCTTACTGCTTCTTTAATTTTTTCTTGTCCTTCTTCGATACGGTTTAAGTCAATTAAACATTGTCCGTACTTATCTAATAAATCTGCATAAAGCTTGCTGTTGTTGTCAAGCTTATATTTTTCTGATATATTCTCAAGCTTTATAAGGGCTTCTTGGGGTTTTGTTTTATTAATAAGCTCACTTACTGATTTCAAAGCTTCATGTATTTCTTCAATAGGCAGGACTTCTTGATACATGCTGTCATCTAAGAAATATGCCATGGATTTTCCAAGCTTAGAGGCCAAATACTGTAGATTTTTCATGGATGGTGTAGCTAGATTATTTTCAATTTGACTTAACATACTTTTTGTCATTTCTTTACCTGCCAAATCTGTCTGTGTCATTTTAAGCTCTTTTCTCAGAACTTTTATTTTTTCTCCTAAGCTTTGTGCCATAGTATTCAGCCTCCTATTATTGATATTTTTTATTTCAAAAGAAACAAAAATATGTTCATACTTGTATTTAATTATAGTAAAAGAGTATTTAATATGCAATAGGTTATAAAATATAAATAGAAAAAGTTAAATATAATTTAATTTATATATTGACTATATACTGTTAATGTATTATTATTTAGATATAAAGTTTAATTAAATTGAACTATACAATTTATAAGGAGTGTGTTTTAATGAATGCATCTAGTACAAAATCAGATATCACCCCAAATATCGACACTGATAAAGCTTATCAACCAAAAGAAAAGTTAAATCTTATTTTATTCTCCTTGGGAAAACTTGTATCTTTACTGGGAACATATATTTATTCCTTTGCCATTTCTTTATATATACTTAAGATAACAGGTTCGGCAACCTCCTTTGCATTCAGTATTTTGATAGGGACTATACCGCGAGTGCTTTTAAGTCCTATAGCTGGCTCTATAGCTGATAGAGTGGATAGAAAGAAAATGATAGTTGTTCTGGATTTTTTAAGTGGAATAGTAGTTTTGTCTCTTCTAGGCTTATCTCAAATATATGGATTAAAGCTTCTGTTTATTTATGCAACAACATTTATCTTGTCAGTAATAAGTACCTTTTTCAATACTACCTTCAATGCATCTATACCAAGATTGGTTTTTGATAAAAATTTATTAAAAATAAATTCTTACAGCAGAGCCATCGATTCTGGCAGCTCAATCATTGGTCCAGTGCTGGGTGGCTTGGTATTTGGAGTTGTGTCAATGAACTTATTTCTTTTTATTAATGGAATATCTTTTATACTATCTGCTATTTCAGAAATGTTTATAGACTTTAATTTTAATAAACCAAAGGAAGAAGATAAGACTATAAGCAATATGAGCATGTTGACAGTATGTCAAGATATTAAGGAAGTATTCACCTTTATAAAAGGTAACAAAATTCTACGCGTAATAATACCTTTTTCTGTAAGTCTTAATTTCCTTATGGCTGCTATTTTGTCAGTTGTCTTGCCATATTTAATTAACAATGTACTTTGTATGTCCTCTGCACAATATGGTGTTATCGAGGGAACTTTTTCGGTAGGAATGCTAATAGCAGCAATATTAGTAGGAAAGCTTCCTGAAAAGGAAAAGAAGCTAAAGGGAATGATATTTGGAATATTAGGTATGGGTATTACTATAATACTCATGGGAATACCAGGATTAGAAGTTATGAGAAGCTTCGAGGTTAATGTAATATTTGCTTTATATATAGTTGTGGTATTCATATTCTCGTTCATTTTACTTATGATAGATATGCCTCTTACGGTAGTAGTACAGAGATCTATACCCAATAATATGCTTGGAAGAGTGTGGGGAGTTATTGGGACCATATCTGGCAGCTTGACTCCATTGGGAATAATATTAGCTGGTGTATCCTTAGATTTAATACCATCATATATATTGTTCTTTGCAGCAGGCATATATCTGATAATCGCTGCAATATTTATGAATAAGAATAAGTCTATGCAGGAATATTAAGCTGGAGTGGTTGTCTGTTGCTTGACAAATATCTCCATGAGATATTATACTATAGAGTAATTAAACATTATAAATGCTGTGAAGAGGAAGAGTAAACAGAGCTTATAGCTTAGAGAGCCAATGCTGGTGGAAATTTGGTATGTAAGCTGTCGAAGGAAGCCTTGGAGCATAAACGGTTGCCCTCCGTTAAAGGGTTTAAGTGGATACAAATAAGTTGTATCAATTTAGGTGGTAACGCGGAAGTAAGGTCTTTCGTCCTATTTGGGATGAAGGACCTTTAATTTTAAAAAAACAAAGAAAAGGATGATGAAAAATGGATCAAAGAAAACAATTGGCGGATTTATTATTCCCCAACATAGACAAAACTCCTGAATATTATGAAAACAAGTATCCACAGAGAAATTTACCTGAAGGTGCAAGAGTTACAAGAGTTGCACCAAGTCCCACAGGCTTTATACATATGGGTGCGTTATATGCCGCAGTTATACCTGAAAGAATGGCACACCAAAGCGGTGGAGTATTTTTTCTTAGAATTGAAGACACTGACAAAAAGCGTGAAATAGAGGGTGGAGTATCTGAAATTGTGAATTCCTTTGCTCACTATGAGTTGAAGTTTGATGAAGGAATGACTAGTGAGACTACTGAAAAAGGAATATATGGACCTTATAAGCAAAGTGAAAGAAAAGAGATATATCAAACCTTTGCTAAGATGTTGGTAGAAAAAGGGCTTGCTTATCCTTGCTTTTGCAGTGAAGATGAGCTAAATGAAATAAGAGCAAAGCAAGAGGAATTAAAGGAAAACCCAGGCTATTATGGAAAATGGGCAAAGCATAGAGCTTCAACCTGTGAGGAAATAAAAACTGAGCTTGAAAAGGGTAAGGCTTTTGTACTTAGATTGAAGTCTCCTGGAAATATTGAAAACAGAATAGTAATTAATGATTTGATAAAGGGACATATAGAAATGCCAGAAAACGATCAGGACATAGTGCTGCTAAAATCTGATGGTATACCTACTTATCACTTTGCCCATGCAATAGATGATCACCTAATGAGAACTACTCATGTAATAAGAGGTGATGAATGGCTGTCATCTGCACCAATACATTACCAACTATTTGATATTCTTAGATGGGAAAAGCCAAACTTTGCTCATGTGCCTCCAGTACTTAAAATGGACGGCGCATCAAAGCGTAAGCTAAGCAAGAGAAAAGACCCTGAGGCGGCAGTAAACTACTATAGTGAACAGGGCTTTCCAGTTGAGTCGGTTCGAGAATATTTATTGACTCTTATAAACTCAAACTATGAAGAATGGAGAATGGAGAATCCAACAGTATCAAATACAGAATTCACTGTTGATTTAGCAAAAATGGGTACAGGCGGTGCTTTGTTTGACTTAGTAAAGCTTACAGATATTAGCAAGGATAGAATAGCTTTAATGAGTGCTGACAAGGTTTATGATATGACACTTGAATGGGCGCAGCAATTTGATACAGAGCTGGCTGAACAAATGAAAAACAACGAAGCTTATACAAGAGCTATATTAGGCGTTGAAAGAGGGGTTGAAAAGCCAAGAAAGGATATTGCTAAGTGGTCTGATGTAAGAGGCTATTTGGGATATTTCTACGACAACTGGTTTGAAGAGTATATCAAAGAAGGCTATACTTTTCCAGAAAATCTCTCAAAGGAAGATGTAATAGCTGTACTTAATACCTATAAAGATACCTACAATAAGGCTGATGATAAGGATACTTGGTTTGAGAGAGCTAAGGATGCGGCAGTGACTCTAGGCTTTGCAAAAGATACTAAGACTTATAAGAAGAACAAGGAAAGCTTCAAGGGGAGCATAGGTGATTTTATGGCTATAGTAAGAGTTGCTATATCGGGCAGAAAGAACACTCCTGATTTGTATGAGCTTTTGGCTATAATGGGAGCGGAAAGAGCAAAAGCTAGATTTGAAAAAGCTGTAATAAATGTTGACAAAACTAATTAAGAGTTATATTATTTAATTAATCAATTACTTAACTGGATTGAGGTTTTAATATGAAACAGGCAGTACGAATTTTTAAAGCTCTTGGCGATGAAACAAGACTAAAGATATTAGTTATTCTTTCTAAAAAAAGAATATGTGCCAAGGGACTTGCAAAACATATGAATATATCAGAAGCAGCTGTCTCTCAACATATAAAAGTCTTGAAGGATGCAGGACTTATAGTAGGAGAGAAGGTTGGATATTATGTTAATTATGACTTGCAGAAGCCAATACTGTTGGAATCAATAGAGTTAATTAAACATATAACTAGCGATGATTCTGAGTGTAATTGTAAGCTCTGTGTACACATGCCAGAGGATTGTACTACAATGTGTAAAACCAATAAAAATAAATGCTGTGGGAAAAAGAATATATAGCATTATAAAAGGAGAATAAATTATGAAGGTATGTATTCCAATCAAAGAAAACAAAGGCTTAGATAGTGTTGCACATAATCATTTTGGTTCATCCCCAATTTTTATGATTTATGATATTGCAACCGAGGAAACAAAGTTAATTGAAAATGGTAACATGCATCATGAGCATGGAATGTGTCAGCCTCTTAAAGCACTTGGTGGTGAAAAGGTAGATGCAGTTCTAGTAGCAGGAATTGGTGCTGGAGCACTATCAAAGTTAGCAATACAAGGTGTAAAGGCATATAAGGTAGAAGAGGGAACAGTAGCTGAAAACATTGAACTTTTTAAGAAAAATGCGCTACCTGAATTTACACTAGAGCATAGCTGTAAATCACATGACTGTGGTCACTAATTAGATATGAAGAAGCAAAAAGGTACTTGTAATATTGCAGGTGCCTTTTTATATTACACAAATTTTGATAAGGTACAATGATATAAATGTTGAGGCATAAAAATAATATATGATATAATTGTTTATAAATTTAGGGAGGGATAACTGTGATTAGTAAAAGCTTTTTTTTCAAATCAGGAGATGAGACAGATATATTCGTTTACAATTGGATGCCTGATGAAGATATAAAGATTAAGGGAATTGTGCAAATAGCGCATGGTATGGCAGAAACAGCGGCAAGATATGAGCAATTTGCAGAAACTCTTACAGAAAATGGATATATTGTCTATGCAAACGACCATAGAGGTCACGGAAAAACTGCTGGGAATATTGAAAGTTTGGGATATCTTGCTGATGAAGATGGGTTTGGCTGGCTCGTGAAAGACCTCTATCAGTTAAGTGGAATTATTAAAAAAGAGAATTCTGAATTGCCTTTGTTTTTATTTGGACACAGTATGGGTTCCTTTGCAGCTCAAAAGTATATAATGCTATATGGCAATGAATTAAAAGGAACTATACTATCAGGCTCAAATGGCAGACAAGGGATAATCCTAGATATCGGAACTATGTTTGCCAAGAATGAAATAAAGAAGCATGGTAGAAAAGCACAGAGCTTCAAATTGAATAAAATGTCCTTTGGCAGTTACAACAATACCTTCAAACCAAATAGGACTGAGTTTGACTGGCTGAGCCGAGACAATGCTGAGGTTGATAAATATATAGAAGATCCATTCTGCGGTACGGTTTTTACTGCTGGATTTTTTTATGACTTCTTAACTGCCTTAAAGGAAATTGAGAATAAGAGTAATTTGAGCTTTGTTCCCAAGGAGTTACCGATATATATTTTCTCTGGAGAAAAGGATCCAGTAGGCAAATGTGGGAAAGGTGTTATAAATCTTTATAACAGATATAAAAATTATGGTATTAAAGATGTGAAATACAAGCTTTATAAGGATGGAAGACATGAAATGCTAAATGAGATAAACAGGGATGAGGTAATGAAGGATGTTGTTGATTGGTTGAATAAACACATATAATATATACTTGATATATTGCTAGTACCTCTTTGTTTCGACAAAATTCTTATTAACTTTATGATATAATTAAATAATTGGTAAAATAATAAGCTGTTTTTTAGAACGCTTACACAGTTTAGGAGGTATTTCATGGATATAGAGTTGATAAGACAGAGGGCATTTGAAAACTTAGTCAAGCGTAGGGCTCATCAGCATAGGGAAACAGGGTTTATATATTATCATGGAGATAGAGTTTCGAAGCTTGTAATTAATCTAAGGAAGCTTATATTACCTCAAGATGATTCAACGGATGATATACTTCAAGCAGCTGCATTGTTTCATGATGTGGCAAAGGGGATAGAGCCTCACAGCCGCTACGGTGCTTCACTTGCTAAGGAAATGTTGCAGGATATTTGTACTATAGAGGAGTTGGAGAAAATATCAGAGCTTATAAGGCTTCATATATCTAGAAAGAGTGTCAGCTGCGATGACTATTGCATGCTTTTTCAGGATGCTGATTTATTGGATCATTTCGGTACCATTGAGCTTTGGATGGGTATCAATTATGCTGCGATTGAGGATCAAAATATAGATTTTGTCATAGATTTTTATAATGGTGAATTTAAGGAGTTGGCAGCAAAAAATAGGTCTTTGTTGAACTATGAAATAAGTGAAAGAATATTTGATGAGAAGGCAGACTTTTTATATAAATTTATTGAAAGAATGGAAATAGAAAACAAGGGCGAAATAGTTAAGCTTTAATTTGAAATTGTAATATATTATCATTTGTAGAGAACTTAGAAATTATAGTAAAATATAAGTAGCTTATAAACAGCAGGAGGAGATAAAATTGAGAATTAACAAACGTAGTATATTTTTATTAATTGTCATAATAATGCTGTTACAACTTATTGTATTACCTATAAATGCGGAAGACACTGGCTATTATAGTACGTTAGGAGTTAAAGGATATAAGCTTATAAGTTCTTATGAACTTGAAAATACCGGCTACAATTCAGCGTTATCTGTTAAGGCAACGGTATTAGTTGGAGCAGTCAGTAATTCTCCTTATCAGCAAAACATAAATTATAAGGTCACTCCGATCCCTAAATACACCTATGTGGATTCTGCGGGAAATATTTATGCAGAGGTTATTATAGATGAAATCAAGGCTAAGGAAACCAAAAAGATAGTAGTAGAAAAAGAATTCATAAACAGCGGTGTCTCATATTCTGGTGAGATCTATAGAATGGATGGAGACTATAATGAGTTCAAAGAAGGAATTAATAACGGACAATACTATGAAGCGGGAGAAAAGGTTGAGACAACAGCAACCGAGATTGTAAAAAAATCATTGAGTTTTGATGACAGCAAGACTGAGGTGAACCTTGCAAAGGACATATATAACTTTGTTAATTTGTACATATCCTATGATACAAACCCACTTTATGCAAATAAGGGAGCTTTAAATGCAATTAAGACAGGAAAAGGGGTATGTGATGAATATGCTACCTTGTTTACTGCTTTAAGCAGGGCAGTTGGGATACCTGCAAGAGTTGCTACAGGCTATTGGCTTACAGAACCGTTGAAAAATGGAGAATGGAATGATATAGCTGGGAAGGGCCATGCATGGGCGGAGTTTTATCTGCCTAAGGTAGGCTGGATTCCTGTGGAGCCTACATATTCTCTTACGGTAAATGGAGTCAGAACACCGGACAAGGAGCATTTTGCAAATTTTAGTTCTGATGAGATCCATTTGCTTAATGCATATCAAAGTAATGATATAAAAAACGATATTGGTATAAAATATTCATATTATAAAACTACGGATATAGACATAAGCTTTGGACAGCAAGCAGTGATGCCTATATCAAGCACATCTACAGACTATGCTTTTGCAGATATAAGCAGCAGCTGGGCTAAGGATTATATAGACGAACTTTATAACAAGGGAATACTGTTTGGAAAGTATGGTAAACTTTACATGCCTAATGATAATATTACAAGAGCGGAGTTTTCAGCTTACTTGGTAAATACTCTTAGGCTGAACAGCAAGGACTCCGAGACTGTTTTTAAAGATGTAAAGGACAGTAGTGATTATGCAGCCTTTATCAAGACAGCATCTGCATATGGGTTGATAAGGGGTAATCCCCAGGGCTATTTCAAGCCCAACGATACGATAACAAGAGAAGATGCCGCAGTAATAATGCAAAGGGCTATAGATGTATTGGACTTTGATTATTCAGCGATTACTGAGCCAAACTTTAATGACATGGAGCAAGTAAGCACTTATGCAAAAGACTCTGTGAAGCTTATTTATAGCATGAAAATCATGGAGGGCAAGCCCGGGGGCATATTTGATCCTAAGAATTTTACTACAAGAGCTGAAACATCTAAGCTATTGGATAATTTTATAAATGCTACAGAGTAGGAAACTGAAGTTAAGAGCCAGATATTATAAATTAATATCTGGCTCGATTATTTTGAAACACAAATTATAGTACAATTACCCTTCTAAAGAAATTCTTTTACTTTGTGTCAAAAGGTGCTATAATAAAAACGAACACATGTTCGCATAATATATAAAAAGAGTGATAGCATGAGTAGTAATAAGTATCCCAGAATTATAATGCATATAGACGTAAATTCTGCCTTTCTGTCTTGGCAAGCGGTATATAACCTGCAAAAAGGTGATATTTTAGATCTTCGGGAGATTCCGTCTGTAGTAGGCGGCTCTCAGGCAGATCGAAGAGGTATAGTATTAGCAAAAAGCACTCCTGCAAAAGCTTATGGCATAAAGACAGGAGAGGTGCTTTGGCAGGCAAGGCAGAAATGTCCCAATCTTGTCAGTGTGCCGCCTAATTATCAGCTTTATATGAAATGCAGTAATGCGCTGTATGAGGTGGTGAAGGATTATTCACCTAGTATACAGCGATTCTCTGTAGATGAGATGTTTATAGATTACACTGGTATGGAGCCTCACTTTGGGGAGCCTGTTGAGGCTGCACATATGATTAAGGATAGGATAAAAGCTGAGTTGGGCTTTACGGTGAATATAGGCATAGGCTGCAATAAGCTTACTGCCAAGGTAGCTGGGGATTTTCAAAAGCCCGACATGGTGCACACGCTATACCCTGAGGAGATACCACAGAAAATGTGGCCCCTGCCTGCCGAGGATTTGTTTATGGTTGGAAGGCAGACTAAGAAAAAGCTGAGCCAGTTAAACATACATACTATAGGTCAACTGGCAAATATGGATCGTAAGCTGTTAAACGATAAGCTGAAAAGCTTCGGCACTTTGATATGGTGCTATGCTAACGGCATAGATGAATCCCCAGTGCGGTCAGAATATTTTCTGCAAATGAAGGGTATAGGCAATAGCACTACTATAAAGTTTGATGTCACGGATACCTATACTGCTAGGAAGGTATTGTTGTCTCTTACAGAATCTGTGGCATTGAGGCTTAGAGCTGCCCATTCCTGTTGTAGGGTTATTAACGTGGAGATCAAAAACTCCGACTTAGAAAGCTACTCACATCAGAGAAAGCTTTTCTCTCCTACCAGCATAACAAATGAGATATATAAAAATGTGGTGGAGCTTTTTGAGGAAGCCTGGAAGGGTGGAAAGATAAGGCATTTGGGAGTACGGCTTACAGACCTTTGCAGTGATGAATTTATACAACCCTCCTTCTTTGATGAGAAGGATAGAGATAAAAAGAATGCCTTAGATAGTGCCATAGACAACATAAGATACAAATATGGCAATGCTGCTGTTATGAGGGGCGTATTTTTGGATGGAGAGTTTTCTCCTATGACTGGTGGATCGGGGGTAGAGGATTACCCTGTTATGAGTAGTATTTTATAGGGGTGAAGATATGAAGTGTGTAAGGAAGGTTATTGAGGTTATAGCTTGGTTTGATATGCAGGGTAATCCTGCCCCTATCAAATTCAGACTTCTAGATGAACAGCAGGAGATGGCGGTAATAAAGGTAGATAAAATAATAAATAGGGATTTGGATAAGTTTGCAGGCAATCGTATGATAAAATACACCTGTGAAAGTTTGCTGGAAGGACAGCTAAAGCCCTTTGAAATACGCTTTGAAATAGATACCTGCAAGTGGTACCTGTACAAAATATAAGCCCCGTACATTCTATGTACAGGGCTTATATTTGCTATGCTATATTGTTATTTTCATTATAAGTATCTGTGTCTGAACTTGCAATTTTAGTAGCGTTTGTGCTCTCGCTGGTTATAGCCTTACAGTGACCATTGAATACGGCACCTTCATCAATTATAACGTTCTTTACTACAATGTCTCCGAATATTTTTGACGTAGGAGTCATATGCAGCTGATCACTTGTTGATATGTTACCATGAACGATGCCGGAAATATAAGCGTTTATAGCATTTATATTTCCCTTTATTGTACTGGAATCGCCAATAATAACATTTCCAGTAACTATAACTTCACCTGTTACATTTCCGTTTATCCTTACCGTGCCGTCTGCTTTAATAATACCCTCAAAGGTTGTATTAGGGCCTATCAGAGTATCAACTTTCTCGGTTAGTATTTCTGTTCTGCCACCTTTATTAAACATTAATAACTCCCCTTTATATATTTATTTAAAAGTATTTTGCTGGGTTTACTGAGGTGCCGTTTAGTTTTACCTCGTAGTGTAGATGAGAGCCTGTGCTTCTGCCTGTGCTTCCCATCTTGCTTATTACCTTACCTCTTTTAACCTTATCGCCCTTTTCTACCAAAAGCTTTGAATTATGTCCATATAATGTTGTATAGCCATAACCGTGAGAGATGATTACTACCTTTCCATAGCCTGATTGCCAGCCGGCAAATATAACTACTCCGTCTCCAGTAGCTTTTATGGGAGAACCTGTGTCACCGCCAAAATCCATACCTCTATGAAACTCTGAACCTCTATTTGTAAATGGATTTCGTCTATAGCCATAAGTTGCAGTAATTTTCGTGTTTACAGGCTTTATGGCTGGTTTTGCGTTTAGGAATGCTACCTGCTTTTTAACTGGAGTTATAGAATTATCAATAGTTTCTTTCTGTGATAGAATTGCTACTGACAGCTCTGCGTAAGAGGTTTTAATCTGAGATAGCTGCTCTGATGCATCATCTGACTCAAGTTTTGAAGAGTCTGAGGATGTAGGCTGAGGTGTTGGAACTTCTTTTGTTTCAGTGTTACTGGTTTCTTTTAAGCCTATCAGCTTTTTAATTTCATCCAATGCTTTTACATTTTCTTGAAGCTGTAGCTGTATTTGCTGTGCTTCGTTTTGTAGACTTTCAATTTCTTGCTTTTGAGAGCTATTTACAGTAGTAAGCTTGCCTATTTCATCTTTACTTATGTCATATTCCTTATTTATAGAGTTTAGAATATAAAGTGATGTAGAGGTGCCTAAAAGCAGCAATACAAGACCCATAACGACTACTTTTGGAAGCCATAATGGAATCCTAAGTGATACCACCTTCGATTCGCTTTCTGGTATGTACATGAAAGTAGCATGCTTGTTCTTATGTTTTACATATGCTTTTTTCACAAATATCATCCTTTTCAAAAAAATTGAAACTCAATTGCATTAGATTTTTGATGATACATAATAATATGTCTTGTACTAGTTTCTTATGTATATAGTAAAAATTTTTTAAAATACTCTGTGTAGAAGAATTTGTATAATTTATATAGTTATTATCAATTTTAGAATAAAAATTCAAAATTGTACAGTCCTAAAAATTGATTTAATTCAAGAAGCAGATATTATTGTTTGTGTAGTAATCATATAGAAAAAATAAGATGTAAGTAGTAAAATTAGGTATACTTGAGAAATTCTTATGAAAAAAGTTAATAATAATTCTCAAGCAAATCAAATAGTCATTTGATTATACAAATATGATATATTCTATGATATAATCAAAAAAGGAGGAAATATGATTTATATTGGTACTTCGGGATATAGTTATAAAGACTGGGTAGGGCCTTTCTATCCTCAAGGTACAAAGTCGGGAGATATGCTGACATATTATTCGGAGCAGTTTGGTTTTACAGAAATTAATTCTACCTATTATAAAATTCCAAACCCGTTTATGCTATATAACATGCAGAAGAAAACTCAGGAGAACTTTGTCTTTACGGTGAAGCTGCACCAGTCCATGACACACAGTAAAAATGCTACAAGCCAGGATTATAAAAGCTTTATTGAAGCGGTATCAGTATTAAGTGAGGTAGAGAAGCTAGGATGCTTGGTTGCACAATTTCCTTATTCCTTTTACTGCAACAAAGAGAATAAAGCTTACATACTACAGGTACAAGAACAACTTATGGATTTTAAGCTGGTGGTTGAGTTTAGAAATAGCAAATGGATAAGTGATGAGACTTTTATGTTCCTAAAAGATAATAACATAGGATTTGTAAGTGTAGATGAGCCTGAACTTTCAGGCTTGCCAGATAACCGCTGTATTGCTGTTTCTGATACTGCTTACATAAGATTACATGGACGTAACGACCAAAAGTGGTGGGATCATAAGGAAGCCTACGAGAGATATGATTATTTGTACAACGAAAACGAGCTTTCAGAGTGGAAGAATAAAATAAAAAGCTTAGAACAAGAGAGTAAAGATATATTTGTGAGCTTCAACAATCATTTTCAAGCACAGGCAGTAAAAAATGCAAGGATGATTAGGGAAATGCTTGAGAGGTAGTATTAACAGGGGGTATATGTATTGGGGAAAATTAAGTCAAAGGAAGAGAATAAATTTAGTATAGCAGATAGTCAAAATATTCGTAGGATTACTATGAATTTAGCTATGCCTGCTATAATGGAAATGGCTATGCAGACACTGTTGGGCTTTGCTGATATGGCAATGGTAGGAAGTCTTGGAGCAGTGGCTATAGCTGCTGTAGGCTTGGGGGATACACCTATAGCAACGCTAATGGCTATTTTTGCTGCCTTGGGCACTGGTACAACTGCTTTGGTAGCCAGATATGTGGGTGCTAAGGAGTATGATAAAGCTACTGAAACAGCCAGACAATCTATGATTATCGGCGTTTCATCAGGTATACTTGTAAGTGTGCTGGTAGTATTTTTTGCACCTCAGATAATACGTTTTATGGGGGCTGAACCCCAGGCTGCTCCAGCTGCTATACAGTATATAACATATACTGGGGCAGCTATGATGTTCCTTATAATCAGTGTTATTATGGGTGGTGTGTTAAGGGGTTGTGGAGATACAAAAACACCGATGTATGCCAATGGAATTGCAAATATTTTAAACATCATAGGAAACTTTCTGCTTATATATAACAGTGCTTCCTATGTAATAAATATTCCTTTTACGGATATGACAATAAACCTGATAACTCCTGGCTTTGGCATGGGAGTGGCTGGTGCAGCACTATCCACTGCTGTTTCTAGAGTGATATCAAGCTTGATAATTTTATATGTATTGTTCTCGGGTAAGGCACCAATCAAGTTTACTTTAAAGGATAAGTACAGAATAAATATAGATATTATAAAGAGAATATTAAACATTGGTACACCCGCAGCAGCAGAACAGCTCTCAATGAGAGTAGGACAGATGTTATATGGCAGAAAGGTTGCGATGCTGGGCACAATAGCCTATGCTTCTCATAGAATAACGCTGACAGCGGAATCAGTATCCTTTATGCCTGGCTTTGGCTTTGCACTTGCTGCCACTACTCTGGTAGGGCAATATCTTGGAGCTAAGAAGCCAGAAATGTCAGAGAAAAGCGGCTATGAGGCAAACAAACTTGCACTTATATTCATGTCATCATTAGGTGTGTTGTTATTTTTCATTCCTGAGCTTTTCATAAAGGTATTTACCAGAGACCCTGATATAATCGCTAATGCTTCTGTCTGTCTTAAGCTAGTAGCAATAGCACAGCCATTCTTAGCCGCAAATATGGTATTCTCTGGTGCTTTAAGGGGAGCAGGGGACACTAGATTTGTTATGGTAAGTACTCTTATAGGGGTATGGGGTTTGAGACTTGTTGGAACATATATTTTGATTGATTTCTTCAATATGGGACTTCTAGGTGCTTGGATAGGAATGGTTATTGATTTGTTTGTGAGAGGAATGTTGAACTTTATGAGGTTTAGAAGCGGTAAGTGGAAATATATAAGGATATAGAAGATAGACAAGAGTTATTTTCTGTCTACCTCTAATTTATATTAAAAAAATTACTGAGCTATTTTCACTGTGAAATTTGTATTTGTTGTAGAAAATCTCTATAAATTTTCACTATATATGCCTTATAACGTGCCTTTTTAATGGGTCTCGAAACATCCCCAGCGATTTGTTTATAATTCTTAAGGCTCAAATATTATTCTATGCTACTATCAAACAACTATCTGCAACAATTATAACTTATTAATGTTTCTGGGGATTATTATACTAAAAAAATAAAGACAGATAAAAAAGTTATAAATGGAATCACTTATAATTATGAGACTTATATAAATTATACACCTGAATAAGACGTTGAGGGTCTATATTTCACTGGCGGTATTCCTGTCGGAACCGATACAATTTACGGTGGGTCAAAGTCTTATAGCCATTATGTATCTATTTATTATTTTATGTAAAAAAAGGGAGTCTAGTAAAACTCCCTAAACACATATATAAAGGGTGGTTAAATGTCAACTAAAATACTGATTAATTCAATACTTACTTTATTTATAATTATAATACTTACTGTAACTCTACAGGGATGTAGTATAAATCCTTCAGAAGTAGATATTAAATGTGAGATAAGAGCACAAAAACAAGGTAAAAATACGAACCTAAACGAACTATATATACAAGCTTCTATAAAAAATAACAGCAATATACAAAATGTAAATATAGAGTTTCCAACATTTAAAGATGATTTTAATGTCCATTTTGAAGCTGATGGCGATTATCCTGGTAAACAAATTATTAAAGATAAAGAGATGATTTTACTTTATAATAAAAATACATATACAAAAGATGATATTATACATTTACTTTCAGATAAAAAAATAACCGTATCATGGACAGATAACAATGGAAAAGAATTAATAAGATATTACAAATTAATAGATTACCTAGTTATAAAGTAATATAAACCGTTTCGAACGGTTTCTTATGCTTCTAAGGGGGGTGAATCCAAACATAAAACAATCATAGAATGTTAAGTTGTAATGAGAAATAGTTTAAAGCAAGGAGAAGGAATATGTATCAGAAAATTGTTAATTATACAAATCAAATAGAAGATAAAATAATAGCAAAGCGAAGGGATTTTCATAAATATGCTGAGTCAGGCTGGTTTGAAATGAGAACCTCCTCGATTATCGCAGGAATATTGACAGATTTAGGTTATCAAGTGCTGACAGGCTGTGATGTATGCCAAGCAGAAGCTAGAATGGGTCTACCTTCAGAAGTGGAGCTTGAAGAACATTATCAATGGGCTAAGGATAATGGTGCAGACCTAAGATTTCTAGAACCTACAAAAGGCGGTTTTACTGGGGCAATTGGAATATTAGACTGTGGGGAGGGACCTACAGTTGCAATGCGCTTTGATATTGATGCACTTGGGGTAATTGAGAGTAATGATGAAAATCATAAACCATATAAATGTGGCTTTTCTTCCATCAATTACGGAGTTATGCATGCCTGTGGTCATGATGGGCATGCTTCAATAGGCATTGGCGTAGCTGAAGTTTTAATGAATATCAAGGACTCACTCCATGGAAAAGTAATGCTTATTTTTCAACCAGCAGAAGAGGGAGTTCGAGGAGCAAAAGCAATAGTAGAAAAAGGACACCTTGATAATGTAGATTATTTTCTTGCTTCCCACATATCAGGCAGACCGGCTAAGGATGAAAGTGACTTAATTCCAGGAAGCTATGGTTCATTAGCAACATCAAAATATGATGTGTTTTATTATGGAAAAGCAGCTCATGCAGGAGGTTCACCAGAAAAAGGCAACAATGTTATGCTTTCTGTAGCTACAGCTATACTAAATCTTCAGGCAATACCGCGTCATAGCGGTGGTATAACCCGTATAAATGTTGGAAAGATAACTGCTGGAACAGGTCGTAATGTTATTGCTGATCAAGCCAAGCTGGAAATTGAAGTTCGAGGAGAAACATCGGAGATTAATGAATATGTAGAAGAATATGCACTTCGTATTATAAAAGGAGCAGCTCAAATACATAATGTTGAGTATGAGGTTAAGAAGATGGGCGGTGCTCAGTCCCTTGACAGCGACGATGAATTAGCGGAGAGGGTACGAGCTGTATGTATAGAAGAATTAAAGGCAATAAAAGTAAGTGATATACTTAAAAATAAAAATGGTGGAAGTGAAGATGTCTCATACATGATGAAAAGAGTACAGGACAAGGGCGGGCAAGCAACCTTTATGAGGCTTCTTACATTAACAGCTGCATCTGGTCATGCTAGGACTTTTGACTTTGACGAAGAAGTCCTTGCAAAGGGAATAAAGGTATTTAGTGCTGTAGTCTATGATATTATGAGGGATAAAACGGAGTAGACACTGGATGAGGTATTTTGAATATTTTTCATATTTCTACCCTGTGTATTATGCATATTGTACCTGAAATTACATATTATCACATACAATCATTGAAGCGTAAATATTAATATCGTATAATATGTAATAGAAATACAAACTTGAAATTTAAGGGGTATAATTATGAAGAGAATATATCAAATATTAATAGTATCGATTATTCTATTATGTTGCATTTTTATTGTTCTATTTGTATTCAAAAAAGACAACGAAAACACTAATGTAGTGCAAAAGGATATACTAAATGATATTACTTTTTCTATAAAAGGTATAGAGTTAAGGAAGATAACTGTAAATGATCTTGGGCACAAATTATTAGGACTTGATTACAAAGTGAAGTTTCAAACTTCTACAAAGCTTCTGGATAATACAAATACGAAGCTTGGTTTTGAAATTGTTTTTCCAGAAGAACATGTAAGATACGTTGGGACAGAGACAGCGGGAATTAATTATGGTTTTGGGGTAGAGGATAGAGATACTAATATTTACTCTACAAGCTTTGAAGAAGCTGGAGATTCTATAACTGAGGAAGATATTTCTAATTTATTAGAGGCACGGCCTAACTTTATAGTAAATATTTATGCTGCTGATAAGATTATAAAGACAATTAATGTTCCAGAGGAAGTTGTTAGAATAGTTGAGTGAGAAGCAAAAAGTAGAAGGAACGGAAGAATATGTGAATATGTTAAAATAGCTGCTATTAATTTATTAATAGTTATTTCCAGTTAGAAAAAAGTCTTTCTGACAGTAGAATCCAAAATACTATCAGAAAGGCTTTTTTCTATATTTTACATATTGTATTGTCAGAAGCTACATACTAAAGTTATAATTACAGTTGTAGTTATTTACTTATATACTACAACTATATTTTGTGCTGTTATTAAAAATAAGCTATGCAGCACTGCGAGGGAGTTTGATGTAAAAATTATGAATAAACGGCTAAAGACACTAAAAATTTCATTAATTATAATATTAGGGGGAATGATAATACCAGCGTTATTATCTATTATTTTTTCTGGCTTCAAATTCAATTTGATTTCTATAATAAACTTTGAGTTTTTTATAGGACTATTAGTTTCTACTATAGGCGGGATCATGATTGTCAGCGGTTATTCAAGGTTTAGAAAAAAGGTACTAAAGACTCCTGTGGATCGTGAGGTTGAAGAAAATGAACATAAGGATCGAATAAGATGGGACTATCTTCTATTTATAACAGGGCTAGTAATTATGTTAGCATCTATAGCATTAGGTGAAATTTTTTAGAGGTGAAATAATGAGAAGCTTTATTGGTATTAATTTCAGTAGGGAAGTAAAAGAGGATATTAGCAAAATACAGTCTCAAGTAAGAGTAAATGCTGCAAAAGGCAGATTTAAACATATAGATAATTTTCATATTACATTGAAATTCCTTGGAGATATAAATAGTGAACAAGCTTCAAAAATAGAGAAGCTTCTAAAGGATATAGCAGGTAAACATCAAGCTTTTGAGCTGAGGTTAGATGATATAGACTGTTTTAAGGGCAAACAAGATATACACACCTTGTACATAGGGCTTGGAGGGGGCACTAAGGCACTTTTGCTGCTTAACAATGATACTGACGCTGCTTTAGAGACCTTGGACTTTAAAAGGGAGAATAGACTCTATACACCACATATAACTATAGCTCAGGATTTGACCTTGAATATTCCTTTTGAGAAACTAAAACATGAAATAGATACAACAAGAACAAGTAAGATAGAAGTAAATAAGATAGAGCTTATAAAAAGCGAGCAAATTCAATACAAAAGAATATATACCCCTATTTGTGGCTTTGAATTAAAAAACAATTAAGACATTTTGGGGATTTTAATATGGAAGTGATTAAATGCATATAAGGGAAGATTTCCTTCCTATTTCTAAGTTTGATTTAAGAAAAAGAGATATTGAACAACTAGATTTTGTTTTTATAAGTGGAGATGCTTATGTTGATCATCCTAGCTTCGGGACTGCTATTATAGCTAGATTTTTGGAAAGCAAGGGTTATAAAGTAGGCATTATTTCGCAGCCGAACTGGCGGAATGTTGAAGCCTTCAAGGAGCTAGGCAAGCCTAGACTAGCTTTTCTTGTTTCCTCGGGAAATATTGATTCCATGGTAAATCATTATACCACTAGCAAGAGGAAAAGAAGAGGAGATATGTATTCTCCTGGTGGTAAGGATGGATATAGACCAGACAGAGCCTTGATTGTATACTGCAATCGTTTGAAGGAAGCCTATAAGGATGTACCAGTAATAATTGGAGGTATAGAGGCAAGCCTACGCCGCTTTGCACATTATGACTACTGGGACGACAAGGTGAGAAGATCAATAATGTTTGATACCAGAGCCGACTTGATGGTCTATGGCATGGGCGAAAAGCCTATTTTGCAGATTGCAGAAGCTCTTGATTCTGGTATAGAAGCAAAATACCTAACTTATATAAACGGTACTTCATATATAACTTCCGATGTAGAGCATATACAAGATGCCATAGTAGTACCAAGCTATGAAGATGTAAGCTCAAACAAAAAGAAGTATGCAGAGGCATTTATGGTGCAGTATGAGGAGCAGGATTACAACACAGGCAAAACTATAATACAGCCTCATGGAGAAAAGTATCTGGTGCAAAATCCTCCTTCTCAGCCTATGGAAGAGGAAGAACTAGATGAAGTATACAGACTTAAGTTTACCAGAACCTATCACCCCATATATGAGAAGGATGGCGGGATACCTGCACTTACAGAGGTAAAGTTCAGTCTTACTTCACAAAGAGGGTGTTTTGGTGGATGTTCTTTCTGCGCGTTGACCTTTCATCAAGGCAGGGTAATACAATCTAGAAGTAATGAGTCTATAGTTCAAGAGGCAAAGCAGATGATAAAAGAGCCTGACTTTAAAGGCTATATACATGATGTGGGAGGACCTACTGCAAATTTCCACGCTCCTGCTTGCGACAAGCAGCTTAAGGAGGGTGTTTGCAAGAAAAAGCAATGTATGCATCCAATACCTTGTAAAAACCTAAAGGTGGATCATAAGGAGTACCTTAATACTTTGAGGAACTTAAGGGCTTTGCCAGGAGTAAAGAAGGTTTTCATAAGGTCAGGTATAAGATATGATTATTTGATGGCAGACCCCAGCGATGAATTTTTTAAGGAATTGTGCGAGCATCATATAAGTGGTCAGCTAAAGGTTGCTCCAGAACACGTCTCAGATACAGTGCTGCACTATATGGGAAAGCCGAGAAGACAAGTTTATGACAGATTTGTAAGTAAGTATAATAGGATAAACAATCGTATAGGTAAAGAGCAATACCTTGTTCCTTATCTAATGTCTAGTCATCCGGGAAGTGATTTATATGCAGCTATAGAGTTAGCTGAATATGTAAGAGATATGGGCTACAACCCTGAGCAAATACAAGATTTTTATCCTACACCAGGAACCTTATCTACCTGTATGTATTATACAGGAGTAGACCCTAGAACCATGAAACCTGTGTATGTGCCAAAAGCTCCTGAAGATAAGGAAATGCAAAGGGCTTTGATACAGTATAGAAACCCCAAAAACTATGACTTAATATATAAAGCTTTGGTAAAGGCTGGCAGAAAGGATTTGATAGGCTATGATGAAAAATGCCTAATAAAACCACCTGCCGGACAAGGTAAACAGCATGATAAGAAGCCTGAACGAGGTAGAAGCGATAGAGGAAGGGAAAGACGACGCAGATAGTCAATATATGGTTTACTTTTTATATTATAGTTTGGTAGAATGATAGATGTAAAATATTTTGTGAGGAGTGAAGCTTTTAATGGGACATTTAATAATAGACGGAGAGCATTTAACTATAAAGGATTTGGTTAATGTAGCCAGATGTAATTTTACAGTAGAGCTTTCTGAAAACGCAGTACAAAAGGTAAGAAAAGCTAGGACATATGTAGATAAGCTGGTAGATGAAGAGGCAGTTGTATATGGAATAACTACAGGCTTTGGAAAATTTAGTGATACATATATATCAAAGAAAGATACTAAAGAACTTCAGAGAAACCTTATTATCAGTCACTCATGTGCAATGGGAAATCCCTTATCTGAAGAGGTTGTAAGAGGAATGATGCTTCTAAGAGCAAATGCACTTTCAAAGGGCTTTTCAGGCATAAGATATGAGACAATTGGTACATTGCTGGAAATGTTGAATAAGGGAGTACATCCAATAATTCCAGAAAAAGGTTCACTAGGTGCAAGCGGAGATTTGGCGCCTCTTTCTCATTTGGTGTTGGTAATGATGGGAGAAGGAGAAGCAATATATAAGGGTCAAAGAATGCCTGGCAGAGAAGCAATGGACAAAGCGGGAATAACTGTTGTTGAGTTGACCTCCAAAGAGGGCTTGGCTTTAATAAACGGTACACAGGCTATGACATCCATAGGAGCACTTGCTGTTTATGATGCTGAAAATCTAGCAAAGAATGCAGCTATAATATCTGCTATGACTATGGAAGCACTAAAGGGTATTGTTGATGCCTATGATGAAAAGGTACATATGGCAAGAGGACAGCAAGGACAGATGATAGAAGCGAGAAATATGCTAAGACTAATAGAGGGCAGTGAGCTTACAACAAGACAAGGTGAAATAAGAGTTCAGGATGCATATTCATTAAGATGCATACCTCAAATACACGGTGCAACTAGAGATGCAATCAGCTATGTTAAGAACATAGTTACAATAGAGATAAACGCAGCTACTGATAATCCTTTGATATTTACAGATCAAAATCAAGTTATATCAGGAGGAAACTTCCACGGACAGCCAATGGCATTAGCTATGGATTTCCTTGGTATAGCAGTTTCAGAGCTGGCAAACGTATCTGAAAGACGTATAGAAAGATTGGTAAATCCACAGCTTAATGATTTACCTGCCTTCCTTACAAATAAAGGTGGTCTAAATTCAGGCTTCATGATAACTCAATACGCGGCTGCTTCTATGGTATCGGAAAACAAGGTTTTAGCACACCCAGCCAGCGTAGATTCCATACCATCCTCAGCAAATCAGGAAGATCATGTAAGTATGGGTACAACCGCTGCAAGAAAAGCAAGACTAATACTTGACAATGCAGAGAAGGTTATAGGTATAGAGGGATTTGCGGCATATCAAGCTATGAGTTTTAGAGGCGATGTTAAGCTTGGTAAGGGTACAAGAGCAGCAATTGATGTAATTAAACAACAGGTTACACCTGTAGACCATGACAGAATAATGTATATAGATATGAACAAGTTTGACAAGATGGTAAAGTCAGCAGAGCTAGTAAAAGCTGTAGAGCAGGCTATTGGTGAGCTTGAGTAATATATAGAAGGAGATTAATATGTTTGCGGACTTAATAATAATAAATGCTTCTAATATAGCTACCTGCAAGGATAGTGAGAATGGTGCGGGTATTATTGAAGATGGCTATATAGCGATAAAGGATAGTTTAATACTAGAGGTACAAATCGGCAGCCCTGCAAAAGAGCTGATAAGCAGTAATACAGTGATTATTGATGCAAAGGGCAAAACAGTAACACCAGGACTAATAGATGCACATACGCATTTAGTACATGGAGGCTCCAGAGAAAAGGAGCTTCCGCTTAAACTAAAAGGAGTGCCCTATCTTGAAATACTAAAAATGGGTGGCGGAATACTTAGCACAGTTAATAATACTAGAAATGCTACAAAAGAACAGTTGAAGGAAAAGGCGAATAAAAGCCTAAGAGAAATGCTGGTTCATGGCACTACGACAGTTGAAGCCAAAAGCGGCTACGGTCTTGATTTTGATACAGAGGTAAAATGTCTGCAAGCAGCGCTGGAGTTGAACAATGAACAGCCTGTAGATATAGTTTCAACATATATGGGTGCTCATGCAATACCTCCAGAATTTAAAGGAAATACACAAGGCTACATGGATTTTATGTTTGAAAAGGTTATGCCCTATGTTGCAGACAATAAGCTTGCAGAATTTGTAGACATATTCTGTGAAGAGGGTGTTTTCTCACCTGAAGAATCAAAGCTTATAATGCAAAAGGCAAGAACTCTTGGTTTTAAACTAAAAATACATGCTGATGAGATTGTACCACTGCAAGGGGCAGAACTAGCAGCTGAAATGAATGCTGCTTCTGCAGATCACTTGCTAGCTGCTTCTGATAAGGGAATAAAGGATATGGCAAAGGCAGGAGTAACAGCAGTAGTTCTCCCAGGAACTTCATTTTATCTGATGCTTGGTAAATATGCACAGGCAAGAAAGATGATAGATGAAGGTGTAAGGGTAGCAATTGCAACAGACTATAATCCAGGTACCAGCCCTACTGAGAGCCTTCAGATGATTATGTCTTTTGCATGTTTTGGCATGAAGCTTACACCAGAAGAGATAATAAAGGCGATGACACTAAATGCTGCTTATGCAATTGATAGACAGCATGAAATCGGAAGCTTGGAAAAGGGTAAAAAGGCTGATTTGGTAATATTTGATGCTCCAAATGTAGATTACATAGTATATCATTACGGCATCAATCATGTTGATAAAGTTATTAAGAATGGTAAAGTTGTAGTTGAAAATAGAACTATAAAATAAAGAACCATATTAAAGATTACTTCATAGCACATGAATTTAAAGGAGGAGAGCGAATGAGTTTATTAATGGATATGTCCATAAAAAAATACAGTGATGTTTTGGCAAGCAATGAGCCAGCACCAGGTGGCGGCAGTACAGCAGCACTTTCAGGACTTATGGGTGCCAGCCTTACTATGATGGTAGTAAACCTTTCAATAGGAAAGAAATCCTATGAGGCTTTAGATGAAGCTGTAAAACAAAAATTTGTAAAGGATTTTGAAAGAATCCAAGAAACAAAAGAAGAATTGACAGGATTGGTTGACGAGGATACAGCAGCCTTCAATAAGTTTATGGAAGCAATGAAACTGCCAAAGGATACAGATGAGCAAAAGCAAGCAAGAGAACAAAAGCTACAGCAAGCCAGCGTATATGCTCTTCAAGTTCCATTAAAGACTGCTGAGAAATGTCTTGAAATACTGCAAAATCAAGAGACAATAGCAAACTATGGCAACAAAAACGCAGTATCAGACGTTGGAGTAGGTGCACTTATGTCCTTGGCAGGTCTTGAAGGAGCCGTATTAAATGTAAAGATAAACTTACCTGGTATAAAAGATGAAAAAATAAAAAATGATGCAGCAAAAAGATGTGCAGAGCTTCTGGAAGATGGAGCAAAGCTTCAAAGGAATATAATGGAAATTGTTAATAAGAGGATAGGATAAAATGATAACTAAAGAAGATATTGATAGAATTAATTTTCTATCAAGAAAATCTAGGGAGCAGGCTTTAACCGAGGAGGAAAAGTCTGAGCAACAGGTACTAAGAAGAAGATATATAGAATATATAAAAGCACAAGTTAGAGTGAAATTAGACAGCATAGAATATGTAGATGATGAATGTGATTGTTGCAGTGATAGCAAAGATCCCCACCATCACCATAAGCATTAACGTAAATAATACAATAAAATATAAAATTTTACAAAATAATGTTACAAACTATATGAACAAGTAGTATAATGTAATTATATTGTAATATTTGGGGGTATTTTTATGGCAGAGCATCAATTAGTTGTATTTAAATTAAATCAGGAAGAGTACGGCGTAGAGATTATGCAAGTCCAAGAAATCAGCCCATATCAGAAGGCTACAAAGGTGCCTAATGCACCGATGTTTGTTGAGGGTATTATTAACCTTAGAGGTGAAGTTATCCCTGTAGTAAACCTAAAAAGACGGTTTGACATACTGGAAACAGAGATTTCTGAGGAAACAAGGCTAATTGTTATAAACAATGGCAGCAGAAGAATAGGATTTATAGTTGATGATGCTTCTGAGGTAGTGACTGTGGCAGAAGAAGATATTGAGGAAGTACCGCCTATGATAGCAGGACATGATAGAGAATATATAAAAGGCATAGGCAAGATAGAAAACAGAATTTTAATAATTTTAGATTTACATCTACTCTTTACTTCTGAAGAGGTAGGGCAATTAGATAATATGAGATAACAAACAGGGGGGATATAATCGGAACTCTAATAAAGGGTTCTAGATTAATTTCTCCTGTTTTTGTATGCATAGGAAAGTATAAACAAATCTATCTTGAACAAGCTTTCTATTAAATGCATTTCATAAAAGACCTTCATAATTTAATATTAGACAAAAAAATCTAACAAATTCAATATTTTGCACAATATATATTTTATATAGTATAATAAAGTTAAGCATTTTGTTATTATGTAGTGAAGATAAATTTGCTTTCTCAAGGGGTTGTTAAAAATAGAAAGGCTAAATGAAATTATTAAAAATACTGTAGATGTAATCGAAAAAAGCAAAAATGAAATATTTGATATTGCAGAGGGCGCAAGAACTGAATGTCGTCTCGTAGAAGAAGAACTTAGCCTTATAAAAACTCAAACCTTGGAAGTTATTAGAATGGTAGATGAGCTTAGAAATCAAGAGAAGGATAGCCGTTATAGACTTATGGTAGTAAGTAAAAATATCAAGGATTACAATGAGGAAGATATAAGGATCGCCTACGAGAAAGCTAAAGATTTGCAAATTAAGTGCATAATTAAGCAGACAGAAGAGCAGCAGCTCATACAAAGAAGAAATGACTTGGAAAGAAGGCATAAGCTTTCAAAAGATACAGCGGTAAAGGCAGAATCTCTTGTTTCAAAAGTTGGTGTAGCGATGGGATATCTGAGCGGAGGGCTGATGGAGCTATCTGAAGAGCTTGATGATATTCGAGAAAAGCAGACGCTAGGTATCAAGATAATAAGAGCCCAAGAAGAAGAAAGAAAGAGAGTAGCTCGAGAAATTCATGACGGACCTGCACAGCTTATGGCCAATCTGGTTATAAAATCCGAGCTTTGTGAAAAGTTGATAGATAAAAGTCCTGACAAGGTAAAGATTGAACTAAATGCTCTAAAAGATTTAGCAAGGGTTAGCTTAAAGAATATTAGAAAGATTATATACGATTTAAGACCTATGTCTCTCGATGATTTAGGTTTGATTCCTACCGTACAGAGGTTTATATCAAATTATATAGAGGAAACAGAACAAAATGTAGAAATGCTTGTTTTTGGAAATGTTGTTACACTTAATCCTATAGTTGAGTTAGCGGCATTTAGATTGATACAAGAGGCTCTAAATAATGTTAGAAAGCATGCTGAAGCTAGAAATATACATGTAAAGCTAGAATTTAAGGAAGACTGCATTAAATTAGTTATAAAAGATAATGGAAAAGGCTTTGATAAAGGACATGTTAAATCTAGGGATCTTGATGGTGGATATGGACTTCTGAGTATGAAGGAGCGGGTAGAGCTCTTAGATGGAAAATTAGAAGTTACATCAACACCAGGTAAAGGAACTAAGATTTTTGCAAGTATTCCGTTACAAATTAATGAGGGGTGATAATTTGAGTGTAATTAGTATTTTGATTTCGGATGATCATTCAATTGTAAGAGAAGGCTTAAAGCAATTATTGGAATTAGAAGATGATTTTAGTGTGATAGGTCAAGCCTCAAATGGAGTAGAAACAGTTGAAAAGGTAAAGCTACTAAAACCTGATGTTCTGCTTCTTGATATAAATATGCCTATCATGAATGGCATTAATGCATTAAGAAAAATAAAACAAGAAGGTCTCGACACTAGAGTAGTAATATTAACACTACATGAAGATAGAGAATATCTTCTGGAAACTATGGAGATTGGAGCTACAGGTTATATATTGAAGGATTCAGATTCGGCTACCCTATATAAAGCAATAAGAGATGCTTATAAGGGCGAATCATATATTCAACCCAAACTTGCTGCCCAGCTTGTTAAGGAGTTTAACAAACCAAAGGGCATAAGGTTTAAACCGGAAAATGAGATGACACATCGCGAGTATGAGGTGCTGTCGCTAATAGCAGAAGGATTTAATAACAAAGAAATAGCTGAGGAATTATATATAAGTGAAAAGACTGTAAAGAATCATGTATCAAATATTTTTAAAAAGATTAATGTTAATGATAGGACTCAAGCGGCTATTTACGCTTTTAAAAATAACATAAAAAGAAAAGACAGCCTGTAGGCTGTCTTTTGCTATGTGAAACTATATATGTTGTGTAAAGCTTGTGTTTAATGATATTTTAATCATTATAACAAGCTATAGCTATTGAAAAGTTAGTGTTTTATGATAAACTATTATTATCAAATCAAGAGAGTAATTTAATAGGATTTTAAAGCAACATAGCATATAATTATAAAGTGATATTTTATATAGGATAAAAATGTATAAACATAAACTAAGTTTTGCTGTGTTAATGGGGTGTATTTATGAAGAAGAATAATGTAATAGCTTTTGAAAGAGGCGCTGAGTTTTATTTTGACCTTGGAAATAAGAAAATTCAGAAGGGTAAATTAAGTTCAGCATTAACATATATAGAAAAGGCAGTTAATCTAAAGCCAAATGATAGTTTTATTAAGTTCAATTATGCAGGTTTGTTGGCAGAGCTGGGAAATGTAGAGTTATCTACCGAGGTATTGCTAAAAATTGTAAATGAACTGGACTCTAATTACACTGAGTGTTATTTTGGTCTAGGCTGTAATTTTCTTCAAATGCAGAAAATTAAGAAATCTGTAGAATATTTTAGTAAGTATTTAGAAAAGGAACCAGAAGGTGAATTTTCAGAGGAAGCAGAAGACCTTTTAGAGATGCTGACAATGATTAAAGATGCAAACAATAATTTGGACGATGAAGAACTTGAGCATATATATGAGATAGAGGAAGAGGCAATCGACCATTTGGAGAAGCATGAGTATAAGGAAGCAGTAGTTAAATTTGAGCAAGTGGTGGAAATTCTGCCTAATGCGGTACCTGCAAGGAATAATCTTTCTTTAGTTTATTATTATTTAGGAGAAACACAGAAGGCTATTGAATTAGCTAGAGAAGTGTTAAGCTATGAGATCTATAATATACATGCAAATTGTAACATAGCATTGTTCTATAATAAATTGAATTTGAACAATTGGGTAAAAAAGCAGATAAAAGACATAAAAAAGTTAAATACAGAAAATCCAGAATATCTATATAAGATTGCTGATACTCTGGGTTGTCTCGGAAAGCATGAAGATGCATATAAAGTCTATAAAAAGCTTATGTCTGTTGAGTCTGACAATATATTGTATATTCACTATATCGCTGTAGCTGCTTTTAATTCAGGCAAATACAATGACAGTATCAAATATTGGAAAAAACTACTGGAGCTTGATAAACAAAATATGGTTTCAGAATTTTACATCACGCTTGCTCAAGGGATAATAAATAGAGAAGAAAAAGAGCTAGAGAGAACGATACTTGCTTACAATTATCAGCTTCCAAAAGAGGAAATAAGCAGAAGAATTGCAAAGACACAAGATTTTATTGAGGGCAGCATGGAAAGGTCTAGAGATATATTAGCTAGTAAGGATGGAGAAGATGCTTTATATTATTGTATATTATTTGACAAAACCCTTACAAGGAAGCTAGTATTTGACAAGATAAAAAAAGAACTTTTAATAGAAGGTCAAAATATAATAAGAAAGCTAATTATATCACCTGAGTTAGAAGATGAAATAAAGATAGAAGCAATATTCTTACTGGACATTATAGGTGCACCTCAGCCCTATAATGTCAATTTTGCCGGTGAAATAATGGAGATTACCGCAGATCCATTAAGCATTGATATTTATGCAGTAAATGGTGAGTGGAAGGATGTAATCAAAAAAACTCAGGTAAAGATGAAAGGTCACTACAAGGGTGCATACAAAAGGTTTGTAGAGAATATATGGATGACATTTATCAAATACATGTATCCTGAAACACCAAGGATTATAAATGTTGACAGTTGGGCGGCTACACTGGAGTATGTATATTGTAGATTAAATAACATAAATACAACTCAGATAGAAATTGCAGGTAAATATTCTGTCTCAGCAAGTGCTATTAGTGATAAATATAGACAAATATTAGATAGTGTAGTTAATAGAGCAGACTATGCAGGTTATCAAAAAAAGTAAAGTCCTATGGACCTTACTTTTTTTCTTTATCTTTTCTATTCTTTTTACTTTTATGCTGTTCTTGTTTGTCTGGGTCTATAGGAGTCCCGTTTTTTTCTATAAAGTGATTTGCAATATTTACAATTGGCATAATCTCACCACCTATATACTTGGTGCAAAATAATTAACGCTTTTTAATGTCCTTCTTACGCACAGAATAACCGAAGTGTCCTAATGAATCAGCAAGAGCCCTATACTCTCCATGTGCATAGCAAATAAGATCAGCTTTATTAAGTTGAAGCTTACCTTTGCTGTCAAGTAAATTCTCATCAACATTTACACATAGTATTTCAGAAATGAACATATCATGAGTTCCTAATCTTATTATATCTTTTACCTTGCATTCTATACTTATCGGACATTCATCTATACAGGGAGCAGACACAAGATTGGATTTGCCCGGTGTAAGCTTTAGATGTTCAAATTTATCAATATCCCTGCCTGATTTGACACCGCAAAAATCAGTTGCAAAGGATAGCTTCCTATTTGGTATATTGACTACAAATTCTCTTGTCTCCTTAATAATATTGTATGAATGACGATCTGGTCTAACAGATATGTACAGCATAGCAGGATCAGAGCAAATTATACCTGTCCAAGCAATAGTTATTATGTTTTTGATACCTTCAATACTCTGACAGGAAACCATTACTGCAGGTACTGGATAGAGCATTGTTCCTGACTTCCACATTTGTTTTGACATTATAATACCCCTTCCAAAATGTTTTCAAACACAAATTTCCACTTTATCTTAATGTGAATGTATTTGTTATATTATAGCATATATTAAAGGCTGCATTTATATTCTATATATATTCCGCAATCCATATGTTACAAAAAAACATCTTAAAGGCATGTTTTTTTGTAACCAACTAGTAAGTTGTACATAGTATGGAAGTGGGAAAAGCAAACAACCCTTATACAAAAGTTAGAAGGAAACAAAAGCATAAGCTACTTAAAGTATATGAGATACGAATGCTTTTGATATCAAAAATAATGGGAGAGGAGGTGCAACTATGGGAGAAGGGATTCTAGGCAGATGCTGTGATAGTGGGTTCTTACTACTTTTGTTACTTTTTATACTGCTTGCATCCAATGTAACTTCTGGTAGAGAAAACAATTTCTTCTTTATCATCATATTGGCTATAATTGCATTTGGTGGGATAAACAAAGTATTTGGTTTCTAGAGGTACTACGGTTTTGTCAAAGCCATAGGTCTTGACAATTAACAAAATTTTAAAGAAAGGATGAATTGAAAATGGGGATTTGTAACGATAGCGTTCTTGGAGTAACTGACGAATGCAGCAACGGTGTTTTAGGCGCATTTGGAAACAATGGTTTCCTTCTTCTGCTTTTACTTTTCATACTGTTAGCATGCGGATTTGGCAGAGATAACAACTTCTTCTTTATCATCATATTGGCTATAATTGCCTTTGGTGGATTTGGAAGAACCTTTGGTTTCTAAATAATGAGAGAAACAAAAGATAAATCCCGAAAGGGATGAAGTTATAAGTTTATAAAATATATAGTAAAGAAATTAGGAGGTGTAACTATGGGACAAAATTGTGGAGTGGTTTCTCCAATCACAGAAGGATGTAACAATGTATTAGGTGCTTTTTCGGGATGTAGCAACGGTTTCTTACTCCTTTTGTTGCTTTTCATATTATTAGCTTGCAGTCGTGGAAAAGAGCAAAACTTCTTCTTTATCATCATACTTGCAATAATAGCTTTTGGAGGCTTTGGAAGAACTTTTGGTTTCGGAGCATAGCATAGAAATATATAGAAGATAAAGTTTAGATATACAAAAGATGACTCATTTAAGGGAGGTGTATTGATGTCTAGTGGGTTTGATGGTTTACTTGGTGGTTTATTTGGCGGAAACAATTTGATTTTGATTCTATTGCTATTAGCATTTTTGTTACCTAAACTTGGAAAGGGATGCGGAACTGGTCTAGGAGGTCTTCTTGGAGGAAATTCCTGGATCTTTATAATATTACTCATTGTTTTTGTGCTACCTTCTTTGGGGCTAGGAGATTCTTTTGGAGGTTTAGGTAAATTATTAAAATGTGGATGCTAAAGAAGAATAAAAATATAACTAAATAAGGAGGTGTAGCTATGGGCGAATTACTAGGTGCATTTGGTTGCGACAATGGTTTTCTACTACTCCTGCTTCTTTTCATACTGCTAGCATGTGGATTTGGTAGAGAGAATAACTTCTTCTTCATAATTATACTGGCTATAATTGCATTTGGAGGATTTGGAAGAACTTTTGGATTAGGGTTATAAGGATAAATAGGTACAAGCAGCAACAGTTGCTTGTACCTATTATTTTTTTTTGCGCATTTTTTAAAACATAGCTGTAACCAAACTTGTTCGGCAGAATACTATGAAATTAAGGGAGTATGTGGCAAAGGGGGTAATAGCATGGGCTTTGATTTAGATGATAATATCATTTGGATACTTGCAATATTATTTATTGTTTTCTTCCTCTTTCCAAACAAAAAGGAGAAAAAGATTACTGATAAGGTAGAAGAGAAGGAGAACCTTGAGTATGTACACAGACGAAATCATGATGGAAAAGAGAGAAGAAGGCTTGCATATTAACAGAAGTAAAAATAATTAAAAAGAGAGAGGGGGGTTTTGTGTGCCATATGGGAAAAGTGAGGATATCAACATGCTTAAGAAAAAAGTGCAAGAAAAGTTACCGGGAGTAGACATGGATAACTTATCACAAAATGATATGAAAGATATGCTTATGAATGAAATAAGTAAAAGCAATATTGATCCAAAAGTAAAGGAAAAAATCAATAAAGGTGATATTGATGGACTAAAAGAGGATTTAATTAATTATTTGAGTCATAACAAGGGCGGAGACAGCGAAAAATTGGCGAACATGCTAAAAAATAATGATATGGAAGGACTTAAGAATCAACTGATGGGTATGTTACTTGGCGGTATTGATTCTCAAAAAAAAAAGGAAATAGATGATGAAAATTCAGATGAAATAAGAACCGAACCCGATGCCTTTACTCCTGCGCTTCTTGATAATAATGGTTTATTAAATTCTATAATGGGAAAGGCATTTGAAGGAAATAAAAAAGATAATAGAGTTGTGTTTTTAAATTCCATGAAGCCCTTTATATCAGAAAAAAGACAAAAAAGCATAGATGACTGTATAAAAATTATCAGCTTAATGGCATTATTTGATGGATTTACGAATAAGGTGGGAAACTAAATGGGCTATGAACAGATAGTGCTCAAGCTACTCAAAAGATTAAGTGCAGAGGATAAATTCATATTATTCATACTCATATTGTTTTGTATAGAGAACAAGTGTGACAAATATTTAAAACTCATGCTTCTAATAATATTTATATCTGGTTTTGAGCAAGGATTCTTAAGCAAGGGAAGCTGAGAATCCTTGCTTTATGAGATATATATTTATATTTTAAAATATAAATAGGCTTAAAATTCCGAATTTAAGAGAAAATAATAGATACATAGAGAATTTAGCACTTGATATCAATTTTGATTGAGTTTTAGGTTGAGATTTAACTGATTGGACAATTTTTACACAATATTCATTTGTATTCAAGCTAAAATAAATAGTATAATAATAATTACAACGATTATACTAGGGGGAATTATTTAATGGATAGTAGTGACTTGTGGTCGCAGATTATAGTGATATTTTTGCTGATTGGAGTAAACGCTTTTTTTGCTGCCTCTGAAATGGCAATTGTATCAGTTAGACAAGCGAGACTCAAGCCTTTAATTGACAAAGGTAACAAATCGGCTATATTAATCGAAAAGTTTCTTGAAGAACCCAGCAAGCTTTTGGCAACCATACAAATCGGTATTACCTTTGCAGGATTTTTAGCCAGTGCTATAGGTGCTCAGACATTGTCAAAAAGTTTAGCAGAGTTCTTGAGGAGTCTAAATATATCTGTTATTACTGCTTCTGCAGGAGGAATTGCAACACTTTTTGTTACTGCAATTATAGGATTTTTTACTTTGGTATTAGGAGAACTGGTTCCGAAGAGAATGGCTTTAGAAAAATCTGAAAAAATTGCATTAGCTGTTGCAAAGCCCATTAGAGTGTTATTTAAGATAGCAGCTCCAATGGTTAAAGCTTTATCATGGGCTACAAATATTATAGCAAGAATGCTAGGTGGAACAAACAATGTAGAAAATTCACAAATTACAGAAGAAGAAATTCGACTTATGATAAATGTCGGGGAAGAAAAAGGTATTTTTCAAGAGACTGAGACTGACATGATAAATAGTATTTTTGAGTTTGACGATACAGTGGCAAAGGAAGTAATGACTCCTAGGACAGATATAGTAGCTGTTTCAATAGACGCAACAGTAGATGAAATACTTGATATAATAATAGAAGAGAGCTTCTCAAGGATACCAGTTTATGAGGATTCTACAGATAACATAATCGGAATACTATATATTAAGGATTTATTTGCTTTAATTAAGAAAAACACTGAGTGGAAAATTTCCTTAAAGGATATAGTAAGATCTGTATATTTTGTACCTGAATATAAGAAAATAGATGAGCTTTTCAAAGAAATGCAAAAATCTAAGAAGCATATTGCTATAGTAATTGATGAGTACGGCGGAACGGCCGGATTAATAACAATTGAAGACCTATTAGAAGAAATTGTAGGCAACATATTTGACGAGTATGATGATGTAATTCTTGACTATGAAAAAATAGATGAAAATACTTACATTGTAAACGGTATGCTAAGCGTAAGCGATATTAATGATATAATGGATACAGATTTGCCTGAAGAAGAATTTGATACTATAAGCGGTATAGTACTTAGCCTTTCTGGTAAAATGCCAGATGTAGGAGACGAGGTACAGTTTAGGACTACTTCTTTAAGAATTGAAGAAGTAGATGATAAAAGAATATCTAGAATAAAAATTCAAAAGTTAAATGATCAACAAATAAAAGAAGAGCTGCAATAGTGCAGCTCTTTAATCATAATTAAACTTAAAAAATGCATAAACAACAAAAAAAGAAGAACTGCCATAATAATGCAGTTCTTTATTTCTTTATGTATATTATGTTTGAAATATATTGGTGCCGAAGACCGGACTTGAACCGGTATGGTATCACTACCGCTGGATTTTGAGTCCAGTGCGTCTGCCAATTTCACCACTTCGGCAACTACGTTACTTATTATAATACATGTATACATAAAAAGCAATAGATATATTTTAACAATTGTTTAATATTTATATAATTTTTTTTATTGGAACAAAATTAATATTATTTCGTCTATATATAATACTAATTTTATTGGGTATTATTTTACAAATGTAGTAAAATTAAAATATAATAATTCAAAGTTTTTCTAAGGAGGGCAGCGTGAATGAATGACATAGATAAGCTTCTCGTTAAAAGAAGCAAGTCAGGTGATATTGAAGCTTTTGAACAATTGATTTTTGATTATCAGAAAAAGGCATATAATATCGCCCTGCGGGTAATGGGAAATCAAGAAGATGCCAAAGATATGTGCCAAGAAGCATTTATCAGAATTTTTAAATCTATAGAAGGTTTTAAGGAGCAATCCTCTTTTTCTACATGGATGTATAGAATAGTTACCAATGTTTGTTTAGATGAGATAAGGAAGAAAAAGAAAATCGAAACGGTATCCCTTGATGGCACATACGAAACTGAAAATGGACAAATACATTTTGAAACTGCCTCAGATGATGATACACCTGAAGAAGCATATATAAGAACTGAGAAGAAGAGGATAGTATTAAAGTCAATAAATGAATTGAGTGAAGAATATAAAACAGTTATAGTGTTGCGGGATATACAGGGCTTCAGCTATGAAGAGATTGCAAATATACTCTGCTGTTCTATTGGAACTGTAAAATCTAGAATTAATAGAGGTAGAAATACACTTAAAGATAAGTTAAAGACCGCTTTGGAACTTTCAAGCCACGGTGACGTCTATATAAC
Organism: uncultured Clostridia bacterium; assembly: GCA_942492835.1. Taxonomy (GTDB): domain Bacteria; phylum Bacillota; class Clostridia; order Lutisporales; family Lutisporaceae; genus GWB2-37-7. The sequence goes on along the minus strand of OW818645.1, from coordinate 1,022,418 downwards.
GGAAAGGAGGGATTAGCATGAAATGTGAACATATAAGAGAATTAATGTCTGCATATATCGACAATGAAATAAACGAAGTAGATAAAATTAAATTTGAAAAGCATATTGCAGAGTGCACGGAGTGTAAAGAGGAATATGAGTTACTAATGGATATAGTAAAAGAGTGCAGCGATATAGATGAAGTAGAGCTTCCAGAGGATTTCAGGGAAGAACTTCATAACAAACTGCAAAAAGCCAAAGAAAGCAAATCCCGAAGATTTTCAAGTTTTATCAGAAAGAATAGATGGCAGACCATTACAGCTAGTTCTGTTGCAGTGGTATTAATATTTGCTATAGCTTTTGGAGCGCTAAACGCACCGACGACTAAAGGACAATTGGCACAAAGCTCAGAGGCGAACTATGGAGATAGAGATGTTTCTTACGATATGATGGCAGATACATCAGAACCATCTGTGACAGCAGTGCCAGGTTTAACAAGTACTAAACAGGCTGGAATTCAATTTACTGAGAACGTGGCATCCGGTGATGGAAGCAATAATATGCAAAAATATGAGGAAGCTGCCACAGATACAAATACTGCTAGAAAAATTATAAAGAATGGTAATATATCTCTAAAGGTCTTTGATCTACAGAGCAGAATAAATGAGATAACTAAAATAACTGAACAGCTTGGAGGCTATGTTGAGAGCTCTTATGTGGAGGGTACAGTAGAGCCTGGGACAACAACTGTAGCAGAGGCAGAAAAAATTAAAGAAAAAACAACTAAATTTGGCAGCATTACTATAAAGATACCGGCAGATAGATATGACAATACCTTTCAAAACATCATAACCATGGGAACGGTAATAAATCAAAGTACCAATGGCAATGATATTACTAAACAGTATATGGATATGGAGTCAAGATTAAGCAATCTTAAGATACAAGAAAAGACTTATAAGGATTTGTTATCAAAAGCACAGAATGTTGACGAAATACTTAGGATAGAAACTGAGCTGAACCGAATAAGAACAGATATTGATATTATGCAAGGTGATCTGAAGCGTTGGGATGAACAGGTGGAATACTCTACAATATATATTAATTTAACAGAAGAGAAAGATGCAAAGTTAGAGAGGATAGATACTGGAAGCGTATGGAATCGTGCCAAACAAGGCTTAATTAACACAATAAACAGTATAAAAAATGGTATGGCATGGTTGTTTGTATTTCTAGTATCAGCATTGCCCTATATTTTGATATTGGTAGTAGGTACAGTACTGGCAATATACTTCATCAAAAAAAGAAAGAAGTAACTTTAATCCGACGTACGTCGGATTTTTTTTATACAAAGTAAATTATATATAAGGAAATACTTTGATATTTACATTTTACTATAGAAATAGCAAGGGATATTGGGTACAATAAATATTATACAAAGGATAAACGGAGGAGTTTACTTATGAACAAGGAAAAACTTGTAATTATAGATGGCAACAGTCTTATGCACAGGGCATTTTATGCCTTGCCACCCTTGACAAACTCAAAGGGACTGCATACAAATGTTATATATGGCTTCATCAATATGCTGTATAAGCTTATAGATGAGCTTAAGCCAACACATATAGGCATCGCTTTTGACCGAAAGGCTCCTACTCTAAGACATAAGGAGTACGCAGAATATAAAGCAGGAAGACAAAAAATGTCTGAGGATATGGTAGAGCAGATACCTGTGCTTAAGGAAATAATTGCTGCCATGAACATAAAACAAATGGAGATTGACGGCTACGAAGCTGATGATATAATCGGTACTGTCTCACAGCTATGCAGCAGCAAAGAAATAGAAGCCTTGATAGTTACAGGAGATAAAGATGCTTTTCAGCTTATAAACCAGCATGTTCATGTTTTTATGACCAAAAAGGGAATAAGTGAAATGGTGGAGTTTGATAGAGATAAGCTGATGGAAGTATACGAGATCACTCCTGAACAGGTTACTGACATGAAAGGACTTATGGGAGATGCATCAGACAATATACCAGGAGTACCTGGCATAGGAGAGAAAACCGCGTTATCACTAATAAAACAGTATGAAACATTAGAAAATACACTAGAGCATAGCTCTGAGATCAAAAAGAACAAGGTAAGAGAAAACCTTGAAACATTTAGGGAACAAGCGATTTTCTCTAAAAAGCTGGCTACAATAATAAGAAATGTGCCTATAGATATGAGTATTGATGAATTTCAGTTAAATACTCCAGATAGTCAAAAACTATATGAATACTTTAAAGAGCTGGAATTTAAGAACCTTATAAACAAGATGGAAGCAGAAGGAAAAGCACAGCCTACTATAGAAGAGCATCAAATTATCAAAATAAAACAAGCTTTATCATCAGCTGACTTAGATGAGCTCATAAATAGAGCTAATACAGCAGGAGCTATAGCCTTTAAGCTAGTAGGTGAAAGATATAGTATACTTAAGGCATATCTTAATATATCTGGGGAAACCTATTGCTTTGATATAAAGAGTGAAACTATTGATTACTTAAAGCAGCTAATGGAGAATAAAAAAATTGCAAAGTCAGGTCACGATATAAAACAAGATGTTCTACAGCTTATGGAATACGATATAAGTGTAAATAACATTAGCTTTGACACGATGATAGCTGCGTATGTACTTGATCCTTCAAAGGGCACGTATAATCTAGGAGATATAAGTAGAGATATACTACAAGAAAGCTTTGCAGATTATAAAGCTAAGGACGGCAGTGAAGAGGGAAAGTATGCTGACAGTGTGACTGCTATAGAAAGACTTATTGCTCCTATGCAGCAAAAGCTTAAGGACGATTCCTTAGATAAGCTTTATTATGAAGTGGAGCTTCCTCTGCTAAGTGTTTTGGCAGATATGGAGCACACAGGCTTTAAGGTTGACAAGTCAATGTTAGAGGAACTATCTGTGGAGTTTTCGACACAAATAGATGCGCTAACTAATAGTATTTATAAGGATGCAGAGGAAAGCTTTAATATAAACTCTACCAAACAGCTGGGAGTCATTCTTTTTGAAAAGCTAGGACTACCAGTTATAAAAAAGACCAAAACAGGCTACTCCACTGATGTTGAGGTATTAGAAGCATTGCTAGGCAAGCATCAGATAATTGAGAAGCTTCTAGAATATAGACAGCTTCTAAAAATAAAGTCAACTTATATTGATGGTATGATAAATGTTATAAACCCAATGACAGGCAAAATACACAGTAAGTTAAATCAAACAGCAACTGCTACGGGACGACTTAGCAGTACAGAGCCTAATCTGCAAAATATACCAATAAAGACAGAGAATGGAAGAAAAATCAGAAAGGTTTTTGTTTCTAGCAATTCAGACTATACCTTGGTAGATGCCGACTACTCACAAATAGAGCTTAGAGTTCTTGCTCACATATCTGGAGATGAAACGTTTATTGACGCTTTTGTTAATAATGAGGATATACATACCAGAACAGCAAGTGAAGTGTTTAATGTGCCTAAGGATCAGGTTAATTCTTTGATGAGAGGTCGAGCAAAGGCAGTAAACTTTGGCATAGTATATGGTATCAGCGATTATGGATTGTCAAGAGATTTAAAAATTCCAAAGAAGGAAGCAAAGCTTTATATTGATAGTTATTTTAATAGATATCCCAATGTAAAACAGTATATGGACAATACAATTGTAGAAGCTAAAGAAAAGGGATATGTAGTCACCTTGTTGAATAGAAGAAGATATATTCCTGAAATACTCTCAAGAAATGCTATACAACGAGGTATGGGAGAAAGAATCGCAATGAATACCCCTATTCAAGGAAGTGCTGCTGACATAATAAAGATAGCTATGATAAAGGTTTTTAATGAATTGAAAGAAAGAAAGCTAAAAAGTAAGCTGATTCTCCAGGTTCATGACGAATTGATTGTTGAAGCTCATATTTCAGAGGTAGAGCAGGTTAAAGAGCTTGTTGTTAGAAACATGCAGCAAGCTATGAATTTGAAGATTCCTCTAACAGCTGACGTTAATACAGGCAATAACTGGTATGATGCAAAATAACATACACAGTAGTATAAGCAAGAGCAAGAGGTGGTTTAGATGAAGACTATAGGACTTACAGGAGGTATTGCAAGCGGGAAAAGTACCGTATCCAACATACTAAAGGAGCTTGGAGCAGTTGTTATAGATGCTGATTTGGTTGCCAGGGATGTTGTAGTCCAGGGTGAGACTGCATATAATAAGATAATAGAGAATTTTGGTGAGGACATTTTGATGCCAGATGGCAGCATAAACAGAAAAAAGCTCGGTAATGTAGTGTTTTCTGATCATAAAAAGCTTACACTATTGAATCAAATAACTCATCCTGAGATAATAAAAAAGGTAAAAGATATAATTTCATTTTATGAGAAAGAGAACAAGAAAGCTGTAGTAGTAGATGCTGCTATTTTAATAGAAACGGGTTTATATAAGTATGTTGACTGTATTTGGCTAGTTGTAGTTGATAAAGAAACTCAGCTTATTCGGCTGATGGATCGTGATAAATTATCTCGAAATAATGCACAAAACAGAATAAACGCACAAATAACAAATGAACAAAGAATGCAATATGCCAATGTTGTTATAGATAATACGCAGACATTGGATAAAGTTAAAGAAAAGGTAAGTGAGTTGTGGCATAATATGTAGTCTAGGAGAGATATGCAATTGAAAAAACGAAAAAAAATGAATTTGATAATGGCTGTAATATTGCTTTGTATAGCTTATTTTGCTATGCTGCAGATACCAGTCATTGTGAAAATGATATATCCACTGCATTATGAGGAGGATATATCAAAATACGCAGAAGAATATGAGCTTCCTGCACCCCTTGTAGCTGCAATTATAAAGACAGAAAGCAACTTTGACATATTTGCAGAATCAAATAAGGGAGCTAAAGGGCTTATGCAAATAACACCAAGCACTGGAAGCTGGATAGCAAATAAACTAGAGATTAAGAATTATAATGAGGATATGCTATTTGATCCTGAGATTAATATAAGATTTGGATGCTGGTATATAAGACATTTATTTGATTATTATAATAATAATCAGAAATTAGGGTTTGCCGCCTACAACGGAGGCAGTGGAAATGTAGATAAATGGTTAGATAATAAGGAATTAAGCAGAGATGGGAAAAATCTGGATTATATTCCTTTTAAAGAAACTAGTAACTTTGTGGAGAGAGTAAATAAAAATATTAATATATATGAAAAGCTTTATGAATGGAATTAGTGCTTTTATTGAATTGTTATTATAAAATATGAAACAAAAGTAAAAGGGTGAGATTGATGAAGTTTAATAAAAAAACCTATGTTTTGATAATGGTAATTTTCTTATTCTCAATTGTTTTAAGCTCCTGCGAGCAGATAAATAACGAAGTAGATCAGACCGAAGTAAAAATAGAAAATGAAAAGCCCTCAGTGGGAGGTACTCTAATTATGGGAGCGGTGGAACCAAAGGAATTGAACCCGCTTACCATTAACAGCAGGACTTTTTTAGATGCTTCAAAGCTAATGTTTGAACCATTGGCAGAGTATGACAAGAGTTTAAAGCTGGTACCTGTTATTGCGCAGAAATGGGGATATATAGAATCAACTTCAAGATTTACTATTACTCTAAAGAACGATTTATATTGGAGCGATGGAGAGAAAATCACAATTGCTGACGTAATCTTTTCTCTTGATACCATAAAGGCATCACAAACATCTGCCTTCAAAAATGTACTTGAGCATGTTTACAGCTATAAATCAGAGGGCGAAAATACAATTACTATAGTTTTTGATCAGGCATATGCCAATGGCTTAGATATTTTAACTGTGCCAATAATACCGGAGCATATATTAAAAGCAAGCCCTAATGAAATTCCAGCAGTATCTGGACCCTACAAAATACTAAGCTATGAAAAGCTTAAGCAAATGGTTCTAGTACCAAATGATAAATGGATTAGATTAGGAAGTGTTGAAGCTGAAGGTAAAAAGCCCTATATAGAAAAAATTTCGATACAGTTTATTAATGATTTGGATGCTTTCTCTACAGCCTTTCAGGCCAAGGAATTAGATATGCTGCATACGCAATCCTATGACTGGGAAAAATATAGTGAATTAAAGAATGTTAAAACCTATAAATATACTTCTCTGGATTATGATTTTATAGGCTTTAACTACAACAACTCGATTTTCCAAGATAAAGCAGTTAGAAAAGCTATTCTTGCTGCGGTAAATAGGAAAGGCATTATAGATAAATATCTATTGGGGAATGCTGTATTGACCGATGTACCTATACATCCAAACTCATGGCTTTATGATGGTAAGGAGATAAGTCTCACAAGCAAGGTAGATGCTGCAAACCTATTAAAGCAGGCAGGCTTTGAAGATGCCAATAGTGATAAGATACTAGAAAGAAAGTTTGATGATGTACTGCAAACTCTAAAATTTACATTGCTGACAAACAATGAAAACGAGTTTAGAGTAAAAGCAGCAGAAGAAATAAAAAGAAACCTAGAAGAAATAGGATTCTTGGTAGAGCTAAAAACGGTGCCTTTTGAGGAAATGAAAAATGCACTTGCAACTAAACAGTTTGATGCTGTGCTAACAGGTTACAATCTATCTCCTAATCAAGACTTGTCCTTTGCCTTTCATAGTACGCAAATTGCAAGTGGAAAGAACTTTATGTCATATTCAAACTTAAGCATGGATAATAATTTGTATCAAGCTTATATTACTACTGATGATAACATGCGCCAAGAAATGTATAAAAGGATACAGCAAACCTTTAGGGAAGAAGTGCCATGTATAAGCCTGTTCTTTAGAGAATCTGCAGTAGTAACACGAGACAAGATAAAGGGAGAGGTTATTCCCGATGCAATAAATCCTTACAGAAATATACAGAACTGGTTTATAGCAAAGGATAAAAGATAATAGTAGAAAGTTTGTCTAAAGGGCTATTTCCTGTATATAATTTTATGTTGACACATATAGATGATGCGTATATAATTATTTTGTGATATTAGCGGTCGTGGCGGAACGGCAGACGCGCACGTTTGAGGGGCGTGTGGGCAACCATGTGGGTTCAAGTCCCATCGACCGCACCAAATTTGAGATTTAAACCTGAAGTAATAATACTTCAGGTTTTTTTTATGTGTCCAGAATATGAAAGATATCTGATTTAGACAATTTTAAAATCACATAAAATGTTGTTAAATGTTGTTAAATGTAGTTAAAAGTGATAATATATACAATATGCGGAATGTTCGCAATCAGTCATAAATAGAAAATTATAAAAAAGTAAGTGTAAGCTAGGTTATGGGCATATCTCTATGAAAATTTTCAAAATTCTAATTAATAAGGGGGACATAAATGTGAAAAGTATTAAAGCAAAAATAGTCGTCTACTTAGCAATACTATTAATATTCGTATGTGCGGGGCTAGGAGTTATTTCAAATGTGACAGCATCAAAAGCGTTAGTTACAAGTGTAAATGAAACTCTACCGCAATTGGCAGTTCAAGCATCTCGTGTAGTATCGAATCGCATTGATGAGCAGTTCTCACTTCTTGAGGTTATGGCAAATAGGCAGGAACTCAGTGATTCAATGGCAACATGGGAAATAAAATCTCTCATGTTAAATGAAGAACAAAAAAGAGCTGGGCATATTACCATGGGCATTGCTGATAGTATCGGAAGTCTCGTTTCTACAGATGGTAAAATAACTGATATTAGCAGCAGTGAATATTTTAAGCAAGCATTGTCTGGCAAGAGGGCTGTAACAGATCCAATCGTTAATAAAAATGATGGTTCTGTCACTATTACCTATGCTGTACCAATTAAGAGTCACGACGTTATTACAGGCGTCTTAATTGCTGTAAGAGATGGCTATGAATTATGCAGTATGACCAGTGATATTGTATTTGGTAAAACTGGAAAAGCATTTATAATTGGAAAAGATGGGACAACCGTTGCACATAGTAACAAAAACTTCGTGAAAGCAAAGGATAATAATTTTGAGAATTTGAAGAAAGATCCAAATCTCAAACCTTTAGCTGAAATAGAAAAACTGATGGTTGAAGGGAAAACTGGGGTTGGTGATTACAGCTATAAGGGTGTTGTGAAGTACCTTGGATATGCACCAATAGAGGGAACTGACTGGTCTATTGCTGTAGCGGCACCCAAAACCGAGGTATTGTCGGGATTAAGTACGCTAATGACATCTATCTTGATTGCATCTGTGATTATCCTACTTATAAGCATTGGGTTTGGTTACTTTATTGCTAGCTCGGTGGCTAATCCAATAAAAGTAGCTTCAGAGCATCTTAGGGTCATGGCAACAGGAGATTTCTCTAAGCAGACAGCTGCAAATTTAATGAAAAGAAAAGATGAAGTAGGCACCTTAGTATTATCGATGGATACAATGCAAACATCGGTAAAAGATATAATAAAAGCCGTTAAAACTGAATCTGCAAATGTTGCCAATTCGTTCTTGGCATCGCAACAAAATATTATTAGATTGAATACAGAAATTGAAGATATATCCGCTACTATAGAGCAGCTCTCTGCTGGAATGCAAGAAACTGCTGCATCAACGGAAGAAATGAATGCTACTTCCTCTGAAATTGAAATAGCAATAGAGTCGATTTCAGAAAAAGCACAGGATGGTGCACTTTCAGCTGGAGAAATTAGTAAGCGCGCTATAGCATTAAGAAGTGCCTTCATTGCATCACAACAAAACACTGCTGCGGTATTTAAGGGAGTAAAGGATAACCTTGGAGAAGCTTTAGAGGAATCCAAAGCTGTGGGACAAATCACTACGTTGACAGAAGCTATTTTGCAAATAACTAATCAAACGAACCTATTAGCACTGAATGCTGCTATAGAAGCTGCGAGAGCAGGAGAAGCAGGAAGAGGTTTCGCAGTCGTTTCAGATGAGATTAGGAAGCTGGCTGAAGATTCTAAGACAACAGCTACACAAATTCAGAAAATAACTAATATTGTTATACATTCAGTTGATAATTTAGCTATGAGTTCAAATAACCTATTGAACTATATAGAAACTGATGTGGACAAGGACTATGAGACTATGTTGGATGCAACAGAAAAATATAGTCAAGATGCACAGGCTATTAATGATATAGTATCGGACTTTAGTGCCACTGCAGAAGAACTGCTTGCTTCCACTCAAAGCATGGTTGTTGCAATAAATGAGGTGACAAGTGCAACCAATGAAGGTGCTAGTGGAACGGCGAATATCGCTGAGAAGACTACTTCTATTGCTGAGAAAGTGGCTGAAGTCATGAGAAGCTCCAAAGATGCTAATGAGAGTAGTGATACACTGGCTCAAATGGTGCAAAAATTTAAGATATAGATAAGACTAACGTCAGTATTTATATGTAGGAAGATCATGAAAGAAAAGTAAAAAAGATACTTGGTGCTTATAATTGAACTTCAAAGTTTTATGACTTTGGAGTTTTTTGTTTGGAACTTTTAACAAAGTACATTAAATGCTCTTAAATTGATATTTAGAATAGTAGACTTATCTATTGGATATAATATTAAGCAATCCAATAAATTGTCATATTACTCAAAGAAATTATATCAATAAAAACTACGGTATAAGATGATAATATTTTCAGTCTTCACCTTGAAAGTATATGAGACAAATCATACAGTACAGAGAAAAGGGGTGGGTTTTTTGCTAGGCTTGCTTTTAAAAAAACTACATTTTCAAAGAATGCAAAACAATAACCCTAAAAAGGATTCAGGACAATATAGTTCCCTAGCTTATCTTTCTAATAACCTAGAGGAGAACCTTCAGATTCTAAGAGAGTTCCTTGGTCGGAGCAGTGATGTAATTATCCGCCGTGTGAAGATTGGCACAAATTTGAATGTTGATGCAGCTGTTATTTTTATTGATGGTCTGGTAGATAGGGATTTGCTAAATTATCATATCTTACAGCCATTGATGTTTGAACTGCATTTGATTAAGGATAATGTTATCCAAGACCAATCAAGTCTACTTGATTTTATTAAATCAAGTGTGTTAACTGTAGGACAAATAATTTGTACCGAAGATATTGACGTGGTTATCTCTGATGTACTGATAGGTCATACTGCAATTTTGGTTCAAGGCGTACCCAAGGCTCTACTTGTTGATGCCAAGGGCTGGGAATCACGAAGTATCGAGGAGCCAAAAAACGAAGTGTCAATTCGGGGACCAAAAGATAGTTTTACTGAAACACTGCGTACTAATACAGCTTTACTGCGCCGAAAGATTCGAGATCCACGCTTAACATTTCAGAGCCTGCAAATTGGGGAGCGGTCAAAAACAGATGTTTCAGTTGCTTATATAAAGGGCATAACCCCGGATAATCTCATAAAAGAAATCAATCAACGGTTAAAAGGGATAAATACCGATATTATACTGGATGTTGGCTATATAGAACAATTTATTGAAGATAGTCCAACATCCTTATTTCCTACTATCGGCACTAGTGAAAGACCGGATGTGGTAGCTGCCAGAATATTGGAAGGTCGTGCCGCCATATTTGTTGATGGCTCTCCGATGGCCTTAACGATGCCATTTTTATTTATTGAAGGCTTCCAAAATCCGGATGATTATTATGCACGTCCATTTTTTTCTGCATTAATACGGTGGGTTCGATTGTTGGGTTTTTTCCTTAGTATCTATTTGCCAGGTATTTTTGTTTTTTTAAAAGCTTTTCACCCGGAATTATTTCCGACTCAATTGCTGGTTTCGGTGGCGGCATCAAGGGAAGGGCTTCCTCTTCCAGTTACATTAGAAGCCCTATTAATGCTGATACTGTTCGAAATTCTACGAGAGGCAGGCCTAAGAATGCCCCGTTCACTTGGTCAGGCAGTTAGTATTGTTGGTGCCCTGGTAATAGGGCAAGCGGCAGTATCGGCAGGTCTGGTAGGAGCTCCCATGGTAATAGTGATAGCGACAACAGCTATCGCTTCCTTTTTAGTCGTTCCTTTTGCTGATCTCGGGGCCATATTTCGCGTTATTATGACAGTAGTGGCTGGTTTTTTGGGTCTATTCGGAGTAGTTGTAGTTTCAATTGAGATACTCAGTCACCTAGCTTCTTTACGCTCCCTGGGGGTACCCTATTTGTCTCCAGTATCACCACTCAACATTCGAGACTTGAAAGATACTTTTATACGGGCACCCTTATGGGCAATGGACAGCCGTCCTGATTCTTTAGATTCACCCGATACAAGACGGCAATCACCTGATCAAATGCCACAGATTCCCAAAACTAGGCCTAGTGAGAGGGAAAGATAATGAAGAGAGCACAGCGTTTAAAAATTTATGTGGTTATTTTATTAATCATTATTCCGGTATTCTTATCCGGGTGTTGGGATAGTAAGGAGTTGAATAAATTATTAATTGTGTCTGGACTGGGTTGGGATATAGATCTGGACACAGGAGCGGTTACGATGACCTATCAATCCATTATTCCCAACGAGATAAAAAGTTCTTTCAATACCAGTGGAGGCGGGGAGCAAAAAGGGGGTAATTCACTCCATACTATTCAACTTGACCTCAGTACAGGTTCATCTCCATATGATGCATTAAATCGCTACACACAGCATGGTAGCCGTATCCCATTTTATCAGCATACCCAGGTTTATGTCTTCGGTAAGGATGGGGCAGAACAAGGAATCTATAGATTTATTGACACTATTAACAGAAATCCATTAGGTCGCTCCAACGTCTTGATGGTAGTATCAGAGAAAAAAGCCAGTGATATTTTAGGAATCCAGGATGGAATGGAAAATATTCAGGCATTCGGAATGGCTGCTGAGATAAAATTGTCAGCGGCTTTTTCCAAATACCCAGCGGTCACATCCATGGAATTTACTAACCGATTAATGAGTGAAACCACTGATCCTATTGCCCCCATAGTAGGAGTCTTTGAAGAAACTGGTTTGAAAGGAGAGAAAATACAGGAAATTCGTATTACTGGAACGGCAGTTTTTAAAAGGGATAAGATGATAGGGCGACTAAATGAACAAGAATCAAGTGGTCTTCTATGGGCCATTAATAAGGTCAAAAAGGGATATGTGACGATTCCAGAAGCAAGCCTAGAAATTATTAAGTCTAAAAGCAAGATCATTCCTGAACTGCAAGACAACAAGATCAAAATTACTATTAAGATACATGAGGAGTCAAACCTGCTGGAGTACAAAGCTCAAAAGGATATAAACTCAGACATCTTGAATAAATTAGAAAAGGAACAGGCTAAAGAGATAAAAAGTCAAGTAATGGCAGCAGTTAAGAAATCTTTTTCTCTAGACGCAGATGTTTTTGGGTTTGGGGAGGCGGTGCATCGTAAATATAAAAGGGAATGGAAAGATGTGAAACCGTTGTGGGATGAACTGTATCCTGATATAGAAGTTGTGGTAAATGTAGAAACGCATATAAATGAAATTGGGGATATGAATAAAGCATTAATTAAGGATTAAAGTAGAATTAGGAGTACAATTTATGTTTTTGGAGAAAGGTAAAATATCTAATTTTCAACTAAGCATTTTAATAATAGGATTTATTTTTGGTTCTTCTGTCATTATTACTCCTGGTCAGGGTATCGAACATGATGCATGGATTGCTTGTGCTTTAGGATTGATGGAAGGTTTACTCATAACCTGGGTATTCACTGCCTTGGCAAAACAATTTAAAGGTAAGACGATTATTGAAATAAGTTCTATTGTCTACGGAAAGATTCTGGGCAAGTGTATATCCGTGCTATTCATCTGGTATCTTTTTCATCTGGGTGCAATGGTTTTAAATAATTATGTCCGTTTTTTAAAATTGGAAATATACCCTGATACTCCGTATACAGTTTTTCTTATTTTGCTTATGCTGGTGTGTGCCTCAACCGTGAGCAGAGGTATCGAAGTATTAGCCAGATGCAGCTTAATTCTAGTACCGGTTACCATTTTGGTTGGATTTTCGGATACGCTGCTTCTAATTCCCCATATTGACCTAAATAACTTGATGCCTATTTTGGATGAACCCATCGATAAACTATTATGGGCAGGTCACAGCGCAGCAAGCTTTCCATTTGAAGAAATAGTAGCATTTTTAATGGTGTTGGCTTTTGTTGATAAACCAAAAAAAGGGCCTTCTGCTGTTTTTTGGGGTTTACTAATAGCGGGATTTATTCTAATTATAGCTGTAGCCCGAAATGCTGCGGTATTGGGACCAATGATCATGGTTTTAGATTATCCATCCTACTTTGTAGCGCAAACCATCGAGGTAGGAGATATCCTCACCCGTTTGGAGGTTTTGGTTGCCACTAGCTTAATCACAATGGGGTTTATCAAAATCTCGGTCCTGTTTTATGGAACGGTTTTAGGTCTGGCTCAGGTTTTCAATTTACAAAGCTACCGCCCAATAATTCTTCCTGTAGGGATTCTCATGGTCATTTTGGCTCTAACTAATGTAGAAAATACTATGGAAATGTTTGAGTTCGCAAGTAGGGGCTACCCTATCTATGCAGTTCTCTTTCAAATCGGAATTCCGCTTATTACGCTGGTTGTAGCCAAAGTACGAAGATTGCCTAAAAAGGAGGTTTAAACATATGATTGTGTTATTGATGGTTGGGTTTGCTTTGCTTGCTTTATGGCAAATTCCTGGCTTGATACAAAAACACTGGAGGAGGGAGTTAATCTGTTTTATGGTTTTATGGTTCATGGGTTTTGTTTTTAGTATGATGATATCCATGGGAATTAAACTACCTCCTATATCAACAATAATTAACAAATTTTTAACTGGAACGTTATAGCAGAGAATATAAAACAACAACAAACAATTACAGCAAAATGGACAGAGTTGGACATTCCTCATGAGTGGTAAGGTCTAACTTTCTTGTGGGTTCAAATTCTATCAACCGCACCATATTTGAATGATCGAACTATTCAGAAATGAGTAGTTTTTTATTTTCAATGAAAAAAGTAAAGGTTTTTATTTGTAAGTGTAGAAATAGATGCTTGGATAGGTTTTAAATGAAAAATTACAAGAAGTAATTGACAAATAAAAGAAAGTTATTTAATATAAAATTAGCACTCGATAATAACGAGTGCTAACAAGTGGTACATATTACCTGGTTTAATTTCTACTATTGTTGTTAAAAAAGGAAAGGAAATGATAAAATGGCAAAAAAACAATTTAAAGCAGAATCAAAAAGACTACTAGATATTATGATTAACTCAATCTACACCCACAAAGAAATATTTCTTAGAGAGCTTATATCAAATGCTAGTGATGCAATTGATAAACGATATTATATTGCACTTACTGATGAAAAAACCAGCTTTGATAAAAATGACTTTTTTATAAAAATTAGCTCAGACAAAGAAAATAAAACACTTACCATTACTGATACTGGTATAGGTATGACAAAAGAAGATCTGGAGAATAACCTTGGTACTATTGCAAGAAGCGGTTCTCTTGAATTTAAGAATGAAAATGAAGCAAAAGATGGAATTGATATAATAGGTCAATTTGGAGTAGGCTTTTATTCTGCCTTTATGGTATCTGATTTAGTGACGGTAAGAAGTCGCGCTATAAATTCAGATGAAGCTTATATATGGCAGTCAAAAGGTGCAGAGGGATATACTATTGATGTTTGTGATAAGGACACAATAGGCACAGAGATAATACTTAAAATCAAAGAAGATACTGAGGATGAAAAATATGATGAGTACCTTGATGAATATAGATTAAAATCTTTAGTTAAAAAATACTCTGACTTTATAAAATATCCTATCAAAATGCTTGTAAAGAAAAGCAAGCCAATTGAAGGCAGTGAGACTGAACGCGAAGACTATTTTGAAGAAGAAATTTTAAACAGTATGGTGCCTATATGGAGAAAGAACAAAAACGAGCTTACGGAAGAGGATTATAATAATTTCTATACCGAAAAGCACTTCGGTTATGAGAAACCGCTAAAGTATATACATGCAAGTGTTGATGGTGTAACAAGCTATAATACTATACTATATATACCTTCTAGTGCCCCTTATGATTTTTATAGTAAGGACTTTGAGAAGGGCTTAGAGCTGTATTCAAACGGTGTTATGATTATGGAGAAATGTTCTGACCTGCTGCCAGATTACTTTGCTTTTGTTCAAGGCTTGGTTGACTCTGCAGATCTTTCTCTAAATATTTCAAGAGAACTTTTACAGCACGATAGACAGTTAAAAATTATAGCTAAGAAGATAAAAGAAAAGATTAAGAGTGAGCTTATGTCAATGCTTACAAATGAACGTGAGAAGTATGAAGAGTTTTATAACAACTTCGGCAAACAGCTAAAATATGGAGTTTATGCAGATTGGGGCAGCAATAAGGAATTGTTGCAGGATTTATTGTTGTTCTACTCCTCATCTGAGAAAAAACTTGTAAGCCTTGATGAATATATATCTCGCATGAAGGAAGATCAAAAGTATATCTATTATGCAAGTGGTGACAGTGTGGCAAGAATCGAAAAGCTTCCACAAACAGAGATGTTAATAGATAAGGGCTTCGAAATGTTGTATTTAACAGATGATGTTGATGAGTTTGCTATCAAAATTCTGACAAAATACAAGGAAAAGGAATTTAAGTCTGTTTCTAGCGGTGATTTAGGCTTTGATGCTGAGGATAAAGAAGCTGATAAGGAAGTGGATGAAGACAAGGAGCTATTTGACTTTATGAAGGAAGCTTTGGACGGTAAGATAAAAGATGTTAAAGCTTCAAAACGTCTAAAGAGTCATCCTGTTTGTCTTGCAAGTGAGGGTGAACTTTCCATTGAAATGGAAAAAGTGCTAAATATGATGCCTGATAGTCAAGGCATTAAGGCTGATAAGGTATTAGAAATAAACACAAACCATGAGATGTTTAAAGCTGTGAAACAAGCATTTGCAGTGGACAAGGATAAAGTAAAGATGTATGCAAATATTCTTTATAACCAAGCTCTGCTAATTGAGGGACTTCCAATTGAAGATCCTGTACAATTTGCAAATGATGTATGTCAATTGATGAAATAATTAGGTAATCAAAAAGCCTTTTGTCTCCATAGTAGAACAAAAGGCTTTTTTTATCTGCTTTTCTCAGGCTCATAAGGGTCTTCTTCATAGTCAAACTCAGTTTTTTTCATAGTAGCCTTATTAGTATATACTTGATATTTATTATTATTTTTGTTCATATTTTTATAACGATCATAATCATCTTCTTCATAATCATAGTCGCTTTTATATATGCTATGTTTCTCCTTAGACAAGAAGCCCCACTCCTTCTATAATTTAATACTCATAAAAAGTATAACAGAGTTTTTTATTTAATCCAAGTTGAAGTGGGTCTATATTTCTGATAGCATATAATGTATGTTTTATATTTAGTGGGGGGTTTTTTGGTGAGAATACTATTGTATGTACTAGTTATTCTTTTAGGAGCATGGATAAGCAATAAGGGTAAGTTAAATGATATAGTGCTTAAAAATCTTTCTAAGATACAGTATGCATGCCTACTGCTGCTGCTCTTTATTATGGGAGTAAATATAGGAATCAATAAAGAAATAATAAGCACCTTTGGAAAGCTTGGTGTCCAGGCTTTGGTTCTTGCTTTGTTTTCTATCGTATTTAGCATCGCGGCTGTTAAGTTAGTGAGCATATACTTTAGCCATAAGGAAAAGGCGGTGCAAAAGGATGAGCTTTAGTATATTAGTTGCTGTTGCTGTGGGTATACTGTCGGGCTTGTTTGTATTTCCAGATGCATTTGCACAGCATATTGGAATAGTAATTGACATAGGACTTTGCACACTTTTATTTTTTGTAGGTATAGATATAGGCAGAAATAAGGATATTATAAATCAGGTTAAGTCAATGGGATATAAGATATTGCTTGTACCTTTTAGTATAGCGTTGGGTAGTATAGCTGGAAGTATCTTAGGGGGCTTTGTTCTTGGATTGCCTTTAAATGAGTCTGGTGCTATAGGTGCAGGCTTTGGCTGGTATACCTTATCTGCAATTGAATTGTCAAAATACAGTGTGGAAACAGGAGCACTTGCCTTTATAACAAATGTATGCAGAGAGGTTATTGCCTTAATCAGCATACCATATATAGCAAGGCATGTAGGTAAGCTTGAGGCTATTGCGCCTGCAGGAGCAACTGCTATGGATACATCACTTCCGGTAATATCAAAGTCAACGGATGCCAATACTGCTGTTGTAGCATTTATAACAGGAGTGGTTTTATCCTTCTTAGTGCCGATATTGGTACCAATAATAATTTCCATTAAGCTTTAATGCTGTGAACGGAGCCAGTATGAAAGAAGTAAGAACTCACGGAGAAGCTCTTAAGGGTAATATTTGAGGGAAAAGAAACAGTGATATAAATAAAAGCACATATAGGCGGTTGCTTATATGTGCTTTTGCTTAGCTTATATACTTTTTGTTTTTAGAGTTTTCTATATGTAAGTTACTCAAGAGAGTTATTACTTTTTCTGGTTCATAATAGGCTATGTAACTTAGTTGTGCCATCTGAACCTCATTTGCATGTTTTTCCTCCATTATTGTCTTAGTAAGTGCACTAACTGCACTTTGGAGATCTTCAATCTTTTTTTCCTTTTCAGTAGTAATTGTATTTACATAACTATTTATATCGTTAACATTGCTGTGATAGAAGCTTATGAAATCATCAATAAAACTGCTGAATTCATCCTTGTATCTTTCAAGAAGCTGTAGCTTTTTCTCTGCTGGGTATTCCTGCTCCAGCTCACTATTTATTTCCTCTAAAAGCTTTGCTTTGTCACCCAAATCTCGAATATCCATTACATTCCCCACTTTCTTCTATATATCTGCATTATAACCAATAAATCAACAAAATTAAACATAAATATGGATATCTGCTTTTATTATATCAGAAACTTTGTTGTCAAAATATCTCTTAAAGTTTATAAAAGGATTTTCTATTGCTTTTGTAGAATAATTTTATACATTAAAATATTTTCGAATTATAGAAAGTTTTATATAAAGGTGATTATATGCTGACGATAAACATTCAGGAAAAAAATCTTTGTTTCAAAGATATAACCAAGTATGATTTGGATGAAGTATTAAAACTTTATAACCAAAATGAAATTAATATGTATGCTACTGGAATTGACAGAGCTATGTCTCTTAATGATATTACCCAAAAATACTTAGAGGTACTGGTAAACAGTCATGAGTTTTTTGTAGGTATATTTATTTATGACTCTAATATCGCTATAAGTAAGATGATAGGGGTAATTAAAGGTAGAATTGACTATGACAATAACGAAGAAGCTTGGATTTCATCCATATTAATTGACAACAGCTTTCAAAGAAAAGGCATAGGGAGCAATGCTGTTGATTTATTAATTGAGCTGCTTGGAAGAATCTATGGTATAAAAAGTATATTGATAGGAACATTGTCAGGAAATGCTATAGGAAAAAGATTTTGGAAGAAACTAGGGTTTAATTATATTAGAACTATAGATCAATACATAAAATTGAACAGCAAGACGGAGGACTTTATAATAATGAGAAAGGAGCTATATATATCAAACTAAACAATTTACATTTATAAAGTAGTGTGATACATTTTCGATTGTTTATAGAGTAATAATTTTGACAAAGGATATTATTACTCAAAGGTCTTGTTTTTTAAGTAGGATGTTATTTTTTTAACGTAATTTTGTGTTTCCTCAAATGGAGGAACACCACCATATTTAACAACATTTCCAGAACCTGCGTTATATGCTGCTAAAGCTAGCTCTAAATTTCCTCCGAATTTATTTAGCATATCCTTAAGAAAGCTTACACCGCCTTCTATATTTTCACTAGGATCAAAGGCATCCTTGACTCCAAGTCCTCTGGCTGTATCCGGCATTAACTGCATGAGACCCATAGCACCCGCTGAAGATACTGCATTAGGATTGAAATTTGATTCAGCCTTTATTACAGCTTTTATTATAGCACTGCTAATATTATACTTTTTGGCAGCACTCTCAATTATATCATTGTATGTTCTATTATAGCTGCCAGATTCACTGGAATTCCCTACACTATAGATATTGTCAGTGCTTATGCTGTCCGTATTATTTATTTCATTGGATAAAACCTCGTCGAAGTTTTCACCTTGGTTTTTCACAAGCTTTACAAAAGAAGGTAGCTGGCTTTGAATTTCTGATAGTCTCTGTTGAAGAATATTGTTTAGTACATTTGACATTTTATCACCCCCTTAAGCTTATTTTAAAACAAAACAAGCTATTATACAACAAAGTTTTAAATCAAAAGTTCAAGATGTCAGGATTATAAAAATATATTTATTGAATATATTTTTAAATTATGGTAAATTCAAGTATGTACGAGGTGGAATTATGAGAAGCCAAAGAGCAGAGATAAAAATCAAAAGAAAAAAATATATTAAAAATTTATTATGGCTATTTCTGGTTATTATACCTGTAACAGCAGTAGTAAGCTCCTTTGCACTAGACTATGTGATGAACATAGGCAAAGAGAAAGATACTCCAATCGCAGCAGTAAAACCAGTAGATGAAGAGATAGATGACTATAAATATAGTTTTAGTATAAGTTCAAAAGAGTTTTACAGAGTTGAGATAAAAAAGTACGATAAATATGAAGATGCTGAAGCCCTTATTGTCACTTTAAAAAATAAAAAGCTTAATGGCTTTATAGTTAAAGAGCAGGGATATTTAACTTTTCATGGTATATATTTAAATAAGTCACAAGCTGAAAACAATGTAAAATACCTGAAAAAGAAAGGTCTACAAGCTAGTGTGAATTCTGTTAATATAAATGGCTTTGGCATTAGTTATACCGATATTGATAAAACATTAATTGATCTTGCTAAAGCAACTGACAAAGTGATTTTAAGCGTTGTTGAGGAGAAAGCAGACCTAAGCTTTAAAATTATAAACTCCAAAGAGAAAATAGGTGGTGCAGATCTTGGTGGAATAATTGAAAATGAGACAAAGCTTACAAACTACTTAAAATATTTACAGGTTACAAAGACCTCTAAAAAAACTGCTTATTATAAGGTTGAACTGGAAGAATTGATAAAAGAAGTACTTGCAGATAGATTATTTTCAGAAGATAATTATAATTACTATGAACTTCAAAACAGTCTAATAAACCAGGTTAATGCATTTCACAAGTTTTATAACAATTTAGTTGTATATTAAAATACCATAAATAGGAGGCGGTTTTATGAAGATTAGTGAGATTATGGATTTGTTATCTGCTGAGATAATATGCGGTGAAGAATTTACGGATAATGATATAGCCTTTGGCTTTGGATCTGACTTAATGAGTGATGTATTGGCTTATGTAAAAGGTAAGACAGTATTGCTTACAGGACTAATTAATAATCAAGTTATAAGAACAGCGGAGATGGCTGACCTAAACGCCATAGTATTCGTAAGAGGTAAGAAACCAGATCAAGACTTAATTGACCTTGCCATAGAAAACAATATTGTGTTGATGCTGACTAAGGACACAATGTATACAGCTTCAGGGAAACTGTATAGCAGTGGACTTCAAGGCTTACAAATTGATTGTTAAAGGAGAGGAGTAGAGTATTATGGATGTAATAAGATATACCTTTAACATAGAAAAGGATGACTTTGATAGAGCTGGAGAGGCATCAAGCAATATAAAAAAGACTCTTAGACAGCTAGGAATTGATTCTGCTATAATTAGAAAAATATCAATTGCCAGTTATGAAGCTGAGATAAATATTGTTATACACTCATTAGGAGGACAGATAGATTTTGAGGTTGAGCCAAACTGCATTAGAATTGTCGCAAAAGACAGAGGACCAGGAATAAAAAATATAGAGCAAGCAATGCAGGAGGGGTATTCGACTGCAAGTGAAAAGGTTAGAGAAATGGGATTCGGGGCAGGTATGGGTTTACCAAATATGAAAAAATGCTCAGATAAATTTACCGTGGAATCTGAAATAGATAAAGGAACAATCATTTCCATGGAAATGTATATATGAAAGCAGGTGATAGCGTGGACAGAAAATACTTCCATTCAGTTGTACTTCAGGAAGATAGGTGCATAGGATGTACCAGCTGTTTAAGGGTGTGTCCTACTGAAGCAATTAGACTAAGAGATGGGAAAGCAAGAATAATTGGAGAAAAATGCATTGACTGCGGTGAATGCATCAGAATATGTCCAAACCATGCTAAAAATGCAATAACTGATAAACTTTCTATACTGCAAAATTTTCAATACAAAATAGCTATTCCATCTTTGGTTTTGTATGGCCAGTTTCCTAGCAAGGTACGAATAAACTCAATGCTTACAGCATTAAAAGGAATAGGCTTTGATGATGTGTATGAAGCTGCAACAGGTACTGAAATTATAACGGAGGTTATCAAAAGGAGAATATTAAACAATGGTTCTTTTGGAAGACCTCTAATTAATTCATCCTGCCCAGCGATTTTGAGGCTTATACAGATAAGATTTCCAGATTTACTACCTAATGTAGTTAATATTGAGACACCAATAGAGATTACCGCAAGAATAGCTAAAACTGAAGCGGCAAAAAAAACTGGTCTTGATATATCACAGATAGGTGTGGTTTTTATATCCCCCTGTACTGCAAGAGTTACTAGTATAAGAAATCCTTTGGGTATCGAAAATTCATATATTGATGCGGCTATATCAATGAAGGATATTTATGGTGATATAGTTAGAAATCTAAATAGTATAGACGAAGAAAATATTGTAAGCAGTACAAGTGAGTCTATGGAATGGCCGATTATTGGAGGACAGTCTAAAGCTCTGGGATTAGATAACTATATAGCTGTTGATGGTATAAATCAGGTGATAAAGGTACTTGAAGAGATAGACACTGGACGCCTTGAGGGTTTGGATTTTTTTGAGGGAATGGCTTGTATAGGAGGCTGTATTGGTGGACCGCTTACTATAGAAAACCCCTTTATAGCAAAATGTAAAATGCAAAGCTTAGCAACGGAGCTTCCAAAGTCTAAAATCACAGAGGAAAAGGTAAAAAGCTATCTAGAAATGTATGATAACGGATTTATTAGCTCTACAGAATCTATTGAACCTAGAACAATAATGAAGCTTGATAAAGATATATCAAAATCTATGAAGAAAATAGAAATGATAAATGAGATTCTTAAGTATTTACCAGGGTTAGACTGTGGAGTGTGCGGAGCCCCAACATGTAGGGCATTTGCTGAGGATATAGTCAAAGGAGAAAACCAAAAATCCATTTGTTTAGTAAAGACAATGGAAAGCTTTAAGAATAAAAAGAAGGGGTAATAAAAATAGGAGGTAATGATTATGATAAAAACTATTTGCGAGAAAATAAATGCTAAAGTATTAGCGGGTTCAGATCAAATGGACAAAGAGATAAGTGGTGTATATATATGTGACCTTTTAAGCTGGGTAATGTCGCACGCAAACAAGGGCAATGTATGGATAACTGTAATGTCTCATGCAAATGTAGTAGCTGTAGCATCTTTACTTGATTTGGGATGTATCATAGTGCCAGAAGAAATTGAAGTAGATATAGACGCTCTTAAAAAAGCGGAGGAAGAAGGTATTCCTGTACTCAGTACTTCACTTAACGCTTATCAAATAGCTGTAGAGCTTGAAAAGATGGGCATAGGTAAGTAAAATGGAGTTTGCTGTCGATTTACATATTCACACAGCTTTATCACCTTGCGGTGATGAGGACATGACACCAAATAATATAATAAATATGGCTTTACTAAAGGGACTAGACATGATCGCTATAACAGATCATAATTGCTGTAACAATTTGGAGGCTGTTATAGAGGTCGCTAGAAATAACGGTGTAACTGTTATTCCAGGTATTGAGGTTCAAAGTAAGGAAGAAGTTCATCTGATTTGCTTGTTTAAAAAAATAGATAGTGCATTAGAATTTGGACAGATTATTTATGACTCACTACCAAATATACAAAACAATGAAGAACTTTTTGGAAAACAATCGTTGCTTAATACTCATGATGAAGTCATAGGCAAGCTAGACAAGCTGCTTTTGTCCTCATGCAAGTTTTCCATAGAGGAAATATTTGCAATGACAGAGAAGCTTGATGGTTTGTGTATTCCGGCTCATGTAGATAGAACGTCATATAGCATAATTAGCAATCTTGGCTTTATACCGCCTTCTCTTAAAGTACCTGTAGTAGAGTTTTCTAAGAAGGAAAAACCGGAAAAAATAATAGAAAAGAATCCATTTCTTAAGAATTACAAGCATATAGTATCATCAGATGCACATTACTTATGGGATATCAGTGAACGAGAACACTTTATAAAAATGGAATATCTAAGTATAAATCAACTGTTTATATCATTAAAGTCATAGGGAAGCCTAAGACTTTTATTTTATGACTTTAATTAATACTTGAAAATAAAGAATAATACACAAAACATATAAAAAATTACAACAAAAATCGAGCTAATCATAGTAAATACAAGGGATTTCGAGAAATTATGAAAATATATAATAAATTTTTAAATATATGTTAAAAAAAACTAATAGATGTGTTACAATATTTATGGAAGTTTAATTGATAAATTTCTGTCAATTAAATAAATTAGTATGATCAAAATGTAAGGAGGGGTTCTCTTTGATGACTGATGGGGAATTCAAAGAAAAGCTAGATAAGTTGGAACATTTCATAAATGAAAACAAGGATCAACAAGGAGCGTTGATGCCATTACTTCACGAGACTCAAGAGTTGTTTGGGTACTTGCCAGAAGAAGCACAAAGAAAGATATCTGAAGCTATTGGTGTTTCAATGGCAGAGATATATGGCGTTGCTACATTCTACTCAAGATTTACATTAAAACCAAGAGGAAAATATACAGTAAGTGTATGTTTGGGTACAGCATGTTATGTTAAGAATTCACAAGGTGTTATTGAAAAAGTACAGAAAGAGCTTGGTATTAAACCAGGAGAAACAACTGAAGAAGGCTTATTTACTATAGAAGCAACTAGATGTATCGGATGCTGTGGTCTTGCACCAGTAATGACAGTTGGCGAAGATGTTTATGGTAAATTGGTTCCAGAAGATATTCCAGACATATTAAGAAAATACCAGGAATAAGTATGAAAGAGCTTGCACTTCACATTCTAGATCTCGTACAAAACTCAATAACAGCTGCCGCAAATCTTGTTGAAATTGAAATCAATGAGAATATAGAAGATGATATATTGACTATTATCCTTAAAGATAATGGTTATGGCATGGACAATGAGGAGGCACAAAGGGTAAAAGATCCTTTTGTAACAAGCAGAACCACCAGAAAGGTTGGACTAGGGATACCGCTTATGTTGGCTGCATGCCAAAGATGTGAAGGAGATTTAGTTATAGAATCACAAAAAAATGTGGGAACCAAGCTTATAGCTACATTTAAGTATAGTCATATTGACAGGGCGCCTATTGGTAATATAACAGAAACTATGGTTAGCCTTATATTAGGAGCAGACAACGTAGATTTTTTCTATACTCATAAAATTAACCAAGAGGAGTTTTGCTTTGACACCAGAGAAATAAGGCAGACTCTTGGAGAAGAAGTTCCGCTGTCAGAACCTAGTGTACTTGATTGGATAAAGGGTTATATTGATGAGGGTTTAAGTAATTTGCGCGGAGGTGTATTATAATGAAAACTCTTAAAGAGTTAGAAGAAATAAGAAAGAAAACCTTAGAAACTATAAATGTTAGAAAAGACAGAACAGGAACAAGAATAGTAGTAGGTATGGCAACATGTGGCATAGCTGCAGGTGCTAGACCAGTGCTTGTTTCCATAATGGATGAAGTAAAGAAGAACGAACTATCAGATGTAGTTGTTGCACAAACAGGTTGCATAGGTATGTGCAGATTAGAGCCAATAGTTGAGGTTTATAGACCGGGAGAGGACAAAGTAACATATGTTAAGGTTACTCCTGCAAAAGCTATAAGAATAGTAAACGAACACGTAAAGCAAGGCAAGGTAGTTGATGAATACACTATCGGAGCTGAAAAATAAGTAAAACTGAGCGATTCAGAAATCTATTAGGGGGTAAGAATAAATGGAAATGTATCGTTCCCATGTTATGATTTGCAAGGGTACTGGCTGTACATCCTCAAATTCAGAGCAAATCGCAAAAAACTTTGAAGATCTTATAAAGAAAAATGGATTAGATAATGAAGTTATTATAGAAAGAACAGGTTGCTTTGGTCTATGTGCTTTAGGTCCAGTAGTTATAATTTATCCTGAAGCATCCTTCTACAGCCTTGTAAAGCCAGAGGATGTTGAAGAGATTGTAAATGAACATCTTATAAAAGGTAGACCTGTAAAGAGACTTCTTTATGCTGAAACAGTAGAAAATGATAATATTAAGTCAATAAATGAAGTTGACTTCTATAAGAAGCAATTTAGAATTGCTCTCCGAAACTGCGGTATTATTAATCCTGAAAATATTGATGAGTATATCGCATTTGATGGTTATAAAGCTTTGGAGAAGGTATTGACAACCATGACTTCAGCTGATGTTATAGATACAATTAAGAAATCTGGCCTTAGAGGAAGAGGGGGCGGGGGATTCCCAACAGGTACAAAGTGGGATTTTGCTGCCAAATCACAAGGAGATCAAAAGTATGTGCTTTGTAATGCAGATGAGGGAGATCCAGGCGCATTCATGGACAGAAGTGTTCTTGAGGGAGACCCTCACTCAGTAATCGAAGCAATGACAATAGCAGCTTTTGCAATTGGTTCGTCTCAAGGCTATGTATATATAAGAGCAGAATATCCAATAGCTGTTAAGAGATTAACTATAGCTATTGGTCAAGCAAGAGAGTATGGACTACTTGGTAAAAACATAATGGGTACTGATTTTAACTTTGACCTAGAAATAAGACTAGGTGCAGGAGCTTTCGTATGTGGTGAAGAAACAGCACTTATTGCTTCTATTGAAGGCCAAAGGGGTATGCCAAGACCAAGACCTCCATTCCCAGCAGTAAAAGGTCTGTTTGGAAAGCCTACAATACTAAATAATGTTGAAACCTATGCAAATATTACTGCAATAATTAACAATGGAGCAGAATGGTTTGCATCGATGGGTACAGAAAAATCAAAGGGTACTAAGGTTTTTGCTTTAGGTGGAAAGATAAACAACACAGGTCTTGTTGAAATACCAATGGGTACAACAATGAGAGAGGTTATTTATGAAATCGGCGGTGGTATACCAAACGGTAAGAAGTATAAGGCAGCACAAACTGGCGGACCTTCAGGCGGATGTATACCAGCAGAGCATTTAGATGTTCCAATAGATTATGATAACCTAATAGCTCTTGGCTCAATGATGGGTTCAGGCGGACTTATAGTTATGGATGAAGACAACTGCATGGTTGACATAGCTAGATTCTTCTTAGACTTCACAGTTGATGAATCTTGCGGCAAATGTACTCCATGCCGTGAAGGTACAAAGAGAATGCTTGAAATACTCGATAGAATAGTAGAAGGTAAAGGCGTAGATGGAGATATAGAAAAGCTTGAGACACTAGCTAATACTATTAAGAGCTCTGCTCTTTGTGGTCTTGGACAAACAGCTCCAAACCCTGTACTTTCAACTTTGAGATATTTTAGAGATGAGTACGAAGCTCATATTTATGAAAAGAGATGTCCAGCTGGCGTATGTAAGGGCTTAGCTAAATTTACAATTATAGAAGATAAATGTAAAGGCTGCGGAATATGTGCTAAGCAATGTCCTGTCAGTGCAATAGCAGGAAAGCCAAAGACACCTTACAAAATTGCAAATGATAAATGCATTAAGTGTGGATTATGTATGGAGAAATGTCCATTTAGTGCAATA
Source organism: uncultured Clostridia bacterium (assembly GCA_942492835.1). Lineage (GTDB taxonomy): Bacteria > Bacillota > Clostridia > Lutisporales > Lutisporaceae > GWB2-37-7. The sequence goes on along the minus strand of OW818645.1, from coordinate 995,494 downwards.
ATAAAGGCTTAATTAACAAGAAAAGGTCAAATCAACATTTATATGTGCTGATTTGACCTTTTTCACTCATTTCTATTAAAAAACAATCGTCAGGCTTTTCCATGCACAATTGTTTTGTTTTTTGAGCCAAAGTCACTATATTGTTATATGTATGCTGTGCTCCAATAGCTAAAAGAGGCACACCAATAAAGTCTATTTTTAATCCTCTGGAAAAAAAACCGCCAAGTGTCATTGAGATTGGCACAGTTCCAGATGTGTTTACATAAGCGAAGCCTTCATTTACATCATATAATTTATGCATTTCTAAAGAAAGATTTCGCAGAGCAGGAATAAGAGCTTTTGATGTTCCTCGTCCTATTGTGTATACTTTGTTTCCATACTCATCCATACCATGAAAAATCAAACGCCCCATATCCTTATAATGCAATTTGTTAAAATACTCCGTATTTAAAATTTCTTGTTTTGATGGTATTCTATTAGAGGGAAGTATCCCTAAATGTACAGCAGAAGTCAAAATTGACGAGTGTGTGCCGCCATAACAATTGTATATGATTATCATGAAAATTCACCTCTAATATAGTATTTGTAACGCAGGTGAAAATTATTCTTTAATAGTTGATAATAATAAAGAAAGGATAAAATTATCAAAGCTGGTAATGCTAAAAAATATATAATTATAATTTGTTAAATATTAAATTATTATGCATGTCAATCATCAAAAGGTTTTTAAACAATAATGTCGAATAAAAATTATTGTAGCAATCCGCGAAATGCACTGTTTCAGCAAATGTATAATTAATAACATGTTAGATATAGCTTTATGAAAAGATTATAGCAATGCATTTACAAATTTAAAATTTACAAGAGGTGACAAAATTGAGTATGAAAAAACTGACTTTTAAGGGCGGAACTCATCCACCACATAGCAAGAAAGCAACTGAGAAAATTGCACTTGTAAAGGCAGAACCGCCAAAAACTGTTGTCATTCCAATGCAGCAGCATATAGGTGCACCCTGTGACCCTATAGTAAACGTTGGAGACATAGTAAAGGTTGGACAAAAGATTGGTGAGGCTAAGGGCTTTGTATCTGTTCCTGTACACTCAAGTGTTTCCGGTAAGGTAATTGCCATTGAGCCAAGAATGTATACTGGTGGAACAAAAGTTACCTGTGTTGTTATTGAAAACGATATGCAGGATACGATTCATGAAAGTGTTTCATCAAAAGGAAGTTTAGAGAGCTTATCAGCAGATGATATAAAAAATATCATCAAGGAAGCTGGTATAGTTGGCATGGGTGGAGCTGCGTTTCCAACTCATGTAAAGCTTGCACCACCGCCTGAGAAAAAAGTTGATACTATAATATTAAACGGTGCTGAGTGCGAGCCTTATCTTACAGCAGACCATAGATTGATGTTAGAAAGCCCAGAAGAAGTAGTATTTGGACTTCAAGGGTTGATGAAATCATTAAATGTTATGAAGGGCTACATTGGCATAGAGGACAATAAACTTGATGCTATCGAGGTTATGCAGAAAGCTGCGGAAGGTAAGGATGGTATTGAAGTAGTAGCACTACATGCGAAGTATCCACAGGGTGCAGAAAAGCAACTTATATATGCCTGTACTAAAAGACAAGTTCCATCAGGTGGTTTGCCAGCAGATGTAGGTGTGGTTGTTAACAACGTTGGTACAGCTGCAGCAGTTGGTAAAGCAATTAAGACAGGTATGCCTCTGGTAGAGAGAATTGTTACTATAACAGGTGAGGGTATAAACAATCCAAAGAACCTGCTTGTTAAAATAGGTACTTCTTTCAAGGACATAGTTGAGCAATGCGGCGGATTCAAGGGCAATCCACAAAAGCTTATTGCAGGAGGCCCTATGATGGGTATAGCACAATTTTATTTAGATGTACCAGTAATAAAGGGTACTTCTGGAATATTAGTATTAGGTGAAGAGGAATCGAGATTACCTGAAGCATCAAACTGTATTAGATGTGGAAAATGCGTAGGTGTTTGCCCGATTAATCTTATGCCAGCTAATCTAAGCGCTCATGCATTGCTAAATAATTTTGATCAAGCAGAAAGCTTGAATGCTATGGATTGTATAGAATGTGGTAGTTGTTCCTTTGTATGTCCTGCAAAGAGACCACTAGTTGAATCTATAAGATTAGCAAAAAGAGAAATTGTTGCAAAACGCAAGAAAGCTCAAGCTAAGCAATAGGGGGGTAAAAAGTTGGAAAACACTAGATTTTTAGTATCATCCTCACCTCATATTAGGTCAGGAGAATCTACAAAAAGAATAATGATCGATGTTATAATAGCATTACTGCCTGCTTTGGTTGTGGGGATATATTTTTTTGGTTTAAAAGCATTATGGCTAACGATGGTTTCTGTGGGTTTTGCAGTAGCAACAGAGGTAGTAATGCAGAAAATAATGAAAAAACCTGTTACGATAAATGATTTCAGTGCAGTAGTAACAGGTATACTACTAGCTTTCAACGTTCCAGTTACACTGCCATGGTGGATGTTAGCTATAGGTGCTATATTTGCTATTGCTTTGGTTAAGCAATGCTTTGGAGGAGTAGGATATAACTTTGTAAACCCTGCACTTGCTGCAAGAGCGATGCTTTTTGCATCATGGCCTGTTGATATGACTTCATGGGTTAAACCAGGTATAGATGCAGTAACAACAGCTACTCCAATGGCAATACTAAAGGGAACTGAAGCAACGGGAGTACTACCAAGTGTTTGGAATATGTTTGTGGGTAATATTGGTGGTTGCATAGGTGAGACTTCAGCCTTAGCATTATTGATAGGTGGACTTTATCTACTATATAGAAAAGTAATAAGTCCAAGAATACCCTTGACATACATTGCTACAGTTGGTGTTTTAACCTTGTTATTTAGTGGCTTTGATTTAACAATTGTACCATATCACTTGTTCGGTGGCGGATTATTCCTCGGTGCTATATTTATGGCTACTGATTATTCGTCCTCACCAATGACTGCAAAAGGTCAAATTATATTTGCCTTAAGCTGTGGACTTTTAACTTCAGTTATAAGATTTTATGGTGGATATCCAGAAGGTGTGTCCTATTCAATACTTCTTATGAATATTGCAACACCTCTAATTGACAGATTTACTTTACCAAGAAAGTTTGGGGGGGTGAAAGCTCGTGCGTGATTATATTAGATTATCAGGCGTACTTTTGATCATTTGTGTTATTGCAGCAATATTATTAGGTCTTACAAATGAAATTACCTATGCAAAAATAGCAGATCAAATAGAGAAATCTAACAATGAGGCAAGACAATTAGTTCTTCCAACTGCAGATGAATTTACTATGCTTGAAGAAGCAAAATTAACTACAATACAAGCAAATCCTGATTACAGCATCGTTCGCGATATTTATGAGGCAAAAACGGGAGGCAGCTTATCAGGCTATACAGTTATGATTGCACCCAAGGGTTATGGCGGAGCTATTGAAATGGTAGTTGGTATTGATTTAAATGGAATAGTTCAAGGCGTAAAGGTTGGAACAAATAATGAAACACCTGGATTAGGTAAAAATGCAGAAAAGCCAGCTTTTAGCGAACAATACAAAAACAAAACTTGGGATAGCCTAATAAGTGTAATAAAGAATGGAACTCCTAAAGAAAATGAAATAGTTGCTATAGCAGGCTCTACAATTACATCAAAGGGTGTTACAGAAGGTGTAAATAAAGCAATGGCCGTAGTAAAAGAATTGTCAGGTAAATAATCGATGATGTTGGAGGTGTAAAAATGAATTTGTGGAAAGATCTCACCAATGGTCTAGTTAAGGAAAACCCAACGCTTAGATTAGTTTTGGGAACTTGTCCTACCCTTGCAGTAACAACAGCCGTATTTAACGGTATTGGTATGGGTCTAGCAGCGACTGCTGTTTTAATAGGATCAAACTTAATGATTTCTCTTATCAAGAAGATTGTACCTAACGAAGTTCGAATACCAGTTTACGTAATAGTAATCGCTTCCTTCGTTACAATTGTTCAAATGCTTATTAAAGCATATACACCGGATTTAGATAAACAGCTAGGAATATTTATTCCACTTATAGTTGTTAACTGTATCATATTTGCGAGAGCAGAATCATTCGCAGCCAAGAATCCTCCATTAAATTCAGTTATGGATGGTATAGGAATGGGTTTAGGCTTTACCATAGCTCTAGTTATAATAAGTACCTTTAGAGAAGTCCTTGGTGCGGGAACGTTCTTAGGAATGCAGATTTTTGGTGCAGGCTTTAAGCCAGCATTGATTATGATTCTGCCTCCTGGTGGATTCATGGTATTTGGACTTACAATTGCCGCAGTTAATAAATTGACTGCTGGAAAGAAGGCTTAGGAGGTAGTTTTATGAATCTTTTATTAATTTTATTAAGCGTTGTACTTGTTAATAACTTTGTTTTATCTAGATTTTTAGGAATATGTCCTTTCTTGGGGGTTTCGAAGAAGGTTGAGACAGCAGCAGGTATGAGTCTTGCAGTTACATTTGTAATGGGCTTGGCTTCAGTAATGACCTGGTTAGTTCAAACCTATATTTTGGTTCCACTAAAGATAGAATATATGCAAACTATTGCGTTCATACTTGTTATAGCAGGCTTAGTTCAATTTGTTGAAATGGTAATTAAAAAAACTAGCCCTACACTATATCAAGCACTTGGTGTTTATTTGCCACTTATAACTACAAACTGTGCTGTTCTAGGTGTTGCTATACTAAACATACAAAGCAATTTTAATTTAATTGAAACATTAGTAAATGGTGTAGGTGGAGGCTTAAGCTTTACACTAGCAATTGTATTGTTTGCAGGAGTAAGAGAGAGACTTGATACAGCACCAACACCAAAGGCTCTTGATGGCTTCCCAATAGCGATGCTTGCAGCTAGTCTGTTCTCTATAGCATTTTTGGGTTTTAAAGGTCTAATATAGTAGCAATAATAGAAAATTATCAGTAATGAGGTGAAAATATTGAATCTTGTTAATATAATATGGCCGGTAGTAAGTCTAGGAGGACTAGCTATATTCTTTGGTATTGTTCTGGCTTATGCCTCCAAGAAATTTGCTGTAGAGGTTAATCCTAAAACGGCGGAGGTAAGAGAAGCTCTACCTAGTGCAAATTGTGGCGGTTGCGGTTTTGCAGGCTGTGATGCTTTAGCAGAAGCTATAGTAAGTGGTCAAGCTGCTATAAATGCATGTCCTGTTGGAGGCGCACCATTAGCAGCAAAACTTGCTAAGATTATGGGGGTTACAGCAGAGGCTTCAGAGAGAAAAGTTGCAAGAGTTATTTGCTCCGGTGATAATAATAATTCAAAAGAGAAGTATGAATATCAAGGAATAACAGATTGTAAGGCAGCAGAAGCTCTGGCAGGTGGTTCTAAGAGCTGCCGATACGGATGCACAGGGCTTGGCACTTGCGTAAAGGCATGTCCTTTTGATGCGATACATGTTATTAATGGCGTTGCTGTTGTTGATGAAGAGAAATGTACTGCATGCAAGAAGTGTATAGCTGTTTGTCCAAAGAATATTATTGAGCTGATACCTGTATCTAAAGAGGTAAGAGTACTTTGCAAAAATCAAGAAAAAGGCAAGGCGGTTATGGAAGCTTGTAAGGTTGGATGTATAGCATGTCAAAAATGCGTGAAAGCATGTAAGTTTGATGCTATTGTGTTTGAGAATAACCTTGCAAAAATTGATTATAGCAAGTGTACAAATTGCATGATGTGTGCTGAAGCATGTCCAACAAAGTCAATATATGCAAATTTTAATAACAGGAAGAAAGCACACATTTATGATGAAAAGTGTATAGGTTGTTCAATATGTAAAAAACAATGTAACTTCGATGCAATCGAAGGAGAAATAAAAGGTAAGCACAAGGTATTGGAAGATAAATGTGTCGGCTGCAATCAATGTTCTATAAAATGTCCAAAGGATGCAATAGACATGAAATAAAAAAAGGCGGTATAACCGCTTTTTTTTTAGGTTTATACCAACTTTACATAAAGTCATTGCCTTTTATATACAATAAATGTGCCAATTTTATTGCAGTAAAAACTTATACATGCTAAACTAATAAAGAGTAGAAAATTGTCACAAATTGCTCTGCATAATTTTCTATTAATTTTTATTAATTTTTCAATTGTTTTTAATCAACTTGGGAAAAATAAAGAATGGAGATGGGTTGAATGTCAAAAAGTTATAGCAGAGGGAATGGCTGGATACTATTCTTAATGATTCTTTCAGGTATAGTGATTGGAGGTTTCTTAGGAGAGCTATTGGGGCAATATGTTCCGATTCTTAAGTATGGTATGAATCTTGGGGTTAGTACACATACTTGGAATCTTAAAATTCTAGAGCTGACAATAGGTTGTAAGTTTAATATCAATATGTTTAGTATACTAGGAATAATAGCAGGTATATTTTTTTACAAAAAGAGCTTATAGTAGCTTAAACTAAGGAGTGTTCAATGAACATTATTCTAGCATCAAATTCTCCACGAAGAAAAGAAATATTAAATCAATTAAACTTAGATTTTAAGGTTATACCGTCTAACTTCGAAGAGCTATCTTTGGATATGGAGCCTAAAAAATTAGTAGAACACTTTGCATATATGAAAGCAAAGGACGTCTATGAGCAGCATGCTGATATAAGGAAACCAGATACTTATATACTAGGTTCAGATACTATAGTATATAATGGCAGAAGTATGGGTAAGCCAAAGGATGATGAAGATGCATATCAAATGCTAAAAGAACTAAGCGGTAGTGAACATATGGTTATATCTGGTATTTCAGTTATAAAAGCAGCTACAGGTCAGAGTTTGACAAGAAATGAAATTACAAGGGTGTGTTTTAGAGATATATCAGATGAAGAAATATGTAGGTATGTAGCAAGCGGAGAGCCAAAGGATAAAGCAGGTTCATACGCAATTCAAGGCATTGGCGCTCTTTTTGTGAAGGAAATAAAAGGTTGCTATTTTAATGTAGTAGGACTTCCTATACAGAAATTTAATGAGATAATGAAGGAGTATGGTGTTTCATTGCTTTGATTTTATTAAATAAAATGTAAGGATGTTGTTGTGAATGAGTATAACCTATATAAAGACTGGAATTAAGCAATTGCCTGAAAATGAGAGACCTCGTGAAAAATTGGTTAAATACGGAGCTGAGGTATTATCAAATGCAGAATTGTTGGCAATACTAATAAGAACAGGAACAAAAGAAGAAAGCGCTATAGATATAGCATACAATATACTTAAACAACAGGGCGGAATAGGCTTTTTAGTTGACAGCAAATCAGAGGAATTAAGAAGCATTAAAGGAATTGGTTTAGCTAAGGCTGCACAGCTAAAAGCAGCTGTTGAACTAGGCAAAAGACTGGCGGCGCAAACCTACAAAAGTGAGGTTTTCGTTAGATGCTCAAAAGATGCAGCGAATCTTGTAATGGAAGATATGAGATATCTAAAAAAAGAATATATGAAGGCAATACTTCTTAATATAAAATGTGGACTTGTAAGTATAGAAGAGATATCAGTAGGAAGTATAAATTCTTCCATAGTTCATCCCAGAGAAGTATTCACACCAGCTATTAAGAAGTCATGTGCAAGTTTGATATTAGTGCATAATCATCCTAGCGGAGACCCTTCACCTAGCCAGGAGGATATTAATATCACTAAGAGATTGATGGAAAGTGGTAGCTTGTTAGGTATTGAGGTAGTTGATCATCTTATTATTGGAGATAGAAAATATGTTAGCCTGAAGGATAAAGGAATCGTGTAATTTATGAAGAACGGTGAAAATATAAGGAGGAAATTAACAAACTATGGGATTATTTAATTTTTTTGCAAAAGATATAGGAGTAGATTTAGGAACAGCAAATACTTTAGTATATGTAAGAAGCAAGGGAATAGTTTTAAGAGAACCATCCGTTGTGGCAATGAGAAAGGACGACAATCGAGTTTTGGCTGTTGGAGACGCTGCTAAGCAGATGATTGGCAGAACACCTGGAAATATTGTTGCAATAAGACCTATGAGAGACGGTGTAATAGCAGATTTTTCTGTTACACAAGATATGTTAAGATATTTTATAAGGCAAGCAATAGGAACATCTATGTTTGGAAGACCAAGAGTACTTGTAAGTGTACCATCAGGCATTACTGAAGTAGAAAGCCGTGCAGTTGAGGAAGCTGCTCATCAAGCAGGTGCCAAGGTTGCTAAGGTTATAGAAGAACCTATGGCAGCAGCTATTGGAGCAGGCTTACCAGTAGGTGAACCAACAGGAAGCATGATTGTAAATATGGGTGGAGGTACTACTGAAATAGCTATAATATCTCTTGGTGGAATAGTTGCCAGTAAGTCTATAAGAGTTGCTGGGGACAAAGAGGATGAGGCTATTGTTAATTATGTAAAAAGAGTATATAATCTAGCCATAGGGGAAAGAACTGGAGAAATGATCAAAATAAATATTGGTTCTGCATTCCCTAACGCTATAGATGGCAGTATGGATATCAAAGGTAGAGACTTAGTGACTGGTCTTCCTAAGACTATAAGTATTACATCTGATGAAATTTTAGATGCTCTAAAAGAACCGATATCACAAATAATTGATGGAATTAAGAGCACTCTTGAAAAAACACCTCCTGAATTAGCGGCAGATATAATGGATAGAGGAATTATGTTATCTGGTGGTGGGGCACAACTGCACGGCATAGACAGCTTAGTAAAAAGGGAAACAGGCATGCCTGTTCATGTAGCTGAGAACCCAATGGAGTGTGTTGTGTTAGGAGTAGGTAAAGCCTTAGAACAATATGAGGAAATCAATAAATCACAATATTCAAGAAGACGATAAGATAATAAATAATGGCTAACCATATTGGTTAGCCATATATATGAATACGGAGTGAGGTAAATGAAGCTTTTTAACAATAAATTGCTAACCTTTGTAATTATAGTATCAATTATATTGATACTATTCGCTGCGTTTACATCTGCTGGAAGGACAAGACCTACCCCTGTAGAAGGAATGCTGGGTACTGTTATAAACCCTTTACAAAGTGTATTCTACTCAGTGGGTGAATTTTTCACTAGCTCCTTTGACGGAATTTTGCATCTGAAAACTCTAAGAGCTGAAAATGAAACATTAAAAAGCGATTTATCAAAGCTTCAAGAGCAAAATCGAAAACTTATACAGCTAGCATCAGAAAACAAAAGATTTAGAGATTTAATGGGCTTTAAAGAAAGCAATGAGGAACTTCAATTTATTGCTGCAACCAATATTACAGGAAGAGATCCTGGTAATTGGTTTGATATCTATACCTTAGATAAGGGTTCTAAAGATGGAGTCAAAGCTAACGATGCAGTAATTGTGGGAAATGGATATTTGGTTGGTAGAATAATTGAAGTAGGCGGCACATATAGTAAATTTATGGCATTGGTGGATCAAAGAAGCTCAGTCAGCATAGTTGTAGATAGAACAAGAGACTTAGGAATAGTATCAGGAAGTGCAGAAAATGACATTATAGCAGTTATGCCTTTAGAAGCTGATATTGTAAAGGGCGATGATATAAGCACCTCTGGATATAGTACCTTTCCTAAAAATCTATATATAGGAAAGGTAAAGAGTGTAGAGAAGCAGGAACGAAAACTGCAAAAAATGGTATATATTGAGCCAGCTGCAGATTTCAAGAGACTAGAAGAAGTATATATAGTTAGAGGCGAAGACAAGTGAGGTTAGAATGAAGACTATTATTATATCGGTACTTGTATTGCTTAATGTAATATTAGAAGCGACGCTTTTCCAGTTTATACGTATTGCTGATGTCAAACCTGATTTTATAATCATAATGATTATAGCATATGCGATATTGGAGGGAGGCGCTTACAGTTCTGTCATAGGATTGGTTGCTGGACTTCTGATTGACATACTATTTGGAAGAGTTTTGGGAGTAAATGCTTTTTCATATATGATAACAGGATATATATTTGGTCAAGCTCATGACAATGTTTTTAAGGATAGTATACTACCTCCGGCTTTGTTTAATTTTGCAGCGGTTTTTATATATCAGAATTTGTATTTTTTATTGATGTACATGACAGGAAACCTGCTGCACGATGGTTTTTCATATATGTATATTTTACTTCATATGATAATTCCTCAAAGTGTATACAATGCTATTTTAGGAGCTATATTATACAGGTATTATCTACGTTTAAATGAAAAGGATTTTATGCAAAGAAGACTTTACTAGATAAATAAATCGCACTAAATAATTTATGTTGATAAAAAAGTTAGGTGGTTATATGTTAAAGAAATATTTTAAAAGCAGACTGGACTATTTAAGAGCGATTATTATTTTTATTGCCTTGATACTTGTTTTTAGATTAGCAGATCTTCAAATTGTTCAAGGTGATTATTATAAGAATAGAGCTGAAAATATTAGAACTAGAACTATAAGAATTGATGCTCCAAGAGGTCCTATTGTGGATAAGTATGGTCGGAGCTTAGCAGGAAATCAAATGAGTTACTCAGTAAATATAATGAAAGCTGATCTTCCTAAGACTGATATCAATGAAATAGTTCTTACTGTACTAAACGTGATTGAGCGAAATGGAGATACTTATAAGGATGAGATACCGATATTAATAAATCCAATACGTTTTACTTTTACAGAAGATGAAGCAAACTGGAAGGCTAAATACAATATATCGGCAAATGCTACAGCGGAAGAGGCTTTTAAAAAGATCAGACTTGATTACAATATAGCTGGTGATTTAGTAGATATTGAAGCATATGATATACTTGTTAAGCAATTTGGTATAGAACTGCCCTTTAGCTTAGAGGATTATAAATTTTCCTTCAAGAAGGAAGAGATTAAGTGGAAAAAAAGCAAGAATCTTGATGAAAATGCAACTGCAGAGGAAATCTTCAATAAACTAATTGAGGATTACGATATAACAAGAAAACAGAATGGAGATCCAAATGGCTATACTGAAGACGAGGTAAAGAAAATACTTGCAGTACGTTATTTACTAAGTCAGAACATTTATAAGGCATATGAACCTGTTGAAATAGCTACTAATGTAAGTGATCAAACAAGAGCACAGCTAGAGGAGAGCAAAATATTTCTTCCTGGCGTTGAGATTATACAAAAACCAATAAGAAAATATCCCAGCGGTGATTTTGCGTCTCATATAATAGGCTATATGAGTAAAATTGGTTCAGAACTTGAAAGTTTAACAGAAAAAGGCTATACAGCTCAGGATATGATAGGAAAGACTGGGATAGAATCCTCAATGGAACAATATTTGAATGGAAAAGATGGTTGGAGACAAATTGAGATAGATTCAAGTGGTGCTATGATAGAAACAATAAGTGAAGAAGAACCAATACCTGGTGATACAGTATTTGTTACTATTGACACTAAGCTACAGAAAGTAGCTGAGGATGCTTTGAAACAGACAATAGAAACAATACAGACAGGAGATAAAGCAATGGGAGTTAATCCATATCCAAGCGCTGTCTCTGGTGCTGTTGTGGCTATTGACGTAAATTCAGGCAGAATTTTGGCATTGGCTAGTGAGCCAAAGTTTGACCCTAATCTTTTTGCATCAGGCATCAGCACTAGTGACTGGAAATCTCTCCAGGCAACAACAAACGAGCCCTATTCTCCTAAACCTTTGATAAATAATGCCATCAGCTCCGCTCTGCCTCCGGGTTCTGCATTAAAGATGTTAACAGGAATTGCAGGCTTAGAGACAAACAGTATCACACCAACAACAATTATAAAAGATATAGGCCCCTATGATATAGGCGGTGGAAATCCACCTTCTTGTCCAATTTGGAAAAGTTATCATACAACTCATGGTTTAGTAGATTTAGTTAAAGCTTTGCAAAAATCTTGTAACTATTATTTCTTTGAAGTAGGAAGAAGAGTAGGCGGAGAGAAGTTTGAGGAATATGCTAAAAAATTTGGTTTTGGTGCAAAAACAGGTATTGAATTACCAGGAGAAGCTTCTGGAAGCATAGGCGGACCTAGCTATAAGACAAAGCTTCATGAAAGATATTTGAGTAATTATCTTACCTATAAGCTTAAGCTTTCGGATGATAAGAAAAAAGAGATAATTTCATATATGCATAGTGATATGAAAATTAGTGAAATAAGAAAAAAACTAAAGGATATGGGTATAAGTGATTATTATACTAGAGAAAAGATTTTACAATATATAAATGATAGTAAATGGAAGCTTTATAATATGGTTCAAGTAGCTATAGGTCAAGGTGACAACACAATGACACCATTACAAATTGCTAATTATGTTGCAACTATAGCAAATGGAGGCACAAGATATAAGCCTTATCTGGTCGAAAGAGTAGTATCTTATGATGGAACTACTAAGCTTGAAAAAACACCAGAAGTAGTTGGAAAGCTAGAAGTTGATCAAAGTACTTTAGATTGGATTAAGAAGGGTATGTATGCTGTTAATAACGAGGTTGGAGGAACCGGTTATAAAGGCTTTGCAGGAAGTCAAGTAGTGGCAGCAGGTAAGACAGGTACAGCTCAAAGTGGAAATGAATATGACAATCACGCGTGGTATGTAGCTTATGCACCATACGACAAACCTCAGATAGCTGTAGCGGCAGTAGTAATTCAAGGTGGCCATGGTAATTATTCAGTACCCATTGCCCGGGCAATAATAGATCAGTATTTGACATCAGAAGAGGTTAGAGACAATATTACACCAACAAACGACATGATTCAATAAAAAATATATTTAAAAAAGCTCACAATTTACATATGTTGTGAGCTTTTTTAAACTTTAATGCACTATAGCTTATTGAAAGACCTATGTGTCTGACAGGTTCTTTTCTTTCAAACTAATGTAAATAGATACATGTAAATTTTATGTTTATATTTATAGTAAAAAGAAGGATTTAACAAGCTTGTGCAGAAATTTATATGTATGTATTAATTTATTACTAATAATCAACTTTGGATGGTGGCAGGAGGTATCATTCTTCAAATGAGCGAAAATGCAGTAGTTTTTAAAGGAACTAAGGAAGGCTTATTTATACTGTTAAAAGAAGATATGGACATGGAAAAAATCAAAGATAATCTTAACAAGAAGATAAAGCCCTCCAAGCGCTTTTTTGAAGGCGCTAAGATAATAAATTTTAAGGGCAAAAGATTATCAAAAGAAGATTTTAGCGAGCTTAAGGACTTAGTAGAGAATGAATATGGCATGACTGTTGTAGGTGAGTACTCTGAAGATCAAGCTATATTTGTCGATAAAGAAGAAACAAGAGAAGATACATCCTATGAAAAGCTGCCTTATAGTAATGTTATTCAGGATAAGGTGCTTATGCTAAGAGCAACTGTAAGGTCAGGACAGCTTATAGAGTTTAGTGGCAATATAGTAATAATAGGAGATGTAAACCCAGGTGCTCAGATAAAAGCTACGGGCTGCATAGTGATTATGGGTACTATGAGAGGTGTAGCTCATGCAGGATCTAATGGAGATTATGAGGCTTTTGTTGCTGCTTTGAATTTACAGCCAGCACAAATTAGAATAGGTGATATAATTACAAGATCACCTGATGGTCTTGGAGTAAGAACATCAGTGCCTGAGATGGCAATGGTAAAGCAGGGCATGATATTTGTAGAACCATATTTACCAAATAGATAAAAGAATAAATTTTAATAATAAACTATACATTTGTTTATGTAATGGAGGTTGTACAATGGGGGAAGTAATTGTTATTACATCCGGTAAGGGTGGAGTTGGAAAAACAACTTCAACAGCAAACATCGGAACTGGTCTTTCTTTGGAAGGCAAAAGTGTTGTTTTAGTTGATGCTGATATTGGTCTAAGAAATCTTGATGTCGTTATGGGATTGGAAAATAGAATAGTATATGATTTAGTTGATGTGGTAGATGGTATATGCAGGTTAAGACAAGCCTTGATAAAAGATAAGAGATATGCGAATCTATATTTGCTGCCAGCAGCACAAACTAAGGATAAGAATTCTGTTACACCACAGCAAATGCAGCAGCTTACTATTGAACTTGCCAATGAGTTTGACTATGTAATAGTTGACTGCCCGGCAGGTATAGAGCAAGGCTTTAAAAATGCTATTGCAGGAGCGAATAGGGCTATAGTGGTGACTACACCAGAGATTTCAGCTGTAAGAGATGCAGACAGAATAATTGGTCTTTTGGAGGCAAACGGATTAAAAAATCCACAGCTTGTAATTAACAGACTTAGAGTTGACATGGTTAAACGCGGTGATATGATGAATATAGATGATATGATTGATATATTAGCAGTTGAACTTTTAGGTGTTGTGCCTGATGATGAACATATAGTCGTATCTACAAACAGAGGTGAGCCGGCTGTCACAAATAGTGATTCTTTGGCAGGGTTAGCATATAAAAATGTAGTTAAGAGAATTTTGGGAGAAGATGTGCCATTTATGAATTTAGAAACAGATCAGGGATTTATGGCTAAACTCGCTAAGATGTTTGGCTTTAATAAGAGGAAGTAAGGAGGAGTAGTTATGGACTTGTTTAAAATGTTTACTAAAACTGACAATAGTAGCAAGGACATTGCTAAAGAACGTCTTAAGCTAGTGTTAATTCATGATCGTGCTAACGTTTCTCCTCAATTTCTTGAGATGATTAAAGGCGAGATAATTGGTGTGATATCCGATTATATGGAGATAGATGAAGCTGGATTAGAGATAACACTTACAAGAACAAAAAGAGACGTAGATAACACATCAGTCCCTGCTTTAATTGCTAATATTCCAATCATAAGAATGAAGAATAATGGAAAGTTTTAACTGCTGATAAAATCAGCAGTTTTTTTTATCATAAAAGCTTGCTCCCTAAAATATATTATATAAATTAAGCTTTTTGTTTTAGGACTGCCTAGAATAAACAAGGGAGGAGATTTTATGGATAACAACAACTTTGATGATACTTCACAAATAAAATATGTTAATGAATATAAAAAATTTGGTGATGTTTTCAAATTTAAAAGATTTGGAGATAAGACATATTTTGACAAACTGTTGCTTCAAACCTTTGTAACCTTGATTATCGTCGCTTTGCTTCTATTAATAAACAATATAAATACTGTTATAACAAATAACATTTCACAGAGTGTCAAGGAGGTCATGAATTGGAATATCAACCTAAATAATACTGTAGATACCTTCAAAAATTATAAAACTATCATACCAGACACTAAAAAGGTTCTTGGCATAACGGAAGATAACACTAACATTACCTTTATAATGCCAGTTGATGGAGAAATAACTTCTCCTTTCGGTGAGCGTATACATCCGGTATTTAATACCGCAAAGTTCCATACTGGTATTGATATAGATGGTGAGATAGGAACAGCTATTAAATCCTCCACCAGTGGTAAAGTGAAGGAGGTTGGAGAGGACGAGTCTAACGGTAAGTTTGTAAGAGTTGAGAGTGGAAACTATGTAATAATATATGCACACTGTTATAAGACTTTGGTAAAAGAAGGACAAAAAGTTAAACAAGGAGATATTATAGCTGAAGTAGGGGATACAGGAATAGTATCAGGGTCTCATCTTCATTTTGAAATCCAAGAGAATAATGAGTCGATTAATCCACTTGAGAAGCTGAATAGGGCTTCTTTACAATAAGTTAGAATTTGTTAAATGGATATTATTAGGCTCTATTATAAGAAAAATATATTAACTATGTGGGGGCTTTTATGATAAGGATAAAATTAAACCTATTTTTTATCCTTTTTTTATTTGTAACTATATATATAGGCTATATTCATCAAAGCCTTATTATATTTGCTAGTGTTCTCCTACATGAAATAGGACATGTCATTGTTGCCAAATTGTTAGGTATAAAGGTAGAGGAAATAGAACTTTTTCCCTTTGGCGGAGTAGCAAAGATGGAGGATATAACTAAGTATGGAGGATATATGGAAGCTTTTATTGCTATTGCAGGACCTGGCGTGACTGCTTTCATAGCCGCAGTGGGGATAATATTTTCTGGATCAAATGAGCTTCTAAAGACTATAGGACAATATAACATAATACTTTTAATTTTTAATATTATGCCTGCCTTACCTATGGATGGTGGAAGGATAATAAGAAACATACTTTTGCATTTTATGAGCTATAAGCAAGCGACTAAGGCAATGGTTATATCGGGAAGACTTACAGCTATTGCACTGGTTCTTTATAATATTTTTATAATTTATAAGAGCAGCTACAGCGTTGCATATATAATTACAGCTTTATTCATTTATCTGGGCTGCCACAAGGAGCTACGATATTGTTCATACTATTATTTGTTAAATAGAAACAATAATAAGAAAGCTGGTGCAGAAAAAAGAAGCTCAAAAACCAGAATCTTGAAGCTGCATCAAGATAGTTTTGTAAGGTTTGCTGCCAATCAGTTTAGTCCAGGAAGCATATGCATAATTCATGTAATAGATGATAGCGGAAGGATTATTAAGACTTTAAGTGAGGCAGATATCATGGATGCTTTTCTTAAGTATGGTTATGATAGCAAAATAGGTCAAATAAAATCACATTAAATCTGCTAAAAGATTTGTACAATTTGTATAGTATTAAAATGATAATTATGCAATAATATAAATGAAAACTTTTGAAATGCATATATGAAAATATTGGTAAACATACAAAACATAATGCACAAAGGAAAAGCTCGGAGGTTACTAATGATTAATGATGAAATAAAAGATTTTATCTATGATGACATACTTCCAAGGGTTGAGAAGCCAGGAAGATATGTAGGAAACGAATGGAATAGTATACATAAAAGTATGGAAGGTATAAATATACGCTTTGCATTTTGTTTTCCTGATGTATACGAGGTAGGAATGTCTCATCTAGGCATCAAAATACTATATCATTTACTAAATAAACAAAAGGATATATATTGTGAAAGAGTATTTGCCCCTTGGCCTGACATGGAAAAAGAGATGCGACAAAATGAAGTAAAGCTTTTTGCATTAGAAAGCAGGGACTATATCAAGGATTATGATTTTATAGGCTTTACTTTGCAATATGAGATGAGCTATACAAATATTGTAAACATGATTGATTTAGCAGGTATACCTTTAAGATCAAAGGATAGAAAAGAAGGAGCCCCCTTTGTAATAGCAGGAGGGCCATGTGCATACAATCCTGAACCTCTTGCTGAGATAGTGGACTTGTTTGCTATAGGTGAAGGAGAGGAATTACTGTTAGAAATTATGGATGCTTATAGGAGCTGGAAGTCTAGCGGTAAAAGTCGAGAGGAGTTCTTAAGGTATGCTGCTTCTATAAGAGGAGTATATGTGCCTTCTCTATATAACGTAGAATACAACGAGGACAATACAATAAAACAGGTAAGCCCTAAATATGAGGATGTACCTAAAAAGGTGAAAAAACGTGTAGTTAAATCTCTTGAAAATGTTTATTTTCCTGATAAGATTATTGTTCCATTTATAGATATAGTACATGATAGAGTAATGCTGGAGATTTTCAGAGGCTGCACTAGAGGCTGCAGATTCTGTCAGGCAGGAATGGTATACAGACCAATAAGGGAGAGAACAGTAGATGAACTAGTTGAGATAGCAGACAGGCTGCTTGAAAGCTCAGGCTATGAGGAAATATCTCTTTCATCTTTATCTACAGGTGATTATTCTAGACTTCAAGAGCTTGTAGAAAGGCTAATGTCAAAATATCAGTCTAGGAGAGTTGCTTTGTCACTTCCTTCACTGCGTATAGACTCCTTTTCTTTAAAGCTTATTGAAGAAATACAGAAGGTACGCAAAAGTAGTTTGACATTTGCTCCAGAGGCAGGAACTCAAAGAATGAGAGATGTAATAAACAAAGGAGTAACTGAAGAAGATTTAATAAGCTCGGTAGGAGCTGCTTTTGAAACAGGTTACACAGGCGTTAAGTTATACTTTATGATAGGTCTTCCCACTGAAACAATGGAGGATATAGAAGGCATTGCTGATCTTGCAGATAAAGTTATAAGCAGATACTATCAAGTGGCAAAGGAAAAAAGAGGCAGAGGGCTAAAGGTTACCATAAGTGCATCATCGTTTGTACCTAAACCATTTACCCCCTTCCAATGGGAACCACAGGATAGAATAGATACACTGATAGAGAAACAGAAGCATCTAAGAGCTGCACTGAAGAAAAAACAGGTAAACTTTAGCTGGAGTGAGCCATATGTCAGCTTCTTAGAAGCAATATTTGCCCGTGGAGATAGAAGACTAAGCGAAGTATTGATTAAAGCGTGGGAAAATGGATGCAAGTTTGATGGATGGGACGAGTTTTTTAAGTTTGATTTATGGATGGAGGCATTTAAAGAGTGTGGAGTAGATCCTGAGTTTTATGCTTATAGAAGACGTGAGCTAGAGGAACAGCTGCCTTGGGATCATATTGATATAGGCGTAAATAAGAAGTATCTTAGAAGTGAATACAAGAAATCCTTAAAAGCAGAACTGACCAGGGATTGTAGAACAGTATGCACTGGCTGCGGTATTAATCTTTTAGAAGAAGGCGGTGTATGCAAATGATAAATGTAAGAGTAAAATTTTCTAAAGGGAATGAGGTTAAATATATTTCTCATTTGGACTTGATGAGAACCTTTATGAGAGTTATAAGAAGGGCAAACATTCCTATAGCATACAGTGGAGGCTATAACCCTCATCCAGAGATGTCCTTTGGAGCACCTTTATCCTTAGGAGTAATTAGTATGGCAGAGTATGTAGATATAACACTTGAGCATACCATGGACTTGGACGACATGATTACAAGATTAAATCTCTCTATGCCAATAGGAATAAAGGTATTGGGGGCTTCTGTGCTACCTGAAAGCTTTAAAAGTGCGATGGCTTTAATAACCCATGCTAAGTACACAATTTATGCAACTATAGAAAAACCTGATTTACAATATGTCAAAGGTAAGTTAATAGAATTTTTAAATCAAGAAAGTATAATTGGCAAAAAGCGCCAGCCCAAAAAGAACTTTGAAATTAAAGAATTTGATATAAAACCTATGATTTTGGAGATGACAATGGAAGGCTGTGAGGATGGTATCTGTACTTTTAACTGTCTACTGCTAAGCGGAAGTCAGGCAAATCTGAAGCCAGAGGTACTTATACAAGCTTTTGTAGAATATGCAGGAATTGATGTTAAAAGAATAAAGATTCTTCGGAATGAGGTCTATGCAGAAAAGAATGGAAAGTTGTTGGATTTATTAAAGTATGAAAACAAATAAATTATATGTACAAAACATTTAGATATGTTGTGAAAAAAATTAATAAATACAAAACATTTAGATAGGGGCATGGATTAATGAAGGAAATAATTATTGACGTTGGGAAAATGCAAACTACAGTAGCTTTACTTGAGGATAAGGAGCTAACTGAGCTGTATGTAGAGAAAAATGAACATCAGTCTATTGTAGGTAACATCTACAAAGGACGGGTGGAAAATGTGCTGCCGGGAATGCAGGCTGCCTTTGTTAATATAGGAATAGACAAGAATGTATTTTTATATGTTAAAGATGCTATCCCTAACGCATATTTTGGTGAGGAAGAAGAAGGAGAGTTTTCAGACAAATATAAAAATGCAAATATTAACGATTTCCTAAAGGTTGGTCAAGAAATTGTAATTCAAGTAGTAAAAGAACCTATTAGTACAAAGGGTGCTAGAGTAACAACACATATAACATTACCAGGAAGGTTTATAGTACTTATGCCGACAGTAGAGTATATCGGAATTTCAAGACGAATAGAGAACGAAGAAGAAAGAGAACGGTTGAAAGTATTGGCGGATAAGTATAAGCCAGAAAGCAAGGGCATAATAATTCGTACAGCAGCTGAAGGCTGTAGCGAAGAAGATATTAAAGAAGATATCAATTTTCTCAGCATGTTATGGGAAAGTATAAAAGTTGAACAGGTACAAGGACCTGTCCCAAGAGTAATACATAAGGACATGGATATAGTCTATAGAACTGTTCGAGATATGTTTACTAATAGCATTGATAAATTTATAATTAACAATAAAGAGCAATATGCTCAGGTAGTGCAAATTGTTACACTTATATCAAAGGACTTAGTTAAAAGGATAGAATACTTTGATAAGGCTTATGAAATTTTTGAGTTTTATGATATTAAACCAAAAATCAGTAAGGTATTGTCTCGCAAGGTTTGGCTTAAATCTGGAGGATATCTGGTAATTGACCAAACAGAAGCTTTAACTGTAATAGATGTAAACACAGGTAAGTTTGTAGGTAGTATAGATCTTAAGGATACTGTATTAAAGACAAATGTGGAAGCTGCCAGGGAAATTGCAAAGCAGCTGAGGCTTCGCGATATAGGAGGCATTATAATAATTGATTTTATAGACATGCATGAAAAACAGCATGAAGAGGTTGTTCTTGAGTCACTTAAAAACTCACTGAAGAAGGATAGAACTAAGACTAATGTTTTAGGAATAACTCACTTGGGATTGGTGGAAATGACTCGTAAAAAGGTTCGTCAAAGAATCGACAACGCATTCTTAAGTGAATGTCCATGCTGCAATGGTGAGGGAAAAATTTTAACAGGTTTCAAAAAATAATAACGCTTATGATTTAGGAAACAATGACATAAAAGTGCTGCAATACATAGGAAATAGCATTGACAAATAGACTAAGCTATGATAAAGTATATTGATGTAGGCGTATCCGCACGGAACGGGTTTAAATTTTACCTAGCATCCGGCGAGACTTATTTTAGGAGGTGTAAGCCTAATGTATGCAATTATTAAAACTGGTGGAAAGCAATACAGAGTTAACGAAGGTGATGTTATTTCTGTAGAAAAACTTGACGTAGCTTCTGGAGAGGCAGTTATATTTGACGAAGTACTTGTTGTATCAAAGGATGGAGAGCTTCAAATCGGAGCACCTGTTGTAAGTGGTGCCAAAGTAGAAGGTACTGTTGTTCAACAAGGCAAGGAAAAGAAAGTTATCGTATTCAAGTACAAGCCAAAGAAGGATTTCAGAAAGAAGCAAGGTCATAGACAGCCATTCACAAGAGTTATGATTGATAAAATCAATTTCTAATTAATAGAAATGGTAAAGATTGAAATTAATCGAAATAAAGCAAAACGTATCACAGGCTATAAGCTTACAGGTCATACAGCTTACAGTAAGCGAGGAGAGTTTGATATAGTTTGCAGTGCAGTTTCTGTACTTGCTCAAACAACGGTACAGGGGCTAAAAATGGTTGCAGATATTGATATTAAGTATGAGATTAAGGATGGCTACTTGAGTTGTCAGCTTCCAAAAGAGTTGAATGACAAGCAGCAGCTTATGAGTACTGCAATACTTGAAACCATGTATGTTGGTCTAAAGAATATTGAAGAAAGTTACAGAAAATATATAGATGTAAGAGAAAATGAGGAGGTGTGATAAATGTTTAGAATAAACCTTCAATTATTCGCACATAAAAAAGGGGTAGGAAGCTCCAGAAACGGCCGTGATAGTGCATCTCAAAGACTTGGAGTTAAGAGAGCTGACGGACAAACAGTTCCTGCTGGTAATATATTAGTTAGACAAAGAGGAACTAAGATACATCCCGGAACAAATGTTGGAATAGGTAAAGATGATACACTATTCGCACTTGTAGAAGGCGTTGTTAAGTTTGAAAGAAAAGGCAAGGATAAGAAAAAAGTCAGCGTATATCCAGTAGCTCAATAAGGTAAGATGGTACGGCGAAAACCGTACCTGTTTTTTTATCTATCTATAATGAATAAAAGAATGTATAAAAAAATCTGGAATAATAAAACTAACAAAAGAAAAACTTATAAATTATCTTTAAAAAATAACTAAACCTAAGTATTATAAAATATTTAGGTTTACGAGGCAAAAAAACTGAGGTGGAAGAATGTTTGTTGATAAAGCCAAAATATTTATTAAGGCTGGCGACGGTGGAGATGGCAAAATATCCTTTAGAAGAGAGAAATACGTTCCCAACGGCGGACCTGATGGTGGCGATGGTGGAGCAGGAGGCAATGTAATATTTATAGTAGATGAGAACATGAGAACTCTTATGGATTTCAGATATAGACGAAAGCACGTTGCAGAAAACGGAGAAGCTGGTATGTCAGGAAATTCCTTTGGGAAAAGTGGACAACATCTATACATAAAAGTACCTGCAGGCACAATAATAAGAGATGTAGAAACCGGAAAGGCGATAGCAGACCTTAGAGAGCTTGGAGAAAAATTCATTGCTGCAAGGGGTGGTCGAGGAGGACAAGGTAATCAGCACTTTGCGACACCTACAAGACAAGCACCTAGGTTTGCTCAGCCAGGAGAAAAGGGTAATGAACGAGAAGTTGAGCTGGAGCTTAAGCTTATAGCGGATATAGGCTTAGTGGGTTTTCCTAATGTAGGAAAGTCAACTTTACTGTCTATGGTTACATCTGCAAAGCCTAAGATTGCTAACTATCATTTTACTACACTGGTTCCTAATTTAGGAGTGGTAGATTTAGGTGGTAGTCGTAGCTTTGTACTGGCTGATATACCAGGAATTATTGAAGGAGCACATACAGGAGTAGGACTTGGTCACGATTTTCTTCGCCACGTAGAGAGAACCAAGGTACTAATACATATTATAGATGTCTCAGGCATTGAAGGCCGTGATCCTATGGAGGATTTCCATAAAATAAATGAAGAGTTAAATTTGTATAGTCAAAAGCTTGCAACCAAACCACAATTAGTAGCATGCAACAAAATGGATTTACCAGGAGCAGAGGAAAACTATCTAAAAGTTAAAGAATTATTAGAAGCTCAAGGCTATGAAACCTTCAAAATATCTGCTGCTACAAGGCAAGGAATAGACCTTTTAATGGATAGAGCATTTAATTTACTTGAACAGTATAAGGATATACAAGAACCTGTTGAAGAAATTGAAGAATTGTTGTATGATAAGACTACAGAACAAAAAACCTTTAATGTCAGAGTTGAAAATGGAGTGTTTATTGTAGAGGGTGATTTTATCGACTATCTACTATCCTCTGTTAACATGGATGACAGCGATTCAATTAAATACTTTCAAAAGGTGCTTAGAAAACGGGGTATAGTTGATGAGTTAAAGCGTTTTGGAGTTCAAGACGGAGACACGGTAAAGATGTATGATTTAGAATTCGAATACTTTGATTAAGGAACTGGAGGTCAAAGACTAGAAATGAGCTGCATGCATTGTGACAACTGTAAAGAGAATACAGCTACATACTTTTGCTTAGATAAAAACGAGATTGTTATCAATGAAAATTATGTTAACAACACGGAAAAAAGTAGAAGTGGCTGGAAAAAGGGCGATCCCGACTACGAGACTCATCGACGTAAAACAAGACAAGAAGTAGAAGAATAATATATAAGACAGACCTATGGTCTGTCTTATATATTATTAATATCATAGGATTAAATTTAATAAAAGAGAAAAACATATATACATAATAGAATAGGAGTGATTTAAATGCTGACTAGTAAGCAAAGAGCATATCTGCGAGGTCTAGGTAATACTTTAGAACCTATTTTCTTAATTGGAAAGGGTGGAGTAACTGAAATCATGATAGAAGAAATTAATACAGTTTTAGAGGCTAGAGAGCTTATAAAGCTAAAGATTTTAAATAACAGCTTAGAAGAGCCAAGAGAAGCGGCTCAAGTTATTGCTGAGCGCCTTGAAGCTGATATAGTTCAAGTAATCGGAGGGAAGTTTATTCTCTATAGAGAATCACAAGAAAACCCACAAATAGTGCTTTAAAAAAGTCATACAAATCTGTGAAAAATAAAATCAAAGTAAATAAGATAGCATGTGAAAATAAAACGAAGATTATTATTCTTTATGAGTATTAATCTTCTTTTCTTTTTGAATAGATTATGAATATAAAGTATATCCGATTTTTCATTGCGCTTTTAATTGTGATGTGAATAGTGTATAATAACTATAATATTATGCATTTTTAAGAGGTATAAAATGAATAACATAGAAAAGATGTCGAATAAACTGCGTTATGCCATAATGGGCGGCACTTTTGACCCAATACATTTTGGACATTTAGCAGCTGCAGAAGCAGTAAAAGAAGAGTTGCATTGTGACAAAATTATTTTTATACCATCTGGTAATCCACCACATAAAAGGATGCGTACATTAACTGATACTATACATCGCTATACCATGACTGTTATGGCAGTTAACTCAAATCCAAATTTTGAAGTATCAAACATTGAAATAAGTAGAAATGGATATACATATACACTAGATACTGTAAAGCAGCTATTGGACTACTATAGCGACAATGTTGAGCTGCTTTTTATAACAGGAGCAGATGCAATATTAGAGGTAGAAACATGGTATAAAGTGGAGGAGCTGCTTAAGCTTTGCAGCTTTGTGGCAGTCACAAGACCTGGATATGATAAATCGAAGCTGGAACAAAAACTGGAATATTTAGAGTCGAAATATAATAGCAGACTATACAGCATTGATGTGCCTGGACTCAACATATCATCAACTGATATAAGAAAACGAGTTAAAGAAGGGCGCTCAATAAAATATCTGGTACCGGAAAGCATAGAACAATATATCTATAAGAACAAGCTTTATAAGGAGTAGTATTTTGATAGAACTTGAGGAAATAAAGGATTATCTTAAACTTAATTTATCAGATAAACGATTTAAGCATTGCTTGAATACTGCTGAGACAGCTTTTGAGCTAGCAAATATTTTTAGCGAAGACCCACATAGAGCTTACATAGCAGGAATTGTACATGACTGTACCCGTGAGATTGATCTGGCTTTACAACAGTCCATGTTAAAGGAGTTAGGCACAGAGGTAGATTCATTAATTTACAGTAATAAAGAGCTATTACATGGTTATTCAGCGGAACATGTAATAAGACAAAAATTTAGGATAGATGATGAGGTAATAATTACTGCTGTAAAGTATCATACAACTGGCAAAGAAGCCATGACACTTTTAGAAAAGATAATTTTTTTATCTGATGTTATTGAACCATCAAGAAGTTTTCCAGGAATAGAAAATATTAGACAGCTTTCAAAGTATGATTTAGATGAAGCACTGATAGCGGCTTTTGATTCATCAATTAGATTCTTAATAGGAAAGAAGGCTATGATACATCCTAATACTGTTTATGCAAGAAATTTTATTATAACTGACTTGCAGAATAAGAAATGGGGTAAATTAACTTGAAACGATATATAATAATATTTGCAGCATCATTTATAGTTTTTATCTTTATTTTTGGAGGTGGCTATTTAGTTTTAAATAATACAGGACAAAGCTTACAGGATAAGGATTTTGAGAATAGTTTAAATGAGCAGCCTGATCTGATTCCTCCTGAAGCTGAGGGAGATATCGTAGTAAATACCTTACTGCTTGGTGTGGATGAAGCAAGGTCAGACACTATTATGGTTGCCAGATATAATAAGAAAACTCATCAAGTGGCTATTATATCTATACCGCGTGATACTAGAGTGGAAATACCTGAGTATGGCTTTGAAAAAGTAAATTCAGCCATAGGAAAAAAGGGAGGCACCGCTCTTGCTATGAAAACGGTAGGTAATCTACTGGATATCCCTATACATCACTATGTTAAGGTAGACTTTAAGGGAGTAGAAAAAATTGTAGATATTTTGGGTGGAGTAAAAATTAATGTGCCCCAGCAAATGGATTATGATGATCCTGCTCAAGATTTGCATATACACATTAAGCCTGGATTACAGATTCTTAAGGGGGAAAAGGCTCTACAATTTCTTAGATATAGATCTGGTTATGCTGATCAGGATTTAGGAAGAATAAAAGCACAACAGGAATTTGCAAAAGCCTTTATTAAGAAGCTTACAAGCCCTTCTATTATATTAAAAGCACCAAGCTTGATAACTACAATGATAGAAAACACAAAGACTAATCTTGAACAAAATGAGATAGGTCAGTACATGTTAGATATTGGCAGCTTAGATGTGAATAATATAAAAATGTATACATTACCTGGAGAGCCGGACTATAAAAATGGGGTAGCTTATTTTATACATGATGAAGAAAAGCTTGATGAAATGATGACAACTATGAGTCAAGATCTTGGAATTGCAAATAAAGAGAATAGTCAAGATGCTTCTACAATATCAAATATACAAGAAAATACAAGTATAATAAAAAATGAAATAAAAATTGAAGTTTTAAACAGTACAAAAACCAAGGGACTTGCGGCTGCAATGAAAAATGATCTTGAGCAAAAGGGATATGTAGTAGCAAAAATTGGAGATACCGATGATTTAATCTATAACTACTCTAGAGTTATAGACAGAAAAGGCGATAAGAACAAGCTGGAGAAATTAGCAAGTGAAACAGGAATCAGTATTACTGATTCGGATATAGACTTAAACTATTTTTATGATATAACTATTATTATAGGCAACGACAGAAAACAATAGGAGGGATACTTTTGTACGAAATTTCAAGAGAAATAGCCAACAAAGCAGTAGAACTGCTAAAGGAAAAGAAAGCAAAAGATATACGTTTACTAGATATCCATGAGATATCTACTTTGTCCGATCACTTTATAATAGCAACTGGTACTTCTACCACACAGGTTCAAGCAATGGCAGACGAGCTAGAGGAAAAAATGCAGTTAGCCGGCTATAAGCTATACCATAAAGAAGGCTTCAGAGGTGGAAGATGGATATTGATGGATTTTAATTATGTAGTAATTCATTTGTTTCACACTGAAGAGAGAGAATTTTATAATTTAGAAAGAATTTGGGTTGATGCAAAAGACATACCAGTTGAAAATGAAGATTAATTAGTACTATAGGAGGGTATGATGATGCACGAAGACATACATCCAATTCTTAAAAACATGATACCCATAGTTGAGGGCATAGCAAATACCTTCGGCAAAAACTGTGAGGTGGTACTGCACGATGTAAGAAATCCGGAAAGCTCTATTGTTGCAATTTCAAATGGTCATGTAACTAATAGAATAGTTGGGGGACCCATGAGCGAATACGGATTAGCAGACCTTAAGAGGGGTTGCTTTGACAACAATAAGCTTAACTATCTTAAAAAAACAAAGGATGGAAGAATACTAAAATCAACTTCTATGTATATAAAGGACGACAAGGGTGACCTTATAGGATTTCTTTGTATAAACTTTGATATATCAGAGCTTACAGTAATTAAGAATATTTTAAGCGAATTTATTAATATAAATGATGATGCTCAATATTTAGATGCTGAGAGTTCATCTCAAGGGGATGCGATACATGAAGTTTTAACTAGAATTGTTGATAAAACTGTGGAGTCTATGGGCAAGCCTGTAGGATTCATGACAAAGGAAGAAAAGGTGCATGTTGTACAATTAGTTGAAGGACAAGGTGCTTTTCAGGTAAAGGGAGCTGTAGACTACGTAGCAAAGATACTTTGTGTATCTAGATATACTATCTATAACTATTTAGATGAAATAAAAGTAGATATATAAGGCTTTGCCATATATAAAAGAACATTAGGAGGATAGATTTAAATGAAAGAAATAATTTCAACAACAAAGGCTCCAGCAGCTATAGGACCTTATTCACAGGCTGTAAAAATAGGTAATATGATATATACCTCAGGAATGCTTCCGTTAGTACCGGAAACAATGCAAATAGTTGAGGGAGATATAGCACAGCAAACCAGACAGGCATTGGATAATCTAAAGGCTCTATTGGAATCAGCTAACAGCAGTTTGGACAAGGTGATAAAAACTACAGTATTCATAAAAAACATGAATGACTTTCCAAAAATCAATGAAGTTTATTCACAATACTTCAATAGTAAGTATCCAGCAAGATCCTGTGTTGAGGTAGCTAGACTGCCCAAGGATGCACAAATAGAAATAGAAGTTATTGCTTACATATAAGTAAATAAAAAAAGCTGATATTATTACATATCAGCTTTTTTTATTTAATAATATTTTCTTTTTGATATAAACATGCTGTGCTTTCTACGCTTTGCTTTTATTATCGTTACTGTTGTCCTCCAAATAAGGAATAGTACGATAAATAGCAGGAGCACCTGCCACCATTTTACTTTTTTACTGACTATTTTAGCTTTATCTATTATTCTGATGCTTTGCACGTCTTCTTCTGCAATTAGATTTACACTCTTTTGTTCTTTGCCATCTACTATAAAAGAAACAGTACCTATTATATCTCCTTTTTTAACAGGTGCCTTGATGCCTTCTGTAAGTTTAATGCCCTTTGTCTTTTCTATTTGTGTGATTTCTTCAGGCTTTCCGACTAAAGAATAATCCTCAGTAGAAAGTAAATTAAGCTTTCTATCTCCATTTTTGATATTAACTGTAGTAACAATCATATTTTGCTTTAAAAGCTCAAGCTTTTTAAAGTTAGCAAAGCCATATTCAAACAAAGCGATTGTATCAGGATACATAAAGTCCTTTCCATCTGCTAGCACTACTGAAATAAGCTCCATATTATCCTTATGTGCACCGCCAACTAGACAGTGCTGTGCAATGGATGTATATCCCGTTTTTATTCCTGTAGCATATTCATATTTGTATTTATTTTTAACTGTCCATATAAGTTTGTTGCTGTTTGTAATGTAGGGTCTTGCCTCTTGTTTATTTGTAGCGGGTATTTCAAAGTGAAAAGTGCCAACGGCCTCCCTAAAGATAGGATTTTTCATTCCTTCACGTGCAATTAAAGCAAGGTCTCTTGCTGTAGTGTAGTGGTTATCATTATGTAAACCATTGGGATTTACAAAGTTTGTATTTACTGCTCCAAGGCTTTTAGCTTTCTCATTCATAGCTTTTGCAAACTCGTCTACACTACCGGATATTTGTTCTGCAATTGCTATGGCAGCATCATTGGCTGATTCCAGCATCATTGCATATAAAAGCTGCTTCATTGTAAGTATTTCGCCAGGTATGACATAAATCTGACTGCTGCCTCTTTCGATTTTCACTACATTTGCAGAAGCAGTGACATTTTTATCAAGGTTTCCGTACTCAGCTGCCAAAAGTCCAGTCATTACCTTGGTGGTACTTGCTGGATATCGTTTTGTATCAGCATTTTTTTCATATAATACTCTGCCAGTTTCTGCATCTATTAATATAGCTGATGGAGCTCCAAGTTGAGGGGGTTCTGCGTATGTTGAAACGGTTGTTAATAAGACTATCAATACTACTAAAGTTGCTATGAATCTTTTCATTATTCTCCTCCAATATTCTAAGGCTAAAAAATATAACATATCTAGTATACCAAAAAGAAGTGCAAAAAACATCAAAGTAATAAGTTATTGAATATTAAAAAAGATAATGATATAATTTCCATGTTAAGGAGGCGGTAACTTTGGTTTACTACTGGAGAGCTTATAAAATATATATAGTAATAATATTATCAATACTGCTCATAATATGTGGAATTACTTATAAAAGTACTGTATATGACACACAAGTTGTCCTAAACGAGGAAGAAAGTAATATAGAAACTAAGAAAGAAGAACCTGTTGAGGAAGAAATTGTTTCTCAGCTAATTACAGTCTATGTTTGTGGAAGTGTCAAAGCTCCTTCAAATATTACTCTTTCTAAGGATTCCAGAATAGAGGATGCTATACGTCTAGCAGGAGGGGCTACAGATAAAGCGGACTTAAATGCAATAAATATGGCACAGAAGCTTACAGATGCGGATATGATATATGTTCCAGAAAAAGGCGAGGAAATAAAAAGCGAAGAAAAAAGTACTACAGGAGTTGTTAGTCCAAAAACCAAGGGCAAGATAAATATAAATAATGCCACTGCCACAGATTTGGATGGACTTCCCGGAGTTGGACCTTCCATTGCCAATAAGATAATTGAGTATAGAAAAAGCAAGGGCGCCTTCAAGTCAATTGAGGAGTTAAATAATGTAAGTGGCATAGGAGATAAGAAATATGATGATATAAAAGGTCTAATAACAGTAAATTAAATATATAGCAGACTAAATATTTCACATTTTTTATAGTTATACAATTTTTAACTTTAGGCTAAAATATTGATATGTTATAATGATAGACAGTAAAGAATAATATGTCTATCATTTTTTTATAGAAAGGAGGCAGTGTTATGGATAAAAAAAATATACGTCTTACGCAAATGACTAAGACCTCCGGTTGAGCTGCTAAAATAGGTCCTGAGACCTTGGCACAGGTTCTGTGTCATTTACCAAAATTCGAGGATGAAAATTTAATTGTAGGAATAGATACTTCTGATGATGCTGCAGTATATAAAATCGACGAGAAGAGAGGGGTTATATTAACCTTAGACTTTTTTACTCCCGTTGTTGACGATCCATATATGTTTGGTCAAATAGCTGCGGCTAACTCCTTAAGCGATGTATATGCCATGGGAGGCAAGCCGATAACTGCCATGAATATAGTATGCTTCCCCAATTGTCTGCCGCTTGATGTCTTAGCGAAAATTCTAAAAGGTGGCGCTGACAAGGTAATGGAGGCGGGAGCAATAGTTGTTGGAGGACATTCTGTAGAGGATGATGAGCCTAAGTTTGGTCTATCTGTAATGGGTATGGTAGATATAGATAAAATAACTGCCAATTCAGGTGCAAAGCCAGGTGATTTATTGATATTAACTAAGCCCTTGGGACTTGGCATAATTAATACCGCAGTTAAAGCAGATGTGGCGTCAAAGAAAGCGGCTGCAAAGGCTATAGAGACTATGGCTTACCTCAATCGAGATGCGGCTTTAGCTGCTGCAAAAGTAGGAATAAACGCATGTACTGATATAACAGGCTTCGGCTTACTTGGTCATGCTTATGAAATGGCGGAGGGAAGCAATACCACTATAGAAATATGGTCTGATCTGTTGCCTATTATAAGAGAAAGCATCGAGCTTGCTAAAGATGGAATTATACCTGCCGGTGCCTACAATAATAGAAAACATCTTAAGGGTAAGGTGTTATTTAAGAATAGCCCAGCTCAACACATTGAGGATATAATGTTTGACCCACAGACCTCTGGCGGATTACTTTTCGCAGTACCTAATGCAAAGGCTAATGAGCTGATGCAGCTGTTATTAGAGAGCAATAAGACAGAATGTGCTATAGTTGGTGAAGTAAAAGAAAAGACAGACTATCCTATAGAAATATTATGATTTCTTAAAGGAGGAAAAATGAACAAAAAACAACAGATATTAAGCAGTATTCCTGCTGTTGATGAACTGTTAAAGCATAAGAAAATAGAGAATCAAATTTTAAAATACCCACGAAGTATTGTAGTGGATAGTATTCGTGAATATTTGAATCAATATAGACAGTATATATTAAGCTTAAGTGATGATGAGCTTGCACAGCTTAATACTTTAGAAGAAACCTTAATAGATGGAATCATAGCAAGTGTTCATAAGACAATGAGCAACAAACTGAAAAATGTAGTAAATGCCACAGGAGTTGTAATTCACACAAATCTGGGAAGAGCTGCATTGACAGAACGTGCAAAGGAAAATCTTTGGAGCATTGCTTGTAGGTACTCTAATCTTGAGTTTGATTTAGAGAGCGGAAACAGAGGTTCAAGATATAGTCATGTGGAAGAGCTCATATGTAAACTTACAGGAGCAGAAGCTGCTATGGCTGTAAATAACAATGCTGCAGCTGTTATGTTGGTTTTAAGTACCATGGCAAAGGACAAGGAGGTAGTTGTATCCAGAGGACAGCTAGTTGAAATAGGCGGCTCGTTTAGGGTGCCTGATGTTATGGCACAAAGCGGAGCTACACTAAGGGAGATAGGCACTACAAACAAAACCCATCTTAGGGATTATGAAAATGCAGTAAATGAGCACACTGCTGCATTGATGAAGGTACATACCAGTAATTACAAGATTCTTGGTTTTACTGAGGAGGTAGAATCAGATGAGTTATCAGAACTGGGAAGAAAGCTTAACCTTCCTGTTATAGAGGATTTGGGCAGTGGAGTGCTGCTTGACTTACAAAAATATGGCTTGCCCTATGAGCCTACAGTGCAAAGTGCTGTCAAGGCAGGTATGGATGTAGTTACCTTTAGTGGAGATAAGATGCTAGGGGGGCCTCAGGCGGGTATTATTGTAGGTAAGAAGGAATACATTGATAGAATGAGGAAAAATCAGCTTACCAGAGCCTTTAGAATTGACAAGTTAACCTTGGCTGCACTAGAGTCTACCTTGATGTTATATTTGGACGAACAAACCGCAATTAGGGAGATTCCAGTTCTAAGGATGCTTACTATAAGCTCTGAAGAACTGCAAAAAAAGGCGAAGAAGCTATACAATAAGTTAAAAAAGAAGCTTGGGGATAAATGCAGTATAGCTGTCATTGATGAATACTCTGAGGTAGGCGGAGGCTCGATGCCCTTGCATAAGCTGCCTACTAAAGCAGTAACAATTACATCAGCAGTTAGCTCTGTTGATTTTCTTGAGAAGAAAATAAGAAGCTATAAGACACCTGTAATTGCACGAATAAGCAAAGAAAGGCTTGTTATTGATTTAAGAACTGTTTTTGATGATGAGCTTGACTATATTGTAGATGCATTGGAATACGCACTTACAGAAAGCGGTGGTATTGTTTGAAGAACGTAATAATTGGAACTGCAGGACATATTGATCATGGAAAAACAACGCTTATTAAAGCTTTGACTGGACGTGATACAGATAGACTGAAAGAAGAAAAGGAACGTGGCATTTCTATAAATTTAGGCTTTACATACTTTGATTTGCCAAGTGGAAAAAGAGCAGGAATAATAGATGTACCAGGACATGAAAGGTTTATTAAAAATATGCTGGCAGGAATAAGTGGCATTGATGTGGTCTTGTTAGTTATTGCAGCTGACGAGGGAGTTATGCCACAAACAAAGGAGCATCTTAACATTCTTAAGCTTTTACAGGTAAAGAAAGGTATAATTGCTTTAACAAAAACAGATATGGTAGACCAGGAATGGCTTGATATGATAACTGAACAGGTAGAGCAAGAGATAGAAGGCACCTTCCTAGATCATGCACCAATAATACCTGTATCTTCAGTTACAGGTATGGGTCTTAAAGAGCTGATAGAAGTTATTGATAAGCTTACTGAGACTGTGGAAGATAAAGACACATTATCTGCCTTTAGACTGCCTATTGACCGCGTTTTTACAGTTGCAGGCTTTGGAACTGTGGTGACAGGTACACTTATATCAGGCAGTATTAAAGAGGGAGATAAGGTAGAAATATATCCTGCAAAGCTTGAAAGTAGAATACGCTCTATACAAGTTCATGAGAAAGGCGTAAATGAAGCTCATGCAGGTCAGAGAGTAGCTGTTAACATTGCAGGAATAAAGGTTGATGAGATAAGTAGAGGAGATGTGGTCGCAAAAGCGGATGCTATGGAGCCTACTATGATGGTAGATGCCAGACTGGAAATGCTGGAGGATGCTACTATGACGGTAGATAACAGAGATAGATTACGGTTGTATCATGGAACCTCTGAGGTAATGTGTAGGGTTGTACTGTTGGATAGAGAAGAGTTAAAGCCTGGAGAAAGCACCTTTGTACAGCTACGACTTGAAGAAAAAATTGTTTGTCAAAAAGGCGATCGTTTTGTTATTAGATTTTACTCTCCTATGCTTACTATAGCAGGAGGAACAATACTTGATCCAAATCCTCCCAAGAGAAAACGCTTTAAGGAGGATGTAATAGAAGAGCTAAGCATAAAGGAAAAGGGAGATCCAGAGGATATTGTAGATCAGTATCTGCTACAAAATAGTGAAAAATTTCTAGAAAAAAAACAGCTTATTAAACAGCTTGGAAATATGGATATTGAGAGCTTTGATAATATAATTGATAGCTTAAAGAAAAAGGGTTTGATTGAAGAATTTAAGTTGTCAGAGGAAATTTATGTTGCTCATAAGAAATTTTTAAATGTTGTTGGAGAAGAGCTGAATAAAATATTAACTCGATTTCACACCAAAAATCCTCTAAAGAGTGGAATGTCAAAGGAGGAAATTAAGTCAAGGTTATTTGAAGGGGTAAAGCCCAAGATAACTGATGCTATTTTTAACTTTTATGAAAAGGAAGGCTACATAAAAGTAGAAAGTCAATTTTTATCCAAAAAGGATTTTAAGGTTGCTTTTACAGAAGTACAGAGCAAAATAAGAGATATGCTTCTAAGCAAGCTGGGTGCAAATAAATATAATCCTCCCAAGCTTACAGACATATTAAGCGAAGTGAAATATGACAAAAATCAAGTACAAATGGTTTATAATGCTCTTATCGATATGGGATGTTTGATTAGGCTGGAGGAGGATATCACCTTTGTTCAAGAAGCCTACAATGAAGCAATCTCGTTAGTTAAGGATTATATATCAAAAAATGGAGATATTCAATTAGGACAGTTCAGGGACTTGCTGGGAACCAGTAGAAAGTATGCCATGGCTTTGTTAGATAACTTTGATCAGATGAAAATAACAAAGCGTGTAGAAGATAAACGAATTTTATATTAGAATACAATATTTT
The DNA here is from genome assembly GCA_942492835.1 of uncultured Clostridia bacterium. Taxonomy (GTDB): domain Bacteria; phylum Bacillota; class Clostridia; order Lutisporales; family Lutisporaceae; genus GWB2-37-7. The sequence continues at coordinate 960,868 of OW818645.1, read as the reverse complement.
AAATAATAAAAAAAATCTCTCCAATCGGAGAGATTTTTTTAGTCGATTAGTATGTACCTTGAAAAATGTGTTACTTGTATGTTGTTATTTTCTAACTCAACTGATACTGTTTGGTTTGTAGCTTTGTCAAAGAATTCAACATTGCCTTTTTCAACCTTTATCATTGCTTTCTTTGCAAACTTTTCTACGGATGGTTCAATATCAATATAAGGAATTCCGTTTTCTGCATAAAACTGCACAGTAAATATTACCGGCTCCATTCCTTTTTCTATACAATCTTTCTTGAACGTAAGCTGAACGTTACCTAATTGGTATCTGCCACCAGCTTCTGTTACAGTAATAGTATATTCCTTTGGTAATGATTGAACATCTGCGAATACTGAAGTGCTTGATAGAACAATAACGAATATCAATATAAAACATGCCCATCTTTTAAACATATATGACACCTCCTAGAATATCTGTTAACATCTATATACGCAATTATCTTGCCAAAATCACTTTGATTATGTAAAATGGTATGCAAGTCCTAAACATGGTGTATTAATAGGACTATAGACCTATTAATACGCGGCGAAATTTAGACTAGATTATCTATTATTAAACTTTTTATTATGTTATAATTAGTGTGATTTATACAGTTGTATAAATATTATATACATATAGAATACACTATTTTATAAATGTAAATTATTTAGTGCAATATATTTAGATAGGAGCATTTATATGAAGCAGAACACACTATTTCAAAACTTTAATATTGTAGGCGGTTGTATTGGTGAGTATCTGGAGAAGTATAAAAGCTTGCTAAGACTTGATTCGACTGTACTTATTACAGGAGAGACAGGCACAGGCAAGGAGCTTATAGCCCGTTGGATTCACTTTATGGATGACGATAGAAAGAATAGACCTTTTGTAAAAATCACTATACCAAACATAGGAGAGAATATTTTTGAAAGTGAAGTATTTGGATATGAAAAGGGAGCCTTTACAGGAGCAATTTCATCAAAAAAAGGACTTATAGAGGTAGCAGAAAACGGTACAGTTTTCTTGGATGAAATTGAAAATGCTTCTCCATCTATACAAAGTAAAATGCTACAGCTTCTAGAAGAACGGATATATAGAAAGGTAGGCGGAACAGAGTATAAGAATACTGAAGCAAGGTTTATAATTGCAACAAATGTAGATTTATATGAAGAAGTAAAAAAAGGAAGCTTCAGAAGCGATTTATATTATAGATTAGCGGTGCTTGATATACGATTGCCATCCTTACGAGAAAGAAAAAACGACATTTTGGAAATTGCAAACTATTACATAGAAAGCTTCAATGTTAAATTCAACAAGAATATAAAGCCCTTTGAACTTACTCAATTAGATGATTTGCTTGCATATGATTGGTCAGGTAATGTTAGAGAACTAAAAAACTTTATTGAAAAAGGCATGGTTTTTTCAAAGAGTGATACACTTGATTTATCAGAGCTGAAAACAAGAACCTCAACACATGCTTTAGTAGAAGAAAGCTATAAAAAATATATGAATAGTATTGAAAAAGAATACCTTGAGAAAATATACAGACAAAAGAATTGCAAAGTTGAGGCTGTTGCTGAAGCTATTGAAATGTCTATACCTTTTGTATATAAAAAGCTGAAGGAATATAATATTACCTAGATATAATGCACTATTTGACAAATGTAATTTGTTTAGTGCGATATAGATAGAGCATGACATCATACAATGCCATGCTCTATTATTTTTGTCCATTTGCATTTATCTATTTTTTCAATATTAACTAATGCAGTTTTTAGATCCTTCAAAGAGGCTTCATTTTTATCCAATCTGTTATAACTTAAGGCTCTTAGATAAAAGCTTTTTGCCAGTTCATAGCTTGCTTCTTCCTTTTCTAAAAGCTCTATAGAGGTGTCAAATTTATCTACGGAGGCTTGGAATTCATTATTCTTTTGAAGAATTATACCCAGAAGCCTTACAGCCTTCGCTTCTTTTCTATTGTTCTGACATTTTGCAGCTAATTCAAGAGATTTTTCCGCTTGCTCCTGTGATTGTTCTAGCTTATTTAGCTCTAAGTAATATTGTGCTACATAGTAATGGTAATCGCTCCAGCCATCTTCACTGTTTAGCTCACTGTAAATTTGGGCAGAAGCATCCAGGTATTTCTTAGCTTCGTCTAAAAGTCCTTGCTCAATATTAATCTTAGCAAGAGATATATTATTAATTGCTTCACCCTCGATATCTTCGATTTCCTTTGATATTACCAAGGCTTGTGCTGCATATTTCTTTGCTGACTTGTAGTCGCCTAGGTAATACTCTATATCTGCAAGATTTGAAAGTGATGCAGATTGCATAAACAGTGTAGAGGTTTCTTTTGATATTTTTGCTGCTTCCTCAAATAGTGCCTTTGCTTTGTTAAACAAGCCTTTATTCATATGCAGTATACCAAGATTATTACTGCTTGTAACATATCCCTGCTTATGGGAAATCTTCTTAGCCAAATCTATAGCAGTAGTGAAGTACTTCATGGCATTGTTTAAGTTGCCTTGTATATGGTATATGGTAGCCATATTTGTAGCACACTTCATCAAGGTTTGTAAGTCACCCACCTTTTCCGAATACTTAGAGGCTTTGAGGTAGGACTTTAGAGCATTATCTATATCACTTGTAGTATGGTAGATAACCCCTGCTGCATTTAAGACCTTTGCCAAATTTTCATAGTCCTTATTTTTTGCAAGTATATTTTCTGCCTTTTTAATATTTATAAGAGCTTGTTGAGATTGTCCTGTAAGTCTTTGTATTGAACACCTGAGGAAAAGTAAGCTACCATATAGGCTGTTACTTTGTTTCATTTGTTTTTGAATATCATCTAAAATATCCATAGCTTGTTTATATTTGGATTGATCCTTATATATACGAGCCAAATCAAGCTCTACAGACCAACGTTCATTTATGTTGTCAGTAAGCTTCAGAGCTTTGTTTAAGAAGTGCTTAGCATTTTTAAAATCTGACAGTATACTGTAAAGCTCTCCGATTTCAACGCATAAAGGATAAAGCTTATCGTTATTGCTCTGTTTTTGTTTAGTAATGCAATTATATGCTTTTATAAAGTAGCCCAGTGCTTCCTGTGTATTGAAAAGGTTTTTATAATGCTGTGCAGCACTGGCGTAGTATTCTCCAGCTTTTGAAAGCTCAGTACCATTTTCAAAATGTTCACCTAGAACCTCATAATAGCTTTCGATATTCCTAGAGTATAGGATTTCAATAGCTCTTCCCGCATCTCTGTGATAATTTATTTTCTTTTTGTGTAGTATGCTGTTATATATAGCTTCTCGTTCTGTTTCATGTGTGAAGCTGTATAGCTTCTCAATTCTTCCGTTGTATGTATAAGTGTTTTTTAGATATATTATATTGCTATCTACTGCTTCTCTTAAATACTCTTCAGACTCAACGTCTGTATGAAGCAGCTTGTTAATGACTACTACAGGAAAATCCTTACCAATTATTGAAGCAGCTTGGGCAATTTCAGTAGCTCCTTGAGACATGTAGTTAAGCTTGGATAATATCAAGCCCTGCAAGCTGTCTGGAACTTTATCTATGCTTTTTTGCAGTAAGATCGTATCTTTAGAAATATAATACAATGGAACCTTCTTTATATATCTTAGAAGCTCATACATATAAAGAGGGTTACCCCCGCTGAAGCTATATATATAATCTGCAAAATTACTTTCTACTTCATCACAGCCAATATAAAGCTTTATATATTCTATTACACTGTTTTTATTCAAAGGAGTTAAGCTAATGATACTATTGTTATTTTGAGGCAACTCCTTAAGTTTTTCCAGTACATTTCTAGAGGTATATATGTATAGATTTTTACCGTTCTTGTTTGATAAGCAGCTTGTCCAAATATCCTTAAGCAGTGAAACAGACTTTGAATCTCCCCAATGAATATCTTCAATTAAAATCAAGGTTCTAAATCTATTCTCAAACTCATGGAAAAGTAATATTAATTGGTTTGTAATTTCTCTATATATGCTTTTTGTATCCATAGAAGATATAATATCTCTTGTTTCTTTGTCTACTTCAAGTCCCATAAGAAAAGATATGAACTGGTAATTTCTCTTTACAGTTTCTTCATCATAATTGGATAATATAAAGCTTATATATGATATTATACGACTTTGCTTTACAATTACTGATTCCACGGCATTAATGTTCATAATACTCATAAGCAGCATTGATATAAGGGAATAAGGACTATTTGTCCATTCTGGATTACACTCAGTTTTTATTATTTTGAGGTCATCCTTAATTAGGGACAGAAAGCCTTCCACTAAAGTGCTTTTACCAATGCCTGCAGGACCTATGACTCCTGTAACGCAGGTAACATTATACTTTGAGTTTTCAAGAAGATTGCTTAATTCCATTAAGCAGTCGTGACGTCCAACCATAGGTACCTGTTCTTTTGAGCTGCTTAATGGATTTTTTATACTAAGAGGCATATAGCAAACAATCGGGTTTTCCTTGTTTTTTACAGAAATTGCAGTAGACTCAGAATATTCAATGTCATTTTGAGTTTCTTTATATACAGCATCAGAGACATATATGCAGGATTTAGGTGCATAGGATTGAATTCTTTGCGCGGTGTTTACTGTGTCTCCCATTACAGTATAGTCCATGTCGAAGTAGTTTCCTACTCGACCTGTGACAACAAGACCATAGTGGACTCCAATAGAGAGTTGAAGATCAAAACCTAGGGGCTTTATTCTTTCATCAGAAAATTCCTTTATTAGGCTGTTCATTTTGACAGCACATAGCACTGCGCGTTTTGCATCATCAACGTGGCTGATTTTGGCGCCAAACAATACCATAACGCAATCACCTATATACTTGTCTATGGTGCCTCCTAACTCATAAACAGGAGCGGTTATATATGTAAAACAATCATTTATTATTTCTCTTACAATCTCTGGGTCAAGCTTTTCTGACAAAGCTGTGAAGCCAGAAACGTCAGCAAAAAGAATGGCTACATTTTTTCTAGACTCAGCTAAAGTAGTATAGTTCTGAACACTACTACTTTCAATAGAGCTTATTAACTGGTTGCCACAGTGACAGCAAAACTTTGCCATGGGTGGATTTGGAGCTTTGCAGATATTGCATGTCACCCCAAATTTAGTTCCGCAGAAATGGCACATTTTAACATTAGAGCTATGAACTTTTAAACCACAGTTATAACATATCATACTATGCCTCCATATATAGATATCGCACTAAATAATTGATATTTATAAAATAGTGCGATATATTTTACATTGTTTTATTGCTATTTAAGCGGTACCTTTATACTGATGATAGTACCTTTATTGATTGATGAATTTATTGATATACTTCCATTTATAAGCTCTACTCTTTCTCTCATCCCTTCAATACCAAAGCCTCTTTCTATTTCTACATGCTTTGGATGCTTTATGGTATAAACATCAAAGCCTTTTCCATCATCAGTTACATTGAGACATAGCTCATTTTCTGTAACTTCTATGCTAACCCTAACATGCTTGGCTTTAGCATGCTTGCTTATGTTGGTTAAAGCTTCCTGCATGATTCTAAAGACAGTAGAACCAATATAATATTCTATATTAGTATCTTTACCTTCTGTGAAATAGTCCAAATTAAGCTTTGTATTATCACGAAATATATTAATATGATTTTCAAGTGCTATAAATAATCCATCGTCTAGATACGAAGGCTTAAGGTCATAAATAATTGATCTAATTTCCTTTACAGTGGATCTTACATCAAGCCCTAACTTGTCTAACTCTGCTGATAATTTATCATATGATTTTATTTCTAGAAGTTTTTTGCATAGCTCAAGCTTGAGAGCAAGACATGCAGCTGATTGAGCTGGACCATCATGTATCTCTCTTGCTATACGTTTACGCTCTTCTTCATGAGCCTTAAGTATTTTACTGCTAAGCAAGGTAAGCTTTTCGTTTTGCTCAACATATTTTCCTAAAAGTTGATTTATATTTTTATAAAGCAGGTTGTTATCTAAGGCTACAGCTGCTTGACCAGCAATAGAGTTCATTGTAAGCTCATCGAAATAGTCAAAGGGTATTATTTTTTCTATCCAATCGCTGGATCTATAATCTACTGGATTTGTATCTCTTTTTTTATTAATCAGCTGAATTATCCCAGTAACATTGTTTTCTCTGTCCTTCATTGGTACTGATAGCATAGAGATTGTTTTATAGCCTGTTTTCATATCAAAGCTATTGTCATGCACATAATCCATTTCCGGGCTAATATTATTTGTATTATCTATTCTTAAAGCCTTTCCGTTAATCGCGGTATAGCCATAAATACTTTTTTTCGTAATCATTGTAGTAAAGGATTGAAGATTTGTATTAATGCTTATATTTTTTGATATTACAAACTTCATAAGCTTATCCTCATAGTCTCCGTTTTTTATTGAAGACCATTCTTCGGTATGCTTGTCTGCAACAAGATAAAGGGTTACAGCATCAGCATGAGTTATCTTTAAACTGGTATTTACTATCATATCAAAAAGTTTGAAAATATCTTTTTCTGAGGACAAAAGCTTGCCAATTTCGTAGAATTCTCGCGTCTGAATTTTTAAGGCAGTTATTCTGGTTTTGTTTTGGACTTCTGAATCAAGTCTGTTTATGAATAATACCTTATCAAAATCTGAAGAATGAACTTGTATGTAATCAAACAAATTGACGCAACTATTTATTGAAGGTCGCCTGTTTTCTGTTAAACAAACAAGCACGTAACTGAGCTCATCCAAGTTTTCCTTCAAATACTTGCTTATGGCTTTTATAAACTCAACCTCAGAAAAAATAATAAAAATATTGTTGTCCAAATATGATTGATTATGAGACAAAAACTCAATACTCTTTATCAAGCTTTCTTTCTCATAAAAGAGTTGTACATTTTCATATTCTTTTTTTAAGTCTTTTAAAAATATAGAGTAACTTTCGTTGTCAGCGATAGCAACAAAGACATTTTTATTTAACATAATATCTCTCCTTATTGCAACATATAAACCAAACTTATTAATTTTAGTATAACCTACATTTATAATGTTTTCAATTATGATAGGGTCTAAATATTTTATCGGCTAAGATGGTTAAAGCCTTAAGTTGTAATTATTGACAGCTATTTAAAGTTGTAATATTACAACTACTTGTGATATAGAACGCGCTATTTTATAAATGTCAGTTATTTAGTGTGATATGTATAACTAAAATGGCGTTTCACTTGACTATTCCTTACTTAAAAACTATAATTAAAAAGAATTGAATAAGAAGTCATAAGGTGCTCAAGAAATTGGGTTAAAAGGGAAAACGGTATAATTCCGTTACAGCCCCCGCTACTGTAAGTGGGTATGAAATCCGAGAAGACCATTGTAATTCGAGAAGGTCGGAAAGTAAGATGATCCACAAGTCAGGAGACCTGCCTGTGATTTTTTCTACCTTCGGCGGGAAGGGATGGAATTAGTAGAAATTTACTAAATCCCGCACTTTATGTGCGGTTTTTTTATTTTGAAAGGAGATAGTATTATGGAATTGATGCAAAAAACAATTAAAGAAATTAAACCTTTGGATGAAAATGCAAGGATAAAAGCAAAAGAATACTTAGACAGCCTTATAAAGCCTATAGGAAGCTTAGGCAAATTGGAGGAAATAGCAATACAGATTGCAGGAATTACAGGAAAATTAAACAATACCTTTGACCAAAAGTATACTATTGTAATGGCGGCAGACAATGGAATACATGAAGAAGGCGTTAGCTCCTGTCCTCAAAATATTACAAGCAGTCAGACAATAAATTTCACAAAGGGTATATGTGGTATAAATGTATTGTCAAAACATGCAGGCGCTGAGGTTGCAATAGTTGACATCGGTGTAAATGGAGAGGTCAATGTAAAGGGCATCATAAATAAAAAAATCTGTTTTGGTACAAAAAATATGGCTAAAGAGCCAGCTATGACTAGGGAACAAGCGATAAAGGCAATAGAAACCGGTATAGAAGTTGCAACAGACTTAGTTAACAAGGGTTGTAAGCTATTTGGAACAGGTGAGATGGGTATATGCAATACCAGTACAAGTAGTGCAATACTTATGGTTTTAACAGGAGTATCAGCAGATGTTGCTGTAGGAAAGGGTGCAGGATTAACTGCCACTGATTTTGAGAACAAAAAGCGTGTTATAGAAAGAGCAATAAGTATAAATAAACCAAATAAGGATGATGTTATAGATGTATTAGCAAAGGTTGGAGGTCTAGACATTGCAGGTCTTGTAGGATGTTATCTTGCAGCTGCAAAGCTTAGGGTGCCGATAGTAATTGACGGATTTATATCTATGATATCAGCTTTAGTGGCATATAAAATAAACCCATTAGCTAAAGAATATATGATATCATCTCACTGCTCAGATGAACCGGGATACAAGGAAGCTGCTCAAGCTCTTGGAATAGAGCCTATATTAAACTTACATATGCGTTTAGGTGAAGGCACAGGATGTCCGCTTACATTTAATATTATCGAAGCATCTCAGGCTGTAGTGGCTAACATGGCGACCTTTGCACAAGCAGCAATTAACGATGATTACTTAATAGATATAAGGTAGTGATTATATGGGAAAGTTTATACTTGTAACTGGAGGCGCCAGAAGCGGAAAAAGCACCTTTGCTGAAAAACTTACAGCAGATATAGGACAAAAGGTACTATATATTGCTACTGCTATTGCTTTTGATGAGGAGATGCAGGATAGGATCAAAAAGCATAAAGAGTCTCGTCCAAAGGAATGGGACACCTTTGAAGGCTATAAAGGATTAGGACAGATATTAGAATCTAAAGGAAGCAGCTATAATGCAATACTTCTGGATTGTGTAACAGTAATGCTTACAAATCTGCTCTTCGATTATCCAGGAATGGATTTCGATAAGCCTTCCTTTAAAGTTTTGAAAGAAGCAGAGGCATATGTGACAGCAGAATTTGATAAGCTTATAGCTGCTGCTTTGGAAGGACAAGCAACTGTTGTACTTGTGACAAATGAGCTTGGCTCAGGGCTAGTGCCAGAAAATGAAATTTCTCGTGCTTTTAGAGATATTGCAGGCAGAATAAATCAAAGAATAGCAGCAAAATGTCATGAAGTATATCTAACTGTATGCGGAATTCCTATGAAAATAAAATAAAGGGGAATTAACATGGATAGCTTTATATTAGCGATTCAGTTTTTAACTAGATTGCCTATTAACAAACAAGTCAATGCAGAAGGTGGCAGCTTCGCAAAGGGAGTAATATACTTCCCTATAGTTGGGTTAATTGTTGGGCTTATAGACGCATTTGTCTATATACTTACAAGCTATGTTTTAGATGGACTATTTCCTATAGTTTGTACTGTACTAGCAAATATCTGCGTTACAGGAGCTATACATTTGGACGGACTTGCTGATACCTGTGATGGCATTTTTTCAGCTAGGAAAAGAGATAGAATGCTTGAGATAATGAAGGATAGCAGAATAGGCACTCACGGAGCCTTAGCAATTGCTTTTGATTTACTTTTAAGAGTAGCGATTTTATATAGTATACCAAAGCAAAATATATTTTGGGTATTAGCTTTAGCACCTGCCGCAGCAAAAATGGCGATACCTCTTCTTTCAAAGGTTTCTGTCTATGCAAGGGCAGAAGGCATGGGAGGACTCTATATAGGCAAACAAACATGGACTAGAACTATAGGAGCTATAATAATAGGGGCGTTGATTCAATACTTAGTTTTCAGACTAGCTGGATTGGCAGCTGTGGCTGTAATGTTTGTTATTATAGGCTTATACAGACTATATATATATTCAAAAATTCAAGGTATGACAGGGGATACCTTAGGTGCAGCAAGTGAATTAGGAGAGGTTATATTCATGTTGTTTTTTGCTGTGCTTTGGAGGTATGTTATAGCATGACAAGACTTTACCTTGTAAGACATGGAGAGACGGAGCTTAATAAAAAGGGTTGCTATTATGGCTGGACAGACTGTGAATTAACACAGAATGGTGTAGAGCAAGCTGAACTTTTACACCAAAGCTTCCAAAAAATAAAGCTTGATGTGACAATATCAAGCGATTTAAAAAGAGCAGTTAATACAGCGAGTATTGTGTGTGATGGAAAAGACATAGAAATACTTAAGGATACAAGGTTGAGGGAACTTAATTTTGGAGCTTGGGAAGGAAAACATTATACAGAGATTATGCAGCAGTATAAGGAAAACTGGGAGGCGTGGACAAGAGATTGGCAAAATGCTGCTCCAATACAGGGCGAAAGCTTTACGGAGATGTGCCAAAAGGTTTGCCAGTGCATAGATGAACTCATTGCAAGATATAGAGATAAGGAAGTTCTTATAGTGACACATCAGGGAGTATTAAGAATAATTATTACTTACCTACTTAATATATCTATGGATAAAATTTGGAGCTTCAACTTTTCACAGGGTACTTACAGCGTTTTAGAGCTTAACGAAAACAATTGTGTTATACAAGGAATCAACAAGCTATAAAGGATGGGACATATGAATAAAAAAAATATAAAGGCAAAAGGGATAATGATACAAGGTACTGCCTCATCGGTAGGCAAGAGTATGATAACAGCAGCACTTTGTAGAATTTTTACTCAAGATGGTTATGATGTCAACCCTTTTAAATCACAAAACATGTCTTTAAACTCATATATTACACATGATGGATATGAAATGGGCAGGGCTCAGGTAATGCAAGCAGAAGCCGCAGGCAAGGCACCTAGCGTGAATATGAATCCTATTCTCTTAAAGCCAACCTCAGATAGAAAATCTCAGGTTATTATAAATGGTAAGGTACATTCAGAAATGGATGCAGTAGATTATTTTGACTTTAAGAAACAGCTAAAGGGTGAAATAAGTGATACATATTGGAAACTGGCAAATAACAGTGATATTGTTGTTATTGAAGGTGCAGGTAGTCCAGCGGAAATTAATCTAAAGTCAAACGACTTTGTAAATATGGGTATGGCAGAAATCGCCAAAGCTCCAGTTATATTAGTCGGAGATATTGATAGAGGTGGAGTATTTGCCTCTCTGGCAGGTACTATGTTGCTTTTGGATGAGGAAGAAAAAAAGCGTGTAAAAGGCATAATTATTAATAAATTTAGAGGTAGTCTAGAAATATTAGAACCCGGGTTAAAAATGCTTGAGGATATTATAAAGGTGCCAGTTCTTGGAGTAGTTCCTTATTATCGACATTATCTAGAAGATGAGGACAGCGTATCAGACTGGTTGCAGCATGTGGACGATATACAGGGAGATATAGATATAGCTGTAGTCAGCTTGCCTTATATGTCCAATTTCACTGATTTTAATGTTCTAAGGCTATACGGTGGAGTGCGACTCAGATTTGTCAAGCTTAATGAAGAGCTAGGAAAGCCAGATGTTGTAATTATTCCAGGTACTAAGAGCACTATAAAAGATATGGCTGCTTTAATTGACACAGGTATGAATAAAAAGATAATCAGATGTCACAATGAAGGAAGCATAGTATTTGGAATATGCGGTGGTTATCAAATACTTGGAAATAGAATCCATGATCCAAATAGAACAGAATCAGATTTGGAAAGTGTAGAAGGACTTGGACTTTTAGATTGTGAAACAATGTTTAAGCAGGAGAAAACTACTACTTTGACAGAGGGTATTGATAATGTTTTTCAATGCAGGGTAAAGGGTTATGAGATACACATGGGCGAAACGCTGATTAAAGATGGATATAGTCCATTTATGCAAATTGTATCTCAAAACGGTAGTAATACCAATGCAGTAGATGGAATGGTAAACAGGGACAATACAGTATTTGGTACATATCTACATGGTATATTTGATAGTAAAGCATTTGTTGAGAGCTTTATAAATATGCTAAGGGAAAGAAAAGGACTTAATACTTTAAAATTTGACGTAAAGGATTACTGGGAGTTTAAAGAACAGCAGTATGACCAGCTTGCAGAGGTGGTACGAGGAAGCTTAGACCTGGAACGAATGTATAGGATATTGGAGGAAGGTATAGATGGTTAGCGTAGTTATTTCTGTTCTTTTGGATTTGCTGATAGGAGATCCTCATTGGTTTCCACATCCTGTAAGACTAATTGGAATGTATATAAAAAGCTTTGAGAAACTTGCCAGGAAGTTTGTCAAAGCTGATATTGGACTAAAGACAGCGGGAATACTCTTAACTTTTTCAACAGTATTAATTTTTTATCTTAGTCCTTATTGGATATTAAAAATAGCCTTTACTTATAATATTTATCTTTTTTATTTTATAAACATTGTTTTGTTATCAACTTGCCTTGCGGCTAGGAGTTTAAGCAGTGAGGCAATGAAAATTTGTAGACAACTGCAAAAAGGAGATTTAACAGAGGCTCGAAGGATGACTTCAATGATAGTTGGAAGAGATACAGAGCGGCTGGGCGAAAAGCAGATAACTAGAGCAGTAGTAGAGACAGTATCTGAGAACTCATCAGACGGCATAATTGCTCCACTGTTTTATATGATATTGGGAGGAGCACCCTTAGCCCTTGCATACAAGGCAGTAAACACCTTAGATTCTATGGTGGGCTATAAAAATGATAGGTACTTAAACTTTGGCTGGGCATCTGCTAAACTTGATGACATAGTAAACTTCATACCTGCTAGGATTACTGCTTTTTTAATTTCTCTGGCAGCCCTAGTTATTGGAATGGATTTTAAAGGAAGTGTGAAAACAACACTGAGAGAGGGACGAAAACACAGTAGTCCAAACAGTGGATATCCTGAAGCGGCTGTTGCGGGAGCATTATCAGTACAGCTTGGAGGTACTAATTATTACTTTGGTAAGCCTGAATACAAGCCTACTATAGGAAAAGCTATAAAGCCCTTAGTGAATGATACAATTATAAAGACTGTAAAATTGATGTATGAAGCATATTTTATGGCATTGATAATATTTGTCTTAGTATACCTTGTCATAGATATTACGAAAAATTTCTATTAAATGTAAAATGTTTAGCGAAAAACATATAGTGGGTGATAAAATGAATTTTCATGGTGGAGATATATATGATTATAAGAAAAAAATCATTGATTTTAGCTCTAACATTAACCCCTTGGGTGTACCAGAGAGCTTTAAGAGAATGCTTAATGATAATATCAATGAATTTACAAAGTATCCAGATATAAATTATGCAGAGCTTAGGATAGCTATTGCAGAATATATTAATATTGACGATATAAACTATATAGTTCCTGGCAATGGTGCAGTTGAGCTTTTATATAAGGCTATTGGAAAGTCGCATAAAAAGAAATTGATAGGGCTTATGCCTACCTTTTCCGAATACTCCAGAGCTGCTTCCTTTTATGGCATGGATTTTATATCAGTTAATTGCTTTGATGAAGAGTTTCAAGCTGTAGCTATTGATAAAATTACTGATATAGCTGATGAAGACAGCGTGGTTATAATATGCAATCCAAATAACCCAACGGGAACGCTTATAGAAAAAGGGCAGATGCAAAAGCTTGCAGAGCTATTGCAGGAAAAAGGCAGTCTTCTTATTATCGATGAGGCTTTTATGGAGTTTTCGCCATACTATCCTTGCAATAGTATGATAAGCGAGCTTCAAAATCATCAAAATGTCATGGTAGTCAAGGCGGCTACTAAATTTTTCGGTATGCCGGGAATAAGATTGGGCTACGCAGTATGCAAGAACTTAATGTGGCTAAATGATATTAGAAATAGCTTAGAGCCTTGGAACGTAAACACAGCAGCGGTTATTGCAGGTTGCTGTGTGCTTAAGGACTATGAGTATATAATGAAATCTAGAGCATGGATAGAAACAGAACGTATTTATCTATACGACAGCCTTAATTCAATCAGAAATATAAAGGCGTATAAGTCTTCAACAAATTTTCATTTAGTAAAGCTTTTAGATAATGATATAGATGCTTGGAAGTTAAAGCATTGCTTGTTACAGCATGGAGTTCTAATTAGAACCCCTGATGGTTTTGAGGGTTTAAATGGGCAATATTTTAGGCTGGCAGTAAAGGACAGGGGTAGCAATGAAGTGCTTATAAGGTGTCTGAAAAGCTGTTTAGAAAAATAATATAAAATAATCTAGATATTCATGTTGACGAGACGGAAAACAGGTGATATACTTAAACAGTAAGAGAGATTTAACAAGTATAACTTTACCTAATTATTTATTGGGAATAAAAGATTATGAAGTTGAATCCTTAATAAATAACAGGAGGTAAGGTACAATGGCAGATAAAAATTTAACTTGTAAAGATTGCGGAGCAACTTTCGTATTCACAGAAGGCGAGCAAGCTTTCTATCAAGAAAAGGGTTTCGAAAACGAACCACAAAGATGCCCAGATTGCAGAAGAGCTAGAAAAGCACAAAACAATCGTGGCGGCAGAGATTTCAACAGCAACAGAAGATAATTAAATGTTGAAGCTAAACCCATTGAGTTTTACTCAATGGGTTTTTTTAATGCATAATATAGTATAAATATGTAGCTGTTAAACTTTAAAATTATGATATATATTTTGGAGAAAGGTATGAAAAATAGAGGGGCTATATAGAATACACAGATTAATGAGTTATATTGAGCAAACAAAAAGATTGCTATATTCTAGCAATCTTTAATAGTAGCCTTTACTTATTGAACTTCAGTTTTAATATTTCTATTGCAGTAGAAGCTCCATGTTTTATTATTTGTTCAAATGCTTCTTGAGGAATTGGTTCATTTTCTGATATTATACCCTCTTGTTCAAGAAGAAATTTAAATTTATCTATTATTTCTTTATAGGACTTATATTCTATATTATTAGGGTCTAGACCATCTTCTGATTGGATGGTTTCATTTTGAATATTTGTTCTGTCAAGCAAATAATCAGTAGATACATTAAAGAAATCAGCAAACTTAGTAATAGTTTTTGAGTCAGGCTCATTGATGCCCTTTTCATATCTATTAATTGTTGCATGAGATGTACTAAATATCTTAGCAAGTTCAATTTGAGTTAAGCTTTTTTTTGTTCTTAATTGTTTTAACTTCTCTCCATTAAACATAATTAATCCTCTTTTCATTTTGCGTAATTTAATTATACCATATGAGTATATTTAATATATAAATTTACGGAAAGTGTACAAAAACTATTGACTGTACAGAAAATGTAAATTATAATCTAATTGTATTTACGTATTGCGTACAGAAAATTATAGTAAAGGATGCGATATAAATGGAAAATGAAAATTTAGTACTTGGAAAGATAAAAGAATATTTGTTTAAAGAGATATCTTGTCTGAAGAAACAGGAAAATGGATACAATGAAGCATCAAAGATAGATCACACAAAAGACATAAGAGCAGAACTTGAATGTTTACAAGATATAATAAAATGCTGGGAAGGTATTTAAGCTGCACTTTTTCTATGCTGTTCAACAGAATAATACCAGGTGCAAGGGTTATTTCATATATTCACACTGTTTAATTTAATAACTCTGACGTATTTAATAGAAATAAAGAACTATTACAAATAATCATTACATAAGATATTAAACCAAAGAAATATACAAAAAAAGGCAGAACCAAGTACTGATCGTCGATGGGCTAGAAAATTATAGATACAAAGGAAATATGTATATACTGTCGAATGAATAAGGTAAAACTAATTGACGATTAGGAGTATGCATATGACTAATGAGAATCTAATAAAAAACATCAAAATCTTCTCAGGTAAAGTAAAATCAGCGTCAAACATAACAACGATACTCTTCCTAATAACCATGGGCTATACCATTAACCAATGGCAAAAGGTAAGTGGTTTTGACAGCTTAATTAATCTTTTAATGAGTCTTTTGATGTTGGTAATAAATATTAAGTTTTATAAAATACATTTGGACTTAAGCAACACTAACGAATTATCAGATGAATCACGTATTAAATCCATATATAAGCTTCAAAAGAGTGAGTATAAGCAATTATTGCTTGTGTCATTTGCATTTCTTGTTACCATACTTATACTGAAACTATTTCTAAGAACTTGATTGGTTTATCTCAAAATTTCTTATCAGCAGAGCTTTTCCTCTCCAACTGAAAGCCCTGCTTTTATATCTTCTTAAAAATTCCTTATTGGAGATTTTCAGCAGTTCTTCATATTCAATATTACTCTTTATGTTTTCTCTAAATTCCGGTATAGGTGTAGTTTGCACGTCCTTATTGTGGGGACATACATCTTGGCAGATGTCACATCCATATACCATTTGTGACTTTTTTAAGATGTTTATATCCTGCTCTGACAATTCACCCTTTTTCTGAGTAATATATGAAAAACAACGTAGAGGGTTTATATCAAAGTTACCACTTACTGCATTTCCCGGGCATTGCTCCACGCATCGACCGCACTTAATACAGGTTTTCTCTTGTGGCTTGTCAGCTTCAAAGGC
Organism: uncultured Clostridia bacterium; assembly: GCA_942492835.1. Classification (GTDB taxonomy): domain Bacteria; phylum Bacillota; class Clostridia; order Lutisporales; family Lutisporaceae; genus GWB2-37-7. Next base: position 944,348 of record OW818645.1, on the reverse strand, counting down.
ATAATTATTTAAAATATATCCTATGAATATATAGGAACCATATTTATCGGTAATAATATGAGAATTGATTCCAAAGTAGCCTAGACCAGCTAAATATGCCATATACCTGTCTGAAAGTGGGCCATTGTCCACATAAGCTTGATATTGAAAATCAGGTGTTTTAGCTTGTAGAAATTCACCAATTTGTAGAAGCTTATCCTTTACTATTTTATGATAGTCTAGTGAAAAGCTTGATTTGGTAAGGTTTGCATTATTATTTTGACCTATATAGTATGGAAAAAGACAGACAATCACTGACTCTGCATTTTGCATAGTTAGTTTTGGATCTATCCTTTTTGCAAAATCCTTTTCTTCAAAGCCTGTAACATGTCCTTGGGCTAATCTCTTTTTCCATCTCTCTCCTAGTTCAAGGTAGGGACCTATGGGGGCTATACCGACATATTCTATATCTATGGAATGACAGAACTCCTTAAGAATGTCTTTCAATTCATCTCTCTCCTCAAAATTATGTTATATATTTACTATACTATTATATCACTAAAAACAATAAGTATAGATTTGGAAACAATCATAAGTCTTTTGCATAATATGTATTAGTATTTTTAAGGGAGAGGTTGATAAAATGAATCCTTATGATAATGATATTCCAGACCTTACTATGCCAAACTATGGGAAGTCTTTTGAGTGTCCTATCAATCCAGGGTATATGTGTCCTTACAATGGACAAATGGATATGCTGCAATATGCTGATCTATTTGAGGGTGATGATGAAGATGAAAACGACGATTCTGATATGAGACAAAGACCACAAGATATAAATAGGATAATGGCTTTGATTAACAGAGACTTTGCAAATATCTACACTGAGCTTCAACGCTATGGCGTTCCACGAGTGGCAACTCGTAATATTTTCAGAAGCATAGTAACCTATGTGCTTAGAAATGAAGATAATTATCCTGGAGATATTGCTCAAAAAACAGATGCATTGTTTAATGCTTTCAGGAGAGATAATGCAAGAATCTTCACTATACTTAGAGGTTATAGAGTTCCAGAGAATCGTATCAATCAAATTATCAGGAATATAATAAGGTTTACATTACAGAATATTCTAGACGGAACAACAACAGGCTGGAGTCAATGGGAGGATCTTGGTGGTATTTTAACCTCAGGTCCCGCAGTAGCTTCTTGGCAGCCAAATCGTCTGGATGTGTTTGGACGAGGACAAAACAATGCTCTATGGCATAAATGGTGGAATGGCACTCGTTGGAGTGAGTGGGAGGACTTAGGTGGAGTATTAACTTCTTCACCTGCGGCTGTATCTTGGGGACCAAACAGAATAGATGTATTTGGACGAGGACAAAACAATGCTCTATGGCATAAGTGGTGGAACGGCTCAAGCTGGAGTCAATGGGAAGATTTGGGTGGAGTGCTAACCTCAGATCCTGCTGTAGCATCATGGTCTGCAAATCGGTTGGATGTGTTCGGCAGAGGACAGAATAACCATCTATGGCACAAATGGTGGAATGGCACTCGTTGGAGTGAATGGGAAGACTTAGGCGGAACTCTAACTTCAGCACCAGAAGCTGTATCATGGGGACCAAACAGAATAGATGTATTTGGACGAGGACAAAACCAATCACTATGGCATATATGGTGGGATGGAACAAGGTGGAGTGCTTGGGAAGATCTTGGCGGAGGTGCCATAAGCTCAGCACCAGCAGCTGCATCAACTGCTGTAAATCGTTTAGAAGTTTTTGCAAGAGGTCAAAACAATCAATTGCTTTTCAGAACCTGGAACGGAACAAGATGGAGTGGCTGGCAATCTCTTGATGGAGTATTAACCTCTGAGCCTGCGGCTGTTTCATGGGGCGGAAATAGACTTGATGTATTCGCTAGAGGGCAGAATAATCATCTCTGGCATATCTGGAGACCATAAAAAAAGGGCTGTGAGCAATCACAGCGCATACATTTGGGTGAAGTCCAATTATAAATAGTGCTCCTGATTTAGAGTTCATTTCTTTCACTTCTTAATACATTTTATCATGGAAAAAAGTGTAAGTTTGAGTCTGTTGGTATGCAGTAAAAAATTTCAATGCTTCAGGGGAGTTTCCAGGCGGAATGAAACTTTAAAAAATAAATTCAAAAACTAACAAAGAACTGACTATATCATAAGAGATAGTCAGTTCTTTTTTTATTTAAAATTGACTCACAACTTACTTGACTGAGACAAGTTGTATGTGATACAATATAAATGTACCGACAACTTGATTACGATACATGAGTTGTCGGCTGATGACGAAAAACCTTATTATTTGTAATTTAAATAGATGAAAGGAGGACAACAGATGATTACATTAAAAACAGGTCAGCTTATAAAGCACAGTAATGAAAGATTAGAAAAGGACGAATATGCTATGAAGCTTTTAACTATTAAAGAACTTGGTGCTGTAGTTAATCTTCAGCAGTATGTATATGATCAGCTACCTAACAAGAATGTCTTATATGTAGATAGCTACAAAGAAATGTTGGATGATATGAAGGATGGTGCCAAAATAATAGGAGTTTATAACAATGCAAATGAATTAATTGCTTATCGTTATGTGGGATTCCCAGGAGAATCTGATAAAAACCTAGGTAAAGATGTAAAGCTTCCTAAAAATGAACTGTGTAAAGTAGCTCACCTAGAGACTACTGTTGTCCGTCCTGATTATAGAGGAAATTCACTGCAGAGCTTGACATTACAGGAATGTATACCATTGATAAAAGATTTAGGCTATAAACATTTATTATGTACTGTTTCACCACAAAATCTCTTTAGCCTATACAATGTAATGAAAAATGGTTTAAAGGTTAAAGCATTGAAGAAAAAATATGGTTCTGATCAAAGTGGAAAAGATGGTTTGTGGAGATTTATTCTTCATAGAAATATGGAGCCAAATATATTATTTAAACCTAATCAATTTATAAATACAAAGCTAAGCAATATAGAAGAGCAGCTTGAATTGATAAATGATGGCTTTGTGGGTTTCTGGCTGGATAAGGATAATAAGGAATTAAATTATATCCAATTTAATAATTCTTTAGCTTACTAAGAAAAACAATTTAAGAAAAATACAACCCAATTATAACATAAAAAGGAAAATCATTAGTTTGATTTTCCTTTTTATGTTATAATTGGGTTTGAATAAAATTTAATATTTGAAGTAAACTATCATTTAGCCACGTATATATATTAGAGAGTAATATAAAATATTACAATACTAGATATTAAGGCAAAAAGGAGCATGATATGGAATATATTGCGAAGTTGTTAATTTTAATATCAGATATAAACAGAATAATTGAAAGCGTTGTTATTGGCGGTGGAGCTTGGGCATACGCGGTTATGTTTATAATGATTTATTCTGGAGCATCATTTGCTTTAGTTGCACCAGTACTTCCTAGTGTTTCACTTATTTTTTTGGTTACATCCCTTTCTTCTGCAGGCTTGATGAATCCTTACTTGTCCTATATTATACTAATTATTGCTATATGTTCAGGGGACATTACAGCTTATTACATTGGTAAGATTACTCGCAGCAAACTAATAGACAGTAAAATTTTACGTTTTATAAAAGCAGATCATATTAAAAAAGCAAAAGCAATATATGACAAGGCAGGTTTCGTAACCTTTGCATTTGCTAGGTTTACCCCGGTAATTGGCAGTATAGCACAATTTATTGCTGGTACAGTAGAATACAAATTTACTACCTTTATTTTAAATAACGTAGTTGCTGGTATACTGTGGATGACATTTCACTTTGTGGCTGGATGGTTATTTGCCACTATACCAACCTTAAAGGAAAACTATGTGTTGATGTTCTTCATGGTTCCAATTATCTCAGGTATAATCGGAGTTGCTTACTTTATAATAAGGAATATTAATGTATTTGGATTTTTAAGAAAAAAGCGTAAACCCTTGATCTATAAAGGTGATGAAGTATTATAAATCTATAATTCTTGTAATAATAAACCTCTTTTGATAATATTATTGTGAAAATAATGTTTTCAAAAGAGGTTTTTATAGTGTACATGAAAGTATAAATTAATAATATTATAATAGGAGTCTTGAAGAATAGTTATACTATGCAAAAGGAGTGAAAATATGAAAATTGTAATACTGGATGGATATAGCTTAAACCCAGGGGATTTAAGCTGGGATGGATTCAGAAGTATTGGAGATGTAGAAATCTATGATAGAACTCCTGCTGATAAGATAATCCAGCGTTCAAAGGGAGCAGAGATTGTTATTATAAACAAGACTCATCTGGATGAAGAGTTTTTTTCAAATATGTCAAATCTAAAATATGTGGGAGTTTTAGCTACTGGTTACAATGTTGTAGATTTAAATGCTGCAAAAAAAAGGGATATAGTGGTTACAAACATACCTACATATGGCACTCAGTCTGTTGCACAGATGGTATTTGCATTGCTTCTGGAATTATGTCATCATGTTCAAAGGCATAGTGATGAAGTAAGAGCAGGAAAGTGGTCGGAAAGTGATGATTTTTGTTTTTGGAGCTTCCCTGTAATTGAGTTGGCAAATAAAACTATGGGTATCATAGGCTTTGGTAGGATTGGTCAGCAGGTAGCAAATATAGCAGATGCCATGGGTATGAAGATTATAGCATACAATCCTCAAAGAAATGACCAATCTCAACGCGCAAATTTCAGATGGGTTGATTTGCCAGAGTTGTTATCAGAATCTGATGTTGTAAGCTTACATTGTCCGCTGTTTGAAGAGACAAGAGGCATAATAAATAAAGAAAGCATAAAAAAAATGAAGAAGACTGCAATGCTTATAAATACTTCTAGAGGACCTTTGATTGTAGAGCAGGATTTAGCTGATGCGCTAGATAATGGCATTATAGCAGGAGCGGGACTTGATGTTCTATGTGTAGAGCCACCTTCAAAGGATAATGTTTTGTTTAAGGCAAAAAATTGCATTATAACTCCTCATATTGCATGGGCAACCAAAGAAGCTAGAGTTAGACTAATGGATATAGCTGTAAACAACTTAAAGTCTTATTTGTCAGGCAATCCCATAAATATTATAAGAATATAAATATGTAAAAAACCCATTAAAAGCTAAATCAATAGGTGTTAAAATCTTCTTATTGTATTTCTCCATATAAACTAGTATAATAACATTTGTAGCAGATACATAAACATACTGAAATACTCGTCAAGCTTTTATTTTGAACCTACATCACTTAATCGGGAGTTTAACATCTAGTGAAATATATCAGGCCCATAGTAAGTCCAAATGTGGCAGGGGAAGATAGAAATTCACTTTGAGGACACCCACCTATCGAGAGATAGGTGTCAAAATCAAAGCAACGACTTTTTGGTACTATTAACATCTATTTTGCTTAAATACTTATGTGTTTAAGCTTTTTTTGTTTTTGAATTCTCTACATAAAGTATTCCCTACAGCAAATAATATATATATGGAATTAAGATTTTTGGATATGTTATGAAAAGGATTTATGAAGCAAAAACTGAGATAGAGGGTGTTAAAATAGATACTTCAAAAGAATTAAAAAAAATAGGAACACATAATGGTAGATTTCATGCAGATGAGGTAATGGCGACTGCAATACTGAAAGAAATATTTGATATAGAGCTTGTGAGAACTAGGGATATTGATATTCTTAAGAGTCTAGATATAGTATATGATGTAGGAGATGGAGAATTTGACCATCATCAGGTGGAAAAGGAATATCGAGAAAGTGGCACACCCTATGCAGCTTGTGGATTAATCTGGAGAAAGTTTGGCAGGGATGTTATACAGGTCAATGAGCCTTCGCTATCAGAGGCTGAGAATGATGGAGTGTTTAGGTATATTGACAGGAATATGGTTGAGGCTATTGATGCTTCAGATAATGGAATAAGATCTACTGTTACCATAATCCCAACACTAAATATATCAACCCTTATTGCAAATTTTAATCCGCCTTGGGATGCAAAAATAGAGAATGAAGATAAATATTTTGACGAAGCTGTTAAATTTGCTGACTTAATTCTTGGCAATACTTTGGCACAGCAAATATCAATTGTAAAAGCAAAAACAAATATTATTGAAGCATATAAAAAGAGAACAAGACAAGAGCTGCTTGTACTTGATAGATCCTATCCTTGGCCTCGAGTATTAAGCAGCATAGATAAAAACAAAGAAGTGTTATTTGTTATTTTTCCTAGAGAAGAAGAGTATCTTATACAGACGGTAAGAGGTGGTGGAGGTTCACTAGGCAACAGAAAGAGTTTACCTGCTTCTTGGGCTGGTAAGAGAGACGAAGAGCTAAACCAAGTAATTGGAATAGACGACTCTATATTTTGTCACACTGGCAGATTTATTGCAGGGGCAAAATCCTTCGACAGCATAATGAAAATGGCTGAGCTAGCTATAGAAGAGCATGTAGAGGTACCTAAACGTAAATTTTTACATGTACTTAGAAAATTTATTGTAAAGCAGCTAAAATCTGTAGGAATACAGTAAGGTGAAGTATTTTAATAAGTCACTGACATTTCAACTTCATATTGTATGGGCAACAAAAGAAGCTAGAGATAGGTTGATGGATATAGCTGTAGATAATCAAAAGGCATTTTGGATGGAAATCCAAAGAATGTTGTAAGCATATAAACGAAAAACCCATTGATAAAATGAATCTGAATCAATGGGTTTTTGTTTTGTTTCCTTTAATAATTTAAATTTAAAGATTATGAATACATATTCATAAAGAATGTAATGACAAACGCATTAAAGAAGTCAATAAACAATGAACCTACTAGGGGTACTGCAAAGAAGGCTCTAGGAGCTTTTCTTGAGTATTTAGTTACTAATGTTTCCATATTAGCCATAGCATTTGCTGTTGAACCAAGACCGAAGCCGCATGTACCTGATGCCATAACCGCAGCATCATAGTCTCTTCCCATAACCTTAAATACTACAAAGTATGTGAAGAATGCCATTAATACAACCTGAACAAATAGTATTACGAACATTGGCAATGCTAAGCTTGCTAGTTGCCATAATTTAAGTGACATAAGCGCCATTGATAAGAAGAAGGATAAGCTTATATTACCGATTACTTCGATTTCTTCGTGAATTAATTCTTTATTGAATAGATCATAAGCATTTCTGATTAATGCTGCTGCCAGCATGCCTCCTATATATGGAGGAAAGGTCCAGCCTAAGCTTACAAACCAGTTTGAAATTAATGAACCTAATCCCATTGCAATTACTATAATAATAGTTGAGGAAAGTAGTGAATCACCATTAAGATTTCTAACTTGATCAGTTAATGTCATAACATTTTCATTAGTAGAAGCTTCTTTATGAAGATTATGCTTTTCAATAAGGCGTTTTGCGATTGGATTACCAGTTAATGAACCCATTACAAGTCCAAAGGTTGCGGCGGCCATAGCAACTGTTGATGCACCTTGAACCCCAGCTTGCTCAAATAGTGGACCAAATGCAGCAGATGTACCAGGACCTCCAACTAATGGAGTTGAGCCTGTAGCAAGACCGATAAATGGATGAAGACCAAACATTTTTGCTAAGCTTATACCAAGAACATTTTGTGCTATCACAAGCACCATACTTATTAATAAAAATATAAATACTTGAATTCCACCCTTTTTTAATAGCTTTAGACTTGCAGTAAAACCAATAGTAGTAAAGAAGGCTATTAAAAAAATATTCTTTAATGATTCATCAAATACAAATGTAAAGGTGTGTGATGAGTATCCAATTAATGCGATTATTGAAAATAATATTCCTCCTATAACGGGAGCTGGAATGCAAAAATGCTCAAGAACCTTAATTCTTTTTCTTAAAAATTCACCGATTAAAAGAATGATAACGGCTAAAGCTAGAGTTTGAATCGCGTCTAAATTAAATTCCATAATAACTCCTTTACTATCTAAAAGTAAATATATTGATAAGACTTGATAGGTTGACATAATATGAATTATAGCATAGGAGTTAACAACTGAAAATATATAAAATGATGTAATTTATAGAATAAATAGGTAATTGTTTTTGAAATCTAATTTACAAATATTTAGAGTTTTATGTTAATAACTTCTTGCTGTATTTGTCCAGATTACCTAGTGTAATAGCGCTTATAGCAGATAAAAACATACTGAAATACTAGTCAAGCTTTTATTTTGAACCTACATTATTAAAACAGGAGTTTAATATTTAGTGAAATATATCAAGCCCATAGTAAGGTCAAAGGTGGCAGGCGAAGATAAAAATCACTGCGACAACACTCACCTATCGAGATATAGGTGTCAAAATCAAAGCAACGACTTTTTGGTATATTTTTAAGCTTCTACATACAGTATTCCAAATAGTAAATAATATATAAATAAAGTTTATTAATATTGAGATAGAAGGTGCTATAATAGCTATTTCAAAGGAATATCGAGAAAATAGTACATCTTATGCAGCCATTGATTAATCTGGAGAAAATTTGGCAGAGATGTTGTACAGGTCAATGAGTCTTCACTATCAGAGACTGAGATTGATGGCATAGTTAGGTATATTGATGCTTCAGATAATGGAATAAGATCTACTGTTACTATCTTTCAAAAATTGATATTGAAGATGTAATACAAGCAATTAAAAGTTCTAGTAAAATTAGACAGGAACATAGAGTATTGGGCGATAAACCTGAACTTTATTGTGGTTTTGAGTATTACAAGGACAACCCTGATTTGATAATTAATGAATGTGTAGAAAAGATTCTAAAAGACTGTGGATTGTTATAATATAAATCTTATTTGAATATAGATATAGTCAGGGACAAGGCTTCATCTCCTTGTCCCTTTATCATAATCTTATAGCCTATTTTTCCTGCATAGCCTTCCATTTTGCCATAGCATCAGCCATAGCGTTATTTATTGGCTCTTCTTTTTTCTGTTCCTGCATATATTTTGCAACTGTTCGTTTGTCGCTGCTGTCGCCTTTTTCATCCATCCTTTTGCTAAAGCTGGATAGCTTTTCTCTATAGCCGCAGCCGCAGGTGAATATCTTGCCTTCTCCTTGACCCTTAAGCTCCATTTTTTTATGGCACTGAGGGCAGCGGGCATTTGATACTTGTGAAACTCCCTTGCGGTAACCACATTCTCTATCAGGGCATACAAGCATTTTACCTTTCTTGCCGTTGACCTCCAATAAGAATTTCTGACACTGAGGGCAGCGTTCTCTAGTTAAGTTCTCATGCTTATAGGCTTCACTGTTAGCTATTACAGCGGAAACCAGCTTTGATGCGTGAGTTCTAATATTATTTATAAAAGTGCTTGCATCAGCCTTTCCTTTACTTATCTCATATAGCTTCTGCTCCCATTTTGCAGTTAACTCAGCCGATCTTAATTCCTCAGGAGCTAAATTTATAAGCTGTATTCCTTTAGCTGTAGGGAAAATCTCTTTGCCTCTTCTCTCAAGATAAAAGGTATTAAATAGCTTCTCAATAATATCTGCTCTAGTGGCAGGAGTGCCAAGTCCGCTGGTTCTATCTAAGGCTTCTCTTAGGGCTTCATCTTCTATAGACTTGCCTGGATGCTCCATAGCAGAAAGCAAAGTAGCTTCAGTATATCTTGCTGGGGGCTTAGTCTTTCTATTCATAGAGTTTACAGCCAAAAACTTTAGTTTATCTCCCTTTTTGATAGAAGGAAGTGCTTGTTCTCTATCCTCGTCATTATTTACTTCTCCACTGTTTTTATCATCGTATACTGCTTTCCAGCCCATAGCAGTCGTAACCTTTCCACGAGCAAACAGTTGTTCTCCTGCTACTTCTACCTTTATGGTTGTTTGTTCATATTGATAAGCAGAACTAAGAACTGCAAGGAAACGTTTAGCAACCAGATCAAATATATTACGTTCCTCAGCGCTTAAAGCCGATAGATTTACACGTTGTTCTGTAGGTATTATGGCATGGTGATCGCTTACCTTACTGTTATCTACTAAGCGGCTGCTAGTGTTTATCTTGCTGCGAAGCAACACTTGAGCCATAGCTGCGTAAGGGCCTACTGCCATTGCTTTTAATCTATCAGGTAGTGTAGGTACTATATCCGTTGTAATATGTCTTGAATCAGTTCTCGGATATGTGAGTATTTTATGTCGTTCATATAAAGTCTGCATAATTGACAGCGTCTGCTTAGCAGAGTAGCCATAACGTTTGTTTGCATCCCTTTGAAGTTCTGTTAAGTCATATGCTAGTGGATGCAGCTCGTTTTTGGCTTCTTTTTTAATATCTACTACATCGCCAACTTGACCAGTCAGCTTCTTTGTAATAGTTTCCGCTTTAACTCGGTCAAATAGCTGGGTGTTGCCACTGTTTTTATCTCTCCAGAATAAAGTAAAGCCATTGACCTTAGCTTCAATAGTCCAATAGTCTTTGGGTACAAAGCTTCTAATATCATTTTCTCTTTGCACTATTAATGCTAGAGTGGGGGTTTGTACTCTTCCTGCTGATAACTGAGCGTTATATTTACAGGTCAGAGCACGAGTTACATTAAGACCAATTAACCAATCTGCTTCAGCTCGGCATTGAGCTGCTTTGTATAGATTTTCATAATCTCTACCAGGCTTTAGCTGATTAAAACCATCACGTATAGCTTTATCAGTTTGAGAAGAAATCCAAAGCCTTTTTATCGGCTTTCTAAAAGAAGCTTTTTCTATAATCCATCGAGCTACCAATTCACCTTCACGTCCAGCATCAGTAGCGATTACAAGACTGTCTACATCAGGCTGCTTTAAGAGGTTACGTACAGCGGAATATTGTTTTGACGTTTCTTTTATTACAGTCAGCTCCATTTTGTTTGGTAGCATTGGTAAGTCTTCCAAACTCCATGTTTTGTATTTATTATCGTAGACCTCGGGATCTGCCAAGGTCACTAAATGCCCTAATGCCCAGGTTACTATGTACTTTTGTCCAACTAAACAGCCATTGCCGCCTTGATTGCAGTTTAATACTTTTGCTAATTCTCTGCCTACAGAGGGCTTTTCGGCTAATACCAGTGTTTTTCCCATCTTATAATCTCCTTGAAAAAAATTATCTTGCCTTCTTAGTTTATCATTGGAGAATACTATTTACACTATTTTTTTATAAAGCAGTAAAATATGTTATAATATCTCTATATTTATGAAATAAATTGGCAAACTAAAATAGAATGCAAAAGATAAAGAGGAGATAGACATGACAGAGACTTTTAACGAATTAGGATTAAATACAAATCTAATAGAAGGCTTAAAAAAGCAAAACATTGAGCAGCCGACTGCTATTCAAGTTCAAGCAATTCCATTGGCATTGCAGAATAAGGATGTTATCGGACAGTCACAGACAGGAAGTGGTAAGACTCTTGCTTATCTTCTACCGATATTTCAAAAGGTAGATAGTGGCAAAAGAGAAATGCAAGCCTTTATACTTGCGCCTACCCATGAGTTAGCTATGCAGATTGACAAGCAAATAAAAACACTGGCAGAAAACTCTGAAATACCAGTAAAATCAATTGCGATTATTGGACAGGTAAATATAGAAAGACAAATTGAGAAGCTTAGAGAAAAACCACATATAATTGTAGGCTCTACAGGCAGAATACTTGAGCTTATTAAACGAAGGAAGATTAATGCTCAGACTGTAAAAACAATTGTTATTGATGAGGGTGACCGACTGTTGGATGAAAATAACATTGGTGTTGTAAAGGATATTATAAAGACAACTATGAGAGATAGACAGCTTATGTTGTTTTCGGCTACTGTCAATGAAAGAACCTTAACTATTGCAAAGGATTTGATGAAGGAGCCAGAGGTTATAAAGGTTCAAGCGCAGCAAATGCTTAATCCTCAGGTTGAGCATATATATCTGGTTACTGAGCAGAGAGATAAGCTAGAAGTTTTAAGGAAGCTGATAGCTGCTGAGAAGCCTGAACGAGGTATAGTTTTTATTAACAAAAGTGATGAGGTAGAAATTACTACTTCCAAGCTTAAGTATCATCAGATTAACGCTTTTGGTATATTTGGCAGCGCTGATAAGGAAGACAGAAAAAAGGCGTTAGAAGGCTTTAGAAATGGAAAAATACAGCTGCTAGTTGCATCTGATATTGCCGCTCGAGGCTTGGATATTGAGGATGTAACTCATATATTTAATTTAGATATGCCTGAAGATCCACAGGATTATCTACATAGAGCAGGTAGAACGGGACGGGTAGGAAAGTTTGGCACTGTGATTTCTATCGTGACCTTGAGGGAAGTGGAGTTAATTAAAAAATATCAGAACACCTTTAAAATAAAGATAGAAGAAAAGGAAGTATATAAAGGAGCCATAGCTGAGCCTGGAGTAAAAAAAGATTCAGGTGACTTCAAAAAAAGAGCAGTAAAAGTAAAAAGAAAATAATATAAAAGTCTCGGATTATCGTTATCCGAGACTTTTATGTTTATATTATGTATTCATTTTTATCTCCTGCAAGCAGGTTCTTTTTTATAATTGCTTTTAGTTCATCTAAAGGTATGGGTTTACTAAACATATACCCCTGCATATCGAAGCAGCCTTGGGATTTCAAGAATTCAAATTCAAGCATCTCTTCTACTCCCTCTGCAATTATATTAAGCTTTAAGTGCTGGGCTACTGCAATAATTGAAGAAATTATTGCTTTGTTATCTGCATCATTTTTTATCTGTCTTACAAACTGCTGGGCTATTTTTAAAGTGTCAACAGGCAGCTTATTTAAGTAACTTAATGAAGAATATCCGGTTCCAAAGTCATCTATTGAGATTTTTACTCCCAGCTTCTTTAATTCATCTAACTTTTTTATTATATCAGATTCATACTGGAAGGATGCACTTTCTGTAATCTCAAGATCCAGCAGTAGTGGATTTATTCCTGTCCTTTTGATAACATTGGTTACCTGTAATACAAAGTTATCATGTTGTATTTGTTTAGGAGATATATTTACACTTATCTTTAAATTCTTAAAGCCTTCTAAATGCATTTTATTTGCTTCTATGCAAGCTGTTTCTAATACCCAAAGTCCTATTTCATTTATCATCCCTGTTTCTTCCGCAATAGGGATAAAGTCAATAGGAGATATCATTCCATATATTGGATGTATCCATCTAATCAGGGCTTCGGCACCAGTAAATGAACCGGTTATTATATTAATCTGTGGTTGATAGAACAAGCAGAATTCGTTGTTATTTACAGCTTTGCCCAGTTCTGTCTCAAGCTCTAGCTTCTTTGAAATAGATTTATTAAGTTCATTTGTATAAAATTGATAAGAATTTTTACCACGTTCCTTCGAATAATACATACCTGCATCAGCATATCGCATAATTGTTTCTGAATCAGAACATTTTGAAGAGTATAGTGATATTCCAATACTGCAGGTGGTATATATATTATTACTGTGTAATTTTATAGGCTTTGCGATTTCAGCCATTATACTTTCAGCCATTTGAGCTATTTGCTGTTTATCTATATAGTTTTCTATAATAATGGCAAATTCATCACCACCTAGTCTAGATATTGTATATATTGAGTCTATTGAATTTTTAATTCGAAGAGCAATTTCCTTTAACATCAAATCTCCATAAGAATGGCCAAAGCTATCATTTATAGTCTTAAACCTATCTAAGTCTAAAAGAAGAAGTGCTAGTTTGCCATTATTCTGCTTAGCTATGATAACTGATTTTTTTAAATTATCTTCAAGCATTCTTCTGTTTGGAAGACCAGTCAGTTGATCATAAAAGGCAATTTCATAAAGCTCTTGAGTTCTTTCAAACACTTTGTCCTCAAGAGAATCGTTAAGCTGCTCAAGCTTTATAATTAATTGCTTGTTTTGAAATATAATTAGTGCATGACGCAAGGTAATTAACATTATACTTATAGATGTACACATCCAAACAATGTGATCTCGATAAGACATCATTAGGGCAAAAAGAACTATCACACTAAGTGTAGGTAGGAACAATAAAACCTTTGTTTGTGACTGCTTATTATAGATATTCTTTTTCTCATCAACATTTTCATTTGGTAATTGTAGATAATAAAAACCAGCTAACCCAAGAACTAAAATACAAAGTGACCATAATGGGTCTGTCAAACTACCTGATTGAAACTTATTTAATACTGAAAGGTGTGAAAATCGAGTGTTAGCTACAAACATTATAAAAAATGAAAGGCAAACAAGATAAAGCGGTTGTCTTTCGTTATCGTCGTGTTTTATTAATAAAAAAAGATTTGTAGTAATAAAGAGACATATTAGATTAATGAATGGATAGCGTATGTAAAAAAGCTTTGATAAAAAATCTGAGCCTTTAAAAAAAGCCAAGCTTGGTTGTATTGTATAAATCCATGTTAATGCTACAGCAACGCAGGTGAATGTCATTGTATCTATTATACACAGATTTGTCCATTTACTGTCTCTCTTTTCTTTGATTTTATTTACAACTGCAATAATGTAGCATAGGAAGGTTATGAACCAGCAAAATGCTGTCCCTACTAATGTTGGACTATAGATGTTGAGAACTATCTCATAATAGTTCCAAATAAGTTGAGAAACAAAATAACTACCACAACCTAAAGTGAGAAAAAGCCAAAAGTGGTCTCCTCTAATTCGTGCTTTGATATGTGCTTTTATCAAGATAAAAAGCACAATAATTGGTGGAATAATCTGTAAGATGTCGGTAGTTATAGTTCGATTTATAGCACTGCCATTATAAAATAAAATCCATAAAAAATATGACAATGTATAGATAAATACAAATAGTGAAGCAACATTTTTATTCTTGATATACAAGTTCTCCCCCCCTATCAATAAACAAACAAAACAAATAAAATAATCATAATTCTTCTTCTTTTTCTACATATATATATTTTACTTTAAAAGCTTAACAAATGGAATCAAAAATTGCAACAATATGTCGAAATATGTCGAAAAATATTTCTAACAATAACATCAAATAATACACAAATCTCACTGCTTTGTTTTTTACGTATAACATATGTACAATGTATACAATAGTGCACCTTTTTAAAGGATTATAAAGTATTTAATATTATATGGCTATATATCAATGAATATGGGGACACCTAGCACTTAACATAAAAGCATATATTTGATATCATATAGAAGTGTCGAAAAATAGTAGAATAACGCGAGGTGGCTAAAAAAGTGTCGATATTTCATCCTAAATTTTTCACCTGTTTAAAAGATTACAACCTGAAGCAATTTTATAAAGACGTTACTGCTGGTATAATCGTAGCAATAATTGCACTACCATTGTCTATTGCCCTAGCAATTGCTTCAGGGGTATCACCCGAAAAGGGGTTACATACAGCTATAATAGCAGGTTTCATAACTTCTCTATTAGGTGGCAGTCGGGTTCAAATAGGGGGACCTACCGGTGCCTTCATGGTTATCGTATTTGGAATTTTGTCTCAATATGGAATGGATGGACTAATCATATCTACAATAATGGCTGGTATAATCATGATTTTTATGGGAATATTTCAGTTTGGTAAAATGATTAAGTTTATACCTTATACTATTACAACAGGTTTTACCAGTGGTATTGCCTTGGTAATATTTTCAACTCAAGTAAAGGATTTTCTTGGCTTATCCATAGAGAATGTTCCCAGTGAGTTTCTTAGTAAGTGGGAATCCTATTTCAGAAATATAGGTACAATAAACACATCTAGCTTAATAATTGGTATAATTTCATTACTTATTATAATATATTGGCCAAAGATTAATGA
The DNA here is from genome assembly GCA_942492835.1 of uncultured Clostridia bacterium. Lineage (GTDB taxonomy): Bacteria > Bacillota > Clostridia > Lutisporales > Lutisporaceae > GWB2-37-7. The sequence goes on along the minus strand of OW818645.1, from coordinate 928,545 downwards.
AAAGATTCCAGGATCTTTGATTGCTTTGATAGCGGCAACTCTTATTGTATATTTCTTAAAATTAGATGTTGAGACTATTGGAAGTAAGTTTGGCGAGATATCTTCAGCTATTCCGAGCCCACATATACCTACATTAAACCTTGAAATAATAAAGAAGCTTATTCAGCCTGCATTTACAATTGCATTTCTAGGTTCTGTAGAGTCTTTGCTGTCTGCGGTTGTAGCTGATGGTATGATTGGAGGAAAACATCGATCAAATACTGAGCTTATTGCACAGGGAATTGCAAATATTGCTGTAGGAATATTTGGTGGTATCCCGGCTACTGGTGCTATAGCAAGAACAGCAGCCAATGTAAAGAATGGTGGAAGAACTCCGATAGCTGGTATTGTTCATTCTATCGTATTGCTTCTTATAATGCTTCTGTTTATGCCTTTTGCAAAGCTTATACCTTTGTCAGCATTGGCAGCAATTTTAATGGTAGTTGCATATAACATGAGCCATTGGAGAGCCTTTAGAGATTTATTTAGTGCACCTAAAAGTGATATTTTCGTGCTGCTTGCTACATTCATATTAACTGTCGTTGTTGATTTAGTAGTTGCTATTGAGGTTGGCGTTGTGATGGCTAGCTTCTTGTTTATGAAGCGTATGTCTGATGTAGCAAATGTGCAGAACCTAACTTCTGATGAAGAGGGAGAGGAAAATATTTTACCAGAGCTTTCAGATGATATATTAGTATATGATATTAATGGTGCTTTCTTCTTTGGGGCAGCCGATAAGTTTGGAGAAATCATGTATTCGGTAAAATCCCACACTAATGTATTAATATTACAAATGGAAAGAGTACCAGCAATGGATGCTACTGCTATCCATGCTTTATTGACTTTATATAAAACATGTAAAACTCATAAGACAAGATTAATGTTTACAGGAGTACAGGAACAGCCATATAAAGTGCTTGAGAAATCAGGCTTCTTAGATAAAATTGGCGAGGAAAATAATTGTGTAGATTTAACTGATGCGTTAACTAAAATAGCATAAAATTTACTAGTTGACATAATTAATCGCATTTGATAAACTTTATTTTAATATTAAAATGACTAAGTAATAATACTAAAGAATTAATTTATAAAAAGTGAATAAATAACAATATGGTACAGAGGCCGCGAATGTCATAAGTATTATGGGATTAACCATAAGAAAGGGTCATTTGCCGAAATATATAACTTAAGTTATATGTTGGGACTATGCTTAACAGGTATAGTACTGTCTTGAAGAGATTGCCCAATTTCTTCAAGGAGCGCTTATCATATTGGGGCAAGAGGATTTGTTTTTTTTAAAACAGTTATGAGTTCCTTTTGCTCATAGCTGTTTTTTGTTTACATAAAATTATTTCTTATTAGAGAAGGAGAAAATATGAAGCTATTTGGAACTATGAGAATAGATGAAAAAGGAATCTTATCCATTGGCGGCTGTGATACTTTAAAATTAGCAGAGGACTTTCAAACTCCTTTGTATTTAATAGATGAGGAACTGATTAGACAAAATTGCAGATTGTTTAAAGAGGCTTTTTTTAGAAATGGGATAAATACAGAAGTAATTTATGCTTCTAAGGCATTTCTGAATTTGGCTATATGCAAGATTATTTCGGAGGAGGGTTTAGCTTTAGATGTTGTTTCTGGAGGAGAGCTATTCACTGCAATGAAGGCGAATTTTCCTATGCAAAAAATATATTTCCATGGGAATAATAAAACTGCTTACGAGTTAAAGATGGCAATTGTTTCAGGAGTTGGAAGGATAGTTGTGGATAATAAGCAAGAGCTTGAGCTTATAGAAGAAATATGTAAAAGCTTAAATAAATCAGTAGAAATATTATTAAGAGTAAATCCATGTATTGAAGCGCATACTCATGCTTTTATACAAACCTCTAAGAGTGATTCAAAATTTGGAGAGTCTATTTTTAGTGAGAGTATTGGCTCTACAATTGAAGCGTTAATGTGGAACAAGTATATTAAGCTAAAAGGTCTGCATTGTCACATAGGCTCACAAATTTTCGAGGAAGAGTCATTTTATAAGGCTGCAAATGTTATGATGGAGTTCATAGAAAAGCTAAAAGCAGAGCATGGATTTATTACGGAAGAGCTTAATTTGGGTGGTGGCTTTGGAGTATATTATTCTAAGGAGGATAAGCCTTTAGATATAGAAAAATGTCTAAAAAATATTTTAGGGCTAATCAGAGATCAAGCCGCAAGTTTAAATATAAAAATTCCAAAGCTTATGATTGAACCAGGAAGAGCTATCGTAGCCAATGCAGGAACTACTTTGTATGAGGTCGGAGCTATAAAGAGAACCGAGGGTGGAAAAGACTATATATTTGTAGATGGAGGAATGACCGACAACCCAAGGACTGCACTTTATGATGCTAAATATGAGGCAATTATTGCTAATAAGGCTGGAGCTACAGGAAATATGCTTTATACAATAGCGGGCAAATGCTGTGAATCAGGAGATATAATCATTAAAGATATTGAGCTTCCAGAGACAAAGCGGGGCGATGTTCTTGCAGTACTTGGTACTGGGGCATATAACTACAGTATGTCTAGCAATTACAACAGAATACCTCGCCCAGCAGTGGTATTTGTAAAGGATAGTAAAGCAAAACTAGCAGTAAAACGAGAAAGCTATGATGATATTTTAAGAAACGATATGCTTATTTAAAGCTTTATCGCAACATATTTAGGAGGAAAGAAATATGGCAGTTGTTGTACAAAAATTTGGGGGAACATCCGTAGGAACTATTGAAAGGATAAGAGCAGTTGCAAAAAAGGTAATACAGAGAAAAGAACAGGGTAATGATATGGTAATTGTTGTATCTGCTATGGGGAAAACAACAGATAGCTTGATAACTATGGCAAATGAGATTTCACAAAACCCAGATAAAAGAGAGCTTGATATGCTTGTGTCCACAGGGGAGCAAATATCTATTGCTTTGCTTTCAATGGCTTTTCATGAATATGGATATGATTCAATATCATTGACAGGCTTTCAAGCAGGTATAAAGACAGATGGCTTGCATACAAAAAATTATATAACAGATATAGATCTAAAAAATGTGAAGAAGCATTTAAATGAAGGTAAGATAGTGGTAATTGCTGGGTTTCAAGGTATAAATGAAAATGGAGATATAACAACACTGGGAAGAGGTGGATCGGACACAACAGCAGTGGCTTTGGCAGCTAAGTTAAGATGCACTTGTGAAATATATACTGATGTTGAAGGTATATATAGTGTTGATCCTAGAGTATACAAAAATGCAAAGAAGCTGGATGCTATAAGCTACGAGGAAATGATGGAGATGGCAAGTCTTGGAGCGGGGGTTATGGAAACAAGAGCAGTTGAGCTAGGCTTTAAATATAACATACCCATTTATGTAGCAATGACACATTCTGACAAAAAAGGTACGATAATAAAGGAGTTTGATGAAAGTATGGAAGGTAAAGTAATAACAGGCTTAACTATAAATGATGATATTATGATGATTACAGTTAATAATGTTTTATATAATTCAAAAAATATAGCTGTAATTTTTGATAAAGTAGCAAAGCACAGCATAAATATAGACATGATAAGCCAAACGGCACCTTTTGAAGGCTATGTTAATATATCCTTTACTTGCTCTATTGATGATAGCTATTTAATAGAAGCAATAGCAAATGAGCTGCAAGCTGAAATGCCTGAAATTGAAGTTTGTAAGGAAAGCAATATTACAAAGCTCTCAGTTGTTGGTATAGGAATGATGAGACAATCCGGTGTAGCGGCTAAGGTATTCAATATTTTTTCTGATAATAATATTGAGTTTAAGCAAGTAACTACTTCGGAGATAAGCATAAGCTATACTATAAATTCAGCAGACAAGCAAAAAGCAGTGAATGTGTTAGCAGAAGCGTTGAACTTATAGCGGCTTATAGTAACTATCAAAGACCACTTCTAAGCATTGATAATCCGATTTTAAACCCTATTACAGTTGAAATCGAATATTTTGATTCAAGTATAGCTCTTGTGATAGATTATAATAAAGTTAAATATCTTGCTATTGCAATAAATGATGTAACGAAAAATGTATACTATAGACAACAACTTGAAAATCAGAAAGAGCAGTTAGAGGCAATAATGGATAATATGTCATATATATATTTTTAATGATATGTTAAAATGCAAATAAAAGCTGTTTGTATTGGGGTGTATTAAATGAATAATATGAGACCTAAATCAAGGGGCAGGTTTAGACTATTTCTAGGGAAGACATATTTTACAATCAGAAGATACTTTTACTGGTATTTTGGAAGAACTAATTTTGCTAGATATAGAAAGGCAGAGTTGCTTCCTAGTATTGCTTTTAATCATAGAACACCTTTAGTTAGAAAGCTTAAGGATGTGGACATGTGGCTTCAGCATAACAAGGTGGAAAATCTAAAGATTGCTGTGAAGCAATTAGATGGAATAGTCATAAGACCTGGTGAAACCTTTTCTTATTGGAAACTTATAGGGAAACCATCCAAAAGAAAGGGCTACAAGGAGGGAGTGGTACTATATTACGGAGGGTTCAAGCCAGGAGTTGGAGGAGGGCTTTGTCAGCTTTCTAATCTAATCTATTGGATGACACTGCATACACAGCTGAAAGTAGTTGAACGCTATAGACACAGCTATGATGTATTTCCTGATGTAGGTAGGACACAGCCTTTTGGAAGCGGTGCAACCTGTGTGTATAATTATAGGGACTTGCAGATTTACAATGATACTGACAGTATATATCAGCTTAGAGTATATATTGACGATGATTATCTAAATGGTGAATGGAGAACCTTAGAAGCAAGTGGTTTAGAATATGAGGTATATGAGAGAAAGCATTGGATTACTCATGAGTTTTGGGGTGGGTATATAAGGAATAATGAGATATATAGACGTATCTTTGATGAAGATGGGAATATGCTAATGGATGAGTATGTGAGTGAGAATCATGCAGTAATGATGTATTCTCCGCTTATTTCGGAGGCATGTGAGGATGAGGGATGAAGCACGGATTGTTGAAATCGGTGCTTCATTTTTTTTGTTGGTTGTAATTACGGATTTTTATATAAGTGAACTTTACATATAAAAATTTTTACATTTGTATTATAATATTCTTTGTTTGAGAAAATATGTAATAGTAACATATAAAAACTTAATTATTAGATACAATTAGTTAACTATGGTTAACTTTATTGAAAGGAGCATGATGTTTATATGAAAGCTACATGTGATTAGAAAGGGAGATTATCAAATCTAATGAAGTCTTTTACCTATTTGATTATAGGTTTGAGTAAAAATAAGGAGGAATACAGGGATGAGAAAAAGATTTACAAAAGCACTCTTATTAATATTAATATTAATAATCTGTTTAAATTTAAGTATCGAAAATAGCAATTTTACCTTGTCATTACAAAAAGTGAGCGCCATAGAATATACAAGTGGTAATTGTAGCTCGAGTACATTATATAGAACTAGATTAGTGAGAGCAAATGATGGTAAATTATATGCTTTTGCTAGTGAAAATAACGGAACTAAACAGATAAAAAGAATAGAAATTGATGAGGAAACATTAAGTGCAAAAAACACGACTATACTAACAAATAGTCATAGTGGTGAACCACTAACTTCAATATTAGCTGTACCGTATGGTAACTCTGATGTATTTGTTTTGGCATGTTCATACTCAAATAAATATTATTCACTTGGTGTAAGCGGTAACTCTTTAAATTATATAAATTCAGCTGAGGAATCTATATATGCAGTAGGGATATTTTACAGCAGTGCAGTTTATTTTGGATATAGGGATGTAGGAGATAATTTTAACTCTGATTGGTTGGCTAAGGGTAATCCATTTATATATGATTCTAACTCAGAGCAGGTAGCTGAGGATGAATTTAGAACGGGAATAGGAATAAATAGCCTAGCATATATCTCCTCAAGTTCAGCAGTAGTATCAGATTCTAGAACTATTAGAAAATATGATTATAGCACAGGTTTTGGTAATCTAACAACGACTGGTATAGAAAATTATGGTTTATTGAAACGTCCTGATTGTAGTTATATTGTCTATGGTAATGCTAATGACAGAAGTGGAGGAGCTTGGCGTGTATTCACTCAAACTGAAAATGGTTGGAGTTTTGGCGATATAAAAGTAACACCTGGAGGGATAGCATATGGTTTAGTTCTTAGTGATGGAAGAACAGTATTATTTAGTGGCAGTAGTTGGTTAGTAATAAATGAGGATAACACATATGGATCTAGTGGCACATATAACAATACAGGATATCCTTCTTCCATTGTTGCTTGTAGTGACAATAACTCTTGTATTGTATCCTATGATGATGGTAGATTAGTAAAAGTAAATCTCAACAACAATCCAACGCAAACTATTAGCTCACCTATGATAAATAGTTCTTATTCTAGTCTTACTGGTTTTGACACAATAGTTCTATCAGGGACGGTAAATGATGTTGACAATGGAGACATATTAACTGTGAAGTATAGCGTAGATGAGAGTATAACAGATACAGTTGCAGGTACTGTGACAACTTCTGGAGCTTTTATTGATACCAATATAAGCGTCGGAAATCTTAGCGAAGGTAACCATAATCTCAATGTTTGGTGCGAGGATAATAAAGGTGCAGTATCAACAATTACTACAATACCATTTAAGATAGATAAATCAACACCTGAAGTTGGCGTGTTGGCAACAACTTCAACATCAACAAACATAACAGTATCAGGTTCAGCAACTGATGCAATAGCAGGACTAGATATATTTTCATATAGATATACAATAGGTATTAATGAGCCAACAGCATGGCTTACAAATTCTTCATATACACAAGATGGTTTATTACCAAACATACAATATAATGCAACATTTGAAGCAAGAGATGCAGTAGGAAACATTGCTTCTACTACAAGCAGTATATATACAAAAGCAGTAGCACCTAGTTTAAGTATAAATAGTATTAACTCATACTGCTTGAATATACAGACATCTGATAATAACTCAACTAATACACAATACCAAATAAGTGTAAACGACGGAGCACAATACATTACCCCAGAAGGAACTCTAACAACTTCCCCAGTATGGATAACACTACCTAGCAAAAACATAACAGTCACAGGACTTAACCCTAGCACCACCTACACCTTCACAGCCAAAGCTAAGAATGCTGAAGACATAGAAACAGCATGGAGCGCACCTGTAAGTGCTACAACCCTAGTACAACCACCAAACGCACCAGTAAACATGACTGCTGTAGCAACCAGCAGCAGTATATCAGTGGTTTGGGATCCGGTAGCAAGCAGTACAGGCTATGACATAGAAGTAGACGGAACTATTATAGATAATAGTACATACACTTCATACAGTCATACAAATTTAACCCCATATACACAACACACCTATAGAGTTAGAGCAAAGAACGAAGGCGGAACAGGTGCTTGGAGTGAGTTAATGTCAAAGTACACTCAACAAGACACACCCAACACCCCCTTTAACATAGATGCAGCCGCAACCAACACATCAATTATAGTAACATGGCAGCCAATACCTGGAGCTACAGGCTATGATATAGAAGTAGATGGAGAAGTGGTAAACAACAGCTCTAGTACAAACTATGTACATACAGGACTGCTATCAGGAACAATGCACGGATATAGAGTTAGAAGTATAAACTCTGGAGGAAAAAGTGACTGGAGTAATGAGGTATTGGTATCAACACTTACAGACACACCTATAGTACCAAGTAATATAGTAGCAACACCAGAAAATGGTCAGATAACAGTAGCATGGGATGTAATACCCGGAGCTACTTATGAGATAGAAGTGGACGGAAACATTAAAGATAATGGGACAAGTAATACATATATTCACAGTAATATAGAAGCTGGAAGCAGTCACAGCTACAGAGTAAGAACCAACAAATCAGGAAGCTTAAGTGACTGGAGTGCAGTAGTTACAGCAGATATACCAATAGAAGAATTTGGAACACCAAAGAACATAAAGACAGAAGCTACAGACACAACAGTTACAATGTCATGGACTCCTGTAGTAGATGCAACAGGCTATGAGGTTGAGGTTGATGGAGTTGTACTAGATAATGGAACAGAAACAGCATGTGTATTTAATTCTTTAACTTCAAACACACAATACATTTATAGAGTAAGAGCAAAGGGTACTGACAAAGTAAGTGACTGGATCGAACCAATAGCAGTTACAACTTATGCATTATCAACACCAAAGAATATAGCTTCAACAGCAACAGAGACTTCAATAAGCTTAACTTGGGATAATATAGCAGGAGCTACAAGCTACGAGCTGGATATAGATGGACAGCTAGTAGAAGGAATAACAACAAACTCTTACATACATGAGAGCCTTACTCCAAACACACAGCACAGCTATAGGATAAGGGCAAAGAGCACTAGTGGTACAAGCAATTGGAGCTCAATAATAAATGAAGCAACTTTATCAAATTCACTAAATACACCAACAGGAATAATTGTTAAATCAATGACAAACTCTATACAACTAGTATGGAAGCCAGTACCTGAGGTAGACTCTTATGAAGTCGAAATAGACGGTACAACAGTAGAAAACGTTACGACTACTACATATATTCATAGCGGTCTTACAGCTGATACTCAGCATAGTTATAGAGTTAGAGCAATAAAAAACACAGTACCAGGAAACTGGAGCAATTCAGCAGTATCACTTACATTGCCTGATGCACCCTTGACCCCAACAAATGTTGCAGTGTCATCAACTATGTCATCAATATTGATTACATGGGACGAAGCTGTAAATGCGACAGAGTATGAAATAGAAGTAGATGGTGTAATAATCAATGCAGGATTAAATACCAGATACCTACATAATAACCTAGCACCAGATAGTACTCATACATATAGAGTAAGAGCAAAAAGCAGTGTGGCACAGAGTCCTTGGAGTGAGGTTATCACTACAAATACAAAAAGCTCGGTTCATTCATATGCACTTCAAGCATCAAATGGACAAGTATTTAACCTAATGTTTACAGCAAATGAGATAACTGACCCAACAAACTATACATATACGATTACATACAATCCAAATGAGCTTGAAATGGTTGATTTATGCGCTTTAACAGCTAGAATTGACCAAAATACAGGCAATTTAATAGGGACTGATATACAGATAGTACAGTTCACGCAAGGTACAATAGTGTTTAAAAAACTAGGAAATTCCACAGGACAAGCATGGACAGGACTTGTAAACAGTATCAAGTTCAAAGGTAAAATAGATGGCGAAGCACAAATTACATATAGCATTCAATAGATGGAGGAATGAACATGAAGAGGCTTAAAAGATACTTATCCTTTGTACTGATAGTAGTTTTGATGCTATCAAGCCTGCCAAATATGAATATTGTATTTGCAGCGGCAACAGAGGAACCAACAAAAACAACAGTTAAAGCTGATAAAACTAATACAGCAACTGTTACCAAATATGAAGACAGAGCAGATACAGAAATAATCGTTAAATACAAAGACGATACAAAGAAAAATGAAACCAAGAAGAAACTAAAAGCTGCATTAAAACTAACAAAATTTGAAACAAAAAAGAATTTTCCTAAAAGTAAAATGGAACTGCTTGAAGTAGAAACAGGGCAAAAGCTTGATGATATAGTAGATGCACTACAAAAAGACCCCAATGTTCTATATGCACAGCCAAACTATAAGCTGTCTATAAACACAACTCCAATCGATAGTAGGTTTGGCGAACAATGGGCGCTTTCAAACATTGGTCAAGAAATTGAAGGTATGCCAAGCAGAACAGGAGTTGACACAAATGCAGTAAATGCATGGGACATAACTATGGGCACCACAAATGTTGTGGTTGGTATTCTTGATACAGGAATAGACATAAATCACAATGATTTAGCAAGTAACATATTTTCCAATGCTCAAGAAATTCCTAGCAACAATATAGACGATGACAACAATGGATATATAGACGATGTAAATGGTTGGGACTTTGCAAATGCTGACAAAACTGTATATGACTCTGCCGAGAAGGATTTACATGGTACCTATGTAGGTGGCATTATTGCAGCAAAATTAGATACCGAAGGCATAACAGGTATTGCACCAAATGTTAAAGTACTTCCTCTAAAATTTATCAATGGACAAACTGGTTATACCTGTGATGCTATAGAAGCTATAGAATATGCAATGCAAATGAATGTTAAGATAATTAACTGCAGCTTCGGAGGCACAGATAATAACTTAGCATTAAAGGATGCAATGCAAAACAGCGGTATAATGTTTGTAGTCGCTGCAGGAAATCGTGGAGGGGACATATACAGCTTACCAGTGTACCCTGCTGCTTTTGATCTGCCAAATATACTAGCTGTAGCAGCTATAGACAACTATGGAGTGCTTGCACCGTTCTCTACATATGGAAACAAGATACATGTAGCTGCTCCTGGTGTAAATATACTGAGCACAACACCAGAGAATACATATGACTATTTTAGCGGTACATCTGTAGCTGCACCATTTGTTACAGGTATAGCAGCACTGATAAAGAGTCAATTTCCAAATAGCACAATAAAAGAAATATCAGATAGAATCAAGAACAATGTAGTAGCTTGCACCAGCCTGCAAGACAAAATATCTACAGCTGGAAGAGTTGATGCACATGCAGCACTTATCAATGTAAAGCCTGCAGAAGACACATACTCTGGCCCTGGCTCTGGTGTAATTACCATCCCTGCAGGAGATCAAGGTGGAGAAACTGATACATGGTATACAATGGATCAATTATCCAAGATAAAGGAAAAGCTTCACTATGGAGAAAGTGGTGTAAATCCTGCATCTGGTAACTTCTCATTTACAGCTACAGACATGAGTGTGCCTGCACCAGGCTTTGAAGTAGATATTAGCAGAACCTATAACTCAAGAGATACTAAAGCTACACCATTAGGAAAGGGCTGGACCTTTGGCTTTGAAGGGAGTGCTAAAGGCAGTGACCTTGTAACTGTCACTCTCCCAAATGGAAGTGTACAAAGATTTAGAAAAGATGGTACTTTATACAAAGCCGAAGACTCAAGAAGTATATTTGTAAAAAATGCAGACAATACCTATACCCTTACAACCAAAGACCAGTATACCTATGGTTTTGATACTAATGGATGGCTTGTATGGATGAAGGACAGAAATGGAAACACAATCAATATACAAGTTGACACAGCAGGAAAGGTACAAAAAATAACTGACACAATAGGCAGAGGATTTATCGTAACATATAACGCGCAAGGACTGATTGATAATGTTAAAGACCCAGAAAATAGAATAGTCAAATATGAATACGATGCTGCTGGACACCTAATCAGAGTAACAGACCCTTCTGGTGCATACATGCGTTACAGCTATGACTCAGTAGGGTACCTAAACAAAATCGAAGACCATTACCTAAAAGCAATAGAAACACTCACATACAATAATGCAGTAGGAGTAGACCAAGGTAAGGTAGTACAAGCTATAGACTCAAATGGTAATATAAACAACTATTCCTATGATATGACAAATAAAAAGACTACAATTAAAGAGCAAAACGGTAGAACCTGGACATATTGGTTTGATAACGATATGTACACTATAAAAAAACAAGATGCAGATAACCAGATTTCTTTGACAGAGTATTTCCTAACAGGTGGTAAGAATATATATGGTGATGTAAAATCAACCACTGATAGAAATGGAAACATGTCCCAATATGCGATAGATGATAGGGGTAACGTAACAAAGATAACCAATCCTGATTTTAGCTGCAAAGAATTTGGCTATGATGATAAGAATAACAAGATATGGGAAAAGGATGAGCAAGGTAAATTCACCTTCTACACCTATGATGAAAACAAGATAAGTCAACTGAAAAAGGCACAACCACTAAATGGCACAGACCAGTATTCAACAAGTGTTGATCAAACTAAATTTGCCATAAGCCAATATGAATACTATACAAAACAAGAAGCACAAACACTATTTAACTGTAATGCAGCAGGCTTGAAAAAGAGCATTACAGACCCAGAAGGCAACATTACAGAATATACATATGATGCATATGGAAATACCAAGACAGTTAAAGATGCAGAGGGCAAGATAACTACAGACATCTATAACAAAATAGGTTGGAAGCTAAATACAACTTCTCCTAATGGATACAAAACAGAGTTTACCTACGACCTAAATGGACAGACAGAAAAGGTAGTACAGAACAACGGAGAAACAACAAGAACTACCTATGACATGGCAGGAAGAAAAATTAAAGAAATAGCACCAAATCAGTATGATGCTACACTAGACAATATATCTGCACACAGCTATTCTGGAGACCATGGCTACAGGTATGAGTACTATGACACAGGCTTGCTAAAAAAATCTACAGACCCATCAAATTATGAAACTATATATACCTATGATGTATATGGAAATATTGTTACTGAAACAAAGCCAAACGGAGCTGTATACAGATATGAATATGATGTTATGGATAGAATTACTAAGTCATATTTAAAGGAATCAGCTACAGCGCAAGAGCTTTTGCTAGAGGAATATTCTTATTCAATATTATCGGATGGCAAAACCCAAAAGACATATAAGCAATACCTAAATGATACAGAGGTGGCTGAAACCATATATGTATATGACTATGCACAAAGACTTGTTGAACAGCAAAATCCAAATGGCTCAAAATCAAAGTTTTGCTATAACACAAATGGAACATTGGCAACAGCTACAGCACCAAATGGAAGCATAACATATTACAAATATGACGGATTAAACAGACTAGTAGAAACCTATACTCCTTTTGACACAACAAACGGAGGTACGTTATACACATACCAGAAGCTTGACTATGACAAAGCAGGAAAAAAGATTGCTGTGCACTACAGTAAGGACATAGTAGGCTTAAACCTGCAACCTACAAGCTTAATCACTACGACATATACCTACTTCAAAAATGGATTGGTAAAGTCAGAGGTGGATTCAGAAGGCAGAAGGTCAGACTACACTTATGACAATGTAGGCAATTTAGCTAAGGAAGAGCAATATATAGACACTGTCAATAAGAAGATAACAGAATACACATATAACCATTTTAACAAGGCAATAGAAAAGAAGGAACATGTCAGTGCTGGAGCTCTAATAGGCAATGAAGTCACAAGTACAGCAGATACCATACTTACTACAACCTATACATACGATAAGAATGGCAATATCAAAACTGTAACAAACCCAGAAAATGTTGTTGCAACCTATGAATACGATAATATGAATAGGCAAATAAATGTGAGTCAACCAGGACTAGATGAATTTGGTACCGATGTTGTAATCACAAACACTACTACATATAACTGGGAAGGCAAGTTACTCACTCAAACAGACGCCAATGGGAACATTACCTCCAATGAATATGACAACAGAGGACAGTTAACAAAATCAATAGATGCAAATGGAGGGGTAAGTGCATACAACTATGACAGAGCTGGAAGAAAGGTTATAGAGATATCACCATTAAACTATGATGCACAAAAAAGCCTAGACCAACAAAATAGAGTAGAGTATGTATATGATACAATGGGAAGGCTCAAAGCCAAGAAGGATATATACTACGATACAAAAACCTCACAATGGAAGACAATATATACAAGCACCTATAAGTATGACATCAATGGCAATGTAACAAAAGAACTAGATGCATTAGGCTATGAAGCAAGCACAGGGACAAACATAGAAGAAAGAATAAGCACAGGCTATGGCACAAAATACACCTATAACCTTGCAAATAAGCTTGTTGCTATTCTTGACCCAGTATCACAAGAAAGAGAATTATCCTATACAAACAGCTATAAATATGATGGACTGGGCAGAAGGATATCTGAGACAAATGCCAAAGGGGTTATTACTCTATACAACTATGACAATGCAGGGAATGTTATATCAATAAAAGTAAAGAAAAGCTCTAATGCATCAGAACAAACAATAAAGCAAGCTACCTATGACTTACTAAGTAGAAAAAAGACACATATTGATGGAAATGGCAATATAACATATTTTGAATACAATGAATTAGGCAAAATATGCAAGACTGTTTATCCAAGTGATGAAACAATAGAGTTAAATACAATTATCTACCAATATGACTTATCAGGTAATCTTGCGAAGCAACAAGACAGCACAGGAAAGGTCAGCTTATATACCTATGACAAGCAAGGTAGAGTATTGTCTGAGACTGAGCAGAAGTCAGACAACAGCGAGATAATAACTCTTACATCAAAGTATGATAAGAATGGAAACTTAAGATTTGAAACAGATGGCAATGGAACTACCAAAGAATACACCTATGACAACCTAAACAGACTAAGTACAACAAAGCTAACAGTAAATGGAACACCGCAAACAACAACCTATAGTTATGATGCAAATGGTAACCAAACCACTGTTACTGACTGGAAGGGCAACACAAACACAAATATATACGACCCAATGAATAGGCTAGTAGAAAAGAAAGACCCCTACACAACTATTCAACGCTTGGAGTATAATAACAACAGTGTACAGAGTAAGTCCTATGATGCTCTAGGCAATATGACAGAATATCAATATGACAAGAACAATAGACTAATAAAAACAATAGATGCAAACGGACATAGCATAAGCCAGTCCTACGATGATGTTGGTAACCTTGCAACAAAGACAGATGGAAGGAACATTACAACAGCATATAACTACGATGAATTTAACAGGCTAAAATCAATAGTAAATGCAAAGCTAGAAGCAACAAGCTATACCTATGACCTAAACGGAAACTTGTTAACGCAAACAGACGGAAATGGTCACGTTACAAGCTATGAATACAACGCAAGAAATATAGCAAAGAAAAAGATAAACCATGAAGGAAGATTAGGCTTACCAAGCAGCTTTACCTACATTAATGGAAAAGTAGAGAGCTATACCTACAATGCTGATGGAAGCATGAAAACGAAGATAGATAGAAATGGGAAAACAACCACTTATGTCTATGATATTCATGGAAGACTTATGTCAAGGAACACTGGCAGTCAAACAATATCATACACCTATGATAACAACAGCAATCAATTGACTATGACTGACAGCACAGGCACTACAACACGTACCTATGACGAACTAAATAGAACAACAACAAAGAATGTACCAAGTATAGGCATGAATACATATGTATACGATATAACAACCAATGTAACAGCAGGAAATATAAAGGAAATCTCAACTGATGCAAAAGGCAATAATGTAGAAAAGGTATATGACAAGATAGGCAGACTTGCATCTGTAATATCAGCAGATGGTACAACGACCTATACCTATGATGGCAACGGAAATCGTATAAGTATTGAATATCCAAACGGAGTAAAAGAAGAATACACATATTATGAGGATAACCTACTAAAAACTCTAGTGAACAAAAAGGCTGATGGAAGCATAATTGACAGCTACACATATACTTATGATGCAGCACACAATCAGACATCAAAGACAGATGCAAAAGGAACTACAAGCTATACCTATGACAGCTTAAACAGACTAGAAAAAGTAGTAGAACCAGATGGAAAAACAACTACCTACACCTTTGATAAGGCTGGAAACAGACTTACAGAAGCAGTTGCAGTTGCTGAAACAGTTACAGCTATGACAAACTATACATACGATGAACAAAACAGGCTAACAACCACTGTAACAGTAGGAGGAAATGGAGTATCAGAAAAGCTTACCTACAACTATGATGATAATGGAAACATGATAAGCAAGTTTAAGGTTAAGCTAAACCTAGCTGATCCAAACTTAGTAGGAACATTTGATATATTCAAAGCAGGAGAAAAAGAAGACAGTAGCGTATCCTTCTATGAATACGATGAATTCAACCAGCTAGTTAAGACAACAGAAGGAAATAAGAAAGTATCCTATGCATACAACGGAGAAGGCTACAGAGTACAAAAATCCATAAATGGACAAGTAGCAAACTATCTCTATGAAGGAGATAAGGTTGTACTTGAAACAAATGGAACAGGAGCACAAATAGCAGCAAATGTATATGGTACAAACCTTGTATCAAGAACAGCAGACAGTGATACAGCATACTACCTATACAATGGACATGCGGATGTTGTAGCATTAATAAGCACAACAGGCAGCGCATTAGCAAGCTACTACTATGATGCATTTGGAAACGCAACAGAAACAACAGGTACTATAGAGAATCCATATAGATATGCAGGCTATAGATATGATGAGGAGACTGATGTATATTATCTGAATGCGAGATATTATGATGCAAAGATAGCAAGGTTTATGACAGAGGATACCTATAGGAGACAGCAAAATGATCCGTTGAGCTTGAATCTGTATACTTATTGTCATAATGAGCCTATGATGTATTGGGATCCGACGGGACATTATGATGATTATATTCAAGAAGGAGGGAATGGATCAAAAACCAAAGGGTTAGGAGCAAAAGCTTTGTCTGAAGGCTCAAGTGGTAATAATGTAAAGGCATTACAACAAGAACTGATAGAAGCAGGTTATAATATTACAGCAGATGGTACGTTTGGTCCAAAGACAGAAGCAGCAGTAAGGGACTTCCAAAAGAAGCATGGATTGACCGCAGATGGAGTCGTTGGGGTAAACACGAATAGAGTTCTATTTGCAAAAGAGGAAGATAATAAGAAGACAAGTGAGGTAAATAGTGAGTACACATCAAATAATGCCTTTTGGGATGAACAAACAGGTAGAGTAAATGGAAAACTTCAAGCTACAGAAGATACTGTAAACTTTATTCTCGATACTTTTATACATACAGTTATAGCAAGTGCAACAACGAATAGAGAGAGAATATTACAGAACACTGAGGACTTTAATAATAGCAATATACAAGTTGAACTCTTTGACAAACTAGATAAACCAACCTCTCCAGAAGCTTTACAATATTATAATCAAGGAGGGATAAATGGTTATATTGAACAAACAGCTTTAGAATTCATGTATACAGGTGGTGCAGAATTAATATCGGATTTACCTAAATTGCCTAAACTAATGAAAAGCTTTAGTAAGGTATTTAGAACTGCTGGTGATGATATTTTAGAGGTTGGGATTAATGGAGCTACCTACGAGGGTAAGTTATATCGTTCTGTTGGTCCAGACTTTAATGGTATGCCAGGAGATCCGCTTGATATTCATGCGGGAAATATAGCATCAAATCATAGATACACTCAGCCTGGCACAGGAGGACTATACTTCAGTACTGGTGATAAAATTGTTAATGCAGAATTGAATACATGGAAAGCCGCAACAGAAGGAAGAGTAATGCATACTTTTGATGTGAAGATTGATAATCTTCTAGACGTATCCAATCTTAATGTAAGAAAGCAATTAGGTGTATCACTAGATGATATTGTTGGAAACAGTTATGAGGTTACGCACACAATCGGTGAGTATGCTAAAAACAATGGGTATTCAGGCATTGTAGCTCCTTCAGCGAGGGCAGATGGCGGATTGAATGTAATTCTATTTAATGGTAATAAATAAAATGAGGAGACTAATTATGAGTTACTCAATATTTGTAAATGAATTTAAAAGTGATAACTGGGACAATTTCGTAAGATTATGTGACCAGTTTTCTGAAGTAATTGATGAATTGATTTCAAAGCAGAATTTTGAGCAAGCCATACCAGAAGATATTAAGAAAGTAGCTTGCTACAAGCTAAAAACTAATGCAGCTTCATGGTTTTTACAAGAATCACCTATTCTTGATGGAGAAAGACCTATTGATCTACTTAATAAATATGAGGGCTTAATTGCAATAAAAGAAATATTACTAAGGATTCCAAGTTAAAAGAAGAAAGAATAAATGCCAGGCACGACAGTTAGGCAGTTATTGACCTTTGAATGTTCTTCTGATAGTACAAGAATAAATGTATTATCAGAAGATTTTTTTTATGGGTATACCATGCGAATATTTTCAAAGGGAGTATAAATAAGGATATTTTATATAGGGGACAAAGGGGACAGGAACCTTGTCCCTCTTCTACTTTTTTGATATACTTAGAATGAGGTGATTAAATTGCCAAGATATGCAAGAAGTATAAGTAAAAGCGGAGTATATCACGTTATGTTAAGAGGCATAAACAGACAAACAATTTTTGAAGATGAAGAAGATATGCAGATATTACTTGAAACAATAAAGAAATATAAAACAATAAGCAAATATGAGATATATGCTTATTGTATAATGAACAATCATGTCCATTTGCTTATAAAGGAGTTAGGAGAGTCAATTTCAAATGTAATCAAGAGAATAAGCAATAGCTATGTATTTTGGTATAATAAGAAATATGAGCGTTGTGGTCATTTATTTCAAGAACGATTTAAGAGTGAAGCCGTAGAAAACGATGAATACTTTTTGACGGTACTTAGATACATTCATCAAAACCCTGTAAAAGCAGGAATAGTAAAGGATATATCCTGCTATAAATGGAGCAGTTATAGTGAGTATATAGATAAAGAAGAAATAGTTGATATTGATTTTGTATTAGACATGTTTTCAACTGAAAGGAAAAGTGCATTAAAATTATATAAGAGTTTTAATAAACAAAAAAATAGTGATATGTGTTTAGAAGATGAAGAAAAAGCAAGAGTATCAGATAGTGAAGTGAAAGAATACATAAAAAAATTAAATATAATGGATCCAAAGGAATTGAGACAGTTAGAAAAGAGTAAAAGAGATGAAATTTTAAAGAAGCTTAAATTAGTGAATGGAGTAACAATAAGACAATTATCAAGGATGACAGGAATATCAAAGAGTGTGGTAGACAGAGCTTAGGGACTAGGTACCTGTCCCTCATTACATTTGCAGAAGAGGAAGATAATAAGAAGACAAGTGCGGTAAATAGTGAGTACTCATCTAATAATGACTTTTGGGATGAAGAAACAGGTAGAGTAAATGGAAAACTTCAAGCTACAGAGGATACTGTAAACTTTATTCTTGATACTTTTATACATACTGTTATAGTAAGTGCAATAACGGATAGAGAGAGAATATTACAGAACATTGAGGACTTTAATAATAGCAATGTACGAGTTGATCTCTTTGACGAACTAGATAAACCAACCTCTCCGGAAGCTTTACGATATTATAATAAAGGAGAGATAAATGGGTATATCGAACAATCAATTTTAGAATTCATGTATACAGTTGGTGCAGAATTAGTAGATAGTATACCTAAATTGCCTGGACTAGTGAAAAACTTTAGTAAGGTATTTAGAACTGCTGGTGATGATATTTTAGAGGGAGCGCTTAAGTCTGGAACGCTTAGTAATGTAGAGACAAGAACATGGTACCTAGAACAAGAGGCAAAAATATCAAGTATTATTGATAAGAACCTCTCAATAGAACAACAAGCACAACAAGCTTTTAATTTTAGAAATCAGATTAGAACGCAAGCCAGAGATTTGATGTCTGACAGGGTTGCAGCGGAAAAACTTTTTGGAACAAAACCCAATATGACATGGGATCAAGTTGTTAAAAAGTACACAGAACAAGGATTTACTGGGGATGCGCTTTATCAAGAAATCATTAATGCAGCACAAAGAAGTAACCCAGCTGTAAATCAATCTTTGGGCGTATTTCCAAAATAGGAGGAATAAAATCATGGATATGCACGTAGCAATAAGTAAAAATGATGATGGTTCTGTTGAATTATATTTTGTTCGTATTGGACATTGGGATGATTTTAGTCTTATACTTGGCCTTCTTGAGCAAGAAAATGGATGTAAAATTGTAAGTAATGAAGAAATCATTTATTTTCGAGAAGCAAAGCTTGTACTAAATAATTTCAATTTCTCGCTTAGGCATGATGATATGTTAGGTAACTACCTTTATACGAACGATCCTGATGATGTTCCAGAATTGGAGAAACTTGCGAATAATATTGTAAACAGCATTAAAGCCAAATTAGAAAATGCATAGAATTAGAACTTTAGCAAAGTAATACTTACATAAACACAGGCGGTTATCTACGGATAGCCGTCTTTCTTTATGTCTATTGGGAGTAGAATAAGTGCCAGGCACGACATATAGACAGTTATTGACTTGAATATGTCCTTCTGATAATATAAAAATAAATGTACTATCAGAAGGACTTTTTTTATGAGCAGACTGTGGAGAGAAGAGTATAAGGGTGGTATATACCATGTTATAGCAAGAGTGAACAATAAAAGAATACACCTATAACAACCTAAACAGACTAAGTATAACAAAGCTAACAGTAAATGGAACACCGCAAACAACAACCTATAGTTACGATGATGTTGGTAATCTTGCAACAAAGACAGATGGAAGGAACATTACAACAGCATATAACTACGATGAATTTAACAGGCTAAAATCAGTAGTAAATGCAAAGTTAGAAGCAACAAGCTATACCTATGACCTAAACGGAAACTTGTTAACACAAACTGATGGAAATGGTAATGTTAGGACCTATGAATACAACGCAAGAAATATAGCAAAGAAAAAGATAAACCATGAAGGCTAGGCTAGGCTTACCAAGTAGCTTTACCTACATTAATGGAAAAGTAGAGAGCTATACCTACAATGCTGATGGAAGCATGAAAACAAAGATAAATAGAAATGAACTAACAACCGCCTATGTCTATGACATTCATGGAAGACTTATGTCAAGAAATACTGGAAGTCAAACAATATCATACACCTATGATAACAACAGCAATCAACTGACTATGACTGACAGTACAGGGACTACAACACGTACCTATGACGAACTAAATAGAACAACAACAAAGAATGTACCAAGTATAGGTATGAATACATATGTATATGATATAACAACCAATGTAGTAGCAGGAAATATAAAGGAAACCTCTACCGATGCAAAAGGCAATAATGTTGAAAAGGTATATGACATGATAGGCAGACTTGCTTCTGTAATATCAGCAGATGGTACAACGACCTATACCTATGATGGCAACGGAAATCGTATAAGTATGGAATATCCAAACGGAGTAAAAGAAGAATACACATATTATGAGGATAACCTACTAAAAACTCTAGTGAACAAAAAGGCTGATGGAAGCATAATTGACAGCTACACATATACTTATGATGCAGCACACAATCAGACATCAAAGACAGATGCAAAAGGAACTACAAGCTATACCTATGACAGCTTAAACAGACTAGAAAAAGTAGTAGAACCAGATGGAAAAACAACTACCTACACCTTTGATAAGGCTGGAAACAGACTTACAGAAGCAGTTGCAGTTGCTGAAACAGTTACAGCTATGACAAACTATACATATGACGAACAAAACAGGCTAACAACCACTGTAACAGTAAAAGGAAATGGAGTATCAGAAAAGCTTACCTACAACTATGATGATAATGGCAACATGATAAGCAAGTTTAAGGTTAAGCTAAACCTAGCTGAACCAAACTTAGTAGGAACATTTAATATATTCAAAGCAGGAGAAAGTGAAGACAGTAGCGTATCCTTCTATGAATACGATGAATTAAACCAGCTTGTTAAGACAACAGAAGGCAATAAGAAAATATCCTATGCATACAACGGAGAAGGCTACAGAGTACAAAAATCCATAAATGGACAAGTATCAAACTATCTCTATGAGGGAGATAAGGTTGTACTTGAAACAAATGGAACAGGAGCACAAACAGCAGCAAATATATATGGTACAAACCTTGTATCAAGAACAGCAGACAGTGAGACAGCATACTACCTATACAATGGACATGCAGACGTTGTAGCATTACTAAGCACAACAGGCAGTACATTAGCAAGTTACTACTATGATGCATTTGGAAATGCAACAGAAAAAACAGGCACAGCAAGCAACCCATATAGATATGCAGGCTATAGATATGATGAGGAGACTGATGTATATTATCTGAATGCAAGATATTATGATGCAAAAATAGCAAGGTTTATGACAGAGGATACTTATACAGGACAGATGAATGATCCTTTGAGCTTGAATTTGTATACGTATTGTCATAATGAGCCTATGATGTATGTTGATCCTACTGGGCATTATGATGCATATATTGAAACTAATGGTTCAGGCGGAAATGGGCTGAATACTAAAGGAATAGGTTCAGGTAATTTAACTGAAGGTTCAAAAGGTGATAATGTAAAATTATTGCAGCAGAAATTAAAAAATGCGGGCTATAATATTACTGTAGATGGTGTATTTGGTCCGATGACAGAATCAATAGTAAAGCAGTTCCAGAAGGATAATGGATTATCAGCAGATGGTATTGTTGGTTATAACACTAATAAAGCTTTGTTTGGAAAAGAAGATAATAAAAAAAATCAGAAGAACGATGATGACAAAAAGAAGTCAAACGAATTTAATCAGAATCAGGGGACGGGTCAAAGTACAAGTTCAGGCTCTGGAGTTTACATTACTAAACCATCCAAACCTGACGAAATTCAAATTCATGCTATAACTGATGTAAAAAGGTTTCTAGATCGGGAACTCAATGATAGTATGTATATATATTACTTAAGTACTACTTCAAGTCCATATGCTGTATCTAAAAGCAAATCTTATACAGATAGATATAATGAAGCAGTTAAAGATGATGCAAATGAAAATGTATTATTATTTTTATTAGATGCATATATGACTATAAAGAGTAATGATGGGGAAATTCACATGCCGACGAGAGCGATAAAGACTTATAGTGATAACAACTCATCACCGTCACTATCTGAGAGTTATGACACATTTGGAGAAAAACTAAAAGATGCAGAGTTAGAAATGAACATTGTAAATAACTCACAGTATAAATATCTTATTAATGGTCCTACTGAGAGAAAAGAATTCATTAATAGACTAGAGAATTTAAAGGGTATGATTTCAAATGATAACCTTGATATTTACGATAATGAGGTGAACAACATAAGATACAAGGAGTATATGTTAGAAAATATTGATGCTATAATTTATATGAACATAGATTATAAGAAATCAAGTGAAGAACTAATCAAGTATATTGAATTTATGAAAAAACAAAAGTAAGTTTTGTTTATAGAAAGGGTGTTTATGATAGTGGATAAAAATGCTAAATTATTCCTTGTTGTAGTATTGATAGCTATTGTTCTTCTAGCTAATGCGTGCAAAGCTAATGATAACTATGATGATTGTGAAAGACAATTTAACATACTATATTTAGAGATTGCTAATAACATTAGTTATAACGATACTCAAGGCGCAATCAGAACGTTGCAAGCTCCTGAAGCTAAGGCTAAAATAGACCAGCTAGGAATTATACTTGATAACATGGAAGAATATCTAATAAAAGAAAAAAAACAAGTATATGATGTTTATTTAGAGCAATACTTAGGTTTAAAATTTATTTCTGAATCAAAGAAGAACTGGAATGATATGTCAGTGGATGAAAGAAGAAAAGTAAAAACAGAAATAGGGCTAATTGAATTGAGCAAGAGTAACAAAACTAATAAATAAGATAGAATAAGTGCCAGGGAAAGCACTGGTTCGACTGGGAAATGGCGAATAATTTAGCAGGTGGAAATCCTGTCTAATAAGACTAAACCAAGTCATCAGTAGCGAGTCATGGATAGGTGAGAGTAATCTTGCATATTAAGCGTTGACAGTTAGGTAGCAGGCTTGAAGGTGATTGAACCTCGTTAGTCCCAAACAGAATAAGTGCCAGGCACGACAGGTAGACAGTTATTGATTTCGATATGTCCTTCTGATGGTATAAGAATAAATGTACTATTAGAAGGATTTTTTTATGGGTAGACCGTGGAGAGAATCGTATAAGAGTGGTATATATCATGTTAAAGCAAGAGGGAACAACCAAAGAATACACCTATGACAGCCTAAACAGACTAAGTACAACAAAGCTAACAGTAAATGGAACACCACAAACAATAACCTATAGCTATGATGATGTTGGTAACCTTGCAACAAAGACAGATGGAAGGAACATTACAACAGCATATAACTACGATGAATTTAACAGGCTAAAATCAGTTGTAAATGCAAAGCTAGAAGCAACAAGCTATACCTATGACCTAAACGGAAACTTGTTAACGCAAACTGATGGAAATCGTAATGTTACGACCTATGAATACAATGCAAGAAATATAGTAAAGAAAAAGATAAGCCATGAAGGAAGACTATGCTTACCAAACAGCTTTACCTACATTAATGGAAAAGTAGAGAGTTATACTTATAATGCTGATGGAAACATGAATACAAAGATAGATAGAAATGGGAAAACAACCGCCTATGTCTATGATATTCATGGAAGACTTATGTCAAGGAACACTGGCAGTCAAACAATAGCATACACCTATGATAACAACAGCAATCAATTGACTATGACTGACAGTACAGGGACTACAACACGTACCTATGACGAACTAAATAGAACAACAACAAAGAATGTACCAAGTATAGGGATGAATACATATGTATACGATATAACAACCAATGTAACAGCAGGAAATATAAAGGAAACCTCAACTGATGCAAAAGGCAATAATGTTGAAAAGGTATATGACAAGATAGGCAGACTTGCTTCTGTAATATCAGCAGATGGTACAACAACCTATACTTATGATAGCAATGGAAATCGCATAAGTATGGAATATCCAAACGGAGTAAAAGAAGAATACACATATTATGAGGATAACCTACTAAAAGCTCTAGTGAACAAAAAGGCTGATGGAAGCATAATAGACAGCTACTCATACACCTATGATGCAGCACACAATCAGACATCAAAGACAGATGCAAAAGGAACTACAAGCTATACCTATGACAGCTTAAACAGACTAGAAAAAGTAGTAGAACCAGATGGAAAAACAACTACCTACACCTTTGATAAAGCTGGAAATAGACTTACAGAAGCAGTTGCAGTTGCTGAAACAGTTACAGCTATGACAAACTATACATATGACGAACAAAACAGGCTAACAACAACTGTAACAGTAGGAGGAAACGGAGTATCAGAGAAGTTAACCTACAACTATGATGATAATGGAAACATGATAAGCAAGTTTAAAGTTAAGCTAAACCTAGCTGAACCAAACTTAGTAGGAACATTTGATATATTCAAAGCAGGAGAAAAAGAAGACAATAGCGTATCCTTCTATGAATACGATGAATTAAACCAACTTGTTAAGACAACAGAAGGCAATAAGAAAATATCCTATGCATACAATGGAGAAGGCTACAGAGTACAAAAATCCATAAATGGACAAGTATCAAACTATCTCTATGAAGCTGATAAGGTTGTACTTGAAACAAATGGAACAGGGGCACAAACAGCAAGAAATGTCTATGGTACAAATCTTGTATCAAGAACCGCAGATAATGATACAGCATACTACCTATACAATGGACACGCAGACGTTGTAGCATTACTAAGCACAACAGGCAGTACACTAGCAAGCTACTACTATGATGCATTTGGAAATGCAACAGAAAAAACAGGTACAGCAAGCAACCCATACAGGTATGCAGGCTATAGATATGATGAAGAGACTGATGTATATTATCTGAATGCAAGATATTATGATGCAAAGATAGCAAGGTTTATGACAGAGGATACATATACAGGACAGCAAAATGACCCATTGAGCTTGAATTTGTATACGTATTGTCATAATGAGCCTATGATGTATATTGATCCTACTGGACATTATAATGCATATATTGAAACTAATGGTGCAGGTGGAAATGGAGCGAATACTAAAGGAGTAGGTTCAGGTAATTTAACTGAAGGTTCAAAAGGTGATAATGTAAAATTACTACAACAGAAATTGAAAAATGAAGGATATAATATTACTGTAGATGGTGTATTTGGTCCGAAGACAGAAAAAGCGGTTAAAGATTTTCAAATCAAAAACGGATTGACACCAGATGGTATTGTCGGTTATAACACTAATAAAGTGCTGTTTGCAAAAGAAGATAATAAAAAAAATCAGAAGAACAATGATGATAAAAAGAAGTCAAATGAATTTAGTCAGAATCAGGGGACGAGTCAAAGTGCAAGTTCAGTTGCAAATATAATTGTGCTACCAATCTTAGGTTTGGATGCGATAACAGCACCAACACCAGGAATTGAAGGTAGTCCTATCCTTAAAACAGCTATTGGTATAACATTAACAGCGGTTGCAGCTATGGAAGCGAATGACAAAATTGGTAAGACAGTTTACAATTACCTTGTAATAGATCTTAGCTATGGAGATTTAACTGATGCTGAAGTTGAAGCAATTAGTGTTAAGAATGCTGTAATTGGCATGCCAGATAAACATCCATGGGATAAACTACCTAGCGGTGGAAGTATATCATTTGAACCTCCTGTTGATAAGGCAGGAAATCCACAAGTTAAGAAAGGACCAAATAGTGGCGTGTTAGATAAGTATGGTAGAGAATGGGTTAGGGATAAAACTGCCGATAAAGTTGGCAATGGGCACTGGGATGTACAATTGCCCAATGGAGACCATTTAAATGTTAATGGAGATGACACTAAGAATCCTGGTGAAATAAATCATGGTAAGCCAAATAATGGCAATAAGAAAAAGTAATTGATAAATGATATGTTCCAATGTGTTATTGATATAAAGCTATGTGAAAAGAAAGGAGGAACATTATGAGTGTAGTAAATGAAAGCTTAGAGGGAGACAGAATATACAATATAAAAGAATGGTGGTCAGTAGTTGAATTTATTGAAACTAATAATGAGGCTTGTACCAATGAAAGGAAAATGGAAATTGGTGAGGAAGTAACATTTATAGACGCATATCTTGATAAGAAAAATCAGTTGAAGCCTTATGCATGGCAAGTAAAATTTATGTGTAATGATGGATATATAGGACATGCTGCACATTTTAACTTCTTAACAGCTGAAGAATGGGATAATTTGTGTAGATACTTTAGTTCAAACAAATAGATAAAGTGCTAGGCACGATAGATAGACAGTTATTAGCTTAGATATGTTCTTCTGATAGTATAAGAATAAATGTACTATCAGAAGGACTTTTTTATGGGTAGACTGTGGAGAGAAGAGTATAAGGGTAGTATATACTATGTTATAGCAAGAGGAAACAACTAAAGAATACACCTATGATAACAACAGCAATCAACTGACTATGACTGACAGTACAGGGACTACAACACGTACCTATGACGAACTAAATAGAACAACAACAAAGAATGTACCATAAGGGACAAAGGGGACAGGAACCTTGTCCCTCTTCTGCTTTTTTGATATACTTAGAATGAGGTGATTAAATTGCCAAGATATGCAAGAAGCATAAGTAAAAGCGGAGTATATCACATTATGTTACGAGGCATAAACAGACAAACAATTTTTGAAGATGAAGAAGATATACAGAAATTACTTGAAACAATAAAGAAGTATAAAACAATAAGTAAATATGAGATATATGCTTATTGTATAATGAGCAATCATGTCCATCTGCTTATAAAGGAGCTAGGAGAGTCAATTTCAAATGTAATTAAGAGAATAAGCAGCAGTTATGTATTCTGGTATAATAAAAAATATGAGCGTTGTGGTCATTTATTTCAAGAGCGATTCAAGAGTGAAGCTGTAGAAAGTGATGAATATATTTTGACGGTACTTAGATATATTCACCAAAACCCTGTAAAAGCAGGAATAATAAAGGATATATCTTACTATAAATGGAGCAGTTATAGTGAGTATATAGATAAAGAAGAAATAGTTGATATTGATTTTGCATTAGGCATGTTTTCAACTGAAAGGAAAAGTGCATTAGAATTATATAAGAGTTTTAATAAACAAAAGAATAGTGATATGTGTTTAGAAGATGAAGAAAAAGTAAGAGTATCAGATAGTGAAGTAAGGGAATACATAAAAAAATTAAATGTAATGGATCCAAAGGAATTGAGACAGTTAGAAAAGAGTAAAAGAGATGAAATTTTAATGAAGCTTAAATTAGTGAATGGAGTAACAATAAGACAATTATCAAGAATGACAGGAATATCAAAGAGTGTGGTAGACAGAGCTTAGGGACTATGTACCTGTTCCCTTTGTCCCTCTAGTGAGTGGCAACAAAAATATCAAAATGGTGAGATTACTAAAGAAGAGTTTCTGGATTGGTATAGAAATCCTAATAATTATCAACCAGAAAGCCCATCTGCAAATAGAAGTCATAGATATGAAAAACAATAAGGAGATGAGATAATGCCAACAGAAAAGGCAGATATATTTACATTAGCAAAATTAGGAGACCTAGAAACGTTTAAAGAATTTTTTATTAATGAATATATAAATATAAAAAATGAATATGGTTCTGGGTTATTACATTATGCTATTTCGGGAAAGAAATTTGATATTGCATTATTTCTAATTCAAAATACTATAGATGTAAATACTACTAATTCAGATGGTCAAACTGCAATGCATTTAATTTGTATTAATCAGAATTTAGAAATTGCAAAGGAACTTTTGGAAAAGGGGATAGACATTAATTTAAGAGATAAATATGGTAATAATGCTATGTGGACTGCAGTTTTTAATTGTAAAGAGAAAAACTATGATATGGTTAGGTTATTAATGAAGTATAATCCAGATATATCAACAAAAAACAAAGCAGGATGTTCACCTATTGACTTTACAAAGAAAATTAATGATAAAGTATTACTAGAAATATTAGAACAAGAAAAAGAATAGGTGCCAGGGAAAACGTAGGTGCGTCTGGTGGCGGACAGAGGGGACAGGAACAATGTCCCCCTTCTACTTTTTTGATACTCTTAGAATGGGATAGTTAAATTGCCAAGACATGCAAGAAGTATAAGTAAAAGTGGAGTCTACTCTATACAACTATGACAATGCAGGAAATGTTTTATCAATAAAAGTAAAGAAAAGCTCCAATGCATCAGAACAAACAATAAAGCAAGCTACCTATGACTTACTAAGCAGAAAAAAGACACAAATTGATGGAAACGGTAATATAACATATTTTGAATACAATGAATTAGGCAAAATATGCAAGACTGTTTACCCAAGTGATGAAACAATAGAGTTAAATACAATTATCTACCAATATGACTTATCAGGTAATCTTGCGAAGCAACAAGACAGCACAGGAAAGGTCAGCTTATATACCTATGACAAGCAAGGTAGAGTATTGTCTGAGACTGATCAGAAGTCAGATAACAGCGAGATAATAACTCTTACATCAAAGTATGATAAGAATGGAAACTTAAGATTTGAAACAGATGGCAATGGAACTACCAAAGAATACACCTATGACAACCTAAATAGACTAAGTACAACAAAGCTAACAGTAAATGGAACACCACAAATAACAACCTATAGTTATGATGCAAATAGTAACCAAACCACTGTTACTGACTGGAAGGGCAACACAAACACAAATATCTATGACCCAATGAATAGGCTCATAGAAAAGAAAGACCCATACACAACTATTCAACGATTAGAATATAATAACAACAGTGTACAGAGTAAGTCCTATGATGCTCTAGACAATATGACAGAATATCAATATGACAAGAACAATAGACTAACAAAAACAATAGATGCAAACGGACATAGCATAAGCCAGTCCTACGATGATGTTGGCAACCTTGCAACAAAGACAGATGGAAGGAACATTACAACAGCATATAACTACGATGAATTTAACAGGCTAAAATCAGTAGTAAATGCAAAGCTAGAAGCAACAAGCTATACCTATGACCTAAACGGAAACTTGTTAACGCAAACTGATGGAAATGGTAATGTTACGACCTATGAATACAACGCAAGAAATATAGTAAAGAAAAAGATAAACCATGAAGGCAGAC
This sequence comes from uncultured Clostridia bacterium, assembly GCA_942492835.1. Taxonomy (GTDB): domain Bacteria; phylum Bacillota; class Clostridia; order Lutisporales; family Lutisporaceae; genus GWB2-37-7. The sequence continues at coordinate 898,514 of OW818645.1, read as the reverse complement.
TAGGCTTACCAAGCAGCTTTACCTACATTAATGGAAAAGTAGAGAGCTATACCTACAATGCTGATGGAAGCATGAAAACGAAGATAGATAGAAATGGGAAAACAACCACTTATGTCTATGATATTCATGGAAGACTTATGTCAAGGAACACTGGCAGTCAAACAATATCATACACCTATGATAACAACAGCAATCAATTGACTATGACTGACAGCACAGGCACTACAACACGTACCTATGACGAACTAAATAGAACAACAACAAAGAATGTACCAAGTATAGGCATGAATACATATGTATACGATATAACAACCAATGTAACAGCAGGAAATATAAAGGAAATCTCAACTGATGCAAAAGGCAATAATGTAGAAAAGGTATATGACAAGATAGGCAGACTTGCATCTGTAATATCAGCAGATGGTACAACGACCTATACCTATGATGGCAACGGAAATCGTATAAGTATTGAATATCCAAACGGAGTAAAAGAAGAATACACATATTATGAGGATAACCTACTAAAAACTCTAGTGAACAAAAAGGCTGATGGAAGCATAATTGACAGCTACACATATACTTATGATGCAGCACACAATCAGACATCAAAGACAGATGCAAAAGGAACTACAAGCTATACCTATGACAGCTTAAACAGACTAGAAAAAGTAGTAGAACCAGATGGAAAAACAACTACCTACACCTTTGATAAGGCTGGAAACAGACTTACAGAAGCAGTTGCAGTTGCTGAAACAGTTACAGCTATGACAAACTATACATACGATGAACAAAACAGGCTAACAACCACTGTAACAGTAGGAGGAAATGGAGTATCAGAAAAGCTTACCTACAACTATGATGATAATGGAAACATGATAAGCAAGTTTAAGGTTAAGCTAAACCTAGCTGATCCAAACTTAGTAGGAACATTTGATATATTCAAAGCAGGAGAAAAAGAAGACAGTAGCGTATCCTTCTATGAATACGATGAATTCAACCAGCTAGTTAAGACAACAGAAGGAAATAAGAAAGTATCCTATGCATACAACGGAGAAGGCTACAGAGTACAAAAATCCATAAATGGACAAGTAGCAAACTATCTCTATGAAGGAGATAAGGTTGTACTTGAAACAAATGGAACAGGAGCACAAATAGCAGCAAATGTATATGGTACAAACCTTGTATCAAGAACAGCAGACAGTGATACAGCATACTACCTATACAATGGACATGCGGATGTTGTAGCATTAATAAGCACAACAGGCAGCGCATTAGCAAGCTACTACTATGATGCATTTGGAAACGCAACAGAAACAACAGGTACTATAGAGAATCCATATAGATATGCAGGCTATAGATATGATGAGGAGACTGATGTATATTATCTGAATGCGAGATATTATGATGCAAAGATAGCAAGGTTTATGACAGAGGATACCTATAGGGGACAGCAAAATGATCCGTTGAGCTTGAATCTGTATACTTATTGTCATAATGAGCCTATGATGTATTGGGATCCGACGGGACATTATGATGATTATATTCAAGAAGGAGGGAATGGATCAAAAACCAAAGGGTTAGGAGCAAAAGCTTTGTCTGAAGGCTCAAGTGGTAATAATGTAAAGGCATTACAACAAGAACTGATAGAAGCAGGTTATAATATTACAGCAGATGGTACGTTTGGTCCAAAGACAGAAGCAGCAGTAAGGGACTTCCAAAAGAAGCATGGATTGACCGCAGATGGAGTCGTTGGGGTAAACACGAATAGAGTTCTATTTGCAAAAGAGGAAGATAATAAGAAGACAAGTGAGGTAAATAGTGAGTACACATCAAATAATGCCTTTTGGGATGAACAAACAGGTAGAGTAAATGGAAAACTTCAAGCTACAGAAGATACTGTAAACTTTATTCTCGATACTTTTATACATACAGTTATAGCAAGTGCAACAACGAATAGAGAGAGAATATTACAGAACACTGAGGACTTTAATAATAGCAATATACAAGTTGAACTCTTTGACAAACTAGATAAACCAACCTCTCCAGAAGCTTTACAATATTATAATCAAGGAGGGATAAATGGTTATATTGAACAAACAGCTTTAGAATTCATGTATACAGGTGGTGCAGAATTAATATCGGATTTACCTAAATTGCCTAAACTAATGAAAAGCTTTAGTAAGGTATTTAGAACTGCTGGTGATGATATTTTAGAGGTTGGGAGTAAGACTTGGAGCAGTACAATTAAGAGTACACAAGATGTAATTTCAGGTACTAATATTCCGAAATCATTTGTTATGGAGGGAGTAACCGTTAATGGAAAAGAGGTATGGGTTCATGGTAATGCAACTAAGCACATGGGTGAATATGTAAATGCAGCTAATAGTTCACTTCTTGTAGAAAATGAATTGATGACGAGTTTCCAAGAAGCAGTATCACAAATTATCCCTAAAGTTGAATCAGGTAAGAATTTCTTTAATGTTAATGGTTGGGAAATTGGAATTAATGGTGACACAGGAGTGGTTTATCATGCACTATATAATGGAGGGAAATAATGCTTTTACTAAAATCAGATGTAATATCTACAAATACTATTACCTCAGTGGAATTAGAATTGATAGCAGATGATTTGTTAATGATAAGAATAAATAATGATGTTGAAAATCAAGCTAGGGTATTTAACTATTGGAGATTGATTGGAAATGGACAAAATCCTCCATTAGAAATTGGTGTAGATATTGATGAAAAGATAGTTCATGGTCTTACGTTATTTATTGAAAAAGATAACTTTATCACAAGTAAAATTTTAAATATACCTCATAAGAAAGGGAATATAATAATTGATACAAATATATTAAATGAAGGCAGATATATAGATGCTGAAGGATTATATTCTGTTTTTTTAAATGATAGAACCTTTGTATGTACATTTAATAATAGTGCAGAAATTAACGAAGGAGTTATAAATGGAAGGATTGAATATTATTTAACAAATGTTGGTGAGTTATGTGGATTTGCAATTTGTAATTTATATGATTATGAGTTAGATGAGTTTAGGCTACTACTGAATAATAAATGATTAATAAAACAAAAGAATAAATGCCAGGCACGACAGTTAGACAGTTATTGACGCTTAAAAGCCCTTCTGATAGTATGAGAATAAATGTACTATCAGGAGGTTTTTTTTATGGATAGACAATTGAGAAAATAGGATATCAGATTTATGGTTTTTGTAGCGGCTTTGTAAGGTTGTTTAGAAATAATAGATAAGAATTAACTAAAAAGGAAGCTTGTTATCATAATATAATAATCACTGGGCGTAGTTTATTTGACCTTGATACGATGAGAGTTAGCATAAGGAATAAGTGCAACCTGAGCACTTGATTGACGTTTACGCAATGTAATATAAGGAGTCAGAAAGATATCTGGCTTCTTTTTATATTGAGGGAAGATAAAGCAAAAAACCTACCCTATATACTAAGTAGCACTTTGCATATAGTTGCTGAATATATCCAAAGGTGTCTTGTATTTATCCATTTAGCAATATGTGATATGGCATAATCTGTTAATGTTAATAATACACTTGTCTTGCTTTTTACACTCAGTACCGTATCAATTGATTGATAATTCTATGATTAACAGTATGGCTATAAAAAAAACTTTATAAAAGGTATTGACTTGGAGTGAACTCCAAGTGATAGGCTATATATAGTATCAGAAACTAAAGTAAGGAAATGATAAATACTAAGAAAGCCTGCGAACTTGACAGCTTTGGTTCTGGCTAAATAAAAAAAGAAGGAAAAATAAACTAGTATGAAGTATATGATTACAAATGTACAGAACACAGAAAGTGAGGATAAAAAGCAATGAATTCTAATAATAAGAAGAGTCTTGTAGCTTATTTTTCCCGTAAGGGCAACAACTATGTCAGTGGTTCGATTGTTAATTTATCAATCGGTAACACAGAAGTGATAGCAAAGATGATTCAGGAGAAAATCGGAAGTGATACTTTTCACATTGAAGCTGTAAAGCCTTATCCGACAGATTACACAGAAACCACAAATGTGGCACAAGAAGAATTAAGTAAAAATGCAAGACCAAAGCTTACTGCTCATGTTGAAAACATGGAAGCTTACGATATGATATTTTTGGGATACCCTAACTGGTGGGGAACAATGCCTATGCCAGTATTTACGTTTTTAGAGGAATATGACTTTGCTGGAAAAACCATTATTCCATTCTGTACACATGAAGGAAGTGGATTTGGTAACAGTGAAAAGGATATTATGAAGCTATGTCCAAAAGCAGAGGTTTTATATGGCAAGTCCTTTCATGGTTCAAGTGTGAAATCAGCACAAAAAGATGTGGCGGAGTGGATCGACAAAGTTGAAATCATCTGATGAAAAACTAAGCTCGATAATTATATAAAGCACACAAATTAATAAACAACAAAACACATGATATATATAGATACCATCTATATATTAAAAATAAGGAGGAAAAATAAACATGGAACAGAAAAAGTTAGGATTTGGATTTATGCGTTTACCTTTAAATAATCAGGAAGATCCGACAAGTGTTGATATGGAACAGCTAAACAAAATGGTAGATACTTTTTTAGAAAGAGGATTTACTTACTTTGATACGGCTTATATGTATCATAACTTTAAGAGCGAAATCGCTTTAAGGGAAGCGTTGGTGAAGCGCCATGATAGGAACAGCTTTACAGTAGCTACAAAAATGCCAACAATGTTTTTGAAAGCAAAAGAAGACCAAGCAAGAATCTTTAATGAACAGTTAGAAAAGTGTGGAGTAGAATATTTTGACTATTATCTTATTCACAATTTGGGAGTTTCTCACTATGAAATAGCAAGGAATATGGAAAGCTTTGCATTCATACAGAAGAAAAAAGAGGAAGGTAAAATTAGAAATATAGGTTTTTCTTATCATGATAATGCGGATTTGCTAGATGAAATTCTAACAGCACATCCAGAAGTGGATTTTGTACAGCTCCAGATTAATTATATGGATTGGAACAATGAGAGTATTCAGTCAAGAAAATGCTATGAAGTTGCGAAAATGCATGGAAAACCAGTCATTGTTATGGAACCAATTAAAGGAGGTACTCTTGCAAATGTTCCTGCTAAAGCAGAGGAACTACTAAAGGAATATCATCCAGATATGTCCATATCTTCCTGGGCAATGCGATTTGCAGCAAGTCATGAAAATGTTATGATGGTATTGAGTGGTATGTCAAATATGGAGCAGTTATTAGACAACATTGGATATATGTTAGATTTCAAACCATTTGTGAAAGAAGAGTATGAAATAATAGATAAGGTAGTAAATATCATAAATGAAGCAATCGCAATTCCATGTACTGCCTGCCAGTATTGTGTGGATGGTTGTCCGCAAAATATAGCGATTCCTAAATATTTTGCATTGTATAACGCTGAGAAGCAGGCTATGAATAAAATGTTTTCAACACAAGGTGTATACTATGCAAATTATATAAAAACATATGGAAAAGCATCGGATTGTATCGATTGTAAGAAGTGCGAAAAAAGCTGTCCTCAGCATATTGAGATAACAAAATCCTTAAAAGAAGTAGCCAATACATTTGAAACTAAATAATATAGGTAATCACACAGATGTGTTTGGAGGAAAGTATTTATGAAAATAACAGAAGTAAGTAAAAAATATGACCTTTCTCAGGATACATTACGGTATTATGAGCGTATAGGATTAATACCAGCGGTAAACAGAACTTCAGGTGGAAACAGAGATTATACAGAGGAATCCTGTAGATGGATTGAATTAGCAAAATGCATGCGTTCTGCGGGCGTACCAATAGAAGCTCTGATTGAATACTGTGAACTTGCACAGCAAGGAGACTCGACCATAACAGCTAGAAAAGAGCTGTTATTAGAGGAACGAAAAAAAATTCAAGAAAAGATGGAAGATATGCAAAAGACATTAGACAAGTTGAATTATAAAATAGGCAGATATGAAAAGGTAGAAGTCACAGGCGTTTTGTCCTGGGATGAATAGCTGAAATGGAGGCAGGAATGCAAGCACATGATATATTATTAAAGCTAAAAAATGGTGATATCTCTTTGGAGGATGCAGAACAGTATTTTCGCAGACAGCCATTTGAAGAAATGGGATATGCTAAGGTAGATACTCATAGAAAGGTAAGAACTGGTTTTTCAGAGGTGATTTTCTGTAGTGGAAAAGCAGATAAACACTTGCTTAACATATTTGGAAAGCTATATGAAGAAGATGGAGAAGTATTTGGAACCAGAGCATCTTGTCTTCAGTATGAGCTTATTAAGAAAGAATATCCAGAAGTTATGTACGATGAAATTTCACGAATTATAAAAATAGAAAAGCCTAATAAGAAAAGGGTAGGGAAAATTGCGGTTTGCACAGCTGGAACTGCGGATATCTCAGTAGCAGAAGAGGCAGCACAGACTGCTGAGTATTTTGGCTCTCATGTAGAAAGAATTTATGATGTTGGTGTTAGTGGAATTCATAGGCTTATATCACAGTTAGATGTGATACAAAGTGCAAACTGTGTGATAGCAGTTGCAGGAATGGAAGGAGCTCTTGCCAGTGTAATTGGTGGCATGGTGGATAAACCTGTTATTGGAGTGCCTACATCAGTGGGATATGGAGCAAGTATGCATGGATTATCTGCACTTTTAACTATGATTAATTCCTGTGCCAATGGAATAGCAGTAGTAAACATAGATAATGGATATGGAGCAGGATATATGGCAACACAGATTAACAGATTAGGGGTGAAGAAATGAGTAATACCTTATATTTAGAATGTTATTCTGGAATCAGTGGAGATATGACAGTGGCAGCGCTTCTGGATTTAGGAGCAAATCAGAGTGTTTTGGAGAAGGCATTAAAGAGCCTCACCCTAGACGGATTTGAGATAAAAATCAGCAGGGTAAAGAAAGCAGGACTAGATGTGTGTGACTTTCATGTACAATTAGATGAGAAACATGAAAACCATGATCATGACATGGATTATTTGCACACAACAGAACATGTTCATATCCATGAACATCATATCGCCCATGAGCATCGAGGACTTAGGGAAGTTTCAGAAATTATCAATCGTGCAGATATTACTAAGCCTGCAAAAGAACTTGCAGTTCGCATCTTTACAATTATTGCAGAAGCAGAATCGAAAGCACATGGTGTTGATATAAATCAGGTACATTTTCATGAGGTAGGAGCGGTAGACTCTATTGTGGATATTGTGGCAGTCTCAGTATGTCTGGATAATCTTGATGTTACAGAAGTGATTGTGCCAGAATTATATGAAGGGCGTGGATTTGTACGTTGCAGTCATGGCATGTTACCAATTCCGGTACCAGCAGTGTCTAATATCGTGGCAGCGCATGACTTGAATTTGCATATTACAGATACAGAAGGTGAGCTGGTAACGCCAACTGGAGCTGCCATTGTTGCTGCGATTAAGACAAAAGACAAGCTTCCAAAGAAATTTTCTATTGAAAAAATTGGAATTGGAGCAGGAAAAAGAACATATGACAGACCAAGTATGCTTCGCGCAATGTTAATAAAAGATAAATCATCAGAAAATGACACTATCTATAAATTAGAAAGTAACATAGATGACTGTAGTGGAGAAATATTAGGCTTTGTAATGGAAAGATTGTTTGAAGCAGGAGCTAGGGATGTGCATTATATTCCTGTTTTCATGAAGAAAAATCGTCCTGCATATCAATTGAATGTAATCTGCAAAGAAGAAGATATAGATAAACTGGAACAGATTATTTTTGAAGAGACTACAACTATTGGAATACGACGAATACAAATGGAAAGAACTGTTTTAGAACGAAAAATAATTAAGAAACAAACATCACTTGGTGAAGTACAGGTAAAAGTATGTAAATTTAAGTCTGAAAATAAAATCTATCCAGAATATAGCAGCGTTGTGGAACTGTGCAAAAAGCATAAGATGACATATCAAGATGTATTTCATAAGATTCAAGAAGAGTGTAAAGGAATAGAGATATTATGATGAATAGCTTTGAAGAAAAATGCATGAAATTAAAAGTGATGATGGATGAATATACAGAGAATGATGTAATGGTTGCATTTTCTGGAGGGGTGGACAGTAGCCTGCTTTTAAAAATGGCATGTGATAGTGACAGTAGAAAAGGTAACAAAGTATATGCAGTCACACTTCATACCATGCTTCATCCAGTAAATGAAATAGAAAATGCTAAAAAGGTAGCCAAGGAAGTTGGTGCAATTCATCTTGTAATTCAGGTGGATGAATTGCAAAAGGCAGGAATTATAAACAATCCTACAGACAGATGCTATTTGTGCAAAAAATATCTATTTGAGCAAGTGATAAAAAAGGCACATGAATTAAAGGTTGATACGATTATGGAAGGTACTAACGAAGATGATTTACATGTATACCGACCAGGTATTAAGGCGGTTCAAGAGCTTGGTATAATAAGTCCCCTTGCCAAGTCAAGTATTACTAAAGCTGAAGTGAGGCAATTGGCTTCAGAATATGGAGTGTCTGTATCTGAACGTCCAGCAGCACCATGTCTTGCAACTAGATTTCCATATGGAACAATTCTTTCTCATGAAAAAATGCTCATGGTGGAAAAGGGAGAATCGTATATTAAAACACTCGGAATTTATAATGTGCGGTTGAGAGTACATGATGAAATTGCCCGTATTGAGGTAGATGAGCAGGATATTCCAAAAATTTTATTGCATAAAGGGGATATCATTACCTATCTAAAAAAATTAGGTTATGTATACATAACGATTGATTTAGAAGGATTTCGCTCAGGAAGTATGGATATAAATCTGAGCTTGTAAACTAAAGGAGAAAAATAATATTTATATTGGCTGATGCGCTCGCAATACTAGCAATAGCCAGAACTATGTAGACCGCGATTTTGCCAGATTATGCTTTTAAGGATTCAGATTCTATAGCGGAAGTATGAAGAATTGTCCATTTGGAGTTGATATTATTAATAAGATGAATCGGGCAATTGAAATTTATGAACAGTAAAATAAGTGTTAAGCACTTATTTTTTTGTGCTGAAAAACCTGTCTCCTTTGTCTCTACTTCATAATTTCTTCAATATCTTTTATTAAACTTATGATACAAATTAAATCTCAAAGGAGGCATAACATGGATATAAGGATAACAAAAGCAGTTCTGAATATACAGGATATGACTTGTAGCAGCTGTGAACTAAAAATAGAAAACACCTTAAAAAAACTTGAAGGTGTGACTGAGGTAAAGGTGAGCTTGTCAGAAGCTAAGGCATATATAACCTATGATGAAAACAAAATCAAAATTGATCAAATAATAAATACAATTGAAAAATTAGGATACCCTACTTCAAAACAAGGAGAAAAATTAGAAAAAGTTAATGGAGAAGATACAAATAAGCTAAAAACGGATCAGCTTATAGGAATAGGAATAATAGTTCTTGCACTCTATATAATAATTAAGCATACTATTGGTTTTAATTTTATACCTGAAATCAATCAATCAATGGGTTATGGTATATTATTTATTGTAGGTGTGCTTACTTCACTACATTGTGTAGCAATGTGTGGTGGCATAAATCTATCACAATGCATGAGCTATACACATTCAAACGACAATAAAATGAGTAAGCTAAAGCCAAGCATACTTTACAATACAGGAAGAGTTATATCTTATACTGCAATTGGCGGTTTAGTAGGAGCAATAGGTTCTGTTGTGAGTTTTTCTGGTATGGCAAAGGGTTTAGTAGCTGTAATGGCAGGCTTGTTCATGATAATTATGGGAATTAACATGTTAAACTTATTCCCATGGCTAAAGAAATTTAATATTAGAATGCCAAAATTTATAGGACAAAAGTTATTTAGTGGAAATACTAAACAGGGATCCTTCTATATTGGACTCTTAAATGGTTTTATGCCATGTGGTCCGTTACAATCAATGCAGCTTTATGCATTAGGTACAGGAAGTTTCGTAAAGGGAGCAGCTTCAATGTTTTTCTTTAGCTTAGGAACGGTGCCTTTGATGTTTGGACTTGGTGCTATAAGCTCCATATTAAGCGGAAAAATCACAAGCAGGCTTATGAAGTTTAGTGCAATACTGGTTGTAATACTTGGAATAGGTATGATAGGACAAGGCTTGAGCTTATCAGGTATAAATGCAGTATTTGCATCGCAGCAAAGTACAAATGTAGCAAAAATTCAAGACGGAGTGCAAATTGTTTCTATAGAGCTTCAATCAAATAAATATGCACCAATTGTAGTGCAAAAAGGAATACCAGTTAAATTCATAATAAATGCAAAGCAAGAAAATATAAACGGTTGTAACAATACAATAGTGATTTCTAAGTATAAAGTTGAAGAGGAGCTTAAAGCAGGAGAGAATATAATAGAGTTTCTTCCTGAGCAAACAGGGACTATTCCATATTCCTGCTGGATGGGAATGATAAGAAGTAATATTAAGGTAGTTGACGATATAACTCAGGTTAAGGGTTCTGAAATAGAAGAAACAGCTATACCTACAACAGGTGGAACAGGTAGCGGCTCTTGTGCAAATTCAGGCAACATAAATCAGATTTCTGACACTTCTATTGATGAAATTTTTGTTGCAAAGAATGAAAACGGACTTCAAGAAGTAAACATAACTGTTGATGATTACGGATACACACCAAATATAGTGGTGCTTCAAAAGGGAGTTAAGGTGAAATTTAAGTTCAATGTTAAAAATATTAACCAATGCAACTATGTTGTACAATTTCCGGAATATGGTGGAGGCTTGGATTTTAGCAAGGGAGAATATGAAACACCTGAGCTTGATGTAGAAACAGACTTTGGCTTTAGCTGCGGAATGGGGATGATAAACGGGTATGTGAAGGTTGTGGACGATATAAATAATATAGATTTAGAGGGTATAAAGCAAGAAGCTGCACAGTACATTCCAATAGGAACAGCTGGTGGCTGTCATTAAAAAAATCGGAGGGAAATATGATGATAAAATCAATTAAGAAGGCTATAAACAAATTCATCAGTAAACTGGCACAGGAAAGTGAAAAATCCTTTGGTAATGAAAAGCTTGATTGCTGTACGTTAGACAGACCTAAAAATACAAAGAAATAGAAAATATTATAGCCGCTGGATGTGAGTGAAAATATGGATAATACAAATACAAGGATATTAGTTGTTGATGATGAAGAAAAAATAGTAGAGGTAATTAAGTCGTATCTACAAAAAGAGGATTTTCAGGTTTATACTGCATATAACGGTAAGCAGGCTTTAGAGTTATATAATGATATAAGTCCGGATCTAGTGATACTAGATCTTATGCTGCCAGATATATGCGGTGAGGATGTGTGCAGACAGATAAGAAACATAGCTGATACACCAATCATCATGCTTACAGCCAAGGTGGAGGAAGTGGATATTTTAAATGGACTAAATATAGGTGCGGATGATTATGTGATAAAGCCTTTTAGCCCCAAGCAGCTTATCGCCAGAATTAATGCTGTACTTAGGCGTACAGTGGGAGCAGTTTCTGCTGAAAACTTACTGATATTTAATAATGGAGAACTGGTTATAAATCAGGGAAACCATGTAATCAAAAAAAGTGGAAAGCCTGTAAACCTCACCCCTGTGGAGTATGAGATACTTCTAAGATTGGCAAAGTACCCTAAGAAGATTTTTACAAGAGATGAGCTGATTGCCTTTGTTTTAGGTGAAGACTATGAAGGCTATGACAGAACAATTGATACACATATAAAAAATCTACGTCAAAAGCTTGAGTCAAATAGTAGAGAGCCTCATTATATACTGACAATTTATGGTGTAGGCTACAGATTTGGCGGTGAATAGTATGAAGCAGAGCCTAAGAACCAAACTTATAATATCATATATTTCAATTGCTTTATTGTGCATTGTTTTAACGAGCATATTTTCTAATATGTATCTAGAAAGACAGTTCAGAAGCTACGTGAAAAATAATCAGGAAAGAAAAAACTTAGAGATTGTTGCCCTAATAACCCACCAATATGAGATGCAGAGTGGTTTTAAGAAGGAGTCAGTGGAAAGTATAGGTATCAATGCCTTAGATAATGGCTTGATAATGAAGGTACTGGATGGACAAGGCAATACGGTTTGGGATGCTTTGAAATACAACAATGGAGCATGTGAAAGCATGATAGAAGATATTCACAGCAATATGATGAGTCGATACCCAAATTGGAAAGGACAATATATTACTTTGGAATATCCTGTGATGAGTAATTTCAAAAGGGTTGGTAGTGTATATATCAGCTATTATGGCCCTTTTTATTTTACAGAGCAGGATCTGAACTTTATTAATAGCTTGAATATAGTATTTGTTGCGGTCGGCATTTTTGCTTTATTGTTGGCTATTGTTTTAGGAAACCAGATAGCAAAACGTATTAGCAATCCAATAAACAATGTCATAGCTACAGCTGACAATATTTCAAAGGGAAGTTATGAAAACACGTTGCAAGAACACTCCAATATCAAGGAGATTAGCACTTTAACAGACACAATAAATAATCTTGCCGAAATATTGAAGCTTCAGGAGCAGCTACGCAAAAAGCTTACTGGTGATGTAGCTCATGAACTAAGGACTCCTCTTGCTACGCTTCAAAGCCATTTGGAGGCTATGATAGATGGTATATGGGAAGCTGATACTGCAAGGTTAAAGAGCTGTCACGATGAAATAATAAGAATAAACAAGCTTGTAGGAGACCTAGAGAGACTTGCCAGATATGAAGGGGAAAATCTTGTCTTGAACAAGAGTAGCTTTGATGTTATTGAGCTTATAAAAAGTCTTACGATGAACTTTGAAAAGGATGCGTTAAATAAAGGGCTAGAGATAAAAATATCGGATTCACCTATAATGCTTTATGCAGATAAGGATAAGATTAGCCAGGTAGTAATAAATCTTATCTCAAATGCAATTAAATATTCTGAGCAAGGGGATATAATAGCTGTGAATGCAGCTTATGAAAAAAATGAAACAATAATAGCAATAAAGGATACAGGAATAGGAATAGATGAGGAACACTTACCTCAAATTTTTGAACGCTTTTATCGTGTGGATTCCTCTAGAAGTAGAGTGACTGGTGGCTCAGGTATAGGTCTGACTATTACCAAGGCAATAGTAGAAGCACACGGAGGAACTATTGGGGTTGACAGCAAGGTAGGAGAAGGAACAGAGTTTGTGATTAGACTGCCAAGAAAGGAAAGAATAAGTGCCAGGAACGACAGGTAGAAAGTATACAAATAAAGAGACGGGTAATAATATAGAAACGGCAAAAAGTGCAATAAAAGAATTAATAACTAACTATGATAGATGAATAATTGTCTATATGCAGTGCGTGTAATATACATATACAAAATCTGATAAATGTGATAAAGTCAAAGAAAATATAGAATATAAAGGAATTAGAATTGAAAGGAGCAATAGAATTATGGATAAAGCTGCAATGTTTAGTCTAACTTATGGTCTTTTTTTAGCTGGTGTAGAAGAGGGTGGCAAAACTAATGGATGTATCATTAATACCGCTATGCAAGCAACATCAGATCCTGTTCGTATGTATGTTACTATGATGAAGACAAACCTTACAACACAACTCATTCAAAAAAAAGGTAGTCTTGCAGTCTCAGTTATTTCTCTTGATTGTCCATTAAAAATAATCGGCAACTTTGGAATGAAGAGTGGACGAGACAATGATAAATTTGAAGGAATTGTATACAAGACTGATGTAAATGGAAACCCTTATCTTGATGAAAATACAATATCATACATGAGTCTAAATGTAGCTTCTATGATCGACCTTGGTTCCCATTTCTTGTTTATTTGCGACGTTGTTGAAGCAGAAAAGACTGCAAAGGGTCAGCCAATGTCCTATGCTGACTATAGAACACTGAAAACCGGTGGCACTGTAGCAAAAGCTGCAGGAAAGCCTGCAACTAAGAAATATGTTTGCTCAGTATGTCATTATTTATATGATGGAGAAATACCATTTGAGCAGCTTCCAGATGACTGGGTATGTCCAGTGTGCAAAGAACCAAAATCTGTTTTTGTGGTTGAAGAATAAAATCTAGCTGACCAAATTACACAGTTAAAGAATTAATATAACCCTTCTAGTAATATAATTTGACTATATTACTTAGAAGGGTTTTTTATGGACAGTCCTTGGAGAGAAGAATTTTACTTGATAAGTGATAATATAGATATAAATCATAAAAAAACGCCAGCTACGCAAGATATAATTTAAAGGAGGTTTTTTTATGAATACAAATAATAATATTTTTGAAGAAATTAAACATATTCAGTGCCCAACAGATGAGATAGTTGACAGAGTGATATCTATATTGGAGAATTACAATCCAAATGGTCAATATCAAATAGTTAAGAAATCAAATGATTTTGCAAATGATAACATAAAGATATATAATGCATATTCAGAGGATGAAGTTTCACCTTCTATTGCAGTGGTTGTAAAAGAAGGGCTAGATCACTATGTGGCACAGATAGTAGATGCATATGAAATTGAATAGCTTGAAAACTTTAATATTTTTACGAATAAAATTTTTGAACTAGTAGAAAACTAATGATGAAAAAATATTAGGAGGTATTCAGATGCAAGGTAGAGTAGACAAGAATCAAGAGCCTTTATCAGGTGTAAAATGTGTAGTTAACACATGCCATTATCATGTACAGGGTAATCATTGTAGTGCTGCAAACATCGAAATTCAACCAAGAGATGCTTCAAAAACAGAAGAAACTGACTGTGCAACATTTGCACCAAGATAAATAAACAAAAGGCATGGGAAACCGTGCCTTTTGTTATGTTTACATACATAGATATTGGCAATACATGTTCATAATATAAATTGATATAACTAAAACTTAATTAATGAATCTATATCAAGAATTGTGATAAAATATGCATTTTAGTAATGTTGATTTAATTACATTGCTTTTTTGAGTATAGCTTTCATATATCCAAAAACCAATTATACACTGTCTTATGGATTTAAAGGACAGTGTTTTTTTATTTTACCATACAACTTTTATCGTAAAAATGGTAAAATATATTAATGTCATACAAATGAGTCAGCATAATTCTACATAAGAGAGGTTAGCCATGAAATTAGTATATTTAGATAATAGCGCCACAACAAAACCTCATAAAGAGGTTATTGAAGAGGTTACACAGTGCATGGAGCAAAACTTTGCCAATCCCTCATCTGCTCATAAACTGGGGATTGAGGCAGAGCGAAAGCTAAAGACAGCCAGAGAGAAGGTCGCAGACTTCATAAAAGCCAAACCACAAGAAATTATTTTTACCTCTGGCGGCAGTGAAGCTAACAATATGGCTGTATTTGGAGTTGTTTCAAAGGGAGACCATATAATTACCTCAAGGATTGAGCATCCAAGTATACTTAGACAACTGCAGGATATGGAGCAGAAAAGCTTTGAAATAACTTACCTAGACGTAGACTGTGACGGAATAATAAACCTTGAACAGCTAGAAAAGTCCATAAAAGAAAATACAAAGCTAATAACTATAATGTATGTAAATAATGAAATAGGCTCAATACAGCCTGTTCGTGAGATAATAAGAATAGCAAGAGAGAAAAACAGAAAAACTAAGGTACATATTGATGCAGTTCAAGCATTGGGCAAAATCAATATTAATGTCAAGGAGCTAGGAGCAGATATAATATCCTTTAGTGCTCATAAGATACACGGCCCCAAGGGAGTTGGAGCTTTATATATAAAAGAAGGGCTTAGGATAAGACCTCTAATAGCAGGAGGAGGGCAAGAGTTTGAAGTACGTTCAGGCACAGAAAATCTTCCTGGAATTTCAGGTTTTGGTATTGCTGTAAGCATTTTGACTCAGGATTTCGAAGAAAAATGCCAGCATGTAAAGATGTTAAAACAACACTTTATAGAGGGCTTAAAGGAAATTGACAAGATTAAAATAAATAGTCCCTTAGATAATCTACATATAAACAATATACTAAATGTCTCCTTTGAAGGGCTACGTGGAGAGGTAATGCTCCATGCCTTTGAGGATTACAATATATATGTTTCTACAGGCTCTGCTTGCTCAGCTAAAAAAACCTCACATAAAAATTATGTACTGCCAGCCATAGGACTAAGTTCTATTGAAGCAGAAGGTGCAATACGATTTAGTTTTTCATATCTAAATACAATTGAAGAAATTGATTATACAATAGAAGCTGTAAAAAAAATATTACCTTTTTTAAGGAGGGTTAAGAAATGAAATGCATGCTAGTAAAATATGCAAGTGAGATTACGCTTAAAGGTCTAAATAGAAAATACTTTGAAGATCTTCTGGTGGCAAACCTAAAAAAATCAATAGGGAAGAACTATCAAATTTTGAAGGAATCAGGAAGAATCTATATTGATGGATATTCTGAGGAGCTCATAGACAAGGTAAGAAATACCTTTGGAATCACTTCTGTCGCGGTTGCAGATATAACTGAAAAGGAAATGGATAAAATAGGTGAGATAGCAATAAATCAAATGAAGGAGCTAAAGGATGTCAAAACCTTTAAGGTTGAATCCAAAAGATCAGATAAGAAATTTCCTCTTCAATCCCTTGAGATATCAAGAGAAATAGGAGGAGTGATACTAGAAAATGTTGAATGGCTAAAGGTTGATGTACATAACCCAGAGGTAGTTGTAACAGTTGAAATAAGGGACAAAGCTTACATATATTCTAAGGAGTATAAGGGTGTAGCAGGTATGCCATACGGAAGTGCAGGCAAAGGAGTGCTGTTGCTGTCAGGGGGTATAGACAGTCCTGTAGCAGGTTATATGATGGCAAAGAGAGGCTTAGAGCTTACTTGTGTATATTATCATAGTCATCCATATACAAGCGAAAGAGCTAAGGAAAAGGTAATAGATTTGGCAAAGATACTGACAAAATATACGGGACCTATAAAGCTATACGTGGCTCCTTTTACTGAAATTCAGATGCAGATAATTGAGAAGTGTAAGGAAAATGAATTAACAATAATAATGAGAAGATTTATGATGCAGGTGGCAGAACAGGTAGCTAAGAAAGAAAATGCACTTGCACTTGTCACTGGTGAAAGTCTTGGACAGGTGGCAAGTCAGACACTAGAGAGCATGATGGTTACAAACAGTGACTTGGAGCTTCCTGTTTTCAGACCTTTGGTAGGTATGGATAAGATAGATATTATTGATATTTCAAGAAAAATAGATACCTATGAAACCTCTATACTGCCTTTTGAGGACTGCTGTACCATATTTGTACCAAAGCATCCTAAGACTAAGCCAAGACTGAATGATATAAAAAGTTCCGAAGAATTGTTAGATGTTGAAAAGTTAATTGATAATTGTATGCAAAATATGGAGATAATAAACGTAAGGTAATATATTCATGTTGTTTTTAGGGGATGTCGCTAGTGTCATCCCCTAATTTTGATACTCTGCCAGTAAAAGATCAACCATGCGTCCATAGCTGTAAATACCATCTGTCTGCTTATTTGATTTTAGATAAGCATCGTTTAGCTTTTCTTGTATATCATTTACAGGCCCTTCATACTGCTTCCAAAATTCTGAGTGATATTTTAGATCCATAATTACTCCGGGACTGTAGCTTGTTACAAGCTCATTATAGGCTTCTATATCATATTTATATAATGAATTCATTGAATATATAAGAGCTAGGAGATAACCTGAATACTGAAAATCTGAATCAGGGTGAGCCTTGCATGTAAGATAAGCTATGAAATTTGCCTCGTCTTCTCTTGCATAACCTCTTTGATGAGCCATCTCGTGACACAATGTAGAGGGAAGCATTGCGTCAGGCACAAGCTTGTTAAAATTTGCTTCTGCGGTAAAAGGAAAGTAAATTCCTCCAATTCCGTAATAGCATAGAGCACGTGATGCAAGCACTGCCTTAGGATGTCCATAAGCTCCTCCAAAGTCAGGATAATACTGTGAAATATTTTCATAGCCTATGGAGGAACGCTGTATAACGCTGTCAAAGCCCCCCTCTATATACATTATACCTAATTTGTTCTCATTAGTTTTTAATCGCAGTTGATTTGTCTTATCAATAAGAACAGTACAAAGCTCCTTCAAATCAGCAGTAGAGGACTCTTTAATATTATAGCCGAGACTGTAAGCTAAGGGCTGTCTATAATAGTTGAAGCCCCATAACAAAAGAAATAGGCAGTATGCAATACTAAATATACACAGAGCATTTACTGCACTTTTTACAACTTCTTGTATCTTATTGGGTGATTTAAAGACTCTGAAAATAAATCTAAGGATAAGGTAAAAAATAGCACAAAAAGCGATATAAAAAAGTAACTCTGCAATAGAAAAGTTAAAAATCCCTGTCAATATACTTAAGCCTTTACCTATAGGAGGATATATTAGCCTTGAATATATGTTTTCGGTAGCTAAAGGATTACGTGAAAGGTATTCTTTTATTATTAAAGCAATGGGCAGCATGCTGATAAATACCAGCTTTAGTCTTATTTTGTTTATCTTCATGAAAGTCAATCCTTTTCTATAATATATTTATTATTATGTATTAATTATCAATAATACTTACATAGTTTTCAAGTGCTTAACAAAATTTATTCAAAGCAATAGTAAACTGGAGTTAAAGTGGGAGTAATAGGTATGCTATAATTATATTATGAAAATGAATCGGAGGAAAGTAGTAATGCAGAGTCAGTTCAATTCTAAGGCTTTGGAAGTAAACTTAGCCCAAACTCGCTACAAAACAATTATTCTTCCAGAGGAGCATATTTGGTTCTTAGATATATCAAAGTCCTACTGGGGAATTCATAAAAGAACAGAAGAATTCATCATGGAATATAATCATCCTTATGTAAACTACGATTATGTTATTGATAATCTCCATAATATCTGTCTGGCTGATTTATGGCTTTATAACTCATGTGAACAAGCAGAAGCGGCGCTTAAAGTTTTAGTTGACATATTTTTCAACCTAATGCATAAGGAACTTAACGAGAAGCAAAGAGAACTGCTTATAACTACATTTATGAAGTTTATTGACAGGTTGGCAAAGCTGGATAATTATCCGAAATCTATTATTCATAAATCTCTTTTTATAATAAAAGAAGATATAAAGTATAATGAAGAGCTTTATGTAAAAAACTCAGGTTATTTTAAGGCATACTTAAATAAAATTGCTGAGTTGGATGAGTTTAAAAAGGAAGTATTTCAAATAACTAAAAATTTACTCGAGAATTGTATAGTTTATTGGCATGAGACCTCAAAGGTGGATAGCTGGTTTAAAGATAGAAGTTATTTGTTCAAGCAAGAAAACAGAGAAAAACTAGAGCAGCTTGGAAAACCATTCTTTGAAGGGCTTAGTAGTCAATTAAAGGCTTCAAAAACATGGAAAGACTTGACTGAGGTCATGTTTTTTAATGATATAGCTAACTATTTTAGAAGATATACAGAGCAGTTGGACAGTTCTTTAGAGAAGATATATTACATATTTTATCTTCTGCATGTTCCTGCGATGTCGCAGCTAACCAATCATCTGCTTTATGATTTGAATAGAATTTTAAGAGATGTGCTAAAGGAATTGGATCAGACCGAGATTAATAATTTTCTGGAAAATATTATTAGTCTGTTTGTAGAACTACAACCGCAGCATATTACAACAGTTCTTGACTGTATCCTTACTCTTGGCAGAGGTGTAATTGATACAAAAGACCAAAGCACTATTTCCTTTTTTGTAAATAAGCTTATAAATTTTGGTTTTGTGCATCCAGGAGAGATATCTATCAGCAATGATTGGCAAATACAGGTTAATACCAACCATATAAAGAATATAAGAATTTGGCTGGAGCTTATTGAGTATTCTCCTTCTACCTTGAAGGAGCTGCTTTCTGCTTTGATAGTAAACCTTAAGCTTGGCGGCATATTTATATCTGATACAGATTTGTTTCAAAGAGATGTTACTAAGTTATTAAATTCAAACATAGCACCGGTGTATAAGCAAATAAAGCAATTGACAAGAAATTTTCCTGTTTATTTCAAGGAAATTGGAGCAGAAGGTAAGCTAAGAGAGGTTACTACAATGATGGATGAGCTATCCTATAGAAAGGATCGTCTCATACATTTTCTGAGAAAACAGGTGCACACAGAGAGCAACAATACACACGTGGTGCTTACTAAAAAAATACTACAGTTTTGGTATGATGGAGACATAGAGCCTCTTGCCCAGATAGTACCAAAGGATGTTTATGAAGCTATAGATCTTGAAGGAGAATGGTTTGTTGATGTACACAGTATAACAAGGGAACTTTGCGACACGAAAGGGTTTAGCCCAGAAAAGCTGTTGGAGCTAGGAGAAAAAGATATTGATGCAGCACTGGCAGAAATCAGCATTGACAACGATAGGGATAAAAAGAGACTTTGTATGATGATCCAGCTATACAATCTGCTATTAGAGAAGTATTCACTAGAGTCAGGCAATATAATATCTATATTGAAAAACTACAGATTTTTTAACAATAAGGATATACAAAATTTAAGCCAGCTATTAGACAGCAGCGATGTAAGGGCTTCACTTAAAGAAGTCTTCAAGCTGATGCATTATCTTAAGAAAATTATACTTGATCCAAATAATAGTGAAGCTCTGGAAAACATTTACTATAAGAGACATATAGCGGTTGGTATTCCTTCTATGTATGGACAATACTTAGAGCCTAAGTTTGAGGCTCTGGGGCTTGTGTTCAGACTGGAAAAGGTTGCATCCAATCTTATGGAAAGCTTGATAAACAGTATAAGCTTTGATTATGTTACTGCAAGAACTCTAAGAGATATGTATGAGGTATTGGAGTTTTTCCAAGAAGGTTTAGAATTGGATGGCATACAAAATCAAGGGTTTAACTCCAACCTTCAGATGCTGAAGTATAGCTTAACTTCACCAAGCTTTTCCTTGGATCAATATATAAATATATTTCAGTTTATGACTAATGACATAAAAGAAATAATAAATGAATATTTCCTTCGTGTATATGACCAAGCACTTAAGGTTGTTGTGAATCAACAAAATGATAGTAATCTTGGGAAAGAAGAGCTTAAAGAGCAGTATTTGAAGGTATCGGAGAACTTTTATAGAGAGGTTCTGTCTTCTGCATTCTTGATACAACAGCTTGATAACTTTGTGTCAAACATAGTAAACAGCTTAAGAAGCTTGGTGGACAATCATACCCGCGATTATATAAACAATATGATGACCTACAATCCTGATATGATTATCAGTCCTTTATATAAGCCAACTGTGGAGATAGATAATCAGGTGTTCTTGGGAGCTAAAGCATATTATCTGAAGAAGTTACATTCATATGGTTTTCCAATACCGTCAGGTTTTGTACTTACGACAGAGCTTTTTAGACACAAGGATACAATAATGAAGCACCCTTCTATGAATATGGAGCTGGATAATCTTATAATGTATCAGATACACGAAATTGAGAAGCTTACAGGTCTGGGCTTTGGAGATCCAAGTAATCCTCTTATGTTTTCGGTAAGATCGGGCACAGCGATATCCATGCCTGGAGCTATGAGTACTTTCCTAAATGTTGGCTTAAACGATGAGATTGTAGAGGCTTTAAGCCATCGACCAAATTTCGGATGGACATCTTGGGACTGCTATAGAAGATTTATACAAAGCTGGGGTATGTCCTGTGGGATAAAACGTGATATTTTTGATAGCGTAATAATTGATTATAAAAAGAAATATAACGTGGAACAAAAGGTACAGTTTACCCCTGAGCAGATGAAGAAAATAGCCTTTGCATATAAAAATGTACTTAAGGAATATAATATCCAGATAGAAAACGATCCCTACAAGCAATTAATGCAGGCAATTATTAGTGTAATAGATTCATGGTCCTCTTATAGGGCAAAATCCTATAGAGAGCATTTGCAAATTGCCAGTGAATGGGGAACAGCAGTTATTGTACAAAAAATGGTATTGGGCAATTTAGCCTTAAATTCCGGAACGGGTGTAATATTTACTCATGATCCTAAGCAGAACAAACCAGGCGTGAATCTATATGGAGACTTCACTTTGTGTAGTCAGGGAGAGGATATTGTTGCAGGGCTGGTGCATACTATGCCTGTAACTGAGCATCAAAGGAATTCTGATTACAACGACTGTGCTACGTCTTTGCAGACCTCACATCCTGAAATATATGGTAGACTTATAGAGCTGTCATCAAAGCTTATTGATGAATACAGCTTTAATCATCAGGAGCTGGAGTTTACATTTCAATCAGAGAATCCAAAAGACCTATATATACTTCAGACAAGAGATCAGAACATAAACAAACAGAATAATTTATCGGTGTTTGATGTACCAAATGATAAGCTTAAGTTGGCAGGAAGAGGCATTGGTATAGACGGTGGAGCTATGAGTGGTCTATTAGTATTCGACCAGCAGGATATAGACAATTTATATAAAATTTACCCTGACGCAAATTTTATATTGGTCAGACCTGATACAGTTCCAGATGACATACCCATGATATTCCAGTGTGATGGACTGATAACAGGCAAGGGGGGAGCTACCTCCCACGCAGCAGTGACTGCAGCTAATCTTGGAAAGGTTTGTATAGTAAACTGCAAAGCACTTAAAGTAAATGAAAATAAGAAAGAATGTATGATAAATGGAGTAAAGTTAAAGCCTGGAGCTGTAATTTCCATTGACGGAAATCTCGGTAACATTTATCTAGGAGAATATCCAACTAAGACCGTATAAATCCAATAAAGATAGAATTATAGCAAAACGTCAAGCCAATTTGAGTTTACTGTAGCTTATTGCCTTTAATGAGCTATACTATATTTGAAATATAATGGCAATGTGCTACAATATAGTAGTTATTTTAAATATAAAGGAGTGCTGAAATGAATTCTACACTTAAAAATAAAAATTTTCTTGGCATAAACGGTATGGGAAGAATAGGGAAACTAACCTTTTGGAATCATCTTGTTGTAAAGCATTTCGACGGATATGTTTTAAATGCAGGTAGAGAAGTAGGAAAAAGTCTAAACGATGTAATACAATTTCTAACAAGTGATTCTACCTACGGTTCTCTAGACAGATTTTTATATGGCTATACAGGCAAAAAATGTGAGGCTAAAGTATTAGATGAAGCTGAAGGTCTGCTAGAGTTTGATGGAGTACCCGTAAAAATACTTAGAAGTGAGAGAAATCCAAAGAATATAAATTGGGCAAAGGAAGGCGTAAGAATAGTAGTTGAATGTACAGGTGCTTTTTTAGATCCTACTGTTCCAGCAGATAGCTTAAAAGGAAGCGTAAGAGGGCATCTAGAAGCAGGGGCAGAAAAGGTAATTGTAAGTGCACCATTTAAAATTAAGGACTCATGCTTAAGAATGCCTGATGATAGTGGATTATTCGTTTACGGAATCAATCATATGAATTATGATCCTACAAAGCATCATGTGTTATCATCAGCTAGCTGTACTACAACAGGTCTTGCACATATGATGAAGCCACTTTTGGAGACAGAGGAAACATCACAAATAGTAACAGCTTCTATGTCAACAGTTCACTCAGCAACAAACAATCAGGAGATACTAGATGCTGTTCCAGGAGCAGGTACTAAGGATTTAAGAAAGAATCGTGCAGCGTTAAACAATATTATCCCAACATCAACTGGTGCTGCAAAGGCTTTAGAAGAAGTACTTCCACAGGTTAAAAGTTTCGGATTTATGGCAGACTCGGTACGTGTACCAACTTGTACAGTATCCTTGATTGCTCTTAATATAACCTTCCGTACAAAACTTTCACAAACTGGAGAACCGATTATAAACAGAGAATTCATAAATGAAACATATAGAAAAGCTGCACAAGGTGCACAAAAGGATCTTTTAATTTTCAATGAACAACAAAATGTATCATCAGATTTTCAAGGCTATAGAGCATCTTGTATAATTGAAGGACACGAAACTCATACAAGAACAGGCTTCATTCAACTAGATTCTAGTACATTACAGGAATTCGGAGTTGAAAATGCAAAGGATGTTCAGATTCCTGTAACACATGCAAAAATATTTGGATGGTATGACAATGAATTTGGCAGCTATGTAAACAGCTTAGGCAAGCTTACAGTATATGTAGATAAGAATATGCTATAATATATATGAACTTCAAAAAGTGCAGTCTAGCGGCTGTACTTTTTCTTTTTTATTCTCCTTTAGTTGTAAATTAAAATGTACAATAATCAAAAACATAGTATAATAAATTTGATAGAAAAATATCATTAGGAGGTTTATTTATGCGAAACAATAAAGTAATTTATATCACACAAACAGCAGTAATGCTTGCACTATTAATAGTTGTGCAGTTCTTAACCCGTTCATTTGGACAGCTTGTTACAGGGTCTATAGTAAATCTTATTCTTCTCGTATCAGTATTTATAATAGGTATATATGGAGGAATAACCCTTGCTGTTCTGTCACCTTTGCTGGCATTTCTGGCAGGAATCGGACCTGCATTTATTCAGATTATTCCATTTGTAGCAATTGGTAATGCTTTATTTGTAACTATCGCATGGTTTATTGCTAAAAAATCCATATCAAATATGAATACAAAGGGCATCTTAATTTCTTCTACTGGATTAATTGCAGCTAGTATTGGCAAGTTCCTTTTCCTATGGTTAGGTCTTGTAGTAGTTGCATTACCTTTAATACCAGGAATCAAAGAAAAACAAGTAGCTGTAATTAGTGCTTCATTCTCTTGGCCACAGCTTATTACAGCATTAATAGGTAGTATATTAGCTATAATGATTATTCCTCTTTTGAATAAAGATAGAACTTTTGCTTAACGAATATAAAAAATGTTGCGATGATATTAGAACTAATTTGAAGGAATTTGTTAATCTTTAGGGAAACTTTATATGATGTTATTTATAATTTAAATTATAGCCATGATGGGCATATACGAAACTAACTTCGGACTACATGCCATATTTGGATTTAGTACGAATTATGGACCATTTCGCTAGTGAGAAAGTTAGATGACATTGGTTGCGAGAACACCTTCCTACCATAGCATGGACTGGCAGGTTAGCTTTGTAGTTGTATAAAAGGTGAAGAATATATAAGAAAATATGGTGTAATTAAAAAAAGCATTTTATTGTTTAGCAGAGAAATTAAAAAATCTAAGAAATTTAGGGAGGTTTGAATATATGCCAAGAATAGGAATTACTGCATATGATTTGTTATTGTCATGTCCTAGCGATGTGCTCAATTGTTTGGATGCAATAAAAGACAGCATAGCAAATTTTAATCGAGTTTTTGGTGTAATTAATAATATTGAAGTCATTATAAAACATTGGTCAACAGATAGTTACCCTCAATCTGGTGATAAACCTCAAGAATTGCTAAACAAACAATTCGTACGAGATTGTGATGCGGCAGTAGTAATTTTTTGGACACGTTTTGGCTCTCCAACGGATAAGTATGGATCTGGAACTGAAGAAGAAATTGAAGAAATGATTTCCGCAGGAAAGCAAGTGTTTATGTATTTTTTAGATAAGGAAGTATCACTCTCAGAAGTTAATGTTGAACAGTATAAAAAAGTCCAAGATTTCAAAGAAAAATATAAGGATAGAGGAATATACTTTGTTGTAAAGAATGAGCATGAGTTACAGCAACAGTTTACAAACCATTTAGGACTTTATTTTTTACAATTAATTACAGAAAAAGGTAGTTTCACAATTATTCAAAATCAAGTTCCACTATTGACAATAAGAGATGCATCTGGTTTTTCAAATGATGTTTTTGTGGTTCATCAGTTCTCACTAAACAAAAGTGAATTCATCGAAAAAAAGTTAGATGATATTATTAATAAAATTAAGAGTATTCAAAAAAATAAGTTGCCCGCTCGTTTGCTTAAAGAGGTTGAGCCAATAGTTGAATTATCTGAATTTCAAAAAACACTTCAGAAAATTTCTATTTCACAATTAAATCAGTTTGGTACTTTAGTGGATGCTAATATTTCAGATATATGTAAAACTACAATAAATACTTTTGCAAAAAATAATGGACTTACTTTAGAATCTGATTTTTGGAATATAGGAGAATTAAAAAAACGAGAGGCGAATATAGCTTTACCGTTTGGCGGCGGTGGAACTACATTTGAAGGATCTGATATTGAAAAAGAACGATATGATTTAATTATTGACATATATTGGGATGTAAGTAGCTATAACGAATATATTGATTACTTTACTGTTATAGATAGTAAAAAGTATATCAAATGTGTTATGAGCAATATTGGAACAACATTTGATGAGGATATTGATATAAAGCTAATGATAGAAAAAGAATATGTCTGTAATACTGATGACATCCCTATACCTGAAATTAATATTATTAATGATATTAACAAAAGTAATATGTTGGATTACTTATTTACAATTACCGAAAACGAGAATATTGATACATATTTAGATTACCCTATAGTTCTTCAAGATCATTCTGATATACTAGCGGCTGCAGATATATTCAACAGAAAAAGCATAAGCGAAGAATATGAAAAAGAGAAAAGAAAATACAAAAACAAAGTCATTAATATTTTTTGCTATAGGGTTTTTGAGTCGAATGGAAATGTGGTATTGTGCTTTCATATCAAATATTTAAAACATCATACAAACATGGCGTTTCCTTCTATACTTTTATTTAATGAAGTAGCACCACATATAAATTATGAAATTAGTTCAAAACATTTACCAGAAGTTATTAAAGGTAGCATTAGTTTAGGTTAAAGATAAAATTTTTGAACGATAGCTATCACTTTTATCCATAATATATTCATTCTCTTGGCCACAGCTTATTACAGCATTAATAGGTAGTATATTAGCTATAATGATTATTCCTCTTTTGAAAAAAGCAATCAAACAAGGATAACCTATATATGATATAATCGCATTGGCTATTTCTGGAGGTGTTAAGTTGAAAAGGTTTATATTTATTGTTTTCTTAATTGTTTTGCTTATAACTGCTTTTTTATACAAGCTAGAGGTAAAGGAAATCAGTCAAGTAAATAGTAAACAAGAGCTTACATCAACTAAGCAAGCTGAGACAGATGAAATACCTACAGTAGAGATACTTAGCCAGAGCTTTGAATTGCTTCCAATAGATGAAGAAATTGAAAAACGCATAAGCGGAGTATCATGGAAACAGGGGAGTCCTGTAAGCTTAGATAGTTTAAATTATGTGAGGGTTGCATATTGGGGCTTTGATGACAAGCAGCATGAAGGTGAGCTGATTGTAAATGCAGCAATAGCACAAGAGGTAATTGAAATTTTTAAAGAGCTATATGAGAAGAAGTTTCCTATTGATAAAATAAGGCTTATTGATGAGTATGCAGCTGATGATAGTAAATCAATGAAGGATAATAACACTTCAGCCTTTTGCTTTAGAGAGGTTGAAGGTAAGCCAGGAAAAATTTCTAAGCACAGCTATGGACTAGCAATTGATATAAATCCAGTTCAAAACCCATATATATATAAGGATCAAATCTCACCAACATCTGGTGAAGTATATTCAGACAGAACCGTTGTAAAAAAGGGTATGATAGAAAAGAACGATGAGTGCTATTGTGTCTTTACAAGTAGGGGCTGGCAATGGGGTGGAGATTGGAAGTATGAGAAGGACTATCAGCACTTTCAGAAAGATATAGATGTTTTAGAATGAAAAAAAGGGCAGTTCACATGTTGAACTGCCCTTTTAAATGTCTTAGTTTCCTGCAACTGATACGTTATATAACATAACTGCCTTTGGACCGTTATAGTTAAGGGATGTAAACCTATCTTTTGCTAAACACTGTTGAAGCTCTCTTGATAAGTACATATTGTTCTGCAATACATATAGATTTCCTGATATAGAACCGCCGCTTACGGTAGTTCTATTAGTGCCATCAAAGTACCATCCTAGTCTAATTTCTCCTGCAAACTCACCAGTCATTGAGTCTAGTTGAAAGTCTGAAAATACAGCAATTTCAAGGTGTGGCTCAGAACGCATTTCATTAATTGTCTTGCTACCACCTTCGAATATTATATTGTTAATTCTGCCTGTAGTATCTACGTTAAGGTAGTGGCAGTTCTGTGCTGTTCCCCAGTATTTTTGCAGTATGCCGTCTTTTATTATGTTTTGCTTAGTTAATACAACACCATCATCATCAACTGGTGCAGAAGCTGCTGAATTATTTACTGCGGGGTCAAGAACCATATTGATTTTATCACCCTTAATAGCTGCTCCTTGTATAGTTTCATTAACCTTCGCGGTAGAAAGGTGCTGATAAACATATTGTGCATTTGATTGAAGGTAATAATGCTTCAAAAGCTCTGCTACAGGGTCGCCCTTTAGAACAACTGCAAAGCTTCCTAAGTTTGGAGTAGGCTTTGTAACAGATTTTTCCTTGCTCATTTCAAGCATTTCTTGGGCTTCTTTAGATAAGTATTCAGAATCAAAGTCAGAGAACATAATTTCTTTGTATAACTCTATTTCTTCTCCAACTTCTTTCCAGCTTGTGGTAAACTCTATATGTCCTTTGTAGCTTTTAAAGCTAACATTAATACCTTTTGAGTTAACAATATTTGTTTTGTTCTTATTTAAGAAAATTTCTGTAGCGTTTATATAACCGTTTTTGTTTGTATCATATTTATACAATGCATCTTTGATTTTAGGCATCCAATCTGCTAAGGAAGCATTATCAAACTTACTTTCTACTACATTAAGCTCATGCTGTGATGGCGACGGTAAAGGATAATATTCATTCTTAACAAAGGAAGAAGCAAAAACTGCATCTTCAATTGCTTTTGATATTTCCTCATCAGTCATAGTAGGAGGAACATTTACAATAGATGAACCTCTGAATTTTTTGTCGTTTTCTTCAAAGTCTCTATATACGGTTATTTTTATATTATTAACCTTCTTAGACCTTGGCATATCTATTAATTTCTTTATTAAGAAAAGCTCATTTGCTTCTGTTAGTGTCTGTTCTATTTTCCAATCACTTATTTCATTATTTGATTTCAATATGTTAATTATTCTATCTAACATTATCCCAACCTCGCTTTTGTCTTAATATATGGACCGCCTGCAGCGTTCTTGACATATTCCTTGTAGCCCTTACCGCACATCCCTGAACCACCAAGCATCATGTCATCAGAAACCATTGAGATGTTAGAAAGCAGTTCGGGTACATAGCCAGTCATTATTATTGGAGAGATAATTTTGTCTGTAAGCTTACCATCTTTTATCTCTATGCCTTCTAGAAGCATACATTGAATACCCCAGTTCTTTGGATCCTCCATACCGCTTTGTGAAGCAACCAGCATATAGCCATGTGATATGGAAGACATCATATCTTCAAGTTTATCATTACCTTTTGAAATAACTGTGTTGGTCATACGGGCATAGGCTTTTCTTTCATAAGATTCTCTTTTGCCATTGCCAGTAGGTGTAGTTCCTAGCTTAAGTGCTGAGAGAAGGTCGGATATTCCGGTTTTTAGTATTCCTTTATCTATAATAATAGTATCTGTGCCTAATACTCCTTCATCATCAAAAAGATATGATGAAACTTGTTGTGCTACTTTTGCACCCTCGTGCATAGTTACAAGCTTTGAAGCTACTGGTTTGTCAATATATTCAACAGCCTTAGCTCTACCTTTTACAAACATATCCATTTCTACACCGTGTCCAAAGGCTTCATGAGCTATCAGGCCTGTTACTTCAGGACTACAAATTACATCATATGTACCTGGCATTATAGTTTCTGCATCTAATAGCTTTTCACTTTCTAATGCCACTTCTTTGACATAAGGATACATTTCATCAATTATTTCAGCACCCTTAAGACCAGAGAAAGACTTGAAATAGTATTTGCTGTTTTTATCATTTCTTGAGAATGGGAAGAGGTAAGCTTCACTCCAGATATAGGATTGTTCAAGCTCTTTTTTTGTGGAGATAAATATTTTCGATATATGTGTAGTATTAAATCTCGCACTGTAGTCAAATATTGAATTTGAGCAGCTTAGACCCATATCTCTTATCTCGGTTAACTTCTTAACTATTGTTTCCGCAGAAACATTTTCTGGTAGTAGCTCAACCTCACCAATGAAATCAGCTTTAATGCAATCTTCTTCAACTACAGGATAGCTTTCAAAATCAGAACCAGACAAGCTGATTTTATAACTGTCTAACTGCTGTGACAGATATTCTGCAAACTCTGATAACTTTTCTGATGGAAGCTCATTAAATGAGAATTCACTATAGTTCATACCATTATAGGCTCTAAGTACAAAGCCTCTTTCGGACCAAAACGAGTCATTGACTAATATACTGCTTTTGGAAACACTATAGTTTTTCCCCTTAGTGTCACAGCCCAAAATTGAGACATATTTGTACTTGCTTGATAGTATTTCTATAAGCTTTTTTAGAGTAGCTTTCTCTTTCAAAAGGTATGGTGACATTTTTACTTTCAAAGCAACCCCTCCTTTTTTTATTGTTTATACATTAATTCCATTTTAACAATTCGTTTATAATCATACAACTGTTTTATTTAAAAAATTAGATTGTCATAAAAGTTTATGACTGTATTATATCAAATATATGGAAAACTGTGATGATTAGGATTATATGTATTTAGTTAACATATATGATAGGTGCGCAGTATCATTGACTATTGTGGTAGCATAGTTTAAAATATTTAGGAAGTCCAAGTATTTATAAAGTATTAGGGGGAATCAAATGGACAATAAAAGTATTTCTTACTAAAATAATATGAAAGTTTTTTTTATTGTGGGGGTTAAATTAATGTTAAAATTTTTTAGAAGGGCACGATCTAAAGCCTATAAGGATGTTTATAGTCAGAACATGTATTTTTATATAGTTAATGGAATTCTATTTACTTTAGTCACTAATTTGTACAAGCCGTTCGCTCAAAAGTTTATTTATAGATTGGGCGGAGGAGAAACTCATGTATCACTTTATAATTCTCTTCCAGGGCTAATTGCACTATTTGCAATAATTCCAGGCATTTTATACATGTGTAAAGCAATTAGTAAAAAGAAAGTACTTTCAAGCATATTTTTACTAAGTAGATTTATCATACTTTTATATGCTTTTGTTCCATTTTTACCTTTGGAGATACAACCAATTACTTTTGTAATAATTACAGCACTTATGAGTTTGCCGGAGTCTGTATCAACAACTGCACTTCAAAGCTTTACAGCAGATGTATTTAATGAAAATCAAAGAGCTAAGGCTATAACATCAAAAAATAAATATACGACCTTTGCTAGCTTTATATCCTTGATTATATTAGCACAAATATTAAAGTTATTTGGTACTACAAACGATAAGGCTGTCATGACTTATCAAATATTTTTCGTATTAGCTTTTGTAGTGGGTTTGTTTGAAATATATACTTTTAATAAGCTGAAAGAGACCTCAATATATGAAGAAAACAGCATTAATTTTAAGCAGTCTATAAAAGATGTGTTTAGCAACAAGGCTTTTCTAGGCTTCCTTGCTTGCTCATTGCTCTTTCACTTTGGTTGGCAAATGGGCTGGTCTTTATTTTCTATATATCAGATTGATAACTTAAAAGCTGATGAAACATGGATTACGATACTGAGTGTTTCATCGGGTATAGTTATGTTTCTTAGCTTTAATTTCTGGAGTAGATTTATCACTAAAAAGGGAAATAGTATAGCAGCTACCTTTGCTACTATGGGTATGGCTGCAACACCTGTACTATATGTATTGTCACGAAATTTATATGTATTGACCGGTTCTGGACTTATAATGGGGTTCTTTACAGCGGGTACCACTACTGTTATATTAAATTATCTCTTGGAGGTATCACCACAGAAAAATAGAATCATGTACGTGGCAGTCCATGCCACCCTAACTAATGTTACTCTTTTTATTGCTCCATTGGTAAGCGATGTGATTCTAAAAGAAAGCAATATTTATATTGCTTTGCTGGTATGTGCATTATTTAGGTTTTTAGGCAGTATGTCCTTTTTTAGCAGAAGCAGATTAAGAAAGGCTTCATAATATAGGGTATAAACATTTAGTATTATTCAATAGAAGTAGTATTATTATGCTGACTCGACCTTCTCCATAGCATCAATGATAAGAATATATTCGCAATACAAATCTTAGGGAAAAATATAGCCATTAGCTTTCGATACAGCTTTGAATTTACATCTTGATTTAGAAAATCAGTGTTAAAAACTGCCAAGACTTTGAGATCAAGAAATTCAATATCCTCAACCTTTTTGTTGTGCAGTAGATTGACCAACATTCTAGGATTTTTTGTTTTTGCACTGTTTGATATAACAACATCATAAGCTCTCATTATTTCATCAATTAGCTCATCCCAGGTATACACCTTAAGTCTTTGTATATTAAAAACCTCTGCTGTAATCTCCGCAGCTGCTTGAATAATTGTGATAGAGCTAAGCTTGCTGTTTATGTACTTATAAATTGTTCTAAGCAGTGGATAATTTATAAGTTTGTTGGCAGTAATTGAGTTAACTTTCAAATCAAGCATTGAATCTAAGATATTCAGCTCATCTAATATCAAGGGATATGCTTGTGTAAGCTTCTCTTTTGAATCACCTTTTATATAATACTTCTTGCCTTCATATGCACCAAAGCTTTTAAGCGCATCCAGATAACCCATATCTATGCCTTCCTTGCACTTATCACCATTAAACTGCAATGTGCCACATAATGGGTCAGAGTTTTTGATATACTTTACATTATAGCCTTTTAGGTTTTCCTTTTTTGTACGCCCTATTCCTGACACATCAACAACTATGATATCTCTTATATCTTTTTTTATCATTAATGATATAGGGATATTATCATAAACTCCTCCATCCCAAAATCTCTTGCTCTCTATTTCATGAGGGCGGAAGCCAGGAAGACATGAGCTTGCCAGTAGATAATCTACAAGTAGTCCACTTGGCATCTCATCTTTAAACACTGTTACAGGTTTAAAATCAGATAGTGAAAAGGTTACAAGTCCAAAGTCTATAGAGGATGATCTTATGGCAGCTTCATCAATATATTGGTAAAGCATATTCCTTAGAGGAGTGATATCCAGTCCTTTGTTTTCTATGATTTTTCTGGCGGTTGGTATCAGGTCTTTTAACTTAAGCTGCTTACCGTCAAGCAAGACATTATTTTCTAGGTTTATAATACTTTGTATATCAAGGTTGGTCCAGAGCTTATAGGCAATATCAAAATCTCCCTGTACCATTATTGCACCATTTATTGCACCTACTGATGTGCCTACCACGGCACAAATCGGAATATTAAGCTCAAGCAAAGCCTTCCACACACCAATTTCATAGCTGCCCTTAGCACCGCCGCCACCAAAAACAATTCCGTACTGTGTCATAATTTGCACCTCCATAGTAAATTCTATGTTATATATCTATTACACTAAACAATTTAGATTTATAGACCACATTGTTTATATCTAAATTATACGAAAAAATATAAATAAAATCACTACTTAGCTGTATTTTCATGTAAATATTAATAGTATAATATCTTTATAAATATAGGTTTGAACTAATTTTATTTTGTTGTAATCATAAAATTTTAATGGGGGTACAATATGGAATTTAATTTTTTACTATTTCTTGATTGGATATTTTTCTTAAATTCAATATTGCTTATTGCTGTTATAATACTAGAAAGAAGAAGCCCAGAAAAAACAATTGCATGGTTTCTGGTATTCCTTATAATTCCCCCTTTAGGAATATTGCTATATATATTTATCGGAAGGAATTGGAAGAAACATAAGCTAAATAATAACTTTTCTGAGCATACCAAGGAGCTTATAGATAGTTTTACTGAGAAAATCAAACGACCTGATTTTAAACCATTACTAGAGCTTCTTGCAAAAAACAACGACTCACCTATTTTTTCCAATAACGACATTGTTATATACAATAATGGAGAAGAAAAATTTGCTTCCTTAAAGTCGGAGCTATTAAAGGCTGAACATCACATTCATCTAGAATACTTTATAGTCAAGGATGATAATATAGGAAATGAAATAAAAGATATACTTATTAGGAAAGCAGGAATAGGGGTAAGAGTAATTTTCATAATAGATAGAGTAGGATCGATAAAGCTAAAGAATACTTTTATTAAGCAGCTTAGGGAAGCGGGAGTAGAAGTGGTGTACTACTCATATTTTCTTGCACCGCTGCTTAGAATTTTTAATACTCAGATTAACTATAGAAACCATAGAAAAATTGCGATAATAGATGGCAAGGTTGGTTTCTTAGGAGGTATGAATATTGGCGATGAGTATCTAGGCAAAGGCAAACTGGGCTTTTGGAGAGATACTCATATTATGGTAAAGGGAGATTTTGTACTTGGTTTGCAAGCTGTATTTCTAAATGATTATATGAATATAAAGCGAACCAATGGAAGCAAAAAGTTTTTTCTTGATGAAGCTGATAAATATTGCCCTGAAATAAATGGGGATAAGGGTAAGATAATGCAGTTAGTGTATAGTGGTCCTGATTCGGAGATTCCATCAATATTGCAGTCTGTACTAAAAATGATAAGTATGGCGGAAAAATCAATATATATCATGACACCCTACTTTATACCTACAGAAAGTCTGCTGGATGCACTAAAGGTAGCAGCACTGAGTGGTGTAGAAATAAAAATTCTGTTTCCTGGAAGGTTTGATCATTACATAGTATATCAAGCTTCACAAACCTACTTAAAGGAGATTATTAAATATGGGGCAAAGGTTTACTTTTATGATAAGGATTCCTTTATACACTCAAAGGTCATTACAATAGATGGGGAGATCAGCAATGTAGGTACAGCAAATATGGACATAAGGAGCTATATGCTAAACTATGAGGTAAATACAGTTATTTATGATAAAGAAATAACTGTTCAACTAAATCACGATTTTGAAGAGGACTTAAAAAAGAGTGTTCTTATTACCAATGAATATTTTGATAGAATGCCTGTGCATATAAGATTCATACAATCTTTAGCAAGAGTCATATCCTATTTATTATAATATATCAGGTAACCACTTTGCTTCACTTCGCATATATTGTATTACTATGTTTTATGTAAGAACTTATAAAGAGGTGAGCGTATTTTGATAATACATGTGGTTAAACCTGGGGAAAGCTTGTACTCAATTTCAAGGTTTTATGGTACATCTGTTAATAAAGTTGCGCAAGATAATGAGCTTTCTGATCCTGGTAGATTGGTAGTAGGACAAACATTGGTTATTACTGAAGGAACATCAAAACACAGAGTTCAACCAGGACAGTCAATATATCAGATAGCAAATCAATATGGTGTCAGTATTAGTGCATTAAGGGCGGCAAATCCACAGATTACTAACATATCATTGATATACCCGGGACAAATAATAAATATTCCTATTAAACAGCAAAAAAGAGGAACCATTGAAGTTAATGGATATACATTCCCTAATATAAATATTGATGTGCTTCGTAAAACTCTACCATATCTAACTTATTTAAGCATTTTCAGTTATGAGGTAAACCCTGATGGTACTTTTAAGCCTATAAAAGATGAACCTCTTATTGCTGCAGCAAAAGCAGCAAAAGTCGCACCTTTAATGGTTATTACCAATCTGAGTGAAGGTGGATTTAGTAGTGATTTGGCAAAAACTATACTTACAGATAAAGCTATACAGGATAAACTTTTAAATAACGCTATAGCAAATATGAAAAGTAAGGGTTATCATGGTCTAGACGTGGATTTTGAGTTCATATATCCTGAAAATAAGGAGGACTATAATAACTTCCTGAGAAATGCAGCAAGTAAGCTTAAACCACTGGGCTATACTCTTACAACAGCTGTTGCACCAAAGACATCGGCAGAGCAAAAGGGCTTGTTGTATGAAGCTCATGACTATCCTGTTCACGGAGCATTAGCTGACCACGTAATTCCTATGACTTATGAATGGGGCTATACCTATAGTCAACCTATGGCTGTAGCACCAATTAATGAGGTTAGAAAGGTAATAAATTATGCTGTGTCTGCAATTCCTCGAAGAAAGATATTGATGGGTATACCAAACTATGGCTATGATTGGACGTTGCCTTATGTTAAAGGCACTGCAGCAAGATCGGTATCCAATACTCAGGCAGTTGATATTGCAAGAAATAGAGGAGCAGTTATAAAGTATGACAGTGTTTCACAGTCTCCAAACTTCAATTATTATGATACAAATAGGAAACAACATGAAGTGTGGTTTGAAGATGCAAGAAGTATACAAGCGAAGCTTATGCTAGCTGATGAAATGGATCTTGGTGGAGTAAGCTATTGGACCATAAACAGATACTTCCCACAAAACTGGCTGGTACTAAGCTCTATGTTTGATATAGCAAAGGTAGAGTAGTGTAATAAAAAGGGACTGTTGTACAAACAGCCCCTTTATTTATTTCTTTACACTACTCTGATAGCAAACTCAGGACAAACAGGAGTGCAATACCCGCAGGTTATACAGAGGCTCTTGTTTATACTTGCTTTTTTTTCTTCACTAAAGCTAATTGCATTATTGGGACATGCAGCCATGCATTTACCACAGCCTTTACATAATGCGCTGGAAACCAATGCTTTCTTTAAATTTGCTACAGAAATGGATAAATCCAAAACTTCCTCTCCTGAGAAATATGATACATTGTACTCAACCTCTTCTAAACTAGTCATACCTATGGCAATTGAAGCATAAGCTTCGATATTTTCTGCATATTCTAAAGCTTGCTTATATTGACCTATCAAGCTACCGCCTGCGAGAACCTTCATAAGATATACACCTTTACCAGACTTATGAACCTTCTTAATAGCAGCTATCATATCTTCTTTAGTTCCGTCTACAATACCGAGACCTTTCATATTTACTATTGGGAATACAACATCAATTAACTCATGTTCGGCAGCTAGATTTGTTACAGCTATGCTGTGGGTTGAAATTCCAATAGCTTTTATCTTACCTTGTTTTTTCATATCTACCAAACATCTTAATGCATCAGCATAAACCTCAAAAGCATTTGCTCCTTCTCTTGCAGCATGCAGATGAAAAATGTCTATATAATCCAAATTCAATAGTTCTAAGGCTTCATTTACTGCTGCTTTCATACCTTCATAGGTCTTTTTATTTGATTTTGAAGCTATTATAGGCCTGATACCTGTATTCTTAATTGCTAAAGCAATAGGCTCATATGTTTTATACATTTCAGCTGTATCTATAAAGTTAACACCTTTTTTTAGAGCAAGTTCAATTGTCTTTGAATTTTCTTCTATACTTAAGTTTTTTTGGACAGGACCCATAGGCAGAGCTCCAAAGCAAAGCTCTGTTACCTCTATACCCGTTTTGCCAAGAATTCTTTTTTTCATTATATATCACTCCAGTACACAATTTTTATCTATACCTTATAGCTTATTATATCTAAAACCAAAATTCAATATCATATAATTGAAAGAACTGGGTAAATTAATAAAATAACTATAAATCTATAAACAGTGGAATATATATAGTTGCAAAAATCTAAAAAGGATATTTGAACATTTTATAGAATATCAATATATTACATATGATATAATTTTGCTTAAACTGCACATATAATTAGGGAGGGAATTTGATGAATTTATTTGAATATCTTAAGGAACAAGAAATTATTCCAAAACATAAAGCAGAGAAGTTTTCAACACTGCTGGAAAAATATGATGAGAACGATGTACTATATGAAGCGGCAATGAATGAAATAGACCTAACAACTGAGGAATATGATGAGATTTTTGAAGAACTTGAAAAAGAACATTTTGTAGATTCAATTTATATAATTAAGTGTCCGTACTGCGATACTTTCGGAAATACATATGTTGAAAAGTTTGATATACCAGACGTTGATGAATGTAGATTCTGTGAAAATGAGTTTAATCACAAAGAAAACTACATCACAGCTTATAGAATATATTTCAACTATCAAAAGAAAATAGATGTACTTACTGACTTGGGTGAGAAAATTAACTATAACCAAGATAGAATATTTGAGATATCTGATGAGATTAAAGAATTAGAAGACAAGAGAAAAGCTATTCAATTGGAGAATATCAGATTTGCTTCACTTCGTAATGAACTTTCGGTAGATAAAAGTGAAAGTAAGATGTATCCAAAGGTAGTAGAGAAATATAGGGATAAGAGGGTTAAATATATAGGCACACTTCTATATATGAAGAAATGTGTTGTTACTTGCTTGAAGTGTGATGAGGTATATGAGCTTTTCCAAATAGATGATGCATATATAGGTGTTTGCTCAAACTGTCAAACTGAAATAGGCATAAACTTTAGATAGAATAATAGCGATTAATAATTTATATTCATAAAATAGACGATAGTGTTGAACTATCGTCTATTTTTATAATTATTAATTATTTTTGCAAATTACCCCCGAAATCGACATTTACATCCGAAATCTATAACGAAAATAAACAAACGAGGAGTGGAGATTATGAAGAAATTATTAGCAATAGTATTAACTTTATGCATGGTTATGTCAGTATCAGTATTTGCAGATACAACTACCCCAACAACGACGGAAGTAATAACTACAACACAAGAGCCTGGTATTACACCAGACAGCTTGTTTTATTCATTGGACAAGCTAATGGAAAAAATTCAGCTTGCATTAATATCAGATGCAGTAAATGAAGCAGAGACACTTGCAAAAATTGCTCAAGAAAGATTGGCAGAAAGTAATGCAATGGCAGAGAAATCTGAAGTTGAGCTAACACAAAAAGCATTAGAAGAATATAAAACAAATCTTACACAAGCGGTTGCATTGATAGAAACAGCTATGGCTGATGGTAAGCAGGTTGCTACTGTTATGGACAGCATCAATAATGCTAATATTAATGATGCAGCAGCTGTAGAAAAGATATTGGCTAGCATTCCTGAAGAATTCAGAGAAGAAGCTAAATTGGAAATAGAAAAACTTGCAGCAGCAACTGAAGCAACAACTGAGGTTGCACAAGTAGTAGAAAATGAAGAAGAAGAAAACAGCGTAAAGCAAGAAATAACATTAAAATATATTGAAGAAAAGGTTCAAGATCCAGCATTAATTGCAAAGATTAGTGAAGCAGGGCTTAATACAAGACAAATAATAGCATTAATATCTTTATCCGAGCAATCAGAAAAACCTCTAGCAGAAGTTATAGATTTATTTGTAGCAAATGAAAAAGGTATTGGAGCTACATCAAATGAACTAGGTTTAACTATAAAAGATGCTCTAAAGGGTATCAACGAATCCTTTAAAAGTACAAAGTCTACAATAAAGCAAGCTTTTAAAGAAGCCATGAAGGCTGTTGATGAAGAAGATAAGGATGAAGTTGAAGCATTAGTAAATGAAAGCCTTACAGTACAAATAAAAACAACTGAAGCAACAGAATCAACTGAAGAATTAAAAGCAGTAGCTAAAAAGTTTGAAAAGGTTGTGGATGATGTAAAAGAACAGGTTGAAGCAATAGCAGAAAAGAATAATAAAATAGAAAAGATAGAAAAGATAGAAGAAAAAGCAGCAGAGAAAATAGATAAGACAGAAGATAAAGCAACAGAAAAAGTAGAAAAAGCAGAAGAAAAGGCAATAGATAAAACTAATGATGTAGAAAATAGCAACCATGACAAGAATAATGATAAAGCTCAAGGTAACGAAAAAGTCAAAGGAAAATAAATAATAAGATTAAAAGGTCCCCCCGGACCTTTTTTTTCTTCATTAAAACAACACAATAAAAAGGATAGACATTTTTGTCTATCCTTAATTATATCTACGTGCACCAAGATACCTACTTTTGTAATATGCTGTATTCAAATCTGTGATAATTACTTTACCGCCACTGGAACTAGCATGTATGAATTTGTTGTCTCCAATGAATATTCCTACATGACTGGCACCTTTTTTGTAGGTGGTAAAGAATACTGCATCGCCTTGTTTTAAGTTAGCCTTGGCTATCTTTATGCCTTCCTGAAATTGTGAAGCTGCACTATGTCCAAGCTTAATATCAAAATTATTGTATATATACATTGTAAATCCTGAACAATCGAAGCTTTTTTCATTTGAAGCTCCCCATTTGTAGGGCTTTCCCAAGAACTCCTTTGCATATTTTGTTATTGTTGAGCCTAGCTCAGGTCTCGCATCACCTCTGCTTACAGTAGAGGTTGAAGCTGTATGAAGCTTAATATCTATAGCTTTTAGTGTTTTGCTGCCTGCTGTTCCATCTGCGGTTATTCCAACGCTTTTTTGAAACTTCTTGACTGCGTCTTCAGTCTTACTACCGAAGAAGTTTGTAAATTTACTTTCTGTGAAAAAGCCTAATTGCTTTAACTTATGCTGTAACTCTATAACGTCAGGGTGTGTCATATCTCTCTTAAGAGTGGTATCTCCGAAGTCCGCGAATACGCTGCTTGGTATTAGGATGAATGATATTATCATCACTAGAAATATCAAGTGCCTTATTTTGTAGTGCTTCAATATTACACCTCCGTTATATTTAAGTATCTGTAATACTGGCAATTTTATACATTGCAAGCAATTTATACTTTGATTATACATTATATGCACAAAAATATAAACATGCCTCAGAGACTATAAGAGAAAGGTATTGTCCTATTCCTCTGTTTCTGCTTCATTTTGGTACTTTTCCTTATTTTCTTCAATAATAGGTAAAATTCTTTGCAACTCATTTAGATGAAGTCTAATAATCTTGTTTAGCTTATCTTCCATTTCAATTCTATCGTCTATATAGCTAAACTTTAAAATCCATCTTGGATTGTATTCTCCTGAACCGTCAAGAATTTCATCTACTAAAGCTTCAAATATTTCTTCTTTGTATAGGTCATAGATGCCATAATATTGCCAATCCTCAACATCTTCTGTTGTAAGAGTTAGGTAGATGAAATTACTGTCCTCTTCTTCTATCAAGTATACATTTTCTATGAGTGACATATCCTCACTCATAGTGAAAGAATTGATTGTTTCGATTAACATATTTGTAGCCTTATCTTTTTTCATTAGAACAAGTACATTGTAATTATCCAATATAAAACCTCCTGTAGAATGGTATA
Source organism: uncultured Clostridia bacterium (assembly GCA_942492835.1). Lineage (GTDB taxonomy): Bacteria > Bacillota > Clostridia > Lutisporales > Lutisporaceae > GWB2-37-7. The sequence goes on along the minus strand of OW818645.1, from coordinate 857,199 downwards.
ATAAGCATTGTATGTTTAATATATTTTACCTGTAATATTTTTTTAATGCAAGATATGTATTTTTTGCAACATATAAGATTGGTTGGTGGCAATATGAAAATTGGTAATAAGGTGGTAAAAGGAAGATTTATAAAGCGACCGAACAGGTTTGAAGCCATTGTTGATATAGATGGAGAAGTAAATCTAGTACATGTCCCAAATACAGGACGCTGCAAGGAATTGCTTATAGAAGGTGCAGAGGTGTTATTAGAGAGAAGAGAAGGCAAAAAAAGGAAAACAGACTACGAGCTTATAATGGTATATAAAGATAGCAGATTGATATCTATAGATTCACAGCTTCCAAATAAACTGGCGGAGGAAGCCATAAGAAACAATATAATCACCGAGCTTACAGACTACAGCTATATAAAGAGGGAGACCACTTTCGGAAACAGTAGATTTGATTTGTATTTGGAAAATGCTTATGAGAAGACTTTTGTTGAGGTGAAAGGGGTTACACTGGAACAAGATGGTGTAGCTAAGTTCCCTGATGCGCCCACTGAGAGAGGAACAAAGCATATATATGAGCTTATAAAAGCAAAACAAGAGGGCTATAGAGCTTGTTTATTGTTTGTAATCCAGCTAGATTTTGCAGATTATTTTACTCCAAATGTCATTATGGACACGGCTTTTGCAGAAGCATTAAGCAAGGCTAAAGCAGAAGGGGTAGAGCTATTATCTTACAGCTGTAAGGTGAGTCCCGATGAAGTAACACTTTACAAGGCTATGGAAATTAGGTTGTAGATTTATGTGCCTATAGCGTATTTTTATGCTACAATGATAAGTATCTTACTAAAAGGGAGAAATAAATGAAATACAAATATATACTTTTTGATCTGGATGGTACACTTATTGACACTAATAAATTGATAATTAATTCCTTCAAGCATACTTATAAGACACACTTAAACATTGATGTTCCAGAAAGTGAAATATATAAGTATTTTGGAGAGCCGCTTATTACTACTCTTAGTAGATATTCTGAGGATAGAGCAGATGAGCTTTTTAAGACTTACATTGATTTTAACGAGAGGGAGCATGACAGTAGTGTAGCCCTATGCTGTAACATAAAGGAGTGCCTTGAAGCTTTGACAGAGCAAGGCTGTATCCTTGCTGTAGTTACCTCAAAAAGAGAGAAATTGGCAAGCAGGGGTTTGAAGCTTTTTGATATAATGAAATTTTTCTCTGTAGTGGTGACTATGGATGATACAAAAAATCACAAGCCTCATCCAGAACCTGTACTGAGGGCTTTAGAGCTTTTGGGGGCAAAACCTGAGGAAGCGCTGATGATTGGAGACAGTATATTTGATATTAAGTGTGCTCACAATGCAGGCGTAAAGGCTGTACTTGTAAACTGGGGAGAGGCAACAGAATATCAGGAAAAAGGAAAACCTGATTATTTAGTTCATGATGCTATGGAAATTGCTGATATAGCAAGAGGTTAAATAAATTTTTATTATCCTGTTATGAGGGCTGTCAGCTTTGACAGTCTTGATTTTTAAGTATTGAATATAAAGAGTGGAAAATTAGGAGGTAATGTGTTGAACAAGTTAATAGATTTAACCCAAACAATTGTAGACGGGCTGCCTGTTTATCCTGGCGATGAAGAAACAAAGCTATATCAAACAAAATATTTTGGAAGAGACAAATATAACAGTCATAAGCTTGAAATAAGTGTACATGCAGGAACTCACATTGACTCACCTATGCATTTTTTGGACACAAAACAATATATATCACAATTACCTTTGGATACATTTATAGGTGAAGGGGTTGTTTTGGACGTTAGGGGAGAAACTGAAATTGACATAAAGGAGCAATATTACTCCACGGTAGAAGAAAACTCCATTGTACTTCTTTATACAGGAAAAGATAAAGTTTTTGGAAAAGAAGAATACTACAAGCATCCTGCTTTGACCATAAAATTTGCTGAATTTCTAATAGAAAAGAAAGTAAAAATAGTAGGTATGGATATGATTTCGCCTGACGAATATCCATTTGAAATACATACAAAGCTATTTAAAAATAATATACTAATTATCGAGAATCTAACAAACTTAGAGAAGTTGTTTGAATTTGGAAAATTTGAGGTAATGGCATTTCCTTTAAAAATAAAAGCCGATTCATCCATTTTGAGAGTTGTAGCTAGGGAGTTAACTTAATGTGTCAGCAGAGCATATGTTAAAGATTGAGTTTTTTATAGGAGGATTTTTCACAAATGATAGAAAGAAATACTGATAATAGTGCATGGAATGAAGATACCTATGAAGCTTGGATAGAGCGATTTGGGACACCAAAAGAAGCTGCGGATAAATTGAAGAAAGATCCTACCACAAAGCTTTATCCTATTTTACAATATTTTGGTGATATAAGGGGTAAGAAGATTGTAAATCTAATGGGCTCAAATGGCATAAAGGCAGTGGCTTTAGCATTATTAGAAGCAGATACTGCGGTTATAGATATTTCCCCTGGAAATGCTAAATATGCAAATGAATTGGCAATTGAAGCAGGCGTTAAAATTAATTACATAGTATCAGATGTTATCAATTTACCGCAAAATAAATTGCTGCCTCAATATGATATTGTTTTTGCTGAGCTGGGAATCGTGCATTATTTTGTAGATCTAAAACCTTTTTTTGATACTGTATATAATCTGTTAAGAGATGGAGGACGATTTGTACTTAGAGATTTTCATCCTGTATCCACTAAGCTAATTTCATCTAGAGGCTCTACAGCCAAGGTGCGTAAGCATAAGGTGGATGGAGACTATTTTGACACAAGCTTAGAGGAAAAGGAAGTATCCTTTGCAAAGTATTTACCTGAAGGAATGGAAAATGAGACGCGAAAGGTTTATTGGAGAAGATGGACCTTAGGCGAAGTAGTTACTGCAGCAGCACAAGCTGGATTAACTATTAAGATATTGCTGGAGGAGCCAAACCTGTCTTCTGAGGTTTTTGACAAGGGTATACCAAAGACTTATATCCTTGTAGCAGATAAAGCGTAAACCCTTTATTTTATCTCATTTTTGTAAGTTTTTTTTCAAACCATGAGACGGAAAAATACATCAATGCAGCGGCAATAGCTAGTATGATAACGCTAGTCATAACCAAATCCATCTTGAAAACCTGACCACCATATATTATGAGATAACCAAGCCCAGCCTTAGATACAAGGAATTCTCCAACTATGACACCTACTAAGGATAGACCTACATTTATTTTCATTACAGATATTATTGAAGGAACACTAGATGGCAGTACAACCTTATATAATATCTGGGACTTTGTGGCGCCTAAGGTTTTTAGCAATTTTAGCTTATCCTCATCAACTGATTCAAAAGCAAGATAGACATTTAGGATGGTTACAATTATAGATACCAAAAGTGCCATCACAATTATAGAACCCATGGTACCGCCTATCCATACAAGTATTATGGGACCAAGTGCAGTTTTTGGTAATGCATTTAGGACTACGAGATATGGATCTAAAACCTTGGCAGTAAAATCTGACCACCAAAGCACTATTGCTATTAAGGTGCCGAGAATTGTACCTGATATAAACCCTATGATTGTCTCAAATATTGTTATGCCAGAATGAGTGAATATTGAGCCGTTTGCAGTAAGTGATACTATAGTTTTTATTACTCTTGAGGGCTGGCTCATTATAAATGGGTCGATCCATTTAAGATATGCCGCTAATTCCCATAATGCAATGAATAATACTAGCAGAAGTGTTTGAGATACTAGTATTGCTATTTTTTTTGTTTTATTTTTCTTTATGAACTCAAGATGTTCTTTTGAATAGCTTTCATTATACATGCACATCCAACTCCTTCCATATTTCATTGAAGTACTGTCTGAATTCTGGTGCCTCTCTGCATGTGATAGGAGTTCTTCTGTCACAAGTAAGTTTAATTTCGTGTATGTTCTTAATTTCAGCAGGTCTGTTTGATAAAACTATTACTCTATCTGAGGAAGCAACAGCTTCTGCAATGTCATGGGTTACAAGAATAGCTGTTTTTTGCTCTTTTTTTATAATCAGCCAAATTTCCTCCGATATAAGCAAATGTGTTTGATAGTCAAGCGCGGAGAAAGGCTCATCAAGTAGGAGTATGTCTGGGTCTGTAGCAAGGGTACGAATAAGTGCAGCTCTTTGTCTCATGCCACCTGACAGCTGTTTTGGATAATGATACTTAAAATCTTTCAATCCGTATTCATCAAGCAAATTCTCTATATGAGCTAAGGATTCCTTATTTAACTTTCTATGGATTTCTAGTCCAAGAGTTGCGTTCTTTAATATTGTCCTCCATTCAAAAAGGTGATCCTTCTGGAGCATATATCCTACATTACTTGAGGGACCGGAAACAGACTCGTTATTAACCAAAATGCTACCTGAGGTAGGCTTTAATATTCCGGATATTAATGAAAGCAGAGTAGATTTTCCACAGCCGCTAGGGCCTACAATGCTCACAAATTCACCACTTTTAATATCCAATGACAAGTCTTTGATGGCTTGAGTTTCTCCTTGCAATGTATGATAGTTCATAGATACGTTTTTTAACTCTACCACTTTTTCCACACCATCGAACCTCCTTAAAAATATCCTACATATTATCATATTATTCGATTTGTATAATAATGGTGAATCGTTTGAATAATTTGTATGAAACAGGTATATTGTAGATATATTAACTAAACAATTTATAGTAAAGAGGTGTCTTATGAAAGCTTATATTAATGCAAAAGTATATACCTTAGACAATGAAAATGGTGAAATGAGTTACCTTTTAACAAAAGACGGAAGGATTCTAGAAGTAGGGAAGAATATTGCAGACAGTAGTTATTTTAATAGCATACCAAAAGAAGATATTTTAGATTTAAAAGGTAAGGTAGTGGTACCAGGCTTTTGGGAATCTCATATACATATAGTTGATGGAATTAGAGCACTTATGGAACTAAATTTACGCAGTATAAATTCAATTGAGCAGTTAAAGACAAGAATAAAGGAATATGCAACAAAACTAGGCAAGGATGAATGGATTATCGGTCATGGCTGGGACGAAAGCAAGCTTTTTGGAGGTAAGTTCCCTGACAAATTGCTGCTTGACAGCTTGCATAATGAGCATCCTGTTATGCTTATGCGTATGGATGGACACTCATTGTGCCTAAACAGCAGAGCAATTGAGCTTATGAGTGTTGAAAATATGCAGGAGAGTAACGAGGTTCCTTATGACAAGGCTGGAAGGTCAACGGGAATGCTTTATGAAAACGCTGCCAATGAAATAGTGAGAAAAATTAGTGAAAGCTTATCCGACAGCTACCTTGAAAAGCTTGTGCTAAAAGCTCAAGAGATATACTTAGAGAATGGAATTACCTCAGTAAATGATATATGCACTAAGTACGGAAGAATCTTTGATATATATAGAAGGCTTCAAAAGGAAGGTAGATTAAAAATTAGAATTGTTGCTGCACCATTTGGTGAAGATGCTGGCTCCATAGAGGAGTTTGACAGTAGAAAGGGTGATGAAACAGATAGCTTACGTATAGGTGCACCAAAGTATTTTATGGATGGCAGCTTTGGCTCTAGAACTGCACTGCTTTCAAAGGAGTATACCGATGACCCAGGCAATTGTGGCATACAGCTTATAAGTAACAATGAATTAAAGAATATACTTATTCAAAACGAGACAATTAATCTGCCTATAAATATTCATGCTATTGGTGATAAAGCTGTTAATATTATTTTGGACTGTATTGAGCAGACCAGAGTAAACAATAATAGAGATATAAGATGTAGGATAGAGCATGTTCAGATAGTACAGGATAGTGATATAGACAGATTTAAGAAGCTTGATGTAACTGCCTCAGTACAGCCTGTGTTTTTGTATGAAGAGGAGCTTACAGAGTCAAGACTAGGTAGAGAACGATTCAATATGGTATATAGATTCAAAAGCTTTTTAGAAAAAGGCGTAAATGTAATATTCAATAGTGATTTTCCATATGGCGGGGGAGATATGCCTGAGAAAAAGGACAAAAGTAGATATATCGGCTTTGAGCCAATCTTGGGAATCCATGCAGCCTGCTATAAGCAGCTAAACCCAGCAGAAAGTGTAGAGCCTATAGATGCGCTGAAATGCTACACTGTAAATGCTGCTTTTGCAAACTACAGTGAAGCTGCATTTGGAAGACTTAAAAAAGGCTATTTTGCAGACTTCGTGGTACTGTCTAAAGATATATTGAGCTGTAATTCATCAGAATTGCTTCAAACAGAAGTTTTATATACTATAATAAATGGAGAAGCCGCATACATAAGGTAATGCATGTTTTGAAACACATATACAGATAAAACCACATTAAAATTTTGAATATCAAAAAATTTAATGTGGTTTTATCATGAAATTATTTCACACTAATAGCATTATGTGGACAATAAGCAACGCATTTTGAGCAGCCTATGCATTTTTCTTTATCGATTTCAATTTTTCCACGGAATAAGCCTTCTTTTACAAACTTAATCGCATTAACTGGACATGCAGCTTTTGCTCCACAAAATGGTGATTTATCACAGCTTGATTCATTTAGTATTGCTTTTTTCATATATCTTTACCTCCATATAAAAGTTATCCCGTACCCCGTAGGGGTATAATAACATTATATACAGATGAGCTTACAATGTCAATATATTTGTTTTTGATTATTATATTTCAGAAGCAAGCTTTAAAAGCTGGAATTATGGCAAAAATATTGACTGTGATGTTTACAATATTGTTGTAATCTAATATTATTATGTAGCAGGTATTAATGCAAAAAACGACAAATGAAGAAATCCACGGAGGAAGTATAGTGTATAAAACGGTAGAATATTTAAAGCTTGATATAGATGGAAACTATGTTTTGGTAGACGTGAGAAGCAATGGAGAGTATGAAGAATTCACTATACCAGGTGCAGTTAATGTACCAATTTTCGACAATGAAGAAAGAAGTATCATAGGTACTATTTATAAACAGGAAAGCACAGAAAATGCAAAAAAAATGGGCATACAATTTGTATCTACAAAGTTGCCTGAGATATATGAAAAATTTTATAAGCTAAAATTAGAGTATAAGGAAGTTATAGTTTTCTGCGAGAGAGGCGGTATGCGAAGTAGTTCTTTGTGGTCATTGTTTAACTCAATTGGTCTTAGAGTAACTAAACTAGAAGGCGGATATAAGGGATACAGAACTGCATTAAATGAAACCTTGCCCCAGATTATTGAGCAGATTACTTTTGTAGTATTGCATGGACATACAGGTACAGGAAAAACAGAGCTTCTTAAAATGTTGGAGCAAAGAGGGTTGGACGTCCTTGACCTTGAGGGTAATGCAAATCATAGAGGCTCTCTCTTAGGTGATGTTGGTTTAGGAAAGAAGTTCAGTCAAAAGCATTTTGATGCACTGGTTTTTGAGATGCTTCGCAGGAGAAAGACGGATTTTATACTTGTAGAAGCAGAGAGTGGAAGAATAGGAAATATAGTGGTTCCTCAGTTCATACACAACAAGATGAAAGCTGGGATTCATATAATGGTTGAGGGCAGTCTTGATTTCAGAGCTAAGAGGATTGCAGATGAATACATTGTAAATGATAATAGCAAGTTTGAAATATTAGAAGCACTTGACAAGCTTTCAAGATATTTGGGAGTAAAAAATACAGAAAATATAAGACAGTTGATACAAGCTGAGGATTACATAGAAGCGGCAAAGGAGCTTATGGTAATACACTATGATCCGCTATATGCAAAGGGGCAGACACGATATGAATTTAGCTTATGTGTAAACTCAGATGAGAAGGATATTGCATGTGAACAAATAGAAAGCTTTGTAAATAGGCTAATAGAAGAAAAACAAAAGGCTTAATCTAGATTATGGATTAAGCCTTTTGTTTCTATTTAACCTTATCTACAGCTTCTTTTGCATATTTGTTATCTACAATATTTTCAAATTCTACCTTCTTGTCAAGCTGACCAGCTGTTTTAATAACCTCTTGCAGTAGGTCAAGGGATTCTTCAGTCATTACTGGGCTCTCACTCCAAGCACCAATTTCTTTGTATCTGTTTATAACAGTTATTAATATCTGCTCATCTGCATCAGGGAAGAAGGAGGCTATTTCTTTTGCTATTTCTTCTGCACTATGCTCTTTTACCCAAAGCTGACCTTTGTAAATAGCATTTGTAAACTTTTGAACTGTTTCTGGGTTCTCTGTCATATAGCTTTTTGTAGTGAAATATGCTGTGTATGCAATCAAACCGCTTTCTTCACCTATAGAAGCGACAATTTTGCCTGCATTTTCCTTTTCTAGTGCTGATGCTGTAGGCTCAAATAGTGCAACATAGTCACCTGTACCGCTCTTAAAGGCTCCAGCAGTAGCTGTAAATTGAAGGTTTGTTATCATATCTAAATCTTGACTCGGTGTTACTCCATGTTTTTTCAGTACATATTCTAAGGTCATTTGAGGCACTCCGCCTGGTCGACCGCCAATGATTGTTTTGCCCTTTAAATTTTCCCATTTGAAGTCAAGTTCTGCAGTTCTACCTACAAGAAAAGAACCATCTCTTTGTGTAAGCTGTGCAAATACTATTGCATGGTCTTCCTTGCCCTGATTATACACATAGACAGTAGCTTCAGGACCTGCAAAGCCTATATCAGCTTGACCTGAGAGCAGTGCGGTCATTGTTTTATCTGCACCTTGTCCTGTAGTAAGGTCAATCTCTAAGCCTTGCTCCGTAAAGAAGCCTTTGTTTAGTGCAACATACTGTGGAGCATAGAAAATCGAACGAACAACTTCATTTAGTCTCACCTTAGTCAACTCTTTGTTTGTGCAGCCTGTAAGAGACAAGGTAATTAGGAGAACTATCATTATAAGTACAATAGCTACTCTAATAGTTTTTGTGATGCGTCTCAAAATAATCACTCCATTCAAATTTATTAAAAAATCTGTCTATCATTTTCATATTATGCAGGGAGTGAAAATATGTGCTATAACATTATGCTTTGAAGTATTAAAGAGAATATATTTTGGTGAAAATAAATATAAAGCTGTATTTAAAAATCTGACAGCCAAGGAGGTAACAATGAGTATACCAAATCTAATTACATCCTTAAGGTTTTTGTTGATTCCTGCGTTTGCATATTTTTTCTTTTCAACTATATATTATGGCTTAGAAATATCGATAGTTATATTTTTGTTATCAGGCTTGACAGATATTATGGATGGATATATAGCCAGGAAATACAATCAAATAACCAAGCTGGGCATGGTTTTAGATCCTTTGGCTGATAAACTTATGCTGGTTACAGTGCTAGTCAGTGTAACCATAAGTAATAACATTCCTGTATGGATTATCAGTATAGTGACCTTTAAAGAAGTACTTATGATAATTGGAGCTTTAATGCTGATTAAGGAAAATAACATAGTAGTACCTGCAAATGTATTTGGTAAGCTGTCTACGCTAATGTCATACATAGCAATAATTGCGGTGCTATTTGAACTGCCACTAAGCAGACTAATATTATACACATATGTTACCGCAACAATATTAGCTTTAGTTGTGTATCTCAGGGGATTTTTGTCGATTAAGAAGAGACAACAGTTTGATTTGAAATAAACTGTAAAAACATTATAGTAAAATAATACTAATATTGGTATAATAATCATTAATAAAATAGAGTTTTTATAATTTAATTATGGACAAGCTAAAACGATTATGAAATAGAAGAGATATAGATAAAAGCTTTTGATTTGTAAGGGGTGGATAAAGTGACATTTGAGGAAATAATGAATTATAGTGTTGATAATCCAAGGGTATATGAGCTTATCAGACAAAATCTAAATGTAATTGTGCCATTTGTTGGAGCGGGTTTATCAGCTTTTGCCTATCCGGTATGGAAAAAATTTTTAGTAAGTGTATCTGAAAAACTATATGATTCAAAGAAAAAAGAGGAATTGAAAAAACTGCTAAAAGAAAATAAATATGAAGAAGCGGCATCTTTCTTGGAGCTTAATCGAACTAAAGTAAATTTTATAGATGACCTTGAATTGGCATTTTCAACGAAGAAGCTTGAGGATATTTCCTTGAGTGAACTTGAAAAGCAAGCAGTATATTTACTGCCTTTACTATTTAAGGGTCTTGTTGTAACAACTAATTTTGAACAAATTTTGGAGAATGTTTATAATAAACAGCAAACTACATTTAGTGCAACTGGTCATCCAGGACATAAAGAAATGTTAACAAAGGCATTAAGATCAAAAGATAAGACAACACTGTACAAATTTCATGGTGATATTTCGGAGCCTGGTCACTTAATATTGACTAAGGAAAGCTATGATAATAACTATATTCTAGATAGCGAATTAGTAAAGGAATTAACAAAATGCTTTGAACATAAGATTATGCTATTTTTAGGCTGTAGCCTAAACAAAGACCGTACCATGAGTATTCTAAAACAAACTTTGGCTGATGGAGTAATGAATTATGCAATTGTTGATTGTAATAAGAAAAATAGAGAAGCCAGAGTAAGAGAACTTGGAGAAAATGGTATTCGTGCAATTTTATATCCTTCTGGTAAACATGAAGCGGTTAGAATTATATTGGAGAAATTGCTTCAAGAGACAGATAATCAAACTTTCCAAAGACTTAATTATTATGAGAGTATAACAAAACCAAAAAACTCAAATTTATTTGTCTATACTTCTGGAGCTGTAGATTTTTTTGGCCGTGAAAAAGAATTAAAAGCTCTAATGGATTTTTGCACCTTTGGCACAGATACTGATATCAAATGGTGGGCAATTACTGGTGCTGGTGGAAGTGGAAAAAGTAGATTAGTATATGAATTTGGAAAAAAATTAAGAGAAAAGAACTGGAATGTAATAACTCCATATCCATTAGAATTTAAAAGTTTAAAAGAAATTTCTGATAGCCTTAATAAAAATACTTTATTTATTATAGATTATGTACAAGCTTATTCAAAAATCATAGGTCAATGGTTAATCTATTTATGTAAACAAAAGTATAATATAAAAAATCGCATTATTTTAATAGAACGTGAAGGTAAAAATATTAAGGATGCTACATGGGTTGAACAAATGAAATATGGGGATATATTATATAGCCAGAGTATTATTGACTCAGGCCCAATAAATGAATTTATTGAGCTTAAACCACTTGATACAGAGTATATGACTAAAATCATTGGAGATTTTGCTAAGAATTATCATAGATATTTAACTGAATCAGAAATACAGCAGATAAGTGCAAAGCTTAAAGAAATTGACTCAAAATTATGCAGACCTTTGTATGCATTAATATTAGTTGATGCATATTTTGAGAATAAAAAAGCTTTCTCAAGGTGGAGTAGAGATGAGATATTTGATGATGTAATTAAACGAGAAATAACACATTATGAAGCTTATATGAGAGGTGCAGTAAGCACTGATGATAAAAAATTAAATAATGCTTATCTTAGTTTGAAATTAATGGCTACTATATGTAATGGACTTGCTATTACAGAAGATGCAGAGGACCTTTGTCCATATGATTGGAAAATCATAACTGAAAAGACAAGTGATTATAAAATATTTGAAGGTGAAGAGGATATGTTGCTAAGGGCTGGCTTAATCTCAAAGAGAGAGAATAGTGAATATTATGCTATACCTCCAATGCAACCTGACTTATTGGGTGAGTATTTTGTTATTAGTCAGCTTATGGAAATGAAGAAGAGTGAAAAAATACATGAGTTATTAAGTAATGCATGGAAAAGCCCAGATGAAGCCTTTAATTTCTTTAGTATGATGTTTATAGACTATTATGATATTCTTAAAATTAACAAAAACTTATTAATAATGTTACTTGAACCAGCTAATGAAAGCAAAGATAATATAAACAAGCTTGTATTTGCAATGTTTTTAGTAAATGCAACATCGGTGGCTGAGGGAGAAATATGTGAAGTTGTAATCACTAGATTAAGAGGCTTAACAAAGCAAAACCCAGAAAATGCAGAGGTAATAGGATTATTTGCAAAAGGGCTGTTTAACCTGACGACTAAACAGGATGAAGCAGGGATAAGAGAAACGTTAGCAGAGCTAAGAGGCTTAGCAAAACAAAACCCAGAAAATGCAGAGGTAATAGGAGAATTTGCAAAAGTACTGTTTAACTTGACGGTAGAACAGGATGAAGAAGGGATAAAGGAAACACTAACAGAGCTAAGAGACTTAGCAAAGCAAAATCCTGAAAATACAGAGGTAATAGGGGAATTGGCAAAAGAGCTGTTTAACCTGACGGCTAAACAGGATGAAGCAGGGATAAGAGAAACGTTAACAGAGCTAAGAGGCTTAGCAAAGCAAAACCCAGAAAATGCAGAAGTAATAGGAGCATTAGCAGAAGGGCTGTTTAACCTGACGGTAGAACAGGATGAAGCAGGGAGAAAAGAAACGTTAACAGAGCTAAGAGACTTAGCAAAGCAAAATCCTGAAAATTCAGAGGTAATAGGAGAATTCGCAGAAGGGCTGTTTAACCTGATGGTTAAACAGGATGAAGCAGGGATAAAGGAAACGTTAACAGAGCTAAGAGACTTAGCAAAGCAAAATCCTGAAAATACAGAGGTAATAGGAGTGTTAGCAAAAGGGCTGTTTAACCTGACGGTAGAACAGGATGAAGCAGGGAGAAAAGAAACGTTAACAGAGCTAAGAGACTTAGCAAAGCAAAATCCTGAAAATACAGAGGTAATAGGAGAATATGCAAAAGGGCTGGTTAACCTGACGTCTAAACAGGATGAAGCAGGGATAAGAGAAACGTTAACAGAGCTAAGAGGCTTAGCAAAACAAATTCCTGAAAATGCAGAGGTAATAGGAGAATATGCAAAAGGACTGGTTAACTTGACGGTAGAACAGGATGAAGAAGGGATAAAGGAAACACTAACAGAGCTAAGAGACTTAGCAAAGCAAAATCCTGAGAATACAGAGGTAATAGGGGCATTGGCAAAAGGGCTGTTTAACCTGACGTCTATACAGGATGAAGTAGGGATAAAGGAAATGGTAACAGAGTTGAGAGACTTAGCAAAGCAAAACCCTGAAAATGCAGAGGTAATAGGAGAATATGCAAAAGGGTTGGTTAACCTGACGGTAAAGCAGGATGAAGCAGGGAGAAAGGAAACAGTAGAAGAACTATGTAAATTAATAGAGCAACATTTTAATAATCCATATATAAAAGAATTGTTAGATGAATTAGAATAATAAATTGGATAAATGGAAGAATAATCCAAATTAATCTTATAGCTAAAAAATAATGTTGACAATTCTAGCTATTGGTATATAATATACTATAAATTAACAAAATAAAAGCGTTGATAAAGAGGAGTACGTTGACATCACCTTTTAGAGAGAAGAATCCATAGGCTGTAAGATTCTTTAGGAAAGATGCTTCGGAAGGTAGCTTTGGAGCTCCTGTGCTGAGATTAGTAGGTGCAGGCGGATAGCAAGTCCGTTAAACATATGAGCGCCGGTGATTGCCGGAATTAAGGTGGTACCGCGGAAATATCCCTTCGTCCTTACATTTGGACGAGGGGTTTTTGTTTTATCTGGAAACAAATTGCAAACAATATAAAGGCAATTATAAAGGAGGTAATTATCATGAGTGAAGAAAGAGAATTGGCAAAATCCTATGATCCTAAACAGGTTGAAGATAGGCTGTACAAAACTTGGGTAGAGAATGGATATTTTACACCGAAGGTCGATCCAGAGAAGGAGCCTTACACAATAGTAATACCACCGCCAAACATTACAGGACAGCTTCATATGGGTCATGCCTTGGACGAGACGCTTCAAGATGTACTTATTAGATGGAGAAGAATGCAAGGATACTCAACACTATGGCTCCCAGGCACTGATCATGCAAGTATTGCTACAGAAGCCAAAATAGTTGAAGCTTTAGCAAAGGAAGGCAAAACCAAATATGAGCTGGGAAGAGAAAAATTCCTTGAGCTTGCATGGCAATGGAAGGATGAATACAGCGGAAAAATCTTAAATCAGCTTAAGAAACTAGGAAGCTCCTGTGATTGGAGCAGAGAGAGATTTACTCTGGATGAAGGATGTTCAAAAGCAGTTCAAGATGTATTTGTAGACTATTATGAACAGGGTCTTATCTACAGAGGAGAAAGAATCATTAACTGGTGCCCTCACTGTAAGACTTCAATTTCAGATATAGAGACTATATATGAAAACAAACAAGGAAATTTCTGGCACATAAAATATCCAATAAAGGACAGCGATGAATTCATCGAAATAGCAACAACAAGACCTGAGACAATGCTTGGAGATACAGCTGTTGCTGTTAATCCAAAGGATGATAGATATAAGCATCTAGTAGGTAAGACTTTGATATTACCTCTAATGAACAAGGAAATACCAATAATTGCTGACGACTATGTTGAGCTAGAGTTTGGTACTGGAGCAGTAAAAATAACACCTGCACATGATCCAAATGACTTTGCAGTAGGTATGAGACACAACCTGCCTATGACTAAGATAATGAATGATGACGGTACTATAAACGAACTGGGTGGCAAATACAACGGTATGGATAGGTTTGAAGCTAGAAAGGCAATTGTAAAGGATCTCGATGAGCTAGGACTATTGGTTAAGATAAAGGATCATGAACACAATGTAGGACATTGTCAAAGATGTCAAACAGTAATAGAGCCAATACTATCAAAGCAGTGGTTTGTTGATATGAAGCCGCTTGCAGAGCCTGCACTAAAGGTAGTAAGAGATGGAGAAATTGAGTTTGTACCTGAGCGTTTTTCTAAGATATACTTTAACTGGATGGAAAACATTCAGGATTGGTGTATATCAAGACAGCTTTGGTGGGGACATAGAATACCTGCCTACTACTGCAAAGATTGCGGCGAAGTGATAGTAGCAAAGGAAAACCCAGGCAAATGCAGCAAGTGCGGTGGCGAGCTTAAGCAGGATGAAGATACTTTAGATACTTGGTTTAGCTCTGCATTGTGGCCATTTTCTACCTTAGGCTGGCCAGAGAACTCAGAAGACCTAAAATACTTTTACCCTACAAGCGTACTGGTTACAGGCTACGATATAATATTCTTCTGGGTAGCAAGGATGATTTTCTCAGCGATGAAGAATATGAAGGAGATACCATTTAAGCATGTATTCATACATGGAATGGTAAGGGATGCAGAAGGTAGAAAGATGAGTAAGTCCCTAGGCAATGGCATAGACCCCATAGAAATTATTGACAAATATGGTGCTGACGCCTTGAGATTCAACCTTATTATCGGCAATTCTCCAGGAAATGATATGAGGCTAATTTTGGAAAAGGTTGAGGCTTGCAGCAACTTTGCAAACAAGATTTGGAACGCTTCTAGGTTTGTAATGATGAACCTGGATACTGATGCATATGCATATGCAAATGCTGATAGAAATGCATATGAGAAAAACTTAACAACAGCTGACAAATGGATACTTAGTAGATATAACACAGTTATTAAGGAAGTTACAGAAAATCTGGAGAAATTTGAGTTAGGCATAGGTGCACAAAAGCTGTATGATTTCATATGGTCTGAGTTCTGTGATTGGTATATTGAGCTTGTAAAGCCAAGACTATATGGAGAAGATCAAACATCAAAGCTTACAGCTCAAATAACTCTAATTGATGTATTAGCAGGAACAATGAAGCTTTTACATCCTATGATGCCGTTTATTACAGAGGAAATCTATCAGCATTTGCCGGGAACGGATGAATCAATAGTGATTTCCAAATGGCCAGAGTATGATGAGAAGAGAAACATGCCTGAGCAGGAACTCAAAATGGAAATTGTGATGGATGCAATAAAGTCGATAAGAAATATAAGGGCTGAGATGAATGTAGTACCTTCCAGAAAAGCAAAGGTACTGATAATTGCAACTGATGAAAAGGTAAAACAAGCTATTGAGGAAGGAAGTCTATACTTTGAAAGATTGGCTTCTGCTTCTGAGATAAAACTTTTAAGTGACAAGGCTCAAATACCAGAAGGTGCAATTCCTGTAGTGATACCAGGTGCTGAGATATTTATTCCTCTTGAGGATCTTGTTGATATGGAGAAGGAAAAGGAAAGACTAAATAAAGAGAAGGAAAACCTTGATAAGGAGCTTCAAAGAGTAAGAGGCAAGCTGAACAACCAAGGCTTTGTAGCTAAGGCACCTCAGAGTGTAATCGAAGAGGAACGAGCTAAGGAAGCCAAATATCAGGAAATGTATGATAAGGTATTGGAGAGAATCAAAACAATGAAATAGAGTAAGTGAAAACAAGAGGTGTTACAAATGAATTTTGAGCAAATGGTTAGTTATATAGAAAATAGTATGAGATTTGGCTGTAGACCAGGCTTAGAGAGAACTGCAAAGCTTCTGGAGCTACTGGGAAATCCTCAAAAAAAAGTTAAGTTTATACACGTTGCAGGTACAAACGGCAAAGGCTCAACAACTGCTATAATCTCGAATATCTTGAAACATGCGGGCTATAGAGTAGGAGCATATACATCTCCTCACCTCTATAAGATAACGGAAAGAATGGTTATAAATGGTGAATGGATATCGGAGGAGCATTTTGTTAAGTATGCCAATATGGTTATAGACAAAATAAAGTTTATGGAAGAAAACGATATGGAGGTACCTACACAGTTTGAGATGCTGACAGCTATGGCATTTCTCTATTTTGAAGAAATGAAGGTAGATGCAGCGGTTATAGAGGTAGGACTGGGTGGCATGTATGATGCTACAAATGTTATTGATTCTGTGCTATCGGTTATTACTTCCATAAGCTACGACCATACAGACGTTCTTGGTGATACAATAGAGGAAATTGCGACTGAAAAGGCAGGAGTTATAAAGAATAACAGCACTGTAGTTCTTTATCCACAGCTTTATAAAGCGGCAGAGGAAACAGTAGAAGCTAAATGCAAAGAAAAAAATGCTAAGCTTGTAAAGGTAGATAAAGAGCAAGGAAAGCTTGTAGAATTTAATATTATGGCTCAAAGCTTTGATTACAGCTATGGAGAAACAAAACTGGCAGGACTTAAGGTACCGTTGCTGGGTGACCATCAGATAATAAACTCTACAGTAGCTATTACAGCAGCAATAGAATTATCAAAGCTAGGCTACAATATTAGAGAAGAACACATAAGAAAAGGCTTAGAAACAGTTGTATGGCCTTGCAGATTAAGTGTAGTAAGCAAGGAGCCTTTTATAATAATTGATGGTGCGCATAATGAAGATGGAGTAAACTCCTTAAAGTCAGCTATTACAAAATATTTATCAGATAAAAATATAATATTGGTTATTGGTATGCTGGGGGATAAAAACTACAGCTATGCTGTACAGGAGCTGGCACCTTTGGCGTACAAGATAATTGCATCAGAGCCAATCAGCCCAAGAGCATTAAAAGCTGAGCAGATGGCTGAGATGATACGAAAGCACAATACAAATGTAGAAGCTGAGGCTGATATTGTAAAAGCAATAGAAAAAGCGAAGAAGTCAGCAGATAAGAACAGTGTAATACTTATTTGCGGTTCTCTTTATCTTGCAGGCAGTGCATATGAATATCTAACAAAATAAATTAGGGGCAGACCTGTGTGTCTGCCCTAAACTTTACCCTATAACTCTTTACTACCTAATCAAAGTATCCATAATCTGACCATAAATTTTACCTGATGAGCTTTTCCACTTCTCACATATAAATTTTGCCTGCTTCACCGATACAACGCTTAGCTTTAAATCAATTATTACTATATCATTTTCTATAGCCCTTAGATTTACTATATATTCATGCTCATTCTTCTTACTAAAATCTGCTTGGATTTCTGATTCTTTTTTGATTCTATCTTTATTTTTGACAATGTACTCAGTTAGAGTAGTTCTGACACTGTTAGAAATTTTATTTTGGAACATATTAATTGTCTTCAGACCAATTTCACTAGGTTGAAAGGTTACTTTTTGTTCAGTCTCCTCTAGCTTAACCAGATCTGATTGCGTAAGCTCTGCTAAAGATTCCTGAAGTGCAAAATAGTTTATTATATTGTTTTCTAAAACTATATTGGTAATTTGTGTATTAGTAAGCGGCATTTCAATTTTATCTAATATATGTAAAACAATAAGCTTATTTACTGCACTTTTACTTTTATCATCAAACATGCTATCAACTCCTTATTATCTTCTCATTATAGCAATAATATATAGCAATATCAAAAACAAAAATCAGACAAAAAACTGTCTGATTTTTGTTTTTGATATCAATTGTCGAAAGCCTATTTTACTTTTGTGATTCTAATTGAGCTTCTGCCATTTGAATAAGATTTTTTACCATTCTTCCGCCTACTCTTCCGCAGTCCTTTGACGAGAGATCTCCCCAGTAGTCTTCTGAACCTTGGTGTACAGGCAAATTTAATTCTGAAGCTATTTCATATTTCATATTATCAAGGGCTTTATGAGCCTTCGGTACCATTTGATCAGTTGTACTTCCGCTTCCTAATGCCATATCAATAACCTCCATTTTATAATCAATTTGTTGATATTTTTTGTTGCACTATTAATTTAACCTTTTTAGAAAAATTATATGCTAGAATTTTATGCTTATATGCATAAATAAAATAGGTTATACATATAATTATAGGTTTAGGAAAAATTTTATAATAAGCTTTTTTTGTGGAAAAAGTAATAATAAACAAGCTATATAGAATACACAAGTTAATTAACAACAAAACACATAACTTATTTTCATGTATTTTATACATATCAATGAGATTTATGTGTTTTATATAATAAAAATAGTGAAAAATATTTTACGAGTCGACACGAAACGACAAAATTCGACATAACATAATGTTATACTTACTAGAGTGCAACATTACAAATTGTTTTAACAAATTCTTCAAAATTGTGATACGTTTTTTACTATAATGATACCAAAAAACAAGACAGACAAAAGGGTTATTTAAGTTCAGATTTTAGGACATATGAATTAAGAAATTAAAAATCTGGAAATTTAATGTGTATTTATTTATTTGTTAGAGTTGCATGGATAAGTATTCTGATAGGCGTACATATCAGGCAGAATCTATACAAATAAATGACAGTATAAAAGAAGGAAGGATGATAATAATGAAGGAGTTTAATATCTGTTTAGTAATGGCATGGGTAGAGGATCATAAGTGGAAGTCTCAGTTTCATCAGCGTGAGGGTATAGGAATTGAGTACATTGCGGCCAATCTAAGAAATAATGGGTTTAATGTGGACTTAATAAATGCAGAGCTTTCATATATGAATGTACAGGATGTAGTAGAGGAGCTTCAAAAAAAAGAATATGACCTTATTGGTTTTTCATGTACTGCTCAAAGAACCTATATTCCATCAGTTAAAATAATTGAAAAAATACGCAACAATGGGTATAAGGGGTATATAGTCGTGGGAGGAGAATTTGCTACTTTGGCTCACACTGAAATACTTGACCATTGCAGTAATATTGATGCGGTATCATTGGGTGAAGGAGAGCATACAACTGTAGAACTTGCTATGGCAATAAAAGAGCATCAAAGCTTAGAAAACATAAAAGGACTTTACTGGAGAGACAATGACGGTACATGCAAGAATAATGGGTTCCGTGAAAGAAACACAGATTTGGATAGCCTGCCATTTCCATACAGATATGATTATATAAATACAGATCTCGTAGATGAAATAAGATCGGGAGTAAACTTCGGTAGAATTGCAGCTGGAAGAGGCTGTTATGGAGCATGTACATTTTGCAGTACCCGCTATTTATATGATGGAAAAAATGACAGAGTAGTAAGAACTCCAAAGAGCGTTGTGGATGAAATTGAATATTTATATAAGGAGTTTGGAATCGATCATATAAGGTTCAATGATGAAGTGCTATATGATGGAAGCGATTCTGGGGATGAGTGGCTGAATGAATTTGTTTCTCTGATTAAATCCAGAAATCTAAAAATCAAAATTGATTGTCAGCTTAGATCGGTAGACATTAAATATGATGCTATAAAAAAATTGAAGGAAATCGGATTAAACTATGTATTTACTGGTGTGGAGTCAGGCTCAGATACGGTATTAAAAAGAATGAATAAAAAATGCACAGTAGAGGATAACACTAGAGCTCTGGAGGTACTCAGTAAATTTGATGGTCTTGATGTTGAGCTTGGATACATAATGTTTGAACCTGAAATGAGCATGGAAGAACTTTGGGATAGTTATTTATGGCTAAAAAAGTTTAAGCACTTTGCAACGAAATATAATGTTTACAATAAGTTAAACAGTCTATACAAAACAGCAATATATTATCGGTTGTTGAATAAAAAGCTATTAGTCGAAGGCGACTTCTGGGATAGATACAATTACTCATTTGTTGATAAAAAAGTCGAGATTGTATTAAATACATTGGAATACACCAAAGGACAGATGTCTCCAATACATGAGATTTTATCTGATCTGAGACTGACAGCTAGGGAAATGCACATAAAGAAGGCAGATGAAGCTTCAATTACTGCACTTGAACAAAAGACAGGTCAATTTAATAAAATCGAAAAGGATTTTTGGTTTGACTATTTTGAAAAGGTATATAATTGTGTACAAAACTCACAGGACCTCAATTCAATAATAGAAAACAGTCAGGTAGAAATCAATAAAATATATACAGGTATTTCTGAATTAAAAAATCAAGTTTTGAAGTAATATTATAATTTGTAAAAGTTTATACATTGCATATCTACATACAAAATTAGATGTATTTTACATATCGCTTATTTTAGTTATTTATGGAGGTACCGTCATATGATATTAACAGGAAGTGCAATTGTAGAAAATTATAAAGAGGGGCATATAATTATTAAGCCATTTACAATAGAAAATGTTAATCCTAATAGTTATAACTTCAGATTGGACAAGTACCTAAAGGTATATGATTCCATGCCTCTTGATCCCAAAAAGGAAAACACATTTACTACTATCGAGATACCAGAGGAAGATGGTTATGTGCTTGAGCCTGGCAGATTGTATCTGGCAAATACAGTTGAGACAATGGGAAGCACTCACTTTGTCCCTACTTTTAATGCAAGATCCTCTATTGCTCGTTTGGGTATATTCATAAATCTATCTGCTACACTTTGCGACATAGGGTTTATAGGGCAGATTACACTTCAACTTTTTGCAGCTCACAGGGTCAGAGTATATCCTTATATGAATATTGGACAAATAATGTTCTGGAAGCCTGAGGGAGAGATAAAGCTATACGAAGGCAAATATCAATCCTCCAAAGGGCCTCAGACTACAAAAATATATCAGGATTTTAAAGTTCAAAAGGAGAGGTTTGTTATTAATGGCTAATAATTTTGAATATGAATATTTTCTGGATTATGAGGATATAAAGAATAATGTTGAAGATGTGGGAGCGGGTATAGGAAACAAGTTTAAGAATCTTGCAGAAATATCTTACGAGTTTAATATTCCAAAGGGATTTTGCATAAGAGCCAAGCTGCTTCTAGAAGCTTTTACCGATAATAGCGAATTGATGGAGTATACAAGGAATATTTTTAATGACATGGAATCAACCTCAGGATGCTTTTTGGTAGAATCTATAAGTGAATTTGAAAATATAGTTGATGGTTTTAAATTGCCTAAAAGATTTGGCAATATGATAGCAAACAAACTATCAAGCACTTTTGGGGATATCTCTGACCTTGCTTTTGCAGTCAGGTCTTCATGTCTCCATGAGGATTCAAAAGAAAATAGCTTTGCAGGTATTTATGAAACATTTCTAAACACTACGGGCATGGATAATATTATCAAGGCAATAGAAGATAGTATAAAAGCATATTATAGCTATTCTGCTATTACTGCAAGAATAAGGGCAGAAGACTACTCTGCGTATCCGCAAATAGATATTTTTGTTCAACTTATGGTAGATAGCAAAGTATCTGGCGTAGCATTTAGCAGCCGACCTGATCGCAAGAAGGGTATTTTGGTAGAATGGATTAATGGTTTAGGAGAAAGCTTGGTTTCAGGATTGGCGGATGCGGGAACATATTATCCTGATGAGCATATTTCAATAACCGATATCAGCGATGAGCTAAGGAAAATACTTGATGAAGTTGGAAAAAAGGTAGGAGAGATCAAGGATTATTTCGGCTACGAGGTGGATGTTGAATGGGCATGGGATGGAAGTGAGCTGTATATTTTACAGGTAAGACCTATTACAACAACACGGACTCTTGTACAGGAAAGCTCTCCTAAGATGGATATTTACAATTTGTATGTAGACAAGGATATTGCTAGTAAAGCAGTGCTTGGAGAATGTAGAGATATTTACTTTGAGTATACAAATAAGCGATCTCCTGCATATATACTTGCGGACAAGCATAATATTTCTACAGGGCAAAGCTTTTTCGTGGAATTTAACAGAGCTGGGCTAGATAGTTGTTTTGACACGCTCAAGCTTGAGTTTGAGAAAAGCATGGCTGAAAAAGTTGTTATAGATATAAATAAAAGTATCAGACAAAATATAATCCCTAAGGAAGACTTATATACATACATTGATAGAACCTTCAAAGGCTTTGGTCAGTATGAAATCAATTCTATGATTATAAGAGACTTTATAAAGGGAGAGTATGGATTCATATCTCAGATTTTGGGAAATAACCGTTTACTCATAGAATGTTCAAAAGATGGGTTGCTGGCTATTAATAGAGGTCTGGCAGATTGTGAAGAAATAATATTGAAATATGATGATTCAGAAAGCTTTACTATGGAGGATATTGAAAAGGCTTCAGACAGGACAATCCTTGAGCAATTTGATTATAAAGCATTAAAAAAAGTGTTAAGGTTCACTAAGGCAATGAATAAGACATTCAATAACACTAAGCTGGAATGGGTGTTGAACACAAAGGAGCCATACTTTATTGATTTTTCAATAGAGACCTCTGCTATTGAGTATAGTGGTACAGCTGATGATATCAGGGTCATATACTCCGGAATTGCCGAAGGCCCTATATACAGGATAGATGAGGAAGCAATATTTTCCAGATTGAGCATTAGCCCTGGGGTAAGTGTAACTAAGGTAAATGAAGTTGTAAAATCCAATGAAGATTTATATAGCTTGATTGACAAAATAAAGGGTATGGAAGTAAAGCCAATTATAGTCTGTAAAAAGCCATATGCTATACTATCTTTCCTTATCGATTATGTAAATGGCTTCGTTTTTACAGAGGGCTCTATCCTCTGTCATTTGTCAATACTTTTAAGAGAATCAAAGGTACCGTCAGTAATAGTGAAAAATGCTGAGATACTGCTAGAAAATAGAAATAAAGTGATTATTGCACATAGAAAGGTAGTTGGGGTGATAGAATGAATATAAAAATTTACAAGGCAGAAGGCAATATACATTGCAGTAACAATGCATTTGGAGAAAGTAAGAAGACAGCTAAGATGATAATAGGTAGCATTAATTGCATAAATAGCATATACAAGGACTATAAGGGACTCAAATTTATCTGCCTTGATATGCCTCAGCTGCCTGTTTATGACCAACAGAATACAGTGTTTTTAGGTGCTGAAGACATTACAAAGAGCTACAAATACAGTATTGTAAGTTATGAAAATGAAATACTTGCGCAAGGAGAAATTAAATATAATGAGCTTTTTGACGGAATGAAGATAAATCCTGAAGGGATAAAAGCTATGAGCAGTAGCACAATTTATTCCGAGGCAGAAATAAAAAGCATAGTACCACTATTTTACATTTCGTATAATGAGAGAACTCTAAGGAATTCAAATATTGATAAAGAAGTAAATGAAATTACATCATTGGATATATACAGCCAGCTCAGATATAGTGAGAAGGATATAATATTTATAAGGACTGGACATGATGAAAGCAGCTATATAATTGACAATAACAACACTATAAACTTAGATAAACTCTGTAATGCAGGGTTACAGGAAATGGCACCTACAGTCATATTGGACAAGTGTATTGAGTTACACAGTAAGAATGCCGTATTTCTAGGTAATCATCAATGTTATTATAGAAAAGAAAAAAGTGAGTATGAAATAGAGTATAAATTTATCCTCACTGAGGTAGACATCTGGGAGCTTATATTAGATGTCTATACAGAAATAAAGGAAGGTAAGCTTTGCAACTACATATTGGAGTACAAGGATGAGTTTCAGAAGTGGGATTATATGAATTATCTGAATGAGATAACAGCACCCGAGGAAGAAAGAGGCTATATTTCATTTATACCGCAAACAAATAATACTTACCTTATTAAAAGAAAATTTTATAAGGAAGACCAACTGGCGAGAAGGGAACAACATATACGTAATGTATCAATTACAGGCACTATAGATGAATATCTTAAAAACAATTACAAATTTGAATATAGGGCATTCCCTCCATTTAGACGTGTAAGATATGACATAAATCTTGAGTCATTAAAGACAGGAAATGTAATTGGTATTTTCTTTGACCACATATCTGTAGATGGCAAGGATAATATCATGATGCAGTGCGAATTAGAGTATCTGCGAACCCGTTCACTGTTCAGTAATGATGAATATCAGAAGGAGCTTGATGAAGTGCTGGCTTGGACAAAGGATTTCTTTAACAGAAAGCAAGTACAATATACAGAAACATTTTGCTCAAAGCTGTCATTTTTAAAGGATACATTTAAATAAATTAAAGAGGTGATTGAATTGAAGACAATAGAATTTGGTAAAATCAAAGCACTGCTTTGTGATTTAGATGGTACAGTATATTTCAAGAATGAGGAAATTAAAGGGGCAAATGATACCATTACATATTTGAGGAATAAGAGCATGACCATGAGATTTCTGACTAATACCGATTCCAAACCTTGTAAAACCATACTGGGCAATGTAAGGAGTTTCGGACTAGATATAAGTCTTGAAGAGGTACATACACCAGTTTCCTCTGCTATCAAATTGATGAATAGCCAAAAGGACAAATCCTTCTATCCTCTTGTTTCAAAGGAAGTATTACCTGAGTTTGAGGGTATGAACATCAGAGAGGATAAGGTTGATTATGTTATAATAGGTGACTTTAGAGAGCGTGTCAGCTATGATAGCTTGAATAAGGCATTTAAGCTTATTGCTAATGGTGCAGAAATAATTGCACTACAAAAAGGAAAGTATTTTTTAAATAATGAAGGCAAGAATCTTGATACAGGAGCTTTTGTTAAGCTATTTGAATTTGCATCGGACAAAGAAGCAAGAGTCCTTGGGAAGCCAAATAGAGATTTCTTCAAAACAATTCTGGATGAGCTGAGTTTATTACCTGAGCAGGTTGCGATAATAGGTGACGATATAAGTACAGATATACTTGGAGCTAAACAGCTGGGTGCAATATCTATACTTGTAAAGACGGGAAAATACGATGAGAATGTTGTAAAAAACTCAGGAATTGAACCAGATTTAGTATTAGATTCTTTTGTTGATTTACAACATTATATCAGGTAATAAATGGATAGTGAAAAAACTGAGTTTAATAAGCTGATATGGATTGTGTGGGATGCTGCATCCATGGATACAGTTGAGAGACTGCTTCAAGAGGATAAGCTTCCTAACCTCAAGTCACTGCTTCAAAACGGGACAAGCTGCAGAGTAAAGCTGAAACAGCTTAATTGCCAGACTCCAGCGGCCCTTGCGACTATGTTTACAGGATTAACTCCTTATAGACATGGGATTGGGGGATATTATACTCCACAGATAGAGGAAGGGAAAAGCTTACTGAGTAAAAAAGTAAGCTTCAATGAGGAAAGTATTCATGATTATTCTATATGGCGTTGGGCTGTGGAGAATGGAAGGACTGTATCCCTTGTACATACTCCATATGTAAAGAATATAGAAATAGAACAGCTTGAACAATACAAATTTCAGATATATGGGTATCATAGGATGATTTCGAGGGGCAGAGTTTTTTTATCAACTGCTATGGCATGGGAGAAAAGCATATTCTATTCGAACATGGATGATAAAGGTTATAGCTCTGAGTGCTCAGTAATCGAGATAGAGGGATTGCAATTTCAAATAGATATGATTGAGCGAGAAACAGAAATTATCGCTGCTGTTGCATATGCAGAGTGCAATACTTGCATTGAGATAAAGGTAGGCTGTGCAACCTCATTTGAAAGTCATGATATTAAGCTGGATAGTGAAACAGCTGTGCAGATATATGCTTTTTTTAAGCCAGGAGGTTCGGGTGAAATAGTATTCGTTTTTTCTGGAATATATCAAATGACTTCAATTACTGGCATTGATATAGAAAGGTTTATAGATGAGACTGGGGTTTTTTTAGGAGAGGGCTTTGGAAGGTATTATAGGAAGGGCTTTTTCGGTAAGACCTTAGAGCGGGGTGGAACTGGTGAGGCCGAAGCTGCCTTTATCAACCTTCTAGACAAAATTGCTTCATATTATGAGAGAGTCAGCAGATATTCAATTATAAATCATATGGCAGATATTTCGATTATTTATCAGCCTTGTATTGATGAAATGGCTCATGAGTTTACAGGCTTTGTTGACCCGCTATGCAGATTGTACAGTAGTGAATACTCCTCTCAATATAGAGACTGCTATATAAAGGCATATGAGATGGCAGACCGCCATTTGGGAGAGGTGTTGGATTGTATGCCTGAGGGTTGTACTGTGGTAGTGACCTCTGACCATGGAATGGGTACGGTATCTGATATGTTCAATATAAATGAATATCTTAAACTAAACGGTTTACTGGATTTTGACCAACAGGGAGGCATTGACCTTACGAAAACTATGGCTTTCTACCACCCAGCAGATAATGGTGCAATATTTATAAATACAGAAAACTATTTAGGCGGTATAGTATCTTTGGATGAAAAGCAATTGATTATTGAGAAGGTTGTAAAGCTACTTGAAAACTGTAGAAATGAAGCCACAGGAGAAGCTGTAATCAGGAAAATTAACCGTATTTGTGATTATGATATGGAAAACAAAAACATTTATGGGGATATATTTGTAGAACCATCCTATGGCTATAGTATAAAGCCTGGACAGGCAAAAAAAGTAATTGAAGATACAAATAAAAGTGGAAGCCACCATAGCAATGCTGAATTTGATTGTATGGATGCGATATTCTTTGCAGGAGGAGCTGGCGTTAAGGACAAAATTGACGGTCAGAATATTTCTAATACAGAAATATTTCCTATTATCTGCAAGCTTACAGACTTACCATTACCGAAACACATAAACAGCTTGTAATTAAGTAAAGTCAAAGGGTGTGAAATGCTGGACTATGAATACTACGAGTATAAAATTTATGGACTCAATTATTAATATATTTGTAGAGGAAGATTATTTATATCTGATGGATGATGTTTTTGGATTATTCTCTACACATTTTGAGTTTTGCAGTAAATCAAGCAATGATGCTATTGTTGATTTTCGGATATATCCTGTTGAAAGCTTCAAAAAAAGCAATCTGAAGCTTAGCGGTAGAGAATCAGAGGATATAGTAATGAGGACAAGCTCATCTGAGAAGTTTAGATTAAATGCAAAGCATTACAATATTGATGGGCTAGACATATATGATTGTAAAAACTCACAAACAATTATGGTTTTCGATAAGGAAAATAAAAACATTGATATCTATGCAACAAAAGATTCAGAAATACAGCTTATAGAGCTTATTAGAGATTTGATAATCAAGGATCAGGAAAACAAAGGAACGATGATTCTCCATGCCTCTGCGGCAGTGAAGGATGAAAAGGCTATTGTTGTTGTAGGTTCAAAGGGTACAGGTAAAAGCACTACACTTATGGAGCTTTTATTGAATAAAGGCTACAAAATGGTATCTGGTGATAAAGTTTTTCTTACGATAGATAACGATACAGTAATGATGAAGGGATGGCCGGACTATCCGCATTTGGGCTTGGGAACGATTAGGAGACACACCAAGCTGTATGACCTAGTGAAAAGGTACTATGAAGATAATATCGATAATGAGCCAGCAAATAAGAAAATATTGATAAATCCACGCTTGTTTGAAAGAGAGTCGGGTATAGAATTTACAAAAGGCTCATATCTGTTTGAAAAG
The DNA here is from genome assembly GCA_942492835.1 of uncultured Clostridia bacterium. Taxonomy (GTDB): domain Bacteria; phylum Bacillota; class Clostridia; order Lutisporales; family Lutisporaceae; genus GWB2-37-7. The sequence continues at coordinate 828,989 of OW818645.1, read as the reverse complement.
GTTTTGTTTCCACAGCTTAGTGAGAATGAGGAAGGTCAGATTATGCGACTTGAGAAGCCTCAAACTGATGAAATAATAGCAAATCTTGAGTTTAAGGGTGATTATATCCAGACCAGATGGAACAAGTATATTACTCTGAATTATGAAGACAGAGAAGAAAATATAATGAGATTGAGAGAAGCTATTAAAAAATCTGCTTATTATATATTAGAAGGAAATCTTAAATTAACTGATTCTATGTTAAAGGAGCTTATGCGATGATAAAGATCGTAATTTATGGGTTGTCTGGTGCGGGTAAAAGTACATCTGCAAAGTTAATTCAGGACTATTTTAGAGAGAAAAGCATGAATACTACAGTATTAAAGTTGGCGTATCCGCTATATGAAATACAGAAGAAGTTCTATGATATTGCAGGAAAAGAGATAGACTTTTATGACCAAGATCAAATTTTGCTTGAAGCTATAGCTACTCACCTGAGAAGAATATCAGCAACCTCTTTAATAGATAATTTTATTGAGAGGTTGAAAAAATGTACTACAGAAGTGGTATTAAATGATGATATCAGAGATTATAATATTGATTACCCTGCTTTAAAGAAAGAGAAATTTATATTCATCAGAATCACTTGTGATGAAGAAGTCAGGGTAAAAAGATTATTATCAAGAAATGACCTTTCAGTAAATTTAAAATCTGCAACTACTAATGATTTGGACAAGTTTAAAGCTGATTGGCTTATTGATACAAGCACATCAGATATTGATATTTTAAGGACAAGAATTTACGAAATTTTAGAGCAAATAAAAATAAAGGACTGATAAGCTGTGATATTAACTGGTGCCAAGATAAAATCAGAAGTATTGGCAAATAGAATTTATATTAGCCCCTTCGATGAGGATTGTCTGGAGCCAAATTCTTATGGATTCAGCATATCTGATGAATTTATTGAGTATGACAAGGATGAAATACTAGATACCAAGAAAAATCCAAATACTCATCGTTTTAAAATCCCAGAAGAAGGCTATGTGCTTCAGCCAAAGATGATATACCTGGGCAGTACCTTAGAGACAATGGGTAGTAATTACTATGCCAAAACTCTTCATGCAAGGTTTTCTGTATCTTCTATGGGAATGTGGATTCAATTCAGTGCTCCTTTGGGGCATACAGGAGCAATAATACCTTGGACACTTGAGATAATGGTGGCACATCCTATTAGAGTCTATCCATATATGAAGGTTGGAAAGATTGCTTTTTGGACCAATGAGGGAGAATTGAACCTGTATGACGGTAAGTATAAAGGATCTAGAACGGTTGTTGCATCAAGAAGCTATATTGATTATAAAGAATAAAGGTTTAGTCAAATTATATATTATAGTTTACATGCATAGCTCATTTTGATATTTATAATATGCTATGCAGGAATGGAGTGGAAATATGGAATATGCAGTTAATATTGAGAATCTGACACGTCAGTATTTTTCAAAAAAAGGATTATCAAGCAGAATTACAGAAACTGTAACTGCTGTAGATAATGTGACTTTTCATATTGATAAGGGTCAAACTATAGGACTTCTTGGACCAAATGGAGCAGGTAAAACTACATTGATAAAAATGCTTACTACTGTATTACTCCCAACTGGTGGAAAAGCTACAATATTGGGAAAGGATATTGTAAAGGATGCAGACTATATCCGTAACAAGATAAATGTTGTATATGGAGGAGACAAGGGGCTATACACAAGACTTACAGCAAGAGATAATTTAAAATATTTTTGTAATCTATACCATGTGCCTATGCGTGAGCAGGAAGCAAAGATGAAAAGCTTATTAGAGCTTGTAGAATTAAGTGACGTTGCAGACAGAAGAGTTGAGAATTTCTCTAGGGGGATGCGACAGAGGCTTCATATTGCAAGAGGGTTGATAAATGATCCTGAGATATTATTTCTCGATGAGCCTTCGATAGGTTTGGATCCGGTTTCTGCATTGTCAATCAGGCAGCTTATGAAAAAGCTGAATGAGGGAGGAATGACTATATTGCTGACCACTCACTATATGCAAGAGGTAGAAGAAATATGTGAGAAAGTGGTTATTATAAACAAAGGCAAGATGGTACTTTGGGATGATATAGAAAATGTAAAAAGCAAATACAGAAAGAACTACGAAATACAAATTAAAATATCTAAGAATATGGATGCAGACAAGAAATTCTTAAGTGTTATAGCCAATAAGTACAACAATTGTGAGGTATCAGATAAGGGTAATGAATATACAACAATCAAGTTTATTGCTGAAGATGTAAATATAGCAGTTAATGATATTCACAGTGAATTACATGAAAACGATATTATAGATTTAAATATAAAAACAAATTCATTAGAGGATGTATATATAAATATAATTCAAAATAGTTAGAAAAATAATAAAAACTTTAAAATTTATTATATGAGGAGTATATACATGAGAAATGCAATTCAAGAGATAATGAGCTCAATAGTTATGAGCATTAAAGACAATTTATCACACTCTGCTCTGCTGTTGAATCTTTCCTTATCACCATTTATTTATACAGTTGTATCCTATTATTTATATAAGGATCTGCATGATGCAAATTCAGTATTTTATATGCTGCTTGGAGCAGGTGCTATGGGCGTATGGGAGAGTACATTATTAGGAGGTGCTGGGTCTCTGCGGGAGGAAAAAGAGCAGGGAATACTAGAATACTATTTATGTACACCATCAAGTTTGCTAAATATAATATTTGGTAAATGTGTAGTTTCAGTTATTATTGGACTGATTGTACTATTAGAAATATTTATATTAGTTTTTACACAAATTGATATATCAGCGATAAGCATCAATTATTTTAAATTTTCAGTAGCTATAGTATTATTGTTATTTAGCTTTTCAACAATAGGATATTTTTTGAGTTTTTTATTTCTGTTGTTAAGATCTTTTGTACAGCTTTCAAACATATTAACTGATAGTATAAAATTCTTTTGTGGGGTGTTATTTCCCATTACAGTGCTGCCATATGGGTTTAAAGCTGTATCAGTGCTATTACCTCCAACTTGGGGTGTGGAAATTGTAAGAACCTCTCTGAACAACAGTATTTCTTATTTATCTTTTAATAGTGCGTTTGTAAGGGTACTTGCATCATGCTCCATTTATATGATTATTGCTGTTTTATTATTTAAGTTAATAGAACGCAAGATTAGGAAGCTTGGAGAATTATCAAAAATATAAATTTGTAAGTTGAAAGGAATAAGCTATGGTATTTAGAAGATTTTTGCAAAACATTATATTAAGCTATAAATCAATATATGGTTGGATGAGTCTACGCAAGTATCTCTCTTTAGTGATAATCGTCCCATTCTTTCAAATAGCTTTGTTCTCTTATCTGAACTATTTTATAAAGGGTGTAGAGGGAATGCAGTATGCTGCGTTAGGTAATGCCCTATACAATATATGTGTTTTTGTTGTGTTTACTATGGGATCTTCCATAACTTCAGAAAGAAGGCTGGGGACGTTACAGACAATCATGATGACTCCATCCAACAAAATCATATTATTTATCACAAAGTCCATAATACATATATTTGAGGGAATAGTTACCTGTGGATTTAGTTTAATTTTCGGCTGGATATTCTTAAAGCTGGATTTTAGCAGTATGAATTGGATTCAAGGGATTATTGTTATTTTCACTACTACATTAATGATGATAGGTGTAGGACTTTTTGCAGGAATGATTGGGCTATTGTTCAGAAGAGCTACTCCCATACTTAATTTTATTAATATAAGTGTATTTCTATTGTGTGGAGTCAATTTCCCCATAGAAGAGTTCCCTGTTTTTATGCAGTTCATCGCACATGCACTGCCTCTGACTTATGGTATAAGGCTTTTGCGTCTAGCATATAGCGGAATGAGTATATATAATATGGATTTTGTATATTTGATTATAAGCGGTATTATATTCCTTATCGTAAGTATCATGATATTCATTATATCTGAAAGGTACTCAAGACAAAAAGGGATACTTGATTATTATTAATTTTAAGGGGTGATTTTATGATAAAAAATAAATTATTACTATTACGTGCAGGTAATCAAAAAGAATTTGCCTATAGGACTATGATAAGAAAAAATTTAGAGCTTTTAATGATAGATCGTCCTTATAGAAAAGAATTAGCCTTTGCAGATAATTCATATATAATCGATACAATATGGGATCCTAAAAAGATGTTTGATGTAGCTATGGATGTGTATAAGAAGAATAAATTTGACGGCGTTACTACATTTTCTGACTCAAGTGTTGTGGCGCTAGGAATGTTGAGTGATTATTTTGGCTACGATTATTATAGCGAGGATACTGCAAGAAAAATAGTCAATAAGCTAGAGGCAAGAAAACATATGCGAAAACATGGTGTGGACAGTACAGCATTCTATGAGATACACACCTATGAGGAATTGGTAAGTGCAGCAGAGCTTCTCAAGTACCCATTTGTTTTAAAACCTTCAGACAGAACAGCCAGTAAAGGAGTTGTTGTAGTTGGTGAACCTAAGGATTTAGACGAATGTTATCAAGAAGCTTATGAAAAATCTAAGAACAAGATTCTGATTGCTGAAGAATATATTGTCGGTGACGAATATTGTGCAGAAATTTTAGTATATAAGCGTGAAGTTTATATAGCTTCAATCACTAAGAAATTTATACAAAATGGTAAGTATTGTATAGAGCTTGAATGCGTAACACCAGCACCTATATCAGCTGCACTAAAGAAAAAGGTTGAGGATTACTTGAAGGAAGCGGTAAAGGTATTTGATATTGCAAACTCATTACTCCATGTTGAAATAAGGATAGATGATAAGGAAAATATATCCATAATTGAAATTAATCCAAGAGTATCAGGTGGTGGATTAATCGAAAACATTTATAGACTCAAAGGCTTGAATCTCTACGAATATGGCTGCGATATTGCTTTAAGAAAAGAAATTGATACAGACAAACTGAATGAATTATTAAATAGACCTTTTAATGGGTATACCCTATATTATCCATTTATTCATCCTGAAAAAAGTGGAGTTATAAAGAAAATCACTGGGATTGATGAGGTTTACAAGCAACTTACAAATGAACATGAAAAGATGTTGCTGACTTACGAAGCGGGCAATTTTATGCCTATACCTACATCAAATGAAGATGTAAGAGGTTATTTATTTTTGAAAGACTTAGATTACGACAGGTTATTGGAACGTGCGTCTAAAATAATAAATACACTTGAATTCAAATTAGAAGAATAATTTTCGAAAGAGGTGAAGATATGATATTGAAATTACTTGAAAATGATAGCTTTCACGGAATAGACGAACTTTCAAGCAGTGATTTCATAGCTTATCCTATTTATTCTCTAAATATAGAAAAGTTAATCAATAAGTTTGGTATAGATAAGAAAAGCTTAATATATAATTTTGATAGCAATATTGCTATAGAAAATTTTACAGAAATATCATCCAAGGCATCTCTGTTGGAGCAAATTGAATTATATAATATGTACCAAAGTGGTTCAGAGCATTGCATATGCATGTTAAATGGAGAATATGGACATGAGGAGCTTCTGTATGCATATATATATGCCATGTATACAGGCAAAAAGCTCCTCGTTGTTGATAACTATGAGCAGTTAATTGAATTGGCTGACAGAACATTGTTAGAAAGTATAATGTTGATTAGACCTGTTGATAAGATAGCGCTTAAGGAACATATTGAATTATCTGATTTACGTAGTAATCTACAAATATCATGTGTCCCTTATATTAATAAATATGACTTAAACTATTTTATTGCAAAGCTAATTGTATATAAAAATGAAAAAGTAAGTAGTAAGCAAATAGTAATTAATAGGGTAAGTGAGAAGCTGGATACAGAAGAGAAGCAGAATAATGGAAGCGAGGAACTACATTATTTTCCAAAGCCTTACTGTGAATTTGATAATTTGAAGGATATCTTATTTAAAGGCGAGCGTATTTTTGAGTTTAATTATCTATCTCATTGTAGAGAGTGTTTTCTATTTCTAAACGATTTCCTTCTATGTGGTAGTGAATGTAGAGATATTGATATTAATAGGTTTGATAAGTACAAGCATATACCTTGCTGTTATTATAATAATGATGACTGTATAGCAAGTAGAAAGAAAAAATATCATGTGTCTGACATAAATGTAGATTTTGTGTTTTTAAACGGCTGTAAATTGGGAGATCTGGACAGAAACTCAATACCTTATGAGTATTCAATAGTAGCAAATCTAGTAAGCAATAGTGCAATATCAATAATAGTTAGCCCTACCATAAAGGTGGGCAGTATAGCAGAAAATGTGTTGATGCATGGTTTAACTATGAATGGCTATACAGAAGGTGAAAAGCTTAAACTAATAAATAGGTTTTTACAATATAGCGGAATAGAGGATAGTTTGTATTTCTTAATCGGAGACTGCTGTTTGAAAGGAAAAGAGAGGAATAACAACGAAGCGGCACCTCCAATAAAAAGGATAAAGCAGGATGATTCATATACAATAGAGCTAAGTAAGTTAAAAGCTTCTTCATTTATTGAAGTAGCTCTGGATGATTTAGAAGAAAATGAAATGTTTATTGAAGATATTTCTGTAAATCAAAAGCTTAGTGAATTAGATGCACAAAGCATATTCTATTTCGTAGATAAAAATAGCAAGAAGCTATTCTTGTTTTCCATTAGACCATTTCCCTTTGACAGCATAAGCTTAAAATTAAGTTATGAAGATAAAAAATATAAAAAAGTCGAGAAGCTAAAAGACTATATTTATAATATAGCCTTTTATAAAAACAATTTTGTATTGAGTAATGCTCTAAAGGGTCAAATTCAAGATATACAAAATAATTTTAAAGCTATATATCCTTTATATAAGGATTACAATTACAAGCTATTATCCGCTATGAAGCTAAATGATACTATTGATAAACTGCATAATAAAACTGCAAAAATATATAATGATATCTATAATTTTATTTGGGAATATACATCAAGTAAAAAGGATAACTATTATGAGACAATAAGTGAAAAAAGGCTGCCTGAAAACGGGAAGACTTCAAATACTAATGCTTACAAATGCTGTGATGGGGAAGAAAGACTGTACTCTTACATATTACCCTCCTTTGAAAGAGATTTTCATAGAACTACATGTAAATGTATGAAATGTGGGACTATCATGGATTTTCCCGACAATCTGCTATTCTTAGAGAGTATTACAGAGCCAAGATTTTCACTGGAAGATAGTACAGGTGAGGTTATAAGGCTTACTAATAAACACAGCTATGATATAGAAGTAAGCATAGCACCTATATGCCTGCAAACGGATGACATAGAAATAACTCCCCAAAAACAGGTACTTACAATGAAACCAAATGAAGAGCATATATTCAGCTTTTCACTTAAACCACGAGAGACATTAAGGAAGCACTATTATGTATTTGCATTTTATATAATGGCAGATGGTAAATTCTATTTCTATTCAAAAGGGATTAGTTATTTATAAAAATATATTAACTCGCTCTCTTGGGTATATGTCTACAGGAGGATGACTTATGCAAAGTTTATTTTCATCGGACTTTTCTATTGAAAACTATGAGGAATTAAAGGAAAAAACAAAACGGTATGTATTTGAAAGACTGAAGGAGCAGCATGACACAGCGGTAGCTTCTTCCCAAAGCTATAATAAATTTAGGTCTAAAATAACCGATTTAGATCAGTTGCCCTATTTTGTTTTACAGTCACATAAGGATAAATTTGTCCACAGCCTGAATGTAGCAGAGAATTGCATAAAGCTTTGCAGTTATGAGAAGGATGTTTGTATTCGGACTATAGAATTGGCAGGACTTCTTCATGATGTTTCCTACTTCAGCAAAAGTTATGATAATCATGGAAATGATTCAGCAGAAATGGCTGTGGCTTTTTTGGCAGAAGAAAGCACTCTAAGTGAAGAGGATATTGGAAAAATCAAACGTATAATTGCGAGACATTATCAGAAGGTAATAGACCCCAAATATTATATCAGTGATGACATTTCTTTAGAGGAAATTATCTTACTGGAGGCAGATTTTCTGGACAAGGTAAGTATAAAATCGGGCTTGCTGGGCCTAATTGAGAATGGCTCTAAAAGAAATTCTATTGAAAAAATCATAGAGAAATATCAAAAGAAAATAATTGATATGACAGTGGAAGTAATAAATAGTCCAGTAGAAAAAAGAGTCTGCCACTTTACAGATGCATATTTAGTCCTACTAAATGAACAGCTAGATGAGAATCAGAAGATAATAGACCATCTAAAAAAATTCCAAGAAGCGTACTAATACTTTATAAAGAATATAAAATAAACATTGCTTTCATCAAGAAAGCAATGTTTATATAAAGTTATATGATATCTTGCTCGTATTCTACAGTGAAGGATTTATTCAAGTACTCGACTTTTTCTGTGATCTCTTGTGTGTTTTTGCCTGATACTACAAAGGTGGCTATTGCATCAGTGCTGAATTTAGCATTGGATATTTTATCACCAATATCTGAATGAAATTTAACATAAGAAATCCATGGTAAGTCAAAATCTTTGATATTTGGTAGCTCTTTGATTAGACCATTCTTGCGATAGAAAATTATCCAGCCACAATATTGATCACTCTCAATAATTGTAGGTGATAATTGCTTTAATTCAAGAGAAATGTCTGCGTCTAATAAATTAACACCATAGGAGTGTTCAATTGCCTTAATAACTCCAGCACCACCTGCTCGTGCAGCAATTTCACAGAAGACGACATTACCTTCATTATCAACAAATACCTCATGATGAGTTACTCCATTTTTTAGCTTTAATGTGTCAATAACAGCTGAATTAAAACTAGATATTTTGGCTTTTATTATAGGATCATCATCCATAACACTAATTAGTGAATTACAAATTGAGAAGCTTAGTGTAGAATTCAGGTACTTACTTATACTGCAAAGCTTAATATTTCCATTTTCTATAATCGAATCGCAGTGATACATAGTTCCTTCAATGAATTCTTCCATTTCATAATCTGACTGTATGCTTTCGATAAGGGAATAAGTATCTCTCAGTTCAGCAGGAGATTGAATTATATAGGTCTTAGATGAGCCCATTCCAAGCTTGGGTTTTATCACACACTTGGAATGTCTGGTTAAAAACTCATAGCAGGCATCTAAGCTAAGACTATCTAGAAAGTCAGGAACTCTTATACCATTGGCTCTGAGTTTTTTCTTCATTGAGCATTTATTTCTGAAATATAAGGCTTGTTGGTATGAAATACCTGGAATTCCAAGCTCATCCCTAATCTTTGCCGCTTGTAGGAGATTACTCTCATCAATACAAATTACATGATCGATTTTGTACCGTTCATTAATAAGTTTGGAGATACTCATAACACGATCCTCGTCACTAATATCACAAGAGTACAATTCTATATATTCGGTATGTGGTATTTTGTGAGCTTGTTGTTTATTAGTTATTATGAACAAATTATATTTATTTGAGTCTATCATAGGTGAATTGTCTTTATAGTACTTTTTGTAGCTGATCATATTTATCAAAAGTATATTTTCCTTCATTCTCACACCTCACATAATATTGCTATACTAGTATATTATAGCAACAAAGAAGAGTAGTGTAAACATTATGCTGTGTAGGAGAGTATAAGAAAATGCAATCCAAATATTTTATTAGGAGGTTTAAAATGAGTAGTAGAAAAATAGCGGTTATGTCAGATGTCCATGGTAATATATTAGCATTGGATGCTGTTCTGAAGGATATTGAAAAAAGAGGAATCAGTGAAATAATCAACCTGGGGGACTGTATAAGCGGTCCTCTTGAACCCACTAAAACAGCAGATAGATTGATAAAAGAGAACATTATATGTATTAGGGGAAATAATGAAAGCGGACTAATCAATTCTAAGGAAGAAAGTCAAAAATCAGCTACCTTCAAATATGTAGAGAATATGTTAACCAACGAAATCGTTGATTGGATAAGAAGGATGCCTGGGGAGTTGGTATATGACAGTGAGATTTATGCATGTCATGGTACTCCTGAATCCGATAAAATATATTTGCTTGAACATCTTGGGCAGAATGAAGTATCGATAAAAGAGGAAGCAGAAATCCAAACAATTATATCCCATGTAATACAGCCAGTAATCCTCTGTGGACACAGCCATTTGCCAGGCATAGTACGTCTTTTGGATGGGAGACTCATAGTAAATCCTGGAAGCGTTGGATTACCGGCATATTCTGATAATCAGCCAGTCTATCACGAAATGGTATCTGGTTCGCCTCATGCGAAATATGCAATATTAACAAAAAAGGATAATATATGGGAGGCAGAGAAAATATCGGTTGTTTACGATTGGGAGAGCGCAGCAAAAAGAGCAAGTGAAAACGGAAGAGACGATTGGGCTGAGTGGTTAGTAACGGGCAAAGTAAAAAATTAGTAATGGAGATTTCCTAGAAATGTATATGTGAAATTCCTTGGACAGAATGTGTTTATCCAAGGAATTTTGTTTTGTTTAAGTCAATTTATCCTTCATTGGTAGCTTTCTTGCTTTGTAAAGCCCATGTTTATGTGAGCTTTCAAGCTGTGCTTTTTGTGACTTTGCCTCTCTTTGATAATTCTGTAATTGATGAGGAAGTATTAACTCTGAAGCAAACTCAATCTGATGCCCATTTAGATTTGAGTATCTTCTATATCTCATTGTCATTAATAAAACCTCCCAAAGCTATATCGATTTTAGTTCACAAAGTCCAACTTTTATATTTATATAATAACTATGGCAAATTTAATTGCTCATAGTTATTATATAAATATATTTTCTCCTAAAAATAAAAAATGAGTATTAAATATTTAGTTAACATAAACGTATTTTACCAATATGTTAAAATTAACCAAACATAATTTTGACGAAAAATATCGAAGGATAAGAGCTTGTCTGATATAATAAAACTATAAATCAAATTAAAAAAAGAGATAGAAATTATATGGAAGGAGTTTAGAATGACAAAATTTAAAGCAAAATTTTTAGTAACATTTCTAATGATTTTTGTACTAGTATTAACATCTTGTACGCAGCAAGCAACATCTGGAGATATAAAAGCTCCTTTAGTGAATCAAACTGAGACAAAAGCACCTGTGGAAGAGCAACAGCCAGTTCAAGCCGTAGATTACAGTAAGATAAAACCAAATGAAAACGGACAAATCATGCTTCTTATGTATCATGGAATTGATAAAAATGAAGCAGACTGGGTGAGGACTCCAGAAAACTTTAGAAAGGACTTGGAAACTTTATATGAAAAAGGTTATAGAGTTATAAATCTAAAGGATTATCTGGAGAATAACATAAAGGTAGAAGCAGGCTATACACCAGTAGTGTTAACCTTTGACGACGGTCTTAAAAATCAATTTAATATCATTGAAGAAAACGGTGAGAAGAAAATAGATCCTGACTGTGCTATAGGTATACTTGAAGACTTTAGCAAAAAGCATCCTGACTTTGGTAAGGGTGGCTCTTTCTATGTATTTTATTCCTTACCATTTAGGCAGAAGGAGCTAATAAAGGAAAAGTTTGATTTCTTAGTAAATAATGGATATGAAATAGGAAATCACACATATACTCATGAAAAGCTTAGCAAAGAAAGTGCTGAAGGTGTGCAAAAGGCACTGGCGCTTAATGTAAAGTATACTCAAGAGTATCTTCCTGGCTATGATGTGTTTTCACTGGCGTTACCTTATGGAATAGCTCCCAAGGGTGATAATTTTAAATATGCTATATCTGGTGAGTATGAAGGTATAAAGTATAATAATAGAGCAATTTTGAGAGTAGGCAGTAATCCTGCTCTTGCACCAAACCATGTAAAGTACGACGCAACAAAGCTTCCTAGAGTAAGAGCAAGTGAAATGAATACTGCTGGTGTAGGAATGTACGATTATCTAGAATACTTTGAGAAGTATCCAGAGAAACGATATATAAGTGATGGAAACCCAGCTACTGTAGTGATTCCACAGGAAGAAAAGGAAAACTTGAACATGGGCAGTTTAAAGGATAAGCAGGTAATAACATATTAGAAGAACTAATTATAAGGGGATTGTTGCATAGAAAATTGTGCAGTAGTTCCCTTATTTATGCAATTTTGTACTAAACAAAGGAAAGATATGATAAAATAAATCACGGAGTAAAAATTTACATCAAGTATCATTTAAATAACAATGAGTCGTTAGAGCTGGGAATAAATATATTGGAGGTTATTGAATGAAAAAGAATTATGTTTTATGCTCGCTTATTATTATGTCAATATTATTTATCGGTGGGTTAGTTATGCTGTTTAGCTCTACAACAGTAGGTCAGAGTGCAGGGGCTAGAGTTATGAGAGAAAATGGTGGTTTTATTGATACACAAAAATATTATAGTATTATAGATTCTACAACACAAAATTATCGTACTGGAGGTATGGTCATATCCTTGGTTGGTGGACTAGGGATTCTCATAAGCGGATATGCATTATATAAGGAAATTTAGTAGAATTTATCATATACAAAGGAGAAAAAATGTTTTTTGATATTTTACAACTGGCAGGGGGCTTTATACTAGCCTTTGGTAACATACCACAAATTCTTCAAATTGTTAGAACTAAATCTGCAAGAGATCTTAACTTAAACACTTATATATTGATGTTTGTGGGTATTATTATGATGGAGGCTTATGCTATAAATCTCGTAATTCATGGTGCAGGCGGCGCTTTTTTAGCAACAAACACGCTATCCTTAATTGCTGCAGGTACTATGGTAGCTCTTGTTATAAAGTTCAGTAAGAAAAATGTGAAATAGGGACTGTTGTACAACAGTCCCTTGTTTTATCGTTAATTATATTTGTATTCTTTTAGTGTAAGCTTTCCTGTCAATATACTTTCCCTCAAGGTATGCTTATGATAGGGGATAGGTATACTATCTAAGCTTTTAACCTTCATAATAAAGTATAAGGATTCACTTTCACCTGAGATTTCTCCATATAGTTTACCATCCTTGAACAGCCTGTCACCAGTCCTGAGCATTATATCATATATAGAAATCTGATTTTCATCTGATTTTTTTCTTTTGCGTCCCACTTTAACACATCCATTCAATATATATCACACTTAACAATTCAAATTTATAAAACAGTTCTATATATATTCAATAATATGATACCTCTATAAACCTTATATTTCAACAAAAATTATAAATATGCAGTCATATAGAATAACAGAAGAATTACCAACTAACCACATGACATATTTTCGTATAATTTACACAAGTCAAAGCAGATAGGGTATATATCGTACTGCTTTATAAATGCAAATTGATTAATTTGCATTTATAAAATTACCTAATACAGTACAAATAAAACAATATGTAATGTTGACATGACATAAATTGATTTATATAATTATAAATGTTGACAAAATTACAGGAAATTCAACAATAAGTTACAATTCAAGACAAAACATGTCATTTTATGCTTTGCCATATCAGGGGGGGGATTACATGAATTTGATTTTGGCAGTAAATCATGTTGAGATGCATAGATTTATTGCACAAAACTATAAGGTTAATATATCTGGTGTCGCTGAAAATACAGAGGAGCTTTTTGAGCTGCTTACATATATAAAGGCAGATACTATAATTATTTCTAGACATATATGTAGCAATAACAATCATAAGAAATTTATTGAACAAATTACAACTTTAAGAAAAGATTTACGAGTTATATATCTTTATGGAGAAAGCGATAAGGATACTGAAGAATTTTTAAGGTTTCTAGAGTGCAAGGGCATAGATGATTATCATGTAGGACTGAGCGTTAGTTCTATTGAATTGGATAAATTGTTATTTGGGAAGAAAATAGGTCAGAGAGAAGTATTTCTGAAACAATTATTCAAACGACCAGATCGAACGATGTGGGTAAAAGAGCTTGATTCAGCTGTTATCACGGTTTATTCAAACAGTTCAAATGGTAAGTCACACTTAGTCTGGAACCTTGCAGTTGAACTTGCGAGTAGGGGATACAAGACTACTTTAATTAACATGGATAGAGGAAACTCAGCAAACATGTACTTTGGGATACCCGATATTTATTATGATTTACTTGATTATATGATAGCTGAGGATAATTACAGGTCACTAATAGATAATTGCTATAAGAAAGGCAACTTAAATGTAGTTTCAGGTCATTTAGGAAGTGAAAACCCTATCAAAACCATGGATTTTCTAAACATTTTTAATTTTGCAAGATCAAAATGCGACATTGTAATAATAGATACATGGACTGGTCTAAACGAGATAACCCTTCAAGCAATAAACAACTCAAATATTGACTTTTTTATTTTTGATAGCGATCTTATGCATTTTCATATGAATAAGTTAATGATGCAGCAGCTAGGCAATGCCTTCATACCTGAGAAGACCTATGCAATAATAAACAACTGCAACTATATAAGTGAATCCTATAAGTATATATATAAACAAATTAAAAAATTAAATGTGGAATTCAAAGGTGTGATGCCTTTAAGTAGCTGTGGAAGTCTTGGGTGTGATCTTATGCATACGGGAAGAACTCCATACAATACTGCTAATGATTTCAAAAACAGTTTAAGAAATGATATGAACAATATATTAAAGGCAGTTAATGCACGAGAAGGAAAAAATAAGTCAGAACAGATATTTCGATAAAAGGGGGAAGTATTTATGGCATATGTAAGACAAGCAAGGTTTGATAGAAATAAAAAGATACTATTTATAGCTCTAGGGCTCACTGTAGTGCTTATATTGATTGTATTTGGGACAATAGCGACAAGACGTACGGTTCAAAAAGAACCAAAGGTAAATTTATTGGTAAAAAGTGAACAATCAAATGTTGTGAATTTAGTAAGAACTAACACAAGCATACAGGCGGGTGAATCGGCAGATATTACAAAATTTGAGATAGTTGCAGTTCCCAAAAATCTTGTTCCTGACAGCGCTATCACTTCAATACAGGAGCTAAAGGATAAACGAGTTACAAGCAATATGGAGAAAAATGAGTTTTTGCGTAAAAGTGATCTCGTTGACAGCACTGCTTGGTATGAAGAAGGAGATCGACTTATGGAACATATTTTTCAGGAGGGTGCTATTCCAGCTACTATTAATGTGGGAAGTGTAGTTGATATTAAGCTTTTTAAACAAAATTCTGAGGATGCAGTAGTGGTATCTAAGACTATTGTTATTGGTAAGACTGATAGAACCCTAAGCTTTTACTTGAATTCAATGGAGCAGGAGTTTTTAAAAGAGGCTAATACTGAGGGTGTGTTATTCCTTGTTCAATATTTGGATAAAGCTCAACCTGCCAGCGTAACTTCATATTATCCTTCCTATGGCAAAGGTCAAGCTAAAGAGAGTGATACAGAGAGCTTTGCAGATTCAAGTATGTCGAAAGAATAACTCAAAGGGTGGTTTGGAATGAGAGATAACAAAAGCAAATTAATTATAGTCTGGGTGCCTGGAAATCATGGAGCAGGGGGAAGTACAATAGCTAATGCTGTTGGTATAGCTCTCCAACATTTTACGGATAAAAAAACCCTTATAGTAAACTATGGAAGTCCTCAAAGCTATATGGAAAGATATTTGGAAAAGGATGTAGATATGAGATTTTCCATGGATTATTTAAAGAGCTTTGATGACAGCATTAATGCGGAACACATAAAGACCTATGCTACATCAATAAATGAAATGCTGTATATAATACCAAACAGTAAGATAAGTAGAGACATTTCAATGGTTGGCGAGGATTTCAACAGAAAATTTCTAGATGAAGCTAAGAAGGTATTTGATTTCATAATAGTAGATATTGAGTCGGGAATAAATGCAGAAAAGCAGATGTTTCTGGATAAAGCAGATATAATTCTTGCAATTATGACTAGTAATGAAATAATGCTGGATGATTTGTATGGAAGCAATTCTAATTATATTGTAAGGTCATTTTTAGGAGATAAGAAAACTTTATGTGTTTTTAATTTGTTGGATCATGGAGAAAATGTTGAAAAGGAACTAAATCATCTGAATAAGAAATACAAGTTGAAAGGTTCCTTTGGAATTACATATGATAACAAAGCCTATAAGGCTTGCTGTGAGGATAAGAAGTTTTATAGCTTTATGAAGAAACATTTGAACATGAAAAAGGGTGATGCTACTTTGCCTGAACAAATAAAAGAATTGTGTGGGATTATCACAGAAAGGCTCTATTTGCCCATGGATGAGCCAGAAGATAATCATAGCTTCTTCAATATGCTTTTATCAAAAACGAAGCATTGGGGTGATTTTGATGCCTAATTTGGAGGATCAATTAATTAAGTATCTTGATATAAAAAGCTTGTGTCGTCAAATTGAGAAAAATTTTGAGACCTTTATCACCAGACAGCCAGAAAATGAACAAATGAGAAAAATAATAGGTATTTTAAAAAAATATAAAGATTCATCTACTTCTGGTAATTTTGAGGATAAAAATATTTTAAAGGCTCATATCAAGACAGATCTTCTTACCAGCTTTGATATATATAAGGTATTAGAGGACGGAAGACTGGATGATGTGGTTGTTTATACTAACATTAGGATAGATCAGAATAACGGTTATATAGACTATATTTTGCCTTTCGAAAGTCCAGAAAAGTTAACTGCCTCAGAGAAGTTCAGCATAATATTATATTTAAATAAGAATTTAAATGCAGATGGTAGGTCAAAGGCTTTTGGACAGCTACTAAGTAGATATCCTATATATGAAAAAAGCAGAGCAGAAAGCAGCGGCAGCTGGCAGTATAAGAGCAAACGAAATGAATATGACAGCAGAGATATAGATTATATATACGAGCAGGAAATGCAAAGTGATAGGATTAGCTTTGGAGACAAGCTGGAGATCATAGTCCAGCTTATATATGAGAATTTATTTGGTTTAATGCATCTTGATATACTTTCGTATTCTGATGTAAATGAAGTCGGGTTTGCAAACAATGGAAAGTATATATACTGCTGGTGTGATATAAAGGTTTGGTTAAGTTTTCTGGAGCTTTCAAAGGAAGAGTCAAGAATTGTACAGGATAGAGCGATCTCTTTTGATATAAACGCAGGTCAATTAGATGAAAGTACCCCGGAAAAACTGTGTTACCGTGGAGACCTTGCTAGAATTACTGTTACGCAACAGCCTTATTCTTCTGCAAGAAATATGTGTACCAGAATATTTAATCAAAGGCACGTCGGCATAAAAGAGCTGATTACTGATGAAGAGGTACTTATAGCTATAACTGCATTTGTTCGGAGCGGAGCCAGTATCTGCATGCAAGGTAGTCTGGGAACTGGTAAGACAACAACTATGTCAGCACTTTTTGAGCTGCTGGATGATAGTTTACACATAGGTATAGTTGAGGATTTTTTTGAACAACATGTTATGAAGAAGTATCCGCAAAAAAGGATAGTTGAGCTTAAAGGGTTATATAACAAAACATTAGATGATGCAGTAAAAACAATACTTCGCTTAAGTGTGGATGTTGCTGATTTGGGAGAGGTGCGAAGCGGGGAAGCCCTATACAGTACGCTTCAACTAATACAGTCAGTTAGTTTGTCTGCATGGTTTACAGTACACGTAGCAAATCCAGAAACCACAATACCAAGACTTAAGAACATGTTACTTGGAACAGGACGATATCAAACAGAACAAAGTGCTGTTATGGACATTGCCAACTATATAAATATTATTTTTCAACACAATATAGTAAATGGTAAGAGGGTAATCACTGAGATTGTGGAGATTGTTCCAACTGTAAGCACTGCATTTTTGTATGACTTTGACTTAAATCTGGATACGGATTCTGAGACCTTAAAAAAGCTTTATTACATACAGCAAATACAAAGCAATCCATATAATATGTATAGATTGAACAGAATTATGGATGCAAGAGATGGGATTCCTAAGTTTTTGAACTATCCTTCGGAGAGAATGATTAACAAAGCTAAAGAAAATATTGATGCGTGGCCTTATATGGAACGCTTAATTAAGCTGATTGATAAGCATAAGAATAAGGGTGATAGCCTATGAATAGAATTAAGTTTAAATTAAATAATAGGCTATGCAAGCTTAATCAACGTTTTTTTTATGAGAACCTGCCGATTAGTACAGCACTGTTCATTAGTTTACTTGTAATTAGCTTAGTATATTTTATTATTGCTTTTAACTTATTTCATGCCTTATGGTATCATAGGCTTTTTGCTGTAATATCGACGTTAATTTTTGCTTATAGTATACAAGATTTATATTTCGAGCATGTAGAAGAAAAAATTAGACAGGCTCTTCCAAAGACAACTAAGAAGCTTTCTCATTACTATACTCATTATAAAGGGAACGTATTGCCTGCAATGAAGGAAACCGAAGAAAAGTGTCCATTAGAGTCTAAGTATTATCTTATTAAGATACGAAAAGCACTGACATCAAATGATCCTGATTTGGAGATTGCAGAGTTGAAAAGAGAATTTCCATTTGTATGGTTTAGAATGCTTACTTCAATACTATACATGGCAAAGAAGAAGGGCAATGGTGTAGATAATAATGTAGACAGCAGAAGCTTTGAACAAGACAACACAAATCTAATCGGAAAAAATATGATGAAGATTACAAACATAGTAAACTTTATAAATGTACAACAAGGCTATAATGATGCTGAGCTAAAGTATATAGAATTTTTTCTTTACTTCTCTCCATTCTTGTTTATATTTGCTTCAGATTGGATAAATGCGAAGATCCTAATAGAGATGAATATGCAGGACATATATCAAGGCATTAAGGCGCAAAACATCAAGTCCTATTTATTTATCGCTGCAAATTTATCTGGTCTTTTCATACATTGGATGAGAAAACAGCAAATATAGGGGGGGTTGGGTATTGAACATAATAATAGTTTTTCAGGTGCTGTCAACTATTTTAGTAATGATAGTATCCTCTCTATACATATCTTATGAAATAAGAAACCACAAGCTAAAAAAGCTGTATAGACAGGAATACGTCAATAGCATTAATATTAAAACAGCAAGAAAGCTGTATCCCTTAGTTCCCAAGTCAAACAGTAAAAAATATAAGAGTACGAAAAAGTTTTTAGCTTCAATTGGTTGGAATATAAGCGTAGAGGGAATTTATTTATATAAATGGATTATGTTCGCTTCAATGTTTTTTATATTGGTGACTATAAATACGACCAATTCTACGATTACACTAAAGGAAATTGCTCAGGATGTAAACTATAATAGCAATGTAATTGATACCCTGAAGGTTAGTACACCTAAGAGTATTGATGCTGAGCAAGAACTCTATAATTTGGTTGATAATAAGCTTGAAGTAGAAAGTGATATATATGAGAAGCAAAATAAACAGAAATACATTGAGTATATAGAAGATATTATTGTATCACAGGGTGTAGATACAGGCGAGGATATAAGAGAAACTGCACAGCGGTTATACTTTAAGCTACTGCAAATCAGGTTGATAAAAACCGGAGTCAGTCCATATATATACATACTGCTAATATCAGTGCTTATATATTATATTCCAGACATTTTGGGACAGATAAAACGTAAGCTTATAGAGGATAAGAAAAACTGGGAAATACTTAACTGTTTGATTGTATTTTCGATATTTGGCAAGATGCCTCCATACTCTGTTTTAAATATTCTAGAACATATGGTTATTGCTACAGAAGTGTACAAGCCGTTATTAGAGGGCTTGATAGAAGGCTTAAAAAAAGGGGGAGATCAAGAGGAGGCCTTTGATAGAGCTCTTGAAGCAGTAGACAGGGACGAGCTTTATGAGCTTATTGAGACTATGAAGCTTTCACGGAAGACAGGCTTGGTAAACGCTGTTGATAATGTAGATGATACAATTAACAACACAATCAGATGGATTGAAATTGAAAACATAAAAAGAAGACGAAGTAAAATGTTATATGCAATGTCTGCTATGGCTATAGTGATGGCGCTGGGCTGTATATACTTTGCATATGGGCTTACTATTATTTCAAATCCGGCAAATATGTTTATAAAATAAAAATAAAAAGGGGAAATAAAAATGGATAGTTTTTGGTCTAAATTGTTAATTTTAGGTATCGTAGCGGCAATAGGATTGTTTTTTATTGCAAATGTATACAACCCACAAAGAACAGCACAAGAAGCTATGGCAGATAGTACACAACAAAGCGTTAATGCTGTAAAGTCTGGTGTGGATGAAACTAAGAATAGTCTATTATCTGGTGAAACCGTTGCAAATATAATTAAAGATAGTTGTACAGGAACAAATACTGTAAAGTATATAGTGCAAAATCTATCAAGTGGTACTTTTGAATTTACTACATCAACTACATCAGGCAGCACAGCATATACAACAGCAGTTAAATCGGGTAGCTTTTATTTAAGAGAAGGTTCAGCTTCCAGTGGACAAATAAAATTTACAGAACAAAATTAATTATATAGGGCAAGGGCTTTCCTTTGCCCTTATCTCAATATAGAGGTGATATTTATGCAGAATTTCTGGGCTGCCTTATTGGTACTGCCTGTTTTTACTTGGTATTCTATGTTTACAGTTTTGGATCGGAACTATACCTTGGCACAGCAAGATGTAGAAAACATAGTATATCAATACACGCAAATAGCAGCGAAAAAAGGAATGTTATATAAGAACGTATTAGAGGAAATGGATGAAAATCTAAGTAAGTATGGTGAACATGAGATATTCATCACCGCAGAAAAATTTGAAGAGGGCACTGAGCCTACAAAAATAGAAGCGTGGGATGTTGTGGATGAGGATTTGAGAGAAATGGGATATGACTTAATAAATGTTACTGTGACATATAATAAGAGACATCCTGTTAGTGTAATGTATGAGTACAGTGTATTTGGTACACCTACTGGGACTGGTAGGAGCTATGAATTTTGCTTGTTTGGTAAAGCTAGTAGCTATATTTGGTAATTTTGGAGTGAAAAATTTATATGAAATGGATTTTATGGATATTGATATTCCTAGCATTTTTTACACCTATTATTTATATAGGTAAGGGTGTAGATCATTTGGATATAATGAAGGATAGATATAAGAGAGCTTTAGATGCAGGAGTTAGCTCTGCTGCTAGAGCGATACCCTATAGCGATGAAGATAGCTTAGAGCAAACTAGTATGGGCTTTGGAGATAAGGAGCAGAATTCTAATAATATAATTATAGATAAAGATATTGCTCTTGAATGGTTCTATAGGGTTTTCTATAGGAACCTTGGAATAGAAAATGATGTAGAAGCACAGGAGAATATTAAGAGATATATTCCTATGAAAGCAATAGCAGGCTTTGATAAGCTTATGATTGCAGACGTTCATGATAATTGGACTTATGAAATAGAATATGAGATAGAATACAAAGGCACATTGTATTTATTTACAATGTCAGATCAGGTAAAAAAAGTCGCTACCGGTGAATGGGGCATAGATGTGGATTTTGGAATAGAACCTGAAGTAAGGGAAGCTTTGATTAATAATTTTATAAGGCATAAGCTAAACGAGTTTCTAAGTACTCGCGAGAACGCTGAAAGCAATTATAATTATGCTGTAAACATCTCACCAAATGACTCTGAGATGACTGAGAATATTAGCGGTATAAGCTTTATAGTAATGGTTGAGGGTATGCCACTGGCTACTTTGAATCCATATAATAAAGAAAAGTTTTATGCTTTTGCTTTAGGCGGAACTGAGATTTACAGAGGAAATAAATAATAGAAAGTAGAGGGATAGTCAATGAAAAAACTTTTATGTGCAATTTTAATAATTTCAATATTTATTAGCAGTTTTACTGTGTTAAATGCAGCTGAACCTATATTAAAGGATATTAGTAAGCATTGGGCAAAGAATAATATTACTTATTTGTATAACCTACGCTATATAGGGGGCTATCCGGATGGTACATATAAGCCAAATAATCCTGTAAATGTAGCTGAGTTTCTAAAATTGGCAACCTTGGGACTAGGATATAAGCTGGAAAGTGGACATTTTGTGTGGTATGAAAACTATGTCAATAAAGCTTTGGAAATACGCTTGATAGCAGAAGGCGAATTCCCTAATATGGTAGCACCCTTGACAAGGGAACAGGTTGCAAAGATTGCGGTGTTAGCAGTAATGAATAAAGAAGAAAAGCCTTCACAAGAATATGATGAGCTTATACGTGCGAACATTAAGGATTTTACAAAAATAGATAATTTGAATAAACAATATGTAATTGATGCATATAGAATTGGTTTAATGGAGGGGAATCCGAATGCCCTATTTAATCCAAAAGGTACTTTGACTAGAGCTGAAATGTGTACTGTTGTTATGAGAATTATGGACAAAGCAAAGAGGAAGCCATTTGATCCTGAAGATGGACATGCCATTATATTGTATAATACTTATTCTGGGATGAAATATATTATATCAAGACCTGATAAGAAGGAAGAAATTGGGCTGGCTTATTTAATGCAGAATTCTATGGGCAAAAGTAAAGGTTGGTATGATGTTATTTACTCTCCATCAGTTGATTATATTTGTAGTGGATTTTTTGATAGCGAGAAAAGTTTTAAACAAAGTGATTTTAATATGCGTATGTCATTGCACATAGACCTTGGGCGTAACGATAACATTGTACCAACATACTCAATAAATGTGTATGATTCTTCAAAAGTAAAAGATATCCATACTGAAGCAATGGCTGAAGCTTTCAAATATTTATTTGGACAAGACTATCAAAAAGCAATTGGAGTATTTAATAAGTATATAGAGGAAGGTGTACATGGAACAGTTAAAATATCAGATACAAATTATACCTTTAATAATAGAAAGGTAAACATATACAGACCGGATTATAGCGGTGGATTTGTATTTAATATATATAAAAAAGTAAAATAAACAAGAAGGTGATAAATTGAGACATATTAAATATTTATCGGTAATATTGGTTATTGTCTTAATATGTTCTACTGTAATGCCATGTATATCTCAGATATACGCTGATATGAATTCTTCTACTCATGTAAAATATGATAGCTGTGATATAGCTGAGTTCTACTTTGATGATGTAGAACTATTTTCAAAAATACAAAGCCAGCTTCCACCTGGAACTATACCAACATGTAATAGTTATCCATTAAACTATAAGCTTTGGCATGATAAGCATATTGTAGTATATGGTAACTATAAAAGTATAAATAGTAGCATTAATACTTTTAAAACTGGAACACAGGATGAGCAAGGAAATAAATATGCAGACGGATATTATAAAAATGGTACAGGGGAATATCGTTATCATGGTTTTGATAAGTCAGGCAATAAGTATACCAATGTAAACTTTATTAATGATTTTAAAATTACTGATCCTTTGGAAGAAAACAGCTGGCTATATATGCCTTGGATAAATAAATCAGTTACAAAAGACAAACCTAAAATCTCATTTTATAATGATAGTGCAATTAGAGGTAACACAAAAACACAAGAATGGATAGGCAATACAGCAAGAGAATTCGAAATAACAAATGGCTTAAACATAAGTGGTGCATCAGCTAGTGCAGATGAAAATAATCAAAAATACAACTTCATAAACGTTCTTTCTCCTCCATCTTCAACTCACCCAGGTGAAGGTAGAATGTGGCATAAAACCGAAAACGGTACAAGGTATCAAACCTTTTCGGTTCGACCTGTAACTAAAATTCCAACTACTGTAACACTTAATATGGAGATATTGACTCCTATATCAGAATTAGCAGTTACTGATACTGATGATATGGCAGTACAAAATGCCATAATTCCTGTAAAAGTGAGATATACAGCTACTCTTAATGATACAGATTTCTATCAAAACGATATTGAGAGAACGAATAGATATACGCGTTATGATATTAAAAGCTGGACTTTAAAGCTTAATAGAGATAATAACAATAGTGATGTTGATGAAATATTAACAGGGGTAAGCTTCTATGATAATATTGCTACAGTTGAAAAAACAATAAATTATACTTTGTCAGAAATAAAAAGTAAGAGCTTTAGAGATACCTTATATGGGACGGCATATGTTACCTACAATGACAAGAATATTTCCAATACCGGCAATGACAGCATTGTTGTAAACTTCGCAGGAGAAGAAGAAAAAGAGTTGCCTGCTATGGTGGATTTACTCCCTAATATACCTGATAAGTGGTATGACATTATAGAATTTCCTGCTTCTGATAGTACAGATTTAACTGATATAGTGAGCAGAGAAGTATATATTGATGGCACACAAATAGATGCAGAACAGTTTTTTAGTGGAAATTACATATTTGGAGAGTCAAGACTTTGGCTAAATCAAATACGAATGGTATGGAATACAAAGGATGGACAAGCTTTAGAAGCTATAGACTACACCGTTATATATCCCACTAAGCCTAATGCTGAGTACAGGCTGACAGGCAGCTATATTCAAAACAGAAAAATGAATGTAACAGATAATAGCTTAAACAGTAATCTAGATTTTGTTTCCAGCAGGTTTCCTATAACAGATTATGAATGGAGCTTTAAGGAGCTTAAAGGTGAGTCTGGCAATCTAAAATTAAAAGAAATAAACACTACATCAAAAGACTTTCTATGTAAAAAGCCTGGTACATATGAAATAGAGCTAGTTGTAACAAATTCACTGGGTAGAAAATCAGAGCCTTATGTTGTTACCTTTACAATATTAGAGGATTACACAGCGGCAGTCATATGCAACCTAAACAATAGTGTAATGGCAAGAAATGAGGAAATATCAGCATATGCATATGAAGCAGTTAGCACAGATGGTGATACAATAGCAAGCAACATAGTTGAGCTTTGGTATGACAGTGACAACAACGAAACCTATGATCAGCTCATACAGACTTGGAATAACGTAACTACCTTTCCATCCTATACAGCAACAAAGCTTGGCAAGTATAAGTTTGTGAATATAGTTACTGAGGAATTTGGACATCCGACTATTCCTGAGTTTGTAACACCAGAGGACAGAAAGACAATTAAAGTAGAACGTGAGTTTTGGGTAGATAACTACATACCAATGACAGGAATATATATTGATATACCTATAGTAAGACCTGAAGTAGATGTATTTTTTATGCTGGATCAAAACTTAAAAAGTGCTTCAACTAACTGGATTAAAGACAACAGAATGAATATAAACAACACAATGAGATTGTCCAATATAATAGCAAAGGTAGATAATTGGGACTTGAAGACATATGAGTATAGTCAGCCAGCTTCTACTACTAGGAATACCGGTACATCTTATCCACCTACAACAACGACCTACTCAAGCAATGGATATAGTGGTACTTTGAATTTTATAAGCAAGTCTGATAATGGCTATTATGAAGATAACGGACATTATGCTACTAGAACCCTATCTAAGACTGTAACAATGACAAAGGATAGTTGGGAAATTACCAGTAGCGGTACAACACCTTTAGCGAATGGAGGATACAAAGAATGGGAGAAATACAGAGCTACATACAGCTACGACTCAGGCGGATATAGTGGCTCTACATCCGGTACAGGTTCAAGCTCGAGAACATATGACAAAGATGGTAAATTAATAAGCTCCACAAGCACAGATAATCCTACCAAATCAGGAACAGCATATAAGACAGAAACCTATTGGGTTCCCGATATGGATTGGGTACATGACTATACAGGCTATTATTCAGGTACTATATATAAAAATGAAAAACAACCTTATACAGCCCCTTTTGTTACTACACATAAGAAATATGCTATATATGTTTCTGACGAAAACATAGCAAACCTAGCGGATCTAGATATGGTCAATAATAACAATGATATAGATATTATATTAATAGGCAATGTTGCTTCACAAAGTCAGATAGCAAATGACTACTTCATATTAAATGATGGCAGCAGCATTGAGAGCTTAGTAAATAAAGCTATAATGTGGATAGCGGAGCAAAATCCTATTCCTTTTGAGGATTTATTAACTACTCAAAACAAACCTTTTGTATTGAGTGAGTCTGACTTTGACGAAGAAAATGACTTATTGATAAGCAAAGAATACCAATATGTACATAACAAGGACTACTATGACAACCCAACAGGACAAGAGCCTGATACACAAACGACATACAGCGATACAACGGGCTGGGCTACTGCAAAGAAGGATCGCTTTGCAAATGTAGGATTATATACAATTTATCGAAGAATACAAGACCAACCAACAACAGATCCAAACTTTGAGGAATATAATAGAACATCTAATATTCCTTATTTTACAGTAGCGGTACATAGAATACCAATAGCACAGCCTACAATGACCTGGAAGTTCGATCCTGTAGCCAGCTTATACGAGCTAACCTTTGAAGACAACTCATATGACCTGGATCATCAATATACAAGAGCAGATAAAGGCATAATTGATACAAGTATACGATACAGGAAAGATGCAGGAGAATGGAATTACAAGCTGCCTACAGACTTAACCTGGGGCAATTACACAATAGAATACTTAGTAAAGGATGTAGAACAAGCCTGGTCTAACCCATATGTAATGAATATTAATCTAAGTCAAGTACCTCCTGCAAACATAACAATAGAGGGTGTAGCAACACCAAAACTTCTAAAAATGCGTGGTGAAACAACAATACCAGCAGGTGAAACTCTGCTTATCACCTCTCCTGATAAAACAAGTGGACCGATTATACATTCCAATATACCTATAACCACTGCACAGGTTCTTGTTAATGGTGTTTCTATAAGTTCATTAACCTTGACATTGATGCCAAGTGAAACAGAATATTTGTATAAAACTAATATAGCTGAATACAATGTACCAGCAAATTTAGCTGATGGGAACATCAACCTATTGATAAGAGCTACTTCAAACGTTGGTTATCAATCAAAGGATAAAGATCTACCAGTAACTGTATATACTCCTATATGGGAGGACTACTCGGGCGGAAGGCTAGCATATATTTCTGATGCACTAGCTGGAGTGCCTTCTAGTATGGAGCTTTCACCTACGACGGCTCATGAGAAGCTAAATGATTTTAAGGTAATAACAAGCAAATACACAAACAAGCTGGAAGTGAAAATAGGTAGTATTACATATTATATTTTTAAGAATGGTACAGTAGGCACTAATGGAATAGGTTCAACTTCAACTAATATGACAATTAATAACACGACTCAAAAATATAATATAAATAATATATCAGTCAATACAACTGAAGATAATAGAGAGTGGAACTACAAATTCAGTGTTGTAAACAACTATCCCCTTATGTTTAATCAACCTGTGACAATAAGCATTACGGGTTATGATGAGGCAGGAAATTCTATAACTACAACAAACAAGCATAGCTATAATCCGCGATGTAAGGTAATAACCCCAAATAATTATCTGCTGTATAATTTCAGAGTAGTAAAGATTCGTGAATTAGGTCTAGAAAGCTATTATAGAAACTCTGTTTGGGGTGCGGGGTATCAGCAATACATTGACAGACCAATGTTTGTCAATAGCATGGCTATAGATTCAGCAAATTTTGGTGGAATAACTGATGGACTGACAAAGGGCTATAAGTTTGAATTTGAAATTGACAGCAAGAATTTTAATGCTATAGCAGACACAATAGTAATTGAACCGAAATTTTATACTACAGATACATTTAATAGGAATGAAGCAGAATTATACTGGGAAGATTCCAATCACCGAGTATATAAAGTAGGTGAGGGAGGCCACGCAGCATGGAAGAAAATAATACTTACCAGCGCTGACAAGAAAATAAAAAATGCAGAGGAAGCTACTTGGAGAGGTGACTATATGATACCTGGGACAGCATGGGCAGTTCAAATGGGTACCACTAAGTCACAGGCAAAAAATGAGAATTTAAAGCAGGATATCATAGTAAACTTCGCTATTAAGGGATACAAAAATGGTATATTGCAGTTTGATTATACTAATGACCAGTGGAAAAAGGAGCGAACAAATGAAAAGTCTCCATATAAGGTGGGCGATGTAATCAGATACAGCTGGAACAAAAATTGTCTTGATGATATTAAATCAAAGGATAATAGATAGAAAAAATTAAGTATAAGGAATAAGGACAGCTATATTAGCTGCCCTTATTCCTTATAAACTTCATATACTTCAAGGCTTGTAGCCTTTATTGTAACATATTCCCCTATAGGTATATTCTTACCTTCAAGCTCTAATTGTACTAGACTTTTCCCCAAACGAAAATCAGCTAATCCATTCTTATAGACCTTTTCCAATATGCCTGTTATATAGATTTCATCTTGCATTCGTATGCAAAATTTCTTATCCTTGCTTAGATTTATATCTTGTCCCCAAATCAGCTCATCAGTGATATCAACCTCAACTTCATAGTCAGCATTTGCCTTTGGAATAGGCTTAGTGCCCCAAAAGGCTTCTGCATCACCGTATTCACTGGAGAAAAATATTATGACATCTTCTGAAGAGGTGTTAACCTTTGTTATATGTATCTTCATTTTTAAACCTCCAATTGCTTTATAATATTATTATTGCCAAAAGATTAATAACAACTTGTTCAATATATATTTTAAACTTTATAGTCTTATACTGTAAATAGCTGTAGAAATAAATTTGAAAGGTGAGATTTATAAGAAGGTAGATAAAGAAGAGATATTTCAAGAGCAACTTGTATAGACTGTCCATAATTATAAATATATATATTCGTAGAAAGAACTCTAAATTTCGGGGTTATTTTTGCATATTTATAGGACTTTATGTTTATTTATGTAGTTTACATAGGTACTTCTACCCAAACGTGGTAGATTAGTCACTCTATTAAAATTGAGACAATTGACGGATAGTAAGGTATGACTTGCAGCTATATAATTAAATCACAAAGTAAAGGATTGAAGGAGGATAAAATAATGACAAAGTTATACAATGTGTATTTCAACATGAAGTGTAACCTAAAGAATAAAAAAGGACAAGGTATGGTTGAATATGTACTAATTATAGCTTTTATCGCAATAGTTGTTATGCTAGCAATTACACCACTTGGAACAGCAATTGCTGCTAAGTTTACAGAAATAACAGGTAAATTAGTTCCTCAAACATAGACAATTGATTGTAGTAGAGAACATGATGATATATATATAGTAAGAATATGGAATATTCAGAATAATAAAGGATATGACTTGGTAAGATGTATTTTTACTTTAGCTCTCATTGCACGGCATTAATAGTAGCAGCTTAACTCCAATAGAAAATAGAATAGCAACAGGTTTAGTAAATTTACTGCAACCATAAGTAGTAGTTGATAAAACTAGTATACATAATATATGTTTAAAATAAAACTGTAAGGAGGATATAGCTTTGACAAAATTATATAATTCATATTTCAACATGATGTGCAATCTGAAGAATAAAAGAGGACAAGGCATGGTAGAGTATGTTCTGATTATAGCTTTTATAGCTATAGTAGTAATGTTGGCAATAACACCACTTGGAACAGCAATTTCAAATAAATTTAAAGAAATAACAACAAAACTAACTACTCCAGCAACATAATTGATTATAATATGTTTAGTGCAAAACATATAGATCAATTAAGAGGCATATACTTGAGGTTAGGATAAGGCCCTACTTGTAGACATCAGGTAGGGTCATTTTGCTAAATAAGCAGAATTGAAATTCGTGGAAATGAGGGTAATACTTATGAAGCTAAATAAAAAAGGACAATCTATAGTAGAAACTGCACTTATATTACCTGTAATAATTCTGCTGCTTATGGGAATGTTTGAGTTTTCCAGAATATTTGGCTCTTACCTACTGATAACCTACACAGGAAGGGAAAGTGCCAGAATGGCAGCTGTAGGCAAAAGTGATGATGAAATAGTACAAAATGTTTATGATAAATCTGGTCTGCTAGATTTGGCAAATCTTCAGATAACTATAACTCCTTCGGGAGTAAGAAATACTGGAGATGATGTAGGAGTTAAAATTAGGTACAAGATTGTAATATATGCACCCATAATTCAGAGCATTTTACCCAACCCATTTTATGTGGAAACAAATACGTACATGAGGGTGGAATAGCAGTGAAAAAGATAGAAAAGATACTTAAATGTTTGAAAAATAAAAATGGAAATAGTGCTATCATTTTCTTACTAACTTCAACTATGTTTATAGGAATGTTAGCCTTTATAACAGATGCAGGAATGATGTATCTAGAGAAAAGCAGATTGCAAAATGCAGTTGATGCTATAGCCTTAGCTGCAATGCAGGATTATCCAAATGGAGAATCAGCAATGCTTACAGAAGCTTATCGCTACGCAGAGCTTAATAATGTTAGTCCTACCGATTTAGTAATCAATATAACGGATAGTAATAAAACAATTACTGTAACAACAAATAAAAAAGTACAGATGTATTTCGCAAGGATTTTTAACATTACAGATGCAGTGGTACAGGCCAAGGCAAGTGCAAAAATAGGGGCTATTGTAGCAACTGATGGTATTAGACCATTTGCCGTAGAACAACAAAACTTTGAGTTTGGTAAAACCTATACCCTTAAAAAGGGTGCCGGGGGTGCGTATACAGGCAACTATGGGGCTCTAGCCTTAGGCGGCACAGGTGCAACAAACTATAGAAACAACTTACAATATGGATATAATGGGGAATTGGAGATTGGGGATTTAATTGCAATTGGTGAAGATTTAGATACAGAGCCTGGAAACATGTCTGGTCCAACCTATGAGGGTGTTAGGTATATTTTAAACCAGGATGCCTGCACTAGCCACGATTTGACTAAGCTTCAAAAGGATTGCCCTAGACTTATTGTGATACCTGTTATAGATTCATTTGACATCCCAGGAAGAAGCACTGTTAAAATAATGGGCTTTGCAAGTTTTTTCCTAGAGGAAATAATATATGATGCCGGCAGTACAGAAATTAAAGGGACGTTTATCAAGACCTTGGGACAGGGTAAGATAGATCAAACTGCTACTGATTATGGGATGTCAGGTGTAAAACTTGTTGAGTAACAATTGAAAGGGTGGGAGTCATGGAGAATATCAACAAAAAAATTGCAATTATTGCAATTGGGGCAGCACTTATTACAAGCTTTTTAATTTATCTATATTTATCCGGCGTTGATAGTACAAGCAATACATCTAAAACAAAGCTAGCATATGTAGCAGTGGAGGATATTGCTGCAAAGGTAGTAATAACTGATAAAATGATAACCCAAGTCAAGGTTCCTTTAGATATTACACTTCCAATAGGGATATCTGATAAAAATGAAATAATAGGCAAGATGACAAAAGAACGAATTGTTAAAGGTGAGCCTATACTGATAGAGCGTTTGTTTGAAGAAAAAATGACTACTATGACCTATGTAATACCAAAGGGTATGAGAGCAGTTGCTATATCAGTGAATGAAATCTCTCAGGTATCTTCATTTTTGACTCCTGGAGACTTTGTTGACATCATTGCAACTTACGAAGAAAAGGATAAGGAGTTAAATGGGAAAAAGGTTTCTTATCCAAAGTATACTAAGGTGCTGCTGCAAAATGTACAGATTCTTGGTATCGGCAGAAATATGGAGGAAGAAAGCAAGATAGAAGGTGAGCTGTCTACTAGTGTTACGTTGGCTTTATCCTTGCTAGATACAGAGAAACTGGTACTTTCTGAAGAAAGCGGAACCTTAAGACTTGTATTACGACCTGCAAAGGATGATTCAATTATAACTACACCAGGTGTAATCAGAGATGATTTAATGACACCAAAGAGTAAATCGGAATTATAGATATAACACACAAATTAATGAAATTTGTGTGTTATATAAACAGAAGAAAACATATCGCACTATTTAATAAATGTAAATTGTTTAGTGCGATATATATTGATAAGAGGGTGGCATAATGGAAAGAAAGATAAGGGTTATTATAGCTGACGACTCTGAACAAACACGTGAGAATATCCATGCTATATTTGGCTATGAAGAGTCAATAGAAATAATTGGTGAAGCTCAAAACGGTGTAGAAGCTGTTGAATTGGCAAGAGAAATGAGACCGGATGTTATACTTATGGATATTAACATGCCGGAAATGGATGGCATAAAAGCAACTAAAACAATAACAGACGAGGGCTTAGAAGGCTCTATAATCATGATGTCAATTCAAGGTGAGAGAGAATATATAAAAAAAGCTATGTCAGCTGGAGCAAGAGATTATGTTACAAAGCCCTTTGGCGTGAATGAACTGATAGAAACTATAAGAAGGGTTTTTCAATCAGATCAAGCAAAAAAGAAAAAGATAACTAATCCTATTTCTTCATCAAAGCTGCAAACAAAAGTAATAAGCGTTTTTTCCACTAAAGGCGGTGTAGGAAAGACAACAATTGCTACTAATTTAGCTGTAGCAATAGCAGTTACTACAAACAAAAAGGTAGCACTTTTGGACTTTGATTTACAGTTTGGAGATGTAGCTATTAGTCTTAATTTATATGTAAAGAATACCATTACAGAGCTTATAAAAGACATAAGCAATGTAGAGTATGAAAATGACATGATAGAAGAATACATGCTGACTCATTATTCAGGAGTTAAGGTTCTAGCTGCTCCAACAAAGCCAGAAAACGCTGAATATGTTAATTCAGAGCATATAAAGAAAATTATAGAGATATTGAAGGGCAGATTTGACTATATAATTATCGATACAGCTCAAGGCTTTGATGATACAGTAATAACTGCCTTGGATGAATCTGATACTATATTATATATATCTACACTGGATCTTCCATCTATTAAAAATACTAAAATTGGGCTAGAGGTTATGAAGACCCTTAACTATTCAAATGAAAAGGTTAGAGTAGTAGTGAATAAATCCAATGAAAGCTTTGGTATTAAGCATTTGGATTTTAAAGCTGCATTAAATGTTGATCTTTGGGCAATTATTCCTGAGGATCTGGCTTCTGTTGCAATCTCAGTTAATAATGGACATCCCTTGGTATCTCATAGAAGATCATCTGCTGTATCAAAACGTATTTACAAGCTTGCACAAACAATTGTACAAGGTGAAAAACCGAAGCAAAGCATATTCAAAATAAGTTAGCTTGTAGAATCAGGCTTTCTTGTCTGATTTAGTTGAAATTTTAAATGTGTACAAGAGGTGACAAAAATGAGTCTATTAAAAAGAATAGAGCAGGAAAAGGGAGAAGTACACAATGAGGGAAAGCAAAATTTAAAGGAATTAAAAAAAGAAGATCCATATGCTGAAGTAAAAGGATTGATACATAAAAAAATAATAGAAAAAGTAGATTCAAGTCTGTTGAATAATATTAATGAAGAAAGCAAAGTAAATTCTCAAATAGCAGAAATCGTTGAAGAAACATTAAAAGAGAAGGAAATATATATATCCAGAACAGAAAAACAAGATATTATAAATTATATTATTGATGAAACCATAGGCTTTGGACCAATAAGTAGATTTTTGATGGATGAGAGCGTATCTGAAGTAATGGTAAATGGACCCAAACAAGTATATGTAGAAAGAAGCGGGAAGCTTCAGCTTACAGATGCAAGCTTTGAAGATAATAAGCATGTAATGAGGATAATAGAAAAGATTGTATCACCACTTGGCAGAAGAATTGATGAAAGCTCACCTATGGTTGATGCAAGACTGCCTGATGGTTCTAGAGTAAATGCTATTATACCTCCCCTTGCTATTGACGGTCCATCTATAACCATACGTAAGTTTTCAAAAAAACCTCTAGAAATGAGCAACTTAACAGGGTATGGAACTCTTACTCCTGAAATGGCTTTGTTTATAGAGGCATGTATAAAAGCGAGACTAAACATTGTTGTTTCTGGTGGTACAGGAAGTGGTAAAACCACAACTCTAAATGTGCTTTCTTCCTTTATACCAGATAATGAGCGTATTGTAACAATAGAGGATGCTGCAGAACTTCAACTTAGGCAGGATCACGTAGTGAGGCTGGAAAGCAAGGCAGCCAATGTTGAAGGCAAGGGAGCAATAACTATAAGAGAGCTGGTTAAGAACTCATTAAGAATGAGACCAGATAGAATAGTAATCGGTGAGGTTAGAGGCGGAGAAGCCTTAGATATGCTGCAGGCTATGAATACAGGGCATGATGGCTCCTTGACAACTGGTCACGCCAATTCACCAAGAGATATGCTGTCAAGATTAGAGACAATGGTACTGATGTCAGGTATGGACTTGCCTGTAAGAGCAATAAGAGAGCAAGTATCCTCAGCTATTGATGTAATTGTACAGCAATCAAGAATGAAGGATGGAAGTAGAAAGATTACACATATTACAGAGGTACAGGGCATAGAAAGAGATATTATCACTTTGCAGGATATATTTGTGTTTGTTGAGACTGGTATTGATGATAAAGGTAAAGTAAATGGGCAGTTTAAGGCAACCGGCATCAGACCAAAGTTTATGGATAAGCTTATAAATACAAGAATGCACTTGCCTGCAAATTTATTTGATTAAAAATTTATCCATATTGGAGTGGTGGCAAATGTTAGGAGCAATTTTTTTCTTATCCTTTATAAGTACTTTATTACTTGTATATTTAATTTATTCAATATTTTTTGCTAAGCGTGAAATAGTCAACCGAATGCAGCATTATTTAAATCCAGATAAGAATGTAGAAAAGCCTGAGAAAGATTTTGGAATACCTTGGAGAGAAGGACTGAATACTGTTGGTAGAACAATAGGCAAAAGTAAGCTTGGCAACAAATACATGGTTAACTTAGAAATACAAATAATTCAAGCACATATTATGCTTAAGGTTGAAGAGTTTATAACAATTGAGCTTATAACTGCAATTGGCTTCTTATTCTTAGGACTGATTATATTTAGTATTAAAGCGTTGGCACTACCTTTTGCAATTGCTGGATTTTTTCTACCTACTCTTATAGTAAAGTCAAAAAAGAAAACTATACTTAAGAAGATTGACCAGCAGCTGCCGGACACAATCATGTTGCTTTCTAATTCACTAAAAGCAGGTTATAGCTTTATGCAAGCGGTTGATGTAGCATCAAAAGAGCTTCCTGCCCCAATATCTTTAGAGTTTAAACAGCTGCTTAAGGAAGTAAACCTAGGTGTTAATACTGAAACAGCTCTAGAAAGTCTATCGGGCAGAGTGCAGAGTGAGGATATGAAGCTTGTTATACTAGCAGTACTTATACAAAGACAAATTGGAGGCAACCTATCAGAAATACTTGATAATATTTCTGATACCATAAGAGCTAGAATAAAGATAAAGGGCGAAATAAGTGTATTAACAGCTCAGGGAAAAATTTCGGGGATGATAGTAGGTCTGCTGCCTTTAGCTTTGGGCTTTGCAATATTTACGTTGAATCCAAGCTACATTATGGTGTTATTTACTGAACCTTTAGGTATGATGATGCTTGGCGGTTCTGTGATTATGGAGTTAATTGGAATGATGTTTATTCGTAAGATTATAAGAATCGAGGTGTAGCAATGATTATTTTAATAACACTAGGAGTTTTTACTATCATAGGCTGCACAGTATTTTGGGTGTTGAATGTGTTTTTTAGAGAAAAGATTGAGATACAGCAAAGGATTAAGAAATTTGTTATATCAAATGACAAGCAATCAACCTTAATAGAAGGAACGTTTTATGAAAGGCTCATTCAGCCTATGGTAGGTGGATTAAGTGGATTTATAGGAAGAGTTACTCCCAAGTACTATGTAGAACAGCTAGACAAGTCCATGAGAGAAGCAGGAAATCCTATGAACCTTAATGCAAATTCCTGCATTACAATGCAGATAGGTGCAATTATAATCGAAATTATAGGAGTAATTTCAATTTGGATTGCATTTGCAGTACCTGTTTCAAAAATAATGCTTATACTTGCTGCCTTAGTAGGATTTACATATATATTTCCCGGGTTATATCTAAAACAGTTAATACAGGAGAGACAGCATGAAATTGAAAAAAGCCTTCCTGACGTAATAGATTTGTTGACTGTATCGATTGAAGCAGGACTTAGCTTTGATGGAGCAATGGCAAAGCTTGCAGAAAAAATGTCAGGGGTTTTGGTATCAGAATTCTCTATAGCACTAAAAGAAATGAAAATGGGAATATCCAAGCGAGATGCACTAAAATCTATGATAGAAAGAGTGCCTGTAGCTAACCTTATAACCTTTGTTGGTGCTATTATTCAAGCGGATCAGCTTGGCGTTTCAATAGGCAATGTGTTAAGGATACAGTCTAATCTTATGCGTCAGAAAAGAAGACAAAGAGCTTCTGAGTTGGCTATGAAGGCTCCAATAAAAATGCTTATTCCAATGGTGGTTTTCATACTTCCAACAATATTTATAGTATTGCTGGGACCTGTACTTATTAAAGTAATGCAGGCTTTTAGCAGCTAAGGAGGTAATAGTAATGTTGTATAATGTAAAAAAGGATAATCTAGTATTAGAGAATCTAAAGCTTGCCGACAGCTTTATGCAAAAATTCAAAGGCTTGATGGGTAAAAAGAAATTGAATAAATCTGAAGGCTTGATGCTATTGTCCTGCAATAGCATACATACATGCTTCATGAGGTTCCCAATTGATGTAGTGTTTCTAAACATGGACTATGAGGTGATTGCCTTAAAAAAAGGCGTTAAGCCATGGCGGATGGTGAATTTCGTAAAGAAAGCATACATCACAGTTGAAATGTCAGAAGGAACCATTGAATATAAGAATATAGAAGTGGGCGATTTGCTCATTATGAAATAATTATTAATATTGCCTTTGGCTGTTATAGCGTAAAAATTTATTCAATCTATTTGCAATTACTGTAGCTGCAGCAGCTTTAAACAGGTCCCCTGGTATGTATGGCAGGACTCCCACCATAAAAGTCTTTACCATGCCAATACCTGTAATATAATTCAACCAAATAGCTCCAAAAAGGTTGATAATTACTATGCCACCAATAATATTAGCTAGGCCTATTCTTATTAGGCCGCTTTTTTTGCCTTTAATTAGTGAAATAACAACTGCCCCAACAAGGAAACCAATTAAATAACCTCCTGTTTTGCCCATGATTATAGGCAAGCCTGCTACTCCTCCTGCAAAAATAGGTGCGCCTGCTATTCCCAACAATAAATATGTAATAAGGCTGAATGCAGCTTGACGAGGTGCTAGCACACTACCTGTAAGCATAACTGCAAGGGTTTGAGCAGTTAACGGGACACCAAAGGGTAAATCAATTCTTATATAGCTGGAAATACATATCAGTGCAGTGAAAAGTGAAATCATTGTTAAATCCATTACTGTAAGTTTTTTGAACATTTTATAATCCCCCTTTATTAAATTACTCTATAATTATAAACATATAAAATAGCTATTGTCAACTATATATTAACATAGGTTGACAATTAAAGTTATAAGTAAAACAGTGTTATTTATGTGTTCAAATGCAAAGTTCACAGGTTAATATGCGAAATATATAGTATAATAATATTTGCATATAATACTAAAATGTTATATTTTATATATGTATGAATACATAGGCACGATAGTATATTAGATATTTTTAAATAAGGAGGAAGTTTTCATGGATAAAACAGAAGTTGTTAGTTTACAGAACAAAAGCCGTCACATACGCCGCTTGATTATTGATGAAATAGGTAAATTAGGTGTCGGTCACGTAGGCGGAAGCTTATCAGTAGTAGAAGCACTTGTAGTACTTTACTATAAGGAAATGAATATCAATCCAGCAGATCCAAAGATGGAGGGCAGAGATAGATTTGTACTTTCAAAGGGTCATGCTGGTCCAGCTCTATATGCAGTTTTGGCTGACAGAGGATATTTTGATGTAGCAGAGCTTGATACTCTTAATAAGCCTGAAACAAACCTTCCTAGTCATTGCGATATGCTAAAGACACCAGGGATTGACATGACAGCAGGTTCGTTAGGACAGGGGATATCCTGTGCAGTTGGCATGGCTAAAGCATCTAAAATAAAGAAGGATAATGCATACATATACAGCATAATTGGCGATGGAGAAAGTCAAGAAGGTCAGGTATGGGAAGCAGCGATGGCAGCAGCTCAGTTTAAGTTAAATAACCTGATTGCTTTTGTAGATAATAACGGAATGCAGATTGATGGTAATACAGATAACATAATGAGAGTAGCTCCTATGGTAGATAAATGGACTGCTTTTGGCTGGAGTGTACAAAGCATTGATGGACATGATGTAGCTGAAATATATAATGCTATATTACAAGCAAAGAAGGTTTCAGATAAGCCTTCTATGATAATATTGAACACAGTTAAAGGCAAGGGAGTAGCTTTTATAGAAGCTATGGGGGCAGCAAATCATAGCATGCCCGTTAGTAATGAAGATAGACTAAGAGCACTTGAAGAGTTAAAGTAGGAGGTGGCAATTATGTATGAAAATAAAGAAATGCGACAAGTCTTTGGAAGTATTATAGAAGAAATGATGGGTACGGATGAAAGAATTGTAGTTATCGACGCTGACCTTGCAAAGGCTAACGGAACGATGAAGCTTCGTGATAAATTTCCTGACAGAGCCTTTGATGTAGGTATTGCTGAAGCAAATGCAACAAGTATAGCAGCAGGAATGGCAGCTTATGGCTTTGTGCCTTTTGTAACAACCTTTACACCCTTTGCAACAAGAAGAATATGTGATCAAATAGCAATATCAATTACATATGCAAAGAGAAATGTAAAGATCGTAGGTACAGATCCTGGAATATCAGCTGAGTTAAATGGTGCTACACATATGAGCATGGAGGATATTGGAGTACTTAGAAGTATTCCAGACATGGTAATATTTGAGCCAGTGGATAATATTCAGCTTGCACAAGCATTACCACAAATTGTTGACTATGAAGGTGTAGTATATATAAGAATGTTTAGAAAGTCTACTCCTGCGGTATTTGGAGATGATTATAAATTTGACTTATTTAAGGCAGACATTGTGAGAGAGGGTAAGGATGTTACATTGTTTGCATCAGGAATAATGGTAACAGAGTCAATTAAGGCTGTAGATATGTTAAAAGCTGAAGGTATAGAAGCTGAGTTAATTAACATACATACTATAAAGCCAATAGATAGAGAAGCTGTAATAAAATCAGCAAGAAAGACAGGAGCAGTTGTTACTTGTGAAAACCACAACATAATAGGTGGTCTAAAGAGTGCAGTAGCAGAAGTACTTATAGAAGAATGTCCTGTACCTTTGAAAGCAATCGGTATACAGGATCACTTTGGTGAAGTTGGAAAGGTAGATTTTCTTAAAAAGAAATATCATATGACTGCAGAAGATATAGTAGCAGCAGCAAAAGAAGTAATAAGCAAGAAAAGATAAATTGGGGGGCTTTTATGTTAAAGGAATTTAAAGCTTTTGCATTAAAGGGAAATGTAGTTGATTTAGCAGTTGGTGTTATAATTGGTGGAGCCTTTGGAAAAATTGTATCATCCTTTGTTAGCGACATTATTATGCCTTTGTTAAGTTTATTACTTGGGGATAACGATTATCGAAATCTATTTATAACTTTAGGAGATGGAAACTTTAATACTATAGAGGCTGCAAAAGAGGCTGGAGTTGCGACTTTAAATTATGGATTGTTCCTAAATAATGTAGTTGATTTCTTGATCATTGCTTTTTCAATATTTATAGTCGTAAAACAAATAAACCGTTTTACTAAGAAAAAGGAAACACCAGCACCAGTTATGACTAAAACATGCAACTATTGCTTTAGTGAAATCCATAAAGATGCAAGAAGATGTCCACATTGTACTGCTGAGTTAGATAAATAAAGAATAGAATAAAAGGTATGCCAATATTTGAATAGCATACCTTTTAGCTTTATTTAAAAGTTTTATAATTGTTTACTTATTTAATGAATGATACATTTCTATTAGTTTTTCTATGCTTATAAATATTGGATTATTTATCATATCAGGTTGCATACTTAGGATGGACAGGTTGTCAATCTCACTTGCATCTATACCTGCTTCCTTTAGTGTGCTGTTAATTCCCAAACTTACTTTCATTTTAGCTATTTCGTCTGCCATATCATATGCATCCTTAAAATCTATTTCCTTTGCAAACTGATAAAGTCTGTCATATTCTGTATCTAAATTAATTCTCAGAAATGAATCTAGAGTAAAAGCACAAGCCTCACCATGCCTCATATTGTATAGATAGGTAAGTGGGTAAGAGCAAGCATGGCTTGCAGTAGTACTTGATATATTAACAGCTAATCCTGCCAAAATACTAGCTTCACTCATTTTTTCTCTAACTTCTAAGTCAGTACCATCCTCATAGGCTTTATAAAGATTTTCAAATATTAGCTTCGCAGCTTGTGTAGCAAGCTCATCACTGGCAGGCTTATGATATCTGCTCCAGAATGCTTCTAAGGCATGAGCAAGAGCATCAAATCCTGTAGAGGCAGTTGCTTTTTTGGGTAGCGAAAGAGTTAACACAGGGTCAACTATAGCTATAGCTGGGTAAAAATTATCACATACAATTGGTGACTTTATACCTCTGATAGGATCTGTCAATACAGCTTCGTTGGATACTTCGCTACCTGTTCCAGCTGTAGTAGGTATAGCGATAACTGGAATATGGGAATTTGTGAAGTAACGATCGCCACTATGAAAATGAACTATGGACAGCTGCGTTTTACATACACTGGCAGCTGCCTTAGCACAGTCTAAAGCACTGCCCCCGCCTATAGCGGCAAGAAATTTTATATCCTTGCGTCTAATCACATCGGCGCACTTATCTACACTGTTTATGGTAGGATTAGGTTTTATATCAAAGAAAATATCTGTAAGAAGTCCTTTAGAATAATGCATCACCTTATTTGCCAGGCCAGTATTAATAAAATATGGGTCACATACCAGCATACCATTACTTAAGCTGCTATCTTTAAGTATATTATATAGATCATTTAGTTTATGACTGCCAAATACTATTTCTACAGGACTATTGTAAGTCAAATTCATTGCTACCTCCATAGGTTAAATTTACTATAGTTTCTCTTACTCTCAAAAATATATTATTTCTTTCTATAGTATTATTCTAACAAAGTAATAATAATTAGAAAACCCTACTTTTTAAGTTAATTTCATGTATTTTACTCAATCAATGAAATATATATCATATTATTTTATAAATGTAAATTGTTTAGTGTGATATATATATCTTGTAGTATAATAATACTATTGAAAATGTGATACTAGGATTATTAAGAAATTATGGATATTAATGGAGGATGTTATGAATAAAAAGCAAAGGATAGATAAAATACTTGCCAATTTGGGATATGGAACCAGAAAAGAAGTAAAAGAAATAATAAAATCAGGGGCAGTTGAAGTTGAAGGGGCAATTATAAGGGATACTGGTTTTCTAGTGGAGACTGAGACTCAAAAAATAAAAGTAAGTGGCAAGGAACTCCTGTATCGCCAGTACATATATATAATGATGAACAAACCTCAAGGTGTTATATCAGCCACTGAGGATAAAAGAGAAGATACTGTAGTAGAGCTTTTGAAGGATGAGTACAGAGCATTTAACCCTGCACCTGTAGGTAGACTAGATAAAGACACAGAGGGATTATTGCTGCTTACAAATGATGGACAGTTGGCTCATAAGTTATTATCGCCGAAAAAGCATGTAGCAAAGACTTATTTTGCACATGTTGAAGGTAGGGTAGGAGAAGAAGATGTTTTAGCATTTCACCAGGGGGTTATACTAGAGGATGACTATAAAACACTACCAGCACAACTTAAGGTTTTAGTACAAGGAGAAATTTCACAGGTTGAGATAATTATATATGAAGGTAAATATCATCAAATAAAGCGTATGTTTGAAGCAGTAGAAAAAAAGGTCGTATATCTAAAACGTATTGCCATGGGGGACTTGAAATTAGATGAAAGCCTTCAGCTGGGGGAGTATAGGGAGATTACGGTAGAAGAATTAGAGCTGCTCACTAAGCATTAAACATTTATTGTACTTGAAATGATGTGTGCATAAAATATATAATATCATAAAGGGGTGTTGCAAATGCCAATGGAGATATACGGGGAAAACAACGAACCAATTATAAATACATTTCATTCGCCTGTAATAGAACTTATATGCGCTGTGCATCTACTGACAGATGCCGAACATCATCAATTTGAGCTGAAATGGGCAGAGGAAATGCATTCAAAGATAGATACACAAGACAAAGAGGCACTTGAAATAATAAAGCTGTTTCCAGCCGGGGGTATTGAGCTTCTTAACTTTGTATTGGATAGTGGCGAGCTAGAAGACATTAATGCTTTTTTAACACACATTCAAAATAGTGATGTGCTAGACTTTTTCTATTATATATTAAATGAAGAGATAGAAAAATCTAAAATTAGTAAAGCCTTTGTAGAGGTAAAGGAAAGATATAAGATTCAAGAAAAAATTAAGTGGTTGATTGATGATAATCAGCTTATGGACTTTTTCCAAAACCATGAATATATAAAGGAAAAGACAATTCACTTACTGAACACTATAGTAAAAGGTGGCTTTCAACAGAAGCTGGAGAGCATCAAAGATAAATCTGATATAGGCATAGAATATATAAATAACTATCTTGGTAAGGATACAATAGACGGTATACTGGAGAAAATATCTGGTAAACCGAGGAAATTTTTTGCAGGCTTTAGGGAGTACAACATTATTCCTTCATATTTCGTATCTCCAAGATTTATAAGAGTTTTTTCAGGTGATAAGCTATATGTGGTTTTTGACAGCAGAATAACAAGAGATAAGAAACAAGCAATTATTGATGAAGTATTTAATACAATAAAGGTAATAGATGATAAGTCAAGACTAGAAATACTAAAGATTTTGATTAACAACAAGAGCTATGGAAAGGCAATTGCCGATGTAGTAGGGATTTCTACTCCTACAGTATCTCACCATCTTGATATTTTAAAGCAAGCAGGCTTCGTAAGAGAAGAAAAGGTAAGGAATATAAAATATTTTTATGCAGATAAAGAAAAATTAAAAAAGGTTATAGAAGACCTTAATAAATATTTTTTTGATTTAGAATAGTACTTAGGATTCACCATATGGTGGATCTTTTTTTATTTGCACAAAAAAGTATAAATATACATTAGTGGATTGTATGTAATAAACTAGTATAAATGTAAATGATTAGTAAGTAGGTGGCGTTTCTTCGATATTTTTTTAAAATAAAGGATAATTTGTTCAAATGTTGTATATCTATATATGCATAAAGTTTTTTACTTTAAGAGGTGATAACAAATGAATATAAGAGAAATTACAGAAACAATAGAAGTTGAAACCCTGTCAAAATATGCAACTTTCAGCAAGGATACAAAGGGCAGAAAAATTAAAGAGGAACAATGTAATATTAGAACTGATTTTCAACGAGACAGGGATAGAATCATTCATTCAAAAGCCTTTAGAAGATTAAAGCATAAGACTCAGGTATTTATATCTCCAGAAGGGGATCATTATAGAACTAGATTGACTCATACTTTGGAGGTTTCTCAGATTGCAAGGACCATTGCAAGAGCACTACGTCTAAATGAAGACCTTACAGAAGCTATTGCATTAGGACATGATCTTGGTCACACACCTTTTGGACATGCTGGTGAAGCGGCACTTGACAAGTTACATCCGGGTGGCTTTAGGCACAATGAACAGAGTCTTAGAGTAGTTGAGGAGCTAGAACGAAGTGATGGATTAAACTTAACTTATGAAGTAAGAGATGGCATTATACACCATACTGGTGCTAATGCTGCTGAAACATTAGAAGGTAAGATAATTAAGCTTTCTGATAGAATAGCTTATATAAACCATGATATAGATGATGCCATAAGAGCAGAGATTATTGATATTAATACAATTCCTAGAGAATGTATAGAAATATTAGGGCCTAGCCATAAACAGCGTATTAATACAATGATAGTCGATATAATAAATGAGAGCATGGGAAAAAATGAAATCATTATGAGCAAAAATGTGGAATACGCTACAGATAAGCTTAGAAACTTTATGTTTGACAAGGTCTATGTCGGCTCTAAGGCAAAGCTTGAGGAAAAAAAAGCGCAAAATGTGGTGAGAGAGCTATATTATTATTTTTTAGAGCATCCAGATCAAATGCATCATTATAATAGTAGCGACAGAAACCAAGAAAAAAT
This sequence comes from uncultured Clostridia bacterium, assembly GCA_942492835.1. Taxonomy (GTDB): domain Bacteria; phylum Bacillota; class Clostridia; order Lutisporales; family Lutisporaceae; genus GWB2-37-7. Next base: position 784,613 of record OW818645.1, on the reverse strand, counting down.
CGAGAGATTGACATGCGATTATATTGCAGGAATGACTGATCGTTATGCAATTAATACTTTTGTAAATATTTTTGTTCCACTTTCATGGGAAACATAAAGAAATTGGAAGGAATATTAGTTTTAATGTCGAATTAAGTTACCTCTACCATCAATATGTTTTGCATTAAACATTTTATATAAATTCAAATATGCATAACATATCTTCTTAGTATAGAATACGAGTAATATTTAGGATGGATTTATGAAGATATATGTTGATGCAGATGCCTGTCCTGTAAAACAAGCAGTAATAACTATTGCAGATAAATATCAATTAAAAGTTGTATTTATTTTCAGCATAAGTCACAGTGGCAATTTACGCCTTAGTGAAGAGTGTAAAAATGCAGAGATTATTATGGTAGATAATGTATCACAGGCAGCGGATATGGCAATAATTAATAGAGTGAATTCTGATGATATTGTAATAACAGGAGATTTCGGACTGGCTTCTATAATATTATCAAAGAAGGCAGCTGCAATATCTTTTAGCGGCAGCCTATTTAATTCAGAAAATATTGACAAGTTACTTTTTGAAAGATATCTATCTTCTGTTATAAGAAGAGGTGGGGGAAAAGTAAAAGGTCCCTCAAAGCGAAGCAAACAAGACGATTTAAAATTTAAGGGTGCACTTGAAAACGTTATTTTAAAAAAAATGAAGGATATTTAAAAAATTTGGAGAATAATATTATGCACTCTTGTTATAATCGTTTAAAATATATTGACAAAAAAATATAAAGGTGGAGTATAAATGTATTTCTCAGAACAGTTGATTTCTGAGATAATAGAGAGAAACGATATCGTGGACGTTATTTCAGAGTATATGGCTTTAAAAAAAAGTGGGACTAACTACAAATGTCTATGTCCATTTCACTCAGAGAAGTCACCGTCCTTTTCTGTTTCTTCAACCAAGCAGATTTTTAACTGTTTTGGCTGCGGTGTGGGTGGTAATGTCATAAGCTTTATACAAAAGATGGAGAAACTTGAGTTTGTAGAGGCAGTGAAATTTCTAGCAGATAGAGCCAAAATTGAAATTAATGACAGCAAAAGTGAGCAAGAACTAAACAAGCTTAACTTATATAAATCTATATATAAGATAAATCAAGAGACAGCGAGATTCTTCTATAGCAATTTAAATAAATCAGCAGCTCCTATGAATTATCTCTTAGGTAGAGGGTTAAATGAAAGCACTATAAAATCTTTTGGACTGGGTTTTGCCTCAGATGCTTGGAACACCTTGCTAAATTATTTAAAACAAAAAGGCTATAGTCAAGAACTAATGATAAAGGCAGGACTAATAACGAGTAGTGAAAAAAGCAGAGGGTATTATGATAAATTTAGAAATAGAGTAATGTTTCCTATAATTGATTTAAAAGGAAATGTAATAGCCTTTGGCGGTAGAGTTATGGACGATTCAAAGCCCAAATACCTTAACTCTCCAGAGACTCCTATATTTAACAAGGGAGAAAATATCTATGGTCTGAATTTTGTGAAGAAGCAACAAAATATAGAAAATATTATTATTGTAGAAGGCTACATGGATGCCATCTCGCTTCATCAATATGGAGTGATAAATGCAGTAGCATCTCTAGGAACCGCATTTACAGAAAATCAGGCAAAACTACTTAAAAGATTTTCAAACGAGATTATAATAGCTTACGATGCAGACATTGCCGGTCAGGCTGCCACTCTTAAGGGGCTGGCTATACTAGAAAAGGAAGGTTGTATTGTCAAAGTACTCACAATTCCTTCCGGTAAGGATCCAGACGAATATATACGAAAAGAGGGCGCTAAGGCATTCGAAGAAAGAATAAAGAAGAGCATTTCATTTATGGAATATAAAATTGAAAATGCAAAAAAAGGTTTAAATATAGAAAATATACAAGATCGTATCAAATTTACCAAGGAGTTTTCAATGATTCTAAAGGACTTGGAAAGTAACGTGGAAATTGATGCATATATAAAGAAATACTCCAATATTATGCGAGTAAGCGAAGAAGCTATCTATGCTGAGCTCAACAGACTGAAAGAAAAACATAAAAGTGGAAATAATAAAAATCAAGTAGATAATATCAAGAAAAAAGAAGAAAAGCCTAATAAAGTCGAACTAATTGCAGAAATATACCTTCTCAATATATGTATGTATAACACTGAGAAGGCAAAAAATATATTTAATACACTATCTCCTGAAAGCTTTATTATCAACATAAATAGAGAAATTGCACAATTAATCGTTAATAAGATAAAAGAAGGAAAAAACCTAAACGCAGGAGAAATAATAAGTAGGCTTGATAGTATAGAAAAGCAAAATAAGGCAGCAAAAATATTAAGCTATGAACTGCCTGAAAAAGAACTTGATAGTTTAATACAGTCAAGCATTGATATTATAAATAAAGCCAAAATAGAAAGAAGAATACAAGAACTAACTTCTAAGATGAATGAGCTTTTTCAGACAGGAGAGAAAGATAAAGCAAATGAAATTTTTAATGAAATCAAAGAGCTACAAAGGATCAGGAAATAGAATCCTGGAAGGGAGGGGATATAATGTCTAATGAAGAATTAAAAATGTCATATGTAAAAGAGCTTGTAGATAAAGGCAAGAAAAGTGGGATATTGACATACAAGGAGATCGTTGACACTTTTGAAGAAGTAGATATAAGTCCCGACCAAATAGACAAGATATATGAATATCTAGAAACAAAGGGTATAGACGTTATAGGCATTGTTGAAAACGATGTAGATATTCCGGCAATAGAAGAAGAAGAGGTTGAAGAGGTGGAACTGGATATTACTGTGCCTGAAGGTATTAGTATAGATGATCCAGTTAGAATGTATCTAAAGGAAATTGGCAAGGTTCCTTTACTTAACTCTGATGAAGAAGTAGAGCTTGCTAAGAGAATAATTGAAGGTGACATGGAAGCCAGAAAAAAGCTTACAGAAGCAAATCTAAGATTGGTTGTAAGTATAGCCAAAAGATATGTTGGCAGAGGCATGTTATTCTTGGATCTAATACAAGAAGGCAACCTAGGTTTGATAAAGGCAGTAGAGAAGTTTGAGTATACTAAGGGTTTCAAATTTAGTACTTATGCAACTTGGTGGATTAGGCAAGCAATAACAAGAGCAATTGCAGACCAGGCAAGAACTATAAGAATACCTGTTCATATGGTAGAAACAATAAATAAGTTAATTAGAGTATCAAGACAATTACTGCAAGAATTAGGTAGAGACCCATTACCTGAAGAGATTGCAAAGGAAATGAGCATGTCAGAGGATAAGATAAGAGAAATCATGAAAATAGCTCAAGAGCCAGTATCCTTAGAAACTCCTATAGGCGAAGAAGAAGATAGCCATTTAGGAGATTTTATACCTGATGATGATGCTCCTGCACCTGCAGAGTCAGCAGCGTTTACAATGTTAAAGGAACAGTTATTTGAAGTACTTGATACACTTACTCCTAGAGAAGAAAAGGTTTTAAGACTTAGATTTGGACTGGATGATGGTAGAGCAAGAACTCTAGAAGAAGTTGGGAAAGAATTTAGCGTAACTAGAGAGCGTATAAGACAAATAGAAGCAAAAGCACTTAGAAAGCTTAGACATCCAAGCCGAAGCAAAAAGCTTAAAGACTTTTTAGAATAGCATTACGTAAACATAAGGAAGTAATAGCATTATTAAGATTTTACCACTAAAGTAACAATAATTAAGTATAACAACAAAAATTAATATTGACTTTTAGATAAAAACTTAGTAAAATATATTTTGTTAGTTGTTGTTCCTCAATAGCTCAGTTGGTAGAGCATGCGGCTGTTAACCGCAGGGTCGTTGGTTCGAGTCCAACTTGAGGAGCCATTTGGGCCTTTAGCTCAGTTGGTTAGAGCAACCGGCTCATAACCGGTTGGTCCGGGGTTCGAGTCCCTGAAGGCCCACCATATATAAAAATTACCTGATACAAGTTAATGTATCAGGATTTTTGTTTTTTGCTTATTTATCAGAATGCATTATTTCTTCTTTCTGCTCATCAGTAAGCGCATTATTTAGATATTCCATTGTTTCTAGTTGGTTTGAGAGTTTATCGGCTTCTTCAGACCATTCCAGATTGGTTCCGCCCCATTTAAATTTCTGTATTACATCTGTATTCATTACTAATTTTTTACCCATATATATCACCTCTAATAAAAATACTCTAATAGTAAAAACTATATATGTATTTTTATTTTGCACAATAATTTTAAAAATAATTAAGAAATTATATATCGAACTATTTAATAAATGTAAATTGTTTAGTGCCATATATATAGTATAATAGATATAGAGTGATTCCAATAAAATGAAATAATGCGACGAAATTATAAAGGATGATTGATTTGAAATTAACACCAAGATTACAAAAAATAGCAGACAGCATTACAGGCTGTGATATGTTAGCGGATATTGGCACAGACCATGCGAACCTTCCTATTTATCTTGTGAAAAAAGGCTCAGTAAAGAGTGCTATTGCTTCTGATGTTAAAAAGGGACCTATAGAAATAGCGGAGGCTAGAATAAGAAGCAATAGACTGGAAGATAAAATTCAAACAAGACTGGGAAGCGGATTGACTATACTTAAACAGAATGAAGCAAATATTATAGTCATTGCAGGAATGGGAGGAATGCTGATAGTAGATATTATTGAGGCAAGCATAGAAGTTGCAAAATCGGCAGATACTTTAATACTTCAGCCTATGCTGGACTCTGAAAGACTTAGAGCATATTTACTGCAAAATGATTTTGAAATAACAGATGAAGAATTAGCGAAGGAAGACCGCAAGCTCTATGAGGTTTTATGGGTCAGGAAAGCAAATAAACCTCAGCCAATCGAAAGTTATTTAGACATTGGACCAAAGATAATAGAGAAGAAACATCCTCTTGCAGGCGAGCTTGTAGATAAAAAAGTAAATGAAATACAAAAAGTAATAAATAAGCTAATGGTAATAGATACAGCTGCAGGGAAAAAAAGACTGGATGAATGTCAAGAACTATTAAAACACTATAATGAGGTGAAAAAGTGGCTACAGTAAAATGTCAAACTATAGCAGGCATAATTGAAGAGCTGGCTAATAAGAAGCTTGCTGAAGAGTGGGATAATGTAGGACTGCTGGTAGGAGACGGAAGCAGTAAGATAAATAAGATATTAGTATGTCTAGATGTCACAGAATGGGTTATTAATGAGGCTATTGAGCAGAAGGCAGATATGATTGTAAGCCATCATCCTGTGATATTTGGTAAGATTAACAGAATAACAGCAGATACAGTGCTTGGCAGAAAGCTTTTAAAGCTAATATCAAATAACATAGCTGTATATTGTGCTCATACAAATTATGATATGGCTAAAGATGGGTTAAATGATTTGTTTGCAAAGTGTATGGGCTTTAACAGCTTTGATATTATTGAGCCTCTGCATACAGAGAAGCTATATAAGCTTATAGTATACATACCAAAGGGACATGAAGATAAAATTTTTAAAGCTCTTGTTGCTGCCGGAGCAGGTCATATAGGTAACTACAGCAGCTGTAGCTATAGGACAGAGGGAGTGGGAACATTTATACCAGAAGAGGGGACTCATCCATTTATAGGAGAACAGGGCAAGCTTGAGGAAGTAGAGGAAATAAAGCTAGGTACATTAGTTCCCAAAAGCATACTAAACAAGGTACTAAAGGCTTTAATTAGGGTTCATCCCTATGAAGAGCCTGCTTATGATATAATGCCTATAGATAATCCAGGCAATTCTTATGGACTAGGAAGACTAGCACAGTTGCAGAATGAAACAACCTTAGCAGTTTATGCTGAAACTGTTAAAAAAGCTCTTAATATTGATAGAATAAAATTTTCAGGAGATCCAAACAAGATAATAAAGAAGGTTGCTTTATTAAATGGGGCAGGCAATAAGTTTATAAGCGCTGCAAGGTTTGCAGGTGCGGATGTACTCATAACTGGTGATATGCAGCATCATGATATATTAGATGCTGTAGAAGCAGGCTTAGGTATTATAGATGCAGGACATTTTGCCACAGAGAGCCTTATGATACCTGCTATGGCAGCATACCTGAGAGAAAAATGCAAAGCTGCAGGCTATGAGGTTGAGATAATTGAGTCAGAATCAAATAAGGATATAAGTGTTATTATATAGGATGAACTATAAGGTATATATATAAATATGCTATTGTATACAATATTTGATTAGTTGACGTGGAAACACAATACCAGTATAATAATAATTGCTTAAGAAATTAAATTTAGAATTGAAAATGAGTAAGCTGGATGATCGCGGGTGTATAAACACGCGAGGAAAGTCCGGGCTCCATAGGGCAGGGTGCCGGGTAACACCCGGTGGAGGCAACTCCAAGGACAGTGCAACAGAGATATACCGCTAACCTTCGTAAGAAGGCAGTAAGGGTGGAAAGGCGAGGTAAGAGCTCACCAGCGTTTGGGTAACTAAACGGCTATGTAAACCCCATCTGGAGCAAGACCAAATAGAGAAGAAGCTTCCTTGAGAAGCAAGGAACTGCCCGTTCCTCTTCCGGGTAAGGTCGCTTGAGCGTTACGGCAACGTCGCGCCTAGATAGATGATCATCTAAGACAGAACCCGGCTTACAGGCTTACTTATTTATAAATGAATGGAACACTGTGTTAATGCACAGTGTTTTTATTTTTACCTCTATTAACTGTAGCAATTTAAAATCCAACATATCCCGAATTTATCCATTACACTTCCCGACAAATCATACTCATCCTTTTTCTCTTGTAAAGGCGTATTTCTTATACCCTCTTCTAAAATCTTATTATATGTTTTCTCAATCCACTCTTTGTCCAGGCTTGAAATCTCAAATGTAATGTTATCTCTATTATTTGGGTTATTATTTATAGCTGTATCGAATAAAAGTACAGGTGAGTCACTCATAATAATTGAAAAAGTTGAATCACAGCTTTTAATATTGAGCTCAGCTCTAAAAATGAAATCCTTACATTTAGGTGATAATTCAAAATTAAATAACTCTGATTTATCGCCAAAGGTTATTACTTTAACGTCAGTTAGTTCAAATATTTGGGTATAGAAATCAATAGCCTTTCTGCAATTTCCGAAAAATGTTACACATGAAGATACTTTTATCATAAATAATTTTTCCTTTCTTAGGCAAATTATGAGTGCATGATTAAAATCAGTTTATCATTAAGTAAATTATACCAAATTAGCAAAATGATATCAATTATTTTGTTAAATGACAGAAACATAGGTCTACTACTGCATTGTAATAGAACTTTGATTTATAGAAGTTTGCAGATATCTCAGCTCCGACGAGTAAACAAGTTTGTTAGAATAGTTTGGAAAGCGCTCTCTAACAAATATTGAGGATATACTAACACATAAAAGTGTATACAAATACACTTTCTCTAATAATATTTTAAGCTAAAAGACTAGGCTTGCCATATGACAAAATAACATACAATTCGATTGGAATAGATAAATAAAGTGGTTATAAATAATTTTACTCGTCAGGCTACACTTGTTAATTCATGAATAATGTGGTACAATATGGACTAATATAATGCATTGTGGATTAATATAATATAATATTGATTTACTTGATATTATATGGAATAATGTGAAATTGTAGATAGGCGAACATTCTATGAAAAACTGTATCTAAAAAATAAGACTCATAGGAATTAAAGAACACAAGATTACAGTATACTGGCAACGTCAGCTACATTTGATATAATTACAAAACAATGCTCTAACTCGTTGATGATGGTGAGGAAACTTAGAACAGAAAAGTTTTCATAGTCTAGTTCACAACATTTTAGCATTTTTCAGCATATCTACTTCGTTTATTAGAGGATTGTACTTGTATTTTCAATGAGAACAAAGTAGGTTGTAGTATACACTGTCATCTAAACTGTTCATGCCAATTATTCAGATTTATTGTAGTGAGAATAAATGTTTTGCTAGGTTATGAAATAATTAACAATACAGAAAGTGTTAAAGATTGAGTTGCAAAATATGTTATAGAAAATTGATTAGGAACTTATAAGATTAATATGAATACTGCAATTATTGGATGTCTTTAGGTAATTTTAGCATACATTAGTAATATATCAAATGAGTAATGACAAAGTAGTATAAGCTTCTAAACGAAGTGAAACAGGAGGATTATTGCTTATAAGACATATAAAGAAAGAAATATTAATAATAAAATATTTTACCTCAATAAATATGAAAATCTAGATATTCCTGTAATGTATTATTGTACAGTGAGTGAAGAAATCTGCAATGATACTGAAGTTTAAACAAAGAACTATAAACTTTTACGGATTCTAGCGTTTTGTAACGCTAAAAATAAAAAGAATAGAAAGGAGAGTATGATGTATAAATTATAGATACATCATAAAAGATTTTATGGATGAAAAACAAAAAATTAGAAGGTTTTTAAGTAAATTTATTAAAGTGGACGAGTTGGCTGATGATGATAATATTTTTGAAAAAGGACTGGTCAATTCCTTGTTCGCCATGCAATTAGTAAACTTCGTAGAAAAGGAATTTGAAATTACTATAGCTAACGACCAACTTGACTTGGCCAACTTCAAGGATGTCAATACCATAGCATGGTTGATAAAATCAAATTGTTAAACATGGAGGTGCGGAATGCAAAAGATTAAATGCATAGTTTGGGATTTGGACAACACATTATGGGACGGTGTTTTACTAGAGGATGGTGAGGTACAACTTAAACCGGGTATTAAGACTATTATAGAAGAATTAGATCAACGTGGTATTTTACAATCTATAAGCAGCAAAAACGATTATAAAGTGACCAGAGAAAAGCTGATCGAATTTGGACTATGGGAATATTTTATTTATCCGCAAATTAATTGGAATGCAAAGTCTGAGGCAGTGGCGGAGATAGCTAAACTTATTAATATTGCTATAGACACGCTTGCATTTGTAGATGATCAAAATTTTGAACTGGATGAAGTACGCTTTTTTCATCCAGAGGTGTTGTGCATTGATGCAATGCATATTGATAAGATTCTGGCCATGGAAAGTATGATTCCTAAATATATTACTGATGACTCGAAGAAACGTCGCCTCTTATATCAGAATGATATTCAACGCAATGATATCGAAAAAGATTTTACAGGAACAAAAGAGGAGTTTTTACGTACTCTTGATATGGCTATGCGTATCAATAGTGCAAAAGAAGATGATCTTAAAAGAGCTGAGGAACTAACTGTACGTACACATCAACTTAATTCCACTGGATACATATATTCTTATGATGATTTGAAAAATTTTATAGAATCTGAGCGATATGAGTTGCTAGTTATTCAACTGGATGACAAATTTGGATCATATGGGAAGATAGGATTGGCACTTGTTGAAAAACTAGATAGTGTATGGGAGTTGAAACTGTTACTAATGTCTTGTAGGGTAATGTCTAAGGGTGTGGGTAGTGTTTTACTTAATTACATCATCAATCAAGCTAGAGTAAGTGGAGCTGTTCTACGAGCTCAGTTTGTACCAACTGAGCGTAATCGCATTATGTATATAACTTATAAATTTAATGGATTTAAGGAGATTAGTTCTTCAGACGGGGTGGTCATATTGGAGGCGGATATGTCTTATGAGCGCATCATGCCTGAATATGTAACAATAATAGATGTGGAGTGAGTAGATAATGGATTTTTCATTGAGCAAGGAACAAAAGGAATATAGACAGGAAATTATTGATTTTGCTAAGGAACATTTAAATGACGATGAATATATGGAAAAGTTTTCACCAGAGTTATGGAGAAAGGTTTCTGATTTTGGTTTATTGGGGATAACAGTAAGTGAAAAATACGGTGGCTTAAATGAAAGCTATCAAACTGCTGCAACAGCGTTTGAGGCGTTAGGTTATGCGTGCAGTAATAACGGTTTGGTATTTGTAATCAACAACCATATTTGGGTGTCACAAAATTTAATTTATTTATATGGTTCTGAATCACTGAAGAGCAAGTATCTACCTCAAATGGTAGCGGGCAGGAAGATTGGAGCAATTGCCATTACAGAGGTCGAATCTGGTTCTGATGCATTCAACATGAGTATGAAAGCTGTGAGCGACGGCGATGATTATGTACTTAACGGATCAAAAATGTTCATTTCTAACGGACCCATTGCAGATATTTTCATTGTATTTGCTGTTACTAAAAATGAAACGGATAAAAAAATAACAGCATTTGTAGTGGAAAAGGATTTTCCCGGGGTGAGTGTGGGACGTGATATCGAAAAAATGGGATTAAATTCATGCCCCACCTGTGAATTGATATTGGACCAGGTTCAAGTGCCAAAAGAAAACATTCTCGGTCAGTTGCATTGTGGCACAGGCATACTGACTGGAGCGATTGAATGGGAACGCTGTTATGAATTTGTACCGCACATAGGAGCTATGCAGCGAGTTATGGAGAGATGTGTTGATTACTCACGGGAACGTAAGCAATTCAATAGACCTATTGGAGATTTCCAAGCGGTATCCCATAAGATTGCGGATATGCAAGCGAGTATTGAAATGGCTAGGCTCATGATGTATAAAATTGCTTGGCTCAAAGATAACCGACGTAGCGCCTTTATGGAAGTATCTATATTTAAGCTGTTCGTTAGTGAAAACTACATTAAAACTTGCAGGGATGCCATCCAGATATTCGGTGCATATGGTTATACAAAAGAATACAAGTTGGAGCGGGAATTGAGAGATGCAATAGCCTGTAGTATTTATTCTGGAACTAATGAGATTCAAAAGAATACTATTTACAAATTTGCATAAATAATATAATGCGGTGGAATTCTGCTCGAAGAAAGGATGTCATATGAGGATAGTTGTTTGCATTAAACCAGCAAAATCAGAGTTTGTTTTTCCAAATGAATTGCGGAATGATACTTTTGTTATTAATCCATATGATTTATGTGCACTAAAAAATTGTCTTGAACTGAAAAAGTGTATTGACTGTACTATTATTTGTATCTGCATGGGACCATTAGACGCCAAAATCCCACTAATTAAAGCTCTAGCAATGGGTGTTGATGAGGTTATACTTCTTAATGATACCGCTTTTAGTGGTTCAGATACGGTTGCAACCTCGTTTGTGCTGGCCAAGGCAATAGCAAAAGTTAGTGATGTGGACATGGTGGTTTGTGGGGAAAAATCAGTGGATGGGGAAACAGGACAGGTTGTCTATGGCATTAGTGAACGTTTGGGATATTACTGTGTATGCAAAGCAGAGAGATTTATTAGTGCAGAGGATGGAAAAGTTCTGATGGACATGGACGACGAGAGAAACTTGACTCGAATAGAGGTATGTTTGCCAGTTGTGGTGGCATTTCGCGATTTTTCACTTACGTACCCAGAGATTAGTTTACTAGCATTGAAACGGGCAAAACTAAAAGGGGTAACAGTCTGGAACGCTGAAGATATTGATGTGGATACTAACAAGTGTGGTATCAAAGGTTCTAAAACTAAAGTGTATAGCATAAAATCTGGTTTTGCACCTAGAGAAAAAAACGTAATCAAAGGTAATACTGCGGATAAGGCATTGTTTATTTTGGGTATGGTATGTGGAAAAAAGAATGTTGATAAACAGATAACAAAATGAGGTGAAGATGTGAGCCGTAACGAGATAGAAGTTGTATGTGATACAGCAGAATATGACAGTGAGTTTATGCTACAGATTATTACAAAAGCACGGTCATTAGCTGATGATTGTGGTTGGGAAGTCACAGTGATATGCATTGGTGAATATGACGAACCAAGGTTTCAAATGCTGAGACGATACGGTGCAAACAATGTGATAATGTGCCAGTACAATGCAGTGCAAGATATTCAAGGATGGACTGATATAGTGACGTCGATCATGAAGGAGCGTTGTCCTGGACTTGTTTTGTTTCCTGCGTCTATATTTGGTAAGGCAATGGCGGCGATATTGTCCACACGTTTTGAAGTTGGCTTAACTGCAGACTGTATTGATATTGAGTTGAATTACGATGGTGATTTTTCCTTTTACAGGGCAGCTATTAGTGATTCGGTGGTTGCGGAGATTAGATGCAAAGATTGCGATATCAGACTGTGTACAGTAAAAAAGGATGTTTTTATCAAGTATTCATATAAAGGTGTGCAGAGATATGGAGTGGAGAAATTTGATTATGTCCCAAATATAATTAAGAGTAATTTTTTAGAAGTTGTCGAGTTCTTACAATCTAGGGAGCCACCGGAAGTGGATATTAGCAAATATGAAGTGGTGTTCTGTATTGGCCGCGGTGTTAGATATCGAGTAACTCGGGATAAAATATTTAACTTAGCGGAACGCTGTGGTGCAGGCGTAGCTGGGACCAGAGCAGTGGTTGAAGAAGGCATGGTTGAAAAAGAGTGCCAGGTTGGGCAGTCAGGAAAAAGTATATCGCCTAAAATATATGTTGGTTTTGGGGTATCAGGTGCTAGTCAACATATGGTGGGCATAACAAATTCTGATATAATCATTGCAATCAATACCGATGAAAATGCTGCAATTTTCAATTATTCAAATTACTCCATTATTTGCGATGTAGACGAAGTACTCAATGAAATGGATAGACTATTGCTGATTTAGGCGTTTATTTAACGGTAAGTGACTATATAAATAATATGAAAAGGATCACATAAGATAGGATAGTTCTTCTTGTGTTAGGTTAAAAAAGTATGAGAATATTTTTTAGATATTTATTTAAAAATATGACAGAAAAGAAAAGTAGACTATTTTTACTAGTCTTTTCTATCGCTATTAGTACTATGTTGTTGGTATCAAGTGTGGGTGTAGTTGAAGTGATATTAGGTTCTCATTCCAGTGCATATACTATTGGGAATGAAGGCATGGGAATTGTAATTACTTCAACGGAAAATACATTCTATAATTCTAATGACGTTGATATGATTGGGGTAGATGACTGTAGTGGTGAAATTTACTACACTGGCATTATGTCTCATGATAACGATGACACAGAAATGGTATATGTTAACTTACGTGGTAAAGAGAAAAATCAAATATCAGACAACTATAATGATTATATTTTAGAAGGTAATGTTGATAAGCTGAAGGACGAAACTTGTATTATTTCAAAACGGACAAGCGATGAGTATGATATACATATTGATGACAGACTCACTGTGTCGGTTAATGGAAATAAGGTAATGTTTAAGGTAGTGGGAATATGTGCAAACACAGGACTCTATTATATGGATCAAAGCTCCCAGTTTTCAATTATTGTTTCCTATGAGTACTTAGCAGATTATTTTGAAGCAGATGGAAAATATAATGTGTTGTTTGCAAAACCAGAAGAGGATACAATTTCCGAAAGTATTGATGCATTTACAGAGGCTAACGAAGATAGCGGCTTTAAAGCGGAGTCTTTATATGACGATGAAGCAATTAACGAAGAGTATTCATCGTTTTTAATCTCGATGTATGCGATGCTGGGTATTGTTATTATTATGTGCTTTGTTATCATTAACGGTGCTTTCACACTTATTTTGAATGAAAGATTATCCACTATAGGTACCTTTCTTAGTCAGGGGGCTACAAGAGGAAGGATAAAGAGCCTGCTTTATTTTGAAAGTATTTTTTATGGACTATGCGGCGGAGTAATTGGTGATGCTTTGGGCATGGTGGTATTAATGATTATTAATAGAATCACATCTCCTCTTGCGGAATACGGGATTATTGAAAAATTTTCAATAAATACAATTTATCTAGTAATGGGTATTATTTTTGCAGTTATTTTATCCTTTCTGTCTGCTGTGCTTCCTGTAAGAAATATTAATAAGCTACCTATTAAAGAAGTAATTCTAAATAGTTTTTATGTTCCAGTTAAAATAGGTTGGTCTAAATTTGTGCTGGGGGCTATTATGATTATCATTTCATTTGCAGGTGCTTTTATAAGCAGCAAATGGACGGTTTCAATGAGCCCAGTGTTATCCTTTTTCGCGATATTGGGGATTGTGCTGGCATCAACAAAGTTTGTTGATCTTGTAACAAATCTGATTTGCAAAGTAATTAAAAATAAATCAGGTGTTATATTTTTAGCATTTAACAATTTAAGGACTTCTAGAGTTTTACTATCCAATGTTACATTAATAATTGTAGCAATGATATCAAGTATAATTATAAGTGGAGTATCTGAATCGCTTATAAATTCTTTGGAAGCTGCTTATCAAGAGTTAGATTATGACATTTCAATCTCGAATATTTTAGAAGATTCAAACGAAGAAAGCACAACAGATCTAATTGTAGATGAACTTCGTTCGCTGTACATTGTGGAAGAGGACAGTATAAATCCATATTATAAAGTGACAGGTTCAATAGACAATATCAAAACAGCTATTCATGGTGTTGACCCAGAAGCATATAGGAATTATTTGGCCTATCTAGAATTGGATTCTGTTGAAAACAAAGAAATGTATGATGCTTTTGTAGAGGCATACGAAGAAGAAATAATTCTTTCCGATAGAATAATAGAAAAATTGGACAAAAAAGTTGGAGATAAAATTATATTAGAAATCAACAATATTGAACACCAGTTTACCATAGCAGGGCAAATTGATGGAAAAATGTATGATTCAGGGGCTTTTGCAATTATTAAAAGCGAAATAATGACGGAAGTTTTTGAAGTGAATGAGGCCAGTTTTATAACTATTTCTGTCACAGCAGATACTGATATTGCTAAAGTTAGAATCAATACTGCTATTTTCGATTATGGAGCTACCTGTACAACTAAGTCAGAGGAAGTAAGTACAAAAATAGAAACTATGGCAACCTTGTGTCAAACTTTAATTATTTTTTCTCGACTTATTATTATTATAGCTGTTTTCGGAATTATCAATAATATGTTGGTTGGTTTGATTCAAAGAAAAAAAGAATTAGCGTTGCTATCATCGATTGGTATGAGTAGCGCTAGTAGAAATATTATGCTAATTACAGAATCTGTTATCACAGTTTTAGGGGCTACTCTTTTAATTGTTCCATACAGTTACATAATTGCAATGGTTGTAACAAAATTTATGGATTGGGCAGGTTTGGCTGTCAAGGTTACCTTAAATCCGGAAAATGTTTTGTTAACAGTAGCCATTACTTTTGTCAGTGTATTACTGACATCAATACCTGTATTAATTAAAAGCAGAAAAATCTCTACAATTGATGAATTAAGATATGAATAGGAGTATAAAAGATGAATGTTATAAGTGTAAAAAATTTGCGTAAATCATATTTTATAGGAAATGAAGAAAACGTTATATTAAATAATATTAGTTTCGATATTCGTACAGGAGAATTTGTGTCTATTATGGGACCATCTGGAGTTGGAAAATCCACTCTGTTGTATCTTTTAGGCGGCTTGGATAAAATGACTTCAGGTGAAATAATTGTGGCCGGACAAAGTATTGAAAAAATCAGCGAAAAAGAATTCAGTAAACTGCGTCGAACAAAGATTGGATTTGTTTTTCAGTTTTACAATCTAGTATCTAATTTATCCGTGGAGGACAATATTATGTTGCCACTGATGCTGGATGGAAAGAAAATCAAGAATCATAAGAATAAATTAGAGGAATTGCTCCATTATATTGGGTTGGAGGATAAACGTAAATTTACCCCAATGGAACTATCAGGAGGACAAAAACAGCGGGTTGCCATAGCGCGGGCGCTGGTATATGAACCAGATATTCTGTATCTAGATGAGCCAATTGGAAATTTAGATTCAAGAAACGGTATGGAAATTATGACTCTGTTTAAAAAAATTAATGTTGAAATGCATAAAACTATTATTCAAGTTACTCATTCAGAAGAATCAGCAAAATATGGCACAGTTATTTATCGAATGAAGGATGGCACCATAGACAGTATTGAAGAAGTTCGTTGATTCAGACGTAACATTTGATTATTGTGTGCTTTTAAGTTGTTTTGGATAAATGATGATTAATTCTGTTCTGCTTTTTGGCATAGAAAGCTAAAAGGTATTTCCTGATTCTTGATGAAAAATTTATTAAACTATTTTGGAGGTATAGTAATGAGAGAAACAGATGATTTATTGGTAGCGTTGAAACAGCTCACAAAGCAGGACAAAGGGATTACATTGATAACTTCTTCGCATGATGAAAAATACATTTCATATCGAGAGTTATGGGAAAAGAGTTCTTTTGTTTGCACCATATTAAAAAGCAGGGGAGCTTGCAAAGGCACAAAAGTTGTCATAAGGTGTGAAAGTTCTGAGTTTTACATATATGCGTTTTGGGCTTGTGTTATAGGTAACTTTATTGCAGTCCCACTGGATGCGAGTAGCAATGAGTATAGCGATAAGCTTACAAAGCATGCATTTGCTAAGCTTGACAATCCATATATGCTGTATGATACGCCAGATCAAGATTTTAATTTAGGTAAAAAAGCAGTTAATCTTTTGTCAGTAAATGATGATATTAAGCATGCTGATAAGATAGAAGACATTGAATTGGTTTCAGACCCTGATGATATTGTATATATTCTATTTTCCTCAGGCACAACTGGTGAACCGCGTGGGGTTATTATTAGAAAATCGAATATAGCAGCAAATGTTGAAAGCTTTATCAAACATTATGAAATGGAGTCAGACGATAAATTTCTTTCATGGTCGCCATTGACACATTGCTATGGCTTAGTTATATTCCATATATTACCAATTGTACTGGGCGCCAGCCAATACTTAATACCAACAAATATTTATATGAAGACCCCATTATTATGGATGGATAAAGTCAATCAACATCGTGCTACTATAACAGGAACGCTACCGTTTGCACTTAAGCATTTTATTAATATTTATAAGCAAACCAATATGTCTCCTGATTGGGATTTATCGTGTATAAAGAGTATGTTTATCGGAGGGGAACAGGTAAATTATCCATTGTGCACTGGTTTTACGAATTTGGTGAAAAAATTAGGTTTTTCCAGAGAAACACTCTTACCTCTATACGGGTTAACAGAAGCCACTATAATGGTGTGTGCAAATAGACAGGGTAAGTTGGCATGTGCCTATAAAGTTGCCGGGAACAAGCTAGTGTTAGGAGAAAAAGTGGACTACATGGTCGCTGAGGAAAGCGATATAGAAAACTCATTTCTTGAAATGGGAACAGCACTTGATTCTACTACTATAAGCATCATGGATGATAATTATAATACATTACCAGATGGATATTTAGGTCATGTCTATGTAAGTGGTGCCAGTGTGACTTCAGGTTATTATAAAGATGAAGAGGCTACTAGTAAAATCATATATAATGGAAAGTGGCTTTATACAGGCGACATCGGATTTATGGCTGAGAAGAGTCTGGTCATTGTCGGTAGAGAAAAAGAATTGATTGTCGCAAATGGAAAGAAATATGCCTGTATTAGTATAGAAAATATAATTAACAATCAAGTTGAAAATAGAGGATATGGGCAGTCTATTGTTTGTAATGGCCTTAATATGAAAGATAGCGCGGAACGTGTAATTATATTTGTTCAAGCTTCTTTAAATTTGAACAATACTGACGACATCTATAGGTTTATTACTTATTCGGGAGAAATAAAGCAGAAGTTGTTTGAAGTTGCTGGTTTAACAATTGATGAGATAATACCAATTGAAAGTTTTCCAAAAACTTTTAGTGGAAAACTTTTCCGAAGAGGGCTAACTAACTCATTTAATACTGGTTTATATTCCCAGATTATAGATAAATTGCATGAACAACAGATGAATAATAAAAATGATAATAAGGTAACCGAAGTTGAAGATGCTTTATCTAGGACAGAAATAATTAAGGAAATTGTAAAATCTGTAGAGGCTTTGTTTCAGATAAAAATTACGGATTACAATCTTCCTTTTACTGATTATGGCATCATATCTATCAATATTCCTCCTTTTGTAGAAAAACTCAATGCGGTATTTGGCACTGCTTTATCGATATCTGTATTATTTAGTTTTACGAACGTAAATATGCTTACCGACCATATATATAAATTAATGAATAAAAATAAAAAAAATGAGGTGAGAGAAGAAATGAGTAATGAAAAAGTTCCGAATGGAGATAGAATAGCCATTATTGGTACAAGCTGCCGATTTCCTGCTGGCGCCAACAGTAATGAGCAATTTTGGGACGTGCTGATGAGTGGTAAAGATGGAATTGTCGATATTCCTGAATCACGTTGGGATTTACACAAATATTATGATGAGGATGAAAATGCTCCAGGTAAAATGTATTGTCGTAAAGGGGGGTTTTTAGACCAGCCAATAGATGAATTTGATGCTGGGCTATTTAATATTTCGCCTATGGAAGCTTCTTTTTTAGATCCCCAGCAGAGACTATTACTTGAGTTGACTTGGGAAGCTTTTGAGAATGCGGGTTTGGATATAAGTAAATACAGTGGTTCTAATACTGGTGTTTATTTGGGCATATCTTCTGATGAATATGCACTTAGTGGTATATACTCTGGAGATTTGACAAAAGTGGGTGCATATTCTTTGACAGGTGGTTGCATGAGTGCAATTTGCGGCCGTGTTTCTTATCTTTTTGGTTTTGAGGGACCATGTCTAGGTGTTGATACGGCATGTTCATCAAGTCTGACAGCTCTGCATTTAGCATGTAATGCTATAAAGGCAGGAGAAGCCGAAATGGCTGTGGTCTCTGGAGTGAACTTGATCCTTTCTCCGGTTATAAGTGTTGCATTTTCAAAGCTTCGTGCCATTTCTCCAGACGGACACAGTAAAGCGTTTGATGCCAGTGCGAATGGTTATGCCAGAGCTGAAGGCGGTGGAGTGCTTTTACTTAAGAAGTTGTCAGAAGCTGTTCGTGATAATGATAATATTTTAGGAGTAATTTGTGCTACTGGAATTAATCAAGATGGTAAAAGTAATGGTCTAACAGCACCTAATGGAGCTGCACAGGCTAAACTGATGAGAAGTACCTTGGCTGCTTCTAATTTAACTGCGCAAGATATCGATTATCTTGAAATGCATGGAACAGGAACCAAGTTAGGCGATCCTATCGAAGTTAGTGCTGTGGCAGAAGTGTATTGTGAAAACAGAAGCAAGGAAAATCCTTTAAGAATCGGCTCTGTTAAGACTAATATTGGTCATTTGGAACCGGTTTCTGGTATAGCTTCGATCATAAAGGTACTGTTGGCATTGAAAAACAAAACTATTCCAGCCAACTTGCATTTTAATACACCTAATCCATACATAGACTGGGACAATATACCAATAAAGGTGGTAAGTGAACCATCCAAATGGGAAAAGCAAAATGATATTAGGAGAGCAGGAATTAACGGATTTGGATTTGGCGGTTCTAATGCGCATGTTATTATAGAAGAATATAAAGCTACAGAAGAAAACAAAAAAGAATCAACTGAAAAAACAGAGAATAATATTGGATTGGATTATATTCTAAAAATAACTGCTAAAAATGAAAAATCATTACGTGAATATATATTTAAGTATATAAAGCGCATTGAGCAATGTGAGGATGCAGACTTCGCTGATCTTATATACAGTGCAGACAGGGGGCGCTCAGATTTTAACTATCGATTAGCTATAACAGGAGTATCAAGGGAAGAAATATTAGATAGGCTCAAGGGATTCCTTATTGGTGCTAATCCTTCTGGTGTATTCTGTAGCCATGGAGAGAAAAATATTTATCAAAAAGATAGAAAGTTCATATTTATGTTTACAGGACAGGGTTCACAATACGTAAACATGGGTAAAATGCTTTTTGAGTCTAGCAAAGCCTTCAAAGAAGCAATGACATTGTGTGACCGTCTGTTTAAACCGTATATATTGGAATCTGTTATTAATTTGCTATATGGGGATAAAGCAAAAAGTGAGATTATTGAAAGAACTGTGTTTGCTCAACCACTTATCTTCTCTATTGATTATGCACTGTATAAAATGTGGGAAAGTTATGGAATAGTTCCGGAAGTTGTAATGGGACACAGCATCGGAGAGTATGCTGCGGCAGTTGCTGCAGGTATCGTGAGTCTTGAAGATGCAGTAAAATTGGTATCACTTCGAGGACGACTGATGGATATCGCACCAGGGGAAGGTGCAATGGGAACCATTTTTGCGAATGAAGCAACAGTAAAATCTTTAATTGAGAAGTATAGTGCTGATGTTTCAATTGCAACGATTAATGCAAAAGAATCTTATGTGATTTCTGGTGAGCGTGCTGCTGTAGACAAAATTTTAGCTAATGCTGAAGAGCAAGGAATTAGGATTAAAAAGCTAAAAGTTTCACACGCTTTTCATTCAAAAATGATGGAACCAATTATGGAAGACTTCAAATCCTATGCAAGTGAGGTTAGTTTTTCTGCACCTAAGTTAAGGTATGCTTCTGCACTCTATGCTGAAGAGATTGGTAAAAATCAGATTTTGGATGCAGATTACTGGACACGCCACATCCGTGAAAAGGTTGATTTCTATCATACAGTAAAGAATATTGATGCCACAGAAGAATATGTTTTTCTAGAGGTTGGTGCTAACAGGATATTATCTGCTCTATGTAAACTAATTTTCGATGAAGATAAGTTTATTGCAAGTACTTTGAATATGAAAAGAAATGATGCACAGCAAGTGTCAGAAACTTTGGCTTTGCTGTATGCTTCTGGCGCACATATACAGTGGGAAAATTTAGAATTTAAAGGTCAAAAGTCGTGGAAAAGGATTTCTGTTCCAAATTATCCTTATGATAAGAATAAGTTTTGGCTGGAATTAGACTATGATAATAGGGAAAATATGACCAGCTCAATGTCTGTTCATTCGTTGCTAGGAGAACGGATTGAATCACCATTTATGGAGAATACGGTCGTTTTTCAACGCAAATTTACAGCTGATGAACCCTACTTTATGTCTGAACATATTATTTTCAATATGCCTATTTCGCCTGCTGCAGCACATGTATCCTTTGTTTTATCTGCAGTAAAGGAACTCAAAAACCCAGCTAGCTGCACTATAAAATCAATTGAATTTAGAGCACCGCTGGTAGTCAACTCTGATGAAGAGAGATTAGTACAAGTTTGTTTACAGGAGAAAGAGGACGGAAGATTAAAATTCACTATCGTAAGTCGTGATGATAATTCGCCAGAAACTCAGTGGTTAACACATGCTGTTGGGGAAGTCTTAATAAATGCAGATTATACCCTTAGTCAAAAACAAACAGATTTTACTGAATTTGAAACATGGAAACTTAACCCGATTCCACCTGAAGAAGGTACATATGCACTGATGCGAAGTTCTGGTTTTTATTTAGGTGATGGATTCCGTCGTATTATGAAGACAGCTCATGAAATAAATAACGAAGGAGAATATGTAAGTCAGATTATTCCGCTTGCGAATATCCCAGATTTGGAGAAATATATATTATATCCAGGAACAATCGATTCGATTTTCCAGACCGGTACATTGTTGGAAGTCACCAGAAGACAGGAAAAAGATAAATTGGTGGTTGATAGCGTAATTGAAGAGACAATGATTCCATATTTTTTAGAAGAGTTTACTTACAATTATAAAGCAATGTCTCAATTGCAAGCATACACTTCGATAAGGAGCACCGATAAAAATTTTATTCATGCAGACATAGAAGCATTTAATGAAAAAGGTGAGTTGGTTGTAAGGATTAAAGATCTTATGGCTAGAATTACAAACCGTGATAGCCTTTTACAGGGAATACAAAATAACTTTAATCAATTTTATTATCATCCAATTTGGGTTGAAACTGATGAAAACTATGATTTGACACAAGGCTCGAAACCAATGAGGTATGTCGTGATTTCAGATGAAAGCAGCACAGCAGAATGCTTATCTAAGCGATTGTCGGAGTATGGTATTGAGAGTGATTCTGTTCTTAATGGTGATGAAACATATTTGAAGAAAAACGACCATGTATATCAAATCAATCAAAGTAGTGAAGACAGTTGGTCTAGATTGTTGAATGATATAATAGCTGCTAATGAAGGCAGTCAGATAAAAATAATTTATTGCAGTGGAATGAATCGAGAATATCAAATCGAGCAAGGAAAACTAAGTGGAATCAATACAGAAAATCTGAAAGGTTTGCTGTATTTGGTACAGGCAGTCGAAAGATTGGGTGTTAACGATAACATTAGAATAAAAGTATTGACCAAGAATGCACAGCAGGTTGGTGAAGAACAAGGTGGAAATTTATCTCAAGCACCTTTGTGGGGATTTGCAAAAGTACTTGGTTTAGAGTTTCCGAAGATTTTTGAAGGAATAGTAGACATTGATGAACAGAGTCTAAAAGAAGGCAATCTGGTTGCAGAATTAGTAACAAAAAATGCTGATGAAGTATGTCTGCATGACGGTAAACGGTATGTTGGCAGGATAATTAAACATTCAAAACGTGCTAAGCGAACAGACCGCTCACGAAAAAGCCTGACTGTAATGGAAGATGCTACATACTTAATCACAGGAGGTACTGGTGCGGTAGGTATGGTTTTTGTGGATTGTTTAGTGAATATGGGGGCTAAAAATCTATTATTATTATGCCGACGTCAACCGAGTGAAAAGGTAAATCTAAGAATAAATGAATTTAGAAATAAAGGTATCCAAATAAAAGTCGTCTATGCAGATGTTTGCGACGGGGAAGGATTAGAAACAGCACTGACACAAGCAATTCATGAATTGCCAGCAATAAGAGGTGTTATCCATGCTGCAGGAGCTATATCAGATAAGTTTATTGTTGATCAGACATGGGAGAATTTTGAAACTGTTCTTAATCCAAAGGTTTCGGGACTTGTTAATCTATATAATTTGCTCAATAAAGATGAACTGGATTTCTTAATCATGATGTCATCAATAACATCCTTGTTAGGAAATTTGGGACAGAGTAATTATGCTGCTGCAAACTATTTTCTAAATCGGTTCGCTGCTGAAATGACAAGTCAGGGAATTCCTGTGTATGCAATGTGCTGGGGACCATGGCAATCCGGAGGTATGGCTTCTGAACGCGCAGAGGTCGAAAGGAATATGAACACCATGGGGCTTAAAGCTTTTCCAAATGAAGTGGGAGGTCAGATAATAGAACAATTCTTTAACCAGCCGTTTGGAGATCTGATGGTAGCAGATATTGATTGGAAAACAATGGGGAATAATACTAATGAAAATAGCCAAAGGGCATTATTAGCAGATATACTGGCAGAATATTCAGTGCAAAAGAAATCTGATGATGAAGACACCAGTATTCTTGATACACTACAGAGTATGGAAAAACGAGATGAAAAGAAAGCATTCTTGTTGGATATTTTACAAAAAGTTTGTGGTAAGATTATGGGATTTAGTAGAAGTGACTTGTTGGATGTTAATATAGCTTTACGTGAACAAGGGGCGGATTCTTTGATGATGTTTTCCATGCGTAGTACTGTTAATAAACAGCTGAATACTGATATTGATGTATCGACTTTCTTTAACTATCCAACACTTGTTGAATTGACGAATTATTTGATTGATCAAGTTTTGTATGCAGAAATCGAAGAAGCATTAGATGATCAACCAGATGAAAGTGCTAGCGATGTATTGTCTGAATTGGAGAAGTTGCTGGACTAACAGCGAATATATCACAGTCGGAGATGATTCTTGCACTAAGGTAGCTTGTCTTAGTGCAAGATCAATCTTTAGGCTTGGGTATAAACCTATGTAAAGCATGATATAAAATCTGTATAGTATATAAGATTAAGCGTAATTGGACTAATTTATAATATTATAATGAGCAAAAGATAATAGTGTAGGATGTGAACCAATTGGAAAAAGATTTACAGGAATATAAAGAAGTATTAAAAAAAGCTGTCAAAAAGATTAACGATTTGAGTAGTGAACTTAAAGAGGTTCGTGATGAGCAGAGTATTGCCATTATTGGTTATAATTGTCGCTTTCCAGGCGGAGCCAATAATCCAGATGATTTTTGGCGTTTACTGACTCAGGGTTATGATGCAGTTACCGAAATCGGTGCAGATAGGTTTGATATTAATAAATATTATAATGCAGATAAAGGTATACCAGGTAAAATATATACTCGAAATGCTGCTTTTTTAGACACAGACATTAAAAGCTTTGACAATGTGCATTTTGATATATTAGCGGTCGAAGCGGTGTCTTTGGATCCCCAGCATAAATTATTACTAGAAGTTAGTTGGGAGGCAATGGAGAATGCTGGGTTAAGCATCCCTCAATTAAAAGGTAGCAAAACTGGGGTCTTTGTAGGCATATCCTCATATGAATATATCAGGGCAGAGATGGCAACAAATGAAGTGGAGAAGATTACACCATATTCATTATTTGGAACAGCACTGACATCAGCGGCAGGTCGACTGTCTTACTTTTACGATTTCAAAGGACCAGCTGTGGCTTGCGACACAGCATGTTCATCGTCCTTGGTCGCATTGAATATGGCTATGGACAGCCTACGTAACGGACAATGTGATATGGCTATAGTGGGTGGGGTAAATCTTATTCTATGTCCACAGACATTTATTGGTTTATCTCAGCTTCAAGCATTGGCAGCAGATGGAAGGTGCAAAGTATTCGATGATTCCGCTGACGGCTTTGGTCGAGGCGAAGGTTGTGGTGTCGTGTTATTAAAACGTATGGATGATGCGATTAAGGATGGTAATACAATCGAGGCTGTAATAAAAAGCAGCATTATAGGTCAAGATGGTAGAGCAAATGGTTATTATGCACCGAACGGCTTATCAGAGAGTGATGTAATGCGTCAGACTATTAAGACCTCTGGTCTTTCTGTTGATGATGTTGATTATATTGAGGCACATGGAACAGGGACTACGTTGGGTGATTTTATTGAAATTCAAGCAATACTGGAAGCTTATAAAAATAAGCAGGAGCCAATGTTAGTTGGTTCTGTCAAATCGAATATTGGACATCTGGAAGCTGCAGCAGGCATGGCAAGCTTAATTAAGGTGTTGCTGTCTTTAAAACATCGGAAACTTCCACCAAGTATAAATTGTAAAAAACCTAATAGAAATATAAACAGAGATAAGATTAAGGTAGTTACGACTCTAACTGATTGGCAAAAAAATTCGGGTAAACGGCGAGCAGGTATCAGCTGTTTTGGTATCAGTGGTACATTAGCACATGTAATTGTAGAAGAGCCGGATAAGGTAGATGACGAGGGCGATATGCAAGATATGCCCTGTAATATTTTAACTCTTTCTGCAAAAAGTATCCCTGCACTCAGACAGGCTATGACAAATATGAGAGATTATATAGCAAATGGAGATGCTAAATTATCTGCTGTAACGTATTCATCAAATATTACAAGAAGTCATTTACCATGTAGATTTGCTGCGGTAGGTACTAAAAAGGAGAATATAATAAACGCTATTACCACCGCATTGGAAAAGGATGAAAACTTTGCTTTCAATACAAATGTAGCAAATGATAAAAGAAAAAAGATTGCGTTTTTGTTTACAGGACAGGGATCAATTTATAAAAATATTGCCAAAGAATTATATGAGTATTCTAAAGAATTTCGGGATGCTTTTATGGATTGCGAGAGTGCTTTTGCGGAGTTGTTAGGGATATCCATTAAAGAAGCTGTTTTCGACTCTGATGAAGCAGTTCTAAATCGCCCGCTGTATTCACAACCAGTTATTTTTTCTATTGAATACGCATTAAGTAAAGTATGGGAGACACTTGGTATTACACCGGATGTGGTGATTGGTCATAGTATTGGTGAATATGCTGCCGCATGCTATAGCGGTTTGATAAGCTTTGGTGATGCGGTCAAAATGATTGTGGCACGGGGAAAACTCATGGAAGCTATAGATATTGAAGGTAAAATGGTAGGAGTTCTAGCTGATGCGGAGACGGTGAAAAAAGCGATAGCAGATAGTAATTGTAAGAGTGTGTCAATTGCAGCTGTTAATGCTCCAAAGAATGTGACTATCTCAGGTCGTAAGGATGAGGTCGATGAAGTGTTAGATGTGTTGCAACGCAATGAACGAGTGTTTATCAATGATCTTAAGATCAATCGTCCGTACCATTCAGAAATAATGCAGAGCTATGAACAAAGTTATAGTGATTATTTTTCTAATGTAAGTTTTGCTAAACCACGAGTTAAGATAATATCCTGTGTCACAGGTAAGTTTGAACAGGAAGACGTGCTTGGTAAGAAAGAATATTGGGCAGGTCTTTTGTCTCAGACAGTTGATTTTCGAGCAGCTATGGAGGAAGCTTGGAAAGCAGACATTAAGGTTTTTATCGAAATAGGTGGAACAGCTACATTGTGCGGACTGGCTAATCAATGCATTAGGCAGGACGATGCAGTATTTGTACCATCTCTACGAAGTGGCAGAGATGCTTATCGTCAACTACTTGATTCGGTTAAAACTCTATATCTTAGTGGAGTGGAAATAAATTGGGATAGGTTTTATTCAACATATACTAAAGAAAAAGTTTTATTACCCAATTATCCATTTCGAAGGAAATTATTATGGAAAGAATTGATATATAAATAAAACATGGTATAACAGAGTATATTATCACGATTATTAAAATTTATATTGGAGGTATGATTGTTATGATTGAATCTGAAAAATATACAGACTTATATACACGAGTATTAACAGAGATTATTGAAATGGCTAGTATGATTACCGGCATGGAACAAGATGAGATAAATCCGAGCGAAGAATTGTTTGCATTCGGTTTTGACTCTATGCTTTTAATGGCTTTAGGAAAACAAATCAATAATAAGTATAAAGTGGATATTTCATTAGACCTGCTTGTAACATCGTTTAATACCTTAGAAAAGTTGGCAGGATATATTGCAGAGCAATATCAGAGCGGTGATTTACCTCAGGACGAAGAAGCTGTTGTTGAGCAGAATGATATTTTACCTGACGAGGTTGCTATTGCTGTGGATAATTCCACTTCTTACTTAAATGATACTTCAGCGTTGAATATTCAAGAAGACACAAAACTACCTTTATCAGATAATTTGAACACTATACAAAAGCTATTTAATGGTCAATTTGCGATTATGCAGGAGCAAAACGCCATTTTGAAAAGTCTTGTCATGGGTACAGGAGCTACATCAACTTCTGATTCTGTATTGAAACAACGTCCTACAGCTGTTTCTGAAAACAATAAAAAGGATATTATACCAAAAATTATTGATAAAAAGCCAACACAAAATTATTATGTTCCATATAAAAAACTTAGTTTACAGGAATCCTCTGCATTAGGAAACCTGCAAAGTAAATATTTTAAGAGTATTCAAGAGAAATATACCAGTTTTACAAAAACATCAAAAGATGCTACTCATGAATATAGAAAAGTACATGCAGAGTGGAGAAATATCACTGGTTTCCGTCCTCTTTTTAAAGAGATGATTTATCCGATTTATGCAAAAAAAGGTAGTGGTTCAAAGATAATAGATGTGGATGGAAACGAATTAATTGATATGACCATGGGGTTTGGTGTAAATATGTTTGGAAACAGTCCTAGTTTTGTCAAGAAGGCTTTGGCGGAAGCAATCAATTCTGATGGGATGCCATTAGGACCTTTGGAAATATTACCAGGAGAGGTTGCAAGAAAAATTTCTGAACTGACTGGAGTAGAAAGAGTATTTTTCTGCAATTCCGGGACAGAAGCGGATATGGTTTCCGTACGACTGGCGCGGGCAGTAACAGGTAAAAATAAGGTTGTTTGCTTTACTGGCTCATATCATGGCAACTATGATGGTTTTTTGGGTATTCCTATTTTTTCAAATAAAGAGGTACTAACCATGCCAATGGCGCCGGGTATATCAGAGAACGCAGTTAAGGATTTGATCCTGTTAGAATATGATAAAGAATCATCATTAAAATATATTGAAGAACACAGCGATGTGATAGCAGCCGTTTTAACAGAGCCAGTGCAAAGCCGACGCCCAGATATTCAGCCTAAAGAATTTTTACATAAGTTAAGAAAAGTAACAGAGGAAAATGATATTGCACTGATATTTGATGAAGTAGTAACCGGTTTCCGAATTGCAAAGGGCGGTGCCCAGGAATACTTCGGTGTACAAGCTGATATTGTTAACTATGGTAAAGTAATTGGTGGCGGAATGCCAATAGGAGTCGTTGCTGGTAAATCAAAATATCTGGATAGTATAGACGGTGGCATGTGGAATTATGGAGATGATTCCTTGCCGATTTATAGTGAAAAACGGACTTTTGTCGGGGGAACTTTCTGCCATCACCATTTGGCAATGGTGGCTTCTAACGCAGTTCTTGACTATATTAATGATAATAAAGACACAATGTATAAGGAACTAAATGATAAGACCAAGAGATTATCAGAGAGGTTAAACAAGTTCTTCAAAGAAGAAAATATAACATTGGAGATGTATAATTTTGGATCGCTATTTAGATTTAATATAACTCCAGACAAAGAAATATTTTACTATGGATTACTTGAAAAAGGTCTGTATATCTGGGAGGGACGAAATTTCTTTTTGTCCACAGAGCATAATGAAGAGGACATTGAGAAAATTTACTCGGCAGTAAAAGATACTGTACTAGAAATGAAGAAGGCCGGCTACTTCGGAGACCCAACAGGTACAGATGATGATCCGCGACATACATTTACGACTAAAGCGAAACAAGACAAAAGTGTTGGATTTGTCGAAAAAGTTAACATAGAGGGTAATGAAATACCCATGTCGCTAATCCAGCAACGTTTATATTCTCGAATCCTTATTGAGGAATCAGATCCATTTGATTTAGCCGGAGTTTCTATAGTAGATGGCAATATTGATATAAACATGTTGGAAGTTGCAGTAAATCAAATCATAGAACGACACGAAATATTAAGGACAAGCTTACACTTGGAAGAAGGCGAGTTCAAACAGAGAGTACATACAGATGTGCGGATTAAGGTTCGGGAAGTATACCAAAGCGATACTGCTAATCTTAATACGTTTATTAGTGCTAGTCTTAAAAAATTTGTTCTAGAGGCAGCGCCTCTTTTAGAAGTGCTGATTTTGCATACATATGACAATCAACAAGTGCTGGTATTCCATTGTCATCATACTGTTTCTGATGGAATATCGATGGGTATTTTTACTGGTGAAGTCGCTACAATATGCAACAAAACCAACTTGTCACTTCCAGATAAACAATACAGGGATTTTGTGAAATGGGAAAATGATTACATGACTTCAGTAGCGTTAAAAAGAGACCATGACTATTTGGTGGATAAATTATCCAATGTAGTCTATGCGATACCTTTACCATATGATTCTACGAATAGATCAACTGCTGGTTACGATGGTAGAGTAATTTATGATTTAATTGACAAAACAACCGTGACTGCATTAAAGGATGTAGCTAAAAGCAATAGTATCTCGTTGTTTATGGTGTTGTTATCAGCTTTAAATATCTTATTACATAAAGTATCAAGGGAAAATTCAATTGCAATAACTACACCTGTTTCCAGTAGATTTATTGGTGGATTTGAAAATAGTATGGGTATGTATACAAATACTATTGCATTAAGCAGCGAGTATTCAGGGGAACAGTATTTGACAGAGTATTTACAATGCATAAAAAAGACTTGTTTGGCATCCTATGGGCACATCAATTATCCGTATAATTTATTAATAAACGAACTGCATGCAACTGGTGAAAATGCATTTAATGTGATGTTTGGTTATGAAAATGCGGAAACTAGACTTCCTGAAATTAATGGTGTAAAGCTTAAACCAATTGAGTACAAGCCAAGTACTCAAGAATTCGATATATCATTCGATTTACAGGAGAAAAGTGGTGCAATAGAGATTAATTTCAGTTATAGGACAGATTTGTTTAATGCAGAAAATATGGAATTAATACTAGAACGATATAAGTTGGTTATTGATCAAATTATCAAAAACCAAAAAGCAAAGCTCTCAGATATAGAAATATCTACTGCTGCAGAACGGGAGCGTATTCTGGGGGAGTTTAATCAGACCACTGTGGATTATTCGAATGATAAAACGATAGTGGATCTGTTTGAAGAACAAGTTGCAAAGACTCCAGATAAAGTAGCGGTGATGTTTAAGGACGATCAGCTTACATATGCTGATCTTAATGCAAAGGCAAATCAAGTTGCTAGGAGACTGATTAAAGCAGGTGTTGGTCTTGAGGATGCGGTATGTCTCATGACAGAGAGAAGTCTAGAAACGATAATATGTATACATGGTATATTGAAGGCTGGAGCTGCTTATATGCCGATAGACCCTAGGTATCCTGAAGAACGAATAAGATACATGCTTGAAGATTGTCAACCCAAAGTGATTCTTGCAGGTAATTTTGCTGTACCCGATGGGCTTGAGATAGAGATTATAGATATTTTTGATGAGAACCTGTATACAGGGGATACAAGTAATGTTTGTGTTGAAATAAGACCAGATAATTTGGTGCATTTATTGTATACCTCTGGGACAACAGGAAAGCCAAAGGGTGTAATGAGCACACATACAGGATTGGTGAATCGTATAGAATGGATGCAGAAACAATATCCGATGAATGAGGATGACGTAATTTTGCAGAAAACGACCTATACGTTTGATGTCTCTGTCTATGAATTATTATGGAGCAACCTTGTAGGAGCAAAAATGGGATTACTCAAACCTGGTGGAGAAGTGGAAGTAGATGAAATCGCTGAGGCAATATATAAATATAAAGTAACACATATTTTGTTTGTACCGACAGTTTTGAAGGAGCTACTCAAATACGTTGCAAGTGACAGCCGAAAGGCGAATATTTTAGAGAAATTAAAGATTGTTGTAACATCAGGAGAGGCATTAACAGAGGATCTTGTTGGATTGTTCAATGAAACCATGGGAGATAGTATATGTGTACTAGCTAACTTATATGGACCGACTGAGGTAAGCATTGATTCGACATATTATAATTGCAGTAAAGAAGAAAAGGGAATTATACCGATTGGGAAACCGATATCTAATATTACAACGTATATTTTAAATGGAAACGAATTATGCGGTATTGGTGTTATAGGAGAGCTCTGTTTAGGAGGGGTAGGAGTAGCAAGAGGCTATCTTAACCGACCGGAGTTGACTGACGAGAAATTTATTGATAATCCATACGGAGAGGGAAAGCTATATCGTTCTGGTGACTTGACACGTTGGCTACCTGATGGGAATATCGAATATCTGGGAAGGATAGATGAGCAGGTAAAGATTAGAGGACAAAGGATTGAGCTGGGTGAAATAGAGAGTGCTATACGCAAGCTAGAGAACATAACAGATGTGGTCGTTATAGCAAAAGCAGATATGTTAGGTGAGAAGGCAATATATGCATACATAGTGGGAAAAGATGAGGTAAACATAAAAGGAGTCAGAGATGAGTTGAGAGGTGTATTACCGGAGTATATGGTTCCACCTTATATGATGCAGATTGAAAAAATACCTTTAAAAACTAATGGAAAAATAAACAAGAGAGCTTTGCCAGAAATTGAGGCGAAGAGTGAAAGAATATATGTTGAGCCTAGGAACGAGATTGAGAATGCACTTTGTAATGTGTTTAGTGAAGTGCTTGGTGTTGGATTAGTAGGAGTTGAAGATAGCTTTTTCGAGCTTGGAGGAGACTCAATCAAGGCAATCAAAGTAATATCTAAAATGAGAGATGCTGGTTATGAGATTTCAAGCAAAGATATTATGGTCAATTATTCCGTTGAGGCGATTGCAAGTGTTGTCGTACCACTGAAAGAAAATAATTATAATCAAAATGATGTTGTGGGAACTGTAATTTCTACGCCAATAATCAAAGATTTTATTGCTCGAGGAATGGCTAAACCAAATCATTATAATCAAGCTGTAATGATAGCAACAGATACAGACGATGAAGAAGTTATTAAAAAGGCTCTTCATGCTGTTGTTAAACATCACGATGTACTACGCTCTGTTTATAAAGATGACTCATTGACGATTTTGAGTAGTGATGAGAGTAAGATGTTTGATTTTGAATCATTTAACTTAATAGAAGACAATAATATGGCAGAAACAATTGAATCTGAGAGTACAAGAATACAGGGTAGTATCGATTTAGAACATGGACCGTTGGTAAAAGCAGCGCTGTATAGAACAGCAAATGGAAATTATATCATGTTATGCATTCATCATCTGGTTGTGGACGGTGTTTCATGGAGAATTCTTGGAGATGATTTAACTTCAGCGTTAATACAACTAGAAAGCGGTTCTGAAATTGTATTACCGCCGAAGACAGCTTCATACATAGAATGGGGAGAAGCATTGGAGGAATACAAGGACAGCAGTATACTACAAATGGAAACTGAGTATTGGCAGCAAGTTTCAAAAAATACATTTGATAGAAACATAAGAATAGAAAATGACATGAAAGTAAAAGACGGAGCTTCTGGGTTTGCTGACATAGATATTATGTTTACAAAGGAAGAAACTGAACTTCTACTTCATGATGCTGGAAAAGCTTTCAATACGGAAATTAACGATTTGATGCTTAGTGCTCTTGGCATGGCGGTAGGACAACTCACAGGACAAGAAAAGGTAGCAGTGGAACTGGAAGGACACGGAAGAGAAGAAATTCATAAAAAGATTGATATTGATAGAACAGTAGGATGGTTTACAAGTGTATATCCAATAATTATCGATTGCTGTGACGACATGGAAGTCAGCATAATTTCTACAAAGGAAATGCTGAGAAAGGTGCCAAATCATGGGATAGGTTATGGCCTTCTTTCATCTGTATCCAGACAGAATAATATAGATATTTGTTTCAACTATTTAGGTCAGATGGATATAAACAATTTTAATAATAATTCAACATATAGTGTTGGTAAAACCACTGCTGATGAAAATAGAATAGAGAGCAATATAAATATGGATGGTTATATTATGAATGATACTCTGAGCTTTTCCTTAACCTATGATAAAACAAGTTATTCTCAGAAGCACATTAAGAAATTGGCGCAGTTGTATAAAAACTGCCTTTCGGAGATAATCAAATTTTGTGTTAACAGAGACGATACCGTGAAGACGGTTTCCGACTACGGAGTGACAGATATGGAAGCCGCAGAATTGGACGAAATTAAGGAAATTTTAGCTTGATTTGATGCTTTTACGGTAAAGGAGAGATTGTCATGAGTGATAATATAAAGTCAATTTATGGTTTAACACCGATGCAGGAAGGCATATTGTTTCATAAATTAGCTGATGAGAATGCGGCAAGTTATCATAATCAACATGCGTTTTGGTTAGATGGTGAGATAGATTTAAAATTATTCAAGCTTGCTTTAACGCTAATAAGTTTTAAGCATGAAGCTTTATGCGCTGCTTTTGTTATTCCTAAATCTACAGGCATACCTAGACAGATTATTCTTGAAAATAGAGAAATAGAATGTGAATACATTGCATGTGAGACAGAAGATATAGAAGAGCTAATTCAGACTGTCAAGGAAAAAGATTTAGTAAGAGGGTTTGATCTAAAAAAAGACACTTTATTAAGATTAAAAACGATATATTTTACAAAAACAAAAAAACATTTAATTTTGTTTAGTCATCACCATATTATAATGGATGGCTGGTGTATATCGTTAGTGTTTGGAGATTTAATGAGATACTACTCAATGCTGGTTGAAGGCATGAGTTTGTCTGAAGTAGAGCAACTAGTCGCAGAAGAAAAAAAATATAGCTCCAAATACGGCGAATATTTGAAGTGGCTGGGAAGACAGGATAGAGAAGCAGGGCTGAATTATTGGAAAGAATTATTGTCTGACTATGACTGCGTAGCAGAAATAATACCAACCATAAAGCCACAGTCATCGGAATGCCAGGTGAAACAGGTACAGTCTTCTTTTTCACGGGAAGAAACAGAAATAATAGTACAGATGGCTAAAAGATGTAATGTTACAATAAACACTGTTGCCGAAGCTGTATGGGGAATCGTTTTACAGAAATACAATTATACTGATGATGTTGTATTCGGGAAAGTTGTTTCAGGAAGAAATGTCCCAATCAGCGGTATTGAGGAGACTGTGGGTTTGTTCATCAATACCATTCCATGCAGAGTGAGATGTTCCACTGATATGAGCATCAACGAGCTTCTAAAAGAATTAAAACAACAGGGAATAGACGGAAATGACTTTGATTATTGTTCTTTGGCAGAGATTCAGAGCTTGACAAATCAAAAGTCGGATCTTACTAAAACTTTGTTCGTATTTGAAAATTATGAGTATGCTAAAGAACAAAATGAAGTGCTGCAGATACAAATGGAATCATCAAGAGAACAGACAAATTATGATATAAACGTAATTTTTTATATTATCAATGATTCTTTATGTATAGATTTGTTATATAATCCCAATCGTTATACGGAAGTTGATGTGGATAATCTACTTGCAAGAATAAAAACTGTATTAAAGTTTCTTTCAAACAATGCTGATGCAAAGGTGTGTGAAATAGAAACGATAACAGAAACAGAGAGAGCCAAGATACTCGGAGTGTTCAACGACACGACAACAGAGTATCCGAGAGAAAAGACTGTAGCAGAGTTGTTTGAGGAGCAGGTGGAAAAGGCACCAGAGCATGTGGCAGTAGTCTGCAGAGGAGAAGAGATAACTTATAGCTGCTTAAATGAAAAGGCAAACCAAGTGGCACGGAGATTGAGAAAGCTTGGTGTCGGGAAGGAAGATTTCATTGCGATACTAGCAGAGAGAAGTATAGGAATGGTTATTGGGCTCTGTGGAATAATGAAGTCTGGCGCAGCATATGTACCGATAGATATGAGCTATCCGGAGGAACGAATCAGGTTCATGCTTGAGGAATGCAGTCCTAAGGCAGTGATCACGGCAGGGATGGAATTCAATTTAGAAATCGGAGTCCCAGTAATCAGGTTGACAGATGAGGAGTTATTGGAAGAGGACAATGCGAACATTGGAGTATATACTGGACCAAAGGGACTGGCATACTGTATCTATACTTCGGGAACTAGTGGAAAGCCTAAAGGAAGCTTGATTGAGAACCGGAGCATAATACGTCTAGTAAAGAACACGAACTACATAGAAATACATGAGGAAAATATAATCATGCAAACCGGTTCGTTATCTTTTGATGCATCAACCTTCGAAATATGGGGAGCATTACTGAATGGGGCAAAGTTGGTAATTGCAGACAATGATGTCATCACTTCGGAAAGAAAACTGAAGGAATGTCTGAGAGATAACAAGGTAGATATTATGTTTATGGCAACAGCACTCTACAACCAGATGGTACAGGAGGATATCACTATATTTGATAGGCTGAAGTATCTTATGATTGGCGGGGAGAAGCTCTCGGAGGAGCATGTAGCACCATTAAGGAAACATAACAAAAAATTGAAGATACTGAACGTATATGGACCAACGGAGAACACGACATATACGACTATATACGAGATACCGCAGGACTTTATACGAATACTAATTGGTAAGCCAATAGCAAATACGCAGGTATATGTCATGAATGGCATGAAGTTGTGCGGAATAGGGATACTCGGCGAACTATGTATATCTGGAGATGGCGTATCCAGGGGCTACTTAAACCGTCCAGATCTGACGGTAGAGAAGTTTGTGGAAAATCCATATGGGGAAGGTAAGCTTTACCACTCAGGCGATCTTGTAAGATGGTTGCCTGACGGAAGCATAGAGTTCATGGGAAGAATTGATGAGCAGGTTAAAATACGTGGATTCAGAATCGAACTTGGAGAAATTGAAAACATTATCAAGAGAACGGAGTATGTGAAGAATTGTGCTGTTATTGTCAAAACGGATTCGACAGGAGATAAAGCAATTTGTGCATATATAGTATCGGATAAAAAGATAAGTGTATCTGCTATTCGAGAGATGCTAAGTAAGATAATACCTGAATACATGATACCGGCGCATATTATTCAGATTGCAACCTTACCACTTACAAGGAATGGTAAGGTTGATAGGAAAGCATTGCCTGAAATAGAGGCAAAGAGTGAGAAGAAATATATAGGGCCAAGAAATGAGAACGAAGAGATTCTGTGCCATATTTTTAGTGACATACTCATGATAGAGAAAGTTGGCATAAAGGACAGTTTCTTTGAGCTTGGTGGACATTCGTTGAGAGCAACCAGATTGATTAATCAGATAGAGGCGAAGATGGGATACAGAGTGGCATTGAAGGATGTATTTACTAATCCTACAGTGGAAAAACTCGCAGCACTTATAACTGGAGAGGAACTTAAGGAATATATCCCATTACCGAATGCAGAGGAAAAAGAGTATTATCCGATGTCCTCTACACAGAAGAGAACATATCTAATCTGTCAGATGGATAGAGAAGGAATAGCATACAATATGCCACAAAGTATCAGGCTAACTGGAGAAGTGCACCCTGAAATTATCGAGGCAGCTTTGCAGGGAATGATAGAACGTCATGAAATACTGAGAACAGAGTTTCTGATGATAGATGGAGAGCCTGTACAGAAGATAAGAACAACAGTAAAGGCTGATTTTGTGTATGAAGAGGATGAGAAAACGGATGAAGGATTACTCATACAAGATTTTGTCAGACCATTTGAATTAGAAAAGGCGCCAATGATACGAGTAAAACTTGTAAAGAAAAGTGACTTTTGGCTGTTAATGATGGATATGCATCATATAGTCGGAGATGGCATGAGCATGATTACTTTTGTTGCTGAATTCATGTCTCTGTACAATGGAGAGTCATTAGAGCCTCTTACACATCAATATAAGGATTATAGTGAATGGATGAGGACAAAGGATTTGTCTGAACAGAGGAAATACTGGGTTAATGAGTTCAGTGATGATATTCCTGTTCTAGATATGCCTCTGGATTACAGAAGACCCCAAAAACAGAGTTATAAAGGAGCAGTAGTAGGGACAGTAACTGGCAAAAAACTTGGGACAAGAGTAAAGGAGCTCGCAAGAAGTTCTAATACGACAGACTACATGGTATTTCTGTCTGCAGCAATGGTACTGCTAAGCAAATATAGCAGACAGAATGATATAGTGATTGGAAGTCCAATAAGCGGAAGGATGCACATAGATACAGAAAGTATGCTTGGAATGTTCGTGAATACACTGGCAATGAGAGGATATCCGGAAGGTCAAAAAAGCTATCAGACATTCCTTGCGGAGGTAAAAGAAAGCTGTTTAAAGGCTTTTGAGAACCAAGAGTATCCGTTTGAGGAATTAGTCGAAGCAGTGAAAGTTAGGAGAGATATATCAAGAAACCCACTGTTTGATGTAATGCTGGTTCTGCAAAATAATGAAAAGTTATCATCAAAGTTAGACGGAACTGAAATATTTTATAGCGAAGAAAAGGGCACTGTATCAAAGTTTGACCTGACTTACAATATATTTGAGGACAATGGAGATTTTAAAATTGAACTTGAGTATTGTACGGAACTGTTCAAAACAGAAACTGCCAAAAGACTTCTTACACACTATATTTGTATTCTGAAGCAAATTGTGGATAACTATGATATTACGTTAAATGAAATAGAAGTTATTACGGTGGAAGAACGAGAACAGATACTTGGAATGTTCAATGATACGACAACAGAATATCCGAGAGATAAGACAGTTGTAGATTTGTTTGAGGAACAAGTGGAGAAAACGCCCAATAACATAGCTGTAGTATTTGAAGACGAACAGATTACATATTCTGAACTGAATGAAAGGGTAAACGCACTTGCACATAAGCTTCGTAAAATGGGAGTGAAGCCAGATGATTTTGTGGCAATCATTGCACAACGAAGCATAGAAATGATAGTAGGAATTTACGGTATACTGAAAGCAGGCGGGGCATATGTACCAATTGACAAGACGAGTCCTGAAGAAAGAATTATGTTTATGCTTGAGGACTGCAAGCCGAAAGTGGTGCTTGTCTATAAAGAAGAAGTAAAAACAAAAATACCGGTTATAGACCTTGCTGATAGTATGGTTTGGAAAGAAACAACTAAAAATCCCAAAAAGGTATGTACACCAGATAATTTGATTTACTGTATATATACTTCAGGAACAACAGGAAGACCAAAGGGTGTAATGAATAGGCATAAAGGATTGCTTAATCTTGTTACATGGATGCAGAAGCTATATCCACTTAACGAAAATGATACAATTTTGCAAAAAACAACCTATGTATTTGATGTATCAGCAAGTGAGATTCTTTGGTGGAGTACTATAGGTGCAAGAATAGTAATGCTTAAACCTGAAGCAGAAAAGGATCCTTTGTCAATATTGGAGACTATTGAGAAGCATCAAATATCAATGATTGATTTTGTTCCATCTATGTTAGCTGCGTTTATGATGACTATAGAAAATAGGAGTGAATTAATACAGAAGATTAAGAGCCTTAAATATGTCATAGCAGCAGGTGAAGCACTAAATTCAGAACTTGTAAACAAGTTTTATGATGTAGCTGAATCTGAAGGATTACAAGCGAAGATTGCAAACATATATGGACCTACAGAAGCGAGCATTTATTCTGCATATTATAACTGTAAAGCTGGTATAACAATGGTTCCAATAGGTAAGCCTGTTGGCAATATGAAGTTATATAATCTTGATGGCAATAAACTTTGTGGGATAGGAGTACCAGGAGAGTTATGTATAGCGGGAGTAGGGCTTGCTAAAGGGTATCTAAACAGACCCGAGCTTACGGCAGAGAAGTTCATAGATAATCCTTTTAGTGAAGGTAAGCTATACCGTTCAGGAGATCTTGCAAGATGGCTTCCTGATGGAAATATAGAATTACTTGGACGAATTGATGAGCAGGTAAAGATAAGAGGATTCAGAATTGAACTGGGTGAAATAGAAAGCGTCATCAGAAAAGAAGATTATGTAAGAGACTGTGCAGTAATTGTACGAGAAGATGCTTTGCACAATAAAGCAATTCACGCATACATAGTATCAGATAGAGAAATAAGCATGACTGAAATACGTAACACATTGGGATTGATGTTGCCTGACTACATGATACCTGCATATATAAAGCAGATTGAAGCAATTCCAATAACAATGAATGGTAAGCTTAATAAAAAAGCCCTACCTGAAATCGAAGCAAAAAGTGAAAAAGAATATGTTGCACCAGAAAGTGAAACGGAAGAAATCCTATGCGATATATTCAGTAAAATACTTGGTGTAGAAAAAGTAGGAGTAAAGGACAACTTCTTTGAAATGGGTGGAGATTCGCTGAAAGCAATTCGGATTATCTCAAAGGTTAGGGAATACGGTTATTCCATTAGTATTCAAAGCATTATGCAGTATCAAACCGTTTCATCTATTAGTCGTATGGCTACCCTTATTGAGAATTACTCTCCTTCAGAGGTAATCAGCGGCGAGGTAGAACTGGGTATTATCCAAAAGATGTTTCTCCAGTCAGAGCTGTATAATCCTAATTATTTTAATATGGCCGTCATGTTGAAATCTAAGGAAAGGATTTCAGAAGATGCGATGCGTCAAGCTTTGAATGCAGTTGTACAGCATCATGATATGCTTAGAGTAGTTGTAAAAAGTGGCAAACAGATTATCAGAACAGTTGATGAAACTAAGTTATTTACACTGAATACTGTTGATTTACGCAGCATATCTGATGATGCTGCGCTTGAGGCAGAAATTAAACAATACGTGCAGGAAGCGCAGCAATCAATCCGCTTGGATAGCGGTCCATTAGTAATCGTTACAATATTTAAAGTTGGTGACAGCGATCATATGCATATCTGTATTCACCATTTTGCTATTGATGGAGTGTCGCTTCGTATTGTTATAGAGGATATTCTTGCATCGTATTATTTCTGTAAAAATGGCGAATCCATACGTTTACCAGACAAAACGGCTTCATTTAAAGAATGGGTCTCTGTTTTAAGTGAATTCAAGGATGATTCTGCAGTTCAACGTGAAATGGAGTACTGGAATAGTATAAACGAACAAATAGTTGAATTGGAGCTGCCACTGAATAAAAATAAGAATGATATGGGAACCGATCAGTTTAGTGAGCGCTTAAATGCCACGGATACACGTGGTTTGCTTACACTAGCAAATAGAGTCTTACACACAAACATCAGCAATTTGCTTATGACTGCAGTTGCGAAAGTCATCTATCGTAGTTATGGAGTGAAAAAAGTAGCATTAAATATTGAAAGCCACGGTAGGTATGACATGATTGATCGTATTTCTGTTGATAGAACTGTAGGATGGTTTACCAGTATATATCCGTTGATATTTGAAGCAGGTAACAGTTTCAATGAGACATTGGATAGCTTATTGTTAGCGTTGCAAACAGTTCATTCCAATGGAATGAGTTATATGTTGACCATGGATAATAAGGAAATAAAAGATATACATATTCCTCAAATATCATTTAATTATCTTGGAGAAATTGATGTGAATACAGATGCTTCGGATGTAATTTCATTTTCTGAGTATGCATCTGGTCATAATGCGGATGAGAAAAACATATTATTTGGTCCATTGGCCATTAATACTAGCATTGAAAATGGGGAATTAATTATCGACTATATTTATGATAAGTCTATTTGGCTTGAATCTGAAATAAACAAGTTGTCTAAAGATATTATTAATCTTTTGCTCGAAGTTATTTCAGGAACAGATGAGAACCTTGAGATTGTATACGAAGCACGTCAAAATAATTTAATCGATAATCTTTTACAGCAAGCAGATAAGGAACTGGTACGATTTGAATATGAAACAATTACCAATGCAACTTTTAAAGATTGTCCGCTTACAGGGATCCAGCAGTTCTCATATGTGATGGGTGTTAGAAATGTTGTGATGCATATCCCGTTTCACGATAGGATTGATGTCAAAAAGCTCAGTTATTCGTGGACAAGCTTACAGGGGATTTATGATTTGCTAAAGAGTAGCATTTCTATGAATACCGAAGAAAAGTTTATCAGAATATACAACGGTTTTCAGGTTGATATTCCGTTTATTGACATTAGTGGGGTAGATAATTCGCATAAGAAAACTTTAATTAACAAGTTAATGCAAAAAATGGATTGCTATGGTCACGATGATGTATATACGGTAGATCATTTATCATCAAAAATATTGTTGGTTAAGTTTTCTGAGGCTACGTTTACATTGCTGATTTCATGTTCGCATTTAATATGTGATAGGTTTAGTGCAGAGATAATGAAAGAAAGATTAACAGATATATATTATGGAAATGATGTCGGCCAAGATAAAAATCCATATCAAAATTATGTTAATCTTTTGAGAAATGAAAACGTTACAGTGTCGGAAAATGAAATAATTGAGGCTTTGGGCATACAAGAATTTTGTCAATCCTTTAATTGTTTTGTGGAAAATAATAAAAATCGAAAACTTGAAAGTTGTATATATAAATACAGAAACAATGAAAAATGGTCTTTAATGACAGATGTGGCGCTATTAGAGATCTCACAAAAAGTGTTTATCAAAGCAATGCAGTATATTTATTTAGATATGGACATACCAATTTTTGCTTTGCATATTTCCAGAAAAAACAATGTAATCAATCTGTTTAATTATGTAGGTGAATTTTTAGAATTAGCGCCGTTTGTTATACCAAAACGGTACGAGGGCATAATCGATACATTGCTTCAAGATAAACTTTCGTTCGTACAGAGTAATAACATATATTTCTCTTCGTTATTCTCTCACCAAGGTATAAAAGAGTATCCGGAGATTAAACGTATGTTTAAAAACAACTTCGAGACGATGGAGCAGATGTTAATTTATAATAATACAGGAATTCTTAAAAACTCTAATAATCTTTTAGATGAAACTGTACAAAGTAAATATTCCTCTAATATTATAGATATTAGTATTACAGAAGATGGTTTACAGATGAGCCTTTCTGTTGAGACCGGAATGTTTGCAGAAATGGAAGCGTTTTTGAACTCGTTTATTGATAGTATAATTGAGTGCTATATGTAGTATTACTTTTAACAAATAACAGATTACATGTCAATATAATTGGATATCTATTATTTTATAGGAGCTGGGTTCGTCCCAGCTCGAAAATCCAATAAAGCAATTAATCGTTAGCTATGTATGAGAGGAGTTGTAAGTTGAAAAAGAAAAAAGTTTTTTTTATTCCGTATGCTGGGGCTACTTCAATGATTTATTATAACTGGGAAAAGTATTTTCCTGAAAATTATGAGATGGTTTTTATTGAACCAGCAGGCAGGGGCATAAGGAAGAATGAAAAATTCTATCGTAATGTAGATGAAGCGGCTGAGGATATTGCACAAATTATCCAATCCAAAATAGAAGATAGTGATTACTACATATTTGGGCATAGTATGGGGGCATTGCTAGCTTATGAAGCATATTATAAATTGCTTGACAAAGGAGAACAGCTTCCCAGTCATATATTTTTTTCTGGAAGGGGTGCTGCACATATAAAACATAATCGTATCAACGTTGATAAATATGATGATGATTTGTTTTTGAAAATGGTTTCGCTTTATGGCGGTCTCCCAGAAGAGTATTATGGTGAAATAAAAAGAAGTAATTTTTTACCTGTCCTTAGAGCAGATTTTAAGATGGTTGAC
This sequence comes from uncultured Clostridia bacterium, assembly GCA_942492835.1. GTDB lineage: Bacteria > Bacillota > Clostridia > Lutisporales > Lutisporaceae > GWB2-37-7. The sequence continues at coordinate 741,902 of OW818645.1, read as the reverse complement.
GATTATGTTTATCAAGCTAAGGAGGATAAAATTGAATGCAATATTTCAGTTCTATTTGGTGAAAAGGATTTTAGCGTAAAGCAAAAGGATGCAGAACAGTGGAAGCTTCATGCAGGAAAAGAGTGTAATATTTATAGCTTTTACGGAGACCATTTTTTCATAAAAGATGCATATTCTAGTGTTGTTGATATCATTATAAAAAGTTAAATATAAGAGAATATACTATGAATTATACACAATTTCAAAATTAACAAAATTTAATAATGCTAAGGAGAATTATTATGATAACAAAAAATTCTGAAAATGGCTATAATGAACTAAAAATATGCAAAAAAAAATTTTTCTCTAGTAATAAGTTCAATTTTATAGCAACCATAATAACACAGGTTATTGTTGCCAGTTTATATATTTCCATAGCATTTCTGATTATGATTGCGGTGGAAGCAATGGAGTATTCGGATTTTGACCGTATAAAAGTGGAAGCAGTTTTTGCAGTAGCATTACTAATTTTGTATGCAATCATCGGTTTGGTTAATCGAACATTTAGGAATAGATTTATTAAGTGCGGCTTGTCTGGGTTTAAGGAGTATATTTTTAGAAAGATATTAGGAAAATCCATCGGGGATTTTAGCGTTGCATCTTCCGGTAAAATTATTAGTGCTTTTTATAATGATCTTGGATCGATTGAGACTAATTACTTGAACGGGACTGTACAGATTATCTATCAGATGGTCATGTTCTTAATGGCATTGGTTGCTATGTTATATATTAACATGTTTCTTGCAATCTGCATTATTGTAGCTAGTTTATTACCAATGATAATTTCTATAATTTTCGCTTCGAAATTGGTATCAAAAGAGAAAAAAACATCTGATGAAAGTGAAAGCTTTGTTGACCAAGTTAAAGATTTACTAAATGGATTTATTATTATCAAAAGCTTTAAGGCTGAGAAAGAGGTTCTTACTCTTTTTGATAAGCAAAACTTTATGCTTGAAGAAGCTAAGAAGGATAGACGTGATACCAATGATACAATAATCATTGCAGGTGAGCTTTCAACAATCATAATGGTAAGTGTTATTTTTACTGTTGGACAATATCTTGCTTATAAAGATGCTTTATCAATTGGTGCAGTAATTGCTTTTGTACAATTGTCAAACTATGTAATGCAACCAATTCAAAAAATCATCCCTTTATGGAGTAACAGAAAAGCAGCTCTTGCACTAATCAACAAAATTGCCAATGTTGTTGAAGATGATGCGGAAGTTAAGAAAAGCGTAGATGAAAAGGAAATAGTTAATAGTTTTAATACGTCAATTGTAATGAAAGATATCACATTTTCCTATGATGATGAAAAAATGGTGTTAAATAACATTAATATGACGTTTGAAAAAGGAAAAAGCTATGCTATTATTGGTTCTAGCGGATGCGGTAAGTCGACTCTAGTTCAATTGCTTCTTGGTTATTACGATGATTATTCAGGCGAAGTGTTTTTTGATGAAACGCGTTTGAGAAATACTAATTTGGATAGTTTGTATGATATTCTCTCTGTTATCCAACAAAATGTGTTTTTATTTGATAGCAGTATAAAAAATAATATAACAATGTTTAAAGATTTTGATAAGGATATATTGGAAAAAGCAATCACTTTGGCTGGACTTTCTGATTTGATTGCTGAAAAAGGATATGAATATAACTGTGGTGAAGGCGGACGTAATTTGTCAGGCGGTGAAAAACAACGTATTTCCATTGCACGTTGCCTGCTTAGAGAAACTCCAATAATCATTATGGATGAGGCAACTGCTGCTCTCGATAACACCAAGGGGTACGAGATTGAAAATGAAATACTTAATATCGGCAGACTCACAAAAATCATCGTGACACACAAATTAGATGAAAAAATTATGCGGAAATATGATGAAATAATTGTTCTTCATAATGGAGAAATAGCAGAAAGAGGAACATTTGAACAGTTAATGCAGCTTAAACAATATTTCTATTCATTGTATCATGTTTCTATTTGTAATTAATGTAAACATAAAAACGAAAACCACAGGCATCGTAACTGTCCCAACTTATTTTAGGGTCAAATTATGCCGTCTTATATATACTCTAGATATTTTGCATATTCCTAAAGTATATATAAAATGAGAGATTATATAGGGAGGTTTTGATTATGAAAAAAAGTATAGGTGTTATAGGAGCTGGCGTTATGGGCAGAGGAGTTTCACAAAGATTTGCCCAAAATGGATATAATGTAGTGCTTGTTGACATAGAGCAAGCAATACTTGATTCGGCATCGAATGAAATACTAAGAAACTTAAAAGTTCAGAATATGTTTCAAAAAAAATTTGATATCGATGAGGTTGCTGGAAGAATACATACAACTTTGAAATATAGCGATTTATCTGAGGTTGACTATATAGTTGAAAATACACCTGAAATTATTGAAATCAAGGAAAGTGTTTATAGGGATATTGAAAAAGTTTGTAAAAAAGAATGTATATATATGGTAAACACATCGTGCATTCCTATTACATCTATTGGTGCGTTTACAAAACGAGCAGATAAGGTGATAGGGGTTCATTTTATGAATCCAGTTCCAATGATAAATTTTTCTGAGGTCATCAAAGGCTGGTATACTTCAGATGAAACAATAAAGGATATAGGTGATCTTTTGGATTCGGTTGGAATATCAATAGAAGTCATAAATGACAGCGCTGGTTTTGTATCAAATCGTTTGTCACATCTATTTATGAATGAGGCAGCATTCCTTGTATACGAAGGTGTTGCCACTGCACAACAGATTGATAATATTTTCAAAAATGCTTTTAGCCATAAAATGGGACCGCTCGAGACTGCTGACCTTATTGGTATCGATACTGTTTTAGACTCGTTGAATATATTATATCATCATTACGAGGATCCGAAATTCCGTGCATGTCCGTTACTCAAAAAAATGGTTAGTGCAGGTTGTCTCGGAAGAAAAAGCGGTAAAGGTTTTCATAATTACTAATTTTTCAAAGAGCAGATGGGAAATACAACCATCTGCTCTTTGCTTGAATTAAGTCACTAAAATATTATATTATTTCTCCAATGTAATTTTAGTAAACTTCTAGTATAATATTATTCATAAGTGACACTCATTATCATTGGTTTATGAATGTTACTTTTGATAAAATAAATATGATTTTTTTAGATATCGGAGAAAGTATTATGATTGATAATAAATACATTAAATATTTAATTATAGCTATGACTATATTTTCTGTGACTATATACTGGGGAGCTTATGCATCAGCAGTTATAGCCTTTTTTATAGTCCTTATAAATAATCGAAAGTGTGTCATTGCTTTTGTGAAAGAGCAAAAACCAATTATTTTTTTGGCAATTTCACTTATTTTGTCCACTATTTTTTCGAGAACCTTAGGTAATAGTCTTATGGTAGATGCTGTGCTTTTATTGCATTTGCTAGCTTTTATTGTTTTGGTTATTGGTACTCGTCTGGAGGAGCTTGAAGGGCTGTTTAAGCTCCTTAATACCCTGGCTATATGTGTATGTATATATGGTATATATACATACTTTACAGGGGATCTTGCTATCAATAAAAGCTGGACGGATCAGAAGACCTTTGGCAGTCTTGTTAGAGTTTATTCTACTATGCGGAATCCTAATATTTTCGCAGGGTATTTGGTATTCAATATTAGCTATGCATCAGCATATCTAAGACAAAAGAAGTCAGATATATACGTTGTTATAAATATTATATTATCCTCTGTATGCTTAATACTTACTTATTCCAGAGGTGGTTTTATAGCCTTTATTGCGGCTATGCTAGTTATTATGGTGCTTTGCCGAGATTGGAAGGTAGCTGCTTATTTGGTAGTGATGAGTATTTTGTATTACAGCTATAATATGATAGGAAATTTAAATAGAGCAGACTTAGGTCTTTTAAATACTGATAGCAGCAGCTTGTACCGCATGGAGATATGGAAGGCATCCTTTGACCTGTTTTTAAAAAATATTGCATTTGGAAGTGGACCGGGAAGTGTAATGAAGTACTTATCCTACAGCTCGCTTAAGCTAAAGGGTTTTATAACACACTCACACAATATCCCGATACACTTGCTTGCAGAAACTGGAATCGCTGGCTTTGCTTCCTTTGTTGTTATTATATTTACTTGTTTAAAAAAGTTCATTGGTTTTTGGATAGAACATAAAAATAGCTCTTATTCTTATATTGCTGTTGGCTTTGCTGCTTCAGTTACAGCATTAATGGTACATGGCTTGGTAGATTGTGTGATATTTGTTCCTACAAGGAGCATAGTATTTTTGATATATCTTAGCCTGTTTCCAATATTGTTATATAACATGAGGAGGACTACGGCTTAAACTACATAAGCTATTTTAGACTTAGGGTGTTTAATATCTGCTTAACTGTAAAAGTACCTGTTAATAGCAGTGCAGATATATATGCTATTATACCTGAAATAAGAGCTGCTAAGAGAGCATTACCTGGGTTTAATATTCCAATAAAATATTCATAAGTAAAACGTAAGGTAAACATCATAAATATAAAGCTTATAAAAGGCTTAACAAGTGGCTTAAATAGTTTAAAGTTCAACTGCTTGATTTTTTTTAGATCGGATGAATTCTTAATAACAATAAGTACAGAGCTTATACTGAAGCCTATTATATAGCCATATATATTTATTTTAGGCATTGGTATTAGTATGTATGAGCAAAGCAATAGTATAGCTACATTTATTATTGAATATCCCAATACTTTACTTTGCATTCCTAAACCATTTGAGATGGCAAAAAGCGTAAATTCTAAGAAGTGAAATATACAAGCGAAAGAGAGCCAGTACAATAAGCTACCAGCTTGTTGATTGTTAAAAAAGAACATTGAGAGCTGATTAGGAAATGTGAAGAACAAAGCAGTAGCACCAAAGCCCAAGGTAGCTGCAATTTTTATTGCTGTTTCGCATTGTCGCTTAAGTACCATCCAGTTTCTTGAGGTATAAGCTGAGGTTATAGACGGTACCAAAGTTATGGAGAGGGAAATAATAATTAAGAAGGGAAAAAATAGTAAGGGCATAGCCATACCTGTTAGTTCACCATACAAAGACAGTGCATTTTGCTTATTAAAGCCTGCAGCTATAAGCTGAGTCGGTACTATTATTGCACAGAGCATTTCCATAATTGTGCTGAGAGCTCCACTTACAGAAAGGGGTATTGCATTTGCAAGTATCCTGTTGATAATGCCAAGACTTGTATCTGTAGTTGAGTGAATTTGATCGATATATTTGTGTTTCTTTTTTAGGTAAACAGTTATAAGCAGTAATAAGCTTACTAATTCCCCTGCTGCCATTGCAAACATCGCTCCTGCACATACATATTCTATGCCATAAGGAAGCATGATTTTAACTGTAATAATCAGGCCTGCAAGTCTTACAATTTTTTCAGCTACATCAATTAGGGCTGGAGGTTTAACATTCTGTAGACCATAGAAGTAACCTCTGAAAACAGAAGACAGTGATATGAATACTATTGCGGGTGTGAAAACTATAATAGAATATAGAGTTCTAGTGTCTTTTAGTATGTATTTAGATACCCAATCTGCATTAAAGGAAAGAGTTACTGCTAAAAGTATACTCCAGGTACCAAACAGCATGCAGCATATAGTAATAATTTTGTGCATGTTTTTATAGTTCGATTTTGTTTGCTGTTCAGCAACAAGCTTGGAAATTGCTGTGATAACTCCTCCTGATACTAGTGTTATAAATAATGTATAGAGGGGAAGCACCAATTGATAAACACCGACACCTTCTGCACCTATTGTACGAGATAATAGTATCCTAAATACAAATGAAAGTACTCCTGTAACTAGATTAGTTATCGTAAGTATAAATGCGCCCTGTATGTAGTTTAGTTTCTTCAATTTCAATCACTCCTCAAGCATTATTCTAATAGGATGGGCGAAGAGCCCTATTATATAATATTTAGAGAGCTATGAAATTATTATATAGGTGCAAAATAAAGCACAGCAGGTGGTTCCTGCTGTGCTTTATCTATGATGTCTATTTGTTTCTTACTTCAGTTACTATTTCATTAATTAACTTAATTGTTATTGAGATATTTAATGGCATGTTTTGTATATCTATGCTTCCACTGTTGTAAAATACATCTGTTTCTGGTGTTACAAGATATAGTTTAAAATCATTACCAACCTTTACGTTAATTGTACTGTTAGTTAGACTTGGGTATACATTTATTAAGACACCCTCGATTAGTTGAACATTATTTTTTGCTGCTATACCTGTGATTATATTGTCAACTTTTGTTATTGTTGCTGACATGCCTTTTGTCAAATCTGATAGCTTCACTGAAACTCCGTCTAGTGTGATATTTGCATTTGTAGGAATAATATAGGAAGTTACTATATTATTATCTAATAGCTTAACTGTATTATTTGTTGTATCAACTGAATCAATTTTACCGCTTATTGTTTGTGCAGTTTGAGCCGCAGTTACTGTAGTAATAACACCGTTAGTTCTAGTAAGTGCCACAGTCATGTTTTCAGATAATGAGGATAATGCAACTGTTGTATTATTTAAAGTAATTTGAACATTTGTTGGAATATAGTATGCAGTTACAGCATTATTTGCATCTTTTAAATAAAGAATTCTGTTAGTTGTATCAACTGAACTTACTTTACCATTTATAACTTCTTCATTATCTAATAAAGTTATGATTGTTTGTAAAAGTACGTTATTTTCTTTATCAACAAAGTTTATTTTTTCGATTCCGTCAAAGTATGCAAGCTTTACAATATCATAAGGATATGTTATTGCTTGTGCAACAATTGTTCCAGATGGATTTTGCTCTTCTACAACGGCTCTTAGATTGTATTTATCAGTTTGTGTAGATGATTTATAAACTTCATTTACATTAATACTGAATCCGCTAGTATCCATTTGTCCTTTTGCAGCTACTAGGTATATATATTGATTATATTTGAAGGCTGCATAGTTTTTTGTCAGTTTAAGAGTATCTATTTTACTTTTCATAATTGTGGGTAGATTGTCATACTTCTCATGCTGTATTGTTAACAGTTGTTCTGTTGCTGTGCTAGTTTTTTTGTATTCAATAAATATTATTTTGTTGCTGCTATCTAGTACAATTTCTATTACATCTCCGGCTTTTAGAGTGTCTAGAGTATAATAGGCTGAGTCTTTATAAACAGGTACATTAGGTTCAACTTTATAAGTAACTTGTTCTTTGTTTATAGTTAGTGTCATAAGAGAATTAACTTTGTCATATGACAAGAAAGTGCTTTCCATTGAGTTATCGTTATCCAAATCATCGTCAAATTCGCCTTCTGCTCTATCAAGTAGAACTGCCATTTCTGCTCTGGTTATAGGCTTATTGGGCTGGAATACATTTTTATTTCCTTGCATAATGCCTAGGTTGGTAATAACATATACATAACCTCTTGAGGTACTTGGAATAGAGGCAGAATCTTCAAAGCTTAATTTTTGATCCATGTTTTGTAGTGCAACGTCTCTTTTACCAAGAGCTCTTACTACATACTTTGCTATTTCATAACGTTTTGCAGGAGTTCTAGGATTAAACGCTCCATCTTCTTCAGGAATTATTATGCCTTTTTCAAGAGCTAATTCTAAGTATCCATAGCTCCATTTATCACATTTGCCTTTAAAGAACTCAGGCTCTGTCTTTATGCCTTCAGATTCATCTTCTTGTCCTGTAAGCTTTAATACCATTGCTATTGCTTCTGCATGGGTAACGTTATTTTTTGGTTTGAAAAATCCATTGCCTATACCATCTAATATGCCCATAGCACCCATTTTTTCTATAGATTTTTCTGCCCATTGTACATCTTTAGAGTCTTTAAAATTCATGAGAATGTTGTTTATAACCTCTGTGTTGAAAATATCTTCACCTGAATCCTTTTTAATAACCTTGTGAGGATTATCAGCAAATATTGGGGTTATTGCTGTAGACATTGCTAATGCTACTGAAAGGCTTACTGCTATAATTTTTTTGTACATAAATTTACTACCTCCTTTTTATTTTCGTTATATTATTCGCAAGTTTTACAGTATCAAGGGGGTAGTTTCTAAAAAAAGTTATATTTATAAATTTAAAGTATGTAGTGATATATATATATTAATAATTTTTAATAATTTCATACAAAATAATATATAGGTGTTATTGACAACCTCTGGTGCTTATGTTAATGTATTAAAGATAACGACCTTTAAAGTTAGCACAGAGAGGCTAGTAAGGTAATATATGAGCGCACTAAACGATTTTGCAAAGTAGTGTAGCTTCAACATGAAATATTAAACCTTCTAGCCTTTGGCTGGAAGGTTTTTTGTATACCTTTAAAGATAGTCCAGAGAGACTAATAAGGAGGAGAAATAATGAGTTTAAAAGGAAGACATTTAATTGACCCAAACAATTTTAGCATTGAAGAGTTAAATCAGGTATTCGAATTGGCAGACAAAATGGTAGATAACAGGGAAGCTTACGGAAGTGTATGCAAGGGTAAGATATTAGGTACATTATTTTACGAGCCAAGTACAAGAACAAGATTAAGCTTTGAATCTGCAATGCTTAGACTAGGAGGTACTGTTCTAGGTTTTTCTGATGCAAGCACAAGCTCAGTTTCAAAGGGTGAAAGTGTAGCGGATACGATAAAAGTGCTAAGTACCTATACTGATATAGTAGTAATGAGACATCCTAAGGAAGGAGCGCCAAAGCTAGCCTCTGAGTACTCCGATGTACCTTTAATAAATGGAGGGGATGGAGGTCATCAACACCCGACACAAACACTTACTGATTTACTTACAATAAGAAGGTTGAAGGGTAGACTTGATAACCTTACAGTGGCCTTCTGCGGAGACTTGAAATTTGGCAGAACCGTACATTCTCTAGTAAGCACATTAGCAAGGTATAATGCAAACAAATTCGTTTTCATTTCACCAGGTGAGCTTAGATTCCCAGAGCATTTGAAGGAAGAGCTTATGGAAAAGCATAATATAGAGGTTTATGAGACTGAGAGTTTAGAAGAAGTAATTAATGATGTTGATATTTTATATATGACAAGAATTCAGAAAGAAAGATTTTTTAATGAAGCTGATTATATGCGTCTTAAGGATAGTTATATATTATCAAGGAGTAAGCTTCAGGATGCAAGGACGGATATGCTTGTAATGCATCCGCTACCGAGAGTAAATGAAATAAGTTATGACGTAGATGATGACCCGAGAGCTGTATACTTTAAACAAGCTGCGTTTGGTGTATATGTGAGAATGGCCTTAATGGCACTTCAATTGGGGGTGGATGTTAATGTTGAAGGTAAATAGTATAAACTGTGGTATAGTAATTGACCATATTTCTGCAGGAAAAGGAATTAAAATATTTGAGAAGCTTAAGCTGGGAGAGGCAGATTTTCCGGTAGTTCTTCTAATAAATGCGTCTAGCAGCAAGTTTGGTAAAAAGGACATAATAAAAATTGAAAACAAGATTGATTTGGATCTGACAATGTTAGGTCTTATTGACCCTAACATAACAGTTAATATAATAGAGAACGATGTAACAGTTAGCAAGATGAATGTAACCATACCTACTGAAGTAGAGGGAATGTTCAAATGCAAAAATCCAAGATGTATAAGCAATTTTGATGAATATATTACACCAAGGTTTGAGCTTGCGCATAAAAACGGTAAGATAAAGTATCGCTGCTGTTATTGTGAAGAGCTTACTTCATATCAAATATAGATTTTATATAGGAGACAATAAATGGAACAATATAAGAAAGAGTTTATAGAGTTTATGGTTGACTGTGGTGTAATAACCTTTGGAGATTTTATGACCAAAAGCGGAAGAAAGACCCCATTTTTTATAAATGCAGGGAATTTTAAGACTGGAGCCCAGCTTAGTAAGCTGGGAGAGTTTTATGCAAAAGCAATAAATCAATACTATAAGAATCAATTTGATATATTGTTTGGTCCAGCATATAAGGGAATTCCACTAAGTGTAGCAACAGTAATAGCATTAAATAATCTCTTCCATGTTGACATTGCATACTGCACTAACAGAAAAGAGATAAAGGATCACGGAGACAAGGGAATCCTTATGGGAAGTAAGCCCAAGAGCGGGGACAAAGTATTAATCATTGAGGATGTAACTACAGCTGGTACTTCAATACATGAGACCATGCCTATATTAAAAGCTCAAGGAGATGTAGATGTAATAGGCTTGATTATTTTAGTAGACAGGATGGAAAAGGGCTCAAGTAACAAATCAGCCTTCGAGGAGCTTCAAGAGCAGTATGGGCTACAAACGCATGCAATAGTTACAATGCAGGAGGTAGTGCAGCATCTGCACAACAACGCTACAAATGGCAAGGTTATTATTGATGATAAAATGAAGCATAGCATAGAGGAATATTATAAGATTTACGGAGCATAGAGAAGAAAAAAACGTGGAAGACAAAATGTTTACCACGTTTTTTTAATTGCTCGATTCAATTGTAGTTCACATAAAATTCACATTGTTTTATAAAATCATCACATATCAATCAAAATAAAGACACATTTTAGCGTCACAATTAGATATATAAACTAGCAATTAAATATAAATTGCTAGTTTATAAGGAGGAGTTATATGGATTTGTTTCTTAACTTTGGTTTGGCATGGATATCAGTTATTTTTGCAATAATACTTTCAGTTATTTATATTTTCAGGATATTAATGAAAAAGTCCGATAAATATAAAAAAATATTTACAAACTTGAACAGAATACTGAGAAAACATCATAAATATATTGGTGCGCTTTTGATTATTACAGGCTTTGTCCATGGGTTTTTTTCATCTGAGTCCGTACTGAGTCTTAATATAGGAACCATAAGTTGGGTACTTTCCATACTTCTTGGTTTTAACTGGATGTTCAGGAAGATTTTTAGCAAAAGCAAAGGATGGCTATATTATCATAGAATATTAACAATTGGGTTTGTTTTAACCTTGGTTCTTCACATATTTGACGTTGGAATACAGGCACCTCAATTGCTGATGGACTTATCTGCTCCTGTTCCACAGTCCGAAATAAGTTATGATGAAAATACGCTTGATTCCATCAACGAGGGATTTCAAGGTGTTAAGCTGAAGGATGGAACTTTTGAAGGGGAAGCAACAGGCTATAAACCTGGATTGAAGGTTAGTGTTGAGATAAAAAATAATAAGATAACCAGTATAACAATAATAGAGCATAATGAAGAAAATTCGAGGATTTACACTCCTGCAATGGATAATGTACCACAGTACATTGTTGATAACCAAAGCTTAGATGTAGATACAGTTTCAGGTTGCACAATGTCTTCAGTGGGGATAATAAATGCTACAAATGATGCACTATCAAAAGCTTTAGTCAGTGGAGAACTACCAGAATTGAAGGCATTACCAGAGAATAGGAAAAGACATTGAGTAATAAAAACAGTGGCAGACAAAGTTGTCTGTCACTGTTTTTATGTTTTATTTCAAATATTTCAGATAAAGAGAAAGAAAGTATATACACTTGCTTACAAGGTCATACTAAATACTAATGTGCAAGTGTATTTCTTTTTCTATTTTGGCAAAAATATTAGAAATTTAACAAGCAGATACCTTAAAGGAGGAAACAACATGGCTTATAATGCTAGAGAAATGCTAAATTCATTTGTAGGAGGACTTGAAAATCTTTCAACAACAAACCCTGACAATGTAGGTGCATTTATGGGACTATTAGGAGTTACTTATGAACCTAAAGCACTTGATTTAAAAGCAAAAGAGTTGATTAGCGTAGCAATCGGTTGTTATAGCAGATGTGAATACTGTATCGTATATCACACATATAAAGCTTTTGAAGCAGGTGCATCAAAAGAAGAAATCATAGAGGCAGCTATGGTTGCAGTAGCATTTGGCGGAGGACCATCAATTGCATATGCAGTAACATTGCTAAAAGACTGTATTACTGAGTTTGAAGGTGATTTCAAATAAAAAGGGCTATGCCCTTTTTATTTATATTAAATTTTAGGAGATATTAAAATGAAGTATGATTTAATCATAGAGAAGCTTTCCGGGCATGATAAATCAGGGAAAGTAGGCAAAATAAACAAAAAAGCTGGAGCTGTTATAAATTCCGGAGATATAATATTTACGATTGAGTCTGGCAAGGGAACTATTAATTATATATCAAAATATAAGGGCGTTTTAGAACAGTTATTGGTTTCTGAAGGGGATATAGTAAAAAAAGATCAAGTTGTTGGAAGATTGGAGGGAGAATTGAGTAAATCAACACCTCCATCCACATATTCCTTCGGTATTGCAAAGCTAATGGAAAAAAACTATGAGGTAGATGTAGCGATTGTTGGTGGAGGTCCTGGAGGTTATGTTTCTGCCATTAGAGCAGCTCAGGGTGGCAAAAAAGTTCTTATAATTGAGGAAGACAGACTAGGAGGAACTTGTCTCAACTATGGATGCATTCCTACAAAAGCACTTGTAAGCAGCATAGATGCTTTAGAAAAAATCAAGCATGCTCAAAGCTATGGCTTAGAAGTCGGAGAAGTGAAATTTTCTCTTGAAAGAATAATGCAAAGAAAAAATGAGGTAGTAAGTACCCTGGTATCTGGAATTGAGCATCTGATAAATGTAAACAAAATTGAGTATATAAACGGTAAGGCGGAGGTTAAGGATTTAGAAACCCTCACTGTAAAAAATAAATCTACTGATAATACTATTAAATTTAAAAAACTAATCATAGCTACAGGCTCAAAACCAGTTATTCTTCCAATCGAAGGGGCTGATAATGAGGATATCCTTACCAGTCAGGACTTATTGGAATTAACAAAAGTGCCATCGTCTATTACAATCATTGGTGGTGGCGTTATTGGAATGGAATTTGCTTTTATTTATAATGCTTTAGGTACAAAAGTAAATGTAGTAGAGTATTTTCCTCAGATTTTAAATATTATGGATGAGGATGTAGCGGATATAATAAGAACTACTGCTGCCCAAAGAGGAATTAATCTCTATGAAGGCACTAAGACAGTATCAATAAAAACAGCTTTAGATGGAATGAAAATTGTTGAGATTAATGAAAATAATCAATCAAAATACTTAATCAGTGAAAAAGTGGCTATGTCAGTTGGAAGAAAAGCAAATCTGGAATCACTTGATTTAGCAAAGCTTGGGGTTGAGCTTAATGAAAAGTGTAATGGTATATTGGTGGATTCTCATATGAGAACAAGCAATCATAATGTATATGCCATAGGAGATATAACAAATAAAATTCAATTGGCTCATGTGGCTTCACATCAAGGGATTATAGCTGCTGATAATATCAATGGCACGGAAAATGAGATTAGCTATGATTTGATTCCAAGTGCAATATTTACTATGCCAGAAATTGGGCATGTTGGATTGACTGAAAAAGATGCTCGTTCTAAAACGCTTGATTATATTATTGGTAAGTTTCCGTTAATGGCAAACGGAAAAGCACAAGCTATGGGAGAAGTAGATGGATTCGTAAAACTTATTGCGAACAAAGAAACGAGAAAAATTATAGGAGGAACGATTGTCGGAGTACATGCTACTGATATGCTTAGCACTATAAGTAATATTATAGCTTCTGATTTAACTATAGATAAAGCAGCACACGTGATTTATGCACATCCTACTATAGCTGAGTCTATTCATGAAGCATTATTAATTTTAGATGGTAGGGGAATTCATTTTGCATAAGCAATTTAAAGTATATATATCAGAATCCTTTGACCCTAAGTTCAATTTATCCGTTGAAGAGTGGTTAATGGCTTACAATGAGCCTGATGAAATAGTATTGTTTTTATGGCAAAATGAAAATACCATCGTTATAGGAAGAAATCAGAATCCTTATAAAGAGTGTGACATTAAAAAGCTTAAAGAGGATGGAATCCAATTAGTAAGAAGACTGTCAGGAGGTGGAGCCGTTTATCATGATCGTGGCAACCTGAATTTTACATTTATTGCTGCTGATAAAAATTATGATGTTGAGCGTAATATGAATGTGATTTTAAAAGGTATTTCCAGGTTTGGAATACATGGTTATTTTAACGGTAGGAATGATTTGATGGTACAAGAACGAAAATTTTCAGGAAATGCCTTTATCAATGGGAATGGAGTAAGCTGTCACCATGGAACGCTTCTTGTTAGTGTTGATTTAGATAAGTTGGCAAGATACTTAACCGTATCCCCTTTAAAGCTTCAGTCTAAAGGTATTGATTCTGTTGCGTCAAGGGTAGTTAACCTTAGAAATATTTCAACAGAAATAACCATTGAAAGCTTAAAAGCTGCTTTGATTGACAGCTTTAATGAGCTTTATAAAACTAAAGCACAAATAACAATTCTAAATGAGGAAGCAATAGATGTGACAACTTACCTTGAAAAGTATAACTCGTGGGAATGGAATTATTCAGAAAGTCCTGATTTTACAATAGATATAGAAGAAGAATTTGCTTGGGGCATCATTGAAATTCATATGGAGCTCTCTGACGGGAAAATTAGAAATTGTAAATTTTACACGGATGCAATAGTCCTTGAAGACTATCAGAGCTTGGAAAGAACACTTCAAAATGAACAGTTTAAAACAAAAAACATAATAGAAGCTATAGAAAAATGTATTAATAATAAGCAGATTAAGCTAGATTTATGTAGCTTAATAAGTAATAAATTACAATAAAGGATAAAGACTGTTTGAATGTGTTTTAAATTATATTTGAAAAGTAAAAAACAGTGGCAGACAAAATTGTCTGCCACTGTTTTATGCTTACTTCAAATATGCTATTAGAAGTTTTGCTGTATTTTCTATTGAATCTACATGAGTTCTTTCATATGAGTGGGATGCATATATACCTGGTCCAATAAGTGCTACTTTTATATCACGTCCTGCTCTCAAGGCTGCACTACCGTCGGAGCCATAGAATGGATATGTGTCAACCTTATACATAGCACCAATTTCCTTTGATAAATTTACAAGTCTGCTGCGAAGCTCAAAGTCATAAGGACCGCTACTATCCTTTGCACATATGGATACAGTATATTCATCGGAGTTTTGACCTATTCCCAATGCTCCCATATCAACACAGAGAAGCTCCGATACTGAGTCGTCAATACCATGGCTAGCTCCATGACCTATTTCCTCGTAGTTTGTAATTAATATTTGAATATCATTATCTGGAATTATATTGTTTTCCTTCATGTACTTACATGTACTTATGATAATAGCTACACTAGCTTTGTCATCTAAGTGTCTTGTCTTAACAAAACCACTTTTAGTCACTCTAAATCTGCTGTCAAAGGAAATATAATCTCCTATGTCTATACCAAGTCTTAATACATCTTCATCTTTGAAAACCTTCTCATCTATAACAACCTCTGAGTTTTCTATAGTACGCTCCATGGTTCGTGCATCTGCATGAACATGGACAGAAGGTTTAGTGGTATATATTGTACCTGTGTAGGTTTTGCCTTCTGCTGTATGTATTGTGCAGTTTTCGTCCTCGATTGATTGAGGCATATAGCCACCTATAGTTGTAATAGCAAGCTTGCCGTCGTCTTTGATCTCTTTGACCATTGCTCCTAAAGTATCACCGTGAGCTGCAATTGCCTTTATGGCACTACTATTTTTTCCTTTATAATATGAAATTAGTCCACCCTTGTTGGTATAGCTAACCTCCATACCAAGCTTATTGAACTCTGTTTCAATTACTTTCATTACATCCTTGGTCATTCCTGAAGGACTAGGTGTTGTGCAAATTTTTTCTAACACTTGTAAGGTATAATCCATGTTAATCATAATGTGCCCCCTATATTGATCTAAAACTCAAATTTGCCCTCGAAGTACTGTGATAGCTCATCAATCTTTATTCTAACCTGCTGCATAGTGTCCCTATCTCTGATAGTTACGCTCTTATCTTCAAGAGATTCAAAGTCGAAGGTGATGCAGTATGGAGTACCTATTTCATCCTGCCTTCTGTATCGCTTGCCTATGCTGGCAGTTTCATCATATTCACAATAATATTTTTTAAGCAGATTTTCATAGAGCTTGAACGCTTCATCACTTAGCTTCTTTGAAAGTGGTAGTATTGCAATCTTAACAGGTGCCAATGCAGGATGCAGACGAAGCACAGTTCTAACGTCACCTTCTGCTATCTCTTGTTCATCATATGCATCGCAAAGGAAAGCTAAGGTTACTCTGTCGCAGCCTAGAGATGGCTCAATGCAGTAAGGTACATACTTTTCATTTGCAACTGGATCAAAGTATGATAAATCGTCCTTTGAATGTTCCATATGTCGTTTGAGGTCAAAGTCTGTTCTATCAGCTATACCCCAAAGTTCACCCCAGCCAAAGGGGAATTTGAACTCTATATCTGTTGTTGCATTGCTGTAGTGTGAAAGCTCTTTTTGTTCGTGATCACGCATTTTTATATTCTCTTCTTTGAGTCCAAGGGACAGAAGCCAGTTTTTGCAGAAGTCTTTCCAATAATAAAACCATTCCATATCTTTACCAGGCTCACAGAAGAACTCCAGCTCCATTTGCTCAAACTCTCTAATTCTAAAAATAAAGTTTCCTGGAGTAATTTCGTTTCTGAAGCTTTTGCCTATTTGTCCTATACCAAAAGGAATCTTCTTTCTGGTACTGCGTTGGACATTTTTGAAGTTGACGAATATACCTTGTGCTGTCTCAGGTCTTAAATAAAGCTCTGCTTTTGAATCCTCTGTAACACCTTGAAAGGTTTTATACATAAGATTGAACTTTCTTATATCAGTAAAGTTTTGCTTACCGCAGCTTGGGCAGGCTATATTATTTTCCTTCATATAAGCTAGAAGCTGCTCATTACTCCAGCCTTCAACTAGAATATCTTTGCCATTAGCTTGGTTCCAATCCTCTATAAGCTTATCTGCTCTGTGTCTGGTTTTGCACTCTTTGCAGTCTATTAGTGGATCACTAAAGCCGCCTACGTGACCTGATGCAACCCAAACTTGAGGATTCATGAGTATAGCGCAGTCAACACCTACGTTATAGGGATTTTCTTGTACAAATTTTCTCCACCAAGCCTTTTTTACATTGTTTTTAAGCTCTACCCCTAGAGGACCGTAATCCCATGAATTTGCTAAGCCTCCGTATATCTCGGAGCCTGAAAATACATAACCTCTGTTTTTGCATAGAGCAACAATTTTATCCATTGATTTCTCAACTTCCATAATACCCCTCCTAATTTGATGTTATATTAAATTAAACCTTGAATTCTACTCTAAGCACTTTACCTACCAGTTTGATATCCTTTTTATCTATTGCAAAGGTTTCAAAATCTGGGTTCTCTGGATAAAGTACTGCCAAAGTGTCCGAAACAGACTTATATCTTCTTATGTAAGTAGTGTTTTTGTGGGTAAAAAGGACGATATCCTTATCTCTTATAGAATCAGTAAGGAAAACAAGTGCCAAGTCACTTTTCATTATTCTGGCTCCTTGCATACTGTTGTCCTGTACCATGTAGTATATAAATTCTTCACCTGCAACATTATTATCTTTGCTTTGAAATACAGGCTCAAATTTATTGTCAATTATATCTCCTTCAAAGGGCACACTTTTCCCGATAGTAATTTTGTTTACTACGGGTATCTTTCTTACTGCCTTACTAAAAGCATCTGAAATTGTATTGGTTTTACCTTGTTTATTATCTACAGTTTTTGTATTTATAACCTTTGATGAGTTGGATACTACAGGTTCTTTTTGCTCAGGCTCTTCATCGAAGTAGTCTGAGAAGTAAGCAGGCTCTATTGCATCTATGTTGACTCCCAAGACCTTGGTAATTATGTTTGTAAACTGAGTGGTGGGTACCTTCTTACCATCTTCAATTTCAAGAAGAGCTGATTCTGAGATGCCACATTTTTTTGCTAGCTGCTTTGCAGAAAGATTTTGTTTGTTCCTGATATTTTTAATATTTGTTCCTATTATACTCATTGCTAACCTCCATAAAGCGTTGGTGTTAATTAAAATATTATATCATAAATATGGCAACTAAAAAATATATTATACATTTTAATATGTTGCATTTAATAATGAATATCTTCGTGAAAGCATTATTCGATTCATAAGATATATGAAAAGTATGGCTTCTCAAATATAGAAGAAGATAATTAATTAGGAAAGTTTTTTTAGAATAATTTGTGATATTGAAACATTATGCAAAAAAAGTTAAAATTATATTTATGAGTATTAAAATGCACTATTTTATAAACTTAAATTGTTTAGTCAATACATATAGAATGAAAAGGGGGCAATAAGATGTTTACAGGGAAAAATATAAGATTACGTGAGCTTCGTAAAGAAGACTTAGAGACTATCAATGACATTGCCAATGAAGAGGAAGTAATCATAAATCTTTCTACTAGAGTTCCTGCACCAATGCCTTTGGGTGTTGAGCAAAATTGGTATGAAGATTATACAAAGAAATTCGGTGGAGATTTTGTACAGTTTGTAATCGAGAAGCTAGACGGAACAGTAATAGGAAAATGTGGTACTGGTCATATAGATTGGAAAAATTCCTGTGCTACTATTTGGGTATTTATTGGAAAAGATGAAAACAGAGGTAAGGGATATGGAACAGAAGCATTAACCCTTTTTGTAGATTTTATATTCCAAGAAATGAATATGAATAGAATACAGTTACTAGTGTTTGGCTTTAATGATAGAGCAATAGCAAGCTATAAGAAAATTGGTTTTGTTGTTGAAGGTGAATACAAGCAAGAGATATTTAGACATGGTAAATATATTAATGTTTATCAGATGAGCATATTGAAGCGAGAACGTGATGCAGCTAAGGGAGGCGAAGCAGATGCTATTTAAGGGACAATTAGTAAATTTAAGAGCATTTACAGATGATGATATAAAGCCAAGCGTAGACTTTATGAATGATATGGAGATTGTTTTAAATCTTGATGATGACGCACCTATGCCTCAAAGTTATGAAACACAAAAAGAATGGTTTGAGGAAATGCGAAAAGATAAGAAGAGCTACAAAGACTTCTTTTTGGCAATTGATACTAAGGAAGGCAAACATATTGGCGGTTGTGGTGTAAACCATATGGATGGTAAAAACCGTGTTGCCATGGTTGGAATATATATTGGTGATAGAGATTATCTTGATAAGGGCTATGGTACTGATGCTATGAAGGTTTTACTAGAGTTTTTGTTTGAAGAATACAATGTAAACAAGGTAAAGCTTACAGTTTTTGGTTTTAACAATAGAGCTATAAAGAGCTATGAAAAGTGTGGCTTCAAGACTGAAGCAATACTTAGAGAATCAGTTTTTAGGTATGGGAAATATCACGATATGATATCAATGGCAATCTTGAAGGAAGAATATTTTAAAAACAGAGGTGTTTAGATGAGTGAAGAATTAAAGAGTGGGGTTGAAGTAGATATAAAACCTTTAGGAAAAAATAAAAACTTTGTACTGGTAATGATAGCTAGATTTATTTCTTTGCTGGGAGACAGCTTGCACAGCTTTGCAGTTACATGGTATATCATGGCAATGTATCCAAGCAACAGCGGAGCAGCATTAGCGCTGGTATTATCATTGGGTTCTTTGCCCTCGTTGTTTTTAAGTCCTTTTACTGGAGTACTGTCAGACCGCTTTGATAGAAAAAAAATTATGATTATAACGGACATAACAAGGGGCAGTCTTGCAATTTTCTTAAGTTATTTAGTATCTATAGATCAAGCACCTTTGTGGGTGTTGCTTGTTTTTACAATGATGCTATCAGTATGTAGTAGTATGTATTATCCTGCTAGTGGAGCTTTGTTCCCTAACCTGGTTCATAAGGAGACTTTGTTTAGAGCAAATTCAGTAGCTTCATTCCTAGGTACTTTTACTGGAATACTTGGTCAATCTTTATCTGGACCATTATATGACTTTGCTAGTGCAAGTGGGAATTTCTTTATTAATGGACTTACCTACTTTTTTGCAGCTACGTTGGTGTCCTTTATAGTTAGTCCACAAATGGTTAAGCGAGCTGGATTTACAGCTAAGGTATATTTTAACGATTTAACTGAAGGCTTCAAATTTATATGGAAATCAAAAGCACTACTTGTTATGCTGCTATTTGGGGGAGCGGTAAACCTATTCTTTTGGCCTGTACAAAATATAATTCAGCCTTTGATAGGGAAGCAAATTATTAGTTTTAGTGCAACCCAATATTCATTTTTTACTATGTTTTTCTCAGTAGGCTTTCTATTAAGTACTATACTTCTGCAATTTATTCCTCAGCCTAAAAAGAAGAATAGATTTATGCTGTGGAGTATGTTCACACAATCAATTGGCTTAATAATAATTGCTATACCCATATTACCTATTTTTCAGCAGTATAGAGGACAAATACTTTTAATGTTATATACATATGTTACAATTAACCTGTTTAGAGGGTTATCATTTGGTTTTACTAACGTACCAATGCAGGTTGTATACCAAACCCTAACACCTGATGAATATAGAGGCAGAGTATTTGCACTACAAGGTACTTTCTTCCAAAGCTTAATACCATTGGGAATGGGCTTAGCTGGAATATTGGTTACATATTTTAGTGAATATACTATTGCAATTTTTGCAGGTGTATGTATGGCAATTATTTGTCTATTGATGTTTAGAGTAAAAAGTATAAAAGATATTTAGATAAAAAAAGCACTCCATTTCGGAGTGCTTTTTTTATTATTTTAGTTGTAATTATTTGCCTGACATTGTTCTTTCAGCTTGCTCAATAAGTCTTCTTACCATGTTGCCGCCTACTTTACCTGCTTCTCTAGCTGTGATATCTCCATTGTAGCCTTCTTTTAGGTTAACTCCAACTTCTGAAGCTATTTCATACTTCATTCTGTCTAGTGCTGCTGTTGCTTGAGGTACAACCTTTTGATTTGATCTTGCCATTTAATATCACCTCCTGATATTATGTTTACCGTTTTTTTTGATAATATTAGTGTAATATTTTGGTTGTAATGGTATTGTTTTTGAGTAAAATTTAAGCTCTTTTATTACTTCTGCAACAAGACATTCCTGAAAATTTCCTGCTGCAATAATATTATTTGCACTAATAAAATTGTATATTCGCATAAAATTCTTCATGAGTTTCCATAATTATGAGTAGACATAATGTGCTTATAAAAAGGTTGAATAACAGTGTGTTTATATGTAAAATAATAAAATTGTATAAAATATGAAAAAATTGTAGGTTATAAAGTAAAATGTCAAAAATAAAGTTGGACAATTGAGCTTGAAAGCCATATAGGTAAAGATTATTCATTTGTTATAGCTGAGATAAAACGTAGGTTAAAGGAAGCTCTAGTACAAGATGATAGAATTACTGATGTCACTAATTTTAAGTTTACACAGCAGGAAGATGGATTATTAGTTGGAATTGATGTTGTTAGCGATTATGGGAAATTTGATATAAAGACGGTGGTGAATGTTTAATGTATGAAAATATGACCTATGAAAATATACTTAATTCAATGTTGGGGAGAGTCCCAAGCACTATAGATACAAGAGAAGGAAGTATAATATATAATGCACTTGCCCCTGCAGCATATGAACTCGCACAGGCTTATTTTTTTAGAAAACTTTTCAAAGCTTCCTTTTATTGATACTTCTGAAGGTGAATTTCTAACAAAAATATGTACTCAGTTTGGAGTGAATAGAAAAGCTGAAACAGCAGCGATAAAGGTAGGCTTTTTTAAAAATAGTTTTATATTGACTTAGATGTCCCAATAGGTTCAAGGTTTGGAATAAATGGAATAGTGTATTCAGCTACTAAAAAAATAGCTGTTGGTATTTTTGAAATTACATGTGAATCATTAGGAAGTATAGGAAATAGTCCTCAAGGAGATTTACTTCCAATTGATAATATAGCAGGACTTTCTACAGCAATATTATCAAACACTTCTATAATTATTGGAGCTGATGAGGAGCTTGATGAAGATTTAAGGCAAAGGGCATTAACAAAAATACAAAATCCATCAACCTCTGGAAGCATAAATGACTATAAGCAATGGGCATTAAGTATTCAGGGAGTTGGAGGAGTGAAGATTTTTCCTCTATGGAATGGAAATGGCACTGTTAAGTTAGTTCTGATAGGCACAAATAAGGAGGCAGCAGATAATGCGGTTATAAGTGCAGTTGCAGACTATATAGAAACTGTTAGACCAATAGGGGCAACTGTAACAGTTGCAGCCGCCTCAAATTTATTAATAAATATTTCTATTTCATTAACTCTAGCAGATGGTTACACAAATCAAGAAGTTCTAGAGAATATTACAGCTACAATATCAGAATATATAAAGTCTATAGCCTTTATTCAGGAATCAGTGAGTTATGCAAAAATTGGAAATGCAATATTAGATGCACTGGGAGTTATAGATTATACTAATTTAACAGTTAATGGTGGAGTGTCAAATATACCAATATCATCTACTGCAGCAAATTGTCAAACTCCTGTAATAGGGACGGTGACAGTTATATGAGTAAAGTAGATGAGTTAAAAAGTCTTGTACCTGAAGGAATAGCAGAAATAAGAGAATTCACTGAAATATATAATACTCAAGGAGTAGAACTAGATAATATCTATACTGCAGTTGATGATGTATTAAATCAATGTTTTGTAAGCACTGCAACGTGGGGGTTAAAGCTATGGGAAAAGTTACTTGGAATAACTACTGATAATACTAAGCCTAATACATATAGAAGAGATGTAATTCTGTCAAAAATGAAGGGCTTTGGAACTGTTAATGTTGAGTTGATTGATACATTAGCAGAAAGTTATGATAATGGCGAAATAAATATTATAGAGCATAATGATACTTATAGCTTTGAGGTACAGTTTGTAGGAATTAAGGGGATACCTCCTAATATAGACGATTTGAAGAATGCAATAAGTGAAATAAAACCAGCACATTTACAAGTAGTATTTACTTTCAAATTCAATACTTATCAATATCTTTCAGCATTCACTCATACCCAGCTTGCAGCTTATACCCATCAAGAATTAAGAGAGGTGATTTAGATGGCAAAATATACTACAGATTATAATCTTAAAAAGCCTGATGCTAATGAACATTATAATGTAGATGACCAAAATGGAAATATGGATAATATTGAAGCTGCCTTAAAACCAACTGCTGATCCTGCATTAATACCAAGTGGGTTAACTGGAAAAATTAATGAGTGGGTTAGCTGGATCACAAACAGAATCAAAGCAATAACAGGAAAAGCTAATTGGTATGATGCTCCAGCGACTACACTTGAAACTGCAAATACACATATGAATGCAGCTGCTCCGCATGAAGGACATGAGACTATTGAAGGAGCTCAGGCAAAGGTAAATGCTCTAGCAGGCATAGGCAATACAAAAACAGTAAAACAGTTAGCAGATGAAGCTGTCGCACATTTGGCTGATAATACGAAGCAAGTACCTCATTTGGGGACAACTACAAATATAGGTAATGATTATAGTATAACAACAACCGAAACAATATTGGCAAATCAAAAGTTTACTATAGCTATTAATGCAGCTTCGACAGGAGCTTCTACATTAAATATATCAACAATAGGAACTGCAAGAGGAATTAAGAAGCCAGGAGGTTTGGATGCTAATCTAAAAGTTGGAGTTTATACCTTCTTCCATGACAGAGAAAATTTTCAGTTGTTGGGTGAAGGGGGTGAATATGGTACAGCAACTGCTGATGATGTAATTTCAGGAAAAACAATTGGGACTGATGCAGGAATAGTAACAGGCACAGGAATAAATGCAAAAAGATTTGCCAGTGGAATCACTATTGGGACAGATGGACAGTTTATGACTATATCAGGATTATCTTTTAGACCTAGTGTAGTTATTGCATGGGTGAATAGTTCTACAAATGGAAGATTAACATTTTTTATCGATTCTGATATGGTTAATGTTAGTTTTGGTTATTCGGATTTTATAGGGGCATATTTAGCAGGACAAGATGCGAGTTCTTTCAACTATGTGATGGAAGAAAATCAGTCTTGGCACATAAATAATGACGGATTTACAATTCTAGCAACTAAAACATCTAGTGTATGGAATTGGGTAGCATACGAGTAGAATTAATTAGGAGGGATATTAATGAACACTTTGATAATTTATGATAATTCTGGTTTTATAATTTCCCAAGGCAAAGGTGCTGTAAGAGAACCCGTTGGAGTACCTTTTATATGGGTGGAGGTACCACAGGGCAAGTATGTAGAAAGTATTAATATAACAGGTGCAACTCACGTGCCTGTATTAGTCGATTTGTCTAAAACAGAAGTACAAGCGCTGAAAGAACAAGTAAATGACCTAAATATTGCAATTGCTAATATAATGGGGGTGTAATAAATGCCTACATGGAAGTTAAATATCTTTGTCTCGGCTATAACATTTAGAATGATAGAAGAAAATAGAACAGCAGAAGATATCACAGCAGAATATCTGAAACTTACTGAAGCAGAAAAGACAGAAATATTAGCAGTAATAAATTCACAATAGAGCAGTTCATAACTGCCCTTCTATTTTGTATGTTCAGATGATAGAATTAAGTAAGACTCATGTTTGTTAAAGTTAGAGAGACAGAAAGTTTATATTTTGGGGCGGGAGGTATATAAAATATATGTTTCAATACTCTGAAATGAGAGAGGTTTTAGATAGAAATATTCCAGAAACTCTTACAATGGACGAATATTCTAGAATGAAAGAATTATGGACGGACGAAGAAATACCAATGTATTGTTATTATGAGACTCTTGAACATTTATTCTTGAAACTACTTAAAAGAGAAATTATTAATAATGAACTTTTAAATCGTGTTTTAGATTTCATGGAAGACATGGCGAAAAGCGAAGACACTGATGTTCAAAACCTCTTACAGGTTCAAATACTTGAAGCTCTTTTTGAACTCGACTATGACACATTTCATATTATGGAAACAGAGCTTTTTCGCCCTAACACTAAAGAGCTTTTTAATTACACAAGGAATTTTTTTAATGAACCTTTACCTCCTATTGAAGGATGAGTTTCTTTATATGATTTTCATAATAAGCAAAAGTAGGAAAATGCGAATTAGATGGAGGATGCTTTATGACACAATTTTATTTAGTTAGACATGGACAACCAGATTATAGCCCATGTAATGAAAGAGGATATATAGGACATGGCAAAGATTTGGCGCCTTTATCAAAAGAAGGTATAGCACAAGCATTGGCAACAGCATTAGACCCGAGATTAAAAAGTGCAGATATTATTGTATCTTCCCCATATACAAGGGCTTTACAGACTGCTGCAATTATTTCTCAAAAGACAAATATTGATATAACAGTAGAGATGGACTTACATGAATGGATACCTGATTTAACCTTTCAATATCGTGTATTTGAAGAATGTTTAGACTTAACAAAAGATTTTAATAATCATAAAGGTATCTATCCTAACGGAGAGACAAGACGGTGGGAAGACTTAAATTCATTAAGAAGTAGAGTTAAAAAGGTTGCTGATAAGTACGCTAATTATAATAAAGTGATAATGGTATGCCATGAAATGGTTATAAGAACATTGACATATGCAGAAAGAATTGCACCTGGTGAAATAATTGAGTGTCATTATGAAATAGGAAAAAGTGATGAACTTTATTCTTTCGTATAATAAACAAGAATTAATTCACAACTTTCTTAAATTGTTTAGTAAGAACTTACAAAATGGTAGGTTCTTTTTATTACACAATAGGACAATTTCATGAAACAAAATACTTACTTCTATAAATTAAAATGGTAAAATCATTTTATAGATTAATCTAAAAAGTAAATATTTTGTGTTCATAAGGAGGATGCTTCAATGTATTTTTCAAAAGAATATGCTATTATGTGTGAAAAATCAAAAGAAATTCAGCAAATGCATTCAATAAAAAGAGTATGCAATGGGATAGCTCCGTATCATCATTATAGAGCATGCAAAAAATACTTATGTATTGGTTTATGTATTGGTGATTATGTATATATAAAAAATCATTCTTATTATTGTGAAAGAAGTAAGAAGTATAAAAAAACACATAAAAGAACATTTGGGTATGTAACTGAAATTTATTCTCCAGCTAAATATATTGATGATGAAGACAATTGGTATCCATCTTGTTCTATAAGTATAAATAGTGGTTTGGGTGATAGTTTTGATTCTGATATTTCTACAATGATTTTTGGACTTTCAATTGAAAGTAAACATATTCTAATACGCAATTTTAGTTGTACATATAGAAGCCAAGTAATTTGGCTACCAAGACAAGACCAAATTACAGCAATATGCTGCAAGCTTGGTAACGTAGATTTTGTAACTCTTATAAAAGATATAGCAAAAGATATTAATGATAATAAAATGTATTTAAGAGAAATTAATCATAACTCAGGCGAGCAAGTCACTTTAGCTTTTCTTATGTATAATTTTTATAACAAGGTTTGGGATAGAGAGCAATGGATATAATAATAGAAAATTTTGAGAGAACATTATAAAAGTAATTGACAAATAACGTGAGAAATTTTGCTCGAAAAGCTGCAATTTTAAAACTTCAAATATGGACAATATAGTGTGTAGAACTAATGTATGAAACAAAGAATATTGTATATACTAATTATCAAGGATCATAAGAAAAAAATATTTGATATACTAGTTAACAAATGTTATTTGAAATTTGATAATTTAATAGAAAGGGGCTGCAGAAGTGAATAACCAGATTATGTTGTTTACTATAGCTCTATTGATAGGGATATTACTTATTATAGCCTTATTAATATTAGCAAAAATTCTTGTAAAATAATTTTAATCCCAAATTGCATTTTTATAATGCAATTTGGGAGCTAAAAAAAACTATAATAAACAATATAAAACTTTGCAGCTCCTATACTAAATATAAATATAAAAATAGCACCCAATTATGAGTGCTATTTTTATTGAAAAAAATTATATAGAGATAAAATGGGGGATATAATAATGAATAGTTTTTTTGGATGGATAGGTGGAAAGAAATTATTAAAAAAGGAGATAATTGAGAGGTTTCCACAACACTTTAACCGATATATAGAAGTCTTTGGAGGAGCTGGTTGGGTTCTGTTTGATAAAGATAAACACACGAGTTTTGAAATTTATAATGATTATAATAGTGATTTAGTAAATCTATTTAAATGTGTTAAGCACCATAGACCAGAGTTACAAAGAGAGTTAGCATGGATGCTTAATTCAAGGGAATTCTTTGAAGAGTTTAAAGAACAATATAAAATTAAAGGATTAACGGATATACAAAGAGCAGCAAGGTTCTTTATGCTTCTAAAAACTTCATATGGTGCAAATGGCAGATCATATGGCTGTGTTAAAAAAGATATATCAGTAATGCTCAGTTATTTAGAAGCTGTGGAGAAAAGGTTGACAAGTGTAGTAATTGAAAATAAAGACTTTGAAGACCTTATAAATGTTTATGATAAACCAGATGCACTTATATACTGTGATCCTCCATACTATGGCACAGAAAAATATTATCAAGTACAGTTTAGTCAAGGAGATCACATTAGATTGCATGAGACGTTAAAGAGAGTTAAGGGATGTTTTATTCTTTCATACAATAACTGCGATTTTGTAAGAGAATTATATAAAGATTATAAAATAGAAGAGATTAGCAGAAATCATAATTTAGTAAGTAAATATGAAAATAAAATTAATGAATATAAAGAATTAATAATAACAAATTATTAAAATTATAAGGATATAAAATTACATATAATAAATATGCAAAGTAAATTTTTTATTTTGCATATTTATTTAATAAAGTGCTTGAAAAATTGACAAATAACGTGAGAATTTTTGACACTTTGCGTGAGCAGCTACAAATATGAAAAAATAGTTTTATATTTTCCAAAATTGTGATATAAATATATTATAGTCAAGGTCAGAGAAGGTCAAAGTCAAAGGAGAATGATTATGGATATTAACAGATTAACTCAAAAAACCCAACAAGCTGTATATGATTCACAAACTCTTGCCATGAAGTATAATCATCAAAGTGTAGAAAGTGAACATTTGCATATGGCTATGATAATACAAAATGATGGCTTGATACCAAGATTGCTTGCAAAGATGAATGTACCTTTTGATTTTTATTATAAGGATTTAAATGATGAGCTAGAAAAGCTGCCTAAGCTGTATGGTACAAGCAACTCATCCGTTTATGCATCTCGCAGATTTGAAGAGATTTTTATAAAAGCTGAGGATGAAGCAAAAAAGTTTAAGGATGAATATATAAGTATAGAGCATCTATATCTTGCATTGCTTGATGAAAATAATACTGTTTCATCAAGGGTTTTTAAGAAATATGGGATAACTAAGGATAAATTTCTAAAGGAGTTGTCATTGGTAAGAAGCAATCAGAGAATCACTAACCAAAACCCTGAGGAAACCTATGAGGCTTTGAATAAATTTGGAAGAGATTTAGTTGAGGATGCCAAAAAGGGCAAGCTTGATCCTGTAATTGGCAGAGATTCTGAGATAAGAAGAATAATTCGTATACTATCAAGACGAACAAAAAACAATCCTATATTGATAGGTGAGCCTGGTGTTGGCAAAACTGCTGTTATAGAAGGTCTGGCACAACGTATTATGAAGGGTGACGTACCAGAAGGTTTAAAAAATAAGATAGTATTTTCACTTGATATGGGAGCATTGATAGCTGGAGCCAAGTATAGAGGAGAGTTTGAGGAAAGACTCAAAGCAGTTTTAAAGGAGATAGAAAGCTCGAACGGCAAAATAATAATGTTTATTGATGAAATTCATAACATTGTGGGTGCAGGTAAGGCAGAGGGAGCTATGGATGCTGGAAATCTTCTAAAACCAATGCTGGCAAGAGGAGAGCTGCACTGTATAGGTGCTACAACATTAGATGAATATAGAAAATATATTGAGAAGGATGCAGCTTTAGAGAGAAGATTTCAGCCTGTAATGATAGATGCACCTAATGTTGAGGATACTATATCTATACTCAGAGGACTTAAGGAGAAGTTTGAGATACATCATGGAGTAAGAATACAGGATAATGCACTAATATCAGCGGCAGTACTGTCAAATAGGTATATTAGTGATAGATTTTTACCTGATAAGGCAATTGATCTGATAGATGAGGCAGGAGCTATGCTTCGAACAGAGATAGACAGCATGCCAAATGAGCTTGATGAGATTATGCGAAGAATAATGCAGCTGGAAATAGAGAGAGAAGCACTGAAAAAAGAAAGCGATGCACAATCGGAGCAGAGATTGGAAGCATTGAGTAGAGAACTAGCTGAGCTAAAGGCAAGCGGTGATTCCATGAAGGCTCAGTGGGAGTTGGAAAAAGACAATATAAAAAATATAAGAAGCATTAAAAAACAAATAGAGGAAGCAAAGCATGATATTGAAAAAGCAGAAATGGAATACGATTTAAATAAAGTGGCAGAGCTTAAATATGGTAAATTAATAACCTTAGAAAAGCAATTAAATGATGAAAAGAGCAAAATGGAACAAAATAATAGTATGGGACAGTTGCTTAAGGAAGAGGTTACAGATGAAGAAATCGGAGAAATTATCTCCAAATGGACAGGAATCCCTGTGACAAAGCTTATAGAAAATGAAAGAGAAAAACTGCTTAAGCTAGATGACATACTACACAATAGAGTTATAGGACAGGAAGAGGCTGTATCAGCGGTTACAGATGCGGTAATAAGAGCAAGATCAGGTTTGAAGGATCCTAATAGACCTATTGGCTCCTTTATATTCTTAGGTCCTACAGGAGTAGGTAAGACAGAGCTTGCAAAAGCATTAGCTGAGTCATTGTTTGACAGTGAGAACAATATAATAAGAATCGATATGTCAGAGTATATGGAAAAGCATACTGTAGCAAGACTTATTGGTGCTCCTCCAGGATATGTTGGCTATGAAGAGGGCGGACAGCTTACTGAAGCTGTAAGAAGAAGACCTTACTCAGTTATACTTTTTGATGAAATAGAAAAAGCTCATCATGACGTGTTCAACATATTTCTGCAAATACTTGATGATGGTCGCTTGACTGATAGTCAGGGACGTACAGTAGATTTTAAAAATACTGTTATCATTATGACCTCAAACATTGGCAGCATGTATCTATTAGATGGTATGGATGACAATGGAGAGATGAATCCAGAAGCAGAAAAGCTTGTAGAGGATGAGTTAAAGAGGAATTTCCGTCCTGAGTTCTTAAATAGAGTGGATGATATAGTGTTCTTTAAACCATTGACAAAGGATGAGATAAAGAAAATTATAGACCTCCAATTTGCTATGATTGTAAAGAGGCTAGAGGATAGAGATATAAGTCTTACCTTAAGTGAAAATGCCAAAGAACATGTGATAAATAATTCCTATGATCCTGTTTATGGGGCAAGACCTATAAAAAGATATTTGCAAAAGCATATGGAAACCTTTATAGGCAGAGCATTGATTGCAGGAGAGATAAACGATGGCGACAGCATAGTCATAGATAGCGTAGATGGAAAGCTGGTATATAGGAGCTGAATAAGATGAATATACAGATTTTTGGTGTGCTTAAATGTTTTGATACAAAAAAGGCGCAGCGATATTTTAAAGAAAGAAATATAAAGTTTCAGTTTGTAGACCTTACTCAAAAAGAGCTTAGTAAGAGAGAACTAGATAACATCGAGGCAGCAGTCGGATTGACTGAGCTTATCAATAAAGAAGTTCAAGACTATGAAAGGTTGAATTTTCATAAGATTGGAAGCAGTACTATAAAGAAAGAAATATTGTTAAAAAATCCAAAGTTATATAAAACTCCTATAGTTCGAAATGGTAGAAATGCTACAGTTGGATATAAACCAGAAGTATGGGAGACTTGGGAATAGTAATGAAAAATATCAAGTGAGATACATAATTTTACCTCCATAGTAAAAGCTAAGTATATAGAAAACACTATGGAGGTATTGTTATGAAATGTAAAAATTGTGCTCATTTTAATAAAAGCAATAGTGTAGAGTTTAGCGAGGAGATTGCAGATCAAATAGGTTCCTGTACTTTAAGTGGTGCCATTACTAAATCAAAGGATAAATGCAAAAATGGCAATTTTGAACGCAAATAAATGTTCTATATATATCATCAATATGATATAATTTCCTTGGAAATAGGAAAGCAAGGAGGTATAACATGGAAGCAATACTTAGAAACCATAATGATATTGAATTTGTAAAGAATCCTAAGCATATAGAGGTATATAAGAAGGACTTGACAAACAATGATGAAAACGGCAGGCTTTCTGCCAGCTATCTTAAGATTATGCCTGGAGGAGAGATAGTACCTCATACCCATGAAGTTCTTGAGGTGTTTTATATTATGTCAGGAAGCGGCAGTGCATTAGTAAATGGAGAACGTCAAAAAGCAACAATTGGAAGCATTTTAATAGCACCAGCAGGCATCGAACATGGACTAAAAAATGATGGTAGTGAGATAATTGAGCTATATGCTGTATTCTCACCAGGAATATAATAATCGAGTTTAATTTTGGGCTGAAAGGCCCTATTTTCATTGCAGATGCATTTTTATATGAGGTGGAGTAAGTATGAAGCAAATAAAAATAACAGAGAATGAAGCAGAACAAAGACTGGACAGATTTTTAAGGAAATACCTGAAGGATTATAAGCTTGGCGATATATATAAGCTTTTTAGGACTAATAAGGTTAAGGTTAATAATAAAAAGAATAAAGAAAACTATATGCTGCAAGTAGGGGATAACATACAGCTTTATATATCAGAGGAAGTAAAGACGGAAGTTGTTAAGTCAGTAGGTTCTGATCAGCCTATTGATATTGTGTATGAGGATGAGAACCTGATGCTTGTAAACAAGCCCTTTGGACTCTTGACTCATCCTGATACTCCAGGTGACAATGATACTCTTATAGATAGGGTATTATATTATTTGCAGCAGAAGAACGATTACATTCCATCTATGACCTTTACTCCCTCTGTTTGCAACAGGCTTGATCGAAATACAGGTGGATTAGTGGTGGTTGCAAAGAACTATACTGCTCTAAAATCCATGAACAAGCTTATAAGAGAAAGAAAGATAAAGAAGCTGTATCTTTGTGTAGTAAATGGGACTATAAGGGACGCAGGAGAGGTTAAAAACTTTTTAGTTAAGGATGAAGAGCAAAACAAGGTAGAAATACTTGACCAGGATCAAGAGGGTGCAAGGGAAGTATATACTAAATATAAGCCGATTAAATCAAATAAGGAATACACCTTGCTTGAGGTAGAGCTTATAACAGGTAGACCTCACCAGATAAGAGCACATTTTGCAAGTATAGGACATCCCATAGTAGGAGATGTGAAATATGGTGATAAGCAGATTAATAGAATATTTAAAGAGAGCTTTAGGCTAAATCATCAATTTCTATATGCATATAAGCTGAAATTCAAAGAAGCAGAGACAGGACTTGAGTATTTAAAGGGTGAGACTTTTAGTAGTAAGCTTCCTGATTCCTTTGAAAATATTGTACAACAATTGTTTAACAAGAAGGTGATATAATGAATAACGCATTAGAGAAAAAGCTACAGAGTGTTATGCCAAATATTATAGACAAGCTGGAGCAAAACATAGATTTTTTTAAAAGTCTTGATATAGAATTTGTAGCAAAAGGTCAGACTAGTAAAGCTGAATTAAGAGCTATTAATGATAAGTTGGTCTTCAAAACTGGCAGAGATAAGCTTGAAATAATGCCAAAACAGCTGACTCAGTTGATATTAGAAAAGGGCAAGCAATTTGATGACTGCACTATAAGCTACATAGAACGCGGCACTAGTATAAGTATATGGACAGAGAAAAACAATGTTAAGATAAAATACAATGAAAATCAGCTTCAAGATATTATACCACATGATGATGTCACAGCTCGCAGTAATAGAGATTATCTTGTAAAGGTAGGCGAAGCTGATGCTTTGCTAAGAGAAATAGGAATTATAAGTGCCCAAGGCAAGGTCAAGAACGATATGATAAGAAAGTACAACCAAATAGACAGGTTTGTGGAGCTGGTTGAAGACATGATAAAGCAGATAGCTTCGGGTAGAGAGAGCATTACAGTACTAGACTGTGCTTGTGGTAAATCATACTTATCCTTTGTATTAAATTACTATATAAAGGAAAAGCTTAAGAAAAACTGCTCTTTTATAGGCTTAGATATATCAGAACAGGTTATAACATCCTCAAAGCAAATGGCAGAACATCTTGGCTATAAAAACATGGAATTCTTGCAGATGAACATACAAAACTACATGCCAACACGAAAGATTGATCTTGTTATAAGCCTGCATGGCTGTGATACAGCAACTGATATGGCTATAGCAGCGGGCATAAGATATAATGCAGAGGCAGTAGTGGTAATCCCATGTTGTCAAAGAGAGCTTTTGAATCAGTATAGCTATGAGCCCTTCAAGGATATTACAAAGCATGGCATTCTAAAGGCTAGACTTGCAGATGTACTAACTGATGGTATACGTGGGGTAATCCTTGAAGCAATGGGCTATGAGGTGTCAATTGTAGAATACATCTCACCTCTTGATACTCCAAAGAATCTGATGATAAGAGCAGTGAAGCAAGGGGGCAGGAATAGAAAAGCATATGATGAATACCTTGAGCTTAAGGGAAAATTGGGTATTGACCCTACTCTTGCAAGGCTTATTAATATATAAATAGTATAAATTGCATCTCCAGTGGAATAATTCTAAGGGAGGTGTTTTTTTATGCGCAAAAGAAAGGTGAAAGAACCTATTGTTGGTATCGTAAATGCAAAGTATGCTGATAACTGCATAAAGGAAGCTTTGGATTTAATAAATGCTAAGGATATAATAAGTGAGAATAAAACGGTAGTAATAACTGCCAATATGGTAGATAACAAATCAGCAGATAGCGGAACTGTTGTTCATCCTGATCTTCTAAGGAAAATAATAAGATATGCAAAGGATTTAAAGGCAAAAAGAATAGTGGTGGCGGCAGGATCGGGAGGCGCACCGACAAATAAGGTCTTCGATGAAATAGGGTTTAACAGGATCATAGAAGAAGAGCAGGTTGAGTTTGTAGACTTAAACTTCGGTCCCTACTCAGAGATAAAGTTAAGCAGCAGTATTGTGCCTACTACAAAGATAAATAAGCTTTTTGATGAGGCTGATGTACATATATCCTTTACACCAATAAAAATGCATAAGGAGGCAACGGTTTCACTTGGTATAAAAAACATAGCACTGTCTTGGCCTCCTGGGGAAATACATGGTACACCCAAGAAACAGCTAGGCATACATGAGGATTTACATGAGTTTATATATGCTATGGGAGAAGTCTTTCCTATAGATATCACCATTCTTACAGGTATGAATGGTATGTACGGTACAGGACCTAGCGACGGCAAAGCTGTACATTCTGATTTGATAATAGTAGGAACAGATCCTGTAGCGACAGATGCTGTCGCAGCAAGGGTTATGGGTTTTTTACCACAAGCTGTACAGTATTTATTTAAGTTATATAGAAGAGGTATTGGAGAAGCGGATGTAAAGAAAATGGATTTAAGAGGTGTGCCGCTAGTACAGGCTGAAGAGATGTACAGTATGGCAGCTTTGGGCGAAAGGATAGCGATAGACAGAAATAAAATACTCTCTATTCATGGAGATTAAGGAAGACTATGAACTGATAAGGAAAATCAACGAAAATCGCGGAGAATTGAAGATTTTGAGAGCTAATTGCTTCAATTACGGATAGCAGCATCTAGAACAGTATAACACTGGTTAATAGGGATTGGATAGTTAGCGGAGTGGCTAAAACAGTGATATAATTAATATATTAGTAGATATTTCGTATGAAATATATTGGTTATGTAAAAATTCTTTTCATTAAGGTTTGGAGGTGGAACAAGTTAGAAAAGGAAGTTTATTATTATCATAACCAAATTCGGAAGGAAGAGGTGTCAGTATGAAAGGTAATAATAAAGTATTACTTTCCAACTTGAAATGCTTGAAAAACCTTGAACGACTTGTAGAAATTCAGATTAAACTGAATGATAACAAGGTTATTCAGGAAGCTAGGGAAAAACAAGGAAGTAATAGCTTTACAGCTACAAATCCTATTATCTAATAAAATGGACTCGATGAAGGTCGAGTTCTTTTTATTAGATAAAATAGGTAAATACAGAGAATAGTCAACTGCGTTAATAATTAGTCAATCTTTATAATTGTAATAAAAAATATAATTTGATATACTTATGAATGTTTGCCAGTGCTAAAGTGTGCTGCGATATTTTTAATAAGTTCAAATTTTTTTGCCAATTTTAATTAAAATTTCTATGATAAGGTGATGTGTTATGAATGTAATTTTTATGTTAATTTTATTCCCATTAGTAGCGTCAATTACTGTATTTTTTATTAGAAACGATAATATTAGAAATATAATAGTTAGGGTTTGCGCTTTTATTACTGCCGTACTAACATTAATTGTTGTTTGGAGATATTTTAAGGATGGAGTATCCTTATCATTAAAGAATGAAAGCATTATAGATAGCCTTTTAGCTATTATAGAGATTTTAATGGCTGTTTATATTGTATATGCTGGTATGAAAAATAAAAAATACATTGTATCGATTTTTGCGGCAATTCAAACACCATTAATGCTATGGTTTGAGTTTACACAAAAGTCTGGCATAGAGATAAATTCAGCTATTGTTTTTGATAAACTTTCTGCCATAATGGTTCTTATTGTTGGATGCATCGGAAGTCTTATATGCATATATACTGTCGGATATATGCAATGGTATCACGTACATCATGAAGAATACAAAGAAAGAAAATCCTTCTTTTTTTCTGTTATATTTATTTTTCTTTCAGCTATGTTTGGGCTAGTATTAAGTAACAATTTAAGTTGGATATATTTCTGCTGGGAGATTACGTCATTCTGTTCCTTTTTGCTTATTGGTTATACGAAAACGAAGGAGGCAAAAAACAATTCTTTTCTTGCTTTAGCGATAAACACAGGTGGCGGACTTGCATTTGCTATTGCGATAGTTTTGATTGGAATAAATTTTAATACACTTGAGCTTTCAGTATTGATAAGTATGAAGCCAGAAACAATGGTTCTTATACCAGTGTTTCTACTTTCTATAGCAGCACTTACAAAATCTGCACAGCTGCCATTTTCATCTTGGCTGCTTGGTGCAATGGTTGCTCCAACACCTTCGTCAGCACTGCTGCATTCAGCAACAATGGTAAAAGCAGGTGTTTATCTTATTATAAGGCTGGCACCGCTCTTAGGAAGTACTTCTGTAGGAAGGATT
Organism: uncultured Clostridia bacterium; assembly: GCA_942492835.1. Lineage (GTDB taxonomy): Bacteria > Bacillota > Clostridia > Lutisporales > Lutisporaceae > GWB2-37-7. Next base: position 705,393 of record OW818645.1, on the reverse strand, counting down.
GTTACACTTATAGGCAGCATTACATTCCTTGTAGCATCGCTTATTGCAATTTCACAAAGCGATGCAAAGAAGATTTTAGCATATTCAACTATAGCAAATCTAGGGCTTATAGTTATCTGTGCAAGTATAGGAACGCAGGAATCGCTTTGGGCTGCAATACTGCTTGTAATATTCCATGCAATATCTAAATCGCTTTTGTTCCTATCGGTTGGCTCTATAGAACACCAAATAGGGAGCAGAAATGTAGAGGATATGGATATATTGATGGATGTATCAAGGAAGCTTTCGTTATACATGATTATCGGAATCGCAGGAATGTTTCTTGCACCATTTGGTATGCTAATTTCAAAGTGGGTTGCAGTAAAAGCATTTATTGATTCTAAAAATATATTAACAGTTATTATTCTTGTGTATGGAAGTGCAGCAACACTTTTCTATTGGACAAAATGGATGGGTAAGCTTGTTTCAAATGCTAACAAGAAAGACCTTGTAAAACATACCTTCTTTATAGATGAGGAGATTCCTATTTTTGTTCAAGCAGTACTTGTTGTTGTGTCCTGTTTCAGCTTTCCGCTTATATCTAAATATGCACTTATACCATACCTAACAAAATTATTTGGAGCAAGTGCATTAATACCAATTAGTACAAGTGATGTATTTATAATGCTTATAATGCTTAGTATGCTATTAATATTACCGATAAGCTTTATTCCTATGTACAGAAAGGATAAACGTAGAATAGTGCCTGTTTATATGGCAGGTGAAAACACAGGAGATAATGAAACGTTCTACGGTTCAATGGGTGTGGAACGTAAAGTTGAGTTGCGTAACTGGTATATGGATAGTTATTTTGGTCGTAAAAAATTAACATTTTGGAGTAATATAGCAGCTGCTTCTGTTATATGTTATGGCATTATATTGCTTATTGGGGGGGTGGCTAATTAATGTTGATATTACGTATAATTTTGATTGTTATTTTTGCACCATTAGTTGGCGGATTGATCATAGGAATAGATAGAGTGATATCGGCAAGAATGCAGGGGAGAAATGGACCGCCTATATTACAGCCTTTTTATGATGTTTTAAAACTATATCAAAAGGAATCAATTGAAGTTAATACTATGCATAGATTTTATGTATATATTTCTTTAGTATTTATAATTTTCACAGCAATTATTATGCTGACAGGTGGAGATATCTTACTTGCGATATTTGTACTAACATTAGGTTCAATCTTCTTTGTATTGGGAGGATATGCATCAAATTCTCCTTATAGCCTTATTGGCTCAGAAAGAGAACTTTTGCAGATGATGTCATATGAGCCTATGGTTTTGCTTGTAGGAATAGGACTATATTATGCAGACAAGAGCTTTTTTATTAGAGATATTATTGCTACTTCGATTCCTGCAGTAGTTTTTCTGCCTGGTGTGTTTTTGGGACTTATTTATATATTAACATTCAAATTAAGAAAATCACCTTTCGATTTAAGTATGTCACACCATGGGCATCAAGAGATTGTAAAAGGTATAACCACAGAGTACTCTGGTAGAGACTTGGCTATAATAGAAATAACACATTGGTACGAAACAATTATAGCATTGACATTGGTGTATATCTTTTTTGCAACCGAAGCACCGATAAGTCATGTTTTTGCAATTATTGCATGTGCCTTTGCTTATTTATTTGAAATTTTTGTAGATAACAGCTTTGCACGTGTGAAATGGCAGTTTGCTTTTAAATCAACTTGGATTGTAACAGGCGTTTTAGGAACGATAAATCTTATCGTTTTATCATTTTTTAGGTAGGGTGGAAATATGAAATATATTAAGAAATCACCATGGATTTTACATTATGACGGATCTAGCTGCAATGGTTGTGATATAGAAGTGCTTGCATGTCTTACTCCATTATATGATGTTGAACGCTTTGGAATAATAAATACAGGTAATCCTAAGCATGCAGATATTTTACTTATAACAGGCAGCGTTAATGAGCAAAATATACCAGTAGTAAAGCAGCTTTATGAGCAGATGCCAGAACCAAAGGTTGTTATTGCTACCGGAATATGTGCAACATCAGGTGGAATATTTGCAGAATGTTACAATGTTGTCGGAGGTGTCGACAAGGTATTACCAGTTGATGTTTATGTTCCGGGTTGTGCTGCACGACCAGAAGCTATAATTGATGGAGTTGTGAAGGCACTGAGTATATTAGAAGAAAAACAAAAGCATGCAAGAAAATAATTAAACTTTTTAAGAAAGAAAGTGTTTACGTGGAACAACAAATAATAAATACAATTTCAGCCGAGGAGCTTTTATCAAAGACCCTCGGATTGAAAAATGAGGGCTATCGTTTAGTATCAATTACTTGTACCAATAAAGATGGTATGGAGCTTAGTTATTCATTTGATAAAGATTTCGATTTGACAACTTTAAGATTAAATATTGACTATGATACTGAGATTGAAAGTATCAGTATCATATATCCTTTTTCTTTTCTATATGAGAATGAAATAAAGGAGCTTTTTGGAGTTAAGATAAAAAATATCTCACTAGATTATAACGATACTCTTTATAAGACAGCAGTAAAAACTCCATTTAATATGCAAAAGGAGAATGAATAATGGGAAAGAGAACAGTTATTCCATTTGGCCCTCAACATCCTGTGCTTCCAGAACCTATACATTTGGATTTAGTGCTTGAGGATGAAACTGTTATAGAGGCTATACCCCGTATAGGATATGTTCATAGAGGACTTGAAAAGCTTGTAGAAAAGAAGGATTATCAACAATATACCTATGTTGCAGAAAGAATTTGTGGTATATGCTCATTTATGCACGGTATGGGTTATTGTATGTCTATAGAAAGTATAATGGATGTGAAAATTCCAGAGAGAGCGGAGTTTTTAAGAACCATTTGGGCAGAATTATCACGTATGCATAGTCATTTGTTGTGGTTAGGACTTTCTGCTGATGCATATGGCTTTGAGAGCTTATTTATGCACTCTTGGAGATTAAGAGAGCAAATTCTTGATATTTTTGAGCAGACAACAGGAGGAAGGGTAATTTTCTCTGTTTGTGATATTGGCGGAGTAAGAAAAGATATTGATTCTGAAATGCTGAAAAAAATAGTTGATGTTATGAATAGTATTGAAGGTGAAATTAAAGAAATTACAAATGTATTTTTAAATGATTCATCTGTAAAGCATCGTACAAAGGGTGTAGGAATATTATCTAAACAAGCTGCTATTGATTTAGGTGCTGTGGGACCTATGGCTAGAGCTAGTGGAGTTGAGCTTGATATGAGAAAACTGGGCTATGGGGCATATGGAAAATTAAAGTTTGAGCCGATTATTGAAAAAGCTGGCGACTCTTATGCAAGAACAGTTGTTAGAATTAAAGAAATTTTTCAATCAATTGATTTAATAAAGAAGTGCATTTCTATGATTCCTGAAGGCGATATAAAGGTAAAGGTAACTGGGAATCCAAATGGTGAGAATTTTACAAGAGTAGAACAACCTCGTGGCGAGGTTTTATATTATGCAAAAGCGAATGGAACAAAGTTTTTGGATAGAGTTAGAGTTCGTACTCCAACCTTTGCAAACATCCCTGCTTTACTGGAAACATTAAAGGGATGTGCACTTGCAGATGTACCGACATTGATTCTTACAATTGACCCTTGCATTAGTTGTACAGAAAGATGATTTTTATTTGATAGGACGGAGAGATTATGTCTATTTTTAGTATGACCAAGACACTTATAAAAAGTATATTTCATGGACCATATACAGGGCTTTATCCTATAAAGAAGAAAGAAAGCTTTGAACGAACAAGAGGAAAAATTGAGATTAATATTTCTGATTGTATATTTTGCGGACAATGTGAAAGACGTTGTCCTACAGGAGCAATTAAGGTAGAAAAGGCAAAATCTTCATGGAGCATACAACGACTGCAATGTATTCAATGCAACTATTGCAATGAAGTATGTCCCAAGAAATGTCTTAATATGAACAACCAATATACTGCTCCTTCATATGAAAATATAAGGGATGAGTATATAAATGCACGAGTATCCGATAACAAAGAGAATAATTGAGATTGCACAGGAGTTTGCTGAGAAAAATGATGCACATGAAGTCAAGAAAATTAACCTTGTTGTAGGTGATTATTCTGGTTATGTAGCCAGCTCCATTGAGCTATACTTTGATATTATTGCAGAAGGAAGCTTATGCAGTAACGCAAAGCTTAATATAAAGCGTGTAATACCAAAGCTTAGGTGTAACGATTGCGGAGAGTTGTTTATTAGAAAGCCTTTTTCATTTCAATGCCCTAGCTGTAATGGTGAAGGTAGTCCTACAGAGATTGGAAAAGAATTTTATATAAAATCTATAGAAGTATGATAGGAGACTTATATGTCTGAAAATAAAGAGATAGAAATAATGCAATCTGTTTATGATAAAAATGACCAGGTTGCAGCTGAAATAAATGTATCCTTAACTCAAAAAGGAATATATGCAATTAATGTCATGGGTGCTCCTGGTGTGGGTAAAACTTCATCTTTGATTCAAATAATCAAAGGACTTAACGATGTCACCCCTTATGTTATTGAAGGTGATATAGAAGCAGATTTTGATACAAAAACACTGCTGTCATTAGGAGTTAAAACAATACAAATAAATACTGGTGGAGCTTGCCACCTTGATTCTCCTTTGATTGCTAAAGCTGTAGATGATCTTAATATTGAAAAAGGTATATTGTTTATAGAAAACATAGGAAACTTAGTATGTCCTGCTGAATTTCAGATAGGCGAGCATGCAAAAATGCTAATTTCTACTGTAACTGAGGGTAGTGATAAGCCATATAAATACCCACTTGCTTTTGAAAAAGCAGATATTATTATCTTGAACAAATGTGATCTATTGCCATATGTAGATTTTGATGAAAGTTTCTTTATAAGAGGTGTTAGAGCTTTAAACAAAACTGCTCCTGTTGTCAAAGTATCCTGCAAAACAGGTGAAGGTTTTGATGAAGTGATTTTATGGATAATGGAAAAGTTGAAAGCATAACAAGAAAAATTACCGTGTTAGGTATTGTACAGGGGGTTGGATTTCGACCCCTTGTTTATCGTTTTGCAAAAAAACATAGCATCATGGGAACTGTACGAAATATGGGTGGATTAGTAGAGATAATTACACAGTCCACTCAGCAAGACCTTGATGAATTTTTACATGAATTAAAAACAAATAAAAATAGCGGTTATGAAATTATTAATATTAAAATACAAGATATAGAAGAACAGAAATTTTTGAAAAAGCAGATATTATTATCTTGAACAAATGTGATCTATTGCCATATGTAGATTTTGATGAAAGTTTCTTTATAAGAGGTGTTAGAGCTTTAAACAAAACTGCTCCTGTTGTCAAAGTATCCTGCAAAACAGGTGAAGGTTTTGATGAAGTGATTTTATGGATAATGGAAAAGTTGAAAGCATAACAAGAAAAATTACCGTGTTAGGTATTGTACAGGGGTTGGATTTCGACCCCTTGTTTATCGTTTTGCAAAAAAACATAGCATCATGGGAACTGTACGAAATATGGGTGGATTAGTAGAGATAATTACACAGTCCACTCAGCAAGACCTTGATGAATTTTTACATGAATTAAAAACAAATAAAAATAGCGGTTATGAAATTATTAATATTAAAATACAAGATATAGAAGAACAGAAATTTACAGAATTTAAAATTATAAAAAGCGGTAGTAATGACGAAGTTGCTATAATTCCTCCTGATTTGCCTGTATGCTCAAAATGTCAAGAGGAATTGTATACAAATAGTGATAGAAGATTTGAAAATCCCTTTATTAGCTGTATGTCTTGTGGCCCCAGGTATACGATTATGGAGGAGCTGCCATATGACAGACATAATACTACCATGAAGGATTTTATAATGTGTCCAGATTGCAATGCTGAATATACATCACCCGAAAGCAGACGGTTCCATGCTCAAACCATATCCTGTAATGATTGTGGACCATATCTGATTTTTAATGAGCTTATTAATAAAGAGGCATTTGAGGCAGCTGTAGATATTGTAAATTTGGGTGGAATAGTTGCTGTCAAAGGCATAGGTGGCTATCATTTCGCTTGTTCTCCATTTAATGAGGACACAGTTTTAGAACTAAGAAAATTAAAAGGTCGTGAGGAAAAGCCATTTGCAGTAATGTTTGAGAATACAAGCTCTGTCTTAGAATATTGCTTTTTATCAGAGGAAGAAAAGGAATTACTGGAGTCAAGGGCTAAGCCTATAGTTTTGCTTTATACCAAAGATAAAAGCATGGCAAGCGCTACGATAAAAGGCAGCATATACTGTGGTGCTTTTTTACCATATACACCTTTGCAAATAATGCTTACGAATAGATGCGGACCGCTTATAATGACAAGTGCCAATATATCAAATAAACCCATAATTAAGGATGATGTTGAAATGCTGGCGGTAAACTCACCTTTTTTAAAGGGAGTTTTGTATAATAAGAGACGAATTGTACGATCGGTTGATGACTCTGTAGCGAAGGTTATTGATAACAAGCCTCAGCTAATACGAAGAAGCCGTGGCTATGTTCCATACCCTGTTTTCCTGCCACAAACTGAAAAGAATATACAGATTTTTGCAGCAGGTGGTGATTTGAAAGCCGCTTTTTGCCTATATAAGAAGGGTAATGCAGTAGTGTCACAATACTTTGGAGACCTAGAGGAGCTTACAGTAATGGATGAATATAAAAGCTCTGCTAAAGATTTGTCACGTTTACTTAAGATTTCTACTGATATTGCAGTTTGTGATATGCATCCCAATTATCACTCTTCAAGATATGTAGTGACACTTGGTATTCCGATAATATATGCACAACACCATCATGCACATGTTGCATCGGTTATGGCGGAGCATGCTTTATCAGGAAAAGTTATTGGTATAGCCTTTGATGGAACTGGCTATGGAACTGACGGGAACATTTGGGGCGGTGAGTTCTTGGTTTGTGAGAATGCTGATTTTAATAGGGTGTCACATTTAAGCTATACACCTATTTTAGGTGGAGACCAATCAATGCGTGACGCTAAAAAAACAGCAACTTGTTTTTTACTAAATTGTGGACTTAACGAATATATAAATGATGAGCGTAGTAATATAATACAGGCAGCACTAGAGAATAATATTAACACTGTTTTGTCATCAAGCATGGGTAGATTATTTGATGCTGTTGCTTCTATTTTAGATATTCAAAATGAAAATCGTTATGAAGGAGAATGTGCTGCTAATTTGGAAAAAGAAGCAGTTTTGGCAATAAGAAATAAAACAAAGCCAGAAGAACTTTCTTTTGAAATCAGACAAAATAATGACATAATAGAGATAGACCCAAAACCTGTATTGGAAACAATCTGTAGGTTGAAGGGGGATACTGATATAGGTGCACTAGCACTTGGTTTTCACTATGCAGTTGCAGATGTGATTTTGAAGGTATGTGAGATTATAAGATTAAAGCAAAATATAAATACAGTTGCCTTAAGTGGAGGGGTATTTCAAAATACTGTTCTAATAGAGCAAACACTTAAAATTTTGAGAGAAAAAGAGTTTGACGTTTACTATAATATTGTGGTTCCACCTAATGATGGATGTATTAGCTTGGGGCAGACCTATATAGGATTAATGAGGTGAAAAATATGTGTGTTGCAGTACCTGGTAAAATAGTAGAAATAAATGGTGATATGGCAAAGGTTGATATTAGGAATAATATCTGTGAGGTAAATATTAGATTGGTTTCCGCTAACATAGGTGATTATGTTTTGATTCATGCAGGCTGTGTACTTGAGGTTCTTAAAAAAGATGTTGCAGAAGAAATACTAAGTATTTTTGATGAGCTTGAGGAGGCATGTAATGAAGACCCTTCAACAAGTAATAAGTGAGCTTAAAGAATATAATGGAAAACAAATAAGAATAATGGAGGTGTGTGGAACGCATACCTCCAGCATATTCAAAAATGGAATAAGAAGCTTAATATCTCCCAAAATACAACTGATTTCAGGCCCGGGGTGTCCTGTATGTGTAACATCCTCTTCCTATATAGATAAGCTTATAGAGTATTCACTTAAGGAGAAGCATTGTATTTTGACCTTTGGTGATATGATGAAGGTAAAGGGTAGCAAATTATCTTTAACCGAAGCAAAAGCCATAGGGGGAAATGTAAAGATTCTATATTCACCTCTAGCATCAATTAAAATTGCTATAGAAAATAGTGATACTCAATTTATTTTTGCTGCGGTGGGTTTTGAAACTACAACTCCTATATATGCGTTATTGATTGAAGAGATTATCAAAAATAATATAAAAAATATAAAGCTGTTAACATCAATAAAAACAATTATTCCTGCACTTTCTTTTATTTGTGAAAATGAGAAGCAGATAGATGCTTTTCTCTGTCCTGGTCATGTTAGTGTTATCACTGGTTCCTCAGTTTACAAAGCTTTGGCAGATAAATATCAAAAGCCATTTGTAGTTGGTGGATTTGAGGGTGAGCATATTTTAGCTGCTATATATGAAATAGTACATCAGGTTACAAACAATCAATACAGTATGAAAAATATGTATGAAAACGCTGTGTCAGAGGAAGGAAATCAAAAAGCTGTTGATATAACTAACAAATATTTTGAAAGCACAGATGACTATTGGAGAGGAATTGGGATAATAAAAAATTCCGCTTTGAAGTTAAAAAAAGAATACTTAGATTTTGATGGGGGCAGTGATTTTGAGGTATGTATTGATAATACTCCAAAAGGCTGCAAATGTAAGGATGTTATATTAGGACGAATTAATCCTATTGATTGTCCTTTGTTTACAACTTCCTGTACTCCATTAAATGCTATTGGACCTTGTATGGTTTCAACTGAGGGTGCTTGTGGAATTTGGTATAAGAATAAGGGGGCAAAATAATGAAAATTGATATGTCCTATGGCAGTGGCGGCAAGCAAACAAGTAATTTAATCAATGATATATTCTTAAAGCATTTTGATAATAAGATATTAAACAAGCTTGAAGATGCAGCAATATTAGATATAAAAGGGAGAATTGCATATACTACAGACTCCTTTGTCGTAACTCCTTTGTTTTTTAATGGCGGGGATATAGGCAAGCTGGCTGTTTGTGGCACAGTAAATGACCTATCTATGATGGGTGCAATTCCAAAGTACCTTACAGCAGGCTTTATTATTGAAGAAGGAGCAGAAATAGAAACAATTGATAAAATTGCTCATTCAATGGAACTAGCTGCAAAAGAAGCTAAGGTTAAAATTGTTGCAGGAGATACAAAGGTAATTGACGGCAATGGAGGCATCTATATAAACACCTCGGGTATCGGCGAAATTATTTTAAAGGGTGTTAGTATATCACACTGTCAACAAGGTGATGTAATCATACTATCTGGCAATTTAGGAGAGCATCATGCAGCAATAATGTCTAATAGAATGGGAATAGAAAATCAAATAATGAGTGACTGTGCACCACTTACTTCCATAGTCAAAAATTTATTTGATAATAATATAAATGTGCATTGTATGCGTGATATAACTCGAGGTGGGCTGGCAACAGTACTTAATGAGATTTCCTCTAGCTCATTATGCAGTGTGGAAATATATGAGGCTTCATTGCCAATGAGTAGTGAGGTCAGGGGATTTTGTGATATTTTAGGACTTGACCCGCTTTATATGGCTAATGAGGGAAAAATGCTTGCTGTTGTTCCGCAAAATCAAGCCGAAAAGGCTCTTGCTTCAATAAGAAAGAGTAAGTACGGTAAGAATGCTCAAATTATTGGTAAGGTTGTAGATGGCACTGGTGTTAATATGACTACAATTTTAGGTGGCAATCGAATTATTGATATTCTTTATGGGGAAGGCTTACCACGTATTTGTTAATAAAGGACACAGGAGACATATATGAAAAAGGAACTAAAGGTTAAAATAGAAGCAGAAAAATTAAATATTAAGGATTATTTAGAGCTGGAATGTTCATTTTCATCAAGAAAGATAAAAGCTTTACTTAAAAACAAAAGAGTTTTGATAAATGACAAGGTAGCTTACTGGGATAATTCTGTAAAAAATGAAGATATTTTAACTATAGATTTATCTGAAACAGGTAAAGACAGCACTATTCCTGAAGATATCCCTATAGAGGTAATATATGAGGATGAATATTTCCTTGCTGTCAATAAGTCAGCAGGTATGCTGGTTCACCCAACTGACAATCATCCAAAAGCGACATTGGCAAATGGGATAAAGTATTACTTTATAAATAAGGGTTTTGATATACCTATAAGGTTTGCAAATCGTATTGACATGGACACCTCAGGTATTGTTGTAGTAGCAAAAAGCGGTGAAGCTCATGCTAAGTTTTCTAAGCAGTTTGGAGAAGAAGGCTGTGAGAAATATTATATGGCGTTAGCTGAAGGTACTTTTGAGGTTAAGGCTGGTTCTATTGAAAAGCCTATTGGTATTGATGAGGAAAACCCTATACGAAGAGCTGTTAGAGAGGATGGTCAAAGAAGCATTACACAGTATGAAGTATTGGAGCAGTACGACTTGGCTGCTTTACTTCGTCTAAAGCTTATAACAGGCAGAACTCACCAAATTAGAGTGCATTTAAGCAGTCTAAGGCATCCATTGTTGGGAGACAAATTGTATGGAGGAAAGGATGAGCTTATAGCAAGACAGGCGCTACATGCTTGTGAAATGATATTTAGCCATCCCTTTAGTAAGGGAATAATTAGACTTGAAGCACCTTTACCTGATGACATGAAGAAGCTTATAAGTAAATTACATAATTAATAGGAGCTGTACAAAATTGAGTAATATAAAGAAGTTTTATATAGAGGAACAGTATGAGGGAATGAAGCTGAGAGATTTTCTTAGAGATAAGCATAAGTATTCCCGCAAAAGTATCATAGCACTAAAGAAAAGTGGCGGAGTTATGCTAAATGGCAGCGTAGGTTATATGAACGCTTGCCTTAAGAAAGATGATATTCTAGAGTTAACCTTTTCGGATAGTGAGTCCGAAAACATTCTTCCTGAGCAAATGGATTTGGATATAGTCTTTGAAGATGAAAGTCTAATAGTGATAAATAAAAAGGCTGGAATACTTGTACATCCCACTAGGAAACATATTATGGGTACTCTTGCAAATGGACTTGCTTTTCTTTGGCTTGGAGAAGGTACATCCAAAAAGATAAGACCAATCAATAGACTGGATAAGGATACCTCAGGACTTGTGATTTTTGCAAAAAACGCACATATACAACATTTGCTTTCATTTTCGAGTAAGGATGAATTCAAAAAGGAGTATACTGCCTTAGTTTATGGTGCAATGGAGGAACTAGAGGGCACTATAGATAAGCCGATCGGTCGCGAAGCAGAAAAGGCTATGAGAAGAGTGGTACGTGAAGATGGAGATAAATCTGTCACTCATTTTAAGACAGTAGCAGTATATCCCAAATACAGTGTGTTAAATATTATTCTTGAAACTGGCAGAACACATCAGATTAGGGTTCATATGTCACATAGAGGGCATCCGATTCTAGGAGATACTTTTTATGGAGGAGATACCACTTTGATAGAGAGACAAGCTTTGCATGCCAGAAAAATCACGTTACTGCACCCAATTACAAAGCAGTGGCACAGCTTTGAAGCTCCGATTCCTGATGATATGGAGAGACTTATATAACTAAAATATATTTTTAAGGTTCACATATTCTTTTTCTGGTATATGTTTTACCAAAAGCTGAAGGCTGCTCATTTTGGCTAAGGCATTTGTTTTGTCCTCACTCTTTATGTAAGCATCAAGCTCTCCCAGGTCCATATTTATATAATCAATTTCGTAGTGATCTATAAGCATTGACCATTTTGGATTGATTTTATCCCAGCTATCTTTAAAATTCTTAAAGGCTGAGTCGGCCTTGTCCCAATTCTCTGAATCTATATGCTTTTCCAGTATACTTAGAAGCTCTAACATGGTTTCGGATTGATTGTTTATATAATATATGGAGGTCAGGCTTCCGATAATTATTGCTGCAAGAAATATTGCAGATAATAGGATTGATTTCATAGTACACCTCTTATAACACTTTCTTTGGATTTGAATATTTGTTGTTTTTTAACTGAAATATGAGTTTTCTATCTTTAAGGATATAAGCTATTAGTACCTTTTTGTAATTATGTACACCTTTTTCGGCTAACTCTTTTTCTAGCCATGCATCATTTAAACCTATAAGTTGAAGATTGCTTGAGAGTATTCTACCGTCAATTACTGCGGTTACAGGCAGCTCTTCATCAGCTACGTCTATCTTCATATCAGATGTGGTAATAGTACGTTTTGCAGCTTTTGGAACTGTGCTAAGCTTACCATTTGTCTCAAGAATAGCAAATTCAACATCATCTACTGATGTAAAACCATTTAGCCTAAGCTGCTCAAGTAAGTCATTTATGTTAAAATTTAACTTTTTAAGCTCAACTTCCAAAATTCTTCCATGTTCAATAATGATACTTGGTTTTCCGTAAATAATTCCCCTTGCTTTATCGCTCTTAAGTGCAATATATGATAGTGTCTCTTCAATAATAAACAAGGTAAGAATTGGGATTATTCCGTATAATATTGGTGTGTTGAGACTCTCCATTGGAACTGCCGAAAGGTCTGCAATTACCAATGCTAAGACTAGCTCTGTAGGCTGCATCTCACCAATTTGCTTCTTTCCCATTACTCGAATAATTATTACTATAAATATGTACAATATTGCAGCACGTATAAAAATTATCAGCATATATAACCACCTAAAATCTTTATTCTATATATAACAACTGTTTATAGAATTTTCTCCTTGTTGAGTTTTTTTATTCAATAGCAAAGAATTATAAAATAACCTCCGCCGAAGCGGAGATTACATTCTAAGAAATTATTTTTAGTGTTTTACTCCCATTGATATATTGTGCAATGCCTCGCCGGCTTCATTTTCAAATATACTTTCTACTGCCATATCGCCTATTGCAACAATGCCTACCAATTGCTTGTTTTCAACTATTGGGAGTCTTCTTATTTGTTTTGCTGCCATAATATCAGCAGCGTCGTGTACATCTAGATCAGGTGATACAGTAACAACATCTGGTGTCATAATAGATGATACTGCATCATTTGAGTTTTTGCCAGTTGCTACACCTCTGATTATAATATCACGGTCAGTAATGATACCAATGGGTACATTATCTTTGACTATAGGTACTGCTCCGATATCTAGAGTCTTCATTATGTTTGCTGCTTCTGATATACTATTATTAGAGGATATTGTTTTTACATCAGTTGTCATAATTTCTTTAATTTTCAAAGCCATCATCCTTTCTAACATTTTATTGAAATGTTTTGGACGTATTGTTGATTAGACTTAATAGTCTAATATTATGTTTGCCTAAATATTTTTTTTTAACAGTAAAAAAAAATGAAAAAATTGAAACATTTTCATATGTTTTGTGTATTTATTAGTGTCAGCAAGGGAGGGATTTTATGAACATAGACAAAAGTATACTGCAAAGATGCAAAAAAAATGATAAAAACGCATTTGCAGAACTTTTTAAGTTTTATCAGAACTATTTATTTAAAATATGCTTTAGTTATGTTCATAATGAGCAGGAAGCCTTGGATCTAATGCAGGAGATTTTTATTAAGCTTTATAAAAATATAGATAAATATGATGAGAGGTATCCCTTTCATCCATGGATAAGGCGAATTACTGTAAATACCTGTATTAATGAAAAAAGGAAGCGAAGTCCTATACTAGTCCCCTTAAGTACTGATGATGAAAGCATGAATATTGAGGATCAGCTCGCGGCAGAGCAGGATATAGAGCAAGAGGTGGAGAGCCATGATATGGCTCGCATTATAAAGGAGCATATTGATTGTTTGCAGGAAAAACAAAGAATGGTTATAATATTAAGATATTATGAGGATTTAAGCTATGAAGAGATAGCAGAGCTTTTACATATGCCATTAGGTACGGTTAAAACTAATTTGTACAGAGCCAAGAATGCACTTAAAGACAGGCTGTACGAGGCAGTAAAGATGAATGAGGAGGTATTGCTATGATTTGTAAGTTTGACAAAGATATTATTCATAAGTATTTGGACAATACAATAGATCCCCTTGAACTTGTTTTCCTTAAAGAGCATATTGCTGTATGCAAAGAGTGCAAGGATGAATTAGAGCTTATGAGCAAGATTGATGAAAGCTTATACGATTACTTTGAGGGATTTTCACAAAATGCTTTGCCACTAGACTTTAGCATGTCGGTACTGGATAAGTGCTTTGAGGAGAAAAAACTTAATTTTAGGCAAAGAACTGAGTTGGTTCTGAGAGTTAATAAAGACATATTAAACAATGTAACAAGATTTGTAGACTATCTCCCAGGTAGCAAAACTGCTTCAGTTATAGGGAAAAAGGCTGGTCAAGGCTTAAACAAGGCAGCAAAGAGTTGTTTGAATTATAGTATTAAGAAGCTTATATCAGTATTGTAAAATAGATATAGCACATAGGGGGATGACATTATGTGGGTTTTACTTATAATATTAAAGATAATCTTATATCTATTTCTAGCAATTTTACTACTGTTTATAACCTTACTGGTGGTGCCCTTTACTTATCAAGGAGAAGCGGCAGTAATGGAAGGCATAAGTTATAGCTATAGGATTGGCTGGTTTTGGAACTTATTTAACATAAGAGGTAAGAAAAGCGACGAACTACAGGCAACAGCGGTATATATCAAAAACAAAAAGCTTTTTAACGTAGATAAGACGAAGAAAGAAGAAAAAAAGAATAAAGAAGATGAAGAGAAAACTGAGGAGAAAGAATATAAGACTGAAAGTAATCTAAAGAGTATGTTTGATATGAAGTTTATAAAGGAAGCACTGGAATACTTTAAGAAAGTAATAAAACAAGTTAAGCCAAAACATCTGCGTCTAAGTGGAGTCTATGGATTTGATGATCCGTCGCTAACCGGAATGACAGCAGGGTTTATATATACGCTTCAAGGAATAGTACCTAAAAGCAAAATTCAACTACAGCCCTGCTTTACTGATGAGATATTTGAGCTGGAGGCTGAGGTGGAGGGCAAAATTTCCGCAGGAAAGATAGGGTACGATAGTATTAGATTTTTCTTGAAGCCTGATATTAGGAAAAAGATTTTTAAGAAATCAAAGAAAGTGAAACCTAAAACAAAACAATAGTGTATTTTAATTAAGAAGACATTAAAAAGGAGGAAGAAAAATGGAAGGAAAAACACCTTTAAACGAAAGCTTAGAAACCTTGTTCAACAATTTAGAGAAATTTTTTAGAACAGAGACAGTAGTAGGTGAGCCAATAGTTATTGGAGAAACAACGCTTATTCCAATTATCACTGTTACCTTTGGAGCAGGCGGCGGCGGTGGCGCAGGCAATGATGAAAAAGGTAATGGTGGTACTGGTAACGGTATAGGAGTAGGAGCTAGAATTACTCCTGATGCAGTATTGGTAATAAAGAACGATGAGATTACAATGATGCCTGTGAAGAACAGATGCAGCCTTGATAAGCTTGTAGGCATGGTGCCAGAGCTTATAAAGAAGATAAAGCCAAAGAAGGATGAAAAAGACGAAGAAGAATAGTTTTTAGATAACAAAAAGTCTGGATTGATTTCCAGACTTTTTGTTATTGTTATATTTGTGTGTAAATGTTATAATTTTATATGCACGGTCGGTTAACTCAGCTGGTAGAGTGCCACCTCGACATGGTGGAAGTCGTAGGTTCGAGTCCTATACCGACCACCAATATGAATTTATGAGTCTGATATTTTTGTCAGGCTTTTTTTGTATTGCTTTTTATAAATAATCTTAACATAAGTTCGTTTTGTAGAATAAAATTACAAAGTACATTAATTTGAGGTTTTTTACAAACTTATACAATATAAGAATATTATATAGTATAATTAAGAAGAGATAATACAAATACTTCAAGCACGCGTATTTAAAAGATGTATATAGCAAAGACAAGCTCAAGAGTTCATGAAAAAATTTATGATGCATGTACTGATTGAAAAATTTGAAAAGATAAGGCACTATGGCATACTAACTAATCGTAATAGAAAAAGCAAATTAAAAGGATTCAAAGAAATACTCGGAGTAGCAATAAATAAGACAAAAGAGAAAAGGGTTGGAAAGAGTTGCTGATTGAGTTGACTGGTAAGGATCCAATGATATGTCCTCATTGTAAGCACGGAATAATTCAGAATCCATGGAGGCGATAAAGATGAATAGAGGAAAAATTATTTTTCTAAATGGAGTTTCAAGCTCAGGCAAGTCTACATTATCAAATGAATTAATTAAAACATTGCCTCACTATTTTCATATTAGTATAGATGATTTTGATCTTTTCATAAATAGAATGGAAGACCGGGAAAATAATCATTTAATACCTGTTGAAACAGAGTATTTCTTTCACCGTACAATTTCTATGTTTTCTGATAAAGGTATTAATCTAATAGTTGATCATATTTTACATGACGATTTTACAAGAGAAGACTGTTTCAGAGTTTTAGTAGATTATCCAGTTTTATTTGTTGGGGTACATTGTCCTATAAAGGAGTTAGAACAAAGAGAAAAAGCAAGGGGAGATAGAAATTTAGGACAAGCAGAAAAACAGTTAGAGTATGTCCATAAAGATGAAATCTACGATATAGAAGTAAACACATTCCATGATAGCGTTGAAGACTGTTCAAAGAAAGTTATTGAAGTGTTAAATAACTCAAAATGTCATAAGGGGTGGTTATATACTAGCAAAAAGTGCAAATAAATAAGGGATATGTGCCAGGCACCGAAGTTATCCAGTTATTGAATTAATACAGCCCTTCTGATATTATAAGATTAACGATATTATCAGGAGGTTTTTTTATGAGCAGACCTTGGAGAGAAGAATATAAAGGTGGAATATATCATGTTATAGCAAGAGGAAATAATAAGGAATACATATTTAAAGAAAGCATAGATAAAGGATATTTTATAAAACAGCTTAAAGAGTACGGTAAAATTATGGGTTATGTGGTGTATGGATATGTACTTATGGATAATCATTATCACATATTAATACAGACTTTTGATAAGAAACTACAGGAGATAATGCACCAGATAAACAATAAATATAGCAAGTATTTTAATTATAAATACAAAAGAGTAGGGCATGTGTTTCAAGGCAGGTATAAGGCAATAAGAGTTCAGGATGAGAGGTATCTGCTGAAATTAATAAGATATATACATCAAAACCCTGTGAGAGCTGGTATGGTTAGCAAAGCAGAATTGTACAAGTGGAGTAGTGACATATATTATAGAAAAGATATAGATAGCTTTATCAAAACCAAGGTTGCACTTGAAATGCTAGATAAAAATAAAACAAAAGCTATAGAGAAATACATAGAATTTATGAAAGAGAGAGAGGAAGAGAATTACAGCAAGATAAATGCAATAGGTGATGAGGCATACATAGTTATGTGTTCAAGTAAGAAGGAAGTAAAACAGCGAAAAGAATTGGTTGAGATACTAAAAGAGACAGGCATATCTGAAGATGACTATAATCTAATAAAGTCTGGATCAAGAAAAAGAAGGCTAACAGAGTATAAGCTGAGATATACAAAAGCTGCAATAGCAGAGCATTATACGTATACGGAAATAGGAAGAAGCATATGTATGACAGATAGCGGAATAAAGGATATGTTGGATAGATATGAAAATAGAGAAATAACTGGATAACTATGATGCCTGGCACGTATCATTATTTCTGAAAATAGAGAAATAACTGGATAACTATGATTCCTGGCACGTATCATTATTTCTTGATAAAAACAAAAAAAATAAAAAGCAAACCATAAAAAGTAGCTTGCTTCATATTGACAATGAGAAGTTAAGATTGTATAATGTCTAGTTATAAAGAAGATATAACCATACAATTTTATCATAACACATTTAATTTGCGTTGTCAATACTATTTTTCAAAAAAGGAGGATTATTTTTTATGGTCTTTGAATTGTCCTTGTTTAGTGGCGCTCTGGTAGAAAAGCAAGCTACCAATGAAGTAATGAAATGCAATGACCTGACTGTGAAATTTGGTCTTGTTCTGACAGAAACACAGGCTCTCGCATTGGTTGAAACCCGCTCCTTTGCGTTAAAGGAAAATGGCCGCATTGAATTTGGTGGCGGCGTGATTGACAAGATTATTAACGAATTTTGCGACTCACCCTATCTTTCCATGCACAACTATGAAGAAACCCTGCATGAGCTTTTAGAAATATTTTATTATTATAAGAACGAAACCCTTGATCTGATGAGCGATGACGACTTGGTCAAGTATATGAAAAATGCGTTTGACGGCATCTGCCAAGGTTCTCTTGAACTGCTATTGGGGCGGGAACTATATAAGATTGCCCGAAACTTGCGATATGGTTATGCTCCGGATTATTCAGACGATGCTATCGAATTGGATGAGGACGAGGAGGATGAAGATGGGGAATATTGAAAAGATCAGCAAAATCAAAAAGGAAACATTAAGCGGCGAACACTATTTCCAATCCTTACTTGAGCAGGCATATGTGTCGGGGATGTTGTCAGATATACAGCTTGAAAAAATACAATTTGATTGCCTCTCACTTTTGGCAAAGAAAACTGAGAGGTATAACAGTGGGGACAGCAGCTCAATCCGAGTAGAAGCAGCACAGAATCTTCTGGCTTCTATTATGTTTACCATCGGTGTGTGGTTAAAGACCTATTCTAGCCCAG
Organism: uncultured Clostridia bacterium; assembly: GCA_942492835.1. Classification (GTDB taxonomy): domain Bacteria; phylum Bacillota; class Clostridia; order Lutisporales; family Lutisporaceae; genus GWB2-37-7. Next base: position 686,524 of record OW818645.1, on the reverse strand, counting down.
ATGACGCAGTGGCAGCTATGCAAAAAGACGGCATATACGCTCTATATCAAAATGGGCGTGAGCGTATCGACCAACTGGTAAAGTCAACAAAAATGCTTCACTCTTCAATTATCGGTAATTTGGTGCAAACCGAAAATGTGTTTTACCGCTCCACAATTGTGGACGGCATAAAGGGTTTTTTTAAGCTATATTACCCCGAGTTTGCCGCACAGGAAATTCATATCACTGCAGATTATCCTGTTCATCATCTGATGGAACGGTTGGTTGGGATTGAGTTTATTCAGAAGTACTTAGAGTGCATCTATTACGAAAATCTATTTTGTGCTCAATTCTCTGCGGAGGATGTGCATCATCTGCTTTGTGGATACGATGAACATTATGAACAGTTGCTCTTTAATATTTATGAGCTGGTGTTATCTGTGGCAATCGGATGCATCCTTTCCGGCAGGGATGTCTACAGACTGGAGATGGCACCTTCCTCTATCAAAATTTTGAGTGATTTGTTTTATGGAAAAACAAGAACCGAAATCGAGGAAGTTCTCATGGAAGCCGTAGGCCAACTAAGTGCGCTGATGGGACTGACCGAGCCCTTAAAAAGGTATCTAAGTGGCAGCCTGCCTCAAATTGCTACGGCAATAGAAAACGCAGTCCTGCTGCAAACATTGGATCGTGTGTTCATCCTCCCCAAATATCCTGAAAACAACACGAAGCTCACCTTTTCCTTTGGAGAGAAGATGGACGATGAAAAATATCGTAAGGTCTTAGAAGAAATTATGCAATGCCGTTATCTGGCAGACAAGAAAGCCCTGATCAAAAGTGAAATACACTCCCTTGCCGATTTAGAGGATATTTTACTGGATGCAGAATTCTACGAAGAAGAAACTCTCAGCATTCTTAGCGAGTTAAACCCTGTTGAAATTGCAGCACTGGTTAAAAAACATCCTATGCCCTCTGCATTAGATCGATATGGGCTAAGGGAAAGCCAAATTGCACTATGTGAGTGTCTACAAAAGTTCATTGCTGCGCTTCCAGCAAAGCAGCAAGATTTGATGAAGCAGGCGGTAGCTATGTTGGATAGTATAGAGGTATAGATGAATAAACCCACAAGTGCCAGGCACCGAACATACGAACATATCTAATCACACACACATCTTCTGCTAAAGTGTTATCGGAGTTGTGTTTATGAAAAATAAGGGGGTTATATAACATGGCACTAATTATAAAACGAATGAGCAATGATGAAGCAAAGCAGGTTTCTAAATGGATTTATGAATCACCATATTCAATTTATAGTATGGATGAAAGTGATGAGTCCATTAATGAACTTATGAATGGATATTATTTTTCGGTTTTAGACGAAGTGAATAATCTTGTAGGGTACTATTGTTTTGGTAAATCTGCACAAGTTCCAGTAGGTAATCAGTTTGGTGTATATAATTCTGCTGATATGACTGACATTGGTTTGGGAATAAAACCAGATTTGTGTGGTCAAGGGCTGGGGCTTAGGTTTTTAAGTAGTGGGCTAGATTTTGCAAGAGATACATTATCAGCAAAGGAGTTTCGTTTGACTGTAGCCGCCTTCAATAAACGTGCAATAAAAACATATCAACGAGTAGGATTCAAGAAAGTTAATTCATTTAAAAGAGAATCAGTGGATGGGGATATTGAATTTTGGGTTATGGTTTTGTGCTGAGAAGGAAATCAATTAATATAGAATCAAAAGGTGCCAGGTAAGATAGTTATTTACGATACAATATCTAATAATTGCCTAATCTGTTCATATTTATATACATACATGTTAAAATTTAAATCAGTTGTATAAGAAGGTTTATAAAATTTATTGGGGGGAGAAAAATGCATAAGCACTATATTGATATGCTTGTATGTCCACTTTGTCATAATGAGCTTGAATGGAATATACAGAAGGAAAATGAGGATAGAATAATTAATGCAAAAGTAAGCTGTCTATCATGCAAGTCAGAATACGAGGTTAAGGATGAAATAGCAGTATTCCTGACCAATCAGTTATCTAGAAATGATCTTTGGGATAATAGTGAAAGTTCCCTAGAGAAATACTTAAAAGAAAACTCGGATATTTATGACAAGTTGATGAATACACCAGAAGAAGAACTGAATGGTGCCGATTACTGGTATAAAGCTGCTTATTTTGAAATGAAAAGAGATTTTCTTACTAGCTCCAGGATGTTTAAGCATTCATTTGAAAAAATATACACTAGGGATTATATAGATGGCTGGGACAGCCAAATGAATTTTATAATCAAAAACATTGAGTCTAATCATTCAATCATAGACATTGCAAGTGGTAAAGGGTATCTTATCGAAAAATTATTAATGAGAACAAAAAACTATGTTGTCGCTACAGACTTTAGCCCTACAATACTTATGAGAAATAAAGAATACTATAAAGCTAATGGCTTATACGACAGATTGAGTTTAATTGCATTTGATGCAAGGAAAACTCCTTTTAGGGATAATTGCATTGTAACAATGACCAGTAATATGGGTCTTCAAAATATAGAGCAGGCAGGAGAAGTAGTAAGTGAACTGAACAGAATAACTCAAAAAGAATTTATGGCAGTTATGTTTTTTGTAAATAAAGATGATAAAATCCATATAGATTTGCTGAATAAGTATGGTAATATAGCCTATGCAACAAGGGACAATGCATTAGAAACCTTTAGAAAATCTGGCTGGGATATCAAAATTTGCAATTCATTTTTAGCTGATATAAAACCCACACCAAAAGGTGAAATTCTAGAAGGGGCAGGAATTGATGGATTTCCAGTAGAGGATACACAAGTTGAGTTTTGTGTCATTAAGGCAAGAAAGTAAAAAATCTGCTAGTTAGTAATAAATAACTGGATAACTGCGGTGCCTGGGATATATCCTTCACATAAAATTTATTCTGATAAATTAAGAGAGTTCACAAAAAAAAGTAGTAGAAAATATAGAAATACCTTTATGCATATATACTGCAAAAATACTTTTAAATTATCAAAGGGGACTAGGAGTATTTATTGACGACCCTGTTCAGACAATGGACGATATAAACTATATTTCATTGATTAACATTCTAAGAAGTAATTTTAAAGAAAATCAGTTAATAATGTCTACTCACGAGGAGGAAAAGGCAAACTTTATTTGATATAAATATAAGAAGTCAGGATTATAGTATAAAGAGGTTAATGTTCAAAAACGTTTTAGCGATATAAACTAATAAGAATAATGCACGCAAGGACAACTGCTTGTGTGCATTATTTTTATCATATATGAATCCCAACTGACAAATAAAAGTTATATCCACAATACGATGGAACACCTACCGTACCATAAAAAAACAGTTCTACATCAAATTGGTGGAACTGTTTTTTAAGTTCGACCAGCATGGGCGAATTCTTACGAGTGAAAGTCTCGATTTAGTAGTTGACAAAGCAATAATTCTTTGATATATTAAATATCACATGATATATATCATGTGATATTTAATCAAATAGGAGGAGCATAAATGCCACCTAAAATAAAAATTACAGAGGATGCTATACTTGATGCAGCAATTGAAATCACTAGAGAAAAGGGTATAGCCAGTGTGAATGCCAGAGAACTGGCAAAGTCGTTAGGTTGTTCAATACAGCCGGTATTTAGGAACTTCCAAAACATGGAAAATTTAAAGAAGGACTTGTACAAAAAGGCGGAAAACATCTATAACGACTATATAAGACATGGAATGGAAAGTCACGAAAGACTCTTTTTGGGATTTGGGCTGGTGTACATTGATTTTGCTAAAAAAGAAAAAAATCTTTTCAAATTACTTTTTATGTCTGATGAATTTAAAGGCAAAAACATATTTGAGATGATAAAGGATGATGAAAATCAAAAAATAGTAGAAATAATTTCTGGGACGACAGGACTTAATTCGGAGAATGCTGAGCAGTTACTGGTTGATATATGGCTAATGACCCATGGAATTGCCACAATGGTAGCCGCCAACGACTGTCATTTCAGCGAAGAACAAATAGTGAAAATATTGAAGGATTCATTTTCGGGCATTAAATATCAATTAAGTATAAAGGAGGACAAGTGATGAACAAGCTGAGGGAAAAAAAGCCGATTTTACATGCGGTAATGTGGATAATATTCTATATAGTGATGGTGAATATTGGGGATGGATTATCAGAGCTTACAGGAGTTACTAATTTATTTACCAGTGTAGTACTAATTGTTTTTTCTATTATATTGGTGTTTTATCTCAAAAAAAACAATGGGTTTGAAACATATGGAATGAAAGAAATAACAAAAAAAGATTTGCATATGACTTTGTTTTATGTACCTCTTATAATGTTAGTTTTCATTCAATATTTTGTGGGGATAGATAAAACACTTTCCATGACAGAGATTGCTACTTCCTGCCTTTTAATGATGGGTGTAGGATTTATAGAAGAATTGATATTCAGGGGGTTTTTGTTTCAAGGAATATATGTAAAATCAGGTACAAATAGAGCAATTCTGATTTCTGGAATAACGTTTGGAATCGGACATATTGTTAATCTGCTTAGGGGATATACGTTAATGGAGCAGATGGGACAGATAATTGTTGCTATTGGGATAGGTATTACCCTAGCTTTGCTTGTTGCTATCACAAAGAATATTGTACCGGGTATCCTTTTTCATATTGTATTTAACATTAGTGGAACAATTACTAAAGCGGAAAGCAATATGCAGATATATTTGATGATTGCAATTTTAAGCATTTCCGCATTCTATGCAATTTACTTGTTCCGATTCTTGAAAAAGAATAAGTGTCAGGCAGTGCGTCAAGATAAGGGCGTATCATATAGTGGATGGAATGCCCACTGAGAAAGGTTTAGTAAACCACTCATAGAGAGTCTAGAACATCAACGGGTAACCTATGATGTTAAGCGTAGACAGTTAGGTAGTAGGTGGTAAGTGAAAGTTAAAGGGATTGAGCCTCGAAATACATATCGGGAAGGTTAAGAAATCCCACGAGTGCCAGGCACCGAACATACGAACATATCTACAAAACACATTCCAGTAGGTAATCAGTTTGGTGTATATAATTCTGCTGATATGACTGACATTGGTTTGGGAATAAAACCAGATTTGTGTGGTCAAGGATTGGGGCTTAGATTTTTAAGTAGTGGGCTAGATTTTGCAAGAGATAATAAGGGATACATATTTAAGGAGAACATAGATAAAGGCTATTTTATGAAAATAGAGAAATAACTGGACAACTATGTTGCCTGGCACATATCCTTATACTTATGAAGGAGTGATACTATGGATAACACAATTATGAAGGAAATAGAGAGGAAGCTTTGTAAGGCAGGTCTTCTTCCACTGAAAAATCAAGCATTTTTGAGTACTAAGATACTTTGTGACAGGTTAGATACTGTACTGCCAGAAGCAATGGAAAAATCAGGTGTGGATTTCTGGCTGATTGTAGCCAGGGAGTATAACGAAGATCCAATTATGAAAACTCTTTTTACTTGGGATATGCCTAATTCTCGTAGGATTAGTGCACTGGCTTTTCATTATGATCGTTCATCTAGAAGTGTAAGGAGAATGTCTATAGGGGCACTCTCTCCTGAGATGGGTAATATCTATGATAACGTTAAGGATAAGAACGAGTCTCAATGGGAATGTATTGCTCGTATTATTAGCCAGTATAATCCCAATAACATTGCTATTAATAAAAGCAATTACCATGGTTTCTGTGATGGTATCTCTGCAAGCTTATATGATTCTTTGCTAAGCTACCTCAAGCTCGAATATCAACAGAGGTTGTGTAGCGCAGAGGGAGTCGCAATCCAATGGCTTCAAACGATTACTGACCTTGAACTAGAACTGATGGGGGTACTTGTAGATGTGACTCAGGATATCGTCAAGATGTCATTTTCTAAAGACTTTATTAAACCAGGTGTTACCAATACCAGAGAAATTGAATGGTCAATGCGTGATGCAATCACTCAGCTGGGATTCGATTATTGGTTTGGACCAGATATAGACTTACAACGTAAGGGTTGTTCTGATACCCGCATATTTGATAACTTGATACAAGCTGGAGACTTGCTGCACTGTGATATCGGCATCACAGGAAAGTATATAAGGCTTCATACAGATATTCAATGGTTAGCCTATATACGAAAGCCCAGTGAAGCTTCAACCCCAAAAGGGCTTACAGATCTTTTTACAAACTGCAACCACTTCCAAGATATAGTAACATCTAATTTTAAAGCTCAACTTACTGGAAATGAGCTCTTTGTTAATGCAATTACACAGGCTAGAGAAGAAGGACTTAAACCCATGCTGTATAGCCATCCTTTGGGTACCTTCGGACATGGTGCAGGTCCAACTATTGGACTTTATGATGTACAGGATTTTGTGAAAGGTAGCGGAGAATATCCTTTAGAAAACAGAACCTGTTATGCTCTCGAGCTTAATATTTGTGGCAGCTTACCAGAGTGGGATAATCAGATAGTATTTATATATAGAGAGGAAGATATTTTCTTTAATAAAGAGGTTAGCTTTATACATGGAAGACAAACAGAATTTATTGAAATTTAAAAATATCAGGTGCAAAGAACATGTGCAAGGGAAGTCTACGAAAAACACTACACTTAAAAATAAAATTAAGTGTTTGAAAATATGAGGCTCTAGAATCATTTCTAAGGCAACTTTTTATTAAAGGCAATGGTTTTCAATTATTTACAAATGAGATTTTTGAATATCTCTCGACTTTTTCGTAGTCTTCCCTAGCACTTATCTTTATAACATCATGGTAAAATTATGTGCAACAAGGAGTATTTACATATAGCGTAGTGACAAGAAAGGAGTATTATTATGCGAACTGAAAAGGAAATGTTTGATTTAATATTGGATGTTGCAAATAGAAATAATAGAGTTAGAGCTGTTTATATGAACGGTTCTCGGGCAAACCCTAATGTGAAAAAAGATATTTTTCAGGACTATGACATTGTTTATGTGGTTACTGAAACAGCATCCTTTGTGAACGATGAGGGTTGGATAAGTGTTTTTGGTGAGCCAATTATTATCCAGGAACCTGATAAACTTGATAAAATACAAGGAAGAGATGTTGATTTTAAAAATGGCTATACATATTTAATGCAGTTTATAGATGGAAATAGAATTGACTTGCATATTCAGACTATGGAATCGTTAATAAAAGACTATGGAACGGATAAGCTGACTGTTCCATTACTGGATAAAGATAACTGTTTACCACAAATTCCAACACCCTCTGACGAAGATTATTGGGTTAAAAAACCTACATATGGACAATATTTTAGTCGCTGTAATAATTTTTGGTGGGTAGCACCATATTGCGCAAAAGGACTTTGGAGGGAAGAAATTCTTTTTACAATAGAAGTAATGAATAGTTATGTGCGACAAGAATTATTAACCATGTTATATTGGTACGTGGGTATTCAGACAGAATTTGAAGTAAGTATCGGCAAAGCAAACAAATATTTAAAGAAATATTTAGATTTAGACGTATGGACGAGATTGATGAAGACCTTTAATATGGGTGATTATGATTCTGCTTGGATTGCATTGATTACAACATGTGAATTGTTTGAAGAGATTGCACCTAAAGTAGGTAAAACATTTGAATATGAATATAATTATGATGAAGCTAAAAAAAGCTTTGCGTTTATAAAGCATATCAAGGAATTACCAAAGAATGCGACAGAAATTTACTAATAAAATTACAGATTGAGCAAATGGCTGGGTTGGAATAACTTACTTAAGTAGAATATAGTGAATGTAAAGAAAAACATTCTGAGAGGTGATAAGGAATGAAGAAGTTTATTGGTCTGTTGATATGTATTATTCTTATTTGTACAACTATTTATGTATGTAATGTAACGGAGAATACAAAAACGGAATTAAAATATGGAATTTATCAAGTTAAAAATGTTAAGTATTTACCAGCATTCAGTTCATCAAGCCTTGAATATTTCCTGGAAAAAAACTTAGGAGTTTTATTTACTGTTAACGAAAAAAATTTCTCTATCGATACCGCAAACGCAACTGCACCTTCAGTACAAAAAGCCGATTTTGAGAATGTGATATATGTAGAGGAGAATTTACACAACACTATTTTAACAATGGGTGAAGGTATAAGTAATATAAATTTATCTTCATACGATGAAAAAGTTTGCTATAAAGTAATGTCTAATAGTGAAGATACAGGTTTTCGTATATATTGCTTGGACAACGAAATTTGGATTGCTCATTTTTCTTGGTATGGTGAAAAAAAGAATGCATGGTGGGCAGACTATATTTTTAGTGTGTTATAGGCATTAAAGTTATAAATCTTCAATTTTCAAGTAAAACACATACATTTCTTTCAAATATATACTGTCTATCATATCATCATCAAATAAAAGTTCTTTTTCTGCTTATTGTATAATTTATTTTGTCATTTGATTTTTTCTTATCCAGGTTATACCATAAGTCAGATATGTTTATAGGCATACCTGACTTATGGTATAATTAACCACATAATGATTTATTAATATTATAGTTGTTTTTATTAGATTAAACCCAATATCCAAATTTGGGAATTTTGGGTAATAATGCACTCGGACAAGGAGAAATATCAAAATAGATTTTTTATAATTAGCGGCCACAACGGATTATCGTTGTTCAACAAAGCATATCAAACTTTCGGTTCTCAATGTGTTATCATTGTATGTCAATATAAAAGGAAGTGACAAAATGAGTATTATCAGTCCGCAAATATCAAATGAACTCACTCAGATAGATGATTTTTTTTCCTATGCGCAAGACTTCTTATTAGAAGAGACACCACTTTCTCAAATAAAAAGTTGTGAAGAACGAATTGAAGGCGCTGTGTTTTCTAAAATTGAAATCCGAAATAGCATTTTTGAGAGCTGTACCTTTTATAAATGCAACTTTGAAAATGCAAGCTTTGTTGATGTGGTATTTCAATCTTGCGATTTGTCAAACAGCAAATTTACAGGTTCGTATTTTGAGCGATGCAAGTTTGTTTTATGTAAATGTATTGGTATAGATATGAGTGATACAGTTGTAAAGCAAACAACTTTTCAACATTCAAATCTTCAGTATTCATATTTTGATAAAGCGAAAATGTCTGATGTTCTATTTGATCATATTGACTTTAGCGAATCGTCTATGACTGAGGCAAAGCTGAAAAGGTTTGAAGCAATGGATTCCAGATTTGTGAAGAACAATTTTTTCAAAACATTATTGGAAACAGTGGATTTTTCCAATAATGAATTTGTCGCGCCAGTGGTATCCACTCCTCCCATTGAACTAAAAGGAGCAATTATCAATATGTTTCAAGCAGCGGATTTAATTGGTCTTTGGGGTATTATTGTTAATCAATAGTTAAATGTTGACATATAGATTATAAGCATTATGGGAGATTGAGTTAATTCGTTTTCTGAAGGGGTTATGGTAAATATGAAACTTAACAATTATGAAAAAGAATATGCAGTAGACAAATCAATATCTACTGTGTGGGAAGAATTTCGTAGTATTAAGGGTTACTATGAGAACAATGTTAGTAATATAAACAAGGAAAATGTGGATACATGGTATTTTACTTATTCTTTTCGTAAGAGTAGGTTCAATAGTATAACTTTATCATCGGTAAGTGGTAAAGTATATAGTAAAGATGATAGTTTAACCATGATTAAGATGAGGTCGGGTTCATATTATGCAACACTTTTAAATATAGCAGCATACATAGTACTAATTTTTTCGATTAACTATTCGGTAGGAATAGTTTTGAATGTTATAATCAAATTAGTGTTAATGATTTTTATTGTTTTTGTTTTTATCAATGTACATAATAGAGAATCTAAATCAAATGTTTGTATGCTTGCAAAAGAGTTGCAGCTAGAAGGAAATACTGGAGACAATTATGATTAAAGCTATTATATTTAATAAAATATAGGATCAAACAGAATCACTAAGATTGCGAGGTGAAATTATGGCAAATTATAAAGAAATGACCTGTTCTATGGCTTTAAACAAGCTAAAGAGGAAAATTCCGTTTGCATGGGATTTGAATATATATCGTGGTTGTGAACATGGGTGTAAATATTGCTATGCAATGTACTCACATCAGTATTTAGATTCTGAGCAATATTTTGATGATATATATGTAAAAACCAACATTGTAGAGCAATTGGAAAAGCAGATTAGCAGCCCTTCTTGGAAAAGAGAAGTAGTCAATATTGGTGGCGTAACAGACAGCTACCAGCCAATAGAGGCACAATATAAATTGATGCCTGATATTCTGCGATTGATGATAAAATATAAAACACCCTGCATCATTTCTACAAAGTCAGACTTAGTATTGAGGGATTTTGATTTAATCGCAGAGCTTGCGAACATTACCTATGTAAATGTAGCAGCAACTATTACTTGTATGGATGAAGAAATTCGCAGAAAGATAGAGCCAAATGGCATGGAATCTTTTAAAAGATTTGAAATGCTAAAAGAGTTTGCAAAGACGAATGCTTCCACAGGACTGCATTTTATGCCGATTATTCCCTATCTCACAGATGGGCGAGATAACGTAGATGCCTTGTATTCTCATGCAAAGGATTGTCAGGTGGATTATGTGCTTCCCGGGACTCTTTATTTAAGGGGGAAGACTCGAGGAGTGTTCTTTGAATTTATAAAGAATGAGTTTCCTAATTTGTATGAGCCATTGCAAGCTTTATACAAAACAGGTGGCGCAGGCAAGGAATATAAGGATAAACTGTATATGATGGTAAATGAGCTGAAAGCCAAATATATGCTTTCGGGCAGTTATTCAAAGCCAATGAAAGAGAAGCTTCATCAATCGGATAATTGTCAATTATCCTTTTTCGACAAAATAGAGTAAATTGTCTAGCAATGCACTCATGCATCTGTTATATGATACTTTTTAAGAATAATTCAGTAAGTAGTATAATATATATATCAAACTAAACAATTTACATATGTAAAATAGTGCGATATGTATTCAACTGTTAATTAATTTGTATGTTCTTTATAGTATAAATTAATTCAATATAAGGAGGTAATTGTATGAATGGAAGAGGACTAAACAAATTGTTTTGGGGATTCTTTTTCATAATGATAAATTTTAGAATTGTAGGGGTTGATATATTACCTGATATAGTAGGCTATATATTTTTAGCTTCTGGTATTAACGAACTCATCCCAAATAGTAGTTTTTTTAACAAAGCTGCAAAGTATAATATATCTATGTTAATATTATCTATATTTTCTATATATCAAATTCCTGCACAAGGTGGAGGAATTAATTTGGGGGTATTGGGGATATTTAGCATACCAATAGCAATTGCTTCATTTATATTAAATCTATTACTCGTATACAGCATATTTATGGGAATTAGGGATATGTCAGAGAACTTGGAACAATATGATTTAATGGAAGAAGCTGAAAAGAGATGGAATCAATATAAGACGTTACAGATTGCACTTTTATTTTCATTCATCGTGATTTTTATACCACTATTATCTTTAGTTTATATTGTTGTAATTTTTATAGCAGCAATTATACTTACAATAAAAATACTAGGCTTTTTGAAAAGATGCAGTGAAAATTTAAGCATTTTATGATTTTACCAATAAAGATTTTTATCAAGAAATATATAGTGATTAGCCACAATACTAATCGAGACGATATACATCTCTTCAAGGTGTTACAAGACAAGGCATTGAAAAGGTGTAGAATAAACGTATAAGGAGTGTACAATCATGGAGATAACAATTTTTATTGCTCCACTACTTTTGATTATCTTGGGGATAGTTATTAGATATGGAAAAGTAAGTTGGTTAATTTCTGGCTACAATACATTGTCAAAAGATGAAAAAGAGAAATATGATAATAGAGCTTTATGTAAATTTGTAGGAAATTTATTATTTGCTATTTCAAGTATATTTGTTTGTATTTCAGTCGCGACTTTATTAAAATATGTTTATCTTACAGCTATAGTGATGGTTGGAGTGTTATTAGTTTTTATCATAGTAATATCTTCATTGATTTATATGAACACTGGAAATAGATTTCAAAAATAACAATAGGTGTGTAAGATTTAGGAGAACTTCAAAATACTGATTATAAAATGATTTCTGGAGGTAAGAGCTTTGAAAAAACAAATTTATCTTTTAGCTATGGTTCTATGTTTGATATTCACAGTATTGGGATGCCAAGCTAAAACAAATGATAAGGTTGATTCATTAGAGAATAAAGAAGCTGAACTTAAGATAATAAGTGCAGTCGAAGTTGATCCTAGAACAAGTGAATATGCTACAAAGCTTAGTGAATTCGCATATGATTTTGATTTAGATAATGAAGAAGAGAAAGTAGAGCTATATACAGTTGCAAGACGAGATGAAAAAGGTAATATGCTTTGGGATGATGGACAAAACTGGCTATTGGTAGTGGCAGATAAAGATAAGTATTATCCTTTGTTTATGAGATATGTACAAATAGGTCAATTATATTTTAGCTTTTCTACTATTGGTGAAGAAAAAACCCCTGTTGTTACTGCTATAATAATAGATCATTGTGGTATGCAGACTATTGACTATGTCTACAACAGAGAAAGGGAGTATTTTCAGGAAAAAACTGTATATGAAGCAAGTGATAGAAATGTATTCTTTAATTCAATTCCCAACTATTAAGGGCTTGAGTGTGTATTGGAAATAGTATATTAAGCAATCATTATGCAAGGCGGAAGTATCGGGGATAAAACACTTATTGAGTTTGATTATGAAAGTAAGTATTCTAGAAAAATTCTTACTACTTACTTTCACACTCAAAGTTATATTCTTTAAGAGTATCAATGGTTGGATTACTGCCGCACAATACACAGGAATCCTCTTTATAAATGTCAAGCAAAGTAAACTCTGTATTTAATGCATCAAACATAATAATTTTGTTCAGTAGAGTTTCTCCGATACCTGTAAGCTGTTTTATAACCTCTACAGCTTGAAGTGTACCCATTATACCAGGAACAGCACCCAAAACTCCAGTTTCTGAACATGAGGGTATTGAGCTGTCATCTGATGTTTCAGGGAAGGTACAGCGATAGCAGGGACCAATATCAGTAATAATGACAGTTGCAAGACCGTTAAAGCCAAGAACACCTGCCTCAACAAGAGACTTCTTTAAGAAATAGCATATATCGTTTAGCAAGTATCTCGTTGGAAGATTGTCTAGACCATCTACAATTATATCGTAATCCTTAATCAAGCTTTCTGCATTCTCTACTGAAAATTTCTCGTCATAAGCATATATTTCAACATCAGGATTTAATTCTTTAAGAAAAGCTTCTGCTGACTTCACCTTTAACATGCCTATTTTGTCTGTTGAGTGGAGTATCTGCCTGTTTAGATTGCTAATATCTACAGTATCAAAATCCACAAGCCCAAGCTTACCTATTCCCATTTGTGTCAGCGTATAAGCTACAGGAGAGCCGAGTCCGCCACAACCTACAATCAAAACCTTTGATTTTTTTAATTTGCTTAATAGATTTTGCTTATCAGAACTACTAGACTTTTGTTGTATACCATGTATTTCATATGAAAAGCTATAATCCCAAAGGTCTATGTATAGTGGCTTTTCACAATAATTCCCTATTTTTAAAATTACCTTTACAGCCTCGATGGCAGCTATTGTGCTTACTAGGTTTATGCATGGATAGCTAAACAATGTAGTATTTGTATTTTCATGATTGTTTATATAAAAGTCCTTAAGTTCAGCTAATGAAGAATCTAAGCAAGTATGTTTTTGAATAGTTCTTATGAGACCTTTGTCACCGACAGAAGCAGCTACAATAACTGGCATTTTCTTTGTTCTGATACAACTCAGTTTATACTCTGATATCTCATTTAGTATGATAACAGCGTCATATTTACTATCAAAATAAGCTTTATCAGATATTAAAATGGATACATCAGGATTAAGCTTATTTAGGATATTAGCTAAATGTTGACTGTTTGAGGTATCATCTGTCAAGCAGGTTAGTTTGCCTATTCCCATAGCTGTAAGATAGTAGAGCATAAAGGAAGAACTGTACAAACTATCACAGCAAACTAAAACAGAGGAGTCAAGCAGCTTCTTTTGACCAGGTCCGCTTATTTCGGGTATAATTATATGTCTCATATATCTATTTATCTGATCTTTTTCTAGTATCATTTCACTACCTCCCTAGGAAGAGTATATGTTTAAGCTTCATTTATTTTTAATTATATCATTTTGTTGCATTCTTTTGAAAGTAAATCAGTATTTAAATCCATTGTAAACTCTGTTATTATATAAATTACTAGTTGATATGCAATGTAATTTTCGCCACATATATATTATCAGCACAAAAAGGAGAGCGTAGCATATGAAAAGATTTATAGTAATTTTAGTAATGATATTGATGCTTACATCATGCACAAATGATAAAGGACTTGCAAATATAGAGCCAGAAGCAAATCAATTGCAGCAAAATAATACTACTCCTACAGAAAAGAATAATTCAGATATACAAACAAATATAGATGACTCATATTATGGACAGTATCAAATGTCAGATGAAGGATTTTCAGAACATGTAAAGGATAATGCAATTGATAAAGAATACAAGGAAGAGTTAGCAAAATTTCAAGAGTCATCAGAATTTAGTACTCAAGGATGGGTTGAGCTAGAAGATAAATATTATGAAATATGGGATAAAGAATTAAATAATACATATAACATATTACTAAAAAAGCTTAATGAAAAAGAACAAAATAAGTTGAAGGAAGCTCAAAAAGGTTGGTTGCAGTATCATACAAATGAGTCTGATTTTATAAGAGAAACATGGGAAGACTTTGGATTTGGCTCACAAGCTAGAGTTCAATTGGTAATTTCAGCAAACAATAGGCTTCGAGTAAGAACCTTACAGCTAATGGAATATAATTTTATGCTTGGTGGAGATGTAGAATTTTTATATAAAGGAACTAATAAGTAGCAATAATAAGTACGATACAGAGAGATAAACCAGCAGACAGTTCAAATTACAGGGTTTACAAGCCCAGATAAATAAAAGGAGGTAAATATGCAGAAGAAGAAAATCATTATACTAGTGACTTTATTGTTACTAGCTATTGTGCAAGTGGGATGCTATAGTGCTTCAGCCTATCAAAAAAGTGTATACAATGATGATAAGGCAATTGTAAAACAAAATGATAATTATAGCTTTGTCAAAAGAATAGGCACCAATACAAACGATAAAAGCAGTGTTAGATTTAAGACTTTTTATGGTATGGAGACATTATGGGTAATTAATTCTGAAGGAAGCGGTAAAGCGCTCATCGATTATACATCAGAAATAAACAAGGGAAAATTTAAATGTGTTTTAATAAATCCAAATAATGAGATTATGGAGCTGTTTACGGACAATAGTAAAGGTAGTACTGAAATAGACCTAAAAAAAGGAACTAGTAGGATAAAAATTGTTGGTAATGATACAGGTGGAGAATTTTCAATAACTATAAAAAGCGAAGGTGACGCAGTAGTCAAAAAATCAGAGTAAAGACCATTCTATCAATTCTCCGCAGTTAAAAAAATTATAGATTTGAGGTGAAGATTAATGGCAGTTATAGTAAGAAATGAAAGAAACAAGCAAGTATATGTTCTTGTTGGAACAAGTTATTCATTCTACAAGGATTCAAGACCTAGCTTCCTTGGAGGTGTTCTTTTTCCGCATGAAGAAGAGGGACTTTTTAATCTTGTAGCTGTTACAGATGAAAGTGGTAAGATTGATTGGTTTCCAGCTGATGAAATAACAGTAATAGAGGTAGAGGGCAGGAGCATAAAAGATATCCTGTACAACTTCAAGTCACAACATAACAATTTACATGAAAGCGAAGCTGAAACTAGTGAATTAGATATTTGTCCTGGCTGTGGTTTTAAGCTTAAAAAAGAGGATGAAGAATGTCCATCCTGTGGACTGAACTTTGTTGTAGAGGAATAAGTTCTGCTAAGAACAAAATGGGGAAAACTGTTTGATATAGTTTATGCCTGGTGGAGAAGTTGAATTTTTATATAAAGGAACTAATAAGTAGTAGTAATATTAAGTACATAGACATATAAGGGGGTAAGAATAAACTATGGAAACACTAGTGTATTTTGTTAGACACGCAGAACCAGACTTTACTCATAGGGATGATATGACTAGACCCTTAACAGAAAAAGGGTTTTTAGATACTAATAAGGTTACAAGGGCATTAATTAATAGAGAAATTTCTAATATATACTCAAGCCCATACAAAAGATCCTTTGATACGATTAAACACTTTGCAGATAATACAAAACTAGATATTATAACAATTGATAATTTTCGTGAAAGGAAAGTAGGTGAATGGGTAGAAGATTTCCGCGCATACTCAAAAAATCAGTGGGAGGATTTTAGCTTTAAACTTCCAGAGGGGGAGTGTTTAAAAGAGGTTCAAGAGAGGAATATCTCAGCATTACTTGATGTGATAAATGAAAATATAGGAAAGAGTATAGCTATTGCCACTCATGGTACTGCACTAAGTACAATAATTAATTATTTTAACCCTGCTTTTGGACATGCTGATTTTTTGTCTATTATAGATAAAATGCCTTTTATCTTGTGTTTTAAGTTCAATGGGGTGGATTTTGAATCTGTAGAAGAAATAGAGTTGATATAATAGTTTTATTCAATTTAGAAGATTTTCTAAGTAAAATATTTAAATTATATATATACATACGGAATAAATCAGAATATAATATACTTATTGCATTTTTAGTATAAAGTAATATGATTTCTGAAAATATATTTGTATAAATAAATATTTCCACAATGTTATTTATTGTAAATTGATTCTCCTTGTGATATAATAAAAAAAAGATTATGTTAAGGAGAGATAATGTATGCGTTTATCTGAATTGATGTGGGCAATATTTAAAAAAACAGGTTCTATCGAAGCATACTTACTCTATAAGAAATATATACAAAACTAATATCTATAATCTATGACAGAGAGAGTAAATTTGTGCGTCTTGCAGAGAGGTTATGCCATTGGCTGAGAGCATATCCAGTAACGCGCTTTTTGAAGTTCACTCTTGAGATTCAAAGTTGAAGTAATAGTAGGCTTTGACGGGTAAACCGTTATATTTTTCAAGTGGCCTGTATTTGTACAGGCAATTTGGGTGGTACCGCGAGATTCCTTCGTCCCTTTTACTTTGGGAGGAGGTTTATTTTTTTGTATAACATATCATAAAAAACAGAAAACATAACGCACTATTTTATTAATGTAAATTATTTGTGCGATATATATAGAAAGGAGCTTTAAAATGAGAGAAAAGTTAGAAGTAATCAAGCAGGAATCAATTAGAGAGCTTGAGAGTGTAAATAACCTTCAAGAATTGGAAGAGTTAAGAATTAAATATTTAGGGAAAAAGGGTGAGTTAACCCAGGTACTAAGAGGTATGGGAGCTTTGTCTGCTGAGGAAAGACCTATTATAGGACAGCTTGCAAATGAAATAAGAGACTATATAAATGAAAAAATAGAGCTAACAGAGTACTTCTTTAAAAGACGAGAGTTGGAAGATAGACTTAGAAACGAATTTATTGATGTTACAATGCCCTCTCAAAAGAAAGAGTTAGGCAATAAGCACCCTATAACCATAGTACTAGATGAGGTTAAAGAAATTTTTATAGGAATGGGCTTTAGTATAGTTGAAGGACCTGAAATTGAGAAGACTTACTATAATTTTGATGCATTAAACCATAGCAAATTTCATCCAGCAAGAGATATGCAAGATACCTTCTATGTAACAGAAGACATACTGCTAAGAACTCAAACCTCACCAGTTCAGGTTAGGACTATGGAGAAATCAAAGCCCCCTATTAGAATAATAGCACCAGGTAGAGTTTATAGAGCAGATGAAATAGATGCAACGCACTCACCTATGTTCCATCAAATAGAAGGACTTGTAGTAGACAAAGGCATTACAATGGCAAACTTAAAAGGAACCTTAGATGTTTTTGCAAAAAGACTATATGGAGATAATATAAAAACAAAATTTAGACCACATCATTTCCCATTTACAGAGCCCAGTGCTGAGATGGATTGCAGCTGTTTTGCCTGTGGGGGTAAGGGCTGTAGAGTATGTAAAGGAACAGGCTGGATAGAAGTGCTTGGAGCAGGTATGGTACATCCAAATGTACTAAAAAACAGTGGTATTGACCCAGAAGTGTATTCAGGCTTTGCCTTTGGTATGGGTTTGGACAGAATAGTTATGCTTAAGTATGGTATCGATGACTTAAGACTTATGTTTGAAAATGATAAAAGATTCTTAAGTCAATTTTAATACACAGAAAACAATATAGAATGTGCAAAACATCATAGAAAGGAGTTTTAAAATGTTAGTACCAATAAAATGGCTTAAAGATTATGTTGATATAAATGTAGATACAAATACCTTTGCAGATGCTATGACAATGTCTGGCTCAAAGGTAGAAGCAGTAGAAGAAATGGGTAAAGAGATAGAAAACGTATTAGTAGGAAAGATATTGAAGGTGGATAAACATCCTGATGCTGACAAACTAGTAATTACGCAGATAGATATAGGAAGCGGGGTAATCCAGATTGTCACAGGAGCCAACAATATAAAAGAGGGTGACTACATACCTGTAGCAATTAATGGTTCTTCTCTTCCTGGAGGAATAAAGATTAAGAAGGGAAAGCTGAGGGGTATAGAGTCAAACGGAATGCTTTGCTCAGCACAAGAACTAGGTATGCCATTAGAAGGCTTATCAGAGGAGCTTCTACATGGTATATATATATTAGACAAAGAATATCCACTAGGTAAGGATATTAAAGAAGTATTAGGTCTAAACGATGCAGTTGTTGAGTTTGAAATCACAAACAATAGACCTGACTGCTTAAGCATTATAGGAATAGCAAGAGAAGCTGCTGCAACTCTTAAAGAAAAGCTTAACTATCCTGAAATAAATGTTAAGGAAAACAGCGAAAGCATATCAAGCTATGTAGCAATAGATGTGAAAAATGGAGAACTATGCAAAAGATTTTCTTCAAGGGTTGTGAAGAATGTTAAGATTCAGCCTTCACCCAGCTGGATGCAGGAGAGACTATTAAAAGCAGGAATTAGACCTATTAATAATATAGTTGACATTACTAACTATGTAATGTTGGAAATGGGTCAACCAATGCATGCTTATGATTTAGAAAAGCTCGGTGGAAGAAAGATAATTGTAAGAAATGCTGTTGAAGGTGAAAAAATAACTACATTAGATGAAGTTGAAAGAACTTTAAGCGAATCTATGCTGGTTATAGCTGACCAAGATAGAGCCATTTCAATCGCTGGTATAATGGGTAGCAGTAATAGTGAGATAGATGAAAATACGAAAAATATTGTATTTGAAAGCGCTACCTTTGAGGCAGTAAACATAAGATTATCTTCAAAGAAATTAGGATTAAGAAGCGAGGCTTCTGGTAGATTTGAGAAGTGTGTTGACGCTGAACTTACTATCACAGCTTTAGAAAGAGCGTGTCACTTAGTTCAAATGCTGGCAGCTGGTGAGGTAGTAGGAGACAAAATAGATTTATATAGCCAGCCAAAACAAAATAAAAAGATTCAAATCGATCCGGACAGAGTAAGAAAATTTGTTGGGGCTGATATCAGTGGTAATGATATGAAAGAGTATCTTGAGTCCTTAGAATTTAGTGTTGATAGCAATTTCTATGTGACAATTCCAACCTTTAGAGATGATGTACAAATTGAAGCAGATGTTATAGAAGAAATAACTAGAATATATGGTTACGAGAATATTCCGTCTAAGCTTATGGATACAACCTTTACTCAAGGCGGAAAAAACTATAATCAGAAGCTGATAGATAAAGCTAAAAACAATATGGTTTCTCAGGGTCTTTATGAAATTTACACATATTCTTTTGTAAGTCCCAGCGTATTTAACAAGATAAATCTTAAAGCAGAAAGCCCTCTAAGAAATGCCATAAAGCTTATTAATCCACTTGGCGAAGATCAAAGCATTATGAGAACAACCATTATACCAAATATAATGGAGGTTATTGCAAGGAACTACAATAAAAAGATAGAAGCAGGAAAATTCTTTGAGCTTTCTAAGGTTTACCTTACAGAAGAATTGCCACTTAAAGATATGGCAGATGAGCGTGAAGTACTCACTATAGGAATGTACGGAGATGTTAATTTCTTTGATTTGAAGGGTGCAGTAGAGAATCTGATGGAAGAACTGAACATTAAGAACTATAGGATATTTTCATCAAATCATGATAGCTTACACCCAGGACGTACAGCGGAGCTAATAATAAATAACAAGAGAATTGGCTGGCTTGGCGAAGTTCATCCAGATGTTCTTGATAATTATGGTATACCAGTAAGCGTATATATTGCAGAATTAAACTTTGATGAAATTGCAAACCAAAGCAATGCAGAAATTAAATATAGACAATTGCCAAAGTATCCTTCAGTAAGCAGAGATATTGCTGTAGTAGTAAATGAAGAGATTACAGCAGGACAAATCGAAGAAATAATAAGAAATAAGGGTGGCAGGACAATAGAAGATGTAAGACTATTTGACCTATATAGAGGAAGTCAAATAGAGGAAGGCTACAAGAGCATAGCTTATTCCATAACATATCGTTCTGAAGAGAAAACCTTGACAGAGGAAGATGTATCAAAGGTTCACAATAAGATACTAAATTCTCTTGCAAACCAAGTTGGAGCAATTCTAAGACAATAGAAAAAGCGGCGAAAGCCGCTTTTTACATATTACATAATTTGTGTATGTATTTATTCATAAAATATTCACAAAAAATACACAACTATAATGTTAAACAACATGTAAAATTCAATATTTTCTGATAATATCTTTTCATGGGGGTGAAAGAATGAACAAGATAATTGAGGTAAAAGACTTGACTAAGTATTTTACGGTTACATCGAAGTTAGGTGCTAAGACCGAAACGGTTAAAGCTGTTAATGGAGTATCCTTTGATGTACTTGAGAGTGAAACCCTTGGTTTAGTGGGAGAGAGTGGATGCGGCAAGTCTACTACAGGGAGGCTTATACTAAGGCTTATAAAGCCAACCTCGGGAGATATCTTTCTTGATGGTAAGAATATAAACTTGATTTCAGATAAGGAACTAAGGAAAATAAGAAAAGATATTCAAGTTGTTTTTCAAAATCCTTATTCTGCTTTAGATCCCAAAATGACTATTTCTGATATTTTATCAGAACCCTTAAGTATTCACAAAGTTGTTCATAAGTATCAATATGATAATGAAGTAAAGCGACTATTGCATTTAGTTGGATTAAGTGAAAAAGATATGAAGAAGTTTCCTCATGAGTTTAGTGGCGGTCAGAGACAGAGAATTGGAATAGCAAGAGCAATAGCCACAAGACCAAAGTTTATTATATGTGATGAACCTGTTTCAGCTTTAGATGTATCTGTTCAATCTCAAATACTAAACTTGTTGACAGAACTTCAAAGTGAATTAAAGGTTTCATACTTGTTTATAGCCCATGGATTAAACGTAATCAGGCATATGTCCAATAAGGTTGGAGTTATGTATTTAGGGAAAATAGTAGAGATTGGTGATGTTGAGGATATCTATAATAATCCTATTCATCCTTATACAAAAATTTTATTGTCTTCAGCGCCAATTCCTGATCCTTACAATGATAGGGACAAGCATCTAGTAAAGGGTGAAGTACCAAGTCCTATTAATATTCCATCAGGCTGTGCGTTTCACCCGAGATGCGAACTTGCAATGGATATCTGCAAAAGTAAAACGCCTTTCTTAAAAAGTGTAGGGAATCAACATAAAGTTGCATGTCATTTGATGAACTCTAATGAAAACTTTAGGGGGGAATAGCATGAATCCATTGGTTAAAAATGTTTTAAAAAGAGTAGTTACGACAATCATAATTTTCTGCGTATTTATTTATGTTACAGTGTTTATTTGCGTAATTCCTAAAGACTATACTATAAAGCAGGTTGATGGCAAATGGACAGCAACATATCCAATAAAAAATATCTTTAAAGGCGTAAACAATAAGATAGTTACCTTAGCACAAGGAGACTATAAGTACACTTTTAATGGAAAGGATACAAATCTACTTGTATCAAATAGCGTGAAAAAATCTATTAAGATTTTAGTAGGTGGACTTGTCATTGCAATAGTAACAGGAATACTAAAGGGAGTGCTTGATAGTAGACGGGGTAAAAGCAGGGATTCTAGTCTTAAGATACTTCTTACAATTATTCCTATATCGCTGCCAGATATTTTGATTGTTGCTCTGCTTCAGTCCTTTGCCATATGGCTAATTCAGCATGGGATTAAAATATTTAAAGTGGCGGGCTCCGGTAGCTGGCATCATGAATTACTTCCAATCATAGCATTATCTATTTTGCCAGCTTGCTATATTGCAAGAGTAACAGCCATGAGCATAGAAAGCTGCTATGACAAGGAGTATGTAAAAGCAGCAATGGGCAAGGGATGCACCAGCAGAAGAATACTATGGAATCATGTAATGAGAAATGCCATAGGAATTATTTTTGAAAGCTTATCAAATATAACGGCAATGATAATAGGCAATATGATGATAGTTGAGTATATGTTTTCATATCCAGGCATAACTCAATTACTGATGAATTCATATAGAAATTATGATAACAATACAATAATAGTAACTATAATTGTGATTGGAATAATATATTTTATACTTGACACACTATTTCAGATAATGAAACAGGTTACATTTAACTCTCAAAAGGAGGAGACAGCATGATAAAGCTGGGTTCTTTCAAAAGGTGGAATTATCCATTGATATTTGGGAGTTTATTACTGATTTTATTACTGATCACTAGTTTTTATCCAGAAAAGCTTGCTACGGCTGATCCATATGGTAAGCAAAGACTAGAATTTCAGGTTGAAGAAGGTAATACAAGTTTTGTTGTACCGCCTGTTCCACCGGGAGAAGCATACCCATGGGGGACAGATCATGTAGGAAGAGATCTTAAAAGTTTAATAATATATGGCTGTAAAATGACTATGGTAATAGCAATTCTTACTGCTCTAGGAAGATTGATTATCGCTTTGCCAATAGCTATATCAGCAGCTTATAAAAATAAGTATTCAATATGGTTTATAAAGCAGTTTAATATTATTTTTAGTGCTTTTCCATTAGTAATAGTAGTTATAATGTTAACCAAGTTAGCTCTATTTATGGACTTCTTAAAGGATGACAAGCTTATTATGGTATTGCTTTTGACACTATTTGGATGGAGCAAATTTGCATATGTTCTAATGGAAAAGGTAACAGAGATTTTGGAGCAGGATTTTGTGGAAGGTGAAATAGCTATAGGGAAAAGCAAGCTAGAGATTGCAGTTCAAAATGTTATACCACATTTAATACCTTCTCTAATAGTATTTTTTTTCTTAGAGATTGCTTTAGTTCTGCTTACAATGTCACAGATAGGTATATTTGGAATGATAGCAGGAGGCGGCGCTTATAGTGGAGAAGGAGAATTAAAAGTGCCAGTTGAGTTTGACTGGGGGTCATTATTGGTATATACATATATGTTCTTTGGCACAGATAAGATGTACTTGGTTTTTTACCCAGCAGTAGCATTTGCATCAAGTATTATTGCCTTTAACCTTTTTGGAGAAGGCTTAAGACTAGAATTTGAAAAGCGTACCTCTAGGGTAATAACCTTTATAAGAAGGATACCATCCTTTATTTCGCCTTTTAAGCTAGCTTATGAAATAAAAAACTTTGAGTTATATAAGAGAACTGTATATACAAAAATAATCTGCTATACTCTCGTGCTTGTCATAATATTCTTTCCACAAGCACCTAGTATGCATAAATTTGAAACTGAAGATGCCTTTAATACAATAAAAGAGCTTAGTAGTGAAAAGTATGCAGGAAGGCTTGCTGGCAGTATAGAAAATAAAAAGGTTGCTGAATTCATTAGTAGTGAGCTTGAGAGTTATGGTATAAAACCCTATGATAACAGCTATATGCATGAATTTGATATAGCAAGCTCTGTCAATGTTAAAGGATCAACCTTTAGGTTAATTGATTCCTTTGGCAAAAATAAGGAATTAACCTTTAGAAAAGACTATGTTGTTACAAGTCCAGTAACCTTTTCTGGAGAGTTCGAATTTGCAAATCTAAATATGAATGGAATAACTGATATGAACTCCGGAAAAAGGGGAAGTTTAAAAGTACAAAACCTTAGCAATAAGCTGTTGATAATAGATTTAACTGCTCCTGTGGATTATAAACAAATGACTAGTGCACTGTATGTAGTCGCGAATTTTATTAAGCCGAGAGCAGTTGTTTTTATAGATGGGTTTGAGTATGAGCATGATATTCCCAAAAATATAATAATTAATAAGATGTTTAAAGATATTACAACTATCAGAATGTCTAAGGAGGCTGGAGAAGAGCTACTTAGAATTGGAGAAGGTAAGGTTGAATTAAGTGTAGAAGCAGAGATTCTTACAGATACAAAGGGATACAATGTGCTTGGCTACATACCAGGTACTGATCCAGACAGTAAGGATGACTTTATAATAATAGGAAGCAGAATGGACTATGTTGGAGACGATAACTTAGTGAGATACCCAGGAAGCTTAGAGGCTGGCTCTGTGGCGGCACAACTAGAGATTGCTAAAAAGTTTGCAAAAAGTGGGATTAAACCAAAACAGAATATTATATTTGCATTCTGGGATGGAACCTTCAATGAAAAGAGAGGTACAAGCAATTTTGTCAGCAAATACGTTCTACCTAGGAAGATAAAAAATGCAATTTATTTTGATATAGGCAATATTGCTATGAAGGAAGACGATACTGTTTTAATGGATACCTCCAGAATATATCCCAAAAACAAAGATGCACAGAAGTATATCCAAATACTTAAAAACAAAGCAAAAGTTCATGGTGTTAATTTGGTTTATGGCAGCATAAATACCTCTGTTTTTACTGACTTAACTGGCAAAAGTGTCCAATCTATAGCTATTAATAATTCAGAGAAAGAAAATATCAGTGCAACCATGAGAGATAACATGGATATGATAGACATGAAGCAATATAAGAAGATAGGACAGATACTTTTAGACACCATTGTTGATATTACAAGGGGGAAGTAATATGAGTTTATTGAAGGTAAATAGTCTGAAGACCTATTTTTATATAGGCAATCAGGAGATAAAAGCAGTTGATGGAATAAGCTTTAACGTTGAACGTAATGAAACACTTGCAATTGTAGGAGAATCAGGAAGCGGGAAAAGTGTTACAGCCCTCTCCATAATGAGACTTATAAATCCTCCTGGCAAAACAATTGAGGGAGACATAGAATTTAATAATGTAAATTTGTTAAAGCTTAACGAAAAGCAGATGTGTATGGTTAGAGGTGATAGAGTAGCTATGATTTATCAAGAGCCTATGATGTCTTTAAATCCTTCCATATCAGTAGGTGAGCAAGTAAGAGAAGCTCTTGTAATTCATAAAACTGTACCAAAAGCACAGTCAAAACAAAGGGCACTTCAACTAATGAATTTTGTTAGTATTCCAGAGGCACAGGTTAGATATAACGATCTGCCTGCAAAATTTAGCGGAGGAATGAGACAAAGGATAATGATAGCCATTGCAATTGCTTGTAATCCGGACTTACTGATTGCTGATGAGCCCACAACTGCTTTGGATGTGACAATACAATCAGAAATAATGGAGCTTCTAAGGTCAATGAAAAATCAACTGAACATGTCTATGCTGTTGATTACCCATGACTTAGGCGTAGTAGCAGAAAATGCAGACAGGGTAATAGTTATGTATTGTGGAAAAATAATGGAGGAAGCCAGCGTTAAGGATTTGTTCAAAAAACCAATGCATCCATACACAGTAGGGTTGATGAAATGCATACCTAGAATTGATAGTGCTGTAGATAAGCTATATTCTATACCTGGCTATATTCCACACCCAAGTCATTTTCCAGATGGATGCCGCTTCAATGATAGGTGTGAGCATGCTACTGATAAATGCAGGGATAAAATGCCAGAATTAATAGAATTAGAAGAAGGTCATAAGGTTCGATGCTGGAAGTATCAAGAATAATATTTTGTAGAGGGAAGGGAAATTGAAATGAAAACAAAGCATAAGGTTATCATAGCAATTGCTGTAGTTTCAATATTAACTGGAATAAGCATTTTTAGCATTGCAGCTGAAAAGCTTCCACAATACAGAAAGATTGTTGTAGCAAGAACTACAAAGAGAAATATAGCGCAGACTATAAATTTACAGGGATACATAGAACCTAATTCTAAGCAGGAAATAATACTAAATACTAATCAGAAGGTTGCAGAGGTATACGTACAAGAAGGACAAGAGGTAAAGGTTGGGGATTTACTTCTAAAGCTTGATGAATCAGATAATGCATATAAGCTGAAAAGCGAGGAGTTAAATCTAAAGACTGCACAAAATGAACTAAATATCTTGCTAAAGTCAGAGAATAAGGATAAAAAGGAATTAATATATTCTGTTACTCAAGCAGAAATACAGTATAAAAATTCGATTGAAGATCTTGCTGCTGCAAAAGAAAATTTTGAGCAAAATCAAAAGCTTTTTTTAGAAGGCTTTGTTTCAAAGGAAGAAGTGGATAATTCAAAGAGGAATATGTCAAAATCGGAGGGAACTGTACAATTAAGTCAAATCCAGCTTGACAAGGCTAGAGAAGGATTGAACGGTTATGCTGGAGAGCGACAACTTCAAATAGATAAGCTTAAAAGCAATATTGAACTAATAGAAATGAATGCGGATAGTCTGAATAGCAAAATTGATATAAGCTCAAAGGCTCTGATAAATGGTAAGGTTGTAAGATGTAAGCTTCAAAACAATCAATATCCTACTGAAGAAAATACAAAGGTTGAGATATATGACCTTTCCAGATATGTAATAAGTGCATATGTAAAGCAAAATGAAGCAGTTCAATTAGCAGAAGGATCAAAAGCAGCTATTACCATTAAGGGCTTAGAGCAGAAATCATACGTTGGCACAGTAATTGATGTAGAGGATACAGCTACATTATCAGAAGGCAGCTCTAAGGTACCTATGGTGAAAATTAAGATTGCAATAGATGAGCCTGATCAAAATGTAAAGGTTGGTTTTGAGACTGAGGTTAAAATTAATCTAAATATTAAGTCTGATGTAGCGGTAGTAAACTTTCAAGCAGTTGTAGAAGATGAAAGCGGTAATAGGTTTGTTTACATTTTTAAAGACAACAAGGCAGAAAGAAAGCTAGTTAGAACAGGTATAGAAAGTGGATTTTCCATTGAAATAGTTGAAGGTCTAATACCAGGAGATCAGTATATACTTAATCCTCCCGAGAGAGTTCAGGACAAAGAAAGCTTTAAACTCTGGAGCTGGGGGTATGAGCTACAATGATAAAACAAGACAGCTTTATACTTGCTTGGATGGAAGGCTTGGGCTTCAGCACAGCTGCTAGACTTGATTTGCGAGTGGATTCAGGGGAATATATCGTAGTAAGTGGTATATATGGAGCGGATAAAATTAATTTTATAAGTGTATTGGGTTGTATTAGCCGACCAAGCAATGGGAAATATATTTTTGATTATAACGATATATCAACAATTGAGTCTGAAAAGCTGGATAATATAAGAAGCAAATATATAGGATTTGTGTTTAAAGGTTTAAATATCATTGATAGCCTTACGGTTTATAAAAACATTGAAATACCTCTATTAAGCAGAAATAGTTTAGAAATGGATAAGGAAGTAGTAAAAGCGGCTGAGAGATTAGGATTAAAAGAGCTGCTGTATAAAAAGGCAAGGGAGCTTTCTGACTTTGAACGGCATAAGGTTTCTCTTGCAAGAGCATTAGTAGTGAAGCCGTTACTTTTAATAGTTGATGAACCAGGTGAAAATTTAAGCAAACAAGAAAGCTCCATGCTATTGGATATCATAGACCAGATTAATGCAGATGGAATAGCTATTATTACCTTCTCAGATACAGAAGAGGTAATAAAAAGAGCTACAAGACAAATAACCTTTGAAAAAGGAATAATAATATCTGACAACAGAATTTCTCAAGGTAACACAAAGGAGGGAGCAGTATGAAAAGGGTTCTATTAACAAATAAGCTTCTTCTCGCAGTTTTGTGTATTGCTATAGGAATGGTTCCGCTTCTAACAATGTTAAACACATCCCAAAGTGGCAAAGCATTGCTTGACAAAAACTTCAATAGTGACGGAAATAGTCTGCTAAGTGTGAAATTTAATAACGCAGCTGTTGTCTATCAAGATTTTAAAAAGCTTCAAGAAGAAATGCCAGAAATAAAAAAAATGGTACCAATTGCAAAAGTTACAGTTTCTATAAGCTCCTACAAGGCAAACAGCATAGTTGAGCTTAAAGCAGTCGGCAGTGATTACTGGAGATATTCTTCATTAAAGCTACTACAGGGTAACTTTATAAGTAAAGGGCAAACAGCTAATAGGCAGAATGTAATAGTTATAGATGATTTAACAGCGGATGAACTATTTGGAACAACGGATGTTATAGGAAGAGATCTAAATATATCACTTGATGGGACGGATATGGAAGTTGTTGTTATTGGAGTATCCAAAAGAATGGACATTTCTGGAGACAATCTTGATGATAAAAAGGGATTAGTCTATATCCCAATTTCTACACTTGATTATAACTCAGAGCTTTATAACATAGATGAAGCTTTACTGTTAGTTGATACTCATATTGACGACGCAAAGGCACAAATATTATATTATTTTGATTCCATAGGAATTGGAGAAGCTCAGCTTGATATTTCCTATGTTAATCAAATAGGCATTTTTAAAGCCTTCTTTGAGAAAAATAAACAGATGATATTTGCTGCTGTAATTCTATGGTTTTTTGCAGTTATTGTGGGTTTAATTAATATTATGCTTGTTGACATTGAGCAAGGTAGAAAGTACTATGGATTGTTAAAATTCTATGGAAATACTGGGCATCAAATCAAGAAAGTAATATATGGCAAGGCTTTATATATGGGTATGGCAGGTGGTATTTTCAGTATAATCATAGGGCTTATTGCATCTTTTATTATATGCAGAATGTTGAATATTCCATTGCATATTTCCATACACACCTTAAGCATAGGAATTATTCTTCCAGAATTTATTAGTCTTATTGCTTCAATTTATCCGGCAATAAAGTCATCCCAAATGGATATGAATAATATTATATGGCAGGTTGATTAATGTCCATTAGACTTGCAAAAGCGAAAAAGTGCAGACGAATCTGCACTTGTTTTATTTCATGTAAGAAAATGAAGGAAATTGTTGATTTTTAAAGAATATAATATGAATAATACAAACAGAATATTTAAAACACTCTTAAAGGAGTTGAAATAAATGAGCAGGAATAAAATAAACCTAAAAATAATGGATCAGGACTATGTGTTGATTGGGGAAGATGAACAGGAATATTACATTGATTTAGCGCAAAATGTTGATAATATAATGCGTGAAATTTCAAAAAGCAATAATAAATACAATATTAACATGGTAGCAGTACTTACTTCATTAAACTTAGCTGATGCACTATACAAGAGTCAGTCTCAGTATGCCGATACAAGTGAGAAGCTGGAGCTGCTGCAATCTGAAATGCAAAAGCCATTTGAAGAGCTTAACAGCTTAAATCAAGAGCTGGAAGCAGTAAAAGAGCAGTATACAAAGACCCAGAGTGAATACACAAAGACACAGATTGAGCTTGGTAAGATCAGTCGCGAATGGGCAAAGGCACGAGAGGAAATGAAGGACGTAAGCTGTGAGCTTGATGTATCAAAACAGACGATGGACGATCTTCAAAATAAGCTTTTTGAGAATCAAATAGAGCTTTTAAAGACAAAAAAAGAATTAGATGAATATAAAAAAAAGTTTGGTGATATTAAACAAGATAAAAATATGGGACAAAGCTACAAACAAAATGCAAAAAATCAAAAAAAATAAAATATTAAAGAAGTATAATAAATTTATGAGGCCTATGGAAAGCTAGAAATATAGATTTTATACTGAATGGACGTGATTTAATGAATAAAGTAGAACTTCTTGCTCCAGCAGGAAGCTTAGAAGCATTGGAGGCTTCGGTAGAAAGTGGAGCTGATGCAGTTTACATAGGCGGTAGCAAATTTAATGCAAGAGCATTTGCGAATAACCTTGATGATGATATGCTGAAGAATGGTGTAGAATATGCACATGTTAGAGGTGTCAAGGTATATGTAACCGTAAATATACTTATACTTCAAAATGAATTGGCTGAGGTACTTGAATATATATACTATCTATATACAATAAATGTAGATGCTGTTATTGTTCAGGATATAGGATTAGCTGTAATGATAAGAAACTGTATTCCAGATTTTAAGGTTCATTGCAGCACACAGATGGCAATACATAATACAGATGGTGCAAGATATTTAGCTAATTTAGGCATAAATAAAGTAGTACTTGCAAGGGAGCTTACATTGTCTGAGGTTAACGAAATTTCAGAGGATGCGGGTATAGAGGCAGAAATATTCATTCATGGAGCCTTGTGTGTCTGTTATTCTGGTCAGTGTTATATGAGCAGTCTTATTGGCGGACGAAGTGGAAATCGTGGTAAATGCGCTCAACCCTGCCGAAGGAAATACAGGTTATTTGATGAAACAAAAGCTGAATCAGGTAAAAGTTCATACTTAATAAGCACTAAGGACTTAAATACATATGAAAACCTACATGAGATAATAAAATCGAATGTAACATCTTTAAAGATAGAAGGCAGGATGAAAAGACCAGAGTATGTTGCGGTTATAGTAAAGAACTATAGGGATGCAATAGACTGCATAAACAGTGGAAATACTAATTGCCTTTCTACACAAGCAGAGTACGAGCTTCTTATAGCCTTTAATAGAGAATTTACTAAAGGCTATCTATTTGGAGATAAAAACCTGGATATAGTAAGTACGAAACGCCCTGACAACAGAGGGATTTATATAGGAAAGATACAAAATCAAAAGGGAAATATAGCAGAAGTAATACTAGAGTGCAATTATCTAAACAATGGAGACGGTATAGAAGTTGTAAATACAAATGGTATAGCTGTAGGCTGTATAGTAAGCGGAATAAAAAAAGATGGCGAAACAGTCCCAAAAGCTGTTGCAGGGGATAAGGTAAGATTATATATTTCTGAAAGGGTTGCACCTGGAAGCATTGTAAATAAGACCTTAGACAGTGAGCTTTTTAATAAAGCAAGAGAAGAATACTCGTACACAAACAGGAAAAAGATTCTACTTGAGGGGGTATTTACTGCTAAGCTTATGCAAAATCCTATACTTGAGGTAAGGGATAAAGACGGAAATTACATAAAGGTTGTATCTGAAGAAATAGTTCAAAGGGCAGAAAAGCTTGCCATTACACAAGAAAAGGTGCAAGAACAGCTAATAAAAACTGGGGAAACCCCATACAGCTTTGAGAAGCTTGAGATTACTATAGACTCAGGATGCTTTTTATCAGTAAAAGCTATAAATAACTTAAGAAGAAATGTTATAGAGCAATTAAGTAATAAACGTATAAAAATTTCTGGTAGAGATTTGGATATAAATATAAAGCACATTTTAACCCAACAATTACAAGAAAAAAGTAATAACAAGAAAAATTCCAAAATAGAAATTATTGCAGGCGTAAGAAGTATAGAAAATGTAAAAGCAGCAATTGATGGCGGAGCTAATGGAATATATATATTAGGGGATTATAACTACAAGGCAAATCAGATACTTATTGAAGAAGCAGTAAGATTATGCAAAGAAACGGACGCCTCCATTTATTACGTTTTACCACAAATTACGAGAAATCACGAGATAAAACATATAGAAAATATGCTTACAGAAACCTTTAAAAAGTGGGATAACATAGGTTTGGTAATATCAAATATTGGACATTTGCCCTTGGCGCATAGATTGAAACCTTTTGATATCAGAGGTAATTTCACACTAAACATAATAAATTCTATGTCGGCAAATCACATTAGCTCTGAAGGAGTTTCGAGTTTTTGTATGTCACCTGAGCTTAACCTTTCTCAAATAAGAGAGCTGGCTCAAAATACCTCTCTTAAAATAGAAGGTATGGTATATGGGTATTTCCCTGCAATGATAACGGATTATTGTCCTGGTAGTACATCGTTGGAATGTAGTTCTTGTAAAAAGCAGGGACGTATAGAATATAGCATAATAGATGAAAAAGAAAAGCTTTTTAAAGTAATAAATTTAGGTAATTGTAGAAATCTTATTTTAAACAGTGATGTACTTTGTGTTTATGATAACTTATCAAGTATAATAGAAAGTGATATCAGCAGACTAAGATTAGATTTTTATGTAGAGAACAACGAAGAAGTTTTTGATATAATAAAAGCATATAAACAGAAACTAGAGAATTTAACTTCTAATATTTGTTCACCTATAATAAACAATATAAAACAAAAGAACTTCACGAAAGGTCATTACTTTAGGGGAATAGATTAGTATCTAAGTTTTTATAACAACATTCTATAAACAGAGGAATATAAGAAGTTGGGACAGAAAACAAGGGGGAAAAAGAATTGGATAGTACTATTAGGGTTCTAATTATCGAAGATGAAGATAAAATGAGAGAGCTTATGAAAATAGCATTTAAGAAGGAAAACATTGAAACCTTTGAGGCAGTGGATGGAAAACAAGGTCTTAATATGTTTAAGGCTAATCAAATTGACATAGTCATTTTAGACATAATGCTGCCTGAAATAGACGGATGGACAGTTTGTAGGGAGATAAGAAGAAGCTCCAATGTTCCTATAATAATGCTTACTGCAAGAGGCGAAGAATTTGATAAGCTGTTTGGCTTTGAGTTAGGTGCTGATGATTACATAGTAAAGCCATTTAGTCCTAAAGAGTTAGTCGCAAGAATTAGAGCACTTTTAAGAAGAGCAGATAACAGGAATACTAATTCATCTTCCGATTTAGAGCTTGGAGAAATAACAATAAACAGACTATCTAGAGAAGTAACAATAGACAATCAACCGATAACTCTAACAAATAAAGAATATGAGCTGCTGTATTTCCTAGCTACTAATCCTAAGATAGTATTTAACAGAGAACAACTGCTTCTTAAGGTTTGGGGTTATGAGCAATATGGTGATCCGAGAACCGTTGATACTCATATTAAGAAGTTAAGAGAAAAGCTAGGTTCACGCAGTAATTATATTTCAACCATTTGGGGAGTCGGCTATAAGCTTGAGGTGCCAAAATGAACGGCAATAAGATAGCAGCAAAGCTGTGGGTAGGTATTACATTCATGACTTTTGTGCTGTTGTTTTTAAGTATGATATTTCAAACAAGATATCTGTATGTTTTTTATCTAAACCAAGAAGTTAAACAATTGGAGAAGGATGCTAATATAATTGCTCGATATGTAGGCAGCAACAATTATAATTTCAGTGCTCCATATAATGCTGCTGTGAGAAAAGTAAATGATATTATAATAGTAACTAACGAGAATTCTAGGATTGAATTTATAAAGGGCACAGATGAATATAAACCTGGCAATACTTTTGGTACTGCTTTTATGAAAAAGATTAATAAAGATGGTTTTATCCAAGAAAGAAACATGATGATAAGGAACTTGGATACTCTTCTAATTGGCGTACCAATAATAGATCGAGGGCAAAATATCAAGAACAGCAGGCAGATGATAAACGATGAACAAAACAAGCAGCCTCAGATTATAGGTGCAGTGTATATTGCTACTCCTCTTGAAAATCTGGAAACAACAATTAGCGCTATTAAATTACAGTTTTTGTACATTTTTATTTGTGCATTAATACTTGCATCTTTATTGTCATATATATTTTCTAGAAGCTTCTCTAGACCACTGATTCAAATTAACGATGCAGCAAAAGAAATAGCACGCGGGAATTATAATACTACAATCAACCTTAATTCCAGTGAGGAAATAAGAGCTTTGGGCGAAACTATGAATGATCTTGCTAAACAGCTCTCTAGAGTGGAAAAGATTAAGAGAGACTTTATAGCGAATGTATCGCATGAGATAAGAACACCCCTTAGCTATTTACAAGGCTATACTGAGATACTGATTGATGGATTAGCAGAGAGCAAAGAAGATGAACAAAAATATCTTAATATAATAATGGAAGAGTCCATAAGACTAAAGAATATGGTAGATGAAATATTACAGCTTTCACAGTTAGAGGAAGGCTATATTAAGATTAACAGCACTCAATTTAGTATGGTTACTCTATTAAAGAGGACAATTGATAAAATATATCCAATTGCATCAAAAAGAAATATATCAATAAAATTTAATAATATATCAGACGATATGCTTGTTTGCTTAGCTGATGAAAACAGAATTAAACAGGTTGTTATAAATCTAATACATAACTCAATTAAACACTCCTACAATTACAACAATATACTAATTAACGCATATAAGGAAAATGATAGAATCTATGTATGTATAAGAGACTTTGGTGAGGGTATTCCACAAGAGGAAGTACCTTTTATATTTGACAGATTCTACACTGTTAATAAAGCTAAGTCTGAAGAGAGTACTGGTCTTGGACTTGCCATAGTAAAGAATATAATACAATCTCATGGAGCTGAAATAACTGTTAATAGTACGTTGGGAGAAGGAACTGAGTTTTGTTTTTGGCTTCCTGCATGTATTTAGAGAAACCAAGAATAAGGCTGTTAACGAATGAATCTAGGAAAATGTTTTGCACATTTTAAGTTAAATAAAAACGTGTAAAGCATATAGAATGAGGTGAACTAAATGAATGAGAAATGTCTAAGGACATTAGAATATTATAAGATTATCAATATGTTATGTGAAAACACGGTTTCAGATATGGGGAAAGACATAGCTAAAGATTTAGCACCGTCAAATGACATACATGAAATAAGAGAGCTGCAACAGGAGACAACTGAAGCGGTAAATTTGACATTAAAAAAAGGAGATGCCCCATTAGGAGACATACAAGACATAAGAGTTCCATTAAGAAAAGTGAAAATGGGAGCCTGCTTAGATCCTGGTGAGCTTCTTAAAATTGCAAATTCTTTAAGAAACTGTAGAAAGTTAAAGAGCTATATCAGTGATAAAAGGGAGGAGCAACAGTTCCCTATAATTGAGTACTACATTGAAACCCTAAGCTCATTTAAAACAATTGAAGAAAGCATATACAATGCGATAGAGAATGAAGAGGAGATATATGATAGAGCTAGCAGTTTGCTTTACAATATTAGAAGGAAACTAAAGGATAAGGCAGCAAGTATAAAGGAAAAGTTAAACCGTATGGTGACTTCATCTGCCTATTCAAAGTATTTACAAGAAGGATTAGTCACAGTACGTGGTGACCGACATGTAATACCTGTAAAGCAGGAATATCGAGCTCAAGTACCTGGAATTATACATGACCAATCATCAACTGGTGCTACGCTGTTTATTGAGCCTATGGTAATAGTTGAGATGCAAAACGAACTAAAACAGCTAAGACTAAATGAAGAAGAGGAAGTAGAAAGAATACTCTATGAGCTTACAGGATTAGTAGGGGAAAAGTATGATAGCATAAATATAAATGCAGAAATACTTGCTACCTTAGACTTTATATTTGCAAAAGCAAAGCTGTCATTACAATACAGATGTGTAGAACCCAAGGTTAATGATAAAGGTATAATAAATGTCAAAAAAGCAAGACACCCGCTTATAGATGAAAAGAAGGTTGTACCTATTGATATTTATATAGGAGAAAGCTTCAATTCTCTAGTTATAACAGGACCAAACACAGGAGGCAAAACAGTAACCTTAAAGACTATGGGTCTTCTTACGCTTATGACACAAGCAGGACTTCATATACCTGCAGGTGATTACAGTGAGATGGCTGTGTTTGATGAGGTGTTTGCAGATATTGGAGATGAGCAAAGCATTGAGCAAAGCTTAAGTACTTTCTCATCCCATATGACAAATATAGTTAGTATTTTAAAAAACCTAACTGAAAATTCTCTTGTTTTGTTTGATGAGCTGGGAGCTGGTACTGACCCTACAGAAGGGGCGGCTTTGGCAAAGTCTATTTTAGAGCTGCTTTATCAAAAAAATATAAGAACAGCGGCGACTACCCACTATAGTGAATTAAAGGTTTATGCGCTGTCTACTCCGGGAGTATGTAATGCCAGTGTTGAGTTTGACATAGCAACCTTAAGACCTACATACAAGCTTCTTATAGGTATACCAGGTAAATCAAACGCATTTGAGATATCAAATAAGCTTGGCTTAAGTGACGAGATAATCAAGAGAGCTAGGGAATTTATAAGCAAGGATGATATTGAGTTTGAAGATATTATAAAGGACCTTCAAGAAAACAGGAAAAGAACTCAGGAAGAAAGTGACCTCGCAGCCAGAATGAGAATGGAAATTGAGAGAAATAAGAAGGAACTTGACAATAAACTTGATAAACTGGATGAGCAAAAAGAAAAAATTCTAAGAGATGCTCAAAAAGAAGCACTATCGATAGTTAAGCAATCCAAGGTGGAAGCAGATCAGATAATTAAGGAATTGCGTGAAGCAATGGAAAAAGAAGCTGCTGATAAGTCTACTATCATAGAACAGGCAAGAATAAAGCTTAAAAGGAAGCAGGATGAAACGGAAGAAAAGATTGGTCAAGCGGTATTCAACAAGGTAAGCAATAAACCTCCAAAGAAACTTAATCTAGGTGATACCGTAAAGATAGTAAACCTTAATCAAAAAGGATATGTTTTGACATTACCTGATGAACAAGGCAACCTTATGGTGCAGGCAGGAATAATGAAGGTTAATGTTAATATTAATAATTTAGCAATAGATAATGAAGAAAAAGAAAAAACAAAAAATAAGGTAAATCTGCAATTAAGTAATGAAAAAGCAATGTCAGTATCTTCTCAGATTGACGTTCGAGGTCAGTCACTTGAGGAAGCAATGATGAATGTTGATAAATATATTGATGATGCTTATTTGGCAAGTGCAGGACAGATAACAATTATTCACGGTAAGGGGACTGGAATTCTAAGGACAGGGATAAGTCAGCTATTAAGAAGTAATTCTCATGTAAAGTCCTTTAGAATAGGGGCCTTTAATGAAGGTGGGTCGGGAGCGACTATAGTAGAAGTAAAAAGTTAGGTGAAAGAATGAATATTTTAATAAGCACATGTTTATTAGGTGTAAACACAAGGTATGATGGAGGCAATAATAAGGTTCTGAAGCTTACAGACCTCATAAAGGACATCACGTTTATTCCTGTATGTCCAGAACAACTAGGCGGACTTCCAACCCCTAGACCTCCTGCAGAAATTATACAAGAATATGAGAAGCCTTCGGTAGTAAATAATCAAGGAGAAAATGTAACCTATCAATTTGTTAAGGGTGCTGAGGAAGCTTTAAAAATAGCACAGCTTTACGATTGTAAATATGCAATATTAAAAGAAAGAAGTCCTTCTTGTGGAAGCAGTAAGGTATATGACGGCAGCTTTCAAGGTAAGGTAAGGATTGGAAAAGGTGTTGCTGCAGCATTATTTCAGGATAATGGAATTAAGGTCTTTAGTGAAGAAAACCTAGATGAATTTTTAACTGAGATTACAGAATAGCAAAACAGGGAAGGTATAAGCTTATACCCTCCCTGTTTTACTATTTTCACATACATATTTCAGAAAAACTTTGTTTAAAGGAGATAAGGGTCTGTTGTTTAGATGTATTACATAGAAGGCTCTGGATAAATCAAGTCCTTGTATATCAAATGCCTTAAGCATTCCACACTTCAAATAGTCTAATACACTAAGCAGTGATACTATAGAAACACCAAGACCCATGCTAACTGACTGTTTTATTGCTTCTATACTGTTCATCTGAGCAATTATATTAATAGAGCTTTTCGATAAACCACTTTCTGTTACAATTCTTTCAAACTCATGTCTTGTCCCTGAA
Organism: uncultured Clostridia bacterium; assembly: GCA_942492835.1. Lineage (GTDB taxonomy): Bacteria > Bacillota > Clostridia > Lutisporales > Lutisporaceae > GWB2-37-7. Next base: position 648,329 of record OW818645.1, on the reverse strand, counting down.
CCGCCTTCTCTTATAATAAAACTCTCCTTAGATAGATCATTAAAAGGTATACTTTTTTCATGCCAGTCAATATATTTACCCATATTTGGAGTTATTAATACCAGCTTATCGTCGACAATATGACTGCAGTTGATTTTACTGCCTTCTATCTTAGTCCCCACTATGCCTATCTCAAATTTCTTTCCGGTTATTGCCTCTGCAACCTGAATTGAATCCATCTGTGTGATAGAGAAGCTTATATCTTTATACTTAGTAGTAAATTCTTTTATAAGCTTTGGCAATATAATTTGACTAGGTACTGTAGAAGCTGCAATCTCTATCTTGCCCTTTAAAGTATTATTATATTTACTCAGACTAAATATGGCGTTGTCTCTTGCATTAACTAGGTTAACAGCATGCTCATAGAAAGGTTTTCCTGCCTGCGTAGGCTGAACATCTTTACCCGATCTGTCAATAAGCATGATGCCAAGCTCCTTTTCCAAAGAACTTATATGAGCACTTATAGTAGGCTGAGTTAGAAATATTGCATCAGCTGCTCTAGAAAAACTTCTATGCTTAACAACATGGACAAATGCTTCAATTTGCTTAAAATCCATAGGTCACCTCGTTTATATTCATAATTTTATAGTACAACTCTTCAAATCTAATGTCAAAGCTATACAAAAATCATCAAGTATTAAATTAGATAATAACCAAATAATATTTACAATGGATTTCATAGTGTTGTCAGTAACTGCAAGGGATATATTACTTTTTTAAGTTACTATATGCAAATTTACCAGTATATATTATAATTGAAAATTGGGGGTGAAATAAAGTGAATTCTGTAGAAATAGTTGCTACCTTTGACACTACTCATAATGCGCTACGTTTTGAAAAAACTTTAAAGCAAAATGAAATAGCACTTACAGTAATGCCAGTACCTAGAGAAATATCTGCCAGCTGTGGACTTGCAGTGAAGTTTGGACAACAAGATATTGATAAAGTAAAGGAGTTAGTTAGTAATAATGAGATAAACGTAAGAAGTTATTATCAAATAATAATTGAAAACAACAAGAGAGTGTATCTTGCCTATGATTAAATACAAACAGTCCATACTGCCTCAATATAGAGTGATAAATCAATACAATATAATTTTGCTTTACAGATGGACTAATAAGTTTTAAAATTATTCTGTTGAAATATAAAATATTATGTAAAAAAATGTAATTGGGAGATGAGTTTTTGAAGATAAGAAAAAAGGTGTTTTTTAGAAATATTATACTATTTACTTTGATAATAGCAGCTGGGGGTTATGGATATATTTATTACTTCTTAAATTCCATTAGTGTAAAGGGTGGAGCAGAGGGCTATGCAGTGCCAGAAGAAAGAGTAAATGTGATGATTATAGGAGTAGCAAAAGGATTAGCTGATTCAATGATGCTTGCAAGCTTTAATCCAGAGACAAAGGATGTTGACATATTCTCTATACCAAGAGATACATACTATTATAGAGAAGGACATAATGGTACAGCACAGCGTAAGTTAAATGCATCTTATGGAAGCGGAGGAGCAGATGAAGTAGTAAAAAGTGTTCAAGGCTTAACAGGTGTGACTATACACTACTATGTACAGATTGATTATGAAGCAGTTGAACATATTGTAGACGCAATTGGAGGACTTGACGTAACTGTTCCCACTTATATGAATTATGATGACCCTGCTGATGACCTACACATTCATTTTGAAGAGGGACAAGTTATATCAGAGGGCAAAGATATTGTTAAAATACTAAGATGGAGGAAAAATAACAAGGGCGGCGGAGAAGGCGATTTAGGACGTATAAAGAGACAGCAAGAGGTTGTAAAACTTGGGATACAAAAGATTTTAAAAGGCAATTTAGTTATGAATTTTATGAAGCTTCAAGGACCTATTAAGCAATATGTAAAAACAAATATGTCTGCAGAACAAATGATGGGTTATATTGTTAAAGCAAAATCAGTTAAATCTGAAAACATGAAATTTTTAACTATACCAGGTATTGCAAAAAATATAAAAGGCTTATCCTTCTTTGTAGTAGATGAGGAAAAAATGGAAGAGAGCTTAAAGGACTTAATAGAGGATAATTAGACGAATTTAGTATTATTGACATTAAATTAGAAATGAAATATACTTTTTGTAAGACTCAAAAAGGAGGAAAAATGATGTTTAAAAATGTACAGGAAGTCAAAGAATACTGCCAGAAAAATGATATAAAAATTATTGACTTCAAAGTAACTGATTTGGTAGGAAGATGGCACCATTTATCTATACCAATGGGAAGATTCAATGAAAATGTTATGACAGATGGGATAGGATTTGATGGTTCAAGCTATGGTTATAAGACAATTGAAAAAAGTGATATGGTATTTATTCCTGATTTAAGCACAGCATTTATAGATCCATTCTGTGATGTTCCTACTCTTAGCATGATAGGTGATGTTTACACCCTTGAAAGAGGAGTTAAAAGATATGAAGGTGATCCAAGATATATAGCTGAAAAAGCTGAAAAGTTTATGATGGACTCTAAAATTGCTGATCAAAATATTATAGGACCTGAATTTGAATTCTATTTATTTGATAAGGTAGCTTATGAAAGCGTACCAAATCATATGGAAGCTACAGTTGATACAGCTCAAGCAACCTGGAATTCAAATGACATGTTTGATAATTCAGGTTATACTGTTAAGCATCATGGAGGCTATCATGTAGCTTTACCTAATGATATAACTCATAATTTAAGAACAGAAATGTGCTTGGCACTAGAAGAGCTAGGAATACCTGTTAAGTATCACCACCATGAAGTTGGAGGCCCTGGACAGGTAGAAATAGAAGTTGAACTTGGAACTATGAAGGATATGGCTGATAAGACCTTCCTTCTTAAATATGTAGTAAAGAATATGGCTGTACAAAATGGTAAGACTGCAACCTTCATGCCTAAACCAATTTATGGTGAAGCTGGAAGTGGTATGCATGTACATATGCAGCTTTTTAAAGAAGGAAAGCCATTGTTCTATGATGAAAAGGGTTATTCAGGCTTAAGTCAGACAGCACTTTATTTCATTGGTGGATTATTGAAGCATTCACCAGCGTTATTGGCATTTACCAATCCAAGCACAAACTCTTATAAGAGATTGGTTCCAGGCTATGAAGCACCTGTAAGCATATGCTATGCAACTGCAAATAGAAGTGCGGTTATAAGAATTCCAGGCTATGCAAATAGACCTGAAACTAAGCGTTTTGAGTTCAGACCATCAGATGCAACCTGCAACTCGTATCTTGCATACTCTGCTATGCTAATGGCAGGATTGGACGGAATAATAAACAAGATTGATCCAGTAGCTGAAGGCTTTGGCCCTTATGATGTTAATATTTTTGATCTTGATGATGAAGCAAAGAAGAAGATAAAAGCTCTTCCAAAATCACTTGAAGAAGCACTAGAAGCTTTAAATAAAGATCACGACTTCCTACTAAAAGGTGGGGTATTCACAAATGAACTCATAAATACATGGATAAAAACAAAATATGAAAAGGATCATAAGAGGATAAGCATTATGCCTCATCCTGAAGAATTTGCTTTGTACTATGATCTGTAATATATAAGTCAAAAAACCATCAAGCTAGACTTGATGGTTTTTTTAACTTTGCAGTATAATAAAATTGAAATAAAAAAAAGGAGAGATAACATGGATAAAATAGTAAGCAATACTTTAGAAGCGCTTAAGAAGAATAACTTTGATGTAGAATATTTTGAAAGTGCTAAGGATGCAATAGATGGTATATTAAAGGAAATAGACATAAAAGAAAGTGTAGGAATTGGCGGCTCTGTGACAATAAAGACTCTAGAACTGGATAAGCTGCTAAAGGAAAGAGGTAATACTGTACATTGGCATTGGCTTGAATCAACATCTGAGGGTATGGATAACGCAAGAGAAAACTCAGCTATAGCAGATGTATATTTAACAAGCACAAATGCATTGACTGAGGACGGTAAGCTTTTAAATACAGATGGTACGGGCAATAGAGTTGCAGCAATGATATATGGGCCAAAAAGAACAATAGTTATATGCGGAACAAATAAAATAGTAGAGAATCTTGATACTGCTTTTGAACGCATAGAGAAAAACGCATATAAAAATGCAAGAAGACTTAATCTAAAAACACCCTGTGCTACAACAGAAAGCTGCATAGACTGCAACAGCCCTCAAAGGATGTGCAATGTAACATCTATTATAAACAAAAAACCTGGTAAGAGACCTTTTAAGATAATAATAATAAATGAGGAGCTTGGGTTTTAGTAAGAAGCAGCATATATATTCTACTGTATTATAGTTAAATAAAAATAATCTTACAAAAAAATTTTAATAGTAACAAAATTATTTGAAATTTGTTATAATAGTATTGTGTTAAATATCCCATCTAATATACAATATATGCATATTAGTATTATATAATATCAAACAGAGGTGATTAAATGATTACAAATTTTAAAGAGCTTATAGAAGCGGCAAAAAATCAAGGCATAATGAGACTAGCTGTAGCAGCTGCTCAAGATGCAGATGTATTGAAGGCCGTACATGAAGCCAAAGAAATGGGACTAGTTGAACCAATACTTGTTGGTGATCAAGAAAAAATTATCGAAATCATGAACGAGTTAAACATCACAAGTGAAATGTATGAAATTATACATGAACCTGACCTAATAAAAGCAGCAAGAAAGGCAGTTGAACTTGTAAGTACTGGAGAAGCTGAGTTTCTAATGAAGGGTAAACTTCAGACTGCTGATATAATGAGAGCCGTTCTAGACAAAGAAATAGGCTTAAGAACAGAAAATCTCTTAAGTCATGTTATGGTTTATGAAGTACCAAGCTATCATAAGCTTTTATTCTTAACCGATGGAGGCATGAATGTAGCACCAGATTTAAATCAAAAAGTGCAAATTTTAGAGAATGCTATAATTTCATGTCAGGCTTTGGGAATGGATAAGGTCAATGTAGCTTGCTTAGCTGGCGCAGAGGTCGTAAGTCCCAAAATACAAGCAACTGTAGATGCAAAAGCCATTGCAGATATGAAGGATAAATGGGATGCAATGGGTGTTTCTGTTATAGGACCAGCGGCATTAGACCTTGCAATAAGCAAGGAAGCATGTGAACACAAAGGCTATCACGAAGAGGGTGCTGGAAATGCAGACATACTATTAGTGCCTTATTATGAGGTAGGAAACGCATTGGGCAAATCCTTAACATATTTTGCAGGTTCTAAGTCTGCAGGCGTAATAATGGGTGCTAAGGCACCGATAGTTCTTGTTTCTAGAGCAGATTCATCAGAAGCAAAGCTCTTATCAATTGCTTTTGGATGTTTAATTTCTGGTCAAACTAAATCGCAGCAGACATCATGTTGTGGTGGTTGCTGTAATTGTAATTGTGGTGAACACTAAAGATATAAATAGAATGTAAGGGGGACAAAAATTGAAAAAGCTAATGTCAGGTAATGAAGCTATTGCAAGAGGTGCCTACGAAGCTGGCGTAACTGTTGCGACAGCATATCCAGGTACTCCAAGTACAGAAATACTAGAGAACATGGTTCAGTACAAGGAGAATATCTACAGTGAATGGGCTCCAAATGAGAAGGTAGCTTGTGAGGTTGCTATTGGTGCATCTATAGCAGGCTCAAGAAGCTTAACAGCGATGAAGCATGTTGGTGTTAACGTTGCCGCTGACCCAATTTTCACATGCACCTATCTTGGAGTAAACGGTGGTTTTGTAATAGTGACTGCCGATGATCCAAGCATGCACAGCTCACAAAACGAGCAAGACAATAGATACTATGCAAAGTTTGCTAAAATGGCTTTAATAGAGCCAAGTGATAGTCAAGAGTCAAAGGACTTTATAAAAGAAGCATACAAAATAAGTGAACAATTTGACATTCCTGTACTTTATAGAGTGACTACAAGAGTATGTCACAGCAAGAGCATAGTAGAACTAGGCGAAAGAGAAGAAGTAGGATTTAAGCCATTTGAAAAAAGTAGTAAATTTGTTGCTACTCCTGCACATGCCAAAGTATGTCATGCTGAATTAGAAGAGAAGCTAAAGGCTTTGGAGATATATGCAAATACTTCACCTCTTAACAAAGCAGAGTATAATGCAAATACAAATATAGGTATCATAACAGCAAGCGTTGCTTATCAATATGTGAAGGAAGTATTTGAAGACAAGGCTTCATACTTAAAGCTTGGCTTTACTTTCCCACTTCCAATGGATATGATAAGAGATTTCGCTTCTAAGTTTGAAACAGTTTATGTAGTAGAAGAATTAGAACCATTTATGGAAGAACAAATCAAAGCAGCAGGTATAAAGTGCATAGGCAAAGAGCTTATACCTAATAAGTATGAATTAAATCCTGATATAGTTGCAAAAGCATTACTTGGCACAGAAAATCCAACAAAAACTGTTGACACAAATGTAGTTCCAAGACCTCCAGTATTATGTGCAGGCTGCCCTCACAGAGGTTTCTTCTACACAATGTCCAAGAAGAAAAATGCTGTTGTTGCAGGTGATATTGGATGTTATACACTAGGTGCTGCTGAACCACTAAGTGCAGTTAATTCAGTTATCTGTATGGGTGCTGGTATAAGTGCTGCTATGGGTATGGCGAAGTCCTTTGAAGTATCAGGCAGAGATATAAAGGTATTTGGAGTAGTTGGAGATTCAACCTTCTTCCACTCTGGAATAACTGGAGCTATAGATGTTGCATACAATAAAGGTAAAATGATACCTGTTGTATTGGACAATAGAATAACAGGTATGACTGGTCATCAAGAGAATCCAGGTACGGGTAAGACATTAATGGGAGAGGATACAATAGCTATAGACCCTGTAGACGTTTTAAAGGCTATAGGCTATAAGACAGTTGCTGTAGTTGATCCATGTGACCTTAAAGCTATGGATGAAGTCGTAGAAGAAGCGATGAAGGCAACTGAGCCTTTTGCTATAGTAACAAAGAGACCATGTGTATTGATAAAGGGACTTCCTCCATTCAAAACAAAGTGCAAGGTAGAGACTGATAAGTGCAAGAAATGTAAAATGTGCTTAAAGGTAGGATGTCCTGCAATATCCTTTAAGGATGGAGCATCATATATCGATCAATCAATGTGCATAGGCTGTGATGTTTGTAAGCAGGTATGTAAGTTTGATGCTATAGTAAAGGTTGGTGAGCAATAATGAAAGACGGAAAAAACATACTCTTAGTAGGCGTAGGCGGTCAAGGTATAATATTAGTTAGTAAAATGCTGACTGCTGGTCTAATGAAAGCTGGATATGATGTAAAAATGTCTGAGGTTCATGGTATGGCTCAAAGAGGCGGTAGCGTTACTACACAAGTAAGATTCGGTGAGAAGATTTATTCATCAATCATTGGTAAGGGACAAGCTGATGTACTTGTTTCCTTTGAGAAGATGGAAGCAGCTCGTTGGGTTGAATATCTAAAGCCAGAAGGAGTAGTAGTAGTAAATAACGCTGAAATTCCATCAATGCCTATAGCAATAGGTAAGGCTCAATATCCACAAAATGTTATTGAAGCCTTAGAGAAGGAATTTAAGACAGTAACGCTAGATGCTACTCAAACCGCTATTGAAATAGGAAACGTAAGAACACAAAACATTGTATTGTTTGGTGCACTGGTAAAATCACTAAAACTAAACAATATTGACTGGATAGAAATACTCAAAGAAAACCTGCCTGAGAAGCTGGTAGACATAAATATAAAGGCATTCCAAAAGGGAATGGAGCTGTAAAATCAAATATAGTAAGGGATGACCCATAGGCGTCAACCTATTTCATCACTTTTAAAACTACCGAAGGGTGCTTTAGTTCATCTAGAGCTTGTTCGGTAGTTTTTCTTTTCCTTATTTCACTTCATACAAAAATAAATTCAATACCTCGTGAACATAATGGACTTAAAGTAAGCACAACGAAATTAAACAGACTTTACTGAAACCAAATAATTATAAGAAAATTGTAGAAAATTAGTAAAATAACAGAATATAATATGTTGTAATTTGTTGAATAATATAAAAAAATTTTATTTTTGAAGGAATATAAAAATTGATGTAGAATTATTCCTTTTAAGTATAAAATATGTCTTAATTCATTATTATGGTGAATACATCTGAATTGTGAATTATTGTTATTTAAAAAATTCTTATATAATAAAAGGAGTGTAAACATGACAAATAACTTGGAAAGCTTATTCAAGAAAAATTTATTACAATATCAAAAAAACCTTAGTGAATCAATAACTTTTTATTGCACAATAGGTGGTTTAGGAGGTGTAGCTTTTTACGCGTTTATGAAAATAGCAGGAATTATGAGCGATTTCACCTGGATCAACCTGCTTTATTTTTCTTTGCCCGTTGTATTTAATGTTACGCTTATGGCAGTATCAAATGTAATACTGAAGAAGAAGAATGTAGAAACATATGTCAATATATATAAATATATAATTGTATCGGTAGCGTGCATAAATTATTTTGCAATAGCTATATTCATACCGTACAGGGATATATGGGGAACAATAATACTGATATTGTTTGTTTCATCTTTTTACCTTGAGAAGAGAGTTGTACTTTACGGTATAATAATTAGCTCTGGCACGTGCATATTAAGTTTTTATGTGAATACCTGCCCAGAACCCCTCATCAATTCCATTGCCAATATAACCACGAGGCTTCAGGTTATATCCTTCGGCGGAGTTGCTGCATTTGTAGGTACCATTTTGGCAAGGAATCTTCTGTATAAATCCTGTAAAAACGAATTCGAGGTTAGTAAATCCTTTAATGACCTGCAGACTATGATTTTAAAGGTAAAAGACATATCTACTACCCTCGCTCAGTCAAGTGATTTGATAACACAACTGGCTTCCCAACAGCAACAGGCTGCAGAGATGACCGCTATAAATACATCGGATATTCTTGTTGGTGCTGTGAAGACCTCTCAAAGTGTTACTGAAAGCACCGACCTTATTTCACAGCTTGTTGAGAAAACGAAGCATATGAAAGAGAGAACTACAGGGGTTATTAACAATTCTGAAGAACTTAGGAAAATTGCGGAGAAAGGCAAAATCTCAATTGACAATGCAGTGGAAAAAATAATGTACATAAAGGAAAGTGCTACCGCAACCTATGCAAGTGCAAAGGATCTGGATATAAAGGCCAAGGAGATAGATACCATAGTAGGCTGTATACAGGGAATATCCAAGCAGACTAACCTACTGTCCCTAAATGCGTCGATTGAGGCTGCAAGGGCCGGCGAATACGGTAGGGGCTTTGCAATTGTTGCCGATGAAATTAGGAAGCTTGCCGAGCAAAGTGATAGTTCACTTAATGATATAACAATTACTCTAAAGGATATATTCAAGCATGAAAGTAGAGTAGATAACCTAGTGCTTAAGGTGGAAGAGGGCGTTGAAATTGTAAAATCGTCCAAGGAATACTACCAGAATATAATTGATGAGTTAACTTCAACCATTAAACACCTTTTAGACATAAGAGATGTATCAGAACAGCAGCTTTCACATACGGAGCTGGTAAATAGCTTTATTGCGGAAGTAAACAATGTGTCAATAATGACTACACAGAGTATTGAAGCTGCTTCTGCTTCAACCCAGGAGACCTTTGCATCAAGTGAAGAGCTGCTTAGCTCTGCAAAAGAGCTTGATGCTTTAGCTAAAGATATGAATGATATGATAACAAAAATATAATAATGGAGGGGAAATACTAATATGAGTTATGAAACTGAGTATGGTCAATTTGTAGATTCTAAGGAACCTTTGAGTGCTTTGCAGGAAAAGGACTGGACTTTATACGGGCAGTACAGTTTGTCGTACACATATCTTCATGCAATGGAGGATCCTAAACGACAGGATTATTTTGCTATTCCATATGGTGAGGATCCGTTGCAGAGACTTGATATCCACTACTTAAAAAGCGAGCATGACAAGAAGAGACCAGTAATATTTTTTATACACGGAGGAGGCTGGACTTCTGAGGATAAAAGCAATACAAGGTTTTATGCACTTGAGTGGATAAATAGAGGATATACAGTTGTTTCCATCAATTACAGACTGGCTCCCAACGTCATACACCCAGTGCAGATCGAGGATTGCGCAATGGCATTTAAATGGGTACAGGAAAACATTAAAGACTATGGTGGCGATCCTAATAAAATAGCGGTGCTTGGACATTCATCAGGGGCGCATCTTGGAGCATTACTTGTATCTGGGGAAAAATGGCATGATAAATATGGTATCGATATAAAAAAAGTTAAATGTTGGATACCTGTAAGTGGAATATTCGATTTCAATCTTCATGAAACTTATCTTGCCCCACTTCTGAACTCATGTATAACTGCTATGCTTAAAGAAGAGGATAAGGATGATTGTTCACCTGTTACGCATATTACTGGAAATGAGCCTCCATGTCTGATATTACATGGGGGAGACGACTGGCTTGTTCCTCGTACTAACTCTATCAAACTGCATGAAAAGCTCATTCAAAAGGGTGCAAAAAATGCCAGACTAGAAATCGTTCCAGGTTATTGGCATTGTAACATGATGCTTGGATATGATAAGCCAAATCATAAGCCTGCCGAGCTCATTAATGCATACCTTAAAGATATGCTGCCCACCCATGAATAAATAACAAAGTAGTAAATTATATAAAAAGGCACTTGAGATTTAGCTGTCTCAAGTGCCTTTAAACTTTAATATATAATCTTCATTATAGGATTTATAGTTGTTCGTTATGCTTCTGCTGCATATCTATATTCAAATTCCACATCTGATTCTGAATAGGAAGAAGCATAATGTACATTGTTTTTCAATCCATCTATGAATTCAACAACCATATGGTTGAATTCTACTGGTTTCTGGAATATAAATACATGTCCCACATCTTTAATAACTCTGAAATTACTGTTTACAAACTTTTCTTTCAGAGCAAGAGCATCGCTGTAGAAACAGAAGTCCTTGTCACCCACTACTATAAGCGAAGGTATATCGTATTGCGTTAGGAAGTTATAATGATCACCCTGTACAACTACTTTCCACCATTTATAGAATTCTGTGTCGCTCATTTTAAGTGTTTCCTGAAGGAAAAATTTTCTAGACTTCATGTGTGCTTTTCCAGGGAGCATCATGTTTGCCATCAGCTTCATATATATGCTCTTATTAAAAATCTTCAGAAATACCTTTTCTGCAAAGCTGTTAAAGAATTTGGATAGGTAATTCGGTTTGCATATAGGACTTGCAAATATCAATGAGATTATCCTCTCTGGGAATAGCTCACAGAAATACTGCTGAACTATTGTTCCAAGAGACAGACCGAGCATATGGGCTTTTTGAATTCCCAATTTGTCCATTAGCAATCGTAAATGGTTTGCAATGATAACTCCATTGTACTTCTCACAATCCGATGTTGTTGAATTTCCATGCCCTACTAGGTCAAGATTGAGTACTCTAAAATGTTTGTTGAATTCATCGGTCTGATACTTCCAACATCTCGTAGACCCCGATATGCCGTGGATTAATACCAACCAGTCTCCTTTGGGATTACCTGAGATTTCATAATACATTTTGAAATCTCTAATTTGTGCATAATTTTTAATCACTGTTTTCATTTAAATTCCCCCCGAATATAATTTATAATATATTTAATGTCCACCCGTAAAAGGCGACTTTTTTTCTTTAAAAAAATCTAATAATTTGTATTTTATATATTTTACAATAAACTTTTACAGAATTACCTTAAATATACCAAAATCATACTCCTAATTTAATATGTTGCACAATAACCTGATGTAACTTCTTTAATGCAACATATATAAACAAGTATAATAGAGGTCAAATATTCATAATACGACATAAAAAGACACATTCATACAACAAAATACAATAAAATACATTAACATACATAATATACAATATATAATATATAATGTCAAGAGAAAAATATGAAATATGTGGTAAATGTGGAAAATATAAAAACGAAGCCGTTTAAAGTGCATGTGATGCACCCAAGGCAGAAAGATGTAAAAAAGAGATTGGTATTTTATTGGCGAAATTGAAGCTAATATTAGTTGACATAATTATACAACTATAAAATTTCTTTACTTTGTATGTTTGATTCTTAAAAATTTTGTATTATTATTTATAATCGTATTCCATTTATATTTTATTATATATTTTCTATCAGCTTCGATTAAATTATATTCATTTACTGTACAACAAATATGTTTGCCATACAGTATAACGTAATATTTATCATTTATTTGTATTTTTTCAATATTAGTAAATATACCGCCACTCTCTTTGTAGTTTAATTGTATAAATGTTATTACTAAAAGTATTATAATTGAAATACCTACTAATAATGCTATAATTTTTTCTGACTTTTTCATTTTTAGTAGTTTTAGTTTTTTATAATTTTTAAAGACATATATTGTTAATATTAATAGTTCAATAAAAATTAGTATGATGGAAGTTTGTAATACTATTGCAGAATATTCATGAATTTTCAAGTTGAAATTTTAATTTTGCACTCCAATATAAAAATATTTTTAGAATCAATAATTAATAAATTACAGTTGTTTATATAGCAAGAGTGCTATATAATAGGCCAATATTATTTATTGTATATAGAATCAATTATATAATATTTGAAAGTATAACTATAATTTAAACCGATCTTTACTGTAAATAAATACCAATATAGTATATCGTATACACAATATGAATGCAAACAAAAGGATTAGACATAAATCGTCACACATCGACACTTTGCCAATAAGTTTGTAATCTTCTTGATGTTTCAATGCTATTTTTTATAGTTTAGCAATGCTATAATATTTATATTATGTTTTGATTGGAGGAGCCTTTGATGTCTAAGGAATATAAGTTATGTGCCTGCCCCTTAGACTGTTTTGATTTATGCAGTATGAGGACAGAAATTATAGATGGAAAGGTTACTAAACTAGAAGGCAATAAGGAGCACCCTATAACTCAGGGCTTTATATGTGAAAAGGGCAGAAAACATGTTGAGAGAATGTATAGCCCCTTAAGACTCAAACATCCTATGAAAAAAGTAAAGGATAAATTTGTCGAGATTACATGGGATGAAGCTCTAAATACTATAGCATGCAAGCTAAAGCACTATATAGATAACTATGGCACTTTATCAATTGCCCAGTTTAATGACGGAGGAGCAGGGGGTATGCTCAAAAACATTGAAAACCTATTCTTTGATTACCTGGGAAATGTTACTACTTTCGATGGCAATCTTTGCTGGGGTGCAGGCATAGCAGCCCAACAAAGTGATTTTGGCGATGTTAAGGGGCACTCACCTCTTGATATATACAATGCAAAAACTATTATAATTTGGGGCAGAAATCCCGTAGAAACTAATATCCACCTGGTACCTTTTATTAAAAAGGCAAAGGAAAAGGGTGCAAGAGTTATATTAATAGATCCAATTGCTACAGCTACAGCGGCTATTAGCGATTGGCATATAAAGCTTAAGTCAAAGGGTGATACTGCCTTTGTCTGTGCAGTAGCAAAGTACATCATAGAAAATGAGCTATATGATAAGACCTTTGTTGAAAAGTATACAAAAGGCTTTGAAGAAATAAAAGAATATGTAAAAAGTCTTGATTATAACGAGTTATATATGGTAAGCGGTACAGAGCAAAAAACAGTTGAAAGCTTTGCAGATGCTATTATTAATAAGCCTGCAACAATCTATGTGGGCTATGGAGTGCAGAGGTATCAAAATGGAGGTGCCACTGTAAGAAGTATAGATATGCTTGGAGCTTTGTCTGGCAACATAGGAATATCTGGAGGTGGAGTGAATTATGCAAACAAGATATATAGCAGCTATATAAATTGGGAAGCGGTAGAACCTTCTATAAAGCCTCAGCATAGATTTATTGCTAAGCCTAGATTTGCAGCTGAACTGTCAAAACTAGACAATCCAAAGGTTAAGGCATTATTTATCAGTAGATCAAATCCTGCTTTACAGCTCCCAAACTCAGAGGAAGCAGTTAAGGCAATAATCAGTACAGAATTCAAGGTTGTATTAGACCATTTTATGACTGATACTGCACAGCTTGCAGATATAATATTACCTGTGACATATTTTATGGAAGAAACAGATATCATGTACTCTAGTATGTGGAACGGATATATGTTTTATAATCAGAAACTGGTATCAAGGTATTTTGAAGCAAAACCAGAATTTGAAATCTATAGTATGCTGGCAGAAAGAATGAATATCACAAATTTTCCACAAATGAATGAAGAACAATGGCTTGATAAGCTTTTAAGTAAGGTTCAAGATATTGGGCTTGATATAAGTACTCTTAAAAGAAATTCCTATGCTTATGCTGAGCAAAACAATCCTGTACCATGGGCTGATTATAGCTTTAAAACACCATCTGGAAAATTTGGGTTTATAGATCCTTCCAAGCTACAAAAATGTATTTCTAATTATGAAAATAATGGTGAGGAAAGCTTCACACTGCTTACGGTACATACTAGAGAATCCTTGCATTCCCAACATCTAATTACTTCAGATATAGAGCATCCACCAGTCTATATTTGCAAAGAGGATGCTATAGTCTTAAATATTAAAGACAAACAGCTTGTCGAGCTATATAATGAATATGGAAGTCTTGTTGCAGAAGCCTTTGTATCAGATAATACTCAGAAGGGTTTACTGTTTATGAAAGAAGGCTGGTGGAAGAAAAATGGAGGCAGTGTAAACAGGTTGATGCCCCATGATGTAAGTGATATAGGAAAACAAGCTATATACAATGAATGTAAATGCAAAATAAGAAAATAAGGTGCTAAAGAATGAATAAATTACTAGAGACTTTAAATGAAGAGCAAAGAAAAGCAGCAGAGCAGGAGCAAGGTCCGTGTATGGTATTAGCGGGTCCAGGTACAGGTAAAACCACAATAATAGTACATCGTCTTGCAAATATGATTAAAACAGGTGTGGCAAAGCCTGAAAACATATTAGTAGTTACATTTTCAAAGGATTCGGCAGCCGAGATGAAGGAAAGGTTTTTCAAATTTGCAGCAGAATATAACATAGCTAGTACAACGAAGCTAAATGAAATAACTTTTGGAACCTTTCACTCAGTATTCTTCAGGATTTTAAGGCAATACGAAAACTATAAACTTGATAATCTGCTGGATGAATCAGAAAAATACAATATCATTAAGAACATAGCACGCAGTCTTCAACTGGATTTCAGTGAGGATGACGATAGAATCTCAGATGTAATTAATGATATAGGATATTTTATAAATACATTATCTGATACAGCTGATTATAAACCGCAATCCTGTACTATAGAAGAGTTTAGGCAGATTTTTGAAAGCTATTATACTATAAAGCAAAAGCAAAATAAGTTTGATTATGACGATATGCTTATAGATTGCTATTATCTATTGAAAAACAATAAAAGAGTATTAGAGTTAGTAAGAGCAAAGTATACTTATATACTTATTGATGAATTTCAAGATATAAGTCCGGTGCAGTTCGAAGCTATAAAGATTATTACTGAACCTCTTAGAAATGTTTTCGTAGTTGGAGATGATGACCAGAGTATTTATGGCTTCAGAGGTGCTGCGCCTGGAATACTTATGGAATTTGAAGATATATATAAGAACAGCACTAAAATTACACTAAAAGAAAATTATAGGAGTACAAAACAGATTTTAAGCTGCGCAATGGCGCTTATTGACAATAATAAAAATCGATATCCCAAAAAGCTTCAACCGATAAAGGATCAAGGGGAAATGCCTAATATAATAAGTGTTAAGGATTTTGAAGAAGAAGCAAGACTTATAGCAGTGAGGATAAAGGAACTTACTGCCAGGTCTGGAAGCTACTCTGACATAGCAGTAATATTTAGAACCAACCTACAATCAAGAGCATTAGTAGATGCATTTATGGATCACAATATCCCATTTACATCAGCAGATGGGGCTGCATCAATATATAAACACTGGGTAATCCGAGATATAATGGCATATTTTCAGTTAGCTGCTGGAATTGGCAGAGAAAGAGAAATTACTAGGATACTTAACAAGCCAAAACGATATATAAGCCGTGATTCTATAGCAACAGCTATTAAGTATGATGGGAATTTGATCACCAATCTCATAACCTACTGCAGTCTTAATGGTAGACAAGTAAATGTATTGGTGGATTTTCAGCACAGTATAAAGCGTATGTCTAATATGAAGGCAAAAGATGCATTTAAGTATATAAGAAGCTATATAGGCTATGAGGAATACTTAAGAGATTATGCAAGTAGTAAGGGTATTAATGCAAAGGGGTTAATTGAGGCACTAGAGGAAGCAGGAGACGCAATACAGCATTTTGATGAAATCAAAGATTTTCTTGATCATGTAGAAGAGGTTGAAGAAAAAACAAAAGAAGCAAGGTACAAAAGCAATAAAAAGGATAGTGTTAGACTGCTCACAATGCATAAGGCTAAGGGTCTTGAGTTTGACACAGTATTTATCAGCGGTGTGGTTAAAGGACTTTCTCCCTATGAAGGTAGTGAGAACCTTAAGCCAAATGAGCTGGAAGAGGAACGTAGACTTTTATATGTAGCAGCTACTAGAGCAAAGAATATACTTTATATATGTGTTCCAAAGGAACGTTATGGCAGACAGGTTGATCCTTCAAAATTTGTTGATGAGATATTAAATGTTAATTTAGTTGAAAGCTGCAACCTACAAATTGGGCAGAAGGTATTTCATAAGATATTTATGGAGGGCACGATTTCTAATATATTAAAAGTAAAGGATACAACCAAGCTGATAATAGACTTTTATGGAGTGTCAAAACAGCTTGATTTAAAAGTATGTCTACAGAACAATCTTTTGATAATAAAATAAATCGGTAGCTACCGATTTATTTTATTATCCCTGATTTCAATATTTTTATAGATGCATCTACATTTATCTTTGCTTCTGGGTATACTTCTTTCCAATCAATGTTTTGCCAATACTGATAATATTTAGCTCTAATCAAATTTCCCAGGCCAATAGGGTCACTATTAACTACTTGCATTTTTTTGACAACTTCATTACAACTAGTAGTTAATTGCTTAGATAAACTTTTTTCAAGCTTGTTTTTTTCACTCATTTTATCTGTCTCATCCCATCTATATTCTTGTAATATACAATTAAATTTTAAATTTATATTAATGATAGGTATACCTTCCTCGTCAAAAGCTATATCTATTTTGCGTTTTTGTGTACTAACAATTAAGGATATGCCATAATTATTAGGATTGCTAGTAGGATATTGTTTGCTTTCAAATACTAAATATGTATCCTTGAGTTTACCCATCAATCCCATTAACATAATAGTATTATTACTATCCAGATTACCTACCATTTTATCATCAGTAAAAAGTGCACACCCTATAAGGACTACTGATTTTTCTCTCAGCCTAATCATTGGAACAATAGGGTCTATACCAGGTGCATAATAATCGATATCAAAATTATATATTCTTGTATCTGGGATATTTGATAGCTTAGAATTATTTTCTAAGAGTTGAAGCAAATAGAAAGATAGTCTTGGTTTATATTGGAATTCCTTACCTTTTTCCAGCAATTCGTGAGGAGATCCTTCAACAATAACAACACTAGCAATAGTAGGTAGTGCAACATCTCTTTGAAATACCTCTAAAATATTATGAATTCCTGTTCTTGCTAAATCTTCAGAAATTAGTACCTGTTGTGTTTTTCCACTTTCTAAAAGTTTTGGTGACTCATGGTTTACATTTTCCCTTGCGCCTCTCAATAAGGAGGATTCTGTAGAGATCATATCTACTCCATCCTTCTCTTTTCCACCCATAACTGGGTAAATATATGTTACTAGTAATTTTCCATCATCAGACTTTTCTATGCCAACTGTAAGTACTAAACCTATTTGTTCAAAAATCTTTTGATCCCAGCAACCAGTTAGCAAAAAATTACATGCAATAAGTAAGACAATAATTCTATAAAGGTTTTTCATTTTCTACACCTCTTGGTTTTTTAATAAAAGAAATAATATAACATAATAAAATATAGCAAATATAAGTGGCGCCCAGATAACCAACAATATCAAAAAGTTTTCTAACCTGAAGTATGTCTTTAGGTAATCTGCTAAGACTTATAACAAAAATAGAAAAAACAATAAGAAGAATTTTAGATTTTGGTTTATCATTTTCTAGTTTAAGAAGTTTTTTCATGCTGGAGAATGCACAGAAAAAATACGTTAATATAGAGATTGCCATTATCGGAAACCAAAGTGATATAAAAAACAAATCAAGTCTTTCTAATACTGGAGCTTTATAAGCTCTTGCTATGGAAAACAATGGATGGTTCAATTGCTTTAACATGTTTTCACCAAAAAAACCTATCAGAATTACAGTAGTAATAATGTAAAAAAATGTCGTGGTCAAATTACCATAAATTAAAAATTTAAGTGAATTATTTTTATCCTTAATATATGGATAAATCAGGGTTATTAGTTCAAAACCCAAAAAACTCAGAAAAGGTTCATAAGAGCCTTTAATAATATTTTTAATACCTGAAATACCAATAGGTTGTAAAAATGTAGCACGGAATAAATTAGAAATTAGAATAAAGTATAATAAAATAATAATAAGCAATAAAGGCTTTATATATGAAAACCAGCAGATATACTTCAAGCCATACCAACTTAAGTATGCAATGGGTAAAAAAATAAAACAGGTTAACACTAACTCAGGAGTTGATTGTAATACTGAGATATTAACATTTTCAATAAAAATTCTTAAACTCATTGCAACGAGAAATGTTATATAACTAATTAATAATAGATTTAAAAAAGTACCAATAAACTTACCAAAAAAATAAGTATTAATTTCCATTATTGAAAGATTTCCAGATCTTTTCAGTAAGGACATCATAATGCTTATCAAAATACATGTTATTAAGCCAGATAATAAGATTGAAATCCATCCATCATGTCCTAATTTTTCAGCTAAACTTGATGGAAGAGTTATTATACCAGAACTAATTTGAGCAGAAATTACAAAAATATATACCTGACCTGAAGAGATTTCATTAACTTTATTATTCATTATTCTTACCTCTAGTTTTATCAGTAGTTTTTGTTTGAGAAGATGGTTGACTTTTATTCGTTAGTAGTGGTCTAATAAAAGTATCTCTAAATCCATTGAAATTGAATGGCATCAGAGGCTTTAAATAAGGTTCTCCAAGTGACTCAAGTACTACTAAATGTGCTAGTATAAACATACTGCATATTATAATTCCTAATATCCCGAAAATAGAAGAAAAAAACATCACAATAAATCTTATATACCTTATTGCCAATCCCATATCATAATTAGGTATCAAATATGATGCTAAGGCAGTAACAGCAACAATAATTATTACTAGGTTACTTACAATTCCTGCATTAACTGCAGCTTGACCGATGATTAAACCTCCAACAATACCGATTGAGGTACCTATATAGGTAGGCAAGCGTATCGTTGCTTCTCTGAGCATTTCAATAGTAAATTCCAAAATAAGTACTTCTATAATTGGCGGAAAGGGTACCTTTAATCTAGATTCAGCTAGTGGTATCAGTAAGTTTAAAGGCACCATATAATAGTGGTAGGATACAATTGAGATATATAATGATGGTAGAAATATAGCAATGAACAGTGCAAAAACTCTAATAAATCTATTAAAAGAACCAATAAGCCAATTTGAGTTATAATCATCAGGTGTTTGAAATGCAGAGAAAAAGCCTATAGGCATAAGTAATGCAGAGGGTGAGCCATCAAGCAATATAGCCAGTTTTCCTTCATTAAGAAAAGATACTGTTTTGTCTGGTCTCTCTGTAGCTAAAAAATGTGGAAATGGAGTATAAGGGTTATCTACAATCAAATGTGTCAAATAACCTACATCAAATATACTATCATAATCAATGCTTGCTAGTTTATCATAAACAATATTTATACTTTGAGGATTTGCTAAGCCTTCTATATATACAATAGCAACAGTTTGGTTTGTTAATTTTCCAACCTTGAGTATTTTGAATTTTAACTTTGTATTCTTAATATTTCTTCTTAATATTGACATATTTGTATCGATAGACTCAATAAAAGCTTCATTGGGGCCTCTTACGTTTTTTTCTATTTCAGGAGGAGTAATAGCTCTCTTTTCATATTTAGTAATACTTATGTATATTGCTCGATCATATCCGTTTAAGAATATGACTACTTTACCTGCTAATATAGCCTCAATTAAGATATCTAAATTATCAGAAATACTTGATTCTGCTGTTGGAATATAAGTTATCTGAAGATTATCATCAAAAATATCTGAACTTTTCATTTGCATAAGACTAGAAATTATATCTCTTTGTAAAATATCAATATTTACAAGTCCATCAATATATACTAGCAAAGCAATTGAACTATCCTTAAGCAATAATTTTTGTCTTTTGACATCAGGACAGTCTTTAAATTTTTCGTTTATAATATTAATATTATCGTCTAATTTACTAGATAGTAAATTTTGCATATAATCACCATACTTTTTATAATTTTGACACAAGTTTTGTTTGCTTAATGTATATATAATATTACCGAAATTTGAAAGAAATAATTACTTATAGTAAAATAAATATATAAGGAGAAAAAAATATATAAGGAGAAAAAAATGACACATATAGTAGTTTCACTTTTACAAATGAATATAATTCCTGGTAAACCTGAAGCAAATAGGGAAAATGCCACAGAGATGATAAAGCAAGCATTAAAAGCAAAAATAAAACCTGATATTCTGGTATTGCCTGAGATGTGGACTACCGCCTATCAATTGGGAGACATAGCTAAAATCTGTGATCAAGAAGGTATGCCTACAAATGAATTGATTGCTGCAAAGTCAAAGGAAGGTAGAGTAAATATTGTGGCAGGTTCCTATGCAAGTATGCAGAATAGAAAAGTATTTAACACTGCGTATGTATTTAACAGACAGGGCAATAATATAGCAAAATATCAAAAGATTCATCTTTTTAAGCTTATGGATGAGCACAAATATATTGAGTCCGGTAGAGAACTTTGCACATTTAAGCTAGATAATATAAAATGTGGAATAATAATATGCTATGATTTAAGATTTCCTGAGTTGTCCAGAAAGCTAGCCTTGGAAGGTATTAAGATATTGTTTGTACCTGCCCAATGGCCAGCTGCAAGATTTTCACACTGGATTACCCTATTAAAAGCCAGAGCCATAGAAAATCAAATATATATAATTGCGGTGAATAGAGCAGGAGAAAGCAGAGAAGCTGAGTTTTTGGGTGGCTCTATGATAATAAATCCTTGGGGAGAGGTAATAGCCAAAGCTGGTTATAAAGAACAAATTATTAAAGCAGAAATTGATTTAAGCCTTATTGACACAGCAAAATCTAAGATTGATATATTAGGAGATAGGGTACCTGATTTATATTAATATATGAGAAAAACTTATAGGAGGAGACAGATGCATTACGTAAAGATAATCAGAATAAGCGGAAGCATTTTTGCTAGAGAGTTTAAAAAGAAAGAAAAGGTTAGGAAGAATATAAAATATAGGGAAGTAGATGAAAAAACTGTGATACAGCAATTTAAGGACGGAGATACCACTGTAGAAATCTACTTTGAAGATTCTGATAGGGAATCTATAACATTAGATGCTTTTGGTGATAGAGAGCTGATAAAGATGTACTTAGGAGATAAATTTCTATAAGAAGGAGAGAGGTACATGTATTGGGATAAGGCTGGTAAGGATTGTACAAATGATACTGTAAGCTTGGTACTGGAGACTGCTAAGAGAAATAATATTAAATATATAGTGGTTGCTTCAAATTCTGGTGACACTGCCGAACTTTTTGCAAACAAGGGTTTTGAGGTAGTGTGTGTCACTCATGTAAATGGCTTTAAAAAAGCAGGAGAGAACGAGATTGAGGTAGAAGCAAGACAAAGACTTCATGATATGGGAGTAAAGGTATTAACCACTACCCATGTACTATCAGGAGTTGAGAGGGCCTTTAGTTCAAAGTTTGGAGGTATTTATCCATCTGAAATAATGGCGTATACCTTAAGAATGTTTAGCCAAGGAGTAAAGGTTAGTGTTGAAATAGCTACCATGGCTATAGATGCAGGGCTTATACCTCATGGAGAACATATTATAGCTGTAGGCGGCTCAGGAAGAGGTGCTGACTCTGCTATTATAATAAAACCTGCTCATGCTAAGGATATCTTAGATACCAGAATTGAAGAAATAATCTGCAAACCTAAATAAAATAACTAAAAATGTTTATTTATTCTAGATATTGGGAATACTCCATAAGTGATTAAAACATTTATGGAGGTTTTTTATGAAGAGTGTAAGTTTAAATGCAAATATGAGAGAACATGCAGGAAAGAAACAAGTTAGAAAACTAGAAAAAGCTGCAATGATTCCCGCCGTATTATACTCTAAAAATAGTCAGAGCAAGCTATTAAAGCTAGATTATAAGGAGATACAAGCAGCAATAGATAAGCATGGCGAGCATATAATCGTTAAACTAAAGGTAGATAATGAAGAAACACCTGCAATCATTAAAGAAGTTCAGAGAGATCCAATAAGCTATAGGATTGTTCACATTGACTTTCAGCCAGTATCTTTGCACGAAATAATACATGCAGATATACCTGTACTTGTAATTAATAGTAATAGTGTAGAGAAAAAAGGTTGGATAATAAACAAGCAGCTAGGGCAGGTAGAAGTACAAGGTGAAGTAGAAAGCATACCTAGGAATATTACTATTGATGCATCAAAGCTTAAGCTGGGCGAAATACTACGAGTAGCCGATTTGGAAGTATCAAAGGAACTTTCTATACTATCTGACACAGAGGATATTATATTATCTGTCAAACAGTTCAAGGAAGAGCCTATAGACTTAATTTTTCCTATATCAGCTCCGGAATTAATAGAAAATCCGAAAGATTAGTGGTGGATTCCTTTTTCTTGCAGATGCCGAGTATTTATAGTAACATATTGGTATGTCTATGAAATAACATATCATACTATAGTTTATTTTTACTATATAAAAAAAGTAGCAAGGAGGAATTTAAATGAATCAAAAGGCAGACATCGGTGTTTTTGGAGGCTCGGGATTTTACTCTTTCTTAGATAATGTTGAAGAGGTTGAGATAGAAACCCCATACGGCAAGCCTAGTGATAAGATTTCCATAGCAAAGATAGGAGGCAAGAAGGTGGCATTTTTACCTAGACATGCTAAGGATCATTCACTACCGCCCCATATGATACCATATAGAGCAAATCTTTATGCTATGAAGCTATTAGGCGTAAAGTACATAATAGCACCTACCGCCTCTGGCAGCTTGAAAGTAGATTACAAGCCAGGAGATTTTGTAATTTGTGATCAGTTTGTAGATAGAACATGGGGTAGGAAGGATACATATTTTGATGGACCAGAAACCAAACATGTGAGCTCTGCAGAGCCCTATGACGAAGGCTTAAGACAGTTGGCTATGAGCGTTTGCAAAGAGCTTGACATAACTGCACATGAAAAAGGAACCGTGGTAGTTATACAAGGTCCAAGGTTCTCTACAAAGGCAGAAAGCCGATGGTTTAGCAAAATGGACTGGGACGTAATAAATATGACACAGTACCCTGAATGTATGCTAGCAAAAGAACTAGAGATTCCATATGCCAATATAGCTCTTATAACTGACTATGATGCAGGACTTGAAGGTAATCCTGAGGTAAAGCCTGTTACAGAACAAGAAGTGCTTAGAGTATTTGAGGATAACAATGAGAAGGTAAAGAAGGTTCTATATACAATGATAGAACAGTTAAAAATATAGACTTAGCAATTGCTAAGTCTATATTTTTATTAATAATAATTTCTTTCAAATATGTCTTTAATCTCTGATATCTTCTTTGTGTGTCCTAAGGCAACTATAAGCTTAATTCTTGCCTTCTGTCCTGGTAGGTTATCACCAAGTATAACACCCTTTTGGGTTAAGTCCTTACCTGCTCCAACATATCCATAGCTGTCTAATACTTTACCCTTAAGACACCTAGATACCAATATAACAGGTATATTTTTGCTTAAGGCATATTCAACACCTTTTACCATATCAGGTGGTATATTACCTCTACCCATGCCTTCTATTACTATGCCGTGGGTACCTGAATCAACACAGAATCTAAGCAATCTGTCATCCATACCGCAAGCACACTTAATAAGATCAACTTTGCCATCTACCTCAGTTACAGAGATATACTGACGTTTTGTATAACAATGATAGTAATATACCTTATTGTTGTCAATAAAGCCTATAGGACCAAAATCAACGCTCTTGAAGGTATCCAGTGTATGGGTATTAGTCTTGGTTACTTGAGAAGCAGAATGTACTTCGTTGTTCATAACAACCAAAGTACCACGATTGCATGACTCATTGGAAGCGGCTGTATATACAGCATCTAAAAGGTTAACAGGACCGTCCCAACCAAGCTCTGAGCTGTTTTTCATTGCCCCTACAAAAACAATTGGCTTTTCGTTATTGGAGGTAAGATCCACAAGGTATGCAGTTTCCTCTAAGGAATCAGTACCATGAGTCACCACAGCACCGTCATAGCCTTCATTTTCAAGCTTGTTTTTTATAAGCTTGGAAAGCTCCATCATAATTTCTGGAGTCATGTGAGGACCAGGAATCATAGAAAAGTCAACGAAGTGTATATCTGCAATAGTAGCTATACCAGGTGTTAGCTTCAGTATATCTTCTCCGGTCATTGACGGTACAGCGGCGTTTAACGTCTTATCATTCTTCATTGAGATTGTGCCGCCTGTAAAAATAATAACAATTTTTTTCATTAGGTCTCCTCCATAAATTAGTCACTGACTTAATTATATTATTAACTTTACTTACTATCAATAGAACATTTCTAAATTAAAATATAACAATGTTTAGAAATAATGTATTTATCGCATTAAAAAGAGACCTGATATACAGATCCCTTTTTAAACTGTTATAGGTGCAGCTCACTTACTACCTTAATATTGTTTACTTCTGGATCCTCTGTGCCTTGAACATAAAGCTTTGCATTTTTTAGTTCCTGAACATAATCAACAATTTCTTTTGTTATTATCTCACCAGGGCAAAGTATAGGTATACCTGGAGGATATGCCATCAGAAATTCTGCACTTATCTGACCAAGACTGTCCGCTAAAGGTATGGATACAGTGGTACTGTTGAATGCATCTCTTGGTGTAAGTACACTTTGTGGAATATTAGGCATATCGATAATGTTGATTTTTTTTCCAAGCTTACAACATTCATCAGTACTGATTTCATCCAAAGCATTTATAAGAGCATCTATTGAATCTTTTGTATCACCTATAGAAAATACACATAGTATATTATACAAATCAGACATTTCAGGCTGTATAAAATATTTTTCTGCCAATATTCTCTCGAGCTCATAACCTGATATGCCTAAGTCCTTGCAGGTAATAGTTATCTTAGTAGGATCAAAGGCATAAGCACTTGGCTTCTTTAGAACTTCTTCTCCAAAGCAATAATAGCCATGAATATTATTGATTTTTTTTCTTGCATACTCAGCTAAGTCTATAGTTCTATCAAGCAGTTCCTTACCGTTAATAGCCATTTGCATTCTTGCAACATCCAGTGATGCAAGAAGTATATATGAGGGACTGGTTGTTTGAAGCAAGCTAATTACTGTTTTTACTCTGTTTACATCTACTAAGCCCTTTCTTACATGAAGTAAAGAGCTTTGTGTCAAAGAACCAACTATCTTATGTGTGCTCTGTGCACATATATCTGCACCTGCATCCATAGCACATATTGGAAGTCTATTATTAAAGTGAAGATGGGGTCCATGAGCTTCATCTACTATAAGTGGTATATTATATTCATGTACAATCTCTGCAATTTTAGCTATATCTGTAGAAACACCATAATATGTTGGATTTACTATTAGAACTGCCTTTGCATCAGGATTTTGTTCTAAAGTTTCCTTTACGGTTTGTGGTGTTACATTTAAAGCAACACCCACAGCATCATCAATTTCAGGATGCATATAAATCGGGATAGCACCGCTAAGTATAACACCCGCAGTAATTGATTTATGAACATTTCTCGGTATAAGAAGCTTATCACCCTGATTTACCACGCTCATTATCATTGCTTGAATAGCTCCGGAGGTTCCATGTATGCTGAAGAATGTACTATCTGCATTATGAGCATCTGCCGCTAATTCTTGCGCAAATTTGATTGGACCAGTTGGCTTGTGGAGACTATCAACTTGCTTGAAAACCGTAACGTCTATAGAAAGCACGTTGGTTCCTACGAAGTTTTTAAATTTATTATCCATCCCTTGGCCTTTCTTATGTCCGGGAACGTGGAAGGGTATGGTATTGTTGTCAACATATTCCATAAGAGCATCAAATAACGGTGTTTGTGTTTGATCAAATTTATACAACTGTAACACCTTCCTTTTTATGATAATATATTTAAAATAGATTTTTAATTTCAAGAAAAAAAGCCTGAACTTCGATGCAACATGTTCAGGCTTTTTTGCAGAGCGATTTGGAAATCACATATTTAAATATCAAAGTTATTATAGGATAATTTGTTTATAAATGCAATATTAAATAAGTCAAATCGAAAATTAATTTAGAAATATGAAGTTTTTTACTATATATGGTTATATTTATACATAAAAATGTATAAATTATTCTTCAGTTAAGTCTTTAACATATTTAGGAAGTACAAAGCAAGCCTTGTGCAAGTCTCTATAATAGTATTTTGTATCTAAATCAAGAATTTTATTTATATCTACAGTCAAAGGATCATACTTTTTAGAGCCTATTGTAAAACTCCAATATACCCCGGGATATGTAGGGATAGCAGCCATATACATTCTAGTGATTGGAAAAGCGTTTTTAATATCTGTATATACCTTTTTAACCACTTGTGGAAGATACAAAGGCGTCTCTGTTTGCGCTACGAAAATTCCATCATCCTTTAGACATTCATATAGAGACTCGTAAAAACTTTTGTTAAACAAGCCCTCGGCTGCACCGAAGGGGTCAGTGGAGTCCACAACTATAAGATCAAACTTATTTTTATTCTCCATGACGTATTTTATACCATCACCAATAAATATTTCTGCCCTTTTATCATTAAGGCCGCAGCTTATCTCAGGAAGATATTCCAACGATAGCTCAACTACTCTTTTGTCTATTTCACAAAGTACTGCTCTTTCAACACTAGGATGTTTTAGTACTTCTCTAATTACGCCACCGTCGCCACCACCAACTACCAGCACTTGCTTTGGATTTGGATGAGTAAAAAGTGGTATGTGAGATATCATTTCGTGATACACAAACTCGTCTTTAATAGTAGTCTGTACAATTCCATCCAAAACAAGCATTCTTCCAAATTCATAAGTATCAAGAATTGCTATGTCCTGAAATTCTGTTTTCTCTGTATGCAAGGTTTCTTTTATCTTATATGTCATAGCTGCATCAGCTATTTGTTCCTCTTTTAGCCATAAATCCATAATAACATCTCCTTTCAAATTTATAAATTTAAATTGTTAATTATTATATATAGGTTAACTATGCTTTGAATATCTATCCAAAACAAATTTTACTATATCTGAAGCTGAATTAGTCTTTTTTAGATAGCCAGTTACTTCATGTATACTTCTAAGTCTTACATCAAAGTTTAACATTTGTTTTATAAGTACTGGTATCTTCCCCACCTCAGAAGTAGATACAGCAACTCCTGTATTTAATAGGTATTCCGCATTCTCATATTCCTGACCGGGGAGAGGTGAGAATATAATTAAGGGCTTTTGTTTCGAAAGAATCTCCGCTGTTGTGACACCGCCAG
This sequence comes from uncultured Clostridia bacterium, assembly GCA_942492835.1. GTDB lineage: Bacteria > Bacillota > Clostridia > Lutisporales > Lutisporaceae > GWB2-37-7. The sequence goes on along the minus strand of OW818645.1, from coordinate 620,277 downwards.
GTTTGGTAATAATGCAGTCAGCGACCTCCATAAGCTCGTGAACATTATTTATAAAGCCAAACACAACAAGCTTATTTTGGGTAGTCATAGACTTAAGCTTTTGTTCTAATCGAGAATTTCTACCAGCTATTGCTATAATCTGTACATCTTGGAGTTTTTTATCAAGAGCGGAGACAATATTGTAAATTTTACCCAAACCTAAGCCCCCGCCCATTACCAAAACTGTCTTTTTATTGTTTAGATTATACTTTAGCTTTACCTCTTCCTTATCTATTATCTGACTGAACTCTTTTCTAATAGGTATGCCTAGAGGAAGTATTCTTGAGCTTTCTACTCCAAAATCTTCCATTAAATAAGTTAAATTTTCATGAGGAATTACGTAGTAGTCCGTGTTTTCATTGATATATGAAGAATGAATATTATAATCAGTGATAACTGAGATTAATGGCATATCCTTCATTTTTTTCTGCTTTAAGTTAGATATAATTGAAGAAGGAAAGCTATGTGTACAAATAATTACATCAGGTATAAAACTATTTATGGACTTTTGAATCTTACCTTTCATAAGCTTATTAGTAATATCGTTTATATCAATTATGGGGTCTAATTTGTTGGTTTTCTCATAAATTTTTCCCCAAGCCTTTGGGTAGAACTTAAGAATGTTTAGATAACTATCCAAGATTACTTTATCTAAAATGGGACTGATAAACTTTATGGTGTTTATAATCTTTACTCTGCAACTGTTGTCAGCACGTATAAACTCATTTCGAAGGGTATAAGCCACTTGATCATGACCATTCCCTATAGAAACAGAAAATATAAGTATATCCACTTGAATCACTCCTGAACCAGTTTATTTTAAATAAGAAAAAATTAGAATTATGTATAGTAATTAGTATACTATATCAATTTTCTATATTGTATCATAACAGCAAAAGATTGAATATATAATGACTCTAAATTTATATTACACAAAACAATAGAAAAATACAAAAATAGTCAAAAGAAAAATTTATTATTACAAAACATTACATTTTTCATTGAAGGAATAATATTATATTTACAGAATTATATAAAAACAAGAAATATATTCATCATTTTGCCAAAATAGGTTACACATTACAAATGGAGGGACGCGAATGGACGTAAGATTTGACGTAACAAATAATAATCTGATAATCAGGATTGATGGAGATATTGATCACCATACCTGTGAGGAAATCAGAAATAAGGTTGATCAAGAGATTAGCAGAAGAAATCCTAAGAATATTATCTTTGATATGAAAAATGTGAACTTTATGGACAGCTCAGGAATAGGTGTGATAATTGGTCGCTATAAATTGATCATGAATAGCGGAGGTATAACCGCAATGATTAATGTAAAGCCACAGATAAAAAGAGTTTATGAAATATGTGGCTTAAAAAAGATTATACCTATATACGAAAACGAAAAACAAGCAATAGAAAGTATATAAAGGAGTGAAGCACATGAGAGTAGACAACGAAATGAAATTAGAATTCATGAGTAAATCACAAAATGAAAGCTTTGCAAGGTCTGTAGTAGCAGCCTTTATTGCACAACTTGACCCGACATTAGATGAACTCGCAGATGTTAAGACTGCAGTTTCTGAAGCTGTAACAAATGCTGTAATACACGGATATGAATGTAAGAATGGACATGTGACAATAGTATCAAGGATTATAGGAAGAACAGTCGAAATAGAAATTAAGGACTTAGGAAAAGGGATAGAAAACATAGATTTAGCAAGACAGCCTCTCTATACCTCCAAGCCGGAGCTTGAAAGATCGGGTATGGGTTTTACTGTTATGGAGACCTTTATGGATGAAATAGAGGTAGAATCACAGATAGGCATAGGAACAACCATCAGATTAAAAAAAACCTTTAAAAGTTTTTAGGGGTATCAGATATGGAACGAGTAGAAATAACTCAATTAGAATTTGAAGAGCTTATAACTCGTGCTCAAAATGGAGATACAGGTGCTGAAAATTTTATGGTAGAGAACAATATAGGTTTAGTAAGAAGTGTAGTTAAAAAGTTTTTAAATAGAGGCTGTGAGTATGACGATCTTATGCAAATAGGCAGCATCGGGCTGCTTAAAGCAATTAAAAAGTTTGACCTTTCATTTAATGTAAAGTTTTCAACTTACGCTATACCTATGATAATGGGAGAAATCAAAAGATTTCTTAGAGATGATGGAATCATAAAGGTCAGCAGAAACCTAAAGGAAATTGCTAATAAAGCCCATATTGTAAAGGATACTTTAGAAAAGGACTTCGGAAGAGAACCAACAATATCAGAAGTGGCATCTGAACTGGATATTTCTAAGGAAGAACTTGTAATGGCATTAGATTCTGTACACTTGACACAATCTTTGTATGAAACCATTCATCATGATGAAGGCACACCAATTCTGCTTATTGACAAAATTGAATACTCTGAGGATGAAGAGATAGAGATAGTAGATAAAATTGCACTTAAGGAAGTTCTTACAAACCTTGAGCCCAGAGAACGGCAAATAATAATGCTGCGATATTTCAAGGATAAGACACAGTGTCAGGTTGCAGAAATGTTGGGTATGTCACAAGTACAGGTCTCACGAGTAGAAAAAAAGATTTTGGTTAAAATTAAAAACAATATAATTTAACAACATCAATTAGATGTTGTTTTTTTTCTAAAGTATTAAAATTACAATTACGCTAATAATATATATGCATTAAAATTACTGCTTTTTAAATCATAAAAAAGAAGGGTGCTTTAAGTGAAGAATTTTAAGTACATAATATCAATAATTATAATACTAATAATTTCCTCAATGACTTATATGTACTTCATTAAAAAAACGGTAGAAAGTGTACCAACACGTGCAACCTTAGTCTTAATGCAAAAAAATATATTTGTAAATGAGGTAGCTCTATGAAATGGGAAATGACTCCTACAGAATATGAAACCTTTATAAAGGACAAAGTGCCAAAACCAAAAGTGTTTTCCAATAGTATTAAAGCATTTATAGTTGGTGGTTTAATATGTGATATAGGACAGTTTATAACTAATTATCTAAAAGGAATGGGACTTCCTAAGGATGATGTATCGGCAGGAACATCTATTATACTAGTGTTTTTAGGTGCACTTTTAACCGGCTTAGGTATATATGAAAAGATAGGAAAATATGGAGGTGCAGGCAGCATAGTACCTATTACTGGCTTCTCAAACTCTATAGTATCACCTGCTATTGAATTTAAACGTGAAGGCTTTGTATTTGGAGTAGGTGCTAGAATGTTCACAATAGCGGGACCAGTTTTGGTCTATGGTACAACAGCATCAGTTATAGTAGGGATTATATATTATTTATTTATATTATAAAGCATAAACAAAACTTTAGCTAATAGAGGTGATTTCATAATGGCGCAAAAAAGATTAGGTAAGCAGACAATAAAACTTTCTACACCGCCTACGATGCTTGCAGCTGCAGCTATTGTAGGACCTAAGGAAGGAGAAGGACCGCTTTCCTCATATTTTGACATGATTCAAAAAGACGATTACTTTGGTCAGGATAGCTTTGAAAAAGCAGAATCAAGGTTTACAGAAGAAGCTATAAAAAGAGCAATATCTAAATCGGGAGTAAGTGTAACAGCAATAGATTATATGCTAGCAGGTGACTTGTTAAATCAAATAATATCTTCGTCTTTTGCAGCAAGAACTCTGCAAATACCATATATAGGTGTATATGGAGCTTGTTCTACTATGGCTGAGTCAATAAGCATAGGCTCTATGATAATTGATGGTGGTTTTGCTGATCATGTAGTATGTGCAACCTCTAGTCACTTTAGCAGTGCCGAAAGACAGTATAGAGCACCTCTGGAGCAAGGAACTCAGAGACCACCCTATGCACAGTGGACAGTAACAGGATCAGGAGCTACAGTACTGTCAGCTACAGGTGATGGGCCATATATAACACATGTTACGACAGGAAAAGTATTAGATTTTGGTATTAAGGACGCCAACAATATGGGAGCAGCAATGGCACCTGCAGCAGCAGATACTATCTCTGCACACTTTAAAGAGACTGGAAGAGCACCAAACTACTACGATTTGATATTAACTGGTGACTTGGCTACAGTGGGTAGAGATATAGCTAAGGAGCTCTTGGAGAGAGAGGGCTACAAATTAGGAAGTATTTACAATGATTGCGGCTGTATGATATTTGACAATGAAAAGCAGGACACACATTCTGGCGGAAGCGGTTGTGGATGCTCTGCTGTAGTTCTAAATGGTTATATATATAAATTGCTAAAAAGCGGTGAATTAAATAGAGTATTATTTATTGCTACTGGCGCCTTATTATCTCCTACATCAGCATGGCAGGGTGAATCTATACCTTGCGTAGCCCATGCAATTGCTATAGAGAGAACAATAAGTGAGGTGAAATAAAAGATGGACTACGTAAAAGCCTTTATAGTTGGTGGAATAATATGTGTAATTGGGCAAATATTAATGGATAATACTAAAATGACTCCTGCACGTGTACTTGTACTTTTTGTGACCTCAGGAGTAATACTTCAAGGGCTTGGAATTTATGAGAAAATAGTTGATATCGGAGGTGCTGGAGCAACAGTTCCTTTACCTGGGTTTGGCTATGCTTTAGCAAACGGTGCTATAAAAGGGGTCAAGGAATCAGGATTAATTGGTGCATTAACAGGCGGTTTAACTGCTACTGCTGGAGGGGTAACTGCTGCTATAGTATTTGGATATATGATGGCGATATTATTTAACCCAAAATCAAAAAGGTAGGAGAGGGCTATGAATGAAGAGCTAATACATAAGACAAAGGTTATACTGGTAACAGATGGAGATGATATTGCTCGGAAAGCAGTAGAGCTGGCAGCTGCAAATATTGGAGCTAGATGCATTTCGAAATCTGCAGGTAACCCAACACACCTGCCGGGATATAAGATAATAGAGCTTATAAAGCAAGCTAAGTGGGATCCTGTTATTGTGATGGCTGATGATAGAGGTCATACCGGAGAAGGTAATGGAGAGCACATTATTAGAGATATATCAAAATGTCCTGAAATTGAGATAATAGGAGTCATCGCAGTAGCATCAAATACTGAAGGAGTTCAGGGCATTGAAGTTGATTTTTCTATTACTAAACACGGTAATATTATTAAGAGAACGGTAGATAAATGTGGAAACCCTAAAGACGGAAAGGTGATAACTGGTGATACAGTTGATATACTAAATATGATAGAAGTACCAGTAATAGTAGGAATAGGTGATCCTGGAAAAATGAATGGTAAGGATAGATGTGGGATTGGAGCACCTGTCATAACTAAAGCAATGCAACAAATAATAAACCGAAGCTATTGAAATTAACAGCTTCGGTTTTGTTGATTCTAGAAGTTTGGATTGTTAGGTGGTGGTAAGGTTGGCTCAGTTGGTTTAGTTGGGTCAATATCAATTATATCTGGTATTTCCTCATCCTCATCATCTTTGACAGGTTCATCAGGATTTACATCAGGAATAGCAGTAATATGAAGCGGGCATGTATCTTTAGGAGCCTCATAAATACTATCCGCAGGAATCTTTCCAGATGCACTTGGTACATAAGGTTCTAAACGTTGTATAAACACCTTAGACTTTATCAATGATGCAGGACAATAAGGTGACGCAAGCTTATTAGTTGATATATCAATATCACGTACTACATGAATATCACATATTTCTTCTGCACTAGGTTCAGTCCCTTTAATAAATACTTCAGATATGATTGTAGAACCTCTTTGATCTAGTGCACATAGCTCTGAAGGTCTTTTGCCAGACTCAGTACAAATATCTACTGCAACAAGTCCACCTGGCTTTTCAAAATCTTTAGAAGGCTTACCTTTATGGACATTTGTCATAATATCCTTCCATAAACTTGCAGGATAATTTCCACCAGTAAAACCTAAGTTCTTTGGATCATCATGACCCATCCAAACAGCTGCTGTATAGTATGGAGTATAACCTATAAACCAGGCATCAACGTTATTTGTAGTAGTACCTGTTTTACCTGCTGTTGGCATATTAGGTAATGCTGCACGTCCACCGGTTCCGCCCTTTACAACGCCCTGCATTATATCTACCATGAGATAAGCAACTTGTTCACTTATAACTCTTTCCTTCTTTGGTTTGTTTTCATATATCAAGTTTCCATCTTTATCATATATCTTTGTAAAGGTTACGGGTTTGTTATATATTCCCTTGTTGGGGAATACACTATAGGCAGCTGCCATTTCAATAGGTCTGACACCTTGGGTTAAACCACCTAGTGCAAGAGAGCCTAGTCCCAAATCATTGTGACTAAGTCCTTTATCAGTAACTATTGATGTTATACCGAATTTTTGCAGGTATTCCGCTGACCTTGAAAGTCCAAGATCTTGTACAATTTTTACTGCAACTACATTAATTGAGCTTTGAATAGCTTCTCTAACAGTAATAAGACCCTTGAAAGTTCCACCATAATTATCAGGAGAATAATTCCCATAGGATATAGGAGAATCATCAATTACTGATGCAACGGTATAGCCATTGTCAAGAGCAGGTGCATATACTGCTAAAGGTTTAATTGTTGAGCCTGGCTGTCTTAGTGATTGTGTTGCTCTGTTTAAACCTCTTCTTACCTTTTCACTTCGTCCGCCCATAATTGCTTTTACTTCGCCTGTAGTATGATCGATTATTATTGCTGCTGCTTCAGGCTGAAGAGTACCATTTGCATCTTCCTTGCTCTTTGGGAACAATGCTTCTTTCTTAAAGGAAGCTTCTAAAGAATTTTGGATATCTGTATCTATGGTTGCAACTATCTTCATACCACCATTAAACAGTCTAATTTGAGCTTCTTCTTCTGTATAACCCAGCTCATTTTCTAACACCGCTAACACATCTTCTATTACCATATCTGCAAAGTAAGTAGTATCAACTTCGCTTTCTACTTTGGATAGTACTATCTCTTCCTTTATAGCATCATCATACTGAGACTGATTGATTTTGCCTTGCTTAAGCATTTCACTTAAAATCAGTTCCTTACGCTTTGTTGCATTCTCAAAATTGCGTGTAGGAGTATATTTTGATGGGTTATTGGTGATTCCTGCTATCATAGCACTTTCGGCTAAGGTTAACTGATCTAGTTCCTTACCAAAATAGTATAAACTAGCTTCTTTAACCCCTGCTACATTATCACCTAGAGGGATTGTATTCAAATATGCTTCTAATATTTGATCCTTAGTAAAGCGTCTTTCTAACTGTATGGCATAATATATTTCTACCACTTTACGTTTTAAAACCTTTTCATCTGATAAATACACTTTTTTGATTAGCTGCTGAGTTATTGTGCTACCGCCTTGGGCAGTACTTCGACTAATTAGATCCACCTTAAGTGCGCCAAACATTCTATAAATATCTATACCAAAGTGTTTATCAAATCGTTTGTCTTCAATCGCAATAAAAGCATCTTGAAGTTGGATAGGTATCTTATCCAGAGCTACTATTGTTCTATTCTCATTTGCATGTAGTTTCATAATAATGTTATCTTCTGAATCTACAATATAAGTAGTTTGGTTCAAAGAAATCAGCTCATCTATATTCAAGGGCTTTGCACTTTTAATCCAAGCATAAGCTGTGCCTAATGCGACAAAGCTTCCCACAAGAATTATAATCATCAAAACTAATATTATATTCTTTAGAATTTTTCGGGACTTTTTTGGATTAGATTTCTTCTTTTTTCTTGAGGTTGATGAGGCTGTCTTTTCGTTGTCCATTTTATTCCTCCTTAATTAGACCTGCCATAACACGATAATTATAGCATATTTAATAATCTATATCAATTCAATGGAGAGCTATGACATTTTTAGAATTCAGTAACAAAATAACATAAAGAACATATATTAATAAGAAGGAGGTGTTTGCTTATGAGAAAAAGATATTTTAGGAGAAAGAATAAAAGATATGGATTATTAATGCTAGCACTAATTATCTTTGTACTATTTTATACATTTTTCATTGTAGAAAAAAACTTAAAACCAACTATTATTGCTATGTCGGAAATAAAAGCCCGTACCCTTGCTACCCAGGCAATTAATGATGTGGTTTATAAAAAGTCCATTGAGCCTGAATATAAAGATATAGTTGATATTATGACAGATAGTACAGGTAAAGTAACAATGGTTAAAGTAGATCCGATGCTAATGAACAAGCTGGCAGGTGAGACAACTCTAGCAATTCAAAGCGAGTTAACGAAAATAGGTACTAAAGACCTAAAAATACCGATAGTAAACATATTTGGTAGTCAACTGTTTGCAAACAATGGACCCAAATTAAGCATAAAAATTCAGCCTATGGGTTCAGTTAAGGTTGATTTTAAATCTGATATAGAGAATGCAGGCATTAACATGACAAGACTAAAAATATATCTTTTTGTAGAAACTAATATTAAGATTATTGCTCCTTTAATAAGTAATGACGTTGAAGTATCCACTCATGTTCCAATTTCAGAAACAATCATTGTAGGCGATGTTCCAGAAAGCTATATAACTGTCCCAGAAACGGATATTCCAAACTTTGTTCCAACAAGTGATCCTTTTGATGATTAAAAAAACGCTTGTACATAAATATAGAGTATAATAAAGTATACAGAAGCAAAATGAATATAAACTAAGAATTTAGCTAAAACTAGCATAAGGTATAGATTGCGAATGCTTTTTAGATATGTTATATTATTTAAGCGACGTTGGTGAACAACACTAACGCACAAACAAAATAACGATGATTTGCAAAAGCAAATTTATCTATATGGTCCTTGAAAACTAAACAGTGTAACGAAACCAAGAAAATTAATTCTTTTGAGTAGGTTCAAACAATTAGTTGAGATCACAGAGATGTGATTAAATATTTAACTTAAGAGTTTGATCCTGGCTCAGGACGAACGCTGGCGGCGTGCCTAACACATGCAAGTCGAGCGGAGATACTAAGTAGCTTGCTACGAAGTATCTTAGCGGCGGACGGGTGAGTAACGCGTGGGTAACCTGCCTTACAGAGGGGGATAACAGTGCGAAAGTACTGCTAATACCGCATAACATTGCACTATCGCATGGTAGAGCAATCAAAGGAGAAATCCGCTGTAAGATGGACCCGCGTCTGATTAGCTAGTTGGAGAGGTAAAAGCTCACCAAGGCGACGATCAGTAGCCGATCTGAGAGGATGAACGGCCACACTGGAACTGAGACACGGTCCAGACTCCTACGGGAGGCAGCAGTGGGGAATATTGCACAATGGGGGAAACCCTGATGCAGCAACGCCGCGTGGAGGATGAAGGTCTTCGGATTGTAAACTCCTGTCTTTTGGGACGAAAAAAATGACGGTACCAAAGGAGGAAGCCACGGCTAACTACGTGCCAGCAGCCGCGGTAATACGTAGGTGGCAAGCGTTGTCCGGAATTATTGGGCGTAAAGGGCGCGTAGGCGGCGTCTTAAGTCAGATGTGAAATCCCCGGGCTTAACTCGGGAATAGCATCTGATACTGGGACGCTAGAGTGCAGGAGAGGTAAGTGGAATTCCTAGTGTAGCGGTGAAATGCGTAGATATTAGGAGGAACACCAGTGGCGAAGGCGACTTACTGGACTGTAACTGACGCTGAGGCGCGAAAGCGTGGGGAGCAAACAGGATTAGATACCCTGGTAGTCCACGCTGTAAACGATGGATACTAGGTGTGGGAGGTATCGACCCCTTCCGTGCCGCAGCTAACGCAATAAGTATCCCGCCTGGGGAGTACGGCCGCAAGGTTGAAACTCAAAGGAATTGACGGGGGCCCGCACAAGCAGCGGAGCATGTGGTTTAATTCGAAGCAACGCGAAGAACCTTACCAGGACTTGACATCCTCTGCATTACTCGTAACTGAGGAAACCCTTCGGGGCAGAGAGACAGGTGGTGCATGGTTGTCGTCAGCTCGTGTCGTGAGATGTTGGGTTAAGTCCCGCAACGAGCGCAACCCTTATCATTAGTTGCTAACAGTAAGATGAGCACTCTAGTGAGACTGCCGGGGATAACTCGGAGGAAGGTGGGGATGACGTCAAATCATCATGCCCCTTATGTTCTGGGCTACACACGTGCTACAATGGGTAAAACAACGGGAAGCAAGCTAGTGATAGCAAGCAAATCCCTAAAAGTTACTCTCAGTTCGGATTGTAGGCTGCAACTCGCCTACATGAAGTTGGAGTTGCTAGTAATCGCGAATCAGAATGTCGCGGTGAATACGTTCCCGGGCCTTGTACACACCGCCCGTCACACCATGGGAGTTAGAGGCACCCGAAGCCGGTGACTTAACCGTAAGGAGAGAGCCGTCGAAGGTGAAGCTAGCGACTGGGGTGAAGTCGTAACAAGGTAGCCGTATCGGAAGGTGCGGCTGGATCACCTCCTTTCTAAGGAGCATTACAGACTGAAAAATGTTTGTATATCCTATGGTCGATAGTCACAAATCGAAAGAGATGTGCACTATATTTTAAATAACCTGACCAAAAGAGTTAAGGTTAGTTACACTGATTAGTTTTCAAGGACTATAAAGTTTAAAAACTTAATAGTCTTTGTTTCAAAAGAGTTAGAAGTAACTCATACATGGGGGTGTAGCTCAGCTGGGAGAGCACCTGCCTTGCAAGCAGGGGGTCAACGGTTCGATCCCGTTCATCTCCACCAACTTTTTTTAACTACCCAGTAGTTAAAACTTTAATACGAGGGCTCATAGCTCAGGCGGTTAGAGCGCACGCCTGATAAGCGTGAGGTCGGTGGTTCGAGTCCACTTGAGCCCACCAACTTTTTACGTAACGAAGAGGAGTAAAAGATTAGCAATCCTTTTTGATAAGCGTAGCGTAGTAATCTGAGACGTGAGACAAAATGTAAAAAAGTACAAGTTGACTCGAAAGAGTATAACATGTATAATAGTAATTCCCGGTGAGAGACAAGCAAAGTCTTGAGGGAATGAAAAAAGATTCAAATGTACCTTGAAAACTGCACAATACATTGAAAAGATCCAGGGTAATTAATCTCGAAAGAGAGTAATTAAACACAATAACGCTGAGGAATAAAAAGAGTTCAAAAGAACTTCTTAGATCAAGCTAGTAAGAGCGTATGGTGGATGCCTTGGCACTAGGAGCCGAAGAAGGACGTGACAAGCTGCGAAAAGCTACGGTGAGCCGCAAATAGGCATCGACCCGTAGATATCCGAATGAGGAAACTCACCTAGAGTAATGTCTAGGTATCCTATGATGAATAAATAGTCATAGGAGGGGAAACCCGGGGAACTGAAACATCTAAGTACCCGGAGGAGTAGAAAGAAACATCGATTTCCTAAGTAGCGGCGAGCGAAAGGGAAAGAGCCCAAACCAGAGAGGGTAACTTCTTTGGGGTTGAGGACTGACATTTAGTATAAGAAGCTTAGCTGAATAGAGTTGGAAAGCTCAACCATAGGTGGTAAAAGTCCAGTAAGTGAAAAGCTGAAATATATGAGTCAGAATCCAGAGTACCACGAGACACGTGAAACCTTGTGGGAAGCAGGGAGGACCACCTCCCAAGGCTAAATACTACCTAGTGACCGATAGCGCATAGTACCGTGAGGGAAAGGTGAAAAGAACCCCGGAAGGGGAGTGAAATAGAACCTGAAACCGTACGCTTACAATCGGTGGAAGCCCTATGTAGAAATACAGGGTGACCGCGTACTTTTTGTAGAACGGACCAGCGAGTTACGTTAGTCAGCGAGGTTAAGCACTAGAGGTGCGGAGCCGAAGCGAAAGCGAGTCTTAATAGGGCGAATAAGTTGGCTGATGTAGACCCGAAACCGGGTGACCTATCCATGGACAGGGTGAAGTTGGAGTAAAATCTAATGGAGGCCCGAACCCACCGGTGTTGAAAAATCGGGGGATGAGCTGTGGATAGCGGAGAAATTCCAATCGAACTCGGAGATAGCTGGTTCTCCCCGAAATAGCTTTAGGGCTAGCCTCAACACAGAATACCGGAGGTAGAGCACTGAATGGGCTAGGGGCCTTATCGGTTACCGAACCCTATCAAACTCCGAATGCCGGATATTTGATTGTTGGGAGTCAGACTACGAGTGATAAGATCCGTGGTCAAGAGGGAAACAGCCCAGACCATCAGCTAAGGTCCCAAAATTTAGACTAAGTGGGAAAGGATGTGTGACTACAGAGACAACCAGGATGTTGGCTTAGAAGCAGCCATACATTTAAAGAGTGCGTAATAGCTCACTGGTCAAGTGGTCATGCGCCGAAAATGTCCGGGGCTAAAGTCTAATACCGAAGCTATGGCATCGCAAGATGGGTAGGGGAGCGTCCTGTATGGGCAGAAGCTATACCGAAAGGAGTAGTGGACTGTACAGGAGAGAGAATGCTGGTATAAGTAGCGAGAGTGAAGTGAGAATCTTCACCGTCGAAAATCTAAGGTTTCCTGAGGAAGGTTCGTCCGCTCAGGGTAAGTCGGGGCCTAAGGAGAGGCGTATAGCGTATCCGATGGACAATCGGTTGATATTCCGATACCACCTAATATCGATTGAAGGAAGCAGTGACGCAGGAGGATAAGATAAGCACGGCGTTGGTTGTCCGTGCCCAAGCACTAAGGCTTGTATGTAGGAAAGACCGCATACTAATAGGTTGAGGTGTGATGGGGAGTGAAATTAAGTAACGAAGTATCTGATTTCACACTGTCAAGAAAAGCTGCTAACGAGATGTTAGGTGCCCGTACCGTAAACCGACACAGGTAGATGAGGAGAGAATCCTAAGACGAGCGAGGGAAGTGTTGTCAAGGAACTCGGCAAAATGACCCCGTAACTTCGGGAGAAGGGGTGCCTCAGAAATGAGGCCGCAGTTAAAAGGCTCAAGCGACTGTTTATCAAAAACACAGGTCTCTGCTAAATCGAAAGATGACGTATAGGGGCTGACGCCTGCCCGGTGCTGGAAGGTTAAGGGGAAGTGTTAGGAGTAATCCGAAGCATAGAACTTAAGCCCCAGTAAACGGCGGCCGTAACTATAACGGTCCTAAGGTAGCGAAATTCCTTGTCAGGTAAGTTCTGACCCGCACGAATGGCGTAACGACTTGAGCGCTGTCTCGACAACACACTCGGCGAAATTGTAGTACTAGTGAAGATGCTAGTTACCCGCGATTGGACGGAAAGACCCCGTAGAGCTTCACTGTAGCTTGACATTGGGTTTTAGTATTTCATGTACAGGATAGGTGGGAGACTGAGAGATAGGCACGCAAGTGTTTAAGGAGTCGACGTTGGGATACCACTCTTGAGATACCGGAATTCTAACCAGTGGCCATAAGCTGGTCATGGGACATAGTCAGGTGGGCAGTTTGACTGGGGCGGTCGCCTCCAAAAGAGTAACGGAGGCGTTCAAAGGTTCCCTCAGAATGGTTGGAAATCATTCGAAGAGTGCAAAGGCAGAAGGGAGCCTGACTGCGAGACAGACAAGTCGAGCAGGTACGAAAGTAGGACTTAGTGATCCGGTGGTACCGAGTGGAAGGGCCATCGCTCAACGGATAAAAGCTACCTCGGGGATAACAGGCTTATCTCCCCCAAGAGTCCACATCGACGGGGAGGTTTGGCACCTCGATGTCGGCTCGTCGCATCCTGGGGCTGAAGTAGGTCCCAAGGGTTGGGCTGTTCGCCCATTAAAGCGGCACGCGAGCTGGGTTCAGAACGTCGTGAGACAGTTCGGTCCCTATCCGTCGCGGGCGTAGGAAATTTGAGGAGTGCTGTCCTTAGTACGAGAGGACCGGGATGGACGAACCTCTGGTGCATCAGTTGCACTGCCAAGTGCATAGCTGAGTAGCTAAGTTCGGAACAGATAAGCGCTGAAGGCATCTAAGCGCGAAACTGGCTTCAAGATAAGATTTCCCACAGCGTAGGCTGGTAAGACCCCATGTAGACTACATGGTTGATAGGTCGGAGGTGTAAGTGCAGTAATGTACGTAGCTGACCGATACTAATAGGTCGAGGGCTTGATCTAACAAAGGTTAGAAACTTAGAGCTTCTTCAAATGCAGATATGCTTTAGCTTATCGTGGCATTTGATATAGAAGGTCTTAGGAGATAACCGAACAAAGGTTTTACAATTAGAAATTCTCTTTTGCGGGCTGCTCATCCATGAACAGTGTAGCGAAAGTAATAGAATTTCTTAGTGGAAAACCGTAGAAAACATCGATAAAACCTAAGAACATAATCAAATGCAGGTATCATAAAGTTACCACAGCATTAGAAATATATCTTAGTGAAATATCGTAAGTAACACAAATTCAGCGTTACAAAATAGATAAATTAAATGTATTGTGCAGTTTTGAAGGTGCAAAAACATCTTCATAACAAATCTGGTGGCAATAACGGAGAGGTCACACCTGTTCCCATGCCGAACACAGAAGTTAAGCTCTCCAGTGCTGATGGTACTTGGACCGCAGGGTCCTGGGAGAGTAAGTCGTCGCCGGGTAAACAAAGAAGCAGTAGAGATATTGCTTCTTTTACTTTTTTGTGGAACTTTACCTTGCTTATATAATGAGTTAAAATATACATAGCAAGATTGAAAATTAAGGAGATACAATTATGATTTTAAATGGAAACAAAGTTTTATTTATAGCGGGTGTTCTGGGATTTATGGCGGCTATCTATATGATAATATCAAATATATTCTTTAATAAAGACTTTTCTGTTATAGCAATTGGAGCAGGTTTGATTTCTCCTCTATACTTTTACATATTAAGGACTAAAGATAAAATAAAGTAGATAAAAGGAATAATAAAGGATAAGTTTTATGGGGGTTAAAATGAAATATAAAGGTTATATATTACTAGGTATTACAATATTAATATTCAGCACTTTAGAGGTAGTAACAAGCACTCTTAAGGGTATAATAAATCCATTACAGTTGACGTTCATAAGGTTTTTTATAGGTGGCATAACATTGCTGCCCTTTGTGATTGCAAAAAAAGAGAAGCTGCACAAAAAGGATTGGCTTTTCTTCTTGGGACTTGGATTGCTTAATATATTTATTAGTATGGGTGCTTTACAGCTATCAATAAATTTCGGGAAAGCATCCACAGCCGCAATACTTATAAGCTCAAATCCGATTTTTGTAATGTTTTTTTCAACTATAATACTTAAGGAAAAAGTGACTATCGATAAGCTTGCATGTATATTGTTTGGAATAGCAGGTATTTCACTAATAATATACAAAGGAAATACAGGTGGTGACACTATTACAAGTTTATTACTTGCGTTGATTGCTTCTTTGATCTTTGGTTTGTATACAGTATTAGGTAAGCTAAAGAGCGAAGAAATCAGCAGTATAACTATGATTTCTATATCTTCAATTTTAGGGAGCCTTTTATATGTACCTGTGCTTATGTATTATAAATTACCTTTATTTGTTATACCTCAGGGAACCATTTTAAAGGTATTATATCTTGGGATTTTCTTATCAGGTATAGCTTATATTACCTATATGGAGGCATTAAAAATATTAACTGCCAGTAAAGGTTCTATGGTATTTTTTTTAAAGCCTGTTTTGGCATCAACTTTAGCAGTAGCTTTTCTTGGAGAGACACTTAGTATTAAGACTATAATAGGAATGCTTCTTGTACTTATAGGTATTTTTATAAATTTTGCAAAACTTAATTTTAAATCAAAAAAATTATAGAGCTAAACAAATCTGGAACATAATGCTTCCGGATTTTTAATTTTCAGAACTTTTACAAGAAAGATTAGTTT
This sequence comes from uncultured Clostridia bacterium, assembly GCA_942492835.1. Taxonomy (GTDB): domain Bacteria; phylum Bacillota; class Clostridia; order Lutisporales; family Lutisporaceae; genus GWB2-37-7. The sequence goes on along the minus strand of OW818645.1, from coordinate 604,464 downwards.
AACATATCTAATAGCTTATAAAAATGCATAAGCTATGTTAAAATAAGAACAAAATCAAAGTATGCCAAATGAGGTGATATTATGGAAAATAAAGCGGGTATTAAAAAAACTTTATTAAATCAATTAGAAGATTTGAAGAGTGAATCTGTAGATAAGGACTTATTTGTTAATGAGAAAATTATAGATACAATTTGTGAGATTACAGAGAAAACAGGCAAAGAAATTGCAGTATTTATAAATAGAAAAGGTGAAGTGCTTGAAGTAGAAATAGGTGATGAGAATACAGTTACATTAAAGGATTTGACTGGGAGAAGGTCAGAGGAAAGTTTAAGTGGTATCCGAGTTCTGCATACACATCCAAATGGTAGCGGGATGCTTTCAAATGTAGATCTTTCTGCATTGAAAAAAATGAGATTTGATATGATGGCTGCAGTTGGTGTGGAAGATGGAGCGGTATCTGATATATTTGTATCTTTTTTAGGAATCGATAATCAGGACAATTTAATTCCTCTTATTGCGGGTCCTTATCAAAAGGATAGGTTTATGAAACTGGATATAAAAAAGGTAATATATGAAGCTGAGGAAAAAATAAAGAATGCAGTAAAAACTTCAAAGGCTGTAGAGACTACTGAAGAGAGAGCTGTCTTGGTAGGTGTAGAAAATGAAGCTGCACTTGAAGAGCTTCGCGAATTGCTTAAAACAGCAGGAGGAGTAGAGCTTTGCAGAATGGTTCAATCGAGAGAAAAAAAGGATGCAACTTATTTTATTGGTAAGGGCAAGCTTAAAGAGTTAGGCTTGCTAGTACAAACCATAGATGCAAACCTTATAGTTTTTGATGAGGAGCTATCTGGTATACAAATCAGGAATCTAGAGTTGGCATTAGGTATAAAAGTAATAGATAGAACACAACTGATACTTGATATATTTGCGCAAAGAGCAAAGTCAAGAGAGGGAAAGCTTCAGGTAGAGCTGGCACAGCTTAAGTATGCTATGCCAAGACTTATAGGCTTAGGCGGACAATTGTCAAGGACTGGTGGAGGTATAGGCACTAAAGGTCCTGGAGAAAAAAAGCTGGAGTTAGACAGAAGAAGAATAAGAGAGCGAGTAAATGATTTACAAAATGAAATAAAAGATATTAAAAAACAAAGAGGCATACAAAGAGGGAGCAGAGAAAACAATAATGTATTTCAGGTATGTATTGTAGGCTATACAAATGCAGGTAAATCCACATTACTAAACAGCTTGGCTGATGCTAATATTTATGCTAAGGATCAACTTTTTGCTACCCTAGACCCAACTACTAGGAAGGTTATTTTGGAGAGTGGTAAGGAGATATTGGTAACTGATACAGTTGGCTTTATAAAGAAGCTGCCTCATGAGCTGGTGGAAGCTTTTAAGTCCACTTTGGAGGAGGTTTTATACGCTGACCTGCTTGTACATGTTGTGGATGGTAGCAATAAGGATTATGACAAACAAATAAAGGTTGTTCTTGAGGTTCTAAAAGAATTGGGTGCTGAAAATAAGCCTATGGTTACAGTAATCAACAAGATTGATAAACTAGAGAGTACTGATGCAATAAATGTGGAAAATAACAATGATAGTCCAATTATTTTTGCTTCGGCTCTAAATAAATCAGGGTTAGAGGAATTAAAGAAAGAAATGGATATGCTAGCTGCTAAGAAGTCGTGTATTGTTGAGCTTATGCTGCCTTATGCTGATGCAGGAGTATCATCTATGATTCACAATAACTGTAGAGTGTTGGTGGAAGAGTACAAAGAAAACGGTATATATGTAAAAGCTGAGATGGACCCAATAACCTACGGAAGACTAGAAAAGTATATTATGGAATAACATCTATTGTGCTTATAAAAGCATATATAGCAAAGAGAGGTGTAAAGATATGAATATGCCTGATTTGTTTAAGCTTAAGAACTGGGCGGTCGTAGGTGCCAATCAAGATACTTCTAAGTTTGGTTACAAAGTATTTAGTAAGCTTAAGAGACATGGGTTTAATGTCTTTCCTATAAATCCTAAGCAGATTGAAATTGAGGGAGTAAAATGTTATAAAAGTTTATATGATATTGAAGAAAATATTGATGTAATTAGTCTTATAGTAAATCCCAAAATTGGAATGGAAGTCATAGAGATTGCTAAGGAGAAGGGGATAAAGAATGTTTGGTGCCAGCCTGGAGCTGAAAGTAAAGAGCTTATAGAAAAGGCGCAGTCCTACGGAATAAATATAATATACAATGAGTGTGTGTTGGTTGAGTTGAGGTAGCTAGAAGCTACCTCTTTTATCATTTGGCTCATCATCAACCCTATAGTAGTTCTCACACATTTCATTTTTCTCAGCAATCATTTCATGCTGTTGTTGCTCTCTGTATTGGTTTATGCTTTCAACTAAAATGTGCAATTTCTAAATTTTTTTTTGATTTCATAAAAACACCTTATTTCTTTTTTATATTCTTCTTTGAAAAAACTTCATATACTCCCATAATAAATAAGAAGGTTCCAAAGATCTTTTTAAGAAGAACTGCATCAAGTTTTACTGCTATAAGGGAGCCTATTATCGCACCTATTACTCCAAGGATAATTAGCTTAAGTACTAGCTTAGTTTCTATGCTTTTATGCTTTAGATGAATAAATATTGCTACAGTGGATGTAGGTATGAAGGACAACAAATTAACACTTTGAGCTACTTGCTGTTTCGTTCCAAGAAGGAATACAAGTGAGGGTATTAAGATGGTTCCCCCGCCAATCCCCATACCGCCTATTATGCCTGAAAGAAAACCAATTATAAGTATTAGCATTAAAACACCATCCTGATTGCTGCTATAATCATGATTATTCCAAAAAATTTTCTTAGTACATTTACGGATAATTTATTAAGTAGCATAGAGCCAATAACACCACCTGCTACTGAGCCTATTGCGACCTTGAGAGTTAGGGATATATCGACAACATTATACTTATAATATATAATAGAGCTTAATATTGACATAGGTAATATTATTGATATAGCTGTAGCATGAGCCTTGTGGTCTTCTACGCCCATTAAAAAGACTAGGCATGGTACAAGCACAGTTCCTCCTCCAGAACCAAACAAGCCATTTATAAAGCCTGTAAAAAGCCCAATTATGAGTAGTTTATGATTGAATTTTAAATTTTTCATAAATCACCTGTAATTTTTTTGATATATCTAATAGTAATCTTTGCAGTTATACAAATATTAATGCTAGTAAATATTAGAATTAGAAGCTTAAGGATGTTTACATATAAAAATTATAGTGATATTATAAATTTAGTATTTACACATTAGGAGGAAATAGAATGAAAAATATAGAGCAGGTATGCAATGAAGCAGTTGAGTGGATTAGAGATAGAGTTAAGACTGCAGGTGCTAAGGGTGTTGTACTAGGAATGTCGGGAGGTATCGATTCAGCTGTAGTAGCTGCCTTAGTTAAAAGAGCATTCCCTGATAATTGCTTTTGTGTTACCATGCCATGTTACAGCGCTCCTATAGATGAACAGCATGCAAAGCTGGTAGCTGATTCATTAGATATTGAGATTAAGACCGTTGTACTGGATAAGGCTTTTGATACTATGAAGATGCTAGTTGGTGTGAAGGAAACAGATCCAAGGCTGGCAATTGCAAATATTAAGGCAAGACTCAGAATGGTTACTTTATATTATCATGCTGGGGTTAATAATTATTTAGTAGCTGGAACAGGCAATAGATCTGAGATGACTATAGGCTACTTTACAAAGTATGGTGATGGAGGCTCTGATATGCTTCCTATAGCAAGCTTTGTCAAGGAAGAGGTTAGAGAGCTTGCAAAGTATTTGGGTGTACCAGAAATCGTTATAACAAAACCACCTACAGCAGGATTGTGGGAAGATCAATCAGATGAAAAAGAAATGGGTATGACATATGAAGATCTAGATAATTACATACTTACAGGAAAAGCACATGAAGAGGTCAAAAACAAGGTAGATAAGATGTATAATAGAAGTGAGCACAAGAGAGTACCAATACCAATATTTATACCTACAGAAAAACAGTAATTTGCAGTAGATTAAACTTTGTGGTAAAATATTTCTGTTATTTTAAATAGTTAATTTTATTTACTTTTTAAGGAGGATTCTTATGTCTGGACATTCAAAATGGTCAAATATAAAAAATAAAAAAGGAAAGTTGGATGCAATAAAAGGTAAAATATTTACCAAGCTTGGTAAGGAGATTTCTATAGCAGCTAAGGATGGGGCAGATACATCTACAAATAGAAAGTTGGCTGACGTAGTAGCTAAGGCAAAAGCAAACAACATGCCAAGTGACAATATTATGAGAGCAATAAAGAAAGGCTCTGGTGAGATGTCGGGCATTAACTATGAGGATATAACTTATGAAGGTTATGGTCCTAATGGTATTGCTGTGATTGTAAAGACTCTTACTGAAAATAGAAACAGAACAGCAGGAGAAGTAAGACATATTTTTGATAAGCATGGCGGAAGTTTAGGTACATCAGGCTGTGTGTCTTTTATGTTTGATGAGATGGGTCTTATAATTGTAGAGAAGACTGAAAAGATAGAGGAAGAAGTACTTATGATGCTTGCTCTTGACTGTGGAGCAGATGATTTTGCTGCACAGGAGGATTCCTTCGAGATATACACTTCTTCGGAGAATTTCTCCGAAGTTAGACAGAAGCTAGAGGATGAAGGTATAGAGATGGTAACAGCAGAGGTTACAATGATACCTAAAATGACTGTAGAAGTTATAGATGAAGGGGTTGCCAAGAGGTTCAACAAGATGCTTGAAATGTTTGATGACAATGATGATGTACAGGATGTTTATCACAATGCTGAACTTCCAGAGGATGATGAGGAATAGAATAGCATATTATATCATTAATAATTTAAGACAGGTTCATTTTATTTAATGAGCTTGTTTTTTTTATAGACTGTACTCCACACTTATGATATTATTACCTTATTATACAGATTATAACATAATAGGTAAATAATTTTGTATTTAGGAGGGGTATACTTGGTACAAGGCAGTTTAAGGCTAAAGATTATATGTATAATTTTGATTATTTTGATACCCATGACATCGTTGCAACTTTATAAAATAAATACAAAGCATGATAATAGGATTGAGATTGAGTTAAAAGCTAGTGAAGACTTTGCTAAGTTGTTAAGCATGTCTTTTCTAAATTATCTGGAGGAAATTTGGACTGAACAATATGTAATAGGAGCTGCAATATATTCTAATAAGGAATGGACAAGCGAAGATATTGAATTGTTTATGAATAAAATAATAGGTAAGCATGAAGATGTATTAGGATATGATTGGTTAGATAATGAAGGTAATGTAATTGCTAGTACAAATCATAGCTTGGTAGGAAAGAATATTGAGCAGCAAGAGTTTTTTAGAAGACTTAGTGGAGGGGAGGAAAAAGTAGTTTCTGACTTAAAGCAAAGTATTGTAACAAATGAAACAATATTGCCAGTCGCAAGAAGTATAGAATTGGATGGTAAGAGAATAGGAGTTGTTATAACTTCAATAGATATAGAAAAGCTGAGTAAAATATTTTCTAGTAAAAAAATAGAAGCAAAAAGTAAATATGGTTTGGTTGATGGAAATAGCATGTTAGTGTATTTGAATGGGAATAAGAATATTACTTTCAAAGAAAGAAAACTAAAGTTGGGTTCTTCTATATGGGAGAATTTTAGAGATAGAAATGAGATAATGGGTATTGATTATCCAATAGAAAAAATAGGATGGAAATGCTTTGTTATGACATCAGCAGCAGATTTGCTGACAAAACATAGAAACAACATATTTAAAGAAAATATAGTATTATTAATAACAGCTATATGTTTATTACTGTTTGGAATTTTATTAGGGAATCATGTTGTAAAATCAATAAACAGATTAAAAGTAGCTGCTGATGCAGTAGCTATGGGAAAATTTGATGTCAAAAGTAATTTTGAAGGCAACGATGAGCTAGCTGTAACTGGTCAAGCCTTTGATCTTATGACAGAAAAAGTGAGCCAACTATTGATGGAATCTGAAGAATATAGCAAGGTGAAGTCACAATTATTTGCGACTGTTTCTCATGAGCTAAAAACCCCATTAAATATAATACTTGGGGCAGTACAGTTAATGGAGAAAATTGATAACAGTAATCGTGAGGATATGATAATTAAAATTGAGAGATATACAGGTTTACTAAAGCAAAACAGCTATAGATTGTTAAGATTAATAAATAATCTTATAGATTTAAATAAAATTGATGGAGATAGTATAACAATAAAGTTAAAGAATTGCAATATAGTCAAAACTGTTGAGGATATAACATTATCAGTTGTTGAATATACAAAGCTTAAAAATCTAGAGTTAATATTTGATACTGAAGTTGAGGAGAAAATAATTGCCTTTGATCCTGACAAATTAGAAAGGATAATACTAAATTTATTATCAAATGCAATAAAATTTACTGATGAAGGTGGAAGTATATTTGTAAATATTCATGATTTTGAAGATAGAATCACAATTTCTGTTAAGGATACAGGTATTGGAATTCCTCAAAATATGCTGCTAAAAGTATTTAATTGCTTCACTCAGGTGGATAATACATTAAGAAAACGAGCAGAAGGAAGTGGCATAGGATTATCCTTAGTTAAGTCTCTTATAGAAATGCATGGTGGTACTATATCAGTTGAAAGCGAATTAGGAAAAGGCAGTAAGTTTATAATAGAACTGCCTTGCATTCTAGTGGATTATAGTGAAAACATATGCAATGAGTCATACAACTCAAATGTAGAAAGAACAAAAATAGAGTTTTCAGATATATATATAAGAAAATAGGTCATGTATTTTATTATTAATAAATTTGTGCGTTCTATATAATACTATATTTGAAGTCTAGATTTTGGTAAAGGAGAGAAGTAAATGAACGATGTAGAAGAAATATTAGAAAACAGCGGTTCAGAAGAAGATAAGTTTTATGCAATAGCTGATATTATTGCAGAGAAAGAAGCGGAAAACACTTTTTCAAGCTTGAAGGTTGAGGAAAAAAACATCTATATCATAGATTTATTTCTAAATGAAATAAATAACGGAGGCTTAGATGAATATTTTTTTAATACCAATGGCAAGTACTGCAACGATACAATAAATGTATTGAAAATGATAGGACAGCCGGAGATTGCAGAAATTTTGAACCAAGCATCAATAATTTATAATGATGATAATAACGATGAGGACAAATTTGATTTATTAAATGAATTTGATGAGAGAATATATAATCAAGTTGATTTTGAGAGTTTATACAAGTCCTGCATTCAGTATTTGAGAAGTTATAGAAAAAAGCTTAGTTAACATAAAATGGTTTACTTTAAGGCATATCGTTCGGTATGCCTTTTGTGATATAATTATACATATTTCTAATGGTTTATGGAGGAGTTATATGAAGAAAACTATATCATTACTTATTGCATTTATTCTTTTGATGACGTGCACAGCAACAGCTCAAGATAATACTGTAGGCTTTACTGATGTACCAAATGGAAATTTCTATGAGGGATATATAAATAAGCTAAAGGAGCTTAACATAACAAATGGAATTAAACCTGGGGTGTTTGGTTACAACAAGGATATTACGCGAGCTGAATTTTTAACTTTTTTGGTAAGGCTGCAGGGATTACAGCCTGATGAGTCAGTTAATACCGCTATGTTTAGTGATGTATTTGCCAAAGACTGGCATTATGCATATATAAATATAGGACTAAAGAACGGAATTGTTATAAAGAGTGATTACTTGTTAGGTAAATTTGAGCCAAACAAGCCAATTAATCGGGAAGAAATGGCTGTAATGATAGTAAGAGCTCTTCAATATGATAGCTTGGCAAGTGCAGTAAACTATCAGCCAACACAGTTTACAGATGTAAAAAAGAATATAGGATATATAGAGCTTGCTAAGGATTTAAGAATTCTTAACGGCAGAAATGCGTATACCTTTGATCCAAGTGCCAGAGCTGCGAGACAGGAAGCTGCAGCAATGCTTATTAGAATGTATGATATTATGAATAACAAACTAGATACTATAAATGGCTTTTATGCTATAAAGTCCTTTGAACAGGTAGGTAAGATAAATGCTTTTGATAGTATTGGCTATGGCTGGAGCAGATTGACCTATAATCAAACCTCAAATCAGGTGGAGATGACTACTGACAAAACTACAGGTGGACAGCCTTTCTATGTGCCTGATGATTTCCAATTGGCTATTGCTGAAGCAGACAATAACAGTGTCTCAAAGTATATTACTGTATTTGCATCAAATCAGGATATTGTAGTGGTTAATGGTAAAGAAACGGGACTGGTTTCCTTATTGTTAAGTAATGATACAGCAAAACAAAAAGCGATTTCTGATATTGTCAGTTTGAGTTTGAACTTAAGTAACGCGAGCGGTAGTACGCAATTTGATGGAGTAATAATTGATTTTGAAGGTCTGAAAAGCTTTGGAACGGACAAGCAGAACTTTGTTACTTTCTTGACCAAACTAAAAAGTCAGTTGACTTTGAATAACAAGAAGCTTTTAGTTGCAATAAATCCAGCTAGAGAAGCTGGACAAGCATATTTTGATGGTTATGATTTTGCAGGTATAGGTAAAGTGGCTGATTATGTTATACTGATGGCTCATGATTATGATCCAAAGTATATAAGCAGTCAAGATATGCAAAGCTTTAAAGGAGAGACACCTTTGGCTCCAATTAAGGATGTATATTATGCAATTAAATATGCGATAAATGGAGGACAGGGAGTACCAAAGGAAAAGTTGATACTTCAGATTAATTTCTCTGTAGCTCAATGGCAATTCAAGAATGGATCGGTTTTAAATAATAGACCCTATAATCCTGAGTATTATAAGATTGTGAACCGTATGGCTGATGTTAATACTGAAGCTCAGTCATTTAACTATTCTAAATTGTATGAAGCGCCTTACTTTATATACGAATCTGAAGGTGTTAAAAATATAATTTGGTACGAGGATGAGAGAAGTATAGAGACAAAAGCTAAACTCGCTAAGTTGTTAGGTTTGCAGGGAATTTCATTCTGGAGACTGGGCTTGATACCAGATTATCCAGATGCAGAGTATGAAAAGTACAAACTGGATATATGGAGTATCATTGATAAATATAATAATTAGAATACAATAAAGTAAGGGATGACACATAGGTCATCCCTTACTTTATTGTATTTAATATATCATTCTTCATTTCTGTACTAAATACTTTGATAAAAACCTTGGCTGTATATATTGCATCTTCAAGTGCTCTATGCATGCCTGCGTCTTGTTCTATGTCAAAGGCTTTAAGAGCATTTTTTAGTCCTATTGCATTATGTTTGGGTAGGTTTAATATGTGAGTGCAGTGAAGTTGAATATCATAATAGCTTTCCAACCAATTACTATCGATATTATGATAAATACAGTTTTTCTTCATTTCTCGTATATCATTGTTGCTCCATGTACAGAGTATGTATTCAGTGTCCATCCAATTTCTAAAGTCTTTTATTACTTTTGCAAAATTTTCGCCTTTTTTTAGATCCTTTTTTGTAATTTTTGTCTTGCGAGATACTATAGGACTAAGTCTTTTATATATTACAGGATCAATAAAGCTTTGAAAAGTGTTTACTATCTCAAGCTGATCATTTACCTTTACAGCTCCGATTTCGATGATTTCAAATGGGCTGATTGGGTTAGGTTTAAATTTTATATTTGGGTTATAAAGTTTTGGCTGTGGCTGATTAAATTCAGTATCAATTACAATGTAATTCATCGGTACACTTCCTCATAAAAGTATGCTTACTTAATAAATGCTAAAACAAATTCTCAATTAATGCAAGGATTTTATAATATAAAATCAAATAAATATCAAATTTATATATATCTTTAATATTCTTTTCTGTCTATGGTTTCATACACGCATAAAATATTAAATTTATTGCTTATAGAATATTATGTTTAGAGTATTATAGAAAATGATAAACTAAGCTTCTTTTATTGAAATTGAGGCTTTGTTTTTGTATAATTTGAAATAAAGAATATTTTTGGAGAAGCTATGAAGATAGATAATATAAATTGTATAAGATGTAAAAATTTTTATGTGACTTGGGATAAAGAATACCCAAAGGGTTGTAAGCTATTTGGATTTAAGAGTGCTAAATTACCTTCGGTACTTGTGCTAGAATCTACAGGCACTGAGTGCAAGAATTATGAGGATAAAACAAAGAGCAAATAGGATTAGTAGAACACTAAAAAGTATCCTTAAGAGTTTTGTGTATAAAATTTTTTAATATGGAAATAATATCCTCCAGAACAGTATGGAGGTAACTTTTATGTTTGAGAATAAAAATAGACAAAGAAAAAAGAATATTGGATTAGTAATTGTTGCTTTGTTTTTCCTTATTGCTTTTGGTTTCGGATATTACTTAAACTATGATGAAAATTATAACATAAGTAATAATACTATCAACAGCGGTGACACCTCTGATTATAGAATACCTGATAGTATAAGGAATCCCTCTGCTGCAGGAGATATTATCACAACGGTAGATGCTGAAGCACATGAAGCTCAAAATACAGATACAAGTGCTGATAATATAATAACGCAAAGTACAAAGGTGATTTTCAAGACCTACTACACTTTATGTGGTCATATGCTGGATGAAGATCCACAAGATATGATTAATTTAATAAACCTTTCAGAAGAAGAGCTTAAACTAAAATTTTCTGATTGGAAGGTTAATGAGTTTTCAAAACAGCAGGTGATATTGAGCAGGGAAATATCAACATATTGTCCGAGACATTACATAATTGGTGTTAAGGACGGATATATAGCTATATATGTGTATGACTCTGAGGGTAAAAAGGTATTATTTGAACAAACCGATATATCCATTTCAACGTTAACAGCAGAGGATCAGAAAAATCTTGAATATGGAATAATCGCTGACAGTGAGGATGAATTACAGCAAAAGCTTGAAGGCTTTAGTGAATAGAATATAAAAATGAGCTGTGAATGCATGTGCATTTACAGCTCATTTTTATAGATAAATAAGTTTTTCTTTATTTATTTGTCTAAAAAGGTTATATTTAATGTACAAGCGAATATATGTTTGGGGTGATAATTTGTTAATTATGGGGATCGACCCAGGTATTGCAATACTGGGTTATGGCTTGTTAGAATATAAAGGGAATAGCTTCAAGGTTTTAGATTATGGTGCAGTGACTACAAAAGCAGGAACTCCCATGTCTGAAAGATTGGCTATAATACACGCACAGCTTGTAGAGCTGGTTGAAAAATATAAACCAGAGGCTTTTGCAGTAGAAGAACTGTTTTTCAATAAGAATGTAAAAACTGCAATTACTGTAGCTCATGCAAGAGGAGTAGCCATAGTGGCAGCTACCAATTTAGGCGTGCCAATTTTTGAATATACACCGCTGCAGGTAAAGCAGGCAGTAGTCGGCTATGGACGGGCAGATAAAAAACAGGTGCAGCAAATGGTAAAGGTACTGTTAAATCTAAAGGAAGTGCCAAAGCCTGATGACGTAGCAGATGCTTTGGCTGTTGCTATATGTCATGCTAATTCTTCAAATTTTGCCCATTTATTTAAGGTGTAAAGGAGCAATCATATGTACGAATATTTAAAGGGAAAACTAGAATCTATACATGAGGATTATTTGGTTATTGATGTAAATGGTATAGGCTACAAGGTTTCAAGCTCACAGAATACAATACGTAATTCAGTTTTGGATTCTATAATAAAGATTTATACAAAGCTTATTGTTAAGGAAGATGATTTGGTGCTGTTTGGCTTTGATACTAAAGATGAACTTAAAACGTTTAAGCTATTAAATACAGTATCTGGAGTAGGTCCCAAAGCAGCAGTTGGACTTCTAAACCAATTCAAGCCTCAAGAAATTGCACTAGCCATAATATCAAATGATTCGTCTAAACTAACTAAAGCTCAGGGTATTGGCAAGAAAACAGCAGAAAGAATAATATTGGAGCTTAAAGATAAGATAAATACAGATAGTGCAATAGCAGTTCAAACCTTTGATAGTAACAGCAGTGATTTAGCTCAAGTGGTTGAAGCACTTACTACCCTAGGTTATAATTATAGTGAAGCAGCTCAGGCGGTGTCTAAAATTAAAGATACACAAGCATCTATTAATGTATTAATAAAAGAAGCTTTGAAGATAATTGCAGTAATGTAAAGTGAGGTATTAGGATGGAAGACAGATTGATAACTCCAAAAATTCTAAATGAGGATATAGAAGTTGATTATGGACTAAGACCTAAGTCTTTGGATGAATACATTGGTCAGTCCTCTGCTAAAGAAAAAATAGATATATTTATAAAGGCAGCAAATCAGAGAAAAGAAACTTTGGATCATGTGCTTTTATATGGCCCTCCAGGTCTAGGAAAAACTACACTGGCAAGCATTATTGCAAACGAGCTTGGGGTAAGTGTTAGGATTACGTCAGGACCTGCCATAGAGAAAGCAGGAGATTTAGCTGCGATTTTAACTAATCTTAATGATAATGATGTATTGTTTATAGATGAGATTCATAGATTGAATAGAAGTGTAGAAGAAATTCTATATCCAGCTTTGGAGGATTTTGCTCTTGATATTATTATAGGAAAAGGCCCAAGTGCAAGGTCTATAAGGCTTGATCTTCCTAAATTTACAATGATAGGTGCTACAACTAGAGCTGGCATGCTTACATCTCCTTTGAGAGACAGATTTGGAGTTATATGCAGACTAGAATATTATACAAACGAAGAACTATATCAAATAGTAAATAGATCTGCCAAGATTCTTAGAATACAAATAGAGGAACAGGGTGCCTGGGAAATAGCAAAAAGGTCAAGGGGAACACCTAGAGTTGCAAATAGACTGCTCAAAAGAGTGCGTGATTATGCACAGGTTAGAGCAGATGGTATAATAGACAAGGTTACTGCGGATAAAGCACTTAAGCTTTTAGAAATTGATGATTTAGGCTTAGATGATATAGATAAGAAGCTGCTGCTGGCTATAATACATAAATTTGGCGGCGGACCTGTTGGACTAGATACTTTAGCTGCTTCTATAGGAGAAGATAGCGGTACTATAGAGGATGTTTATGAGCCATATCTTCTGCAGATAGGTTTTATTAATAGAACTCCTAGAGGTAGAGTAGCTACAGAGCTTGCGTTCAGGCACTTAGGGATATCTAGAGTATAATTTACAACATATATAGCATCCGTATGTTTAGTAGTTACTTTACATACGGTTTTTTTATAATAGTAATATTTACATATTACAATGTCATTACATGTCTAAAAATGGACTGTGTTTTATTTAATATTATAGAAATATATAGTATAATGTATCTAAATGTGAATTTAAGGGGGCGCTAAAAGGATGTACAACAGTTACAAAAGCATACGTATTTTTGCTTCATTATTTATAATAGTAGCAATATTATTTAGTAATATTACATTTACATACGCAAGTCCCACCATACCGGAAATTTTCAGAGTTGGCTTAAGCTACAGTAACGTATCGACCAACAATTTCACTATTAAAAGCGATGGTGGTACGAAGGTTAGCTTAAAGGGTACTTCGGATTATGTAGAACTCTTTTCCTATATCCCTGCAACTGGTTTGAAGATAAGGAAGGATTCTTATTACAATATAATTAACTATAAGGAAACTGAGATTACGTATGCAGAGGGTACTCAATATACAGGTGAAGTTATTGGCTCATATCATATCCAAGCTGGAGAGACTTATGCTGATATTAATTCGGCAAAGCTAGTTTTGGATAGAGTATCGGCAAATACACCTTCTGCATATTTGGCTTATGAGCAAGGCTGGAGGGTATGGGCACAGCTATATCTTGATGAAGAAGCGTGTTTGAAACAAATTGGAGTATTAAAAGCTGCTTTGCCTGATTTGAACTTCTCTGTAATAGCTCCGAATAATAAGAGAGTTCAAATGTTTGATGCTGCAACTGGCAAACTGCTCTACATAATAAATGCAGAGCAGGAAATTAAGTTTGTTCCTATCCCAGTACAAAGCACAGTACCAATAATTCAATATAATACTTTGAAATATAGAGGAAGTATAAATATTAGGAGAATCACAACAGGACAGGTAAACGTAGTAAACGAGCTGCCTTTTGAACAATATTTATATGGTATTGCCGAGATGCCGAGCTCTTGGCATATGGAGGCTCTTAAGGCGCAGGCGGTAGCAGCAAGAAACTATGCATTATACAATCTTGGAAAGCATACAAATGATGGTTTTGATATATGTAATGGAACACACTGTCAAGCATATAGAGGCTTTAGCCAAGAGAATATCAGAAATATTCAAGCTGTAAATGAAACTGCTGGAAAGCTTGTTCTTTATAATGATGCGCTTATACCAACTTACTACCACTCTAGCAGTGGAGGACGTACAGAGAATAGCGAAAATGTTTGGACTTATGCATTGCCATATATTAGAGCGGTAGATGATTCGTATGGACTAGGAAGTTCAAATGATAACTGGATTAAGAAACTGGATAAGGCAACTATAAAATCGAAGCTTCTTGCTAATAAAATAGATATAGGCGATATAACTGATATTGTTCCACTTGAGATAAGCGTAAATGGAAGAGTAACAAAACTTGAAATAAGAGGTACAAAAGGAAATCAGATTCTTCTAAAGGAAAAGGTAAGGGCAATTATAGGTTATTCAGATATCAAAAGCACATGGTATACTGTATCAACTGATGCAGATTTGTTCGTAAAGGATGGTACAAGCAGCAAACCAGAACAAGCGAGAACTTCCAATATATATGTCTTGTCTGCTAAAGGTGTATCAAAGCTTGATAATTCTACAAATAAGGTGTTTATAAAAAATCAAAGCTCTGTAACAAGCAATAGTATCATACCTCAGTATTATACCTTTTCAGGAAAGGGTTGGGGTCATGGTTTGGGTATGAGTCAATACGGAGCAAAAGGAATGGCAGAAGCAGGGTTTAATTTTATACAGATTTTGGAACACTATTATACAGGTGCAAAGGTTAAATAGAAAGAGGGTATAAAATGAACTTAAAGGACTTTTATTATGATTTACCAGAGGAGCTAATAGCACAGGAGCCACTTTTGCAAAGAGATGCCTCCAGACTGCTTGTACTTGATAAGGTAAGCGGAGAAATTTTGCATAAAACTTTTAAAGATGTATTATATTATTTAAAAAAAGGTGATTGTCTTATTCTAAATGATACTAGGGTTATGCCTGCGAGATTATTTGGAGTAAAGAAAGATACTGGCAGTAGTATTGAATTTTTGTTATTAAAAAGAATTGATAAAGATACTTGGGAGGTTATACTTAGACCTGGAAAAAGAGCTAAGATTGGTACAAGGTTTATCTTTGGTGATGGAGAGCTGGAAGCTGAAATCCTTGATGTCGTAGAAGGCGGTAATAGAATAGTAAGGTTTAATTATGAAGGTGTATTTGAGACAGTATTGGATAGACTAGGTAATATGCCGTTGCCTCCATATATAACTAAGAAATTGGAGGATAAAGAGAGATATCAGACTGTTTTTTCAAAGTATGAAGGTTCTGCAGCCGCACCTACAGCAGGCTTACATTTTACACTTGAGCTTTTGAATGAAATAAAGAAAATGGGAGTAAGTATAGCCTATATAACTCTTCATGTGGGGCTTGGCACTTTTAGACCAGTAAAGGTTGATAATATTCTTGAACACAAGATGCATAGCGAATACTTTGACATAAGTCAAGAAGCGGCAGATACAATAAACAGGACAAAGGCTGAGGGTGGAAGAGTTATTAGCATAGGTACCACGTCTACAAGAACTGTGGAATCTATGGCTGATGATGAAGGTCATGTAAAATCATGTAGTGGATGGACAGATATATTTATTTATCCCGGCTATAAGTTTAAAGTGATAGATGGATTAATTACAAATTTCCACCTTCCTGAATCTACTCTATTGATGCTGGTAAGCGCACTGGCTGGTAGGGAACATATACTCAAAGCATATAATGTTGCAGTACAGGAGCACTATAGATTTTTCAGCTTTGGAGATGCAATGTTAATCATATAATAAAAGGAGATTATATCATGACCTATGAAAGAGCAAAATTTAAGATAAAAAGGCTTACATATTACTTAGAATTTGTGTTAGCTATGTTTATAGTTGTTGCTGTAATAATAGGTATGGTAGATCTAATAAGATACATAGTACTGATTTTTACTACAAATCCAATTGATACTTATGAAATATTCCAAAGATTTTTTGGGCATGTGTTGCTTTTGGTAGTAGGTATTGAGCTTGTTATAATGTTAGTGTTTCACTCACCTAGCAGTGTCATAGAGGTGTTACTATATGCAGTAGCTAGAAAGCTGCTTTTAGGTAATCAAGGGATGGTAGATTTTGGTTCAGGTATTGTTGCAATTGCCGCTATTTTTGCAATAAGGAAGTTCTTATTTGTAGAAGATATGTCAGATAGTATAGATACAAGAAATACCTTTTCTGCTGCTACTCCTATAAAATATATTAATGAATTGTTGGATATTAAAATACCTGAGGTACTAGGCAATACAATCGGTGGAGTCATAAGTCATGTTGCTGAAAATTCATGTAGATCTTTAGCAGAGGGTGCACAATTTGAAATATTAAATATAAAAGTACGAATATTAAAAATGAATGATGAAGTAATAGAAAAGGTATCAATAAGAGTACACTAAGTATAAACAAAATTTGGAGGTAATTTATTTGGCAGTAAGATATGAATTCATAAAGGAATGTAAGCAAACTGGTGCCAGACTTGGGAGAGTTCATACACCACATGGAGTAATAGATACACCAACCTTTATGCCCGTAGGGACTCAAGCAACTGTAAAGGCTATGTCACCACAAGAATTAAAGGAAATTGGAGCACATATAATACTGAGCAATACTTATCATTTATATATAAGACCAGGACACAAGCTGATAGAGAAAGCAGGGGGACTGCATGGGTTTATGAACTGGGACAGACCTATACTTACTGACAGTGGGGGTTTTCAAGTTTTTAGCTTAAGTGAATTTAGAAAAATTAGAGAAGAAGGAGTAGAGTTTAAATCGCATTTGGATGGAAGCAAGCATTTATTCACTCCTGAATATGTAATGGAAATAGAAAATTCTCTTGGTGCTGACATCATTATGGCATTTGATGAATGTACTCCATATCCCTGTGAATGGGATTATGCAAAAAATTCTATGGAGAGAACTTTAAGATGGCTTAAGCGTTGTAAGGATGCTCATAATAATACTGAAAAACAAGCATTGTTTGGAATTGTACAAGGAAGCACCTATAAGGATTTGAGAATCGAAAGTGCAAGAAGGACAGTTGAAATGGAGCTTCCAGGCTATTCTATAGGAGGCTTAAGTGTAGGAGAACCAAAGGAACTAATGAATGAAGTGCTAGAATACACTGTACCAGAGCTGCCTAAGGATAAGCCTAGATATCTTATGGGAGTAGGCAGTCCAGATGCGCTCTTGGATGGAGCTATAAGAGGCATAGATATGTTTGATTGTGTATTGCCTACTAGGATAGCAAGGAACGGTACTGTAATGACTTCAAGTGGTAAGCTGGTAGTACGAAATGCTGAGTTTTCTGAAGATTTTTTACCAATGGATGAAGAGTGCGATTGTTATGCATGTAAAAACTTTTCCAGAGCTTATATAAGACATCTTATAAAGGCAGGAGAGATTTTAGGCGGAAGGTTGACCTCCATACATAATCTGAGATTTCTGCAAAATCTCATGTCAAATATACGCAAGGCTATATCAGAAGATAGACTTGGTGATTATAGAAAAGAATTTTTTGAAAAATATGGCTATGATAAATAATTTTTAAAGGATTTTGATTATTTATATTGAATATAGAAGTATAATATTGACTGGAGGGATATCATGGAACAGATAAAAGGCTATTTACCAATAGCATTACAGTTAATTGTAATCATAGGTATATTTTGGCTAATAATTATTAGACCACAACAAAAACGTGATAAGGAAACTCAGAAGATGCGAAGTGGCATAGAAGAGGGAACCGAAATTATAACAATCGGCGGTATTTATGGCAAGGTAATAGGTCAGAAGGATGATGTTATAACAATTGAAGTAGGTGCTGATAAAGTAAAAATGAAAATAGCTAGATTTGCTATAGGTAAAATAGTAGAAGATAAGAAGTAACTTGATATCAAGTTACTTTTCTTTTTTTGCCCCATATATAGAACACACTATTTATAAATGCAAAATGTTTAGTGCATATATATAGCATATTTGTACATGAGATAGAATAGATTTTTACAAAAGGTATGTATAAATCTGGTTAGGGGGTTGGCACATGAAAAGAAATAAAAACTATTTTAAAAGAGTATATTCCGATAAATCAAAGGATGAAGGTACTGAGCACAGTACATTTACAGTAATGCTAAAGTCGCTTGTTATTTGCTTTATAATTTCATTTGTTATGATATTAGTGTATGCTCTCGTGCTATCGTTTTCATCTATGTCTGATGTATCGATGTCAAAGGTTACACAAGCAATATTAATATTGAGCATTGCAATTTCCAGCATATATGGAAGCAAGAAGCTTAAGCAGAGAGGCTGGATGTTTGGTATGGTACTGGGTTTATTGTTTGAATTGCTGTTAATACCGTTTGGAATGGCCTTTGGTCAAAGTATTTCATTTGATGTATACATAATTGCAAAATTACTTGTATCAGCAGTTGTAGGTGCAATTGGGGGCATCATAGGTGTAAATTTAAACTAATAGAGGGAAAAATATCTTCCATGAATTAAGGTATTGTGTTATAATTTATGAGTATATTGTTAGGAGGAGGAAAGCAAATGAAGCATATAAAGACACTAAATAGTAAAACTTTATGCGAAAGCTCTATAAATGGTGGCTGTGGAGAATGTCAAAACTCTTGCCAGTCAGCATGTAAAACTTCTTGCACAGTTGCTAACCAAAAGTGCGAAAATGTAGAAAATGGTAGAGTACGCAAGACTGATACCCGTAAGATTGTATTATAATACAAAGTAATGTATTTCATAAAAGGTGTTCTTAGCTATAAAAAGATACTTCAATAGAAGTCTTTTTTAAAATTTTAAATTCATAAGCATTAAGCAGTAACAGGTTAGTTTGTTACTGCTTAATGCTTATGAAGAATTTTTGATATGTATAAGACAAGCCTTTTAAATGCAATATAATATTGAACATGAATATTTTAGCATTTGTGGGTTACTGTGCAGAGAGGAGAGGCAATATGATAATAAAATTTAATGATTATAGTCCTGTAATAGCAAAAAATGTATTTGTAGCGCCAAACTGTACTATTATAGGAAGATGTACCATAGAGGAAAACTGCAGTATATGGTTTAATTCTGTAATAAGAGCAGATGTAAATGAGATAAAAATTGGCAGTAATACTAACGTGCAAGATGGTTGCGTACTGCATTGTGATCATGATTATGATGTAATCATAGGAAGCAATGTTACAATAGGACACAATGCCATAGTACATGGATGCAAAATTGGAAGTAACTGTATTATAGGAATGGGAGCAGCTATACTTGATGGAGCAGCTATTGGAGATAACTGTATAGTAGGAGCAAATTCATTAATTACTTCACGTAAGCAAATACCTTCAGGTTCACTGGTTATAGGTAGCCCAGCTAAGGTTGTTAGAGAACTTACTAAAGAAGAAATTGAGGGTATAAGAAAATCTGTAGCTGGATATGTAACATTATCAAAAGAATATTTAGATTCAGAAAGTTAATTATATATTTTTTACAACATATATAATAGTTATTTTGAAGGTATTAGCATAAAATATTATATTTTGTAAGCTAAAATGACTTTTTTGACGTTGTTACTGGAGCTTTTGAATTGACTATATTCTTAAAAAGTTATATAATAAATTTTGTGAAATAATTAAAGGGGGAGTATACTAATGAAATCCAAAAACATAGCCATTTTCATGGCAATTGTCTTATTGATAGCTTTTTTGGCATACGTAGCAGCGTTTGGGTTGCCACTTGGCAAATATGACATAGTACCAATTAAAAGCTTAATTAGACTTGGACTTGACTTAAGAGGCGGAGCGACAGTATTAATGCAAGCAGAGGAGGATCCTAAAGATCCTATAAATGATGAAAAAATGGAAAGAGCATTAGTAACAATAAGAGAACGTATTGACTCTCTTGGCGTTGCAGAACCTTCAATTGTAAGACAAGGTGCGAACAAAATAGAAGTACAGTTACCAGAAATTAAAGACTCTCAAAGAGCTTTAGAGGTAATTGGCCAGACAGCGCAACTTGAATTTAGAGATGAGACTGGAAATGTTGTATTAACAGGTGCAGATGTAGAAAATGCATCAGTAGAGACATCAAATGAAATGGGTACAGCTTACGTAGTTTCATTAAAGCTAAATCCTGAAGGCGCAACTAAATTTAAAGATGCAACAACAAAAAATGTAGGTAAGCTAATCGGTATTTATTTAGATAATAACAAAGTTTCTGAACCTAGAGTAGATGAGCCTATACCAAACGGTGAAGCATCGATATCAGGAATCGGCGGCAGAGAAGAAGCTCTTGATCTTGCGACTGTTATTAGAGCCGGTGCATTGCCAGTTAAATTGAATGTAGTGTCAGTAACAGCAGTTGGTCCACAGCTTGGAGCAAATTCATTTGAAAAAAGTCTATTTGCTGGAGCTGTAGGAATAATGTTAGTAATGTTATTCATGCTGTTATTTTATAGACTTCCAGGACTTATAGCAGATATTTCCTTAGTACTTTATACTATTATAACTTTAGCTGCTATGGCAGGAATACATGCTACTTTATCTCTCCCAGGTATAGCAGGTATTATACTTTCTGTAGGTATGGCAGTTGATACAAATGTTATCATTTTTGAGAGAATCAAAGATGAATTAGGAGTAGGAAAATCACTAAGAGCAGCAATTGATGCTGGCTTTAGAAGAGCCTTCATTACGATTTTAGACTCCAACATAACTACTTTAATTGCAGCGCTTATACTGTTCTACTTTGGAGCAGGTCCAATAAAGGGCTTTGCAGTAACATTGTCTTTAGGTATATTAGCTAGTATGTTTACTGCAATAGTTGTAACTAAGTATCTAATGACACTTACAATCAGAATGGGCATGGAGAATAAATGGTTGTACGGAGTAAGGGAGGGAAAATAAATGAGGACATTTAACTTTATGAAATACAAATTCATATGGTTTGCTATTTCTAGTATTATATTGATAATAGGCTTGATTTTCGGGATTGTTTACGGTGGCTTAAACTTTGGAATTGAATATACAGGCGGATCATCTATAACAATTAAATTTGATAAGTCATTTGATTTAGAAAAAGTAAGAACAGTTATGTTAAAGTATGATGATAACGTTATTGTTACTTATGCTGGTAATCAAAACGAATTAGCACTTATAAAGACCAATGTTGATTTTGATGTACCAAAGCAAGGCGAGATAAAAAATGATTTCAAAGAAAACCTTGGTGTTGAAGAAACCAATATAGAATTTGCAGTTGTAGGACCATCTATAGGAGATCAACTATTGAAACAAGCAGTCATTGCTTTGCTTCTTGCATTAATTAGTATACTTATATATGTATCTATAAGATTTGAGTGGAGATTTGGCGTGGCATCAGTGGTTGCCCTCTTTCATGATATAGGTATAATGTTTGCGGTTTATGCAATATTTCAAATACCTGCAACTTCTTCATTTTTAGCAGCGTTATTGACTATAATAGGTTATTCTATAAATGATACTATAGTTATATTTGATAGAATCAGAGAAAATCTTAAAGGCAATAAGAAAATGGGTGATGATGTGTTAGTTAATGTTAGTGTATCACAAACCTTAGTTAGAACTATCAATACATCAGTCACAACATTAGTAACTATTTTAGCTCTATATATCCTTGGTGTTCCTGCTATAAGAGATTTTGCACTGCCAATGATAGTTGGTATTCTAAGCGGTTGTTACTCAACTGTATTTATTGCAAGTCCAGTTTGGGTGTTACTAAGAAAAAAATTCAACCCGGCTGTTAGTCGTTAAAAAACTGCAAGGTAACTGTGAAAGCAGTTACCTTGTTTTTATGTGCGTTAATTCAGCATGTGTATTGAATTAATGAGAAAAAACAATTATATTCTATTTATAAAATTTATCAAAGAAAGTATTTGTGGTGGTATAGGTGAAAAAGAAATGGGTTGCCTATGATAAAGACTATAAAATAGCAGACCAGCTGGTAAAGCAACTAAATATTAGTGGTATCGTGGTAAGAAGTTTAATCAACAGAGGTATAGATACTATAGAAGCAGCTGAACTATTTATGAGTCCGGAGCTTGGATATTTAAATGATCCATTCATACTAAAAGATATGGATTTAGCAGTAGATCGTGTACTTCGAGCAATTGATGAAAATGAAAAGATTTGTATATATGGTGATTATGATGTAGATGGTGTAACCTCTACCTCACTTTGTGTAAATATTTTAAGAAAACTTGAAGCCGATGTTATGTATTATATACCAGTTAGAGCTGATGAAGGCTATGGTTTAAATGAAGAGGCTGTTATACACATTGGGACACAAGGAGTAAACCTTATTATTACGGTTGATTGTGGTATAGGGTCTTGTGATGTAGTGGAAAGAGTAAAGCAGCTTGGAATGGATATAGTTATTACCGATCATCATGAGTGCGGAGAGAGTTTGCCAAATGCATGTGCAGTAGTAAACCCTCATAGACCTGATAGTGATTATCCATGCAAAGAACTTGCAGGCGTCGGAGTTGCTTTTAAGCTGATGCAAGCAGTAACAGATAGCATAGGCTGTGGCGATTTGATACAGGATGTTCTGGAGCTTGCAGCGATAGGTACAGTAGCAGACGTAGTACCACTGCTTGGTGAGAACAGAATACTTGTAAAGCATGGTCTTATGAAGCTTGCTGACACAGAATATGTAGGTCTTAAAGCACTGATAGATGTAAGCGGACTTAAGGATAAACCTATAAGCTCTTATAATATTGCTTTTATGCTTGCACCTAGAATAAATGCGGCGGGACGCTTAGCAGATGCGGCAAGATGTGTTGAACTTCTTATTACTGAGGATGAAGCTCTTGCTTATGAAATTGCAGAAGAGCTAGAACAGGAGAATCGAGAGAGACAGCGGATAGAGGCAGAAATTCAAGAAGAAGCTGTTGCTAAGCTTGAGGATGGTTATGATATAGAAAATAGCAAAGTAATTGTTCTTGATGGTGAGGGCTGGCATGCAGGAGTAATAGGAATTGTGGCATCACGTATTGTTGAGCAGTATAGTAAGCCTACAATGTTGATTGCTACTGAAAATGGCGTAGGCAAGGGCTCAGCACGTAGCATGAAAGGCTTTAATTTATATGAGGCTATGTGTAGCTGTAGTGAGCTTTTTGAAAAATTCGGAGGCCATGAAATGGCTGCAGGACTTACAATAAATGTAGAAAAAATTGATGAACTAAGGAAGCGTATTAATGATATAGCTAATGATATGCTTCAAGGAAAGCTGCTTCAACCGGAAATCCACGTAGATTATAAGCTGGAGCAAAAAGATGTAAATCTTGAGACAGCAAAACAGTTGAAAATGTTGGAGCCCTTTGGAATGGGCAATCCAAATCCACAGTTTGTATGCAGAAACTTACAGGTATTAGACCGCAGATTAGTTGGAGCAAATAACAAGCATCTATCACTTTCATTGTATGATGGAAGTAATACTATAAAGGGAATAGCTTTTAACATGGGAAATTCATATAATGTATTATCAATTAATAGAAAAATTGATATAATATGTAGTATGGATATTAATTTATGGAATAATAATGAAAGCCTTCAATTAGTTATTAAAGACTTTAAGGTAAATAAAAACTGAGTACGGGGGTAAGAGTAAAATGGATTTTGATAAGTACATCAGAGTAATAGAAGATTTTCCGAAGGAAGGAATTAGCTTTAAGGATGTAACCACATTATTAAAAGATGGTGAAGCCTACAAGGCGGCAATAAAAGCAATAGCTGATAAAATTAGAGATTTAAATGTTGATGTTATAGTAGGTCCTGAGGCAAGAGGCTTCTTATTTGGTGCTCCTGTAGCATACGAATTGGGCGTTGGCTTTGTTCCAGTAAGAAAGCCTGGAAAGCTCCCAGGAGAAACAGCTAAATATGAATATTCTCTTGAGTATGGTACGGATTCACTTGAGATACATAAGGATGCTATCACTAAGGGAATGAGAGTCGCACTTGTTGATGACTTGCTGGCTACAGGAGGAACTATCCTTGCTGCTGCTAAGCTTGTGGAAAGTCTCGGAGGAGAAATAGTGCACATCGGCGTTCTTATGGAGTTGGGCTTCTTAAATGGGAAAGACACACTAAAAGACTATCGTCTAGATTCAGTTATAGTATATTAGTAAGATGTAAGCAATAAATAAATAGCTGGATATCCAGCTATTTTCTCTATATAATATATATATTATATAGAGAAAATTATAAAGTTGGTGTTGGATATGTTACAAAAACTTCTTGATAAAATTGAAAAATATAATTCTTCTGATAGTACCGAAATAATTACGAAAGCTTATGACTTTGCTTCAAAAGCTCATATAGGTCAGATGAGACAATCTGGGGAGGAATATATTTCCCACCCTATGGAAGTAGCTTATATTTTGGCTGACCTGAATATGGACAATGTCACTATAGCCGGTGGTATACTTCATGATGTTATAGAAGATACTGCATATACTTATGAAGATATAAAGAATGAGTTTGGTGGAGAAATAGCAATGCTGGTTGATGGAGTTACTAAGCTGGGTAAGCTGGAGTATACAACCAAGGAAGATCAGCAGGCTGAGAATCTCAGAAAGATGTTTATTGCCATGGCAAAGGATATTAGAGTTATTCTAATAAAGCTTGCCGACCGTCTTCACAATATGAGAACTCTGAAGTATATGACAGATGTGCAGCAACAGGAAAAATCCAGAGAGACAATGGAGATTTATGCGCCTATTGCTCATCGTCTTGGAATATCTATGATAAAGTGGGAAATGGAAGATTTGGCACTACGATATCTTGAGCCAAAGGAATACTATGACCTAGTTGATAAGGTTGCAAAAAAGAGACAGGAAAGAGAAGAATATATAAATGAAGTTATTGAACAGCTTGATGAGAAAATTCATAGTGTGGGTATAGAGGCTCATATTGAAGGTAGACCCAAAAGCTTTTCAAGCATATACAGAAAAATGTTCTTACAGAATAAAGCCTTTGATCAGATATTTGACCTGACAGCAGTTCGTATTATAGTTGATACTGTGAAGGATTGCTATGGTTCCTTGGGTATTGTCCATACCTTGTGGAAGCCTATTCCTGGGAGATTCAAGGATTATATCGCTATGCCTAAGCCTAACATGTATCAGTCGTTGCATACAACTGTAATCGGCCCAGATGGACAACCCTTCGAGGTGCAGATTAGAACATGGGACATGCACAGAACATCTGAGTATGGTATCGCTGCTCACTGGAAGTACAAAGAGGGTAAAGACTCTTTGAAAGATTTTGATGAAAAATTCACTTGGCTTAGACAAATGTTGGAGTGGCAAAAAGAGATTAAGGATACAAAAGAGTTTATGGAAACTCTAAAAATAGATTTGTTGGTTGATGAGGTTTACGTTTTTACTCCAAAGGGCGATGTAATTGACCTTCCTGTTGACTCTACTCCTATTGATTTTGCATATAAGATTCATAGTCATATAGGTAATAAGTGCGTAGGAGCTAAAATAAATGGACGGATAGTCACCTTAGACTACAAGATGCAAAATGGCGATATTGTAGAGATAATAACTTCAGCAAATGCCAACGGCCCAAGCCGCGATTGGCTGAAGATTGTAAAAAGCAATCATACAAAAAATAAAATAAAACAGTGGTTTAAAAAGGAAAAAAGAGAAGAAAATATTCTAAAGGGTAGAGAGCTTTTAGAGAGAGAAGTAAAAAGACATGGCTATGTAGCATCAATTCTTTTAAAACCTGAGTGGTTGGAAACTGTAGCGAAGAATTTTAGCCTGCATTCTGTTGAAGATCTGTATTCTTCTGTTGGCTATGGAGGTTTGTCGGCAAACCAAGTTATAATAAAGGTGAAGGACGAGTACAAAAAGGTATTCAAGCCTGAAGATAAAGATATTATTGCTGAGCTTGAGGATAAACTACAAAAACCAGACATCAAGAAGAAGTTAAACTCTACAGGTATTAAGGTAAAGGGTATAGATAATGTTTTGATAAGATTTGCCCACTGCTGCAATCCAGTACCAGGAGATGAGGTTTTTGGCTATATTACTAAAGGCAGAGGTGTATCAATACACCGAAAAAACTGTCCAAATGCCAATGAGTTTTTAAAAGAAAGTGAAAGATTAATTGAAGTAGAATGGAATGAGGTAGCCAAGGTTTCATATAATGCAGATGTTGAGATAAGAGCTTCTGACAGAAAGGGCTTACTCGTTGAGATTACTTCTATGATTGATGAGAGCAAAATCAATATAAATTCTTTCTATTCAAGAACTACAAAGGATAGAATGGCAGTTATAAACTTCATACTTGAAATACATGATGTCGAAGAGTTAAATAAGCTAATAAGGAAGTTTAAAAAAATAGAAGGCGTTGTTGATGTATTTAGATCGAAACAATAACGGATTGGTAGTAATATGAGAGCAGTTGTACAGAGGGTTATACAAGGTAGTGTTGAGGTTGAGCAAAGACTGGTAGGAAGCATCGGAAAGGGTCTTGTAGTTTTGCTAGGAGTTAGTGAAATGGACACTATGGATGATGTAAACTACATGAGGGACAAAATACTTAATTTAAGGGTATTTGATGATGAAGAGGGCAAGATGAACTACTCACTTTTGGATATAAAAGGTGAATTGATGGTGGTATCTCAGTTTACTCTTTATGGTGATTGCCGAAAGGGGCGCAGACCAAATTACATTGCTGCTGCAAAACCTGAATTCGCTAATGAACTGTATAAAGAGCTGATAAAGGCTTGTAGAGAACAGAATGTAAAAACGGAGACAGGCGTATTCCAAGCGGATATGAAGGTTAATATAATAAACGATGGGCCTGTTACTTTAATAATAGACAGTGAGAAGATAATATAATTTTTACTTTTAGGAGGCATTATTATGTTAAAAAAACTACCATTGAACAGGTTATCAACAAATTGTTATATAATTGCTGATGATAATACGAAGGAAGCGGCAGTTATTGATCCAGCAGGAGATTTTGAGGTAATAAAAAGTTTTATTGAGGAAAACAACTTAAATGTTAAGTATATATTGCTGACTCATGGACATGGAGATCACATAGTAGCACTAAAAGAGCTTAGAGATTACTGCAAAGCAGTAGTAGGGATACATGCTGATGATGAAAATATGCTAAACAATGCTAGAATTAATTTTTCTTTTATGTATAGCAGTATTCCTATTGAAGAAAAGTCCGATTTTCACCTTGCAGATGGTGAGGTTTTTAAGCTGGGTACATCTGAGTTTAAGATTTTACATACTCCAGGACATACCATGGGGAGCATAGGAATATTATTTGGTAAAGACTTGATTTCTGGTGATACTTTATTTGCTAGAGGCATAGGCAGAACAGACTTACCAGGTGGAGATTATAATAGTATAATTGAGTCAATAACAAAAAAGCTATTTACTTTACCTGAAGAGGTAGCTGTACATCCTGGTCATGGCGGGTCCTCTACAATAGGAGCAGAAAAGAAAAACAATCCATTTTTCAAATAATAAATATTCATGCATATACTTAAATCCGCAGGCAACAATAAATACATAATATATAGAATCAGCGTAAAGCTCATAAAGCGGGAGGGTAAGCATGGATAAACGAGAGAGATGGAATCAGAGAAAGCCTTCAAATTTCAAAGTGGATAATGATTTTGATGATATGATGACTGTAATGGAATCAGACCTTGAAGATTATGAAGTAGCTGCTGAATTAGGAATAACCTCTATGCAGGTCTCTAAGATAAGAAGAGAACTATTTGAAGATTAGACGGTGAATAATATATGATTAAGCTAGTAGTTAACCACAATTTTGCCATGGAAGCGGCTGATATAGTTAGATTATTTTATGGCATACAAGACATTGAAATAATAGAACCTGAGGCCTTGGGAAATGACCAAGGCTTTTTAAAAAATTCTGATATTCTGTTAAAAAGCTTATTGGAATATAATACAGATAGCATTTCGTCCTATGTTTCTATGGAGCATCAAGATATAAAAAATGAGAATAATGAGGTATTCTCTGCTACTTGTGATATAAAAAAACAGTCAAAGTCAGCTGTTAAACTTACTATGTACAAGCTCCTGTCCAAAAACCTTAATAAGACATATCCTTGGGGTGTTTTAACTGGAATACGTCCAATAAAAATAATTAATGGGCTTTTGGATGATGGGCATGACCGAGAACAAATTATGGAATATATGAGAAATAATTATCTGGCAAGCGAAGATAAGGTTGAACTATCAATTAATATTGCCTTAAATGAGCGAAAGTATATATATCCTTTGGATAATAACAAAGTCAGTATTTATATCGGAATCCCATTTTGTCCTACAAGATGCCATTATTGTTCTTTTACCTCAAATTCCTTAAAGTTGGTAGGCAATATGGTTGAGGACTATTTGACTGCTCTTATATATGAAATGGAACAGACTGCAGTATATATGAATAAAAACAATTTGATAGTGCAGACTATTTATATTGGAGGAGGTACGCCTACTACTTTATCAGAAACACAGCTAGACGCACTGTTAAGTAAAGCTAAAGAACTTTTTGGTGAAAATTTGTTGGAGTTTACATGCGAGGCAGGACGGCCTGATACCATTACGGAAGGCAAGCTTCTAGTTATGAAGAGATATGGTATTACAAGGATAAGTATAAACCCTCAGACTATGAATGATGAGACTCTTGTGAGAGTAGGCAGAGCACATACTACTGCGGAAACTATAAAAAGTTTTGAATTAGCAAGAAAACTGGGCTTTGATAATATAAACATGGATATAATACTAGGACTGCCTGGAGAGGAGCTACAGCACCTAGATAATACTTTACAACAAATAGCCAAGCTACAGCCCGAAAGTCTTACTGTGCATACACTGGCTATAAAAAGAGCTTCAATCATCCATGAAAATCTTGAGCAAGCAGTAATAACTGAAGGTATTGTTGCGGAAATGATGGAGAAAGCTACAGCTTTTGCGAAGGAGCAAGGTATGCAGCCCTATTACCTTTATAGGCAGAAGCATATGACAGGGAACTTAGAAAACATTGGCTACTGCAAGCCAGGCTTTGAATGTATATACAACATACAGATAATCGAGGAGAAGCAAACCAATATTGCCTTTGGAGCTGATGCTATTACAAAAGCTATATACATTGATAGTGGCTTGATAAAGCGACAAAGAAACATAAAGGATATTAAGCTTTATATAGAAAACATTAAGCAACAAATAGATAAAAAAATTCAATTACTTGATGAATTATATATAATAAACAGGTGTAAATAAAAACTTGCTGTTGACATATGTAGATATAAGTACTATAATATATCTTCAATAGGGATAATTATATATTTAAGCACTGAATAGGAAGAATAGTCTGAAACTGCTTGTCAGGGATGGAATGTCACGACTGAAAGCGTTCCTTTAGAAAGACAGATGAACGACACCTATGAGCTCGATTGCTGAAATCATTAGGCAATTGCGAATATCCACGTTAAGGATTTGAGTTTGTTTTTACAAGCAGGGTGGCACCACGGGAATTACTCTCGTCCCTGACGTTTATGTCAGAGGCGAGGGTTTTTATTTTTTTGTAAATATTTGAAATAAAACGAGGAGTGATAAATATGCAAATTAAAAGACCAAAAGGAACAGAAGACATAACTCCAGCGCAGGTCTATAAGTGGCAGTATGTTGAAGCACTAATAAGAGAGATATGCGTTCTTAATGGATACGCTGAGATTAGGACACCAGCTTTTGAGCATACGGAGCTTTTTCAAAGAGGGGTAGGAGAAACTACAGATGTAGTACAAAAGGAAATGTATACATTTGAGGATAAGGCAGGAAGAAGTATAACGCTTAAGCCTGAAGGAACATCACCAGCTGTAAGAGCTTTTATAGAAAATGGAATATTTAATGAACCACAGCCAACAAAATTGTTTTATTTTACTCCTTGCTTTCGCTATGAGAAGCCACAAGCAGGAAGACTTAGAGAACATCACCAGTTTGGTGTAGAGGCTTTGGGAGCTAATGATCCAGCTATTGATGCTGAGGTAATTAACATTGCAATGACATTATATAGAAGACTGGGAGTCGAAGGACTTGAGCTAAAAATCAACAATATAGGCTGCCCTAATTGTAGAACCGAGTATAATAGAAAGCTCAAGGAATACCTGAGACCTAAGCTAGATAAGCTCTGTGAAACCTGTCAGGATAGATATAATAAGAATCCTCTGCGTATCATAGATTGCAAAGAGGAAAGATGCCAGCAGCAAATAGCTGATATTCCTTTCATGCTGGATAACCTTTGTGAGGAATGTAGTGATCACTTTGATAAATTTAAAGAAGCTCTCGAATTGATGGGTCTCAAATATACTGTTGATCCTAGGATTGTTAGAGGTTTGGACTATTATACCAAGACAGCTTTTGAAATTGTAACAGATAAAATTGGTGCACAGTCTACAGTTTGTGGCGGTGGACGTTATGATGGACTTGTTGAAGAAGTTGGGGGACCTTCTATACCAAGTGTTGGCTTTGGAATGGGAATAGAACGGATGTTATTACTCCTTGAAAAGTCTGGTATAGAAATACCGACACCTGAGACTATGGACTTGTTTATAATAGGGCTAGGAGATGCAGGGGTAAAAGAATCTATAAAACTGGTACATACTTTAAGGGATAACGGTATAAGAGCTGATAAGGATTACATGTCAAGAAGTCTTAAGGCTCAAATGAAATACGCAAACAAATTGAATTCAAAGTATATAACTGTAATCGGCGAGGATGAAATAAGTAATAACAAAATTAAAGTGAAGAATATGGAAAATGGCAGTGAAAAAGAGATTCAATTAAATCAATTAGTGGAATATATGAAATCAATAAAACAGGGGGCGTTATAAATGAGTAAATTCAATAGAACGAATATGTGCGGAGAGCTAAGTGAAAATAATATTGGACAAAAGGTAACGGTATACGGTTGGGTTCAAAAGAGCAGAGACCTAGGAAGTCTAAAGTTTATTGATTTGAGAGATAGAACTGGCTTGGTGCAAGCGGTTATTAATAAGGATGCTACTGAGAGCTTGTTTAACGAAGCAGCAAAGGTAAGAGGAGAGTTCGTACTTGGCATTACAGGAGAAGTTGCTAAAAGAGGTGGGGCTGTAAATACCAAGATAAGCACAGGAAGTATAGAGATAATAGTAAGTGGTATGGAGATAATCAGTAAGTCAGAGACACCACCAATATATATTGAGGATGATGCTAAGGAGTCAGAAGCTGTAAGATTGAAATATAGATATCTTGATCTTAGAAAACCTTCTATGCAAAAGATTTTCTTCACAAGACACAAGGTTGCTAAGGTTGTGAGAGATTATCTTGATGAAAAGGGCTTCATTGAAATAGAGACTCCTATTCTGACAAAAACTACTCCCGAGGGAGCAAGAGATTACCTTGTACCAAGTAGAGTTCAACCAGGTAACTTCTACGCATTGCCTCAATCACCTCAGCTATTTAAGCAGATATTGATGGTATCAGGCTTTGATAGATACTACCAGATAGTAAGATGCTTCAGAGATGAGGATTTAAGAGCTGACAGACAGCCTGAGTTTACTCAGATAGATATGGAGCTGTCCTTTGTTGATATAGATGATGTAATAGAGATAAATGAAGGATTGATCCAAAAGGTGTTTAAGAAAATATTAGATGTAGATGTGCAGCTTCCAATGGAAAGATTGACTTACAAGGAGGCAATGGAGAGATATGGTTCTGATAAGCCAGATACTCGTTTTGGCTTGGAGATAAAGGATATAGCAGATATAGTAGCTAATTCTGAGTTTAAGGTGTTTGCAGACACAGTAGCAAACAAAGGACTCATAAAGGCTATAAATGCAGAAGGCATAGGAGCTAAAATAAGTCGTAAGGAAATTGATAGTCTTGGTGAGTATGTAAAGATTTATAAGGCTAAAGGCTTAGCTTGGATAAATATTACAGCTGACGGAATAAAATCACCTATAGCAAAATTCTTAAAGGAAGAAGAGCTAAATGCCATAGTAGAAAGAATGCAGGCGAAGGTTGGAGATATAATCTTCATTGTTGCAGATGCTTCAAACGTTGTGTATGATTCCTTGGGACAACTGAGACTTGAGGTTGGCAGAAGATTTGAGCTTATCGATCAGAATAAGTTTAATTTCTTATGGGTAACTGAATTTCCACTGCTTGATTACGATGAAGATGAAAAGAGATATACTGCTAAGCATCATCCTTTTACAAGTCCAATGGACGAAGATATTCCAATGCTGGATACTAATCCTGGAGAAGTCAGAGCAAAGGCATATGATATGGTCTTAAATGGCTATGAAATAGGTGGAGGAAGCATAAGAATACACAATCAGCAGCTACAGGAAAAAATGTTTGGGCTGCTTGGATTTTCCCATGAAGAGGCTTGGCAAAAATTTGGATTCTTACTTGAAGCCTTTAAATATGGTACACCACCTCATGGCGGTTTAGCTTTTGGATTAGATAGATTAATAATGCTTCTTACAGGTACTGACAATATTAAAGACGTTGTTGCTTTCCCTAAGACACAAACAGCAAGCTGCTTAATGACAAATGCACCATCTCCAGCTGATGTAAAACAGCTAGAAGAGTTGAAAATAACAACAAAAAATTAGTGATAAAATTAATAATAATGTAAAAACTAATATAACACTTACGTAGTCCTGCTTTAATTTATTACAGCAGGACTTGTTTGGAGGTATAAATGGATTGGAATTCTAGAACTGAGCTACTGATTGGTAAAGAAGGTATAGAAAAACTGAAAAACAGCAAGGTTGCTATATTTGGAATCGGCGGTGTAGGCTCATATACAGCGGAGGCACTTGGAAGAGCTGGTGTAGGTAGTGTCGTACTTGTTGATGATGATGATATTTGTCTTACAAATATAAATAGACAAATACATGCTACAAGGAAAACTGTTGGAAAATCAAAGGTTGATACAATGAAGGACAGACTTTTGGATATCAATCCTGAGATGAATATAATTACGCATAAGATGTTATATAATGAGGAAACAAGTGAAATGCTTTTATCTAGAGATTTAGACTATGTGGTTGATGCCATTGATATGGTTTCCTCAAAAATTGACCTTATTGTCAGATCACAGAATATGAGTATTCCTGTGATAAGCTGTATGGGAGCAGGCAATAAGTTTGATCCAACTAAGCTTGAAATTGCTGATATTTACGATACTTCTATATGTCCTTTGGCAAGAGTTATGAGGCGTGAGCTCAGAAAAAGAGGTATTCAAAAGCTTAAGGTAGTTTACTCAAAGGAAGAGCCTGTAACTCTTTTTGAAACAGAAAATAACTGTAAAAACAATTGTATATGCAGTAATAAGGATTTGGCTAAGTGTACACACAGAAGGCAGATACCAGGTAGTATTTCTTTTGTACCTTCAGTTGCAGGATTGATACTTGCATCAGCGGTTGTGAGAGATATGCTAGATATAGCACATTAAATATTTTACATTTATAAAATAGTGTGATATATATTCCGTTATTTATAGAAAGTACAAATTTCCTGTATTTTATTGTTAATTAATTAGTGCATACTTTATAGGTCTAAATTAAAATATAATATAAAGTTGACAAATCAAAAATAAGTTATATAATAGAATTATAGATACCCCGTTGGGGTATGGGAGGGTCAAAAGTGAGTGAGAAAATTATTGATAAGGATGATATACTAACACGACTTAAGAAAATCGAAGGACAGGTTAAAGGCATTGAAAGAATGGTGGATGAAGAAAAGTGCTGTACCGAAGTAATGGTTCAAATCTCAGCTATAAGAGCAGCTATAAATAAGGTTGGTGGCATGATGATAGAAAGGTACGTAGCTGAATGTATGAAACAAGGTTTAAAAGCATCAATAGATAAGGGTGAAGTTGACAAAAATGTGGATTCTGTAATTGAAACAATAATTAAGTACGTTAAATAATGTGAGGAGATAACCATGAGACAGACCGGTTTAGTTATTGAACTAGTAGAAGACAAAGCAAAAATTAGAATGCAAAGGCATACTGCCTGTGGCGATTGTGGAGCTTGTCAGGTAGGACCAGGTCAACTTAAGTTAGTTTTAGAAGCGGAAAATGTAGTTGGTGCAAAACCTGGGGATATGGTTGAGGTTAATATGGAAACCTTAGATTTTTTTTCAGCTGCAATAGTAATTTATCTTTATCCACTACTTGCCTTAATAGCAGGCATTATTGGAGGCTATTATGGGCTATTAGCATTAGGTTTCTCAGACAGTGCAGCTCAAGGTATAGGTGCTATTTTAGGCTTACTAGCAGCAGCATTGATCTATGTGATAATTAGACTAAATGAAGAAAAGATACAGGGAATGAAAAAATATAAACCTGTAATTATCAGTATTGTTGATAAAGAATAGTTTTGAAAGGAGATTAAAAAATGAGTGATAAAGTAGGCATAGTAGAAAAGGTTAATTTTGAAAATGAAGTGTTAAAGTCAGATAAACCAGTATTGGTGGACTTTTGGGCAGCTTGGTGCGGACCTTGCAAAATGGTATCTCCAATTATTGATCAATTGGCAGAGCAATATGCAGGCAAGGTAAAGGTAGTAAAGCTAAACGTGGATGAAAATCCAGAAATAGCAGGACAATATAATATAATGAGCATACCATCTGTGTACCTTTTCAACAATGGTAAACATGTTGATGGAATTGTTGGTGCTAGACCAAAGCAATCCTTTGAAGAGATTATAAACAAATACATTTAAAAAAACTATAACTATTGGTATAATTAAGGTAGATGTGATTTTCACATCTACCTTAATTTTTGCGAGGTGCGGTAAGTGACAGTGAATTTAATTTATAAATCGATAATTGAGACAATAATACAAAACATTGATGTAGGTATTCATTTAGTAGATGAAGACAGCACTACTTTGTTTTACAATCAAGCCATGGCAGATATGGAGGGCTTGCTTATTGACGACGTTTTAGGTAAAAGAATACTTGAAATATTCCCAAGTCTTACAACGCAGACTAGCACTTTATATAGAGTTCTTAACACAAGAAAACCTATTTATAATACTAAACAAACTTATCTAAATATACATGGTAAGCAAATACAGACTATAAATAGTACAATACCAATAAAGCTTACTGCTTCTAAGTATGGTGCTTTAGAAATTGCAAAGGATATTACCAAAGAACATGATTTATCAAAAAAGGTTGAGTATCTACAGCATGAGTTAGCTTTTAAAGATGTTGAGAATGATAAGCTTAAGGGCTATACCTTTAAAAGTTTAACGGGTGAGGCTGAGAATTTTGTAGATTCGATAATCATAGCAAAGAAAGCGGCAAACTCAACTTCTACAGTACTTATATATGGTGAGACAGGTACGGGTAAGGAGTTATTTGCGCAGAGTATACATAACGAAAGCAATAGAAGTGACAAACCATTTATAGCTCAAAATTGTGCAGCTTTACCAGAGACACTGTTGGAAGGAATACTTTTTGGAACTGTAAAGGGAAGCTTTACGGGAGCAATAAACAGGCCAGGCTTGTTTGAGCAGGCAAACGAAGGTACTTTGCTGTTAGATGAAATTAATTCCATGAGCCTACCACTTCAGGCAAAGCTTCTCAGGGTTTTGCAGGAGGGTTATGTACGAAGAGTGGGCGGATTAAATGATATCCCTATAGATGTACGGATAATTGCAACCACTAATGAAAATCCATTGGAAATTGTAAATAAAGGACTTTTACGAAAGGATCTTTATTATAGATTAAATGTAATCGCTCTTAATATACCACCACTTAGAGAGCGAAAGAAAGATATACCAGCTTTAGTAGAGAATTTTATAAAGAAATATAATGTTATTCTAAAGAAAGATGTATGGTATCTTTCAAACGACGTAAAAGAAGCCTTTTTAAACTATGATTGGCAAGGTAACGTAAGAGAGCTGGAGAACCTTATTGAAAGTGCTATGAATATGATAAATAAGGAGCACATCATAAAGCCTGAACATTTCTCAAATGAGATAAATAAAAGAATGTTTTCTTCCATGCAGAATACCTACAGTATTAGTATGGAGGATGGTAAGTCTTTAGATGAAATAATAGAGCAACTGGAGATGAGCTTAATAAGCGGTGCAATGACAGAGTTTGGAGGAAACATAACTAAAAGTGCAGAGAAGTTAGGAATTAAAAGGCAGACACTGCAACACAAACTTAAAAAATATGGAATGTTGAATGAGGATTAGGTAGAATACTTTTCATAATAAATAAAGAAACAGGTGCTATTATAACACCTGTTTCTTTACGTTAACCCCAATAATACGATATCATAGAGAATTAAAAAATAAATTTAGTTATCTAAATTAGTTTTTAAAATTGCATCTTTTCTAGTTGAAGCCAATTTTATTGTACCCCATGCATAGAATAATACAAAAGCAGCAGCTAATATATATGAGATAGTATAGCTATTTGGGTTAAGTCCAAGTCTGCTTTCTATTCCAAAACCTATAGGAGCATGGAAGATATAACTGGATATAACGTATGAATAGAACATACCTGGTAATAATGATATCCAGTAGTTTTTCTTACTGATGTACAAGTAAACTGTTATCATTGCTAAAGCAAAGATTGCAATTGTTTGATTTGTCCAAGCAAAATATCTCCAGAGTATACTAAATCCATTTGGATTAATTTTAGCATATACTAGTATTACGATAGCTGGTATGAAAATGCATATGGTAAGAACTAATCTCTTTTTCCAATTAGTTTGATCAATATTAAATTGTTCTGCAAGCATAAGTCTTAAGCCTCTAAATGCAGTATCACCTGATGTAATAGGAAGTACGACAACTCCAAGAATTGCAAAGATTGCTCCGATATTACCTAAGAAATCTCTTGAAATAATACCTATCATAAGAGTGGCATTTGTATCAAGAGCTTGTCCTCTACCGAATACTATCATTGCTCCTGCAGCCCATACCATTGCAATAAAGCCTTCTACTAACATCATGTTAAAGAATGTAGTTCTTCCTTCTTTTTCATGCTTCATAGTTCTGGAAATTAGTGTTGCTTGAGTTGAGTGGAAGCCTGACATTATTCCGCAAGCAACAGTTATAAAGAATACAGGCATAAATGGAAGTTCACTAGGATGTTGACCAAAAATATTAGTTGCAAAGGATAAATTTGTTAGATTTGCTCCTCCATCTAGTATTACTCCGCCAAATATTCCAACTGCAGATAAAATAAGTACTGCACCGAATATCGGATATACTTTACCTATGATTGCATCTATTGGGAAGAAGGTAGCTATAAGATAATAAGCAAATATACAACCGTATACTATCCAAGTTGTTGGATTTGTTGCTAAAGCCTTTTGACCTATTATCTCATTAACAATTAAATCTCCAGGTGTGTAAATAAAAACTGCACCTACTAAAATCATTAATACCCAAACAATAACATTGTATACCTTATTAATTTTGCTACCTAAGTATTTTTGTATTAACTTAGGCATTTGTGCTCCACCATTTCTAACGGAAATCATTCCGCTGAAATAATCATGCATAGATCCAGCGATAACACATCCAATAGGTATAGTTAAGAATGCAACAGGTCCAAATAAAATACCTTGTATAGGTCCTAAAATAGGTCCAGTACCTGCTATATTTAATAAATTAATTAAACTATTTTTCCAAGTCTTCATTACTACGAAGTCTACGCCATCAGCTTTAGCAACTGCTGGTGTAGGTCTATCATCAGGACCAAAAACACGCTGGCAATATTTGCCATATAAAAAACCACCACCAATAAGTATTACTAGTCCAATTAGAAAGGTTGTCATGTTAATCCTCCTCTTGTTACTATTATTATATTTTGTTAAATAAAATAGTGTATAATGGCTTTTAATGATCTAGATAGAATCGTTATTAAATTATAGTAAAAATCATACCTCCTAATAATTATTTTGTTTTACTATAATTATAATGAAAATGTAGAAGCAAGTACTTATTATCGCATTAAATAACAAAATGGGCACATAAAATGCATTTATATGCCCATTAACTTTTTAAATAATAATATATTTTGTCTACTTACTGGAATCTCTGAATCTGACCCTTGTAGTTTAAGTATATATGTATTATTGAACCAAGGGATGATTTCTGTGATTTTATCAATATTCACGATATAAGAGCGGTGGCTTTTAAAAAAAGTTTCTTGAGGAAGCTTCTTATAAAAGTTTGAAATGCTTGTGGAGACTATAAACAGGTCATCCCTTGTATGCACATGCACTTCATGCTCATGAGCTTCACAATAATATATGTCATTCATATTTAACACATGCATTTTATCATTTTTCCACAAAGTAATTTTTGTACTACATTTAGTGGCTGTACAATTTTCAAGTCTTTTCAATGTGCCTGTAATTCTGATTTCTGAAAAAGGCTTTAAAATATAATCAAAAGCAGCAACTTCAAAGGCTTCAAGGGCATGCTCACTATAAGCAGTGATAAATACGAAAATGGGTTTACTTGTTAAAGTCTTTATCACTCTGCTGAAGGTTAACCCATCTAGTTTTGGCATGTTTATATCGAGGAAAATCACATCTATAGTGTGTGTCTGTACATATCCAAGAGCTTTTATACTATCATCAAAGGTCTCCAATATTTCAATTGAACTGAAATTAGTAATATAATAACTTAGCTCTTCAATTGAGGGGTATTCATCGTCAACAATAATACAATTCATAGATTCACCTCTATTACTATATAAGTAGTGTCTTAAATATTAGTTTCGTTTAAAATAAAACTAATTCTGGTTCCTTCGGTAAGACGCTCTATCACAAGTCCTGTTCCATATATATGTCGAAGTCTGATATCTACATTGGACATACCAATCTTATTTTCACTGATGTTTCCGGCGTATATACTGTCAATAATAGCTTGAGGAATACCAATACCATCATCCTCTACTGTTACCTTAATGTTTTTTAAGTTATATTCTTTAACTTCTATCTTAACATTCCCAGAACCACGACCTTTTAAAATTCCATGTTTTATTGAGTTTTCCACGATAGGCTGTATTATTAACGAAGGAATTTTTATATGTATACTTTCATCAATATCATAGATTACATTAAGTTTATCTCCAAAACGCGCTTTTTCTATTTCTACATAAGCTTTAACCTGTTGAAGTTCCTTACTGATATCAACGAAAGTACTTGTTTCCTCTATGTTGTATCTTAAAAAAGTCGACAGATTAACTATTAACTCTCGAGCTTTATCTGGATTAATTCTTAAAAAAGCGATAATTGTATTTAATGAGTTAAAGAGAAAATGTGGGTTAATTTGAGCTTGGAGTGCTTTGATCTCCGCTTTTACAGCTAAATCCTTCAGTTTTCCTACCTTGCTTATTTCTAGCTGGGTTGAAATTAATTGGGATAAGCCAATAGCCAACTTTTCGTGTGTAAAGGATATGCCGTTTTCTTTTGCAAAATATAATTTAAGAGTGCCGCTAATCTCATCTCCTTCTTTTAGAGGCACTATAATTGCGGATTTCAGCTGGCAATTTTCAAAAGAACATTCTATTTCTTTTGGCGTATTTACAATACGTATTTGTCCATCTCTAATTACTTGTATTGTAGCTGAGGTCTGGATAGGCTCACCAATTATATGATGATCTGAGCCTAATCCTTCATGAGCCAAGATAGTGGTTTTATCAGTAATTGCAACTGCAGCAGCACTAGTAGAGTCTTTTATTATTGAACATATATTTTTTAATGAATCACAGTTAATATCTCTAAAGTAAGGAAGAGTTTTGTTTGCTATATCAAGAGCAAGTTGAGCTTGCTTAGCAGACAATTGATCTTTTTCATTAAAAATTTTCTGTATCAACAATATGAGAATATAAATACCAAGCGCATTTGTAAAGCTCATGGGAAGATATATACTTTTTGTTATAAAAAGAGCACTAGAATAAGGTTTTGAGATGATAAGAATAAGAAGCATCTCGATACTCTCTACAACAATGCCTCCTATGAATCCATAAAAACATTTTACATGTTTGGTGCCTTTTGTATATAAAAAGGCTGAAACGAAACCAGCAATAATTGTTGCTATTGCACAAGGTATGGAGGTTATTCCACCAATATCATATAGAAATCTATGAATTCCAGCTATAATACCTGACATAATACCTACAAAAGGACCGCAGAGTATACCCCCAGCCATAACTCCGATTATTCTTGTATTGGCTATTGCGCCATTTACGTCTGTTCCGAAGTATGTCCCTATTATTCCAAAAATAGCAAAGGTTACTGATAGTACAATAAGATCGAATTTTTTAAATTCATCCTTCTGTATTATATTTTTGAATACCGATAGATTGGAAATAGTAAAGGCGATTATTACTACATAACTTAAATTGCTGATAAGGTTTTTTAATATAGTTATCATTGATTTTCCTTCAATCCTATTATTTTTGTACTTATTAGGATGGTTCTTCTCAATATTTTAGATTTTTATTATAATATCTGCAAGTAAGCGTGAAAATATAATTATTAAAATAAAATGGAGCTACAGTATATATTGAAACAGGCATCCCTAGAGTAGGAATGCCTGTGTAATATTATTTCTTTTATAACATTACTTCAACATATCATTTAAAATCTCTGTAGTGCTTTTGATTTCTTTAATTGCGCTATTGATAGAATTTATTTCAGCATTTTCATTTTCTAAGGATGCTAATACTTCTTGATTGGAAGCAGCATGTTGTTCTGCAATAGAAGCAATATTAGTAATTTGATCTTGTACCTTAGCAAAAATGTCAGTAACATTTTCTATCATTGATTCTTCTTTTTCTAATGCTTTAAAGTTTTCTTCACTATCATTTTTTACCGCTACAAAATGTTTTGCAACTTCGTGAATCAATTCATTTCCCGCTACAACAGCCTGTTCTCCCTGACCAACCTTATTTACTGCAAGCTTTACACTTTCTGAAATATCTAATGTAATTTTATTTATATCTTTTACATTTTTTGCACTTTCCTCGGCTAATTTCTTTACCTCATCTGCTACAACAGCAAAGCCTCTTCCTTCATCACCTGCTCTAGCAGCTTCAATTGCTGCATTTAGAGCCAGAAGATTTGTCTGCTCCGCTATTTGTGTTATACTATCAAGAAATTTGTTTATTTTATAGATATTTTCTTGAAGTTCAATTACAGTTGTCGCAGCTGTTCCGATTGCTTGACCTATTGTTCCCATTTGTTCTGTCATAGTATCAATTTTTTCTGTTCCTTTAATAACATTATTAGAAATAACCTTTGAGTTATCTGATACCTTTTTTGATATATCCTTAGTTGCTTTTACATTTTCTAAAGCATTTATCATATTTAAGTTTATTTCACTAATGTTTAATGCCTGCTGTTCTGTTCCTTGTGCCATTTGATCCATTGCAATTGTAGTATCTTTACTAGACTCAACAATAATGTTTATATTTTGATCAAGCATATTAACATTTTGATTTAAAGCAATAGAAGTTTCCTCAACCTTATTCATTGTGAATTGTAATTTATCAAGTATTTCCTTTCCTTCATCTTCTTTTTTTGTGGCATTATTAATCATTTGAAGACCCCAATTGGTTGTAAAATAAAGTCCAAGACAAATACCATCAATTAGGAATAAAGTTACAGCAAGGTAAATAAATGGACGCTCTCTACCAAATAACATAACATTATTCACAAAATACAATGCAATATATATTACATTTACAATAACACCATGTGCGATCAACATTTTTATAGAATAATATAATGATACAACAAGGAAAGAAGCTATTAGTGCATAAATTGTTCTTGTATCTGTAGGGTCCTTAGCCATATTAGCCAACGATGCACTTAAAACAATTAAGCCATACACAAATCCTCTGATTTTACTATTCATTGGAATAAAATATATAACAAGAACAAAAGCGATAACTATAAGTGTTGGAGCTATGGTTCGAAGTATTTGTGAACTATCAAGAGCTAAAATATCAGCAAAAACAATTAGCATGTCTATAGCAATAATAAGACATACACTAACAATATCTGCCTTTCTTAAAAAGTTGTTACTTACACTATTTTTCATATTGTTTCATCCTCCTATTTATATTTATATTGGTATTTAAGAACGCAGAAAATAAATTTGTTTAATATGTACTTGATACTAAAATTTGATAAGTTTTTTTTCATATATTCAAAGATAATAAAATGATATATCTATGAATTATATATTATGTAATATTCTACTTGTATGTATATTTTCCTTCTTAAATGAAATTTTATATTTTTTATTAATATTTTATTTGTAAGTTATAATCATTTACTTATGCATTAGAGCC
This sequence comes from uncultured Clostridia bacterium, assembly GCA_942492835.1. Lineage (GTDB taxonomy): Bacteria > Bacillota > Clostridia > Lutisporales > Lutisporaceae > GWB2-37-7. The sequence continues at coordinate 561,614 of OW818645.1, read as the reverse complement.
ATGTTGTGCATATAGCATGGCTCTAATGCATAAGTAAATGTTACATAAAATATACCATATAATTGGATAAATATGCATAATGTGTTAACATAAATAGTACGATATATAGATAGAGTAATTATTTAATATACAAGATGAGCAATAGATGTAATTTATAAATCTTTAAAGAAATAAACCAGAATTTATATAGGGAAAATTAATATAACAGCAAATAATAATGTAAATAAAGGTAATACCATAACGCCTCTTACTTACTGCAAATATATTTGCAGTAAGTAAGAAACTTTGAGCAAAAAAGCAAATTAAACAATTTCAAAGTAATAATTCGCATGCAAAATTAATTGCGGAACTGCAAATAATTTTGCTCTAAACAATAAAATTCGGAAAATTTACGTTAGCAATTAATAATCTAATATATTTAAAGCATTGAAACACCTCAATTTAACTTTTCAAAAATTAAATTGAGGTGTTTTTATCTTGGCATGATAGTTGCGTATATAAATATTGGATTAATTGTTATGATATTCACTATATAATATAATCTGAAAAAATACATAAAATATTAAGCGATTTACTTAAGTTTCAATAATATATTAATGGACAATCATTTTGTATGAGTTAAAATTTTAGGCTTGATACAAAATGCAATAATAAAATTATAATAAAAGACGGAGGGTATAATAATGGAAAATGTAAGAGTAGCAATTTGGGGCTTTGGTGCAATGGGAAGCGGAATGGCAAAAATGCTTTTAACTAAGCAGGGCGTAGATATCGTAGGTGTATGCGATAGAAATGCTAAAAGAGTAGGAAGAAGTATGTTCGAGTATCTTGGAGTAGAAAGAGGAAACAAACAAGACGTTATAATTATCAATGATATTGATGCAGTATTAGAAGGCAAGAATGTTGATGTTTGCTTATGTTGTACAGATTCATATACAAAGAAGGCATTCCCAAGATTGAAGCAAGTACTTGATCACAAGGTAAATGTTATTTCTACAGCAGAAGAAATGGCATATCCACAATCACAAAATCCTGAATTGGCAGAAGAACTAAACAAAATAGCTAAGGCAAACGGTGTTACAATTCTAGGTACAGGTATTAATCCTGGTTTAATAATGGATTTACTAGTAGTTTGCTTAACAGGTTGTATGACAGAGGTAGAGCATATTGAAGCAAAGAGAGTAAACAGTTTATCACCATTTGGTCCAACAGTTATGGTAGAGCAAGGTGTTGGTGTTACTGTAGATGCATTCAACAAGGGAGTTGCTGATGGTTCATTAGCAGGTCACGTTGGTTTTGCTGAGTCAATTAGAATGATAGGTGATGCAATAGGCTGGGATGTAGAAAAGTATGAAACACAAATGAAGCCTATAGTTACTACAGTTGATAGAACATCTCCTTATGGCTTTGCAGCAAAAGGAAATGTTGCTGGTGTAAGCATGACTGGTCAAGGCTATGTAGATGGCGAAGTAAAGATAGATATGATACATCCACAACAAATTGAGCCAGAAATGGAAGGAACTCATACAGGTGATTACATAACAATAAAGGGTACACCTGAAGTAAATATGTCAATAAAACCAGAGGTAGAAGGCGGACTTGGTACAATTGCTATGTGTGTTAACATGATTCCTCATGTTATAAATGCAAGAGCTGGTTTAAAGACTATGATAGATCTTCCTGTTCCAAGAGCAATAATGGGAGATATGAGAAAGCTTATAGAAAGATAAATATAAATTTTACATTATAATACTGGCAGCTGTTGTTTATACACCAGCTGCCAGTATTAATATGATATTAAAAGGAGCGTTTAAAATGAACTCAGCTAAAAAAGGAGATTGGGTACAAATACATCAAATAGTACTAAAACCTGAAGAGAGAGCACCACAAGTGCCTGAGGACACTAAAAAAGTACCTCTGGAGTTATGGGTAAAGGGTTATGCTTTAACTGAAGCAAAGGTTGGAGAACAGATAGAAATAGAAACTACTACAGGACGTAAAGTGAATGGGGAATTGGTAGCAATTAACCCTAGATATATACATTCATTTGGAGATTTTGTACCTGAATTGTTAAAGGTAGACGTACAGGTAAAAGAAATCCTTTTCGGAGGTGAAAAATAATGATAAAAGATAATTCATATGCTGCGGTAAATAGCAGAAAAAATGAGATTATGAAAAAAGCCATTGGTATAGATTACTCTGTTTTCGAGTCAGATGGAATAGGATTTGACTATGAGAGAATGATGAGAGAAGCAGGCTATACACTGGAAGAAATACAGAAGATACAATCAGATGTAAGCGTTGGAAATACACCAATAATTGAGTTAAAGAACCTTACTGCACTTGCAAGAAAGATGGCGCCTAAGGGTAAGGGAGCAAGAATCTTTATAAAAGATGAAGCCTGCAATCCATCAGGAAGTTTTAAAGCGAGAAGAGCAGCTAATGCGGTTTATTTTGCTAAAACTCATGGCTATAAAGGCGTTGTAACAGCAACAAGCGGCAACTACGGTGCTGCAGTTGCATCACAAGCGGCTATGCAAGGACTTAAATGTATCGTTGTACAGGAATGCTATGACAGCAAAATGGTAGGACAACCGGAAATATTAGAAAAACTAAGAGCATGTGAATCTTTAGGAGCAGAGGTTGTACAGCTTACTGTAGGACCAGAGCTTTTCTATTCCTTCCTATTATTATTAGAAGAAACAGGCTATTTTAATGCTTCACTATATACAGCCTTGGCTATATCAGGAGTTGAAACTCTTGGTTATGAATTAGCTATGCAGTTTAGAGAAAAAGAAGGCAGAGACCCTGACGTGGTTGTAGCTACAAATGCAGGGGGAGGAAATGTTACAGGTACAGCAAGAGGTCTCATAAAGGCTGGAGCTGAGAATGTTCAAGTTGTTGGTGCTAGTGTTGATTTATCAGGCTTGCATATGGCATCTGATCATGACTTTAACAGAAAATCCTTTACCACAGGACATACAGGCTTTGGATTACCTTTTGCTACATGGCCTGACAGAGCGGATGTTCCAAGAAATGCAGCTAGACCACTTAGGTACCTTGATAGATATGTACTTGTAAGACAAGGGGAAGTATTCTATATTACAGAAACTTTAGCAGTACTTGAAGGCTTAGAGAGAGGACCTGCAGGAAATACATCCTTGACAGCAGCTTTTTCCTTAGCACAGGAAATGGATGAGGATCAAATCATAGTAGTTCAAGAGACAGAATATACAGGAGCTGGCAAGCATCCAATGCCACAACTTAGCTTTGCTAAGCAAAATGGTATAGATGTAAGATTTGGTAATCCTACAGAAGAGGTTCCAGGAGAAAATATAATACTACCTGAGGATCCATCTTTAATAAAGTATAGGGATTATGATTTGAGTAAAGCAAGACATTCATATATTAGAAATTGTGTGACCAATTATAAGGTTACTGAGGCTTCAAAGGCTGATATAGATTTCCTTGCAAAGGATACTAAGTCAAATGAGCAGTTTGTAATTGATACCCTAAAGGAACTGGGTGTAACTATAAAATAGATTTTGGAGGTATATATAAATGAAACGTGCTGATGATTATGAAGTTAGAAGACAGCATCTAAATAGCCTGACAGATGATGAGCTAAAGGCAAAATTTTGGGAGCTTGCAGAAACAATTGTAAACCCAATGCTTGAGCTTGGAAAAAAGAACACTACTCCTGCTATAGAAAGAAGCGTTCTTCTTAGAATGGGTTTCTCAAGTATGGAAGTTAAGCCTATAGTAGAAGGTGTAATGAATAAAGGTCTTATGGGAAAGGGTGCCGGCAACGTAGTATGGAGACTTTCTAAAAAGCTAGGTATATCAGTGAGAGAAGCTGGTATAGCTTTGGCAGAAGGTAAACATTGGGACAAAGTCGAGACATTGTTTTAAAGGAGGGGTAAATAATGAGTTTAGATATAAATAAGAAAATTGATATAGAAGAGCTTTTGCAAGACTTAGATAAATATGAACCAAAAAGAAGAGGCTGGCATTGGAGAGAAGGTCAAAACGAAAAAAGAGTAATTGGAGACTTTGAATACCATGAAACTTCAGAAGGTTTGAAAAACTATATACCACTACCAGGAAGTAGAGGTTTTGGCTACATTGACCCTCAACCAGACTGCGTAATAACTACAGAAATAGCTTCAGGAAGATTTGAAGATGATATAAGAAGAATGAGAATGGCTGCATGGCATGGTGCTGACCATATAATGGTAATAAGAACTGCTGGACAATCTCATATAGATTCACTTCTTGAAGGTACAACACAAGGTATCGGAGGTATTTCTGTTACAAGAAAGCAAGTAAGAGCTAGTAGAAAAGCCTTAGATATGATAGAAGAAGAAGTAGGCAGACCAATAAATTTCCACTCATATATTTCTGGTGTTGCAGGCCCTGATATAGCAGTAATGTTTGCTGAGGAAGGCGTAAACGGAGCACACCAAGACCCACAATACAACGTAATTTATAGAAATATTAATATGATAAGAAGCTTTGTTGATGCTTGCGAAGCAAAAAAGATAATGGCTTGGGCTGATATGCTTCAAATAGATGGAGCACACAATGCAAATGCTACAGCTATGAAAGCTTGGAAGGTTAGACCAGAGTTAATGGTTCAGCACGCAATAAATAGTATATTCTCAAGGAAGGTTGGCATAAAGCCAGAAAATATAGCATTGTCAACAGTACCTCCAACAGCTCCTCCAGCTCCATGTATGAGACTGGATTTACCATATGCAGTAGCACTTAGAGATATATTTAGTGAATATAAGATGAGAGCACAGCAAAACACAAAGTATATGGAATCAGACATGAAGGAAGCTACAGTAACTCATACACTAAACCTTATGATTTCAAGACTTACAAGTGCTGATATACAATCAACTATTACTCCTGATGAAGGACGTAACGTGCCATGGCATTATAACAATATTGCAGCTATCAGTACAGCTAAGCAGGCTATGAATGGTATGGACGGCTTAAGAGAAATGGTTAAGATTGACAGAGATGGTGTATTAGGTGAAGACGTTAGAGAGCTAAAGGAAAGAGCAATTCTATTTATGGAAGAAATGCTTGAGGTTGGCGGTTATTTCAAAGCTGTTGAGCAAGGCTTCTTCATAGACAGCGGTAACTATCCAGAAAGAAATGGTGATGGTATACCAAGAGAAATAGAAGGCGGTATAGGCGCTGGCATGGTATTTGAAAGAGATGCAGATTATTTTGCACCTGTATCAGTACACTACGGTGATAATAACGTACCAAAGGAATTCAAAAAGGCCTCTGATGCAATAGGCGGAGATACCTTTGAAGATAGAACTAAGATTATTTACATTGATGAGCTTGATGAGAATGATAATGTAAATGTTAGACTTAAGGAAGTAGAAAAATACACAAACACAAGCATCGTTAAGCCAGAGGTTGAGTGGAAGGCTGATGGAGTTGTTGTAACTACAATATTCCTACCGCTTGATGAAAGAACAGCAGAATTCGCAGCTATAAAATGTGGTGAAAAGATGGGCTTAGAGGATGTAACAGTTGTTCATAAGCAATGCTTGCATCCATCAGAGGGTACTATAGTAGAAATAAAGGGTAAAGTTAAATTTGATATAAATATTAATGATTTAATTATCCCAGAAAAGCCAAAAGTACATTCTGAGGAAGAAGTAAGAGCTGATATAAATGAAAATCCAATATTTGTTGTTGCTGCGACAGTAGGTCAGGACGAGCACTCAGTAGGATTAAAGGAAACTCTTGATATAAAGCACGGTGGAATTGAAAAATATGGTGTTAAGTATTTGTATCTTGGAACTTCCTGTCCAGTTGAGAAGCTAGTTGATGCAGCTATTGAAACAAATGCGAATGCAATACTTGCAAGTACAATTATCACTCATGATGATGTTCATATAAAGAATATGAGAAAGCTTCATGAACTATGCGTAGAAAAAGGCATTAGAGATAAGGTTATGTTAATCTGCGGTGGAACACAGGTTAACAATGAAATTGCAAAGGAAGCAGGAATGGATGCTGGCTTTGGTAGAGGTTCAAAAGGTATTGATGTTGTAAGCTTCATGGTAGATAAAAGAAGGGAAATGAAGAATGAAGATTAATGTATTGGTTGCTGAAATTGGAAGCACCACTACAGTAGTTAATGCATTCAATAATATAGGCAGCCCCTGTCCTAAATTTATAGGACAGGGGCAATTCCCTACTACGGTATTAAATGGAGATGTTACTGTAGGTTTAAAAGGTGCAGTAGACGATCTTAGAAATAATTTGAAGCAAGATGAGATACAGTATGATGAAATGCTTGCTACTAGTAGCGCTGCTGGTGGACTGCGTATGACTGTTCATGGTCTTGTCTATGATATGACTGTGAGAGCCGCAAAGGAAGCTGCATTAGGCGCAGGTGGTATCATAAAGATGGTTACTGCGGGTAAGCTTCGTAGAACGGATCTCAAGAAGTTACAAGAAATAAACCCTAATATAATATTGGTAGCTGGCGGTGTAGATTATGGTGAACGTGAAACTGCACTGCACAACTTTGAGGCTATTGCTGCCTTGAAACTAGGAATACCAATGATATATGCAGGAAATATTGAGAATCAAGATGAGATATTAGAAATAGCGGAAGAATTTGGTGTTAAGCTTTATCTTGTTGATAATGTATATCCAAAGGTAGATATGCTTAATGTAGAACCAACTAGAAAGGTAATACAGGCTGCTTTTGAGGAGCATATCATCCATGCACCTGGTATGACAAAAGTAAGAGATATGGTGGGTGGCCCTATTATACCTACTCCTGGGGCAGTTATGGAAGCGGCAAAGCTTCTAAAGGAAGATATCGGGGATTTAGTAGTATTTGATGTTGGTGGAGCTACTACCGATGTACATTCTGTTACACAAGGTAGTGAGGAAATCAACAGAATACTTATTAGTCCTGAACCAGAAGCCAAAAGAACAGTTGAGGGAGATCTTGGTGTATATGTGAATCTCAATCATATAGTTGAAAAGATTGGCGTGGATGAGTTAAAGAAGGAATTCCCTGATGTTTTGGAATTGGTGGCAAATGCTAAGCCGATACCTGAAACAGAAAGAGAAAAGGAATTCATAGAAAGATTAACAAGAGAAGCTGTGCTTACATCACTAGAGCGTCATGCAGGAACTATTAGATATTTATATGGCGCATCTGGAAAGAAGACTGTAGCAGAAGGAAAGGATCTTACCAATGTTAAGTATATTGTTGGTACAGGCGGTGCGCTTACTAGACTTCCAAATAGAGTCAATATATTGGAGACTATAGGAAAATACGGTAAGGGGACTGAGCTTTATCCAACAAGCAATGCGAAGATACTTATAGATAACTACTATATAATGGCTTCCCTAGGGGTTTTATCAAAGAGATATCCCAAGGATTCACTTTTACTTCTTAAACAGAGCATGGAAATATTATAAGATATTGTTAGGAGAGTGGTTATGCAATATCCAGCTTTAATAATTGAAAAAGATAAAATAAAGCACAATACAAAGGTGCTGACAGAAAAGCTAGGCTCTCATGGTATAAGGGTGGCAGGAGTTACGAAGGTTTTTTGTGCAATACCTGAGATAGCTCAAGCTATGGTAGATGGTGGAGTTTATGCTTTGGCTGATTCTAGAATAGAAAACTTCAAGAGACTTAAGGATATAAATGTGCCAAAATTACTTTTGAGAATTCCTATGCTGTCACAGGCAGCAGAAGTAGTGGAGTATGCAGATGTTAGTTTGAATTCAGAGCTTGATACTCTTAAGGCATTATCAAAAGCAGCTAAAGCTAAAAATAAGGTACATGAGGTTATACTTATGATTGACCTAGGAGACCTTAGAGAAGGCGTTTGGTATGAAAAGGCTGTAGAGTATGCAGGTGAGATTATTAAGCTTGATAATATTAAGCTTATTGGAGTTGGTACTAACTTAACCTGCTATGGTGGAGTAATTCCTACAAATGAAAATCTAGGCTTACTGGTTAAACTTGGTGAGGAAATAGAGCAAAGATATAGTATAAAGCTAGATATTATATCAGGAGGAAACTCCAGCAGCTTACATCTTATCGAGAAGAATGAAACTCCCAAAAGAGTGAACCAATTAAGACTAGGCGAGTCAATAGTATTAGGTCTTGAAACCGCTTATGGTGAAAGAATAAAAGACACCTATAGAGATGCATTTACTTTTTCAGCTGAAATAATAGAGCTTAAAGAAAAGCCTTCTATACCGATAGGCGAAATAGGCATGGATGCTTTTGGACAAAAGCCAGTATTTGAAGACAAAGGCATAGTTATTAGAGCTATAGTAGCAGCAGGCAGACAGGATATAAAGCCTGATGGACTTACACCAAGAGATGGTGGTATAGAGGTTATAGGTGCAAGTAGTGATCATATGATACTGGATATTACTCATGCAAAGAAACAGTATAAGGTAGGAGACATCGTTGAGTTTGATGTTAACTATGGGGCACTACTGTCAGCGGCGACTTCAGAATATGTAAATAAGATTATAAAGTAGTAAATTAAAGCTGAACTATAAAAGAATAAATGTCAGGAACGACACATAATCAGTTATTAGTATATTTATACCCGTATGATAGTATATGTAGTTATTTACTATCATGCGGGTATTTTTATGGGACTAAAAACTAAATATTTCAAAATGACCTCGTTGTAAAATATCTCTTTTTTATTACTATAATGTGTAAAGAAAAATATCTGAATTAATTCTATATAATAAAAAGGAGAGTTTATATGCTTGCAAGAGAAAATGTTCAAGCACAGGACAAGCGTTCTATAAATAGAAGTAATAAAACTGTACAAAGAATGACTATGCCAACAAAACCACTTCTACATCGATCAAGTCCAATGGAAATTATACAGCGTATTAGTATGAATCCAGATTCTCTCAGTCACTCTGAGGCGATGACACTCCAAAGAACTATTGGAAACCAGGCACTAAATAAGCTTTTAGGTGAAGTAGGAACCCAAAATGAAAGTTCTAGGATACTTCAAAAGAAGGAAAACTATACAGGACTACCGACAAACCTAAAGAAAGGCGTAGAAAACTTATCAGGTTTCTCTATGGATGATGTAAGAGTGCATTATAATTCAGATAAGCCTGCACAAGTAGGAGCATTAGCGTATACTCAGGGAACGAATATACATGTAGCTCATGGACAAGAACAGCATTTACCTCATGAAGCATGGCATGTTGTACAGCAGGTACAGGGCAGAGTACAACCAACAATGCAATTGAAAGGTGCAGCTGTGAATGATAATACTAAATTGGAGTCTGAAGCAGATAATATGGGAAACAAAGCCATAAGCAGTGAAAAATCTTTAAATCATGACATTTTTGCAGAAAATACTGTACCAAACAAACAATTACATGAAAGCCCAATATTGCAGTTTGTGAGAATAAGTGGAAAAAGTATCAAAGATAAGCTTGAAGAAAAATTAAAAGACAAAGAATGGGATTCTGCAACAGGACATTCTGGATCTGGTAAATGGTCAGAGAAAGTAACAGTACGACATAAGCGTTCATTTGAAGGAGAACGTATCCCTCAAATATTACGTCACCTCTCAACTGTGTTATTTTGCTATATTAAGAATAAAATAAACCCAGAAGAACAGGAAGTCCAAGGAATGTATGTTAATGATAGATTGTTTTTCAGCAATAATGATCCAATTAATATAATGCTGACAAAAGAAAAATTAGTGGAAATCTTTTCTTCTAGTGAATATATCCCGCCAAATGAGCAACGTGCTTTAAGGGCTATGAGTAAAATCAAAAAAGTTACCGAAAGAGAACGTAATGCATCTGGTGATGAGATGGACGATTTTGAAAAGATCAGAGAAATATTGATTAATTCTATAAGTAAAGACAATGTAGCTGAATTATGCGAGTTAGGCAGTGTAACTCAGTATATAACAGATGATAAATATAAAGGTAAAATAATTTTTGTTAAGGGTATAAAAAATGCACATGCAGAGCAAAACCTGATAATTGCTTATTATAAAAGTGGTTCTAATGATAAAGCTATTATTTATGGAAAAAAACGTCCGTGTCTTGGCTGCTACTTAACTTTTATGTTTGCAAAAGAAAAATTAGGCAAAGTAAATTTAAGATTTAATACAAGGTATGGAGGTTATTGGCAAAAACCTATAAAAGGACTTAAAGAGCTAATAAATATAGCATTAGAAAAGGGTATTAGCATAACAATTGATAATGTTGAAGAGTTTTTTGAAGAGTACATTGAGAAAAAATCTTATAGATCTCAAATATTAAGTTCTGAAGATGCTGGTGATATTAGAAAGGATAGAGGAAATACTAGTAAAGAAGAGACGGGATATGATACAGCTTCTGATACTGATGATTAAAAGTATCAGAAGTACTAAGAAAGACACATAGACAGTTATTAATATATTTATTGCCTTCTGATAGTATGAATATTTACTATCAGAAGTTTTTTTACATGCAGACATACAGGTCTGTCCCTATTTGGTGCAAAAATTTCATTAGTTTATGTGTTGTATATAATTTCCTTTATATTCTAAGGAATTTGATATAAAATAAGGCTAGGGGGTGAGAGATTGCGGATAAAAAATAGAATATCAATATTTATGCTGATAATTGTTATCCTTATGAGCCTAAATCTGAGTGTTTTTGCTGATGATGATAGAAGCTATTATATTGATAAGTTTTTAGTAAATGCATAAGATTTTCCAATCTAAGCCTGATAGGATGCTTAATTGAAAGGTCTTCTAAGATTATCTAAAATCTGGCCATTCGAAAAGGTGTGATGAACATGATCAAAATAACAACTAAGAAAGACTGCTGTGCATTTACCTATGAATATAAGAACTAAATGGTTCAGCTATACATTAATGGCAGGTGAAAAAGCAATCTTATCAGAGAATATACGATTACAACTTCAACCATTGATATATATGACACTGTGATTTACTCAAAGTCTATGTAAAGCTTAGAGTCAAGCATTGGAAAGTGAGACTTGTTCTTTAAGGGAATAAGATATTGCTTAAGAAAATGTTAGGGAAACATAGTAGTGTTGAAAATGAAAGAGATGAATATATTGCCAGTAAGAATAGCAATTAGCTCAGTAAAGTATTTCAAACTAAGATTTTCAAAATTGTTTTATATGTTATCGCTACATCCTTTAATTGACCAATTTTAGAATATTAGTTGCAGCCAATGGAATGCTTTAACAGTACATAATTACAGCTCTAAATAAAATGATATGTATTTATAACAATAATAATTATTGGAAGTAGGTTTTATATTGGAAGAAATATCAATACAGAAAAATCAAGTCGATATGAAAAATAGAGATAGGGTAGCAGCGGAACTTATTAGTATACTAAAAAATATAATGCGTACAGATGATGTAAATTTGGATGACAGTTTTGTTGGACTAGGGGGTAACTCTTTAAAAGCTATTGAACTTGAATGGTTAATTAGCTGTCATTTCCAGGTTGATATTGCAATTGAACAAGTTTTTTCTAGCGTTACAATAAGTGATCTTTTAGAAATACTATTCTCTGCTATAGGCATTGAAAAAAACAGTCGACCAACATATTTACCATTATGCCCTGTAGAACTACAGGAATATTACGAAACATCAGCAGCTCAAAAGAGAATGTACATATTAAACCAATTTAGCAAAGACAGTATTGAATATAATATGCCCTGTATTTATATTATAGAAGGGGATCTGGATAAAGTTAGATTAGAAGATGCTTTTATTCAAATGATAGAGATGCACGAGGCGTTTAGAACATTCTTTGAAATTATTGATGATGAGGTTTTTCAAAAAATTAGTACTTCAATAGATTTTGAAATAGAATATATAGAAAACGAAGAAAAGGATATAGAAACAATAATTAAAGGATTGATAAAACCTTTCAATTTAGGGCTGGCACCTTTATTAAGAGTAAACCTAGTAAGGATTGGTACATATAAGCACATGCTCATTATTGATGTACATCATATCATATCAGATGGTATATCAATGAGTATACTTATGAATGATTTAAGTGATGCTTATAAGGGCATAAAATTACCTGCTTTGCCGATACAATACAAAGATTATGCAATATGGCAAAATATTTTGTTAGAATCTGAAAAAATAAAAGAGCAGGAAAAATTTTGGCTTGAAATGTTTAAAGGAGATTTACCCATACTTAACATACCTACTGATTATGACAGACCGCTTGTAAAAAGCTATAAAGGAGATAAAGTTAATATAGAGGTATGTTCAGATTTAACAAATAAAATAAAGACCTTAATGCGAGATACAGGTACTACCTTACACATGATATTATTAGTTGCCTACAATTTACTATTATCAAAATATTGTGGACAGGATGACATTATAGTAGGAACAATAACGTCGGGAAGAAAGCTTTCTGATGTAGAGAGAGTAATAGGAATGTTCGTGAATACTATTGCTTTAAGAAGCTATCCCGAAGGGGAAAAAACAATTGGTGAATTCCTGAGAGAGGTAAAAAGTTGCACATTAAAAGCTTATGAGAATCAGGACTATCATCTAGAAGAACTATTAAAAAACATAAGATTACATAGAGCTGCAGGAAGAAATGCGTTATTTGATACCATGCTAATAGTTCAGAATTTTGAAAAAACAAGAATGGAAGCTATTGATATTAAATTTGAAAGATACTATCCAAGAGAAGAAATCACTACATTCTATGATATATCATTAACGGGATTAGAAATGGATAATACAATATCGTTATTATTTAAATTTAATGTTGATTTATTTAGAAGAGATACAATTTTGAGGTTTGGGCAGGATTTACTCAAAATATTGAGAGCAATAACAGATGATATAAATTGTAAACTAAAGAATATAACTTTACTAGAGCAAAAGGAAATAAAAGAAATTAATGAAGAATTATCTGAATTAGATGAATTATTAGATGGTGAATTTGAATTCTAATATTAAAGGATTGGAGGTCTCCTGTATGAGTGAAAAAACTGGATTGAACATAATAAATAAATTACATAAAAGTAATGGTATAAATGAGCAAGAAGAGTACTGGTTAGAGAAGTTCAGTGGAGAAATACCAGTATTAAACCTACCAACAGACTACCAAAGAACAGGAACACGATGCTTTGAAGGAAACTTTACAGACTTTTTGGTAGATGAAGAAATAACAAATAAACTAAGACAAATAGCAAAAGAAACAGGAACTACTATATTCATGGTATTGCTGGCAGCATACAACGTATTGCTGTCTAAGTATAGTGGGCAAGAGGACATCGTAATAGGAAGCCCGATACCAGAAAGACAATATGCAGACTCAGAAAACATTTTAGTTATGTCTAAGAACATTCTAGCAATGCGAAATCAGCCTGAAGGGTATAAGACATTTGGGGATTTCCTAAGGGAAGTAAAGGAGAACACAATAAGAGCCTACGAGAATCAGGACTATCAGTTAACGGAATTAGTTGAAAGACTTCAAGCAGTTAGTGGGTTTAGTAGGAACTCACTTTTTGACGTGGTGCTTATATTTAAAAATACTAATATTATGGGAGTAGAAGGCTTTAACTTAAGCTCATACAAGTTAGAACACGAAATATTTGAGTCTGATATTATTCTGGAAGCGGAAGAAAACAAAGATATAATTAGACTGAACATAAAATACAATGCAAAGCTGTTTAAAAAGGAAACAATAGATACATTAGCCCAGCACCTCATAAACATAGTAATGACAATTGCAAAGAATACAGAGATTAGCCTGTCGAGTATAGATATACTCACTACTCATGAGTGGCAGAAGTTGCTTGTTGAGTTCAATGACACGAATGTGAATTATCCCAAGGACAAAACACTTCATGAACTATTCGAGGAACAAGCTGAAAGAACTCCTCAAAATATCGCATTAGTATATGAGGAGAGGAGTATTGCATATAAAGAGCTGAATGAAAAGGCCAACAGGCTTGCACATACACTAGTTCAAAAAGGTGTGAAGCCTGACGACATAGTAGCTATGCTGATGGATCGATCCTTTGAAATGAGTGTTGGTATAATGGGTATATTGAAAGCAGGAGGAGCATATCTGCCCATAAGTCCGGAGTATCCTGAAGACAGGATAAAATATATGTTGGAGGACAGCGGTGCAAAAATACTCCTGACTCAGACGCATTTACTGGACAAGCTCCACACAGAAGCAGAAGTAATAAATCTTGAGGATGAAATGGCATATGCTAAAGAAGCATCAAACCTCGGAGAAACAAGTAAGCCGACGGATATTGCATATGTAATCTATACCTCTGGGTCGACAGGTAAACCAAAAGGTGCAATGATTGAGCATCATTCAGCAGTGAACAGAATAAAGTGGATGCAAAAGAGCTATCCAATAGGTGCGGGAGGTGTAATACTGCAAAAGACACCATATACCTTTGACGTATCAGTATGGGAGTTGTTTTGGTGGTCAATGGAAGGAGCTGCAGTAGCCTTCTTGATGCCTGGAGGAGAAAAAGACCCCTCGGAAATAGTGAGTGCCATTGAAAAGTATAAGATATCAACGATGCATTTTGTACCCTCCATGTTGAATGTATTCCTGGAATACATTCAACATGGAGGAGTGGACCTTTACAGGTTGAAGAGCCTAAGACAGGTATTTGCCAGCGGTGAAGCATTGAACCTTTCACAGGTGGAAAGGTTCAACAAATTGCTAAATGAAAGTCTCGGAATAAAGCTCATAAACCTGTATGGACCTACGGAAGCAACTGTGGATGTATCTTACTTCAACTGTTCCACAGGAGAGAAGCTGGAGTTAGTCCCAATAGGAAAGCCAATAGACAATATAAAACTTTTGATAGTAAACAAATACAATCAGCTTGTACCGGTAGGAGTACCGGGAGAGCTGTGCATATCAGGGGTTGGAGTAGGGCGTGGCTATCTGAACAGACCTGAGCTTACGGCAGAGAAATTTGTTGATAATCGATATTCTCAGTCAGAAGAATACAGAAAGATGTATCGCACAGGAGATCTTGCAAGGTGGCTGCCGGACGGAAATATAGAGTATCTTGGCAGATTAGACCATCAAGTTAAAATAAGAGGATTCAGAATAGAACTGGGAGAAATTGAAAGCCAATTGCTGAGCTATGAATCTGTGAAGGAAGCTGTAGTAATAGCGAGAGATGACAATAACGGAAATAAGTATCTCTGTGCATACATAGTGGGAGATAGAGACTTTACTGTAAGTGAGTTAAGAGAGCATTTCTCAAAATATCTACCGGACTATATGATACCATCATACTTCATAAAGCTTGATAGGCTGCCATTGTCACCAAATGGAAAGCTAGATAGAAAGGCACTGCCTGAATTGGATGGAAGAATATCAGTAGGAACTACATATGTGGCGCCAACCAATGAAACAGAAGAAGCACTTGAAGAAATATGGAAAGATGTGTTAGGAATTGATAGTGCAGGTATAAATGATAATTTCTTTGATTTAGGTGGTCACTCTCTAAAAGCGATGAGTTTAATCAATAGAATACATAAAGAATTTGATGTAGAGATTCCACTTAAGATAGTATTCCATTTACCAACTATAAGTAGATTATCTAAATATATAAATAGTATGGAAAAAAGCAAATACTCAGAAATAAAACCCATTAACCCTCGAAAATACTATGAAATGTCTTCCACTCAGAAGAGAATATATACATTACAACAGATTGAGTGTAATGGAACAAGTTATAATATACCAAGTATTATGGAGCTAGATGGGAAGTTAGATAAGGATAGACTCGAATATGTGCTTAATAGATTGATAGAACGACATGAGGTACTAAGAACGAGTTTTGAAATGATGGGAGAAATTCCAGTTCAAAAAGTACATGATAAAGTAGAATTTTGTATAGGGCATAAAAAAATAGAACGCAAAGAAAAATTAAATGAGATAATCGAAGGTTTTATAAAACCCTTCAATTTAAGTAAAGCTCCACTTATAAAGGTAGAGCTTATTGAAGTGCATCCTGAAAAATATATATTTATGATTGATATGCACCACATCATATCAGACGGGACCTCCACAGAAATATTTATGGAGGAGCTCGGGAAGTTGTATGAAGAGAAAGAATTACCAAAGCTAAGAATCCAGTACAAGGATTATGCGGCATGGCAGAATGAGATGTTAAAATCAGCAGCGATGAAAAAGCAGGAAGAGTACTGGCTAAATAGCTATAGAGGAGAAATACCGGTATTAAACCTGCCGACAGATTATGCTAGGCCGTCTGTGCAGAGTTTTGAAGGAGAAAATATATATTTTGAGCTAGGCAAAGAATTGACAGAAGGATTGAAGAGAATAACAAAAGAAACAGGTACTACCATGTATATGGTTTTGTTAGCTGCGGTTAATATCCTATTGTCAAAATACAGTGGACAAGAAGATATAGTAGTAGGGAGTCCGATAGCAGGCAGACTTCATCCGGATCTGGAGAATATAATAGGGATGTTTGTAAATACACTGGCGATAAGGAATTACCCGGAAGGAAGTAAGACATTTAGAGAATTCTTGGAAGAAGTCAAAGTAAATGCATTAGGAGCCTATGAAAATCAGAACTATCAGTTTGAAGAGCTAGTAGAAAAGCTTGATATAAGAAGGGATATGAGCCGAAACCCTCTGTTTGATGTTATGTTTGTCTTGCAAAATACAGAAGCAAGAGAGTGTGTAATAGAAGGTTTAACCCTAAAGAGATATGAGAAGAAGCAGAGTGTATCAAAATTTGACATAACAATAGAAGCAATAGAAAAGGGAGAAAGAATAGAGATAGGTATAGAATACTGTACTAAATTATATGGCAAAGAAACAATTAAGCGAATGGAAGGGCATCTAAAGAGAATACTGAGTGAGACCATAGAAAACTCAAATAGAAGAATAGAGGAAATATCTATATTAACAGAAGAAGAAAAGAACTTGCTGTTGAATGAATTCAATGATGAATATATGGATTATCCTAGAAACAAGGCTGTACATGAATTGTTCGAAGAGCAAGTAGAAAGGACTCCTGAGAACATAGCGGTAGTATATGAAGACAGGTACTTGACATACAGGGAGCTTAATGAGAAAGCAAACCAACTGGCAAGAGTATTAAGGAAAAAAGGAATAACAGCAGATAGCTTAGTAGGGATAATGGTAGAGAGATCTCTGGAAATGATGATAGGGATAATGGGTATATTGAAAGCAGGGGGAGCATATCTGCCGATAGATCCTAAATATCCGAGAGAAAGAATCGATTACATGCTAGCAGATAGCAAAGCAAGTATATTGCTCACTCAGAGAAAGTACTGTAACAATATTGAAGATAATAATTTCTGCATAATTGATATAGAAGAGACTTTAATTACATCTATAGAATCAAAAGAGAACTTAAATATTAAGCTTGATCCAAGTAGATTGATTTACTTAATTTATACTTCGGGCTCTACTGGAAATCCTAAAGGCGCAGCTGTAAAATCAAATTCATTTACAAATCTTATTAATTGGTACGTAAGGGATTTTGAGATTAATGAAAATGATAATATATTGTTAATAGCACCTATAGCTTTCGATTTAGCACAAAAAAATCTTTACGCTTCTTTAATAAAAGGCGGAAAGTTATGTGTATTATCAGAAGGGCTACATAACTATGCAAAGATTTTAAAAGAAATAGAGAATGAAAGAATAACAATAATTAATTGTACACCAAGTGCATTTCAGTTAGTAATAGATACCGCGACTAATTATTGTGAATTGAGACACCTAAGATTTGTATTTTTGGGTGGAGAACCGATAAACTTATCTAAACTAGCTTGTTGGACAAAGTCGCAGTATTACAAAGCGGAAATAGTAAATACATACGGACCAACAGAATGTACTGATATTGCAACATACTATACAATACCAAATGATAAAATCGAATCTATAACAGTAATACCTATAGGCAATCCGATAGATAATGTAAAGCTATATATAGTTGATAAGAACAATAACTTGCTTGCATTAGGTCAACCAGGAGAACTCTGTATAGGAGGTATTGGTGTAGGGCGAGGATACATCAATAAGCCGGAACTAACGGCAGAGAAATTCATAGACAATCCGTTTGAGCTAGGGGAGAGGATGTATAGGACAGGAGATTTAACAAGATGGCTTCCGGATGGGAATATAGAGTTCTTAGGGCGAATAGATCATCAGGTAAAGATAAGAGGATATAGAATCGAGCTTGGAGAAATAGAGAACCGGCTTTTGAGTCATTTAGAAATAAAGGAAGCAGTGGTAATAACAAGAGATGACAATGGAGGAAATAAGTATCTCTGTGCATTCATAGTGGGAGAAAGAGACTTTACTGTTAGTGAATTAAGAGAATATCTCTCAAAGGATCTACCGGACTACATGATACCATCATACTTTATAAAGCTTGATAGGCTGCCATTGACACCAAACGGAAAGATAGATAGAAAGGCATTGCCTGAACCAGATGGAAGAATATCAGTAGGACCTACATATGAAGCTCCAACCAATGAAACAGAAGAAAGGCTTGTAGAGATATGGAAGGTAGTATTAGGAATTGAAAGTGTAGGTATAAATGATAATTTCCTTGATTTAGGTGGTCACTCTCTAAAAGCGATGAGTTTAATCACTAAGACACATAAAGAATTTAATGTAGAGATTCCACTAAAAAAAATATTCCAGTTTCCAACAATAAAAGGGTTATCTAAATATATAAAGGGAGCAGGAAAAAACACATATATAGAGATAGTGAAAGCAGAGGATAAGAAATACTACCCGTTATCTTCAGCACAGAAGAGGATATTTGTATTACATCAATTTGACTCTACAAGTATTGCATATAACATGCCAAATGCTGTAGAAATTGATGGAGAATTAGATAAAGATAAGCTTAAAGAATGCGTTATAAGACTTATAGAGAGACATGAGTCGTTTAGGACAAGCTTTGAGTTGTTAAATGGAGTGCCTGTTCAGAAAATTAATAAAGATGTAGTATTTGAAATAGAGCATGGTGAAACAAATGCTAATGATATTGACGAATTAATAAAAACGTTTATAAAACCATTTGACCTAAGCAAGGCACCTCTCTTAAGGGTCGGGCTTGTTCAAATGCACCCTAAAAAGCATATCTTGTTATTTGATATGCATCATATAATTTCTGATGGAGTATCTATAAAGATTATATTAGATGAGCTAGCATCATTATATCAAGATAAAGATCTTCAGATCTTAAAAATACAGTATAAAGATTATGTCTTGTGGCAAGAAAACCTGCTAAGAAGTGAACGGATTAGGAAGGAAGAAAAGTATTGGATAGAACGCTTTAAAGGTGAAATACCAGTGTTGAATATGCCTACTGATTATCCGAGATCAAATACACTAAACTTTGCAGCAGAACAATTGGTATTTGAACTAGAAAAAGAGTTTTGTTCAGTATTAAGGCAAATGGCTCAAGAGACAAGTACAACACTATATATGATATTACTAGCTATGATTAGCATATTACTATCAAAATATAGTGGACAAGAAGATATCATTATAGGCAGCCCAATAAGTGGAAGGATTCATGCTGATTTAGAAAATACAATCGGCATGTTTGTAAATACTGTAGCACTTAGAAATCAGCCTAATGAAAACAAAACGTTTATAAATTTTTTAGAAGAAGTAAAGGTTGAGTTATTAAGAGCATATGAGAACCAAGACTACCCTTTTGAAGAATTAATAAACGCCTTAAGAATAGAAAGAAGTCTAAATAGAAATCCATTATTTGATATTTTACTAAATATGCATTCATCAAATGATGAACTTCTAGATTCAGAAATGACAAGGTTTAGGCTGCTTAATATCAATGAATTTACAGCAAGATTTGACATCTCGATAACACTAGATGAAAATAAAGAAAAAATAGGGTTGATTATTGTTTATAAAACTAGCTTATATAACAAGAATACTATAGAGTTATTGGTAAAACATTTGAAAAACCTTATTTTGACAGTAAAAGAGGACTACACCATTGAAATAAAAGACATAAGTATCATTGGCAATGAAGACAATGTTATGATGCCAATCTTAACTAATATAGAATCATACGATGATGATTTTGAATTTAACTAGCAAAATGGATGCATATAATTAAGTTTGAAGAGTGTAATTTTAATACAATTACATAAGAAAAGTAAACGGATATTTCTATATTAAAAATTGTAGATTGCTGATAATCACAATAACATTTTGGAGGCCAACAGATGAGTAAGAATATTTATAAAAATATAATACTATCAAGTGTAGAGTATAATGAACAACTAAATTTCTGGCTTAATAAACTATCTGGAATTGAGCCTATTAACTTACTATCAGACCATATTCTGTTTGATGAAAAAGGTGGGGATATTGAGGTATACGATATGTTTCTTCCGACCCATATTAATGACAGAATAATAAGTATATCTAAGGATTCGGAATTCAATATTTTCACTTTGCTAATGGCTGCCTTTAAGTGCTTACTATATAGATACACAGCAAGCAAGGACATTACAGTTTATTCACCACCGCTTAAAAGCGATAATTCATGTGAATACAATAACTTAATACCACTTAGAAGCTTTATAAACGATAAATTGAGTTTTAAGGAAATACTTATTGCAGAAAAAGCAAGTAATCTAGAGTCATATAAAAATCAAAATTACCCGTTAGAAGTTGTTTTGGAACGATTAAACCTAATGTCTGGAAATTCTTGCTCAAGCACAGAACTATGTTTTTCGTTGGAGAATATTCATGATGGAAATTCAGAAATAACAAAAAGAAATTTTGATATATGGATTAAGTGGACAAGAGAAAATGGAAAGATAACAGGGCAGATATTGTTTAATTCTGCCAGATTTAAACGCAATTCAATTGCTCATTTATATATAACCTATCAAAATATACTAAATTATATAACTTCAAATATTAATGTGAAACTATCTGATTTGGCTATTGTTACAGAAGAGGAAAAAAGACTGCTCCTACGCAACTTTAACGGAAGTGAAAGGAACTATCCAGTTCATAAAACAATACATGAGTTGTTCGAAGAACAGGTGAAAAAGTCACCAGACCGCATTGCAGTAGTATTTGGAAATGAGAGCTTAACATTTTTTCAGCTCAGTCAAAAATCAAATCAAGTGGCAAGAATACTTAGAAATAATGGGATACAAGCTGATGATATAGTAGCGATTATGACTGAAAGGTCGTTGGAAATGCTGATAGGAATTGTAGGGATTATTAAGGCTGGTGCCGCATATTTGCCAATCGATCCTATGTATCCTGATAAAAGAAAAGAATATATGCTACAAGATAGTGGGGCAAAAATGCTATTAACACAACCCCACTTAAATAATAAGATTCATTTTAAAGGTGATAAGGTAAATCTAGATAATCATAGCTTGTATGGGTGTGACGATAGCAATGCAGAAGCATTAAGTAATCCCAATCATCTTATATATGTTATTTACACTTCAGGAACATCAGGTAATCCTAAAGGCGTTATGGTAGAGAACCGAAATTTAGTGAATTTGGTCTATGCCCTAAAGGAAGAAATATTTGATGAGTATAGCAGTCATCTAAATTTATCTTTGGTTACACCTTATATTTTCGATGCCTCTGTAAAGCAAATATTTCCTTCTCTCTTATTAGGACATACGCTTTTTATAGTACCAGAAGAATTAAGATTCAATAGTGAATTATTGCTAAAATTCTATGAGGAAAATTCAATCAATATTGCAGATGGGACACCTATGCATTTGAATGCAATTCTAGAACATATCGACATTAATTCTTGTCATCATATTACATTAGATACATTTGTTATCGGTGGAGAGCAACTACAATTAGATACTGTAAAGCGGTTCCAAAATAAATTCAGTAGTAAGACTAACATTATTAATGTATACGGTCCCACGGAGTGCTGTGATGTTACAACAATTTATAAAGTTAATACAATCAATAAGAACTGTTTGACTCGAATCCCAATTGGGAAACCAATAGCTAATTCAAAGGTATATATAGTAGATAGTAATCTCAATATTCAACCCATAGGGGTACCTGGTGAATTATGTATAGGGGGAGCAGGACTTACAAGGGGCTATTTGAACAGATCTGAATTAACTACAGAGAAGTTTATAGACAATCCGTTTGTACTAGGGGAAAAAATGTATCGTACAGGGGATTTGGTTAGATGGCTGCCTGCTGGAAATATAGAGTTTTTAGGGAGAATCGATCAGCAAGTTAAAATACGGGGCTTCCGGATAGAACTTGAGGAAATTGAGGCTAGGCTTCTTACCCATGAAAGTATTAAAGAGGCAGTTGTAATAGCGCGAGAAGAACAAAATGAAACTAAATATTTATGTGCATATATTGTAGCTGAAAGAAACTTGACAATTACAGAACTGAGAGAATATCTCTTTGAAGACTTACCGGAGTACATGGTGCCTACTTACTTTATTAAGTTGGACAACCTTCCGGTTACAGTAAATGGAAAGATAGATCGAAAAGGATTGCCTGTGCCGAAGGATGTCATATTAGCAGAAATGAAATATGAAGCTCCGGGAAATGAAATGGAGAAAAAGATGGTTGGTATATGGAGTGAGGTATTGGACATAGATAGCTTGGGTATAAATGACAATTTTTTTGAACTTGGTGGACATTCATTAAAAGCTGTTAGTATAATTGCAAAACTTAATAAGCTATTAGATATTGATTTAAATATTTCTGACTTGTTTAGATACACAACCATAAAAGGCCTTGGAAAATACATTAAAGGCTTGGAAAAGAAAAAGAATACACAAATAGAAAAGGTAGAGGAAAAGGAGTACTACCCTTTATCATCAGCACAAAAAAGAATGTATATATTGAGCCAATTTGATATAGGTAGCATTAATTATAATATACCCTCTATCTTCACGATCGAGGGGGATTTAAACAAAGATAGACTAGAAAAGGCGTTGAACTTGTTAATTGATAGACATGAGTCTTTCAGAACATACTTTGAAGTTGAAAACAATCAAATCAAGCAAAAAATATCCAAAGCAATAGATTTTAAGTTGGAATGCATAGAAAGCGATATGGAAAATCTTGATGCTGCCATCAAGTTACTTATTAAACCTTTCAATCTAGCACAAGCACCTATTTTACGAGCTAGTTTGATAAGAATTGATGATTATAAGCATGTTTTTGTGCTGGATATACATCATATTATATCAGATGGCGTATCAATGGGAATATTTTTTAGAGATTTAAATGGAGTATATGAAGGTAAGAAGTTACCAGAGCTGAGAATACAATATAAAGACTATGCAGAATGGCAAAATAGAATAACAGATTCAAAACTCATAGCAGAACAAGAAAAATATTGGCTAGAAATGTATGAGGGAGAAATTCCATTATTAAATTTACCAACAGATTATGCGAGATCTAAAGTGAAAAGCTACAAGGGAGCCATGGTCGTAGCTGAGCTTAGCCCGAATTTAACAAGTAAGATATGTGAAATAACAAGAGTCACAGGAACTACCTTGAACATGGTATTACTAGCGACATTCAACATTTTATTATCAAAATACAGTGGACAAGATGATATTATAGTTGGAACAATATCAGCAGGAAGAAAGCTTGCAGACTTAGAGAATGTTATTGGAATGTTTGTCAATACACTTGCTTTGAGAAGTCAGCCAGAAGGAGAAAAAACCTTCAAGGAATTCCTTGAAGAGGTTAGGGAGTGCACATTAAAAGCTTATGAGAATCAGGATTACCAACTGGAAGAATTGGTTGATAAACTGAATATATCTAGGGACATAAGTAGAAATCCGTTATTTGATATAATGTTTGTCATGCAAAATATTAGTACTTATGAGCTTAAACTGCATGATCTAATAGTGAAACCTTACTCATATCAATATGAAATATCAAAGTTTGATATCATACTTACAGCAACAGAAGGCATAGAAGATATAACAATAGCCTTCGAATACTGTAGTGAGTTATTCCATAATGATACAATACAAAGGTTTGCCCGAGATTATAAGAAAATCCTAACTACTATTGCCGAAGATATTTGCTTGAAGATAAAGAATATAAGTTTATTGGACGAGGAACAGCTTGGAGGAATAAATTCTGAAATGGAACTACTTGATGAGTTCCTAAATTTAGATTTGGATTTTTAGGATAGGCTATTTAGACAAAATACAATAAAGATGTGATGGAGGAAAATATGGAAAATAGAGCAATTGAGACTCAAAAGCAGGATATTGCTTATGCATCCAAATCTTATTGGATGCATAAGACACTTGATCAATTAAGCAAATGTAAGATTCAATATGATTTTATCAACAAGAACGAATTCGAGAAAGGGCATTCTCGTTTTATTCTCGATCAAGCATTAGCTCAAAAAATAATTGGTGTCAGTAAAAATGAAAATATCATGATTTTTACGGTTTTATCAGCGGCAATACAGGTGTGTTTATATAAATATACCTCAGAATCGAAAATAAGTATAGGAATTCCAGGTTATAGCAAAAGCTCGGATAGGGTTGCAAAAAATAAAGTTCTGCCACTTATCTCTGATTTGAATGAGGATATGAATTTTAAGGAACTGGTTAGGAACACTCAGAAAGGTATAGTAGAATGCTACAAAAATCAGTACTTTTCACTAGACAGCATCCTAAAACTGCTTAAAGTAGATGATTCAGCAATGCAGCTTTCTGCTATTAATATCTCCTTAAAGGGTTTCCACAGTGATGAATATATTGATGAAATAACAGATTCAACTGATAATGAGATAAGTTTTTGCATTGAAAGACAACTGAATAATGAGATTGCAATCAATATAATATATAACACCTTATTGTTTAAAGAAACTACAATAAAGAAGTTATACAATCATTATATCAATATTATGGGGGATGCCCTTAATCATTCTGATAAAAAGTTAAAAGACTTAGAGATTATGACACAAGCGGATAAGAACAAGCTCTTATATGAATTTAATGATACCTATAAACCCTATCCTAAAGAGAAAACAATTCATCAGTTGTTTGAAGAACAAGTAGAAAAAACTCCTCAAAATATCGCTCTTACATATAATGAACAGAATATTACCTATAAAATATTAAATGATAAGGCAAATCAATTAGCGAGGCTGCTTATAGAAAGAGGAGCTAAGTCAAATGATAATATTGCACTCATTGTAGATCGAAGCTTTGAGATGATTATTGGGATGCTGGCAATATTAAAATGCGGTGGGGCATATGTGCCAATTGACCCAGAATATCCGGAAGATAGGATAAAGTACATTCTAGAAAATTCGAATGTCTCAGCAGTATTGGTTGATAAAGACTATGGATTATTATATAAGAATATAATTCAGATTGATTTTGATGAAATCTGTAGGTTTTCAAATGAGAATCTATGTATACACAAAGATTCAAAGGATCTTGCCTATATCATTTATACATCAGGTTCTACCGGTGCTCCAAAGGGAGTAATGATTGAACACCACTCTGCAATTAACCTGATAGGTTGGGTGAATAAGGAGTTTAGTGTAAGTGAAAGGGATAACTTATTATTCATTACATCAATGTGTTTTGACTTATCTGTATACGATATTTTCGGAATACTTGCAGCTGGTGGTCGGGTAGTAATTGTAACAAAGGAACATGTTCAAAATCCTGAAGAATTAAAGGAAATAATCGTAAAGGAAAGAATTACGTTTTGGGATTCTGTACCTACTACTATTCAATATTTAGTGAATGCTTTAGGAGAAAGTTGGAGTCATTATATCCAAGAGGATGTCCGAGTTGTATTTATGAGTGGGGATTGGATACCCGTAGCGCTACCTGATAAGATTAAAAGGTTTTTTCCAAATGCTAGAGTCATTAGCCTCGGTGGCGCAACAGAAGGGACTGTGTGGTCAATATTCTATCCAATAGAAGAAACAATGCAAAATCAAAAGAGTATACCTTATGGAAAGCCTATGGATAATAATTACTTTTATATACTTGATAAGGATCAAAATCCTGTACCTGAATGTATAATTGGTGAGCTTTATATAGGGGGGGTAGGTGTTGCGAGAGGCTATATAAATGATAATGAAAGAACGAAGATCTCATTCATAAAAAATAAATTTCTGAATGATGAACATGAGATGATGTACAAGACCGGTGATATCGGTCGAATGATGCCCGATGGAAATATTGAGTTCATAGGAAGACTCGATAATCAGGTCAAAATTAGAGGTTATAGAATAGAACTAGGGGAAATAGAAAGTAAACTCCAAAAACAAGAATATATTAAGGAGGCTATAGTACTAGCAAAAAGTGATGAAAACAATATTAAGTATTTATGTGGGTATATAGTATCAGATCAGAAAATTGTGGTGTCTGAGTTAAAGGAACATCTTTTGTGTGAGCTACCAGAATATATGATACCACAGTATTTTATACAACTAGACAATATGCCCGTAACATCTAATGGAAAAATCGATAGGAAGTCATTGCTTACAATAGACATAAATAATAGCATTATTGACGAATATGAACCACCACGAAATGAAATGGAAGCAAGACTAATTAGAATATGGCAAGATGTACTTGGTGTTGATAAAGTAGGCATTGCGAATAACTTTTTTGAAATGGGAGGACATTCATTAAAAGCAACTATATTAAAAAGCAAAATTGAAAGTGAATTTGGAGTAATGATACCATTAACTGATTACTTTACTCACTCCACTATTAAGGCTTTTTATGATAATTTACTAAGTGATGATAAACATCAATCCAAGTTTAACAATCAAAATCTAGTGTTAATAAAAAAAGGTGGAGAGAAGAATTTATTTTTTGTGCATGCTGCTTTAGGTACAGTAAATGCGTATATTGAACTCTGTAACAATTTAGATTCACGGTTTAATTGCTGGGGAATTCAAGCAGACAGAATTGACAATTATTCACCGAAAAATATAACGATTGAAGGGCTTGCAGCAAAATACATAAACTCAATGAAAGAAGTTCAGCTGGAGGGTCCATATAACATAGTGGGCTGGAGTATGGGAGGAGCCATAGCCTATGAGATGGTTAGGCAATTAGAAGAGAAAAATGAAAGCATTGGTATATTTATTATGCTTGATACAAACCTTGCGCATAGATCAACTGATATAAATAAGTACTTATTCAATATAGAAACAGAAAGAGTGTTTATTGAACGTGTATTTGTTAATGAATTACAGATAAAAGATATTGAAGATTTTACGGATATCACTCAGGGTTGGCTTAGTATTAGAAATAAACTGCATGAACTGAATATTAATGCCATTGATCTTCTCAAAGCCCTTGGTCCGAACTTACTAAAAATAATTGGTTACAATGAAAATATGGATATTGATGAGCTCATTAACTCTATAAATATGGCCAGGTCACTAGGTAAGGCGTCTATACATTACACACCCGCTAACTCTATAAAAACGCAAATACACTTTTTTAGAGCTACCGAGAGTGAGATTGCCATACGCGAGCAACAAGACGAAAATAAGAATATTGTATATAATCTTGAGGGCGACCATTATACAATAATGGAGAAACCTTATGTGCTCAGTCTCAGCAGTGTGCTTGGGGAAATTATAAAATAATAATTTTTATTTAACTATAAGATTCTCACATGTATTTTACCTGGTTGAGCTGGAGCGGTAAATGCAGTATTTATCTAGTTAAATATTACATTTACTTTGCTTCTTTGCATAATGCGTGGTTAAAACAAAGAATGAATAGACATTTAATAGAATCAGTAAATTATTAAGGAAGGTAAAATAAATGGAAGATATTAAAGTTCTTGACAAAATAAAACCTTTTAATGAATTGTATTTTATAAATTGCTTTTACAATTCATTATTTTCAATCATACAGTTTTATAACAAAAGCATTATTCCGGTATTAGTTAACTTTATATTAGAATATGACTATATTAAAGATACCGATAGTGTAAATATTTTTAGTAAATATATTTCTGTGAGAGATTTAGACCAGATATTAAATAGCATAGGAATTCAGTGTAATGCTAAGGTAAACAATGAATATATACTTGAAGATACTCTAATAGCATTATCACAAAATAGACCAATTATTATAGATGTTGATTGCTATTATATGCCAATAAGAAAAGAATATTTGAATACTCATTATATCCATCTGATACTTATATGCGGCTATGATAACATCACCGAAACCTTCACAATCATAGAGCAGAAGTTTAGTGATACCTTGTCATATCAAGTATCTACTATTCGATATTTGGATTTAGTCAAGTCTTATGAAGGAGTTATAGCTTCACTAAGTGAAATGAAAAAAGAAGCTTTATACCTGGAATTTGATATTTTAAGAAATCACAAAGAGGATATAAATAATAAGAGTAGTGATAATAAAATAATTTTTATAGAAAATTTTAAGGCTACCGCTTCACATGTTGAAGCAGGATTAAAAATGCTTAAGGATTTTACTTATGACAGCAGATTACTATTGGCTAATGAGAAAATGTTAAAGCTTAATACTAGTAATTTGGTAAGTGGCTTTAATACGATAATAAACTCAAAGAGGGTAGAATATTATAAGATAAAAGAAATTTTTGGAGAAGATCATTTTTTAACTTTATTAGTAGCAAAGATAGAGAGTAATTGGAGTTTAATTAGAAATAAATGTGTTAAGTTTTCATATTCTTCGTTATATAGGCAAAGTGACTTTTTACCATTAACAAGTTTGATAGATGAAATATACCAAGATGAGATATTGTTTTTCAATTTTTTAATAGAACAATAATACTTTAGTATTTGATATTTTGATTTATGTTTTTATAAGTAAAATAGGTAGTTGTCCACAGAAATTTGTTTTTACGATACCGCCTCCAATGTGATGGATCATAAGAATAAAAGCTAGATTTATATAAGTAAAGTGATGCACTAAAATGGTCCAAGGCGTTTACGCACCCTGAACTGTCTATAGATACCAATAACCTTCCAAGGAATTTGTACATTTGAGAAGCATAGTGAAAAAAACAGTTAAAAATTCCTGAAAAGCAATACCTATTTTAGCGGAGCATGAGTTTCATTGGTATTGCACATGGCTAAATTCTATAATATATTGAGTGATAAACAAATTTTTTATGTTGATAGTTAGAGTTATCAATATACTTCGGTTATTCATATGGTTATTTAGAGACGATATTGGTGAATATTCTTGTTAAAAGAAATCAAGTGTCCAGAGATCATGATATCAGGATTCCAGTAATCGGAAATCACCCTGCTTTTGCATAGTTAATAAGTGCATATAGATTGATTCTGTCAAGGGCTTGTTGCGTAAGCAATGCGAAGCACCCTTAATAGGATTAATTGTTTATGGCATAATAGAAGGATTAAAGAAGCTTTTTCTTAAATCTGGAGGAGTACCTCATACAATATGGTTTGATATAACCTATCAGCAGCAGTAGCTCACATAGAAAGAGATGGAGATAGGCTATTAACAGACAGCTTTTTAAAATTCAAATGTCATTATGGTTTTAAATCAGTATTTTGCAACCCTGCAAGCGGTAATGAGAAAGGAAATGTAGAAAACAAGTGTGGTTATATAAGACGTAATTTCTGTGTACCCATACCAATATTTGAAAGCTTTGAAAAGCTTGAAGCTGAACTAGATGAAAGAACTAAGCTTGACATGGATAGAGCACATTATGAAAAAGAAACAAAGATTCGAGAGCTATGGCTAGAGGAAGTGAAGCTACTAAGAAAGCTTTCTGATAATGCTTATGAAGTATATAGACTAGAGAGCATTCTTGTAAATAACTATGGTGAAGTAAAGGTGGACAAGACTCCAATAACGGTATTTGGAGTAAAACCAGGCACATATCTTTCTGTAAAAATAATGTGGGATAAAATAGAGGTTTTGGATAATGACTACACACTTTTAACCTCAGTGCCTAGACCCTATACAAAAAAGGTTCAGGAAGTTCCATGGATAGAAGTATTCAAGGGCTATATCAAAAAGCCACGTAGCGTAACACACTCTCAATTTGCAAAAATGCTTCCCAAAGAGTTGAGAGACTATATTAGCATAGAGGATTTAGAAAGTAGAAGAGAAAGAATATCAGCCTGTATAAATTGGCTTAGAGTATATAAAATATATGTAATAAGCGAGCGTTTAGAAAGGTCTAAGGATAATTCCACTATATCTATGATTACAGAAATGCTACATGTAATGAATGGTCACGGCTACAGCTATAAAAATGAACTAAATGAAAGTTATACACCTAAAGAGATTAAAGAATCAGAAACAAGCCTTGATAAATATGCTCTCCTTTCAAAGGCAGGTGTGTAAATGAACGATACATCAATTCAAGAATTATGCAAGCAATTAAGACTTGCATATATTAACGATGTGATATCAGGTTCAGATGATGAACATAAGGAGTATGTATATAAGCTATTCAGCTCAGAAATAGAAGGGAGAAGGGAAGCAAAGCTAGGTAAACTAATGAGGGATTCAAATATACCACAAATAAAAACCTTTGAAGGATATCACTTTGAGGAAATAATTTTTCCTTCTACATGAAACAAAGAAAGACTATTATCGCTTGAATGGATTAACAAAAGAGAAAATGCAATTATGATGGGAAATGTAGGTATAGGAAAGTCACATATGGCAACAGCCCTTGTAGTAGAAGCCTGTAGAACGGGTATGAGTGTACAGTTTTTCAGAGTGTCTGAGCTTGTAGAAACACTAAAGGATAAATTTAACCAAGGTAGTATAAGGAGATTTAAAAGCATATTAAAGAAAAGGAATCTCATTATAATTGATGAGGTTGGGTATGTGCCTTTTGATCAAGTAGGCTCCGAACTGTTATTCAATGTAGTGGCAGACAGCTATGAAAGGCAGAGCATAATAATTACAACAAATTTAGAATTTGGGCAATGACATCAATATTTGGAGATACAAAGCTAACAGCAGCATTAGTGGACAGGCTTGTACATCATGCAAATATAATATCTTTCCATGGAGATAGCAATAGACTAGCAGAAGCATTGAGAAAGAAGTAGCGTGAAAATGAAGGCAAGTGTCCTATGCACAAATAGGAAGCTACATTATGCATTTTATGCTTGTAAAACACAATTAATCTATATATACTATAATAAAAGTTGCAAAAGTAACAATCTGATATACGATTTCCATCAACCGGATTATTGATTTCCAATGCCCGGTCAGACGACGTAAAGTGAACCGGAATATTCAATTGGGAGGGACAATCATATGAGTAAAATACTATTTTGCGAAGAAAATAAGGTTTATTCAACATTAATTCGCATAATATCAGAATGTCTTGGTATACAGGAAAATAATGAAGCATTTAATCCTAATACTTCATTATTTAGTTTGGGTATAAATTCAATAATATTTATCAAAATTATTGTTTCTATAGAGACAGAATTTGGAATTGAATTTGCCGATGATGATTTGGATTATAACAGATTCCCTAATTTTGATTCTCTGATTTCTTATGTTAAAAATAAAATTTGTTAATGTCGGATGAACGATAGTGAATTTTAATGGTGTGGTTTGTCAATTAGGTGATTCGCTATATTAAACTGGAGATTTATTCGATTAAAATCCACATGAACAGCGGTTTTGAGGTATCATTGCTTTCTATTCGGTTGGTTCTACTTGGAATAGCCAAAGGAAATATCTACAGCACCTTATATCAAGTAATCCTCTAAATTGATTATCATTGTGCGTATTTTGGCAGCATCCGGACATTGATTCCGGGAATATCCGGACAGCATATCGGAATTATCCGGACACCTCGTCGAACTAACAAATCGATTCAAAGTGCTTAGAACGCCAATATATCTTGTCCTTGCGATCTTATTAGCAATTAGAGAAGCAAAGATAACTCAGTCAATGTCTAAACGAAGATATTGTTAGGATAATGTCCCCATAGAAAACGTCTTTGGGTATTTTAAATCTGAGCTTATATACCTTTGAAATCATTCAAAATATCAATTTATTGAAAAGCATAAACAGGGCAAGGCTATTTTATTACCCGTAGAGCAAGGTTAAGACCCATTTACATTTTATCAAACCCTTAAATTCCGATATTTGCGACATAGACAAATGGGATCGTTACTGCCTTAACCCGTTGAAGTTATACAACATAGAAGGCAGTCACTATACGATTTTCAAGGCTCCTGAAGTGGATGAGTTGGCAAGTAAGATCAGTTGTTTGTTAGACTTATCCTCGAGTACAAATTATGATAATCCAAATCAGAAATCAAGCCTGAAATAAAAGTATAGTTGGAACATTCTGCACTAAATAAGGCCTAGCTTAGATATTCTCAAGAAAAAACTGAAAGAAGCAATAAAAAGCAACACCACTCTAAGATTAAGATAATATAATAGTAACATAGGCCTTTTGGCAGAGAAATCTCAATTTTGGGGTTTATAGATCATGCATATGCTACTTCATGGATATACAAACGCATTATAAAAGTAATCTATTAAAATGTGAAATTATGTAAAACATACAATGATATGTTGCAAAATGTAAAAATTTCAGTTAAAATTAGATAGTAATAATTATCAATACATAATTTTAAATAATTACATGTATTATGAAATTTAATAAAATTTATACAATTACTCATTGGTATTTAGATTGGACTATTCGGTTGCTTAAATTCTATTAAGTAACATATTTTATGCTTTTCGCAATAAAATATATTGCCAGAGAATCTAGGTATATGAAAGGAGAGAATTTAAATAGGATTAAAGGATTTAGATAATAAGTTAATCTGTTGTACTAGCTTTTGAGTTACCCAAAATTTGAAAATGAAGAACTCCAACATATATGCAAATCGTTGTAATATCAAAGATTCCATTCTGAGCGATAGTGAAATAATTAGCGTAAGTATTGTTGGTGAACTGCTCACTATCTATTCTGAAAATATCCGGTTTAACTTCTGCAAGAAGAATATGAAAGATCTTTTTCCTAAACTTTGTGATAGATATGGTTCAATCGAACTCGTAGAAACCTTCATGCAGTCATAGAGGAAATACGAAAAGAGCTTTCTTCTCTAACAGAACTTGCAGAGCAACCTTAACGAATAATTGACAGTATTCCTATACCAGTATGTAAGTTCAGAAGAGCTCGGTTCCATAAAACCTATAAAGGCTATGGAGTTGTCTATGGTCAATGTCCGTCAAAGAAGGAGACTTACCTAGGCTACAAACTGCACATGCTTAAAACTCTTGATGGATTAGTAACTGACTTTCTCATTATCCTGCCAATATTGATGATAGAGCTAATATATGGGAACTAGTTGACTCATACAATATCATAACAATGCTCAGAGATAAGGGATATACTAAATCCGATCTTACTATAGATTTAAAATCTGAAAAAGGAATCAACCTTTTATCTGTTCAGAAGAACAACAGCAAAGTACAATTTTCCAAGGCTATAAGGCCGCTCATTTTTAAGCTAAGGCGGCGAATAGAGATAACAGCTTCGCAGCTTACTCAGCAGCTGAACATAGAGCAGGTACTTGCAAAATCATCCTGGAGTTTACAAACAAGAATAAAAACCAAGCTTCTGGCTTATAACCAGTGCTACTTTATCAACAAACTTATAGGCCAGGATACTGATATTTCAAGGCTCAAGCACTTAGTATTTTGATAATTAATCCAAATACTGACCTGTTACAGGGATACTATAGGTATTTGAGATATCATAATATTCTTTGCGATAAAAAATTTTAGTTAGCAAAACGAGTTGAATTAAAGACCGGCTATTAAAAGTCAAGAGTAGATTTCAAAGAGTAGCCGGGTTATATGGAATGTTGTCGCGAAGGACAGCAAAGATAATGGTAACCATTTTGTGGCAGATATCCCCATAGTGGTCATGTGCGACTTGCCTTAGCTCGTTTTCTCTCATAAAGGGCGTTGGATAGCAGGGCCATGGACAGCCGCAAGTTTGGCGGAGGATTCAAACTTTCTGACATCACCGATTTCGCTAAGGATGATGGCTGCGAGGGTGGAACCGATGCTAGTGATGCTTGCATGCTGGCAGTCAAAACCTGATAAAAGCCGTGTAATTTCACTTTCGATGGTCAGGAGGCGCTTTTCGACAAAATTGATTTGCTCAATGTACTGTCTGATGAGCAGAACGAAGGATTCTGCAGGTGCAATTCCGGTAGAGTATGACCTGACCTTGACGCCGCGTGGGATTGATGAAAATAACGGGCAGAGCGGGTATTCTATCAAAATCTATAAGGATTTCGATACTCAAAAACATGGTGGTTCACGCCGCCCCGATCAGAACGGTTCAGTCGCTACGCTCCTTCACCGTTCAAATCGCTAAAACATTTCTGGAGTGAGCGTAAATTTATTATAGTAGGTGGTACTTTATGAAATTGGATGAGTTAAAAGAAAAATTAAGGGATTCGATAATTAGGTGCTCTCCCAAGAAAGAAGGTATTGAGCTTAATGATAGTGTTAATTTGGGAGCAAACTTAGGTTATTCTTCGATGAATTTTATCCAATTGATAGTAGATTTAGAAAACATTTTTGATATTGAAATACCTGATGAATATCTAAATGATAAAATGTATAATTATGGATATTTACAAAAGGTAGTTAGTTCATTGGTCGAAATATTGTAATAATATGGAGGTGATAAAAGTGAGTCTAGATCAATTGAATGTTCAAATGCAACAGTTAAGAGAACATGTAGGCTTTTACAAGGATTTGCTTTATAAGCATGAACATTTGGATAAATATGATTCAAAAGAAACTGAAGCTGTATTTGAAACGCTTCCTATTATGGATAAAATGACAATAAAATCGGATTATAAAAATTTTATTCATGACAGTTTGTTATGTGATAAAATACCTGAGATATTAAATTTAAACCGTGACTTTAATCGTGAATATTTATATGATTTAAATGGAACAAAGGTATATGCGGAATATTCAAGCGGAACAACAGGTGCACCTTTTGTTGTGCTTAAATCATTAAGTGACAGAGTGTTGCTAAGCAAAAAATTGTGGAAATTGAGGAATAAGTTTTCTCAAGTAAACCCTTTAGATATGTTTTTGTTCATTCATACATATGGGGGAGATAATCTTTATCCTTTCCCATTTGAAGACCCAGGTCAGGAACCGCAAACAGTCATTAAAGAACTAGAGTTTTTAAAACAAGCACCATATGCATGGTGGCATATTAATGGATATGTTCTGGAGTATTATTACAAGTATATAACAGAAAACGATCTGTCATATACGTTTAATGATTTAAAGGTAATAGAGAATTGCGGAGGTTATCTGTCGAACGAAGATAAAGAACGCTTTGCAAAACTGTTCAATGCCAAAGTAGCAGATAATTATGGATGTAGAGAAGTTTGGTGTATTGCATATAGTTGCCGAGACGGTAGCTTGCATGTAAATACGGATGCAGTTAAAGTTGAACTTATTGATGAGCAAGGGAATGTTATTAAGGAACCTGGTAAAATTGGGAAAATAATCTTAACATCTTATAAACAGCAGGCAATGCCGTTTATAAGATATAGCATAGGGGATAGTGCTAGCTATACTGATAATTGTACTTGTGGTAATGAATCACCTTGTATACAACTGCATCCTAATCGAAGTTATATTGCTGGAACCAATGAGTATGGCAGTGTTGTGTTTAAAAATGTTGTAGCTTGGCTGAATAAGCGTTACAAAATATCAAATTTTTCTGTAATCAGCATAAAACAGATGGATTATACTAGTTTTGTTGTTAACATTAAACGAAATAAAGAAAATCGAGATGCACTTGAAAAAGGCTTTGTTGAGTCATGTAAATTTATTATGCCAGGCAGTAATTTTAATTATAAGTTCACATATGATGATGATTTGATTTTTAAAAGTATTTTTACACTTGGCTTCAAACCTATTGAAATAATGAAAAAATAAATATAACGAAAGCATATTATTGGGGGCAAATATGGAAGATAAGGAAAGAGTATTATCACTATTTGATAGTAGTTATTTTTGCATTATGCCATGGGTTCATCTTCATGTTACCTGTGAAGGTATCATGACTGCATGTATGAGCTTAATGGAGGGATCAAATTCTATTGGATTTGGAGATTTAAATCGCAATTCGTTTGAAGAGATATGGCAAGGTGAGCATATACGGAAATTCAGACGTAGACTACTATCTGGAAAGAAAAGCTTTAACTGCAAAAAATGCTATGATAGGGAAAAGGTCGGTTTTTGGAGTCAGCGATTAGACGCGAACAAAAAATATGCCGAATTTATACAATGGGTGGTAAATACTGATGAAGAGGGATTTGCACCGGACGCTAAACCGATTTATTGGGATATACGGATTTCGAACAAATGCAATCTCAAATGCCGAATGTGTAGTTTTTACTCCAGTTCATCATGGTATGAGGACGCTGTTAAGCTAAATTTTATTGAATCGTCTAAATCAGATGAGAGAGTTCATGGTATTCGCGATACAAAAGGGTTTTTTAACAGTATTAAACATTATATTGGTGATTTGAAGATGATTCATATTGCTGGAGGAGAACCATTTTTACATAAAGAAAACAAACAAATACTGCATTGGCTTATAGAAGCTAAAAATTATGATGTTGAAATTAAGTATAATACAAACTTAATGGTATTCGATCAAGAATATATTGAATTGTGGAAACTATTTCACAATGTGAATCTGTGGGTCAGTATTGACGGGATCGGTGCTCAATGCGAGTATATTAGAAAAAACACGAAATTTGAAACATTACTGAATAATCTAGAGTTATTGAAGGAAAAAAGCAATGTTAAATTGTATTGTGATATCACGGTTAGTGTATTTAACATAATGACCTTAACAGATTTTAATCGATGGGCTATTGAAAGCGGGTATTTCTTACCAAATCGTATTATTATTAATTTATTGTATATGCCGGAATACTTAAATATACAGATATTGCCTCAAAAAATGAAGCAGGACATAATCCGGAAGATTAAAGGCCATATGCAGTGGCTTGAAAATCAACACCATATCGAGTCGCATAGTAGTGAACTCATAGAGCAATTGCAAACATGTGTTGACTACATTAATGATAAAGACTTGACGGAACTTATCCCTAAGTTTTTGCAGATTACAAATAGTCTCGATGAAATCCGTAAAGAAAACTTTTTAAATATTTTTCCTGAGTTGCATCAGTTAACTGCTGATTGAGTGGGTCTTTATGACATACTTAATAGGGAGGTAGAAAATGAAAGTAAAATTAGTTATTTTTGAAAATATAGGGACAGGAATAGATTATTTAGTCTCTGCCTTATAAGGTTTTAGTGAATTAGAGATTACAGTGGATTATTTTGAGAATACCAAAGTTGATTATGCTACAAAAACTGTTTTAGACGATACAAAGATACTGTTTATTCCAGTTTGGCAGCATAATATAAATTTGGTATAACAGTTTACAAAAGTAACAAAAGAAAAATATCCACAAATACTAATTGTATTAGGTAATATTGAATGTACTAATAGAAAAGAAAAATATTCGAATTAGTTCCACATGCTGACTCAATTATCATTGGCGATGGTGAAAATGTTATTGTTCAAATAGTTAGAGAATATATTGCATCAGCTTACAATAAAAACACTATAAAAAAGTATATAGTGCAAGAGAATATAATAATATTTCTGATAACAATATATTTAAACGTAATGTTTATAATCCATTAGTAAATAATGATTACATAAAAGGATATATAATACAGACAACTCGAGGTTGTAAAGCAAACTGTTGTTTTTACAGTATTGAAAAAAATGATTATTCGATCAATGGAAGCTGTTGCTGATGAGGTTATAACATTAATTAATAAATATGGCGCTAATTATGTCGATTTTATTGATAGTTCTTTTGAAGATGGAGGAAACAAAAATGAACGATTATCTGATTTATGCAAAATATTAATTGACAGAAAGATAAATATTTTATTTGGAATAAATATGAGAGCAGAATCGATAACCAAAGAGTCTATTATTTATGTTAAAAAAATGGTAGAGTTAGGACTTAGGCGAGTTTATGCTGGAATCGAATCAACTGATGATAATGATTTAAAGTTATATAATAATAAGTCATCTTCAAAACTCAGTTATGAATCAGTTTTCTAAGATTGATATTTATAGAAATGATATGAATTTTTCATATTTGAAAATGCTAAGAGAAATAAGGAGAAAATATTCATTACCTATAAAAAATTACTACTTAGATACTATATAAGTTTAAACTATAAAAAAAGTATTTTGAGAGGAATAATTCTTCATGAACAATGGGGGCGAATCAAAGTTTCTATGGCAGGTTGATGAGATAATACAAAAGCACATTAAAAGGCGCAATGTTATTGGTGGTGCTATAGGAGTTATAGAAAACAATCAGATTCTTTGTACGAGGGTATTTGGTTATGCTGACAAGCATCAAAAGAAATTGGTTGAACCAAATACACTTTTTCAAGCAGGCTCTATTTCGAAGACAATTACTGCTTGGGGAATTATGAAATTGGTGGAAGATGGTAAGTTTGAGTTAGATCAGCCAGTTAATACAATATTACAGGGTTGGAAACTGCCGGATTCGAATTTTAACAGTAATGAAGTTACCATAAAACGATTATTAAGCCATACAGCTGGTATATCCATTAGCAACTATATTGGGTATAACAATCTTGATGAAGCAAAATGTAAGGGTGAATTAACTGATAATCTACTAATTAAATACAAACCAGGAACAACATATCAATATTCAGGTGGGGGCTATACCATACTTCAAATGGTAATTGAAAGTGTTACAAAACTACCATTCGAGGTGTTTATGCAAAACGCAGTTTTGGCCCCACTAGGAATGCATGATAGTACTTTTGATTCTAACTTAATTAAAGATAAAATAATGTCTAAATGTTATGGGTTATTAACCGAGAAAGTTAAAAGTAAAATATTTATTGAAAGTGCAGCAGCTGGTTTGTATACAACGATTGCAGATCTTGTTGGCTTTGTTCAAAAGAATACATATCATATAACTGAAAATCAGTTGGATTATCAATTATTAAAGAGTGATACTATAATGACTATGCATACAAAGGTGTCTCGTCAAATTCCTTATGGGTTGGGTTATTTTACTTTAAATCTACCTAACAATATTAGATTAATTATGCATAATGGAAAGAACTGTGGTTTCTGTTCAAAGTTTCTATTACTACCAAAAAGCGGAGATGGAATTGCTGTTTTAACTAATTGTGATAGAAGCATTAATTTCATAGTGGATATCGTAAATAGTTTTATGGAATGGAAGGTTCCGAATTTAGGTGAATTTTATAAAGAGCCAATCGGGATGAACAAGAAAAGTATAACGGCAAAGATGTATTTGGAATATGTTAAGTCGATAGTTGCGGGTAAACATTTTATTGAATAATCAAAAATTTGAGAGGTACTGTATATGATACAAATCGCTGATATCGGAAACCGATAAAGTGGAATCCAGCAAAATGCTTGCAAAGTTTTCATCTATCCTGAAGGCAAAGCAACTTAATATTTTAAAGATAAGTAGAATTGTAAATTATCTCAAGTAGGGGAAGCTGGATATATATGTAGCAAGAGAAATTCTTAACTGAGAATCAATCGTAAAATTAGAGGATGGTCTTCAGAAAACATTTGAATTTTTCTCTAAATAGAAGGCTGTAAAGGTAAAGCATACAATGGAATATTAGAGATAAATAAGCAAAAAGTCATTTAGGTATATACTGATTCAATGAAGAAAAAGTGCAAATTGAAAATTATCCACATTTGCTCGATAGAGGTAATCAAAAAAGAATACAACAAGAAGACGTTTAAGATGAAACATCTGATAGGAAAAAAGGAATGGATTTCTATGAACAGCAAGAGCTGAAAAATAGGCAAATAAGCAAAATCCAGACACAAGTCGAACGGAATAATCAAGCGGCATTTTTGAGTAACTTATTAAGGTTACGCATGTATTTAGGATGCCTTAACGCAAAAGCAAGCATAACAGTCAGAAGTTTCGAGGCGGCATTCAAATAAACATAGGCGCGCATAAAGGCATAATTGTAAATCTTCGAGCGCTCTAAAGTGGGGTGGTTTTCATTATTAGAAACTCGCATTCAATGTTAGTACGGATTGGGGGAGGGGTATTAGAAATAATTAGTGAGATTGGAAACGTTATTAAAACAATAAAGTCCATTCGAAAAGTCGATGAGTTTCCTCTTTATGAAATGCATAATTATGCGAAATATCATTTTGATACTTTTCTAAGCAGAGGTGCTTCCTCTGATGAAGCTTTTTATAAGTTTTTAAATATAAAGAAAAGCAGAATATTTCATGGGACTAGCTATGCTTCTGATGATATGTTTGCATGTACATGCTTTAGTACGAGAAATAATGCTGGCAAGGTCTTTTTCGGAAGGAATTTTGATTGGGAAACGCACCCGGTCTTATTGTTACATAATATCCAAACAGGGTATTATAAATCCATATCCATGGTTGATTTATACTATCTTGGTTGTAATACCGGGTTCAGAATGTTTCTGCCCACGAATTTAAAGAAGTTATTAAAAGCGCCGTATCTGCCTTTTGATGGTATGAATGAGTGTGGCGTTGCAATAGGCATTTTGAGGGTACCACATGCAGAATGTTCTATTGATCCTAATAGAGTTACAATAAATTCCATAACTGCATTGAGGTTAATTCTGGATAATGCTTCCTCCGTCGATGAGGCTATTGAGCTTTTTGAGAGATATAATATCGTATTTATGAGAAATATTCCTCTTCATTATTATATTGCCGATGCTTCAGGCCGGTCTGTTGTGATTGAATTTTTGGAAGGAAAGCTGAAAGTGATAGAACAGAATTTCTTATGGAATGTGGCTTCTAATTTTCTTCTTGATTGCAAATATAATGAAGGGGTAGGCATTGACAGGTACTATACGGCAAATAAAATCCTAAAAAGAAAAAAGGGAGATATCGACTGGGAAGAAGCTATGGAAATTTTGCGTGAAGTGAAAGATAAAACTGTATGGTCAGGGGTTTATGATTTAGAAGAGAGAGAGTTAACTATTTGCCTGGGAGAAAATTATGATGAGGTCAAGCATTTTATTCTGTAAAAGGACAGGGAAATAATATTTCTAATGGATGATATAAATTATTTGAATTGAAATGGTGGTGAATAGATTATATGAAAAAGGAAATATCGGAAAAACTTAAAAATATTATAAGAAAATATGTTAGGTATGAAGAATGGGGCTTGGATGCTGATATAAGCTTAGAGAAATTAGGTATTAATTCTATCAGTTTTATTAAAATTATTGTTCAAATTGAAACTGAATTTGATATTGAATTTGATCAAAAAGATTTGAAAAAACAGAGATTTGAAACATTGGCCGACATCGTTCTTTATGTAGAAAACAGAATAGCTAATAAGGGATAGAATAACGGTAAAACCAGGAACATTAGACCTATTCGCCAACTTCCCAATATTATAAGTAAGGAGCATAACTCACATGATCAAATAAATAAAAACCGTTGTTTTCACCGCTCGTGGGCAGTTAAATGGCGGTATTGATGCCTTTACAGGTAGCCAACACCATATAAACTTGCAGGGGCGTCTCTATTTTGTCCCGTCACTCACATCTTAGGGTTCTTTAGTATATCCGTACTTTAGAACTCGGCTTAACACAAATAAACGAAAAGTGCCGCTTTTGTTGACACTTTTCGTAGAAAGGAATGATCTCATCTATGGAGAGTGAATATAGTTCAGAAAATGAGGTGCTATACCCTCTTACCCATCCTCAGAAAAGAGTTTGGTACACGGAAAAAATAAATACAGGATTGGCAATAAATAATATTGGCGGACCGGTTATCATTACGGGAGACGTTGATTATGACATACTTGAAGCTGCTATTAATTTATTTATAGAGCAGAACGAAGTCATTCGATTGAGAATTATTGAAAAAGATGGGGAAGCATACCAGTATGTTGGTGCATACGAAGCTGTAAAGTTCCAATTCGTTGAATTTAGACAGAAGAATGAGCCGCAGGAAGAGCTGATAAAGTGGGCAGACAAAGAAATACGACAGGCATTTGAATTATATAATCAGCCTCTTTACTATT
Organism: uncultured Clostridia bacterium; assembly: GCA_942492835.1. Taxonomy (GTDB): domain Bacteria; phylum Bacillota; class Clostridia; order Lutisporales; family Lutisporaceae; genus GWB2-37-7. The sequence goes on along the minus strand of OW818645.1, from coordinate 519,299 downwards.
TTGTATTTTTTAAGCTTTCGGATAATAAAGGCGGTTACCTGGTGAAGCTACATCATATTATTGCTGATGGCTGGTCTGTTAATATTTTAATGGACCAGATTACCAATAATTACTTGAAGCTTTTAAATAAAGAACAGCCAGAGCAGGTCAGGTATTCTTATTTTGATTATATCAAACTGGAACATAACTATTTAAATACAGATAAGTTTGAGAAGAACAGGGCATTTTGGAATGAAATGTTTAGAGATATACCCGAAGGTTTCAACACAAAATCTTATAATCTGTCCAAGGAGCAGAATATCTTTATCGGTTGTCGAAAAAATTTCGAGTTGTCGGCAGAGTTAACAAAAGCTATAAAGAATTTTTCCTTACTGCAACATGCCTCGATAAATACAATATTTGTATCGGTCTTCGCAATCTTCCTGAATAAATATTATAGTCAACCGGATGTTGTTATTGGTACTCCGGTATTCAACAGATCAGGAAAAAAAGAAAAGAATATATTTGGCATGTTGACAAGTACCATGCCGTTTCGGGTTAAACTCAATGACGAAGAATCTATATTACAAACGGTAAAGAATATTGGTCATTGTCTTATGAAATGTTTCTTTAACCAAAAATACCCTTATGATCTCTTAAGCGGGGATTTGGAATTAAATAAAAGGGGATACCAGACCCTTATGGATTTTTATGTTAATTATTATAATACGAAAATGGACGGCCGGATTAACGGTATACCGATAGAAAAATATGAATGCTATAACGGAAGTCAGCTTTACAAACTTCAAATGATTGTTAAGGATTGGAGTGAAACAGGAAATCTAAGCATCAGTTTTGACTACAGAATATCTTATTTCAGTAACCGGGATATAGAGGATATTTATAAATATATGAGTTGTATATTGTTGCAGCTAATCAATGAGCCGGATAAAACTATCGGTAAAATTTCCTTGATTTCACAAAGTGAGCAGTATGATTTAACAAATAAATTCAGCAGTGTGGATGTGGTTTATCCAAAAAATAAAACCATATACAGGCTTTTTGAAGAACAGGTAAAAAAGACTCCGAATAAAATAGCAATACGGTGTAAATCAGAAGAACTTACCTATTATGAGTTAAATAGAAAGGCAAATCAACTAGCCCGGTTTCTGAAAAAAAACGGTGTAAAGCCTGATACGGTAACAGCATTATATACGGTTCATTCCATAGAAACTGTCATCGGGATACTTGCGGTTATAAAGGCTGGCGGAGCGTATTTGCCGATTGATACGGATAATCCGGTTGAAAGGCTTCAATTCATCCTGCAGGATTCGGGAGCTCATATACTGTTGGCTAACTGTGCGATACCAGCTTCTTTGGATTACGGCGGACTGATTGTTAATCTAAATGAGGACAGTTTGTACTGTGGTGACGGGCTGGATCTTGAAATAGACAATCGGCCCAATGATTTGGTTTATATCATATATACATCAGGCTCTACTGGAAAACCAAAAGGAACAATGATTGAGCATAGAGGACTTGTAAACTATATTAGTTGGTCAAGAAAAGTTTATGTCAAAGAAGAAAATGAAGTATTTCCTCTCTATTCCTCAATCGCATTTGATCTTACAGTAACATCTGTTTTTACACCTTTGATATGCGGAGCCTCCATTGAAGTTTACAGAGACGATATGGATGAGTATGTCTTATTCAGAATTTTAAGAGAAAAAAAGGCTACTATTATAAAATGTACACCTGCTCATTTAGCACTCATTAAGGATATGGATAACAGAAGTTCTTCCATAAAACGCTTTATTGTAGGAGGAGAGAATTTAAGAACAGATATAGCAAAGAGTATTGAGGAAAGCTTTGGTGGAAATGTAGAAATATATAATGAGTATGGCCCGACAGAAACTGTAGTAGGCTGTATGATACATAAGTTTGATAGTAAAAAAGATACGGATAATTCTGTCCCGATTGGAATTCCAGTAGATAATGTACAAATATATTTGTTGGATCAAAATCTATCTCCGGTGCCGGTTGATATGGAAGGTGAATTGTATATTTCCGGGGATGGTGTTTCAAGAGGATACCTGCACAGAGAGGATTTGACTCAAAAGCATTTTATAAATAATCCTTTCAGGCTGGGCAGTAAAATGTACAAGTCGGGAGATACAGCTAAGATTTTGTACAGCGGTGAGATTGAATATATAGGAAGAGCTGATCAACAGGTAAAGATAAGAGGTTATCGTATTGAGCTGGTCGAAATTGAAAAATGTTTGGTCAATTATAAAGATATTAAAGAAGCTGTCGTAATTAATCGGAAAGATTCTTTGGCGAATGATTGTATTTGTGCTTATATTGTGGTGCAGAACAGTATCCACGAAAGTCACCTCAGGACTTATCTGGCCGAAAACCTGCCGAAATATATGCTTCCTTCTTTTATTATAAAGCTGGATAGTATTCCGCTGACTACCAATGGCAAGGTGAATTTGTCCGTACTCCCAAAACCCGAAATTATTTTACCTTCCATGGAAGGTTTTGATAAACCGGATAATAATCTTGAAACAGAATTTCTTGAAAGTCTGGAGAATGTTCTTCAAGTAAGTAGTATCAGTATGCAGGATAATTTTTTCCGCTTGGGAGGAGATTCAATTAAGGCAATTCAACTATCTTCTAGGTTAAAAAATAAGGGTTTGATATTAAAAGCGAAAGATATTTTAACAAATCAAAGTATCCGGGAAACAGCCTCTAAAATTAGAACAGATAACTTTGACGACGAAATAGAGGATGAAAAGGGCATTACATTCCCGAATACCCCGATTGCGGCATGGTTTTTTGACCAGAATATGCCTGACAAGCATTACTATAATCAATCTATCTTATTAGAGCTAAAACAAAATTTTAATGCAGATGAGATAGCATTCGCAATAGAGGAATTGATCAAACATCATCAATCCCTGCTTATAAACTATAGAGAAGAAACAAAAGAGTTATTTTATAACAATAACAATATAAATACACATAGCAATATACAGGTATATGATTTAACCAAGTATCCTGAAGAGGAACAAATACAGGCAATTTCGAGATTAGGACAACAGCTTAAGGGAAGCCTGAATATCGAAAAGGATGTTTTATTGAAAGGCTGTCTATTCAAGTTGCATGGGAATGTTACGCTTCTTTTACTTACGGCGCATCATTTAATTATTGATGGTGTTTCGTGGAGAATCCTTATTGAGGATTTCTATACTGTATTAAATCAAAAAGTAAATGAGTTAGATATCTCTCTTCCAAGAAAGAGCCATTCCATAAAGAGATGGGCAGAGGCACTTAATGACCAAGGTGGCACAATCTTTGGCAACGAGCTAGAATATTGGAAGTCTTGTGTTAATTCTAAATTTGATTTTCCTCAGGATTATGATTTGGGAGAAGATTTTATTAAGTATAGTAAAACCGTGGCAAGTGAACTCTCAGCTGAAGAAACAAAAAATTTGGTTACAAAAGCAGGATTTTCATATAATACCGAAGCAAAAGATTTATTGATATTGGCTTTACTAAAAACGATAAATGAGATTTCACATGAAAGTAAGATTGTTTTGGAATTGGAAGGGCATGGGCGTGAAGAGGTGTTTGAAGATGTGGATTTAAATCGGACAGTGGGGTGGTTTACATCAATCTATCCAGTTTGTATCAATTTAGAGGAAGCGGATCTATCGCTGCAAATTATTAGTGTCAAAGAGCAGCTCAGAAAAATACCTTACAATGGAGTGGGCTTTGGTGTTTTAAAGTATCTTTGTAAAAAAATAGATGACAGCAAAAGGAAGTATATCAGATTTAATTTTTTAGGCGATTTTAGCGATGAAATCTTTCATAATAATCTTTTCAGTTTTGCACAAGCGGATACCGGACTGGAAATAAGTAAGGAGAATTGCCTTAGCTCCCTTATGGAGATCAATGCTTTAATCATTGATAACATACTTAAAATCACATTAACCTATAGTAGCCGAAAGTTTCAAGAGCAAAGTATAACAGAGTTTATGAATAAATATGTTAAGCATATTAGGAATATCGTGAAACATTGCTGTAAGAATGATGAAGTAATATTAACGCCTTCTGATTTTGATATGGTGGATTTAAGCCAGAGAGAATTGGATTCTTTATTTTCTTAATTTAAAGGATAAATGTAAGAATAATTCGGGTGGTGAAGATATGGGTAATACAAAAAAAATGAGGTTATTTTGCATCCCTAATGCGGGAGGCTCAGCGATGGTTTTTTCAAAATGGAAAAAAAATTTGCATGATTTCATTGAACTGGTTCCGATTGAGCTGGCAGGAAGAGGGAGCATGTTTAAAACCCCTTTTTATAAAAGTTTTCAGGAAGCTGTTGATGATGTCTATCAAACAATGGAAAGCGATATGGGAGAATATCAATATGCCATTTTTGGCCACAGCATGGGAAGCGAAATAGCATATGAACTTTGTAAAAAAATTCTTAATAGCGGTAATAAGATGCCGGTTCATGTTTTTCTTTCAGGAAGATATCCCCCGCATATTGATAAGCCTGGAAAAATTATGCATAAATTGTCGGATAAAGAACTTCTTTATGAGATTATGTCCTTTGGTGGAACAAGTGAGGAGTTATTAGAAAATGAGGAAATTATGGATTACTTCTTGAAAATCATCCGTGCAGATTATAGAATCCTGGAGACCCATGAATATGTAGCGGATAACTTTAAGTTCCCGGTGGACATTACAGTATTAAGGGGGAAGGATGATTTTCTTATGAGTTCTTCCGATTTAGAAGGATGGAGACAATATGCAATGAAGAACTGTTATATGAAAGAGTTTGATGGCGGCCATTTTTATATGAATGAGCATATAGAAGAGGTAACGAGCTTAATAAATACTACACTGTTAAGATATCTTACGTAAGTAATTTGGTTTTGAAAGAGTTGCACGGAAAATTATTTTAGAAGGAAAATTATTGATGGGGGAAAGATATGCAATTAAACAAAGAAAATGTTGAAGATGTCCTTCCATTAACACCTACCCAGGAAGGAATGCTGTTTCATTATTTTAGTAATCAGAATAGTAAGCAGTATCATGTGAATTTAGTATTGACAATGATAGGAACTATAGACTTTGAAGTAATTAAAAAAGCCTGGCGTATTGTTGCCGGTTCCAATGAAGTATTAAGAAGCGTATATAGGTGGGAGAAACTCAGTAAACCGGTACAGATAATTTTAAAAGATTTCGATATTTCAACAAGAGAATATGATTTAAGAGGATATTCACTGGAAGCTAAGCAAGAAAGACTAAAGGAAATATCGGAAGCAGATGATAAAGAAAGCATTGATATTTCTAGAAATCCAATAAGGATGATATTGTGCAGAACAGAAGAGAATAAATGCCTTATGTTTATTACGAATCATCATATACTATTTGATGGCTGGAGTAACGGTATAATTTATCAGGAATTTCTGGAAGCCTATCATCATTTATTAGTTGAGTTACCCGTGAAAAATAAGCCAAAGACAAAATACAAAGAATTTATTAAGTATCTTATGAAATCGGATTACGAAAAGGAAAAAGCTTTTTGGAGCAACTATTTAGAAGACTTTGAAGAGAAGACACTTCTTCCTTACAGCACTTTTAAGTACAATAATCACATGGAAAAGATTTCTGTAATCACTGATAAATTTAATAGGGAGTTTACAGAATACTTATATAATTTCGCTAAAGAAAATGAAATAACGCCTGCAGCTTTATTTTATTGCACATGGGGTATTTTGCTTCAAAAGTATAGTACAACCAAGGATGTGATATTCGGAACAACAGTGTCTGGACGGGATAATCATTTAGATAATATTGATAATATGGTGGGATTATTTATTAATACCATACCTTTACGAGTCGTTACAAATGCAGAAGATACAATTTTGACTTTGCTTAGAAAGACAATGGGTAGCATGCATGAGCGTAAGGAATATGAAAATACTTCTCTTACAGAAATAATAAAGGCAAGCCAAATAGCAAGCGGTAGCAGCTTGTTTGATTCTGTTGTGGTGTTGGAGAACTATCCGCTGGAAAATGTGAGGAAGAACTCTAATTTTAAAAGCCTGGTCATTGATGATTATGCAATAAAGGAAATGACTAATTATGATTTAGTATTAACAATTATGTTTGGTGATACCATGCAGTTTAATATAGCTTACAATGACGAAGTCTTTGACTCGGAAATTATGGAAAATCTACGAAAGAATTTTCTTCATATTTTAAATTTGCTTATCTTTGATTCTCATAAACAAGTATGTGATGTTGACTTTTTATGTGAGGAAGAAAGGCAAAAAGTAATATATTCCTTTAATAACACTGTTTATGATTACCAAAGAAAAGAGTTAATACATACCTTGTTTGAAGAGCAGGCGGAAAAAACACCGAACAAAATTGCTGTTGTGTGCGGCAGAGAACATATAAGTTATAGCGATCTTAATAAGAAAGTAAACTGCCTTGCGTGGAAGCTAAGGGAACAAGGCGCAGGTAGAAATAATATAATAGGTATTATGGTCAGACGTTCTATCGATATGTTGGTTGGAATGTTGGGAGCCATGAAAGCCGGTGCTGCTTACTTGGCAATTGATCCAGACTATCCGGAAGAACGGATTAGATATGTTTTAGAGCATAGCGGCTGCGCTGTAATGCTTACTCAAACCGGTATAGATATTAACCTGGACTATTTTCATAATGTGTTTTATATAGATCAGCTTCCTTTAGAGAGTGGTATAATACAAAACCCAGAGCCTATCAATAGTTCCGAGGATTTAATTTATTTAATATATACCTCAGGATCAACGGGAAATCCGAAAGGGGTTATGTTAACCCATAGGTCCGTACATAATTTTATCAATGGTATGTGCAGGAATATAGATTTTAACGAAGATAAGACAATTGTTTCCGTTACTACCATATCTTTTGATATTTTTGTTCTTGAATCCTTATTGGCTTTGACAAAAGGGTTGAAGATAGTATTGGCAAAGGAAGAGGAGCAAAGAGATCCAAAACTTTTAGACAAGCTTATTATTGATAATAAAGCAGATATCATTCAGGTAACACCGTCAAGAATGAAAATGCTATTGGAAAGCGGCCATATAGACGGAATTAAAGGGTTAAAGGAAATTCTCATTGGAGGTGAGCCTTTTTCGGAAAATCTTCTCTTACAATTAAATGAAATCTGCACAGGAAGAATATATAACATGTATGGGCCTACTGAAACGACAGTCTGGTCCACAGTGAAGGAATTATCGGGGCAATCAGAGGTGTTAATCGGAAAGCCTATAGATAATACCTGGATATATATTTTGGGGAAAGATTTAAAACCAGTACCTATTGGAGTCAATGGTGAAATATATATTGGAGGAGATGGCCTTTCCAAAGGGTATTTTAAGAATCAGGAGCTGACGGATACCAGTTTTATCAAGGATCCTTTTGATAACATGGGAACGGTATATAAGACCGGAGATTTGGCTAAGTGGATGCCGAATGGAGAAATCCGATTTGTTGGGCGAAATGATACACAAGTAAAACTACGTGGCTATAGGATTGAACTTAGTGAAATTGAAGCTCAGCTTCGAAGACTCGAGGGAATAAGTGAAACGGCAGTTATCTTAAAGAAGAATTTAAATCAGGATGACAGTATCTGGGCCTTTGTTGTTTTGTCAAAGACATATACGCATGAAGAACTGTCAGATGCCTTAGCAAAGAAAATACCATATTATATGATTCCCTCTCAATTTGTTACACTACCTAAGCTACCGATGACGACAAATGGAAAGATAGATAAAAAAATATTAGCTCAATACCAAGAAGAATACATAAGCAAACCTTTCTATCAGGCACCGGAAAATGAAACGCAGAATCAGCTGGCTGATATCTGGGCAGAGGTATTGGGAATCAGTAAGGAGAAAATCGGAATTAATGACAGGTTTTTTGATATAGGAGGGAACTCCTTAAATTTAGTGCGTGTCCATTTGAAAATTGATCAGCTTTATCCGGAAAAATGTAAGATGGTGGATCTTTTTTCTTATAATACCATAAAGGCACTTGCAGATTTTATTAATGGGCGGGACTCTAAGGAAAAGAGCAGTTTACCCTATGAATACATAAAGTTCCCGCAAGAGTATTTTTGTGAGGCCGGTTCAAAAAGAGAAGTGCTTTCACTAAGGATAGGTATCGAAGAACAGCTCGTAAATACAATAAAAGAATTTGCAGCTAGTGAGGGAACGTCATATATGGATGTGCTTATGACAATCTATTTATACTTAATAAGCGAGGTAGCGGGTAATAGAAAAGTATCCATACAGGCTATTTCAGATAAACATAGTTATAATAAAGTGATTTCCCTTCAGTTGGATTTTGAAAAGCTGGAAAACCTTTCAGAGGCATTAGAATCTATTCAAGATATTAATAATATAGATAAATATTCATATGATCTGAAGCAGCTTTTAGAGCAGGAAAACCAAAAGGAAGAAAGCAGCATACTGCCTTTATTCTATATTCAGGAATATTTTGATTTTAAAGAGGAATACAGTAAGTATTTTGACCTGGCACTCTGTGCAAGCTGTGAAGAGGATAATATGCTTACTCTGAAGTATAATCACAGGAGAATACAAAAGGATAAGGCAAAAGAATTTATTGAGAATTATATATACTTAATGGAAACAATAGCAAGCCAATACCGCGAAGAAAAATAAGGGGGAAAGAAGATATGAAAAAAATAGCACTATTATTTTCTGGACAAGGTTCACAGTATTCCAGAATGGGAAACAATTTCTATAATACATATTCTGAAATAAAGGATATTTACAGTGAAGCCAGTGAAGTTTTAGGTTTTGATTTGTATAAATTATGTCAGGAAGGCAGCCAGGAAGAAATTACAAGGACAGAAAATGCGCAACCTGCAATCCTTGTACATAGTTATGCCTCATTTAAGATATTTGAAAAAGAGTTTGGTATTGAACATGCTTTCTTAGCAGGACATAGTCTTGGTGAAATATCTGCACTTACATGTGCTGGTGCAATCAAATTCGGAGATGCCGTTACTATCGTTCGCAAAAGAGGGGAATTGATGAGAGATGCAGTAATTGGAAAAGAAACTGCTATGATTGCTGTTATTGGCGTGCCAAAGGATTATGTGGAGGGACTATGCCAGGAAGTGAGCGTAGGAGATGAGTTGGCTGTTATTTCCAATTACAATTCTCCAGAGCAAATGGTAGTGTCAGGAACTAAAAAAGCCTTAGATTATCTAAGAGAAATACTCTCAAGTAAAGAAGCTAAAGTTACTCCTTTAAATGTAAGTGCTCCGTTTCACTGTCCGCTTATGGAAGATGCCGCTGATTCTTTTGCACAGTTTTTAAATCAATTTCATTTCGATGACCTAAAATACCCGGTTCTATCCAATGCCTCCGCTACTCTTTATCAAAGTAAAGATAACATTGTTGAAAACTTAAGGGAACAGATGGTAAAGGCGGTACAATGGGAAAAAATAATGACCTTTTTAAAAAGGCAAGGCATTGAGACAACAGTTGAACTTGGACCCAAACAGGTATTGAAAAAACTTTCTAGTGCAAATGCAGATACAATAAAAGCTTATGCTTTTGATGATAAGAATGACAGGGATGAGTTGACGGAAAGGCTATTGGGAAGGGAAAAATCAATTAAACTATTACCGATGCTTTTTATAACAAGGTGCATGGCTCATGCTGTTTGCACAAAGAATAATAACTGGGACGAGGAAGAGTATCAAAGAGGTGTAGTAAACCCCTACAAAAAAGTAAAAGTCATGCAGGAAAAATTAGAAGAGCAGGGAATAGAGCCCACAGAAGAACAAATGAGGGAAGCACTTGATATGCTGGTTTCCGTATTCCGTACAAAAAATGTGCCTGAGGATGAGCGAAGTAATCGATTTAATAGTCTTTTTAATGAGACGGGAACAAGAAATTTATTTGCAGATTTTAAGGTAATGTAGGAAGGAGATCTTTGAATGATTGACTTCAGCTCTGTAAGGATTAATAGGGATACTAAAAAAAGTAATATAAATATTGAAGAAATAGATAATAAAAAAATTGCAATTGTCGGCATTGGCCTTAAACTTCCAAAAGCCAAGTCTGTTAATGAATTTTGGAGCAATATTGCAGGAGGAGAGGATTGTGTAAGAGAGTTATCGGATAAGAGAAAGAACATGGCTCTTAATATGCTCAAGGCAATCGGAATCGAAGAGGAAACGGTAAGGTTCGAGGAAGCAGCATTCATTGAAGATATAGATAAATTTGACTATGCATATTTTAATATATCACCCAAGGAAGCAAGTATTATGGATCCAAATCAGAGGCTCTTTCTTGAGACGGCAATACAGGCAATAGAAGATGCCGGATATGGCGGCAACAAGCTAAAAGGAACGAGAACCGGTGTATATCTGGGTTATGGCTCGGAAACAGATTACAAAAATTATATCTCCAAAGTAGAGCCTGAATCACTGATTTATTCAATCCCTGGTAATATCAGACCAATCATAGCAGGGAGACTGTCCTATATTATGGATTTTAGGGGACCTTGCATGCTTGTTGATACAACCTGTTCCTCCTCACTTGTAGCCATGCATTTGGCTTGTAAAGCTATCCGTGAAGGGGAGTGCGATTCTGCTATTGTAGGAGGAATTCAGCTTCATATTCTACCCTACCGTACTGCCAAAATCGGTATTGAAGCTTCAAACGGTAGGGCAAAAACATTCGATGACAGCTCCGATGGTACCGGTACAGGCGAAGGTGCAGTTGTAATGATGTTAAAGCCTCTCCGTGCAGCCATTGAAGCTAAAGATAACATATATGCCGTTATCCGAGGGAGTGCGGTAAATCACGACGGAAGTTCAATCGGTCTAACTGCCCCTAATGCAATTGCCCAGGAAGATGTAATTTTGCGTGCCTGGGAGGATGCAGAGGTGGAAGCGGATTCAATTTCCTATATTGAAGCCCATGGAACGGGAACAAAATTAGGCGATCCGATAGAGATTGACGGCATTTGCAGAGCGTTTCTAATGCATACCAATAGAAAGAGTTTCTGCGGGATAGGCTCTCTGAAATCAAACATCGGGCACCTTGATAATACGGCAGGAATTGCCGGCCTATTAAAGGGGACTTTAGCCTTAAAAAACAAACAAATTCCGCCGACATTGCACTTTCAAAGGCCTAACAGAAATATTAATTTTGAAGACTCTCCTTTATATATTGCAGATCAGTTGAGTGAGTGGGAAGCGAAAAATACGGTAAGACGCTGTGGTGTCAGCTCCTTTGGACTCAGTGGCACGAATTGCCATATGGTACTGGAAGAGTGGGTTGATAAAAAAGAGCCGCCTATAAGTGGGCAGGAAGTGAATTATTTATTTACGGTCTCCGCCAGAAGTCTGGAATCATTTAAGCTGTTAATAGACAAATATAAGGATTATCTGCTGTCAAAGTCAAGTCTAAATCCAATGTCTTTAAGCTATACAGCCTGTACGGGGCGCGGCCATTATGAATACAGATTGGCAATTATTTATTCAAGCCTCTCCGATTTGCTGGAAAAACTGAAGGATTTTTCTGCTTTATATCAAAGCAGCGAAAAGTCCGGTATTTTTTATGGAGACAATAGTAATGCTCCACGTAATAAGATGGGAGAGCATCAAGAAAAAATAAACGGAACAGATATGGAAGCAATAGAAAGACAAGCAGCAAATTTGACAGAGGAATATCTGCAATCTGGCAGGGAAGAAGAAATTTCTTATTTAAGGGAATTAAGCAAACTGTATGTAGATGGCGGGTATATCAACTTTGAGGCAGTTTTTCAGGGAAAAAAAACAAGGAAAATCAGCCTGCCCGTATATCCCTTTCGGAAAACCCGATGCTGGGTTGATTTCTCCGATAGTAAGGTTGCTGATTATAAAGAAAAAAATCTCTATACAATGAGATGGATTTTACATAATTCTGATAGTAACAGAGAAGTCCGAGATGGAGGATTAGCGCTTGTAATTGTACATGGTAATGGTCACGAAGATAGGATGCTGGAGGAGCTTACAAACCAGAATATTAGTGCCATCAAGATACGTCTAGGAAGGGAATATTGTGAAAAATCTGAAAATGAATATGAGGTAAGTAACGGTATTGAGGATTTTTCTAGAGTATTAGAAAAATTAAAAGACAAACATTTGAAGTATATAATATTCTTATCAGATATGAAGAAAACGGAAAAAACCTTATATTTAACTGATTTTGATGAGCAATTTAATTATGAGGTAATGAGTGCTTTTTATTTGACTAAGGCATTATTGAATAGTGAGATAGCTTACCCGCTGGATATGGTATTTCTATCCGATAATGTTAATGCGGTAAACGGACAGGAAGATATTTTAAATCCATTATCAAATAGCTTATTTGGTTTGGGAAAAGTTATTGAGGCTGAGTATCCTAATATTACTTGCAGAGCAATTGATATGGATTGCAAAACTCCCTGGAGAACAGTAGTCAGAGAAATTCGAAAGTCCAAGTCCTGCTATCTGACGGCATTTAGAGGTGAACAAAAATACCAGGAAGAGTTGGGAAGGATATCACCGGATCAGGTAACTGAGGGTAAATTGAATATTAAGGATGATAATGTATATGTGATTACCGGAGGGGCAGGAGGCATAGGGCTTAAAATCGCCCGTTTCTTAAGTTCGAAAGCTAAAGTTAAAATAATATTAATTAACCGCTCTGTTATGCCGCCCAAAAATGAATGGGCAGATATTGCAAAAGATAATTCTGATTTATCAAGGGCTAGAAAAGTAAGAGAACTACTTGAAATTGAAAAAAACGGCTCTCAGGTCTTTTGTTTAAAGGGAGATGTTTCGGAAGAAGACGAGATAAGTCAATGCATTTATATTGTCCGGGCAAAGTTTGGGAAAATAAACGGAATTATCCATGCTGCAGGTGTTGAGGGAAATGGCTTCCTAATCAGCAGGGAGGAAAAAAACTTCCGTTCTGTATTGGCCCCCAAGGTTAAAGGAACCTGGTTATTAGACAGATTAACGGCTGAAGATAAGCTTGATTTTTTTGTTGTATTTTCTTCTGTTAATACTTTAATGGGAATTCCGGGGCAGGGAGATTACACGGCAGCGAATTCTTATCTTGATGCATTTTCTGCTTATCGAAACAAAAAAGGTAAAACTACTTTGGCTATTAATTGGGCTCCCTGGGAAGAAGCAGGCATGGCAAAGGATAACAATTCGGATTTTAAAAATGGAATATTCAAGGCTCTCAAAACAAGGGAAGCTATTGATTTATTCGAGAAGGCTCTTTACTCTGATATGACCAGAATCATTGTAGGCGAAATTAATAAGGGCGGCAGTATGTATGGTAAGTCCATTGAAGATATTGATTTTATGATACAGGATGAGGTTAAGTCAGAGTTTTCAAAAGACACAAAAAAAGTATTAAAAAAGAAAATGGCAGAAGAAAGATCGGTAATTGATATTGGGCAGATAGACTATCCTCAAGTTGAAAGAACAATAACGGAAATATGGAAAAAAGTACTGGGGTTTGAGGAGATAGATATCGAAGAGAATTTCTTTCAGATTGGCGGAGATTCTATCATGATTAATCGAGTTTATTCATTAATTAATGATGCATTCCCTCAGAGTATTTCAATGCCGGAGTTATTCAAGTACACTACGATTTTAAGTATTTCTAAACATATATATCAAAATTCCATCAGCGTCTTAACGGATAATAAGGTTCCTGAAAAGGAGACAAGCTCAGAAACTCAAAAAGATATGAAGGATAGGATATCGCAAATGCTGGAGGAAGCAAAGAAACAAAACCTGCCTTTAGAAAGTGTTATGCAGAAATATTTTTCTATGGAGGATTAAGATGGATAATATAGCTAAACTAATCTTTAAAAAGACATTAGATGGACATTTGGATATAGAAACGAGTACGGAAATTTTGCATTTATTGAAAACAGAACACCGGAAGGAACATAAGGATATAGCTATAATCGGTGTGGGGATAAAGCTCCCTAAAGCAGACAATCTGGAGGAGTTGTGGATTAATCTGCTGGAAGAAAGGGATTGTGTGGATAAGTTCCCAGTTTCCAGACATAAGGATGCCAAGGAGCTGATGGACACCATTCTTTCCGATGAGAATGTAGAATTTAGTAAAGGCGGATATCTGGAGAACATAGATCAATTTGATTACAACTTTTTTAATATTTCCTACACTGAAGCAAAACTGATGGATCCTAATCAAAGGTTGTTTTTAGAGACCGCATGGGAAGCAATAGAAGACGCAGGTTATAGCGGTAAAAAAATAATCGGAAGCAATACCGGAGTTTACCTTGGGTATAGCAATTCAATGGATAGTACATATAGTCAGTTTATTATAGGAAAAGACCCTGTTGTTACAGCAGCATCTCTGCCGGGGAATTTATCTCCGATTATTGCAAGCAGAATATCCTACGTATTGGATTTAAAAGGTCCCAGTATTTTAGTTGATACTGCCTGTTCCTCTTCTCTTGTTGCACTGCATCTGGCCTGCCAGGGCTTACAAAACGGAGAATGTGATATGGCTGTAGCCGGCGGAATTAATTTATCCCTCTTACCCGTATGGGAGAAAATGATACAGTTAGGTATTGCGTCTACGGATGCGAAAGTCAAAACCTTTGATGACAGTTCCGATGGAGTCTGCTGGAGCGAAGGAGTAGTTGCGGTTCTCGTAAAACCCTTAGAGAAGGCAATAAAAGATGAGGATAATATTTACGCAGTCATAAAGGGAAGTGCAATAAACCAGGACGGAAATTCAGTAGGGATAACAGCCCCAAACGGCAATGCTCAGGAAGATGTATTTATCAAGGCATGGAAGGATGCAGACATAGATGTAGAGAGCATTTCTTATATTGAGGCTCACGGAACAGGAACCAAGCTGGGAGACCCTATTGAAGTGGAAGCACTGACGAATGCTTTCAGAAAGTATACAAATAAAAAACAGTTTTGCTCAATCGGCTCTATAAAGTCTAATATTGGGCATTTAAACTGCGCCTCGGGAATGGGAGGCGTAATAAAAGCAATAGTATCTATGAAAAAAGAAAAAATCCCAGCCACAATAAACTTTAACAGGCCTAACAGGCATATTGACTTTGAACAGTCTCCGGTATATGTAAACGATACTGTAAGAGAGTGGAAGAGAGAAGATGTTCCAAGACGCTGTGGGATTAACTCTTTTGGATTCAGTGGAACAAATTGTCATATGGTTCTAGAAGAAGCTCCCCTTGGGTTATCTGATAAAACTGCAAAAACAGATGGTGTTCAAATACTTAAGCTATCGGCTAAGACCAGGGAGGCACTTTTTGAGATAGTCCGGAGGTATAACCTTTTTTTAAAGCAGAATACGGAAGCGGATTTAAAACAAGTCTGCTATACGGCCAATACCGGAAGAGGAGATTATAGCTACCGGCTGGTGATATTAGTGAAGGAGAAGGCAGAATTACAGAAGAAGTTAGAGCTTATTGAATTCACGGAATTAGAAGGTGTTTCGGATAAGAGCATCTTTTACGGGCTGCATAAGATTATCAATGAGGATAAGGTGCAAAGAGGGGAATATGAGCTTACGGAATATGAAAAAAGGAAAAAGACTTCTTTAGCAGATGAAATTATCCGTGGAATATGGAAGGAAGACAATACTTTTAATGAAAGTATGCTGGAGGAATTAAGCAGTTTATATACATTAGGGGCGGATATAGATTGGGAAGAATTATATCAGAAAAGGGTTGAAAGAAAGATAAGTCTGCCTAAATACCCTTTCGAGAGGAAGAGGTGTTGGCTGGATATAGATCCGGGCAAAAGCGCACTTGCTGAAAAACAAAACACAAAGGAAAGAAAAATCGAAGGAATCCACGTACTGGTAAATAAGGGAATAGTGCCTTCTTATGACTGTGACATTTATCTGACAGAGATCAGTGAGAAGACTCATTGGTTTTTGAGCGACCACAAGATCGAAGATACCTGCGTTGCGCCGGGTACAACCTGGGTTGAGGCACTTCGCTTTATTGGAGAAAAATACTATGGTAAGGGAAAATCCCAGATAGAAGTATTATTTATTCAACCCGTAACCGTACAAAACGATGAATTGAAAGATGTACAGATTGTAGTTAAAAAGCAGGAGGGATACTATTCCTTTGATATAATCAGCAGCAACAATCTGAATGATGCCGATGGGGAAAAATGGACGGTTCATGCACAAGGGAAGTTATATAAGCAAGATGAGACACAGATAGCTGCATTGACGGTTGACATAGAAGAACTTAAGGATAGATTGAACACAAAGAGAATCGTAAATGTAGAGGATTTTATCGGAGGGCCGATACAGTTTGGACCAAGATGGATTAATCTTAAGGATATTTACAATATGGGGAATGAGTATCTGGGATATCTTTCTTTGAATGAGGAATTTATAAAAGATCTTGATGATTATAAAATTCATCCTGCAATGCTGGATGTTGCTGTAAATTTCGGCAACACAGCAGGATTTTATTTGCCTATGAAATATAAGAGCATGCAGATATTTAATGATATGCCTTCGAAGTTTTACAGTTATGTAAAAAAGAGGGAGAATAATGAAAATAATCTGGAAACCCAGACTTTTGACATATTGCTTATAGATGAAAAAGGAACAGTTTTTGCAAAGATTGATGATTACGCGGTTAAGAAAGTCAGAGAAGGGGAATTTAATGTTGACCGTACAAGCAAACATCACAAGTATTTTATACAGGAATGGATTCCTTATCCGGAAAAATCGAAAAAGCAGCCCATTAAAAATGGTGATATCATTGTTTTCAAGGATGAGAAAGGCCTCGGGGACGAATTAATTCAACAGTTTAGAGCGCTGGGGAAGAAAGTAGTTATAGTCGAAAGAGGAACAAAATTTGAGAAAGTAGAAGAGGACTATTATAAGGTAGGATATGACGAGAGTGATTATATCAGCTTATTTCAAGAAATAAAAAGCTATGTAATAAAGTATATATTCCATATGTTTACAATACAAAACGAACAGGAAGTTAATACATTTAAAACCTTTGAAGAAAGCCAACAAGCCGGTATCTATAGTTTATTCCATATGATTCGCGCTATGATATGGAATAAATTTAAAGATGAAGTTAATCTATTTTTATTATCGGAACAGGTTAATAAGGTTACCGGAAATGAGAGCAGAATAAACTATCAGTATGCCAGTTTATTTGGATTGGGAAAGGTAATTTCTCCGGAATATGAGTTTATAAAATGCAGGAGTATTGATATTGACAGCACTACTACATCTGAACAGATTTTCAGCGAGATTCGAGACGAGGGAACCTTCTATCAGGTAGCATACCGGGGAGCTGAAAGATATATTGAAGAAGTGAGAGAAGCTGAGATTAAGAATTTCGAGGAAAGTGTATGGGAAATCAGGGAGCAGGGAACTTACGTAATTACCGGGGGTGTTGGCGGTATTGGCCTTGAAATAGCAAAGTGGCTGGCCGGTCAGGCTAAAGTTAATCTGGCTCTTGTCAACAGAAGTATCTTCCCTGCCAGGGACAAATGGCAAGAAATACTGGAGACGGGTGGAAGTAAATACCACAGGGCCATAGAGATTATACAGGATATAGAGAGTGGGGGAAGCAGAGTAGAATGCTTATCCGGTAATATATCGGATGAAGAGGATACTCCAAGGCTTATTGAAGATGTGCGAAGAAGATTCGGTAAAATTAATGGTATATTCCATGGAGCCGGTGTTGCAGGAAATGGATTTATATACAACAAGACTGAGGAAAGCTTTACAGAAGTCCTGTCGCCTAAAATAGAGGGAAGCTGGCTTTTAAATGAGTGGACGAAGCAGGATGAGCCGGACTTTTTTGTGATGTTTTCATCCGTTAATTCACTGATGGGCATTCCTGGTCAGGGCGATTATACGGCTGCCAATTCCTTTATGGATGCATTTGCAAGGGCAAATGACATAGATGGAAAAAGGATGACAGCTATTAACTGGCCTGCATGGAAGGAAATGGGAATGGCTGTAGAGTTCAAGGTGAATGACGATAAAGAAATATTTAAGTCCATTACCACTAAAGCAGCGATTGAAGCACTTGAAGAGATTCTGGATAGAAAGGTAAGCAGGGTTATTGTTGGAGAGTTAAACAGAGATTGTGAGATTGCGTATGGGGCTTCGCAATTGCCAATAAAGCTTGAGGATAAAATTCAAAAGGTATT
The DNA here is from genome assembly GCA_942492835.1 of uncultured Clostridia bacterium. GTDB lineage: Bacteria > Bacillota > Clostridia > Lutisporales > Lutisporaceae > GWB2-37-7. The sequence goes on along the minus strand of OW818645.1, from coordinate 501,013 downwards.
AAAGAAAGTTTTTGTCAACAAAGTCAGTGCTGAAGAAGAAGGCGAGGTATTACTAAAGGGGAACTCAGGTGCCGGATACAGTGAAATAGAGTTGCAGCTTGCTGATATATGGGGCATTGTACTTGGAGTCAGTGAGATAGATATTTATGACAGCTTTTATAGTCTGGGCGGTGATTCCATTTTGGCAGTCAGTCTTCTGAAAAGGTTAGAAAAATCATATCCCGGTATATTCGATATAACAGATATCTACACTTATTCTACAATTAAAAAAATGTCCGATTATATAAAAGAGCAGATGCATAGTGATTTGGCCATCGGTGTTGCTGACATAACTGAAGCGCAGGAAAGCGATCAGGAGGATAATGAAAATTTGGACAGCCTTTTGAAGAAGCTGGAAAGCGGAGAGTTGTCTGTGGAAGAAGCAGAAAAATTAATGAAGTAATTTGTGGAGGTAATGATAAATGAGTCAAATTCGCAAATTTATATTAGAGCAGGTGGCTGAAAAAAATATCGATATAAATTATGCAAAAACCTTATTGAAGGAAATAAACGACAGTACCAGTGAGACAGCAGAAAACAGTCCGATAGCTATTATTGGAATGGCAGGGAAATTTCCGGAGTCTGAAAGCAGGGAAGAATTTTGGGAGAACTTAATTGCGGGTAAAAACTGTGTATCAGACTTTCCTCCTGAGAGGCGAAAAGATATGGATCTAATGATAGCTGACGAACGGATTGCCGACAAGATAGGGGTTAGGCTTGCTAATCAGACGGATGATCTTTCTGAAATGTATAAAAAAGGTGGGTACTTAAAGGAAATTGATAAATTTGATGCCAGTTTTTTTAATATCCCACCCAAAGAAGCGGAAGCAATGAATCCCTATCACCGGTTATTTCTTGAATGTGGATATGAGGCAATAGAAGATGCGGGGTACGGTGGCAAAACATTAAACGGAAGTCTGACAGGAGTATATGTAGGAAGAGATCATTCCATAGATACCTATTACTCCGATATTAAAAATGACAGGGAAATGCTGACCTTGATAGGCTCATGGACAGGAATACTAGCTAGCAGGTTATCCTACTTTTTAGATCTGAGAGGGCCAAGTGTGGTCTTTGATACAGCCTGTTCATCGACTCTGGTAGCTATTCATAATGCATGCTCTGCTATACGCAATAAGGAGTGCAATATGGCAATAGCCGGAGGGATTACAGTAGGAAGCGGCAGGATAAAGGTTGAGAGCGGAATGCACATGGTGGAATCCGAAAATAATGAAATAAGGTCATTTGACAGGAAAGCAAATGGAACGGTCTGGAGTGAAGGTCTTGCAGCTTTTCTCTTAAAGCCGCTCTCTAAAGCAATAGAAGACCGGGATAATATTTATGCCGTTATAAAAGGAAGTGCAGTAAATAATGACGGTTTTTCCAATGGGATAACTGCTCCCAATGCTATGGCACAAAAAGACCTGCTGCTTAAGGCTTGGGAAAATTCCGGTGTTGCGCCGGATACAATCTCATACATTGAGGCACATGGAACCGGCACTAACCTGGGAGATCCAATTGAGATTAAAGCAATTGCAGATGCTATGAGGAGCCATACAAATAAGAAACAGTTTTGCGGTATCGGTTCGGTTAAAAGCAATCTGGGCCACCTCCAGGCGGCATCAGGCGCAGCTTCGCTGATGAAAGTTATCCTCGCTATTAAAAATAAGAAAATTCCGCCAACCATCAATTTTTCAGAGCCTAATCCATTTATTAATTTTGTTGAAAGTCCGGTTTATATAAATGATAAGGTCAGGGAGTGGGACAATTGCAGTATGCCAAGAAGAGCCGGTGTCAGTGCCTTTGCATTTAACGGAACGAATTGCCATGTTGTTCTAGAAGAATATACAGCATCAAGGGCAGAGGAGCCTTTCACAGAAGAGATTGGGGATAATTCACCAAAAGTGATAACATTGTCTGCTAAAGACAAAAGTGGAGTAGAAAGACTTATAAAACGGTATCTGGAATTTTTACAGGAGGGAAGCGTACCCTTTGAAAACATTTGCTATACAGCCAATACAGGAAGAGGCCATTATGATTACAGACTGGCTGTTATAGCAAAAAATGCAAGTATATTAAAAGAAAAGTTAGAGTATGCGCTCAGTGGTTTAGCTGAAAATAGAGAAAGAGATATTTACGCAGGTCAGCATCGCTTGGTACTTAAAAAATCAGACAGTAACGCTTCTGACCAAATCACAGAATCTGAACTTAGAGCTTTTAATTATGAATTGAATGAAATATTAAGTAGTCAGGTTCCTTCAAAAGAAAGTAACATCGAGATTTTAAGGCGCGTATGCAGCCTGTACGTTAGAGGAGCAGATGTTGATTGGAAGGAATTCTACAGAGGGTACAAATATAAAAAGGAAAGTATTCCTGTATATCCATATGAAAGGCGCAGATTTTGGCCTAAAATGGAAGAAAGTGGGGAGCGTAAAAATCAAAGCAATGATTTATTTGAAGTAGGATGGGTGGAAGAAGAACGGATAAATAAGCAGTTATTCAGTAACGGTGATATACTTATATTTAAGAATGACAATAAATCAAGCAGAAATATTATATTACATTTTAGAAAACAGGGATATCGGGTAATCGAAGTTGAATTTGGAAATGATTTTGCCTCTTTGGGCTGTGATAGCTTTGTTATTAGGAATGAACGCGCTGATTATGAAAAACTGTTTAATCAGAAAGACATAAAAGATGTTAAAAAAATCATTCATTTACTTACACTGGACGGTAAAGAGGAATCCGTTACTCTTGGTGAACTGAGGGAAAGCTGTAACATGGGAGTTCATAGTGCCTTTCGCCTGATAAAAGAATTTTCCAAAGCAAGGATAACCAAATACTCAACAGTAGAGATGATATTTGTCTCTATGAATGTAAATGAAGTTACAGGCAGGGAAAAATATTTAAGGCCGGAATTTAATTCTTTATTTGGATTAGGTAAATCGGTAAGATATGAGAATGGAAACCTTGCCATAAGATGCATAGACATTGACGAAAACACACAAACAAGCGAATTAGCCGATGAAATCAACATAGATATGAAAAACTACATGGTTTGTTTGAGAAATGGCAGAAGATACATTGAAGAATTCAGAGTTTCAAGACAAAAAAAAGAAAATCTTCAAAAGATAAGCCTGAAAGAGGATAATGTTTACGTCATAACAGGCGGGACAGGAGGCATAGGGCTTGAAGCTGCCAGGTATATTGCTTCGAAAAAGGCCTGTACGCTGGTACTTGTTAACCGCTCTAAGCTGCCAGAGAGATGGGAATGGGACAGTATAATTGCTGCCAACGAAGAGGTAGAGCTGGTTGGAAAGCTAAAGAAGCTTAAAGAAATAGAAGAATTAGGGTCCAGGGTATATTGCTACAGTAAAGATATTAGCGATTACGATGAAGCAGAGGAGCTGCTAACGTGCATAAGAAGAGAACATGGCAGGATTAACGGTCTGATACATAGCGCAGGTGTAGGCGGAGAAGGATTTTTAGCGGAAAAAGATGAAGAGACGTTAAATAAAGTATTATCTTCCAAGATATATGGAACATGGATTTTAGACAGGTTAACAAGAGAAGATAATTTGGACTTTTTTATGTTATTTTCATCTGTCATTACCTTATTCGGCGGTGTCAGCCAATCGGATTATACTTCTGCAAATTCTTATCTTGACGCTTTTGCAGCGTATAGGAATAAAAGAGTACCAGGAACTTTAACTATTAGCTGGCCGACCTGGAGTGAAACAGGTATGGCTTATGATAAACTATATTACAGCAGAAATGCAGTTTTTAAATCCATTTCTACCAAGGAAGGAGTTGCTCTGCTGGAGAAAGTAATGTCAGGCAGCAGAGGCAGAGTCATTGCAGGAAGCTTTAATTATCATTTTATTTCACCGATGAAATTACAGGATTTAAATTTCAGAGTATCAGATGAAATATATGAATGGATAGATAAAGGGAATCAGAAAACAGGAAACAGCCTTGCAAAGAAAGCAGATGCAGATAGAATTACACTAAAAGGCAGAGCAAATGACGAGTATTCTGAAATAGAAAAAAGTATTGCTTATATCTGGCATGAAGTATTAGGATTTGATGAGTTGGATATCACATGTAACTTTTTCGAACTCGGAGGGGATTCTATAAGCGTTTCTAAAATGCAGCAGATGATTGATGAACGCTTCCCAAATACAGTTACAATAACGGATATTTTTAGTTATCCGACAATCTGTTCCCAGGCAGAATTCATTCAGAATAAGTTAAATCAAAATCAAAAAAAGGTAAAGCCATTAATTATGCCCGGTAAATATTTTGTTCTTCATCCTGAAAACAACAGACATGCTGTATTTAAATTTGAGATAAAGGATGAGCTTTATAAAAGACTACTGCAGACTTCAGAAAAGAAAAATATCGGTGTATCGGAGATTTTACTGGCATGTTTTGTAAATATATTGGGAGAAGCGGCAGAAAGTGACTATGTTTCTTTACAAACTATGATAAAAGATAAGAATACCGTAGAGGAACGAAGCTTTGATTTAAGCAAAGCCGACAGTGCCGGGCTTTTATTGAACATGGTGCATGAAGTAGTTATGAAAGCACAGCCTGATATGGTTTATAGGATAGAAGAGTCGGAAAAATTATCACTAGACGGACAGAAAAATGCTGCTTTCCCTTTATTTTTTATAAGCAACCTGCTGAGCCCTTCTTTATTAGCGATGGAGAAATATGATATGGCACTTCGTGTGAATGAAGAGGAACATGGAATCTTTCTTGAATACGAGTACAATTACAAAAGAATGGATAATCTGGAAATGAAAAATTTATTTGGACGGTATCTTAAAATAATCGATTTTGTCTCGAAACAGGAGTGATTTACAAACACCTGAGAACTGTTATTTAAACTTAGGGAGGGATTACTATTCTTAAATATGGTGAATTTGTTTCAGAGGATTTAACACAGGAATTTATAGAAGAAATACAGGAAACTTACAAAGATGGAATTGCTGTCATCGGAATTAGCACAAAGTTTCCGTCTGCAGAAGACTACCGGGAATTTTGGAATAATATTGAAAAGGGAAAATGTTGTGTTGGAAAATTTCCGGATACAAGAAGAAATGATATCGAAAAATATCTGAATTATGTAAATGAAAATCCGGATATGGATATGTTTAGCCATGGTTGCTATTTGGAGGAAATTGATAAATTTGATTATGGGTATTTTAAATTGTCCCATAGCGAAGCCCGATCCATGGACCCCAGTCAAAGAATATTTATGGAAACGGCCATATCAGCTATAGAAGATGCAGGCTACAGCCCAAAAAGCTTTTATGGCACAAAAACGGGAATATATGTGGGACATAGTAATGATTCCGGATACAGGCAGTTTTTAAAGGATGTAGACCAGCAGCTTTACTCAATATCAGTACCGGGAAATCTGCGTTCCATGATACCGCGAAGGATTTCTTACATTTTGAATCTCAAAGGTCCTTCAGTGGTATTTGATACTGCTTGTTCTTCTTCACTTGTAGCAGTACATTATGCGTGCCAGGCACTAAGAAGCGGAGAATGTGATATGGCGGTTGCAGGTTCGGTAAAGTTTTACCTGGTACCGCAAAAAGAGGAGGACAAATTCAACGTAGAATCCGTGGACGGCTTTACAAGATCCTTTGACAATAATGCAACAGGCTTTGGAACAGGCGAAGGTGCTGTGATATTAATTCTGAAGCCTTTGTCACAGGCGATAAAGCATAATGACAATATATACTCTATAATAAGGGGAAGTGCAATTAATCAGGACGGGGCATCAATTGGAGTAACAGCGCCGAGTCCTGGTGCACAGGGAGATGTTATTGTAAGAGCGTGGTCAGATGCAGACGTTAATCCCCAATTAATTTCCTATGTCGAAGCACATGGGACAGGTACGAATATAGGGGACCCGATTGAAATTGACGGGTTGCAGAAGGCATTTGCAGGGTACACAAATAAAAAACAATTTTGTGCTATTGGTTCAGTAAAGACCAATGTAGGACACTTGGATCATGCAGCAGGTATTGCCGGACTTGTTAAAGTTATACTGTCATTAAAGGCCAAGAAATTGCCTCCGTCGTTACATTTTGGTAAACCCAATAATAAAATACTATTTCCAAGCTCTCCGCTGTATGTGAATGATATGCTGCGTTATTGGGAAAGTGTGGAGGAAAAACGTATCTGCGGAGTAAGTTCTTTTGGATTCAGTGGTACAAACTGCCATATGATTGTAGAAGAACCACCTTTAAAAAAAATGGAAAACAAGCGGAGGAATGAATATGATATATTTTGTTTATCTGCTAAAACTGTTGGTTCAATTAATTCCCTGATAACGAAATACAAGCAATATTTCTGCGGCATTACAGATGGAAATTTAGAGGATATATGCTACACGGCATGTATTGGGAGAGAACATTATAATTACAGGCTTGCGATTATAGCAAAGGATTTCGGGGATTTAAGAGAAAAGCTGCTTAGGACAGGTGAACTTGGAGAGCAGGGATTTAAGGCAGAAGATATATTCTATAGCGGGAAAATAGCAGCTGCCAGCGGCAAATATAAGGACATTAATCAAAAATATGATAACCTTACAACGATTGAGAAAAGACATCTTGAATTAATCCGTGAAATCTGTAATGCCTATATAGACGGTGAGCATATTCAATGGAACTCATTATATAATGACAATCATTTAAAAGTAAGTTTACCTACATACGCTTTTGAAAAGAAGAGGTGCTGGCCTGAATATCAAGGGAAAATCAGGCAGGGCATTCGTCTTGAAACGGTAGGGATAAACGAGGAGACAGCGGAAGGTAATAATAGCATGGGCAAAGCAGTAACGGCAGAGGAAAGGATTATTCAGGTATGGAAAAGTGTATTAGGAATTGAAAAGTTGTCCTATGAAGCTACCTTTGAAGAGCTAGGAGGAAATTCTCTCTTAGCCATTAAAATGGAAGTCGAACTGAAAAAAAGGGGAATTGAGGTTGGTCCGAAAGATATTTTGAATAATTGTTCTTTGGACAGCTTAATAGGAGTACATAAGGATGTCCTTAAAAATAATGAAGAATCAACAATAACTGGGGAGTGCTGTTATGATAACGGTAATGTTATTTCGATAAAAGGAATAGAGCCCTTTAATGATTTCTTTTATAAAAACTGTTTCTACAATTCCGCCTTTGCGATAGCGAAATATTACAATAAGAGCATTAACCCATTTCTGCTCAATGACCTTGTTGTATACCGCAATGATGAAACGGATAGCGGCGGAATGAAATTGCATGCTTCGTATTTAGAGCTTATGCCGATTGAGGAATTACTAAAATCCGAAGCCTATTCCATTCAAAGTGTTATGAAAAGTGCTGATATTGTTGATGAAATCAAGAAGGGAATAGATGTTTCATGTCCAGTAATCCTATGGATTGATTCCTATTTTGAACCTCAAAGGGCAGATACCTATGGAAAAGTTCATCGTGACCATACGCTGCTTGTATACGGGTATGATGACACACATGAGATGTTTCATATTATTGATCATGAACATATGGATAACCTGAATTATACAAAATGTAAAATTGGTTATGAGGATATGATAAATTGCTATAATGGATTCTTGGAGAACTACTGGCTAATTGAAAAAAAACCTACAGTTTATAAAATTTTTAATAATATTGAGCGGGAAAAGGATGTGAACATATCTAATACAAAATATAGAGATATATTTCTAAATAATGTAAGTAGTAAAAAGAATGAGTTGCTGGAAAATATTATATACTTGCAGGATTTTAGAAATCATTTTGATGAGATGTTTCTTAATAAAGCGAAACTGGATATTCACATTGAAAGTAGCATTTCTAGGTTGAATAATATAATCAATATCAAGCAGGTACAGCTGTATGTTGTGAAAGAGTTGTTTGACCAAAGTCATGAGGCGATAGATATACTAGAAAAAATAATTGCAGATTGGGATGAAATCAGAGGTGTGACGGTTCGGTATTATTATTCCCAAAGATATAGGGAGGAGGTTTTTCAAAAGCTCATCGAAAGCGTAGATAATATTATTCAGCTTGAAGATAGACTGAACAACCTGTTTTTGGATGAAAAAAAGGATCTTGATTAATAAAAACCTGTTAAAGTCTTTGATGAAAACCGACACAAAAGCTAATTTAACCATATCTCGCCTTTCAATATGCTAGTGGCTGGTTTTTCAATTATAATGCTTGGCTGATTTTTAGATTGACAAATACATATGCAAGCAGCAGTGAAGCTGGACGTGCATAGTGCAGAAAAATCGGTATAAATTACAGTGCATTTCGATTATGGTATGTATGAAACCTATCTGAGATGGGAGATGAGCGTAAGGAGGCAGTAGAAGTACAAAGCGAGGTATACTGGACGCTACATGCGCTCCAGCAGACATCAACCTGCTAAATGAGGCCAGGGAGAAACGGGAAGGGATCATCGACGCACTGCATTCGCGCGGATATGCCTAGGACAAACCATGAATTACCGATAGAAAGCAAGTCAGGCATATCTGTGGTTTGTCAAGCAGCAGAAACCACAAAAATAGAATATTATATAGGAGGGTGTATTTCAGTGGACTTATTTATAAGTATTTTATTGGCAGCTGTTTTTATGTTGCCTGGCTTCTTAGGAATATTTTTTTATTTTAAAAGAGGGCAGGTAAAAAGAAAGTTAAAGAATATAGAGCATATTAATTACAATCCTAAAGCATCTGTAATACTTCCATTTAAAGGTGTGGACTATAATTTCGAGAACACGATTAAAAGCTTACTGAGCCAAGAATATGATGGAGAATATGAAGTTGTATTTGTGACATCGGACACCCGGGGAAAATCGGTAGATTTGCTCAAAAAGTATACGAAAGTCAGTAAAATAGCAAAGTTGATTACCGTGAGCAAGGATAAAGATTCTATTTACAGAGGTGATAAAGTAAACAATATGATAAATGGCATTTCAAATGCTTCACAAACTTCGGAAGTATATCTTTTTATAGATTCCGATATTGTGCCGCACAAGAAATGGATTAGTAAAATGATAAGACCTTTGAAATTTAAGGACTGCGGCTTATCAAGCGGCGGGGCATGGATTCTTTCTAAAGATAACAGCATTTTTTCACTTGTAACTAGATACTGGGACTTCCTGGCAACTACATATGTAACTTTTCCTGTAACAAGTTTTGCCAGAGGATTTTCCTTTGCAATTCGGAAAGAGGTCTTTGAGAGTATTGGGATATTAGATATTTGGACAAATGCATTCCATGACAATTTTCCAATATCAAAAGTCGTTAAGAAGAATGGCTTTAAGATTTACTATGCTCCGGATTGCCTGGTGACGGAGGGATTTGATATTAAAGGCTTTGAGTGGATCAGATGGATTAAGAGACAAACGATAAATACAAAGGTAAATTTCAGACATTTGTTTTTAATTAGTTTTATTTTTGTATCTGTCCCTGGAATAATAGGAGGATTGGGATTCTTAACTTGTCTATATTTAAATTTATTTTATAAAATGTCATCACCGCTTATCCTTTTGTTTTTGATTTGGCCAATCATACATTTCGTAACAACATTTATCGTAATAAACGCCGTATATACAGACAGGAAGATGTATCCGGACTTCTCAAATAAAATGATGGACAAGCTAAAACTCACGCTATATTCTATTATTATACTTTTATATTACTGCAGCGCAGTATGGGCACTGTTCTCCCGAAAAATGGAGTGGAGAAATCTGATATATAAGCCAACAACACCTTTTACTACTCTTGTAATCAAGGATTTGGAGAATGATACAGAAAATGAGGACGTATAATAAAGTTTTTATGTTAATACGGCACACATGAATATATCGGCGCAATTTTCCACTGTTAACCGCCGTATTCAATGTGTAGGCATATGCGAAATAAATCAACAATTTTAGGAAAGGAATTGCTATTTGAATGAGCATTAAAGTATCAAAAATGATAAAAGAAGATTTACTTGAAAATGGCTTGTCAGTTAGGGAAAAAAATAATACAGAAGCTTTATCCTATTGGAAAGATTTATTAAATGAATATGATGAAGTAACAAATATAGATTCGATTGAAGATGAAGTAGAGATTGGCGAAACCTCAAATTACTTGGAAATTAAGATAGATGAGAAAACGACAAAAAAGTTGAATGATATAGCAATTGAAAATGAAGTTACAATAAATAGTATTATGGAATTAGTTTGGGGAACTATATTACATTGGCATAACAGAACAGAGGAGGTAGTATTTGGAAAAATAATACGAAATGAAAATGTCAGAGAAACTTCTAAGTTAAAAGAAGAACTACTCTTCAATATTATTCCTTGCCGCGTGAATACTAAAAAGGGAATGCGGATTAACGACTTGTTAAAAGAGATGCAGTGTCAACACAATGAAGGAGTAAAATATAGTTATTGTTCACTAATGGAAATAAAAAATGAAGTTAGACAAGGGGAAGATTTATTTAATACACTTACTGCATTTTTAGATTACTCTTCTAGCGAAACAATACAAACAGATATATTACAAGCTAATCTTGAAACTATTGAAATAGGTGAAAAATATAGTATTATTATATATAATTATGTATACAAAAATCACATATGTATAAAAGCAAAATATGATCCTAAAAGATATCTATTAGGAGATATAAGTCTCTTGCTTCAACGGATAAAAAATATATTTGAACAGATATCTATGAACGCAAATTTATTAGTTGAAGAATTAGAAATGGTGACTAAAGAAGAACGCAACCTGATACTATATGAGTTTAATAACACTAGAGTAGAATATTCTGATTATAAAACTGTTATTGAATTATTTGAGGAACAGGTAGAGAAAAGTCCAGAAAGTATTGCATTGTTGTACAAGGAAGAAAAAGTTACATACAAAGAACTGAACACAAAAGCCAATCAACTAGCCCATAAACTTAAAAAATATGGTACAAGACCAAATGACTTTGTGGCAATAATCGCAGAACGTGGCATAGAAATGATTATAGGTATTTACGGTATTATAAAATCCGGAGGTGCATATATACCAATTGACCCTAATATTCCAATGGATAGAATGCAATATATATTGAGGGATTGTAATCCTAAAGCAATTTTAGTATATCAAGTGGAAATTGAGGCAGATATTCCTATAATTGATTTGACAGATAAAAAAATTTTTAGTGGTGTATCAGAAAATCCAAAAAGAATAAACAAGCTTAATGATTTAGCTTATTGTATATACACTTCTGGCACATCAGGTAATCCTAAAGGTGTTATGATTGAGCATAAAAGTTTATTTAATCATATCAAGGCAAGCACTAAAATACTGTATCAAGATGATGTAAGAATGACACCATTATTTACGAACTACAGTTTTGATTTTACAATCACTATGATTTTCGTATCTATGTTATATGGGGGCACTTTGGTAATATTTAAAAATGAAAAAGATATTGTTAGATATTTAAATGCCGGTAATGGTTTTTCAATATTAAAAGTTACTCCATCACTTTTTAATTCGATAAGAATGGGTTTAAAAGGAAAGCCAAATATTAAAAATTTAGTATTTGGAGGCGAGAAATTAAGCAAAGAGGTTGTTGATCAAGTGTGTAAAATATTTTCTGAAGACACAAAAATACATAATGAGTATGGACCTACAGAGACTACGGTATTCGTCGCAGAAAATATAATTAATTGCCAACAAAAAGTAATCCCAATTGGAAAACCAATCTGGAATACGCAGATCTACATATTAGATGGAAATAAACTGTGTGGTATGAAAATGCATGGTGAACTGTGTGTAGCTGGTGATGGATTGGCTCGAGGATATTTAAATAAACCAGAATTAACAGCTAGAAAATTCACAAAAAATCCTTTTGGGAAAGGTCTGTTATACCGAACAGGAGACTTAGCAAGATGGATGCCTGATGGCAATATTGACATTTTAGGTCGGATAGATGAGCAGATAAAAATCCATGGATTCCGAATAGAATTGGAAGAAATAGAGAATAAATTACGTAAAATTATTGAAATCGAAGATGTGGCAGTAATTGCACGAGAAGATGATTGGGGTAATAAATCAATTTATGCTTATGTAGTGTCAAAGAATCAAGTAAATATAGAAAATCTTCGGAGTCAAATAAGTAATGAGCTGCCATATTACATGATGCCCTCACATTTTATACAAATTAAAGAAATACCTTTAACGAGAAATGGGAAACTTGATAAAAGAAAATTGTATGAAACTTGATAAGAGCCTGCGAGAGGTTGACTCCAGGTGTTGTTTATGGCATAATAAAGTGCAGAGAGTAGCCGCCTAAAAGTGCATAGCTAAAAAGCTAAAAAAGACACTTGTCAACAAACTAAAAAACCCTTATCGTTAAATTTACTACAAAACAACGAGGGGAATGAAAGAATGTTAAAAGTGCCTCAACAAGAGTATATCAAATATCTTAGAGAATTTGAAGACTTAAGTATATCTGAGATAATAGAAAATTTGGGTATCAACTGGAGAACTGCTAAAAAAATATGCAGATAAGGATAACTGGAATAAGCCACTAGCTAGAGTAATACGTCCATCTCCAGTAATGGATGCATATAAGCACATAGTAGATACCTGGCTATCAGAGGATCAGCTAATACCTAAGAAACAGAGACATACTGCAAAAGCTATTTTCAATAGTTTATGTGAAGAACATAAGTTCACTGGTGGATATAGAACTGTTTGTACATATGTTGAAAAGAAAAAGAAACACATGAAGCTAGAAGCTGTTGATGCATATACAAGACTAGAGCATCTAAAAGGAGAAGCTCAGGTAGACTTTTATACAATGAAGGTTAGCGAAAAAACTGAGTTTATGGATTGTAAAGTACTTGTACTATCTTATCCATATAGCAATGCTGCTTTTGTGCAGCCAGTACCTTAGGAAAATCAAGAATGCTTTCTGGAAGGATTAAAAAATTTTTTCTTAAATCTGGAGGAGTACCTCATACAATATGGTTTGATAACCTATCGGCAGCAGTAGCCCACATAGAAAGAGATGGGGATAGGCTATTAACAGACAGCTTTTTAAAGTTTAAATGTCATTATGGTTTTAAATCAGTATTTTGCAACCCTGCAAGTGGTAATAAAAAAGGAAATGTAGAAAACAAGTGTGGTTATACAAGATGTAATTTCTGTGTACCCATACCAATATTTGAAAGCTTTGAAAAGCTTGAAGCTGAACTAGATGAAAGAACTAAGCTTGACATGGATAGAGCACATTATGAAAAAGAAACAAAGATTCGAGAGCTATGGCTAGAGGAAGTGAAGCTACTAAGAAAGCTTTCTGATAATGCTTATGAAGTATATAGACTAGAGAGCATTCTTGTAAATAACTATGGTGAAGTCAAGGGCTATATCAAAAAGCCACGTAGCGTAACACACTCTCAATTTGCAAAAATGCTTCCCAAAGAGTTGAGAGACTATATTAGCATAGAGAATTTAGAAAGTAGAAGAGAAAGAATATCAGCCTGTATAAATTGGCTTAGAGTATATATAATATATGAAATAAGCGAGTGTCTAGAAAGGTTTAAGGATAATTCCACTATATCTATGATTACAGCAATGCTACATGTAATGAATAGTTACAGCTATATAAATGAACTAAATGAAAGTTATACACCTAAAGAGATTAAAGAATCAGAAACAAGCCTTGATAAATATGCTCTCCTTTCAAAGGCAGGTGTGTAAATGAACAATGCATCAATTCAAGAATTATGTAAGTAATTAAGACTTGCATATATTAACGATGTGATATCAGGTTCAGATGATGAACATAAGGAGTATGTATATAAGCTATTCAGTTCAGAAATAAAAGGGAGAAGGAAAGCAAAGCTAGGTAAACTAATGAGGGATTCAAATATACCACAAATAAAAACCTTCGAAGGATATCACTTTGAAGAAATAATTTTTTCTTCTACATGAAACAAAGAAAGACTATTATCGCTTGAATGGATTAACAAAAGAGAAAATGCAATTATGATGGGAAATGTAGGTACAGGAAAGTTACATATGGCAACAGCCCTTGCAGTAGACGCATGTAGAAAGGGTATGAGTGTACATTTTTTCAGAGTATCTGAGCTTGTAGAAACACTAAAAGATAAATTTAACCAAGGTAGTATAAGGAGATTTAAAAGCATATTAAAGAAAAAGGATCTCATTATACTGGATGAGGTTGGGTATGTCCCATTTGATCAAGTAGGCTCCGAACTGTTATTCAATGTAGTGGCAGACAGCTATGAAAGGCAGAGCATAATAATTACAACAAATTTAGAATTTGGGCAATGACATCAATATTTGGAGATACAAAGCTAACAGCAGCATTAGTGGACAGGCTTGTACATCATGCAAATATAATATCTTTCCATGGAGATAGCAATAGACTAGCAGAAGCATTGAGAAAGAAGTAGCGTGAAAATGAAGGCAAGTGTCCTATGCACAAATAGGAAGCTACATTATGCATTTTATGCTTGTAAAACACAACAGTATTTCTTCCTAATCTTAAAAGGCACAAAAATAATATGGATAGGTCAAGGGTCATTTCGGCGGGCATTGTCAAATTTGCGCTGAAAAATTGGCAGGGATAATGGAGGTAATCAAGAGTAATCTATTCATTGGAACAAAGGAAGCTTAATCTCAACTTACATCTCAATCATATGTACAGAAGACTTGGCATTTCGAGTAGCAATATATTACAAATGAAAAAAGTCTAAAGAAAAAAGGAGCAAATATAATGGACATAATTAAGAAAAGAAAATTACCCTATATTGTGGATTCTGTCGTCTTATCTTTAAAATATATACCCTTTCATAGTATTGCTATCATAATACTAAATATTTTAGATGGATTTATTCCGTTGTTTCAAATAGCTGTTACCACAAAATTTATTGATTCCGCTTTAAAAGCGGTAAATAAAGGTTTGACAAATGATTTATCGAAAGAAATATATCTGCAAATATTTTTATTGATATTAATTATAGCTTATTATTGGACAATAGACGCGTTTAAATACCTTTTTATTACTATAAAGGCAAATTTGATTCTGAGAAAAAAATATAGGACCGAAGTTCTTGAAAAATGCTCCAAACTTGAATATAAATTTATCGAAGATGCCTCTACATGGGATTTGATTTCAAGAATGACAAAATCTCCCGAGTCAGAGATCTTAAATATTTTTAGTAATTTAATGAATTTAATTTCAACGATTATTGCGATCGTCGGGATTACAATCACCATTGTTACACAAGTTTGGTGGGCGGCTATAGCTATTGTCGTTTGTTGTGCGCCTTTATTTTGGTTTTCCGTAAAAAGCGGCAAAGCAAATTACAATGCGCAGCGGTATACTGAAAAAATAACAAGAAAACATAATTATTTAAGTTCTATTTTAGTTAACCGGGAATGCGCTGATGAAAGAAATTTGTTCGGATATAGTGAAAAAGTAAATGAGAAATTCTGTAATGAATATAAAATCGGTTTGGAAATAAGGGTAAAAACATCTTTTAAATGGTTTATAAAAACGAAGCTCGGCGCAGCGTTAACGGTAACTTCCGGAGCTCTTGTGATTTTGATTCTGCTTAATCCGACTATTCAAAAAGTAATCAGTATTGGTCTTTTTATTTCAATTGTAAACGCTGTTTTTTCATTGACTAACCGTATGTCGTGGGGGTTAAGCAGACAAGTTGATACATTAGTGCGGGGCAGAGAATTCATGAAAGACATGGAAAAACTTATGAATTTGAGAGAAACGGAGGGTGCGCTTGATAAACCGGTATATACGGATAAAGTTAACCGTATTGAATTTGATAATGTGAGTTTTAGATATCCTGGAACTGAAACAGAAATATTAAAGAACATTTCGTTTGTTTTGGATAACGGTAGACATTACGCGTTTGTCGGCGCGAATGGTGCGGGGAAGACAACAATAATTAAGCTGCTGACGGGATTGTATACAAATTATACAGGGGAAATAAGGATAAACGGAAAAGAATTGCGTTCGTACGATTTCAACATAATAAAAGGAATGTTTTCAATCGTTTATCAAGATTTTGTAAAACATTCTTTCACATTGAAAGAAAATTGCATGATTGGAGATATGAATATTTTAGAAAACAACCCGGAAAACAGAAAAGTACATGAAGCATTGTGTATGGTCGGACTTGACGAAGTAATAAAAGATTTGCCGAAAGGAATTGATACGAATCTCGGAAAGATCCATAATGACGGTGTTGACTTATCGGGCGGACAGTGGCAGCGACTTTCGATGTCAAGGGCGATTATTAGTCCTGCACCGGTTCGCATATTGGACGAGCCGACTGCTGCTTTAGACCCTGTTACTGAGAGCAACATATATAAAATATTTGATAAAATTAGCGATGATCATCTAACAATTTTTATTAGCCACCGTTTGGGTTCAACAAAAATTTCCGACGAAATTATTGTTTTTGATAACGGTACTATAAAAGAATATGGATCACATGAAAAATTAATGGAACAAAAAGGCTTGTACTTTAAAATGTTTGAACAACAAAGGAGTTGGTACAAATGATGATACAAAAAAAAGCAAAGGGAAACAATGATAAAATATCATATTTTAAGCTATTGAAAATATTAGTTCCTGAAATATTTAAAGCGGCGCCGTTATGGCTGACTGTGGATTGCACTACAATGGCATTATCGGCAATTTGCACTGCTTTTACTGCAGTAATGATGAGTGCGGTATTTAACAACGTCGAGAAGGCAGTGAACGGAAGAATCGAAATATGGATTGTTATAGCTGTCATATTGGCGACAGCGGGTGTTCAAGTATTAAACCAGATTTTAAATGGTATTTGTCATTTTACAGAGAATCCGGTATCTGAAAGAATGATAGGAGTATTCAGCCAAAAAATACACAGAAAAATTTCAAAATTGCCGGCTGTTTCTTTTGAAGATACCGATACCTTGGATTGTATTAATAAAGCGCAGCAGGGAGCAAAGGATACCGTCAGTCTGTATCAGTCGTTGTCTACTTGTATCTCATGGTATATCCCATATTTTATTGTAATGGGAATATATCTATATTCCTTACGTCCAATCCTTTTACTTGCCTTAGTTTTTATATTTATGCCTGTCGTAATTTCACAAATTATAAAAAGCGGTGTATTTTCAAAGTTTATAGACGAATCTACCCCGTTAATTCGCAAGCTTGAATATTATGAAGGTGAAATGTATAACCGCAATTATTTTAAAGAAACGCGTATGCTAGGTACTTTTTCATTTGTAAAAAAATTATATGATGAGAATTTGGATATTTTTTGCCAAAAAAAATGGAAAGCTGAAAAGAAAACGAAATTGATTGAAATAGGATTGCGCATACTTACTTTACTTGGATATTTTGGCGTGCTATTGTTATTGGTTGATTCACTTTTAAAAAAATACATACAGATCGGAGCCTTTGCCGCTGTATTTGCATCAATTGGAATGATGTTTGACTATATTGAGAACGCTATAGGAAATTATGTGGGTAGAATGTTCGCAAATAGCGGCGGCTTGAAAAACTATATAAAATTTTTAAATTTACCGGAGGAAACCGGCAGAGAGAAAGATTTAGAATATAGTAACGGCATTATCATTAATAATGTAACTTTTAAATATCCGAATAGCAAAACAAACGCGATAGAAAATGTTTCCCTTCATATTAAGCACGGCGAAACCATTGCATTTGTGGGAGAGAACGGAGCGGGAAAGACAACGCTTGTACGGCTTCTCACCGGTATATTGAAGCCTGATGGCGGTACGATAATTGTTGATGATACTTCTACGTCTGAATTATCCACAAAAAGTCTTTTTGCAAAGGTTTCAGGAGTATTCCAAAATTTTCAAAAATATCAAATGTCATTATCCGACAATATCAGCATTTCGGATACCTTTAATGATTTGGATGAAAATAAAATAAATGAAGTGATGAATAAATCTGATATTGTCTTAGATGAAACATATACAGATGATATAAATACAATACTTTCACGTGAATTTGACGGCATAGATCTATCTGGAGGACAGTGGCAAAGAGTTGCGCTTGCGCGGGGATTATATAAAAACAGCGACTTGATAGTACTTGATGAACCTACGTCGGCGATCGACCCGATCAAAGAAACGGAATTGTATAATAAATTTAAAGAAATATCAAAAGGAAAGACGGCAGTAATCGTCACTCACCGTCTCGGCTCGGCAAAAATAGCGGATAGAATTGTCGTTTTTAACAAGGGAAGAATTGATGAAGTCGGAACGCACGATGAACTTGTCTCAAAAAACGGAATTTATGCAAAAATGTATGCTGCGCAGGCTAAATGGTACGAGATTAAAGAAAATATATAACAGTAAAACATGAGGGAGAATATGAAATGAACTCATTTACAACAAAAATAAGTAAACACTGCTTTTTTGGTAACCTTACCAACATATTAAACTATTATGGAGAAACAGTAAGTGAAGCTGAATTGGTCTTATTATCAGATGCGCTTAATTGTGATTACAAATTTAACACAAAAAATTTTTTTTTTGGAATATCAAATGAATCTTGTCAACAAGGATTGAAAAAAATAGGTTATAATATAATAGAAATTAAAAATGATTACACCGAAATAAAATATTTACTTACTAATGATATTCTGGTACTTTTAGTAATTAACTCTGGAATATTAACTTATAACAACATTTTTAAAGGAACCAATAGAGATCACTATATTGTCTTACTTAAAGACCATGTTAAAACAATTGAAATAAGCGACTCTTTTTTACAAACGAATCCAATTAGCTATTTTCAAGGGGACATAGACTTAATTCTTATCAAAAATGAAATTCAAAAAATGAATACTATAGGGTTATATATAGAAAAGAATAAGAATACCAACAATCAAATTTTTCTCAAAGACAAATTCTATGAATATATAAAAGTAAATGCGTTATTTCCTGAAAAATCAATAATTGGTAAAATGCAAAGCTTATGTAATGATGCATTCGATAATTTTATATTATTATTCAATAACGAATTTTTAAACAATTTATCATATAACATAAAAGTAGGAGGGGTCATTGCCAGATATGATTATTTAATAGAATTAATTAGAAAGTATTTAATTGATTACTCGATTAGTATTGAGATATTGACTATTTTAAAAAATGAATGGACTTTAATAGCAGCTAAGATAATGAAATGTTCAATGACATTGAATAAGGATTATTATAAAAAACTCTTTGAGATTGAAATCCCATTTTTAGTAAATAAAGAATTGAAGTATTATCAAGAATTATTTACCTTTTTAGAAAGCAAAGGTGTATATGGTGATTGATAAATTGAACGAAATTTCAAAAGAAGCTTAGAGACTTTTAGTGTTGCATTTATTAAATAATTAAATATTAACAAAAGAAATTCCTTGGATGGATAATTACTCTCCAAGGAATTTCTTTTATGCTGTAAAAGCTCATATTTAGTAACCGTCAAAAAATCAACGCCTAGATATAACGAGATACCCTTGATAAAATTACAAATATAAAAATCAGGAGGTATCTATAATGGAAAATACATCAACCCATGAGTCCTGGGATAAAATTTTAGAAAGATTTTCTTCCTATGAAGGCACTGTAACAAACATTTGTCGAGAAAACTATATAAACAAAAGCCAGTTCTATTATCATAAAAAAAGAGCTAAAAGCTTAAGCGAGCCTACATTTCATTCTATAAATATAAATACTGCCAAAGACTCGGATAATATTGAAAAGACATATAAGGCTATACGTGTACAAATAGGTAGAGCGAATATATTTATACCAACAGATGAAGAAAAGTTTCTAAAAATTATACTTAAGGAATTAACCTTAATATGTTAAATATTGATAAGGTTAATACTGTATATTTATCCTGCGGAGCAACGGATTTGAGAAGAAATATAAATGGATTAGCTCTTATTGTTCAAACAGGTCCTAAGCTTGACCCTTTTGAAAAAGCACTATTTGTATTTTGTAATAAAGAAATGAACAAGTTAAAGATACTACATTTTGATGAAGGCTTCTGGCTTTACTATTACCGTTTAGAAAACATGACAAAGGAGGAAACAATAGGTGTCAACTTAGAGGAATTACGATGGCTCATAAAAGGCTATGAAGTAAGAACAGTATCAAAATTTAAATCCATAGAGAACAAAAACTACTACTGAAATCATTTATTAAATCCTCGCAAACTGATGAAAACCAAGGGTTTTGTGGTATGATATAAGTATCATAAACATGGGTTGAGGTACTTAAATGGATTGTTTAAATATAGAAAATCAATTAGATGAAAAGGTTAAAACTATAATTTCTAAATTGGAAAAAGAACTTGAATCAAAGGATCAGGAAATCAACAATGTGAAAAATGAGTTAGCATTTTTTAAAAATCAAGTTCTTAATAAAAACAAGAAGATATTTGGCAAATCTAGCGAACCGCTGGATAGTGAGCAAATATCTCTTTTTGATGAGGCAGAAAAATATAGTGATACTAAAGTAGCAGAGCCAACCATTGAGGAAATAACATATAAAAGAAAAAAGTCATCTTCCTATGTTTGAAAGAAAGATAATATTACTAATTTAGAAAGAGTAATTATTGAACATAAATTTGATGAGAATAAAGCTAATTGTGATAAATGCAATGAACATTTGGTTACTATCGGTACAAAAACAATGAAAGTTCTAAAATATAAACCAGCAGAATTATACATAGAAGAGCATATTACCTATAGCTATGCTTGTAAAGCCTGTGAGGAGACTGATGGAAAAGCAAATATAATTACTACAAAAGCACCAAATACTTTGCTACATAAGAGTATGGCATCCAACGAGCTATTAAGTCATGTAGTAAATCTTAAATATCAATATGCAATGCCTCTCTACAGGCAAGAAACATATTTTGATATGCTTGGAGTAAGCCTATCAAGGTAAACCTTATCTAATTGGATAATTGGTGCTGCAAAGGAATTTGAACCTATATATAATTTAATGAAAGAAGAGCTGCTTAAGAGTCATTACGTTCAGGCGGATGAAACTACTGTAGTTGTAGTAGATTCTAAAGGTGAGGACTCAAAGGCTAAAAAATATATGTGGCTATATAAGACTGGAGAATTCAATAATCCGATTATCTTGTATGATTAACAAAAGACAAGATCCAGCTCCTGCCCTAGAGAGTTTTTATAGGGATTTACAGGAATACTCCAAACCGATGGTTATGCTGGATATAACCATGTAGAAAATGTTAAACACCTTTATTGTTTAGCACATATTAGAAGAAAATATTTTGAAATAGTATCAAACTTAGAAGGCGAAGCCCTAACAAATTCCAGAGCTGTTATAGGGTTTAATTTTTGCGAGCAGCTTTATAAAATCGAAAAAGAGCTAAAACAATATGAAGGTGAAGATGACTACTATAAGAAGCGTTATGAAATAAGACTTGAGAAATCAGCACCAATTATTGAAGAATTCATAAAGTATGTTGATATAGAATTAGAAAGTGCTCTTCCAAGAAGTCCTTTAGGACAGGCTTTAGAATATAGCAAAAAATTACTGCCAAGCTTCAGAACCTTTTTAACAGATGGCTGCTTAGAAATTGATAATAATGGTGCGGAGAGAGCAATAAAACCCTTTGTCATCGGACGCAAGAACTGGCTAATGTGCAATACCCCTAAAGGAGCAAAATCAAGTGCCACTATATATAGCATAGTAGAAACAGCCAAAACAAACGGGTTAGTAGTTGAACGGTATTTAGTTTATCTAATGGACATGCTGCGTAATTTAGAGAATAAAAATATGGATATTCTATTAAAATACATGCCTTGGTCTAAGGAGCTTCCAGAAGGACTAAAGCTTCAAAATAAAAACCTCCACGGTAAAAAGGATTAAAAACAATCCAGTAGAAAGCATTCATTGCTTGCTATTGGATTTTGTTTATTGAAGAAGCATTTAGAAGAGAATGCGGAGATTTTTTGACGGTTACGTCCTGCTTAAGCTTTTGTTGACATGTAAAAAATTGTCGGTTTGATGTAAGTAGGGGTAGATGGTTGTCATCCTCATCTATCCCTATAAAAAATCATATCAAATTTAACATCAATTATAGAGTATACATTATTATATTTTTATTATCTATTAATCAGGTCTTCAATTTCACCTAAATGCAACCTTAAATGTGGTAGATAATCAATAATCATTGTTTTAAGTGATACAGCTGTATTTAATGCGTCAATCCATTCATTGTCCAATTTTTCTATATTTACGTTGTTTATAACATGGACAATGTGAATATTTGAATACTTCCACAATTGAACTAAATCTTCCCAATTTTCATCCTGATAATTCTGTAATGCAATCCATCTGTCATTATTACCGAGGTTTGCATAATCAGGAAAAATCAAAGGACTGGTTTGATATTGTAAATGTATTATCCGATGTGTATTGTTTGAGGCTGAATCGACCATATGTCCGACAATCTGCTTAATTGTACGGTTTTGACTGTTCAATCTTTTTGTTATCATATCTTCTGGAAGTTGCATTAATATTGGTTCTCATCTATCGATCAGCCTTAATATTTCTTCATTATTTTTTTTGAATTCTTTCATGCTAAAATCCCCTTTCAATTCTGATTTACTAAATATAAAATATATGATATCATATTTCCAATATTTAATAAAATCGATGAAAATAAGTAATACCTATGTGTCAGCCATTGGAGTTACAAGTTGATTTCTATGGAAAACATAGGAGTGTAGACATAAATAGCTTAAGGATGGCAGAAAGACTATAGACAATGCAAGTTGGCAAATGGATAACTGGATAACCATGTTGTCAGGCACCATAAAATGTATAAAAGAGAGGTATGAGAGATGAAGAATAGTTTTTCTGAGGTTAAGCTATTTCAAGTGAAACCTGATAAACTGATTGAATTTGAAACCTTGATAACGACAATAGCTGATGAACAAAAACAGCAAATGGGTTGTATTGATATCAAATATGTTAAGCGTTTTTTTACCATTGATGGTGTAGAGAGTGGAGAACCGCCACGAGAATTAACCAAAATTATTAAATGTGTTAAGTATTTTTCTTATTGGGAATTCGACAATAAGGAGAATTATGGCAAAGCTACAGAATGGTTTTTCAAAAATTATCTTAATTGTATTCAAAAGCTGTTAATTGTGCCTTTTGACATTAACTGTGGTAATTCACTATACTAAGAACAATGCTCATTGTTCAATTTTTTTTACATTGCTATGTATCTGTATGATATTGCGAATTAAACAAAAAATTATACTAGGAGGAGAACAAATGGGAAGTTATATTCGTTATGCAAATAAAGAAGATGTTGATGCATTAGCATCAATTTACTCAAAAGCATTTCAACAAGCCTTTCGAGGTATTATACCAGATGATTTTCTAAAAGAAAAATTTTCTTATGAAAGATTAAAAGACAGTTTATGTAAAAGATTAAATGAAGGTATCGCTACATGCTGTATTATATTTAAAGATGACATACCTGTGGGTATGCAAACCTTTATCAAAGATAGTTCTAAAGAAGAAGAGGATTCAGAAATTGAGTTGGGAACAATCTGTATACTGCCCGAATATTGGAGGCAAAATATCGGAAAGGAATTTATAAATTGGAGTTTAAATGAATATAAAAGGAAGGGCTATAAAAAAGTAAATCTATGGGTAGTTGAAGAAAATATAAGAGCACGAAAGTTTTATGAAAAAGTTGGTTTTAGCCACGACGGTGAAATAAGAATTATAACCCCTGGAAGGGAGATAAAGGAGTATAGATATATTAAACAGTTATAGACAGAAATGTTTTTTACTAAACATATAATAATTCTGAATCTTCTTCTCTTGCAACGTAAGGGTAAACTATTGCGAACTATGAGAATTATGCTATGCTATGAAATGAAAGGGAGATTGATTTATTTATGAGTAATTCTCAATATATTAGTCCTAGAATTAATGCCTTAGTCGAACAAATTAAGTCAGGAGATATTAATTCGATTAACTTGTTTTGGCAAGATGTAGAAATGTATGGAACACCTTTAATTGAGGAGATTGGGGGGGATAATGAAAATGTATTAATTACTTTTTTATATAAAGCTGATTCTAGTGTAAAGAATATATTAATCTATGGTGCCTTTCCTGGCTTTAGATATTCAGAAAATATTTTGGATAGAATATTAGATACAAATATATGGTACAAGATCTATATTGTTAGGAATAATGTAAAATTTAAATATAATTTTTCTTTGAATTATGAGTTTGATAATGACTATAAAAAAATAGAAGCTATCATGGGGTGAAACATTGGCTGATGGTCTTATTGAATTAATAGGAAAAATGTAAAATATCCACCAAACTGTTAATGGCATAAAGATTATACAAGAAGATAATTAGATAACTATGGTGTCTGACACAAAAAATTTATACTTAAGAGTGTTAAGAATTATATTGAGAAGAAGCATGATTTTGTCAATTGGCGGATTGTGCTTTTTTGTTGCAAGAAACATGTCGAAAAATGATGCACGAAAAATGGAGAATGTAGAAAATTACGGAGTATAATATGGTTTAGAGGGACAAGTATATGTGGGATAGTAAATTAGATGCATAGAGTGATAAAATCAAATTATGAAGTCATTTTTGGACTAGAGGAAAAGCAAGAAGAACCGTCCCTTTTGATTTTAAATTACCTGCAACAAAATTAGAAGTTACAACACAGTGAGACCATACACTTTTACCTTCTGAATGAGAGTAATTATATGATAAGCCTTGTATTTTTTTAGCAGATTCTTTTATGTTTACAGTATCATCAATTATTAGAAAGCCAGTTGTATTAGGTTTTATGAGACTAGCAAAGCGAAGATTAAGATAATTAAGTCTGTTTCTATCAATCAGCTTCTCATCCCATTTTGCTCGACTTAAAAACTTATAAATACAGCTTTTGTCTTTAGCATCTGCAATAGTTTGAACTATTTTAGATATTGTTTTATCGCCAGATACATTTACTAATCCAGCTATAATGCTGGACAAATGATGGAACTGAGGCTTTGACATTCCATAATTTACATCGTTTAAAAAGTTGTAAATTTCATCATTTTTGTTTAAAATATAGATAGTAAATGTATTTGGCATAATCCTTACCCCCCCGTTATTTATTGTGTGGTAACTCTTATTTAACACAGGGAAAGGAATTATGCCATATTTATTTTTTGGTAACTTTGCCAATTACGCTTTTATTTTGCAGAACTAAAGTAATTAAAAAATAATAAATAAGGAGGAAAGTATATGATTGAGCAAAAGAGAATACGTACAACAAATCATTTTTCAATGGTAAAAGAAGGTGATGAAGTCTATCTTGGAATACCGTTAACAGAAGACCAATATGAAAATGCTATGAGGTGTGGTTTTACAAAAGATATGAATATTGGAGAAACTGTTCTTCCATCATGTATCGGAGTCATAACAAGGCGAAATGCAAACGGAAAAACAATATTACTTAGAGATTTACCTATGGAGGATTATGGTTATACTGTAGAATGGACAAGAAAACAATGGATTGGCGGTGGGGATACTGAAGAGGTAACAGGTTATGTTGATATCACTCATAAAAGATTTCAAAGAATGCAATCCGTTCCGTACAATAAGTATTTATCTATAGTCGAAATGGATGGATTAAAATATATCATATCAGACAAAATTACATTTATAACATCCAAAGCAGAGGAACTAATTCATACAACTAACATGATGTTGGAACTTTTCAAGAAATGTGATATATATGATTCGAATTTAGAACAATTTATTAATCCAGAAGTAAAAAGACTGGATTGGACAATCTTTCCAGAAGGGGAACAGGTATGGCAGAATGCACATGAATATGTTGATACAGTTGTAAAACCTGCTAAGAATAGAAAATCTATAACACATGAGCGAGTTGATATTCTAAAGAAACACAATTGTAAGTTAATTGCAATTGGAAATGCTGGCTTTAATGGGTACATGGTCTTCAAATGTTCCAACCCCAATTTGTTTCTTTTAGAAAACCCCAGAATTAATAATGCAACATATGTATTCGATACAAACTGGGAGAAATTTTCGAGGTTGTCTAAAGCCGAAATCATTAATAATAATTTTTATTATGACAGAATTATACATACACTTAAATGGGAAGATGATGTCATATCGTTATTATCCCAGAACTAAAAGAAAGTGCCTATGTGCCAGCTACCGTAGTTATCCAGTTATTGAATTAAATCAACCATTCTGACAATATAAGGGAAGGGTTGATTTTTATGGAAAACATAGGATCGAAGACAGTAAAACAGCCTAAAGAGTGTAGCAAGACCATAGGCTATGCAAGTTGACAAAAATATAACTGGATAACTATAATGTCTGGCACAAAAAAATTGGCACAAAAATTACGCCCTCCCCTTCCTAAGATACCCCTCTATCATAATATCCTCTTGAAATCTGGAAACTTGAATATCGTTAAGAAGCATAGCATCCTTTATGTAGCTTACTCCTTCCCCACCTACAGGGGTTTTTGAGTTAGCTCCTCCAATAATTTTGGGTGCAATAAATGTCACAACCTTATCTACAATGCCTTCCTCTAAAGCACTGAAATTAAGAGCTGCTCCGCCTTCTAACAGTACACTGTCAATTCCTTTTTGTCCTAGCTGTTGCATTAGGTAGCTCAAATCAACTCTGTTATTCCTAAGTGGGGTAATTATAACCTCAGCTCCTTTATCCTCGATGTCCTTTAGCTTTTTCTTGTCTGCTTTTTCTGTAGTTGCAATTATAGTTTTTGCTTTTGAAGCAAGGTTTAGGACTTTAGCCTCCAAAGGTATTCTTGCATTTGTATCTACAATAATTCTTACAGGATCTACACCTTCTCTGCCCTTCAGCCTTGTTGTCAGGTTTGGATTATCTGCAAGAACAGTACCTATGCCTACCATAATTCCTGATACTCTATGTCTTAATTCATGTACATACTGTCTCGACTGCTCATTGGTTATCCATTTTGAGTCTCCACTTGCAGTTGCAAGCTTGCCGTCTAAAGTCATGGCTGTCTTTAAAATTACAAAGGGCAGCGCTGTTGTTATGTATTTTAAAAATATTTCATTTAGCTTTTTACCTTCATCTTCTAGTACCCCTGTGACCACCTCAATACCATGGCTTCTTAAAATTTCGATTCCCCTGCCTGCGACAAGAGGATTGGGGTCTTTTAATCCTATTACAACTTTTTTTATTCCTTTTTCAACTATAGCGTTGGCACAAGGGGGCGTTTTCCCAAAATGGGAACAAGGCTCTAAGGTAACATACATAGATGCACCACTTATATCCTCAGTTGCGTTCAAAAATGCGTTTACCTCTGCATGATGACCTCCATAAAGCTGATGATATCCTTCTCCAATAATTCTTCCATCTTTAACTATTACTGCTCCTACCAAAGGATTTGGTTTTGTATAGCCTATACCTTTTTCTGCAAGTTCCAACGCTCTTTTCATATATTTAATGTCCATAAAAACACCTCTAGCTATTATTTGGTTTTTACTCATTCTTAATCCAAAATTTATGTAAAATAATACTGAAAAATTTTATCTTCGTCCACTTTTTTCTGTACCTCACCAGCACTTGCAGCCTTTATTATACACTAAATTACATATAATGTTGATACGAACAAATGTTCATGCTATAATTTTAGTAATAATATAAAAAGAAGGGGGCATAGCTATGATAGGTAAAGCAGAAAATCTAATGAAGCTTCGTAAATTTTCTTTGCTGTGCTTATTTTTATCATTTGTTTTTAGTTTATTTGGCTCAGTATTTGGTACGACTTTTTTTGCGATTACTGGTATAGGTTTACTAATAATTTACATTGCTATATGTCTTATATTTTGGAGATGTCCATATTGTAAAGAAAGATTACCTATGAAATTTAATAGTAATGAAGATATTGATGATAACTATTGTTGCCCATACTGTAATGGAAAGTTTTAAAATTTCAACAGTATAAAAAGAAAGAGGTGAGTTTTAGTGAGGGGTTCTGCTTATTATACGTTCTCTCACTAAAGAAAATTTATGGTAGAGTTTATTATAAATCAAGCCTTAAAAATGCAACGAAAAATTGAAATAATATACTTATGTGAAAAAGGTATTTCAAAAAGAGTGATAAAGCCCATAAAGTTAGAGAACGACACTCTTGAAGCCTTTTGTTATGTAAGAAATTCTATTAGGAAGTTCAAAATTGAAGGTATATTAAGCGCAGACTTCGCAGTAAACAAAAAGGTAGGTTATATAAATGAAAGGTCAAGACTTTAATTTGTTTGATTTCAACAGAGAGCAGCAAAAGGAAAAGGACAGTCCCCTTGCAATGAGAATGAGACCAGAAACTATAGATGAGTTTGTTGGTCAAGAGGATATCATTGCTCCAGGAAAACTGCTATACAGAGCCATAAAGGCGGATAAACTCACTTCTGTAATATTTTATGGCCCTCCCGGAACAGGGAAAACAACCTTAGCAAGGATTATTGCTAATACAACAGAGGCTCAGTTTGAACAGTTAAATGCTGTAACCTCTGGTGTTGCTGATATTAGAAGTACTGTTAGCGAAGCAAAAAACCGTAAAGGAATGTATAATAAGAAAACCATTCTTTTTGTAGATGAAATACATAGATTTAACAAATCACAACAGGATGCATTACTACCATACGTTGAAGATGGAACAGTAGTGCTTATTGGTGCGACTACAGAGAATCCATACTTTGAGGTGAATAACGCCTTGATATCCAGGTCCACTGTTTTTAAACTTATGCCTTTAACAGACAAGGATATAAGAAATATTATACTAAGATGTATAAAGGATGAGAAAAAGGGACTGGGAGTATACAATGTAAAGATAGATGAAGATGCTCTAGAGCATCTTATTAACATATCCAACGGTGATGCTAGAGCAGCATTAAATGCTCTTGAGCTGGCGGTGCTTACTACTGAAAAGAATAGCAGCGGAGAAATAGTTATTGATATTCATATTGCTGAGGAGTGCATACAAAAAAGGGCAATAACCTATGAGAAAAAGGGTGAGTATCATTATGATACTATATCTGCTTTTATCAAAAGTATGAGGGGGTCAGACCCTGATGCTGTACTTCACTATCTGGCTAAGATGCTTTATGCAGGTGAGGATCCTGTATTCATAGCACGTAGAATTGTAATTTGCGCTTCAGAGGATGTGGGCTTAGCTGACAGTAATGCGCTTCAAGTGGCTATAGCAGCAACAAACGCAGTACAGATGGTGGGAATGCCAGAGGCTAGGATACCCTTAGCCCATGCAGCAGTTTATGTAGCAAATGCACCTAAGAGTAATTCAACTTATCTGGGTATTAATAAGGCTCTTGATGATGTAGAGCATATTAATACAGGTAGTGTGCCTTTACATTTGCGAAACAATACCTTTAAGGGTGCAGCTGAATGGGGCTATGGTAAGGGCTATAAATACGCACACGAATTTGAGGGCGGTTATGTAGATATGCAATTTCTTCCTGATGAAATAAAGGACGTGCAATATTACGTGCCAAAGGGAAATGGACAGGAAGCTAAGATGAAAGATATATATGAGGATAGGAAAAGAAATAAAGGAAACGAATAGGTTTCCTTTATTTCTTTCCAATAACAATAACTTGTGTTGCTCCATTAAATCCGACTTTATTGAGATACTTACGAATTTCTTCTCCTTCTTGCTTGATAGCTTCAAAGTCTTTCATTGGCTTAGCACGCTCAATGTACTCATCTATAATCTTATTTATACTTTCTAAGGATTCTTTATCCATGGGATTGTCAGAATCAACAAATTCTAATACCTCAAAGTCATTTATACCCAAACCCTTAACTATATCTAGTATTCTTTGCTTGGGTAATGTCTCGTAGTGAAGCTTTCCAGTAGCTGTATCAATCTTTGCCCACCAATGGTGCATAAGAACATGGGTCATTTGACTGGGGCTTTGGTTGTCGCAAATCATCTCATTTATTATTAGGGTTCCACCAGGCTTAAGTACACGCATCATTTCGCTAAGCACTGTGTCCATGTCTTTAAGATGGTGCAGAGAGTTTGACAAACATACTGTATCAAAGCTTTCATCTGAATAATCCATTTTTGAAGCATCCATGTGTTTAAAACAAATTCTTTTATCCTCAAAGTCCTTACTCACTTGCTCTAATATTGTCTCATCAATGCTGTCAATAGCTGTAATCGATTCAAAGTCCAAAAAACCCTCAGTAAGGTTGTGTATGAAGCTACCCCTGCCGGTAGCGACATCTAATACTTTTCCTCCAGTAATATCCTTTAGATAATCAATTAAAATCTGCATTTATGTCCTCCTTAGTACATTATTCTTCTATTGTAATACAGATGAGAGGTTTTATCAAAATACTATATTATTTAAAGAATTCTCCAATCTTTTTAAAAAGGTTATTATCCTTAGCGGCACTTGCATCAGTCTCGATTTTAGGAATTATATGTTCTTCTGTAGCAGTTGCTTTTGGCTCAGGTTCTTTCTGTATAGGCTCAGGCTTTGGATTGTTGTTTTCAACAAATTCTATGCCTTCTTTTTTACTTAACTCATCAGGGTTCGGAATATTTGCAGAGCCTACAAAGATTGCAGCTGCCTCAGGACGATTTAACAGCTTGTTGGATTTCATAAATTGATCCTTAAAATTACTTTTTTTAAGTTTAGGAATATCACTGGTCTCATGCTGTGATTCTTGTATAGGTTTGCTAGGATTATTTGAAGGGTTAGTATCATCCTTATAAGTCTTTTTACTTTCTATTTGATCTAGCTTATCGCTGATGTTTTTCATCATTTGAGAAAAGCTTCGTACTTCATCAATCAGATAAGGAATATAGCTTATCAGGTCACTGTCAACATTTTTTACTAAGGTTTTTTCTGTGCTTATGCTGTTGTTTAAATCATCCTTAATTCTATCTTTGAAATATGGTAAATTAATATTATATTTATAATCTATAGTAAAATAAGTCTTTTTAATAATCCAGTACTTGCCTTTGCGATTTCTAAAATATTCAATTAGTTGAATAAGCTCACTTACGGGTATGGTACTGCTAAGCTTTTTATTCCAGAGCTTTTGTTCCTTATTAAGAGAGTATTGATAAAAGCTATTATCTAAAATCCATGATAAATAAATTATAGAGCCTTCAATATGAAAGTAAGGAGATATTTTCATCTGTGTATTAATTTTGTCTACACAACAAAATTCAAAATCTTTATCGCTGCCTTCTTTTTTAATATAGTAGAATATATCTGAAGCTTCATCTTCGTAGGTATAGCATAAAAGATGAAGTAGACTATCCTCATATAAAATATTTAGTATAATTTCTTTTTTAAAAAGTGTTGTGATTACTTTTTTCTTCCAGCTTTCATCTGAATTGTCAAACCAACAATAGTTAATTAAGTAGTTACTTCCATCAAACCATTCAGATACAACGTGCAGGGCTCCGTCCTTAGACATTACAGCAGAATAGGAGGAGCTAATATCTTCTGCATAAATTTCACATATACTATTTTTTCGCCACGCATTGTTTACATGATATGAGTCAGAGTCATCAGATTTATATAAATGATAAATGTTATAAAAGTTAGCAATTGCCATTTCCTTTGCATATATTATATGAAGAGTTTTATTTATTCCAAATAAAGATAGAAGTTTAATGTTGCCATTACCTTGAATGCTTAAATTATGTTCTAGCTTCCACTCGCCCTTAGTATGATTAAAGAGAAATACTCTTTTCTCTGTGTTTTGACAAACAACATAAACTCTATCTTGTAAATCTATAGCAGCTAAAAAATTGTCGCTAACATTACTTGTAATTATTGTATCCCTGCTAACACCGTCCTTAGAGACTTCTTTGCAGCATACAGAAGTGCCTGAATAGTATAAAAAATATTTGTTTCTTAATGAATCCTCTATAACTGATTTAAAGCTTGGCTGCATCTCTTTTCACCATCCTTCAACCTAAGATAAGTAATCTCTAAATATATGTATATATTTAATATTTATGACATTAAAAAATAAAAATGATAAAAATATTAAATACAGCTTTCACCAAAATGAGTACACTCCCATATTATAAACTAGAAGCTAATAGCTAATATAAAGTTTAGGAGGGTGAGAATATATGCCATTACCAACCATTCCTTGCGCAGGTACAATTTCTGTTAACGTAACTACTTCTACTGGCACAAGTGAAAGAGAGTTAATACTTGAGTGTCTCAAGGTTAAAAAGGTATTTGATGAGTTCGCATTAAGAGATTGCGTTGAAGGTATTAAATTTGAACTAGATAGTGTACCAGCAGGAAGAATAATTCAACCAAGACTAATACTAAAACACTGTGATATTTCAAATGTAGAAATTAAAGATGTATCAACAAACACCTTAGCAATACTAAGATTTAGCGGAAGATGCTGCTGTAAAGTATTCGGCAAGGATGAGAGAGACCGCTTAATTAGAATGAGAGTTGTTGATATACCAGATTCTGACAACAACCTATCTATCGGTGAAGACGGTGAATTATGCTTCAATTTTAACGTAAGAAGAGAGTTTCCAGATGCTACAGAAGAAAATTTTGAGAATCTGCTTCATTTCTTAGATGAGGGCAGATTTGAGCTTCAATGCTTCGCAGAAGCAGTAATAGATGAATTTAACAATGAGACAGATTGTGAGCTGCTTGTTACAAATCTAGGAATCTTCATAGCAGTTAAGTTTGATGCAGAAGTTCAAGTTTGTGTACCAGTACTTGGATATTGTGAAGTTGAAGAAGTACTTCCTATTGAAGAAAGCTTCTGTGAGAGATTTGAGTTTGAAAATATACCATCCTTTAACCCAGCACAGCTAGATGTTGCTATATCACCATATAACACTATATAGCTATAAATAGTCAGTATGATTAAGCCTGACATGTATGTAAAAGAATTGATGGCAAAGCATCCCAAAACTAGACCGATAATTGCTCGTTATGGATTAA
The DNA here is from genome assembly GCA_942492835.1 of uncultured Clostridia bacterium. GTDB lineage: Bacteria > Bacillota > Clostridia > Lutisporales > Lutisporaceae > GWB2-37-7. The sequence continues at coordinate 467,821 of OW818645.1, read as the reverse complement.
CTAATATTGGTTGTGGCTGAGGGGGGCAAGGTGGATTAACCATTCAACAGGCTGTTGAGTTAAAGAAACTAGATTTAAAAAAAATTATGGATGAGCTTGAAAAAAGAATAAGTGAATAAATGACATACTGAATCTGTATAGGACAAAATTACTACAAAAAATAGTAAATTTGTCCTAAATTTTCTTGTAAATTTCTACAATAATATATATAATCTAACCATAACTTACTAATAATGCAGAAATACATCTGCAATTACTAAATTAATAATAGAAAAGGTAAACTTATCGAAAGGTAAGGACACAAAGCCACGGGTCTAAAGCAAATGCTATGACAGCCGGGTTGCCGAAGTAATGGCAAATAAACACCATGTCAAGCGGCATGGTGTTTTGTATTTTCCATAACTATTTAAGGGGGGATATCAAATGTACAAAAGATATTTTAACAAATGTACAGCAATGATACTATCCATTGTCTTAATCTTAAGCACAATAATAAGCTCTAGTACAGCAGTGTTTGCAGACTATAGAGGGGACATGCTCTCCTTCTTAACACCTGAAGAAATACTAGGAAGCATTCCCAAATACAACGGTGACCCATTTACACTCCCGAATCCACTAGAGGGCATACTCCCAGCTTCACCTGCTACAGAAGGTGGCTCAGACCAACCCCCACAAGCACCAGGTGAAATAGAAGCACCAAATATGCCAGAGCTCAATAACTATACAAACCACAACGTAGCACCTTCAACAGGAGCACTTAGACTACAAGAAACAGACGTAAGTCTACCAGGCAATGGAATGGGCTTCAAGCTAGAAAGAAGCTACTCAACCCTAGTCACTGACACAAGAGCATTTGGAAAGGGCTGGGATCATAACCTTACCTCATACCTACAAATGTACAGTGAATTTGCAATAGCAGAAATAAGTGCTGACGGAAGTGTGCTAGTATACAACTTTGTTAAAGACGATCCCAATGCTTTTGTCATATCCTACGACGGAGACAACCTTATCAATTATGATCTAAGCAAAGGACACTACGAAACAGCTGAAAATGGCAATACACTGACAAGGATAAATGCAGATGAATACGTAGTTACCAGGTCTGACGGAAGCAAAGCAACCTACAAAGGCTACATAGCACCATGGCGCACAAACCAACCAAAAACAGCAGGCTTAGTTACAAAACAAGCTGATAGATACAGAAACGAACAAACCTTCACCTACAACAGCGATGGTACAGTAGATAAAATAACAGACACAGCAGCACATACTATAGATTTTTCATGGACAAATGGAGTAATCACAAAGGTTAGCACAGAAGAAAACTATGAAGTTATATATCAATATGATACAGAAAAACACCTTAATAAAGTAACCCTACCTGATGGAGGCATAATACAATACGGCTACGACACCACAAACCGAATAAACTCCATAACCAATGCAGAAGGCGGAGTAACAACCTACACCTACAACAGCGACGGTAAAGTTAAAGACGTAACAAATGCCTTAGGCACCAAAACACATGAATTCACATACCAAACCAAACAAACAACAATAAAAGATGCACTAGATAACACAAATATCTTCAAATACAACGACAAAAAGCTAATCACACAAGAAATAGATGCACTAGGCAATACCACAACCTATGAATACAATGACAAAGACTTCTGTACGAAAATAACAAGCATAGAAGGTACTATCACAAGAGAATATGACAACAAAGGACACATTGTAAAAGAAATAGGAATAGACGGAGCAGCACAATACTATGCATACCACCATATATGGGGTTTACCCACTAGAGAAGTATATGCAGACAACTCCAATATAAGCTTTGAATATGATGACAAAGGCAATCTGATAAAGAAAATTGACCAGCTTGGTAATGTCACGAACTTTACCTACGACACCAAAGGTAATCTACTTACAATATCTATAGACAACAACACAACAACCTTTGAATACGATACACAAGGAAACCTAACCAAAAAAACAACTGCCGAAGGTGACATTACACAATACATATATGACGGAATAGGACAACCGATAAAAACAATAGAACCAAATGGCGCAATAACCGAAATGAAATACAACAAATCAGGAAAACTCGCAGAATTCAAAGACGGGCTAGGCTACATTACAACCTATAACTATGACAAAGAAGGAAAGATAAAAACAATAGAAAATCCAGCAGGCTACACAATAACATATGAATACAATACCGCAGGTTGGCTCACAGCATATAAGGACGAGTTAGGCAGAACTACCACAATATCCTATGACACAATGGGCAACCCAACAAAAGTAACCGACAGTATGGGACTCACCACAGAATTTAATAGAGATAAGCTAGGAAGACCAACAAAAACAAAGCTTCCAGACGGAAATGAAATTGTATACGAACAAGGAACCTATGGACCAACAAAAATAACAAGCCAAACAGGAACCTTCACCTACACCTACAACAAAAACAAACAAATAACCACAATAACAGACGTACTAGGAAGAACCACAACCATACAATACGATATAATGGGAAGAACCACAGCAACCATAGACCCAATAGGCAGAAAAACAACACTTGAATACGATGCAGCAGGCAACCTCACAAAAGAAACACTACCCAACGGAAATGAATACAAATATGAATACAATACCTCAGGAACAATATACAAGGTTACTCACCCTGATGGAATTGAACTCACTGCAACATATGACAAAGACAACCGACTAACCGTAAAACCAGACAGAAACGGAGGAACAACAACCCTCACCTACTATGCAGGAGGAGCCTTGAAATCAGAAACAGACCCACAAGGCAATAAAACAAGCTACGAATATGACGCAAATGGCAATCTGATTAAAGTAAACAATGCCAATGGCGGAACAACAATATACACCTACGACAACCTAAACAGAACAACAATGACAATAGACCCAGAAGGTGGAAAGACAATCTACACATACGACCCAATAAGCAGACTAATACAAAAAACAGACGCGAAAGACAACAAAGAACAATATGCCTACGATAACTCTAACAGACTAACACAATACACTGACCGAACAGGCAAAATAAGCAAATGGGAATATAACATAACAAACAACCAAGCAAAATACACACAACCTGACGGAACTTTTTATACCTTTACATATAACAAAACAAACAAACTGACAGCTGTAACAGACCCAAAGGGCAGCACAACAAAGGTAGAATATGATGAAGCAGGAAGAAGAACAGCAATACTAAACCCAAATAACGACACAACAAAATGGGAATACGACCAAGCAGACAGAATAACAACAATCAGAAGCAGCCTAGGCAGCAAAACAACCTATGAATACAACACAATGGATCAAATAACAAAAATAACAGACCCACTTAACAACACAACAGAATTCCAATACGACAAAATGGGAAACAACACCCAAATAACAGACCCAAAAGGCAACAAAACAAAATACCAATACAACAAACTAAACCAACCAACAAGCCAAATAGATGCACTAGGAAACGAAACAAAATGGGAATACAACAGTCTAGGACAACTAATAACAGAAATAGACCCACTAGATAACAAAACAAAATACACCTACGACCCCACTGGACAAATACAAACAATAACAGATGCAAAAGACAATCAATGGACAATGGAATACGACAAAACAGGAAGACTTACAAAACGAACTGACCCAAAGCAACACACAACACAACTTGAATACAACAAGCTTGGAGACCTACTTAACACAATAGACCCAAAAGGCAACATAACAAGCTATGAATACGATGCAAACCAAAGAATAACAACAACAAAAGACCTAACAGGCACCAACACCAAATATGAATACAACACCAACGGACTAATCTCAAAAATCATAGACTCAATAGGCAATACAACCACCTACAACTACGACGAAGCAGGCAGACCAACACAACAAATAGATGCAATAGGAGCAATATATAACTTTACCTATGACAACCTAGGAAGAATAACACAAACAACTGACCCACTAAACAACAAAACAACCTATGAATACGACAAAGAAGGCAGGAAAACCGCCGAAATAGACCCCCTAGGCAACAAAGCCACCTACAACTATGACGCACTAGGACAACTAATATCAACACAAGACAAAAAGGGAGCAATAACAACCTACACATATGACAAAGCTGGACTAGTAACGGAGATAACAGATGCGCAAAATAACAAAACAACCTATCAATATGACAACCTAGGCAGAATCACAACTGAAACAGATGCCCTAGGAAGAACAAACAAATATGAATACAATCAAATAGGACAAATATCAGCAATAACAAACCCAGAAAACTACAAACAAAACTATGAATATGGCCAGCTAGGAAGAATAACAACAATAAAAGATGAAAAAGGCAAAAAGAATAGCTACACCTACGACACACTAGGAAACATGACAGAAGAACAAGACAGCATAGGACGTACCACAAAGTATGAATACGACAACACAGGAAATCTCACAAAAGTCATAGACCCAAGAAACGCAAAAACAGAATTTACATACAACCTAAGAGGACAAGTTACAACCATGACCAATGCAGTTGGTAACAAATATACCTACACCTATGACCTAATGGGACGTGCAATAAAAGAAACTGACCCGATGGGAGCAGAAATAACAAACAACTATGATGCAATAGGCAGACTAATAGCAACTACAGATGCAGAAGGAACAACCACCAACTACAAATATGACCTAGCAGGAAGACTAACAGAAGAAACAAATGGACTAGGAGCAGCAACAAAATATGAATACAATGCAGCAGGACAACTAATAAGGTCAATAGACCCAATGGGAGCTATTGTATCAGCAGAATATGATGCAGTAGGAAATATAACAAAAACAATAGACCAACTTAGCGGTACTAGCACTATGAACTATGACCAGCTTGGCAGATTAACAGAAACAATAGATGCTTTGGGCTATAAAAACCAATGGGCATATGACGTAGTAGGAAACATGATAAAATACACAAACTCACAAAATGACACATGGCAATACACCTACGACAACATGAACAGACTCACAAACGAAACAAGTCCACTGAACAGAACCACAGAATACACCTATGATAATCAAAACAACCTAACAACCCAAACTGACCCAATGGGAAGACAAACAAAATATACATATGACACAGAGAACCAACTAATACAAGTACAAGATGTACTTCAAGGGAAAACAGAATATAAATATGATCAAGCAGGCAACTTAACAACCATTACAGACACAAAAGGAAATGAAAGAACCTTCAAATATGACACAACAGGCAAACTTGAAGAAGAAACAGATACACTAGGCAACAAAATAAACTACACCTACGACGAAGTAGGCAGACTATCAAAAACAAAAGATGCAAAAGAACAAACAACAACCTATACCTACAACAAAAGAGGACAAACAACAGCTATTAACTACAACGGAGAAATAAACACCTATGAATATGATGCAATAGGACAAATTGTTAAGGCTGTATCACCTTACTCTACTGACACCTATGAATATGATGAAAATGGCAGATTGACACTGCAAAGCAATCTAACAACAGAAAAGCTGCTAAAGTTTGTATACGATGCAGCAGGAAATAGAACAAGCATAGCAGATGTAGAAGACAGAGAAACAACCTATACCTATGACAAAAACAACAGAATAAGCACCATGACAGATTTTGATGGAAACCTAACAAGCTTTGAATATGATTCATTAGGAAGAGAAACAGCAAGGAAAATGGCAAACGGAATAACAGAAGAAAGACAATATGACGAAGACGGAAAGCTAATTACAATAACAAGCAAAAAACAAGACGGAACAATAACATCCTCCTACAAATATGAATATGACAAAGCAGGAAACAAGATAAACCAAACAGAAGAAGATGGAGCAATAACAACCTATAGCTATGATGAAATGGATAGACTACAAGAAGTTAACTATCCAATAACAAAAATACAAACTATAAGGGATAAAAACCTAAAGCTGCCAGAAAGATATAAGCCACTTCCAGACTTTATGGAAGGAGTGGAAGATGAAAGCAGTACTGATGAAAAAGATAATGGTAATAAAAAAGACAAGGAAATAAAATCAGCCAGTGCAGAGCTGAGTATAAGGACTTTAGCATCAAACATTATGGTAGCTGCTGATAAGGACAAAGGAAATAGTAAGGACAACAATAAAGATAAAGACAACAATGGGAATGGCGGAGGTAATGGAAATGGTAATAGCGATAAGGAAAAAGAACATGGCAATGATAAAGAGAAGGACAAAGACAAAAACAATGGCAATGGAAAAGACAAACAAAAGAAGCTGAAGCCATGGCAACTAGAAATAACTGACGAAGATTTTGAGCTTGGATATATTACCTATGAAGAAAAGCCTGATTATCTACTAGACCCAACCTCAAAAGCAACATACAAATATGATACAAATGGCAACAGAATAAATTATGTAACTGACAACGAAGCACTTGATCATGAATATGATGCAGCAGATAGACTACTCTCTGATGGAAATGACAGCTACAGCTATGATGCAAACGGCAACATGACAGGGGTACAAGCAGGAGAAGATACAGTAGAGTATATATATAACGCAGCAAACAAACTGACCGAAGTAAAATACCCAGATGGCACCTATGTAAAGTATGGCTATGATGCATTTGGACGTAAGGCATCAAGAGAAGAAGCATATTGGAATAAAGAAGCTGACGATGCACCAGGCAAATCAGAATACGCACCAGGACAGAACAAAGATAAAAGCAACAACGGTAAGGGAAATGGAAATGATAAAACCAAAAACAATGGAAATAGCAACAAAAAGGAAAAGATTAACCCACTAAAGCTAAAGACAGATACTACTACTTACCTGTATGACGGCTTTACAAATGCCATAACTAACGAATACACAGGAAACGGTAGCCCATTAAGCCAATACAACATGGCAAATGACAGAGTAGTAAGCAAGAAAACCTTTGGCAACCATGGACAAGTAATACAAGGAAGAGAGCCATCACTAAAAACCAATGGCGGACTAATGTATTACAGTTATGACGGAATGAGAAACGTAACAGAGCTAACAGACCGACATGGAGACAGCATAGAACAATATCGATATGATGCTTTTGGAGGACTGTATACAGGAGTAACAGCACCATACAACACAAACAGCTTTGCAGGAAAGAATTATGATGCAAAAGCAAACCTTGTTGATATGAATGCTAGATGGTACGGAGCACAAAACGGACGTTTCACCACAGCAGACCCATATCAAGGAGACATATTGACACCATATACGCAAAACAGATATGCTTATGTTGGGAATAACCCTATAAATCGATGGGATCCGTTGGGGTATTGGGAAGATGAGGATAGTGGCTTATCTTCAGCGGCACAAGCAGATATTAGATATTTAACAGATTTATACTATGCTACTGAAGATGAAGGTGAGAGAGCAAGTATACATGAAGCTGCTAATGAAATCAGAAATCTTGATAGAGATAGATGGACTACTGAGGATGAACGTAAAATTGGTTCATTGAGTGATGATACTCCTGATATGGATTATGAAACTCCAATTAAGCTATCAGATGGATGGAGAACAGATTGGACAAGAACTGATAGATATTACGAAAAGTATGAAGTGACTAGACAGCGACATACAGCTTATGCTGGAGTAATCTCGACCACGGTTTCTGTTAGGACAGACACAACAACTACAGTTACACATGGTTTTGATTTTAGAGCATTTACTCCATCAGAGTGGTATCAAGAAAATAAAGCAGTATTGAAGCAATATCATATACCTATTTCACAAGTTAACAGTTACTATGAGCCTAAAGATGGTTACTCTAAAACTACTTCTAGTTCAAGGTCTATTAGTAGTACGGAAAAGATAGTGTCAAGAAATGATAATAACGATTATAAGAATGGTATAATATCACAATTAATTGAAGGGGAAAGTAAGTCTAAACAGGAGTCGAGACAACAGAAAATTATGTCATCTAGTGAAGTATATTCAGCTATGATTGAATCAGGAATAGATCCTTCATATGCTGCTCGTGCTATGGCTGGGTATAATGATGCTATGATGATATATAATAACACTCCTACGATAATGAGAGCTACTCCTGTAGTAGGCACAGGAATAGATGTATATGAATTATATACAGGGAAAAATGCATTTAGTGGGGAAGAACTATCTACATTTGATAAGGCTACGACTGGCATATCTTTAGCACTATCATTATTACCTATACTAAAACCAATAGTCAAAGGGGTATCTGGGGCTGATAAGGCAGTAGATGCAGTTAAAACTGTTGAGAATATTGGAGATGTTACAGAGGGAACGGTTAACTCTACAAAAGTGGGTAGATGGATGTCTCAAGCTGAATACGACAAAATGGTGAAAACTGGCTATGTTCAGGAAAGTTTCTCGGGTCAGACATATGTTGCAAATCCTTCATCATCCGAAGCGTTTGTAAAACAGGCAAAACCTGGGTCGCTCTACGTAGAATTTGATGTTCCAAGTTCTTCGCTTAAACAAACAAAGGACATATGGGCTAAGATACTTGGACCAAATACACCAGAAGCAAGATTGATGCAACAAAAAGGTTTGCCTATTCCTGAAATGCCAAAAGCAACGAATATTGAAGTTACAGGGAGGAAATAGATGGATATAAAATTCAAGCAGTGGGCAAAAGGTACTGCAAAAATATTATTAAATAAGGGAATTACAACTGATAATGTTATAAATGCTGGTCAAGAAAGTAACAATTCCAGTACAAGAGTTGACCATATGACCGATAATTGTTTAGGACGTATTACTGTTTGGAAATCTGGAGATATCAATATGGAAGTTCTGGATGTAGAAACAAGTGATACGATATTGTTTGAAAACTACACAATGGAAGAACATGCTAAGTTTGAGACATATTTAGAAGAATATTTTAGAGTGTTAGTTGAAGGTAATAAAAAGTAAGAAAGTAATTATCGTGGATTGGAATTGAAACAATGATTCCAGTCCTTTCTTATGCCCATTTTTCGGGACTGGAGGTTATTTAAAGTGGTGAAATTATGTAAGCGTCAAAAAATCTCCGTGTTTTCTAGAGAGTATTTGAGAGTGTCATAAATTAGGTTGATATGATATATATTAGCTTCTTCCTAAAGCAAAATCTTAGAACTTAATTTTGAAGCATGAGTGGGTAATAGTTGTATTTAATATAATTATTACCCTTTTTTATTATCTTATGCATGTTATTGAATATCTTAGGCAATAATTTTTAATAAGGGTTATTTTATACTTTTTTACTAGAAATATAGGGATAAGTAGTATTTTTTTGTTATTCCATAAGGGAGAATAAACTTACTTGTCCTTATATTCTTCCCTCAAACATTATTTGAAGATAGTTTATTACTTAGAGCCATTATGTGCCAGGCTATTAAGTTATCAAGTTATTCGATAATGAAAAACCTGATTATCTAATAGACCCAACCTCAAAAGCGACATATAAATATGATGCAAATGGTAACAGAATAAATTATGTAACTGACAATGAAGCACTGGATTATGAATATGATGCAGCTGAAAGACTACTCTCTGATGGAAATGATAGCTACAGCTATGATGCAAACGGTAACATGGCAGGGGTACAAGCAGGAGAGGATACAGTAGAATATATCTATAACGCAGCAAACAAGCTGACAGAAGTAAAATACCCAGATGGCACATATGTAAAGTATGGCTATGATGCATTTGGACGTAAGGTATCAAGAGAAGAAGCCTACTGGAATAAAGAAGCTGACGATGCACCAGGCAAATCAGAATACGCACCGGGACAGAACAAAGAAAAAAGTAACAACGGTAAGGGAAATGGAAATGATAAAACCAAAAACAATGGAAATATCAACAAAAAGGAAAAGATTAACCCACTAAAGCTAAAGACAGATACTACTACTTACCTGTATGACGGCTTTACAAATGCCATAACTAACGAATACACAGGAAACGGTAGCCCATTAAGCCAATACAACCTTTGGCAACCATGGACAAGTAATACAAGGAAGAGAGCCATCACTAAAAACCAATGGCGGACTTATGTACTACAGCTATGACGGAATGAGAAACGTAACAGAGCTAACAGACCGACATGGAGACAGCATAGAGCAATATCGCTATGATGCTTTTGGAGGACTGTATACAGGAGTAACAGCACCATACAACACAAACAGCTTTGCAGGAAAGAATTATGATGCAAAGGCAAACTTGATAGATATGAATGCACGTTGGTATGGAGCACAAAACGGACGCTTCACCACAGCAGACCAATATCAAGGAGATATATTGACACCATATACCCAGAACAGATATGCTTATGTTGGGAATAACCCTATAAATCGATGGGATCCGTTGGGGTATTGGGAAGATGGAGATAGTAGCTTATCTTCAGCAGCACAAGCAGATATTAGATATTTAACAAAGCTATATAATTCTACTGATGATAAAGATGAGAGAGAAAGTTTACACGAAGTTGCTAATGAAATCAGAAATCTTGATAGAGATAGATGGACTACTGAGGATGAACGTAAAATTGGTTCATTGAGTGATGATACTCCTGATATGGATTATGAAACTCCAATTAAGCTATCAGATGGATGGAGAACAGATTGGACAAGAACTGATAGATATTACGAAAAGTATGAAGTGACTAGACAGCGACATACAGCTTATGTTGGAGTAATTTCGACCACGGTTTCTGTTAGGACTGACACAACAACGACAGTTACAAATGGTTTTGATTTTAGAGCATTTACTCCATCAGAGTGGTATCAAGAGAACAAAGCAGTATTGAAGCAATATCATATACCTATTTCACAAGTTAACAGTTACTATGAGCCTAAAGATGGTTACTCTAAAACTACTTCTAGTTCAAGGTCTATTAGTAGTACGGAAAAGATAATGTCAAGAAATGATAATAACGATTATAAGAATGGTATAATATCACAAGGTCTAGAAGTGGCTGGGGTATCTGAAAAGATTGTGGGTATAGGTAAGAATAAGAGGCGTGATAAGGGGACGGTTAATCCTGGAATTAATGTTGGTAAAATTGAAGTAAGTACAGCATCTTTGGTAGCTGGTTCTACAACAGTACCTTTAGCAGTGCCTACAACTGTAAAACTAATTAAGGACAATCCGGGAATTGCATTAACAATAGGTGTTGCTGTTGTAACTGTGGGGGTTTACGAAATCAATACAAAAATAAACACCTATGTTTCAGAAAAAATAAAAGATGTATTTTTTACAGACGAAGTTAAAACACCATCTGTAGACTATCCAGGTAACGACCCAACGGTAGCTCCTGGTGAAGATTATGTGTGGAGAGGTAAAGGGACACCAGCTGATGGTAAGGGCAGCTATTTTAATCCTAAAACTGGAGAGTCATTGCACCCTGATTTAGGACATCCTGAGCCTATAGGTCCTCACTGGGACTACAAAGGACCGGATGGAAGCCAATGGCGAGTAAATCCGGATGGCAGTGTTGTACCAAAATAAATCTCGAAGGGAGGAGTTAATATGGTAGATAAAGATGATTGGCGATTAACAAATCAAATAAATTATTTAAAAAAAGTTAAGTTACAGCATAAGAAATATGTAATAGGGAATTCCAATTCAGACCATGACCATTGTGAATTTTGCTGGGAAAAGTTCGAAGATGGAAAAGATGAAGGCTATTGTACACTTGACTATTATCACTGGATTTGTGAGGGGTGCTTTGAGGATTTCAAAGATATGTTTGAATGGGAAGTAGTTAAATAAGAATTTACTACAATACTTTGATAAAACTGACCGTAAAATTAGCAACGAAAAGTGTAGTGACAACAAAACCATTGCAAACAAAGAGAGTTGAGCAACCAGACATAGAAAAAACTAACCGCATAATCTAAATTCTGCAGCTAGCGTAAGCCTGAGAGTAGTGTCAGTAGCGAAAGTAGCAGCAAAAGTACAACTGAACATCACAAACACAGGGTCAACGGAGAAAATTCCGTTGGCTCTTTCTTTTTGTCTGTCAGAGTGTGACACAACGTACTAATATAGCGTTAATGATATTAGCAGGAGGGTTTAATGTAGCAGGCTAATTATCAAAAACGTACTAAAGCTAAATACAGATACCACAACTTACCTGTATGATGGCTTCACAAATGCTATTACTAATGAATATACAGAATGTAGCATAATACCATTATGCAATTCGTTTTCTGATTTATTAGCTAAATTATATTTAGAATAATAAAAGAGGGACAAGGCGAAAGTCAAGAGAAACCCTCTTGCTAATGAAATAAGGGTCGAGTAGCCGGAACCCTTGCGGGACTGTAAAAAATTTGGTTGATAAGATATAAAAAACTCCTTCATGGAGATAATCAAAATAATAAAAACAGGAAGGAGTTTTCTTTATGGGAACAATAGAAAAACAATTAGCAAGAGAGATAATGGCAAAGAACAAAAACTACTTAGTTAACGATGTATATGACAAACTAAAAGAGATGTTTGGTAGTATGCTTCAAGAGTTACTAGAAGCTGAAATGTCAAACCAGCTTGGCTATGACAAAAATGACAGGACAAAAAGAGTGGCAAAGTAGACCGCTTGAGAATGTATATACCTTTGTATTCATGGATGCAATCCATTACAAAGTAAAGACAGAAGGACAAATAAAAAACGGTGCTGCTTATGTAGTAATCGGAGTTAACAAAGAAGGTATGAAAGGCATATTAGGTATATAGATAGGAGAAGCAGAATCATCTAAGTTTTGGCTTGGAGTTATGACAGAACTCAAAAATAGAGGAGTAGATGATATACTAATATTTTGTGTAGATGGACATGCAGGCATGGAAAATGCAATTAATGCAGCCTATCCAAAAGCTATCATACAAAGATGCATAATACATCAGTTAAGAAATTCATTAAAATATGTATCATATAAAGACTTAAAAGAAATTACAGCAGATTTTAAACTAGTATATAATGCAACTACAGAAGAAGCAGGAAACTATGAACTTGAAAAGATAGAACAAAAATGGGGAAAATAATATCCAAACTCAATAAAAGGCTGGAAAGATAACCGGGAGATACTAAATCCATTTTTTAATTATCCACAAGAGATAAGAAAAATAATGTATACCACAAATATAATAGAAGGGCTACATAGACAATTTAGAAAAGTTACGAAAAAACATTAAGTGCCAGGCTACTAAGTTATCCAGTTATTCGATAATGAAAAGCCTGATTATCTAATAGACCCAACCTCAAAAGCAACATATAAATATGATGCAAATGGTAACAGAATAAATTATGTAACTGACAATGAAGCACTGGATTATGAATATGATGCAGCTGAAAGACTACTCTCTGATGGAAATGATAGCTACAGCTATGATGCAAACGGTAACATGACAGGGGTACAAGCAGGAGACGATATAGTAGAATATATTTACAATGCAGCCAACAAGCTAACAGAAGTAAAATACCCAGATGGCACCTATGTAAAGTATGGCTATGATGCATTTGGACGTAAGGCATCAAGAGAAGAAGCATATTGGAATAAAGAAGCTGACGATGCACCAGGCAAATCAGAATACGCACCAGGACAGAACAAAGATAAAAGCAACAACGGTAAGGGAAATGGAAATGATAAAACCAAAAACAATGGAAATAGCAACAAAAAGGAAAAGATTAACCCACTAAAGCTAAAGACAGATACTACTACTTACCTGTATGACGGCTTTACAAATGCCATAACTAACGAATACACAGGAAACGGTAGTCCACTAAGCCAATACAACATGGCAAACGACAGAATAGTAAGCAAGAAAACCTTTGGTAATCATGGACAAGTAATACCAGGCAGAGAGCCATCACTAAAAACCAATGGCGGACTTATGTACTACAGCTATGACGGAATGAGAAACGTAACAGAGCTAACAGACCGACATGGAGACAGCATAGAGCAATATCGCTATGATGCTTTTGGAGGACTGTATACAGGAGTAACAGCACCATACAACACAAACAGCTTTGCAGGAAAGAATTATGATGCAAAGGCAAATTTGATAGATATGAATGCACGTTGGTATGGAGCACAAAACGGACGTTTCACCACAGCAGACCCATATACTGGAGACATATTGACACCATATACCCAGAACAGATATGCTTATGTTGGTAATAACCCTATAAATAGGTGGGATCCGTTGGGGTATTGGGAAGATGGAGATGAAGATCTTACACCTAAGGCACAATCAGCAATTAGGAGATTAACAGATAAGTATGATGCTACTCCAATTGAAGATCAAGTTAAAAGAGACAGCATACATGCACAAGCAGAAAGTATAAGAAAACGAGACTGGGAACGCTGGGAAAGTGAAACAGAAAATTATAAAGGTTCTCGAGAAATAGAAATAGAAAATAGCAAAGGTGAAACATATAAGGTAACTGGCGGCTGGAATACAGATTGGACAAAGACAATTGAGTATATAAGAGAGTACGAAGTTATTACTTCATATTACAGTGAATATGCTGGAAAGTATGCAGAGGAGAGATATACAAGACACGACTCAACAACAAAACATTCTGAAGGCTTTAATTTTAGACCTTTTACTGCTCAGGAATGGTATGGTGAGAATAAGAGTGTACTTGAAGAATATGAAACTCCTCCACCATACATACCAATGGAAGCATACAGTTCAATAACTTCGGAATATTCATTTAGCAATAGTACTATAACTTCAGGAACTGCAAAGTTGTTTAATGGTGATGAGGTAATAGGTAACTCTGAATACAAAATAAGTTTAAATGATACAACTACAATCGTAAGTTTTGAGACACCTCTATATACAACTTCTACACAAGTTATTAATACAGATGAAAATGGATTAACTACTGTACAGGTAAGTTTAGACTGTAATTATCTTAGTGATGGAACAGATAAAGAAGGTGCTGGTGGAGGTGGAGGCACTGGGCCTAAAATGCCTACTGCAATACAAAATTGGATTAATTCAATTAAATTAAAATTTAACGGAATATTTCAAGGAGGGATAAACACTAACATAGTAAATGGCTTTGAGCTAAAAGTGAATGTAGGACAGCAGCAGAAGCATATGCCAGGTACAAATAATTACAAAAATGAAATTGCAAATGGGAAGATAAAGAGCCCTATGAATGGAAATGTAGATGATATACAAAATTTACTAAACAAGAAAACTGGAACTGGCGAAATGATTGGTACAAATAAAGAGAGAGTAGATTTCGGAGATATTATAGGACAATATGTTGATCCAACTACACGAATTGGAACAGATACGAGTATAGGTATTATACATTACGGAAAAAATGGAGCACATATTGTGCCAGCAAGACCAAAGTAGAGAAGGAGTTGAAAAGATTGGATGATTTAATTAAAGCCATTAGTCATTATCCAAATGGAACTAATCTTATTGTAGAATGGAGTAATGGATTAGAGCTAAAGGTGAAAATAAATACTATATATGAAAGCACAAATGGACTTGATGATGATGGATACAAAGAGTTTTATGCTTGTGCAGTAGAAGTGCTATCAATTATTAATAATCAAAATAATATTGATGGGATATTAGAAGGAAGGCTCATAGAAATATCGATGGAGAATTGTCCTAAAAGCGTAAAACTTGAAGATGGGGCGTATATATGGTAAACATTTGTTAATTAGGCAATATAAGAATACTAATTAGCTAACCTAGCACACCACTAACAATGGTCACTGCTGGGTTTCTTTTTATATTTAAAGCACTCATAAAATATACAAATAAAACATAAAAGAGGTCATACATATATGGCAGATATTATAAACATCAGATTAACCAAAGATTGCTCGGAAGTATCAGCGATGGATGAAGCAGCAAAGGCTCTTGATATATCAAGAAATGAAATGATTGTAAGGGCAATAACCATGATGGTAAACTTTTACACTACCTTCTACAATAAGCTTGAGAAGTACAGTGAAAATGTGCGAATGCCAATGTATTTAGCAATTCAAAACACCATTATTAAAAGATGGGCACAGGACAATGCAAAGAAAACTGTATGGGGAGCGAATAGAAACAAAAGACCTAACAGGCACCAACACCAAATATGAATACAACACCAACGGACTAATCACAAAAATCATAGACACACTTGGCAACATAAACACCTACAACTACGACGAATCAGGCAGACCAATGATTATGTGTCAGCTACCGAAGTTAACACGAAAATAGATTTATAATATATCAAAATCAGCGGTAGTAGTTAACTATTTTCATTGCTGGTTGTGATTCGACAATCATGGGTGGTTATCCAGTTATTGACCAAGAGAAACCCTCCTACTAATATAGCGTTAATGATATTAGCAGGAGGGTTTAATGTAGCAGGCAAATTATCAAAAACCCACTAAAGCAAAGAACAGATACTACAACCTACCTGTATGGCGGCTTTACAAATGCCATAACTAACGAACATCCAGGAAACGGTAGCCCACTAAGCCAATACAACATGGCAAACGACAGAGTAGTTAGCAAGAAAACCTTTGGCAACCATGGACAAGTAATACCAGGCAGAGAATCATCACTAAAAACCAATGGCGGACTTATGTACTACAGCTATGATGGTATGAGAAATGTAACAGAGCTAACAGACCGACATGGAGACAGCATAGAGCAATATCGCTATGATGCATTTGGAGGACTATATACAGGAGTAACAGCACTATATAACATAAACAGCTTTGCAGGCAAAAACTATGATACCATATACCCAAAACAGATATGCTTATGTTGGGAATAATCCTATAAATAGGTGTGATCCGTTGGGTTACTGGGAAGATGGTTAGCGGATTATGGATGGGTTAAGATGAGCAAGAATGTTAATGGCATAGAAATACACTATGTTTATAACACTAAAACAGGTGCATTTGATGATTTTAAATTTAAATAAATCAAACGGAGGCTGTGAAAAATGACTGATATGATGCATCAGGAAGAGAAACAGCAAGAAACATACCCCTTCCTGATGCATCATATATTTTTTGTTTATTACCTGCCATTTTTCTCGCTCTCCATGATATATTATACAATCACGAGGTGGTGTACTATATATACGTATTGTACCAGTTATTTGTATTATACTATCTTAGTAGTCCACGTTTCACAATTCCATACCTCAGTCACTATATCGTTATAGAATTCGGGTTCGTGAGATATTATAAGTATATTGCCTTTGTAGTCTCTAAGCGCTCGCTTAAGCTCCTCCTTAGCATCTACGTCAAGGTGGTTAGTAGGCTCGTCTAGTACAAGTAGGTTAGTTTCTTTGTTTATAAGCTTGCAAAGTCTTACCTTAGCCTGTTCACCGCCGCTTAGTACCATAATCTTACTTTCTATATGCTTTGTAGTTAAGCCACATTTAGCCAGAGCTGCTCGTATCTCGTATTGACTGTAGGAAGGGAAGTCTTCCCATACCTCTTCAATACATGTCTTATAATTAGAATCCTTGATTTCCTGTTCAAAATAACCTATATATAGATAATCGCCTAACTCTACTTCTCCTGAAATAGGTTTTATTTCACCTAAAATACTTCTAAGTAGTGTTGTTTTTCCAAGACCATTAGCTCCTACAAGGGCGATCTTCTGTCCTCGTTCCATACGAAGGTTTAATGGCTTAGAAAGTGGCTCGTCATATCCAATTATTAAATCTTTTGTTTCAAATACCAGCTTGCCTGTTGCACGAGCTTCTTTGAATTTAAACTCAGGCTTTGGTTTTTCTCTAGTTAATTCTATAACATCCATCTTATCAAGCTTCTTTTGTCTGGACATTGCCATATTTCTAGTAGAAACTCTTGCCTTATTTCTCGCAACAAAGTCTTCTAACTCAGTAATTTCTTGTTGCTGCTTTTTATAAGCTGATTCTAACTGTTGTTTCCTTGCCTCATATACTTGTACAAAATTTTCATAATCACCTACATATCTATTCAAATCTTGATTTCCCATGTGATATATAATATTTATAACACTGTTTAGGAATGGAATATCATGAGAAATTACAATAAATGCATTTTCATAATCATTCAAATATCTCTTTAGCCATTCTATGTGCTGTTCATCAAGATAGTTTGTAGGCTCGTCTAGAAGCAGTATATCTGGCTTTTCAAGCAGAAGCTTGGCAAGTAATACCTTTGTTCTTTGACCACCGCTTAAATCATTTACATCCTTGTCTAATCCAATATCCATCAAACCAAGGCCTCTTGCTGTTTCTTCCACTTTTGAGTCAATAATGTAAAAATCATTATGAGATAAAATTTCCTGTATATTCCCTGATTCCTCCAAAAGCTGTTCTAGTTCTTCAGGAGTAGCTTCTGCCATTTTTTCAAACATTTGATTCATCTCAGCTTCAAGGTCAATAAGATACTTAAATGCATCTTTTAAGACATCTCTAATGGATAAACCCTTTTCTAGTACCATGTGCTGATCGAGGTAGCCGACTCTCACACGCTTTGCCCATTCAACTACACCAGCATCAGGCTCAAGCTTATTTGTAACTATATTCATAAAGGTTGATTTACCTTCACCATTGGCGCCTACTAATCCAATATGCTCGCCCTTAAGAAGACGGAAGGACACATTGTTGAAAATTGCTCGGTCACCAAAGCCGTGGCTTAAGTTCTTAACGTTTAGTATACTCACTGTTTTCTTCCTTTCTATATATCTTTCAAAATAATGCAATTCATAAATTGATATAAATATTCAAATACATACATTATTGATTATATACAAGAAACTAATATTTTCAAAGTCTAATTTTAAAATAAACAAATATATTATGCACTAAACATTTTATCTTGAATTCAAAATGTGAAAATATGCATATATAAGCAATATAACATTCCATAAAATATGGCATTTGCATATATTGAATTGAAAAGTAGTAAAGCAAGAGATTTGTCAGAATTTGCTATTGCCGTGGAAATAATCTATATATATTCCGCTGTTTATAGAGCACACAAATTTCATTGATTTATGAATTTTGTGTGTTCCATCTAATTACTATAGGATGGTGGATGCTATTATGAATGCCAGTATAATAATTCCAAGCTACAATGCCTCAGAAAGATTATATTACAAATTGATATCTTTATGTCAGCAGAGCTGCTCAATGGAGCAGTTTGAGGTAGTTGTAATTGACAATGGTTCAATAGATGAAACTTGGTCAATGTTGAATGAATTTGACAATAGCTTCAAGTTAAAAAAAATTAGATTAAAAAATAATAGGGGTAGAGGTTTTGCTAGAAACTTAGGCATATTAGAAGCTTCAGGAAATATTATTATTTTTAGTGACAGCGACATGATTTTAAGCAGAAGCTTTGTAGAAGAGCATATTAGCGAGCATAGTAGAAATAACATAGCAGTGTGTGGAACTAGCTGGGATAAAATTTACACTTATTATTATCAAGAATTCTCGGGTCGTTTAGACAAAAATTTCAAGAATCTTATCCATTTATATGAACCTGAAATTAGAGTCAGTAATCTTCATGATAAAGCTTGTTTGATTGATAAGAGTTCTATAATTGATGAATCGTATAAAAAGTTTGTTTTTACTCACGCAATACAACAACATGGCTATGACAATATATTAGAAAGATATGGTAAGGAGCTTTTAGACTATAGTTTTCCTTGGAGCTTCTTCATAACAAACAATTGCTCGGTCAGTAGAGAAAACGTCATAAAAGCAGGTTTGTTTGATGAGAAATATGAAGGATGGGGCTGTGAGGATTTAGATTTAGGATATCGACTATATAAAAATGGCTGTGAGTTTGTGAAAAAAGAGATAAAAAGCGTTCACCAGGAGCATCCAATTATTAAAGTTGATGATGGAATTAAGAACATCTACTATTTTAGTGAAAAATATGACACTCCAGATATACTGCTATTTTACTTTTCAAAGCTTAGCTCCATAGATAAAAGCTCTATAAATGAAATAGTAAAGGAAATAAGGTTACTTGAGAATCAAAATGAAAGTCATCAGATACTACAGATTTTTAAAAATATGCTTAGGCTGCTTAGAGATAGAACCTATAAGAAGTACAGAGATAATGAAAATTATATTAAGTTAAACAAGTCTGTAAAAGAGCTGCTGCTTATTAATAAAGCTGAAATATTGAATAGTTTGCATGATATAAGACTGAAATATAATTGTAAAAATACTGTAAATGCATTTGAGAGACTAGTAATGCAACTATTTAAAATAAAACTCAATGTTAAAGGAGAGATGCTATGAAACACTATTATTATTCCATATACAGAAAGGATTACTTGTATAAGGGAATTGTACTATATGAGTCTATGAAAAGACATGATGGAAATTTCAAGTTTTTCTTAATATGTATGGAGGAAGAGTCTGTAGAGCTGTTAAAAAAGATGAAGCTTATAGACTTGATTCCGATTAGCATAAAAGATATAGAAGAGTATGATAAACGTATTCCTGAGCTTAAGGTGCAACGAGGGGAAAAGACATATATTTGGACTGCCAAGGCTTCAGTACCTCTATATTTATTTGATCACTACAAAGAGATGGACCATGTATTATGGGTGGATGGAGATACAGAGTTCATGTCAGATACAGAGCCTATATATGAACAGTGGGGAGATTATTCTGTACTTTTGACAGAAGAAAAATTTGATGGAGAGTATGAATATCTGGGACACATGGTTGGCTTTTATAATACGGGTTTTATGGGCTTTAAAAATGATGAAATAGGTATTAAGGTTCTAAATTATTTTAAAGATAGATTGCAGGAATGGAAAAACTCTGAGGAGGAGCAAGGCAATTGGAACGATCAGCTGTATGTAGATGATTGGACAGAAAAATTTCCTAACATTGGAGTTGTAAAGCACAACGGTATTAACTTGACACCTTTTATTGCAAGTAGAATAAATAATGAACAGAAGGGGTTTGTTAATTTTAGAGAAGGTAAGCCCTATATTAAGGATACACCTATTGTATTATATCATTTCATGGCATTAAAGTACTATGATGGAAATGAGTTTGACTTATGCTATTATTGGATGAGATTTGATATGCAGACTGTAAAGAAGCTATATATTCCATATTTCAATAAGTGTAACGAAGCTTATGCAAGGATAAGAGCTATAGAGCCTGATTTCTATCCATCAATATCACATAAAGGCAAGTATATAGGCAATTATTTTAATTGTAAGCTTGTTAATGTAGAAGGGGAATATAATATTTGTACTATTACAGACTCAAGTCAGTTATTACAAACCTTATCCTTATATGAATCAATAAAAAAATACAATATCAAATTTAGGTTATGGATATGTTGTGAGGATGATAACTCATATTTTGCTTTGAAGGCTTTAAATCTAAATGAAATTTTGGTTTTTGAACCATCAAATCTAATAGAGAATTATGATAAGTTAACAAAGGATGGTTACAAAGCCAATAGGGAGATTTTAAAAGCAAGACTTGTAAATCTTCTTTGCTTAAATAACTATAGTATTAAAAGTATTTTATATGTAGATTGCGATTGTTATTTTTATCAAAATCCAAGGTGTGTTTTTGATAGGCTAAAAAGGAGTTCTATATTACTGGTTCAGGACAAAGCATTAGTTAATGATTTTAATATATCAGGCTCTGTTATGGGCTTCTGTAGGAATGAAGAGACATTGAACTGTATATTTTATTGGGTAGAGGAGACAAAAAAGTGGCTGAGTAATGGATTCTGTGCGGAGTACGAAGTTAATCATATAAATAGCTGGAGTAAAAAATACAGTAACGTCAATGTTTTGAAAAATCATTCATTTTTATTAAGTGATAAAATGCAGCGACATATAAAAATAAAAAAATTAAATGATAGGATATTTGTAAATAATGAGCAGTTAGTGATATGTAAATATCAATTGCCTAATATAAATGAAATCACAATAAATGATATAGCAGAGCAAATACTTAATTCATCAACAACAAGTAAAAAACAGCTATATTCTCCATATATAAAAAGTATTCGCCGTAACATAGATATATTGCGAAATATCAAACAGAGTTAAGCTTCCTATGAAAGGGGGAGGGGACTAGTTGAAGCATTATTATTGCACAGCTTTTAGTGGAGCTTATAGTTATCAAGGCTTGGTGTTATATGATTCACTAAGTAAGCATGATGGGTTTTTCACTTTGTTTTATGTGTGCTTGGATAATACAGCTTTTGAGATTTTATCAACTTTACGTTCAGAGAATATTGTAGTTATAAGAGTTGAACAAATAGAAGCTTATTTTGAGGATTTAAAGGACATAAAAGACACTAGAGCTATAAATGAGTATGCTTGGACTATAAAGTCCTCAGAAATGCTCTATATCTTAGAAAAGTACAAAGAAGTAGATAAAATTATTTGGCTTGACGGAGATACCCAAATACTATCTGACCCTGAGGTTATTTTTGATGAGTGGGGAAATAACTCGGTGATTTTAACTGAGCAATATTATACAGATAATCATGAGTCACTAATAAATCAATACGGAAGATTTCAAGCAGGTTTTGTGGGCTTTAATAGAGACAATGATGGTATAGAAGCTTTAAGCTGGTGGCGAAGAAAATGCATAGATTGGTGCTATAGCAGATTTGAGAAAGGAAGATGGGCAGATCAAAAATATCTGGATAAAATACCTGAGCTTTTTCTAAATGTGTGTATAGTAAAGAATCTTGGAATCAATATGACACCTTTTATTTTATATAGATTTAATTTTGAACAACAGAAGTATCTGGAAGTAAGAGATAATGAGCTTTATGTTAATAATATTAAACTGGTGCTTTTTCACTACTATGGCTTTAGATATTATGATGATTCAACCTATGATTTGTGCAGCTACTGGATGAAGTTTACAAGCAGTACAATTAAATTACTGTACAAACCGTATATTGAAAGCTGTAGAGCTGCAATAGAAGAAATTGAGGTTATAAAAACAGGCTATAAGTTAACATTGAAAAACATAGACAGGTGTATTTCAGGTAGCTTTGATTTATTAAGGAGTAATAACAGTGCTTACTTAGATATTGCCACAATAATCAATAAAGATACAGTGCAAGAAGGGCTAGCACAGTATTACTCAATAGTGGAGCATCACCATAGCTTTTATTGGTGGGTATGCTGTATGGATATTTACAGTTATGATGTATTGAAAAGCCTAGAGCTTCCAAATACAACAGTGACATACATTGGCAATATAGTAAACAGAGCTTTTAGAAATAAAATATCAGTAAAGCCAGAACGAAACATTATGGAAAGACTTAAGGCATTCTTTTTGCATTATTTACTAAAAAATAATTATTCAATTAATAGACTCCTATATTTAAATAGTGGATTTTATTTCTATAGTGATGTAACTGATGCGTTTAATAATATTTATGATTACAATGCATTGTTATTTAAGCAGGGTGCTAAGAGCAGAAATGAGCAAAGCTTTAATTGTGATTTAGATATTGTAGGTTTGATTAATTGTAAGGAGTCAGTTGATTTCCTGCAATTTTGCATAGATAGACCACAAGGCATATTTTATCTGAATTATATGGTATCAAAATATTTGCATGCTTTAACTGTTGGCGCTGCTGAATACAATTGTTATTTATATGATATAAAATATAACAAGCTTCAAATAAGGAATGGAAGAATATATATAAATCAGAGACCTTTAAGAGCTTTTAAATTTGATAATAACGAAAAAGTAAACAGTATTACTATAGTAAATAGAAGGGTTAAAAATTATATAAATCATGATTTATATAATCAAATATATGAAACTTATAACAAAGCACTAACTAGAGCCATACTTGCTATAAAAGGTATATTGGAGGTTAAGAAATGAGTTTAATAAAAGGACAATTCAAGGATTCAAATATTTTAGTTACTGGTGCTAACGGTTTTATTGGCTCGCATATTATAAAAAGAATGGTTGAAGAGGGAGCGAATATATCCATAATTGCAAGAGAAAGTTCTGATTTTTGGAGGATAGTAGAGCAGTTTCCATATGTCAATGTAATTAAGGGAGATATTAAAGATGAAGAAATAGTGCAAAAAGCAGTTGCAGCATCAAAGCCTGATTATGTCTTTCATATGGCTGCTTATGGAGTTGATTTCAGACAGCAGGATTATGCAGAAGCGGCAAAGTCCAATATACTTGGAACAATTAATTTATTAAATGCAATACAAAAGACAGGCGGCTGCAGTAAGTTTCTTTATTCTGGAACAAGTATGCAGTATGGGAATAAGGAAGGCATAATAACAGAAAAAATGAGACTCACTCCATCAAATATATATGGCAGTACTAAGGCTGCAGCTACAATGATAGCACATCAAATTGCGGCAGAAAATGATATAAATATTATCACCTTGATACCCTTTGGAGTTTTTGGTGAAAATGAAGGAAGCCATAAGTTTTTTCCACATTTAATATTATCAATATTAAATAATGAAGATGTTGATCTTACGTTATGTGAGCAGTATAGAGATTATTGCTATATAGAAAACATTGTAGATGGATTCTTATTAGCTGCTTTGGATAAAAAACATAATAATGATATGTTCAATATTGGGAGCGGAAGCATTTATCAGTTGAAATACTATGTAGATATGATATTTAAATTAATGAATACTAAACAAAAAGCCAGCTACGGAGCTTTGAAATATAGAAAGAATGATCTGTGGTGTCCAGAGCCTGACGTAAGTGAAATCATGGATAAACTAAAATGGGAGCCTCAAATATCCTTGGAGGACGGTTTGAAGCGTACTATAAGCTGGTATTCTAATAACTTTGATAAGTATAAGGTTAGGGGGAGATAGGTTTGCTGGATAATATTATATTTGAAGATGTAAAAAGGATTTGTTCAGAAAATCAAACTATGTTACAAAAGCTTGAAGCATCTACATTACTCATAAGCGGTGGGGGAGGCTTCTTAGGATCTTATATATTGGATATAATTGACTATTGCAACAGCAATATTTTTGTTACACCCTGTAAGGTAATATGTGTTGAAAACTTTATAACAGGAGTACCAGCAAGAATAAAACACCTTATGAATAATAAATATATTTCTATTATAAATAAGGATGTCAGTAAACCTCTCGATATTACAGATAAGCTTGATTATATAATCCACTGTGCAGGCATTGCATCACCAACCTTTTACAGAAAATATCCCATAGAAACTATAGAGGTAAATGTTACAGGGCTTAAGAATCTGCTTGAGTTGGCAAAGACAAATATAGTTAAAAGCTTTCTATATTTTTCTACCAGTGAAATTTATGGCAATCCAACTTCTGAGAATATACCTACTCCAGAGTCCTACAATGGAAATGTGTCATGCACAGGACCCAGGGCTTGCTATGATGAGTCCAAACGGTTGGGTGAAACCTTATGTGTAAACTATTACAATCAATACAATATTCCTATAAAGGTAGTTCGTCCCTTCAATGTATATGGGCCAGGACTGAGACTAGATGACAAACGTGTAATACCAGACTACTTTATGGATGCATTTAAGAAGAAGCATATAGTTATATTTAGTGATGGCAGACCTACAAGAAGCTTCTGCTATATTAGTGATGCAGTAACTGGTTTCTTAAAAGCTTTCTTATCTCCGCACAATGGAGAAGCCTTTAATATTGGTAATGATGAAAAGGAAATAAGTATGTCAGAACTGGCAGAAATGGTTGCAGAGTCAGTAGGAGATATTGCTATAGAATATAAGGAAAGCCAAGAAAAAAGTTATCTTACTGACAATCCTCAAAGACGATGTCCAGATCTTTGTAAGGCGAGAAAACTTCTTGATTACAAGCCTACTGTAGCCCTAAAGGAAGGCTTAAATAGATTGAAGGAATGGTATGAAAATAACTATGACGTTTAGTAAAAGTTAGTATTGGGGTTGATAAAATGGGAAAGGGGTATGAACTAATAGGCATAAAAACACACATAGACTATAGAGGTCAGCTTAAAAAAGCTGCTGTTAAGAGTATGCTAGAGCTTGGTCAAGAAATAGAAGAGGTATATGTGCTTTATTCAGAAAAAGGCACTGTAAGAGGGAATCATTATCACAAGAAAACAATTGAATATTTTACTGTTTTATCTGGTGAAGCATTGATAGCAATTGGAGATATAAACCTAAATACTATAGAGATAAAAAAGCTAAAAGCTGATGATAATCAAGCTTTGAGAATAGATCCATACACAGTACATGCAATAAAAAACGAATCGGAGGTACCACTTATAGTATTGGCAGTATCACTTAAGGAATACACTGACGCTGACACTGATACTTTCCCTATAAATATTATTAAATAGAGCATATTATTTGCACTTCAAATGGCTTGTTTGCATACTTTGTATTGAGATTAAAATATTAGAGGTGAAAAATTTGAAGGTGCTGATTTTATGCGGAGGTAAAGGACTTAGGATGAAGGAATTTACCAGTGATAACCCAAAGCCAATGGCATTAGTAGACAGAAAGCCCCTGCTTTGGCACATAATGAAGTTATTTTGCTACTATGGTTATAATGATTTCATATTGCTTCTCGGATATAAAAGTGAGGCTATCAAGGAATACTTTATGGACTATGCTTGGAAAAACAGCAGTTTTATTCTAGACAATATCAATGGAACAACGAATATACAATTACTAGAAGATGTGGAGCCATGGAAGATAACCTTCTTGGAGACTGGTGAGGATACAATGACGGGAGGGCGTGTTAAGCAAGCAGAACCATATATTGGGCATGAGGACTGCTTTCTTACCTATGGTGATGGTATCTCAGATATAGACATAAATAAGCTCTATGAGTTTCATAAGACAAAAGGGAAGCTAGCTACAGTCACGGGCATACAAAAAGATAGTCAATATGGCTTTATTAATGTAAATGATGACATAGCTGATTCTTTTACAGAGAAGCCAAAGCTTGATGGAATAATAAATGGTGGTTTCTTTGTTCTAAGTAGAGAAGCTTTTAAATACATTGATGATAACAGGGATTGTATTTTAGAGAGGAAGCCCCTAAAAAGACTGACAGATGACAGGCAACTTGCAGTTTATCAGCATAAAGGCTATTGGGCAGCTGCTGATACAATTAAGGATTTAGAAGTTATAGAACAGGAGCTAAAAAACAATACGCCCTTTTGGTATGGTAAAAGCAAATATATTATGTCTTTAGATAAGGAGTAGATGTTATGAATATTTCTATTGTTGGAACAGGATATGTTGGTTTAGTGACAGGAGTATGTCTAGCGAAAAAGGGACATGATGTAATTTGTGTTGATAAGAAGCCTGATATAATAAAGAAAATTAACAATATGATATGCCCTATCTATGAGCCTAAGCTTACTGAAATGCTTGAAGAAGTGGTAAGGGAGAAACGGCTTATTGCTACATCTGATTTGGAGTTCGCTATAAATAATTCTGAAGTTACTATTATCGCTGTAGGTACTCCTTTTAAAGCTGGAGCTATTGACCTTTCTTATATAGAGAATTGTGCAAAGGAAATAGGAAGTATTTTGGAGGATAAGGATGCCTATCATGTGGTTTGTATCAAAAGTACTGTAGTACCATCTACAACAGATGGTATTGTAAAGAAGCTTCTTGAAGAAACCTCACAGAAGATAGTGGGCAGTTTTGGACTTGCGATGAATCCAGAATTTTTGAGAGAAGGCTGTGCAGTAGATGATTTCATGAATCCCGACAGGATTGTGATAGGAGCATATGATGATAAGAGTTATGAGACTATGGCAGGAATATATAGAGATTGCTTTAACGCACCTATTTTAAAGGTTAATTTAAGAACAGCTGAAATGATTAAATATACCTCTAATTCTTTTTTGGCTGCTATGATTTCTTTTGGAAATGAGATTTCAAACATATGCGAAAGTGTTGGGGATATCGATTCAATCGATGTAATTAATGGACTGATATTAGATAAAAGAATATCTATCAGAAACAAATCTAAGATATTACTGCCGGGAATTGCACAATATCTTAAGCCTGGCTGTGGCTTTGGAGGAAGCTGTTTTCCAAAGGATGTAAAAGCTTTGGTAACACACTCAATACAAAATAAATATAATCCTGAAATGCTGGAAGCAGTGCTTAAGATAAATGAAATACAGCCTACAAGAATGATAAAGAAATTAGAGGAGCTTATTGGTGATATAAAGGATAAGAAAATCGCAGTATTAGGAATAGCCTTCAAGGCAGATACTGATGATATAAGAGAATCCCCAGCCTTAATAATTATAAAGGAACTACTGGAAAAAGGTGCTTTAGTATACGCCACTGACCCACAAGCTATTGTAAATACAAAAAAAGAATTAAGCGGCATAGAAGGTTTAAAGCTTATGAAAAATTATAGGGAAGCATTAAGTGATGCTGATGCAGCATTGCTTGTAACTGCATGGGATATATACAAGAAGATAAAGCCTAAGGATTTCATAAAACTTATGAAAAGGGCAGTAGTTGTAGATGGACGTAGAATATATGATAAGAAGGAAATGGAAAAGTCCGAAATAGTCTATTCTGGTATAGGAATAGACAAGTAAAAAATGATAAGTTTAACATTTTTGCATCTTTAGCATATATTATATTAAAAGAAAATACAACTTCTGCAGTCGAAAGAGCTTTCGGCTGCAGTTGATATAGAAAGGTACAGCTATATTCTGCTTGGAATGTAGCTGTACCACTTTTTGTTGAATAAATACATAATAATGTAAATACTGCTAAAACTAATTTATATCCGACTAAAAAAGTAGAAATTAATATTGACAATGATTTTATGCTATGATATTCTAAAAATGAAATCCTAGTTATTAACTAGGGATTCGGAGGTGAATTATATTGATACTTTCAACAAAGGGCAGATATGGACTAAAAATGATGCTTGAGCTTGCTAAGAAATATGGTGAAGGAACAATGTCTTTAAAGGACATTGCTAAAAATTTGATGTTGTCCGAAACCTATCTTGAGCAGCTTATATCACATCTGAAGAAAGCTGGCTTGGTAAACAGCGTAAGAGGAGCTCAAGGAGGCTACACGCTTTCAAGAGCACCAGCAGATATTACTGTAGGTATAATTATACGGACTTTAGAAGGTCCCTTGGCACCATCCGATTGTGTTTTAAATGATGAACCTGAGTGTGGAAAAGCTGAATGCTGTGTAACTCGTCCAATATGGGAGAAGATAATGGATAGTATAAACAATGTAATTGATTCGATTACACTGCAAGATATGTTAAATGATTACAAAAAACTAAACAATAATATAGAAGGAGAGAGCTATAGTGAATAAGCACACATACATGGATCACGCGGCTACAACTTATACAAATAAAGAAGTGTTAAATGAGATGCTTCCGTTCTTCACTGATTATTTTGGTAATCCGTCTAGTATCCATCAATTTGGTAGAGAAGTAAAGAAAAATATTGATATAGCAAGAAGCAGAGTAGCAAAGGCTATAGGTGCACTACCTGAAGAAATATACTTTACAGCAGGTGGCTCAGAATCTGACAACTTGGCAATTAAAGGAGTTGCTTTTGCAAACAAAGCTAAGGGCAATCATATAATAACTAGCAAAATAGAGCACCCAGCAGTAATTCATACCTGTGAATATCTTGAAAAAGAAGGGTTTGATGTTACATATTTAGACGTTGACCAATACGGTATGATAAATCCTGAGGATCTAAGAAAAGCCATTACAGATAAGACGATATTAATAACAATAATGTATGCAAATAATGAAATTGGTACAATACAGCCTATAGAAGAAATAAGCAAAATTGCGAAGGAGAAGGGCGTATATTTTCATACAGATGCAGTTCAAGCAATAGGAAACATACGCATAGATGTAAAAGAGCAAAATATAGACATGCTGTCTTTATCAGCTCATAAATTCTATGGCCCTAAGGGTGTTGGAGCCTTATATATTAAAAAAGGTGTAAAGCTTATCGGAATAATACACGGTGGTGAGCAGGAAAGAAAGAGAAGAGCAGGAACAGAGAATGTTCCAGGGATAATAGGACTTGGTAAAGCTATAGAGCTTGCATATGAACATTTTGACGAGTACAACAACAGAATTACTAAGCTCCGAGACATGCTTATAAAGGGTGTTATGGAGAAGGTTCCATATACAAGACTAAATGGACATCCAGAAAAGCGCCTGTCAGGTAATACAAGCTTTTGCTTTGAATTTATAGAAGGAGAATCTTTACTACTTAACCTTGATATAAAGGGTATAGCAGGTTCAAGTGGTTCTGCTTGCAGCTCTGGTTCCTTGGAGCCCTCACATGTGCTTTTGGCAATAGGTTTACCCCATGAGATTGCACATGGATCACTTAGACTCTCTTTAGGAGATGTTAATACAGAAGATGATGTAGATTATGTACTAGAAGTTCTACCTGAAATAGTAGACAGATTGAGACAAATGTCTCCATTGTATGAGAAGATTAAAGGAGGAAGATAATATGTATACAGAAAAGGTAATGGATCATTTTTCATGTCCAAGAAATGTTGGAGAAATTGAAAATGCAGATGGCGTAGGTGAGGTTGGAAATGCCAAATGTGGAGATATAATGAAGATATATCTAAAGATAGAGGATGATACTATAGTAGATGTAAAATTTAAGACCTATGGCTGTGGTGCAGCTATAGCAACAAGCAGTATGGCTACTGAAATGATTAAGGGAAAAAGTGTAGATGAAGCTCTAAAGCTTACAAACAAAGCAGTAGTTGAGGCTCTTGAGGGTCTACCACCACAAAAGCTTCACTGCTCAGTATTAGCAGAAGAAGCTGTAAAGTCAGCTATTGAGGATTATCAAAAAAAACACAATAAGTAGGTGTCACTTTTGAAAAAACGTGTTGTTATAGGGATGAGCGGCGGAGTGGATAGCTCTGTCGCTGCATACCTTTTAAAAGAACAAGGTTATGATGTAATAGGTATCACAATGCAGATATGGCAGGACATGAGAGAGGAAGCCTTTGAAAGAGAAGGGGGCTGCTGCTCACTTTCTGCTGTAGAAGATGCGAGACGTGTATGCGATAAGCTTGATATTCCTTTTTATGTAGTGAATTTTAAACAAATATTTGAGAAAAAAGTAATTGATTATTTTGTGGAAGAGTATTTTTTAGGAAGAACTCCAAACCCCTGTATAGCCTGCAACAGATACATTAAGTTTGAAGCCTTGCTGGATAAAGCAAGAGCCCTTGAAGCAGATTATGTATCCACAGGACATTATGCAAGAGTTGGCTTTGATGAGCATTATCAAAGATATGTACTAAAGAAATCTGCTACTATTAAGAAGGATCAGACCTATGCATTGTACAATCTGACACAGAAGCAACTATCAGCCACTCTAATGCCTCTTGGAGATTATCACAAGGAGCAGATACGAGAAATCGCCCATCAGCAACATCTGGGAGTAGCAAGTAAGCCAGATAGCCAAGAAATATGCTTTGTAGATGATGATAACTATGCAAGGTTCCTTTCTGAGAGAAGACCTAATGCTGTAAAACCTGGATATTTTGTGGACACAAAGGGTAATGTTCTAGGTAAGCATAATGGGATAGTGCATTACACAATAGGACAACGAAAGGGTTTAGGTATCGCCTTTGGCAAACCAATGTTTGTAGTGGAGCTAATACCTGATAGGAATCTTGTTGTATTGGGTGATGAGAAAGAGGTATTTAGCAAGGAGCTTATAGCTACTGATTTGAATTATATAATTTTTGAAAACCTAGAAAAATCAATGAAGGTAAAAGCAAAAATTCGATATAGTGCACAAGAAGCGGACTGTATAATAGAACCTTTAGGGAAAGACAAGGTTAAGGTGGTTTTTGATGAGCCGCAAAGAGCAATAACTCCAGGGCAATCAGTAGTTTTCTACGATGGAGACTATATTGTAGGTGGAGGAACTATAGAGAATAGGAAATAGAAGCAAAAAGATTAGCATAAAGCTAATCTTTTTGCTTCTATTTAACTTATATTACGCATTATATCTATATTTTAATAACTATTACCTGCAACCACATGAATAATAACTTGGGTATCTATAAGTAATATAAGGTCCTGCTTCGTAATCACAGTTTCCACAATATACATATTTTTGAACTTCATATTTAACTTGAGTCACAGTAATTCTTCCATGTATAGGACAGTAATCACTAAAAGTAGTACTTGAAAGAGGTGTCTGAATAGTATATGATCTTAGAACTTGATTACTACAACAAGTCACCGCATAGGCATTTAGAGTAAAACATCCTATTAATAAACATAATACCAGAATAAATGAAATTTTTTTATTCAATCTTATCTCTCCCTTGGTAATATTTTTTATAATACATAAAAAGTTAAATAGATTGCATTTACTATTTTATATGTTATTTTATATTATGTCTATGCATATAGATACAGTTTTGTCAATACATGCAAAATAAAATCCTTTTATTTTGTTCAAAAATTTAACAGCATAAAAATATGATAAAATTGACAAATTATTAATAGAAATAATATATGTGAAATATGGAGGGCTTATATATGGAACAAAATAATTCAATGAACGCAAGAGACTGTCTTCAAAGAGCTTGGGTAAACTCAATGGAAATGGTAAGAGATTTTGAAATGTATTCAAAAAGGTTAGAAAACAAAGATGTAGCACAAGTATTTAAGAAGTTTGCAGAAGAACAAGGTAAACAAGCACATGAGTTAAGAGAGCTTTTTAACGAATTTGATAACAGCGTAGGAACTACATCACATCATTCAGATGAGCAATAATTAGTGTTATAAAGCAAGAGACCATTTTAGGTCTTTTGTTTTTTGTGAGAAAAGCAGTTAATTAAGGAGTCTTTGGATAAATCTTTTAGTTTTATTTCTGCTAGAATATCAAAAAATAGAAAAAGAAAATATAAAGGGGGGATTTAATTGTTTCGGATTAGTGATTTGTTGGATTTACCAATTAAAACAATTCTTAGTGAAGATAATACAAAATATACAGTAAAATCAGTATTGTTAGATGGTAATAAAAATAAGCTTGTTGCTATAGTTTGCAAGGAAGGAACAATAAAAAAATATTGTAAAACAATCCCCTATGAAAGAATAATATCCATTGATATGAACGGAGTTATTATATCCGATGAAAATTGTATAAAGAAGGTTAAACATAGTGAGATAGTAAGCTACCTACAGCTTGAGGATATATTAAAAAAGGATGTAAAGAGCAATACAGACGATTTTTATGGTGTTTTAACTGATATATATATAAACCTGTTAACTGGTGCAATAAGTGGTTATGAGCTTTCTGAGGGTTATTTGGATGATTTTATAAACGGTAGAAGAATTATTAATATTAGTGGCACCCTAAAAGATAATATTAGTAGTAATGGAATAACAGTATGTAACAGGATAAACTAATATTCTATTACATATTTTGTTAGGGTTATTTTATTGATAAAGTTCAAAAAATAAGAAAAAAGAAGGGGTGATATAATTGAAATTGACAAGAGGATTAGTAGTTGGTAGTATGCTTGGAATGGCTGCGGCTATGATGATGAACAACCAAAATACAAACAATCAGAACGCAAGCAACCAAAACATGAACAACCAAAACATGAACAACCAAAACATGAACAATCAAGATATGAGCAATCAAAGCATGTGTAATCAAACTAATACACAAAATGATAACTCGAAACCACATGGAAGCGATATAATAATAACTGATATATTAAGATAGTTTTGAGCATAATTTAATATTAGATCTAGTATCATAAACTAGATAAAAAAGCATAAATCAAATCGTCTGATATGATGATTTGATTTATGTGCATTAAGGGTGATGAGTATGAATCAGGTTCAAAATTTGAAATTCAATAAGACAAAGTTTTTTTACTATATTTTACTTATAACAACTGTGTACATAATTTATAGATACAGGCTGACTATTAGCTCAATACTTAAGCCCTTTTTAAGTGCAATTGTGCTTGCATATTTACTTAATCCTATAGTAGAAATGTTTGAGAGAAAAGGATTGCGTCGAATCTATAGCGTCATTTTTGTATATGTTATATTTATTGCATTAATTCTTCTATTTTCTTTAATATTAGTTCCGAAACTAATGAAGGATATTAAAGTACTGCTAGAAAATCTTCCTCAATATGCGATACAATTCCAAACAATGCTAAAGGGTTTTCAGGATGGTTATATAAATAGTAATCTTCCTCAGGGTATAAAGGACATAATTGACGAAAATATTTATGCTGCTCAAGATATTATTATTGTTTCTCTTCAGACCACATTGGATTCTGTAATAATGAGATTTTCTAAAATATTAGATATAATACTCGTACCTGTAATAGTATTTTATTTACTAAAGGATGCAGGATATTTTAAAAAGCAAGCAATGCTTCTATTGCCAAAAAAACACAGAAATAAGGTGATTTTGCTTTTTAGAGATATTGATAATGCTTTTGGAAGATTTATCAGAGGTCAAATAATTATTGCTGCTTTTGTAGGCATAATGACTACTATTGTGTTAACTATTATCAAAGTAAAGTATTCAGTTTTCCTAGGACTTTTTGCTGGAATATCTAACATAATTCCATACTTTGGACCTATAATAGGCATTGTCCCTACTGTATTTTTTGCATTGATTGATTCACCTACAAAAGCTATATATGCAGCAGCCGCCTTCTTATTGATACAGCAGATAGAAAGTGGTATACTGACTCCCAAAATTATAGGGGAAAGTGTAGGGGTTCATCCCGTATATGTAATTTTATCACTTATTGTAGGTGGCAAGGTGATGGGAATAGCAGGAATGATACTTGCAGTACCAGTGATGGTGGCGATAAAGTTGACTATGAGGCATTTACTGAGGTATGTGAAGCATGAGGTTTGAGGTAGGGCTGCTTTCTTTTATTACAAAAAGAAAAAGTACAAGTTGCAAGGTTAAAAATAAAAGCTGCCAGGATTAACATCCTGGCAGCTTTTATGCAATTGAGATTATTGGTAATATATTGATCCATCATAGCCACATACTATGTAAGTCCCAGTTAGCTCAGGATCATTACATTCTTCATAACCACAGGTACTACAACCAGTACCAACAATACGATATTCATTGTATACAGTATCTAAATATCCAGGATGATGAGAACAAGAAATTGTGTATCCATTTGAGGTAAGTGTATGACAAATCTTATATTGCTCCAACCCACCACATTGTGGACATGCGCTAAACGCACTGACAACCATAAAGGAACTAAAAATACTAACAATCAGGAGTAGTACCAAAATAAATTTTTTCATTAAAATCCCTCCAATTTATATTATTATAGTAACATGGTACCATATTAATTATATTTTAACAATAAATGTAGTAAGGTATAAAGTTCGACAGATAGGCAGTTATTTGTGAAATGTTTTCATATAATAGTCTATCTGTCGTTGTGGCATCATTTATATGCATGATATGCACTGGATTTAGATCTTGAAAAGTAGCAAGGTCACTATATATAGGAGGCAAGAAAAGGTCTTTAGGTTATTGTAACAGTACACCTCAAATGGTAAAATAATCATATAAATTACCATTTGGAGTGTTTTTATGGCGAGAGAATAGAGAGAAGAGGGGATTGATGGCGATGAAAATATATATAAGTGCTGATATTGAGGGTATAGCAGGAATTGTGCATTGAGATGAAGCAACTAGATGGAAGTCTGATTATCCAACATTTAGTAATGAGATGATGAGAGAGGTTCAAGCAGCATGTGAAGGTGCAAACATATTAAATGCCAAAGAAATATGGATAAAGGATGCACATGGAGTTGGGAGAAATCTTGATTTTTCTAATTTGCCTGAGAATGTTAAATTGATTCGATCATTTATTGGTCACCCGTTTTCTATGATGCAAGAGCTAGATAGTACATTTGATGCTGTTTTAATGATTGGTTATCATTCTTTTGCAGGTTCGGATAAAAGCCCATTAGCACATACTTTAGAAACAGATTTATCCTATATAAAGATTAATGGGGAATATGCAAGTGAGTTCTTAATAAATGCATATACAGCTTCACTAGTTGATGTTCCCGTTGTTTTTGTAAGTGGAGATGAAGGGATTTGTGAAAGCATAAAAGCAATAAATGAAAATATAAAAACAGTTAAGGTAGGTAAAGGAATAGGTAATTCTGTTATCAGCAATCATCCGAACTTGGTATATAAACAAATAGTTCATGAGGTTGAGGATAGTCTAAAATGTGATATAAATAGATGCAAAATAGATTTGCCTAATGAATTTAAAGTAGAGTTAGGATTCATAGAACATACTAAAGCTTATAAAGCATCATTTTATCCTGGGATGAAAAAGACAAGCTCAGTCGATTTGGTATTTGAAACAAAGGAATATTTTGAAGTTTTAAGAATGCTGAATTTTGTTGTGTAAGAAAACTCTCTATCCATGAGCGCACTGATTCATGGAGCAACTGGTATGTCTACCATGACACTTACATAGGGATAAATATTAAGAGCATAATGGATGGAGGAGATAGCTTTTGAAAAAAGCATATATAATTGTAGTTTCTCTTGCAGCTTGCATAATATTGTATTTAGCCGAGCAGGTTCTTGCTGTTGATTATATAACTAAAACTGCTGTAAAGTTGATATTATTTACAATCATACCATTTGTACATATTAAACTAATGAAAAAATCCAGTGTTAAAGATGCCTTAAATCTCAGAAGGTTTGAAACATCTACATTTAAACTTGGATTAATTCTTGGTGCTGCATCCTTCGCAATAATAATAGCTGCATATTTTATATTTGGAGGATATATAGATTTCAATGGCATTGTACAAGAGCTACAGACTAAGTCTAAAGTCACTTCTGCAAACTTTATATTTGTTGGACTTTATATAACCTTTTGTAATTCTTTTTTAGAAGAGTTTTTTTTCAGGGGATTCATATTCCTTAATCTATATAATCAGGGCTTTAAAAAATTAGCATATATTTATTCATCAGTATTGTTTGGTGTGTATCACATAGCAATTTTTAAGACATGGTTTAATCCACTTCTCATAGGGCTAGTCCTTTTTGGATTGATAAGTGTAGGTATTATTTTTGACTGGCTAGATACCAAGGCCGAGAACTTTATAAACTCATGGCTTGTGCACATCTTGGCAGATAGTGCCATAATAATCATAGGTATGAAATTGTTTAGTATAATTTAAAGATAATATATTTTAACATGGAAATTGCGAAATAACGGCTTAATAAAAGAGTAGGTGCTAAATTAATAGCACCTACCAACATTTTTGTTTTTTATCTGTTTATTGTGAGATTTATTGGTAATATGTTGATCCATCATATCCGCATACTGTGTAAGTAGCAGTTATAACAGGCTCAGTATATTCAGAGTAACCACATTGGTTACAACTGGTAACACTGTAACTATACTTGTTATATATAGTGTCTGTATATCCGATATGATGAGAGCATGAAATTGTACCCACAGCTTGGCTATATGAATACCCCCACCCAGAAATGTCTAGTGAACCACATTCTGGACATCCATTATCTGGTGGAATATTCGCATTGACAACCATAAAGGAACTAAAAATACTAACAATTAGGAGAAGTACTAAAATAGACTTTTTCATTAGAATCCCTCCAATTAATTTATTATAGGTATATAATACCATAACGATCATATAATGTAAATGTGTTTGAATGATTTTTTAGCAGATTCGCAATGTATAATTGTTGATATATTGACAAAAAATATATTGTGCTATATAATCGAATAAAATTGATATAAAGCGATGATACAGAAAAGTAAGCTTATCAATTCCTTCAGAGAGAGGGTGGCTGGTGAAAGCCCTTGGATAGAAAGCTGAAGCTACTGTGGAGCCTCTAAAAGACGGAGCAGCCGTTATCCTGCATACTGAGTGGCCGAGAGGCAACTAGGGTGGTACCGCGAAATACTCTTCGTCCCTATTTTGGGATGAGGGGTTTTTTTATTTTTATTTATAAACTAAAGGAGGAAAATAAAATGAAGAAAACTGGACTAAACGAATTGCGTGAAAAGTTTTTAAGCTTCTATGAGAGCAAGGAACATATAAGAATGAAAAGCGCATCTCTGGTTCCACAGGGAGACAAAAGTATACTAATCATAAACTCTGGTATGGCACCGCTAAAGGCATATTTCTCTGGACAAGAGACTCCTCCAAGCTCAAGAGCGACATCCTGTCAAAAGTGTATAAGAACACCTGATATAGAGAACGTAGGTAAAACAGCGAGACATGGTACATTCTTTGAGATGTTGGGCAACTTCTCCTTTGGCGACTATTTTAAGAAGGAAGCTATTGCTTGGGCATGGGAATTCTGTACAAAGGTAGTTGAGCTTCCAGAGGACAAATTATGGGTTAGTGTGTATCTTGAAGATGATGAAGCTTATGAGATATGGAACAAGGATATAGGTTTATCGGCTGATAGAATAGTACGTATGGGCAAAGAAGACAACTTCTGGGAAATAGGACTTGGACCATGTGGACCTAGCTCTGAAATTTACTTTGACAGAGGACCTGAGAGAGGCTGTGGCAAGCCTGACTGCAAGGTAGGCTGTGAGTGCGATAGATACATAGAATTTTGGAATTTGGTATTCACTCAGTTTGACAAGGATGAGGCAGGAAACTATAATCTACTTGCTAAACCAAACATAGATACAGGTATGGGACTTGAGAGAATAGCAGCAATTATGCAAGATGTAGATAATATATTTCAAGTAGATACTATCAAATTTATTCTTGATTATGTTTGCAGCTTGGCAAAAGTGGAATATGGTAAAAACCCAAAAACAGATTTATCAATAAGAGTAATTACAGATCATATTAGAAGTGTTACATTTATGACTTCTGATGGAATACTTCCAAGCAATGAAGGAAGAGGTTATGTTCTTAGAAGACTTCTTAGAAGAGCAGCAAGACATGGAAAGCTTCTGGGTATAGAGGGAACATTCCTTACAAAGATGGCTAAGAAGGTCATAGAAGTCAGTGGTAATGCTTACCCTGAATTGGTTGAAAAGCAGGATTATGTATTAAATGTAATTGATGTTGAAGAGAGTCGCTTCAACGAAACACTTGATAAGGGTCTTAATATTTTACAGGGCTATATTGATGAGCTTAAAAATGAAAAAGGAAATACACTTACAGGTCCAAAAGCCTTTGAACTATATGATACCTACGGCTTTCCTCTGGATTTGACAAAGGATGTACTGGAAGAAGAGGGCTTTAAGGTAGATGAGGAATCTTTTAACAAGGAAATGCTTGCTCAAAGAGAAAGAGCAAGATCAGGCAGACTGGATACCAGCGCAGAGGCATGGAAGGAAGATATATATTCCAAGCTTGATAAGTCAATAACTACGAAGTTTGTTGGTTATGAGAGCTATACAGCTGATAGCAAGGTTCTTGCTATTATGACAAATAATGAAATAGTCCAAGTAGCAAAGGCTGGAGAAGAGATAAGTGTAATACTTGATACGACACCGTTCTATGCAGAAAGTGGTGGACAGGTAGGGGATATAGGGAAAATACTATGTGATAAGTTTGAGCTGGAGGTAGTGGACTGTAAAAAGGTTGCAGGGGGTAGATTTGCTCATGTATGCAAGGTTGTAAAAGGTGAGGTTAAAGTTGGTGACAGCTGCAAAGCAGAGATAAACCTTGGACATAGAATGGCAATAGCAAGAAACCACTCGACAACTCACTTGCTTCAAAAAGCACTAAGAGAAGTATTGGGAACTCATGTAGAGCAGTCAGGCTCTTTAGTAACACCTGATAGACTAAGATTTGACTTCTCTCACTTTAAGGCAATGACAGAGGAAGAGCTTGAAATAGTAGAAAGAAAGGTAAATGAGTCTATCTTAGCTAGCCTGGATATATCTATAAAAGAAACTAATATTGCAGAAGCAAAGCAAATGGGTGCTATGGCACTGTTTGGAGAAAAGTACGGTGAAGTTGTAAGAGTTGTAAGGATGGGGGACTACAGTACTGAGCTATGTGGAGGTACACACCTTGCTAATACAAGCCAAGCAGGTATTTTCAAGATTGCAAGTGAAAACGGTATAGCAGCAGGTGTAAGAAGAATTGAAGCTATCACAGGTGAGAAAGCTTATGAGTACATGAAGGATGAAGAAAAGCTTGTAAAGGAAATAAGCGAAAAGTTAAAGACTTTCCCAAAGGAATGTCCAAAGAAAATAGATGCTATAATGTTACAGCTTAAGGAAACAGAGAAAGAGCTGGCTATACTTAAATCAAAGCTGGCAGCTGGCGCATTAGATGAAGTAATAGCAAAGGCAAAGGATGTAAAGGGTGTAAAATGCATCGTTTATAGCTTTGAAGGTATGAGCATAGATGATTTGAGAGACATAGGCGACAAGCTGCGTGATAAGTATGAAAGCAGCGTTGCTATACTGACAACTATAGATGGTGATAAGCTTTCAATAGTTGGTATGGCATCTAAGCAAGCGGTATCAAAGGGTGCACATGCAGGGAATATTATTAAGGAAGTTGCAAAGCTAACCGGCGGAAGCGGTGGCGGTAGACCTGATATGGCACAAGGCGGTATCAAGGATGCAAGCAAGCTTAATGAAGCTTTGTCACTGGTAGAAGGTATATTGCAAGGACAAATAAAGTAGAAGCTACAAAAGCCATGGGATATATCATTTCCTATGGCTTTTGAATTAGATTTACATTGGATAAAAGAGAATTAATTGGTGCATATTATATAATATACTTTATTATGAAATATAAATTTAATATAACATATCCTTGAAATACAATGAACTGTATATTAATATATAAATAAGATAATAATTTGAATAAATTTAGAATATCGGTGACATATGATTTGCATAATATAATAAACTATACTGGGGGGTATGTTAACATGACAATAAATATGCAAGAAACAATGAAATTTACAAACGTAGAAAAGGAAGAAAAAATAGAAGCTGCTGAAATATTGGTTTCAGTTTACAGCTCCTTAAAAGAAAAAGGATATAATCCTGTGAATCAAATCGTAGGATATATATTATCAGGAGATCCAACGTACATAACAAGTCATAATAACGCAAGAAGCATGATTAAAAAACTTGAAAGAGATGAGCTCTTAGAAGAACTTGTAAAGTTTTACGTTAAGGATAAGTAATATATAAATAGGAGATAGCTTTGTTCAAAAAAAGAATTAAGATAATTCTAAAGATATTGGTATGTCTAATTTTATATAACATAATGAGTTTTTTTATAAAAGAAGTCTGTAATACAAAAGTGCAGGCTTCTTCTTTATTTATGGACAATGGACAAACTAAAGTAGTCATGATTTTTATGGATTATATTGAGATTTCGGACATTGCTGAAGATGAGTATTTGCATAAGCTATCAAATAAAAGCTATATATCCCTGGTAAGTAGTCGTCAAATAGGTAAGGTTTCAGCCTCAAAGGCAAAGCTTACTATAGGGACTGGTAAGAGACTTTTATTAACAAACACATATGTTCAAGCCTATAATTATCCAAGGCAACTGGAGGACTTCTATCAATCAGAACTAGAGCTTAAAAAAGGAAATATTTTTTATCAGAATATAAAAGAACTAAAGCAGACAAATAGAAACAACGAGTATTTGAGATATATTGGTTATCTAGGTGATAAATTAAATGCTGTAAGTAAAACCACTTGCGTTTTGGGAAATAGTGATACAGATATATATAATAGAAATAATGTTCTTATTGCTATGGATAGCAAAGGTATAGTAGATATTGGAAATGTTGAGAATACTATTTTGTACGATCAATACTTCCCAGGGGGTAAGAGGACAGACTTTACGAAGCTGGAAGAACTTTATAATTTAAACATGACGGCTTCTGATTTTTTAGTAATAGACACTGGAGATTTGGCTCGCTTGGAGCATTATAGAAGTACACTAACAATAGAAAAATATGAAGAGCTTAAAGCACAAACAATTAAAAGAATCTCTGAGTTTGTAGAAAATTTAATCAACAAGGATAACAACAATACCACCTTTTTAATAGTATCTGCATACCCCTCAGCATCAAGCATAAAGCTGGGTGATAAGCTTACACCTTTAATTGCATATACAGGAAAAAATAGTGGATTATTATACTCAAAAAGTACAAAACGTGAAGGTATAATAATAAATTTAGACATAGCTGATTATATTCTTGAAAAACTGAACATAGGAGAGAAAAGTCAGCTACAAGAATTTGATGCAGAAGAACCTTTTGATGGTATGCAAAAGCTTAATAAAAGACTGCTAAATACATCTGTAATGAGGTTGCCAGTGCTTACATGGTATGCTGTTTTTGAGATAGTTTGTGGTATAATTGGACT
Source organism: uncultured Clostridia bacterium (assembly GCA_942492835.1). Taxonomy (GTDB): domain Bacteria; phylum Bacillota; class Clostridia; order Lutisporales; family Lutisporaceae; genus GWB2-37-7. Next base: position 425,297 of record OW818645.1, on the reverse strand, counting down.
TTTATATATGTTAAACAAAAGACAAATAAAGAGTAAAGTAATAAGCAGTTTTGTTAACAAAACCTTGATGGTTAGTATTTCTGCACCTATTGTTTTACTATATATGGCAGTACTTAATATAAATAATGCTGCAATATATTTTATTGTTTTCTTAATTTTATGCTATGGAATAGTATATTTTATAAGCAAAGTTTTTAAGGATAGCATTAGTAGATTTGCAGTGATAGCATTTTTAGTAAACATAAGCTTGGCTATTGATTTGTTAAGAGGAAGTGTTATAATAAGAAACTCTATCCTAGGTTATGATCCTATAATAGGCGCGCGTTTTTATGGTATTGGCAATGAGTTTGCAGGCGTTTATATAGGCAGTTCAATTTTGCTTGCAGGCTGCCTACTTCACAAGTTTAGAGATTATGTAAGTAGGAAACCAATCACTATAAATATAATGCTTCTTTTGTATTTTGCAGTAGAGCTTTATATTATTGGTATGCCATCACAAGGAGCAAACTTTGGTGGGACAATTGCTGCAGTATGTGGTTTTTATTTCTTTTATAGCTCCATAATAGGAAAACGCATTAACATAAAGCAATTAATTTTACTAGGATTAATATTAATAATTATTATAAGCTTAATAGTGTTTATTGACATAAATAATTTGAGCAGCACCACACATATAGGAAAATTTATTATAGATACTAAAGAAAATGGAGTAAAAGTTCTTTATTCTACATTTATCAGAAAGATAGAAATGAATATCAAACTGATAAAATATACGATATGGACAAAGGTGTTATTGTGTATTATCCTAATAATAAGTATAATGTTCTTCAAACCGGTAAGGCTTCTGTATGGTATTTTTAAGGAATATAAGCACTTGACCTCTGCCTGGCTGGGTATTTCCGCAGCAAGTATTGTAGGGCTGATTGTGAATGATTCAGGTATTGTTATGGCAGCAACAGCTATGATTTTTACGGGTTATACAATACTATATATGTGTTTGGAGGAAATAGAGAAGGATTATACAGGGGGATAATATGGACTACAGGATTTTGGGAAATACAGGATTAAAGGTATCAAGGCTAGGCTTCGGAAGCTTGACTATAGCACCTCTACAAGCAAATCTACCCATAAAGGAGGGCGTAAGGGTTCTAGATACCGCCTTTGATAATGGCATAAACCTTATAGATACAGCAGAACTTTATAATAACTATATGTATATAAAGGAAGCAACGAAGAACAGGAGAAGCAAAGTCATAATATCAACTAAATCCTATGCATACTCAAAGGAAACAGCAGAGAAAAGCTTAATGAAGGCTTTAGAAGAGATGGGTACTGACTACATAGATATTTTTTCGTTGCATGAACAGGAAAGTGAGCATACTATAAGAGGACATTATGAAGCAATTGAATATTTTATTAAGGCTAAGGAAAAGGGAATAATAAGAGCCATAGGGATATCTACTCATGCCATAGCAGCAGTCAAAGCTTCATTAAAATATCCTGAGATTGAAGTGATACATCCAATTATTAATAAAGCCGGACTTGGTATAACAGATGGGACAAAAGAAGAGATGCTAGAAGCCATACAAGCAGCAGCAAGGGCTGGTAAGGGTATATACGCTATGAAGGCACTAGGCGGAGGAAATCTTATTAAGGATGCAGGAGAATGCTTTGATTTTATTTTAAATAATGAAAATATACATTCTACAGTTGTTGGAATGCAAAGCACAGCGGAAGTAATGAACAATATAGCAATTTTTGAGAAGAGAGAAGTGCCAATAGAAATTCAAAAACAAATAACTAACAAAAAAAGAAGACTTTTGATAGATTTCTGGTGCGTTGGCTGTGGCAAATGCAGTGAAAAATGTAATCAAAATGCCATAGAAATTATAGATGGAAAAGCAAGAGTAAATGCAGAAAAATGTGTGTTATGCGGCTATTGCGGTGCATATTGTCCAGAATTTTGCATAAAAATTATATAGGAAAAGGTGAATACATGAGAATGATGGGATTGGACGTAGGAGATGCAACTATAGGTGTGGCTGCAAGTGATGAGCTGGGCATGATGGCACACGGAATTACCACTATACGCAGAACAAAAATTGAAAAAGATTTAGATAGTTTAAAAAATATAATTAATGAGAAAAATATTAAGAGAATAGTAGTTGGTCTTCCCAAAAACATGAATAATACTATAGGTCCACGAGGACAAATTTCTATTGATTTTGCGGAGCTTCTTAAGGAAACATTTCCTGAGCAAGAGATTGAAATGTGGGATGAAAGACTTACAACTGTAGCCGCAACTAGGGTGCTTTTAGAAGCAGATATGAGTAGAAAGAAGAGAAAAACTGTTATTGATAAGGTTGCTGCTGTTTTTATTCTGCAAAATTACCTTGATATGCAAAGCAGCAAGAAAGTTTAGTTATTGGTATGCTTGGTTTTTATTGACACTCAATTATCAGTATTATACAATAGCTTTATGTAATAAAAAATGAGGTGAGAATATGAGCGATGAAATGGACATAATACTACTTTATGATGAAGATGGTGTAGAAACTGAATTTCAGGTAGTTGCAACTCTTGAGCTTGATGAAAACGAATATGCAATTCTGTTACCTAGAGATGATACTAGGGATCCAGAAGCGGAAGAAGTGGAAGAGGCATACATTCTGAGAATCGAGAAGGATGAAAACGATGATGATGTTCTAGTAGGTATAGATGACGAAGAAGAATTAAATGCAGTTATCGAAGCATATGAAGAATTGATACAAGAAGAATCCAACTAAACAAAATAAAACACATATAGGTTTTATCCTATATGTGTTTTTATTTTGCTTATACTTATTGTGCTGCTTGACCGTTGTATAAACCTTGTCCTCGACCCTGTCTGCGACCTTGACCAATTCTTGCAGAGCCTGTTCCGTCGCAGTTTGCTTGATTTTGTTCTATTGCAGCGATAATTTCATCTGCTTTCTCTTGTGTAATCCTACCATCTGCTACTTTTTGTGCAAGTCTATCCTTTTTAATCTGAAGAACCTCTACTTTGAATTCATCAAGTTTTCCAGCTTCTTTTGCGATAGTGCCATAAGTTTTGTTTGTTTCAACTTTTTCAGCTATGACACTTTCTACAGTTTTTCCAGTTAAACCTGCTACTGCCTCAGCTGGTGTCTTGTATGGTGAAGCAGCAAAAGCAGTAATAGAGGTTGCACCGATTGCAAGTATTGTTGTTCCGATTATTACCATTCTTTTAAACTTTGTCATATGATATGACCTCCTTATAATTTTTTAATTAGCATTTGTTGTTTGCTATGGTTATATAATAACTAAAAGATATGTCAAAAATATGTTTTTATTATACTCTTTTTGTGCATGAAGCTTATGCAAAAGACATAATGCTGACACAGTTTATTTTCTATCATATGTTATAATCTAATTGTAAATATTAACTTATTGAGGTGATATAATGCCCACAATTTTAATAGCAGATGATAACAAACAAATTACCTCTATTTTAGAGGAATATGCAAAGAAGGAAGGCTTCACACCTAAAGTAACCTTTGATGGAAGAGAAGCATTTGAATTATTTCAGAAGCTTCAACCTGACATAGTGTTGCTAGATGTAATGATGCCCAATATGGATGGCTTTGAAGTGTGCCGCGAAATCCGTAAAACCTCAAATGTACCTATAATTATGATAACTGCAAGAGGTGAGGATTTTGAAAAGATTATGGGACTGGATATCGGTGCAGATGATTATATAGTAAAGCCATTTTCTCCTGGCGAAGTAATGGCAAGGGTGCGCTCTATATTGAGAAGAATAACGCGTGAGGATGGACAAAAACAACAGATTTTTTCATATGATAATCTAAAAGTTAAGCTGGATGATTATACTGTGACAATTGATGATCAAAATGTATCTCTTACAAAAAAGGAGATTGAACTTTTATGGACACTTGTCACAAATAAAAATAAAGTATTTTCTAGAGATAGTTTACTTAATAGCTTGTGGGGTTACGACTATTTTGGCGATAATCGTACAGTTGATTCTCACATCAAGCGTTTACGTGCGAAGCTAGACGAATTCAGTCATGACGGATGGGAAATCAAAACTATATGGGGTGTAGGATACAAATTTGAGGGGAAAACAGATGAGAAATAAGATAGCTTTTAAACTTACATTATACTTTTCTGCTACGTTGATTTTATTTTCCATTATAATTGGCGGAGTTTTTATGACACTTTTTAAGAGTCATACTATAAAAGTTCAAAAAGCTGATCTGGAAAAGCGTGCAGTTACTATTTCTACTACACTTACTAAATTAATGAGTGACAAACAAAGTGGATACGGAGGGTATCTTCGTTTTTTAAGTGATATTGCTATGACTGATGTTTGGATTGTAGATGAGAACCTTCAACTAATTACAGTGGGGCATATGGCAAATCCACAATACAACTATGGGGACTTGCCTCAGGATGCTGAAATCGTTGTAAAAGAGGCTTTCAAAGGTAATACTATCTTTAGTGAAGGTTTTAGTAAGCTTTTAAATACCCCAACCCTAACGGTGGGAACACCAATAAAATCAGGTGAAAGAGTAGTTGGCACACTTTTACTGCATTCTCCTGTAGAGGGAATGAATGAGGCGATAACACAGGGCTTTGAGGCACTTGCAATTAGTATGGCTATTGCACTTGTGCTGTCTATTCTATTATCTATTGTGTTTGCTGTTACTTTTACAAAACCTTTGAAAAAGATGAAAAATACTGCGATACAGCTTGCTGGCGGTGATTACAATGCTAAAACTGGGGTACTGCAAAATGATGAAATAGGTGAGCTTGCATCTGCAATAGATATTTTAAGTGAGAGACTCAATCTTGCAAGCCATGAAAGTGAACAATTGTTAAAGCTTCGCCGTGACTTTATAGCGAATATTTCACATGAGCTAAGAACACCTGTAACAGTCATTCGAGGTTCTCTAGAAGCTCTTTGTGATGAGGTGGTAACTGACCCAGAACAAATTAAAGAATATCATAGTCAAATGCTGAATGAAAGCTTATTTCTTCAAAGGCTTGTCAATGATTTACTCGACTTATCACGCTTGCAAAACACAGATTTTAAAATAGAGATGCAGGAGTGGAGCCTATGTGATGTATTAAATGATGTAGTCAGAAGCGTAAGGCATTTATCACAGCAAAAGAATATCGAGATTGTATATGAGCAGGATATGCAGATGTGTACAGTATTAGGTGATTATGGACGTCTTCGTCAAATGTTCTTAATTATTCTAGACAATGCAATAAAATTTTCGCCACAAGGGGATATTGTTACTGTATTAATAAAAGACAAGACGGTAGCTATTAAAGACAATGGAATTGGAATTTCGGAGGAGGATTTGCCATATATTTTTGATCGATTCTATAAGGTTAAATCAGATGAAAATAAGAATGGTACAGGTCTTGGACTTTCAATTGCAAAGCAGATAGCTGACAGGCATGGTGTTAATATTTTGGTTAGAAGTATGCAAAATGAAGGGACAGAGTTTATATTTCAGTTTTGATATAGGATTGATTTTATATAGGGAAGCTATATGAATAGGTAGATTTCATAGTGTTTTATGAGAATCTATCTATTTTTTTGTATTTATATGTTTTATTATAAATATTACTGTAGTTACATATGCAGGAATTAGAGTGAATATATAGAATATGTCTGATGTGTATTGTAATTAAAGAAGCTCTGCATATTTAGTGAAGAAAAATGTTAAAGTAGGCTATGCAAGTTGATAAAAAGATAACTGGATAGCTATGGTGTCTAGCATATATAATTTTATCAGTTATAACTTTGTAGTGATAGATGTAATTCACAAAAGTTATATAAGTTGGACAAGTATGGGATTATCCTAGTAATAAGGAGGTAGCTATGGGGAATAATAATCAAATGAATAGTGAGACTAAGAATATTTTATCAGAGTTAGACACCCTTAAGAAGTATAAAGAATATAATAGAGACTATGAAGAAAAAGTTGTAGATTTAATACGACAATTCAAAGATGTTGAGAATCTTGAAGAGATATTTGAAGTATTGCTAAGTAAAATTATTGGCGATAATCAATATAATGAAGAAGTTTCTTATGCGGCTTATTTTACTCTTTGTACTATATATCGCAGAAGAAGACATTTTTCCAGATATCATGTATTAGTATCTGATAAAAAATTTGTAAGAATTTTTGATAAATTTATTAGTTTTGGTCATTTAAAATCAATGTGCTTAATAGAATTGACAAAAACAAGAAGAGACGTGCTTGAAGCAATAGAATGTAGTAAAACTGTGTTAGATAAAGTTGAATCTTTAGAATTAGATAAGGCAAACATCGGCTTTTATCATAGTTTTGCTTTGAATGTAGCTAAAGGATTTGAGGACTCCTATTTAAACAGTCCACAGGATGATGAATACTTTAAATTAGCTAAAAGTTATGCTAATAAATCTATAAATTATGATTTTGGATATTCAAAATTTCATAGTACATTAGGCAGATTATACTTAGTTGAAAGACAGTATAAAGAAGCCATAGATGAATGTTTGATTGCTATAGACTATGAGAAGCATGAAACGGAGGGTTATAATATAAGGGTAAACGACTATCAAAACTATATTTTAACAGCTAAAACCTTTCTAAATATAGAAAAGTTAAATGATACCTTATATAATGAAGTGAAGAATAAATTAGCTGATATGCAATCAAGAAATATTGAAGTGCTGGTCTTTTTTGTTTCGATTATGAGTTTTGTTATAGGAAGTATTCAGCTTATAAATGATAAACTTTATTTTGTAGACCAAGCAGCTTTGATTGTACTTTTATTTGGATGTTTGCTAACCGTGTTAGGTGCTTTTGGTATAAATTTAAACGGAAGCAATAAGCAAAATTACTTTTTTTCAATTATTTTTGGAGTGATTATGATAGCATCTGGTTTTATATTACATTTTATTTTCTAATAGCAAGGAGGTTGTAAATTTGCAAATTAGAAGTTCTGATAAAATCAGTATCGCAGGATTTAGATACAATGAAGATATTTCTAATATAACAAGTAATGCAGCGTGGGTTATAGATGCGGCTACTGGTCTAGGAAGCGATAGATATATGCCAAGTGAAAGTGATGGCAAGTGGTATGCAGAAATGTGGGATAAGTATTTGCTTAACAATATATCCAATCTAAATAAAAGTCTTAAGGATATTATACTTGAGGGCTTAGATTATATTACGAGAGAATATAATAATATTACCCAAATAAAAGAAATCAAAGCAATTAATATGCCTTCTTCAGGTATAGTATTGGTTCGGTGGAATGAGAAAGAATTAGAGTATTTTATTCTTGGAGACTGCCAATTATGGATTAGAAATAGTAAAGGTGTAAGAATAATAGCTGATTATAAATTACCAAAGTTTGATAATGAAGCACTTAATGCTATGCAAAAATACATTGACCAAGGATATACCTTAGAGAAAGCAAGAGAGTACATAAATCAAATATTGATTGAAAATAGATTAAAGACGAATAAGAAAGATGGATATTGGAGTCTAAGCTTTAGTAATGAAGCTGTTTATAATTCCTTAAATGATGTGATTTTATTTAATAATGAAAGTCAAATTGTTGATTTCTTATTATCTTCAGACGGCTTTTATGCTATTACTGACAAATATAAGAAGATGAACGAAGCAATGGTTTTTGATTATATTCAAAACAAAGGATTGAAAGCTATATGCAATTGCATAAGGCAAATAGAAGAAGAAGATTCAGAAGCTAAAGAATATGTTAGGTTTAAAAAAAGTGACGATGCTTCAGCGGTTTATTTGAGCTTTAAAGGAAGCGGAGTCTAAGGTGCCAGGTTGTGCATCAAGATAAGGGCATATCATATAATGGGTGGAATGTCTACTGAGAAATGTCTAGCAGACCACTCATGGCGAGCCTTTAACATCATCAGGTAACTTATGATGTTAAGTGTAGACAGTTAGGTAGTAGGCGTAAGTGTGAAACTGAAGGGATTTAGCCTTGAAATACTTGTTAGGAAGGTTAATACTGTTGCTTGAGTAGAAAATATATGTGCCAGCTACCGTAGTTATCCAGTTATTGAGTCTAAATCAATCATTCAAGTAATATAGTGTAGGGCTGTACTCTATGAGAAATATACGAAAAAAAGAAATACATTTTCAGAAAAGCATAGATAAGCTTGTCTTAAAATAGCTTAAAGATTGCAACATGACCATAGGTTATGTGAAGAACATAATTTCACTTGTGAATATAGGACTAATTGATTGCTTATCATCAGGTGTTTTATTAGAATCAGAATTATTGATATTATTTTTTATCTTATTAATTTCTTTTATTCTTTCTTCCATTTCTTTTATGTCTTCTTTTAAAGCTTTTAACTTATTATTTATATAATTTTCATCATTAATTTTACTTGGGTCTGCTGATTCATTTTCGTCATATATAATTGAATCAATAATCCATTTATTTTTAACTTTTTCTAAAATAAATAAATAATCATCGCCCTTACATGTAGTCTTAGAAGTTTTATCATTTTCATAAACTAGGGAAGAGTGTAGTTTTACATTTACAACATATTTTGCTCCGTCTTCTCTTGCATAATTCAAATTAGTAGTAAAATCATAATCATATAAATTTTGATTTATATTTTCAAAGTAAGAATGCCTTGAAGTTACTAATAAATCGATATACTCCTTAAACTTATTATCATTTATTATTTTAACTAAATTTGCTGAGTTTCCAGTTTTAATAGAGTCAAAATAATTGCTAAAATATTCTTCTATTACTGGTTTTATTTCGTTAATTTGGTTTATATCGATAATAATTGTATTCTCCTTTTTAACAAATGTAGAATTAAGTTGAAATCCTATGATTAAAACGACACATAATATAAGTGTAAGTTTTAGGTATTTATTCATTTTATACCTCTATATATCATTAATGTTATTATATGTTATGATATTGTATATAAAATGTCAACTATTATTAGAAGAATGAATGCCATTTATGCCAGCTACGAGAGTTATCCATTTATTGAGTTAAATCAATCATTCAAATAATATAGTGTAGGGCTGCCCTCTATGGAAAATATACAGAAAAAGGATGAAAGAATACTTGTTCTCAGAGAACAGGTAAAAAGTGAAACAGGATAAAAAGAAACTGATTATTCAGTTAGCGGATTATGAGGAATTGAAGAAACAATTAAAAAGATAGATAAATAAGAATTTTGCGTTATGGAGGTTAAAAGAAATGGCAAGAGGAATTATTATTTTTGGTTCATCTGGTTCTGGAAAAACAACATTGGGGAAATTAGTTGCAGAAAAGCTTGATTTTCCTTATTTTGATATAGACGATTATATTTGGAGAAAAGATACGGATAAACCTTTTACCGTTATGTATACTCGTGAGGAAAAGATTAATAGATTAATGACAGATATATCAAAAGGAAATCATTTTGTGATGGCAGGTTCAATGGATAGCTTTAATGCACCATTTGTTCCATTATTTGATTTAGCAATACATATTACTGCATCCATTGATACGAGAATTGCCCGAATTCATAAGAGAGAATATGAAGTATACAGAGAGAGGATTATGGAAGGTGGCGATATGTATGAAGAGCATTGCCGTTTTCTTGATAACTCAGCAAGATATGATAGCGATAGTTCTCCGTGTATGAGTACACATGCACAATGGGCTAATTCATTACCATGTAAAGTACTTCGGCTAAATGGAGATGAGGACTTAAATAAGAATGTTGAAATTATAGTCCATGAATATTTGAAGCAAGGTTCTCAAGGATAAGTTTATTGAAAAATTTGATGTAAAAATTCCGATTCATCGAGATATTGAATCGGGTAATAATTATCTGAAAATAATACAGGATGACAACAATGTAGACACCAGTATCCCTCAAGGAAAGTATATATATATCTTTTCTGTATATTGGGAAAATAGTAGTGCTAAATTTATAAAATTGATTGAAATAGAATAAAAATAGAACATTAAGAACATATGTGCCAGCTACAGTGGTTATCCAGTTATTGAGTTAAATCAATCATTCAGGTAATATAGGGGTAGGGCTACTTCCTATTGAAAACATAAGAGATAAGACCATAGCGGAATACTATATGTATTACTATAGTATATGGCATATAAAACTTTAAATATGAAATGAGGCTACAAAGTTAATGAATAAGCAAAGTCAGTTAAATAAAGAAGCATGGACATATAAGTCTTATGAATTTTGGATGAATGAATTGGGTTTACCCAGTGATGTCGCTAAAGATATGATAAAACAACCTGAAAAATGTTTGCGAAGACATATTGAATATCTTGGTGATGTTAACGGAAAGAAAATTGCTAATTTGCTTGGTTCTTGTGGAAAAAAGGCAGTTCCATTAGCAATACTTGGAGCCGATGTAACTATTGTAGATATTTCTGAGGCTAATAAAAAATATGCCATGGAAGTAGCTGATAAAGCTAATGTAAATTTAACATATATTGTATCGGATTTTTTAGAATTAGATATTAATAGTATGCAAAACAGTTTTGATATTGTTTATTTAGAAGGCGGAATACTGCATTACTTTTCTGATTTAGATGCGGTTGCAAAAAAAATAGAAGAACATATGTGCCAGCTACCGGAGTTATCCAGTTATTGAGTTAAATAAATCATTCAAATAATATAGTGTAGGGCTGCTCTGTATGGAAAATATGTAGAAAAATAAATACATTTTCAGAGAAAGCATAGATAAGCTTGCTTTAAAACAGATTAAAGAGTGTAGTAAGACCATAGGTTATGCAATTTGACAAGAGTATAACTGGATAACTATGGTGTCTGGCACATAGAGCTCCTGGAGGAGGTCAAATAACAAAAGAATGGATAGAAAAAGAGATTGAATTAGTAGCAAAAATATCAAAAAATCTAAAGAAAGGTATATCCAAAGCCAACATGGGTAAAAGAGGAGCTCGGTTGAACAAGGAACCTTGGACACCCAGAGAAGAGCAACCTGAGGATATTATTCCTGCTAAAAAGACTGATATTCTAGAAGAGGTTTTAACTAATCAAAGATTACAAAATTCAAGCGGGGCTTGGATTAAGTTTATAGCTAGATCTACAGAGAGGTTAGATAATAATATCAACTTTTTTGCAGCAAGAAGAAAATCAGATAGAAATCGTATCTACTTTAATATAAAGCCTAGTGGTATTAAAGATAACGAAGTATTATATATTACTGCCTTAAGTTATGATGACAAGAATAGGCCATCACCTATGATTATTGGAAGAACTGTAACATACGGCTATAATGAAAGAAATATTGTAACTGAACAAGAAATAGCTGCCGATTATAGCAGAAAGGATTATCCATACTATTTAGAGTTTAAAGAAGGAAGATTTATTAATACTCCTATCAAAACAACATTACCATTACATTTATTATATGATTCTATCGGAACTAAGACATATCCAAGTTTAGTAAATAACTCAAAGGCTGATAGAGCATCTTTGAATAGGGTGCATTCACAAAAATCTCACCTAAAAATCACTGAGATGGCAAAGGATTATTTAGATGAAAAATTAGAAGAATACTTTAATAAATACGGATTCCTAGATATTAATTCCTAGATAATCAGCTTATATTAGACTATAAATGGGGGTATAAACATGGATAAACAAAAATTTTTAACCATAGAAAGCGAACTAATTAGTGAGTTTGAAGCAATGAGAAGGGCATCACAAAATATTAAAGAAATACTCGGGAAATATGCTGATAACAAAGTGCTGAAGGGTGATGAAATAGTAGGGTGGTTAGGTGAAATATACGGGAAAATACTATTCAATGGTAGATTAGTTGTGGATGCAAACGAGCATGATTTTGAAACTGATGATGGTATGAAGGTTTCAGTTAAAACAAGAAAAGGGTATGGCAGTGGATGGAATAATACAAGTGCAATTCCTAACATTGAAGGAGAAGATTGCCCTACTCATTTGATGTTTGTACATCTAGATGATAACTACACTGTTGCTGAAATTTGGTTATATCCTTGGAATGAACTACTGCAAAATAACCGATTCGAAAAACATATGGTTAGAGGCAACTTTAGGTCTTATAGATTCAGAGTGAGTGTTGGCAATGATTCAGCATACTTAATCTATAAGAAATAACATAGATATTTATATGTGTAATGACAAAAAATATAATCAGGGAGGCGTAAACAAAATGACAGCGAAACAACTAGGCACAATACTAAGAGAGATGTATGATAAAGCTCCTGAGGGGTATCAAGTTGCCAACATTCACTTCTTTGGTGTTAAGTATGCAGATATAATCCGAGCGAATGATATTAGTGCTAGTGATATAATCAGCGAATCTGGAATTAATAAGTCATATGCAACGGAAGTGAGTAAAGGGATAAAGCTTGCTAAGTATGTAATGCCTAAATAGAAGTCCAGTGCAATTTACTATATAGTTTGGAACGATCAAATGAGATAGGGACATTGGATAAGGCGGTGAAAAAATGTATTACTGGAGTAAGGGTGTCAACAAGATTGTTTTAGAAGAAGAACTAATTTGCATGGACAATGTTAAAGAATTATATATTGGAACAGCTTTTTTCTCTAATGAGGGACTTCGCATATTAAAGGAATTAGTAAAAAAGAATGCTCTTAAGAAGGAACGAGTTCATGTATATATATCAAATGAATTTTCGCAAGATAAACCTCATGAACTATTGGAAGAAATGTGTAAGATTGCATTAGTTAAGATATTCTTTAATCATACATTTCACTCTAAGGTCTATTTACTAAAGGGAAAGGTTAACAAAGTGGTATATGGTTCCTCAAACTTTACAACAGGAGGTTTCTCAAAGAATATTGAATTTGATAATATTGAAGCTGTTGAAGGTGAAAAGCTTAAAGAACTAGACAGCTTTTTTGAGTATTGTGATTTTCGTTCAACTTTGGTAACAGATGACGTAATTAAATATTATAAAGATAATCAAGATGAAATCGAAAAGCTCAAGCAGGCGCAGAAAGAACTAAGAAAAAAAATAAATGGGTATATACATCAGGGTGATGCTATGGACCCAGATGATTATGATATAGATAATTACTATTTTACATTTTTAGATTATGAGACATTCTTTAATAGAAATGCAACAAGAGATGACTTAAATATCAGAGAACAGAGAAAAGTTGTACAGAATAAAATTCTTGCGATACATAATAATATTTATCCTAAAATAAAGAAGCTTGGGGTAGAATGCCATTGGAATTCAAACCATGTAACATCACTAATTCGCCCTTGTGAATATAACAAAGGAAAAGTTGCTTGGCTAGGTATCCGTTATGGTAAGACTAAAAAGGAAGTTGATATTGTTAACGAGTGGTTGGATCGTAGAGAAAAAGATGAAATCAAAGGTTTTCAGAAACATGGTTGTCTGCAATTTTGTATCGTGCCAAGTGGGTTTGAGATAAACTTATTTTTAGCTGTAAGACATGATGCAATTGATAGGAGCAATCTACATGATAATATTAATCAGCTAGAGCCCAAAATAACAAAAGAAATTTCCAAGTTAAAGGGGCATGGTATGACATGGGAAATCTATAAAGATGCTACGACAGAATCTCATAGCTTTGATATAGATAATAGAAAACCAGAAGAATTTTGTAGTTTCCTTCGAGCTTATGATAAGGAAGGATTTGAATCTTATTTAAAGTTACTTTATCCGGCTGACGATAAAGTCCTTCTCGATATAAATTCAATTAGTAATGAAATTATAAAGTATATAACGATGCTTATTCCTTTATATAACACGTTGGTATGGAGGCCAAAGGTCTAATATAATATGCTTAAGATGCTGAAAGTACAAAGTGTTAACGATACAAAATAATGAATAGTTAGGAGTGTGCTTGGTGGAATCACATTTTAAAAGACTTGCAGAAAAGCTTAATACTGTTAATTATGATGATCTAAAAAGTCAGGATTATATTGATTGTGGATTTTCGTCAGATGAAGCCGAGATTCTAATGAATATTTATTATCATGTTTGTGATATATGGAATGAGCAACGGGATGATCATATAGAATTTGCGACTCGGAATTTAGGATTAATTGATGATATAAGAATAAAGTATTTTTTGGAATACTATTTGACTAGCATATCAAAGGACAAAGAAAAGTATGAAAAAGCCCAGAAGTTGATTGATTTAGTTGTTGAGAACCATAATAAACTATTTGATTATAATCAAAACAACCTTTCTGAAGTTAATACTCTAAATGCACTTTTGATATTAAGTACTCAGATGAATATTAAAATACTTGAAATGATCGACGTGGTTTATGTATATACTTTGAGAACGGGGGAGCTATCTAATTTTACTAGTAGTATTGCTCATGCTCTTCACAAAGTTAATAATAAGGAATATGAAGAAAAATTTAAACAGTTACATATCGAACGAATGGAGAGGTCACTAAAGATAAAAGATGTTCACTCCCTTGATAACTACATAAAAAAAATTGAGTATGAGAACAATAAGTTTTTTGATTGTAGTAATTATTATGAGCACATGTATGAGCTATACTTGGAACTAAGTAATAGCGGTAGAGGACTAATTGAATTGGGTCACTTGCAAAAAGCAATTAAGGGTTTTAACCATATAGGAAATAAGGCTATGGAAGAAAAGGCTTTGGCTGCCTTAGAGTCTTTTATTAGTGATAATGATATTAAATGGCATAAAACTGTGACAAAACTTAGAGATGAAGAAATTACTAAGATCAATAAGGTCAAAAAAATTCAAGATATATATCTCAAGGAAAACAGCTTTAAGGATATACTAAAAAACATTAACAAAAGGATATGTGTCGAGATAGAAAATATTGGAGAAACAGTAACTTCAATTGAGATATATATTCCTTACCCGAGTTACTCATTAATAAAAGATTCAAACCAGCAGCCAAGTATTAGCAACATTTTTTCAAGCTTTACTATTGGAGAGGGTAGAATAATGAAAAAAACAGATGAACCGAAATATAAGGAATTGTATTATGGCTTCAATATGAGATTTAGCATATTACCGCTAATATCCCGTCTGGAAGAAGATTTTGAAGCGTTGGTAAGTGAGGTTGAAAACCTTGTCAGTGGGAGCGATTGGTTGAGCGAGAAAACAAAATTGTACTTTGATAAGGTGGTATCTTATTATAATGCAGATAAGGCATTTGAATTTATGCATTTTTCAGTAGTCTTAATAGAGATGGTTTTAAGGGATATGTACAAAAAGGTCAAAGGGACACAAATTCAAACAATGAAGATTGATGTTGAAGCACAAACTAATGTTAACCTTCAAGATATACTAAAAGACGATGATATTAAGGAATATTTAGGTGAAGATTTATACAAATATATTGAGTACAATCTTATTGATGAAATGGGGCTCAATTTAAGGAATAATATATTACATGGGTTTGCTGATAGACGAGTATTCCATCATAATTATTCAAGATTGCTAATGCATATTTTCCTCGTCATTGTGAATTATGTAAATACGGAGACAGAGGAGAGCTGTGAAAGTTAAGATTTTTTGATTTATCTGCTATTATTAATAAAGGCAGATAATATTTTCATATTAAGAAACCGCCGATACAAAGGAACGGTGAACCGTATCATAAGTAACTGCGAAAACAGACTAGGGGCAAAGGATATAAATGCTTCTAGGTTGTTTTCTTATTATCAAGTTATAGAGGGGGCGTTATCATTGTCGTTTAGTTTTGAAACGGAACGATTATTATTAAGAACACTAAGATTAGAAGATATTGATGAGGTTATGAAATTTTGGGGTGATGAAGAGGTTATGGAGTATTGCTATGGTGCAGGCAGCAGGGAGCGTGTAAAGAAGTCTATTAGTCATTATGCACAGAATCATGAGAAAAGAGGATATTCAGTTTATTTAGTAATAATTAAGGAAACCGGTGAAACTATAGGGGCTTGCGGTTATAACGCAACAAAGAATGCTGACGAAATAGAACTTATATATCATTATAAAAAAAAGTTTTGGGGAAAGGGATATGCAACGGAGGCAGCAAAAGCATGTATAAATTATGCTAATGAAAATTGTAAAAATATAAGTAAGATTTCTGCATCTGTAGATCCAAGACATAACGCTTCAATGAAAATATTAGAAAAGCTAGGATTTAACTATTCATATTCAGAGTATAGTGATATAACAAAACAAAATGAACCTTATTATGAGTTTCTATTACAAAGATAAGTAAAATAAAAACATATGTGCCAGCTACCGGAGTTATTCAGTTATTGAGTTAAATCAATCATTTAAATAATATAGTGTAGGGCTGCCCTCTATAGAAAATATGCAGAAAAATAAATATATTTTCAGGGAAAGCATAGATAAGCTTGCTTTAAAATAGCTTAAAGAGTGCAGTAAGACAATAGAATATGCAATTTGACAAGAGTATAACTGGATACCACCCATGATTGTCAAATCACAACCAGCAATGAAGATAGTTAATTACTGCCGCAGATTTTGCTATCCTAAAAAAATGAATGGAAGACTTCTTACTACCGCACAATATTTAGGTCTAACTGATAAAGTTTTTGAGATAAAGGATATTGTATATTTCAGATAATATTAAATAAAAGAGGGCAGTTTTTTGTAATGCACCCCAATTGTTAGACATTATGGTAAAATAGTAAATAATGAAAGGGGTGTATTTTTATGTCTAAGAGAGCACCTGTCAAACACTTTACAGGCGAATTTAAACAACAAGTAGTTGAAGATATGAGAAAAAACGGCCTTGGATATCGAGAAACTATGAGGAAATATGGAATTACAGCAAAAAGCTCTATAGCTAGATGGGAACGTATCTACCTAGAAGAAGGTCCTGAAGGGCTATATGAAGAGCGACGTGGCAAAACAAGCAATCCATGTGCTCAAAGTATTGGCCGTCCGCCTAAGATGGATGAAAAGATAGAAGAAGATTTAATTGCAGAAGTACAAAGGCTTAGGATGGAGAATGCCTACTTAAAAAAATTGAATGCCTTAGTTCAGCAAAGGGAAAATCAGAGAAAAAGACAAGGCTCAGGCAATATATGAGCTAAGGCATGAATTCACAGTAGTTGAGCTTGTCAAACTAGCAGGTATCCCACGTAGCACATATTACTATTACATAAAAAACATAGATAAGCCTGATAAATACGCTGATATAAAGCCTTTGATAACTCAGATATTCCACGAGAATAAAAAGCGTTATGGCTATAGAAGAATCACATCTGACTTACACAAGAGAGGATATTGTATTAACCACAAGACAGTACAACGCCTAATGAAGGTACTTGGGCTATATTGTCCTGTTAAAATGAAAAGATACCAATCCTACAGAGGTGAAGTCGGAAGTTTCGCACCAAATCTATTGGAGCGAAACTTCCAAGCAGCCAAGCCTAACGAAAAGTGAGTAACTGATATTACAGAGTTTTCTTTGTTTGGAAAGAAGCTATACTTATCTCCAATATTGGATCTATATAATGGGGAAATCATCAGCTATAGTATTGATATTCAGGCAGCATTGTATCTTTTATCTTCATATCGGATACTTCCATGTTATATTGTATCAGCAATTTATAGTATCCACAAAAAGCACTACGGTTCAAAGGTTAGAGACTCAAAAGGTGAAGAGATGGGAAAAGACTTTACTTCTGGTAATAGTGTAAAATTGAGTTTAGTTGCAATCCATGATGTATTGAAGGAGCATTTCTCAACACATCCCTCAATGTTATTAATTAGATGTATAGTATATCTATAAAATGTGATTAGTCACAATTAATATTCCTATTTATAAAACAGTAAGAATTCTTAATTTTCAAGTATTCGAAATATACTAGTGCAATCTTCTTCTATATGTAGGGAAAGTCCATTTACAAAATTATTCAATGCTTTCTTACTACATGTATTTGTTAGAATTATTAAATTTTTGTTATCATAGCTGTGTTTGTGAATTAGTGGATTTGATGTTATATTATCTATAGAATTAATAAGATTCGTTTTTAATTGAAATCTAATGTAATATTTATAATCATATTCATAATTAGGAACATAATATTTCTCTATAGTCTTATATTGGGTTAAGTTCTTGTGTTCCATAATATGTATTATATTGCTAAATACTGCACTTGCAGTAGGCAATTTACCAGCACCTTTACCAATAAAAGTAATTTCATCGGCAGCATCATACTTAATAGAAATTGCATTAAAATTATCCTTAACTAATGAAAAAATATGGCTTGTACTAATCAAAAATGGTGCTACCTCGGCATATAAACCATTAGGAGTGTCATGGGCAATTGCAATTAATTTAATTTCATATTCCATCATATTTGCATATTTGATATCGGATAATGATATTTTTTCAATTCCTTCCATAGGGATATTTCTTAAATCCAAAGCTTTTCCAAATGCCAGGTAGCTAAGTAAAGAGAGTTTACAGGCAGCATCTCTACCTGTTATATCATATTCTGGATTTTTTTCAGCATAACCCTTTTCTTGTGCTAGACGTAATGCATCTATAAAGTTCATTTCATCTTCTTTCATTTTTGTCAGGATAAAATTGGTAGAACCATTAAGAATACCGAAGAGTTCCTTGACGGGATTTACGAGTAGATTGTTAAGGAAGTTACCGACAATTGGAATTGCACCACAAACGCTTGCTTCAAATAAAAGTGAAACATTATTTTCATTTGCTATTTGAAGTAATTTATCGCCTTTTAAAGCGAGTAGCTCTTTATTAGCAGTAACTACATGTTTTTTTGATTTTAGGCTGTCTAGAATAAAACTATATGCTGGTTCGATTCCGCCTATTACTTCGATTACAACATCTACCTCTTTATCCATTCTTACCTGTTCAAAGTCAGTTATAAGTAAATCTTCATGAAAAAAATTCTTATAGCGTTTTGTGTCACGTACTAGAATATATTTGATATTAATTTCTTGCCCAAATTTATTTACAATAAAGCTTTGGTATCGTTGTATTAACTCAAATAATCCAGTACCTACAGTACCAAAACCCAATATAGCAATTTTCATAATCTATCTCCTCTCAGATTGTGTTTATCCAGTATTTATAAATATTTGTTAATCTTGTCTTTACAGCAGCTAAATATTAGTGTTCAGTATTTATTCGAGGGCTCGTGCACTAATTATATAGGATATTTAAATATTTTTGGTAATCAATTAGCAATATTAGATATATTCATGTAAGATATTATAATATGTACAAAAAATAGTCAAGTTTTTCTATATTGTTTTAATAGACAATTTATAACCATATTATTACAGTAGGAAAGAGCATAGTTTATTCTTAGATGAGCATCTATGTAAATTCATAAAATACTTACGTATAGCTTGCACAATTTTTTTATTGACTCAGAAGGATAGTTGTGTGTAACATTTTTTTTGATATCTTTCCAAAGATGTTCAATAGTATCTAGCTCCGAACTGTATGAAGATAGATACATAACGTTATATTTTTCAATTCTTTCAGTTGTTCTATTATTACTTTGGTATGATAGTCTTTTACATTATCAAGAATCAAGATAACTTTCTTATTAACATAATGCGAAAACTTATTTAATATAATCCTTGAAGCTTTCCGTATTACCAGCTTCTTCTGTAGAATAATGAACTTTACCTTCTGTTGGTATAAGTGGCTCATCCCTTCAGGTGCCTATTTCTGGATCGTAGTTATTTCATCCGTAAAGATGGTTTCACTTCATAAAGTATTACTGTATCCTCATCAGAATTTGCAACCAGACTCTTAAGTTCTTCTTTGAATTGTTCTTGGAGGTCTTCTTAGTATTATGACTTTGCTTTTTGAGGCGTTACAGAGTAAATACGTGATTATGCACAACACCAGATAAGCTTGCTGTTTTGTAAACGGTTCCTTATTTATTATATTTTCACTGTTTTAGAACAGGTATTGTCCAGTTGCATTTGTAAAACTAGATTTATGGGGTGACAGTTTCAAAGCTTAAGCAATAGCTTGTTTCTATTCATCTGATAAGTAACTATATTTTTTACTGCGACGATTATCTCTTAGACCAGATATTTCATCCTTATTGAATCTGTGGACCAATTTTAAAACACTTGAATGAGACATATAGATGTCTTCTTTTACTTTTGGAGAACATATGTGCCAGCTACCGTAGTTATCCAGTTATTGAGTTAAATCAACCATTTAATAATATAGTGTAGGACTGCCCTCTATGGGAAATATACGAAAAAAGAAATACATTATCAGAAAAGTATAGATAAGCTTGCTTTAAAACAGCTTAAATATTGAAGTAAGACAATAGATTATGCAATTTGATAAGGGTATAACTGGATAATTATGGTGTATGCCACGAATAATTTTTTCTATATTATTCTGTTGCATAGTGATTAAGGATAAAATTGGACAATTGAGACCAGTTGTTAATATAATAATAATAACCAATTACAGTAAAATACTGAAGTTATATACACAGAATAGTTGACAGGCTATATAGATATGCTAAAATAAATTTGCAGCAGTAGTTTAAATAAGGAAGAACATCTTTTTCAAAGGAGGTCTCGGTTCGATTCCGAGCTGTTAAAGGATATTCATAGAGTATCTTTTAACAGCTTTGAATTTAAACCTGAAGAGTATGATTGAAATTTATAAAGCATGTTGTGAAAATCAAAGATATATAAAATCTCAGGCTAAAACAATTAAAAGAATGATTAACAATGCAATATTATATGGACGTAGCGCAGAAATAACTGCATTAACAAAAATGTATGCATTATTATATTCGGCTTTTGCTGAGGTTTCATTTTTAAAATTAATACATACCCCATATGGTTTATCTGAAGATATGATTTTAGACATACAAAAGCAGAAAAATCTTGAAGAAAAATGGAGAAAGTGTATAGAATTAGCTTTCTCAGAAATTAATAAACATTCAATACTTGGTAAGATTAATAATCAGAAGAAAAAACTGCAGGATATCTTAAAGCAATATATTATAAAGCCAAGTCAAATCAGAAATAAAATTGCACATGGACAATGGCAAGTTGCTTTAAATAATGATTCTACTTCAATAAATCATGATACAACATCATTAATAAATAATATTGATTATGTAAAAATTGATATACTCTTTCAAATATATGATATTTTTGAAAGATGCGTAGAGGACTTAATTGAGTCACCAAGGAAAGCTCATTATAAATACTTTTATTCAAATTTCACAGAGTTAGAAAACCTTATTGAAAAAACGAGAAATTGGGATTTTGAAACTCGTAAGAATAGAATACTATCTACAAAGAAGAAAGTGATCACAATTATAGAATAGAAGAATATACTTTAATACGTATACTGTTTCTCCTAGGAAGAGTAAGGTATTTATGCTATGTTAAGCAAAATAATATACTTTGAAACGATAGGTTCATTTTTAGAAATAAAAAGCATCTAACGAGAGTTAGTAGTTAATATTTATTACTATAGATATAAGGTTTCTTTAACCTTATATTTTATTTTTAATTGTTTTAGAAAGAAATGTAGACTAATATTTGAATCTTCAGAGTTAATAGCAAGTCAATAGCAAGTATAACTCCAAGGAGTTTAATTGAAGACAATAAAAAAAACATATTAGGAGCTTTCTCAGGCATGTATAATGTGAAATAAATAGTAAGATGAGGTAAATATAGATGATTAAGACAGAACGGCTTTTTTTGATGAAGATTGCACATGAAGATATTGATTTAATTTTCGATATTAACAATGACCCTGAATGTATACGGTTTAACGGATGGGAGTCAATGTCTTTGGAGAAGTGTGAAGCTGAAATAGATAAATGGATACATAAATATTTAGATAATGATCAGGTGGGTGTGTTTTGTGTTGGACATATAGAAAGCAAAGATAAAATAGGAATGGCATATATCAAAGACTATAAAAATCTTGGAGAGTTTGAAATTGGGTTTAGGATTAGAAGTACTCACTGGAACAAGGGGTATGCCAAGGAGATTACGCGTGGTTTCATCAAATATGCAGAGTGTAACTTGAATGCACATGAAGTAATCGCTGAAGTATATAGCGCCAATACGAGATCTAGGAATGTATTTGAGAAGTTAGGGTTTAGCATGTCAATACATCCAGATGGTGAGGATGGGTTGATATATAAATATTCCATAGATAAAAAGGAATAATTAATAGTTTTATTAGAAATTGTCTTTGCGGAATAGGGAACTCACTATAACAATGCTCACATGTTGTTTGCGGTGAATAATCAATTTGTACGAACATAGTAAGAGAACATATGTGCCAGCTACCACAGCTATCCAGTTATTGAGTTAAATCAACCATTCACGTAATATAGAGGTAAGGCTACTTTCTATTGAAAACATAAGAGAGAAGACCATAGCAAAATACTATATGCACAACTATAGTGTATGGTGTATAAAACTTTAAATATGAAATGAGGGTACAAAGTTAATGAATAAGCAAAGTCAGTTAAATAAAGAAGCATGGACATATAAGTCTTATGAATTTTGGATGAATGAATTGGGTTTACCCAGTGATGTCGCTAAAGATATGATAAAACAACCTGAAAAACATTTGCGAAGACATATTGAATATCTTGGTGATGTTAAAGGAAAGAAAATTGCCAATTTGCTTGGTTCTTGTGGTAAAAAAGCGGTTCCATTAGCAATACTTGGAGCCGATGTGACTATTGTAGATATTTCTGAGTCTAATAAAAAATATGCCATGGAAGTAGCTGATAAGGCTAATGTGAATTTAACATATATCGTATCTGATTTTTTAGAATTAGATATTAATAGTATGCAAAACAGTTTTGATATTGTTTATTTAGAAGGTGGAATACTGCATTACTTTTCTGATTTAGATTCGGTTGCAAAAAAAATATTTCTACTACTTAAAGTTGGTGGGAAGCTAGTATTAAATGACTTTCATCCAATTAGGAAAATATTTAAAGTACGAGATATATTCAATACTCGTGATGATGCTTTAGAACTTACAGGGGACTATTTTGAGAATACATTGCAGATAGGTAATGTAGCCCATGAAAAGTATTTCCCTGAGAATGAACAAAAAGAGTTTCCCAAGTGCCTTTTAAGATATTGGACTATGGGTGAAATTGTTAGTTCTTTTGCTACAGCGGGATTTATTATTGATAAACTTGTTGAAGGACCAAGATTTGATTCTCATAAAAATATTCCAGGTGAGTTTACGTTAGTTGCTTCAAAACTGAAAATTGAAAGATAAATATTTTAAATATCAAATTATTATATGTAAAAAGAGACAAGTCTATATATCAGGCTTGTCTCTTTTTGAACTTAGATTAGAACATATGTGCCTGTTAACTACATTTTCTGGCACATATCATATATTTGCTCAATGGTTAATCCAGAAGATAGCAGCTTGTCCATTTGAGGTGCAGTATACTTAGCTAGCCTTGAATTCTTTATTGATGATATTGTTTCTTTTACTAGTTGATCTGCCTCTGAAGAGTTCATTGTGCTATGGGACCATTTGTGCATGAAGCCTTTTATTTCATATCTTTCACTTTGTTTACCAATTGGTGTCCTTGGGTCATAGAACCAAGGTTGTGTATCATAAAATGTGGGCTTAATGTCTTCAATTAAGCGAATAGTTTGGTTTACAGTATCTGGAGTCTCACCGGGAAAACCTATAAAAAATAAAGCTGCAGTTGGAATATTATATTGATTAAGCAAATCAACTCCTCTTTTCAATTCTTCTACAGTGACCAGCTTATTCATTCTTTTAAGCATTTCTGGACTACCAGATTCAATTCCCAATATTGAACCCATACAACCACTTTCTTTCATTAGCTTTACAGTTTCATCATCTATGAACTGACACCTAATATAAGAAAACCATTTAAAATTATATTTATTCTTTATAATCATCCTAAGTATATCCTTGAATCTTTTTTGTGGAACATTAAAGGTATCATCAACAAAATCAACGTATCGTATCTTTTGAATATTGTTTATAGAATTAAGTTCTTTTTCAATTGCTTCAACGCTTACAAATCTATATGTGCCTGCATTTATTGGATGATTGCAATAGGCACAAGAAAAGGGACATGATATAGCTGTACGTACAGGTACTACTTCACTCACTCTATCTGCAAATAAACTCCAATCTACCATGTTTTCTTCAAGCTTATTATCTTCCTCATATGTTTCGGTAGACATATACTTGTTCTCACTTCGATAGTATATATTAGCTACTTGATTTGTAGGAAGATCCCCTCTTAAAGAAAGTAGAATGTTTACTAAGGCAGTCTCACCTTGAAAGCTGTTAATATAAAAATCTGCATTTATCCTTCTCAGCATTATATTGAGTATTTCTTTATCATTAGTATATTTTAATAAATTGGCAATATGAGGTCCGCCTAATATGATTTTTACAGTAGGATCAATATTCCGAACTATATTTACTAGTTTTTTTACAGTTTCATTATCTAAACAATATGTAGTAGAAATTGCAACAGAATTTATATTTTTATCGTTAAGCTTTTTAACAAGTAAATCATATTCATCTTCAATGTAATTGATGTAATCAAATGATAAGCCTCTCTTATGTAAAAAAGTACCCAAATATGCAATTGCAGCATTAAATTCCTTCATGTCTACATTTATTAATGCATTCTTTGCTTTGGGCTTGTCAAAATTAAGATCTCCTCCGAAATAGCCGATAAGTAAACAATCTATTTTTTCCATTATACTAACCTCCATTTTATTAACCTCAATTGTAAGCATACTATATATATCGCACTAAACAATTTACATTTATAAATAATGATATATATATAATTATTTATTACTAAACAAAAATAAAGTATATTAAATTTACATATTAATTAAATTGTAAATTTTCTCAATTGTTTTGTCTAGTATTAGCTAGAAATATTATGACTATTTTTTTACAAATAAATATGTTGTATATTATGAAGCACAATATATTAAGAATAAGAATGATATTTTAAATAAGCCATATATATATAAAGGAAATAATTAGGTTATCAAAATGTAATAATATGTCGAAATATGCAAAATGAAAAAGATGTACAGTAATAAATTATTGGGTTATTCTAACATTAGGACACATCTCTTAGATATTATATATTGGAGAAACATGATGAATTAAATTTACAAAGATTCAGCAAATAAAGCAGAAATATCTATTCAACTATGATAATTTTTAATGAGGTGCATATATAATGCCAGAAATAAATAAAATTGAAAAACAGAATATTGAAGACGTCATAGCACTAACACCTTTGCAGCGAGGAATGTTATTTCATTACTTAAAAAATCCAGACAGTAGAGAATATTTTGAACAGCTATGCCTTCGATTAAAAGGGAAAATATATTTAGAAATTGTAGAAAAGGCATGGAAACATGTAGTGCAAAGCAATGAAATGCTTAGAACCGTATTTAGGTGGGACAAGCTGGAGACACCAGTGCAGATGGTTTTAAAAAACTATAAACTTCCATTACGAATAAAAGATTTAGTAGATACAAAACAAGTAGAAAAAGAAAAATGCATTTATGATATTAGACAAAAAGACTTAGAAGAGAGTATAGACATACGTATAGAACCTATGAGAATAACATTGATTCAGATTCAGGAAAATGAATTTGAAATGATTATCTCCAACCATCATATATTATATGATGGTTGGAGTAATGGCATAATTGTAAAAGAATTTGTTGAAGCATATAAAAGGTTGTATAAAGGACTAGAATTAGAACATGTTGAAAAAACTAAATTTAAAGAGTACATTAAATGGAATCAAGCTCAAGACAGAGCTGCTCAGAAGAATTACTGGAAGAAATATTTAGAAGGTTATTCTCAGAAAATAAGCATGCCCAGAAAAAAATCCATACAAAAGAATAGCGATAAAATGGGTAAGTATCAAATAGAAATTGACAAGGCTACAACAGATGCTATTGTAGCGTTTTGCAAAAGCGAGAAAACTACTATGGCAAATTTGTTAAATATGGCATGGGGAATACTGCTTCAAAGATATAATAATACTGATGATGTAGTATTTGGAATAACTATATCAGGAAGAGCTGCGGAGATAAATGGTATAGACAATACGGTGGGTTTATTTATAAACACTATACCTATAAGAATAAAGCTAGAAGACAAAGAAAATATTTTAGAACTATTATACAAAGCAGACAGGGAAGCAAGAGATAGAGAAAGCTATGAAAATACGTCGTTAGCAGAAATACAAGCTGAGAGTGAAACGGGAAACTTAGTTGGGTTGTTTGATACATTACTTGTAATAGAGAATTATCCCATAGACGAAGCACTAAAGAATGTAGATGAGATATTAACATTTGAGATAGTAGATATGTATACTGAAACGAACTATGATATAGCAATCAGTATAGCAATAAAAGAAAAAATAGGAATTACTGTAGCATACGATAGATATAATTACACCAAAGAAGTATTAGGAGATGTGTTTAAGCATTACGTAAATATTATTAGGGAAATGATAGCAGATGCCAGTAAGCTTGTAAAAGAAATTGAAATGATTGATGCAGAAGAAAAGAAGCAAATAATATTTGATTTCAATAAATACGAAAGTGATTATGTGCATAGAAAACCTGTACACAAATTCTTTGAAGACCAAGTAGAAAAAACTCCAGATGCAATAGCTTTAGTATTTGGAGAAGAAAGGATAACATTTAGGGAATTAAATAAAAAGGCTAATCAGTTAGCTTGGTTTTTAAAGAAAAAAGGAATTAAATCGGATGAAATAATTGGAATTATGCAAGAACGATCAATTGGGATGCTGGTCAGTCTACTTGGGGTATTAAAATCAGGATGTACTTATATACCATTAGATCCAAGCTATCCTCAAAAAAGGATAATGGCAATGCTTGATAAGAGTGATATCTCTGTATTGCTTACAAACGAGAGTGCTATAAAGGAATATACTTTTCCAGATATTGCAGTCAACGAGGGCTGTAGGCATATTATTATACTTGAACATGAAGAGGAGCTTCTAAAAAAAGAAGCAGTAGAAAATCCAATAGTTGAATTTAATGAAGAAAGCATCATATATCAAATTTATACATCTGGCTCAACCGGAACACCCAAAGGTGCAATGGTGATGCATCATTCTTTTAGCAACCTACTAAACTGGTATACTAGTGAATTTGATATAAGTAATACGGATAAGATGCTTCTTATTGCATCTATAAGCTTCGATCTTGCTCAACCAAACATTTATGCCACCTTGATAAAAGGCGGAGAACTTTACCTTTTTGAAACAGATTCTTATGATTATGAGAGAATGGCAGAGGTAATAGAAGAAAAAGGTATCACTATTATTAGCTGTACTCCAACCGCTTTTTATCCGTTATTAGAATTAAATGAAGACAATGAATATGAAAAGTTATCTACTCTAAGGTATGTTTTTTTGGGTGGAGAACCTATCAATATGACGGTTTTACAAAAGTGGATAAAATCACCTAACTATAATTGTGAAATTGTAAATATTTATGGACCTACTGAGTGTACAGACGTAATATCCAGTTACAAAATAGACAATGAGACAGCAGATAAGCTAACATCAGTTCCAATAGGAAAGCCTATATATAATACACATCTATATGTGTTGGACAAGGAGCTCCGTATTTTACCGATAGAGGTTGAAGGTGAGCTTTACGCAGGTGGAGCTTGTGTCGGTAAAGGATATTATAAAGACGATACACTTACAAAAGAACGATTTATTGAAGTAAATCATTTGCCAGATAAGCTTATATATAAGACTGGCGACATGGTTAAACTACTAAGCGATGGAAACCTTGAATTCATTGGCAGGATAGATGATCAAGTTAAAATAAGAGGTTACAGGATAGAAACAGGAGAAATTGAATCAAGGCTTTTAATGCATAGTGGAGTAAAAGAAGCGGTTGTTATAGCCAGAGAAGATGGAGCAAAGCAAAAATACATATGTGCATATATTGTATCTGATAGTGAAATTGAAACATCGGATTTAATAGAGTTCATGAAAAAAGAACTCCCATCATATATGATTCCAACTTTTATTACTAGGCTTGAAAAGTTACCTCTAACACCCAGTGGTAAAGTGGATAAGAAAGCATTGGCTGATACTATAAATGAACAAAAATCAAATCAAAAAGATGCATTCATTAACGATGAAATTGAAAAGAAATTAGTGGATATCTGGTGTAAAGTACTAGAAACCTCAAATATAGGTATTCAGGACAACTTCTTTGAACTAGGAGGACACTCCTTAAAAGCAGTACAAGCAATTAATCTTATATACAAAACTCTAAATATAAAAATAAGTATTCAAACATTCTTTGAATGTCAGACCATAGAAAGCTTAGGAAAATATTTAAGAAGCTGTGGAAAAGCAGAATATGAAGATATAGAGAAGCTGCCTAAACAGGATTATTATGATTTGTCCTATGCCCAAAAAAGACTATGGATTATAAATCAAAAAGAACCATTCGATACAGCGTACAATATGACAGGAAAAATATTACTAAATGGGATTGTAAGTTTGGAAGTGATACAAAAAACTTTTAAACAACTGATTAATAGGCATGAAAGCTTACGAACCTGCATTAAAATAATCGGGGGTATACCTAAACAGAGAATAGAAGATAATATTGACTTCCAAGTATTGTTTAAGGATCTAGAATGTGTTGGAGAAAAGGATAAGGCAACAGAACTTGATGATATATACAAAAGAAATGCAGAACATGTATTTAATTTGGAAGAAGCACCTTTATTTATCGCAGAGCTGGTAAAGCTATCAAATGAACAATATGAATTGGTATTATGTATGCATCACATTATATCTGACGGTTGGTCTATGAGTATACTAAAGAAAGAATTTGCGGATATTTATGAAGCATATAAAAATGGGAGAAATCTCGACCTAGAGCCTTTAAGGATACAATACAAAGATTATGCGACATGGCAAAACAAGCAGATTGAAGACCCAAGTAAGATGGAAGCTGCAAAAAACTATTGGTTGAAACAACTTAAGTATGAAGCCCCTTTGCTTAATATCTCAAACAAGTATCAGGGAACACAGGTAAAGGATAGTGTCGGTGCAGTATACACGATTATAATTGACAAAATGACAAAAGAAAAACTTAAAATAGTGGCTAAAGATAAAAAGACTACTTTATTTACTGTTTTAGTGGCGGCATTTAATATATATCTAATGGATTTTACAGGGCAAAATGATATTTTGATTGGAACAGCTGGCTCGGGAAGAGAGCATGAAAGTCTTGAAAAGGTTATAGGTTATTTTATAAATACTACAGTATTAAGAAACCAGTTATATAGGGACGAAATGTTTGATACAGTATTGGCTAGAATAAATGAAAATACTCTTAAGGCATTAGAGTATCAAAACTTTCCCCTTGAAAAAATAGTAGATGAGATGAATATAAAGTATCCTATAATATCCATATTTTTTAACATGTTGAATATGGAGGATAGTGAAAAAAGAGAAATCAGTAATAAGGATGCATATGGTATTGAAGAAATGAAAGACACAAAGTTTGATATGACTTTTTATCTTGCAGAGTACTCAAATGGAATAGAATTGATTTGTAATTATAAGAAGGCACTGATTAAAGAATCAAGGGTAGCATTTATGCTCACCAGGTATAACGAATTGCTTGAGAAAATAGCAGAAAATCCAGATTCTTTAATAGCTGATTATTTAGATTAATCAAAAAACGAAATTCACTCAAAAAAACAGGAAGGTGGAAAAGCGTTGTGATTATAAAGCACTTCAAAGAACAAGTGGACAAGCATCCAAAAAAAATTGCTGTCAAAACAAAGGACATAGAGCTTACTTATGATCAATTAGACAGATTGTCCAATGTTGTTGCAAATACTATATTACTTCAATTTAAAAATAATGAAAACGATGGAATTAGAGCTGCTTTATTATTTGAGCATGGAATCGGTATGATTGTAGGGACATTAGGAGCATTAAAGGCAGACACTGTATATGTCCCTTTTGATCCTTTTTACCCAGAGAGCCGATTGCAATATATGTTGGATAATTCAAATGCAGAAATAATAATAACAAACAATACTAGTAACGGATTGGCTGAGAAATTGGCAGCACAAGCCAAAAGAGATATTTGGATATTAAATATTGACCGTCCAGTGGTAGTATCTGAGAATGCTATACAAAGAGAAGTTGATGGGAACAAACTTATTTATATTCTATATACCTCTGGATCTACTGGAACGCCTAAGGGCATTATGCAAAGCAGTAAAAATGTATATCATTTTGTAAGAAATTATATTGAGAAGCTTGATATCAAAGAAGCTGATAGGCTTACACTTTTTTCTGCCTTTAGTCATGATGCGGCAGTGGTAGATATATATAGTGGACTGCTAAGCGGTGCCACCTTATATCCGCTAAATGTAAGACAGCAAATAAATATCAGTGAGTTGTATGGATGGTTGAAAGCTGAAAGAATTACCATATGGCACTCAGTGCCTACCTTATATAGATATTTTGTTAATGAGCTTAGTGAAGAAGAAGACCCATTAAAGCTTAGATATGTTGTTTTAGGCGGAGAAAGCGTAGTGGAACAGGATGTTATTACGTTTAAAAAACTGTTTAAAAACTCTAGCCTAGTAAATTTATATGGGCAATCGGAATCCTCATATAATTCATCCCAGATAATAAATGAAGAAACAGATTTTGATGGAATAAATCTTGGAGAACCCATTAGCAATACAAGAGTATTAATTGTAAATGATAAAGGTCGTATTGCTTCACCATTTAGTGCTGGAGAGATAGTGGTTGCGAGTGATTACTTAGCTTTAGGATATTGGAGAGACAAGGAAAAAACAGATAAAGTTTTTGAAAATCATGCTGAACTTGGCAGAATATATAGGACTGGTGACTGGGGACGTTTTAATGAAGATGGTATGATAGAATACCTTGGCAGGAAAGATTTCCAAATAAAGATAAGAGGCTACAGAGTAGAAATTGAAGAGGTAGAAAATTGCCTCTTAAAGCATAGAGATATTAAAGAAGCAGCAGTAGTTTGCAAAGAAGATGAGAGCGGCAGTAAATATTTATGTGCTTATTTCACTTCAGATGAGGGATTAAGCGGTGAAGCTGTGAGAAAATACATTGCCAATGAATTGCCTGATTATATGGTTCCCTCATTTTGTAACAAAGTGGACCAGCTATTGCTTACCCCCAATGGTAAAGTGGATCGGAAAGCACTTATGGAAATAGAGGAAAAAAGTATAAGTCAAAAGGAGTATGAAGCTCCAAGAAATGAATTGGAATGTAAATTGGCAAAGCTATGGCAAGACATATTGCATGTAGAGCCTATAGGAATAAATAATAACTTCTTTGAGCTTGGAGGACATTCATTAAAAGCAACCACTTTATCGGCTGCAATACAAAAAGAACTTAATTTTGAAGTTCCTTTAAAGGAAATATTTAAAACACCGACTATAAAAGGTTTATCAGAGTACATGACAAGCATAGGTAAAAATGGATGCTTTAGAATAGAGAAAGCTTATAAAAGCGAATATTATGAAGTATCATCCTCGCAAAAGAGGATATTCATATTACAACAATTGGAGCCAGAAAGTACAAGCTATAATATGCCAGGAGTATTATCTGTAGAGGGAAAATTAAATATAGAAAGACTAAAAAGTGCCTTTGAGTCGATTATAAATAGACATGAAGTCTTAAGAACGTCCTTCAGCTTGATAGGTGAGAGAGTTGTACAGATTATTCATCCTGAAGTAACACTTGACATTGCTTACTTAGAAACTAAAGAAGAAGTTTTGGAGGAGAAGATAAGAAGCTTTATCAGCTATTTTGATTTAAGTAAAGCTCCGCTGCTTAGGGCGTGTATTTTAAGGTTATCGGAAGAAAAGCATATCGTATTGTTTGATATACATCATATTATATCTGATGGTATGTCTTTGAGAGTATTTTTTAAGGAACTCGTCAGTCTTTACAAGGGAGAACGACTTCCTGAGCTAAACATACAATACAAGGATTATTCTGTATGGCAGAACAAAACACTAAAATCTGATGTGATGAAGAAACAGGAAGAATATTGGCTTGAGCATTTAACTAGTGCCAGCCTTGGGGAGCAAATTCCATTACTTAACCTTCAGACGGATTACCCAAGGCCTTTTAAACAAAATTATGAGGGGGATGCAATAAGGGCTGCAATAGATTCCGAGATGACTTTAAAAATCAAAAGAGTAGCGGAAGGTGTCGGGGTTACTGTATATATGTTAATGCTTGCTGCTTATAATATCCTGTTATATAAATACACAGAGCAGGAGGACATTATAGTTGGGAGCCCCATTGCGGGGAGACAGCATACAGATACTGAAAATTTAATAGGGATGTTTGTAAATACACTGGTAATGCGTAATTATCCCAGAAATAACATAACTATAGAGGCATTCCTATCAGAGGTAAAGAAAAATGCTATAAAAGCATATGAAAATCAGGATTACCCCTTTGAAGAATTGGTTGAAAAGCTCAATATCAGAAGGGATTTAAGTCGTAATCCGATATTTGACACCATGTTTTCACTACAAAACATGGATGAAGAAGAGCTTGAAGTTGATTCTATAAGCTTCTCGCCATATGAATTTGATAAAAAAATATCTAAGTTTGATATATCGTTAAATGCAGTAGAAACAAGAGAAGAAATCAAGCTAGTCTTTGAGTACAGCACTAAATTATTTAACAAGGCTACTATCAGTAGGATGGTTCTTCACTATATAAAGATATTAGAACAACTAATAGAAGATAAAAATCAGAAGTTATCGGATATAAACATACTGACTGAACAAGAGCAGAGACAGTTAGTTTATGAATTCAACAATACAAAATTGGATTACTCTAAGAATAGTTTAGTCCATGAGCTTTTTGAAAGCCAAGTAAGGGAAACTCCCTCAAATATTGCTTTAATATATAGGGGTGAAAGTCTGACATATAAGGAGCTAAATGAGAAAGCAAATCAACTTGCCAGGCTTATAAGACAAAAAGGTATAGGCTGCGAAAAAATAGTAGGCATAATGATACGACGTTCTTTTGAGATGATAATTGGCATTTTGGCGGTACTCAAGGCTGGAGGGGCGTACATACCTATTGACCCTGAATATCCTTTGGATAGAATACAATACATGCTTGATGATAGTTGTACAGAAGTATTGCTGACACAGGATAATCTTGCGTGCCAGCTAAACTTCAAAGGGGATATTATAGACATTGGAAATAAGGAAATATATAAAGAAAGAGACCTGTCAAACCTGCAAAGAGTATGCGAACCTGGAAACTTAGCCTATATAATTTATACCTCTGGTTCTACAGGTAGACCAAAAGGTATTCTGATAGAGCATAGATCAGTTGTTAATTTTATTTGCAGTATGTCTAGAAGCATAGATTTTAAACAAGGAAAGGCAATATTGGCTTTGACAACAATATCCTTTGATATTTTTATGCTTGAGACACTTATGCCTCTTTCTAAGGGATTAAAGGTAGTAATAGCAGATGAATTGCAGCAACTGGATTCAAAGCTATTGGCTGCTGTGATAGAAGAGAATAAAGTCGAAATATTACAAACAACACCTTCAAGAATGCAGCTTATGATTAGCAGCGAACATAATTCATCGGTGCTTAACGGTCTTAAGGAAATCATGATAGGAGGAGAAGCATTTCCTCAAAACCTTTTAATTGAGCTAAAAAAACTAACAGCTGCGAAAATATACAACATGTATGGTCCAACAGAGACAACAGTTTGGTCTACATTTGGCGAACAGACAAACACAGAAAGAATTGATATAGGCAGACCCATAGCAAATACCAGAATCTATATTACCGACAAGGAAAATAACCTAAAACCCATAGGTATTGCAGGAGAACTATGCATAGCAGGGGACGGAGTAGGAAGAGGCTATTTGAATCTGATGGAGCTTACAGAAGAAAAGTTTGTTCAGGATCCCTTCTATAAGAATGAAAAAATGTATAGAACCGGAGATATTGCTAGATTTCTACCTGATGGAAGGCTTGAGTACATTGGAAGATTGGATAACCAAGTAAAAATTAGGGGACATAGAATTGAGCTAGGTGAAATAGAAGCTTTACTAAGAGACTATCCAGAGATAAATGAAGCAGTAATAGTTGCTAAATCAGAACAAAATGGCAACCAATATCTTGTAGCATATTACTCAGCAGCTAGTGAAATCGCTGTAACCGAATTAAGAGAAAGCCTTGCAAAAAATCTACCTGATTACATGGTGCCTGAAGCTTATGTATTTATGGAGAAGCTTCCAAGGACACTAAATGAGAAGCTTGATAGAAATGCTTTACCAGATAGAAATGACACAAGACCCATACTTGCAACAGAATATATAGCAGCAGAAACTGAAGTAGAAACCGTGTTAGTAAGTATATGGAAGGATATATTAAAACAGGAGCTGATTGGTATTCATGATAACTTTTTTGATTTGGGAGGAAATTCATTTCTTTTAATTAAAATGCATGGGGAACTAGAAAAGCAATATCCAGGAAAAGTAAAAATAACAGATATTTTTGCTCATCCTTCCATATCAAAGCTGTCAAAAGTGATTGAAACCAAGGATGATGGCAGAACTAGAAATATAAAGTTAAAAATGCTCAAGCTTCCCTCAGAGTATTTCAAGGAACAGCATGAGGATAGTGGAGATGTTATCCATCTAAGTCTTGATTTATATACATATAAACAATTTATTGAAATAAAAAATAAGTGCAGTGTAAGCATAAGTGACATATTACTAGGTGCTTTTGTGTATGTGATGTATGAGTTGTCTGGTAGACAAGCTGTGCCAGTAAATGTAGTTGTTAATGAATGTGAAAGCTTACTGCCACTATATTTTGAGCTGGAAAACATACAGAATATCGGAGAATTAGTCCAATTAACAAAGCAGAAGCAGAATAATTTCAAGATGCTTGATACGTTTCTGCTTCAGCATTTAAAGGATATCCAGATAAATAAGGAACCGACAGAGGTATTACTTCAGTATTTATATAATTATCGTGGGGAGCTGATAAAGGACACAAGCATTTTTGATATTATCGTTAAGGTATATGAAAATACAGATACAATTAATTTTACTTTTGAATATAATACTACGCTTATCCGAAAGGAAAAAATGAACGAGCTTGTTCATTATTATTTACAAGCTTTAGAAGCTATAGTTGAAAGGATGTTATAAATGAAAAAGGTTGCGTTTTTATATCCAGGACAGGGATCACAATATATAGGTATGGGAAAAGACTTATATAAAAACTTTCAAAAAGCACAGGAAATTTTTGATACAGCAAATGAAGTGTTGGGATTTAATCTTAAAAACCTCTGCTTTGAAGGCAATATAGAGGAGCTAACCAAAACAGAAAATGCACAGCCAGCATTGTTAACAATGAGCGTAGCTGCTTTTAATGTTTTTAGTAAGGAATTTGGCATAAAGCCTACATATATGGCAGGACATAGCCTTGGTGAGATATCTGCTTTAACATGTGCAGGTGTTATCAAATTTGAGGATGCGGTGCGTATTGTACGAAAACGAGGAATATTCATGAAAGAAGCGGTTCCAGACGGAATAGGTTCTATGGCAGCTGTAAGTGGTATTAATAGAGAAATCATAGAGGAAGAATGCAAAAAATGCTCAGATGATTCACATATTGTTGTTGTTTCAAATAATAACTCTCTAGATCAGACAGTAATTTCGGGTCATAGTACTGCTGTAAAAGAGGTTAGTGAAAGGCTTATCATATCTGGTGCAGTAGTCATCCCTATAAAGGTAAAAACACCGTTTCATAGCCCATTAATGCAGCCTGCGGCAGAGCGATTTAGAGAAGAGTTGAAACAGTATAAATACAATAGCTTCAATTATCCTGTTATATCAAATGTTAATGCATTACCATACACTAGTCCTGAAATGCTTATAGAAAGTTTGGCGATGCAAGTCGTAATGCCTATTAAATGGTATGAGACAATGAGATATTTAGAGGAACAGAAGGTTGAAATTGCTATTGAGCTAGGCCCTCATAAAGTATTGAAGAACCTGATGAAAAAAACTACAGCTTCAATTAATGCATTTTCATATGATAAGACGGAAGATGCAAGTGCTTTGACGGTACTTTTTCCAAAAGAAGAAAAAGAAACAAACCTCAGACTCATTTCAAGGTGCATGGCAATTGCAGTTTGTACAAAAAACAATAATTGGAACAATGAAGAATATATAAACGGTGTAACTAACCCATACAAAAAAATACAAGCAATGCATGAAGAATTGGAGAAAACTGATTGTAAAGCATCAGTTGAGCAAATGAAAGAAGCTCTACTTATGCTTAAATCCGTATTTTCCACTAAGCAAACAAAGCTTCAAGAGCAGGTTGAGCGATATAACCAAATTTGGAGAGAAACTGGCTTAAAAAGTTTATTTGAGGATATGAATTTGCCTAACTAATTATGATGATTATCTGGGAGGCTAAATGTGGAAAAGCTATTCGATATAAATATAAAAGATGAAAGTAATAAAAAGACAAAACTGGAATACCGTCTTGACAGCATTTCATCAAGAGATATAGCGGTAATAGGCATGTCAGGAAGGTTTGGCTCTGCTGACAATATTGAGGATTTTTGGGACGGACTGAAGTCTGGAACTGAATATATAAGGGAGCTTCCAGAGTATAGGAAAAAGGATAGTGAAAATTATATTAATTCAGTGAGCCGAATGGGTATAAATAAAGAGGATTTTAACTATTTTAAGGCAGGT
This sequence comes from uncultured Clostridia bacterium, assembly GCA_942492835.1. Classification (GTDB taxonomy): domain Bacteria; phylum Bacillota; class Clostridia; order Lutisporales; family Lutisporaceae; genus GWB2-37-7. Next base: position 388,326 of record OW818645.1, on the reverse strand, counting down.
TTTTTAGAGAATATAGATTATTTTGATTGTTCTATGTTCAATATTTCCCCCAAAGAAGCAAATTTAATGGATCCCTGTCAAAGACTGCTTTTAGAAGTTATTTTTGAAGCTATAGAGGATGCAGGTTATGGAGGAAAAAAACTTGCAGGAAGTAGGACGGGAGTATATGTAGGACATAGTAATGACTTTGGCGAGGATTACAAGCGATATTGCAGAATGGTATCAAACGTAATGGAAGAGTCAGCGGTTACTGGGAATATACGATCAATTATCGGAAGTCGAATATCGTATATACTCGATTTGAAAGGCCCAAGCATAACAATTGACACTGCATGTTCATCCGCTCTTGTAGCAGTACATACCGCCTGTCAGGCAATAAGAAGCGGAGATTGCAGTATGGCTATTGCAGGGGGAGTAAAGGTTCATATTGTTCCTGCAGGGTATAAAAGCTCAGAAGGGAATATTGGTATTCTGTCTTCAAAGGAAAGAGCAAGGACATTTGACGACAGTTCAGATGGCACAGGCTTGGGAGAAGGAGTTGGAGCTGTTATTCTAAAACCTTTAAGCAAGGCTATTGAAGCTGGAGACTCTATCTATGCGATTATAAAAGGAAGTGCTGTAAACCAAGACGGAAGCTCCGTTGGTATAACTGCTCCAAACATGGAAGCACAAGAGGATGTTATAGTGAGAGCTTGGAAGGATGCGAGCATTGATCCACAGACAATTGAATACATAGAGGCTCACGGAACCGGGACAAAACTTGGTGATCCTATTGAAATAGCTGGAATACAAAGAGCATTTGAGCACTATACAGACAGGAAACAGTTTTGTGCTGTTACTTCAGTAAAGACTAATGTAGGACATCTTGACAATGCTTCAGGAATAGTGTCATTTATCAAAGCAGTCATGGCAATAAAAACAGGTGAACTTCCTCCTACTTTAAATTTTCAGAGTCCGAATAAGAAAATAGGATTTGAGGACTCTCCTGTTTATGTTAATGATACTCTACGTATGTGGGGTAGTATAGGAACACCGAGAAGGTGTGGGATAAGCTCCTTCGGCTTAAGTGGAACAAACTGCCATCTAGTACTAGAAGAATATGTCCCTACAGATAAAAAAAATCATGAAAAAGCTTCTGTTAAAGCACCTAGTCCGTTTACTATATCAGCTAAAAGCAGAACTTCATTTGGAAAGCTTATAGATTTGTATGATGAATTGTTAGAAAAAAACAGTCATATTGATATTGAAAATACTTGCTATACAGCCAATACAGGAAGAGGTCATTATAACATTAGAATAGCACTTATAGTAGATAGTATTGAAGAATTGAAGGAAAAGATAAAAGAGATAAAACGTAGCGAGATACCATATATGTCCGTCAAAGATATATATTTTTGTGAACATAAAATCATATCAGCTTCAAAGCAAAAAAAGACAATTGGTGAGATTACCAATGATGAGAAAAGAACATTGGATTATGAAGCAAAAGATATTATGAGTGAAATATTATGTTCTCATAGTCAGCAAGAATATAAAAACAAACTAAATGAATTGTGCAATTTGTATGTCAAAGGTGCTGAAGTTGAATGGGATAGAATGTATCAAGCTCGTCAATATAAGAAAGAAAGACTACCAGTTTATCCTTTTATTAAGGAGCGACATTGGATAGAAGTTAAGAAAGACAATAAAGAACAAGCACAGAGAGCTGTAGGAAATATTGGGCATCCAATGGTAGATACTTGTGTAATCCAATCCATGGAAATGGATGTGTACTCAACTTGTTTTAGCGTAAAAAGGCATTGGGTGTTGAATGAACATAGGGTTATTGGTATATATGCAGTTCCAGGAACCGCATATGTAGAAATCACAAGAAAAATTGCAGAAAGATACTATGGGGATGATAACCTCATAATAAAAGCTTTAATATTTATTTCACCATTGGTGGTTGATGCTGATAATGAAGTCGAAGCACAAATTATTTTGAATAAAAGAGATGGATACAAGGAGTTTTCCATAGTCAGCAAGTCTGGAAGCAATGGGGATTGGATCAAACATGTGGAAGGAACATTTACCAATTTTAGTACGAAGGAAAGCCCAAAACTAGATATTATTGCATTAAAAGACAGAATGCCTAATATAAAAGGGATTGAACATTACAAGAATTCTGATAGGGGTCCTAGATTTAACAGTATGCAAAAGATTTATACCAACGGAGAAGAACTGTTAGCATATATGGAATTGCCCCAGGCTTATCAGAAGGATATGGACGAGTACAAAATACATCCTGCATTATTGGATTGTGCAGTTATTTTAACAAAAGAATTTCTTGAAGGTGAGTTTTATCTACCACTATCATATGAAAACTTAAGGGTATATGGAAATATGCCAGATAGATTTTATAGTCATATGAGTATAAAAAGAAAAGAAGGAGATAGCCGAGAAACTATAAGCTTTAACCTATCTCTTGCAGATGAAAGCGGTAATGTATTCATGGAGATAGAGAATTATACGGTTAAAAAGGTAAATGCAACAGAATACAATGCCATGAAAAGTAATAATGATGATGCTGATTATTTTGAAATAGGGTGGACAAAGAAGCCAATTGTAAAAACTAATATGGAGATTAAAGGTAAAACTGCCCTTGTGATTGGAAATGGAAAAGGGATTAGTTCAGAAATAGTTAAGAGTTTAGAGGAAAATAACTTGAAGGTTTATATGGCAGAAGATGAATATATAGAATTGCTTTCTAAATTGGATACTGAACCATCCTATATCATTCATCTTCTTACAGCAGATGATACAGAAAACCCTACTAGCACACAAGAGCTGGATGATGCTATGCAATTGGGCGTTTATAGTTTATATAATCTGGTAAGGGCATTGGTAAGCCAAAAGCTTGTAAATACTAAATTAATTCTCATTTCAAAATTTGCAAATAATGTAACTGGAGATGAAGAGAAAATCCAGCCACATAATGCAGCTTTTTTAGGACTGGGGAAAGTAATAGAAAAAGAATATCCAGGAATTATGTGTAAGTGCATTGATATAGACAATGAAATGACTACAGAGGATATAATAATAGAAATTGAATCTGATGATGCTGCACAAAACGTTTCATATAGAAAGAGCACAAGATATATTGAAGAATTTAGAAAAATGGATTTACAAAAACAAGCTGTAACAAGTACTGAAATACATAGTAAGGGTGTGTATGTTATAACAGGAGGGACTGGAGGAATTGGTCTCGAATTTGCACAATATCTTGCAACAAGAAACAAAACAAACATTTGCTTAATAAGTCGTAGTGAATTTCCAAAACGTGACGAATGGAATAGCATATTGAACAAAAACGAAGATTATAAGCTGTGTAAAAAAATTAATAAAATAAAGGAAATTGAGAAGCAGGGCTCTGTAGTTTTATGTTACAGCGGGGATATTGTAGACATGACTTCTATGCAGTTGATTTTTTCAGAGTTAAGAGAAAGGTTTGGAAATATTAACGGAGTTATACATGGTGCAGGTGTAGCAGGAGACGGTTTCATAATAAGAAGAGACAAAGATTTGTTCAAACAGGTTGTTGCACCTAAGACGTTAGGTACATGGATTTTGGACAAGCTCACTGAAAATGACAAGCTGGATTTTTTCGTAATGCATTCATCTATTGCGAGCATCCTTGCACCTCCTGGACAGGGAGACTACACAGCAGCAAATTCATACCTAGATGCATTTGCATATTATATGATGAAAAAAGGAAAAAGAGCATTGACAATTAATTGGCCTTCATGGAGGGACACAGGGATGGCAGTAGATTATGGTGCAATTAATGAACAATCATTATTTATGCCGATTTCTACGGATTTAGCCCTGACAAAATTTGAGAAGCTTTTAGGTACTCAAGTACTAAGGAGCATACCAGCTAAGCTTAACTATGTAGCCTTAAATTCTTTTAAAAGTGAATTGTTAATAGAGCTATCAGATGAAATAAGACATAAGCTTGAGCAGGTTTACAGTGTTAATGAAAGACAAAATCGGGTAGAAGACAATGAATTAAGTAATGTCAAGGTTATTCTTAAGGGTAAGGTTGAACAAGAATATACTGAGACAGAAAGTGAGCTTGCAAAAATATGGTTTAATGTTTTAGGTATTACTGAGGTGGACATATTTGATAATTTCAATGATCTTGGTGGAGACTCCATATTAGCTACACGACTGCTTAAGGAAATGCAAAAAAAATATGATGACAAAGTAAATATATCTGATGTATTTACCTATTCTACAATTAACAAAATGGCAGATTATATTGACAAGAAGACAAGCAAGAAGAAGGTTATTGAAAAGATTGATGAAAGAAAAATTGAAGAGGATCTTGGTTTAGATGAATTAATAAATCAAATTGCAAACGGGAATATATCGGCTGAAGAAGCAGAAAAATTAATAAGTCTGGAGTAAAAATATGGAAAATATAAAGAACTATATTATAAAACAATTAGCCTCTAATAAACTCAGTCAGGATGAAGCAAAAAAGATGCTTTTGGAGCTTAAGGCAAAACCGGTTAAGACTGAGGAAGGTATAGCAATCATAGGAATGGCATGTAAATTTCCAGGTGCAAAAAATCTAGAAGAATACTGGAATAACATGATAGATGAAGTGAATTGCATTAAAGATTATCCTGAATCAAGAAAAAAAGATTTATATGAAGTACTGTCCAATCCAATATTTAGAAATATGATGTACGATTTAGAAATTGATGATGAAAAGAACTGGATTGAGAAGCTTGAATTTGCAAAGAATGGATATTTGGAGGATGTGGATAAATTTGATGCAGGCTATTTTAATATACCGCCAAGAGAAGCTAAGTTCATAGATCCTCTGCATAGGCTTCTGCTAGAAACCTCAATGGAAGCCATAGAAGATGGAGGATATGGAGGCAGGAAAATTTATGGTACCAAAACAGGGGTATATATTGGAAGAGATAATGCAGCATATTCTAATTATAGTATGATTTCAGAAAATGATCCGATGCAACTGACAGGCTCATATGCCAGTATGCTTGCAACAAGACTGTCATATATTTATGACTTTAAAGGGCCTGGTATGGTAATTGATACAGCTTGTTCTTCTGGTGCCGTTGCAATACATGAAGCTTGCAAAGCATTAAAGAGTAATGAGTGTGATTATGCTTTGGCTGGTGGTGTTAATTTTATTTCATTACCCAAAATAAAAGGTCATAGTAATATGGAACTGATAGAGTCAAGTGATTCAAAGGTGAGGACGTTTGATCGGAATGCAAATGGAACTGTCTGGGGTGAAGGAATAGGGGTTCTATTGTTAAAAAAAATGTCAAAGGCAATTGCGGACAATGATAACATTTATGCGGTTATTAAAGGTAGTGCTATAAATAATGATGGGGCTTCAAATGGAATTACTGCACCAAATGCTGAAGCACAAGAAGAAGTAATCGTGCAAGCCTGGAAAGCTGCTGGTATAAATCCAGAAACGGTTTATTATATTGAATCACATGGGACTGGTACAGTGCTTGGGGATCCAATAGAAATAAAAGGACTTGAAAATGCTTTCCGACGGTTTACTGACAGGAAACAATTCTGTGGAATCGGCTCAGTAAAACCAAGTGTAGGTCATCTTGTCAGTGCATCTGGATTGGCAAGTGTTATTAAAGTGGTGCTGTCCTTAAAAAACGGTATGATTCCAGCATCTATGAATTTTGAGGAACCAAATCCTTTTATAAATTTCTGCGACTCTCCAGTGTATGTAAATGACAAGCTGAGAGTTTGGAATAAAAGTGAAACACCAAGAAGAGCAGGGGTAAGCTCTTTTGGGTTTAGTGGTACAAATTGTCACATAGTAATAGAGGAAGTGCCTGAGCTTGAAAGAACAGAAGTCGCTAAAGCTCTCCAAGTTCTGACTATATCAGCAAGAAAAGAAAGTAGCTTATTTGAGTATGCTAATAAAATTTATAGCTATTTGTGTAAAGAAACAGAATATGATTTGTGTGATTTATGCTGTACTGCAAATACAGGCAGGAACCACTTTGAGTATAGAATAGTACTTATAGCTGACAGTATAGATGAATTGAAAAGAAAACTAATGCTGGTTAAAGAAAGTAATAGCTTTGAAAACCCAATGGAATCGGGTGTTTTTTATGGAAGTCACTATGTTGTTTCAAATAACAAAAAAATACTTAGCCTAGGTGATATTACAGAGGAACAAAAAAATAAATTAAGCATAAAAGCATCCGAATTGGTTCATACAATTCATAATAGTTCATCTCAGAATAATAATAGTCTGGAAGAGTTGTGCAAGCTCTACGCAGAAGGTGCGGAAGTTGAATGGGACAAGCTTTACTCGGGAAAATCCTATAAACGTGTATCACTTCCTACATATCCTTTTGAACGAACTAGATTCTGGGCAGATACAAAACAGATTAAACTGGAATATGGTAAAAAGGCAGAAGGGTTATTATCGAAGCTACATCCTTTGTTTGACAATCAAGGAATAGCCTCAATAGATAGATTTACTTTTACAACTAGCTTTGGTGTAAACAAACATTGGATTCTAAACGAGCATAAGTTGAAGGGAAACTATGTGGTTCCAGGAACAACATATCTAGAAATGGCTATAGAAGCAAGTAAGTCTTATTATAAAGGTCAGAAAACTGAGCTTAGGGATGTTCTTTTCATTACCCCACTAGTTGTAGGGGATGAAGGCAAAGAGGTACAAACTATTATTAAAAAAGAAAAAGATCATCTTGAATTTATTATTGCAAGCAGCACAGTAGGAGCGGATAATTCAGACACCTTAAAATGGACTGTGTATGCAGAAGGCAAAGTATACACAATAGCAGACAAAGCAAATGAACAGTATAGCATTGATACACTTAAAAATACATGCAGCAAATATCAAGTTGAATATGATGTAAATGGGGAGAATGAAAGAGGACTAAATGGTCCATTTGAGTTTGGAGACAGATGGAACAACATAAGTAGAATTTTTACTGGAGAAGATGAAGCGGTAATTTTTCTAAGATTACCAGATAAGTTAAGTAATGACGTAGAAAACTATTACATGCATCCTGCTCTTATGGATAATGCTGTTAACTCACTTAGTCAGAGCATTGCTGAGGGGATTTATTTACCATTGTCATATAAGAGCATCAAGATTTATGATAGACTGCCAAATCGATTCTACAGCTATCTGAAGCGTAAAGATTTAAGAAACAATAATCAAGAAACAATTGTATTTGATATAAAGCTTTTGACAGAAGACGGAGACCTGATTGCGGATATTAATGAATATGTAATTAAGAAAATGCATAGGGAAGAGCTTTACTATGATGTTGTATGGAATGAAATAGAAATGAAAGAACAACCTGTAGAAGCTGAAAGCGGCAGTGTGTTGATATTTAAAGATGAAAAAGGTGTTTCTGATTTTATATTGGACAAATTAAGAAAAACAGGAAGAAATATATTAGAGGTTGAACTGGGAGAAAAATACGAAGAATTAGGAAATGGTAAGTATGCGATAAATGGAACAGAAGAGGATTACCAAAAACTACTGGTAGATATAAAAAAACAAGTGAAAATCACAAAAATAATTCATTTGATGACAATAGTACAAGATAATGTGATTAAAAGCATAGCGGAACTAGAACAAGCAAAGTCAAAAGGGTTATATAGTTTGTTTAGGTTGATAAAGGCACTTATGCTTAATGGTTATACACATGAAATCAAGCTGGTGTTGGTTACAGAATATGCTAATAGGGTTACACCAGAGGACAAGACAGTTTATCCACATAGTGCAGCAGCTTGGGGGCTTGGTAGGGTGATAAGCCAAGAATATCCTAATATAAAGCTTGCATGTATTGATATTGATGAAGTGACTGATTTGAAAAGTATATTTCCAGAGTTTTTGTCAAACAAACCAAGCTATGGTATCGCATATAGGAATGGAAAAAGATATGAACCATGCTTAATAACTCGTAATATCAGTGAATGTAAAGATAAAGAGATGAAATTGCAAGAAGAAGGTGTTTATATTATTACCGGTGGCATGGGCGGAATCGGTATAGAAATAGCAAAGCATTTATCTTCAAAGTCAAAGATAAACCTTGCCCTTGTAAACAGGTCAAAAATGCCAGATGCAGCGGAATGGGAAGATATATTAAGTAGCTCAAAGGATAAAAAACTCTGCAATAGGATTAAAGCTGTAAAAGAAATGCAAAACAATGGTTCAAATGTCAGTTGCTACAGCCTGGATATTTCAAATGAAAAAGAGGTTCAACAATTAATAACACGTTTAAAGGCTGACTTTGGAAAAATAAATGGGGTTATTCATGGGGCAGGCATTGCAGGTGATGGCTTTTTAATTCAAAAGGAAGAAAGTATCTTTAAGCAAGTTATTGCTCCGAAGATAAATGGCACATGGATATTGAATAAAGCTACCAGAGAAGAGGAGTTGCAATTCTTCATAGTATTCTCTTCTACTGTAACGCTTGTGCCAAGTGCAGGACAAGGAGACTATACAGCAGCTAACTCATATCTTGATGCTTTTGCTGAATATAGAAATATTGAGGGGAAGAAAACATTATCCATTAATTGGCCTGCATGGAATGAAACAGGTATGGCGTTTGAGCATGGCAAGGTTGATACTAACATGCTTTTTAAAGCTATATCAACTAAGGATGCACTAGATATTTTTGATTCGTTTATAAGTTCTACAGTAACGAGAGCATATGTGGGGGAGTTAAATTACAAAGCTGTTTCTTCTCTAAAAGGTGAAATACCCATATTAATATCTGAGAAAATAAAAAAAGAAATAGAAAAATATGCTTCGTTTAACCTCCAAGAGAAAGCTAATACAGATAAATATAATAAGGATATTATAATAAAAGGAATCGAAAAAGATAAGCTTAGTATTACTCAAGATAAGATCGCACGTATATGGGCTCAGGTTTTTGATGTTAATGAAATAGACATATATAATGATTTCTTTGATATGGGTGGAGACTCAATATTAGCGGCTCAATTAATAAAAGATATCGATAAAAGCTATCCTGACATAATAGGTATATCTGATATTTTCTCATCTCCTAGTGTTATAGAACTCTCATATCTGATAGATGAGAGAACAGGTCAAACAACTATCAAAGAAAATAAAGAAGACGATACATTGAGCATGTTTGATAATCTTCTTGATAGTATTGAAACAGGAGAGTTGTCTATAGCAGAAGGCATAAGTCTGATAAAAGACAAGAGGAGCGGTGAGGATGAATAATCTGGATGATATAAACAAATGCATTTTAGAAAATGTAAAATCCGGAGAAATAAATAAACAACAAGCCATTGAGGTACTAAGTTTAGTTAATAGCAATAAGCTTTCGGATAGTATAAGCTGGATAGTCAATGAAATTGAATATGATGTTTTTGGATCTAGAAATAGTTATACGATTGATGAGATTCAAAACAAGATTGGCTTCAAGTTTTTTTTGGATAAGCTTATTATGTTATCTAAGTCGGTTAGAATTGGTGAAGAATACAATGGAATAAAAAGGGTGGAGAAACAGGAATACTACCCTTTATCTTCTCACCAAAGTCGTGTTTTTGTAGCTAGTATAATTGATAAAACAGGGATAACTTACAATATACCACAAATAATTAACTTAGAAGCGGATTTGGATATACAGCATATTGAAAGTATGATCCATATGCTTATTAAAAGGCATGAGATACTAAGAACCTCATTTAAGTATATAGATGGCATGCCTGTACAAATAGTTCATGATGATATTGACTTTAAATTGGAGCAGATTCATAGAGATAATAATAACTTAAAGGAAATTGTTAAAGCTTTCGTTAGACCTTTTGATTTGAATTCTGTGCCGTTATTTAGGGCTGCGATTGTATCCATGCCAGAAAATAAAACAGTGTTAGTTGTGGATATTCACCATATCATATCTGATGGATATTCCTTATCAAATGTTTTAGCAAAAGATCTTTTAAGTTTACTTCATGGGAAAGTCTTACCTGAACCGAAGCTCCAGTATAAAGATTTTGCGGTTTGGCAGCAGAAGATGCTGGAAAATGGTGCATTTCAAAAGATGAAAAAATACTGGTTGGAAGTGTTTTCTGGGGAACTGCCTGTATCCAATATGCCACTCGACTATGCGAGACCTCCTAAAGAGAACCTTGAGGGAGATTATATAATATTTAGTGTGGAAAAGGAAATAAAAGAAAAACTGAAAAAACTGTCTGCTAAAAATGGGACTACCTTGTATATGACATTACTATCGGCTTATTATGTCCTTTTATCAAAATATACTGGACAGGAAGATATCATTGTAGGCGCCATGTCCATGGGAAGACATCAAAAAAATACTGAAGATATGATGGGGATGTTTGTAAATACATTAGCTTTGAGGAATTATCCTGAAGGTAATAAGACTTTTAGGGAATTTCTTCTGGATGTGAAAGCTAATATGTTAATGGCATTCGAAAACGAGGACTTTCAGTATGATGAACTGATCAAAGCACTTAAGATAAAGAGTGATATGAGAAGAAATCTTTTGTTTGACACAGTTTTCTTTATGCAAAGCCACATTATATCTGAGAATAACCTTATCACAAGGCTTGAAAAGAAAACATCTCAATTTGATATAACCTTGGAAGGCTTGGAAACTGAAGAAGAAATAAAATTTTCTCTTGAATATAATGTAAGTATTTATAAAAAATCATCAATGGAGAAGCTTGCAAATCATTTTAATAATATACTGAAACAAATAGTAGAACAAGATGAGATTAAGATTTGCGATATCGACATTTTATCAGAAGCTGAAATACATCAAATACTATTTGAATTTAATAATACGGAAGCTGAATACCAAAGGAACAAAACCATTTATGAACTTTTTGAAGAACAAGTGGAGAAAACACCAGACAGCATAGCCGTTAAATCAGGTAAAAAGGTATTGACATATAGAAAGTTAAACGAGAAAGCTGGAAAATTGGCAAGCCTCTTAGTGGATAAGGGAATAAAATCAGAAGCGATAATAGGTATAATGACAGATCGATCTTTAGATATGATAATTGGGATTATGGGGGTTTTAAAATCAGGAGCAGCTTATCTTCCAATAGATCCAGAATACCCTAAGGATAGGATAGAATATATGTTGGAGGAAAGTGGAGCTAGGATTGTTCTAACTAATAAAAATTTGGGGGACAAGCTAGAGGTAAATATAGAAAAATTAAAAATAGATGAAGAGTGGATATATGAAACGGAGAATAGCCATTCTCCATGCAAGAGCCTAGCAAATAACCTAGCCTACATAATATATACGTCAGGAAGTACAGGAAAACCAAAAGGCGTTATGATAGAAAACAGAGCAGTTGTTAATTTTATAAAGGGAATAACGGATATAATGCACTTTGAAAAGGGAGAGAGTATATTATGCCTAACAGCAATATCCTTTGACATTTTTGTATTGGAAACCATATTACCTCTTGTAGTTGGAATGAGAATAGTATTAGCAGATGAAGAAATGCAAAGAGATATTGTGGGACTAACAAATATTATAAAAGAAGAAGAAATAAGAGTATTACAAGTTACACCTTCACGTATGCAAATGATTTTAGGTAGTAAAGAGGGTCGTAGTGGGCTTGAGAAGCTTAGAATAATAATGATAGGTGGGGATATGCTTCATGATTCATTATTAAAAGAAGTGAAAAGTGTATCAACTGCAAAAATATATAACATGTATGGACCTACTGAAACTACCATATGGTCAAGTGTAAAAGAATTAACAAAGGAAACTCAAATAAGCATAGGAACACCGATTGCAAATACATCAATGTATATATTAGGAAAGGATAACAAATTACTGGCACTGGGGATACCTGGGGAACTATGTATAGGAGGAGATGGACTAGCAAGGGGATATATGAACAATGTCCTATTAACAGAGGAAAGATTTGTAGCGAATCCATTTGTACCAGGCAAGAAAATTTATAAAACAGGGGATATGGCAAGGTGGCTACCTGATGGAAATATAGATCTTTTAGGGAGAAGGGATAATCAAGTAAAGATAAGGGGACATAGGGTAGAACTCGGGGAAATAGAAAATAGGCTGCTTAGTCATGTTGAAGTAAAAGAAGCTGTAGTAGTAGCAAGGGAAGACAATAATGCGAACAGGTATTTGTGTGCATATATTCTATCAGAGAAGGAATTTACGGTGCAAGAGCTTAGAGAATACCTGTCAAGAGAGTTATATGAGTATATGATACCGTCATATTTCTGTCGATTAGATAGCTTGCCTATTACTGCAAATGGGAAGATAGACAGAAAAGCGCTACCAGAGCCTAGTGGAAATGTGAAGATGGGAACGGAATATGCACCACCAAGTAATGAAGTTGAAGAAGCATTAGTAAAGCTATGGAGCAGTGTCCTCATAACAAAAAAGATAGGTGTAGATGATGACTTTTTTGATTTAGGAGGCGATTCATTAACCCTGGGGCAGCTTCAATTATTAATTAGTGAGCATTATCCAAATAAAATAAAAACATACGATTTATTTGAAAATAGAACTGTAAGAAAACAAGCGAGATTGATTGTTGATAGAAGTAAACCTATTAAAGAGATCGATGAAAGTAAAAAGGAAAAGTTTGAACTATTAGAGCTTTAGGAGGGAAAATTATGATAATTTGTGGATTGAAATTGACACATGATGGAGCTGTGGCATTGATAGAGGATGGAAAACTGGTTTTTAATGTGGAATTAGAGAAGTTAAACAACAACCTGAGGTTTACCAGTATAGAGGATACAGCTATTATTTCTGAAATCCTCGGTCAATTTGGGTATAGCTTGTCAGATGTTGACTACTTTGCAATTGACGGTTGGGGAGGCGACGACCAAGGGGAGTTAGCTATACAACCTCGACTGGAAATCGGCGAATCTAATAACAGGCTTTCTGCCTATAATAGCATGGAGCCATACAAGCTAGATATAGCACAATACGAGGAAAAATCACTAAAGCATAATGTACTTGAAGAATGGAGTTTTAAAGGTCTTAGAATTGGGAATATGAATGTTGAATATAATAGTTATTTGCATGTAGCAGGACATATTATGAGTGCTTATTGCACAAGCGATTTTTCTAAAAGAAATGAAAGCTCATATGTATTGGTTTGGGACGGCGGCATGTATCCAAAATTTTACTATTTCGATGCAGCTTCAAGAAAGATTGAGAATCTTGGTCCCATATTTTTAATGATAGGAAATATATATACAATTTTCTCACAGCACTTTGGGCCTTTTAAAGTAAGTGGAAATTTTGCGAAAGACAGTTTATCTGTTGCTGGCAAAGTTATGGCGTATATAGCTTTGGGACAAGTAAGAAGAGAACTCTTTGAGCATTTTGATCAAATATATGCAGAGTGCTATAAAACTCCTATGGGATTTGCTAATATATTAGCAAATGAATTTAAGAAACGAATTGAAGGACAAGGGTATTCTGATGAAGACATATTAAGTTCCTTTCATGTATATCTTGAGGAATTAATAATTAAGAAGCTGGAGAAAAAGATCAAAAGGCATGATAAGAAATGTGCAAACTTATGCATGGCAGGAGGATGTGCGCTAAATATAAAATGGAATACAGCTATAAGAAATAGTGGATTGTTTGATTCTGTATATGTACCACCTTTTCCAAATGATTCAGGAAGCGCTATTGGTGCTGCTTGCTGCCTTATGTTAAATAAGCTTCAGAAGACTTGCTTGGATTGGAATGTATATAGCGGGCCAGCAATTATTGAAAACAGTCCAGCAGTGGGATGGAAGACAAGAGAATGCTCTATAAAAGAACTAGCAAAATTAATACATGATACTAACGAACCCGTTGTACTCTTAAATAAAAATGCTGAATTGGGGCCAAGGGCTTTAGGAAATAGAAGCATTGTTGCAGCACCAACATCACCAGCAATGAAAGATATACTAAATATAATTAAGATAAGGGAGTACTATAGACCTGTATCACCTATATGTTTAGAAGAAAAGGCAGCCAATATTTTTGATCCAGGCATAACCGACCCATATATGTTGTTTGACCACAAGGTAAAGCAGAATTGGGTTGACAAAATTCCTGCTGTATGTCACCTTGACGGGACTGCTAGGCTCCAAACTGTTAATAACGAACAAAATCCGTTAATCTTTGAACTTTTAATAGAGTACGAAAAGCTAAGCAATATACCGATGCTTTGTAATACCAGTGCGAATAATAAAGGAAGCGGATTTTTCCCAGATGTATTCTCGGCAACGGATTGGAATAAAGCGAACTATGTATGGTGTTCCAATATGCTGTATGAAAAAGAGGACAAAGTCATATTTGACTAGAGGGGGAGCAGAATTATGGATATTGCTATTATAGGAATGGCAGGTCGATTTCCAGATGCTAGAAATATTGATGAGCTTTATGCAAACCTTAAAATAGGTAGAGATAGCGTAAGTAAAATACCACCCGAAAGAATAAGGAGTACAACCCTAGCACCTAACGACACCTACTATACCTGTGGCTACCTTGCTGATATTGACAAATTTGATCATAAGCTGTTTAACATAGCATTGGGAGAAGCACAGACTATGGGGCCAGTTCAGCGTCAATTGCTTGAAGTGGTTTATAATGCAATAGAAAGCTCAGGATATAGCATAGACTATTTTAATGGGACGAATACTGCTGTTTTTGTAGGGGCATCACCTTCTGATTACTATAAACATGCTGATAGTTTTGCGACAACCTTGATTAGTGGCAATATGGATGCATACCTGCCTTCTGTCATAGCTAGACAGTTTAACTTCACAGGTAATGCACAATTGATTAATACAGCGTGCTCTTCTAGTCTTGTTGCTGTTCATAATGCGTGCAATGAACTGGCTCTTGGTAATGCAGAGTATGCATTTGCATGTGGTGCCAATATCTATGTGTTTCCATATTCAACAATACCATTTGCTAAGGATGATAAAACTAATTTAGAGTCGCCAGATGGAAGGTCAAAAGCCTTTTCAGCAGAAGCAAATGGAATGTCCCAGGGAGAGGCAGTTGCGGGTATTCTTTTAAAACCTCTTGAACAAGCAATAAAGGATAAGGATATAATATATGCAGTTATCAAGAGTACGGTCGTAAATAACAATGCTAAAAGATCAGAAAGTCTTAAAGCAGTCGATAGCATCACATTATCGGAGCTATTAAAAATTGCATGGACGAAAGCTGGGGTAAATCCAGAGGAAATCGGTTATATTGAGGCACATGGATCTGGTACAAAGCTAGGAGATGTATTGGAGATAGAGGGTTTAGACATAGCATTTAGATCATACACCGAAGGAAAAAATATTTGTCCCATATCTACAATAAAATCCAATATAGGGCACACGAGAATGGCTGCTGGTATATCAGGACTTATTAGAGCGATTTTGTCATTAAAAAATAAAGTGCTTTTTCCTACTGCTAACTTTGAATTGCCAAATCCACTTATAAATTTTAAAGAATCTGCAGTTTATGTTAATGAAGATTTTAAGTATTGGGCAACAAAAGATGGCTTGCCGAGGTATGCTGGAGTTACTTCTTTGGGTGAAAGTGGTGTAAACTGTCATGTGGTTTTAAGTGAAGCACCAGATATTAAAGATAATAATACTGCTAGAAGTTACGACTTGCATCTTATCACAGTATCTTCAAATACTAGGGAAGGCTTGACAAGAAATCTGAATGAGCTAAAAAATAAAATTTCTAATATGAAAAAAAGCGACCTAGGGGATATAAGCTATACTCTAAATACAGGGAGAAAGCATTATGACTATAGGTTTACTGCTATAGTAAAGGATTTTGATGAATTAAACAATCAAATTGACAAGCAAATTCTATTAAATAATGAGAGTATTATAATACCGAAAAAGCTTAAGAAGTTAGTTTTCATGTTTTCTGATAATAAAGGAATATCTGAAAACATCCTAAATTATTTTATTACTAATCACGAAATGTTTAAGGAAGAATTTGAACACTGCATAGAGCTTTCTTTGGAGATGAATGACAATACTAGGAATTTTGCTTTTCAGTATAGCTTATACAAATTACTGGATTCCTATGGTATTTCAACAAATAAAATATTAGGTACTGGTATCGGAAGAATAATTTATATGACTATATCAGGAGGGTTAACACTACAAGAAGGACTTGAAAGAGCATTTATTTACAGAGAAGAGGAAATCAAAGATATTAATGGGCGAGTAGAGAGTTTTATAAAAAGAGAAGCGGAAGACGGAGCAGCAGCTTTTATTGTGTTGGGTCCTAAGAGCACTATCTCAGAAAAAATAGAAGAGAATATCATAGACAACAGAAACCTTCATATATTCTATTTGCAGGATGAAACTCAAAATACAGATCCAATATTAGAGTTATTTAAGTTTTTATATCTTGCTATGTATGATATAAACTGGAATGAATTCCATAAATTCAGAGGAGGAAATAAAATTCCGTTGACCCTTTACCAGTATGATAAAACTAGGTGTTGGATCAGAGAAACACCAAAGAAGATAACATCTGAATTAAACCCGATTATTTCCAAAAACCTTAAGGAAGAGAATATTTCTGAAATAGAAAATATGATTTCTAAATATTGGTGGGATGTACTGGAAATAGAAGAATTAAGTGTTGAAGATGATTTCTTTGAAATTGGGGGTGACTCATTAAAGGCAACTCAGGTAATAAATGCAATAATAAAAGAAATAGGTATTAGTCTAAATTTTGAAGATATATTTGATTTTCCATCAATTAGACTTTTAGCAGGATATATTAATAGCCTATTAGGAGTAGAACAAAAACTTGCGATATTCTGGAAACAAGTACTAAAGGTGGAAACTGTTAATACAAATGATAACTTTTTTGAGCTTGGGGGGCACTCTTTGCTTGCGAGCCAAGTTTTGATAAAGATAAAAAAAGAGTTCTGCATTGAACTTAACTTTGAAGATATTTTTAGATATCCAACCTTAAAGGATCTATCAGCTTATATTAATGAGAAATTAAATAACGAAGAATGTAAGATAGAGTATAAGGACATTGAGCTTGCACATGAGAGCGAGTATTATCATCTATCTTCAGCACAAAAAAGAATGTTCTTACTGAATCAGTTAGATAAAACATCCATCAGCTATAATAACTTTTTCACATTAACAATTGAGGGGTTTCTATACAAAGATCAGCTTGAAAAGGCTTTTAACCACTTAATAGAAAGACATGAAGCACTTAGAACCTCCTTTGAGATTGTGAATGGGGAACCAATGCAGAAAATATATAAAGATATTGAGTTCCATATTGAATATATTGACTCAAAAGAAGAAGATATTCCTGAAGTATTGAGAAAGTTCGTGAGACCGTTTAATTTGAATAAGGCACCGCTATTAAGGGTAACCATCATAAAGTTGGAAGAAGAAAAGCAAATACTTGCATTGGATATACATCATATAATTTCAGACGGTACTTCAATGGGAATATTAATAAAAGAACTGTCAGACTCATATAATAATCAGAAACTGCCTGAGCTTAGAATTCAGTATAAGGATTATGCTGTATGGCAGAACAAACTATTAGAATCAGAGAAGATAGCAACACAAAAGCAATATTGGTTAGAGGAATTCACTGGAGAGCTGGTTTCATTGAACCTTCCTACAGATTACGCAAGACCAATTATACAGAGCTTTGAAGGAGATAGTATAGGTACAGAAATTAGCGAGGACATAGTAAATAAACTTAGGCAGTTAACAAATAAAACTGGGACAACCATGTATATGGTTTTATTATCTGCTTTTAATATACTATTATCAAAGTATTGTGGACAAGAAGATATTATAATAGGAAGTCCAATAGCAGGTAGACCTCATATAGATTTAGAGAATATCATTGGCATGTTTGTAAATACCTTGGCAATGAAGAATAGACCCGAAAGTAATAAAAGATACATTGAGTTTTTAAGCGATGTAAAATATAAAGCGATAAAAGCTTATGAAAATCAAGACTATCAATTTGAAGAGCTGGTAGAAAATATAAAAGTAAAAAGAGATATGGGTAGAAACCCTATATTCGATGTTGTATTTACAATGCAGAACATGAATATGGGAGAAGTATGCCTAGATGAAATTAAATTGCACTACTACAAATCAGAAAGCAAGATAAGTAAATTTGATTTAACGTTAAATGCTATGGAGGTTGGAGGGACAGTACGACTTAGCATGGAGTACTGTATTAAGCTTTTTAGTAAAAATACTATAGAGAATATGCTTAAGCATCTTTTGAATATTTTGGATGAAATAATAAAGAATCCTGAAATTAAATTGAAAGATATCGATATGCTAAGCAATGAAGAGAAGAATCAAGTACTAAATGTATTTAATGATACCTATGCGGAATACCCTAGAGAAAAGACAATACATAAGCTCTTTGAGGAACAAGTAGAGAGAACTCCTGACAGCATAGCAGCAGTTTATGGTGATAAACATTTGACATATAGAGAGTTGAATGAAAAATCAAACAGAATAGCAAGAATCCTAAGAGAAGAAGGGGTAGAACCTGATACCATAGTAGGGATAATGACAGAAAGATCGCTAGAGATGATAATAGGGATTATCGGAATACTAAAAGCTGGAGGAGCATATCTGCCAATTATTCCCGAATATCCCAAGGACAGAATCGAATATATGCTGAAGGATAGTGGGTGTAAACTTCTTCTTACTCAAAAGCACCTAAAAGGAACGATTGATTTTGATGGCAAATCAATCATTGTTGATTGTGAAAATATGATTGGAGAAGCGAGTAACCCTGGGCATATAAACAAACCAAACGATCTAGCATATATCATTTATACATCTGGGACGTCAGGCAAGCCCAAAGGGGCAATGATTGAGCACAAGAATGTAGTCAGATTAGTGTTCAATAATAAAATGCAGTTTGAGTTTGACTCCAAGGATGTATGGACATTATTTCATTCCTTTTGCTTTGATTTTTCGGTATGGGAGATGTATGGAGCGCTGCTATATGGAGGAAAGCTGGTAGTCGTGCCTAAGACCGCGACCAAAGATCCTAGTGAATATATTAAGCTATTATGTAGTGAAGGAGTAACGGTACTCAATCAGACACCATCCGTATTCTATAGGTTGATTGAGGAAGAATTACAGCAAAATGGACACCTTCAATTGGAATACGTGATATTTGGAGGAGAGGCTTTGCAACCTGCGAAGTTGAAGAGCTTTTTGTGAGAGGCATCCAGATACAAAGCTGATCAACATGTACGGAATAACAGAAACAACAGTACATGTAACATACAAAGAGATTACAGATAAAGAAATAAGCTCAAATATAAGCAACATAGGCAAGCCGATTCCTACTTTAACGACGTATGTAATGGATAAAAATATGAAGTTGCTACCGATAGGAGTACCTGGAGAACTTTGTGTTGGAGGCGACGGAGTAGGAAGAGGATATTTAAACAGACCTGAATTAACAGCAGAGAGATTTGTGACAAACCCATACAAAGAAAATGAGAGGTTATATAAATCTGGTGATTTAGTAAGATTATTGCCATGTGGAGATATGGAATTCTTAGGAAGGATAGACCATCAAGTAAAGATAAGAGGATATAGGGTAGAACTGGGAGAGATAGAAAATAAGCTTCTAAGCCATGAATCAATAAAAGAGACAGTAGTAATAGCAAGACATGACAATAGTGGAAATAATTATATATGTGCATATGTGGTAGGAGAAAGAGAGCTGACGGTATTAGAGCTAAGAGAGCATCTATCCAAAACTCTACCTGATTATATGATACCATCAAATTTCATACAGATAGATAAGCTGCCACTAACATCAAACGGCAAGGTGGACAGAACGGCACTACCTGAGTTTGATGGGAATATATCTACAGGAATAGAATATGAAGCACCAAGAAACAGTACTGAAGAGCAATTGGTAACTATATGGGAAGAGGTACTTGGAGTAGAGAATATAGGCATCAATGACAACTTCTTTGAGCTTGGAGGACATTCGCTAAAGGCAATAAGCTTAGCTGCAACAATACATAAGGTATTGAATGTAGAAATACCGTTAAAGGAGATATTTAAAGCTCCAACAATAAAAGGAATATCAGAATACATAAGAAATAGTGAAGAAAGTATATACTCATCAATAGAGCCTGCAGACGAAAAAGACTATTATGAGATGTCGTCAGCACAAAAGAGAATGTATATAATAAATCAAATGCATAAAGAAAGCACCAGTTATAATATAACAAGAGCATTAATAATAGAAGATGAACTGAACTTACAGAAGCTTACGGAAGTGTTTACAACTCTTATAGACAGACATGAAGCTCTAAGAACCAGCTTTGAGTTAACAGAAGAAGGTTTTGTATATAAAGTACATAAGAAAGTAAACTTTGCAGTAGAGTACAGTGAGATAGAAAAAGAAGAACAAGCAGACGAAAAAGTGAAAAGCTTTGTAAAAGCTTTTGATCTATCTAAAGCACCGCTATTAAGAGTAGGGCTTGTTAAAGTGCAGTCTAATAAGTATATATTGGTTTATGATATGCACCATATAATATCTGATGGTGTATCAATGGAAATATTAATTAAAGAGTTTTGCATGCTATATCAAGGCATAGAGTTACCAAAGCTAAGAATTCAGTATAAGGACTATACAGAATGGCTAAGAGAGCCATATTTTACAAAAAGGTTAGAGAAACAAGAACAGTATTGGATAGAGACCTTTAAAAATGAAATAACCCCTTTAAACATGCCTTTAGATTATGACAAAGAAAACTGGCAAGCTTTTGTAGGAGATACTATCCATTTCAAAATTGAAAATGATATTGTGAAGCAGCTACAAAAATTAGCTATTCGCGAGAATACTACTCTAAATACCTTACTGCTAGCTTTATATAGCATACTGATTTCAAAGTATTGTCAGCAAAAGGATATAATAGTAGGCTCGACTGTTGCGAATAGAAATTACGCAGAACTAGAAAACATGGTAGGTATTTTTATAAATTTCTTGCCAATAAGAAGTAATGTAAACCCAAGTATAAAGGTCATTGAATATATACAATCATATAAAAAGCTTTTAAGAGAAGTGTATGACAATCAAGATTATCCTTTTGATGAAATAGTTGAAAATTGTACAAGTACTATAAATAATAGTAGAAATCCTATATTCGATACAATGTTGATATTTCATAATGAAATAGATGTGAATGAAGATTTAAAAATTGATAATCTACATGTATCTACATATAAACTAGATAGGAAAAGTGCTACTTTGGATTTTAAACTTGATATAGCATTAAATAGCAAAAATGAATTTGAATGTTATATAGAATATAACAGCAGCCTGTATAAAGCTGCAAGTATGTTAGATTTAGCAAAGCATTTTGAATTATTAATTGTTAATGCGCTTACAGATTTAGAGTCTAATATAACTGATATAGAAATTTTTAGTCAAGAAGAAAGGCGCAATATAGAGGTAAAACTAAAATCTAATAACAATAAAAATAAAGCAACAAATGTAGTAATCTCTTCAACCTTTACTGCTGATCCATTGGAAGAATATTTAAGCTGGTGGTGTGAAAAGTTTGGTGAAACTGTAAATGTCAGCTTTGCACCATACAATCAGGTATTCCGAGAATTAATAGATTCAGAAAGCTTAACCTTTAAGAATACAGGAATAAACCTGGTAATGGTTCGTTTTGAAGATTGGATTAGAGATATTAAATACAGTGACAAAGAAAAATGTCAGCATATTAGAAGTAATTACGAAAAGTTAATAGACCTTCTAAAAAACAAAGAAAAAAAAGCACAATACATAATTGGAATACTCCCAGTAGCTAATCATTTGGGACTTAGTATTGAGGTGACAGACTATATAAAAGAGCTCAACAATGAATGGCGAGATGCAATAAAAAATATGATTGATGTAAGTCTATTGGATTTTACTGAAATAGCAGAGCTATACAATATGGTAGAGATTTTCAATCCTATAACAGATAAAGTTGGGCATATGCCATTTAATGATGAATACTATGCAGCCATTGGTACTACTATAGCAAGAAAAATATGTTCGGGAAAGACTAACCCATTTAAGGTAATAGCAGTAGATTGTGACAATACCTTATGGAAGGGCGTAGTAGGAGAGGACGGTGCATTAGAGGTAGCTGTAGAAGAGCCATACTTGGAAATACAAAAGCTTCTAATACAAAAATATAATGAAGGTATGCTAATAGTACTCAGCAGTAAAAACAATGAGGCAGATGTTTGGGAGGTATTTGATAAAAATCCTCAGATGATATTAACAAGAGAACATATAACTAGCTGGAAAATAAATTGGGAATCAAAATATATAGGATTAAGAGCGTTGGCACAAGAACTCAAGCTTGGAATAGATAGCTTCATATTTATTGACGATAGTGCGAAGGAATGCTATGAAATGATGGCAAATAACCCTCAAGTGTTAACCTTGCAATTACCAGAAGATGCAAAGCAAATACCAATGTTCTTGAAGCATGTATGGGCATTTGATAGGGAAAAGTTTACTGAGGAAGATAAGCGTCGAACAAAGCTTTATCAAGTAGAACGACAAAGGCAGGAAGTACAAAAGGAGAGCATTACATTAGAAGACTTTTTAAAGGAACTGAATCTAAAAGTATATATAAATGAAATAGAAGAAGATGAAGTACCTAGAGTTGCTCAATTAACACAGAGGACAAATCAGTTTAATCTGAGCACTATAAGAAGAACAGAAGATGATATAGAAAGTATTATGAAAAATCCCCTGATAAAATGCTGGACTATACAAGTAGAGGATCGCTTTGGAGAATATGGACTAACTGGTGTTGTAATAATGGAAGTAAAAGAAGAGACTGCATTTTTAGATACATTCCTTCTAAGCTGTAGGGTACTAGGAAGAAAAGTAGAAGCTTTGCTATTAGAAGAAATAGGCAAATATTGTAAAGAAAAAAATATATCTAAAATTGAAGCCGATTTCTATCCTACTAAGAAGAATAAACCTTTTGAAGAATTCTTAGAATTAAACAAATTTCATGTAGTATGTGAATTGGAAAAGTGTAAGAAATATGAAATACAAGTTATGGATATAGAATATGCAATAGACTATATCGAATCTTATTTCTGCGAAGAGAAGCCGAGAAAACAGGACCATGTTATAAGTGAAGCAGCTACTGCAGTTGAAACTTCAGTTGTTGAAAAGAAATATATTTCAGTTGAACCTAATTGGCAGATAAACGTACATAATGAAGAGGAATTACTACATAAAAACTACCTGATGCAGCTAAGGTATAATACGGGTAAAAAGCTATTAGAAATTCCAAGAGATCAACAGAAGTATAGAGCCAATAACCAAGTTTATGAGGCTCCTAGAAATATTATAGAAGAGAAACTGGTAGTTATATACAGAGAGGTACTAAGAATAGAGAAGATAGGTATAAATGATAACTTCTTCGAGCTAGGAGGAAATTCAATTAAGTTAATAAGCCTAATATTAAAGTTAAATAAAGAGTTTAGTATAGACATATATCCCCAAAAGGTAATTGAAATGCCAACAATAAAAGGTATATCCGAGCGCATATTGAAAGGTCGCTTTGTAAAACAGTTATATTTGCTGAATGAGAAAAAAGGGAAAAATATATTTGCGTTTCCTCCAATCGGAGGCTATGGCATATTTTATACAGGTTTGGCAAGGCTAATTGAGACACATTCCTTATATGTTTTTGATTTTATAGATACTGAAGACAGGGCAGAACAATATGTAAAGCAGATTTTAGAGGTACAGAAAGAAGGATCATATGTTTTACTTGGTTATTCAGCTGGTGGCAACCTTACCTATGAGGTTGCTCATAAAATGACAAAAAGTGGGTATAAGGTTTCAGACATAATAATTATTGACACTGACCTTGAAAACGAGGTATTCAAAAATATGAAGGAAGAGCAGATAGATATAATGAAAATCGTAGAACAAAGTATTGAAGGCATGACAGCAAGAAAAAAATATGATGAGTTGAACCAGACAGTGGATATAGAACACTTCCGAGCGACAGTAGAAAGAAGTATTAATATATTTATAAACTATTTGAGAAATTTTAATATCAAAGAAGATAAGCTTAAATCTAATATTCACTTGTTACTTTCTGAAGCCTTAACCGAAGAGAATCGAGAACATATTGTAAGAACGTGGGAACGTGCTATAGCTGGAAGGTTGATAATATACAATGGTGCAGGAAAGCATGATAACATGATTAGTGGTGTGGATTTAAAGCATAATGCGGATTTGTTGAATGGAATTCTGAGTGCACTTTAGTACCTGTTATTCATAAATAAAAAATAGACAAGCCTGTCTATCAGGCCTGTCTATTTTTGAGTTCAGATTACTTATATACCTTTAACTCTTCTATATTCCTTAATGCCTGCAGCAAGGATTTCCATTGCTTTAGCAAGATCATTTTCATTAAGAACATATGCTAACCTTACTTCTTGTTTTCCTAGTCCTGGAGTAGCATAGAAGCCTGCACCTGGAGCTACCATAGTTGTTTCATTATTTAGTTTAAAGTCTGTAAGCATCCACTTTGCAAATTCATCGCAATCATCGATTGGAAGCTTTGCCATAACATAGAATGCTCCAGTTGGTTTTTCACAAACTACATCAGGAATTTCTCTTAATGCGTTATATACTATGTCTCTTCTTTTTTGATATTCATGATGTACTTCATCAAAATATTCTTTGGATGTATGAACAAGAGCTGAAGCACCTACCATTTCAAGAGTAGGAACACAAAGTCTTGCTTGAGCCATCTTCATAACAGCACTCATTAGCTCTTTATTCTTTGAGCATATGCAGCCAATTCTAGCTCCACAAGCACTGTATCTCTTAGAAATACTATCTATTATTATAACTCTGTCTTCTATTCCTGGAATTTGCATTAAGCTTGTAAATTTATTGTTATCATATACAAACTCTCTATAAACCTCATCACCTATTAAGAATATGTCATGTTTCTTTGCAATTTCACCAAGCATAACAAGTTCTTCTCTAGTGTATACAGCGCCTGTAGGGTTACCCGGGTTTGAAATTGCTATAGCCCTTGTTTTTGAAGTAATGCTCTTCTCTATCTCTTCCATTGATGGAAGATGGAAGCCGTTTTCTGCTTTTGTAGTGATAGGCATAACCTTCATGCCTGATTGAACAGCAAAACCATTATAGTTTGCATAGAATGGCTCTGGTACAAGAACTTCATCACCAAAATCACCAATAACTGAGTAAGCCATTATCAAAGCTTCGCTTCCGCCGTTTGTGATGATTATCTCATCTTCATTGAAATCAATTCCCCATGTTTTATAATATTCTCTGAATGAATTGATAAGATTTATATTACCTTGTGATAAAGCATACTCAAGCACTGGAGTATCAAAGTTCTTGATTTTTTCGAAAAATAACTCTGGAGTCTTAATATCAGGTTGACCTATATTTAAATGATAAACCTTAACTCCATTTTTCTTTGCTGCCTGTGCAAATGGCACCAATTTTCTGATTGGTGATGCAGGCATGCTTGTTGCTCTTTTTGATAAATGAACCAAAAGAATTACCTCCCAATTCCTATATTACTTGTACTTATTGACAAGCATATTGTATACAATGTTCTAGTATATGATAGCATAAAGAAGGAAAAAAATACATGTATTTAATAAAAATCATTGAATAATATATTGATACAAAATTGATATTGACATTCATTCTCAATTAGATTACTATATAAATGTAAAGAAAAACGCATTACTATACGATGTTAATGAGAATGATTCTCAATATGACTCAAAGGAGGAAACAAAATGACACTAGATAAAGCAAAAAAGGGTAGTAAGATAAAAATATTAACTATTAATAATAAGGAAATTAAATCTCAGGCTATAAGAATAGGGCTATATGAGGGTGCAGTGTTTATGTGCAGTGAGAAGCTACCTGGGGGTCCGGTGATACTTCAAAACAAGCTGCAAGAAATAGCAATTGGGAGAGGTCTTGCATTAGACATTGTAATTGAGGGGGTGCAATAATGGGACATTGTCATGAAAACAATATTAATATAAAGGTTAAGGATGGAGAGAAGAAGCTTGTATTGGCAGGTAATCCTAATGTAGGTAAATCAGTATTTTTTAATAAGTTTACAGGTCTTTATGTAGATGTTTCAAATTTTCCTGGTACTACAGTGGATATAAGTTATGGAAGATATAAGGATTATGTTGTTATTGATACACCTGGTGTATATGGAGTTTCATCCTTTAACGAAGAGGAAATAGTTGCAAGAGATGTTATATTGTTTGGAGATATAATACTTAATGTGGTAGATGCTGTTCACTTAGACAGAGACTTGTTTTTAACAAAACAGCTTATAGATATGGGAAAACCTATGATAGTTGCATTGAATTTAATGGATGATGTAAGAAAAAATGGACTTATAATAAATATTAAAAAGCTTGAAGATATGCTTGGAGTACCCGTAATACCGACCACGGCTGTAAATGGTGAGGGTATGGATAAGGTGTTAGGTTCAATATCTAAAGCTAGAGTAGGCAATAGAAATCCTGAACTTATGAAAAAGATAAATGAATATAAAAATAAGGTAGAAATTGAAGCTGAAGCGCTTCTAATACTTGAGGATGATGAAAATGTAGCTTCAAGAAATAATTTAAATATTTCTGGCTTAAGAGATGATGTATACCAAAATAGACGAAAAGAAGTAGATGCGATTGTATCAACAGTAGTAGAGGAAACTAATACAGGGGCAAGCTTTAGTACTAAGCTTGGAAGATGGATGCTAAATCCTCTGACAGGGATACCATTGCTGGCTATAACTCTCTATGTTATGTATAAAATACTTGGAGTTATTGTTGCTGGTAAAGTGGTCGGCTTTACCGAAAATACAATTATGGAGGGCATATATAGACCTTTTATAGAGAGTTTAGTTGGAAGCTTTATAACCTCTGAAAGCTTCATAGGAAATTTATTTATAGGTGAGTTTGGGGTACTTACAATGGCAGCCATATATATATTAGGCTTGCTGCTTCCTCTAATAGTTGGTTTTTATCTGATGATGGCTGTACTAGAAGATAGTGGCTATTTACCACGAATAGCAGCTTTAGTGGATAGGACGTTGACTTTTATTGGTTTAAACGGTAAGGCTATTATCCCTATAATTCTTGGCTTCGGATGCGTAACTATGGCTACAGTTACTACTCGAATATTAGGCACTAAGAGAGAAAAGATAATTGCTACTGTGCTTTTGGGTGTGGCTATTCCATGCTCTGCACAGTTAGGAGTTATAGCAGGTCTTATTACAAAGCTTGGTGCATTCTACTCTATTGTGTATGTGCTAACAATAGTGGCAGTATTTGTTTTAACGGGCACGTTTTTAAATAAAGTGATGCCTGGCGAATCATCACATTTGTTAATTGACTTGCCACCTATCAGATTGCCGCAATTAAAAAATGTAATTTTAAAGACCATACAAAAATCATGGATGTTCCTAAAGGAGGCAACACCATTATTCATACTAGGTGCTCTGCTTATAAGCATAATGGAATATACAAATATACTTACAGCAATACAAAATGTTTTTGCTCCAATAACGGTAGGCTTCCTTGATTTACCAAAGGAAACTTCGACTGCATTCATAATGGGTATAATAAGAAGAGATTTTGGAGCTGCAGGCTTAACAGTAATTAATATGACACAAGTGCAAACTTTAGTAGCATTAATTGTTATGACATTATTTGTACCTTGTATAGCGGCTATTATGGTAATGTTTAAGGAAAGAGGCTATAAGGATGCATTGCTTATTTGGATTGGAAGCTTTGTTATAGCATTTTTAACTGGTGGCTTTATATCATTTATATTATAGAAGGTGTAGAATATGAATAAGAAAAGAAAATGTCCAAAATGCTATTATGAATTCAATAAAGGTATAGAAAATAAATGTCCAAGGTGTGGAACTATTATATATGATTGTCAAGGCTGTAGTGGTAATTGCCTAAAATGTGATGCAAATAAAAATAAAAATCTTGTTTAATTATTGACAAATATTAACTATGTATATAATATCTATATTATAGGTTGTATAATTACTTTGTTTGAAGGATGATGAAAAATGGATCGTGAAATAGGAAATATAAAGGATTATCTGAAGGAAAAGGGTTTTAAGCTCACATCTCAGAGAGGTTCTGTACTAGATACAATATTGGAGAACACGGGGAAACATTTAAGTGCAGAAGAGATTTACGATTTAGTTAAAATTAATTGTCCTGAAATTGGGTTAGCTACCGTATATAGAACAATGCAGGTGCTTGATGAGTTGGGACTTGTATACAAGAACAATTTTGATGATGGTAGAACACGATATGAAATAACACAAAATGAAGATCATCAGCATCACCATTTAGTATGTAGAAAATGTGGAAAAGTTATAGAGGTTGAAGAGGATTTGTTAGAGCAATTAGAGCATCAGGTGGAGAAAAAATACAATTTTTCTATTACAAATCATAAAGTAAAGTTCTTTGGATATTGTAATGAGTGTAAATAGTATAAATTCATAGTTTGTTTTTAAATTATATAGTTGTTTAAATTGAAGTTTAATATTTATATTCTATTTTGATTTAAAGATACAGCAAAAAGCTGTGTCTTTTTATATTTATATAATTTAAAATAGGTATAGGTTTTTGCGTCGATAGCAAAAATAAGATAAAATCATAGAATATTTAGATGTATTCTATAATATCTCAATGGTATTTTGTACCCAAAAATCTAAATATAGTTACATAAATAAAGAAATACTGTATAATATAAATGCCGACTATGAACGGATTGAACGAAAGGATTGATAAAATGGCAAAAAGCAAAGCAAAACTAAAACTGATTCCTCTTGGAGGATTAGAGGAAATCGGCAAAAACATGACAGCAATCGAGTATAAAGATACTATTATAGTAATTGATTGCGGCTTAATGTTTCCTGATGAGGAAATGTTGGGAATTGACCTGGTAATACCAGATGTAACTTATTTGGTTAAGAACAAGGAAAAGGTGCAGGCAATATTATTGACACATGGTCACGAGGATCATATAGGAGCACTTCCTTATGTTTTACGTCAGATAAATGTACCTATTTATGGTACTAAGCTAACGTTAGGTTTGGTAGAGAATAAGCTTAAGGAGCATGGACTGCTCGGTTCGGTTGAGCTTAAAGTTATTAAACCCAAAGATAAGGTACAGATCGGAGCTTTTGAAGCAGAGTTCATAAAAACCAGTCATAGTATAGCAGATTCTGTAGCAATTGCTATTCATACACCTGTAGGAGTGATTGTCCATACAGGGGATTTTAAAATTGATTATTCACCAATTGATGGAGAGAGAATGGATCTTCATAGATTTGCTGAGCTTGGTAAACAGGGCGTATTAGCTTTGTTGGCTGATAGCACAAATGTGGAGAGACCGGGCTATACAATGTCAGAAAGTACAGTAGGTGCTACATTTAAAGAACTTTTTATGGATGTAAATGGAAGAATAATTATTGCTACTTTTGCTTCTAATATTCACAGAGTACAGCAAGCTATTGATGCTTCTGTATTATTTGGCAGGAAGGTTGCTGTTGTTGGAAGAAGTATGGTAAATGTATTGGGAGTAGCGGTAGAACTTGGATACATGAACATACCTGAGGGTGTTATGATTGATATAGATACAATTGACAGATACCCTGCAGACAAGATAACATTAATTACAACAGGTAGCCAGGGAGAGCCTATGTCGGCATTGTCTCGTATGGCAGCCTCAGAACATAGAAAAGTAAATATAGTACCAAGCGATTTGATTATAATCTCAGCAACTCCGATACCAGGCAATGAAAAATTGGTTACAAGAGTAATCAATCAATTGTTTAAAAAGGGAGCAGATGTTATATATGAATCCTTAGCAGATATACACGTTTCAGGACATGCATGCCAAGAGGAACTAAAGCTTATACAAGCTATAGTAAAGCCTAAATTTTTCATACCTGTGCATGGTGAATACAGACATTTGAAGCAGCATGCTCATCTTGCAGTAAAAATGGGTGTAGATAAGGAAAATGTCTTTATATTAGAAAATGGCTCAGTACTTGAACTTACAAGAGACTCAGCAAGAGTTAATGGAACTGTAACAGCTGGTAAAGTATTAGTAGATGGTTTAGGAGTTGGAGATGTAGGCAATATTGTATTAAGAGACAGAAAGCATTTATCGCAAGATGGATTAATAGTAGTAGTTGTAACTATAAGCAAAGGAAGCGGTCAGGTAGTTGCCGGACCAGATATAATATCAAGAGGCTTCGTATATGTAAGAGAGTCTGAAGATCTTATGGAAGATGCAAAAAATATCATTAAGGAAGCACTTAAAAAATGTGAAGAAAAGCAGATTACAGAATGGGGAACTATCAAATCACAGGTTAAAGAGAGTCTTAGAGAATTCATATATTCTAAGACAAAGAGAAACCCGATGATACTTCCGATCATAATGGAAATATAGAAATATTTTGACTTATATATCGCACTAAACAGCTATATTAGTAAATAGTGCGATATATTTTGTTACTAATTATTTGTGAATGCTTTAAAGCTATGAATTTTTGTCGAATTGTGATATAATAATTTGTGAGCCTTGATTCGTTCAAGGCTTTTTCTAAGCCTATGGGGGGGAGTAAAATGGATGCTAAAGTATTCTTTGTAGTGAACCCTGTTTCGGCAGGTAAAAAAACTGTTAAAGAATGGCCAAGCTTTGAGAAACAACTTAAACAAAAAGGCTTAAAATTCGATTGGGCATTTACAGATTATCCAGAACATGCCACCAGCATAACACGAGAAGTCCTAAAAAGTGGGTATGATGTAGTTGTAAGTGTAGGTGGAGATGGAACAATGAACGAAGTAGTAAATGGCTTCTTTGAAATGGATAACCTCATAAATCCAAAAGCTAGGCTTGCGGTATTTTCCAGAGGTACTGGTAGTGATTTTATTAAATCTATTGGTATAAAAAAAGGTTTCATAGACTTTTATAATGTTCTTCAAAGAAATAATGTTCAAAAATTTGATATAGGAAGGGCTACATTCTGTATAGAATCTGGTGAAGAGGTCAGCAAATACTTTTTAAATATTGCAGATGTAGGTCTTGGAGCAGAAACTACTAGACGTGTGAATAAAACAAAAAAGCATTTAAAGGGTTTTTTTGCATTTTTAGTTGGAGCAATGCTAACTATATTTAAATATCATAATAAGTCAATAACTATAGAAATTGACGGACGACAAGTAAAATCTGAAAAAATAAACAGTGTAATAATAGCAAATGCAAATTATTTTGGTGGAGGTATGTATATATCTCCGAAATCTAAAACAAATGATGGAATTTTGGACATAATAGTAATTGGAGATTTAAATAAGCTTGAGCTTATCAGAAATTTTCATTTAATATATAAAGGCGAGCATTTAACACATCCTAAGATAACTACTTATCAGGGGAAGAAAATAAAAATTATCAGTGATCCTATTGGGTTGTTAGAATTTGATGGAGAACAATTGGGAACTACTCCCACTTATTTTGAAATTATACCACAAGTCATAAATTTAATGGTATAAAATAAACAATTTTATTTTAGAAAGGTTGCAATAAATATAATGCAAAGAAGAGAAGATATTAGAAACATAGCTATAATAGCTCACGTAGACCATGGTAAAACTACATTGGTAGACGAATTGCTTAAGCAAAGCGGTACTTATAGAACAAATGAAACATTAACTGAAAGAGTAATGGATTCTAATGACCTTGAAAGAGAAAGAGGCATTACAATTTTAGCAAAAAACACATCAGTATTTTATAAGGGCGTAAAAATAAACATAGTTGATACACCTGGACACGCAGATTTTGGGGGCGAGGTAGAGAGAGTTCTAAAAATGGTGGACAGTGTACTACTTATAGTAGATGCTTCTGAGGGCCCAATGCCTCAGACAAGATTTGTACTTAAAAAGGCATTAGAACTTAATTTGAAGCCTATTGTAGTAATTAACAAGATAGACAGACCAGACTCAAGAATCGATGAAGTTAATGACGAAATAATTGATCTGTTTATTGAGCTTGGAGCTAATGATGAACAATTGGATTTTCCTACTGTTTATGCTTCAGCAAAAACAGGAGTGGCTAAAAACAATTTAGATGAAGAAACTACTGACTTCACAGCTTTATTTGATATTATAATTGACAGAGTAGATCCTCCAAAAGGGTATCCAGATCAACCTTTGCAATTGCTTATTACTACTATTGAGTATGATGATTATGTAGGTAGAATTGCTGTAGGAAAAATTATAAGAGGTCAAATAAAATTCAATCAAGCTGCAGTATTATGCAAAAGAGACGGTGCTAATCAGAATATTAAAATAGGAAGAATATACGGTTTTACAGGTTTAAGTAGAACTGAGGTGCAAGAAGCATCAATGGGTGATATTGTTGCTGTATCAGGAATTGATGATATAAATATAGGTGAAACTATTGCTGATGCACAGAACCCTGAAGCATTACCTTTTGTAGACATAGAAGAACCTACAATATCTATGAATTTTATGGTTAACAACAGCCCTTTTGCAGGTAAAGAGGGAGAATTTGTAACATCAAGACATATAAGAAACAGACTCTTCAAGGAGCTTGAGACAAACGTAGCTTTAAGAGTTACTGAGACTGATTCTCCTGACAACTTTGATGTTGCTGGTAGAGGTGAACTTCATCTTTCAATATTGATTGAAACTATGAGAAGACAAGGTTTTGAGTTTCAAGTATCCAAACCTTCAGTAATTTTCAAAGAAGTAAATGGGGTAAAGATGGAGCCAATTGAACACTTAACTATTGATATTCCAGAAGAATTTGTGGGTGCTGTAATGGATAAGCTAGGCACTAGAAAAGCTGAAATGATAAACATGACTACAACCAATGACGGGTATTTGCGCTTAGAGTTTAAGATACCATCAAGAGGTTTAATAGGCTATAGGTCACAATTTATGACAGATACTAAGGGTAATGGTGTTATACATCATGTATTCCATAGTTATGAGGCTTTTAGGGGTGAAATTCCTGAAAGACAAAGGGGATCTCTTGTTGCCTTTGAATCAGGCGAAACAAGTACGTATGGACTTTTCAATGCTGAAGGAAGAGGAGAACTTTTCTTAGGGCCTGGAGAGACAATATATGAAGGTATGATAGTAGGAGAAAACTCAAAGACTGGAGATCTTGAAGTAAATGTTTGTAGGAGAAAGCATGTTACAAACATGAGATCTGCAGGAACTGATGAAGCTATGAGACTAACTCCTCCTATTGATATGAGTCTAGAAAACTGTCTTGAGTTTATAGCAGCTGATGAGTTGGTTGAAGTAACACCAAAATCAATTAGATTGCGTAAAAGAATATTGGATAATAATCTAAGAGCAAAAGCATTTAATAAATCAAGAAAGAATAACTAGACTTGCTTGAAAAAGTGTGATGCAAGGTATATAATTAAGTCAGCATTTTTGGAGTGTGGTGATAATTATGAGTAAGCGCAAAGTTGTAAGGAATGCGAAACGTTTCATATTGAGTATTTTTTTACTGATTGCAATTGCTATTTTCGGAGTACTCTTATACTATAATTCTAATCTTGAAGCAGCTTCAGTAAATGGAAAAGAACAAGAGGTAGTTATTCCTAAGGGTATAAGTGCTAAAGGAATATCTACTATTCTTGAAAAGCAAGACATCATAAAAAATGCAAATATATTTTATATTTATGGCAAGCTTACCCAAAAAGCTCAAAAAATACAGGCAGGTAATTATATACTAAGCAGCTCTATGACTGTACCTGAAATAATGGATAAGCTTTCAGCAGGTAAAGCTAAAACAGATGCTGTAAGATTTACTATACCTGAAGGCTTTGAGTTAAGACAAATAGCAGATAGACTTGAAGCAGAAGGATTAGTTGATAAGGACAAATTTTATGCTGCTGTAGAAAAAGCTGAGTTCGATTATACATTTGTAAAAGCTATACCTGATAGGGAGAATAAGCTTGAAGGATATTTGTTCCCTGATACCTATGAGGTTTTTAAGAACTCCTCAGAGCAGGATATTATAGAAAAAATGCTAAATAGGTTCGATAAAGTTTTTACAGAAGAGTATATAAAAAGAGCCGATGAATTAAATATGTCGGTAGATGAAGTAATTATACTTGCTTCCATAATTGAGAGAGAAGCTAAGCTTGATAAGGAAAGAAAGATTATATCTGCAGTGTTTCACAATAGATTGAGGAAAAATATAAAGCTTCAATCCTGTGCTACTGTGCAATATCTTCTAAAAGAACAGAAGGAAGTCCTTACTTATAAGGATTTAGAGGTAAAATCCCCATACAACACATATATGTATGCGGGATTACCAAAAGGACCTATTGCTTCTCCGGGAGCAAAGTCTATTGAGGCAGCGTTATATCCTGAAAATGTTGATTATTTGTATTTTGTAGCAAATAAGGATGGCTCTCATGTTTTTACAAAGACATATCAAGAACATCTAAACGCCCAGAATAAAATAAGACAATAAAAATAATAATAAAAATACATGGTGAACCCATGTATTTTTTTAAGAATTAAAGGTGATAAAATGTCCCAAATCAATCATGATTATATTAATAATTATCTAATAAGCATTATTCCTCCACATATAGGAATAATGAAAGAATTGGAGGATTATGCAAAGGAAAACCATACTCCAATTATAACACCTGATGTTGCAGGACTTTTAGCAGTATTGATAAAATCAGTAAATGCAAAGAAAATACTAGAGGTTGGAACTGCTATAGGCTATTCGTCTATACTTATGTGCAGTAGTGCAGGTGAAGATGCCAGCATTACCACCATAGAAAGAAATGAAGAAAATGCAGAATTGGCAAAGCAAAACATAAAGCGGGCTGGTATGGATCAAAGCATCAAGGTTTTGACTGGAGATGCCAATGAGGTTTTACAGCAGATAGAGGGTGCCTATGATATTATTTTTGTAGATGCTGCCAAGGGACATTATATGGATTTCTTTGAGAAAAGTATAGGCAAGCTGAAAATAGGAGGACTTTTCGTCTGCGATAATGTACTGTTTAGAGGTATGGTAGCAGAGAGAAGCCTTTTGATTAGAAGAAAGATAACTATTGTAAAAAGATTAAAGAAGTTTTTAAGTTACATATCAAATAACGAGAGTCTTCAGACTACTATAATTCCAATTGGAGACGGTGTTTCTATAAGCTGTAAGCTTAAGGAGGTAAACTTTGATGAGAAAGATTGAGCTGCTCGCACCTGCAGGTAATATGGAAAAACTAAAAATGGCAGTTATATATGGAGCAGATGCTATTTATATTGGAGGAGAAAAGTTTGGATTAAGGGCCTCTGCAGGCAATTTCGATATGGTGCAGATAAGAGAAGCTGTAAAATTTGTACATGAAAATAATAAGAAGCTATACGTAACTGTGAACATAATTCCTCACAATGAAGATTTAATAGGACTTAGTGAGTATCTTATAGAGCTTGAAGATGCGGGTATAGATGCGATAATATTTTCTGATCCTGGAGTTTATATGATTGCTAAAGAAAGTGTACCAAACATGGAGCTCCATCTAAGCACACAGGCAAATAATACAAACTATAAAAGCGCAGATTTCTGGTATAAACAAGGAGTAAAAAGAATTGTTTTAGCAAGAGAGCTAAGCTTTAAAGAAATAAAAGAAATAACTGAGAAATCTCCTAAAGAACTTGATTTTGAAGCTTTTGTTCATGGGGCTATGTGCGTGTCATACTCAGGTAGATGTCTCTTAAGCAACTATATGGTAGGTCGTGACGCAAATAGGGGGGCATGTGCTCATCCTTGCAGATACAAATACTATTTGGTAGAAGAGAAAAGACCTGGAGAATATATGCCTATTGAAGAAGATGAAAGAGGTTCATATATTTTCAACTCCAAGGATTTATGCATGATTGAGCAAATACCTGAGCTTATAAACTCTGGTATTGCAAGCTTTAAGATTGAAGGTAGAATGAAGAGTGTTTATTATGTAGCAACTGTAGTTAGAGCATATCGTACAGCAATAGACAGCTATTTAAAAGACCCAGAAAACTACAAATTCAAGCAGGAGTGGTTTGATGAGCTAAACAAAGCTAGTCATAGAGAATTTAGCTCAGGCTTTTATTTCAACAAACCTGATAGCAAAAGTCAGGTTTATGAAACTAGTGCATATGTACGAGACTACGTTTTTGTTGGCCTTGTGCTTGAATATGATGAAGCTTTAGGCATTGCTACAGTAGAGCAGAGAAACAAGATGATTATTGGTGATGAAATTGAGGTAATAGGACCAAATAGAGAAATGTTTAAGCAAAAGCTTAAGATGATGTGGAACGGTGAGGGAGAAGAGATACAAGCTGCTCCGCACCCACAGCAAATAATAAAGATGAATATGGCTAATCCGGTTGCGCAGTTTGATATATTGAGAAGGGAAAGAAAAGATGGAGAATAACGTGAGGAATAAAAGACCGGTAATAATTGGTATAACAGGGGGTACCGGTTCAGGTAAAAGTACAATAGCAAGATCAATATATGATAGTATTCATGAAAAAAATGTATCAATAATTGAGCAGGACTGCTATTATAAGGATCTAACACATTTGTCTCCTGAAGATAGAATAAATGTAAACTATGACCATCCGTTTGCTCTTGACACAGAGCTACTTATTTCTCACATAGAGAAGCTGTTAGCTGGGAAAAGTATAGAAAAGCCACAGTATGATTTTACAATACACAATAGAAAGAAAGAAACTATAACTGTAGAGCCAAAAGATATAATCATTGTAGAGGGTATCTTAGTTCTTGATTCTCCTAGGTTGAGAGAGCTTATGGATATAAAGATATTTGTTGATACTGATGCTGATGTACGAATTGTGAGAAGGATAGAAAGAGATATGGAGGAAAGAGGCAGAACTCTTAACTCAGTAATTACTCAGTATCTAGGAATAGTTAAGCCTATGCATTTGGAATTTGTAGAACCAACTAAACGTTACGCTGATATTATTATACCTGAAGGTGGACATAATAAGGTTGCTATTGATATAATGGTGGCAAAAATTCAATCTATAATTAACAGCGATATTTAAATATGACAATGAAAGGCTCTGTACTATGTTGTAGTACAGAGCCTTTCATTATTTCAAACTCTAATCCTTTGTATAACCAATATAAATGTGACAATAATACAAAGGGAGGTTTTAGAGTGGAAGATAATAAAAATATAGATAACAATGAAAATTATGAATTAACAATAATTCAAAAACGTCAAAAAGCTTTAAGCATATTGTTTATTTTTATATTTGCTGTTCTTATTGGCAGACTTTTCTGGGTACAGGTAGTGCAGTATGAAAGCAATATAAAAAAGTCTGTATCACAGAAGCTAAGAACCTTTCAAACAAGTATTGATAGGGGTCAGATATATGATAGAAATCTAATACCATTTACCAATAGAGAGCTAAAAAAGATAATTTGTATATCTACTACCCTGATTGACAAGTCAACTTCAACTGAAATAATAGCAAAAGCAACAGGTTTAAGTATAGAAGATGTTCAAAAAAGACTAAGCGTTTCAGATGATACTATTGAAATTGAGAGTAAGGACTTTGACAATGAATATCTGGAAATGATAGAAAAAGGGAGAATAAAGGGAGTCTTTGCTTTAGAGAAGACGGTACGATATAATAGCGAAAGCTTGTCTCGACATGTAATAGGATATATTAATAAAAGTGATAATAAAGGTATAATTGGAATTGAAAAAAGTATGAATCAGCTATTAGATCGAGGCGGTTCAGATAGCCTTGTAGCAGTGGTAGACAGCTATGAAGCAATTATACCAAGCTTAGGCTTTAGAAAAATTGAAACAAATGATTTAAATGAAAAATATGCTATAAAGCTGTCATTGGATTATCATATACAAGATATAACGGAACAGGTTATGAAGGATAATAATATAAATGGCAGTGCAGTTGTAATTGATATAAATTCCGGAGATATACTAGCCATGGTCAGCACACCCGATTTTGATCAAAATAATATTGGAGATTACATAGGCAATGGCGGAGATCAGCTTATAAACAAATCAATAACTCCTTATGATTTTGGATCGATTTTTAAGACAGTAGTTGCAGCAACAGCAATAGAAAACAATCTTGTTGATGATACTGAGACATTTTTATGTGAGGGAGAAATAGAAGTTAACAACAGCAAAATTAAATGTTCAACATATAAATCGCACGAAAACAAACCAATTACGTTTAAAGAGGCGTTTGCTTTATCCTGCAATACCACCTTTGTAAAGATTGGAATGAGAGTCGGGTCGGAAAAAATATTAGACATGGCAAAACGATTAGGCTTTGGGGAAAAACAATGCAGTGAGTTACTGGAGGAAAAGGCAGGCTATATACCTACAGCAAAAGAAGATGGAATTGGGAATATATCTATTGGTCAAGGAAAAATACAGGTTACTCCGCTACAGGTAACTACTATGATGGCGACTATTGCAAATAACGGTATAATGCATCAACCAAATATTATAGATGAATTAGTCAGAAACGATACAGGAACAACAGTAAAGAAAATGTCATCATCAGACCCTCAAGTAATATTAAAACCCTCCACAGCAAAGAAGCTTCAAGATATGCTAAAAGAAGTAACGATAACAGGAACAGGAAAGCTTGCAAACCTAGATGAATTCGGTGGTAGCAGCGGTAAAACAAGTAGTGCTGAAACAGGAATAAATAGTGGAGAAATAGTACATGGATGGTTTGCAGGATATGTTCCTTCTGATAAGCCAAAGTATGCCATAACTGTCTTTGTATATGATGGTAAGTCCGGAGGGAAATCAGCTGCACCAATATTTAAAGATATTGCATATAAGATATTTACTGAGTATAAGCCTGTAGAATGATTATGAGGAATTATTCTTATCTTTGAAAGAAATTCAAATTAATACATGCACATTTTATTGTCTAGTTACATATTATTTAAGGTGACATAAAATAGGAGGTGTGCATGAATGTTGCTTTTTCTTTCAGTAATGGTTGGTGCTACAATAAAGGATTTATTATTGCTCTTTGGATACATTCAAAATGTAAATTCTTTTCCTCAACCTTTATCACCTGAAGAAGAACAGTTTTACCTTGAAGAGTACAGAAAAGGCAATGAGGATGCAAAAAATATATTGGTAGAGCGAAATCTGCGGTTAGTTGCTCATATTGTTAAAAAGTATTCAAATACAGGAAGAGAAATCGACGATCTTATATCTATTGGCACAATAGGTTTAATAAAAGCAATAATAACCTTTGACGATTTAAAGGGTGCAAGACTTGCAACATATGCTGCCAGATGCATAGAAAATGAGATATTAATGACCATAAGAGCCGCAAAAAAAATAAAAGCTGAAGTATCTTTGCATGATCCTATTGGTATAGACAAGGAAGGCAACGAAATGCCATCAACTAGCTATACATATTTTGTTTAGGATATATAGTCAAAGTAAATTCATCATTTCTTTGGCTTTTTTCTTTCTTATACACTACTTTTTCGATAACTGACTTTAGTATTAGATTTTTACGATATGCATCATCAGAACTCATATAAGTTTGCAAAGCAGATTCAATTTGTGGTATTATACTGTTTTTTGCTGATACCCTAAACTCTTCTTCATGATTTAACTGAATTATTTTCTCAAAATCTTCGTTTAACAACCCAGTACGAGTTGCAAGTATATTTGAGCGCGATATGTACGTTTCTATATCATAAATTTCGCGTTCTAGTAGGTCATGCAGATTGTTTTTTTGCTTTTCTATTTCACTTAATTCAGTTTCAATAGATTTTAGTTGCTTTTTATATGTCTCAAATAACATGCTATTATTATCACATTTCACATTGTCATATTGAATCTTATAGTTGCTTAATAAGTTATCCAATTCTTCAAGTATCTTTTCTTCGATATATTTAAATTTACTACTTTTATTCCCGCATTTTCCAAGGCAGATGATATGAGAATCACAATTGGGATATGGACGAAGAATCATTGTTGAGCCGCAGTTAGCGCATACAATTAATCCTGAAAGTGGATTGGTTAACTTTGTATTATAAGGTATATGATACCGTTTTTCTAAAATTTCCTTTGCTCTATTATAAAGTTCGTCAGATACAATTGATTCATGTTTGCCTTTAGCTACTATCCACGAGGCTTTTGGTTGCAGTTTTCTTTCATTTTTAATTCGATCATGGAGAACTTTTTTCCAGGTAACATATCCTGCATATATTGGATTCTTAATAATATTAAGAACAGAGCTATTGCTCCATTCGATACCTGTCGCCGACTTATAGCCCATTTTATTAAGTGTAGTAGCAACCTTGTGAGCTCCATCACCTTTTACATAAAGCTCAAATATTATTCTTATTATCTCTGCGTTCTGTTCTGATATTTTTAGTATGCGTTCCTTGCCTATATATTCAAATTCATATCCAATCGGAGCATTCGTACCTAGATAGTTACCTTCCTCAATCGAACGAATTCTTCCTCGTTGAAGTCGTCTATTGATGATTTTTAGCTCTTTCCGAGCCATGAACGCTTCAAATTCAGAATACTCTTCATCAAATTCATCATTTAGATCATATATTTTACGTGGAGTAATAATTTTTGTATTACTGTTTTTAAAAGTCTTTAGAATAAGTCCTTGTTCTTCCATGTCGCCGCGTCCTAATCTATCAACATCCATAACTAATACAGCGTTGTACAGTTTTGACTCAACATCCTTCAGCAACTTCATCATCTCTGAGCGAAAAACTAAGCTCTCACCAGATGCAAGCTCCTCGTATATATGCACAATATTATAAGATTTATCTTTTGCGAGCTTTAATAAGGTACGTCTGTGTTTAGAGAGAGTCTCCAATTCATTTATTTTTTCAGCATCAATATCTTCTCTTGATTTTCTTAAGTAAATACAAACCCGTTCCATGTCTCCTCCTAAATTCTATTTGCTAAAATTTTTTGTAGCCTTTACAGCTGATAGAATTGTTTTTATTTCGTCTAGAGTTAAACCCGAATCAGCAAACTCCTTTGCTATAGCTATTAATTCTACTCCTTCATTTTTTAACAATTCAGGAATATTTCTATCTTCCCAAATAACAGTATCGCTTTCTTCAAGTAAATCAGCTATTTTAACATCTAGCGCTTCTGCAATTCTATTTAATACACTGCGGCTCGGATTAGTCTTTATGCCACTTTCTAAGCTGCTTATATAAGGACCTGTAACGCCTGCACGTCGAGCCAATTCGTTAACCCCCAGACCCTTATTGTCCCTATACTTTTTAATATTATCTTTAAGCATTTTCACATCTCCTTTGTGTACTATCAGTTTACATTATAAACTATTAGTAAGCAATAATCAATGATAAATTGAGAAAATAGCAAGTACAAACTGACAGTTTACGCTCATGAGTAATAATACAGTTAATATAGGTTTGGTGTAAACTGTGAGTTTATGTTACTATAAACTCACAGTTTACAAAGGAGGTGTGAAAATGACTAAACTAGCTATTTACATAAATGACTTGAAGCTAACTTATGCAAGTGTTGCAAAAGAAGCAGGCTACACGAGAAGTTATATAAGGCTTCTTGCTGTTGGAGAAAAGGAAAACCCCTCAAAAGGGACGATGAAAAAGATATCAGACTCTCTTTGTAAAGTATATGATGAGCGTGCTAAATCTAGACGCATGAAACTGGTAAGACCAACAATAGAAATTCTGTTCTACTCTCAGCAGAAAAACATGCGCGCTAATAAAAATGGACAAGCAGTATGAGCCTATTTAATAAACAAAGCATAGTACAAACCAGAATTATCATAGATATTAACGAGGTGAGTAACATGGCGCAAACTGAACCAATAATAAAGAAATCAGGAAATGCAACAATAATAATTATGCCGCCATCTGCTAAAACTGAGGAGGAAATTCAACAAGTAATGAGAGACTTTGATACTGCTGTATATGAAGCTTGGCTCGATATACAAGTCAAAAAACAAATAAAGAATGAACAAAACCTACATAAACACATTATCAAGCAAGAATACAAATAGCTAGCCTATTACTTACTAGTGGACAAGCATACACTAATACATAATAGAAACCAATATATACCATACTAAAGCAAAATAAAACTTTAGGGAGTGGTATTGATGAAAAACTTCATAAAAATTAAAGAAGCTGTACAACAATATAGAATAGGCAAAGATACATTCTATAAAGCCATACATAGCGGTGAGCTTAAGGCTTACTTGCCAAATGGCAGGGATTATTTATTGAAAGTTGCAGAAATAGAGACATGGATAGAATCGAAGCCATTTACGGACAAGTAAGCTAGTGGACAAGCATATCAAGCTAAGGGAGGTGAGAAGAGAATGAACGAAAGTCCGTTTGATATGAAAGAAACCGTATGCGACTCAGGAATTGTGCCATTAATCGATAATGAGATGGAAAAGATAATTAGTGCAATACTCAATAACTTATGCGACTATAGCGTACAAGGTGCACTCCAAGTCCTCGATTTGGCGAAAAGAGTTGTCTTAGAGTGCACACAGCTACATGAAGAATACTAGGCTATTTATCGCATCCCTTATTTATTACTCCAGCTTTTCTTGCTACTGGTCTAGCGCCCTTTAGTTCTTGAAAGCTTACAGATATAGCCTTATAAGTTTGAATATATAAGTCAGCATATTCTTCTGCAGGAACAGAGGGACTTATAACACTAGAAGTTTTTAAGTAAAGCATTGTCAATTCATGGACAACAGTATTATTCATAAACACACCTCCTTTCTACAACATTTTACCATTTGTGGAATAGAGGGACAAGCATATCAAACTAAGAAAGTGAGGTGAGAGAGTTGAATGCACTAGAAAAAAAAGTTGAAGAACTCGAAAAAAAGATAGCTGAGCTTGAGCAGCAACTCAAAGAACAGCCAAATATAATAAGGCAATTAATTCATGAAAGCTTCGAAAGTTGGGCTAAGGAATTAAATGAGATTTCGGATAGTCTTTAATAAACTCTTCAAGCATTCTAGCACATACTTTAGACGAAAGATTTATTATAGCTTCGTTAGCTCCATTTGGAATCGTGTGATTAAGTTTATTATTAAGCTGAATTTCTCGAAGGATTTCTTTAGCAACCTTTTCTCTTATGTTTTCAATATCTTGCGCAACTATATTAAACACCTCCCTTCAACCAAATTGTACCATTATCGGATATGGAGGACAACTATAATCAACAAACTAAGAAAGTGAGGTGAGAGAGTTGAGTCATAAAGTAGAGCAAGTAAAAGTAGAGCTGATTAACGTACTGAAGAAACATGAAATTCCTGCTTTGCTTGCTACAGACATACTTAATACATTAAGCCGAGATATTGTTTGCTACTTTAACACTAAAGATATGCAGGATAAATATTGCGGTGAAGAAATTGTGAAAAGAATAACCGCCGAATCTGATATAGGCGGAAAACTCGGCGGACATAGAGTTTCGTATCAAGAAGTGATCGGGAGGTCAAGATAAAATTTGTTTCAATAAAGTTTCGGCAGCTACCTTTGTAATAACAGACAAAGAAGCTCCGTTTACACTTTTAATTATTGACTTTACTTTTTCCCATACAGTATTGCTTTTTAAGTTTGAAATAAATTCGTGACCATATGGGGTGATATCTAAAATTTCATAAAACTGACGACCACCCTGTAAAACGCTATCATCTACATCAAGTAAACCACTTTCACCAAGTTGTTTAATGCTATAGAAAATATCATCTGAAGGATAATCTTGCAGTTTAACGTGGGAAAGAAACTGATTGTCGTACATAGGCTTCACCATTCCAGTTTCCATCACACCAGATTCACCAAGAATTGATTGGTCAATCTTTTGCATGGTTTGTTCTTCTTCTATGATAAGTAAAATGTCACGAATACAATCGAGATTTAATCTCACGGTAATCACCACCTTTCTACAACATTTTACCATTTGCACGATAGGAGGACAAGCAATTGAACATACATGCAGTACCCAAGCCTACAAAGACAAAGAAAAAGACATACAAAGGACTACAAAGAAAAACTCCACTAAAAGCAAAATCGCAAGGGCAGAAAGTCCAGCACAATAGTAAAAAAAGTCGCAACAAGTCCAGGAGAGCAACATCAAAGCCTATACCAGAAGCTGTTATGAAGATAGCAAGAGAAAGAAGCGAAGGAAGAGACGAACTAGACCACCTACCAGGAGCAAACCAAGGACACCACATCAAGCATAGAAGCCAAAACGGTCTAGACATACCAATAAACATATTACATACAAGTGAGAGGAATCATCCATACAGGCTGCATGAAGACGAAGAATCTATAGCAAAAGCAACAAACATATTAAAAATGCGGATAATACAGCTTTTCCCTGACGATATAGGCTATTACCATGCAGAGACTATAGCAGAGGAATTACAGACAA
Source organism: uncultured Clostridia bacterium (assembly GCA_942492835.1). Classification (GTDB taxonomy): domain Bacteria; phylum Bacillota; class Clostridia; order Lutisporales; family Lutisporaceae; genus GWB2-37-7. The sequence continues at coordinate 343,626 of OW818645.1, read as the reverse complement.
TAACAACAGAGCAAATAGAGAGACAATTTTTAAAAGGCTGGCTAAAAGGAAAACTGACAAGTCTAGGCTTGGTGTCTACACAGGAGCAAATATTAAGATGGCTAATGCCATGAAGGAGCTGATACAGTGGAAGACATTAAATCTGCAATAATAGAGAATTTGGAAGGACTTAATGAAGAAGAGTTGACGTATATACATAAAATGCTAATGAGACATAACCAGGGGACCGTAAAATCAATAGCCTATATTCAAGTAGACAACACAAGTGAAAATGTATTAAACATAAGAAAAATCAATATTGTTTAAGGGAGGAAAAAAGATGAAATCAACAGGAATCGTAAGAAAAGTAGATGAGTTAGGCAGGGTGGTAATACCAATAGAAACAAGAAGAACGCTGAATATCAACGAGGGCGACTCTTTGGAGATATTTGTAGATGGAGAACACATTATTCTAAGAAAGTACAAGCCTGGATGTGTGTTCTGTGGACAAATCAAAGACATAAAAGAACATAAAGGCAAAAATATATGTCCTGCATGTTTAGCAGAGCTACGAGGATAGTATGGAGATGTTGGCGATATTAGGGCTAGTGGCTTATGTTGTCGGCCTAGCTATTATGGAAATTAGAAGCGATTGTAAATATTTAGACAGGGAGGTAAGTAGAATGTACGAGATGCCGAACGCAGAGCCTTGCAACAGAGGTATACCAGATCAGAAACCCAAGGAAGATGGTGAGGAAATTATGAGCAAGGTATTTAAAGATGAATATTACTCTATAGTGGCGGATTCAGAGGAACAGGCTAGAAAATTTTTTATTGAAAATGATCTTTGCGACGATGAGGAAGAGTTGGATCTTGAGGAAGCAAATATTGATTCCAATTTTATGTTTTTCCCTCTAATTGATTTATCAGAAGAATATCAGGACATAAAAAAATACCCAAGAAAACAATGCGACGGACGAGATTGTGTAAAAGTATCATATCGGGAAGCCATGAGCAGGAATGTAGGGGCAGCACCTTATATTTTAAGTGTTTCTTCTGACCTGCTTTAAGACATATTGTGAAAAAAATGCGAATTATTTTAAGGAGGAATTCTTATGGGATATAAAACATTATGTCAAGTATGTGGTGATATACATGACAAAGCAGTTGAATTAACAAAGTTAATAGAAGAAGGAAAATATATTGAAGCACAGCAATTGACTGATAAAATTGACCAACTTGCAATGCTTGCATCCTCAATGGGGCAAAACATGGAAAATAGACTTTCAAAATATAGAAAGGCTATTGAGGGACTTGGATTTGTCCGAGCATAAGTCGCAATTCAAGAATAATGCGTAACAAGAAAAATTAAAAAATCGGAGTAATTCTAGATAAAAAGTGTGCGCACACCTCCAGACTTGGAGGAAGATAAAAATGACAATTCAAGATTTTTTACAAAAGCAGAGTTTGCCTTATGAAGCCAAACTGGTACATGCTCAACTCAGGGCAGAAGAGTTTAGGGATTGGGCATTGGAACATGATAAAAATATTTGTATTAGTATTGGAGGACTTGACAGTATTACTTTGTATTATTTCTTAAAATCTATTGGGATAAGTACCACTCCAATATCTGTTTCTGTACTGGAAGATAAAAGTATTCAAAAGATTCACAAGCAGATACCGGGAATGATTTTTATTAGACCATACAAATCCAAAACACAAGTACTTAAAGAACATGGTTTTCCAGTAATCAGTAAGGCTAAAGCTTCAAAGATTGAGAATCTTCAAAAGCCAGACAGCCCTAAACAAACTTTTATACACGCAATAATGACTGGTGATATGGGAGAACAGGGTAAGTTCCAGCATAGCAACAAAATTAAATTGCCCGAAAAATGGATTAAGCAATTTGGAGGGCTATATGCAGATCACAGACCAGACATAGAATGGCAGCAGCATCCAACTTGCGGGGTAGCAGATTTTAAGGTATCGGCTGAATGCTGCAAGTGGATGAAAGAAAAACCAGCGCAGGACTGGCAGAAAGAAAATAATATGGTCCCATACCTTGGACTTATGGCAAGCGAAGGGGGACAAAGAGAACAAGGTTTAATGAAAAATGGTTGCAACTATTACGGTAAATCAACTATTCGCAGTTGTCCTTTTGCAATATTTACTCGGCAGGATCTTCTGCAGCTTGCTCTTGATATGGATGCTAAGTGGATAAATGGATGGAAGCAAGAAGCAGAAATGCAAGCTAGATGCGAAGGTTGGTTAGCTGATAACGAAAGTTTTGCTGATTCAATTATTCCTGCAATATATGGCACGATTGAGCGCAATGAGGATGGAACACTATACACTACAAAAGCACAAAGAACCGGATGCAACATGTGCGGATTCGGCATCCATATTGAGAAAAGACCACATAGGTTTGACAGACTCCGAGAAGCAAGCCCAAAAGAATGGGAGTACTGGATGTACAACTGTTGCACTAACGAAGTGACAGGCGAGAAATATGGATGGGGTAGAGTCTTAGATTACATCGGAATTGCGTGGGAAGATATCTACGAAGAGTCAGAAAAATATGAACAACTTATGATGGATATATGACGCATAACAATAAATTAACGCAGCAGTATCAATTGTCCCGACAACTGAGTATTAACTGGCAGACACGCACACATGAGAGGCGTGTGGGAGACCATCTGCTTTGAATATATTACGAATCAAAGAAAGGGCGAGATTCTACGATTGAGTATAGAAAATGGTTAAAAGATAAGGGTTATTGTGTAAGATGTGGTAAGGAGAAGGCTTGGAATGGCAAAACCATGTGTATAGAGTGTCTAGACAAAACAAAAGAAGCTTGTGAGAAAACAAGAAGTCAATTGTCGAAAGAGCAGAGAAGATTGTATGTAAAACGGAAAAGAGAAATTTGTATAGCATTTGGAATTTGTCGAGAATGCCTGAAAAAAAAGGCTACAGTAGGCTTGAAATGCATTGAATGCCATGTAAAAGAAGTTAAAAGGAATAATTCTAAAATAACTAAAGTTAAAAGAAATATGAGGGCAGAGTTAGGATTATGTTATTTCTGTGGCGAGAAAGCATTGGAAGGTTACAAGGTTTGCGAGAAGCATTTGAATGTGTGTAGAAACAATATAAGCAAGTGGGAAAGAGATAATAGTAGTCATATTTGGAGAAAAATACAATCAGGAGAAGTTAAAAATATTCAGCATTGGAAAAATATGAAGCGGGTGAGGTAGTGAATAAAACTAAAATTGAATGGTGTGATAGTACACTTAATCCTGTAATTGGTTGTACTTATGGTTGTGAGTTCTGCTACGCAAGAAAGTTAAATAATCGTTTTGGTTGGAATGAAAATTTTGAAGTTCCTAAGTTTTATGTAGAAAGATTGAAAAAATTAGAAAACAAAAAATCACAAAATATCTTCATGGATAGTATGAGTGATTTGGCAGATTGGCAAGACCATTGGATCGAAGCAACATTTAAGGCAATAGAGCAAAATCCACAGCATAATTACTTGTTTCTTACCAAAAGGCCTGAAATATGTACATTTATAACAGGTGAAAATATTTGGAATGGCGTTACAATCACTTGTGAAAATGAGGTTAGCCGTTTTAATAGACTACCTGCACAATATAATAGATTTGCAAGCATTGAGCCTATAATGGAAGATTTATTACTTGGTGAAAAGCATAACTTATTTTTCGGGTTTATTCATTGGGTGATTATTGGAGCAGAAACAGGTAACAGAAAAAATAAGGTAATACCTAAAAAGGAATGGATTGTGCAAATAGTGTCAGATTGTGATAAATATGATATTCCTGTATTTATGAAAGAAAGTCTAGTTCCTATTGTTGGAGAAGAAAACATGCGAAGAGATTTTCCTATGGGGCTAAGAAAAATAATTTAGTAAAGAAAGTGAGGAATAAAATGGCTACCAATAGACAAAAGGCAATAACTGAGTACATTAACAGCAGATGCACTGACAGACAATTTACTCCATTAGAGATTGCAGTAATAGAAACTCAAAAAGATGCGGTAACTAGACATAGAGACCGAGAACCACTAAACCGCAAATCTAAAAGTGGCAAACAGATAATCAACCAACGTATAGCAGATAGGGTAAACGATATGATGGCTCCTAAAATACCTGTGACAAGCGAGCATATAAGACTGTACAAAAGATGTTGGGCTGATGAATACAGCGACAGAACAGGCAAATGTGCGTGGGGCTTTGCGGACATTAGAGTAAGACTTGGCTATGATCCTAAAACAGGACTGGAAATTATATAAGAGGAGGCGGACCATATTGGATAATAATAATTTTATAAGGCATTTTCTGCTGAGTTTAGCACAATCGGATGTAAGTACAAATACTTACAAGAAAGTAGAAGCTGCTTGTTTGGAAGCAGAAGAAGAACTAACAAAGGAATGTGAGATAAGCAATGCCACTAAGTAGAGAGCAGATGGACAAGCTTAAGTTTTGTCTTGTTAATGGAATTAAATTTCTTATAGCTGCTTGTCTATTGGATTACACAATTATAAAAATATTTAGTTAGGAGGCTACAACGTGCCAAGGAAAAATAAAAATGCGCGAATTACTAGGTTATCCAAAAAGACATATAAGTCTAAGGTACAAATAATCGACGTAAAAGGGTGGCAAGCTGAGACAATGAGCCCTGGTATATTGGTTGCGTTAGCGATATGGAGGGAGGAGGCTTGAAATGATTAAAGATGGCAAGTGTCCAATGACAAAAGAGATACTGGGAAAGCATCCACTAACAGAAAAGCAACAAAATGCGTTTTGTGCTAAGGGCTGTTCGGTAGAGTGCGGGAAATTCTTTATGGAGTACACTAACAAGTTAGAAAAGAGACAAAAACATCATATAAAGGAGTGAGGAATTTGGAAGAAGGCATAATATACGGTACTTGTAGATTTTGCGGACAGCTTAATAGTAATCCGCATTCAGCCTATAAAACTCAGGAACAAGCAGATGAATGTGCAACACTCTCATGCAATTGCTGGGAAGCAAGGAGAAACCTAGAAAAATTGCAAGCCAAGAAACAGGAAGAAGAGGAAAGAGAACAAGCTATAAAGAGAGCAGAAGAACAAATAGAAAGTCTATTCGGTAGCGGAGCGGCTGAATATGGTTTGTTAGAAGTCGAAACGAAGATTAAAGAGCTTATATTAAGTACATCAACAATGGTTTATGACAGATTACTTAAAGACTTAACAATTAACATTAATTCACGCCTGAAAGTAAAAATATCCAAGTCGCCTAAAGGAAAGCTAATCTTCGCACGATCTGATGCAACCGTAGTCAAACAGGAGGCATAGATATGTCAAATGATGAGCTAAAAGTAGCTTTGTTAAATGGACAACCAGTAGTACATGGAGATATTACATACAAATGCGTGTCAGCCATAATATACAGAAAATCTAAAGAAGGCATACATGTAACAGTAGAACTGCAAGACAAATGTGGTCACAGCGTTTCTATAGTAGATGCATCTAGGATATGTGTCGCAATATGAAAAAAATGCGAAGGAGTGATAATATGCAAAACAATTGTAATTGTGGGATATGTGACCATATAGAAGATTGTCCTAATGATGGAGATTGGGAAAATTGCGAAGAGAATCAGAAATTAGAGGAGTTAGAATAGTGTAAATGCGGAGGATAATATGTTGCATGAATTAATCAAATTAGCAGTTAAAAAAATAAATGCTTATGGACAAACACAATATACAATTACAAAAGGCAATGATGTTAAAGCTCCACAAATTATTATCAAGCATAGTAATGGAGGCAGAGAAACGGTTATAGATGATTTAGATTGTATAACAAGTATTACTGCAACTGAAAATACTTTGATGCTTTACGAAGATGGATGTATTAACATTATTTCGCCCGGAGAATATACGTACCATTGTGTTTGCTAAGATGCAATACAAGAATAGGAGGGTATATATGAAAGCAAATAAAAAGACATTATTAGCGTTTAAAGCTATGTTAGAGAATGAACAGGAGTATTATGATTTTGAAGGTATGGTGTCAGAAATAGTTGAAGAAACAAAGCTTTTAAAAACAGAGGAAATGGAAGAACATGCACTTGCTACAGATGAATGTGGTATAGAATGGGATGGCAAAGAAATCTGTGTACTGAGCGACTTTGTTGACACCTTCTCGCAAATATTTCTTGAAAAAATATGCAATATGGCTGAATCAATGATAGGCGAGGATATAAGCTGCTATTTTGAAGATGAAGAGTAGTTCGTATAACAAGAATTACTTGCTCCACAACAAAGATAATAGAGAGGAGGACAAGTCATGCACAAATTAGCAGTATCACAAATAAAACATGGAAAGACATATGCAACTTGCAGAGAATGCGCAAAAGTCTGGAATGTAAGCAAATCTCAAATCATCCCCTTGAATGGTTATGTTTGTCCGTATTGCAGAGGAAAGCAGAAGCGGGAAGAACTAGCAAAGAGGATATCAGAATTGAATTTTAAACACATTCTTATAACATTAGTGGGAATAGCCCTATATCTAATAGCAGCAGAAGCGGTAAAAGAAACAAGGGGATATATAGCATATGGTGGAGAGTGCTTATTATTATTCCTGCCTCTCTGGTGGCTCTTAATAAAAGAAGCTGTAAAAGGCATCGAGGAAACAATAAATGAATGAAGACAAAGAAAAAACGCCTTGCTTACTGTCCAAAGTATGCAAGGCGTAGCAACAACTAATTGCCTTAAATTTCCTAATAAAAGTATAACATACTAAGCGGCAATTAGTCAAGAAAATCAAGGCTTGAAGGGCTTTTTACGGGCTCGTAATAGGTATTATTTTAACAACCAATAGAAAGATATACCATTATTAACCAGTATAAGGATAAGCAATTGACTATACAAAAAGGGGGTAAGTAGGTGTCGCATAGCAGAAGCTTTATTATAGATGATTATGAGGACCTATATACAATCGAGGATAATGACCAGGAACGAATAGAAGCTATTAGAAATAAAGATGTAAAAAAATATAGAGTTAAGACAATAAAAAGTGGAGAGATGCTGGAGTGTGAAATTTATCCTATATGGAAAATGAGAAAAAAAGATAACAGAAGGGAAAAAAAGAAGCCCAGCAGGGAAGCTCAAAAAAACCTAAATGAAAAAAACACAAAGAAAAATATTATAAGATTGGTAAATACAAATTTTACAGAAGAAGACATATGGGCTTCTTTCACCTATGACAATGAACATTTGCCAGATAATCCAGAGCAGGCAAAAAAAGACATGCAAAATTATATAAGGCGGCTTAATAGATATGTTAAGAAAAACAATCTTCCTGCCCTCAAATACATTTACGTTACAGAATACGAAGAGGACGAGAAGAAAGGAAAAAAGAGAGTGCATCATCACATCGTGATGAATTTTAGGGATAGAGATATAGCGGAAAAAAATTGGGATAAAGGAGGGCGTACCCATTCAAGAAGACTACAGCCAGATGACTACGGGCTAGAGGGACTAGCAAGGTATATAACCAAAGACCCTAAAAGCTCCAAAAGATACTCAACTAGCAGGAATCTAGAAAAGCCAAAAATCACCATAGCAGACAGTAAGATGACAAGGCGGAAGGCGGAGAAGATAGCTTTCAATCCCAATTCAGCAGGTGACATTTTCCAGAAGCTATATGAGGGCTATCTATTCAAAGATATCAATATCAAATACAGCGATTTTGTGAGCGGAGCTTATCTGTACGTAAGGATGCGGCAGATAGACAAGTCTAAAAAGAAAAAGACGGAGGTGAGGACTTGAAAATAGGATTGATAGACGTTGATGGTCACAACTTCCCTAACTTAGCACTGATGAAAATATCAGCATGGCATAAAGCACAGGGTGATGAAATAGAGATGCTTTTCCCAATGAACCATTATGAAAAGGCGTACATGAGCAAGGTATTTGACTTTACACCTGATTTTAAAACTATTATAAATGCTGATGAAATTATAAGAGGTGGTACAGCTTATGGACTAGATAACGAGCTACCTATCGAAATAGAATCCATGTACCCCGATTACTCCTTATATGGGATAACTGATACAGCCTATGGATATCTTACAAGGGGTTGCCCTAGAGGGTGCGAGTTCTGTATAGTGGGCGAAAAAGAAGGATTAAAAAGTTATAAAGTAGCTGATTTAAAGCAATTTTGGAATGGTCAAAAAGAAATAAAGTTACTTGATCCAAACTTATTAGCTTGTGAAAACCATATGGAATTATTACAGCAGCTTATCGATAGTAAGGCATGGGTAGATTTTACGCAAGGAATAGATGCAAGATTATTAACCTCAGATAATGTGCAATTATTGAAACAAATTAAGATAAAAATTATACACTTTGCTTGGGATAATCCAGCGGACGAAACAGTACCTTATATGTTATGGCATTTTAAAAGGGCTACAAACATAGATAGAAGAAAAGCCTCCGTATATGTGCTAACTAATTTCAATTCTACATTTGAGCAAGATTTGCATAGAGTGTACAAGCTTAGAGAACTAGGATATTACCCCTATGTAATGATATATGATAAGCAGAATGCTCATGACAATGTGCGGTATTTACAGAGGTGGGTAAATAATAAACGAATTTTCCTCAAGATTAAGAAATTTGAGGATTACGACCATAGAGTAGGATAGGGAAGCGGAAAGAAATCTGAGGATGACGATGAACCAGCTACATTATGTATAGGCTGCAAGAAAAACCAATTTTACAAACAGGAGGAAATTGAATGAAAAGGATATACATAGCAGGCAAGATTACAGGAGACCCAAACTATAAGAGCAAATTTGAAGCGGTACAAAAAGAACTAGAAAAACAAGGGTACATGGTAATGTCACCAGCAATATTGCCAGAGGGGTTTCCTTGGGAAATCTACATGCCAATATGTTATGCCATGTTAGATGCATGCGATGCAGTTGTATTTCTCCCTGACTGGATACAAAGCAAAGGTGCAAAACTTGAAATGGTATACGCTGGTGAAAAATCAAAGAAAGTTTATTTTTACAACTTAGATATATGCCAGATATGAGCATTAAAAAGATATGAGATTATAGGAGGTTTCAAATGAAAAATACGCTTGGTGACTTAAACAATCACTTGTTTGCACAACTAGAGAGACTTAGCGATGAAGACTTAAAGGGCGGAGAACTTCAAGAAGAAATTACTAGAGCAAAAACAATAAACTCGGTTGCAGCACAAATTATAGCTAATGGATCCTTAGTTTTAGAGGCTAAAAAGTTGACGGATGACAAAATAAATGCAGATATTCAATTACCAAAAATGTTAGAGGGTTAAATTGTATGGCAGGAAGTAAAAATAAAGCATGGAGTGAAGAAGAAAAGGAATATTTAAAACAAATAACCCCAGGGCATCATTATAAGGAAATTCAGAGTCTTGTAAACAACAAATTTGATTTAGATCTCACCTTGGAACAAATAAAAAATGCCGTAAGTAGATATAAATTAAATACTGGTTTTACAGGACAATTCAAAAAGGGGGACATACCAGCAAATAAGGGTCGAAAAGGCATGGGAGGTTGGGAGCCTACTCAGTTTAAAAAAGGACATGCCCCTGTGAATCATAGACCAGTTGGTTCTGAAAGAATAAATGTATATGGATATACGGAAGTAAAAGTTTCTGACCCGAATAAATGGCGTTTAAAGCATCAGTTAATTTGGGAAGAGCATAATGGAGCTATACCAAAAAGTCACGTTGTTATATTTGGGGATAGGAACAAAAACAATTTTGAGCCTAACAATCTAATCCTTGTATCAAAACAACAATTACTAATATTAAACAAGAAAAAGTTAATACAAATTGATGCTGATTTAACCAGGTCAGGGATTATCATAGCAGACCTATATCAAAAAATAAGTGAAAGAAAAGCAAAGGCTAAATGACAGATATTGAAAAAGAAGCGAGGTTGAAAAGCGATGGAAAAATTAAATATAAAAACCCTTGATGATATAAAAGAGTTAATCGAAATGAGTAAGCAAGGTAGCCATATGCATAACGGCATGATGCACCAAAGCAGAGTTGTTTCACTATTAAATGATTGTTTGGAAGTCGCAAAGGATATTGAGTTGAGAACACTAAAATTGGCATTGCAAAAGCATATACCTCAGAAGCCAATAGAAACTGAGGACGAAGGATTTATATGTCCGGCTTGCGAAGGCGGTTGCCTATATCCGCCTGATGTCACTGACAATACACATGCACATTGTAATTATTGCAATGAGTGCGGACAAAAGTTGGATTGGGAATAAGCCACGTCACAAGGAAAATATAGATGCCATGAAATAAGAATTGGAGGTAATCACAAATGAATAAATTGCATAGAAAAATCATCAAAACTGCTAAAAAGATAGATGCAAAAGGCATTACAAAATGTGAAACATTTAGACAGCTTAAAATAGTTGCAAAGGCTATTGTTCTAGAAAAATTAAGAGGAGTGCAGAAAGTAGATCTACAGGTATATTCTGCTAAAGAAAACTGTCTTTGGTGCAAAACTTGGAAGTCTGCAGATAAATATATTTCAATAAACAAATGAAATGAAAAAAACATACCTAAGTATGCTGATATTGAGCGATCAATTTTATATTTGTAATTAATAACATTTTTTTTATACAAGTTAATATAAGCTCTACAAGTTGAATCAAAAGTCCGAGTACTGAAATTATAAAACTAAGTAAAAAATAAATATTTTCGTTCAAAATAATCCCTCATTTCAACATAAAGTATATTATATATTATGCTCTAAGAACTGAGTTTTATACACATTTATATAGAAATTTCACCAACGTATTTTGAATAAAATGCGTATCAACTTCAATGGAGGTAAAAGATGAAGAAATGTATATTATGTAAGAGAAATTTTAATGATGAAGATGTAAAGGAATATGATTGTAAGCCGGTTATAACCTCAGATGGTATTAATGCATTAATAAGAACAAACATAGCAACCCAAGAGTCGTGTCCCAACTGTGGAGCAATGGTAGTTGATGCATAACACAAGAAAATAATGTAGGTGTGCACAAGCTTAAGAAAACAAATATATAGGAGGTTTGGTTTTATGGAAAAAATGAAGGTTACAGAGCTCATAGAAGCATTAAATAACCTTAATGAGAAGTTTAAGGAAGCGACAGCAAACAATGAAGAAGAGAAAAAAGCTCTAGAATGGATAGATGGCATAATAAAGCAAGCAAATGAAGTGTTATCCAGTATTAATATACTAGAAACAGCATTACAAGAAGCGTGTGAAGATGCTGCAGATTCGTGTTGTCCGCACGAATTTGACTTAGTCACATTTAAGCAGTGTGCAGAATGTCCACATCAAGGAGAATTACACGAGGACAGTCAAAGGGATATAAATTGCTGGAAGCGGTATTATTTACAAGAAGCCACAAAAGAGAAGGCAGAAAAGTATTTGTATAAGTGCAATGAGGGCGGAGTAGCGGAGTGGTGTGTAGCTGAAAGCAAGAAGCAAGCCTATGACTTCATGAAAAATCTATGGGGTGAAAGCACAATGAAAGAATATGTTGACGAGTATTTTGAGAGTGATTCTGAGTATGATCCTGGTTCAAATTTGGATGACTTTATTGAAAATTTCTTTGATGAAGAGGATTTAGATAGAAATTTCACCATTGCTGATGCAGGAACAAACAACGGATCTGTTACAAAGAAAGTTAGAGAATGGCTAGAAGATATAAAAACTGTTCCAAGTTACCTCTGTTGTGAAGATTTTTAGTTAAGATATATTATGGAGCGGGGATTCTAGAAGCGGCTTGAGGATGATATAAAAATTAAGGAGTTAGAAGTGCAATGGGTTTAAAATACGATATAAACAAAGTTGCAGAGACATTGCAAGACCTAAGTAAGTTATTTAATTGCAATATAAATAAAGCATGGGAACACTACATGCATTCATCAATAAAAGAACAGTTTACATTAAATCAAGTTAAAGACTTCATATTTTGTATTAAGGAGGATGGTACATGCAGAAAAAAGACTTAGAACAATTATGCCATCTCAATAGAGAAATAGAACTGCTAAAAAGGCAGATAGAAAGCATAAGCCCTGACATTGTGAGTGATTCGGTAAAAGGATCTAGCGCAGGATTTCCGTATACTCAGCATACAATATTAATATCAGGTATGGAGGGCCTCGCAAGATATGATAAAAAACTAACAAGATTAAAGAAACAGTTGAAGCGTAAGCTAGACGAGATTATGGATGTTGTGGACGAGCTTAATGAGCAGATAAGCTTGGTATCGGATAGTGAAATGAGGCAAATATTAACATTAAGATATATTAACAATCTTACATGGCAACAAGTGGCTTATCACATAGGCGAAGGAGACGAAAGCTATCCGAGGAGAAAATGCGGTAAATTTTTAAAACTTGCCGAAAATGCCGAAAAATAATGTGTTATTATTATAATAAGAAGTTCCATAAAAACCCTCTAAGTATAGAAAATAGCTAGTAGAGATTACTGGCTATTTTTATTTTAAAAATAAGATAGCCGTTTTATAGCCGCATTTTTGTAGTTTTGCGTGTTATTATATTACTGTAAAAAATTAAATACAATATATATTATTTGTTAAATAGGAGCCATAGGCTCTTTTTCTTTTGGAGTAAATGCATGAACTATAACAATCAGCAAGAAGTAGGCATGTGGATTAGAAAGCTAATAGAAGCTAACAATCTACATGTTTTTAGTTTGGAGGTCGATAGTATTGGATGATTATAAAAAGCATAGATGTTATAAGTGCATATGGAGTACTTGGACTGGTATTGGTTTTTATTGTCCATTTGGGACTGGATGTATTATGAATATTGTAGAAGAGAAAACCAGGGTTGATTGTTGTTAGTTATTTTTCTTTAGTTACACCTTTAAAAGGTTTATTGTCAGAAGTCTTCTGATTAATAAATTGACCAGTGTCACTATCACGTTTTACCCATGATTCTGTTTTAGGGTTGTAAGTCTGCGTACGATTCTTAACAGCTCCATCCCTGTGGTTATTGCCTGTATTTTTAGCCATAATTACTCCTTCTCCTGGTTTTCTCAATTAATTAATTCAATAATTATCAGGATATTCCTTCCAAATGTCGAAACTTGCGGTCGAAAACTAGAGGAATCCTCATTCGATTGCCGAATATGGTAATTGAAGGGAGATGAATAAGAATGGAGAATATTGGTCTTTCACATGAACAAATCATTAAAGAACTAGAGGGAAAAGGGATTGTTACAGGGGAAGAAATGAGTGCAAGTGCTTTAAGAAATGCAATCGCTGATGTTATTGTGAAAAATAATATTGAGTTGGCAAAAAATATGCCTGAAGTAGTTGCAACAGCTATCAAAAGAGAATTACAGAGACAAGGAATGAGTTTTCGATAAGAGCCTATCGGCTCTTATTCTTTTAGGATAAAAGCAATACAGCACCCAACTAGAGTGCTGTATTTTTATATTTGTTATTATAGGAGGCAAGAGCTAGCGGACTAGCTCCGCCTCCTATTACTCTACAATAGTTATTAACATTAACATATAGAATAATAAGGAGATTATAAATACAATAAGTTTGGCTTTCAACCTTCTCATAGTATCTCTCCTTTTTATTAAATTTGATATTATTATATCAAATTTAATTATTGCATGCCAAATGTAAATATTGCCAGCTACATAGTAGGTACTTCCAGGGGTTGAAGTACACTGCGGTGCTAGCGAATCCCGGAATTGATGTAGATATAATAAAAAAAAGTTTCATTTCGTGCGTATCGGCAGTTTCTTCTTTATTATACAAAAACGAAGGAGGTAGCGAAAATGTTGCCATTAAATGTTACATCTTCAGAATTATCCAAGGTTCTTGGAATAACACAAAGAAGAGTACAACAGCTTGAAGTTGAAGCTGTATTAATAAAAAATACTGATGGCAAATTTGAGCTATCAAAGAATATAGAATCATACTACACATGGAAGCTCCAGCCTTCCAGCAATGTAAACTATGAAGTTGAAAAAGCATTGCACGAGAAAGCTAAACGAGAAAAGGCTGAGATGATAAACGCAAAATTGAAAGGCCAGCTCCATGATGCTTATGACGTTGAGCAAATAATGACCAATATGCTTGTGAACTTTAGAAATAAGATGCTTGGTATCTCTGCGAAGCTTGCTCCAAGGCTAATAAGGCAGAGGGACTTAAATATTATCAGTCATGAGTTGGAGAAAGCCATAAAGGAAGCTCTTACAGAGCTAGCTGAGTACGATCCAGCTATGTTCACAAATGAGATTGAGGGTGTGGAGGATGAAGAAGAAGACGATTAACCTTTTCAGGAAGGTTTTAAAAACAGTTGCTCCACCGCCACAAATCACAGTAAGTCAATGGACAGAGCAAAACAGAATACTTTCTTCAGAATCATCTGCAGAATCAGGTAAATGGAGTAATGAAAGAGCTCCTTACCAAGTGGAAATCATGGACTCTGTTAACGACCCCACAATCGAAAAGGTCGTAATGATGACATGTTCTCAGGCTGGAAAGAATGAAATAATAAACAACATCATCGGATATTATATAGACATAGATCCATGCCCAATGCTTTTGATAGAACCTTCTTTGGATTTAGCTGAGGATTACTCCAAAAGAAGACTGGACCCATTGTTTAGAGATACAAAGGTATTAAAAGAAAAGGTGCACGTTAAAAAAAGCCGTGATAGCAACAATACTATATTGAATAAGGTGTTCCCTGGAGGCTCTTTAGCTCTTGTTGGCGCAAATAGCCCTAGAGGATTGGCTTCAAAACCTATAAGAATTCTGTTTGGTGATGAGATAAGCGGCTTCCCTGTATCGGCAGGTACTGAGGGAGATCCTTTGGAACTTGGGGAAAAGAGAACAATCACTTTCTTCAACCGGAAAAAAGTCTTTGTTTCCACGCCTGGAATCAAGGGAATATGCCGTATAGAGGAGGAATATGTCACCGGAACACAGGAAAAATGGCGTAAGAAATGCCCGGATTGCGGCTCATATGAGTATATAAATATCTATGGAGTCAAGTTTGACTACACCAAGGATGATAAAGGCAACTACAAAGTTTGGAATATTAAATACCAATGCTCACATTGCGGTGCTGAATATGATGAATTTGATTGGATGAGCACTCCAGGTAAATGGATTGCTGAAAACCCAAATGCCGAAAAGGTGAGAAGCTTCCACATAAATGCTTTTGTCTCTCCATGGTGGCGCTGGGAAGATATTATACTGCTCTGGCTTAAGTCTAAAAAGGATCCTGAGAAGTATAAGGTATTTAAGAATACTGTTCTCGGTGAGACTTGGGAAGAAGAAGGCGAGTTTGAGAATGAAGATCTATTACTTGATAGACGAGAAAAGTATACTGCGGAGCTTCCTGATGGAGTTTTGATACTAACTGCAGCAGTCGATGTGCAGGATGATAGGCTAGAGTATGAAATTGTGGGCTATGGTAAGGGCGAGGAAACCTGGGGCATTGAGAAGGGTCTTCTAATGGGTGTTCCGGATACAAAAGAGACATGGCAAATGCTATCTGACAAGCTTGATACAATCTATCACTTTCAAAATGGACTAGGTTTAAAAATTTCTTGTACATGCGTTGACTCTGGTGGACACTTTACCGGAGAGGTATATAAATTCTGTAAAAGAAATGAGCATAGAAGGATATTTTCTATAAAAGGTATGGGGGGCTCTGGCTATCCCTTGATATATAAACTGTACCGCAGTAAGGAAGAAAAAGCTGCGGTATTTATTTTGGGTGTTGACTCTGGTAAAGCTAAGATAATGGGTAGGCTTAAGATAAAAGAACCTGGTGCAGGCTATTGCCACTTCCCAGATGATGAAACTAAAGGTTATGACCGCATATATTTCAAGGGCCTTATATCTGAAAAGCTTGTAAGACGTAAGCAAAAGGGTCAAATAAGGCTGATTTGGGAGAAAGTAGCTGCAGCAACTAAGAGAAATGAGCCTCTTGACCTTAGGAATTATGCTCAAGCAGCCTTTGAAATACTCAACCCAAACCTTGAAGAGGTAGAGAAACGTCTACAAAATGCCGCTGTTTTGGGGGTAAAATCATTGAATCTAGCCCCTAAAAAGCCTCAAAGAAAGCGTGGGGTAGTAAAAAGAACAGATGAAATATAGTATTTGGGGAGGGAAAGCTCATGAGTGTTGATTTAAAAGCAAGGCTTGATAGTGCGAAAAGACGATTAGATTTATATTTAGCAGCTGAAGAAGCAGTACTTGCAGGTCAAGAATACAGTATTGGCAGTAGAAGATTACGTAGAGCTGATTTGAAAGAGATAAGAGATACTATTACGCAGCTTGAAAACAAGTGCCAAGAGCTGCAATCACAAATAAATTGCAATGGTAAAGGATTACGTAGATCTTACAGAATAATTCCAAGGGACTTATAAAGAGGTGAAATAATTGGACCCTATAGAAAAGGCAAATATTGCAGAATCGAAAGCAAGGGAACTTGCCGCTAAGGCTAATATTGAAGAGTCTAGGGTAAGAATTGGAATGGCGAAAGCTCAGGCGCAGATCGTGAAAACTTTTACTAATTCTGGTTACTCTGAAAGTGGAGCTAGTAGGACTAAGAAGTCAACGAAAGGCTGGAATGCAAATAGTAAAACTCCACAGGAAGACATTGATCAGAATCTTGACATCTTGCGTCAAAGGTCCCGTGATTTATATATGTCGGCCCCCCTGGCTACGTCGGCAATTAAAACACAACGTACAAATGTTATTGGTGCTGGACTTAAACTAAAAGGTAGAATTGATTATAAGTTTTTAGGCATCACCAAGGAGCAAGCTGATGAATGGGAAATAAATACCGAAAGAGAATTTGAGCTATGGGCTGAATCCTTTTGGTGTGATGCTCAAAGGTTGAACAATTTCTATGAACTTCAGCAATTGGCTTTAATATCTTGGCTTTTAAATGGTGATGGAATTGGAATAATAAAACATTCAGAACCAACACTATGGATGCCATATGGTCTGAGATTACACCTAATTGAGGCAGATAGAGTAAGCAATCCAAACAATGTTAACTCATATGGCTTATTCGGAAAAACTGAAGCAGGGAACAGAATATATAATGGTGTGGAAATTGACAGTGACGGAGCAATCGTTGCATATCATATTTGCAACCAGTACCCTAATAGTTCACTGACTAATGGCGAACTTAAAAAATGGCAGAGAGTTGAGGCATATGGCAAGAGGACTGGACAGCCTAACATTCTACATCTTATGGAGTCTGAGAGATGTGAACAATATCGTGGGGTTCCTTATCTTGCGCCAGTGGTTGAAGTATTAAAACAGATAAGTAGATATACAGAAGCTGAATTGATGGCTGCAGTAGTGCAGTCATTTTTTACTGCTTTTATTAAAGTTGAGGGTCCCAAAAATGAGAATCCATTTGCTGATTCTATACTTGAAGAGGAGCAAGTATCTTCTGATCCCAATGATTATGAATTGGGTTCGGGAAGTATAAATGTTTTAGGGCCAAATGAAGATGTAGTATTTGCAGACCCTAAAAGACCAAGCAGTGGATTTGACACATTTGTTACAGCAATGACAAAATTAATGGGGGCAGCGCTTGAAATTCCATCCGAATTACTCACAAAATCTTTTATGGCCAGCTACTCTGCTTCCAGAGCAGCGTTACTGGAAGCATGGAAGTCGTTCAGAATGCGTCGCACCTGGTTTGCAAATGACTTTTGCCAACCAATATATGAACTTTGGTTGGCTGAAGCAGTCGCAAGAGGAAGAGTACAAGCTCCAGGATTCTTTAATGACCCATCCATAAGAAAAGCATGGAGTAAAGCTGATTGGAATGGTCCAGCACCAGGACAGATTGACCCAACAAAAGAGGTTGATGCAGCTACAAAAAGAGTTGAGCAAGGATTTTCTACTCGAGAAGAAGAGACAATTGGATTAACCGGAGGAAATTGGGATAAGAACATTGCCCAGGTGCAAAGAGAAAATGAGTTATTGCGGCAAGCACAGAGTACACAGAGTACACAGAGTACAAAAGAGCAGACTGGATAAAAAGGAGTGATTGATAGTAATGGTAGCACATGAGTTCTGGAATTTTAAAAATATATCCGAATCAGAAGGCGAATTAACTATTTATGGTGATATCGGAGAGTCGTGGTTTGGAGACTCGGTATCATCAAAGAAATTTGCTAAAGCACTTAAAGATCTTGGAGATATCTCGAATCTAACTGTAAAAATCAACTCAGGCGGAGGAGATGTTTTTACTGGCCATGCAATTTATGCCATGTTAAAGGATCATAAGGCACATGTAACAGCAAGGATAGAAGGACTTGCAGCCTCAGCTGCTTCCGTAATTGCGATGGCAGCGGATGAAATTATCATCCACGCTCCAGATTTCATAATGATTCATAATCCAGCCGCATCAACAAGTGGTGAAGCTAAAGACTTTTCTAAGATGGTTGAAGTATTAGGCGTTATTAAAGATGGAATTGTTAGTGCTTATGCTGCTAAAACTGGCAAAGACAAAAACGTAATATCCGAATTAATGGATTCGGAAACATGGATGACTGGAGAGGATGCGGTCAGAGAAGGTTTTGCGGATAAACTTGATACAACGCCATCAAACAAAAGTCAAAAGCCTGTATTGAATGGGAACCTTTTGATAGTTAATGGTTTAAGCCATGACCTAACAAATATTAAGACTAGACCAAATATAAAGAATGAGTTGGAGAATAAACTATCTAATTCATTTTCTTTTTTGGATAAAATCCTTAACATTTTCAAGGACAATAGCCAAGTGGAAACACTGGTTAATAATATCCTTGAAAATAACCTACCCACTACAAGTCAAACAAAAAATGAAAAGGAGGATACGGTCGATATGGAAATTAAAAATATTGAAGACCTGAAAAAGGCATACCCTGATTTAGTAAACCAATCAGAAAAAATAGCTGTTGATGCAGCTGTCGCCGAAGCAGTAAAAAATGAGAGGGCTAGAATCCAAGACATTGAAAAAATTGCTAAGAATATAGCTCCAGAACTTGTTAACAAAGCAAAATTCGAAGAGCCTATGGATGCAAAGAGCTTAGCATTCCAGGCAATGCAGTCAGATGACGGTAAAGGAAAGACATTTTTAGCTAATCTCGAAGAAGATGCTAAAGGATCTGGAGCTGCTGATGTGCCAGCTGCTCCAGTAACACAGAAAACTGAAGAAGAAAAGAAAGAAGCCACCAACAAAGCAGTTAATACGATTGTTGTTGGCGGAGATAAAAGGAGGAACAAATAATGGAATTGTATAGCGAAATCGGAACTTACGCTCCAGATAATCTTATCGCTGGAGAAAATGTGCCTGTTCAAGTTAAGGGAATTACAATTTTAGCAGGACAAGGCGTACTTAAAAGAGGTAGTGTACTTGGTATAATCACCGCTAGTGGAAAAGGTTTACTTGTAGACAAGGCAGCTATCGATGGATCCAACGATGCAAAATTCATCCTTGCAGATGACACCGACACAACAGCTGATGTTGTAGCACAATGTTATCAATCGGGATTATTTAATCGTGAAGCACTTATCTTCGCGGCTGTTAATACAGCAGCTGACCATGAAGACAGCTTGAGACAATATGGCATATTCTTAAAAGACAACATAGCATATTAAAGATTGGAGGATGAATTAAATGGCAAATGTAATAGAAATCTATCAAACTAGAACCATGATGGCTGCTATTGAAAAAATGAAGCCAGTAAGAACTTTCTTCAGAGATACTTTTTTTAGTTTCGTGGATACTCAGGTAACTGAGAGTGTCGATGTTGATTTCAAAAAGGGTAAAAGAAAAATGGCACCTTTTGTAGCTCCAAGAGTTGGCGGAGTTACAATGAGCAGACAAGGTTTCTCAACTAGAAATTATAAAATTCCAAGAATAGCTCCTCAAAGAGTCTTGACTAAGGATGATATTTCATCCAGAGCCATGGGCGAAAATGTTTACAGCAGAACCACACCTGAAGAAAGAGCTGGCCAAATGTTAGGCAAAGACCTTTCTGAGCTTGATGAAATGATCACTCGCAGAGAGGAATGGATGTGTCGTGAAGTGCTCATCAATGGTAAGGTTACAATGAAGGGCATTATCGATGAAACCTCTGATGAGTACATAGAGCAGGAAGTTGACTACAATCTTACAAATAAAGAAACTCTTCTTGCGGATGCAAAATGGGATCAAGCAACAGCAACGATATATGCAGATTTGAAAAGATGGAGACTCGCAGTCATCAAATCTAGTGGAAGAGCTCCAAATGTTTGCATTATGGCATCTGATGTAGTTGACAAATTCATTGAAAATGCTAAAATTCAAGAATTATTTGATAAGAAAAATATCAAAGTAGGGGATATTACTCCAGTAATTCAAGATGATGCGGTCACATTTGTTGGTAAAATAACTTCACTTGGCCTTGAAATTTATAGCTACGATGAATGGTTCATCGATGATGCTGGTGTAGAACAACCGATGATGCCTGAAAAAACTGTTCTTCTTGCAAGAGTAGGTATGGCAAAAAGAATGTATGGAGCTATTACACAAATGGACGAAAGTGAAGACTTTGTTACTATTGAAGGTGAGAGAGTACCTAAAGTTTGGGCCGACAAAAACAATGAAGTTAAAATGGTTAAGGTCAGCTCAAGACCATTGCCAGTACCTGAAGACATAGACGACTGGTATGTCGCTGTTGTTTACTAAGGAGGATGAAGCGAAGTGATTAAAGGTAAAAATACAAAGCTAAGATTCAACGACAAGACATATGAAATAGGGCAACCATTTTCTGGCCTTTCTGATAAAGAGGAGGCCAGTCTTGTTGCCTCTGGAATAGCTGAATATGAATATACTGCTGCACAAAAAACTAATCAAGCTAACCAAGATGAAAAGCTTGTTCCTGAAGGCAATGTTGCTTCTGTTGCCAAGTATGTTGCAACAATTGAGGATGTAGAATTGCTTAAGAAAATGCTGGAAGAAGAGATGGCAGATAAGAAAAGGAAGGGTGTATTTGAAGCAATCAGTAATCGCTGTGCGGAGCTATCACCAGAAGCTGATACTGAAGACGACGAAGATAAGGATACTGAAGACCCTAATAAATTAGTTGGAACCTTCAATCCTTCTGATGCAATTGTAACAGGAGCTCAAGAATAAAGTAGGTGTAATTATGAACTTTAAGGATTTTTCAAATCAAGACCTGAAAACCTTCGTAAACTCTGATGAATTTGCAGATACCCACACTATAGACGGTCGAATCTTAAATGTAATTGTTGACAATGACAGGTTGATGGAACGTAGTAAGAAAGAGTATGACGGGATATCTGTGGGAGAACTACTTTACTTTGTTGAAGTATCTGCATTTGGAGCAGCTAAGCCAAAGCCAAAAGATGCACAGCGGTTTGATAACAAACTGTTGTACATATTTGATGTTAGAGAAGACCTTGGCATGTATGAAATAATACTTAGTCAGAATAGAGGCGAGTAGTATGGCGAAAGGTGATATATTTGTTGATACAAAGCAGATTAATCAAGTAACTATTGGCCTAAAATCTTTAGAAAAGCAAATGCCAGGAGCTGCTGCTTCGGCTATCAATAGAACTGTTGATTATGTTAATACTAAACTTGCTAGAATTGTAGTTGCTGAATACGCTATAAAAGCTAGTGATGTAAAAGGTACTATAAAGAAAAATAAGGCAAGCAAAAGCAATTTATCTGCTAGTCTGACATCGAGAGGACACACTCTCTCGATGTCACATTTTCCCTTTACACCAAAGCAACCAGGTATCAGAAAAGCTGTCAAAGTAAAAATAAAAAAGAACAGTGGAATGAAAGCAATAAATACAGATCCAAAAGCTTTTGTCCAAAAAATGAAAAATTCTCTTAATGTTTATAAACGTGTCGGCAAAGAACGTAAGCCTGTGGTAGTGTTAAGAACTATTTCTGTGCCGCAAATGATAAGCAATGAGAAAGTGGAACAAGCGATACAGCAAGAGGCTGGGAAAAAACTCGTAGAGCGTATTGAGCATGAAATAGAATACAGACTCAATAAAATAAAAGTGAAGTGATATAAACATGACAGACAATGTTATTCTCGAAGCAATTCGGGATTTTTTAATTTCTGAGGTGGCACCACGTATTAAACTGCAGGTGCCTCATGATGATGACGTTACAAAATATGAATTGATGCATCCAAATGTATTCATAGGTTGGCTACCCCCTCCTAATCAGTTGCAAGAGGTACCCCAGCAGCTACTCGATGGTGTTAAGAAGGCATTGCCTGCAATGATAGTGACATTTGATGAAGGCGATGACGATGGAAACGATGCTGGTCTTAATATTCGTATTAGTACAATTGTATATAATCCAGGGTTATACGAGCCTGGGGAGAAGTTTACACCTAATAATAAAGGATATCAGGACCTCATTAATCTGCTTTTCCTATGTAGACAAGCATTATCAACTAACCCTATTATTGGAGAGGGTAAGACGGAAGTAAATAAGCCAATTAAATGGGGTATGTACACAGAACAACCAATGCCCTACTGGGTTGGGTGGGTAAGCTTTAGAGCTACAGCTGCAGTATTAGCTCCCTTATTAAACATAGAAACCCTAGGTTTTTAGAAAGGACGTGACAAGATGTACGAACATGGAGTCTTTGGAAGACAAGTACCTACAACAGATACGCTGCCTCCTGTGGGAGTAGCAACATTACCTGTTTATTTTGGAACAGCTCCAGTGCAACAGCTTGCAAACTTTGATGGGGCAATCAATAAACCGATATTAGTCAATAGTTTTGACCAGGCAAAGGCAGCAGTCGGCTACAGCGACGACTGGAAAACATTCACACTTTGCGAGGCGGTATATGCACATTTCAAAAATAGAATCCAACCTATAGGGCCAATTATATTAATTAATGTAATGGATCCTACAGTACATGTAACAGAAAAAACAGCAAATGTTATAATAACGAACGGGATAGGCTATATTGATGAGCCTGCAATACTTGATACAATTGTAATCGCTGCAAAAGAGAAAGGCGTGGACTATAAAGCCGAATACACAACTGATGGAAGAGTAAAACTTACTGCACTAGAAGGCAAGATATTAGTGACCCCCTCAGCTGCAACCTTTGATAAAATGGATATTATAGGGGTTCTAGATGCTGATATTGTAGGCGGGAATACTGCAAGTGGAAGAACCGGCTTATCAGTTGTTGAACTAATATATCAAACTTACAATATGATACCAACAATCTTAGCGGCTCCTGGATGGAGCCAAAAGGTAGCTATAAAAGAGGCTTTGGTAGAAAAAGCAAGCAAGATTAACGCTCATTGGGATGCATTGGTTGTTGCTGACTTAGATAGTGAAACTACAATAACTATTGATACAGCTAAAGCATGGAAGAAAACAAATGGTTACACTGATGTAAACGTAAAAGTTGGATGGCCAAAAGCAAAGAGTGATGGCAAAGAGTTTTACATATCCACACTTATGGTTGTTAGAATGCAACAAATTGACTTCAATAATGACAACGTCCCCTCTGTAAGCCCAAGCAATAAGCAAGTAGATGCAGTTGGTACAATCCTTACCGATGGTACAGATATTAACTTTGATGAAGTTGATGCAAATGTATTAAATGCTGCAGGAATAACAACTCTTAATTTTAGAAGTGGCATTTGGGTATTATGGGGCCCGCACAACTCAAATTATGAGTATGGGGCAGAGTTAGACCCTAAGAATGTATTCGATGCATCTATAAGAATGATGATGTACCTCACAAACGGTTTTCAGCAAAGGTATATGTCGGATGTGGACGGTCCTCTTAACAGGAGTACGGTTGGTACAATCCTCAACGATAGCCAAACATGGCTCAATAGCCTTATAGCAGATGGTCATTTTCTGCATGGTAAGATAAGTTTTGTTGAAACGAGCAACCCGATTAGTAGTATAGTGGAAGGCAACTTTATATTTGATGTAGCAACAACAACTACCCCTGTTGCAAAGAGTCTTACTTTTGTTGTACAGTACACTAAAGCAGGAATTGCAACTATCTTTGGAGGTGAAAACTAATGAAGATAACCAACAAAACCGTAGATTATAAACTCAGAGCATCAGATCAGAATGAAAAAATGATGCTTATTGATGATTCGGCAGATTTACAACTTCCGTCTATAGAAAAGCTTTCCGATACAATCAAGGGAGCGGGCATATTAGGTGAAGTAGATATGCCTACCTTTGGACAGATTGGAAGCATGGTTTTTACTGTTAACAACCGAGCTGATAATGCGCAGTATGCGGTATTGAGCAGGCCTGGACAAATAAAAATTGAAGTGGCATGGGCAACTGATGTGTTTAATTCTTCAAATATAAAGGTTGGCATTCAAGCTAACAAGGCTTACATGACAGTCATCAACAAAAAATATGATCCAGGTAAAATTGAAGTGAATGCTGGAGCTGATGGATCATCTGAATATGAGGTTATTTATTACCGTAAGATAGTAGACGGAAAAGAAGTACTTGTAATTGACAAGTTCAATTACAAGTATGTTGTAAACGGAAAAGATTATATGGATGAAGTGAGAGCAGCTCTTCAATAGAGCTGCTCTAAATTTTAGTAATAATAGGAGGAATATCAATGGAAATATTCAAATTAAGCAAGGCAATTGACATAGATGGCCAAAAGGTTACTGAACTGCAGTATAACTTTGAGGACATGACAGCAAGAGACAAGGCGGATGCGAGTAAAGAGTTCAAGAAAGCCGGCAATGTAATATCCGTTCAAGAACTTGATCCGGATTATCATTTATACTTATTTGCAGCTGCTGTTAAAAAGGCGAATCACAATGTTGATATAAACGATATTTTGCGATTTAGTGCAAAAGACGCATGTAAAGCTGAGGGATTAGTAAGAAATTTTTTCTTCTTGAATTCGGAGGATTAATCTCCGATGAGTACCTTAATGGTGCTATCACGCAGGTAGTATTCAATCATTTCGCTACACGTTCTGAATGCTTAGATATGAGTATTATTGACTTTATAGACTTTTATGAACGTCTGGCCGATGAAGCAGAGAGAGCAAATAAGGAGGCGAATAGGGATGGCAAGTAAGAAAGAGTTAGAAGCCTTAATCCTATTAGCAGGTAAGGTTGACCCCAGCCTTAAGAAGGCGATGCAGGACTCAACTAGACTTGCTAACAATGCCAATAAGGAGTTTGGGAGCCTTGGCAAAGTAGGCGATAAAGCAATGAAACTAGTTAAGGCTGGAGCTGTTATGGTAGGCACTGGAATTCTTACTATGGGTGCGGCAATAACCAAAGCAACAGTTGATACGCTGAAATATGCTGAGACGATTAATGAAATGGGTATCAGGACAGGATTGACATCTGAAGAACTGCAGAAGCTTGAATATATTACAGGACAGGTTGGCGTCAATTTTGATGCTGTTGGAAGCGGAGTATCATTTCTGACTAAGAACTTGACCAATGCAAGGAAAAAAGGCAGCGAGTTAAACGGCGTATATAAGGAACTTGGAATCGACCCAAATAAAATCAAGAATCAGGGCGAGTTGTTTTCCACCACTGTAGCAGCTCTTGCACAGATGCAGGATGAAACAGAACGGAACATACTCGCAAGCAAAATGTTCGGCCGAGGGTATGCTGAACTAGTACCACTATTTGATACTGGTGTTGAAGGACTTCAAAAGCTTTCTATGGAAGCAGAGAAAAATGGGTTGATACTGCCTGATGCTCAAATTAAAGCTTACGATGACTTAGGCGATAAAATAGACCTAGTCCAAAAGTTCTTTAGGGGAGTAGGATTTACAATAGTTGAAAAAGCAATGCCATATGTAGAGAAGTTTACTAGCTACCTGATCAATAATATGCCAGCGATACAAGTTCAGACAGGCATGTTTGCTGACAAGCTTGGAGAGGTAATTAATTTTGCTGTCAACCTTTATAGCTTTATAAGCAGTAATTGGAATATAATTGAACCTCTGATTTGGGGAATTGTCGGAGCTATCGTAGCATGGAAGGCAATTACTTTAGGAATGATGATTTATCAAGGTATTATGGCAACATTAGGGGCTGCAACAATGCTTCAATCAGGAGCAACTATGGCTGCAACAATAGCACAATGGGGACTTAATGCAGCAATGTTGGCAAATCCAACAACATGGATAGTACTTGGAATAGCTGCAGCTATAGGTATTTTGATTGCCATAGGAGTTCTCTTGTGGCGCAATTGGGATATGATATCTGGAAAAGCTATTGAGTTGTGGGGACAAGTTACTGCTGTGTTCAGCGGTATTGGTGAAGCTATAGGTGGAGCATTTAAGTTTGGGATGAATATAGCAATAAGCTCTATAAATAGAATAATTAGAGCAGTAAATAGTCTTAGCATTAAAATCCCTGATTGGGTACCGGCGATTGGTGGCAAACAAGTTGGCTTTAAAATTCCCGAATTACCTTTGTTTGCTCGTGGTGGTTTTGCGAACCAACCTTCAATATTTGGTGAAGCAGGTCCAGAAGCTGCAATACCGCTTAGAAGAACACCGAGAAGTTTATCCCTCTTAGATAGAACAGCCAAAGTGCTGGGCGTTGGTAGCGATAACAATGGCAGCAACCCAACATTTATATTCTCACCTAACTATGGTGGAGGAAATGTTACAGAGGGTGAAGCTAAAAAACATTTTGAAGATTTTAAGACGATGTGTGATGACTGGTGGGAATCCAAAAGGAGGGAGTCATTTGCTTAAATATTTTGAATATGAAACAATCGCGGGTGATACTTTCGATAGTATTGCCCTTGATTTTTATAATGATGAAGTAAATGCATCAACAATTATCCAGGCAAATCCATTACACAGAAAAGTAATAATTTTCACTGCGGGTGTTTTTTTGAAAATACCTATATTGGAACAGCAGTCAGCTGACTCAATGCCTCCATGGAAGAGAGGCTAGAGCATGGATATAATATATAACAAAGTAAATATCAACAATGACGTAGAGCCTGTAGTGCTCAAACTGAAAGATAATGCAGGAGGGAAACCTGATAGTATCAATATTGCATTTTCAGATACTAAGGGCTTATGGAGTAAATGGAATCCTAAGAAGAATGATACCCTGCAGGTCAAGCATAATGGCTATGATACAGGGCTAATGTTTATAGATGAATTGACACAAAACTCTGGAACATTCGGTATAAAAGCTTTGTCTATTCCACAACAAAGTAAGACAGCTAGAAGCCAAGGATGGGAAAATGTAAGGTTCCTAGAATTTGTGAACCAGATAGCTGCTAAATATGGCTTTGAAGTTAAGACTTATAATGTAGTTAATTATTTATATCAGCGTGTGGATCAGATAGACCAGGCTGATTTTGATTTTTTAGCGTACCGGTGCATGCTGGAAGGTTATACTCTAAAAATCTACAATAAGACTATAGCTATTTATGATGAACATGAAGAGGAGCAGAAGGAAGTTGATCAGAAGAACTCAATCATTTATGAAAACCAAATCCTAAGGAACTTTGTTTTCAAGAATGTTTCAACTGATATATACCAAAAATGCATTGTCAAAAGCAATGGTATTAACGGATATATCAAGGGTGAGTATTCGGCTAAAGATATATTTGGACCGGTACTTAACAAATTGATTTACTGCAGTAACCAAGCTGAGGCCGATAGGTATGCAAAAGGCTTACTAAGATATGAAAATAAAAAGATGATATCAGGAAGCTTCTCGACTCAGCTTAATACAAATTGGGCTGCAGCAAGTAATGTTGAAGTTAGACAAGTTGGAATGTTTGACAATAAATACTTTATTGATAGCCTCACCCATGACTTAATATGCAGTGAAACATATCTAAGGCTTAGGAAGCCATTGGAGGGGTATTGATGCATTTAAAAGGCAAAGTGTCCACTGTCGATAATGCGGCTCATATGGCTAGGGTTATGTTTCAAGACAGAGACAATACAACGACATATCTAATACCTATAGCTACACATGTAGGAAGCTTGCTAGTAAATGACTTAGTGGCTATAATTGTTTTTTCGACCAGTCTAGAAGATGCCCTGATAATAGCTAAGTTCCCTGGAGGTGATTAATTATGCCTATAGCTGTATTCCAAAAGAAGATATTCCAAGTTAGTAGCAATAAGAAATATACATTTTCAGGATTGAGTTATGGAGATGAAATTCAAACAGAACAACAAGATAAAATTAAAAGTAAACCTAGTACCTATATAAAAGGAGCAGGATTAGCAAAACTAAGTTTCTCCATTCCTCTAAATGTTGAGCTTGGAATTAACGTAAGAAAAGAAATTGATGAGTGGGGGGACATCCTATTGGCTGCTCAGCCATCAATATTCATGCTTGGAAATAAGCCTCTAGGGAAAAATAAATGGCTTTTAAAATCTCGGGCAGTTTCAGGCGAAGTTGTTGATAATATAGGCAATATGCTCAAGGCAACTTTGAAACTCGACTTTGAAGAATATGTGCGAGAGGGGAAGGTGTCAACAACAGGTAAAAACTCAAGTCCATCAGCTATAGGTCAAAAGATTATTCCTAATCAGGACATATTTAACCCATCCACAAAGGTTACCAATAAAAGAGATAACCCAAATTATAAAGCAGCTATTGCAAAAATGGAGAGGCTTGAAAAGTCCTTATAAGGGAGGGGTTTAGGTGCAAGTAACTATAAATACAGGAGATGCAAAGCTTGATTGGGGAGTTAAAGGCGTCAATCGAATAGCGCAAAATGTAAAGAATCTTATTGCAACAAATAAGTATGAAGTTGCCTATGATAGAACCATTGGTATCAACCCATCTTTTGTTGACCAGCCTATACAAAATGCTATAGCTGATATAACTGCACAAATATATGAGCTAGTTAGTGAGAGAGAACCCAGGGCAACTGTTATTTCAGTCGAGTTTCTTTCGGTTGATCTAGCTGGCAATATGCAATTTAAGGTGGTGATTGAGATTGAATAATATTAAATTTGTTGAGGTCGATGCAAAGACATTAGAAAATCAACTCATAGCATCCTTTGAGCAAGTCTCGGGAGAGACATTTTACCCAGGAGATGAACGAAGGATTTTTCTTTTGAATTTTCTGCCATACCTTGTGGGTGCAAAGAATGATATTAACGAGACTGGCAAGCAGAATCTTTTAAGATATGCTTGCGGTGATTTCCTGGATGCAGTAGGTGGAGCCACTACAAGACTGACGGCTAAGAAAGCAACAGTAAAGCTAAAATGGATGCTATCTGCGGCACAAACAACAGCCGTAACAATAGCTAAAAGTACAAGAGCAACACCTGATGGAGCATTGTTCTTCGCAACTACAGAAGACCTTGTTATACCTGCAGGTCAAACATATGGAATTGTATCGGCAGAAGCTATTGAGGCTGGTGCTATGTATAACGATTTTGCGCCTAATCAGGTTAATAAGATTGTTGACCCTACAGCCTTTGTAGCTTCTGTTACAAATACAGACACAAGCAGCGGCGGTGCTGACATTGAGGACGATGAAAGCTATAGGGAAAGAATAAGGCTTGCACCTGATAGTATTTCTACCGCAGGCCCCACTGGTGGGTATGAGTACTGGGCGAAGACAGCAGACAGTAATATTGCTGATGTTTCAGTTACTTCACCGACACCAGGAGTATCTAAGATAAGTATCCTTATGAAAAACGGAGAGTTGCCATCACAAGCTGTTTTGGATGCAGTTCAAGCTGTGTTAACTCCGAAAAACAGAAGACCACAGACTGATTTAGTTCAAACAGCTGCAGCAATTCAGGACGTTTACAACATAGAATTAACCTATTACATTTCGAATGAAAGAAAGACTGAGGAAGCTTCCATAGTGTCAGCAATAGAAGCTTCAGATGGCGCAAAAGATAAATATATATTATGGCAAAAGACCAAGCAGGGAAGGGCTATAAATCCAGATTATTTAAAGCAGCTAATGTTAAATGCCGGTGCAAACAGAATCAATATAGTTAGCCCCATATATACGGAGTTAGTAGTAGACCATGTGGCTAAAGAGGGCATTGTAACAATAACATATGGAGGTTTGATATAAGATGAAACTAGCAGATGTTGATTTATTAAGTCTCCAAACTAACTTTATGAAGCAGGATCCAACAACTGTAGCTCTATGTGCTGCACTTACTCCACAGCTCCAGCAGATAGCACAAGAAACAAAGCTGACATTGCTGTATTCCAGGATTGATTCTCTTCCTGAAGTGATACTTGATGAGCTGGCATGGCAGATGAAGATAGACTGGTATGATGCTAAGGCTGACATAGAAGTTAAAAAACAGCTGATAAAAACAGCTCCGATTATAAAGGCGTGCTTAGGCACTCCTTTTGCAGTTGAAGAAGTAATCAAGATATATTTTGGAGATGGATATACTCAGGAATGGTATGAATATGGCGGAGATCCATTTATGTTCAAGGTTGTTACAACGAATTCGGCTGTAACAGGTGAACGAGCTGACCAGTTCATCCAGGTATTAAACGCAGTAAAAAGAAACTCAGCACACTTGGAGGAAATCATAATTTCTCTATCAGGAGAAATGAATTTATATTTTGCCGGAGTAGTGCATACCAGTGATAAATTAGAAATAAGGCAGGTGGTATAATGAGCGCATTCGGAGGATTAGTCTTAACTACTAAAGGCAGAAACCTACAGGCAAAAGCACAGGCTGGTACACAACTAAACTTTACACGTATAGCTGTAGGAGATGGAGAACTCGAGGGTAGTTCTATCCTAGAATTAAACATATTGAAGCATGAAGTTAAAACTCTTAATATTACAAAATTGAAACCACTCACAGGGGGGAAAGCAGCAGTTGGTGGAATGCTTTCTAATCAAGGGCTTTTATCCGGTTTTTCTTGGTGTGAACTTGGACTATTTGCACTGGATCCTGATTTAGGAGAAATACTATATTGCTATGGAAACGCAGGAGTGAATGCTGAGTACATCCCTGCTGATGGGGGATCAGATGTATTAGAGAAGTCCATTGACATCATTTCGATTGTCGGAGATGTTGCGAATGTTACTGCTACAATAGACCAATCACTAATATTTGCTTCTGTTGATGAGTTGAATGCATTATCAGTAGAGGTGGCTGCCAAAGAAACTCCTGCAGGAGCTCAGACCAAAGCAACAGAAGCGGAGACAAACGCAAAAGCCTATACAGATGCAAAGGTAGCAGCTCTTGTGGATGCATCCCCTGCAACACTAGACACCTTGAATGAATTAGCTGCAGCTCTTGGAGATGATCCAAACTTTGCAACAACAGTGCTTAATCAGATTGCAGCTAAAGCAGATGCTTCTGCCCTTGCTGCGCATCAGGCTGACAATACGAAGCAAGTACCGCATTTAGGGACAACTACAAATATTGGCAATAATTACAGTGTAGTCACTGCAGAAACCATATTAGTAAATCAAAAATTTACTGTATTAATTAATGCAGCTTCAACTGGAGTTTCTACATTGAATGTTTCAACAATAGGTAGCGCAGGGGGAATTAAAAAGCCAGGAGGTTTAGATGCAAGTTTAAAAGTGGGAGCGTATACCTTATTTTATGATGGAGTAAATTTTCAATTATTGGGTGAGGGAGGTGAGTATGGCAATGTCACAGCAGATAAGGTTGTAGCAGGTGTTGCTTTTGGAACAGAAGAAGGTTTGGCTTTAGGCACATATGATAAAGTTGCAGGGGTGGGCGATAAGGTCATGATAGCCAATTATATTATGCCTGTGGGCATAACTGGTGGTTATGAGCTATTGAGCCAATATCCTGAAGTTCTACGTCAAGTGGTGGACTATTCAGGACTTACCATTGGTGCATATAATCCACAATATATAGCTTATATACAGAACTCCTATATATCTTCAAGGTTTAAGATAGTATCAAGCTTTACTACCACAGTGTTAGACCTCGCTGGTGAGGTACTCGCAGCAACCAATTGCCAAAGTGCATACGACTTTAGCACTGAATTTGCTACAGTGGATACCAAGTTGTACTTTGTGAGGTCGGGTTCTCCTCAATATATACAATGCTATAATGCTTATAACGTTTTATTAGCTAGTAATTATATACCCAGCACATATACAACAAGTTATGATTGGAGTATACTGCCAGGGGGCGTAGTATCGTTTAGATATGGAGACTATATTTATCTAAGAAAAATCGATAGCACTATTGATACAACCAATACTCTTATATTAGGAACTCAACAAACAGCATTTTCACAAGCTCCAACGAATGGGCGAATAATAGATGGCTATCTATATTTGCACTTGGGGACATGGAAGCTTGTCAAAATAGACCTCACCACATTAACAATAGTTGCAGAGACAACAGATTCACGAATTGTGAACAAACGTTTTGTTAATAACAACGTAACTACAGAGCCAAACTTTTATATATTTAACTACAGTAATCCTGGAAAACTCTACAAAGTTGACAAAAATACCCTAGAAGTCTTGGTAGAGGGGGCTTCGGTATCATTCCAGGGGGACATGTTTGTAAAAGATGTTGGTCATCCAACTGCTATTTTAGTTGCCGGGTATACTTCTCAAGCAGCCTATTCAATGTGTGTTTACTTACTGGATAAGACAACCCTTGCCTTGATACAAGCTTGGTATGTGGATGACACTACCAGTAGCAGTATTCCAAATGGGACATACAAATTTAGAGGGTTAGATGGTGCATATGACTCAACGGGGGGTTATTTTTACAGTAAAGGCTTGCTCTATAATCCCAACAACAGTTCTTATTACGCAAAATGGGCAATACACAGTTTTTGCCCATTCTCCACAATACTACTTACTATGTAAAGGAGTTGAGAGCTATGAAATATTTATTCCTTGAACCAGTATCAGAAACGACATCAAGAGTAGGTTCTACAATCCATGATGGAACATTGCTATCCGTAGAACAAAAAAACAAAGCTCTACAAGTTGAGATATTGCCTGAGTACCCCCTAGCACCTGCGGGTAAGGTAACAGTACTTATGTATAATCACACAGAGAAGAATTTCTTCTTTATTTATGAGGACTGTATACCTACAGATGAAGATAAAGTACTCAAATTGGAGCTAAAAAATATAGAGCTTGAGCAGCAAGTTACGGATCTTACCCTTGCAATGGCTGCCATTATGGGAGGTGCTTAATAATGCCTACCTGGAAGTTGAACATATTTGTTAATGCGATAAAAACTAGAATGGTTGATGAAGGCAAAACAGCAGAAGTAATTATTGCAGATTATACCAAACTAACAGAATCAGAGAAAACAGAAGTATTAGGTAAAATTAATTCGTAATAGAATGTTAATAAACTGCCCTTCTATTTTGTACGTTCAGATGATAGAATTAAGTTAAGACTCATGTTTTCGAGATATGATGAGCTATAGAAAATTATAGGAGATTAATATGGAACTAAAAGAATTAGAGGAGTTAGTTAAGACTGTATATAAAATTGTGGGAGAACAGTATTCGGATGATTTTAAAGATATTATTGATGGATGCCATTGTTCCCCTACTACTGAATGGTATGGAGATATTTATTTTGCTTTTAAAAAGATATTAAATGACAATGTAATAAATGATAAATACATAAAAAAACAAATGCTTGATGTCATTAATTACTTTTCTAAATGGTTCAATAAATAAACAGTAGATTTAGGTTTTTGTTTTTCGGCTGTTGCGATGTATTGGTAGAAAAATGCGAACGTAAGATTATTTAAATTAGGAGGTGTATAGAATGCCAAATGGAATTGTTATTTTTGGTGCAAATGGATGTGGCAAAACTACATTAGGACGTGAATTGGCTCGTATACTAAAGATTAAACATTTAGATGTTGAAGATTATTACTTTGAAGAATCAGAAATTCCTTACTCCAAACCTCGCTCTAAAGATACAGTGATTGAATTAATGCTTATCGATATAGAGAAATGTGATTCATTTGTGCTTTCATCTGTAAAAGGTGATTATGGTGATAAAATTAGTTCTATGTATAAATTAGGTGTATTCCTATCTGCCCCGATTGATATACGTTTAGAACGTGTGAAACACAGGTTATTAGAACAATATGGAGAACGTGCTTTAGTAGGTGGCGATATGTATGAGCAAGAACAAGATTTTTTAGAATTTGTTAGAACTCGCAATCTCTCAATTATTGATGAATGGGCAAAAACATTAGCTTGTCCAATACTTAATCTTGATGGCACTAAAGCGATTTCAGAAAATATTCAATTAATAATTGAGGGATACAACCGCACAAAATAAGCATAATCAGAAACTGTGTTACCACGCACTTTTTATAAATTGTTTAGCAAGAACTTACAAAAAAGTAGGTTCTTTTTTATTACGCAATAGGACAATTATATACAATAAACATGTATAAAGATTAGCTATTGCGGATATAATAGTATTAAGAGAAATATAAAGGCTGAAAAGGATGATGTGTCATTGGAAAATTTGTTTAACTTATTTACCCCTTTTGTAGAATTAGTATATAAAACTTCTAACATTATTTGCACTGTATAGTATATACTATTTGAACTATGAAAATTAAATAAAAAGGAGCAGATTCTATGAAACCTTTTTTAAAAGGGCTCCGGCACATTGTAAAGTTATTATTAGATATTGTCTTAATAGTATCTAAAATCATTTATATAGTACATGTGCTAACCCACTGGTAATCCCCTAGTAAGGGGAATTCCAGCAAGGGTACCCCTTTTAAAATGAAAAATATAAAATTTATTTGAGTCTGCTTTGAAAGAAGCCCTGGTTATTTTGACCAGGGCTTTTGTATTGAAATGAGAAAGAAGGTGCTCTATGAGTGATGTATGTGTTGAGAAACATCGGAGAATCGATGAAAAGCTAGATGTACACGACAAACGACTGAATGAACATGCTAAGCAACTTGATGATCTAAGTGTTTCAGATGCAAAAAATACGACAGAAATAAATAATCTATGTAAGCAGATAGGTGATTTAGTAAATACTATAAGGTGGCTTATAGGAATCTTGATAGTGCCTATGTTGGGTGGTATTATAGGTTTCTTTTTTTATGCAGCTCAAAAAGGATTAATAAAATAGGAGGAAATACAATGCAAAAAATAGAAACAAGAAAGACAATAGCACTAGCAATGGCAGGAGCTTATATTATTTTTACAGCTATTTCTATGCTAAGAGGTATAGAAGTACCACAGTCTTTTGTTGGGATAGTGGGGCTTATTGTTGGCAGCTACTATGGAAAATCTACAGCGTTAGAGATGCCTAAGAAGGAGGGTGCAACATAATGTTACCAATAACACAAATGTTACTTTCAAACAAAGCAGCTAATCCAGGGAAGAAGCTCAGAGGAGCGAAAGGTGTTGTAATACATTGGACAGCAAATATTAACCGAGGAGCTAATGCTATAGCAAACAGAAACTATTTTAACACTTTCAGGCAAGGTAATAACACATCTGCTCATTATATCGTAGATGATAGTAAAATAGTTCAATGCGTGAAAGATGACGAAATAGCTTATCACGTAGGCGCCAAGAAATATACTGCAATAGGTGACAAGCTTAGAGAGAAGCTGTCACCTAACTTGTTCCTGATTGGCATAGAGATGTGCGTTAATAAGGACGGAGATTGGGGAAAGACATATCAAAACAGCGTAGAACTTGTGGCATACTTACTAAAAAAGTGCAATTTATGCATAGATAATTTGTATAGACACTATGATATTACAGGCAAGGATTGTCCCAAGATGCTGTTACAACAAAGTGCATGGGATAAATTTAAAAATGATGTTGCTAAAGTGTATGGCGCTAAAGTAGCACAAGAGAAAACTTATCCATTGCTAAAGCAAGGAATGAACAATCAAGAAGTGAAATTACTTCAAGCACAGCTTAACAAATATGGTTATAAGCTCGTTGTGGATGGAGATTTTGGAGCAAAGACAGAGAGTGCTGTTAGAGATTTTCAGCGCACCAGGGGACTTATAGCAGATGGCATAGTAGGACAAAAGACATGGAGCAAGCTTTTGTAATAAAAGGCACTTACTAAGGTAGGTGTCTTTTATTATGCCTTAGAGGGTATGCCATGTCGTGAGACACGCCTCTAGCCTCCTATACAGGATAGGGATTTACTTATGTAAGTCTCTATCCTTTTATATTACAAATTATTAGGAGGAAACATACAATGAATGAATTAGTAACAATAAGGAAAAATAGAGCTTTAACAGATAGTCTTATTGTCGCAATAGAGTTTGACAAGGATCACGACGATGTGTTAAGAGATATACGAAATCAAATTGATAAACTTAAGGATGCTGGTGAAAATGAATTTTCACTCCGCAACTTTGAGGAGTCAACATATACTAATGAGCGTGGTCGGGAATATCCAAAGATAGACTTAACAGAAGAAGCCTTTGTTCTCGTTGCAATGTCATATAATACAGTAAAGGCTATGAAAATGAAAGTTAGATTTATTGAAGAATTTAAACACATGAGACAATTCATTACGGAGCGCCAATCTGCAGAATGGCAACAATCAAGGATAACAGGCAAACAGATCCGCAGAGAAGAAACAGACATAATACTTACTAAACTAATACCGCATGCAGAAGCACAAGGCAGTAAGAACGCAGGAAAACTTTACATGACATATTCTAAGCTTGTTAATACAACATTGGGTATAGAAGCGGGGCAAAGAAACGGTTTACCTCTATCTTACATAGACGCTATAAGATTCTTAGAAAATGCAATAGAGAATATAATATCTATAGAAGCGGACAAGGGAACACATTATAAAGAAATATACCAGGTATGCAAGGTTAAGTGTCAGATTATAAAAGACTTAGCTTTTTTACCTTCTATAAAGTTAATAAGTGCTTAATATAGGGTGTAGCTTCGGCTGCACCTTTTTACTATACATAATAGTAGAAAATTTTTTATATTATACTTTTAAACTAGCAACAAGAGGATATTAGTAATTTACGTAGAACAGTAATAGTAATATTTATTGAAACGAGGAATGCCTTTTGAAACTGAATAGAATTATTATAAGCATATTATTAGTAGCATGTATAGTAGGATTATGCTTGGGAAATACAGTAGCAAGTCTCGATACTCCTAAGAATCTTCTTGTACATTATTTAGATGTAGGGCAAGCGGATAGTATTTTAATTCAATTACCAGATAGTAAAGTGGCGTTGATAGATGCAGGAAATAAGGATGATAGCGCAAAAATTATAAAATACTTGAAAGATCTAAAAATAAATAAAATTGATTATCTTATAGGTACGCATCCCCATGAGGATCATATAGGGGGCATGGCTGATATTGTTAAAGCTTTTCAGGTAGATAAAATATATATGCCAAAGGTAACGACTACAACTGCTACATATAAGTATCTTATTACTACAATAAAAAATAAGAAATTAACAATAATTGAAGCAAAAGCTGGAGTTGATATAGTCGCTAATAATTTATTTAAGTTTACAGTATTAGCTCCTACATTGACTAAATATGAAGATATGAATAACTACTCAATTGTTGCTAAGTTAGTGTATAATAAAAACTCTTTCTTGTTTACTGGAGACGCTGAAAAAATCTCTGAGGATTTGATAATAAAGGCGAAATATAATCTTAAAGCAGATGTATTGAAAGTGGGGCATCATGGTTCAACATCATCAACATCTACAGCTTTTGCAAGGGCTGTATCTCCAAAGTATTCAATTATAAGTGTCGGGTTATATAATGTTTATAATCACCCTGATAATATAATTATAAACAGATTAAAGTTATATGGAGAAGTGCACAGAACCGATAAAGAAGGAACAATTATAGTAATGTCAGACGGAAGTAAAATTACTTTGAAAGCTGAGAAAAAGCTTGTAGCAACTCAAACTACGGTTCCAAAGGATTATACAGTATATATAACTAAAACTGGCTCAAAGTATCATAAAGCAGATTGTTCATATTTGTCGAGTAGTAAGATTCAGATTAAACTTTCAGAAGCTAAGCAGAAAGGCTTAACTCCATGTGATAGATGTAAACCTTAGTAAAAGTTACTGCTTACTAAATTTGTAGGCAGTATTTATTGTTTTCCATACGAACATATGTTTAGTATAATCTACAATTTGAGACTAAGGACTGCAGTTGGAATATGTTTATTTAATCCTTGTATACTTTGTGGGGACATCTTCATTTAAAATACTTCCTTTGTGAATCTTATGCCATTTACCTTGGTATATAAAATAGAAACTAGAACCATTGCCCTTAATATAGTAAAAGGTAAACGCTTCATCGTCGATCCAGCGTGTGGTCGAGAACCAGCGAGAGTTGCCGGTTAGATTAGCAGCTCTTGACATAGTGGCTTTATATATCTTTTGCTGTTCGTCCTGTAAATGTAACAAGTTAATCACCCCGATATAAATCTATAAAAATCCAGTAGCCTTTGTGGGTTACTGGATTTAGTTTAATCCATATATTCATTCAAAGC
Organism: uncultured Clostridia bacterium; assembly: GCA_942492835.1. GTDB lineage: Bacteria > Bacillota > Clostridia > Lutisporales > Lutisporaceae > GWB2-37-7. The sequence goes on along the minus strand of OW818645.1, from coordinate 305,029 downwards.
ATCATACAATTCCGCAAGCTCTCCAGGAGCTTTTCTATCCACTCTTTCTATGCAAGCCTGTTTCTGCTTCTCGGTCATCTTATCAAACTGCTTCAAAACCTGCTCCATCCTCTGTGCTGCTAAGTAAACATTTGGTGTGCTGTGGTTTATTTTTATAATTACTTTTTTATTTGCCATGCTTTTGTCTCCCTCCCTACGTTATACAAAAGTAATCATGCAGTAGCCTATCTCTTTCAATTTCAGCTCTTCTGTTTTTTTCTTTTATATCATCTTCATCAATAAACGAATTCAATACTTCTAAAGCTTCTTTTAAGCCATTCATTCTTTCTTTGTACTTAAATTTATCTTCTTCAGAAACAGACTCCATTGTATCTATTAAATAAGAATAGTGACCGATACCTGCGTATATTTTATCCTGTATGTCGAATATATTACCCTTCATAGACAGACCTCCTATATTATTTTTTCTCGCTTCTTATTATGCTAATTATTCCACTAAGCACTTCATTTGTCAATTTCAACGCACTAGGAGCTTTTATAATAGCTTTTTCTGTACAAGCTTAACTTATCTTGCAACATGATTTTGAACCGTCCAAGGGGTAACAGGAAGTTTTAGACGGTATTTTGCATTTAAATTAATGAAACGAAAATATTTTATTAGAAAGTATTGACAATGTAAGCTATGTAAGATAAGATAAATATGTAAGCTAAATATAATGCGAAGGAGGATTGAGATGGAAGAAAAGTTAGTTACAACAACAGAATTATGCGATTGGTTGCGCATCAGTGGCGCAACTGCTTCGAGATGGAGAGCGCAAGGTATGCCCCATTATGGCAAAACAAGAGCTTATCGTTACAAGAAATCAGAGGTCATGGAATGGCTTAAGGAACAGGAAAGTAAAGAAAAATAAAAGGGAACTCGCCCACCGACCAAAGTTTGCGAATTCCCAACCAACACAACACCCAAGGGTATTGTTATATAATTATAGCATATTACAAGAATTAAATACTTTGAAAATTATGTGAAGGAGCGATTTAAATGGATATATTTAATTATAAAGAGATATGTCAAATAAAAGTAGCATTAGAACGTAAGGTTGAAGATATGGAAAAGATATTGGAATCAGCGAGAGAAGATATTATAGAAACAACAATTAAGATGTATCAAAATAACATTGATAGTGCAAAGTCTGCGTTAGAGAAGGTAAAAAAGTATTGCGTATAACAATATAAAAACCTTGATAAAGAAATGGAAGATGAATATATGCGAAGCGGATATAACGCACTACCAAATAATTAATATTGGTAGTATAATAAATATAAGCGAGGTGTTAAATCTTGAAGCTTTACGCCGACGAAATAGAGATTTTAAGTGAAAAACAGCAAGTCAAGAAAGCTATCGAAGAGAAATTTGGTACACTTGAAAAGTGTTCTGAATGTATGAATAATTATCCAACTCCAGGATCAATAAGAACTTATCTACGTGGAGCAACTACAATACCTGAAAAAATTCAAGAACAGATTAAGAGAAGCTATGGAAGTTGGATATGACGAAATCGCATTGTCTCCAGAAAATCAAATTAAAAGGTACATTGAAAACATTGATGAAAACAATGAATTATACAATGCTCTTTCTGACCTAGAAATCTATGAAAAATTAAATGATATGTGTTCAAATATGAAATTACAGAATCTTTCAAGCAAGTTGCATGTGGTATGGGGGGATTTTTATACAAGGATGGGAAGTATAGAAAGAGCCTATAAATATTACAGTGAAGCAGTTGAAATATTAGATACAAAATTAACAGATTATAATCTACTACTAGAAGCACTGTATCGCTTCTCATTTGTCGCATATAGACAGCAAAATATTACATTAGCATCAAAATATTTTATAAGAGCAGAGGATATATATAATAGATATAAAAATGAAATTGAAAATAAATATATTTATTTTTTCCACTATTACTACGGAATACATTTAATAACTCAAGGTCAATATGTAAAAGCAAGAGAAAAATTTAAATCAGCAGGTTCAGTTAGTTTTAACGAAAGGTCAAAGTCTGCTGTTATTAGTAATATTGGAGTAACTTATAAAAAACAAGGAGATTTAGAAAAAGCTATTGAATTATATAGGGAAGCCATTGACGTTATAGAAAACAGTTACGATATAACAAAAATATCTTTATACAATAATCTTGCAGAGGCATACAGAGCTTATGGTGAACTTGATAAAGCAATGGAGTGCATTAACATTGCATTTGAACTTGCTAAGAGTAATGAATCAAATAAAACCACTCCTTTATATTCAAGATTAATGCATCTTTATGACACGTATATCAACATCAACCTTGATTTGAAAATATACAATAATAATCTGAACAAATTAAAAGAGTGCCTAATCAACATGGAAAATCACAATATAGATAAGTATTTTGTAATTGAACATATTTATGCCCTAATAAAATTGTCTGACAAAAGAAATGATGTTGAGGAACTAGATCAAATATCAAAGCTTATTATTTATTTAATAAAAAAATATGATAATGAGATAAATATAGAATTCCAGCATAATTTAAAGGCATGTCTTGGAGACATAATGTTGATAAAAGAGGAAAGAGAGGAGGCATGAAAATGAAAAAAATTATAGTTTTTCTTCTACTGATCACGCTTGTAATATCTACTGCATCTTCTACATTTGCGAGTGACGATACCGATCCGTATGGCACAAATCGTGTAATAGTTTTAAAAAGGTAATTTACAAAAAAAGAACCTCTTTTGAAGGTTCTTTTTGTTTGCAAAAAAATATTATTTTTTAGTATACATAAACAAACATAATTTCTTGTTATGGCTGGTAAAACATTATTTATAACGAAATCACATGCTTAAAATACTTTAATAATACAAATATACCATATTGTAACAAAATAAAGAGCAGTCATAATAATAAATATGGGATTTATTAGGTTGTGTAAAAACTTGATAAAATCAAAAAGATGCATTATACTTAAAAAAGTAAGTTAAAGTTAATAAGGGTAATGTTAAATGGAAAAGTGAAAAGCTGGATTTCTCCAGCTTCCCCCGACTCACAATCTGTCCAATCCCACAAAGAAAAAACAGAATTGCGAACAGGGATTATTATAACACTTTTCCTCAGAATTATCAAATCTTAAAAAGGGAAGGTGTATTAATTTGAATTCTATTAGTCTTGGAGTTAGTAAAGTTAAGTTTATTTTAATGGATGGAAAATTATATTATAATACGGATTATAAAAAGGCTGAGTGATTTCAGCCTTTTTTCTTTATGTATAGCTAGTTAGGTGAAATGAGATTTCTTTAATAGATATTCTAGGAAGTGATACTGATATAATACTTGATGAAGTAGAGCTTAAAATACAGATAAAGAAGTTATATCAGAAGATGGAGAAGGTTTTAAAGAAACGTGAAAAAACTATAATTGAGCTTAGATATGGTTTATCTAATGGTATGGTAAAAACTCAAAGAGAAATTGCAGAGATGCTTGGAATTTCAAGATCATATGTATCGCGGATAGAAAAAAGGGCTATCAAAAAGTTATATAGATCTCTTTATGGTGAGAATGTATAAGCAAAATTTGACTGTATTAGAACATATTTGACATATTGGAAATTAGAGATATAATGCAAGTAAGAGGGGTATGGTGGTACTTTATATATACCCCTTAAAACACATCAAACTTAACATCTATTTATAAGTTCACATAGAAATCTAAGTGTATTCTATAATCTCATTTATTACCATTTTATATTAGAATTTTGTAAAGATTGAGAATAGACTTTGTAACAATATAGTTACTAATATATTTTTGACTAATTTATCATATAGCAAAAGGAGGCAGTATACAGTGTACTTTAAAAAACTAGACAAGTCAAACATTCAAGACATATTAGGCTTAACGCCTATGCAAGAGGGAATGCTATTTCATTATTTAAGCAATTCTGAAAGTAAACAGTATTTAGAACAACTATGCCTAACGCTTTGTGGGGAAATTAATGAAAATCTTATAAAAATGGCTTGGAATCATGTTGCTCAAAATAATGAAATTTTAAGAACGATCTTTAAGTGGGACAAGCTGGACAAGCCATTACAAATTATATTGAAGCAATATGAAATACCATATAATACATATGATTTATCCAATATCAATTCTGTAGATAAAACTATGCAGATAATGGATATTAGGGATAATGAATTAAATAAAAAAATAAATATAAGCGAAAATCCTCTAAGAATGGCAATTGTTAAACTAGATAGCTCCAAATTTGAGATAATCATAACATATCACCACATATTATATGATGGCTGGAGTAACGGAATTATTTTAAAGGAATTTGTACAAGCATGTAATTGCTTATGTGCTGATAAACCTCTAAGCATAATCAAAAAAAATAGTTTTAAAGAATTTATAAAGTACTGCCAAAAGCAAGACAAAGCAAAGCAAGAGACATTTTGGCGTGAGCATTTTAATAATTATGAAAGCAAGTCAACTATTTGGACAAAACCATCCTATAGTGAAATTAGTGTAGCAAACAGCAAAATAGATTATAAGTTAAACAATAAAATATCAGAGAGTATGTATGAGTTTTGCAAGAAACAGAAGACCACAGTAGCGGCTTTATTATATACAGCATGGGGTATTTTATTGCAAAAATATAATAATACAAATGATATAGTTTTTGGCACAACAGTATCTGGAAGAAATGCACATATACAAGGAATAGAGGATATGGTAGGACTGTTTATTAATACTCTGCCATTAAGGGTAAATAGTTCTGAAGAAAAGAACATTCAAAGCTTATTAAAAAAGGTTGATTCGATTTTGAAGGAGAGAGAGGAGTATCAGAGTACTCCTCTTGTAGATATAAAGTCTTATAGCAGAGTTGATAGTAAGGAGGAATTATTTGATACGCTTGTAGTATTTGAAAACTATCCATTGGATCAAGCAATGCTTAATGGTGATAATCACATAAGAATTGAAGAATATTCTATGACAGAAATGACAAATTACAAGCTAACGTTAACTTTAACTGATTTTAAAGGGTTAGAGTTACAGTTCAAATATGATTCTAGTATATTTGATGATACTGAAATAAATAGAATGGTAAAACATTTTGAAAATATAATAATAAACATTATGGAAAATGAAGGTTGTAGTATTGGTCAAATTGATATGCTGACAAAAGAAGAAAGACAGCAAATACTAGTTGACTTTAATAATACAAAAGCAGATTACCCAAAGGACAAGACAATACATCAGCTATTTGAAGAACAAGTAGAGAGAACCCCTTACAGCATAGCATTAATGTATGAGGATAGAAGTCTCACATATAGAGAGCTAAATGAGAAAGCAAATCAGTTGGCAAGGGTATTAAGAGGCAAGGGAGTAGTCTCTGATCGTATAGTGGGAATAATGATAGAAAGATCCTTAGAGATGATAGTAGGTATAATTGGTATTCTAAAAGCAGGATGTGCATACCTTCCAATAGATCCCGAATATCCAAAGGATAGAATAGAATATATGCTACAGGACAGTGAGACATCAATATTACTTACACAGTCTAGTATAAAAGATAAAGTAGAATTTAGTGGAGAAATAATAGAACTGGAAGATGAAAGGCTGTATAAAGGAAATACAAGTAATATAGAAAGCAATAGAAAACCGCAGGATACTGCCTATGTAATCTATACCTCGGGAAGTACAGGAAAGCCAAAAGGAGTTATGATAGAAGATCATTCAGTTGTAAACTTCATAACAGGAATGACAGAAAATATTGATTTTACATCAGAAAAAATCATATTAGCTGTAACTAGTATATCCTTTGACATATTTGGATTGGAGACCTTATTGCCATTGACAAAGGGATTAAGAATAGTAATAGCAGATGAAAGCAGTCAAAAAGACATAAATAAGTTAAGTGAAATAATACATAACCAAAAGGTTGATATAATACAATCAACTCCATCAAGGATGAGGTTGTTATCAGAAAACAGTGACAATAATATATTCTATAATTTAAAGGAAATGATTATAGGAGGAGAGCTTCTACCCCAGTCCTTGCTAGAGAAACTAAGAAGTAATACGAAAGCAAATATATATAATGTATATGGACCAACAGAAACAACAATATGGTCAACAGTAAGGAAACTTAGCGAGGGACAAATAGATATTGGTAAGCCAATAGCAAATACTAAAGTATATATAGTAGACAAACATAGCAACATAGTGCCAGTAGGAGTAGCAGGAGAGTTATGTATCGCAGGAGAGGGCTTAGCGAGAGGCTATCTAAATAGACCAGAATTAACAGCAGAGAAGTTTGTAGACAACCCATTTGAGCAAGGAACCAGAATGTATAGGACAGGAGACCTGGTAAGATGGCTGCCTGATGGGAATATTGAGTTTTTAGGAAGAATAGACTATCAAGTAAAGATAAGAGGTTATAGAATAGAGCTTGGAGAGATAGAAAATAAGCTTCTAAGTTATGAGGCAGTAAAAGAAACAGTAGTAATAGCAAGAGATAATAATAGTGGAAGCAAGTATCTATGCGCATATGTAGTAGGAGAAAAAGAACTGACGATACTAGAGTTAAGAGAACATCTATCTAACTCCTTGCCTGGCTATATGATACCATCATACTTTATACAGCTGGAAAAGCTACCACTGACACCAAATGGCAAGGTGGACAGAAAGGCATTACCTGAGCCTGATGGAAACATATCTACAGGAACAGAATATGAAGCGCCAAGAAGCAGTGCTGAAGAAAAGCTAGTAGAAATATGGAGAGAGGTACTTGGAGTAGAGAGGATAGGTATTAATGATAACTTCTTTGGGCTAGGAGGACATTCACTAAAGGCAACAAGCTTAGCTTCAAAAATACATAAGATAATGAACGTAGAAGTGCCTTTAAAGGAGATATTTACTAATCCTACAATAAAAGGAATATCGGAATATATTAAAGACAGTGAAGAGAACATATATTCATCAATAGAGCCGGCAGAAGAAAAAGAGTACTACGAGATGTCATCAGCACAAAAGAGAATATATACACTGCAACAGCTTGAACCTAATAGCACTAGCTATAATATGCCTGGGATATTGGAGTTAGACGGAGAATTAGATACAGAACGGTTAAAAGAAGCCTTTAATAAGTTGATACAAAGACATGAAGCATTAATAACCAGCTTCGAGGTATTAGAAGAAGGATTAATACAAAAAGTACATAGCAACGTAGAATTTAGTATAGAAGAATATAAGACAGAAGAAGACAAAGGTATAGAAGAGATAGTAAAGGGTTTCATAAGGACATTTGATTTATCAAAAGCACCGCTTCTAAGAGTAGGAATTATTAAAATACAACCTAATAAGAATATATTGATGTATGACATGCACCACATAATATCAGATGGAACATCCATGGGAATATTAGTAAGGGAATTCTCAAAGGCATATGCAGGAGAAGAATTAACCCCACTAAGAATACAGTACAAGGATTTCTCAGAATGGGAGAATGAGTTGTTTAAATCAGATAAGATAAAAGCACAGCAAGAATATTGGTTAAAGCAATTTGAAGGAGAAATACCTGTGCTAAACCTTACTACAGACTACCAAAGACCAGCATTACAAAGCTTTGAGGGAGCTTCTATACAATTCGAGATAAAAGAAGAGCTGACTAATAAGCTAAGACAAATGGCAAAAGCTACAGGCAGTACTATGTATATGGTATTACTTAGTACCTTTAATATACTATTGTCAAAATACAGTGGGCAAGAAGACATAGTAGTAGGAATCCCAATAGCAGGAAGACCTCATGCAGACCTTGAGAATATTATAGGAATGTTTGTAAACACCTTGGCAATGAGGAATTATCCTACTGGAGAAAAGACCTTTATAGATTTCTTAACAGAAGTAAAGAACAATGCATTAGGAGCATATGAGAATCAAGATTATCAGTTTGAAGAACTGGTTGAGAAGCTTGCTGTAGCAAGAGATTTTAGCCGAAACCCAGTTTTTGATGTGATGCTTGTACTCCAAAATATGAATATAGCAGAAGTAACGGTAGAGGACTTAAAGATAAGCCCATATAAGTTGGAAAATATGGTATCAAAATTTGACATAACTCTTACTGCTGTAGAACTGAAAAATAGCATTAGTATAGGCATACAATACTGTACAAAGCTATTTAGCAAGGCTGCAATAATGAGAATGTACAAGCATTTAGAGAACATAATACAAGCAGTGACAGAAAATATAGATATTAAACTATCGGAAGTAGAAATACTGACAGCGGAAGAAAAACAAAAAATATTAATAGACTTTAACAACACAAAAGTGGATTATCCAAAGGACAAGACAATACATCAGCTGTTTGAAGAACAGGTAGAGAGAACCCCAAATAACATAGCTGTATTATATGAGGATAAGCAGCTTACCTATAGAGAGTTAAACGAGAAAGCAAATCAGCTGGCAGGAGTACTAAGAAATAAAGGTGTAGTTGCAGACAGCATAGTAGGTATAATGGCAAATAGATCCTTAGAAATGGTAATAGGTATAATGGGTATTTTAAAAGCAGGCGGTGCATATCTGCCTATAGACCCATACTATCCAAAGGAAAGAGTAGACTATATGCTACAGGATAGCGGAGCTAAGTTGCTTTTAATACAGAAGCATTTGAAGGATTGCGTATCAAATAGTATAGATACAATAAATATAGATGAAGCTTCAATATATGAAGGAGATAATAAGAATCTGGAAATAATAACTGAACTCAATAATCTTGCTTATGTAATATATACATCAGGCTCAACAGGCAAGCCTAAGGGAGTAATGATTGAACATAGAAATATATATAATTCCATATGTTCTCTAATGAAGGAATATAGGCTTAGTCAGAATGATAGCATATTACATGTAATTTCCTTTGCATTTGATGGCTTTGTAACAACCTTTTTTACACCTATATTATCAGGTGCTAAAGTGGTATTTATGAAAGATGAGGACTCAAAAAATCCAATATTGATTAAAGAACATATAAAAAGATATGGCATAACACGTTTAACAAGTGTACCAACACTATATTCTGCTTTATTAGAAGCTTCAGATAAAGAAGATTTGGAAACATTGAGGATTGTAACACTGGCAGGAGAAAATACAAGTGAAAGCCTTATAAAGAAAAGCAAGAATATAATGCCTGACGTAGAGATAATAAATGAATATGGGCCTACAGAAAATAGTGTAGTAACAACTATATCAAGAGATATACAAGCTGGAAAGAAAGTAACCATAGGAAAACCAATAGCAAATACAAAGGTATATATAGTAGATAAAAACAATAAGCTTCAACCAATAGGAGTACCAGGAGAACTATGCATATCAGGGGAAGGATTAGCAAGAGGATATCTCAACAACTTAGGGCTGACAGTAGAAAAGTTTGTAGATAGTCCATTTGAGCAAGAAACAAGAATGTACCATACAGGAGATTTAGCAAGATGGCTGCCTGATGGAAATATAGAGTATCTTGGAAGGATAGACCATCAAGTAAAAATAAGAGGATTTAGAGTAGAGCTTGGAGAGATAGAAAATAAACTTCTAGGCTATGAAGCAGTAAAAGAGACAGTAGTAATAGCAAGAGCTGATGATAGTGGAAACAATTATCTATGTGCATATGTAGTAGGAGCAAGACAGCTTAAAGTTCCAGAAATTATAGAGCATCTAACAAAAGAGTTGCCTAATTATATGATACCATCATATTTCATACAACTAGAGAAGCTACCACTGACTCAAAATGGTAAGTTGGACAGAAAGGCGCTACCTAAGCCTGATGGAAACATATTGACAGGGACAGAATATGAAGCGCCAAGAAACAGTGCTGAACAAAAGCTAGTAGAAATATGGAGAGAGGTACTTGGAGTAGAGAAGATAGGTATTAATGATAACTTCTTTGGGATAGGAGGACATTCACTAAAGGCAACAAGCTTAGCTTCAAAAATACATAAGATAATGAATGTAGAAGTGCCTTTAAAGGAGATATTTACTAATCCTACAATAAAAGGAATATCGGAATACATTAAAGACAGTGTAGAGAGCATATATTCATCAATAGAGCCAGTAGAGGAAAAAGAGTATTATGAGATGTCATCAGCACAAAATAGGATATATACACTACAGCAGTTAGAGCTTAATAGCACTAGCTATAATATGCCTGGAGTATTGGAGTTAAAGGGAGACTTAGATGCAGAGCGGTTAAAAGAAGCTTTTAATAAGCTGATACAAAGACATGAGTCATTAAGAACTAGCTTTGAGGTAATAAATGAAGGATTAATGCAGAAAGTACACAAGAAAATAGAATTTGATATAGAGCAGTATAGAGTAGAATCAAAAGAAGAGATAACGGACATAGTAAAGAACTTTATAAGAGCCTTTGACCTATCAAAGGCACCACTACTCAGAGTGGGACTTATTAAAGTACAGTCAAATGAGTACATACTTATGTTTGATATGCACCACATAATATCTGATGGAGTATCCATGGGAATATTAGTGGAGGAATTCTCAAAGGCATATGCAGGAGAAGAACTAACATCACTAAGAATACAGTACAAGGATTTCTCAGAATGGCAAAATGAGTTGTTTAGAAGTGAAAGTATAAAAGTGCAAGAAGAATATTGGTTAAAGCAATTTGAAGGAGAAATACCTGTACTAAACCTTACTACAGACTACCAAAGACCAGCAGTACAAAGCTTTGAGGGAGATTCTATACAGCTTGAGATAGACAAAGAGCTGACAAATAAATTAAGACAAATATCAAAAGCTACAGGCAGTACCATGTATATGGTATTACTAAGTACCTTTAATATACTATTGTCAAAATACAGTGGACAAGAGGACATAATAGTAGGAAGTCCAATAGCAGGAAGACCTCATGAAGATCTGGGAAATATCATAGGAATGTTTGTAAATACACTAGCAATGAGGAACTATCCAAATGGAGAAAAGACCTTTAAAGAGTTCCTAAAAGAAGTAAAAGAAAATGCATTAGGAGCATATGAAAATCAAGACTATCAGTTTGAAGAACTAGTTGAGAAGTTAAATGTAGCACGAGATTTTAGCAGGAACCCACTGTTTGATGTAATGTTTACACTCCAGAATATGGATATGGGAGAGATAGCAGTAGCGGGTATAAAGATTAAGCCACATAATTTAGAGAATAGGATATCTAAATTCGATATGACTGTGGAAGCAGTGGAGCTTGGGAATAGTATATATATAAACATACAATACTGTACTAAGCTATTTAACAGGACGACAATAGAGCGAATGTACAAACACTTAGAGAACATAATACAGGCAGTGACAGAAAACATAGATACTAAATTATCTGAAGTAGACATACTGACAAAAGAAGAAAGACAGATACTTATAGATTTTAACAATACAAAAGCAGACTATCCAAAGGACAAAACAATACATCAGCTCTTTGAAGAACAGGTAGAGAAGACACCTGATAATATTGCAGTAGTATATGAGGAAAAGAGTTTCACATATAGGGAGCTAAATGAAAGAGCAAATCAGCTGGCAAGAGTACTTAGAGATAAGGGAGTAAAGTCAGATAGTATTGTTGCAATTATAGTAGACAGATCCTTAGATATGATAGTAGGTATAATGAGTGTATTGAAGTCAGGAGGAGCATATCTACCTATAGACCCTGAGTATCCAAAGGATAGAATAGAATATATGCTAGAGGATTCAGAAGCAATTATGCTTTTGACACAGAAAAGCGTAAATACAGATATCAGTTATAGCGGAGAAATTATAATATTAGATGAATATGAAACCTGTCATGAATATAAAAGCAACCTAGAAGCTATAGCTGAGCCAGACAATTTAGCTTATATCATATATACCTCAGGTACAACAGGTAAACCAAAAGGAGCAATGATAGAGCATAGGAATGTAGTTAGATTGTTTTTCAATGATAGAGTATTGTTTGACTTTACAGATAAAGATGTATGGACAATGTTTCATTCATACTGCTTTGACTTTTCAGTATGGGAGATGTATGGAGCATTATTATACGGAGGTAAGCTGATCGTAATACCAAAGCTTATTGCAAGAGATACAGCTGAATATCTCAAGGTATTGGAAAAGGAGAAGGTAACAGTTCTGAACCAGACGCCATCAGCATTCTATAGACTGGCTGAAGAAGATGAAAAAGTAGGCAAAAGTGAATTATGTATAAGATATGTCATATTCGGCGGCGAAGCACTAATGCCAGGCATGTTAAAGCGGTTCTATGGAAAATATCCAAAGACAAAGCTTATAAATATGTACGGAATCACGGAAACTACTGTGCACGTAACCTACAAGGAAATTACAGAAGAAGATATACGTCAGAATATCAGTAATATAGGAAAACCAATACCAACACTGACAGCATATATAATGGATAAAAACGCTAAACTGCTGCCAATCGGAGTGCCTGGAGAATTATGTGTTGGAGGAGAAGGAGTATGCAGAGGCTATCTTAGGAGACCAGAGCTGACAGCAGAAAAATTCATAGCAAACATGTTTGCACAGAATCCATTAGAAACAGGAGAAAAGCTATATCGTTCAGGTGATTTAGTAAGGATGCTGTCAGATGGAAATATGGAGTATTTGGGACGTATAGACCATCAAGTAAAGATAAGAGGCTTTAGAATAGAGCTTGGAGAGATAGAAAATAAACTTCTAAACCATGAAGTAGTTAAAGAAGCTATGGTAATAGCGAGAGGTGATAATAGTGGAAGTAAGTATTTATGTGCATATATAGTAGTAGAGAGAGAGCAGACAGTAGCAGAGCTAAGAGAATATTTGCTTAAAGAACTTCCAGAATATATGATACCAACGTACTTCATACAGCTAGACAAGCTACCATTAACAGTAAATGGAAAGGTAGACAGAAAAGCACTACCTGAGCCTAATGGAAGGATAGTTACTGGAGCAGAATATGAAGCTCCAAGGAATATTACAGAAGAGAAGCTGATAGATATATGGAGAGAGGTACTTGGAGTAGAAAGAATAGGAATAAATGATAACTTCTTTGAGCTTGGAGGGCATTCACTAAAGGCAACAAGCTTAGTTGCAAAGATACATAAGGTGCTAAATATAGAAGTACCACTAAGAGAGATATTTAAGGCATCTACAGTAAAAGGAGTATCAGAATATATTAAGAGTAGCGAAGAAAGCATATACTCATCAATAGAACCAATAGAAGAAAAAGATTATTATGAGATGTCATCATCACAAAAGAGGATGTATACACTACAGCAGTTTGATCTTAATAGTATCAGCTACAACATGCCTGGAGTATTAGAGTTAGAAGGAGACTTAGACATAGAATATTTAAAAGAAGTCTTTGATAATCTGATACAGAGACATGAAGTATTAAGAACCAGCTTTAATGTAGTAGAAGAAGGCTTAATACAGAAAGTACACAAGAAAGTAGAATTTGATATAGAAGAGTATAAGGTAGAAGAAGAGAAGGGCATAGAAGAAATAGTAAAAGGTTTCATAAGAACTTTTAACCTATTAATGGCACCGCTTCTAAGAGTAGGGCTTGTTAAAACACTCTCTAATAAGCATATATTAATGTTTGACATGCATCATATAATATCTGATGGAGTATCCATGGGAATATTAGTGGAGGAATTCTCAAAGATATATGCAGGAGAAAAACTAACACCACTAAGAATACAGTACAAGGATTTCTCAGAATGGCAGAATGAGTTGTTTAATTCAGATAAGATAAAAACACAGGAAGAATATTGGTTAAAGCAATTTGAAGGAGAAATACCTGTTTTAAATCTTCCTATAGATTACCAAAGACCGACAATACAAAGCTTTGAAGGAGCTTCTTTACAGTTTGAGATAACAGAAGAACTGACAATGAAGCTAAAACAAATAGTTAAAGCTACGGGAGCCACTATGTATATGGTATTGTTGAGTACCTTTAATATACTATTGTCAAAATATAGTGGACAAGAAGACATAATAGTGGGGAGTCCTATAGCTGGAAGACCTCATGCAGACCTAGAAAATATAATAGGAATGTTTGTAAACACGTTAGTAATGAGAAACTATCCAACTGGAGAAAGGGCTTTTAAAGAGTTCCTACTAGAAGTAAAAGATAATGCATTAAAAGCCTATGAAAATCAGGATTATCAATTTGAAGAGCTGGTAGAAAAGCTGAATGTAACAAGGGAACTTAGTAGAAATCCAGTATTTGATGTAATGTTTGTGCTGCAGAATATGGAAAACAATGAAACAGTAGTAGAAGGTATAAAGATAAAATCATATAAGTTTGAGAATAGTATATCTAAATTTGATATAACTATGAATGCGGTTGAACTGAAAAGTGGTATAAGCATATGTATACAATACTGCACAAAGTTATTTAACCAAGCTACCATAGAAAGAATGTACAAGCACTTAGAGAACATAATACAAGCAGTAACAGAAAATATAGATATTAAGCTGTCAGAGCTAGAATTACTGACAAAAGATGAAAGACAGCAAATATTGATAGATTTCAACAATACAAAAGCAGACTATCCAAAGGAAAAAACAATACATAAGCTCTTTGAAGAACAGGTAGAGAAGACCCCTGATAATATTGCAGTAGTATATGAGGAAAAGAGTTTCACATATAGGGAGCTAAATGAAAGAGCAAATCAGCTGGCAAGAATACTTAGAGATAAGGGAGTAAAGTCAGATAGTATTGTTGCAATTATGGTAGAAAAATCCTTAGATATGATAGTAGGTATAATGAGTGTATTGAAGTCAGGAGGAGCATATCTACCTATAGACCCTGAGTATCCAAAGGATAGAATAGAATATATGCTAGAGGATTCAGAAGCAATTATGCTTTTGACACAGAAAAGCGTAAATACAGATATCAGTTATAGCGGAGAAATTATAATATTAGATGAATATGAAACCTGTCATGAATATAAAAGCAACCTAGAAGCTATAGCTGAGCCAGACAATTTAGCTTATATCATATATACCTCAGGTACAACAGGTAAACCAAAAGGAGCAATGATAGAGCATAGGAATGTAGTTAGATTGTTTTTCAATGATAGAGTATTGTTTGACTTTACAGATAAAGATGTATGGACAATGTTTCATTCATACTGCTTTGACTTTTCAGTATGGGAGATGTATGGAGCATTATTATACGGAGGTAAGCTGATCGTAATACCAAAGCTTATTGCAAGAGATACAGCTGAATATCTCAAGGTATTGGAAAAGGAGAAGGTAACAGTTCTGAACCAGACGCCATCAGCATTCTATAGACTGGCTGAAGAAGATGAAAAAGTAGGCAAAAGTGAATTATGTATAAGATATGTCATATTCGGCGGCGAAGCACTAATGCCAGGCATGTTAAAGCGGTTCTATGGAAAATATCCAAAGACAAAGCTTATAAATATGTACGGAATCACGGAAACTACTGTGCACGTAACCTACAAGGAAATTACAGAAGAAGATATACGTCAGAATATCAGTAATATAGGAAAACCAATACCAACACTGACAGCATATATAATGGATAAAAACGCTAAACTGCTGCCAATCGGAGTGCCTGGAGAATTATGTGTTGGAGGAGAAGGAGTATGCAGAGGCTATCTTAGGAGACCAGAGCTGACAGCAGAAAAATTCATAGCAAACATGTTTGCACATAATCCATTAGAAACAGGAGAAAAGCTATATCGCTCAGGTGATTTAGTAAGGATGCTGTTAGATGGAAATATGGAGTATTTGGGACGTATAGACCAGCAGGTAAAGATAAGAGGACACAGAATAGAGCTTGGAGAAATTGAAAGCAGGCTTTTGAAATATGAAGGAATAAAAGAAACAATAGTAATAGCAAGAAAAGATGAAGAGCAAAACAACTATTTATGTGCATATATTGTTCTGGATAAAGAGCAAAATCAAGACAAGAGTTTAACAGTGACAGAGCTGAGACAGCACTTGGATAAAGAACTACCTGACTACATGATACCCTCCTACTTCATACAGCTGGAGAAGCTGCCACTTACGACAAATGGAAAGGTAGATAGAAAAGCTCTACCTGAGCCTGATGGAAGTATATTTACAGGGGCAGAATATGAAGCACCAAGAAACAGTACGGAAGAAAAGCTCGTGGAAATATGGAGAGAGGTACTTAGAGTAGAAAAGATAGGTATAAATGATAACTTCTTTGAGCTTGGAGGACATTCACTAAAGGCAATAAATCTAGCAGCGAAGATACAGAAAGCACTTGAGGCAGAGGTATCTATAGGTGAAATATTAAGGAATCCAACAATTAAGGAAATATCAAAGGTCATTTTGGAAAGAAAGAATAACAAATTCGAGGTTATAAAACCAACAGCAGAACGTGAATACTATCCTGTATCTTCATCACAAAAGAGATTATATATTCTAAATCAGCTTGATGAAAACAATGTTAGCTATAACATGCCTTCGCTAATGAGCATAGAAGGAGGCATAGATATTCATAAATTTGAACAAGTATTTAATTTGCTTATAAGAAGGCATGAAGCACTGCGAACATCTTTTGAATATATTGACGGAGAGATAGTACAAAAAATACATAATATAAAGGATATGCCTTATTTTAAAATTACCTATGATGAATCACTCATTGATACTGAGAAGTTAGAAATAGAATATATTAAACCTTTTGACCTAACAAAAGCACCGCTTTTTAGAGTAGCATTGATAAAACGTGATAGTAACAAATATCTATTTATACTTGATATGCATCATATAATATCTGATGGTATTTCTATAAATATTATGGTTAATGAATTCATGAAACTCTATGTAGGAGAAGAGTTGCCTCTATTAGAGATACAATATAGAGACTATGTTGTTTGGGAAACAGAGCTTTATCAAAATGATCATAAAAAGCTACAAGAGAAATACTGGTTAAGTAAGCTTGAGGGATTATCAAACTGTGAATTGCCGATAACAAAGCTATCGAAAAAAATAAATAATATGGGCTCTGTAGTGAATTTAATATTAGATGAACAGATAGTAAATAAAATAGATAAGTATTGCAAAAAGAATAGAATTACTAAATTTACCTTTATACTTACCGTATTTAAAATATTGCTGTTTGGTGAGATAAATCAAACTGATATTTGCATAGGTACACCAATAGCAGGACGTAGATACAGTGGGTTAGAGCATATAATCGGTGTATTCTTAAATGTGCAAATGCTTCGTACCAAGGTGCAGAACAAGCTTACATTTACAGAGTACATGAAAATAGTTGATGAAACTGTTTTAGAAGCACAAGATAACCAAGACTACCCCTATGAGGAACTGTATGCAAAATTTAAAGACATGTTTAATTATAAGGGAGATTCACTTTTCAATATAATGCTCAACTATATGCCATATCAAGAAAGCAGCGATATAAGTATTGAGGGACTTTCTATAAAACCTATTAAGGGGGACAAGCATAGCGTAAAATATAGTATTACACTTTATGTAAACGAACTGGTTGATAAGTTGGTACTAAGCTTGGACTATAACGATAGCCTTTATAGTGAAGAGAGTATGGAAAAAATATTGAATAATATGAAAAATATTATTAATATAGTGCTTGAAAATGAGAATATCTTAATTGAAAATATTGGAACAGTAATTTATGGAGCTTTGGATGATGCTGATATAAACATAGAGAACAAAATTAATGATAGTGATTTTGATAATGATGATTTCTTTTAATATTAGAGAAAAATGGGGGAGAGAGTTATAATGCACATAAGTTTACAAGGTAAAATAAATGAAGTTGCAAAAAAGTTTCCTGATAAAATTGCAATAGAATGTGGCAGTAGTAAGATATCGTACTTAGAGCTTGAAAATGTTTCGAATTCAATTGCTGGCTTTCTATGTGGCATTAAAAGTGAAAATAAAAACATTTTGATGCTCATGGAAAAAAGTGAATACCTAGTAGAGTATATATTGGCAACAATAAAAGCAGGTTTTGTGTTTGTACCCCTAGACCCCAAGTTCCCAGTCAGCAGACTAAGCATTATGGCAGAAATATCAGATTGTGAATGGATAGTTACGCAGGCTAAATGGTTAAACAAAGCAAATGAATTAGCAAGTGCATTAAATAAAAATTTAAGTGTTATTTTGATTAATGAGAATACAAAAGAAGATATTAAATTTGAAAATTTATCTATAAGTGTAATTAATAATTGTTATACCGATAGTGTAGAAGCTACTGATAAAATATTAAATAAAAACTGCTATATATATTTTACTTCAGGCTCTACAGGAAAACCAAAAGGAGTCTGGGGCAGACACAAGAGCTTGAAGCATTTTGTGGAATGGGAGATAGAAGAATTTAGCATTGACTCAAGCTTTAAGTTTAGTCAATTAACATCTCCATCCTTTGATCCATTTCTAAGAGACATACTTGTTCCATTATGCTCAGGAGGAACACTATGTATACCAGAAGAGGATGAAATAATTCTTAATCCACAGAGACTAGTAAAGTGGATTGATGATAACCAAATAAACTTGATTCATATGGTACCGTCATTACTCAAACAGCTTATAGAAGTAATAGAAGATTCAAACTGTCTAAACAGCTTGAAATATATACTATTGGCAGGAGAATTATTGCGAGGAAATGATATAAAGAAGTTCATACAGGTGTTTGGTTCTAGGATTCAACTTGTTAATCTATATGGGCCGACAGAAACAACTCTTGCAAAGTTCTTTTATAGAGTAAATGAAGATGATGTTGACAGAGCGATAATACCAGTAGGTAAGCCTATAAAGAACACTAACGCATTAATTCTAAATAATGAAATGTTAAAGTGCCGAAATGGAAGTGTTGGTGAGATATATATTAGGACACCATTTATTTCATCTGGATATTACAAAGAACCAAATATGACAAAAGAGGTATTCTTAGTAAATCCATTTAGTGATAACTCTCAAGATATTATATATAAGACAGGTGATTTAGGAAGGATACTGCCTGATGGAAATATGGAAGTTATTGGGCGAAAAGATAACCAGGTAAAAATAAGGGGTTTTAGAATAGAGATAGGTGAAATAGAAAATAGGCTTTTAAACCATAAAGCCATAAAAGAAGCTGTAATAATAGCAAAAGAAGACAATATAGGCAGTAAATATCTATGTGCCTATATAGTATCTGATATTATGCTAACCATATCAGAACTAAGAGACTATTTAGCCCAGGATTTACCTGAGTATATGCTTCCATCATACTTTATACAGTTAGACAAACTACCTCTTACATTAAATGGAAAAGTAGATCGTAAAGCTCTATATAATAGCACATTGACAGAATATGGTATAAGCATGACGGTAGGGACAGAATATGAAGCGCCTCGAAATGAGATAGAAGAAGCTCTGGTATCTATATGGAGAGAGGTACTTGGAGTAGAAAAGATAGGAATAAATGACAACTTCTTTGAGCTGGGAGGACATTCACTAAAAGCAATAAGTGTAGGTGCGAAGATACATAAGGTGCTAAATGTAGAAGTGTCTCTAAAGGAAATATTTACTAATCCCACAATAAAGGGAATATCGGAATATATTAAAGATAAGAACGAAAGCATATATTTATCAATAGAGCCAGTAGAAGAAAAAGAGTACTATGAGATGTCATCGTCACAAAAGAGAATGTATATACTCAATCAAATAGATAATGAAAGCATTAGCTATAATATAACAAAGGCATTAATAATAGAAGATGAATTGAACTTGCAGAAACTTACAGAAGTGTTTGAAGATCTTATAGACAGACATGAAGCTCTAAGAACAAGCTTTGAGTTAATAGAAGAAGATTTGGTACAAAAAGTACATAAGAAAGTAGACTTTACGGTAGAGTACAGTGAAGTAGAAAAAGAAGAACAAGTAGAAGAAAAGGTTAAGAACTTCATAAGAGGCTTTAACCTAACAAAAGCACCACTGTTAAGAATAGGGCTTATTAAAGTGAATTCTAATAAGCATATATTAATTTGTGATATGCACCATATTATAGCTGATGGTGTATCAATGGGAATATTAATAAAAGAATTTTGTATGTTATATCAAGGAATAGAGTTACCAAAGTTAAGGATACAGTATAAAGACTATGCAGAATGGCTAAATAAACCATACTATATTGAGAGGTTAGATAAACAAGAAAAGTATTGGATAGATACCTTTAAAAATGGATTTACATCTTTAAACATGCCTTTAGATTATGATACAAAGAACTGGCAAGTTTTTAAGGGCGATGCTGTTTATTTTAAAATTAAAAATAAAATTGTGAAGCAGCTACAAGAATTAGCAAAGCACGAGAATACCACACTAAATACTTTGCTCCTAGCCCTATATAGTATACTGCTTTCAAAGTACTGTGAACAAAAGGATATAATAATAGGCTCAACTGTAGCAAATAGAAATTATGCAGATCTGGAAAACATGGTAGGTATATTTATAAATTTCTTACCAATAAGAAGTAACGTAAATCGAAATACAAAGGTTATTGAATATATACAATCATACAAAACTCTTCTGCAAGAAGTATATAACAATCAAGAGTATCCTTTTGATGAAATAGTTAAGAATTGTACCAGTACAATAAGAAATAGTAGAAATCCCATATTTGATACAATGCTTATATATCATAATGAAAAAGATACAAACGAAGATTTTAGAATTAATAATCTACATATATCACCATATAAATTAGAAAAGAAAACATCTACATTAGATTTTAAGTTTGATATAGCATTAAGTAGCAAAAATGAATTTGAATGCTTAATAGAATATAACAGCAGTCTATATGAAGATGCGAGTATGTTAGATTTAGCAAAGCATTTTGAACTATTAATTGTTAAGGCACTTTCAGATTTAGAGTCTAATATAACTGATATAGAAATTTTTAGTGAAGAAGAGAAACAAAACATAGAGATAAAACGGAAATTAAACAATAATGATAATACTGCAATAAATGTAGTAATTTCGTCAACCTTTACTGCTGACCCATTGGAAGAGCAATTAAGTTGGTGGTGTGAAAAGTTTGGTGAAGCTGTAAAGGTAAGTTTTGCATCATACAATCAAGTATTCCAAGAATTAATAGACCCAGAAAGCATAACATCCAAGAACACAGGAATTAATCTGATAATGATTCGATTTGAAGACTGGATTAGAGACATTAAGTGCAGTGATAAAGAAAAATGTAATCTAATTAAAAGTAATTATGAAAAGCTTATAGACATTCTAAAGAATAAAGAAAAAAATTCGCAATATATAATTGGAATATTCACAGTAGCAAATCATTTGGGACTATCTGTTGAAGTAACAGACTATATTAAGGAGCTTAATAACAAATATCGAGATGCAGTAAAAAATATGAATGATGTAAGTCTGTTGGACTTTACTGATATAGCGGAAGTATACAATATAGCAGAGATTTTCAATCCAATAACAGATAAGGTCGGACATATACCTTTTAGTGATGAATACTATGCAGTCATTGGTACTGAAATAGCAAGAAAAATACATGCAATAAAGCATAACCCATTTAAGGTAATAGCAGTAGACTGCGATAATACTTTATGGAAGGGAGTAGTAGGAGAAGACGGTGCTTTAGGTATAGTCATAGAAGAACCATACATGGAAATGCAAAAGCTTCTTATACAAAAATATAACGAAGGAATGCTAATAGTTCTCAGCAGTAAAAACAATGAGGCGGATGTTTGGGAGATTTTCAACAAAAATCCTCAGATGCTATTGAAAAGAGAACATATAACAAGCTGGAAAATAAACTGGGAGTCAAAATATATAGGATTAAGGGCATTGGCACAAGAACTTAATCTTGGAATAGATAGCTTCATATTTATTGACGATAGTGCAAAGGAATGCTATGAAATGATGGCAAATAACCCACAAGTGCTAACCTTACAGCTTCCAGAAGAGCCAAAGCAAATACCAATGTTCTTAAAACATGTATGGGCATTTGATAAAGAAAAGTTTACAGAAGAAGATAAGAAAAGAACAAGGCTTTATCAAGTAGAACGACAAAGGCAGGAAGTACAAAGGGAGAGTATTAAATTAGAAGACTTCTTAAAAGAACTGAATCTAAAAGTATATATAAACGAAATAGAAGAAGATGAAATCCCAAGAGTTGCGCAATTAACACAGAGGACAAACCAGTTCAATTTAAGCACAATAAGAAGAACAGAAGCTGATATAGAATATATTATGAAAAATCCACATATGAAATGCTGGACAATACAAGTAGAAGATCATTTTGGAGAGTATGGATTAACAGGCGTTGTAATAATCAAGTTAGAAGATACTGCATTTTTAGATACATTCCTTCTAAGCTGTAGGGTATTAGGAAGAAAGGTAGAAGCTACGGTACTGTCAGTGTTATGCAACTACTGCAAAGGGAAGGGTATTTCTAAAATTGAAGCTGATTTTTATCCTACAAAGAAGAATAGTCCATTTGAAGAATTCTTAGATTTAAGTAAATGGCAGTTAGTGAGCGAATTGGAAAAGTGCAAGAGATATCAGATACTAGTAGGGGATATAGATGCTTCAATAGATTATATAGAATGCCATTTCTGTGAAGAACGACCTAGAAAGCAGGATGAGATTTGTATAAGTGAAGTAGGTGCTACTATTGAAACACAAGCTGTTCAAAGGGAACAACATTTTCTAGTAGAGCCTACTTGGCAGGTAAACATAAATAACGAAGAGGAATTACTGCATAAAAACTATTTGATGCAGTTGAAGTACTGCACAGGGAAAAAACTCCTAGAGATTTCTAAGAATGCACATAAGTATAAAAATAATAACCAAGTGTATGAAACACCAAGAAATAGTATTGAAGAGAAGCTGGCAGCTATATGGAGAGAGGTACTTAGAGTAGACAGGATAGGTATAAATGACAACTTCTTTGAGCTAGGAGGACATTCATTAAAGGCAACAAGCTTAATTTCAAAGATACATAAGGTGCTAAATGTAGAAGTGTCTCTAAAGGAAATATTTGCTAATCCCACAATAAAAGGAATATCGGAGTATATTAAAGACAGTGAAGAGAGCATATATTCATCAATAGAGTCAGTAGAAGAAAAAGAGTACTACGAGATGTCATCAGCACAAAAGAGGATATATACACTGCAACAGCTTGAACCTAATAGTACTAGCTATAATATGCCTGGGGTATTGGAGTTAGAAGGAAATTTAGATACAGAACGGTTAAAAGAAGCGTTTAAAAAGCTGATACAAAGACATGAAGCATTAAGAACCAGCTTCGAGGTATTAGAAGAGGGATTAATACAGAAAGTACACAAGGAAATAAAATTTGATATAGAAGAACATAAATCAGAAGAAGACAAAGGTATAGAAGAGATAGTAAGGGGTTTCATAAGGACATTTGATTTATCAAAAGCACCGCTTCTAAGAGTAGGAATTATTAAAATACAACCTAATAAGCATATATTGATGTATGATATGCACCACATAATATCAGATGGAACATCCATGGGAATACTAGTAAAGGAATTCTCAAAGGCATATGCAGGAGAAGAACTGACACCACTAAGGATACAGTACAAGGATTTCTCAGAGTGGCAGAACGAGATGTCCAAATCAGAAAAGATAAAAACACAAGAAGAATACTGGTTAAAGCAATTTGAAGGAGAAATACCTGTACTAAACCTTCCTGCAGATTATCAAAGACCAGCAGTACAAAGCTTTGAGGGAGATTCTATACAATTTAAAATAGACAAAGTGCTTACAAATAAGCTAAGGCAAACAGCAAAAGCTACAGGAAGTACCATGTATATGGTATTACTAAGCACCTTTAATATACTATTGTCAAAATATAGTAGACAAGAAGACATAGTAATAGGAAGCCCAATAGCAGGAAGACCTCATGCAGAGCTGGGAAATATCATAGGAATGTTTGTAAACACCTTAGCAATGAGAAACTATCCCAGTGGAGAAAAAACCTTTAAAGAGTTCCTAAGAGAAGTGAAAGAAAATGCATTAGGAGCATATGAAAATCAGAATTATCAATTTGAAGAACTGGTTGAGAAGCTAAATATAGAACGAGATTTTAGCAGGAACCCACTGTTTGATATAATGTTTATACTCCAGAATATGGATATGAGAGAGATAGCAGTAGAGGGTATAAAGATAAAGCCACATAATTTAGAGAATAGGATATCTAAATTCGATATGACTGTGGATGCAGTGGAGATTGGAAATAGTATAAGCATAAACATACAATACTGTACTAAGCTATTTAACACGACGACAATAGAGCGAATGTACAAACACTTAGAGAACATAATACAGGCAGTGACAGAAAACATAGATACAAAATTATCTGAAGTAGACATGCTGACAGAAGAAGAACGACAGCAAATACTAATAGACTTCAATAATACAAAAACCGACTATCCAAAGGACAAGACAATACACCAGCTATTTGAGGAACAAGTAGAGAGAAACCCTGACAGCATAGCATTAATGTATGAGGATAGAAGTCTCACATATAGAGAGCTAAATGAGAAAGCAAATCAGTTGGCAAGGGTATTAAGAGGCAAGGGAGTAGTCTCTGATCGTATAGTGGGAATAATGATAGAAAGATCCTTAGAGATGATAGTAGGTATAATTGGTATTCTAAAAGCAGGATGTGCATACCTTCCAATAGATCCCGAATATCCAAAGGATAGAATAGAATATATGCTACAGGACAGTGAGACATCAATATTACTCACACAGTCTAGGATAAAAGATAAAGTAGAATTTAGTGGAGAAATAGTAGAACTGGAAGATGAAATGCTGTATAAAGGAAATACAAGTAACATAGAAAACATTAGAAAACCGCAGGATACTGCCTATGTAATCTATACCTCGGGAAGTACAGGAAAGCCAAAAGGAGTTATGATAGAAGATCATTCAGTTGTAAACTTCATAACAGGAATGACAGAAAATATTGAGTTTACATCAGAAAAAACCATATTAGCTATAACTAGCATATCCTTTGACATATTTGGATTGGAGACCTTATTGCCATTAACAAAGGGATTAAAAATAGTAATAGCAGATGAAAGCAGTCAAAAAGACATAAACAAGCTAAGTGAAATAATACATAGTCAAAAGGTTGATATAATACAATCAACTCCATCAAGGATGAGGTTATTAGCAGAAAACAGTGACAATAAGATATTATATAATTTAAAAGAAATGATTATAGGAGGAGAGCCTCTACCCCAGTCCTTGCTAGAGAAACTAAGAAGTAATACGAAAGCAAATATATATAATGTATATGGACCGACAGAAACAACAATATGGTCAACAGTAAGGAAACTTAGCGAGAGACAAATAGATATTGGTAAACCAATAGCAAATACAAAAGTATATATAGTAGACAAACATAGCAACATAGTGCCAGTAGGAGTAGCAGGAGAGTTATGTATCGCAGGAGAGGGCTTAGCAAGAGGCTATCTAAATAGACCAGAATTAACATCTGAGAAGTTTATAGACAATCCTTTTGAGCAAGGAACCAGAATGTATAGGACAGGAGACCTGGTAAGATGGCTGCCTGATGGGAATATTGAGTTCTTAGGAAGAATAGACCATCAAGTAAAGATAAGGGGATATAGAATAGAGCTTGGAGAGATAGAAAATAAGCTACTAAGTTATGAGACTGTAAAAGAAACAGTGGTAACAGCAAGAGATGATACTGATGGAAATAAGTATCTATGTGCGTATATCACCGGAGATGAAGACATTAAAGTATCAGAACTAAGAGAGTATCTATCTAACTCCTTGCCTGACTATATGATACCATCATACTTTATACAGTTAGATAAGCTACCGTTGACCCAAAATGGTAAGTTGGATAGAAAGGCACTACCTAAACCTGATGGAAAGATATCTACAGGAACAGAATATGAAGCGCCAAGAAGCAGTGCTGAAGAAAAGCTAGTAGAAATATGGCGAGAGGTACTTGGAGTAGAGAAGATAGGTATTAATGATAACTTCTTTGGGCTAGGAGGACATTCACTAAAGGCAACAAGCTTAGCTTCAAAAATACATAAGATAATGAACGTAGAAGTGCCTTTAAAGGAGATATTTACTAATCCCACAATAAAAGGAATATCGGAATATATTAAAGACAGTGAAGAGAGCATATATTCATCAATAGAGCCAGTAGAAGAAAAAAAGTACTATGAGATGTCATCGTCACAAAAGAGAATGTATATACTCAATCAAATAGATAATGAAAGCATTAGCTATAATATAACAAAGGCATTAATAATAGAAGATGAATTGAACTTGCAGAAACTTACAGAAGTGTTTGAAGATATTATAGACAGACATGAAGCTCTAAGAACAAGCTTTGAGTTAATAGAAGAAGATTTGGTACAAAAAGTACATAAGAAAGTAGACTTTACAGTAGAGTACAGTGAAGTAGAAAAAGAAGAACAAGTAGAAGTAGAAGAAAAGGTTAAGAACTTCATAAGAGGCTTTAACCTAACAAAAGCACCACTGTTAAGAATAGGGCTTATTAAAGTGAATTCTAATAAGCATATATTAATTTGTGATATGCACCATATTATAGCTGATGGTGTATCAATGGGAATATTAATAAAAGAATTTTGTATGTTATATCAAGGAATAGAGTTACCAAAGTTAAGGATACAGTATAAAGACTATGCAGAATGGCTAAATAAACCATACTATATTGAGAGGTTAGATAAACAAGAAAAGTATTGGATAGATACCTTTAAAAATGGATTTACATCTTTAAACATGCCTTTAGATTATGATACAAAGAACTGGCAAGTTTTTAAGGGCGATGCTGTTTATTTTAAAATTAAAAATAAAATTGTGAAGCAGCTACAAGAATTAGCAAAGCACGAGAATACCACACTAAATACTTTGCTCCTAGCCCTATATAGTATACTGCTTTCAAAATACTGCGGTCAAAAGGAAATAATAATTGGCTCAACTGTAGAGAATAGAAATTATGCAGATCTGGAAAACATGGTAGGTATATTTATAAATTTCTTACCAATAAGAAGTAACGTAAATTCAAATACAAATGTTATTGAATATATACAATCATACAAAACTCTTCTACAAGAAGTATATAACAATCAAGAGTATCCTTTTGATGAAATAGTTAAGAATTGTATCAGTACAATAAGAAATAGTAGAAATCCTATATTTGATACAATGCTTATATATCATAATGAAATAGATTCAAACGAAGGTTTTAAGATTGACAATTTACATATATCACCATATAAATTAGAAAAGAAAACTTCTACTTTAGATTTTAAGCTTGATATAGCATTAAGTAGCAAAAATGAATTTGAATGCTCAATAGAATATAACAGCAGTATATATGAAGCTGCGAGTATGTTAGATTTAGCAAAGCATTTTGAACTATTAATTGTTAAGGCACTTACAGATTTAGAGTCTAATATAACTGATATAGAAATTTTTAGTGAAGAAGAGAAACAAAACATAGAGATAAAACGGAAATTAAACAATAATGATAATACTGCAATAAATGTAGTAATTTCGTCAACCTTTACTGCTGACCCATTGGAAGAGCAATTAAGTTGGTGGTGTGAAAAGTTTGGTGAAGCTGTAAAGGTAAGTTTTGCATCATACAATCAAGTATTCCAAGAATTAATAGACCCAGAAAGCATAACATCCAAGAACACAGGAATTAATCTGATAATGATTCGATTTGAAGACTGGATTAGAGACATTAAGTGCAGTGATAAAGAAAAATGTAATCTAATTAAAAGTAATTATGAAAAGCTTATAGACATTCTAAAGAATAAAGAAAAAAATTCGCAATATATAATTGGAATATTCACAGTAGCAAATCATTTGGGACTATCTGTTGAAGTAACAGACTATATTAAGGAGCTTAATAACAAATATCGAGATGCAGTAAAAAATATGAATGATGTAAGTCTGTTGGACTTTACTGATATAGCAAAAGTATACAATATAGCAGAGATTTTCAATCCAATAACAGATAAGGTCGGACATATACCTTTTAGTGATGAATACTATGCAGTCATTGGTACTGAAATAGCAAGAAAAATACATGCAATAAAGCATAACCCATTTAAGGTAATAGCAGTAGACTGCGATAATACTTTATGGAAGGGAGTAGTAGGAGAAGACGGTGCTTTAGGTATAGTCATAGAAGAACCATACATGGAAATGCAAAAGCTTCTTATACAAAAATATAACGAAGGAATGCTAATAGTTCTCAGCAGTAAAAACAATGAGGCGGATGTTTGGGAGATTTTCAACAAAAATCCTCAGATGCTATTGAAAAGAGAACATATAACAAGCTGGAAAATAAACTGGGAGTCAAAATATATAGGATTAAGGGCATTGGCACAAGAACTTAATCTTGGAATAGATAGCTTCATATTTATTGACGATAGTGCAAAGGAATGCTATGAAATGATGGCAAATAACCCACAAGTGCTAACCTTGCAGCTTCCAGAAGAGCCAAAGCAAATACCAATGTTCTTAAAACATGTATGGGCATTTGATAAAGAAAAGTTTACAGAAGAAGATAAGAAAAGAACAAGGCTTTATCAAGTAGAACGACAAAGGCAGGAAGTACAAAGGGAGAGTATTAAATTAGAAGACTTCTTAAAAGAACTGAATCTAAAAGTATATATAAACGAAATAGAAGAAGATGAAATCCCAAGAGTTGAGCAATTAACACAGAGGACAAACCAGTTCAATTTAAGCACAATAAGAAGAACAGAAGCTGATATAGAATATATTATGAAAAATCCACATATGAAATGCTGGACAATACAAGTAGAAGATCGTTTTGGAGAGTATGGATTAACAGGCGTTGTAATAATCAAGTTAGAAGATACTGCATTTTTAGATACATTCCTTCTAAGCTGTAGGGTATTAGGAAGAAAGGTAGAAGCTACGGTACTGTCAGTGCTATGCAACTACTGCAAAGGAAAGGGTATTTCTAAAATTGAAGCTGATTTTTATCTTACAAAGAAGAATAGTCCATTTGAAGAATTCTTAGATTTAAGTAAATGGCAGTTAGTGAGCGAATTGGAAAAGTGCAAGAGATATCAGATACTAGTAGGGGATATAGATGCTTCAATAGATTATATAGAATGCCATTTCTGTGAAGAACGACCTAGAAAGCAGGATGAGATTTGTATAAGTGAAGTAGGTGCTACTATTGAAACACAAGCTGTTCAAAGGGAACAACATTTTCTAGTAGAGCCTACTTGGCAGGTAAACATAAATAACGAAGAGGAATTACTGCATAAAAACTATTTGATGCAGTTGAAGTACTGCACAGGGAAAAAACTCCTAGAGATTTCTAAGAATGCACATAAGTATAAAAATAATAACCAAGTGTATGAAACACCAAGAAATAGTATTGAAGAGAAGCTGGCAGCTATATGGAGAGAGGTACTTAGAGTAGACAGGATAGGTATAAATGACAACTTCTTTGAGCTAGGAGGACATTCATTAAAGGCAACAAGCTTAATTTCAAAGATACATAAGGTGCTAAATGTAGAAGTGTCTCTAAAGGAGATATTTGCTAATCCCACAATAAAAGGAATATCGGAGTATATTAAAGACAGTGAAGAGAGCATATATTCATCAATAGAGTCAGTAGAAGAAAAAGAGTACTACGAGATGTCATCAGCACAAAAGAGGATATATACACTGCAACAGCTTGAACCTAATAGCACTAGCTATAATATGCCTGGGGTATTGGAGTTAGAAGGAAATTTAGATACAGAACGGTTAAAAGAAGCGTTTAAAAAGCTGATACAAAGACATGAAGCATTAAGAACCAGCTTCGAGGTATTAGAAGAGGGATTAATACAGAAAGTACACAAGGAAATAAAATTTGATATAGAAGAACATAAATCAGAAGAAGACAAAGGTATAGAAGAGATAGTAAGGGGTTTCATAAGGACATTTGATTTATCAAAAGCACCGCTTCTAAGAGTAGGAATTATTAAAATACAACCTAATAAGCATATATTGATGTATGATATGCACCACATAATATCAGATGGAACATCCATGGGAATACTAGTAAAGGAATTCTCAAAGGCATATGCAGGAGAAGAACTGACACCACTAAGGATACAGTACAAGGATTTCTCAGAGTGGCAGAACGAGATGTCCAAATCAGAAAAGATAAAAACACAAGAAGAATACTGGTTAAAGCAATTTGAAGGAGAAATACCTGTACTAAACCTTCCTGCAGATTATCAAAGACCAGCAGTACAAAGCTTTGAGGGAGATTCTATACAATTTAAAATAGACAAAGTGCTTACAAATAAGCTAAGGCAAACAGCAAAAGCTACAGGAAGTACCATGTATATGGTATTACTAAGCACCTTTAATATACTATTGTCAAAACATAGTAGACAAGAAGACATAGTAATAGGAAGCCCAATAGCAGGAAGACCTCATGCAGAGCTGGGAAATATCATAGGAATGTTTGTAAACACCTTAGCAATGAGAAACTATCCCAGTGGAGAAAAAACCTTTAAAGAGTTCCTAAGAGAAGTGAAAGAAAATGCATTAGGAGCATATGAAAATCAGAATTATCAATTTGAAGAACTGGTTGAGAAGCTAAATATAGAACGAGATTTTAGCAGGAATCCACTGTTTGATATAATGTTTATACTCCAGAATATGGATATGAGAGAGATAGCAGTAGAGGGTATAAAGATAAAGCCACATAATTTAGAGAATAGGATATCTAAATTCGATATGACTGTGGATGCAGTGGAGATTGGAAATAGTATAAGCATAAACATACAATACTGTACTAAGCTATTTAACACGACGACAATAGAGCGAATGTACAAACACTTAGAGAACATAATACAGGCAGTGACAGAAAACATAGATACAAAATTATCTGAAGTAGACATGCTGACAGAAGAAGAACGACAGCAAATACTAATAGACTTCAATAATACAAAAACCGACTATCCAAAGGACAAGACAATACACCAGCTATTTGAGGAACAAGTAGAGAGGACTCCTGACAATATAGCAGTAGTATTTGAGGATAAACAACTTACCTACAGGGAGATAAATGAGAGAGCGAATCAGTTAGCAAGAGTACTAAGAGACAAGGGAGTAGTCCCTGATAGCATAGTAGGAATAATGATAGAGAGATCCTTTGAGATGATAGTAGGGATAATGGGTATCCTAAAAGCTGGCGGAGCATATCTTCCAATAGATTCTGAATATCCGAAGGATAGGATAGAGTATATATTGAAGGATAGTAAATGTAGCATGCTTCTTACCCAGAAAAAACTAGTAACAAAAATACCTTTGTATGTACAATCGCTGACACTGGAGGATGAGAGTCTTTATACAGGAGATAGCAGCTGCCTTGAGGCAGGTTCAAAACCACACAACCTGGCATATATAATATATACTTCAGGCTCAACAGGTAAACCTAAAGGTGTCATGCTGGAGCATTCGGGAGTGGTGAACACACTATATGCATTAAAAAATAAATATCCTATCCAGCAGAATGATGCATATTTGCTGAAGACAACGTATACCTTCGATGTATCAGTATCAGAGCTTTTTGGGTGGTTTATGGGAGCTGGCAGACTTGTTATATTGAAGCCTGACGGAGAAAAAGAACCCATGGAGATATTAAGAGCTGTAAGAAAATATAGAGTTACTCATATGAATTTTGTACCCTCAATGCTTCGAGTCTTTGTACAGACGCTTGAAGGTACTACTGAAAAGCCTGAAACCTTAAAATATATATTTTCCGCAGGAGAAGCTTTGTCCCTTGAACTGGCGGAGAGCTTCAGACATATTGTACCAAATATAAGACTCGAAAACCTCTATGGACCAACGGAAGCTACCATATATGCGACGAGATATTCACTATCTGAACAAAAGGATGGAATGAGAATAACTATAGGCAAACCTATTGAAAATACGAAAGCCTATATTGTGGACACCAAGGGTAGAACTCAGCCTATAGGTGTAGTTGGGGAACTTTGTCTTGGTGGAGCTGGATTGGCAAGAGGCTATCTAAATAGACCAGAATTAACAGCAGAGAAGTTTGTAGACAACCCATTTGAACTAGGAACTAGAATGTATAGGACAGGAGACCTGGTAAGATGGCTGCCTGATGGGAATATTGAGTTTTTAGGAAGAATAGACCATCAAGTAAAGATAAGGGGTTATAGAATAGAGCTTGGAGAGATAGAAAATAAACTTCTAAGCCATGAAGCAGTAAAAGAAACAGTAATAATATCAAGAGATGATAATGATGGAAACAAGTATCTATGTGCGTATATCACAGGAGATGAAGATATTAAAGTATCAGAACTAAGAGAGTATCTATCTAACTCCTTGCCTGACTACATGATACCATCATACTTTATACAGTTAGAGAAGCTACCACTAACTCCAAACGGAAAGGTAGACAGAAAGGCACTGCCAAAGCCAGAGGGCAGTATACTTACAGGAGTAGAATATGAGGCACCAAGAAATATTACGGAAGAAAAGCTAGTAAATATATGGAGAGAGGTACTTGGAATAGACGGTATAGGTATCAATGATAGTTTCTTTGAGCTGGGAGGACATTCGCTAAAGGCAACAAGCTTAGCTGCAAAGATACATAAGGTACTAAATGTAGAAATACCACTAAGAGAGATATTTGAAGCACCCACAATAAAAGGAATATCAGAATACATTAAAGACAGAGAAGAAAGTATTTACTCATCGATAGAGCCAGTAAAAGAAAAAGAGTACTATGAGATGTCATCAGCACAAAAGAGAATATATACACTACAACAATTAGAGCCTAATAGTACCAGTTACAACATACCTGGGGTAGTTGAGTTAAACGGAGAATTAGATACAGAACAGTTAAAAGAAGCCTTTAATAAACTAATCCAGAGACATGAAGCATTAAGAACCAGCTTTGAGGTATTAGAAGAAGGATTAATACAAAAAGTACACAGTAAAGTAAAATTTAATATAGAAGAATATATGGCAGAAGAAGACAAAGGTATACAAGAGATAGTAAAGGGTTTCATAAGAGCCTTTGACCTATCGAAAGCACCACTTCTAAGAGTAGGGCTTGTTAGAGTGAACCCTAATAAGCATATATTGATGTATGACATGCATCACATAATATCCGACGGAGTATCCATGGGAATACTTATAGAGGAGTTCACACAAGCATATGCAGGAGAAGAACTGACACCACTAAGGATACAGTACAAGGATTTCTCAGAATGGCAGAACAAAATGTTCAAATACGAGAAGATAAAGGCTCAGGAAGAGTACTGGTTAAAACAATTTGAAGGAGAAATACCTGTTCTAAACCTTCCTATAGATTATCAAAGACCAGCATTACAAAGCTTTGAGGGAGCTTCTGAAAAATTTGAAATAGACAAGGAACTGACAAAGAAGCTAAGACAAATAGCAAGAACTACAGGAAGTACCATGTATATGGTATTGCTAAGTACCTTTAATATACTATTGTCAAAATATAGTGGACAAGAGGATATAGTAATAGGAAGCCCAATAGCTGGCAGACCTCATGCTGATATGGAGATAATCATAGGAATGTTTGTCAACACTTTAGCAATGAGGAATTATCCCAGTGGAGAGAAAACCTTTAATGAGTTCTTAAGAGAAGTAAAAGAAAATGCCTTAGAAGGATATGATAATCAGGACTATCAGTTAGAAGAGTTGGTAGAGAAGCTGAATGTATCAAGAGATTTTAGTAGAAATCCAGTGTTTGATGTAATGCTTGTACTACAGAATATGAATATGGGAGAAGCAGTAGTAAAAGGTTTAAAGATAAGTCCACACAAATCAGAAAATAGGGTATCCAAATTTGATATCACTATGACTGCAGTAGAATTGGAAAATAACATATGTATAGGCATACAATACTGCACGAAGTTATTTAGCAAGGCTACAATAGAAAAAATGTATAAACACTTAGAGAACATAATACAATCAGTGACAGAAAATATAGATATTAAACTATCTGAAGTTGAGATAATGACAAAAGAAGAAAGACAGCAAATATTAATAGACTTCAACAACACAATAGCAGACTATCCAAAGGATAAGACAATACACCTGCTGTTTGAAGAACAAGTAGCGAGGACTCCTGACAATATAGCAGTAATATATGAGGATGATAATCTCACCTATAGGGAGCTAAATGAAAGAGCGAATCAGCTAGCACGATTACTAAGAGGCAAGGGAATAGTCTCTGACAGCATAGTAGCAATAATGCTAGAAAGATCTTTAGAAATGTCAATAGGTATATTAGCAATTCTAAAAGCAGGAGGTGCGTATCTTCCAATAAGTCCTGATTATCCAAAGGACAGGATAAAGTATATGCTAGAGGACAGCCAAGTCGGAGTGTTACTTACACAGAAGAGATTTATGGACAAGTTTGAATTTAAATGTATGATAAATCTCGAGGATGAAAGCATATATAAAGGAGTAAATACAAATTTAGAATACATAAGCACTCCAAGACATCTTGCATATGTGATTTACACTTCGGGTTCAACAGGAAAGCCAAAGGGTGTAATGATAGAGCATAGCTCAGCAATAAATAGAATAAACTGGATGCAGAAAAAATATCCTCTAAATTCTACAGATGTAATACTACAAAAAACTACCTTTACATTTGACGTATCTGTTTGGGAACTTTTCTGGTGGTTTTTTGCAGGTGCAAGAGTGTGCTTCCTTATACCTGGCGGAGAGAAGGATCCAGAGGCAATAATTGATGCAATAGGTAAAAATAAAGCTACCACTATGCACTTTGTGCCATCAATGCTCAATATCTTCCTTGGCTTTATCGATGGAAATATAGAGACAGAAAGATTATCCAGTCTAAGACAGGTATTTGTCAGCGGTGAAGCACTCAATCTGCATCAAGTAGAAGACTTCAATCGTATACTTTGGAGTACAAATGGTACGAAGCTTATTAATCTTTATGGTCCTACAGAGGCAGCCGTAGATGTATCTTATTTTGATTGCTCCACAGGACAAAGCCTTGAAGTAATTCCTATAGGAAAACCTATAGATAATATTGAGCTTTATGTGATGGACAAATACAATAATCTTATGCCTGTAGGGGTACCAGGAGAACTATGTATAGCTGGAGTAGGATTAGCAAGAGGTTACATAAATAGACTGGAATTAACAGCAGAGAAGTTTGTAGACAACCCATTTGAGTTTGGAACTAGAATGTATAGGACAGGCGACTTGGCAAGGTGGTTACGTGATGGGAATATTGAGTTTTTAGGAAGAATAGACCATCAAGTAAAGATAAGGGGATATAGAATAGAGCTTGGAGAGATAGAAAATAAGCTTCTAAGCCATGATGCAGTAAAAGAAACGGTTGTAATAGCAAGAGATGATAATAGTGGAAACAAGTATCTTTGTGCATATGTAGTAGGAGATAAAGAGTTTACAGTAACAGAACTAAGAGTGCATCTATCAAAAGATATACCTGATTATATGATACCATCATATTTTATACAACTAGACAAGCTCCCACTAACCTCAAACGGAAAGGTGAATACAAAGGCACTACCTGAGCCAGATGGAAGTATATCTACAGGGGCAGAATATGAAGTACCAAGAAACAGCATTGAAGAAAAGCTCGTAGAAATATGGAGAGAGGTTCTAGGAGTAGAAAGTATAGGTATAAATGATAACTTCTTTGAACTTGGAGGACACTCCTTAAAGGCAACAAGCTTAGTTGCAAAGATTCATAAGGTATTGAACGTAGAAGTGCCACTAAAGGAGGTATTTACTAATCCAACAATAAAAGGAATATCGGAATACATTAAAAATAGTGAAGAAAGCATATACTCATCAATAGAGCCTGCAGAAGAAAAAGACTATTATGAGATGTCATCATCACAAAAGAGAATGTATATAATAAATCAAATGCATAAAGAAAGCACCAGTTATAATATGACAAGATCATTAATAATAGAAGATGAACTGAACTTACAGAAGTTTACGGAAGTGTTTACAACTCTTGTAGACAGGCATGAAGCTTTAAGAACCAGCTTTGAGTTAACAGAAGAAGGTTTTGTATATAAAGTTCATAAGAAAGTAAACTTTGCAGTAGAGTACAGTGAGATAGAAGAAGAACAAGCAGATGAAAAAGTGAAAAGCTTTATAAGAGCCTTTGATTTATCTAAAGCACCGATATTAAGAGTAGGGCTTGTTAAAGTGCAGTCTAATAAGTATATATTGGTTTATGATATGCACCATATAATATCTGATGGCGTGTCAATGGCAATATTAATTAGAGAGTTTTGTATGTTATATCAAGGCATAGAGTTACCAAAGCTAAGAATTCAGTATAAGGATTATACCGAGTGGCTAAGAGAGCCATATTTTACGAAAAGGTTAGAAAAACAAGAAAAGTACTGGATGGAGACCTTTAAAAACGAGATAACCCCTTTAAACATGCCTTTGGATTATGACAAAGAAAACTGGCAAGTTTTTGTAGGAGATACTATCCATTTTAAAATTAAAAATGATATTGTAAAGCAGCTACAGGAATTAGCTATACACGAGAATACCACTCTAAATACCATATTGCTTGCTTTATATAATATTCTGCTTTCAAAGTATTGCAAACAAAATGATATAATAGTAGGTTCTACTGTTGCGAATAGAAATCATGCAGAACTAGAAAACATGGTAGGTATTTTTATAAACTTCTTGCCAATAAGAAGTAATGTAAATCCAAATGCAAAGGTCATTGAATATTTTCAGTCATACAAGATGCTATTAAGCGAAGTTTATGACAATCAAGATTATCCTTTTGATGAAATAGTTGAAAAATGTGCAAATACTATGAGTAATAGTAGAAATCCTATATTCGATACAATGTTGATATTTCATAATGAAGTAGATATGAATGAAGATTTAAAAATTGATAATCTACATATATCTCCATATAAACTAGATTGGAAAAGTGCTACTTTAGATTTTAAACTTGATATAGCATTAAATCACAATAATGAATTTGAATGCTTAATAGAATATAACAGCAGCCTGTATGAAGCTGCAAGTATGTTTGATTTAGCGAAGCATTATGAACTATTAATAGTTAAGTCGCTTGCAAATATAGAGTCTAATATAACTGATATAGAAATTTTTAGTGAAGAAGAAAAACAAAACATTGAGATGAAACGTAAATCTAATAATAATGATAATACAGCAACAAATGTAGTAATCTCGTCAACCTTTACGGCTGACCCTTTGGAGGAGCATTTAAGTTGGTGGTGTGAAAAGTTTGGTGAAGCTGTAAAGGTAAGTTTTGCATCATACAATCAGGTGTTCCAGGAATTAATAGACCCAGAAAGTATAACATCCAAAAATACAGGAATCAATCTGATACTGGTTCGATTTGAAGACTGGATTAGAGATATTAAATACAGTGACAAAGAAAAGTGTAATCTGATAAAGAGCAATTACGAAAAGCTAATAGATATATTAAAGCAAAAAGAAAAAAATTCTCAATACATAATTGGAATATTTCCAATAGCTACTCATCTTGGACTAAGTTTTGAAGTAGCAGACTATATTAAGGAACTTAATAATGAGTACCGAGTTGCAGTAAAAAATATGAATGATGTAGTATTACTGGACCTTACTGATATAGCAGAGTTATACAATATAACAGAAGTTTTCAACTCTATGTCAGATGAAGCTGGACATATTCCTTTTAGTGATGAGTACTATGCAGCCATTGGTACCGTGATAGCAAGGAAAATATGTGCAGCAAAACCTAACCCATTTAAGGTAATAGCAGTAGATTGTGACAATACCTTATGGAAGGGCGTAGTAGGAGAGGATGGTGCCTTAGGGGTAGCTGTAGAAGAGCCATATATGGAAATGCAAAAGCTTCTAATACAAAAATATAACGAAGGAATGTTAATAGTTCTAATCAGTAAAAACAATGAGGCAGATGTCTGGGAGGTATTTGATAAAAACCCTCAAATGATATTAAAAAGAGAACATATAACAAGCTGGAAAATAAATTGGGAATCAAAATATATAGGATTAAGAGCATTGGCACAAGAACTCAATCTTGGAATAGATAGCTTCATATTTATTGATGATAGTGCAAAGGAATGCTATGAAATGATGATGAATAACCCACAAGTGCTAACCTTGCAGCTTCCAGAAGAGCCAAAGCAAATACCAATGTTCTTAAAACATGTATGGGCATTTGATAAAGAAAAGTTTACAGAAGAAGATAAGAGTCGAACAAAGCTTTATCAAGTAGAACGACAAAGACAGGAAGTACAAAAGGAAAGCTCTACATTGCAAGACTTCTTAAAGGAGCTTAATCTAAAAATATATATAAACGAAGTAGAAGAAGCTGAAATACCCAGGATATCCCAATTAGTACAGAGGACAAACCAGTTTAATTTGAGCACAATAAGAAGAACAGAAGCTGATATAGAATATATTATGAAAAATCCACAGATGAAATGCTGGACAATACAAGTAGAAGATCGTTTTGGAGAGTATGGATTAACTGGTGTTGTAATAATGGAAGAAAAAGAAGATACTGCATTTTTAGATACATTCCTCTTAAGCTGTAGAGTATTAGGAAGAAAAGTAGAAGCTGCGATGCTGGCAGAGCTATGCAAATACTGCAAAGGAAAGGGTATTTCTAAAATTGAAGCTGATTTCTATCCTACTAAGAAGAATAGTCCATTTGAAGAATTCCTAAATTTAAGTAAATGGCAGTTAGTGAGCAAATCGGAAAAGTGCAAGATATATGAGATACTAGTGGGGGATATAGATGCTTCAATAGACTATATAGAGTGTCATTTCTGCGAAGAACGACCTAAAAAGCAGGATGAGATTTTTGTAAGTGAAGTGGCTGCTACAGTTGAAACCAAAGCTATTGAAAAGGAATATAATTCAGTAGAGCCTACTTGGCAGATAAACATTCATAATGAAGAAGAATTACTGCATAAAAACTATTTGCTACAGCTAAGGTACTGTACGGGCAAAAAACTGCTAAAAGTTCCAAGAGATCGACAGAAATATAGAGATAATAATCAAGTTTATGAAGCTCCCAGAAACATTACAGAAGAGAAACTTGCAGGTATATATAAAGTAATACTAAGAATAGACAAGGTAGGCATAAATGATGACTTCTTTGAACTAGGAGGAAATTCAATTAAGTTAATAAACCTAATATTAAAGATAAATAAAGAGTTGAGGATTGATATATATCCTCAAAAGATAGTTGAAAGTCCAACTATAAAAGGTATATCAGAGTACATATTGGAAGGCCGCTTTACGAAAAAACTATATTTACTGAATGAGAAAAAAGAGAAAAAGCTATTTGCGTTTCCTCCAATAGCTGGATACGGCATATATTATACAGACCTAGCAAAGCTAATTGAAACTCATTCCTTATATGTTTTTGATTTTATAGCTGCAAAAGATAGGGTAGAACAATATATAAAGCAGATCATGGAGGTACAAAAAGAAGGACCATATACTTTACTTGGTTATTCTGCTGGTGGCAACCTTGCCTATGAAGTTGCTCTTCAAATGACAAAAAATGGACATGAAGTTACTGACATAATAATTATTGACACAGATCTAGGAAATGATACATTTAAAAATATGAAGGAAGAACAGATAGATATAATGAAAATTGTTGAACAAGGTGTTAAGGATATGGCAGCTAGGAAAAAATATGATGAGCTTAATCAAACACTTGATATAGAATACTTCAGATCCACAGTAGAAAGAAGTATTAATATATATATAAACTACTTGAGAAATTTTAATATAAGTGAAGATAAGCTAAAATCTAATATTCATCTGATTCTTTCTGATGGCTTAACTGACGATAACCAAGAACACATTAAAAAAACGTGGAAAAATGCCATAGCTGGAAGGTTGATAATATTTAATGGTTCAGGAAACCACATGAACATGATTAGTGGTGGGGATTTAAAATATAATGCAGAATTGTTGAATGGAATTCTGAAAGCACTATAGCTCACAAGAATCCTGGGTGAAATTGTGAGGTATTACAAGTTCCTTGGTGGAGCAGACTACTGTCTCTACTAAGGAACTTGTTTGTTTATTGTTAATCTATTAAAAAGTGGAACCTTGGGTGTTTCTAGAAAGTAATTTGATATAGATAAAGTAAGTATTGAAATTGTATTAACACAAAGTACATTATATGGGATAATATATTGTGATTGAATAAATCACATTTAAAATGTATAATTTAACTTAAGTGGATTAATATGTATTAAATGGATATTAAGGTAAGGCTTTAATTTTAGTCGTCAAATCATGAAAAAACATATTTACATAAATAGTAATTGCCTATTACACAAACCCAGACTTCATGTTAGAATGATATATTCTTAGAGCTGTAAATAGGAACATTGTATTTATCTATATGTTATTTAAGCTTTTATAATAATTTTCTAGAGCTATTCAGATTTGCCATATAACAAAAGGAGGCAGTATAAAGTGAACTTTAAAAAACTGGACAAGTCAAACATTCAAGACATATTGGGCTTAACGCCTATGCAAGAGGGAATGCTTTTTCATTATTTAAGTAATTCTGAAAGTAAACAGTATTTAGAACAACTATGCCTAACGCTTTGTGGGGAAATTGATGAAAATATTATAAAAATGGCTTGGAATCATGTTACTCAAAATAATGAAATGTTAAGAACAATCTTTAAGTGGGACAAGCTAGACAAGCCATTACAAATTATATTGAAGCAATATGAAATACCTTATAATAAATATGATTTATCCAATATCAATTCTGTAGATAAAACTTTGCAGATAATGGATATTAGGGATAATGAATTAAATAAAAAAATAAATATAAGCGAAAATCCTCTAAGAATGTCAATTGTTAAACTAGATAGCTCGAAATTTGAGCTAATCATAACATATCACCACATATTGTACGATGGCTGGAGTAATAGTATACTTATAAAAGAATTTGTACAAGCATGCAATTGTTTATATGCTGATAAATCACTAAGCAAAATTAGTAAAAATAAATTTAAAGAATTTATAAAGTATTGTCAAAAGCAAGACAAAGTAAAGCAAGAAGATTTTTGGCATAAACAGCTTAGTAATTATGAAATTAAGTCAATTATTAAGGCAAATGCATCCGATAGTGAGGATTACGTAGCAAATAAAAAAGTAAATTATAAGTTTAATAATAAAATATCAGATAGTATATATGAGTTTTGTAAGAAAGAAAAAATCACAGCAGCCACAGTATTATATACTACCTGGGGTATTCTACTACAAAAATATAATAATACAGATGATATAGTTTTTGGTACAACTGTATCTGGAAGAAATGTAGATATAACAGAAATAGAAAATATGGTAGGGTTGTTTATTAATACTCTGCCATTAAGGGTAAGAAGTACAGAAAACGAAAATATTCAAAGCTTGTTAAAGAAGGTTGACTGTATTTTAAAGGAAAGAGATGAGTATCAAAGTACTCCGTTGATAGATATAAAATCATATAGTGGAATAGATAATAAGGAAGAATTATTTGATTCGCTGGTAGTTATTGAGAACTATCCATTAGATCAAGCACTTATTAGTAGTGATAATGCCATAAATATAGAAGAGTATTCTATTACAGAAATGACAAATTACAAAATTGCATTAGCAATAACTGATTTTAAAGGCTTAGAGTTGCAATTTAACTATGATCCTTCTATATTTAATGATACTGAAATAAATAGAATGGTAAAACATTTTGAAAACATAATAATAAATATCATTGAGAATCCCATTTGTAGAATTAATCAAATCGACATTGTGACAAAAGAAGAAAGACAGCAAATATTAGTAGACTTCAACAACACAAAAATAGACTACCCAAAGGACAAGACAATACACCAGCTGTTCGAAGAACAGGTAGAGAGGACTCCTGACAACGTAGCAGTAGTTTATATGGATAATTGTCTTACATACAGGGAGCTAAATAAGAAATCAAATCAGCTCGCAAGATTGCTCAGACAAAAGGGAGTAAGTTGTAATAACATAGTTGGTTTAATGGTAGAGCGTTCTTTAGAAATGGAAATAGGAATATTAGCAATTCTCAAAGCAGGAGGAGCATATCTACCAATGAGTCCTGACTATCCAGAGGATAGGATAAATTATATGCTTAAAGACAGTGCGGCTAGTGTGCTTCTTACACAAAGTAGGTTTATGAGCAAGGTTGAATTTGAGGGTAGAATAGATATAGAGGACATAACCATATATCAGGGAGAGGACACAAATCTAGAATATATAAACACTCCAAGAGACCTTGCATATGTGATTTATACTTCAGGCTCAACAGGAAAGCCAAAGGGCGTAATGATAGAGCACCATTCTACAATAAATAGGATAAACTGGATGCAGAGAAAATATCCGCTAAACTCAACTGATGTAATATTACAAAAAACTTCCTTTACTTTTGACGTATCGGTTTGGGAGCTTTTTTGGTGGTTTTTTGCAGGCGCAAGGGTATTTTTTCTTACACCTGATGAAGAAAAGGATCCTGAAGCAATAGTATCTGCAATAGAGAAAAATAAAATTACGACAATGCATTTTGTACCATCAATGCTCAATGTCTTTCTTGACTATATTGATAGAACTGTTGAGCCAAAGAGACTATCCAGTCTCAGACAGGTTTTTGCCAGTGGCGAGGCACTTAACTTGCATCAGGTGGAAGAATTCAATAGCATGCTTTGGAATACAAATAGTACGCAGTTAGTCAATTTGTATGGTCCCACAGAGGCAACTGTAGATGTTTCCTATTTTGATTGCTCCACAGGACAAAGAATTGAGGTTGTGCCTATAGGTAAGCCTATCGATAACATAGAGCTTTATGTGGTGAATAAATACAATAAGCTCATGCCAATTGGGATATCAGGAGAACTTTGCATAGCAGGAGTAGGGTTAGCAAGAGGGTACTTAAACAGAGCTGAGCTAACAGCAGAGAAGTTTGTAGACAACCCCTTTGAGCCAGGAACTAGAGTGTATAAGACAGGCGATTTGGCAAGGTGGCTACCAGATGGAAACATAGAGTTCTTAGGAAGAATAGACCTTCAAGTAAAGATAAGAGGTTTTAGAATAGAGTTGGGAGAAATTGAGAGCCATTTATTAAGCTATGAAGGTATAAAAGAAACAATAGTAATAGCTAGAGAAGATAAAAATGGAAGCAAGTATTTGTGTGCATATATAGCAGGGAATAGAGAATATACAGTAAGTGAGTTAAGAGAGCAGCTATCAAAAGAACTGCCTGACTATATGATGCCATCATACTTCATACAGCTAGACAAGCTTCCCTTGACAGCTAATGGAAAGGTGAACAGAAAGGCGCTGCCTGAGCCTGATGGAAATATAGTTACAGGAGCGGAATACCAAGCACCAAGAAATACAACCGAAGATAAACTGGTAAATATATGGAAAGATGTATTAGGAGTAGAAAGAGTAGGAATTAATGATAATTTCTTTGAATTAGGCGGGCATTCACTAAAAGCAATGTATTTGACTTCAAAGATGGAAAATGAATTTGATGTAGAAGTCCCAATAAAAGAGATATTTAAGAATCCTACTATAAAAGCTATCGCTTCATATATAGGAAATGCAAAAATCTCAGAAATGAATCATATAGTGCCGCTGGAAGAGAGAGAATATTACCCTGTTTCTTCTGCACAAAAAAGGATATATTTACATGAACAGATAAACGGTATGACTACAGCATATAACATTCCAGTGGTATATAAAGTGTGTGGAAATATGGATATACAAGAAGCTGAAAAAGCTTTTAGAGTACTTTTGGATAGACATGAGATGCTGCGGACTTCCTTTGGAGATATAGAGGGAGAGCCAGTACAGA
The DNA here is from genome assembly GCA_942492835.1 of uncultured Clostridia bacterium. Lineage (GTDB taxonomy): Bacteria > Bacillota > Clostridia > Lutisporales > Lutisporaceae > GWB2-37-7. The sequence goes on along the minus strand of OW818645.1, from coordinate 260,940 downwards.
GGATAAATAAGAATATCGATTTTAAGATAAACTATTGGGATGCAAAAGAAGAAGTAAAGATTATAGTAGATGAATTTGTACAACCCTTTGACCTTACACAAGCACCGCTTATGCGTGTAGGCATTATTCATCTTAACTCCGAAGAATTCATATTGATGATGGATATGCACCACATTATAACGGATGGAAGCTCGCAGACGATATTTATCGAAGAATTCTTCAAGCTCTATGAAGGTGAAGTATTACCTGAGCTTAAAACACAATACAAGGACTATGCATACTGGCAAAATGAGCTTTATCAATCAGGAAGAATGCAAAGATATGAAGCATATTGGATGGAACAGTTCCAAAAGAAAGAAGAAATACCAGTGCTTAATATGCCTACAGACTTCCCACGCCCCAATATATTTACAGGCGAAGGGAAAATATATGACCTCGAGCTAGACAGAGAATTACTATTGAAGCTAAGAGAGCTAGCTCAGGAGAATGAAGCATCCATATTTATGGTATTGCTTGGAATATACAGTATAACTCTATCAAAATATGCAGCTCAGGAAGATATACTAATAGGTACTGTTACTGCTGGAAGAACTAATGTTGATACACAAAAGCTTATTGGAGTATTCTTGAATAATATCGTCTTCAGATGCCAACCACAAAGGGATTTGACATTTAAAGAATACCTCAAAAACCTAAAGGAAATTGTACTAAATGCATATGAAAACCAGCAATATCCTATGGAAGAATTAATAGACAAGCTAAATCTTCATAAGGACATAAGCAGGAATATACTATTTGATGTTATGATAATTCTTCAAAACTACGATAAGGGCAGTGCAGGTAAAAAGTTCAAGGATTTTGATATAAGTGTTTATGATATAGAACACACTACAACAAAATATGATATGACCCTTTATATAAATGAAGATACTAAAAATATGAGCTTTAACCTTGAATACTACACAAGACTATACAAGAAAGAATATATTGAAGCCTTTTTGCAGCATTTTACAAATATAGCAAAAGAAGCAGTAAATGGCCCAGAAAATAAAATTAGTGAAATGGATATGCTTTCAGAAGAGGAAAAACACTGTCTGTTACATACCTTCAATGACAGTTGCATTCAATATCCAAGAGAAAAGACTATATGTGAAATATTTGAAGAGCAGATAGAGCGAACACCTGACAAAACAGCAGTTAGCTTTGAGGAACAAAGCTTAACCTATAGAGAGCTAAATCAGAAATCTAATCAGCTAGCAAGAAAGTTAAGAGAAGCTGGGGTGAAACAGGAAAGTGTTATAGCAATAATGGTAGAGCGGTCTGTAGAAATGATAATTGCTGTTATGGCTGTACTAAAATCAGGGGGAGCCTATGTACCTATAGACCCAGAATATCCCGAAGACAGAATAAAATATATGCTGGAGGATAGCAATGCTTGCATACTACTTACGCAGTCGGGCATATCAAATACAGTGACCTTTACAAAACCCTACATATTAATAAATGTTGATGAAACATATACAGGAGATAATAGTAATCTTGAACATATAAGTCAACCGAACGACCTAGCCTACATAATATATACCTCAGGCACAACAGGAAAGCCCAAAGGGGTTATGGTAGAGCATAGAAACATAACTAACATAGCATTTGCATGGAGAGACCATTATGAGCTATCAACCTTTGAAGTAAGACTATTACAGATGGCAAGCATATCCTTTGACGTATTTGTGGGAGATTTATGCAGGACACTGCTAAACGGCGGAACAATGTTCATATGCCCTACTGATGTACGTTTTGATATTCCAGTGCTTTATAAGCTTATAAGGGAGAAGAAAATCAATATATTTGAATCTACTCCTGCACTAGTTATACCATTAATGGACTATATAAATGAAAATAAGCTAGAAGTGGATAATCTAAAAATATTAATCATAGGCTCAGACGTTTGTCCAATGGAAGACTATAAAAGGATAGTACAAAGATATGGAAAACAAATGCGAGTCCTAAATAGCTATGGAATCACAGAAGCAACCATAGACTCCAGCTATTACGAGGAAAGCTTTGAAAACATCCCAGCAATAATTAATACACCAATAGGAAAGCCATTAAACAATAATATATTCTATATACTAGATCAAGACAGAAAGCTATGTCCGCTAGGAAAGATAGGAGAACTCTATATAGGCGGAGACGGAATAACAAGAGGTTATCTAAACAAGCAGGAGCTTACTGCGGAGAAATTTGTATATAACCCCTTTGATGGAACTAAAATGTACAAGACAGGGGACTTGGCAAGATGGTTACCAGATGGAAACATAGAATTTTTAGGAAGAGCAGACAGCCAAGTAAAAATAAGGGGCTTTAGAATTGAGCTGGGTGAAATAGAAAATCGTCTTTTGGAATATGGAAAAGATAATGAAGATACTCTCATTAAAGAGGCGGTGGTAATAGACCAAAGCCACTCAGATGGAAGTAAATATCTATGTAGTTACATTGTAGCAAATAAAGACATAGACGTAAAAGAACTAAAGAACCATCTAAGACAAGAGCTGCCTGATTACATGGTTCCATCTTATTTTGTAAAGCTAGAAAGTTTACCACTAACACCAAATGGTAAGGTGGATAGAAAAGCACTAGCAAGAAATTCACAACCTAGAGCTGATATTGCAATAGGTCTGGATGATGACTATGAAGCACCGAGAAATAAGGTAGAAGAAGAGTTAGCTTTAGTGTGGCAAAATGTATTAGAACTAGAAAGAGTAGGTATCAATGATAACTTCTTTGAATTAGGCGGACATTCATTAAAGGCAACAAGCTTAGTTGCAAATATACATAAGGTACTGAATGTACAAATACCGCTAAGAGAAATATTTAAAACACCGACAATAAAAGGAATATCAGAATACATAAGAAACAGCCAAGAAAGTATCTACTCATCAATAGAGCCAGTAGAAGAAAAAGAATATTATGAGATGTCATCGGCACAGAAGAGAATATATACGCTTCAACAGTTTGAGCTAAATAGTACAAGCTACAACATACCAGGAGTATTTGAGCTGGAAGGAAATCTAGATACTGAGAAGCTTAAAAAAGTCTTTAATATGCTGATAAAGAGGCATGAAGCATTAAGAACCAGCTTTGAGATAGTAGAAGACGAGTTAATGCAGAAGGTACACAAGGAAGTAGAATTTGATTTAGAAGAGTATGAGACGAAAGAAGAAAAAGAAATAGAGGATATACAAAAGAGCTTCGTAAGAGCTTTTGATTTAACAAAGGCACCACTTCTAAGAGTGGGGCTTATTAAAGTTCACCATAATAAGCATATACTTTTGTTTGATATGCATCACATAGTATCTGATGGTGTATCTATGGGAATATTTGTGGAGGAATTCTCAAAAGCTTATGCAGGAGAAGAGCTAATACCACTAAGAGTACAATACAAGGATTTTACCGAGTGGCAGAACGAGCTGTTTAAATCGCAGAATATAAAGTTGCAGGAAGAGTACTGGTTAAAGCAGTTTGAAGGAGAAATACCAGTGTTAAATCTTCCGACAGATTATCAAAGACCAGCATTACAAAGCTTTGAGGGGGACTCAATAGAATTTGAGATAAGCAAAGAACAGACAAAGAGGCTAAGACAAATAGCCAAAGAAACAGGAAGTACCATGTATATGGTATTGCTAAGTGTCTTAAATATATTATTATCAAAATACAGTGGACAAGAAGACATAATAATTGGAAGTCCAATAGCAGGAAGACCACATACAGATTTAGATAATATCATAGGAATGTTTGTAAATACACTTGCTATGAGGAATAATCCAAGTGGAGAAAAGACCTTTAAAGAGTTTCTTAAAGAATTAAAAGACAACGCATTAGGGGCTTATGAGAATCAAGACTATCAGTTTGAAGAGCTTGTAGAAAAGTTGAATATAGCAAGAGACATTAGTAGAAACCCAGTGTTTGATGTAATGTATGTACTGCAAAATACAGACATAGGACAGGTAGATGTAGAGGGTATAAAGATAAAGCCATATAAGTCAGAGAACAGGATATCGAAATTTGATATTACTGTAACAGCAGTAGAGCTAGAAAACAGCGTAAGTGTAGACCTAGAATATTGTACGAAGCTATTTAGCAAGGTCACAATAGAGAGAATGTATAAACACTTTGAGAGCGTTATACAGGCAGTGACAGAAGATATAGATATAAAACTATCAGAAGTAGAAATACTTACAAAAGAAGAAAGAAAGCAAATATTAATAGACTTCAATAACACAAAAACCGACTATCCAAAGGACAAAACAATATACCAGTTGTTTGAGGAACAAGTAGAGAGGACTCCTAACAACATAGCTGTTAAGAGTAATGAAAAACAGCTTACATATAGAGAATTCAATGAGAAGGCAAATCAATTAGCCAGACTTTTGAGAGCTAAGGGTGTAGGTACTGACAAGATTGTTGGTATGATTATGGATCGCTCTATAGAAATGCTGATAGGAATAATGGCAGTATTAAAAGCAGGAGGAGCTTATCTTCCTATAGACGCTACCTATCCTGAGGAAAGAATAGAGTATATGCTATCTGACTGTGAGGTAGAAATACTCCTAACTGAGCCTCAGTTTTGGGATAAAATAAGCTTCAAAGGGCAGATAATTGATTTGGATGATAGTAACCTATATAAGGGGGATACAACTAACCTTGAGCATATAAACAAGTCCCAGGATATGGCTTATGTCATATATACTTCAGGTAGCACAGGAAAGCCTAAGGGCAACCTTACAATGCACTACAATATTGTGAGAGTCGTAAAGAATACAAATTATATAGATATAAGAGAAAACGATCGTATACTCCAGCTTTCTAACTACGCCTTCGATGGCGCAACCTTTGATATATATGGTGCTTTACTGAATGGCGCAAAGCTTGTGCTTATAAGCAAGGAGACCCTGCTTGACATAGATAAGCTAAGTTGCGTATTAAGAGATGAAAGAATTACAGTATTCTTTATAACTACGGCACTTTTTAATACTCTTGTAGATATAAACATAGAGGCTTTTGAGACAGTACGAAAGGTGCTTTTCGGAGGAGAGCGAGTATCAGTACCTCATGCAAGAAAGGCATTAGAGTACCTTGGCAAGGATAGAGTGTTACATGTATATGGTCCAACGGAGAGTACAGTTTATGCTACTTGGTATGCAATAAATTATATAGACGATAAAGTGTGCACGATTCCTATAGGAAGTCCATTGGCAAATACTAAGATATACATAGTAGACAAGAATAATAGCCTTCAGCCTATAGGCATACCAGGAGAACTTTGCATCAGCGGTGATGGTCTTGCAAGAGGTTATCTAAAAATACCAGAGCTAACAGAAGAAAAATTTGTGAAAAACTCATTCATAACAGGCGATAGGATGTATAAGACTGGAGACCTAGCAAGATGGTTGCCGGATGGAAACATAGAGTTTATAGGAAGAATAGATCAACAGGTGAAAATAAGAGGCTTCCGAATAGAGCTTGGAGAGATTGAAAGCGAGCTTCTTGGACATTCAAATATAAAAGAAGCCATAGTAATAGATAGAGAGGGTGCAAACAATAATAAATATGTCTGTGCATATATAGTAGCTGATAAGGAACTTCAAGTGACAGAACTAAAACAGTATTTAGCAAAAAATCTACCAGACTATATGATACCACTACATATAATTCAACTCGAGAAAATGCCTCTAAATTCCAATGGTAAGGTTGACAGGAAACAGCTTCCTGTACCAGAGACAAGTGTGTCTAATGTGGAATATGAAGCACCAAGAAACAGCACTGAAGAAAAGCTTACAGCTATATGGAGTGAGGTACTTGGATTAGAGAAGATATCTATAAATGATAACTTCTTTGAGCTTGGAGGACACTCACTAAAGGCGACAAGCGTAATTGCAAAAATACGTAAGGTTTTGAATATAGAAGTACCACTAAGGGATATATTTAAAGCACCCACAATAAAAGGAATATCGGAATATATTAAAGGAATGGAAGAAAGCATTTACTCATCAATAGAGCGAGTTGAAGAAAAAGAGTACTATGATATGTCATCAGCACAAAAAAGGATGTATACACTACAACAATTTGATCTTAGTAGTACTAGCTACAACATGCCTGAAGTATTTGAGTTAGAAGGAGATTTAGATACAGAACGATTAAAAGAAGCCTTTAATAAATTAATAAACAGGCATGAAGCATTAAGAACAAGCTTTGAAGTAGTAGAAGACAGATTAATACAGAAGGTACACAAAGAAGCAGAACTTAAAATAGAAGAGTATAAAGTAGAAGAAGAGAAAAATATAGAAGATATAGTGAGTAGCTTCATAAGAGCCTTTGACTTATCAAAAGCACCACTTTTAAGAGTGGGGTTCATTAAAGTGCGTTCTAATAAACATATACTGCTGGTTGATATGCAACATATAATATCTGATGGAACATCTATGGGAATACTTGTAAAGGAATTCTCAAAAGTATATGCAGGAGAAGAATTAACACCACTTAGAGTACAATACAAAGAGTTCTCAGAGTGGCAGAATCAACTATTTAGAAGTGACAGTATAAAAGCACAGGAGGAGTACTGGTTAAAACAATTTGAAGGAGAAATACCAGTCTTGAATCTTCCTACAGACTATCAAAGACCTGTTTTACAAAGCTTTGAAGGAGCTTCTATAGAATTTGAAATAGGTAAAGAACTAACAAATAAGCTAAGACAAATAGCTAAAGATACAGAAAGTACCATTTATATGGTATTACTAAGTACCTTTAATATACTATTGAGCAAATACTGTGGACAAGAGGATATAATAGTAGGAAGTCCAATAGCAGGAAGACCTCATGAAGACCTAGAAAATATAATGGGAATGTTTGTAAACACACTTGCTATGAGGAATTATCCTAACGGAGAAAAGACTATTAGAGAGTTCCTAAGAGAAGTAAAGAATAACGCATTAAGTGCGTATGAGAATCAGGACTATCAGTTTGAAGAGCTTGTAGAGAAGCTTAATATAACAAGAGATTTTAGCAGAAATCCATTGTTTGATGTAATGCTTGTACTGCAAAACATGGATATAGCAGAAGCAGCAGTACAAGGTATAGATATAAAGCCATATAAGACACAGAATAAAGTATCTAAATTTGATTTGACAGTGAATGCATTAGAATTAAAAGACAGTATAGGTATAAGTCTAGAATACTGTACAAAGCTATTTAGCAAAGTAGCAATAGAGAGAATATGCAAGCATTTAGAGAATATAATGCTTGTAATAACAGAAAATATAGATACTAAACTATCAGAAATTGAAATACTAACAGCCGAAGAAAGACAGCAGATATTAATAGGTTTCAACAACACAAAAGCAGATTATGCAAAGGACAAGACAATACAACAGTTGTTTGAGGAGCAGGTAGATAGAACCCCTGATAACATAGCAGTAGTGTATGAAAATAAGAGCCTTACATACAGGGAACTAAACGAGAAAGCAAATCAATTGGCAAGGGTATTAAGAGATAAGGGAGTAGTCCCTGACAATATAGTAGGAATAATGGTAGAGCGTTCGTTGAAGATGATAGTAGGTATAATAGGTATTTTAAAAGCAGGGGGAGCATATCTTCCAATAGATCCAGAATATCCGCAGGACAGAATAGAGTATATGCTGCAGGATAGTGGAGCTAAGCTTCTAATCACCCAAGTAAATCTAATAGAAGAGTTTACTTATGACAGACAAATAATCTCTATAGATGACACAACAATAAATCAAGGAGATAGCAGTAATTTAGAACCATTAAGCAATGCAAATAATCTAGCATACATAATATACACTTCAGGAACAACAGGAAAACCAAAAGGGGTAATGATAGAACATAGAAGCATAAGCAATACTCTACAATGGAGAAAAGAAGAATATGATATAAATGGAAATGATAAAACATTGCAGCTTTTTTCTTTTGCATTTGATGGATTTGTGACTAGTTTCTTTACTCCTATAATATCAGGCGCATCTGTAGTATTAATAAATGATGAAGAAAGCAAAAACCCTATAGAAATCAAGGAGTATATTAGAAAACATAAAATAACCCAAATTATAAGTGTACCCACAATATATACTTCTGTACTTGAATATGCAAACAAAGAAGATGTTGCAACATTAAAGGTAGTAACACTGGCAGGTGAAAAATTAGCAGAAAATATAGTTAAGAGAAGCAAAGCATTAAGAGAAGAGATAGAGATAGTAAATGAATATGGACCTACAGAAAATAGTGTAGCATCAACAATACAAAGAAATGTAAAGGCAGATTGTAATATATCAATAGGAAAACCAATATCAAACACAAGAATATATATCGTAAATAAAGATAACAAGCTGCAACCAATAGGAGTAGCAGGGGAGCTTTGCTTGACTGGTGAAGGACTAGCAAGAGGATATCTAAACAGACCTGAGCTAACAGCAGAAAAGTTTATAGCTAATCCATTCGAATCAGAAAACAAGATGTATAAAACAGGAGATTTAGCAAAATGGCTGCCTGATGGAAATATAGAGTTATTGGGTAGGATTGACCACCAAGTAAAGATAAGGGGATATAGAATAGAGCTTGGAGAGATAGAAAACAAGCTTCTAAGTCATAATGCAGTAAAAGATATAGTAGTAGTAGCAAAAATTGATAATAATGAAAATATGTATCTATGCGCATATTTGTCAGCAAATGAGGAACTGACTGTATCAGAGCTAAGAAAATATTTATCCAAAGATTTACCTGACTATATGATACCGTCATATTTCATACAGTTGGAGAAGCTGCCACTAACATCTAACGGAAAGGTTGATAGAAAGGCACTGCCTGAGCCTGATGGAAATATATCTACAGGTGCAGAGTATGAAGAACCAAGAAACAGCACAGAAGAAATACTGGTGGAAATATGGAAAGATGTATTAGACATAGAAAGTATAGGAATAAATGACAACTTCTTTGCACTTGGGGGAGATTCAATAAAATCAATACAGATATCAGCAAGAATACAAAAATATCAGCTTAAGCTAGAAGTAAAATATATTATGCAGAATCCAACAATAAAAGAATTGTCAAGATACGTAGTTAGAAATACCAGAAATGCTGAACAAGGGTTAGTATCAGGTGAGATAAAGTTGACTCCAATACAAAGGTGGTTCTTTGATAATAGCTTTACAGACATGCATCATTGGAATCAATCAGTAATGCTATATAGTGAACAAGGATTTTGTGAAGAAGTATTAGCAAAGACCTTTGATAAGCTTGTAGAGCACCATGATATATTAAGAACAGTGCTTGAAAATAATCAAGGTAATATAAAACTGATTAATAGAGTAAAGGATGGAAACTTCTTCACATTAGAAATAATTGATTTAACACATATAGACAGCAAAGAAGCTATAACAGCAGAAATAATAGAAAAATCAAATAGTATTCAATGCAGCATTGATTTAAGCAACGGACCATTGGTAAAGCTGGGTCTGTTTAAGACAAAGCATGAGGATCATTTACTAATAGTAATACACCATCTTGTAATAGACGGTGTGTCATGGAGAATACTATTTGAAGACCTGGACATTGCATACAGACAAGCTATGAATGGTGAAAGAATTGTGCTTCAGAGTAAGACTGATTCCTTCAAACTATGGAGTGAGGAATTACAACAGTATGCTAACAGTAGTGAATTAATAATGGAATTGCCTTATTGGAGAGAAATTGAAGAAACAGAAATATCATCGATACCTAAGGATGTAGAAGTCAAAAGCTATATATCAAAGGAAACAAAATACATATCAATAGAGCTTACAGAGAAAGAAACAGATAAGCTTATAAAGCAAGCTAATAGAGCTTATGGGACAGAAATAAATGACATACTTCTAACAGCATTAGGAACAACAATAAATCAATGGTCAAATAATGAAAAAGTACTGGTAGACCTTGAAGGGCATGGAAGAGAGCTTAAACTTGCCGATGTTGACATATCAAGAACAGTAGGATGGTTTACCTCTTCATATCCTGTAATACTGGATATAGCAGGAGCAAGAGACATAGGGTATAAAATAAAGAAAACGAAAGAAATGCTAAGACATATACCTAATAAAGGAATAGGCTATGGAATATTAAAATATCTAGCAAAGCCAGAAAATAAAGAAGGGGCAAGTTTTAAAAGAAATGCTGAAATAAGCTTTAACTATTTAGGACAATTTGATAGTGATATAAATAAAGAAATTTTTAAGGCATCAGATATGCCAGTTGGTGACAGTATAAGCTTAAAAAGTGAAAAAACTCATAGCATAGACATAAATGGAATGATAGCTGGCGGAAGGCTTAGCCTAAGCTTTAGCTATAACGAAAATGAATATAGAGAAGAAACTATAAGAAAAATAACAGCAATATATAGCTGTCGGCTAGGGGAGATAATAGAACACTGTACAACAAAAGAAGTCATAGAAATTACACCTAGCGATACGAGACTAAAGAAAATGAGTTTAGAAGAATTTGATACTTTAATAAAATCACTAGAAAAATCAAGAATAGAGAAAAAAGATATAGAAGATATATATCCTTTATCACCTATGCAGGAAGGGATGTTATTCCATGCATTACTAGATAAGTGGTCTCATGCATACTTCGAACAGACGACACTAGAAATAGAAGGCGAACTGGATATAGCTGTATTTGATAAGTGCTTAAGCACTATAATTCAAAAACATGAGGTATTAAGAACTAAATTTGTTTACGAAAGCATAGAAAAGCCTGTGCAGGTGGTATTGAAAGAAAGAAAAGTAAATATAAGCTATGAGGATATCAGCTCAATAAGTCAAGAAAGAAAGGCAGAATACATAAAGAACATAAAGGAAGCTGATAAAGAAAAGGGCTTCAACTTAACATATGATACGCTTATAAGAGTAATTATAATAAAGGAAGCTGAAAGAAGCTACCATATTGTATGGAGCTTCCATCACATTATAATGGATGGCTGGTGCTTATCATTAATAATGAAGGATTTCTTTAAAGGTTATTCTCAAATGAGAGAAGGTAAAACAGTAGATATAGGTACGTCCGAAGCTTATGGAAGTTTTATAGAATGGCTGGAAGATCAAGAAAAGAAAAATGCTGCAAAATATTGGGAAAAATATTTAGAAGGCTACGAACAGCAGTCAACAATACCATTAAAAAGAACAACTGTTGATAGAGCTGTAAACAAAATAGAGGAAGTACAGTTTACCCTTAATAAAGAATTAACAGAGGGTCTTGTTATGGTTGCTCAAAATGCAGATGTAACACTCAATACAGTAGTACAAGCAATATGGGGAGTGCTGCTGCAAAAATATAACAATGTAGAAGATGTTGTGTTTGGTGCAGTTGTATCTGGAAGACCAGGAGAGATAAAAGGAATAGAAGAAATAGTAGGCTTGTTTATAAACACAATACCTGTAAGGGTAACTCAAGAAAGACAGAGTACCTTTAAGCAATTGGTAAAAGAGTTGCAGAATAAATCAATAGAAGCATCAAAATATGACTATTTACCACTAGCAGAAATACAAAACAATAGCGAACTAAAACAGAACATGTTCGATCATATAATGGTATTTGAAAACTATCCTGTAGAAAAAGAAGTAAAGGATCAATCAAGAGAAAGAAGTATTGGATTTAGCATAAAAGATGTACAAGCTTACGAACAAACAAACTATGACTTTGGAGTAGTAGTAATACCAGGAAAAGAATTAGGATTAAAGCTAAGTTTTAATAAGAGCATATATGAGGAAGAACATATAAGAAGAATAGAGGGACATTTTAAGAGCATAGCTGAGAGCATCGTACAAGATGAAGAAGTAAAGATATCAGAAGTTGAAATACTCACAGACACAGAAAGACAGCAGGTATTAATAGACTTTAACAATACAAAAGCAGACTATCAAAGAGATAAAACAATACACAAGCTATTTGAAGAACAGGCAGAGAAAACTCCTAATAATGTTGCAGTAGTATTTGAGGATAAGAGCCTAACATATAGAGAGCTAAATGAAAGAGCAAATAAAATAGCTAGAGTGCTTATAGACATTGGAGTAAGCTCAGATAGTATAGTAGCAGTAATAGTAGAGTGTTCAATTGAGATGATTGTAGGTATAATGGGTATTTTAAAGGCAGGAGGAGCATATCTACCTATAAACCCTGTATATCCACAAGACAGAATAAACTATATATTAGAAGATAGCAAAGCTAATATAGTACTAACACAAGAACAATATATAAAAATAATTAAAGCAGAAAATATAATAAACATAGAAGACGAAGAAATTTACAAAGGAATAGTAGATGATATAGCAGTAAAAGTGGACTCAGAAGATACTGCATACGCAATATATACCTCAGGAAGTACGGGAAAACCAAAAGGAGTAGCAGTACCGCATAGAGCACTGAACAACTTCTTAAATACTCTATATGATAAATTCAATGGAAAGGTTGGAGCAGGGGATAACTGCATGAGCTTAACTAATATATCCTTTGACGTAAGTGTAGGAGAAATATTCCTGCCACTATGCTATGGAGGAACTTTAGCACTATACAATAATGATGAGATACTGGATATACACAAGCTGTATAAATTCATATTAGAGAAAAGCATAACATTTGGATATATACCACCTACAATATTGAAGGATGTATATGAGCTGCTAAAGAACTCAGAAGAAAAAATCAAACTAAATAAAATACTGGTAGGGGTAGAACCAATAAAGGATTATATACTAAATAGCTATTTGAACCTAAATGAAAACATGCAAATAGTAAATGGTTACGGACCAACAGAAGCAACAATATGTGCAACTATGTATAAGCTTGGTACTGATCGAATAACAGGAAGAAATGTACCAATAGGAAAACCAATGCAAAATACTCAAATATATATAGTGGATAAAGACAACAAGCCTCAACCTATAGGAATAGCAGGGGAATTATGTATTTCAGGTGACCAATTAGCAAAGGGGTATATAAATAAACCAGAGCTAACAGCAGATAAGTTTGTAGACAACCCCTTTGAGCCAGGAACTAGAATGTATAAGACAGGCGATTTGGCAAGGTGGCTACCAGATGGAAACATAGAGTTCTTAGGAAGAATAGACCTTCAAGTAAAGATAAGAGGTTTTAGAATAGAGTTGGGAGAAATTGAGAGCCATTTATTAAGCTATGAAGGTATAAAAGAAACAATAGTAATAGCTAGAGAAGATAAAAATGGAAGCAAGTATTTGTGTGCATATATAGCAGGGAGTAGAGAATATACAGTAAGTGAGCTAAGAGAGCAGATATCAAAAGAACTGCCTGACTATATGATGCCATCATACTTCATACAGCTAGACAAGCTTCCCTTGACAGCTAATGGAAAGGTGAACAGAAAGGCGCTGCCTGAGCCTGATGGAAATATAGTTACAGGAGCGGAATACCAAGCACCAAGAAATACAACCGAAGATAAACTGGTAAATATATGGAAAGATGTATTAGGAGTAGAAAGAGTAGGCATTAATGATAATTTCTTTGAATTAGGCGGACATTCACTAAAAGCAATGTATTTGACTTCAAAGCTGGAAAATGAATTTGATGTAGAAGTCCCTATAAAAGAGATATTTAAGAATCCTACTATAAAAGCTATCGCTTCATATATAGGAAATGCAAAAATCTCAGAAATGAATCATATAGTGCCACTAGAAGAGAGAGAATATTACCCTGTTTCTTCTGCACAAAAAAGGATATATTTACATGAACAAATAAATGGTATAAGCACGGCATATAACATCCCAGTGGTATATAAAGTGTGTGGGAATATGGATATACAAAGTGCAGAAAAAGCTTTTACAGCACTTTTAGAAAGACATGAGATGCTGCGGACTTCCTTTGGAGATATCGAGGGAGAGCCAGTACAGAGGATAAATAAAAATATTGATTTCAAAATAGACTATTGGGATGCCAAAGAAGAAGAAGTAAAGATTATAGTAGATGAATTTGTACAACCCTTTGACCTTACACAAGCACCACTTATGCGTGTAGGCATTATTCGCCTTAGACCAGAAGAATTCGTACTTATGATGGATATGCACCATATTATAACGGATGGAAGCTCGCAGACGATATTTATCGAAGAATTCTTCAAGCTCTATGAAGGTGAAGTATTACCTGAGCTTAAAATACAATACAAGGACTATGCATACTGGCAAAATGAGCTTTATCAATCAGGAAGAATGCAAAGATATGAGGCATATTGGATGGAACAGTTTCAAAAGAAAGAAGAAATACCAGTGCTTAATATGCCTACAGACTTCCCACGCCCCAATATATTTACAGGCGAAGGGAAAATATATGACCTCGAGCTAGACAGAGAATTACTATTGAAGCTAAGAGAGCTAGCTCAGGAGAATGAAGCATCCATATTTATGGTATTGCTTGGAATATACAGTATAACTCTATCAAAATATGCAGCTCAGGAAGATATACTAATAGGTACTGTTACTGCTGGAAGAACTAATGTTGATACACAAAAGCTTATTGGAGTATTCTTGAATAATATCGTCTTCAGATGCCAACCACAAAGGGATTTGACATTTAAAGAATACTTAAAAAACCTAAAGGAAATTGTATTAAATGCCTATGAAAACCAGCAATATCCTATGGAAGAATTAATAGACAAGCTAAAGCTTCATAAGGACATAAGCAGGAATATACTATTTGATGTTATGATAATTCTTCAAAACTACGATAAAGGCAGTGCAGGTAAAAAGTTCAAGGATTTTGATATAAGTGTTTATGATATAGAACACACTACAACAAAATATGATATGAACCTTTATATAAATGAAGATACTGAAAATATGAGCTTTAACCTTGAATACTACACAAGACTATACAAGAAAGAATATATTGAAGCCTTTTTGCAGCATTTTACAAATATAGCAAAAGAAGCAGTAAATTGCCCAGAGAATAAGATAAGTGAAATGGATATGCTTTCAGAAGAGGAAAAACACTGTCTGTTACATACCTTCAATGACAGCTGTATTCAATATCCAAGAGAAAAGACTATATGTGAAATATTTGAAGAGCAGATAGAGCGAACACCTGACAAAACAGCAGTTAGCTTTGAGGAACAAAGATTAACCTATAGAGAGCTAAATAAAAAATCTAATCAACTAGCAAGAAAGTTAAGAGAAGCTGGGGTGAAACAGGAAAGCGTTATAGCAATAATGGTAGAGCGGTCTGCAGAAATGGTAATTGCCGTTATGGCTGTACTAAAATCGGGAGGAGCCTATGTACCTATAGACCCAGAATACCCCGAAGACAGAATAAAATATATGCTGGAAGATAGCGATGCTTGCATACTACTTACACAGTCGGGCATATCAAATACAGTGACCTTTACAAAACCATGCATACTAATAGATGCTGCTGAAATATATACTGACGATAACAGCAATCTTCCAAATATAAGTCAACCGAACGACCTAGCCTACATAATATATACCTCAGGCACAACAGGAAAGCCCAAAGGGGTTATGGTAGAGCATAGAAACATAACTAACATAGCATTTGCATGGAGAGACCATTATGAGCTATCAACCTTTGAAGTAAGACTATTACAGATGGCAAGCATATCCTTTGACGTATTTGTGGGAGATTTATGCAGGACACTGCTAAACGGCGGAACAATGTTCATATGCCCTGCTGATGTACGTTTTGATATTCCAGTGCTTTATAAGCTTATAAGGGAGAAGAAAATCAATATATTTGAATCTACTCCTGCACTAGTTATACCATTAATGGACTATATAAATGAAAATAAGCTAGAAGTGGATAATCTAAAAATATTAATCATAGGCTCAGACGTTTGTCCAATGGAAGACTACAAAAGAATAGTACAAAGATATGGAAAACAAATGCGAGTCCTAAATAGCTATGGAATCACAGAAGCAACAATAGACTCCAGCTATTACGAGGAAAGCTTTGAAAAAATTCCAGCAATAATTAATACACCAATAGGAAAGCCATTAAACAATAATATATTCTATATACTAGACCAAGACAGAAAGCTATGTCCGCTAGGAAAGATAGGAGAACTCTATATAGGCGGAGACGGAATAACAAGAGGTTATCTAAACAAGCAGGAGCTTACTGCGGAGAAATTTGTATATAATCCTTTTGATGGAACTAAAATGTACAAGACAGGGGACTTGGCAAGATGGTTATCAGATGGAAACATAGAATTTTTAGGAAGAGCAGACAGCCAAGTAAAAATAAGGGGCTTTAGAATTGAGCTGGGTGAAATAGAAAATCGCCTATTAGAATATGGAAAAGATAATGAAGATACTCTCATTAAAGAGGCGGTGGTAATAGACCAAAGCCACTCAGATGGAAGTAAATATCTATGTAGTTACATTGTAGCAAATAAAGACATAGACGTAAAAGAACTAAAGAACCATCTAAGACAAGAGCTGCCTGATTACATGGTTCCATCTTATTTTGTAAAGCTAGAAAGTTTACCACTAACACCAAATGGTAAGGTGGATAGAAAAGCACTAGCAAGAAATTCACAACCTAGAGCTGATATTGCAATAGGTCTGGATGATGACTATGAAGCACCGAGAAATAAGGTAGAAGAAGAGTTAGCTTTAGTGTGGCAAAATGTATTAGAACTAGAAAGAGTAGGTATCAATGATAACTTCTTTGAATTAGGCGGACATTCATTAAAGGCAACAAGCTTAGTTGCAAATATACATAAGGTACTGAATGTACAAATACCGCTAAGAGAAATATTTAAAACACCGACAATAAAAGGAATATCAGAATACATAAGAAACAGCCAAGAAAGTATCTACTCATCAATAGAGCCAGTAGAAGAAAAAGAATATTACGAGATGTCATCGGCACAGAAGAGAATATATACGCTTCAACAGTTTGAGCTAAATAGTACAAGCTACAACATACCAGGAGTATTTGAGCTGGAAGGAAACTTAGATACTGAGAAACTAAAAGAAGTCTTTAATATGCTGATAGAGAGGCATGAAGCATTAAGAACCAGCTTTGAGATAGTAGAAGACGAGTTAATACAGAGAGTACACAAGAAAGTAGAGTTTAGGGTAGAGGAGTATGAGACGAAAGAAGAAAAAGAGGTAGAAGACTTAGTAAAGAGCTTCATAAGAACCTTTGACTTAACAAAAGCACCTCTTCTAAGAGTGGGGCTTGTTAAAGTACACTACAATAAACATATTTTGATGATTGATATGCACCATATAATATCTGATGGAACTTCAATTGGAATACTTATAGAGGAATTTGTGAAAGTATATGCAGGAGAAGAACTATCAGAGCTAAGGATACAGTATAAGGATTTTTGTAAGTGGCAGAACAACCTGTTCGATTCGGAAAATATAAGGAAACAAGAGGAATATTGGTTAAGTAGATTCAGTGGAGATATCGCTGTATTAAATCTGCCAACAGATTATCAGCGACCAGCAATACAAAGCTTTGAAGGTAATAATATCGGCTTTGAGATAGATGAAGAATTGACAAAGAAGTTAAGACAAATAGTAAAAGAAACAGGCAGTACCATGTATATGGTGTTATTGAGTGCATTTAATATACTATTATCAAAATACAGTGGGCAAGAAGACATAATTGTGGGAAGTCCTATAGCAGGTAGACCTCATGCAGACATGCAGAGCATCATAGGAATGTTTGTAAATACCTTAGTAATGAGGAACTATCCGAATGGAGAGAAGACCTATAGAGAATTCCTAACAGAAGTAAAACAGACAGCATTAGAAGCATATGAAAACCAGGATTACCAGTTTGAGAAGCTTGTAGAAAGCCTTGATATACCAAGAGATATGAGCAGAAACCCATTATTTAATGTAGTGTTTATAATGCAGAATATGGAACGAGGGAAAATAGATTTAGAGCAACTGGTAATGAAACCCTGTCGAGCAGAGAACCGGATATCCAAATTTGATTTAATCTTTGAAGCAAATGAAGAAGAAAATCGTATATACATAGACATACAATACTGTACAAAGCTATTTAATAGAATAACTATAGAGAAAATGTATAATCATCTAAACAACATAGTAAAAGTAATCACAGAAAATCTTCATAAGAGAATATCAGAAATAGAAATACTAACAGATGAAGAAAAGAATAAGATACTGGTGGATTTCAACAATACTAAGTCAGAATATCCAAAGAATAAGACAATACACCAGTTTTTTGAAGAACAGGTAGAGAAGAACCCTGACAGTGTGGCAGTAGTTTATGAGGAAAAGAGTCTCACATACAGGGAGTTAAACGAGAGATCAAATCAGCTTGCTAGAGAGTTAAGAAGTAGGGGAGTAGGAGCAGATAGAATAGTAGGTATAATGGTAGAACGTTCTCTGGAAATGGCAGTTGGAGTTCTGGGAATACTCAAAGCAGGAGGGGCTTACTTACCAATAGACTCAGATTATAAAATAGATAGAATAAATTATATGCTGCAAGACAGTGAATGTAAGATTGTATTATGCAATAAAACTGACATTAATGGACTAAAACTTGACATAGACATAATATCTTTGAATGATGCACTATCGCATAATAGAAAAAATGACAATCTGGAAAATATAAATAAACCACAAGATCTTGCATACATTATGTATACTTCGGGTTCTACTGGTAAGCCTAAAGGGGTACTGATAGAGCATCAGAATGTAGTGAGATTGGTAAAAAACACAAACTACATAGATTTTAGTAAATGTAGTAGAATTCTTCAGACAGGAGCATTAGTATTTGATGCATCTACCTTTGAAATATTTGGTTCATTACTAAATGGATTAGGGTTGTATCTTGTTAATAAAGAAGTAATACTAGATGCTGTAAAGCTAAAGAAGGAGCTGGTGAGAAATCATATAGATACTATATGGCTTACTTCATCTCTGTTTAGCCAGTTAGCATCAGAAGATGCAAGTATTTTCAATGAATGTAAAAATCTTTTGGTTGGTGGAGATGTACTGTCTGTAAAGCATATAAATGCAGTAAGAAAAGAATGTAAGGGGATAAATATAGTAAATGGATATGGCCCAACGGAAAATACTACTTTCTCAGTGTGCCATATAATAGATAAGAACTATATAGACAACATACCTATAGGCAAGCCCATAAGCAACTCAAAAGCATTTATAGTAGACAACAACAACAATCTATGCCCAATAGGAGTATTTGGAGAGTTATGTGTATCAGGAGATGGGTTAGCAAGGGGATATCTTAACAGACCAGAACTAACAACAGTGAAGTTTGTAGAAAACCCCTTTGAGCCAGGAAATAGAATGTATAAAACTGGAGATATGGCAAGGTGGCTCCCTGATGGAAATATAGAGTTCCTTGGAAGAATAGATAATCAAGTTAAGATAAGGGGATATAGAATAGAGCTTGGAGAAATAGAAAATACGCTATTAAGCTATGAAGCAGTGAGAGAAACAGTGGTAATGGCACGGCATGACAATGCTGGAAACAAGTATATATGTGCATATATAGTAGGAGAGAAAGATCTGACTGTGTCAGAGATAAGAGAATATTTATCGAAAGATTTACCAGACTATATGATACCTTCATATTTTGTATTCCTAGATAATTTACTATTGAATACTAATGGAAAGGTAGACAAAGAAGCACTGCCTGAACCTCAAGCTACTATAGCTCTTAACTGCCAATTTATTGCACCTACCAATGATAAGGAAACACAGTTAGCAATAATATGGCAGGATGTACT
Source organism: uncultured Clostridia bacterium (assembly GCA_942492835.1). GTDB lineage: Bacteria > Bacillota > Clostridia > Lutisporales > Lutisporaceae > GWB2-37-7. Next base: position 241,112 of record OW818645.1, on the reverse strand, counting down.
GCATATTGAGGAAGTGAGTATAACAGACAATTTCTTTGAGCTTGGAGGACACTCACTTAATGCTACAATACTTACCTCTAAAATACGAAAGGCTTTCAATATAGAAATATCGATAAAAGAAATATTTAAGCTACCTACAATAAAAGAATTAGCTCAATACATAGAAAATGCTAAAACAAGCCTATTTACGGCTATTCCTGTAGCTGAAGAAAGATTCTATTATCCATTATCTTCAGCACAAAGCAGAATGTTTATATTACAAAGCTTTGACAAAACAAGCATATCATATAATATGCCTAGCATATTTGTATTAGAAGGAGCAGTATACAGAGAAAGAATTGAGAAAATATTACAATCCCTTATAGCTAGACATGAGGCATTGCGTACATCCTTTGAATACAGAGATGAAAACCCTGTACAAATTATCCACCAGCAGGTTGAATTTAAGCTGGATTATATAAAGCTAGAGGAAGATAGCTCCAAAGCTATCGTAGATGTATTTAAAGGCTATATAAAACCCTTTAAGCTGGACAAGGCTCCACTTTTCAGAGCTGCTTTAATAGAAACAGCTGATAATACAAGACTTATGATTTTTGATATGCATCATATAATATCAGATGGTACATCTTTAAGTATACTAGCTGAGGAGTTTGCAAGACTCTATAACGGAGAGCAGCTTCAACCACTGCGAATACAATATAAGGATTACGCAGTATGGCAGAATACAATACTTGGAAGCGAAGTCATGAAGGCGCAGGAGACTTATTGGTTTGAACAGTATAGATATGAGGAAATACCAGTGCTCAATTTGCCACTGGACTATACAAGACCTGCGGTTCAGAGCTATGAAGGAGAGAGCATCGATTTTGAGCTTTCTTCTGAGCTTACAGCAAAGCTTAAGGATATTACAAGGGAAACTGGTACTACTCTGTATATGCTGTTGCTTTCAGTTTATAATGTGCTTTTATTCAGATACAGCGGTCAGGAAGACATTGTTGTGGGCAGCCCTATAGCAGGACGATTCCATGCAGATTTGGGAAATATCATGGGAATGTTTGTAAACACCCTTGCTATGAGAAATCGTCCAGAAGGAAGCAAAACTTTTACTCAGCTTCTACAAGAGGTTAAACAGAATTCTTTGAAGGCTTATGAAGCTCAAAACTATCAATTTGAAGAACTTGTAAACAAACTAAAGCTTAATAGAGAATTAAATAGAAATCCTCTGTTTGATGTAATGTTTTTAGTACAAAACACCGAGACTGTAAGCACTGATGTAGACGGTTTGTCAATTAAGCCCTATTTCTATGATATGGCAATATCAAAATTTGATATAACCTTATCAGCAGAAGAATTTAGGGGAACGGAGGGCATATCTGAATATATAGGAATGAATTTAAACTACTGTACAAGGTTATTCAAAAAGGAAACTATGGAGAAAATGGCAAAACACTTTGAATATATAGTACAGCAAATAATTGCCAATATAAATATCAAGCTTTCAGAAATTGAACTTGTTACAGAAGCAGAAAAACATCAGATATTATGTGAATTTAACAATACTATAGCAGATTATCCAAGAGATAAAGTTATGCATGTACTCTTTGAGGATCGAGTGGACAAGGCACCTCAAAGAACAGCGGTAGTAAATGGGGTTAACAGAATAACTTATGCAGAGCTCAATAAAAAGTCGAATCAACTTGCTAGATCGTTAAGAAAAAGGGGAGTAAATACTGACTCTATAGTAGCAATAATGGTGAAGCCTTCCTTAGAAATGTTTATAGGTATACTAGGGACTTTAAAGGCAGGTGGAGCATATTTACCAATAGACGCTGATTATCCTCAGAGCAGAATAGAATATATGCTTGAGGATAGTGGAACAAAGCTGTTACTAACACAGTCAGTCTTAGTAGATAAGGTCAAATTCAATGGAGAAGCATTAATACTTGATGATTTGGAGCTTTATCAAGGGGCTGATAATAATCTAGATGTAATAAATAGTCCGAAGGATTTGGCATATATAATTTATACTTCAGGCTCAACTGGAAGACCAAAAGGGGTTATGATAGAGCATATATCTCTCATAAATCTTTGCTTCTGGCATAATAGTTTCTATAATGTTAATGTAAATGACAGAGCTACTAAGTATGCTGGCTTTGGCTTTGATGCCTCAGTTTGGGAGATATTCCCCAATCTGATTGCAGGAGCTGAGATTCACATAATAGAGGAAGATATAAAACTCGATATACAAAGACTTAATGAGTATTTTGAGAAAAATAATATAACCATAAGCTTTTTACCTACTCAACTTTGTGAGCAATTTATAGAGTTTGACAACAAATCACTTAGAAAGCTGCTTACAGGTGGGGATAAGCTAAGAACCTTCAAGCAGAAGAGCTATGAACTTGTAAACAACTATGGACCTACAGAAAATACAGTAGTTACTACCAGCTTTGTAATAGATGACGAATACTCAAATATTCCAATAGGCAGACCAATATCAAATACAAGAATATATATAATGGACAAGTACAACAAGCTGGTACCGATAGGAGTACCTGGAGAACTATGTATAAGTGGTGACAGCCTTGCAAGGGGATATCTGAGAAATCAAAAACTAACAGCAGAGAAATTTGCAGAAAACCCATTTGAACATGGACATAGACTCTATAAAACGGGAGACCTTGCAAAATGGTTACCAAATGGCAACATAGAATTTTTGGGCAGAATAGACAACCAAGTTAAGATAAGAGGTTTCAGAATTGAGCTTGGAGAGATAGAAAGCCAACTGCTAAGCTATGAAGAAATAAATGAAGCTGTAGTAATTGATAGACAGGATGCGAAAGAAAGCAAGTATCTGTGTGCATATGTGACAGCAACAGAAGAGATAAAGGCAAGTGAACTAAAAGTACATCTGGCAAAAACACTACCCGACTATATGATACCATCATATATCATACAGATTGAGAAAATACCTTTGACTCCTAACGGAAAGATAGACAAAAAGGTCCTTCCTGTACCAGATGGAACTATAAGTACAGGGACACAATATGAGCCGCCTACAAATGAGACTGAGCATAAGCTAGTTGCAATTTGGCAGGAGATACTGGGAATAGGCAACGTGGGAATCATAGACAATTTCTTTGAACTGGGAGGACATTCAATGAAGGCTGTAAGTCTTGCTTCTCATATACAAAAAGTTTTCCATAGAGAGATGCCACTCAGACAAATATTTAAGTTACCTACAATAAGGGACATGGCAAAATATATAGAGGACGAAGCCAGAAGTAATTCGTTAAATGGAGATCGTATAGTCCTACTGAGAGAAGGCACTGATAACACTAAAAATCTTTTCTTAGTTCATGATGGCAGTGGAGATATATCAGGCTATCTGAAGCTATGCAATAATCTGGATAATACTCTAAACTGCTGGGGCATTAAGGCAGGAAATGAAGGAATGCTCGCACCATACAATACAGATATTGAGACCATTGCAAAAGAGTATATTGATAATATAAAAATTGTACAGCCGCTAGGTCCTTATATAATTGGGGGATGGAGTTTGGGAGGTATAATTGCATATGAAATATCAAGACAGCTGGAGCAGAATGGAGAAAAAGTAAAGTCTTTGACTCTCATAGATTCATATCCTCCAGAACCAGAAGCTAGAAAAGCTTGGTATAAAATAGCACTTGAAGGAGAGAAAGCCCTTACTACTAAGCTTATAAACAGCAGCAAAGTAAAAGAGATGATTGATAAGGCTGAGGAAATAGAAGAAATTTGGAATACAGTAGCAGAATATATAGGAGAATCAGATTTTGATATGGAAAGAGTCAAGCTAACCTTGCCAAGTGATATAATCAAGCTAATATCAGAACAGGAATTCAGAGATGCAAAAGCCTTTATAAGTCGACTTAATATTATTCGCACACTACTTATTGCTGGAGAACTATATACACCAAGATACTGTATAAAAGCCTCAGTTTACCTAGTTAAGGCTTCGGGAAATACCACACTTTGCATTGAAAATTGGAATCGTTTAAGTCAGATGCCTTTACAAATAAGTGAAATTGAAGGAGATCACTTCAGTATCATGAAGGGTGAAAGGGCAGAAAAGCTTGCTGAACTCCTAAATGAAATCCTTAAACAGTCATAAGATTTCTTGGAGCAGAGCCTGTCTGACTACGAGTCAAATTATAAAGTATATTTCTATTGTTTATTTTCGAATGGATTGTATAATTAATATATACTAAATGATTTGAGGTAAGCGATGAAAAATAATCTTATACCAAACATACATGTTAACTCACCTTATGAGCTTGACACAGAAATACTTAAGAAAAATGAGATACAGGGTATAATAATTGATATAGACAATACCCTGGTTCCGTATGCGGAGAAGTACGCAGATCAAAAGGTTATAGACCTTATAGAAAAGTTAAAGACGCAAGGCTTCAAAATCTGCATACTATCAAATGGTACCAAGAAAAGAGTAACAATATTTAATAAAGATATTAAGCTGCCAGCACTACATAACGCAGGTAAACCTCGTAAGTCAGCCTTTAAGAAAGCAGTAAATTTATTAGGCACAGATATAAAAAACACAGCCGTTATTGGAGATCAGATTTTTACTGACATACTCGGAGGTAATAGACTTGGACTTTTCACTGTATTGGTTGTGCCAATGAGCAGCAAAGAATTTATATGGACAAGGTTTGTAAGACAAATTGAAAAGCTAGTTTTACGTAAATATCAACATTTAATTAATAAATAATATTCGGAGAAGGCTGATAAATTTAGCTTTAGTATAAAATATTTTAAATATATCGCACTATTAGCTATAGTACGATATAAATAGTTCCGATATATAATGAAAGACACAAATATGTAAATCAAGGGTGTTGTTATGATAAATAGAAATAAAAGACTGGGAGATTTACTTGTTGACGCTGGCTTTATTACTCCAAAGCAGCTAGAAGAAGCTCTCAGGAAACAAAAGTTAACAGGTAAGAAAATAGGTGAAATCCTTATTGGTGATTCAATGGTATCAGAAGCTGATATGATAAATGCTCTTGAGACACAATTAGGGATACCCTATACTGACCTCAGTAAAATTTATATTGACCCTGATGTGCCGAAGCTTATTAATGAGAATCTTGCAAGAAGGCATATTCTTATACCTATAAAAAGAGAACTGAATAAACTTACAGTTGCTATGACTGATCCCCTAAATATTTTTGCAAGAGATGATGTGAATATAGCAACAGGCTTGGATATAGAGCCTGTAATATCGAATAACGAAGAGATACTAAACGCAATTGATAGATATTATGGAAAACAAAGAGCAGAAAAAGCTATTGAGGAATTTAAGAAGCAATATGACATGAACAATATAGAGGAGCTTCTTGATGAAAATAATGTAGAAACCAGCAATGCTCCAGTTGTAAGACTTATTAATACATTAATAAGTCAAGCAGTTGGCATGAAAGCTAGTGATATACATATAGAGCCTACAGAATATAAAATACGTATTAGATTTAGGAAAGATGGAGAGCTACAGGAGGTTATGACTCCAGAAAAATCCGCTTATTCAGCTATATTAACTAGAATAAAGATAATGGGCAAAATGGATATAGCAGAGAAACGTATTCCTCAGGATGGAAGGATTGAACTGACTGTAGACAATAAAGAAATCGATATGCGTATTTCTACAATTCCAACTATATTTGGAGAGAAAATAGTAATACGTTTGCTAGATAGATCTAATTTCCTTTCTTCTAAAGCAGAACTTGGTTTTAGTAAACATAATCTTGAGCTTTTGGACAAGCTTATTAAATATCCAAATGGTATAATACTTGTTACAGGTCCTACAGGCAGTGGTAAAAGTACAACACTTTATGCTATGCTAAAGGAGCTTAATAAGGTCAACATAAATATAATAACAATTGAAGACCCAGTTGAATATAGGCTGGATGGCATCAATCAAGTGCAGGTTAATAATAAATCGGGTATGACCTTTGCCAATGGTCTAAGGTCAATCTTAAGACAAGACCCTGATATTATTATGGTCGGAGAAATCAGAGATTCTGAGACTGCAGAGATAGCAGTGAGAGCATCTATTACTGGGCATCTTGTACTTAGCACAATGCATACCAACGATGCACCTTCTACTATCGTAAGACTTGTGGATATGGGTATAGAGCCATATTTGGTAGCTACATCTGTAGTTGGGGTAGTAGCACAGCGATTGGTACGTAAGATATGTCCTTACTGTAGAGAGCCTCATAATGCGACTAGCTTTGAAAGACAAATGTTAAATGCTTCTGAAGAGATTGTGATATATAAAGGTAAGGGCTGTAGTGTATGTAATGGTAAAGGCTACATAGGCAGAACAGCTATTCACGAGGTTATGCATATAAATAGTGATATTAGAAGTTTAATAGAGAATAGAGCAAGTATAGATGTTATTAGAGCGGCGGCGGCCGAAAACGATACTATAACCTTAAGAGAAAGCTGTAAACAGCTTGTAATGACAGGAGTAACCACAATAGAAGAGATGACACGAGTTACATATAGTTTGGATTAATTATGTAAATTAGGGAGTGGAACCTATGGCTAGATACAAATATAAAGCCATGACAGCTGCAGGCATTGCAGTAAAAGGAATATATGAAGCAAAGTCAAAGAATGATGTATTGACCATGCTGAGACAAAACCAGTATTTCCCTGTAAAAATTGTCGAGCAGTCTAAAGGCAGAGAAATAGAACTGGGAAAGTTTTTTAATAGAATAAGTAATAAAGATATTGCAGTGTTCTGCCGCCAATTTCATTCTATGCTTGAGGCAGGAATATCTCTAATAAATTGCTTGGACATTTTAAAACAGCAGACAGAAAATAAATACTTTAGAAGTACTATAGGGGAGGTATATGAAAAGGTACAACAAGGTTTAACCTTTTCAGAAGCCTTAAAAAGATATGATACTATATTCCCAGATATGCTTATAAATATGATAGTGGCAGGAGAAGCCAGTGGTGGACTTGATACTATACTTGAGCGTATGGCAAATCATTACGAAAAAGAAACGAGAATATTAAATAAAGTAAAAGGAGCTATGATTTATCCGATGGCTCTTGCATTTTTATCAGTAGGTGTATCGATATTACTCCTGGTATTTGTATTTCCAAACTTTATCAGCATGTTTGAGGGCAGTGATACACCGCTTCCTTTACCTACAAGAATTTTAATGTCAGTTAGCAGTTTTTTAACTGGTTATTGGTATATAGTAATAGGAATTGTGATATTAACTGTTATAATAGTAAGAAGAATACTAAAAAACACTGAGGTGCAATACAAGTTAGATAGTTTTAAATTAAAAATTCCTATTATTAAGGGTATAAATCAAAAGGTAATAACATCAAGATTTTCAAGGACTCTCGCAACTTTGATTTCTAGCGGTATGCCGCTTTTGGAAGCTCTCGATATAGTTGCTAGAATATTAAACAACAAATATGTAGAGCAAGGTATATTAAAAGCTAAGGATGAGGTACGCAGGGGAGTGCTTCTGTCAGTACCCATTAAGGAGATGAATCTTTTTCCTCCCATGCTGATATCTATGCTTTCTATAGGAGAAGAAGTAGGAACTTTAGATGAAATACTAAACAAGACAGCCAACTATTTTGATGAAGAAGCAGAGACAGCCATAGATACAATGACTAGGCTGGTTGAACCAATGATGCTTATTGTAATGGCATTGCTCATAGGTTTTATAGTGGCAGCTATGATGCTGCCTATGTTTGACATGGCTAGTACCGTTGCAATGTAGTATATATAAAATATCTAAGGGGGACATAAAAATGGAGAAAATCTACAAAATGATTAATAACAAAAAGGGCTTTACACTAGTAGAATTGGTAATAGTTATTGCAATAATAGGTATACTTGCGGCAGTAGCAATACCAAAGTTTACAGGTGTACGACAAGATGCTAAGGATAAAGCAGACGTGGCAACAATTCGTACAATAAACAATGCTATAGAACTTTACTGTGCAAAGGAAAATAAGGAAACTTTTGTTGGTGCTACTGATGCGGCGGCAACCTCACCAGTAACAATAGCCGATAATGGATCGATTGCAAATGTTATAAAAGTATTAGTAGCTAAAAACTACTTAAAAGCAGGTACAGAATTAAATACTCCTGGAAGTTTGGCATATGACGAAGCAACAAATTCAGTAAAATAATATTTTTCTATAATTTCAAATTTTCTCCTGCTCAGTCTATCTGAGCAGGAGGCAATTTTTTAATGAGGGTGAAAATATGCTAATTATAAAAGTAATAATTTTTTTACTAGGCTTGGTGATAGGCTCTTTTTTAAATGTATGCATATACAGAATACCAAACAAAATGTCAATTTCATACCCTCCGTCACATTGCCCTAATTGTGAGCATAAGCTAAATGCTCTGGATTTAATACCTGTTCTGGGTTTTTTGATAAACAGAGGTAGATGTAGATACTGCAAGGAGAAAATATCTATACAGTATCCTATAATTGAGCTTATTATAGCAATTATTTTTCTTTTCTTATTTAACAAATTCGGACTTTGCATATACTTTGTTAAATATGCAGTTATTACAAGCTTACTTATTATAGTGACTCTAATCGATTTGAAAACACAGGAGATACCGGATAGACTTATTATATTTGGCTTGATGGCCGGTTTACTCTTTAATTTATACGATATAAAAGCAGACATGCTACAAGGCATACTGGGCTTTTTATTAGGTGGAGGTGCCTTTCTTATAATAGCTATGGTTACGCAGGGAGCAATGGGTGGCGGTGATATTAAGCTAATGGCTGTTTTAGGACTCTTTTTTGGCTGGAAAATGATAATACTTATAGCTTTGCTGTCCTTCTTACTAGGAGCTATAATATCATTGATACTAATAGCTACAAAAATAAAAGGGAGGAAGGATTATATACCCTTTGGCCCATTTATTTCGATAGCGGCACTGATAACTATTTTTTATGGACAGCAGATACTTCAGTTATATATGCTTAGCATTGTTTAGAATGTGGAAAGAGGTGATATGATTGTCACATAAAAGTGTAATATCCATAGACATAGGCTCATGTAAAACAAAGATAGTTTTAGGAAGACAGGAGAACAGTTCGGTTGTTGTAGAAAAAGCCTTTGTGTTGGATACACCTCAAAATTGTATTAACGATGGAAAATTGCTTACATTTAATAAAGGAATTAATCTCCTAGAACAAAGCATTCGACAGGTTTTATTACAGAATAAAATAAAAACCAAGGATGTTATTTTTACGATACAAAGTACAAATATAATAAGAAGAGAACTGGAAATACCTCGCGTTAAACCGGCAGAGCTGGAAAATATAATTAGATATGAGATTGAGCAGTATCTACCTATTGATTTAAATGAATATATTGTGGAGCAGAAGCTTCTCGAGGATAAGAACGATATCAACAATAATAAGATGAGGATACTTGTAGCTGCTATGCCAAAGGAGCTTACAGTTGAATATCTAACATTTGTGAATACTCTTGAACTTTCTCCAAATGCTTTAGACATAAATTCAAACTCTATAACTAAGCTTTTTGCTAACAACCAAAGCATTAACAATCAAAGCTATGATATTAATAAAACAGTTGCACTTATTGATTTAGGTTTCAACAATATAAATATAACTATTGTTTCAGGAGGACTTTTCCAGTTTAGCAAGCTTATACCCTATGGAGGAAGTGAACTTATAACGGCTGTAGCAAAAGCTCTTGACATTAGCATTGAAGAGTCACAGAAAAGAATCAATTCTGAAGCCAGCTTATCCCTTAAGACAGAAGAGGGAGAAGTCTCTCTAAATACAGTAATAAGTGATATAATCTTTAGGTGGAATGATGATCTGCAAAGAGTTTTTCAATATTACAAAACAAGAGACGAAAAAAATAAAATAGATGAAATATATCTATATGGAGGGGTGTCAAATCTAAAAGGTTTAGCAGCGTATCTCTCAAATGCTTCAAGCTTGCCTGTAAATACAATAAAAGAATTCGGTAATATTAAAATAGACAAGCAATGCGGCAAAATAGATATGGAGCTCTTCCTAAATGCATTTGGTGCAATTATTAGAAAGTAGGTAAAATACTTATGAAAGATTTCAACTTTTTTTCGCCATATTTAAATGAAAAACGAAATAAACAGTTGAAAAGATTATATATATTAGCAGTATGCTCAATATTTACTATTGGTCTCATATCCTTTACTAGCGTAAATTTCTATCATATAAATAAATTAAAGAGTGAGATAAGTAAGGTTGAAAGCTATTTAGTCTCAACAAATACTATTGAGCTTTTAAAAAAGTACGAGGATACAAAGAAACAAACTGAAGAAATGAAGACCTATTATAAAAATATTACAGCAATTGATACTGCATTTAATAGTTTTAATACTGTAAATACTGACCTTTTTGACCAGCTTTCTTCTGTAATGCCTAATGATGCTTTATTGATAAGTTTATCAATAAATAATAGAGATGCTGAGCTGCAATACTCAGTAGATAAAATCACATCAGCAGCCGAGCTTGAGCATAATCTAAAGGCTCTAGATATTATTGAAACAGTACATATAAGTGTAGTGGCTAATAGAGAAAAATATACAATAAATGTAAGCTGTAAACTAAAGGATGTGAAAGGTAGATGAAGCTGACAAACAGAGAAAAAACAATGCTCATGCTTTTGGGACTTATAGCGCTTTTGGCACTTGTATATTTTACAATAATTAAACCTCAGCTTGATTATTCCAAAAGGATTGAGAAACAAGCGGTTGAATATGCTAAAGATGTAGAAAGTGTAAAACTGAAAGTAAATATAGAAAACCCAGTGTATAAGGAATACAAATTTATAAATGCTAAGACACAAGATTTGCTTAGTCGATATTACCCCAGCATAATTCAAGAGAAAATCATACTTATGTTAGATGAGAAAATCAAAGCATCAGGTATAAAAATAAACACGATTTCTTTTACAGAGCCTGTATTAACGTCAATAAATAATACTGAAACAAATGATCAAAGTCAAGCAAGTGATAGCAAACATTCAGAAGATGTGGCAGAAGCTTTGTCACCTTTAGAGTCTATGACAAGCTCTTTATCCTTTGAAGGTACTTATAGTCAATTTTATAGCTTCATAAGCTTAATAGAGTTGGAAGATAGAAGTATTGGAATAAGTAATTTAAAAATAGCTTCAAACGGATTTGATACAATAGCAGGAGATATACAGATAACTATATATGCTATCTCTAAGCCTATTGAATTTGAACAGGATGCGGATTATCTAGATTGGGGTATAACGGGGCAGTATGGCAAGTATAATCCATTTGGATTTGTACAAGGCTTTAGTCCAGCAAAAACAGCTCCAACAAGCTTACCAGGAATACCGGTGAAGGATGCTGTAGATGCGGAGAATACAGATTTCTTTATTTCCTTAAGACCTATAACATCTGATTTACCCTCTTTAACCATAGGCAAGCTTGACGATACTAATAGAGACACTTATATATATGCTGATAATATTGGCTACGAGGATATTGAACTTCAAATATTGCAGGATGGTGAAAAGTTCTATTATGGCTACAAGACTCAGAGTTATTCTTATCCAAGTGATTATGGCAGAAACTTTATAGAGTTTACTCCAATTGGAGACGAGCTGAAAGTAATTGTGATGAGTACGGTAAGGAATAAAGAAAAGGATCTAAACGGAGCAACGCTTTCAGTTATTAATAAAACTGAGCGACCTTTAAAAATATATGTGAGAAATGATGACACAGGCTTACCGAGATTAAAGCTTACTAATCTAGGGGATAAAGTCACAGTTGTGCAGGAATAAACGGAAAATTAATATTTTTGGAAGGTTTGGTATTATGCTAAAACACCTAAAAAACAAAAAGGGCGTTACTCTTATAGAAATACTAATAACTCTTACAGTACTTAGTATTGTCATAATACCATTATCTAGATTATTAATAAATTCAGTTAAGATAAACACTGACTCAAGGATTTTTATGGAGACCAATTATATTGCGCAAACCTATATGGAAAATTGGAAAGCAAAAAATTTGTCTAGTCTTATGGATGAAGCACAAATACAAAGCCTAAATGAGGGTAATGCCATAACATTAACAGAGGCATATAAGGACTATACGGTAGAAACTAAGGTCACTCCCATAGTGCAGTATTCTATGGGAGATGCAGATACTTATGCAACTGATGCCTTAATTAAGATTAATGGAACAGATAATAAGCTAAGTATCTATAAAGAGGCTGGAATAAAGCTGACCGAGCAGACACTAATGCCTACATATGATATTTATATAGAAAAGCCTGAAAGCACAAATCAAATTACAATGTCAGGTTTAACTATTAATACCTTAAGCTCTGACAGTGTAATACTTCAAGTTGTTTGCGAAAATCAAGCAGATGTCATATTTAACATATACAATAGAACCGATAAGAAAGCCTTAATCTATGTAATAAAAACGAAACAGGCAGAGAATGCAGATATAAGCATACTTGCACAAGTTGGAAATGTTAAGACAGAAAGCAGCATTGTACAGCAATATAACAATAACTTATATGAAATACTCATTACAGTTAAACAGAATGAAAAAGCTTTGACAACCTTAAAGGGCTCAAAGCTAATTGAATTTAAATAGAGGGATATTTATGATATTTAAGTATCTAAAATCTAAAAGAGCTTCGACATTGACCATGACACTTATTGCTATTTCAGTAATTAGCATTATTGGAATGGTTACTTTATCTATGGCAGTTTTTGGTTACAAAGCTCGAGCTTTTGATAAACAACAAAAAGCCAATTTTTACCTTGCAGAGTCAGGAACAGAGGAGACCTATGCAAAGCTTACCGAAATAATTAACTCAGCTATAGATATAGGCAATCATTGTATAGAAGATTTTAATAGTGATAGCTTTTCTATAACATACAGTGATTATTTTGATATAGATGATTATGAAATGTACAAGGAAGGTTTTACTGCCTTTATAGAAGGTGAAAAAAGTAAAGTAATGAAGGGTGAAACCAGCACTTATGTTAATACATACCTTGAGATTGATGAAGCTGCGGTAGGAGAACTTTTAAACTCTATGTTTAAAACAGTATATAAGAAGTATACAAATGATAACTTACCAAACGCTTTAGACCTTAGCACTTATAAGTCAATACCGGATTTGAACAGGTTTAATATTATTGCACAGATTAAGCCCTTTGATGATATGTCTGACCCCACTAATGCGGATGTCTATAATGTAGATATTCGATCTATGACCTACAATATGGATAAAGACCCGATAGATCCTGAGAGATACAAAAGCAAGGAAATCAATATAAAATTTCAGCTAAAGATTCCAAACTATGGTGATACCTATAAAACAGTCAGCAGTCAAGCTTCGATTAGTGAAAGTCCTCTTTGGAGTAAAGCAATAATAGCTGATAAGGCTATAATTGTGAAGGGCAATAATTCAGATGTTACGGTAAATGGTGATGTATATGCTTATGGGGAGAAGCCTTCTGACTATGAAGCAAGCAAGCTTCTACAGAATTATGCAGGCATTTCACTTGATTCTGAAGGAACAGCAGGCAATAGAAGCCAACTAGTGATTAATGGAAATGTAGCAACGAATAGCTATATTATGCCCACTAAGAATAATTCAAAAATTAGTATAACAGGCAATGTTTTCTGCAATTCTCTTGCAATACCTGCCGAAGTAGATACAGCGACCATTGATATAACTGGCAACAGGAATGTATATGCAGCTGATGATATTGAGCTGAACGGAACAAGATCAATTATCTCAATTGATGGCAATTACTATGGCTTTGAGGATGGAGAAGCAGGACATGATAAAAGCAGTAGTATAGTAATAAACAGCCCTGATATTGATAGCATTGAAGGTTCTATGGTAAAGGTTACTGGAGAAGTGTTTTTAGCAGGTACAGTATATATAAATACAGATTCTCCTGTGCCAGAGGAAATGGGCTATCAAACAGGAGAAAGTATAGCCATTAGAAAAGGGGGAAACCCTGATAATCCTGACATTAATAATATTTTGGCTTACACCGAGGACTATGCATTAAAGGACGAGGATGGCTTGATGGATCCAGAGGATAGAAGGTATTTAGGCAGCTCTATAGAGTTTCTTAATTACCCACCCTTATATCTAGCATATAATTTTCTACAGCTGACAGGAGAATCAGGAGAACAGTTTTTTAAAGCAAAAACAAGAAGTGATTATTCCTATTTGTTTTATAAATATCGAAATGAACCTACTATAGTAAATCCTGAGTTAAAGCTTAATTTGGACACAAATAACAATATACAGTTAGATTACAATAAAGTAATATATTCGCTTGGTAATGTTATATCAAACGGTTACATGTATCCACAGAGACTATTAACGGAAGTTCAATATGATAATTATAGAAATGGCTTTAAAAATAATTATAATTTCTTTGTAAATAAGCTTGCTACAATATCAAAGCATATTCCAACAACAAGCTATGATGATGAAAAAACAGGAATAGCAGACTATGTAAACTTTTTGAATTTTGATAATCTTAGTTCAGCTGCTCAAAAGTATAAGGAGATTGTTTTTATACATGATGATAACAAACCGCTTTTGATTAAAGGGAGAATGGGGGATACACCCACAGAGTTAACTGGAACAGTCGGTATAGATTATTATGTAAAGGATATAGGCTTAGACAATGAGCTTAAAGGTATTATTGTAACCACAGGAGATATATATATTACAGGTGAGTTAAATTATTATGGTACTATTATTACGACAGGTAATATTTATATAATTGACAGCAATAAGAAGATTTTCAACAATACTTACGGAGTACAGCAATATATATGGAATAAAATTTATAACACAAATATCAATACAACTACAACATTATACAGTATTTTTAAAAACAGCAGTTTATACTCGGATATGACTGGAGAAGTAATTGTTTCAAGCACTGCTGAAACTATAAACATATATAAAAAATATGAAGATCTCCTTACAATAGTAGAATGGAAAAAAGTAAAATAGTATTTGGAAGGTGCTGCCCATGAGAAATATACTAAAGGATAAAAAAGGGTTCACATTAGTTGAGCTTATTGTGGTTTTAGCACTGGTTGCTGTAGTAATGGTACCTGCAAGCTCCTTCTTTATTACTAACTATAAATATTTGAATAAGACAACTAAGGAGACTGAAGCCCAAAGACAGGCAGAAAAATCAATAAATAACTTAGCTGATATATTAATAAATACAAAATCGGCATTGGATAGGAGTTATGTAGGCAATAATTCATCTTTAGGCGTAGAACGAATAGTATTCAAGCTTAGAGGTGGAAGCTTTGTTGTTTTGCAATACATGGATTCAAATTCTGATGGCAGAAAAGATTCCATAAATGCAAAGGAAACAAATGATTATGACTATATAATCGAAGCCTCTGAGATACCTGAGACTATTAAAGCTAAAAATGTAAATTATTTTGATGTTACACTTAAGCCAGATGACTCTAACATAGCGAATAGCAACATAGCAGTTATTACAATAACTGTATCTGATAGTGGTAAAACAGAAGGCGACGAAGCAGTTACTTTGAAAACTGAAATTTTCATGAGAAATTCTAATAGATAGAACACACAAATTAATTAACAACAAAATACAGGAGGTGAAAGCTATGAGAAATAGAACATTTATTTTTATATTAATAGCAATAATTATAGTACAGTCGATAAATCTTGGTAGTATTGGTATTACTACTGTGAACGCAGAAGTAATAAATCCTCCGAATTTTTCCATATCAAGAACTATGGATAAGGAGATTTACAATCAATGGGATACAGCTAAAATAACATATAATATTACTCCTACAGGACAGTATACTACGATTCCACAAAGTACTTCTGATATTATAATTGCAATGAATATATATAGTGGTATGTCAGCTAGCAAGCTTTCATCTGCAAAAAGTGCCGCTATTGATTTTATAAATAAGATAAAAGCGGCAAATGCCAACAATAAAGTTGGGTTTGTATCCTTCGGCTATAAGGTAAATAAATCTATAGCACTGACGGATAATCTTGACTCGATTTCTTCTTATATTGCAGGTATAAATAGCAGCAATATGGTGGAGGGCTCAAACTTCCAGGATGCAATAGAGAAAAGTCAAGTAATGCTAGAAGGTAGTAATAACCTAAATAAAAATATCGTCTTTATATCTGATGGTTTCCCTAATTACTATACATCTTATAAATGGCTAGGAAAATTTAAAAAAGGAGATGTTAAGTATGAAGACGGAGTTTATTACTATTCTGATGTCACTAAGGTTACACAAGAAGCTTATATCAACACAACTAAAGCATGTAAGTCACTTGCCAATAAAGGTATTGTATTATACTCAGTAGGAATAGGTACAGGCACTGATGTAGATATGTCATTTTTGAGAAGCATGTCACAAGAAACGGGAGGAAGTGCTTACCAAACAGCTTTGCCGGATTCGGTTGTTCAAGTGATGACTAAGACACCACCGAGTACAAATACTGTCAAGTTATCAGGCTTAGTTATCAAAGATAAGCTTCCTGCAGGCATAACTGTTACAAACAACAGTCTAGTTGTACCTGATAGTCTAGGTAACATAAGCATAGAAATACCCGATATTATATACAACTCAGATGGAACTATTCCGACTAGCTTTAGTTATGTGCTTGAAGTTTCACTTAATAATGCAGGCTCCTATACTTTAAACAATTCTAGAATAGATTATTTAGATATTTATTCTACAGCTAAAAGCAAGCCTATAAATGATTTAAGCTTTACAGTGAACCCCAATGAGAGCTTGCCGCCAGGACTTACAATTAATAAACAAATTAGCAAAGTGGAGCTTATAGAGGGTGAAACAGCCTCACTTAACTATACGATTACACCAATTGGCAGCTTTAATAAAAATGCTGATAGAAAGCCTCTTGATATAGTGATTACTATTGATAGATCCTATGGTATGAATGAGGCCAATAAGCTTGTTAATACAAAACAAGAAGCAGAAAACCTTGTTAATATTTTCAAAACAGCAAATCAAGGCGACAGGATATCATTAGTTACCTTCAATAGATATAGTAAAATTGTGGTACCTTTAACGTCAGATTATGATACTTTAATCAATAGTATTAGACAAATACAAGTTGATGATGGTTATGGATATGATTCTGGTACAAATATGGAAATAGGCTTAAAGGCTGCAGAAAATGCGTTGGTAGACAGTACTAATCAAAGACATATTGTTTATTTTTCAGATGGAGTGCCCTCCTGCTATACAGATGCAATTGATACAAATTCCTACGTATATTACTATAAATATATATATGATTATGGATATAAGCTAGAAAGTGAAAAATACAACAAATGGTATTTTAACCCTTCAAATGTTAACTTTTATGGTACATCTATGTTTGACTATAACCTTGAATATGGAGAGTATTCTTATCAGCAGGGTACTGGCAATAGAGGATATATAGATGCGAGAGTCCAAGCAAACAGCATAAAAAGTAAGGGGATTGTGCTAAATACTGTATGTGTTACAGGCGGTACTGATACCAACCTGAGTTTTATGCAGGAGCTTGCAAGCTTGGGAGGCGGTACAGCATATACTATAGCAACATCTGTTGAGCTAAATAATAAATTTGAAGCTATGGCTAAGGAATCATCAACTCAAATTTTAAGCAATATTAAAATAACAGAAGCTTTACCCTTAGATATAGATATAATTGCAAACCCTGATATTAGTATAAATGGAAGGATAATGACAATAAATGTACCTGACATAGAATTTGAGAAGGATAAGGGAACACCAGCACCAATAACTGTAAGTGTTGATCTTAAATTTACAAAGGAAGGAGTATATAAATTAAGCAACATATCAAGACTTGATTATACAAACTATGATGGAAACGCTGGTATACCTATAAACACACAAGTACTTACTGTGACAGTTGTAAAAGCTGCACCTATATATGCTGATATTAATACATACGATGGGAGTAAGCAGATATCAGTAATAAGAAAAGGTAAGTTTGATGCAAAAATTAGTTTCAATGTAGTAAATAATGGCATATTGAATTTGAAGTTATGTACTGTATCAGGCTCAGAAGAACTTTTTAGCAGTTTAAGCTCATCTGCTGAGATACGGGATAATATCGGTAATATTTATAAGCTTACTAAAACTCCGGAGGGTATATTTATTACCACTGACTATAAGTTAGCAGAAGGTGACTATGAAATCACTATAAAATTAAGTATTGGAAATATATTAGAGAAAAGTTATTTTCTACAGCTAGATTTAGGATTAGGTGCTGATAACCCTTCAATTAGGATAGATGTGGTAGCAATGCCTATATTGTTATAACATTTACAGGATTATAAAATAATTTGTTGAATTATATATTTGATAAGTCATGTGAGGAGGTATGAAAATGTTAAATTTAATGAACTATATGGAAGATATAGTAAGCAAAAAGGTTGACTCCGTACTAAACTTAATGAACATATGTAAATGTGAAAAGTGTAGGTTGGATATTATGGCTATTGCGCTTAATGATTTGCCTGCCAAATACGTAGTAACAGATAAGGGAGCACTTTACACAAAGCTTAGAGAGCTTGAACAGCAATTTGATGTTGATATAGAGACTGCAATAGTAAAGGCTGCGATATTTGTAAATAAAAATCCACAGCATGAAATGGTGAAATAATGAACATTGTACTTATAGGCTTTATGGGCAGTGGTAAAACTACTGTAGGTAAAGCTCTTGCCAGCGTCATAAACATGAAGTTTATTGATACTGACGAGATAATAGAGAACCGGCAAGGAATAGCTATAAAAGATATTTTTGCAGACTTTGGTGAGCTCCGCTTCAGGTCAATAGAAACAGAAATCATAAAATCTTTGTCACAAATTGAGGGATATGTTATTTCTGTTGGCGGTGGTGCAGTTATGAAGGAAGATAATTTTAAGGCTCTAAAGGAAATAGGATTAATTATATTTTTAGATGCTCCATTAGATAAAATAATTAAGAATTTAGAGGGTAGTTTTCGTCCATTAGTAGGTAATACTATAGATAGAGAAAACATGAGTAAGCTTCTTGAATCCAGATATCAGACCTATAGAAAAGCAGATATTATCATAAATACTAGCAAACTAGATGTAAATGGGACAATACAAACAATACTAGAAAGCTTGAAAAAAACGCATAATAAGTGGTAAGTATTATAAAAGATACTATTATTATTATGATATTTATATAAATTTTAGAGTGTTTGTCTATCCATATTGGTAAATTTATGATATCATATATAGTGGTACAAATTAAAATATAAGAGGTAGAACTACTATGTCAAAGATACTTGTGATAAATGGACCAAATTTGAATATGCTTGGTGTTAGAAACACAACAATATATGGTAGTAATACATTAAAGGAAATCAATGGGAATATTCTAGAGACTGCATTACAAGAAGAGGTATTTGTAGATTTCTTTCAATCTAACATTGAAGGGGAGCTTATAAATTGTATACATGCAGCATATGAAAAATATGACGGCATAATAATAAATCCTGGTGCTTACAGCCATTATAGCATTGCTATTAGAGATGCATTGGAAGCGGTAAGTATTCCTACTATTGAAGTACATCTATCCAACATATATAAAAGGGAAGAATTCAGAAGACACTCTGTCATTAGTTCTGTATGCATTGGACAAATAGCAGGCTTGGGTGACCTAGGATATATTTTTGCATTAAAAGCATTAAAACAGTATTTGAAAGGGGTTAATTAAGATGGAAAAGAGATTAGCTAAGCTAAGAGAAAGACTAGAAGCAAATAACTTAGATGCAGCATTATTATACTCTGGAGAAAATGTAAGATATTTAAGCGGTTTTACAAGTTCTACAGATGGTTACATTATAGTAACTGCAAAGAAAGCTTATTTTATAACAGATTTTAGATATAAGGATCAAGCTCACAATCAATGTAAGGGCTTTGAAATAATAATACATAATAATTCGCTTATAAATGATATAAAGAATATAGTACAAGACAACAAAGTAAAGAGAATAGTAATAGAAGATACTTTTATGACTGTTGCTATGTATGAAAATCTTAAGGGTAATCTGCAAGGAGTTGAAATTTCTCCTTTAAAGGATATGCTAGAGACAATAAGAATGATAAAGGATGCAGATGAGATAGCTGCTATACAAAAAGCTGCTGAAATCGCAGATAATGCGTTTAAGCATATGTTAGACTTTATTAAACCTGGACTTACAGAGAAAGAAGTAGCCTTAGAACTTGAATATACTATGAAGAAAAATGGAGCTACAGACTTATCCTTTGAATCTATAGTTGCCTCAGGTGTAAGATCCTCTCTTCCTCATGGAGTATTCACTGATAAAGTAATAAATAACGGAGAATTCTTGACACTTGATTTTGGTTGTGTATATAATGGTTATTGTTCCGATATGACAAGAACGGTATTTGTTGGTAAGGCAGATGATAAGCAAAAGAAGATATATAGTATCGTTTTAGAAGCACAAGAAAAGGCTTTAGAGCAATTCAAGCCAGGTATACTTTGCAAGGAAGTTGATAAGGTTGCAAGGGATATTATATCAAAAGAAGGCTATGGAGATAACTTCGGTCATGGCTTAGGACATGGAGTAGGCTTAGCAGTCCATGAAGAACCTAGAGTATCGCCTTTAGGTCAAAGAACACTTGAAGCAGGTATGGTTGTTACAGATGAACCTGGTATATACATATCTGAATATGGTGGAGTTAGAATAGAGGACTTAATACTAGTTACAGAAACTGGCTGTAGAGTACTAAGCAAATCACCAAAGCAATTAATTGAGCTTTAAAATTTTAGTTAAATAAATATTTTTTTACGCTGAACAAATACTAAAAAACAAAGAGGAAAAATGGAGGGATCTATTTAATGGTATCAGCAGGAGAATTTAGAAAAGGTGTTACCTTTGAAATTGATGGACAAATATTCACGATAATTGATTTCCAGCATGTAAAGCCAGGTAAAGGTGCAGCTTTTGTAAGAACAAAGATAAAAAATATAATTTCAGGCGGAGTTGTTGAGAGATCATTTAATCCGACTGACAAATTTCCAAAGGCGCATATTGAGCGTAAGACTATGCAGTATTTATATGAGGATAATGATTTATACTATTTTATGGACAATGAAACCTATGAGCAAATTCCTTTAAATCACTCACAGGTTGAGGATGCAATATTATATTTAAAAGAAAATGATAGCGCATTTATACAATTTTATAAGGGTTCAGCATTTTCAGTTGAACCAGACAATTTCGTAGAATTACAAATCACTCAAACAGATCCAGGATTAAAGGGTGATACTGCAACAGGTGCTACCAAGCCTGCAACATTAGAGACTGGTGCAACAGTTAACGTACCGTTGTTTGTTAACCAGGGCGACAAAATAAGAGTTGACACAAGAACAGGTCAATACATGGAAAGAGTTTAGTGAATATACCTCACTAATTTGGATAAAATATAAAAGATTAAGGTATAAACAAATATTTACAACAAAAGATAAGGAGGAGTAATGATGGAATATTTATATGAAAGAATAGCATACTTAAGAGGTCTTGCCGAAGGTATGAAGATTGATGAAAACTCAGACAATGGCAAGCTAATGGTGAACATATTGGATGTATTATCTGACTTTGCTGATGCTGTCAACGAATTAAGCGACTCACAAACAGAGCTTGATGACTATGTAGAAGCTTTAGATGAAGATCTTTCAAATGTTGAAGATGAACTCTTTGGAGAAGACGACGAAGATGATGAAGATGAAGATGATGACGATTATGACTATATTGAGGTTGAATGCCCTCATTGCAAAGAGTATGTATATTTAGATGAAAGCTTACTTGAAAATGGTGAAACAGTTGTATGCCCTAATTGCCATGAAAAAATAGAGTATGAATTAGATTGCGACTGTGATTGTGGTTGTGAGCATGACCATCATCACGAATAATTAATAAGCATTAAAGTTCTGGATAATCCAGAACTCAGATTTATAACAAGACCCCCTGTTTTTTCGGAAACAGGGGGTTTTGTGCTTTAAATTCTCCGCTGTCGTTTGACAGCTATTTTTTTTGTCCAAAATTTCTTGTCATATTGTCCATGACTCGCCCATAAGATTAAATAAGCGAAAAGTTGTACAAGGTAGGTAAAAATTATGAGTAACGGTAAAATAAGCGAAATTACAAAGTATATGCCCAAGGATATTAAACAGATGCTGGATGGACTACCTTCAAAGATACTTGAGGGTATTGAGGAGGTACGACTAAGACAGGGGAAGCCTGTTATGCTGTACGGAGATGAAAAAGAGTACCTATTGGGCGTAAACGGTCAATTTACTACTGATGTTAAGAATTCATATATCTGTACCTATGAGGACATAAAGAGTGCAGTGAACTTGATTACAAACTACTCTTTATATTCCTATGAGGATGATATAAGGAATGGTTTTGTTACTGTTGATGGCGGACATCGTGTAGGTATCTGCGGTAAGGCAGTTTTAGAAGGTGGAAGAGTAAGAACCTTCAAGGATATTTCTTTTATTAACTATAGAGTAGCAAGGCAGGTATTGGGTGCGGCGGATAAGGTGCTAAGAAGCATAATACAGGCAGATGGAAGTATTTATAATACTCTTATAATTTCACCGCCGCAGTGTGGTAAGACAACCATTCTAAGGGATATGATAAGGCAGCTAAGTAATGGTATCCCGACTATGGGAATTCTGGGTAAAAAGGTAGGTCTTGTTGATGAGAGAAATGAAATTGCTGCATGTAGTATGGGAGTTCCTAAAAATGATGTAGGGATAAGAACAGATGTTTTAGATGGCTGTCCTAAGGCAGAGGGTATATTGATTATGATACGTTCAATGTCTCCTGAGATAATCGCAACTGACGAAATAGGGAGAAGTGAGGATGGAGCAGCTGTTTTAGATGCTATAAATGCAGGAGTGAAGATTATTACTACTATTCATGGCAGTGATATAGAAGATTTTCTTAGGAAGCCTTCCTTAGAGAAGCTGCATAGAAATCAATTTGAAAGATATATAGTAATGAGCAGAAGACAGGGTGTTGGGACTATAGAAGTGATTTTAGATAAAGATTATATGCTAGTAAAGGCAAATTAACAAAGGAGGCAGGATTATGATTCTAAAGCTATTGGGAGGAATTCTAATAATGGCAGCTTGCAGCTTGTATGGTTTTGCAGCATCAAATAGATACAGCTTAAGACCAAAGGATATAAGAAAGCTAAGGGCTGCAGTTCAAATGCTTGAGACAGAGGTTATTTATGGTTGTACGCCACTTCCTATAGCTATGAGAAATGTTGCTTTTAAGGTAGATGGAGGAATTAAAAACTTTTTTTGTAAGGTTTCAGAGGAATTGCAATCAGGAGAAAACTATAGCCTTGACACTGCATGGTCTGGTGCAGTAGATAAGCTTATAGGAGAAACCTGCTTAAACAGGGCAGATAGAGAGCTTCTTATGGATTTTGGTAAGGTATTGGGCTGCTCAGACAGAGAGGATCAGAAGAAGCACTTTGAATTGTTTTATATTCAGTTTAAACACTATGAGGATATAGCTGAGGATGAGAGAAAGAAGAATGAGAAATTGTACAAGAGTCTTGGATTTTTATCTGGAGTAGTCATATTTATTATGCTCATATAATATGCTTGTACAGAAACATATACTAAAGCAGTATGGAGGGATTTTTATATGGATATTAATTTAATTTTTAAAATAGCAGCAGTAGGGATTATTACGGCTATATTAAGTAAGCTTTTAGAACAATCCGATAAAAAAGAAATGGCAATGATGACTTCACTTGCAGGCACTATAATAGTTCTAATTATGGTTATAGGAATGATCTCGAATTTGTTTAGTACCGTAAAAACAATGTTTCAGCTGTAGGTGATATTATGGAGATTATGAAAGTAGTAATCATAGGAATAATTGCTACTATTTTGGCAGTTATTCTACGAGAACAGAAACCTGAGATTGCTTTACAGATTAGTATAGTAACTGGGCTTATGATTTTCATATTTGTAGTTACTAAGCTAAATTCAGTTATTGAAGTAATGAAGTATTTTGCAAGCAAGACTAATATAGACCTTTTGTATTTTTCAACAATATTAAAGGTAATTGCTATAGCATACATAACAGAGTTTGGTGCTCAAGTCTGCAAGGATGCAGGAGAGAGATCTATAGCTTCAAAGATAGAACTTGCAGGAAAGGTACTT
Organism: uncultured Clostridia bacterium; assembly: GCA_942492835.1. Lineage (GTDB taxonomy): Bacteria > Bacillota > Clostridia > Lutisporales > Lutisporaceae > GWB2-37-7. The sequence goes on along the minus strand of OW818645.1, from coordinate 216,696 downwards.
ATTATGATAATGGCAGTACCTATTTTAGCAGCTTTGTTAGATGTAGTTTCAAAGCTAATGATATAGCACATAAGTAAAATCAAGGTGGGATAAACATGAGAAAAGATAAAGCTAAAAAGATACTAGCACTTATAATCGTTGTTTTATCTGTACTGATTATTAATATTAATGCTGATGATACAAACAAGCTTCTAAAGGATCAGCTTGACTATTTGGATATTCAGGAGATACAAAGCTTCGCAGATGAGGTGAATAAAGAAGCAGAGGGACAGATGCCTTCTATAGATATAAAGACTATGATATTGGAGTTATTCAAGGGAAAACCAATCGTAAATGTACAAGAGCTTGTTTTGGGGCTTGGTAAGCTATTATTTAAAGAGGTTGTTTTAAATTTTAATATAATGGGTCAAATCATAGTGCTATCAGTTTTCTGTGCGCTGCTGCAAAATTTGCACAGTGCTTTTGAAAATGATACAGTTGGCAAGCTTGCATACAATGTTTGCTATATACTTATAGCAATAATAGCTATAAAGAGTTTTCGTGTTGCGATGGATTTGGGTACAAGCGCTATTGATACTATGGTTACATATACTCAGGCATTGTTTCCAACTATGATGGCTCTTCTTGTTAGTGTAGGGGCAATAACTTCATCTACAGTATTTCAGCCAATAATATATGGCTCTATTAGTTTGATTATAACAGCTGTAAAATACATTATAATTCCTATGATATATTTCTCTGCGGTGCTGTCGCTTCTGAACAACCTATCTGAGGGCATACAGGTAGGTAGATTAGCCTCACTTATTAGGCAGACGGCTGTGGGCATATTGGGAGTGATGCTTACAATTTTCCTCGGAGTCATATCTGTTCAAGGGGTAGCCTCTTCCTCTGTAGATGGGCTGACAATTAAAACTGCTAAATTTGCTATGGATAAATTTGTACCTATAGTAGGAAAGTTCTTAAATGATGCTTTTGATACGGTGGTAAGCTGCTCCATGCTTATAAAAAATGGAGTTGGTGTAGTCGGACTGATTGTATTAGTGCTTATATGCTTATTTCCTCTAATCAAGATACTTTCCATTATCGCTATATATAAGATAACAAGCGCATTGATTGAACCTATACTGGACAACCAGATAGTAAAATGTCTAAATGATATGAGTAATTCACTTATGATATTGCTTGCAGCTGTTGCTTCTGTAGGAGTGTTGTTTTTTGTATTCATTACAGTAATTATGGGTGTAGGTAATATGACAGTTATGATGAGGTAGGTGTTTATATGGATTTTATGAAAAGCTGGATAACTAACATCACGGTAGTAATAATTTTCATAATGTTACTGGACATTATAATTCCTAATAATAATATGAAAAGATTTGTAAAGGTAATAATGGGTCTTCTAGTAATACTAGTAATTATTAAACCTTTTATAATGGCAAAGGATCTAGGTGATCAATTTGAGTTAAGCATGACACAGACAGCAGCATATATAGAGCAGTCTGATGAGGAAGGCAATGGCAATGCTGTCGCTGCATTTCAGAATACTGCAGCGTTAGATATATATAAACAAAAGTTATCAGATAAGATAACAGAAGTTGTCAAATCTCATGAGGGCATGGAAAAAAAGAATGTACAGGTTACAGTGGATATAGAAAATGATATAGATAAAGAGGAATTCGGCAGTATAACAGGTGTTCAGATATTTATAGAAAAGGGTAATGAAAGTGCTTTACAGACATCAGGAATACAGCCTGTAAAAATTAATAGTAAAACAGTAATTAATAAAAACCAAACTGAATATAATTTGAATAACAGTAAATTAAGCCAAGACCTACGCGCTGAAATAGAGACTGCACTTGGCATAGAATGTACAGAGTTTTCAATAGAGATACATGAGTAAAAGGGGGAAGGAAACTATGGATTTTTTCTCAAAGCTTAAGGAGCAGCTTAAAAAGTTTAATTTCCAAAAGTTAAGTTTAAATCCCAAACTGGTAACAAACTTAATAATAATTTTAGCTGTAGGTATAGGGTTTATACTAATTTCTGATTTTTACAGCGACTTGAGTGGAGATAAGACCGAAAAAATAAGCACGGATACTACTAGCGTTGTAGAAAGTCAAGAAACTGGTGATACTGAATTTGTTGAGGAAATGGAAAATCAATTATCTTTAATACTTAGCCAAATACAAGGGACAGGAAAAGTATCAATAATGATAACTCTAAAAACTGGTACTGAAATAATAACAGCAAAGGATGAGACAATATCTGACAAGACAACTAATGAAAAGGATAAGGAAGGTGGAATAAGGACAATCAATGAGCAAAACACCTCGGATAAGGTAGTTTTTATGAATGAACAAGGGGGAACCTCCAAGCCGCTGGTGCTTAAGGAAATTAACCCAGAAATAAAAGGAGTAATAATTGTTGCAGAGGGGGCGAAGGATCCAAAGCTTAAGCTCAAATTAACAGAAGCTGTGCAAACTGTTTTAGATGTGCCAGCTTATAGAATCTCTGTATTTTCAAGCAAAAGTTAAAAATATTAGTTCAAGGGGGAAGCAAAATGCAATTTAAAAGAAAGAATATAATTATAACTTCAATGATTATGCTTTTATTTGTTGTCGGGTATGCTTACAATATGTTTACTACAGACAACTATATAGGTGCTAACTACGACTTAGATCTAGAAACACAAATGAATGATAATGCAACTATAGTGCAAACTGAAGATCAAATAGTAGATGTAGGAACATCTGTACAGACCAAAGATAGTATACAAACAGCTGAAGTCATAGAGCAAAATCCAGAAACTGTTGAAGCTTCAAGCAGCATAGCTTCATCCTTTTTCAGTGAATACAGAATAGAAAGAGAAAAGAATAGAAGTAAGGAAGTAGAAATGTGGCAAGAAGTAATAAACAACCAGAACACTGAAACAACTTTTAAAAATCTTGCACAACAAGAGCTTGTAAAGATAGTAGCTCTAACGGAAAAGGAAATGATAATTGAGAATATGGTTATTTCACTTGGATTTAGTGATGCACTTGTTTTTATGACTGATGATTCCGCTACAATTATTGTCGAAACAAAGGATTTAACACAGGCTCAAGTGGCAAGAATTCAAGATATAGTTGTAAGAAAAACTAAATTAAGTCCTACCAACATAAAGATTATGAAAAAGAATTAGTAAATCCCTTGTAGCCTAATAAATATTACATATAATAAATATTAAATGAAATACTATAGCTAAATAGATATTTTCATATAATTGGTAAAAATAACCACTTTATTTGAATATTTCTCATGTATTTGTTATAATAGTTTCAGATAAATATTTATAACCTACAAGGGGTGGTGCTGAAATGGAAAAAGAAATAAAAATAGATAACTATGGTGTTGTCAAAATAGCAGATGATGTTGTTGCACTTATTGCTGAGCTTGCAGCAAAAGAAGTCAAAGGCGTAATTTCTATGAGCGGCGGAATTGCCGACAGCATAACAGAAATCCTTGGTAAAAAGAATCCTTCAAAGGGTATTAAGGTTGAAGTTGGCGAGAAGGAAGCGGCAATTGATTTATATGTTATAGTAGAATATGGTGTTAGGATACCAGATGTATCTTGGCAGATACAAGAAAGTGTAAAAAAAGCCGTTGAAACAATGACCGGTTTAAATGTAGTAGAGGTAAACATACATATACAAGGTGTTCATATAGAAAAAGAAAACAAAGAAGCAAAAGAGCTTAAAGAACTAAAGGAAGCAAAGGAACAGAAATAAGCATGATTATCATATGAATTTATTGCTAACCCTCTGATTTTTCAGGGGGTTAGTTTAAATTTTGAAAATGCATTCTTAAAAGGTAAATAATCCTTTTATTTATTATATAAGTCTGTTTTTAGTAAATACTATACAAAAGATAACACAAGGAGGAACTATGAGTAGAAGATTAGCTAGAGAATTTGCTATCCAGTTCTTGTTCAGTATGGATTTCAATAAAGAAGATCATACAGAGCAATATATAGAAGAATTCCTTGAGCATAAAGAGGAGTATAGAGACAAGGATGAAGAAGGGGTTTTAGAAAAAGCATCTAGGGAATATGCAATAGAAACACTGAAGGGTACTATGCAGCACTTAGAAGAGATTGACAAGCTTATTGAGTTTCATACTACAGGGTGGAAGAAGGAAAGAATCGCGAAGGTGGATTTAGCTATACTTAGGCTAAGTATCTACGAGATAGTTTTTAACAATGATGTGCCTGATAGTGTGGCCGCCAATGAAGCAGTTGAGCTAGCAAAGAAATACAGTACAGAAGATTCAGGTAGTTTTGTAAACGGTATATTGGGTAAAATCATTAGAAATAAAAGCGAACAAAGTGTCTAATATGTACTATTTAGGTATAGATACCAGCTGCTATACAACCTCGGTTGCAATAGTAGATAGCTCAGAGCAAGTAATATATGATGGTAGAAAAATGCTTTCTGTTGAGCAGGGTATGAGAGGTCTAAGACAGTCTGAATCAGTTTTTTTGCATATCAAGAATTTGGAACCACTCTGCAATGAGGCTACGAGCAAGCTTAAGCTTAAGAACCCTTGTTGTGTAGCTGTCAGTAGCAGTCCTAGAAATGTTGAAGGCTCTTACATGCCTGTTTTCATTACTGGCTATAATACAGCATCAATAATGGCAAGCTGTTTTAGGGTACCGCTGTATGAATGTTCACATCAACAAGGGCATATCATTGCAGGAGCATGGTCGGTAGGACAAAAGCTAACTGGCGATTATCTTGTGTACCATATATCGGGAGGTACAACAGAGCTTTTAAAAGTACATGCTTCAAGTGAAACTTATAAAATTGTTGGTGGTACTGAGGATCTAAATGCAGGACAGTTTATTGATAGAGTCGGTGTAGCTATGGGGTTAGGATTTCCTTGTGGTAAAGAGATGGACAAACTATGCAATGAGTATGACGATATATCTGATATAGAGTTGCCAGTGTCTGTTAAGGGAAGCTATTTAAGCTTATCGGGTCCTGAATCTTATGTGCAAAGGATACTTGATAAGGAACGCTTAGATAATGAAGATTACAAGGCAAATATTGCAAAATCAGTATTCTATAGCATAGGTAAAGCAATTGAAAAAACAATTATTAATACATGTAAGAAATATAATATAAATAAGGTGCTGCTTGTAGGCGGTGTAGCATCAAATTCAATAATAAGAAGCCTGCTTATGCAAAGTAAAAGCATAGAAAAAAACGGGATTGATTTAATAATTTCAGATTCAAGATATTCCTCTGATAATGCAGTAGGCACTGCAATATTTGGTAAGAGGATATATGAAAGTAATGGAGGTCTGAATGAACGGGTCTAAAATTTTTACAGTCAAAGAAGTTAACAACTACATAAAGAGTATAATGGACAACGATATAATATTATCCAGTTTACATATCAAAGGTGAAATATCAAACTATAAGCTGCATTCCTCAGGGCACGCCTATTTTACATTAAAGGATAATGATAGCAGGATAAAGTGTGTTATGTTTAAGGGAAGTGCAAGTAAACTGAAGTTCATGCCAGAGGATGGTATGTCAGTGGTAGTGAAAGGGTATTTCTCAGTATATGAGAGAGATGGGCAATATCAGCTTTATACTGAAGATATCATACCTGACGGAGTGGGAGCACTTTATCAAGCTTATGAGCAATTGAAGAAAAAGCTTGCTGCTTTGGACTACTTTAACGAGGAAAATAAAAAGCCTATACCATACCTTCCTAAAACTGTTGGAATTGTTACCTCTGCTACAGGAGCGGCTGTTAGGGATATAATATCAATTATAAGAAGAAGAAATTCTATGATAAATATAATTTTATATCCTGTGCTGGTGCAAGGTGTGGGAGCTTCCAAGGAAATTGCAGAAGGCATTAAATACTTTAATCAGAAGAAAAATGTGGATGTCATAATAATTGGTAGAGGTGGAGGCTCCATAGAAGAGCTTTGGGCTTTTAATGAGGAAGAAACTGCTCAGGCAATTTTTAATTCTATAATACCTATTGTTTCAGCAGTTGGACACGAAACAGATTTTACTATTGCAGATTTTGTAGCAGATTTAAGAGCAGCAACACCTTCAGCAGCTGCAGAGCTAGTTGCGCCTGACAAGCAAATGTTGACTTCTAGGTTAAATCAAACAGTATATGTATTAAATAATTATATGAATAACTATTTGCAGGAAAAACGTCAAAAAATAGAGTATATATCTAAGGGGAATGCATTTAGGCAGATAGAACAGAAGCTTCATAATTTTATGCAAACTGTTGATATGCACAAAAAAACTATGAATATGAGTATTCAGCAGGTGCTTAATAACAAAAAAAATACGCTTATGAATAACATAGAAAAGCTGGATATTTTAAACCCTGCTTCAGTATTACTTAGGGGATACTCCTATACCAGCAGTCAAGGAAAAATTGTAACCTCCATAAATCAAGTGGAAATATGGGATGATATAGAGGTTGAATTAAACGATGGAACAATGACTGCCAAGGTATTAAATATAAAAAATAAGTAAGGGCGTGAAAAATTTGAATAAAAACATGACCTTTGAGCAAGCTTTAGAAAGATTGGAAGAAATAGTACAAAAACTTGAATCTGTAAATGTAAGCCTAGATGAGTCTATTAAAATATATCAAGAAGGTATTATGCTTTCAAAGAAGTGCTCAGAAATGCTACAAGAAGCAGAGGGAAAAGTATTGGCTATTGTAAACAAGGAGCAGGATATTTTAGAGGAGTTTAGTGTTATATAAGTCAAGGAGGCATAGAATGAATCTACAGGATTATTTTACAGATAAAAGAATAATTATAGAGAATTACTTGGAAGGTACTATAGATAGCTATGAAGATATCCCTATTATTCATGACGCTATAAGCTATAGTCTGATGGCAGCAGGAAAAAGACTAAGACCTATTCTTTGTATTATGGCATGTGAGCTTTTTGAAGGTGATGTAAAAGAAGTACTTCCTTTTGCAGCTGCAATAGAAATGATACATACATACTCCCTGATACATGATGATTTACCTGCAATGGATAACGATGACTATAGAAGAGGTAAGCTAACCAACCACAAGGTCTTCGGTGAGGGCTTTGCAATATTGGCGGGTGATGCTTTATTAAATAATGCTTTTGAAATTATGCTTGAGGTTATTATGAAAAACCCCAAGGATGGATATTTAAAAGCTGCTGCATACATAAGCAAGGCTTCTGGAGTACACGGTATGATTGGAGGTCAGAGCATTGACCTGCATTATGAAAATAAGAGTATCGACACTGATATATTGAATAAAATGCACGAAAAAAAGACAGGTGCCATGATTTTAGCACCTTTGGTAACAGGTGCGCTTATAGCAGGTGCTAAGAAAGAAGATTTGTTGCGTATAACAGAGTATGGACAGCTTATAGGTATGGCATTTCAAATATCTGATGATATACTGGATGTAGAAGGTTCACAAGCTAAGTTAGGTAAGAAAATAGGAAGCGATGCAAGCAACAATAAGTCCACCTTTGTGAGCTGCTATGGCTTAGAAAAATCTAAAGAGTTAGCTAGGACAACAGTAGATCAAGCTCAAAAGGTAATTGAGATATATGGAAATAAAGGATTATTATTAAAAGAATTGTCAAAATATATTATTGAAAGAGATGTATAATACTCTATTTCTATAAAAAGCGGAAAATATATCACACAAATTATTAATATAAATTGTTTAGTATGATATATATTGGAGGTACACAGGTGAACTTTATAGAACAAATATTAAACAACAAGGTTTTGATAACCTGCGTTACGGCCTGGTTTATTGCACAATTGTTGAAACTAATTATTACATTATATAAAACTAAGAAAATTGATATGACTAGATTTGTTGGAGCAGGGGGAATGCCAAGCTCACACACTTCTTTTGTAATGGCTTTAGCAACCTCGCTGGGTAAGATATATGGCTGGTCTTCACCTTTATTTGCGATGTCTATCAGCTTTGCATTTATAGTAATGTATGATGCTGCAGGTGTAAGAAGAGCTGCTGGTTATCAAGCAAAGGTTTTAAATATGATTATTGACGATTTAACACATCATAAGCCGCTAGGAAATGAGAGATTAAAAGAGCTGCTGGGACATACTCCAAAAGAAGTCTTTGCAGGCGCCCTATTAGGGATTCTTATTACAGAGCTTATGATTTGATGTATTCAAAGTTAGGAGCTTTATGGATAGTATACTTGAAAAAATCAACTCTCCTGAGGATTTAAAAAAGCTTAATAATAAAGAGCTAATTAAATTATCTAAGGAGATTCGTGAATATATTTTAAATACTGTATCGGAAACTGGAGGCCATCTAGCTTCAAATCTTGGAGTAGTTGAGCTAACTATTGCATTACATAGGGTTTTTAAAAGTCCTATGGATAAAATAATTTGGGATGTAGGGCATCAGGCATACATCCATAAACTGCTTACAGGGAGGAAAGATAGTCTAAAGACACTTCGCACCTTTGGCGGTTTAAGCGGTTTCCCCAAGAAATCTGAAAGCGTTCATGACATCTTTGAAACAGGACATAGTAGTACTTCAATATCTGCTGCTCTTGGCATTGCAAAAGCTAGAGATTTAGCAGGAGATGACTATAATGTAATTGCTGTTATAGGTGATGGATCCTTAACGGGTGGTATGGCTTTTGAGGCATTAAATCATGCAGGAGATTTTCCTACTAAATTAATAGTTATTTTAAATGATAATAATATGTCAATCTCAAAGAATATAGGCGGTATGGCTAATTACTTAAGTAGAATTCGTACCATTCCTGCGTATTTTAAGTTTAAAGCCAGAATGGAAGTATCTCTAAAAAAGATACCTATATTTGGCAGCCCTTTATTTAAATCTGCAGAAAAGTTAAAGAACTGGTTTAAATATTTATTGGTACCAGGAATAATATTTGAAGAACTGGGTTTTAAATATTTTGGACCTATTGATGGACATAATATTGAAAATCTTGAGTATGTAATGGAAAGAGCTAAGTCATATAATGGCTATCCTGTACTTATCCATGTAATAACAACAAAGGGTAAGGGATATAAAAGAGCGGAAGCGGAGCCTTCAAAATATCATGGAGTAAGCCCCTTTGATATAGAAAGTGGAAAGAGTAAGCAAAATAATAATAGCAAAGGGAGAAGCTATTCTAGCATATTTGGGGATTGGATAAGCGCAGCAGCAATTAATGATAAAAGAATTACAGCTGTTACTGCCGCTATGCCTGAAGGAACAGGCTTGGCTAATTTTGCTAAGCTTCATAAAACAAGATTTTTTGATGTTGGGATTGCAGAGCAGCACGCGGTAACCTTTTGTGCAGGTCTTGCGACAGGCGGATATAAGCCTTATTTTGCAGTATACTCGACCTTTTTGCAGAGGGCTTATGACCAGATAGTACATGATGTTTGTATGCAAAAGCTTCCTGTAACCTTTGCTATAGATAGGGCAGGCATAGTAGGTTCGGATGGAGAGACACATCATGGAGTTTTTGATATAGCATATTTAAGACATATGCCAAATATAACAATTATGAGCCCCAAAGATGGAATGGAGCTTGAGCAGATGCTTGAGCTTAGCAGAATGTTTAATACACCTTGTGCTATTAGATATCCTAGAGGCACGGAAGCAATATATGATATAATTCACACTGATGTAAGCTTTGGCAAAAGCGAAGTAGTAAAAGAAGGAAAAGATGCTGTAATTATTGCAGAAGGAAAAATGGTAATGACTGCAAGCAAGGCAGCTAAAAGGTTAATGGAGAAGGGCTTTCATGTAGCTGTTATAAATATTAGATTCATAAAACCTCTTGATGAAGAAATGTTAATACAAGCTGCAAGCAGCTATAAATATATTTTCACTATTGAAGATGGTATATTAGCCGGTGGTATGGGCAGTGGAATACTTGAGTTTTACAACAAAAAAAGCATACAGACAAATATAGAAATTTATGCATATGATGATAAATTTATAACTCATGGTGATACAGATCAGCTTTATAAACAGCAAGGAATCGATTGGAAAACCTTAGCTGATAAAATAGAAATAACCTTGCAAAAACAAAAATAGTGAAAGGAGCAGCAAGTATATGGAAGGTAAGAAGGAAAGACTTGATACACTTATTGCTGCAACTGGTTATGCAAACAGCAGAGAAAGAGCCAGAAGCATTATAATGGCAGGTGTGGTTTTTGTTGATAATCAAAAAATTGATAAGCCTGGTACAAAGGTTAATACAAATGCCAAGATTGAGGTAAAAGGAAATCCTATACCCTATGTAAGCAGAGGGGGATTAAAGCTAGAAAAAGCGTTAAAGGAGTTTAATATAGATTTAACAGACTTGACTACTATAGATATAGGCGCTTCTACTGGTGGCTTTACTGACTGTATGCTCCAGAATGGTGCAAAGAAGGTTTTTGCAATAGATGTAGGTTATGGACAGTTTGCTTGGAGTTTAAGAATAGACAGTCGTGTAGTTTGTATGGAACGTACAAATATTCGCCATGTAACTACTGATATGCTGGGAGAATTTGCAGATTTTACGACGATGGATGTTTCTTTTATATCTATTACTAAGGTTTTGCCTGTAGCAAAAGCACTGCTAAAGGACAAGGGTAGATTAGTATGCCTTATTAAGCCACAGTTTGAAGCAGGCAGAGAAAAGGTAGGAAAAAAGGGAGTAGTAAGAGATAAAAGTGTACACAAAGAGGTTATAGAAAAAATTATTAACTTCTGTATTAACAATATTGACTTGCATGTTCTAGGATTATCTTTTTCTCCGATAAAAGGACCAGAAGGAAATATTGAGTATTTAGTTTATCTTAGTAAAGAAAACATTGAAGGTAGTATTACTGATACAATCCCTTTAATCGATAGAATTGTAGAACAAGCGAATAGTACTTTATAATTATTTTAGATTCGATAAATAGTGGTAGATATGTAATAAAATTTAGTATATAATTATTTTAGGAAAATTTCGAAAAAAATCAAATCACTTTTACGAGGTTACAATATGAATGTTGGAATTGTATCAAATATAAATAAAGACAAAAACTTAGAGCTGACAAAAAATGTTATAGCATGGTTTGAAAATGAGAAAATTAATGTAATATATGATGAGTTGATATGTGCAGAATTATTAATTACTGAAGCGAAGTACTGCAATAATGATATATTTAAAAAAAGTGATTTAATTGTTGTTCTTGGAGGAGACGGTACACTCTTAAATGTTGCAAGACAAGCGTCCTGCAATCAAGTACCTTTATTTGGTGTTAATCTCGGACATTTAGGTTTTCTTACTGAAATAGAGGTTAGTAATATGTATCCGGCATTTTTGAAATTAATAAATGGTGATTACAAGATTGAAGAACGTAACATGCTTGAGGCATATGTTGAGAATGATGAAAAATATACTAGAAACTTTATCGCATTAAATGATATAGTAATTGCTAAGGGTGATTTTTCACGAGTTGTTACTTATTCACTTTCTATAAATGATAAGTTCGTTGATTTATATTCTGCTGATGGAATAGTAGTAAGCAGCCCTACAGGGTCAACAGCATATTCAATGTCTGCTGGAGGACCTATCGTTGCACCTGATGTAGATGCTTTAATTGTGACACCAATTTGCCCACATACACTTCACTCAAGACCAATAATTGTATCGAGCAAGGATCAGGTCAGGATTGCTGTATGTAAAAGCAATAATACAAATGTCATAATGACAGTAGATGGACAAGAGGGTGTTAGACTGAAGCCTGGCGATATTGTCACAGTAAAAAAATCAGCATATTACGCAAACCTTGTAAAGCTAAACGATAGAAATTTCTTTGACGTGCTTAGAGAGAAATTATCGGGAAAACCTGACTATAAAAATAAATAAGGCGGAGGTAATAGCATGAAGATTTCTAGACACGCCAAGATTCTAGAGATAATTGAAAGAAATGAAATAGAAACTCAAGAAGAGTTAGCCGAAGAACTTAAAAAGAACTCTTTTAATGTTACGCAAGCAACAGTATCAAGAGATATTAAGGAGTTAAGACTTATAAAGGTAATGTCACAAAACGGAAAATATAAGTACTCTGCTTTAAAGGAACTTGACTCAATGCTTACCGAAAGATTAGTAAAGATGTTTTCTGAATCTGTACTCAATATAGATTATGCTGGAAACATTATAGTTATAAAAACCTTCTCAGGTGCGGCAGGTGCAGCAGGTGAGGCAATTGATGCCTTTGATATAAAGGATATAATAGGCACTATTGCAGGAGACGATACAATTTTTATACTTATTAGAGATGTTGATAAAGTAGAACGAGTAATAGAGAAGTTTAAAAAGTTAATGAAATAGGTGAAATACCGATGATATTGGAAATCAATATTAAAAATTTCATAATTATAGAGCAAGAAGCTATAAGTTTTACCACCGGACTAAATATAATTACTGGTGAAACAGGTTCGGGTAAATCTTTAATTATAGATGCTCTACAGGCTATTGTGGGAGGCAAATTTAGCAAGGATGATATTAGACAGGGTGCTGATAAAACGCTTATATCCGCTTTATTTGTGGTTGAAAACAATGCAGAACTCAATTCACTGTTGGATGAATATGGAATAGAAAAAGAAGCAGATAATACACTGCTTATTTCTAGGGAAGTAAATAACATAGGTCGTTCTAACTGTAGAATTAATGGACAAACTGTAACTCTGACAATGCTAAAGAATATAGCTCAGTCATTAATTGATATCGTTGGACAGAATGAACATCAACTTCTTTTTAATGCCAACAAACATATAGATTTTATTGATAACTTTGGAGACTATGAGATATATAAGATTAAAGAGCAGCTCAAAATAATCACTGATAGTCTAAAAACTTTAGAATCTAAGTATAAGAATATTTGTGGCGATACTTCAGAACGTGAAAGAAGATTAGATTTATATAAGTTTCAGATAGAAGAAATAGAAAGTGCAGAGCTTAAGAGTGATGAGGATGAAAAGCTTAAGGCAAAAAGATTATTACTTATTAATGCTGAGAAGCTATATAAAAATATGACTGAAGTATATAACAATATTTTTGAGGGAGACTTAGATAATGGATGTGCTGTTGATATTATAAAGGATGGCATACATAAACTAAGTGAGCTTGAGGAAATCGACAAACGCTTGCAAAACTTTAAAACAGCTATAGAAAATGCTTTATATCAGCTAGATGACATGAAAGTAGAAATAAGAAGTTACATGGATAGTATTGAATTCAGTGATAATGAAATAAATGATATAGAAGAACGATTAGATTTAATATCTAAACTAAAAAGAAAATATGGTACTACTATTGAAGATATTTTTGAATACAGAAAAAAGACCGTTGAAAATTATGATACCTTAGTAAATAGTGAAAAGATAGCGCATCAACTTGAACAAGAAATAAGAGTTTTAAAAGATAGATATTATGATATTGGTAAAGAGCTGACAAACCTGCGTAGTAAGCTGTCTAAAACTCTGGAAAAGCGAGTAGAGAAAGAGCTTGCAGATTTAAATATGAAGGGTTCTACCTTCCAGGTAAGTATGAAGAGTGATGAGAGTATCATAAGTCCAAAGGGCATGGATAAGATTGAGTTCTTATTGTCGCCTAATCCTGGGGAACCGCCGAAACAACTATATAAAATTGCTTCAGGCGGAGAAATGTCTAGGGTTATGCTTGCAATAAAGAATACCATGACTAAAACAGAAAAAATACCAAGTATTGTTTTTGATGAAGTAGATGCAGGAATTGGTGGAGTTACAGCTTCTATAGTAGGACAAAAAATTAAGAAAATTTCTAAAATGTCACAAATTATTTGTATAACACACTTAGCACAAATAGCAAGCTTCGCCGATAATCATATATATATAGACAAGATTGTAAATAAAAATAAAACATTTACAAAAATAAAAACCTTAGATATAGAAGAGCGAACAGAGGAGATTTCTAGGATGCTTGGAGGCACTCAGATGGATGAAACTTCTATGGCTCATGCAAAGCAGCTTATTGCGGCTAGTAAGTGATTACAGCAGCGTATGCTGCTTTTTTAGTTGTTAAATACTTCCAAAGAAGCCTTTTATTTTTGAAAATTTGAATTCAGGAAATTTGATAATATAAAGAAAAATTTTACCTGTATAGAAATTTCAAGATAAGTAAAACGACTATTTTTCATAATTTATTGTTGAGAAACTTGATTTTGTTATTGAAATTTGGTTTTATAGTAAAGTATTAAAAGAATAATAGTATTTTAAAAAGGTTAACTTAAAATGAGAGAAAATTTAATGAAGGAATGACTCTTCTGGGGAAACAGGAGAGTGATGCTATTGCATAGAAGAAATACCAAGTTTTTTATACTGAATTTAGTCGTTTTGTTTATGGTTATGTTTGCGGTAACAAACCTAGTAATTATTTACAACTATCCCAATGAAATAAATCTTATGCAAGGGCATAGTCAAAAGCTGGAGAATTCATTGCTGTGTAAGCTTGTTCCGGATAATGAAAAGCAATCTAGCATTGATTTAAGTAAATTAAGCAGTTTATTAACTTCCTTTACTCTTATTGAAGCAAATACAGAAGGTAAAACTAATGCAAAACTGAAAATGCTTAATTTTTTACCTGTCAAAAATGTGATAGTAAATGTAATCCCAGATAAGAAAATAATACCTTCAGGAGAAGCAATAGGAGTAAAGATACAAACAAAGGGTGTACTTGTAGTTGGACTTTCTAGTATAACTGCACCAAATGGTAAAAAACACAGTCCTGCTGCAAATGCAGGTTTTGAGGTTGGAGATACAATACTAGAAATAGATGGAAACAAAGTTGAAAAAGAGAGAGATATAACTACAATTGTTAATGATAACAGCAATAAAAAATTAAATTTTTTAGTAGAACGATCTGGAAAGCAGATTAAGCTCAATGTACAGCCAATACAAAGCACTGATGATGACATATACAGAATAGGTCTTTGGGTAAGAGATAATATAGCCGGTGTAGGAACAATGACATTTTATGATCCTGATACTAACTCCTTCGGAGCTTTAGGTCATGGCATTACGGATATAGACTCAGGTGTTTTAATAGATATTTCAAAGGGTACAATTTTAAAATCCAAAGTTGCATCAGTTCAGAAAGCAAGAAAAACAGTACCAGGAGAAATAGTTGGTATTTTTTATGAAACTGATACACCTTATGGTATGATATTTAAAAATACAAAGTACGGTATATATGGAAAGATAACGAGACGATATGAAACTGATAATAAAAAAGCCATGCCTATAGCATTAAGCTATCAAGTTAAAGAAGGACCTGCAAAAATATTATCTACGATTGATGGAGATAAGGTAGAAGAATTTGATATAAATATACAGAAGGTAAATCGTCAAAGTACGGCAGGAGCCAAAAGTATGATGTTAAAAGTTACAGATAAAAGATTACTTGATATAACTGGAGGTATAGTGCAAGGTATGTCGGGAAGTCCAATAATACAGGATGGAAAGATTATAGGGGCAGTAACTCATGTTCTAGTAAATGATCCAACAAGAGGATATGGAATATTTATAGAGTGGATGCTTGAAGAAGCTGAAGTACAGCAAGAGAATGCTATTAAAGAAGCAGTAGGTCAATAATAGTTTATAAAAAATGTCTAATTAAAGATATTTAGCTCTATTTCCTGTGATATTTTTTTCACAGGATTTTTTATTATATTATAAAATCACTGCTAAATGTCTAACGCTGTCGAAGTGATGATATTGTATTATTTTGAATTGTATTTAGTAAGTTTTGCAAAACAAGGATTTGTAAAATTATACATATAAAGAATAGAATTAGTATTGTATTATTATGTTGTAAATTTATGTATAATTATAGTGTACGATTGTTTACTGAGAAATAAAGGAAATGTAATTACATTGTCGAATAAATTAACAGCGAAAACAAATGTGGGAGGTAAATATATGAATTTGGAGAAAATTAAGATACTGATTGCTGATGACAATAAAGATTTTTGTTGTATTTTAAGCGAGTATCTAGGAGCACAACCCGACTTTGAGGTTATTGGTATAGCGAAGGATGGACTGGAAGTAGTCGACTTATTAGAAAAAATTACGCCGGATATTATAATATTGGATATTATAATGCCGCATCTTGATGGGTTGGGAGTGCTTGAAAGAATAAATTCAATGAGTTTGCCTAAATATCCGAAGATTATAGTACTTTCTGCTGTAGGACAGGATAAAATTACACAGAAAGCACTAACCTTAGGAGCAGAATATTATGTAGTCAAACCCTTTGATATGGAAGTTTTTTCACAAAGAATTAGAGAGTGCGTAGGCGCTAAGACAGATGAACCAGAAAGAAGATCCTATGTCTCAAGTTTCGGAACAACACAAATATCAAGCTCGGGGCCAACCTCTCATGAACTAGAGAGTGCTATTACGAATATAATCCATGAAATTGGAGTTCCTGCACATATTAAGGGTTATATATATTTGAGAGAAGCAATAACTATGGTAGTCAACAATCTTGAGATGTTAAGTGCAGTTACAAAAGAGCTGTATCCATCAATTGCTCGTAAGTTTAATACTACTCCAAGCAGGGTAGAAAGAGCTATAAGACATGCTATAGAAGTTGCTTGGAGCAGAGGCAGAGTTGATGTAATCAACAATTTATTTGGATATACGATACATAACGTAAAAGGAAAGCCAACTAATTCTGAGTTTATTGCTATGATAGCTGATAAATTAAGAATACAAATGAAAATTAGTTAAATAACAGGGAATTGAAAGGCATGGTTTTTACCATGCCTTTTGTCACAATTTTGCAGTTGTTATAATAAGCTGTTAAGGGGTGATTTAATGCATGATATAGTGCAGAATAAGACTAAAAAGACCCTAGTAGCAACTATATCTGGAAATATTGATGTAAGTCAAGCAAATACAATGCTTTCTGATTTTAAAAAAAAGACTTTTGGACTTAATACAAAAGAATATGTTCTTATAATAAATCCTGAGAATCTTTCTGCAAATATTTTTGTAATTCCTATACTACAAAGTTTTTTAAGTTTGGTGTCTGAGCTTAAATTTAAGAGCATTTATATTGTTAATTCTGATAAATATTCAGCTCTTATTAAGCAACAATTAGGGAATGCAGATGTAGCAGCTTCTCTAAAATTTGCAGCAAACGTAAAAGAAGCTTTAAATAGTTAATTGTGCAATAGTCCTATTTTTTATACTCAAAAATGGAAAATGCGAGTCCCGAAAGACCCGCAAATGTTGTATAATTAAGTTATACAAAAACAAAAACTATACAATAAAAATTATACTGAATTTAATGGATGTTTACAATTGGTACTTTCATTAAATATTGAAATTTTGATACCTGCGGATGATTCAGTACGACTGCTAAGCCATTTATTTTAGGGATTGAATTACGAAAAGTTATACAGGGCATACTCTTCCCCTGGAAGAAAATCAACAGTGTCATAATGGGAAGTAAGTATTAACTTTATTATTTAAATAACTGCTTATTTTATTACTACAAAAGGGAGCATCACACCCAACTTAAAGTAGTTTTGCGACACTCCTTATATAAAGAATGTAGCCTCAAGAAAGAGCAAAAATCAATATATTTGAAAAAGTTCACTTGACATTTATATCCAACTTATATTATATTAATAATATACTCTTTGCACTGCATATTATCTACAGTACAACTGAGCAGGCGATGAATTTCATTGAGTGTTTCAATTTATGAAATTTGTGGGGCTGGGTCACAAAATGTGACAACAGATGATGATAATTAAACGGCATCTGTGGGACAGTAGTTTATTAATTACTGTTTCATAGGTGCTATTTTTGTACCTTGAGAACAGGTTGATTACCCATAAGTACTAACTTTTAGGGTTTGCAAGTGCCAACGAGCTATCTAAATATTATATGGAGGTAACTTATTATGGTAAAAAAAGAACAAATGGGCAGTAAATTTTTCTCAGTAAAAGATGTTGAAAAAAGTTATGGAGAAGGTAATGCTAAAGTAAAAGTGTTGAATGGAATTACTACTCAATTAGACGAAGGAAAAATATGTGTTATACTTGGTCCTTCCGGAAGCGGAAAATCAACATTATTAAATGTTATTGCAGGTCTTGAGCAACTTGATAGCGGTATCATATGTGTTGATGGTGAAGAGATATCAGCACTTGATATGAAGCATCTTGGATTGTATCGTCGTAACAAGCTTGGCTTTGTATTTCAATTTTATAATCTTATTCCTAATCTGACGGTGAAAGAGAATATTGAAGTGTGCGAATACCTCAGTAAAAATCCCTTACCAATTGATGATTTGCTACACACTCTTGGCCTTTGGGAACATAAAGACAAATTTCCAAATCAGTTGTCTGGCGGGCAGCAGCAAAGATGCGCCATAGGACGCGCTTTAGTCAAGAACCCGGCACTTTTACTTTGCGATGAACCTACCGGAGCACTGGACTATAATACATCAAAAGAAATATTAGAACTTATTGAAAGTATCAACTTCAAATATAATAACACAATCATTATTGTTACTCATAACGAAGCAATTAAAAACATGGCTCACAAGATACTTAAGCTTCATGACGGAAGAATTTTAACGGATTACGTTAATGAATCGGTCATTCCAGCCAAAGAATTAGAATGGTAGGAGGTGACAGTATGAGAAATCCACTAAGAAAACGTTATTCTCGCGATTTAAAAAGAAACCTTGGCAGATATTTATCCATCTTCCTGATGCTGATGGTGACGATTGCCCTGATGTCTGGATTTTTATCTGTTTCTGATGGTGTGCAAGCAGCCTTTCGGGAAAATAGGAAGGAATGTAAGCTAGAAGACGGATTATTCTCTTCCTATAACAAAATAAGTGCAGACACCATTCATAATGTAGAAAAATTAGGAGTATCCGTTTATGAGAATTATTATGTTAATAAGAATATAAAAGATGAGAAAGTTCTTCGAATTTACAAGAATCGAGAAAATATAAATCTTATTACAGTAATGAAAGGAAACCTGCCTGAAAGCAGCAATGAAATAGCAATAGAACGGCTGTTTGCAGAAAGTAATAATATTGCTATTGGGGATACAATAACTGTGTCTGGAACCGATATGAGGATTACTGGTTACGTGTGCATGCCAGATTATAGTTCTCTATTTGAGAAAAATTCTGATCTGATGATGGATTCCTTTCACTTTGGAATCGGAATTGTGACGAAAGAAGCATTTAATTGTTATGCTAAGAATGATTTGACTTACAATTATTCCTATTATTTTAACAATAGGAATTTATCGGAAAGCGAAAAAAGAGATCTGTCCAATGATATATTAGATAGTCTTGTAGAAAATAAAGCTTCACTCACAAATTTCTGTACAGCAGAAAATAACAGTAGCATATCATTTGTTGAAGATGATCTAGCTTCAGATGTTCCGCTTATGAAGGTACTGTTGAATATTATTATTGTAATTATGGCATTTGTATATTCCATTGTTATCAGCAGTACAGTTGATGCAGAAGCAACAATTATTGGTACATTGCTGGCTTCCGGATATGGAAAATATGAATTGATACATCATTATATGGGACTGCCGATTATTGTGACTTTTATCAGTGCAGTTATCGGTAATCTACTAGGCTACACAGTGATGCCAATTTTATTTAAAGATATGTTCTATGGCAGTTATAGTTTGCCGCCAATGGAGATTAGATTAAATCTGGAGGCACTGTTCTTAACAACAGTATTGCCGATATTGATTATGATCTGCATTAACTTTGTTACCTTGATTCGTAAGTTGTCTATATCCCCACTTAATTTTTTAAGAAGAGAACTTAAGAAAAGGAATAATAAGATACCCGTAAAGCTTCCAAACCTATCTTTTTTTAGTAGATTTCGCTTAAGAATTTTCATTCAGAATAGGACCAATTACCTGACACTATGTATAGGAATATTTTTTGCCAGCGTCATTTTGATGTTCGGACTTTGCATAAGTCCATTAATTGAGCATTATGTGGATTCTATTAGAAATACAACAATATCTAACTATCAGTATATCTTAAAGACACCAATAGAAGCAAAACAGGAAAAGACTGCAGAAAAGTTTACCTTTACTTCCCTGGAGACTTACTATAAGCCTGGTAATAAGAATATAGAGGTTTCATTTTATGGACTTAATGAGAACTCCAATTATTTATCTAAACTGTCAATATCAGATGAGAACCCCAGTGTCTATTTTTCGGATGACTTAGCAAAGAAGTTAAAGAAGAAAACAGGTGATATGGTTGCATTTATAGATTCGTATACGGGGGATGAATATAAGCTGATGATTTCGGGAGTCTATGAATATCCCGCAGGTTTGGCTGTTTTTATGAGTCAAAAGCAGTTGAACACACTTCTGGATTATGAGGAGACCTACTTTAATGGATATTTTTCAAATGTAGAGTTAATATTTGAAGATGAGAATAATCTGGCGGCAGTAATAACTCCGGAAGATATGGTAGAGTTAGGTGACCAGATGACTTCTTCCTTTTCTCAGATGGCACCATTATGTCTTGGGATTGCAGTTATGATTTACCTGATTTTAATGTATCTACTGACCAAAATAGTGATTGATAAAAATGCAATATATATATCCTTTATGAAAGTTTTCGGTTATGAAGAAAAAGAAATCAAGAAGTTGTACTTAACATCAACCACCATAGTAGTCCTTGTGTCCTTATTTCTTGGACTTCCACTGGTTTACATTACAATACAAAGATGTTTTGAGGCCGTTTTGATGAAAATAAGCGGGTATATACCTATTTATATTCCTGTGTATCTATTTGTTGAGATTGTAGTAATTGGAATGGCGTCTTATTTTATCATTAACTTCTTTCATAAGAAGAAAGTTGATAGAATAGAGATGGCAGATGCGCTGAAAAATAAAGAATAAAACATAACCGATACACGTTGAGAACGTTAGGTGTCTGACACTAAGATTATCCAGTTATTGTATCGGATATATACAAATGAAAAATTACAAATAGATCGGATATTATTTAAATAAACTATATTTTGAAGGTTGGTGATACCATAGAAAACACATATACTACAAGTCAAATAGCAAAGATAATTGGAGTTCATCCAAATACTGTACGAATGTATGAGGATTTGGGACTTATTCCAAAGCCATTGCGTAAAGCAAATGGATATAGAATTTTCAGCAATGTTCATATAGACCAATTCAGACTTGCCCGTACTGCTTTTCAAATTGAGGTGCTTCAAAGCGGACTGAGAAAAAGAATTATCAAGGTTGTAAAGCTTTCTGCCAAGGAACAATATGATGATGCAATTGCTTTGACTATTGAGTATATCAATATAACAGAAGCTGAAATAGCAAACGCTAATGAAGCGGTAGAAATTACGAATACTCTACTTAAAAGCTCTTTTCAAGAAAATGCAGTTCTTTTAAAGCGAAAAGAGGTTTCAGATGCTCTCAGTATTACAATGGATACACTCCGAAACTGGGAAATGAATGGGCTGCTAAATATAAAGCGCAAAGAAAATGGATATCGGGTTTACAATTATGAAGATATTAAAAAGCTGAAAATTATTCGTTCGCTTAGATGTGCTAATTATTCTCTTTCGTCTATTCTGCGAATGATGAATGCCATTTTCCAAAATGAGAGTGCAGATGCAAAACATGTGCTAAACACACCAGATGGAAATGAGGATATTGTTGGCGTTTGCGATAAACTGATAATTTCCCTAAATGCCGCAAAGAAAAATGCAGAAAAAATCATAGATATACTTTTTGAAATGAAAAGTATATAACCAAACCCTCCACTTTAACACCAGACTTTTGTTTGGTGTTATTATTTTTATATCAATTAAAGGGGGAATAGATGATGGAGGATGTAATCAAGGTAAAGCATTTATCAAAATCTTACAACAATATGAAAGCTGTTGATGATTTTAGTTTTTCAGTAAAGCGTGGCACAGTATTTGGATTACTTGGGGCAAATGGTACAGGAAAGAGCACAACTATTGACTGTGTTTTAGGTACAAAAAAAGCAGATAACGGAGTCATTTCTATATTGGGAATGAACCCGATTACCAATCGTAGGGAGATTTTTGAGCAGGTTGGAGTACAGTTTCAGGAGTCGCATTATCAAGAGAATATCAAGGTAGGAGAACTGTGTGAGGTAACTGCGTCTCTTTACAAAAAGCCAGCAGATTACAAAAGTCTTCTAATAGAGTTTGGTGTTGCGGATAAGGTGGATACCCTAGTAAAGGAGCTATCTGGCGGACAGAAACAGCGCTTGTTTATTGTGCTTGCTTTAATACCAAACCCACAAGTAGTGTTTTTAGATGAGCTTACCACTGGTCTTGATGCAAGAGCAAGACGAGATGTTTGGCAGATACTCGCAAGACTTAAAGCTAATGGTCTTACCATTTTGTTGACTTCGCATTTTATGGACGAGGTGGAAATATTGTGTGATGAGATTTGTATTTTGAAAATGGGCAAACCAGTTTTTTACGGAACAGTAACTGAAGCAATTAGCCAAAGTTCTCACGCTAAATTTGAGGACGCTTACCTTTGGTTTACAGATGAGGAGGTAGTGAAAAATGAAATCCTATAGAACAATACTTAAGACTGAACTTAAGCTGTCACTGCGTGGTATGGATATGTTGATTTTTGCAGTTATAATGCCTATTATTATGCTTGTAGTGCTTGGCATTATTTATGGAAGCAAGCCTGCATTCGAGGGTGCAAGCTATACATTTATTCAGCAATCCTTTGGTGCGTTGGCAAGCATTGCGATTTGTGCAGGTGGAGTTATGGGATTACCTCTAGTTGTGTCAGATTACAGAAGCAAGCAAATTCTGAAAAGATTTAAGGTTACCCCCATAAGCCCTGTTACAATTCTACTTGTAGAAATTACCATATACTTTCTATATGCTTTAATTTCTTTACTTACACTGTTTGCAGTGGCAATGGTATTCTTTGGATTCAAAATGCAAGGCAGCATACTGCAATTTATCCTCGGTTGGATATTGGTAATGGTTTCTATGTTTAGCATCGGTATTATGGTGGGTGGTATTGCCAAGAATTCTAAAGTCGCAGGCATTATTGCAAGTGTATTGTATTTTCCAATGCTGATTTTTTCAGGGGCAACACTTCCTTATGAAGTAATGCCAACAACAATGCAGAAGGTTGTGAATATCTTACCGTTGACGCAAGGAATCAAAATACTAAAATCTGCAACGTTGAACTTGTCAATGGATAATGTTCTATTACCGATCATTGCGATGTTGGTAATTGCTATAATTTGTTCTTTTGTGGCAATTAAATTTTTTAAATGGGAATAGTCTAATTATGAATGTGTTCAGCTTCGCTGGATGCACAAACAAAAAGGGGCTGTTACACAACTAACTTGAAGTGCGTTAAAAATAAAGCGGTTAGTTAAAAAAGTAAGTATTAACCTTGTTTTTTAACTAACTGCTTATTTTATTACTACAAAAAGGGAACATCGCTCCCAAATTAAAGTAGTTTTGCGACACTCCCTTTTAATTTAGTTCATTCTCTCTTAACATATCTACATAACATTGTCTTAAAGTGGTTTCTGCACTACAGTCCTGTTTATAATACCAGTCTTTTACTGTTTTTTCTGTATCTTGTGTTAAACCATCTAATTCATAAGGATATATAGCAATAATTTTATGACTCATTTTATCTCTTAGTCCTAAAATTGATTTTGCTACTGTCTCTTTCATTATAATCACCTTTCTTTGTTATATTTGTTAGTTATCATATATTAGTTTTTGTATTTTTATTTTTATAATACATAATAATACAAATCATATAAACAAAAATATGTAATATTTCGTTTATATGATTTATTAATATTTGTGTAATTTGAGCTATTTCTAGTATGTAAAATGGTTAGTACAAAATATATAGTAATATTTGTATTTTATTTGCATTTTAATTAAATACTAAAAATAGGCGGAGGTGTTCGAAATCGATGTATCTTGAAGGAATTGTAAAAGTTGGCACCAGAACCAAAGAATTGGTAAGATATTTGTCAATTAATGATATAGCAATTATACAACATGATGATATAGATGAGTTAGCTGCAGAAGCACTGATTTCTACAGGTGTAAAAGTTATTATTAATACAGGCTGTTCTATGACAGGCAGATATGCTTCCAAGGGTACTTCTCTACTTGTAAGTAGCAATGTAATGCTTTTTGATACCAATCTCAATGTAAGTACCTTTAAAGATGGAGATTATATTAAGCTAAGAGATAGAGACCTATTATTAAATAATAATCATTTGTATACTAATTCATGTTTTCTTTTAAATATTGATTATATTGAAAATAAACTATTGGAAAGTAACTGTAATTATGGACTACAGCTTTCAAATTTTATTGATAATACAATACAATATGCTGGAATAGATAAAAATCCGATTCTTACATTTAATTGTTACCCTGAGCTTAACACAAATGTAGAAGGAAGATGTGCCATTGTTGTTACTCGCAGTTCTGAAAGTAAAGATTGTCTTTTGAAGCTGAAGGATTATATTAATAGAGAAAAGCCAATACTTATAGGTGTAGATGGAGGAGCAGATATAATTATAAGCTGTGGTTTTGCTCCAGACATATTGATTGGCGATATGGACAGTGTGTCAGATGTAGGAATATATAAAAGTAAAGATTTAATATTACATGCATATACAGATGGAAGCTGCCCATGTCAAAAAAGAATTGAAGCCTTAAATATTAAATATAAGCTTCTGCCTATGAAAGGAACCAGTGAAGATATTGCTCTATTACTTGCTTATGATAAGGGTGCATCATATATTGTTTTAATTGGAGGACATAGCGGTATGACAGATTTTTTTGATAAAGGAAGGCCTGGTATGGGAAGTACTTTAATAACTAGATTTAAAGTTGCTGATCGCTTAATTGATTATAGGTACATTATGAGGCTTCAGTGCTTGATGGATAATAAAAATGCAGAGACATTTTCAAAAAACGAAGGTGATTTGGTATGGATGAAAATGTGACAGCAATATTACCTGCATATAATGAAGAAGAGAATATAAAAGACACAATAAATGCTGTTAAGGGTATAGAAGGAATAACAGAGATAATAGTTGTAGACGATGGCTCTAAGGATAATACCTATAGAATAGCAGATGGTTTTGACGATATCTTATTGATAAAAAACAATTCAAATAAAGGGAAGGGGGGAGCAATAAAAACTGCACTTCCTTTTGTTTCAAATAAATTTGTGATATTTATAGATGCAGATTTAAAACATAGTGCTTCAGAAATGAAGAAACTTTTAACTAATACAAAAATAAATAACAGGACTATGCTAGTAGCAGTATATCCCAAACCTTTAAAAAAAGGTGGTTTTGGACTGGTAAAATGGTTATCTAGGAGAGGTATATATATACTAACTTCCAAAACTTCTGATTCTGTATTGAGCGGACAGAGATTAGTGAGCACAGAATTTATTCAAAATATAAGCATTCCCAGTAATTTTGCATTGGAGTTTAAAATTACATTGGAGGCTTTGAAAAGAGATATTGATATTGTTGAAGTGCCTGTAAATATAAGACATAAAGAGACAGGCAGAAACATAAAGGGCTTTTTACACAGAGGAAAGCAGTTTACAAATATATTAAATGTTTTGATTAGGGAAATGATGTAAATGAATACAACAATTACTAAAGCTACAATAATTAGTCTTGCAGCTATACTTTTATTAACTATGATTATTTCAAGGATTTGTATAAAGCTTTTAATCAAGATGTTAAAAGAAGCTGGATGTACAACATTGAATTATAGGGGTAAAGAGATTACCTTTGCAGTTGGAATAGCATTTGTACCTGTAATTCTCACTATGTCAGCATTGTGCCTATACATTTCTCCTAACTATTATGTTATATATGTGTCTTATCTAATTGGAGTATGCGCCATGGGATTTGCAGGGGTACTAGATGATATGATAGGTGAAGTTCATATAAAAGGCTTGAAGAGTCATATCAATAGTTTTCTTCATAGACATCTGACAACAGGCTTTATTAAAGCCTTTATTGGTGTTCTTATTTCATGTATTATATCCATAGGCATTTCTAAAAATAGTTCTGATTTTATTTTAAATGTCCTTGTTATGGCTTTGTTTACAAATACTTTAAATTTATTGGATTTAAGACCTGGCAGGTGTGCCAAAGCTTTTCTATTACTAGGCATATTAATTTTTATTTCTAATATCATTAGCATTATTTCAATTTTTCCTTTGGGAATTACTCTTACCATTGTAATAGTTTATATTTCTTATGATCTTAAAGAGTTATGCATCTTAGGTGATACAGGCTCTAACATATTGGGTATAACCTTGGGCTTTTATAGTGCGTTATGCTATTATGCATCAATAAAACTCACAATTATTTTTGCTTTGCTAATTATAAATATTACTGCTG
This sequence comes from uncultured Clostridia bacterium, assembly GCA_942492835.1. Lineage (GTDB taxonomy): Bacteria > Bacillota > Clostridia > Lutisporales > Lutisporaceae > GWB2-37-7. Next base: position 190,129 of record OW818645.1, on the reverse strand, counting down.
AGAAGATATCGATAACTACTATTATATCAAAAAATAGATTGTTGAATTACTTAGACAGCTTAGGAAGGAGCAATGGATAAAATGATAAAAACAGCACAAGGGATAGTAACTGATATATATTTTTATGATGATAATATAACGAAGCTAACAGCACTTATAAATGATGAACAGCAAAGCTGTATAAACTATAATAATATGACAGGCAATATTTCATTAGGCGATTTAATTTTAGTAAATATTACTGCTGTTGATTTGAGCCTTGGCACAGGAGGACACCATTTGGTTATTACCAATCTAAGCAAGCCGATTTTAGATAATATAAATACAGGGCATATTATGAAGCTTAAATATACTCCTTTTCAAATTAATTGCATGGCCGTGGAGGCACAGGAGAGTCAGTATCATAAAGTATTTAATGAATTTAGCTCATTGGAGGGGATGCCTGTGATTGTAGGCACTCTTCACAGCATGGTGGCACCCGTCAGCATTTATATAAAAAATCAAAATTCAAAATCAAAAATATGTTACATAATGACTGATGGAGGAGCATTGCCTATTTATATAAGCGATATTATAAGACGTCTTAAACAAGATAAGGTAATAGATACTACTATAACTTATGGAAATGCCTTTGGTGGTGATTTTGAATGTATTAATATATATACAGCACTTATAACTGCAAAGGAGATAATTAAGGCTGATATTGCTATTGTTTGTATGGGACCTGGAATAATAGGAACAGATACGAAGTATGGCTTTAGTGGTATTGAGCAGGGAAATATAATTGATGCCGCTAATAATCTAAAAGGCTATGTAATACAAATACCCAGAATATCATTTTCTGATAAAAGAGATAGACATAACGGTATAAGTCATCATAGTATAACCGTATTAAAGGATATATGCTGCACAAAGGCTAACATCGCCATACCATTATTTGATAATCAAGAGCAATTATTAAGAATAAATAATCAAATAACAGAAAATAGGATAGATAGTCTACATAATATATATTATGTAGACTGTGAGGATATAAATAGTGTATTATTAGATAAGATTAAATATTTAAGTAAAATGGGTAAAGGATTTATAGAGGATAGAGAATATTTTATTACCTCTGGAGCAGCAGGAAAACTAGCAGTTAATAGACTTGAATGTTTACTGTGATATATATAGAATATTTGTATAAGTAAATTCTAAATATATTCACAGTGGAGGACATATTATGAACTTTGAAGAAAAAACAACTGACATTAAGGAAATTTATAATGGAAAAGTAATAAAGCTTGAGCTTCATACTGTAGAGCTTTGTAATGGCAACAATTCTATGCGCGAGATTATAAGACACAGAGGTGGAGTTGCTGTAATCCCCATAACACAAGATAATGAAATTTATTTAGTAAGACAATTTAGAAAGCCTTTCGAGCAAGAGCTATTGGAGGTGCCTGCTGGTAAACTTGAGAAGGACGAAAACCCAGAATACTGTGGTATACGTGAATTAAAAGAAGAAACAGGGTTAACAGCAGAAAAGCTTACTTTACTGACAATAATGTACCCTTCTCCTGGTTATACAGACGAGAAGATTTACATATATAAAGCAGAAGGCTTGACACAAGGAGAGCATTGTTTTGATGAGGATGAATTTTTAAATGTGGAGAAATATACCTTGAGCAAAGGTATAGAAATGGTAAAAAATGGTTCGATAAACGATGCAAAAACAATAATAGCAATATTATTACTGACTTCAGAAATAAAATAGCATAATCGTACATATTACATTCAGAAATTTGTGTTAGTTATATATTCATATTGTTACCCTCTTTAGCATATTATTTAAAAGAATGTGGACAAAAGCTAAGGGGAGGTTTTCAAGATGCAATTAAGATTAAATGATACAATTAAAAGGCATTTATCTGATAATATTATTTCTTATGCAATAGTAATATTTTTCTTTATATTAGGTATAAGCCTTGGTGCAATCACAGTAAAAAATATTGATATTGATACAAAAAGTGAAGTAAAAGCATATATAGATGGTTTTATCAATATTGTTAGGACAGACAGTGTACATTCAGTTGAAATATTGAAGCAATCAATCAAATTTAATCTTGTTTCTGCTACTGCATTATTTATTGCGGGCTTAACCTATGCAGGTATTTTATTAATACCTATGATTGCTACATTTAGAGGCTTCTGTATAGGCTTTACAGTAGCATTTTTGACAGACTCCTTGGGTAAGGGTGGATTCTTATTAGCCTTAGCTTCGGTTTTACCACAGAATATTGTATACATACCTGTACTAATAGTATTCTGTGCTTGCTCAATAAGCCTATCAATTACAGTGCTTAAAAATAAACTTAACAGAAAGCGTAATGAGCTTTCCACCTATATTTGGTCCTTTGTCTTATCGATACTATTTTTATTTCTTATAATGTTAGGAGGTAGTATCATAGAGGCATACCTTACACCATTTTTGGTAAAGTTGGTTGCTCCATATTTTATATAGCGCTGATATTACAAATGCCGGGGGGATACCATGACATACAAAAATGCAAATAATCAATATTTTCTTTTTATTAGGATATTTTTTGTATTGTTTCTTATACTTTTTGTTATGCCGATATTAATTGATAACTATATAAACATGTTCTTTCCTTATGAAGCTCCTCATGGAGGTGCTGTTCTTGTATCAAATTATATATGTGAAAACATGGATTTCAGAGAAAAATTTCTGTTTATTCTGAAAAATATCATATTTAGTTTGTAAATTTTTCTTTTATTGGAGGAATTTAAAAATATGTGTTGAATTATAAACACATATATATATAAAGGGGTTATGACTGTATGAACTATATTGAGTTATTCTTCAATTATCTTGAAAATGAAAAAGAGCTATCAGTGAATACTTTGGATTCATATGAAAGGGATATTAGGCAATTTGAGAGCTATATAAAACTACATAATTTAAAAATCGAAGAGGTTACAAAGACATTAATAATAACATATCTTATATATATGCAGAAGAATGGGAAAGCTACCTCTACGATTTCAAGAAATTTAGCTTCTATCAGATGTCTTTATCAGTTTATGTATAATTCAAGATTTATTGATTCTGACCCTTCCTCCAATCTGGAGTCACCAAAGGTAGAGAAAAAACTACCTTCTGTACTTACCAAGAAGGAGGTTGAGCTTCTGCTGGAACAACCAAAGCCAACAGATGCAAAAGGGGCTAGGGACAAAGCTATGTTGGAACTTTTGTACGCGACTGGCATCAGAGTAACAGAACTGATCTCTCTGGATCTAAAAGATATTGATCTGAAGGGTAGCTTAGTTAGGTGCAATGCTACAGAGGGCAAATCAAGGACGATACCTATTGGTAATATAGCAATTAAATACCTGAAACTGTATTTAACTGATTACCGTAAGTTATTTAATTCCAGTGAAGAGGATACATCCTTATTCTTGAACTTCCATGGAAGTAAAATGACAAGACAAGGCTTTTGGAAGATAATCAAGAATTACACCCAAAAGGCCAAAATCAATAAGGTTATTACTCCTCACACGTTAAGGCATTCATTTGCGGTTCACTTGATTGAAAATGGTGCTGACTTACAGGCTATTCAAGAAATGCTTGGACATTCTGATATATCAACTACTCAGGTATACAGTAAGATTAATAAAAACAGAATTATGGAAGTATATAATAAGACACATCCAAGGGCTTAGGCCCTTTTGTGTTTTCTATATATAAATGGAAATGGAGGGAATATTATGGCAGATAGAGTAATATTGGTAGTAATGGATAGCGTAGGCATAGGCGAACTTAAAGATGCATATTTGTATAAAGATGAAGGTAGTAATACACTAGGCAATATACATAAGCAAATTCCTGAGCTTAGCTTAGATAATCTGAAGGCTTTAGGCTTGGGTAACATAGATGGTTTAGAAATCGGTAAAGTAGATAAGCCAAAAGGAGCTTATGGCAAAGCTTCAGAAATCTCACAAGGCAAGGACACAACCACTGGGCACTGGGAAATTGCAGGAATAACGCTAAAGCAAGCATTCCCCACTTTTCCAAATGCTTTTCCAAAAGAACTTATTTTAGATTTTGAAAAGGCTATAGGAATAAAATCTATTGGCAATGAAGTTGCTTCTGGTACAGAGATAATTTCAAGACTAGGTGATGAACATGTGAAAACAGGCTACCCTATTGTATATACCTCAGCAGATAGTGTATTTCAAATAGCAGCCCATGAAGAGGTAATACCTTTAAATGAGCTTTATGAAATATGTAGCAAAGCAAGAAAGCTGCTTGTGGGTCAAAATGCAGTAGGAAGAGTTATAGCAAGACCGTTTATCGGAAGCTTAGGTACATATAAAAGAACAGGAAATAGGAAGGATTTCTCACTACTGCCTATATCAAAAACTATGCTAGATGCGATATCGGAGCACGGCTTATCTGTTATGGCAGTTGGTAAAATAGAAGATATATTTGCAGGAGTTGGTATTACAAATGCGATACATACTAAATCTAACATCGACGGCGTTGATAAGACCTTAGAGTACATGAAACAAAATAAAAAGGGTCTTATTTTTACAAATCTAGTGGATTTTGATATGATGTTTGGACATAGAAATGATGTGCAAGGTTATGGAAATTCACTTAAGGAATTTGATAACAGATTACCTGAGATTATAGCTGCAATGAATGAAAATGATGTACTAATAATAACTGCTGATCACGGCTGTGATCCGACTACTTTAAGCACAGATCACTCTAGGGAGTATATCCCCATTTTAGTGTATGGAAAACAAATAAAGCAAGGGTTAAATCTTGGCATAAGAGAGGGCTTCTGTGATATTGGGGCTACTGTTCTTGACCTTCTACAGCTGCCTATTGAAATTGAAGGTAATTCATTTAAAACGGACATAGTAATTTAACTTAATTTGTTTTGCACATTTTGATCTAATATAGTATATTAAATGCAAAACATAAAGTTATGTAAAGGAGTAGATATAGATATGGATAAGCTTATTACTAAAATATATGAAGCAAGAGATTATATACAAAGGTATTTGAACTATACTCCTGAAATAGGCTTGATACTTGGATCAGGCTTAGGTGTTCTTGGAGAAGAGGTTCAAGATAAAGTTATCATTGAATACAGCGATATCCCGAATTTTCCTGTATCAACAGTTGAAGGTCATAAGAGTCGTTTTATTTTTGGAACTTTAAACAATAAAAAGATAGCAGTAATGCAGGGAAGATTTCACTATTATGAAGGCTATAGTATGCAGGATGTAGTATTTCCAGTATGGGTAATGCATGCTCTTGGAATAAACAATTTAATAGTAACAAATGCAGCAGGTGGAGTAAATAAAAGCTTCAAGCCTGGCGATTTAATGCTTATAAAGGATCACATCAACTTCTCAGGTGATAATCCATTATTAGGACCAAATATAAATGAAATGGGCGTAAGATTTCCAGATATGTCCAATGCATATAATTATGATTTGATTGAGCTTGCAAAGATTTGTGCGACGGATAATAACATTGAAATAAGAGAAGGCACGTATATGATGTTTACAGGTCCCAACTATGAAACTCCCTCAGAGATAAAAGCTGTGAGAATTCTTGGAGGGGATGCAGTTGGGATGTCTACTGTGCCTGAGGTAATAGCTGCAAATCACAGTGGCATGAAGGTTCTTGGAATTTCTTGCATAACAAATATGGCAGCAGGAATTCTTGGTCAGCCACTTAACCATCAAGAGGTTATCGATACAGCCGAAAAAGTAAAGAATAAATTTATAAGTCTAGTAAAATCAATAGTACAAAACCTATAGTTGATATGGAGGATATAATGAGAAATATAGATAAAATAAATAAGGCTTCTGAGTTTATAAAAAGTAAAATATCTGTTGAGCCGGAGATTGGTATAATACTTGGTACAGGTCTTGGCTCCTTAGCAGAGTATATAGAAAATCCAACTGTAATAGAATTCTCGGATATACCTGAATTCCCTATATCTACAGTTGAAGGACATGCAGGAAGGCTGATTACTGGTACCATAGAAGGTAAAAAGGTTATAGCTATGCAGGGAAGATTTCACTATTATGAAGGTTATTCTATGCAGGATGTTACCTTGCCTGTAAGGGTAATGAAAAAGCTAGGAATTAAGCTTCTGATAGCAAGCAATGCCTGTGGAGGTCTAAATCCTGCCTTTAGCGCAGGTGACATAATGGCAATAACAGACCATATAAATATGATGGGTGCAAACCCTTTAATTGGTGCAAATCTTGATGAATTTGGACCTAGATTCCCTGACATGTCAGAGGTATACGATAAGAAATATACAGAACTTTTAAATAAAATAGCAGATAAGCTTAATATAAAGCTTCAAAACGGAGTTTATAGTGCTATAAGCGGACCTAATTATTCAAGTAAAGCAGAACTTCGTATGCTAATTACAATAGGAGCTGATACAGTAGGCATGTCAACTATACCAGAATGTATTGTTGCGAAACATTCAGGATTAAAGGTACTTGGAGTTTCTTGTATAACAGATATGGCGATTCCTGACAGCATGACTTCGCCTACCCATGAGGAAATTGTGAAGGTAGCGGAGGGGGTTAAACCAAAATTTGTTTCATTGCTTAAGCAGTTTATTAAAGAGGTGCAGCTATAATGAGAATGGTTGACATCATAATTAAAAAAAGGAATGGAGAAGAGCTGGCAAAACCAGAAATTCAATTCTTTATTGATGGATATACAAAGGGAAACATACCTGATTATCAAATCTCTGCCCTTTTAATGGCAATATACTTTGTAGGGATGAACAAGAGAGAAACCGCTGACCTGACCCTAGCTATGGTAAACTCGGGTGCTGTTATTGATTTAAGTACAATCGAAGGTATTAAAGTTGATAAACATAGTACAGGTGGAGTAGGTGACAAAACTACATTAGTCTTAGCACCGATGGTAGCTGCTGCAGGTGTACCTGTAGCTAAGATGTCAGGAAGAGGTCTTGGACATACTGGAGGTACACTAGATAAATTAGAATCAATAGAGGGCTTCAAGGTTGATCTTAAGCTAGGAGAGTTTATTAATAGTGTAAACAGCATAAAAATCGCAGTATGTGGTCAAACAGGTGATTTGGCACCAGCTGATAAGAAACTTTATGCGCTTAGAGATGTAACTGCGACTGTTGACAATATATCTTTAATTGCAAGCAGCATAATGAGCAAAAAGCTTGCTTCAGGCTCAGATGCTATTGTATTGGATGTAAAAACAGGCAGTGGTGCATTTATGAAAACTCTTGATGACAGCTTCTTGCTGGCAAAGGAAATGGTGGACATTGGAACAAACCTAAACAAGAATGTTATTGCTATGATAACTGAGATGAATGAACCTTTAGGCTATGCAGTAGGAAATGCCCTTGAGGTGAAGGAAGCTATTGAGACACTTAATGGCAATGGACCAAAGGACTTCATACAACTATGTCTAGAGCTTGGTGCTGCTATGCTTGTTCTAGGTGAAAGAACCTCAGATATGGAAGAGGCAAAGCATATTCTTAAAGGCACTATAGAAGACGGTACAGCACTTCTTAAGCTAAAGGATATGGTAAGGGCACAGCATGGAAATGTTTCGCAAATAGACAATCCAGAGCTTCTACCAAAAGCAAAAAATGTATTAGATATTTACGCGGAAGCAGAGGGATATGTGCATGGAATAGATGCAGAAAGCATAGGAAAGGCAGCACTGGCTATAGGTGCAGGTAGAGAGACTAAGGAAACACCAATTGACTACGCGGTAGGTATCATACTGGCTAAGAAGGTTGGAGACTATGTCAAAAAAGGTGAAGTAATAGCTAAGGTGCATATTAATGACTTAGGAAAGCTTGAAGAATGCAAACAGAAACTATTAAAAGCATATCAACTATCAGATATAAAACCAGATATGAGACCATTAATATTTGGAAAAGTTGATAAAGATGGTATACATAAATATGAAATATAGAAGCTGTTAATGTAATATAAATGTAAAAACAGGATAGAAATTAATCTATCCTGTTTTTACGTTTATTGACTATTATTAGAAGTATATGTTTTATCATTATGCACTCTAGACGCAACTAAGCGGATAAGGCTCTGTAGAGGTCCACGCTGAGCAGTTAATTGCCTTTTACGCAATGGTATATAAAAGGGAGTCAAAAGATATCTGGGTTCTTTTTTATACTTCCAAGTCATTTTTTTTGCACTTGACCTTTCAATTCATCATTAATTTAATTTTCAAAACATTATCAAAAACAGGTTTACAATAACTACCCTTTATGATAATATTACCTATAACAAGAGACTATTTCTATGAATGTCAGGTACTTAATCTTAGAATCCGCAATAAGACAAAGTAAGATATTGTAATACTCTATACAATTAGGCATAAATCTACTGATACATTAAAAACATAAATTATTTTTTTTTAAGCTTATTTAAAACTTCTCGAAGTTCTCTGAATTTCCAGTTTCTCTGGTAGAATAAAATACATCCCTGGTATTTGGGTCATAAGCTTTATATATGACTCTTTTATTTGCAGATACTGTGTACTGAGCCCCTATAAGAACAATTTATGGGTAACAGTTGGCTCACTGTAACAATTACTTCGTATTCATAAAGAATAACAGTGGCTTTAATTGCAGTTTCGATTAGCTCCTGTAATTTTTTTTAAAGCATCCTGTTTTTTAGGTCTTTGCATGGAAAGTACAAATCTGTGCATAAGGTAATATAAACTTGCAGATGCATAATTGACATAGAATTCACAACTTACATATTTATAAGAAAAGGTACATTCGGTTACTCTTGTTAAATCCATAGTCTCTGGTTGATTGATTTAATGCTTATAGTATCTTGATTCGTATAAACACATATCAATAGTATATCTAAAGAGAATTTAAAGATTATATAGTAAGGTGGTAATAAGTATGAATTTTAAACTATTTAAAAACAGAAGCTTTTTCCTATATACGGTGGGGAATACTATCTCTATTTGTGGTAATACTTTTTTAACTACATGCATGGCATTGTATGTTTTAAAAATTACAGGTTCGGCTGCAAAGTTTGCATCTGTCTTAGCATTGGGGGTAATACCACAATTAGTATTGGGATCAATAGCTGGATCGATTGTTGATAGATTTAATAAGAAAAATATGCTAGTTATTTTGGATACTATTAGAGGATTATTTTTTATGACACTGTTTTTTATAAGCCTTAAGTCTCCATTAACAGAGAGCTATATCTACATAATGGTTTTAGTAGAGGGATTGTGCCAATGCTTTAATACACCTGTAGCTTCTGCTGTCCTTCCTTCAATACTTGAAAAGGATGAATATGTTGATGGAAACTTATTAACAAAGATGATTGTGGAAGTAAGTAGTATAATTGCACCAACTATAGCAGTTTTGATGTATTCGGTAAGTGGTATTCAATTTATTATATTAATTGATAGTATTACATTTATTTTTGCAGCCTCATGTAAAGCGTTCATGACTATAAATCCATGTGAGAGCAAGAGCAAAAATACCTTAATATTTCATGATATTATTGATGGATTTAAACTTTATAAAGATAAGGAAATTTTGAGTATAAGTATGAATGGCTTTCTTACACACTTTTTAGTCTTACCTTTTGCAACAATAGGATTACCTTACTTAATAAAAAATATATTTGCATGTGATGATATATACTATGGGGTTATTCAAACCATAAGCACCTCTGCAGTATTATTTACAGTGTTTACTGTGCCGTGGGTTAAAAAGAGATATAGTGAGCTTAATGCTCTAAATGTGGGTATGTATGGAATGCTTTTTTCAGTTAGCATAATGTTGCTTTTAAGCATTAGTGGTGTATATAAAATTATGAAGACTAATAGTATTGTAACAGTAGTCTTTTTTGCTTTTGTGATGTTCGTTTTTAATCTATCCTTTGGGACTTATGGTATATTTTTTAGCTCATTTAATCAAAGAAAGATTGAGAAGCAGTATTTAGGAAGGTTTTATTCTATGCTTGTTACCTTCTATGCAGTTGGTAGGCTGGTAGGACTTAAGGTTTATGGTTTTTTATTTAGTACAAATGTATTGATATATGCTACATCTTTGGCAATAATAGGAATGATTCTTAAAATATTGCTAAACAAAGTATTAGCACCTAATCAAAACACAACAAACACAAAAAATGTAAATATATAAATAGGTCTTTTAGGATCTTTTAACCTTTATAGAACATACAAATTAATTTACAACAAAATACATGATTTATTTTCATGTATTTTACGCAAAGTAATGAAATTTGTGTGTTCTATGAATAACAGAATATCTGGACTAGTACAACAAGTTAGAAATATTAGTTTTTAATAATCGTATAAAATGTAAAACTCAGATTTATGCAGTTTCTTTGTGATGTAGAAAGAAGCTAAACCACCACACATCTGAAGGGCAGCAATCAGTTTATGTTACAGTGCTGCATCTTTACAATTTCTATAAATGTTTTTCAGTTCTGTGTGTCTTCAGTGCTTCTTATTTATTTCAAGCCTAATTATTCTTCACAGGTGTTTTGTATTTATAGTTTTAGAGAGCTTGCTGATTATCCTAAATATAATTACAAGATGGAATCAAAACTAAAATCGAATAAAAGGAGGTAAAAGCAGATAGCCAATGTCTATGATGCAGTTATAATGAAAAATCTGAATGTACGTGGAATGGCATAAGCAAGGGAAAAATTATAGTAATTGATAAATGTAGAATGTTTAGTGCGATATATATAGAAAAATACTTGACATAGACTAACTTATAGAAAAACCATTGGACAGATTGGGACGTTCCAAGAAGCCCCCACCTCTTAGCATAATGTGAAGGCGGAAGTATGTCTTTCGAGAGTATTACATATAACAAAAGGGGGGTAAATTTAAAATGAATATGCAGAAGCTGAATAAGCTAAATATCCAAGATATATTGGGCTTAACTCCTATGCAAGAGGGGATGCTATTTCATTATTTAAGTAATTCAGAAAGTAAACAGTACTTAGAACAACTATGCCTAACGCTTTGTGGAGAAATTGATGAAGCTATTATAAAAAAGGCTTGGAATAATGTCGTTCAGAATAATGAGATGCTAAGAACAATTTTTAAATGGGATAAGTTGGACAAGCCATTACAAATTATATTGAAGCAATATGAAATACCTTATGTTCAATACGATTTGTCAGATATAAATTCTTCAGATAAAGAAGCCAAGATAATAGATATAAAAGACAGTGAATTAAATGTAAAAATTGATATAAGTGAAAACCCTCTCAGAATAGCAATAATTAAGCTGGATATCTCAAAGTATGAATTAATCATAACATATCATCATATTTTATATGATGGCTGGAGTAACGGGGTAGTTGTAAAAGAATTTGTACAGGACTGCAATAGCTTATGTGAGGATAAACCACTAAGCATAATCAAAAAAAATAGTTTCAAAGAATTTATAAAGTATTATCAAAAACAGGACAAAGCTATGCAAGAGACTTTTTGGCGTGAGCATTTCAATGCTTATGAAAGCAAGTCAACTATTTGGACAAAACCATCCTATAGTGAGATTTATACTGTAAACAATAAAGTAAATTATAAACTGAATAACAAAATATCAGAGGATATATATGAGTTTTGCAAGAAACAGAAGACCACAGTAGCTGCATTGATATATACAGCCTGGGGTATTTTATTGCAAAAATATAATAATACAAATGATATAGTTTTTGGCACAACAGTATCTGGAAGAAATGCAGATATATCAGGCGTAGAAGATATGGTAGGGCTGTTTATTAATACTCTACCGTTAAGAGTAAATAGCACTGAAGGTGAAAGTGTTCAAAACTTGTTAGAAAAGGTAGACTGCATTTTAAAGGAGAGAGATGAATATCAAAGCACCTCGCTGGTAGATATTAAACCATATAGTGGAATAGATAACAAGGAAGAGTTATTTGACACATTGGTAGTAATTGAAAACTATCCAATAGACAAAGAACTACTTAATAATGATAATCCAATAAAAATTGAAGAATACTCTATGACAGAAATGACAAATTACAAGCTTACCTTAGCAATAATCGATTTTGAAGGCTTAGAGCTAGAATTAAGCTATGACACTAGTATATTTAATTATGCCGAGATAAATAGAATGTTAAGACATTTTGAAAATATAATAATAAATATTATTGTGAATCAGGTTAGTAGTATTAGTCAAATCGACATGCTGACAAAAGAAGAAAGACAGCAAATATTAACAGACTTTAACAATACAAAAGCAGACTATCCAAAGGATAAGACAATACATAAGCTATTTGAAGAACAGGTAGAGAAGACTCCTGACAGCATAGCAATAGTATTTGAGGATAAGATACTTACATATAGAGAGTTAAACGAGAGAACAAATCAGCTTGCAAGGATTCTAAGAGATAAGGGAGTAGTCCCTGATAGTATAGTAGGAATAATGGTAGAAAGATCCATAGAGATGATAGTAGGTATAATAGGTATCTTAAAAGCTGGGGGAGCATATCTTCCAATAGATACAGAATACCCACAGGATAGGATAGAGTATATAGCAGAGGATAGCAAATGCAGTTTGATACTTACTCAAAAGAAGCTTATAGGGAAAGTACCTTCAAATATACAAGCCTTGATATTAGAGGATGAGAGCCTCTATGTAGGCGAATGCAGCAATCCTAATTCAAGTGCAGGACCCAACAATCTAGCTTATATTATATATACATCAGGCTCAACTGGTACACCAAAGGGTGTTATGCTTGAACATTTCGGGGTTGTGAATACACTACATGTACTAAAGGATAAATATCCTATTAAGGATAATGATGCATATTTATTGAAGACATCATACACCTTCGATGTATCTGTATCAGAGCTTTTTGGATGGTTTATGGGTGGCGGAAGACTTGTTATACTAAAGCATGGCGGAGAAAAAGAACCCATCGAAATACTCAGAGCAGTAACAAAATACCAAGTTACTCATCTGAATTTTGTTCCTTCAATGCTTAGAATATTTGTACAGATACTTGAGGATAGCAGTGAAAAGCCAGATACCTTAAAATATGTTTTTTCCGCAGGAGAGGCTTTGACAATTGAACTAGCAGAGAGATTTAGATATATATTACCAAATATAAGTCTAGAAAATCTCTATGGACCGACTGAGACTACAATATATGCGACTAAGTATTCATTATCTGAACTGGACGATAATATGAGAATAGCAATAGGTAAACCTATCTACAATACAACAGCTTATATTGTAGATAGTAACGTCAGACTTCAGCCTATAGGTGTAGCTGGAGAATTGTGTCTTAGTGGAGCAGGTTTGGCTAGAGGCTATCTAAATAGACCTAAATTAACAGCAGAAAAGTTTGCAGACAATCCCTTTGAGCTAGGAACAAAAATGTATAAAACAGGAGACTTGGCAAGATGGCTGCCTGATGGGAATATTGAATTTTTGGGAAGGATAGACCATCAGGTAAAAATAAGGGGATATAGAATAGAACTTGGAGAAATAGAGAATAAACTTCTAAGCCATGAGGCAGTAAAAGATACAGTTGTAATAGCGAAAGATGATAATAATGGAAACAAGTATCTATGTGCATATATTGTAATGGATTATAAGCTTACCATAGCAGAATTAAGAGAGCATTTATTAAGAGATTTGCCTGATTACATGATACCATCATACTTCATACAGCTAGAGAAGCTACCACTGACATCCAATGGAAAGGTGGACAGAAAGACACTATCTGAGCTAGATTACAATATTTCTACAGGAGTAGAATATGAAGCACCAAGAAATAGTACTGAAGAAAAGCTCGTAGAAATTTGGAGAGAGATACTTGGAGTAGATAAGATAGGTATAAATGATAACTTTTTTGAGCTTGGAGGACATTCGCTAAAGGCAACAAGCTTAGCAGCAAGGATTCATAAGGTACTGGATATAGAAATACCGCTAAGAGAGATATTCAAAGCACCTACAATAAAAGGAATATCAGAATATATTAAGGGTAGCAAAGAAAGCATTTACTCATCAATAGAACCAATAGAGGAAAAAGATTATTATGAGATGTCATCAGCACAAAAGCGAATGTATACACTACAGCAGTTAGATATTAATAGTACCAGCTACAACATGCCTGGAGTAATAGAGCTAGACGGAGACTTAGATATAGAATATTTAAAAGAAGTCTTTGATAAGCTGGTACAGAGACATGAAGTATTAAGAACCAGCTTTGAGGTAATAGAAGATGGATTAGTACAGAAAGTACACAAGAAAGTAGAATTTTATATAGAAGAATATAATGTAGAAGAAGAGAAAGGTATAGAAGAAGTAGTAAAAGGTTTCATAAGAGCTTTTAACCTATTAAAGGCACCTCTTCTAAGACTGGGGCTTGTTAAAACACATCCCAATAAGCATATATTGATGTTTGACATACATCACATAATATCTGATGGAGTATCCATGGGAATATTAGTGGAGGAATTCTCAAAGATATATGCAGGAGAAAGACTAACACCCCTAAGAATACAGTACAAGGATTTCTCAGAATGGCAGAATGAGTTGTTTAGAAGTAAAAGTATAAAAGCGCAAGAAGAATATTGGTTAAAGCAATTTGAAGGAGAAATACCTGTACTAAATCTTACTACAGACTACCAAAGACCAGCAGTACAAAGTTTTGAGGGAGATACTATACAGCTTGAGATAAACAAAGAGCTGACAAATAAATTAAGACAAATATCAAAAGCTACAGGCAGTACCATGTATATGGTATTACTAAGTACCTTTAATATACTATTGTCAAAATACAGTGGGCAAGAGGACATAATAGTAGGAAGTCCAATAGCAGGAAGACCTCATGAAGATCTGGGAAATATCATAGGAATGTTTGTAAATACACTAGCAATGAGGAACTATCCAAATGGAGAAAAGACCTTTAAAGAGTTCCTAAAAGAAGTAAAAGAAAATGCATTAGGCGCATATGAAAATCAGGACTATCAGTTTGAAGAACTAGTTGAGAAGCTAAATGTAGCACGAGATTTTAGCAGAAACCCACTGTTTGATGTAATGTTTACACTCCAGAATATGGATATGGGAGAGATAGCAGTAGCGGGTTTAAAGATTAAGCCACATAATTTAGAGAATAGGATATCTAAATTCGATATGACTGTGGAAGCAGTGGAGCTTTTGGATAGCATAAGCATAAACCTACAATACTGTACGAAGCTATTTAGCAGGACGACAATAAAGCGAATGTACAGACACTTAGAGAATATAATACAGGCAGTAACAGAAGACATAGATACAAAATTATCAGAAGTATACATGCTGACAGAAGAAGAAAGACAGCAGATACTTATAGATTTCAACAATACAAAAGCAGACTATCCAAAGGATAAAACAATACACCAACTGTTTGAGGAGCAGGTAGAGAGGACTCCTAACAATATAGCAGTAATATATGAGGATAAGAGTCTTACCTATAGGGAGTTAAACGATAGAGCAAACCAAGTGGCAATAATATTAAGAAACAAGGGGGTAGGCACTGACAATATTGTCGCAATAATGGTAGAACGCTCACTACAGATGATAGTTGGAATAATTGGTATTCTTAAGGCTGGAGGGGCGTATCTGCCTATAGATCCAGCGTATCCAAATGACAGAATACAGTATATGCTGAAGGATAGCGGGACTGGGATATTGCTGACCCAATCATGGCTTGACAAAGGAATAGCGGGCGTTAGTGAAATAATAGAGCTTGATAATGAAGCTATATATCAAGGTCAAACAAATAATCTGGGAGAGATGAATAAATCCATTGACCTTGCATATGTAATATATACCTCTGGTTCAACAGGTGCACCAAAGGGAGTAGCAGTGCCCCATAGAGCATTAAATAATTTCTTAAATACTCTATATGATAAATTCAACGGGCAGGTAGGAGCAGGAGACAGTTGCCTGAGTCTAACCAATATATCCTTTGACGTAAGTGTAGGAGAGATATTCCTGCCACTACGCTATGGAGGAAGCTTAGCGCTATATCATAATGACGAGATAATAGATATTTACAGACTTAGCAAATTTATAATAAAAAATAACATTACCTTTGGCTATATACCACCTACTATATTAAAGGATGTATATGAACTTCTTAAGAGCTCAGGAGAAAAAATCAGTCTTAACAAAATACTAGTAGGAGTAGAACCTATAAAGGATTATGTATTATATAGCTATTTTAGCTTAAATCCTAGTATGCAAATAGTAAATGGATATGGACCAACAGAAGCAACTATATGTGCGACTATGAATAAACTTGAGGAAACAGAAATTACAGGAAGAAATGTACCAATAGGCAAGCCAATGCTAAACACGCAAGTATACATAGTTGATAAAAATAACATGCTTCAGCCTATGGGAATAGCAGGGGAACTATGTATAACAGGAGATGGGCTGACAAGAGGATATCTCAATAGGCAGGAACTAACAGCAGAGAAGTTTGTAGAGAATCCTTTTGAACCGGGAACGAAAATGTACAAGACCGGAGACTTGGCAAGATGGTTACCAGATGGCAATATAGAGTTTTGTGGAAGAATAGACAATCAAGTGAAGATTAGAGGCTACAGGATAGAGCTTGGAGAAATAGAAAGCAAGCTTCTGAGTCATGAAGATGTGAAAGAAGCAGTGGTTATAACAAGAGATGATAATAACGGAAATAAGCTTCTATGCGCATATGTAATTGGCGAGAAAGAACTGACAGTAACACAGCTAAGAAAGCATCTATTCCAAAACTTACCTAATTATATGATACCATCATACTTTATTCAGTTAGATAAGCTTCCTCTTACTCCAAATGGAAAGGTAGATAGAAAGAAACTACCTGAGCCTGATGCAAGTATATTCACAGGAGCTGAATATGAAGCACCAAGAAATAATATTGAAGAGAAGTTGGTAGAAATATGGAGCGAGATACTTGGAGCAGAGAAGATTGGTATAAATGATAACTTCTTTGAGCTAGGAGGACACTCACTAAAAGCAACAAGCTTAATTGCAAAGATGCATAAGGTATTGAATGTACAAGTACCTTTAAAGGAAATATTTGCTAATCCAACGATTAAAGGAATATCTGAACATATTAGAGGAAGCAAAGAAAACATATACTCGTCAATAGAACCAATAGAAGAAAAAGAATACTATGAGATGTCATCAGCACAAAAGAGAATGTATACATTACAGCAGTTAGAGCTTGATAGCACTAGCTATAATATGTCTGGAGTATTGGAGCTAAAGGGAGAATTAAATGTACAACGGTTAAAAGAAGCCTTTAACATACTAATACAGAGACATGAAGCATTAAGAACCAGCTTTGAGCTAATAGATGAAGGATTAGTACAGAAAGTACACAACAAAATAGAATTTGATATAGAAGAGTATGAGACAGAAGAAGACAAAGGAATAGAAGGTCTAGAAAAGGGTTTCATAAGAGCCTTTGACCTATCAAAGGCTCCACTACTCAGAGTGGGACTTATTAAAGTACAGTCAAATGAGTACATACTTATGTATGACATGCATCACATAATATCTGATGGAGTATCCATGGGAATATTAGTGGAGGAATTCTCAAGGGCATATGCAGGAGAAGAACTAACATCACTAAGAATACAGTACAAGGATTTCTCAGAATGGCAGAATGAGTTGTTTAAATCAGATAAGATAAAGGCACAGGAAGAATATTGGTTAAAGCAATTTGAAGGAGAAATACCTGTACTAAATCTTACTACAGACTACCAAAGACCAGCAGTACAAAGCTTTGAGGGAGATACTATACAGTTTGAGATAAACAAAGAGCTGACAAATAAGTTAAGACAAATATCAAAAGCTACAGGAAGTACCATGTATATGGTATTGCTAAGTATCTTTAATATACTATTGTCAAAATACAGTGGACAAGAGGACATAATAGTTGGAAGTCCAATAGCAGGAAGACCTCATGAAGATCTGGGAAATATCATAGGAATGTTTGTAAATACACTAGCAATGAGGAACTATCCAAATGGAGAAAAGACCTTTAAAGAGTTCTTAAAAGAAGTAAAAGAAAATGCATTAGGAGCATATGAAAATCAAGACTATCAGTTTGAAGAACTAGTTGAGAAGTTAAATGTAGCACGAGATTTTAGCAGAAACCCACTGTTTGATGTAATGTTTACACTCCAGAATATGGATATGGGAGAGATAGCAGTAGCGGGTTTAAAGATTAAGCCACATAATTTAGAGAATAGGATATCTAAATTCGATATGACACTGGAAGCAGTGGAGCTTGTAGATAGCATAAGCATAAACCTACAATACTGTACGAAGCTATTTAACAGGATGACAATAAAGCGAATGTACACACACTTAGAGAACATAATACAGGCAGTAACAGAAAACATAGATACAAGATTATCAGAAGTAGACATGCTGACAGAAGAAGAAAGACAGCAGATACTTATAAATTTCAACAATACAAAAGCAGACTATCCAAAGAATAAAACAATACATCAGCTCTTTGAGGAACAGGTAGAGAAAACCCCTGATAATATAGCAGTAGTATATGAGGAAAAGAGTTTCACATATAGAGAGCTAAATGAAAGAGCAAATCAGCTGGCAAGAGTACTTAGAGATAAGGGCATAAAGTCAGATAGTATTGTTGCAATTATGGTAGAAAGATCCTTAGATATGATAGTAGGTATAATGGGTGTATTGAAGTCTGGAGGAGCATATCTACCTATAGACCCTGAGTATCCAAAGGATAGAATAGAATATACGCTAGAGGATTCAGAAGCAATTATGCTTTTAACACAGAGAAGCATAATTACAGATATCAGCTATAGCGGAGAAATTATAATATTAAATGAATATGAAACATGCCATGAAGATAAAAGTAACCTAGAAGCTATAGTTAAGCCAGACAATTTAGCCTATATCATATATACCTCAGGTACAACAGGTAAACCAAAAGGAGCAATGATAGAGCATAGGAATGTAGTTAGATTATTTTTCAATGATAGAGCATTATTTGACTTTACAGACAAAGATGTATGGACAATGTTTCACTCATACTGCTTTGACTTTTCTGTATGGGAGATGTATGGAGCATTATTATATGGAGGTAAGCTGATTGTAATACCAAAGCTTATTGCGAGAGATACAGCTGAATATCTCAAGGTGTTGGAAAATGAGAAGGTAACAGTTCTGAACCAGACTCCGTCAGCCTTCTATAGATTGATTGAAGAAGATGAAAAAGCAGGCAAATGTGAATTAGGTATAAGATATGTTATATTCGGTGGCGAAGCACTAATGCCAGGCATGTTAAAGAGGTTCTATGAAAAATATCCGAAGACAAAGCTAATAAATATGTACGGAATCACTGAAACTACGGTGCATGTAACATACAAGGAAATTACAGAAGAGGATATAAGGCTGAATATCAGCAATATAGGAAAACCAATACCAACACTGACAGCATATATAATGGATAAAAATGCTAAGCTACTGCCAATCGGAGTGCCTGGAGAATTATGTGTTGGAGGTGCAGGAGTATGTAGAGGCTATCTTAGGAGACCGGAGCTGACTGCAGAAAAATTCATAACAAACATGTTTGCACAGAATCCATTAGAAACAGGAGAAAAGCTATATCGTTCTGGTGATTTAGTAAGGATGCTGCCAGATGGAAACATGGAGTATATGGGACGTATAGACCAGCAGGTAAAGATAAGAGGACACAGAATAGAGCTTGGAGAAATTGAAAGCAAGCTTTTGAAATATGAAGGAATAAAAGAAACAATAGTAATAGCAAGAAAAGATGAAGAGCAAAACAACTATTTATGTGCATATATTGTTCTAGATAAAGAGCAAATTCAACACAAGGATTTAACAGTGACAGAGCTGAGACATCACTTGGATAAGGAACTACCTGACTACATGATACCCTCCTACTTCATACAGCTGGAGAAGCTGCCACTCACAGCAAACGGAAAGGTAGATAGAAAAGCTCTACCTGAGCCTGATGGAAATATATTTACAGGGGCAGAATATGAAGCACCAAGAAACAGTACAGAAGAAAAGCTCGTGGAAATATGGAGAGAGATACTTGGAGTAGACAAGATAAGTATAAACGACAACTTCTTTGAGCTTGGAGGACATTCATTAAAGGCAACAAGCTTAGTTGCAAAAATACATAGAGAGTTAAATGTGAAAATTCCATTAAGAGAGATATTTAATGCACCAACAGTAAGCCAAATGAGCAAATACATAATGAGCAGTGAAGAAAACATATATTCACCAATAAAGCCTTTAGACAAAAAAGAATATTATGAATTATCATACTCACAAAAAAGATTGTGGATTTTACATCAGCTTCAGCCAAATAGTATTGCATATAATATTCCGAGTTATTTTATTCTGCGTGAGAAGCTTAACGAAGAGGCATTTAACAAAGCATTTATAAAGCTTATAGAAAGACATGAAAGTTTAAGGACAAGCTTTGAGGTTATAGATGGAGAGCCAGTACAGCTAATATATGGCAAAATAGATTTTAACATAACAAAATTGGATATTAGCAATATGGAAGGTGAGAATCTTTTGCAAAAAAGGCAAGAGATAATCGATACTGAATTGAATAAACCACTAAATATAAAGATTGCACCTTTATATCGTGTAATATTAGTTAAATGTAAAAATGAAGAATATGAAATTATGATATGCATGCACCATATAATTACAGATGGCTGGTCTATGAATGTATTGAAAAGTGAATTTTTCACACTTTATAATTCATATAAAAATGGATTAGTTATAGAGTTGAAACCTTTGGCAGTACAATATAAAGATTTTGCTTCATGGCAGAATAGTCTATTAAAAGATGGAATTAAAATGCAAAAGGCAAAAGAGTTTTGGATAAAAAATATGAGCGGAGATACTCCAATACTTAACTTGCCAATATCAAAGATTGTTAGTTCAGATTTAATTGGAAGCAGTGGATATCGCTGTATTGTATCAAGTACGGTTAAAAATAAGCTAAAGCAGCTAGCTAGAGAGCAAAATTTAAGCTTATATTCAATATTGTTAGGAATATTAAATATTTATCTTTCAGATTTAACAGGTCAGGAGGATATTATAATTGGATCAGCAGGTTCTGGTAGACAGCATGATGATGTCAAAGGGATAATAGGCTTCTTTGTAAACACTATGTTTATAAGAAATAAAATAGATAATGAGGATACATTTATAAATATTATAAATAAAGTAAACGAAAATATAATAAATGTTCTTGAATATCAAAGTTATCCCATTGAGCTATTATTAGATGAATTAAAAATGAGCTATCCTAAAATTTCTATATTTTTTAACATGCTAAACATAGAAGAATATGAAAGTGAAATAATAGAAAATTTAGAATCATATCACCTAAAACAATTACAAGAGGTTAAGTATGATCTAGTGTTCTATGTTAGGGAATATGCAAATGCAATAGAAATATTAGTAAATTACAAAAGTAATTTATTTAAACCATATATAGTAGAAAATATAGCAAATCAATATATTCAATTAATACAATACGTAGTAGAAAATTTTAATGATACTATTAAAGATAATAAAAATAAGAAAGTAAAAAGAAAACTGACATTTAAATAGTTAAATTATATTTTAGATAGAAGTAATTGATTGTACTTATATCAGGCAAAAGTGTATGGAAACAATTAACAGGTATTATGGGTATTATTGAAAGGAGTATATACTATGCTTACACAAATATTTGAGGAACAAGTAAATAAATTTCCAAATAAAATTGCTGTTAAAACCTCTGATAAAGTTTTAAGTTATACAGATTTAAATAATTATGCCAATAAAGTAGCTTACAAAATCGTGACAGAGCACTTAGAAAGTATTAGCTCTAATATAGCTTTGTTATTTGGACATGGGATTGATATGGTTATTGGAACTATAGCGGCAATAAAATCAGGTCGAACTTATGTACCGTTAGATAATTCATATCCTCAAAATAGACTAAGGTATATGATTGAAAATTCTGATGCAAAGGTTTTGATTACTAATAATGAAAATTATAAATTAGCAGAAAGCATTATTAATGGACTAGTTGATATCCAAATAATAAATATTACAAGTATAGGTGATGATGTACCCTGCAATAACCTTGACATAAATATTAATGGAGATAATATTGCATACATACTTTATACCTCAGGTTCAACTGGATTGCCAAAAGGAGTTATGCAGAGCTATGAGAATATGTATTATTTCATTGAAAATTATATTAAAGATCTCGGAATAACTCATGAGGATAGAATGACTTTGTTTTCAGCATTTAGCCATGATGCCGCAATTATGGATATTTATGGTGCACTATTAAGTGGGGCATCGCTTTATCCTTTAAATGTAAGAAATCAAATAAATGCCTCAGAGCTAACGAATTGGATTATTGATGAAGGAATAACAATATGGCACTCAGTGCCTACTTTGTTTAGATACTATACAAATATATTGAGTGGAAAAGAAACCTTCAAAAAGCTGAAATACATAGTTCTTGGAGGAGAAGCTACTTTAAATCATGATATAGACATGTTTCAACAATACTTTAAGTACTCTACATTGGTTAACTTATATGGACAATCAGAAGCATCATATAATTCATCATTGTTCATTGAAAACTCAAATGAGTTAGATGAAATAACCCTAGGAAACATTGTAGGTGAAACTGAGCTTCTATTGGTAGATAAAAATGGAGAAGAGGTTGACATATTAAGGACAGGAGAGATTATTGTCGCATGTAAACATGTTGCATTAGGCTATTGGAAAGATAAAGCAGCTACAGACAAAGTATTTATGGAAAACCCTGGCTTGGGCAGGTTTTATAGAACAGGAGACTTAGGTAAACTTTTACCAGATGGTAGTATACAGTTTATGGGAAGAAAGGACTATCAAATAAATATAAGGGGATATAGAGTAGAGCTAGGCGATATAGAAAGTCAGCTATTAAAAATAACTAAAGTTAAGGAAGCAGTTGTTATAGGAAAAACAGGTGAGCAAGAAGAAATATTTTTGCATGCATATATAGTAGCAGATAAGAAATTTACAGTTGGAGAATTGAGAGAGTTTCTGGGAAAAGAGCTTCCTGATTATATGGTACCTTCATATTTTATTCAAATAGATGAAATGCCACTGACACCAAATGGAAAAATAGACCGTAAAGCTCTTTATGATATTAATTTATTTTTGTCAGATGAAGGCATGAAAACGGGAGTTGAATATGAAGCTCCTAGAAACGAGGTAGAACAAAAACTAGTAGAAATATGGAGAGAGGTTCTTGGAGTAGAGAAGATAGGTATTAATGATAACTTCTTTGAGATAGGAGGACATTCATTAAAGGCAACGAGCTTAATCTCTAAGATACATAAGGTGCTAAATGTAGAAGTGCCTCTAAAGGAGATATTTGCTAATCCCACAATAAAAACAATTTCTGAATATATAAAAGGCATGAAGGAAAGTAAATATATAGCAATAGAGGCAGCGGAGGATAGAGAATACTACGAGCTATCCTCCGCCCAGAGGAGACTGTATACCTTACATCAGTTTGAGACAGATGGTATCAGCTATAATATGCCTAATATTATTGCTATAGAAGGAAAACTTGACAAGATAAGGCTAGAGGAAGCCTTCTGCAAGCTGATACAAAGACATGAAGCTCTTAGAACCAGCTTCCATATGGAAAATGAAGAAATAGTACAGAAAATACACAGTGAGCTTCCATTTGAGATAGAATACAAGGAAGCAAAAGAAGAAGAAATCGCAGATATAGTAAAGAGCTTTGTAAGAGCTTTCGATTTAAGAAAAGCACCTCTTTTGAGAGTGGGACTTATTAAGATAAATGAGGAAAGACATATACTGATGTATGATATACATCATATCATATCCGATGGAGTATCAATGACCATACTTTTGCAGGAGTTTATAAGCTTTTATGAAGGGAAGGAATTGCCAAAGCTGAGATTACAATATAAGGACTATGCAGTATGGCAAAACAGAAAGGAAAGCTTAGAGACACTGGAGAAGCAAGGACAGTACTGGACAGAAATTTTAAAAGACTGTGACCAGCCACTGACTATGCCCTTGGATTACCAGAGGGAAGCAATCCAAACCTTTGCAGGCGATACAATAAGTTTTAATATTGACAGTCGCATTGTACAGAAATTGAATACGTTAGCGCAGAAAGAAAAAACAACGGTTAATACTGTGTTGATATCTGCTTACAATATACTGTTAAGCAAATACTGCAATCAGAAAGATATCACAGTAGGGGTAACAGTTGCAAATAGACCTAATACTGAACTGGAAAATGTAATAGGAGCTTTTATAAATTTTCTGCCAATAAGAAGTAGTATTAGCGAGGATATGAGTTTCCTGGAGTTCATGAGACAGCAGAAAAATGTAATTGCTGAGGCATATAACAATCAGGAATATCCATTTGATGAGATGGTGAAAAACAGCTCAATCAGAATTGATAACAATAGAAATCCGATATTTGATACCATGCTCATATACCACAATGAACTGAATTACAATACAGCTATAAATATAGAAGGACTAAGCTTTTCAAAGATTGAGTTCAATAAACAGACCTCAAAATTGGACTTCAAATTTGATGTATTTCCTAGTAAAAATGGCAGCTTAGATTTTTATTTGGAGTATAATACTGGCTTATACAAAAAAGAAAGTATGCAGCGATTTGGAGAGCAGTACGGATTATTGCTTGAAAAATGCATAGATAATGTTGGCTTAAATATGTCAGATATAGAAATATTCACTGAAACCGAAAAAATATCCATAAAAGAAAAAAGAGAAGTAGTTAATAAAGATATAAGCATCACAAAGCTGGCAGTTGCCGCCACTTTTACAGCTGAGCCTATAGAAGAGTATGTAAAATGGTGGTGTGAAAAGCATAAGCATAATGTTGAACTAAGCTTCGCTCAATATAATCAGGTATTTCAGGAGCTTTTGGATGAAAACAGTATAATATCAAGAAATAGCGGAATCAACTTACTTATGGTAAGGTTTGAGGATTGGATAAGGGATATTAATGCAAATGATGAATATAAGCTGGAGCTTTTGGAAGCCAACTATAACAGATTGACAAAGCTGCTTAGGAATAAGAATAAATCTTGTTTGTATATAGTCGGAATATTCCCAGTATCTGATCAGCTCGGTTTAAGTAATCAGATAATTGAATATATAAATAATATGAACCAAAAGTGGCAGTCAGAGGTAAAAAATCTGGAAGGGGTAGAAGTGCTGGATTTCGCTGACATGGCAGAACAATATGGTATAAAAGAGATATTTGATCCAGTCAAGGACAAGGTTGGACATATGCCTTTTAGTGATGAATATTATGCTGCAATTGCAGCTGCCATAGCCAGATACATTTGTGCTGTAAAGGCTAATCTGTTTAAGGTAATTGCTGTAGACTGTGACAATACCTTATGGAACGGCATATGTGGAGAAGACGGAGCAATGGGAGTCAAGGTTACTGAACCCTATATGGAGCTTCAAAAACTGCTTATCAAAAAACATGACGAAGGAATGCTTCTGGTACTTTGCAGTAAAAATAACGAAGATGATGTATGGGAGGTTTTTGAAAAGAATACACAGATGCTTTTAAAGAAGGAGCATCTTGTGGGTTGGAAACTGAACTGGAGACCAAAGTCGGATAATCTGAAGGAACTGGCTGAAGAGCTTAATCTGGGAATTGACAGCTTTATTTTCATTGACGACAATCCAATGGAATGCTATGACATGATGAAAAATAATCCCAAGGTACTGACATTACAGCTTCCAGAAGAACCACAGCAGATTCCCATGTATCTAAAGCATGTATGGGCATTTGACAAACTAAAGGTAACAGCTGAGGATAGGGCACGTACAAAATCCTATCAACAGGAAAGAGAAAGAAAAGAGCTTCAAAAATCAAGCTTTACCCTAGAAGACTTCTTGAAGGAAATAAAACCTAAAGTATATATAAACGAAATAGATAAAGAGCAGATACCAAGAGTATCGCAGTTAACCCAAAGAACAAATCAGTTCAATCTAAGTACCAAGAGAAGATCCGAAGAAGACATAGAGATGCTTATGCATAATCCGAATGTTAAGTGTTGGACAGTGGAGGTAGAAGACAGATTCGGGGAATATGGATTAACTGGTGTTCTAATAATAGAAAACCAAGATGATAAATTACTTATAGACACCTTCTTACTGAGCTGTAGAGTATTGGGAAGAGAAATCGAAAATGCAATAATGACAGCATTTAAAAAGCACTGCCAGCAAAATGAGATACACACTGTACAAGCTGATTTTTACCCTACTGCTAAAAATCATGCGATAAAGAGCTTTATAGAAAAAGCAGGCTGGAGCAAAACGGATGAAACAGCAGAATATATAAGGTATATTTTATCAACACAGGAATTACCTGATTCTATAAAACATATAGAATGCATTTATGAAAAACCAAATAAAGCTAGCAATAAACCAACAGAAAGCCATAAGCTGGAATGTAGTCTGGATCATATCGGAATAGCTGTAAACAGCATCGATGCTATGGAAGAATACTACAAGTCGATGAGCTTTGTAAATACTGCTGCTACCTTTGACCCATTACAAAATGCATCTTTGGTAATGCTGAAAAAAGAGGGCTTGGATTCAATTGAGCTTGTATATATGTCGGATATAGAAAGGAGAACCTATATACCAGATGGCAATAAAGCAGGTAAACCCTATCATCTGTGCTATAGAGTAAAGGATTTTTCTGAAGTACTAAAAGAGCTGGATAACAATAACATTCCATGGGAAATTGTAAGCCAGGCAAAGCAGGCAGTACTGTTCGGCGGTAAGGAGGTTATGTTCATACATGTCCAAGGTGCAGGAGTAATAGAATTCCTGCAAGAAAATACTTTGGACAATGGCTTTAAGGTTGAAAATGTAATAAGACTAAAAACTACAGACTATGAAAATTGTATTACTTTCTTCAAAGTATTAGGATATTTTGAAACTAACCGTATATATAATGAAGCAAGAAAAGTAATGTCCATTGTTTTGTCGAAGCAAGGAACTGGAAATATTGAGTTGCTGGCAGATATGGGTAGTGAACTGTCACTACAGAGGGCAGGTGTGCAGCAGATATGCTATAAGTGCGACAGTAGCGAAATTAACAACTATTTGAATAATGATATAAGTAAGGATGTTATTAGCTCATATAAATATGGAAGTCTCAGTAAGGCAAATATAATACTTCAATCAGATGAAGCTCAATATAATTTGTTTTATTCAGTACCAGAGACTGTAAAGAGTACAACTGAGATGAATTGGCAGATAACTACAGAAAACGAAGCTGAGCTGTTGCACAGTGCATATTTGCTATCACTAAAATATTATACAGGAGAGAAGCTTCTTCAAATGCCAATATATGAAAATATGAAGGCAGGAAGAAAAAGCAACAATTACGAAGCACCAAGAAATCCATTGGAAGAAAAGCTTGTAAAGATATTTGAAGAAATACTAAGAGTAGAAAAAGTAGGGATTAATAACAGCTTCTTTGATTTGGGAGGACATTCTCTGAGGGCAACCAGCCTGATAGGCAGATTGCATAAGGAACTGAATATAGAGGTACCATTAAGAGAGATATTCAGAACTCCAACAATAAAGGGCTTGGTTGAGTATATAAGGCTATCGGGAGAAACCGTATATGAAGAAATAGAAAAGGTAGAAGAAAAAGAATACTATGAGATGTCATCAGCACAAAAGAGGATGTATACACTACAGCAGTTAGAGCTTAACAGCACTAGCTATAATATGCCTGGAGTATTGGAGCTAGAAGGAGACGTAGATAAAGATAGGTTAAAAGAAGCTTTTAATAAGCTGATACAAAGACATGAGGCATTAAGAACCAGCTTTGAGGCATTAGAAGAAGGCTTAATACAAAAAGTACACAGCAAAGTAGAATTTAATATAGAAGAATATAAGGCAGAAGAAGACAAAGGTATACAAGAGATAGTAAAGGGTTTCATAAGGACATTTGATTTATCAAAAGCACCGCTTCTTAGAGTAGGAATTATTAAAATACAATCTAATAAGCATATATTGATATATGATATGCACCACATAATATCCGACGGAGTATCCATGGGAATACTTGTAGAGGAGTTCTCAAAAGCATATGCAGGAGAAGAACTAATACCACTAAGAATACAGTACAAGGATTTCTCAGAATGGCAGAATAAGCTGTATAATTCAGACAAGATAAAAACACAGGAAGAATATTGGTTAAAGCAATTTGAAGGAGAAATACCTGTATTAAACCTTACTACAGACTACCAAAGACCAGCAATACAAAGCTTTGAAGGAGATTCTATACAATTTGAGATAGAAAAAGAGCTGACAAATAAGCTAAGACAAATAACCAAAGTTACAGGAAGTACCATGTATATGGTATTACTAAGTACTCTTAATATACTATTATCAAAGTACAGTGGACAAGAAGATATAGTAGTAGGAAGTCCCATAGCTGGAAGACCTCATGCAGATCTGAGGAACATCATAGGTATGTTTGTAAATACTCTAGCAATGAGAAATTATCCGATTGGAGAAAAGACTTTTAAGGAGTTCCTAAGCGAAGTAAAGGAAAATGCATTAGGAGCATATGCGAACCAGGATTATCAGTTTGAAGAGCTAGTAGAAAAACTAAAAGTATCAAGAGACTTTAGCAGGAATCCAGTATTTGATATAATGCTTGTACTGCAAAATATGGATAGGGTATCCATAGAGCTAAAGGGATTGAATATCAGCACATATAAAGCAGAGAACAATATATCCAAATTTGACATTACTGTGATTGCTGTAGAGATGAGAGACAATATAAGTATAAGCATTCAATACTGTACGAAGCTGTTTAACAAAGTGACAATAAAGAGAATGTACAGACATATGGAAAATATAATAGAATCAGTAGTAAAAAATCCAGATGTAAAGTTGTCAGAAATAGAAGTATTGACAGAAGAAGAAAAACAGCAGATATTAGTAGACTTCAACAATACAAAAGTAAACTATTCAAAGGACAAGACAATACATCGAATGTTTGAGAAACAGGTCGAGAGAACCCCTGACAAGATAGCAGCAGTATACGGAGAAAAGAGTCTCACATATAGGGAGCTAAATAAAAAAGCGAACCAGCTTGCAGGAGTATTAAGGAGCAAGGGAGTAAGCACTGACAGCATTGTTGCGATTATAATAGAAAAATCTCTGGAGATGATAGTAGGTATATTAGGCATCCTAAAGGCAGGAGGAGCATATCTGCCTATTGACCCTGATTATCCGAGAGATAGAATAAGGTATATGCTAGATGACAGTAAGGCTGAAATTATAATAACAAATCATGAAATTGGCAATATAGGCGGAATAGATAGTGAAATACTATATATCGAAGATGAGTTGAAGCATGACTATTCGTGTGACAATGTGGTATATGATTGGAATGAAAAAAATCTTGCATATGTAATATATACATCAGGAAGTACCGGAAAACCAAAGGGTGTCATGGTAGAGCATGGAGCTATTGTAAATACCCTTCAATGGAGTATGGAAAATTATGCATTATGTGAAACAGATGTAGTATTGCAGATAACATCATTTGCTTTTGACAGCTCTATAGAAGATATATTCTCTACATTGATAACTGGAGGAAAGCTGCTATTACTTAATCATGAAGAAAGAACGAATGTTGAGTACTTAAAGGAGAAAATCCAAAATGAAAAGGTGACTCATTTTCTAACAGTACCGAGTCTTTATGCTCTATTAATTTCCGAGAAAACTGAATGTCTTCAAGGGCTTAGGTTTGTAACAATTGGTGGTGAAGCATGTACAAGAAAAATGCTAGAACAGCATTTTAGTAAGCTTAAGAGCACTAGATTGTTTAACGAATATGGGCCTACCGAAAATAGTGTGTCTTCAACAATATATGAGATAAAAGAAGCTGAAACGGATGTGCTTATCGGAAAGCCTATTTCAAATACGAAATGCTATATAGTAGACCAATACAATAACTTGCTTCCCATAGGTATTCCAGGTGAATTGTGTGTAAGCGGAAAAGGACTGGCAAGAGGATATCTGTACAGACAAGAGCTAACGTCAGAGAAATTCATAAATAATCCTTTTGAATCAGGAACAAGAATGTATAGGACAGGGGATATGGCAAGATGGTTATCTGATGGTAACATAGAGCTTATCGGAAGGATAGATCAGCAAGTAAAGGTTCGTGGGTATCGAATAGAGCTTGAAGAGATAGAAATCAAACTTCTAAACTATGAAGCAGTGAAAGAAGCAGTAGTAACGTCAAAGGATGATAATAATGGGAACAAGTATCTGTGTGCATATGTAGTAGCAGAAAAAGAACTGACAGTATCAGAGCTAAGAGGGCATCTATCGAAAGCTCTGCCTGATTACATGATACCATCATACTTCATACAGCTGGAGAAGCTGCCACTAACTCCAAACGGCAAAGTGGACAGAACTGCACTTACTAAGAACAAATTACCAGAGGGTGTTGAAAGCCTGACTACAGGAGCCGAATACGAGGCTCCTCGAAATGAGACAGAAGAAGCACTATTGAAAATATGGCAGCAAGTGTTGGAAGTAGAGCGAATAGGAATAAATGATAACTTCTTCGAGATTGGAGGACATTCACTAAAGGCATCAAGCTTAGCAGCAAAGATACATAAGATGCTAAACGTAGAAATACCACTAAAGGAGATATTTAAAGCGCCTACAATAAAGGGAATATCAGAGTACATTAAAGATAGTGAAGAAAGCATATACAGAAGAATAGAGCTGGTGGAAGAGAAAGAGTATTACGAGATGTCATCAGCACAAAAAAGGATGTATATACTTAATAAAATAGATAGAGATAGTAACAGCTATAATATGACAAAGGTATTAATAATAGAAGATGAGCTAGACTTGCAGAAGCTTACGGAAGTGTTTGTAAGTCTTGTTGAGAGACATGAAGCTCTAAGGACAAGCTTTGAAATAATAGATGAAAGTTTAGTGCAAAAAGTACACAAGAAAGTAAAATTTGAAGTACAGTACAGCGATACACAAGAAGAAGAGCAAGTAAAAGAAAAGGTGAAAAGCTTCATAAGAGCTTTTGACCTGTCAAAAGCGCCACTTTTAAGAGTAGGGCTTATTAAAGTACATTCTAAAAAGTTTATTATGATTTGTGACATGCACCATATTATATCCGATGGAGTATCAATGGGAATATTGATAAAAGAATTTGGCATGTTATACCAAGGCATAGAGTTGCCAAAGCTGAGAATACAGTACAAGGACTATGCAGAGTGGCTAAGCAAGCCATATTATATAAAAAGATTAGAGAGCCAAGAAACGTATTGGATAGATACTTTTAAAAATGAAATACAACCTTTAAACATGCCTTTAGATTATGATAGTAAGAATTGGAGGAAATTTGAGGGAGATGTTATTCAGTTCAAAATTAAAAGCGAAATCGTACAACAGCTGAAAGAATTAGCTAAACGTGAGAATACTACTCTTAATACCTTGCTACTGGCTCTATATAGCATATTGCTTTCAAAGTATGCCGAACAAAAGGATATAGTAGTAGGTTCAATTGTTGCAAATAGAAATTATGCGGATTTAGAGAATATAGTAGGTAATTTTATTAATTTCTTACCAATTAAAAGTAGTGTAAATCCTAATACAATGGTGGTTGAATATCTAAAAGAATATAAAACTCTTTTGCAAGAAGTATATAACAATCAAGAGTACCCTTTTGACAAAATAGTTCAGAATTGTACCAGTACAATGAGAAATGGTAGAAATCCTATATTTGATACAATGCTTATTTTTCATAATGAAATAGATTTAGATGAGGATTTCAACGTCGGTAATTTACATATGTCTCCATATAAATGGGATAATAAAACCTCTACTTTAGATTTTAAACTTGATATAGTATTAAATAGCAAAAATGAATTTGAATGCTCTATACAATATAACAATAGTCTGTATAAAGCTGCAAGTATGTTAGATTTTGCAAAGCATTTTGAACTATTAATAGTTAGGACACTTGAAAATCTAGAATCTAATATAATCGATCTAGAAGTTTTTAATAAAGAAGAAAAGCACAATATAGAAACAAAACGACAAGCTAATAACATAAATAATGCAGCAACTAATATAGTAATCTCGTCAACTTTTACCGCTGACCCATTGGAAGAACATTTAAACTGGTGGTGCGAGAAGTTTGGTGAGACTGTAAATGTTAAATTTACACCATACAACCAAGTATTCCAAGAATTAATAGACAAAGATAGCATGACATCGAAGAATTTAGGGATCAATATGATAATGGTTCGATTTGAAGACTGGATTAGAGATATTAAATGTAGTGACAAAGAGAAATGTGACTTAATAAGAAGTAATTACGAAAAGATGATATCTATTTTAAAGAATAAAGAGAAAGCTTCGCAATACATAATTGGAATATTTCCAGTAGCTAATCATCTTGGACTAAGTGTTGAAGTAATAGACTACATTAAAGAGCTTAACAATGAATGGCGAAATGCAGTCAAAAATATAGATGATTTAAGCATGTTAGATTTCACTAACATAGCAGAGCTATACAATATAAGAGAGATTTTTAATCTAATAACAGATAAAGTCGGACATATGCCTTTTAGTGATGAATTCTATGCAGTTATTGGTACTGAAACAGCAAGAAAACTACACGCATTAAGTTCTAACTCATTTAAGGTTATAGCAGTAGACTGTGACAATACTTTATGGAAGGGCGTAGTAGGTGAAGATGGTGCTTTGGGGGTAGCAGTAGAAGAGCCATACCTTGAAATGCAAAAGCTTCTTATACAAAAGTATAACGAAGGTATGCTTATTGTTCTTTGTAGTAAAAACAATGAGGCAGATGTTTGGGAGGTATTTGACAACAACCCACAGATGCTGCTAAAAAGAGAGCATTTAACAAGCTGGCGAATAAACTGGGAGTCAAAATATATAGGTATAAGATCCCTAGCTAAGGAACTCAATCTTGGAATAGATAGCTTTATATTTGTTGATGATAGTGCAAAGGAATGCTATGAGATGATGGCAAATAATCCTCAAGTGCTAACTTTGCAGCTTCCAGAGAATACAAAACAAATATCAATATTCCTAAAGCATGTATGGGCGTTTGATAAAGAAAGGTTTACAGAAGAAGATAAGATTCGAACAAGGCTTTATCAAGTAGAACGACAAAGACAGGAAGTACAAAAGGAAAGCTCTACATTGCAAGACTTCTTAAAGGAACTTAATCTAAAAGTATATATAAACGAAGTAGAAGAAGCTGAAATACCTAGAGTATCTCAATTAACACAGAGGACAAACCAGTTTAATCTTAGCACCATAAGAAGAACAGAAGATGATATAGAAAATATTATAAAAAACCCTAACACGAAATGCTTATCAATACAAGTATCGGATCGTTTTGGAGAGTATGGACTAACTGGTGTTGTAATAATGGAATTAAAAGAAGATATTGCATTTTTAGATACATTCCTTCTAAGCTGTAGAGTGTTAGGAAGGCAAGTAGAAGCTGCGGTACTGATAGAGCTATGTAAATACTGCAAAGAAAAAGGTATTTCTAAAATTGAAGCTGATTTCTATCCTACTAAGAAGAATGAACCCTTTGAAGAATACTTAAGCAGCAATAAATGGGAGCTAATATGGGAATCAGAAAAATGTAAGAGATATGAAATACTAATAGATATAGACTATTCAATAGACTATATAGAAGCTCATTTCTGTGAAGAAAAGCCAAGAAAACAGTATGAGGTTAAGGATAATGTTATAAGTGAAGCAGCTGCTACATTTGAAACTCAAGCTGTTGAAAAAGAATATATTTCAGTAGAGCCTGCTTGGCAGGTAAATATAAATAATGAAGATGAGCTATTACATATAAACTACCTTATACAGCTAAAATACTGCACAGGTAAAAAACTCCTAGAAATACCCAAATGCCGACAGGAGTATAAAAATAACAAACAAGCTTATGAAGCACCAAGAAATTCTATAGAAGAAAAACTTGTGAATATATGGAGAACAGTGCTTGGAGTAGATACGATTGGTATAAATGATAATTTCTTTGAACTTGGAGGACATTCATTAAAGGCAACAAGCTTAATTGCAAAGATACATAAGGCATTGAATGTTGAAATACCACTAAAAGAGATATTTACTAGCCCTACAATAAAAGGAATATCGAAATATATTAACGATAGCGAAGAAAGCATATATTCATCAATAGAGTTGGTAAAAGAGCAAACGTATTATGAAATGTCATCAGCGCAAAAGAGAATATATACACTACAGCAATTAGAAGGTAATAGTACCATCTATAATATGCCTGGAGTACTTGAATTAGAAGGAGACTTAAATATAGAACGATTAAAAGAAGTCTTTAACAAGCTTATACAAAGGCATGAAGCATTCAGAACCAGCTTTGAGGTAATAGAAGAAGGATTAATACAAAAGGTACACAAGGAAGTAAAGTTTGATATAGCAGAATATAAAGCAGAATCAGAAGAAGAGATAGAAGATATAATAAAAAACTTTATAAGAGCTTTCAATCTATCCAACGCACCGCTTCTCAGGGGGGGACTTATCAGAGTTCAGAAGGATAAGCACATACTGATGTATGATATGCATCATATAATATCAGACGGAACATCCATGAGCATACTTGTGGATGAATTTTCAAAGATATATGCAGGAGAAGAGCTAACACCACTAAGAATACAGTACAAAGATTTCTCTGAATGGCAGAATAAACTGTTTAAAGGCGATAGTATAAAGGTTGAGGAGGAGTACTGGTTAAAGCAATTTGAAGGAGAAATACCTGTACTAAATCTGACCACAGACTATCAAAGGCCAGCAGTACAAAGCTTTGAGGGAGATTCTATACAATTTGAGGTAGACAATGAGTTAACAAATAAGTTAAGACAAATATCAAAGGAAACAGGCAGTACCATATATATGGTATTACTTAGTGCTTTAAATGTATTATTGTCAAAATACAGCGGACAAGAAGATATAATAGTTGGGAGTCCCATAGCTGGAAGACCTCACTCAGACTTAGAAAATATCATAGGTATGTTTGTAAATACCCTGGCAATGAGAAATTATCCAGCTGGAGAAAAGACTTTTAAGGAATTCTTAAGAGAAGTAAAGGAAAAAGCATTAGGAGCATATGCAAACCAGGATTATCAGTTTGAAACACTGGTAGAGAAGCTGAATGTAGCAAGAGATTTAAGCCGCAATCCGTTGTTTGATGTAATGCTTATACTTCAGAATATGGATATGGGAGAGATAGAGGCAGAAGGAATTAAGATAAGTCCATATAAATCAGAGGACAAAGTATCAAAATTCGATATAACTATAAATGCGATGGAACTAAGAGACAGAATAAATATAAGTATACAATATTGTACTAAGCTATTTAGCAAGGCTTCAATAGAGAGAATGTACAAGCATTTTGAGAACATAATGTATGAAGTGACAGAAAACATAGACGTTAAACTATCAGAAATAGAGATGATGACAGAAGCAGAAATACAGCAAATATTAGCAGATTTCAACAATACAAAAACAGACTATCCAAAAGATAAGACAATACACCAGCTATTTGAAGAGCAGGTAGCGAGGACACCAGATAGAACTGCGGTAGTATATGGTGATAGTATAATGACATACAGCGAGCTGAACCACAGGGCTGAACAGCTTGCAGCATTACTTCGCCAAAGGGGAATAATTCCTGATAGTATAGTGGGAATGATGGTAAAACGTACCCCAGAAATGCTGATAGCAATGCTAGGAATATTGAAGGCAGGAGGAGCTTACTTACCAATAGACCCAGAATATCCAGTTGATAGAATAAAATACATCTTGGAGGACAGTGGAGCTAAACTACTAATAATTAACAGGAACCTTGAAAATAATGTGAACTGCAATCTGCAAAAGTTGATAATAGATGAAGTAGGGAATTATCAAGCTATATCAGATAATCTGTCGGCCGTTACTAATGCTGATAATCTTGCTTACACAATATACACCTCAGGCAGCACTGGAAAGCCAAAAGGAGTTATGATAGAGCATCAAGCTATATCAAACTTTATAACTGGAATAACAGACATAATAGACTTTGAAACAGGCAGTATACTTTGTCTTACTTCTGCGGCCTTTGATATAATGGGCTTGGAAACGCTGCTGCCTCTTACAAAAGGCTTAAAAATAGTAATAGCTGATGAAGAAGCACAAACAGACCCACTAAGACTTTGGGAAATTATAAATAAAGAAGAAATAACAATGCTTCAGGCAACTCCTTCCAGAATACAAATGCTTATGACCAGCTCTGAGGGTAAGAAAAGTTTGAAGAAGCTAAGAACAATAATGGTTGGAGGAGAGATGTTACCTGTAACATTGCTCCATGAACTACAAGAAAATACGGAAGCAAAGCTATACAATATGTACGGTCCTACAGAAACCACCATATGGTCAACAGTAAAAGAACTGACCAAGGAACAAAAAGTAACCATAGGCAAGCCCATAGCTAACACTCATATATACATATTGGAAAAAGGCAATAAACTTCAACCTGTAGGAATACCTGGGGAACTATGTATAACAGGAGATGGACTATCAAGAGGTTATCTAAATAGACCAGATTTAACAGTGGAGAAGTTTGTACAAAGTCCTTTTGAAGCGGGAACTAGAATGTATAAAACAGGAGACCTTGCAAGGTGGCTGCCCGATGGCAATATAGAATTCCTTGGAAGAATAGACAATCAGGTAAAAGTAAGAGGCTACAGAATAGAACTGGGAGAAATAGAGAACAGACTTCTGCTACACCATGCTATTAGAGAAGTAGTAGTGGCTGCAAAAATAGACAACAACAGCGAGATGTATCTCTGTGCTTATATAGTAGGAGAAAGAGAACTGACGGTATTAGAGCTTAGAGAACATTTATTCAAAACTCTGCCTGACTATATGATACCTTCTTACTTCGTTCAAATGGATAAAATACCATTAACCCACAATGGTAAGGTGGATAGAAAATCATTACCCGAACCAGATCTAAGTGCAGTAACAGGAACGGAATATCAAGCACCTAGCAATGAATTGGAAGAAAAATTGGTAATGATATGGCAGAATGTGCTTGGAGTAGAGAAAGTAGGGGTTAATGATAGTTTCTTTGAACTTGGAGGACATTCCTTGAAGGCAATAAAAGCTGCAAATATGATAAAACAGCAATTAAACTACGATATAAGCTTACAGGATATATTCCAGCATGGTACTATTGCTGCCCTTAGTAGAAATATAAGCGATTACGACACAATTAATTATGCAGAAATAAGCAAATCACCAGAAAAAGCGTATTATGCACTTTCCTATAATCAGAAGCGATTGTTGATATTAAATCGACTTAATCCTGAGGGTACTGAATATAACATTAGCGGAAAACAGAAAATTAAAGCACAGGTTAATATAGAGGATGTTTCCAAGGCTTTTGAATTTCTGATAAACAGGCATGAAAGTATGAGAACCTCCGTTGGGATAATAGATGGAAGCTATGTACAATGGCTGGAGGATAAGGTTAGCTTTAAAATAGATTTCAGTGATTTAAGTAATCTGCATGAGGATGACAAGAAAGAAGAATTTGAAAAAATCTTTAGAAAAAATGCTCACAATGTATTTGATTTGGGACAAGCACCTTTGATGGTAAGCGAATTGGTAAAGCTTTCTGAAGATGAATATGAACTCATATATTCCATACATCATATAATATCTGATGGCTGGTCTATGGAAATACTTAGAAAAGAGTTTG
The DNA here is from genome assembly GCA_942492835.1 of uncultured Clostridia bacterium. Classification (GTDB taxonomy): domain Bacteria; phylum Bacillota; class Clostridia; order Lutisporales; family Lutisporaceae; genus GWB2-37-7. The sequence continues at coordinate 152,056 of OW818645.1, read as the reverse complement.
GTATTGCTTACGAAGCATATAGAAATAATACTGAACCTCAACTGCCCTTGTTAGCATTGCAATACAAGGATTTTGCAGAGTGGCAGAACAGCCAAATAGAGGATTCTACTAAAATGAATCATGCAAAAGAATACTGGAGGAAGCAGCTGGAGGAAAAAGCTGATGAGATGAACTTGTATATGAAGAGTAATCAGAGTCAGATATTAGATAACAGTGGTTCATCTTACAGAATTATAATTGATGAAGCTACAAAACAAAAACTGAAGGAAATAGCAATGAAACAGAAGACAAGCCTATTCTCTCTGATGATTTCTGCATTTTACATGTATTTTGCCGAATTGACTCAGCAAGAGGACATAACCTTTGGTACAGCAGGCTCTGGAAGGGAAGATCGCGGACTGGAAAACATCTTTGGCTATTTTGTTAATACTGTTATGCTGCGTAATAAGGTGGATTGGGAGGAAACCTATCCTGATTTCTTAAATAGAATAAGTAAAAATATTCTAGATGCACTTAAATATCAGAATTATCCTTTGGAACTAATAGTAGAGGAGCTTAAAATCGACTATCCATCTATAAATATATTTATTAATATGTTGAATGTATATGAGAATGAGAAGGAGCTATTGCTAGATGCAAAGCCACGTCATGTGGAAGATGGACAGCATATAAAATTCGATATGGAATTCTATTTAGTGGAATATGCTAATGGGATAGAAGTATTGTGCACTTATGCAAGAAGATATTTTGATTCATCAGTAATTGAGTATATAGTTGGTGAGTATGTAAATCTGCTATCAATGATTTGTGAAGAACCTGGGAAAAAACTAGAAGAATATTTCAACTAAAATATAATTCTTATAATAGAAAGGCGGCAGCAGCAATGTTGATAAAAGCATTCAGAGATATAGTAAAGAAATGTAAAGATAGAATTGCAATAAAGACAGGTGAAGAAAGCTTTACCTATGATCAGCTGGATAAAAATTCAGATAAAATATCTATGCAGATAATATCAGAAATATCAGACAGAACTGGCAAAGAGCCAGTTGCTGCTCTGTTGTTTGAGCATGGAGCAGATATGATAGCTGGCTCTTTGGGGGCATTGAAGGCATATACTATTTATGTTCCCCTTGACCCGACTTATCCAGAGAGTAGGCTGGAATATATGCTTAAGGATTCAGGTGCAAGCCTTATCATAACAAATGATAATAATATGGCTTTGGCAGGTAGATTAGCTGCAAAAGCCGATAAAGCAGTAAAGCTACTAAATATTAATAATAACAACGAGTTGGAACTAAAAGAAATAGAAGCACCAGAAGAGCAAATTGACAAGATAGCATACCTGTTATATACCTCTGGTTCAACGGGAAGACCTAAGGGAATAGTACAAACACATCGCAACATTTTATATTTTGCAAACAGCTATATAAAGACCTTAGGCTTGACTGAAGTCGATAAAATGACACTTTTTTCTGCATTCAGTCATGATGCCTCAATAGTGGATATATATAGTGGAATACTTAGTGGTGCTTGTCTTTATCCATATAATATGAAGGAACAAGCTAATATAGGAAAACTTCCTATTTGGTTGTGTGATGAAGAGATAACTGTATGGCATTCGGTGCCTACCTTGTACAGGTATTTTCTAAACACCTTGTCTGGTACAGAACAATTTCCACAAATTAGATATGTAGTATTGGGAGGAGAAAATGTCCTGAGTCATGATGTGACAAAACACTTCAGCTTATTGAAAAATACAGCATTAGTAAATCTTTATGGACAGTCAGAATCTTCCTTCAATTCAGCACAAATAATAAGACCTGAGGACAAATTTACTGGTGTAAATATTGGTAAAGCAATAGAGGGAACTCAGTTGGTTATTCTGAATGAAAAAGGCAAAAAGATGTCCTTTATGAGACCTGGAGAACTTGTTATTGTCAGTAATTATTTAGCACTTGGATACTGGAAGGATGAAGAACGCACAAACACTGCCTTCTGTGAGCATCCAGAGCTGGGGAGAATATACAAGACTGGAGATATGGGTTTTGTTAGTCCCAATGGCAATGTTGAGTATCTGGGCAGAAAGGATTTTCAAATAAAAATCAGGGGCTATCGTGTAGAACTGGAAGAGGTCGAAAACAATCTAATGAAATATGGTGAGCTAAAAGAAGCTGCTGTAATAGGTAAGACTGATGAGAACGGAGATATGGCACTTTATGCCTATATAGTATCTGATAAACAGATAAATACAGAAAAGCTAAGGCTTAAGCTAGCAGAGTATTTGCCTGAATATATGATACCTACAAGTCTTGTACAGCTTCCAAAGCTTCCATTAACGCCGACTAACAAGGTAGATCGTCTTGCTCTACAGAAAGTAAGCATTAAAGCAGAACGAAGCACTGAATATCATCCACCTGAAAACGAAGCAGAGGAGAGACTTGTAAGGATATTTGAAGAGATATTGAAGGTAGAGCAAGTAGGGACAAGTGACAGCTTCTATGAGCTTGGTGGACATTCATTAAAGGCGGCAAGCCTTATTGCAAGACTGCACAAGGAACTAAATGTTGAGATTCCCATGAAGGAATTGTTTAAAAATCCTACCGTAAAAGATCTTTCTGAATATATAAAAGGCATGAAGGAAAGTAAATACACAGCAATAGAGGCAGCAGAGGAAAGAGAATATTACGAACTATCCTCTGCCCAGAGGAGACTGTATACCTTACATCAGTTTGAGACAGATGGTATCAGCTATAATATGCCTAATATTATTGCTATAGAAGGAAAACTTGACAAGATAAGGCTGGAGGAAGCCTTCTGCAAGCTGATACAAAGACACGAAGCTCTTAGAACCAGCTTCCACATGGAAAATGAAGAAATAGTACAGAAAATTCACAGTGAGCTTCCATTTGAAATAGAATACAAGGAAGCAAAAGAAGAACAAATCGCAGATATAGTAAAGAGCTTTGTAAGGGCTTTTGATTTAAGAAAAGCACCTCTTTTGAGAGTGGGACTTATTAAGATAAATGAGGAAAGACATATACTGATGTATGATATACATCATATTATATCCGATGGAGTATCAATGACCATACTTTTGCAGGAGTTTATAAGCTTTTATGAAGGGAAGGAATTGCCAAAGCTGAGATTACAATATAAGGACTATGCAGTATGGCAAAACAGAAAGGAAAGCTTAGAGGCACTAGAGAAGCAAGGGCAGTACTGGACAGAAATTTTAAAAGACTGTGACCAGCCACTGACTATGCCCTTGGATTACCAGCGTGAAGCAATCCAAACTTTTGCTGGTGATACAATAAGTTTTAATATTGATAGTCGCATTGTACAGAAATTGAATACGTTAGCGCAGAAAGAAAAAACAACGGTTAATACTGTGTTGATATCTGCATATAGCATACTTTTAAGTAAATATTGTGAACAAAATGATACTACAATAGGGGTGACAGTTGCAAATAGACCTAATACTGAACTGGAAAATGTAATAGGAGCTTTTATTAATTTTCTGCCAATAAGAAGTAGTATTAACGAAGATATGAGTTTTCTGGAGTTTATGAGACAGCAGAAAAATGTAATTGCTGAGGCATATAACAATCAGGAATATCCATTTGATGATATGGTGAAAAGCACTCGTGTCAGAATTGATAACAATAGAAATCCTATATTTGATACCATGCTCATATACCACAATGAACTGAATTACAATACAGCTATAAACATAGAAGGACTGAGCTTTTCAAAGGTTGAGTTCAATAAACAGACCTCAAAATTGGACTTTAAATTTGATGTATTTCCTAGTAAAGATGGCAGCTTAGATTTTTATTTGGAGTATAATACTGGCTTATACAAAAAGGAAAGTATGGAGCGATTTGGAGAGCACTACGGATTATTGCTGGAAAAATGCATAGATAATGCTGGCTTAAATATGTCAGATATAGACATATTCACTGAAACCGAAAAAATATCCATAAAAGAGAAAAGAGAAGCAATTAATAAAGGTATAAGCGTCACAAAGCTAGCAGTTGCCGCCACTTTTACAGCTGAACCTATAGAAGAATATATTAAATGGTGGTGTGAAAAGCACAAGCATAATGTTGAACTAAGCTTCGCTCAATATAATCAGGTATTTCAGGAACTCTTGGATGAAAATAGCATAATATCAAGAAATAACGGAATCAACTTACTCATGGTAAGATTTGAGGATTGGATAAGAGATATTAATGCAAATGATGAATATAAGCTGGAGCTTTTGGAAGCCAACTATAACAGATTGACAGAACTGCTTAGGAACAAAAATAAGTCTTGTTTGTATATAGTCGGGATATTTCCAGTATCTGATCAGCTCGTTTTAAGTAATCAGATAATTGAATATATAAATAATATGAACCAAAAGTGGCAGTCAGAGGTAAAGAGTCTGGAAGGGGCAGCAGTGCTGGATTTTTCTGACATGGCAGATCAATATGGCATAAAAGAGATATTTGATCCAGTCAAAGACAAGGTTGGACATATGCCTTTTAGTGATGAATATTATGCTGCAATTGCAGCTGCCATAGCCAGACACATTTGTGCTGTAAAGGCTAATCCGTTTAAGGTAATTGCCGTAGACTGTGACAATACCTTATGGAACGGCATATGTGGAGAAGACGGAGCAATGGGAGTCAAGGTTACTGAACCCTATATGGAGCTTCAAAAACTGCTTATCAAAAAACATGACGAAGGAATGCTTCTGGTACTTTGCAGTAAAAATAACGAAGATGATGTATGGGAGGTTTTTGAAAAGAATACACAGATGCTTTTAAAGAAGGAGCATCTTGTGGGTTGGAAACTGAATTGGAGACCAAAGTCGGATAATCTGAAGGAACTGGCTGAAGAGCTTAATCTAGGAATTGACAGCTTTATTTTCATTGACGACAATCCTATGGAATGCTATGACATGATGAAAAATAATCCCAAGGTTCTAACATTACAGCTTCCAGAAGAACCACAGCAGATTCCCATGTATCTAAAGCATGTATGGGCATTTGACAAACTAAAGGTAACAGCTGAGGATAGGGCACGTACAAAATCCTATCAACAGGAAAGAGAAAGAAAAGAGCTTCAAAAATCAAGCTTTACCCTTGAAGACTTCTTGAAGGAAATAAAACCTAAAGTATATATAAACGAAATAGATAAAGAGCAGATACCGAGAGTATCACAACTAACCCAAAGAACAAATCAGTTCAACCTAAGCACAAAGAGAAGGTCAGAAGAAGACATTGAAATGCTTATGGATAATCCTAAGGTTAAGTGTTGGACTGTAGAGGTAGAAGACAGGTTCGGGGAATATGGATTAACTGGCGTTCTAATAATAGAAAACAAAGCTGATAAGTTACTCATAGATACCTTCTTACTAAGCTGCAGAGTATTGGGAAGAGGAATCGAAAATGCAATAATGACAGCATTAAAAAAGCATTGCCAGCAAAATGGGATAAACACTATACATGCTGATTTTTATCCTACTGCTAAAAACCATGCGATAAAGAGCTTTATAGAAAAAGCAGGCTGGAGTAAAACTGAAGAAACAGCAGAATATATAAGATATATTTTATCAACACAGGAATTACCTGATTCCATAAAACATATAGAGTGCATTTATGAAAAACCAAATAAAGCTAACAATAAACCAAAAGAAAGCCATAAGCTGGAATGTAGTCTGGATCATATCGGAATAGCTGTAAACAGCTTAGATGCTATGGAAGAATACTACAAAGCAATGAGCTTTGTAAATACTGCTGCTACCTTTGACCCATTACAAAATGCATCTTTGGTAATGCTAAAAAAAGAGGGCTTGGATTCAATTGAGCTTGTATATATGTCGGATATTGAAAGGAAAACCTATATACCAGATGACAATAAAGCAGGTAAGCCCTATCACCTGTGCTATAGAGTAAAGAATTTTTCTGAAGTACTAAAAGAGCTGGATAACAATAACATTCCATGGGAACTTGTAAGCCAGGCAAAGCAGGCAGTTCTTTTCGGTGGTAAGGAGGTTATGTTCATACATGTCCAAGGTGCAGGAGTAATAGAATTCCTTCAAGATAATACTTTGGACAATGGCAGGAAAGTTGAGAATGTAATAAGACTAAAAACTACAGACTATGAAAATTGCATTACTTTATTCAAAGTATTGGGATATTTTGAGACTAGTCGTATATATAATGAATCAAGAAAAATTATGTCCATTGTTTTATCGAAGCAAGGAACTGGAAATATTGAGTTGTTGGCAGATATGGGTAGTGAACTAGGTGAAAACAGTGAGCTGTCTCAACAGAGGGCAGGCGTACAGCAGATATGCTATAAGTGTGACAGTACCGATGTCAACAGTTATTTGAATGATAATACTAGTAAGGATGTTATTAGCTCATATAAATATGGAAGTCTCAGTAAGGCAAATATAATACTTCAATCAGATGAAGCTCAATATAATTTGTTTTATTCAGTACCAGAGACTGTAAAGAATACAACTGAGATGAATTGGCAGATAACTACAGAAAATGAAGCTGAGCTGCTACACAGTGCATATTTGCTATCACTAAAATATTATACAGGAGAGAAGCTTCTTCAAATGCCAATATATGAAAACATGAAGGCAGGAAGAAAAAGCAACAATTACGAAGCACCAAGAAATCCATTGGAAGAAAAGCTTGTAAAGATATTTGAAGAAATACTAAGAGTAGAAAAAGTAGGGATTAATAACAGCTTCTTTGATTTGGGAGGACATTCTCTGAGGGCAACAAGCCTGATAGGCAGACTGCATAAGGAACTGAATATAGAGGTACCATTAAGAGAAATATTCAGAACTCCTACAATAAAGGGCTTGGTTGAGTATATAAGGCTATCGGGAGAAACCGTATATGAAGAAATAGAAAAGGTAGAAGAAAAAGAGTACTATGAGATGTCATCAGCACAAAAGAGGTTGTACACCTTGCAGCAGCTAGATATGCAAAGTACAGGCTACAATATATCAGGGGTGTTGGAGATAACAGGAGTTTTGGATGTGCAGAGACTGGAAGAAGCATTTGAAACTCTGGTAAATAGACATGAAGCACTGAGGACAAGCTTTGAGCTTAGTGGAGAAGAAATACTACAAAAGGTACATGATAGAGTAGATTTTGAAATTGAGTATAACGAAGTCAAGGATTCAGAAGTAAAAGCATTAGTAAAGGAATTTGTGAGACCGTTTAGCTTGGATAAAGCACCTCTTCTGAGAGTGGGACTTGTAAAAGTAAATGCTGAAAAGCATATTCTGCTATATGATATGCATCATATTATATCAGATGGTGTATCAATGAGCATATTAGTTGAAGAATTCATTAAGCTCTATCAACATCAAGAATTGCCTGAACTGAAAATACAGTACAAGGATTATGCAGCATGGCAGAACAAGCTGAAAAGCAGTGAAATCATGAAGAAACAGGAGGAGTATTGGCTCAAGGAATTTGAAGGAGAACTGCCTGTTTTGAGTCTGCCCACAGATTACCCCAGACCGCCGATACAGAGCTTCGCAGGAGATAGTATAAATTTTGAACTAAACGAAAAATTGACAGCAGGTATAAGACAGTTATCAAAGCAAACTGGTGCCACTACATATATGGTGCTTTTGTCTGGCTTTAGCATATTGTTAGCAAAGTATAGCGGACAAGAAGATATAGTAGTAGGAAGTCCGATAGCAGGAAGACAACATAATGATTTGACTAATATTATGGGTGTGTTTGTAAATACCTTAGCAATGAGAAGCTATCCTGAAGGAAACAAGCTATACAAGGATTATCTAGAGGAAGTAAAAAACAGATGTTTGAGAACATATGAAAATCAAGCTTATCAGTTTGAGGAGCTAGTGGAAAAGCTTAATGTAAGAAGAGATATGAGCCGAAATCCATTGTTTGATGTAGTGCTTGTATTACAGAATATAGAAATGAAAACTGTTGACATTGAAGATTTAAGCTTTAGTGTATATCAGGGAGAAAACAAAATCTCAAAATTTGATATAACTTTGAATGTGCATGAACGTAAAGACCATATAGATCTTAAAGTGGAATACAGTACAAAGCTGTTCACAGAAGAGACTATAATAAGATTGACGAAGCATCTGACTAATGTGTTTACAAGCGTAATAAATAATTCAGGAATAAAAATAGATGAAATAGATATATTGAATGAGGAAGAGAAACAACAGTTATTATTTGATTTTAATAGTACAATGGCAGAATATCCTAAGAACAAGACCATACATCAGATATTTGAAGAACAGGCAGCAGCTACCCCTGAAAATATTGCAGCGGTATATGGAGAATATCAGCTTACTTACCGTGAGTTAAATGAAAGAGCAAATCAATTGGCAAGGGTGCTGAGAGAAAATGGAGTTGCACCAGACAGTCTAGTAGGAATTATGGTAGAGCGTTCCATGGATATGGTGATAGGGATACTTGGAATATTGAAGGCTGGCGGTGCTTACCTGCCTATAGATCCAGAGTACCCTAGAGAACGAAAAGAGTATATGCTTCAAGACAGTGGAAGCAAGCTGCTTATTACACAAAGCAGCTTGGAGAATAGAGTTTACTTTGATGGTAAATTAGTTCTCCTTGATGAGGAAACTTCATATTCGAAAAAAAGGGGCAATCTGGAATACATAAATAAACCCTGTGATATTGCATATGTGATTTATACCTCAGGAACTACAGGCAAGCCTAAGGGTGCATTGATAGAGCATGGTAATGTGGTTAGACTGTTCTTCAATGATAAAATGCAGTTTGACTTTAAACCGAGAGATGTCTGGACAATGTTCCATTCCTACTGCTTTGATTTCTCAGTATGGGAAATGTACGGTGCATTGCTGTATGGGGGAAAACTTGTAATAGTACCCAAAACAATAGCTCAGGATCCTTCTGAATATTTAAAACTTTTGAATAAGGAACAAGTAACAGTGTTGAATCAAACGCCTACTGCCTTTTATAATCTGTCGGCAGAAGAAGAAAAAAGCAAAGAAAAACAACTGGCTATAAGATATATAATATTTGGAGGAGAAGCATTAAAACCAGCACATCTGAAAAGTTGGAAGCAAAAATATGAAAATACCAAGCTGATTAATATGTATGGAATAACAGAAACTACAGTGCATGTTACATACAAAGAGATAACAGAATATGAAATAGCTAATAATATAGGAAATATAGGCAGGCCTATTCCTACATTAACAACATACATAATGGATAAAAATATGAGATTACTTCCTATTGGTGTAGCTGGAGAATTATGTGTAGGAGGAGCAGGTGTCTGTCGTGGATATCTAAACAAACCAGAGCTTACTGCAACAAGATTTGTTCAAAACCCATATATACCAGGAGAGCGATTGTACCGTTCAGGTGATTTGGTAAAAGTACTTCCAGATGGTGATATGGAATACTTAGGAAGAATAGATCATCAGGTTAAGATACGAGGACATAGAATAGAGCTTGGAGAGATAGAAAATAGATTGCTAAACCATAAAAGCATAACGGAAGCTTTAGTGTTGGCGAAGCTGGACAGCAATGGCAATAACTATATATGTGCATATATAGTAGAAGACAGGATGGAGTCAGTAGAAAACAAATTAACACTATCAGAGCTAAGAGGATTCTTGTCAGAGGAACTTCCTGATTATATGCTACCAGCATATTTTGTAGAGCTAGACAGGATGCCTTTAACTTCAAACGGAAAGATTGACCGTAGGGCATTGCCAGAGCCAGATTGTACTATGTCTACAGGAACAGAATATCAACCACCAGAAAATGAAGAACAAGAACAGCTTGCTAGTATATGGGGAGAGGTATTAAAAGTAGATAGAGCAGGAATAAATGATAATTTCTTTACACTGGGAGGGGATTCTATAAAAGCCCTGAGACTGGTAAGTGCAATAAACAAAAGAATGGGTAAACAACTTCATATAAGAAGTGTATTCCAGTTCCCTACAATAAAAGAGCTTTCAGAATGCTTATCAGAAATACAGGAAGATAAAACACAAAAGGAAATGGAAAATGCAAGATCAGAAGTGGAAGCAACCAAAAGAGCAATATTGGAAAGTCCAGAGCAAGCCGCTAAGCTTAGAGGCAATGTAGAAGATATATATCCAATGAGCGAGATAGCTCAGGGGATGATATACCATTACTTAAAGAATCCCAAGGAAGCTGTTTATCATGATCAAATGCTATACCCTGTAGAAGACAAGAATATGAATTTTGAAGCACTACAAAAAGCAATAGAAATAATGACACAAAAGCATGCAATACTGCGAACGAGCTTTAATATATATGATTTTTACTGTCCAGTACAAATTGTTTATACCGACTTTAATCCAGAGGTTCAATATATTGACCTTAAAGCAATGACAAAAGAAGAACAAATTAATAGTATAAAAAAACATATGGAAGAGGATAGAAAAAAAATCTTTGATTTATCAAAGCCCTTATGGAGAGTAAATATATTCTTGACTAGTGAGACTAGCTACATGTTTGCGTTAATATGCCATCATGCTGTTCTTGACGGATGGAGTGTAGCATCGTTTATAACAGAATTATCAACCATCTATACCAGTATTAAGGAAGCTGGCGAAAATGAATTTTATCCTGGTGAGATGAAGCATAGCTACAAGGATTATGTGATTGAACAGATAGCAATTAAAAACAATCGAGAAATATCAGATTATTGGAAGGAAGAATTAACTGGCTACAAGAGATTAAGTCTCAAAAAAGATACAGAGTATGGAAGCTTTAAAGCGGTTAAATACAATCTAGGCAAAGATATGTTGCAAGAATTGAAAAAGACAGCAGTTAAATATAAAACAAATATAAAAACGGTCTGTTTTACAGCCTATGCATATATGATGAACATGCTATCCTATGAAAACGATATAGTATTAGGATTGGTTGAACACAGCAGACCGACATGTGAAGGCAGTGATAAGCTTTTGGGCTGTTTCCTGAACACCGTACCGTTTAGAATGAAATTTATAAAGGGAATGAAATGGGAAGACTTACTCAGAAGTGTAGATAAAAAAATAATAGAATTAAAGCTGTATGGTAAGCTGCCTTTATCGGAAATTTTGAAAGAGTTAGGAGAAAGCACTGTCAGAGAGAATTCTTTATTTGATACACTATTCAACTATATTGATTTTCATATTATGAGTGAGATTAGTATGCAAACATCAAATAGCAATGCAGGAAAATCGGGTAATCTTTCTTATGCAAGAACAAACACACTATTCAATTTTGCCATAACCAATACCTTTGAAGCCTTTGAATTAGATATAAGGTATGATGACAGCATATATATAGCTGGACAAATGGATACAGTTGTACAATATTATAAAAACATTTTGAACATATTTATTAAATCTCCAGAGACAGAGATTAATAAGAATGAAGTATTACCACTGGAAGAAAGACAACGGGTGATATTTGACCTTAACCATACAAAGATGGATTATTCCAATGATAAGACAACATCACAATTATTTGAGGAGCAGGCAGCAAAAACACCAGAAAAAATGGCTGTTGTATATCAGAATAATGGATTAACCTATAGGCAGCTCAATGAAAAATCAGATATGCTTGCAGAGCTGCTAAGAAATAAAGGAGTAAAAGAAGATAGTATTGTAGCCATAATAGCTGAGCGTTCACTAGAGATGATAGTAGGAATAATGGGTATATTAAAAGCTGGGGGAGCATATCTACCGATAGACCCAAGCTACCCCAAAGATAGAATAGAATTTATGCTTGAAGACGGCAAGGTTAATATTTTACTTACGCAAAGTCATATAGCTGACAGAACTGAGTTTGATGGCGAGATTATATTCATTGATGACAGCAGAGTATATGAAGCTAAAGCTTCTACACAACGATATGATAATACAGTCAACAACCTTGCATATGTAATATATACATCAGGAAGCACCGGAAAGCCAAAAGGAACAGCTATAGAGCATAGCAGTCTTACTAATCTGGTAATGGCACTGAAGGAGCGTATATATGATAAATATACAGAACCTCTAAACATTGCTTTAGTAGCTCCATATGTGTTTGATGCATCAGTCAAGCAGATATTCCCTTCACTTCTGCTTGGACACACATTATTTATAGTACCAGATGAGACTAGGTTTGATGGAAGTAAGCTACTAGACTACTATCAGGAAAAACACATTGATATTTCGGATGCAACACCTACTCACATAAGAATAATGCTGGATGCTCTTAAAAAAGAGGACAAGTGTATAGAAATGAAGGAGCTTGTAGTAGGAGGAGAAGCATTAGGAATTAAACTTGTAAAGGAAATACTGAACATCAACAGCAAATTGGTTGTGACTAATGTATATGGTCCCACTGAGTGCTGTGATGTAACTACAACATATTCTATTGATAGTAGAATCGTAAACAGTATTAATGTCATACCGATAGGAAGCCCAATAGGCAATACAAAAATCTATATATTAGATAAGAATCTTGAGCTATTGCCAGAAGGTATGGCAGGCGAACTATGTATAGCAGGCAAAGGGCTATCAAGGGGATACCTGAATAGGGCGGACTTAACAGCAGAAAAATTTGTAGAGAACCCATTTCAGCCAGGATACAGAATGTATCGAACAGGCGATATGGCAAGGTGGCTGCCTGACAGGAATATAGAGTTTTTGGGAAGAATAGACCAACAGATTAAGATCAGAGGCTTTAGAGTAGAGCTGGGAGAAATAGAAAGCTGTCTGCTGCTGCATCAAGCTATAAAGGAAGCAGCTGTAATAGCTGGAGAAAATCAGGAAGGAATCCAGCAGCTTTGTGCATATATAGCTGCCGATAGAGAAATGTCAGTAAGCGAGTTGAAGGAATATTTGGGTGGAGTACTACCTGACTACATGATACCTTCATACTTTATACAGATGGATAAATTGCCATTGACCAATAATGGAAAGCTAGATAAAAAGGCACTACCGAAACCTGATACAAACACCATACTAAGAGCGGAGTATGAAGCTCCTGAAACGGAAGTGGAAAAGAGAATAGCAAGTATATGGAAGGAATTGCTAAATGTTGACGAAATAAGTATTCATGACAATTTCTTTGATATAGGAGGCAACTCTCTAAAGATTATTCAGCTTAACAACAGAATATCTAATGAATTTAAAGTACAGCTGTCAATTACCGATTTTTTCAAGTATACGAATATCAAGAGCTTGGCGGAGTATTTGGTATTACCAATGGAAGAAGTAGCGATAACAACTGAAATACACGATAATCAAAAGGACTTGGATGAAGGCAAAAAAAGACTTCAACGTAGAATGCAGCGTAATAAGGGGGAAATGTAAGATGGATAATACTACAGGCTTTGAGGTTGCGGTAATTGGAATGTCGGGAAGATTTCCAGGCACTGATAATATTGATGAGTTTTGGACAAATCTAAAAAATGGAGTGGAAGGCATATCATTTTTTAAGGATGAAGAGCTTACAAACTGTAACCCTGAGATATATAATAATCCCAATTATGTAAAAGCAAAGGGAGTAATAAAAAACATAGAATATTTTGATGCAGATTTCTTTGGATATACTCCAAGAGAAGCAGAAATAATGGATCCACAGCTTAGATTATTATATGAATGTACATGGGAAGCGCTTGAAGACTCGGGATACAACAGTCAGAACTATAAGGGATTAATTGGGGCATATATTGGCGCATCCGTAAATCTAGGCTGGATAATAAATGTATTTAACTACAAGCATAGTGCGAGTATGAATGAAATGCTGGTAAATGGCAGTGAGTTTTTCAGCACCCGACTTGCGTACAAATTTAATTTGAGAGGACCTTGCCTCACAATTCAAACTGCATGCTCTTCGTCACTGGTAGCCATACATATGGCCTGCCAGGGACTGATAAGCGGAGAATGTAATATGGCATTGGCAGGAGGGGTAAAGATTACATATCCAAGTAATAAAGGGTATATGTATGAAGAGGGCTCTATAATGTCCAAAGATGGTCATTGCAGGGCATTTGATGCAGATGCAAGCGGAACGGTTGGAGGAGAAGGGGCAGGAATTGTGCTGTTGAAACGTCTAGAGGATGCAATAGCCGATGGCGACCATATATATGCAGTAGTAAAGGGATCAGCAATAAACAATGATGGTACAAATAAGGTAGGATATACTGCTCCGAGCCCTCAGGGTCAGGCAGCGGTAGTAAAATCTGCATTGTATATGTCGGAGGTAGAGCCAGAAAGTATAAGCTATATAGAAACCCATGGCACTGGTACAAAGCTGGGCGATCCCATAGAAATAGAAGGCCTTAGATTAGCTTTTGATACCGATATTAAGGGCAGCTGTCGTATAGGCTCAGTTAAGACTAATATTGGACATCTGGATAATGCTGCTGGAATAGCAGGTTTTATAAAAACAGTATTGTCACTAAAAAATAAACAGCTTCCACCTAGCTTGAATTTCAAAACCCCTAATCCTAATATAGACTTTGAAAATAGTCCATTCTATGTAAACAAGGAGTTAGTTGATTGGAAAAACAGCAAATATCCGCTTCGGGCAGGAGTAAGCTCTTTTGGAATTGGTGGTACTAACGCTCATATTATATTGGAGGAAGCTCCAAAAAGAGAAGTGGACGGTAATGGAAGAGAAAGTAAATTGATAACACTGTCTGCCAAAACTGGTTCAGCACTGCAAGTATTAACTTCAAATCTTGTTGGCTATATGAAGAAAAATCCGAGTATAAGCCTTGCGGATGTAGCTTATACATTGAACATTGGTAGAAAGCACTTTAAGCATAAAAAAATGCTGGTCTGCAAAGATGTTAATGATTTAATTACTCAATTATCTTCTAAAGAATCAACAAGAGTTAAAGGAATGAAATCGGATAAAGAATGTAAGGATATAGTATTTATGTTCCCTGGACAAGGTTCGCAATATATCAATATGGGCTTGGATTTGTATTTGAAAGAACCAATATTTAAAAAAGAGGTGGATAACTGCTTTGATATTTTAAAAAAGCTGAATTGTACAGATATCAAGAGTATCTGGTATCCAGATAAGGATAGCTCTGAAAATGCAAATCTGATTAACCAGACTAATTTTGCACAGCCAGTAATATTTATCTTTGAGTACGCTCTTGCTAAGCTCCTAATTTTTTGGGACATAAAACCCAGTGCTATGATAGGACACAGCATCGGGGAATATACCGCTGCATGTATGGCAGGAGTGCTTTCTTTGGAGGATGCACTATACCTGGTTTACAATAGAGGCAAGCTTATGCAAAGCTTACCCAAGGGTTCTATGCTTAGTGTGCCAGAATCAGAAGAACGGTTGAGGGAATTGATTGGAGACAGATTATCAATAGCAGCCATAAATGGACAAACGTCCTGTGTGCTATCAGGTGAAGATGAAGAAATTGTAGCTATAGAAGGACATTTGAGAGAGCTTGGATATAAGACTAACCGACTACATACCTCTCATGCTTTCCATTCATATATGGTTGAACCAATATTGGATGAGTTCAGAGAGATACTAAGTACAATAAAGTTTAATAGTGCATCAATACCCTACATATCCAACTTAACAGGCAACTGGATATCTGACAACGACATATTCGATAATGAATATTGGATAAAGCATATAAGAAGTACTGTAAGATTTAATGATGGACTACTCCAACTGGTAAATGATACTAAAAATATATATCTGGAGGTAGGTCCAGGAAAGACATTGAGCTCTTTGACAAAGCAGTTGCTGGATAGAGAAAGAAAAAACTATGCAATCAGTACAGTAAAGCATCCCCAGGAAGTTCAGTCGGATAATGACTTTTTGCTGAATGCTCTGGGATATTTATGGTTGCTGGGTGCAGATATTGATTGGAGAGCATATTACAAAGCAGAGAGAAGATATCGTGTGTCATTACCAACCTATCCGTTTGAGAAAAAGTATTTCTATGTAGAAAGTGCTATACCTTCCAGTACAAGCAACAAAGAGACATATAAACCTCTGCAACAGTACAAAGTATATCAACGAGAGGAGTCCGAGAGTGAATATATCGCTCCGAGAAATGAGAAAGAACAAAATATAATAGAGGCATTTGAACAGGTTATAGGAATTAACAGAATAGGTGTCAATGAAGACTTCTTTGATATTGGTGGAGATTCCATAAAGGTTATGGAAGTAGTAGCAAAGTTGAAAAAGGATTACAAAATACATGTTAATGATATATTTATGCACCCCAATGCAGCTGAGTTAGCAAAAAACATCTCAGTCAGCGGAGATAATCTGGAAATGCTAATTGAAAGGCTCAAACACACAGAAGCTGTACCTGTTGTAACAGCTTCTAATGAACCAGCTATTCAGAAGGAGCTGGAAGCATATCGTAAAAAAATAGAAGTATACAGAACCTTAGATGTAAAAGAAGTAATTAACTATAATAATATTTTATTAACTGGTTCAACTGGATATCTCGGTGTTTTCCTGCTTAGAGAGCTTTTGAATGAAACATCTGCCAAGCTACATTTGATAATAAGAGGAAGTTGTATTGAGGAAGCAACTAGACGCATAATTGATAATATGAACTATTATTTTGGCATAGTGTTTTATCAAATGAACAAGGATCGAATAGCAATATATACTGGAGATTTAGCAGAAGAACATTTAGGCTTAAATGAGGAAAGATATAGATACCTAAGCAAGGAAATTGATTGCATAGTACATTCGGCTGGAAATGTAAGCCATTTTGGCAAGTATCAGGATTCCTATAAGGCAAATGTAGAAACAACAAAGGCATTGATAGCATTTGCAAAGCTTGGAAGACAAAAAACCTTTAATCATATATCAACGCTAGCAGTGGGAGCAGGTAACATTGAAAATGTTGAGACTAGTTTATTCACTGAGTATGATTGTGACATAAACCAGCATTTGGAGGCAGTATACCCTAAATCCAAGCTAGAGGCAGAAAACTTACTGATAAAAGAAAGAGCAAATGGAGTAAATGTAAATATATTCAGATTAGGAAATATATTATTTGATTCAGTAACAGGCAAATTCCAAAATAATAAAGAGCAGAATGCTGTGTATACAGTAATGAAATCCTTTATAAAGCTTGGAATGATACCCCAAGATTCCGGTAATATAACTATTACATGTGTTGATTTCATAAGTAGGGCGATTGTAGTGCTATTCAATAAAGCATCATTACAAAATGAAACCTATCACATAGAAAACAGAAGCAGAGTGAATCTCTCACAACATTTAAGCTCTGATAGACTGAATCTTGGTATGATGGTTGTAACGTCAGAAGAATTTTTGGATTACATATATAAAAATTACAACAATAAACATGTGTTGCCATATATAAGTATGCTGCACACCCATCTTTTGAATGGGGAAGATAATGTACATATAGATGAACCAAGGACAAGAACTCATTTTTTATTTGAAAAAACGGATTTTATATTGAACAAACTGGCATTTGAGTGGAATGTGATTGATGAGCAGAATATAAAAAATATGATAGAGCACTGTAAAGAAGTAAATTATTTATAAATCCTTGATTCAATTATATATATCGCATTAAACATATATATCAATGGTCTTATTTTGTTAAAGCAGAATAAGACCATTGATATTTGGAAAAGTAGATAAAAATGGATTTCAAAAATAATTGATATAAAAGAACAGAGAACCCTTTGTATTTAAGGATTCTCTGTTCTTATTTTTCTTCTAGTTATTTAAAGTAGGTCTATATAATTTACCATTATTAGTCATAATAAAGTCATAAACTACGTCACTTACTTTATAGAGTTGATCATAATCAACAAGTTTTAATGTGTCCTCAGCAGTATGTATACTAGTAGTATTATTTTCACCAAACACATCTATCTGTCCTAAGGTTATCCCACAAAATCCTAGTCTATTAAATAAAACATGGTCGCTTCCTCCATAGTCCTTATCTAATATTCCATAATTATTTTTTGCAAAACAATTAAATATATCTTTTATTAGCTCTTGATTAATTGTGGGATCTCCATTTATAGTGATTTTTCCTCCATCTTTTTTTCCGAGTGTATCAAAATTAATGTTGTAAATTTCATCATACTTTTTACTTAGTTCATCAACTAATTGGCTGTCATTAGTTGATGAAATTTCTTCTCCATTGAATGCGCATATTATAATATCCATGTCAAAAGGCTTTATTTCAGATTGTTTCTTTAATTTTTCTGCTAATTTCATAATTACTGAAGTTCCCGCAGCATTATCTACTGCACCATAAAAAATAGTTTTACCGGCATATCCTACATGATCAATATGAGATGATAGTACTAATAACTTTTTATTATCTTTACCTGATATTTTACCAACTACTTGTCTTATATCAGCTTGCTCTGGTATATGTCTTGTCATAAGTCGAACTTCTTTTATTTCCTTCGTTAATAATGCATTATAAAGCTTATCTGAAATCTCTATATAAGGTGTACCATAACTCGAAGCACCTGCCATGCCAAAAAAAGAGTCTACTTTTTTAAATACGGCCTTACATCTATCTACATACTTGTAATATACATCACTATTATCAATTACTATTATTTTATCATTCAAATTTTCATCCTTGCTATCAAATGTAATAGGAGCAGAAATATTTAGTTCTTTTATATGACGTCTATCTACATAATCCTTGCCAAATTCATATTGCTTAGTACTGCCATTTTCAAATGCTACCTCAAGAGTATGAACTTGCTTTTCTGGATCATATATAGTTTGTTCGCTTACATGATAGTAATCATCATCATACAATTCTAATCCAATTTCTGAAAATCTACTTGCCACATAGCTAACAGCCTTTTCGTTTCCTTCTGTTCCAAAAAGTCTACCCATGAATTCTTTTGATGCAAGTACTTTCATATCACTTTCAATTAAATGATTATCTGCGTATGATATCTGTGTCAAGCTGCAAGCTATAAGCATAATAGATAACACAATAGATATAAAATTCTTCTTTTTCATAAAAACCCTCCTACGTAATTTTTTAATTTAGCTAGGTAATTACATTATTACAATAATCACCTCCTAATACAATATATACTTATACAACCAGTATATGTAATTATTGTAACACTAATATAAAAATGATGGCAAGTATTACTATTGCCCATATTATGTAATTAAACCTAATTGTGGAGGTAATTAATAGCTATTATAGGACAAATATATATATAGTATATTTGTATTAATTTACATAACTAATAATATAAACCATATGTTCTATGGATTATATTGAGAATAACAATTCTCCTTCAAGGGAAATATAACTTTAAATCAAACTTAGGAGGATTGTTATGAGACAGCTAAAAAATAATAGTATATTAAAAGTAATACTTTGTACAATTTTATGCTTTTCTCTAATATTAAGTAGCTTAACTGCTGTGAAGGCAGATGGAGTTGAACTTAAGGGAAAATCAGCAATATTGATTGATTCTACAACCGGTGAAATAATAGTAGAAAAAAATCCTCATGAAAAGCTTCCTCCTGCTAGTGTTACCAAAGTAATGACAATGTTACTAACTATGGAAGCAATTGATTCAGGTAAGATTACACTACAAGACAAGGTTACTATAAGCAAGCAAGCTGAAAGTAAGAATACCGAAGGTACTAGACTGCTATTGGAGGCAGGAGAGGTTAGAACAGTACATGAGTTATTAACAGGTATAGCAGTTGAATCAGCAAATGATGCTTGTATTGCAATTGCAGAACATATAGCAGGCAGCGAAGAAGAGTTTGTGAAGCTTATGAATCAGCGAGCTAAAGAACTAGGTATGAATGATACTACCTTCAAAAACACTAATGGTCTACCTTTAGATGGACACGAATCCTCAGCTTTCGATATTGCATTAATGTCTAGAGAGCTAATAAAACATCAAAATATATTTGAATATATTTCAAAGTACATGGTTGAAATTTTTATAGGAAAAAATAACGATGTAAAGAGAGTCCTAACAAACAAAAACAAAATGATAAGATTTTATCAAGGCTATATTGATGGAATCAAAACAGGCTACACAAGACAGGCAATGTATTGTATAGCAACAACAGCAAAGAAAAACAATCTAAGACTTATCAGTGTAGTTTTGGGTGCTCCTGACATTACAAGCAGAACAAAGGATGTATTGACACTTCTAAATTTTGGTTATGCAAATTATTCCAACTATTCCATTGCAAAAGCTGGTGATATAATAGCAGAAGCTCAGGTTTCAAAAGGCGACAAAAATTATATAAAAATAGTAAGTAAAGAAAACATAAGTTTGTTGACCAAGAAGGGTGATGACAAAAATATTAAGAAGGAAGTTATAGTTGCTAAAAATTTAACAGCACCAATTAAAAAGGATCAAAAGATCGGTGAGATGATAATATACAAAGATGACAGCGAAATAAAAAGATATCCATTGGTGTCGGATAGTACTGTAAATAAATCCTCCTTCATAGTAAACTTTAAAAAATCTTTACGTTATTGGTTTGGTTCGGGTAAATAATATGTAAAGATATTTGCATTCTTTTTATTAATTAAGGGCAATGCGTTTGCATTGCCCTTAATTATAGTTTTGCAGTGATTTGATATTTTATGTTATAATTTAGAATAAATGTTTATAGGAGGTTTAAGATGTTTGATACAAGTTTTATATTACAAAAGCTTTATTCTTTGCCAGGGATTTTTATAGCTATTTCATTCCATGAGTTTTCTCATGCATTAGCGGCATATTATATGGGAGATAATACAGCAAAAAACATGGGAAGGCTTACTCTAGATCCTAGAGCACATTTTGATATTGTAGGCTTTTTAGCTTTGCTTTTTGCAGGCTTTGGATGGGCAAAACCAGTACCAATAAATCCAAACAAATTTAGAAATAGAAGAATAGGTACGATTCTGGTTTCCTTAGCAGGTCCTGTTATGAATCTTTTACTTGCTTTTATAAGTTTGACTATTATGTATTTTGTTTTTAATGTATTCCATTCTACTAGCGAAACTGTATATAATATAATTCAAGCTACGTTTATTATAAACGTTGGACTTTGTGTTTTTAACCTAATACCGATACCTCCATTAGACGGTTCAAAGATATTAGCCAGCATTCTTCCAGCTCATTTGGAAAACAAGTTGTATGAGTATGAAAGATACGCAAGTATTTTATTGATTCTACTAGTATTTTCAAATTTATTAGACAAGATTCTTACTCCAATGGTTATTTTTTTGGCTACAAAAATACAAATATTTGTTATATTTTTTATGTCCTTGCTTGGACTAATATAATCTTATTTAGGATTATATATGAATAAAAGTGAATATGCTGGAATTGGAGTAGATAAAAATGTCTATTAAAGTAAAACTGGAAAATTTTGAAGGACCTCTGGACTTATTACTCCATCTTATTGAGAAGGCCGAGGTTGATATTTATGATATACCTATTGCTGAGATTACATATCAGTACTTAGAGTATTTAGAGTTAATACAGGAAATGGATATGGAGGCTGCCAGTGAATTTATTGTAATGGCTGCAACCTTGGTAGAGATTAAATCTAAAATGCTGCTTCCTAAACCAAAAAAAGAGGACAACTCTGGTATTGAGATTGACCCAAGAGAAGAGCTTGTTCAAAAACTTATTGAGTATAAGAAGTATAAGGAGTTTACCTTACTGCTAAGAGATAAGATTCAGATATATGAAAAGGTATTTTATAAAAGTCCTGAGCCTATTGAGGATTATATTTCTGACTTTACATCTATAACAGGGATTTCTGTTGACCTGCTAGCTAAAACTCTTAAGGATATTATGCAGAAAAATACAACTAAGACAAAAAAAGTGTATAGGCAGATATATCGTGATGTATTTACAATAGATGATAAAATAAAAGAAATTACAAAGCTCTTAGTTACAAGACAAACCTTTTATTTTGAAGAGTTGTTTAAGGATTCAATAGACAAGTATGAGATAATAGTAACATTTCTTGCTACCCTAGAGATGGTTAAGAGAAAACTTGTAATTGTTGAGCAGGAAATTAATTTTGATAAGATTTTAATAAAAAGAAGAAAAATAAATAGCTGAGGTATTAAGAATGGATATAAAAGAAATAAAATCAGTTATTGAGAGCTTGCTTTATGTAGCAGGTGATGCAGTATCACTAAAAGAACTGGCTATTGTCCTTAGTATTGATGAAAGTACTGTAAAGAAGATTATAAATCAAATGATTGATGTCAATAACGAAGAAAAAAGAGGAATTCAGATTATTGAAGTAAATAATAGTTATCAATTTTGCACTAGGCCTGAGCATTATGAATATATAGAAAGACTGGTAAAGCCACAAACAAGACAAGGCTTGTCACAGGCAGCACTTGAAACTTTATCGATCATAGCGTATAGACAACCTATAACAAAGGCTCAGATAGAATCTATTAGAGGTGTAAAATCAGAAAGCAGTATATCAAGGCTGGAAGATAAGGCGTTAATTTTTGAAGCTGGCAGGTTAGATGGACCTGGAAGACCTATGATATATTGTACAACAGATAATTTCCTAAAGCTTTTTGGACTGAAAAACCTACAGGAGCTTCCTCCTTTGCAAGATTTTCACGAAGAAGTAGCAATATATGAAGATGTGCATTAGTACATCTTTTTTTGTATACATGTATTATTTTTCTATATTGTGTAAAAATACATAAGAAACATACTCTGTATTTGGAGGAAAATAATGCTGAAAATATTATATATTTTAATCTGCTTAGGGTTTATAGGAATATTGTTATATTTCATGCCGATACAGATTAAGCTTAAGATTATTAAAAGAAATGAAGACGATGCAATTATAACCAGGGTGAGAACCTTATATGGGTTACTTAATTTGAAATTTGAGCTTCCAATGCTTGACATTGTATTTGTAAATGGTAAACCTGCTTTAAAATATAGAGCTGAAGTAGAATCTAATAAAACAAACAAGCTATTTAAAAGAATAAGCAAAATATTTACTGTCAAAGATTATAACAAAATTAAAGAATTATTTCATCATGATGCTATTCTTTTAAACAAATTAAAAAAGTATTGGTTTAAGCACATAAAGATAAGAGAGCTATCTATTATGCTAAAGCTTGGGATATATGATGCGACTTTGACTGCACTTACTTGTGGTACTGTATGGGCTGTCGTAGGAACTTCTTTATCAATTATAAAAGCTAATTTAAACTTGACAACAAAAGCAATAGAAATATCACCTGTCTTTGATAAGGAAGGCTTTGAGTTGGAAACTAGTTGCATAATAAATTTTAGGTTAGGAAATATTATAAATACGGTAATAATGGTATTAAAGAGAAGCAGAGAAATAAAAAAGAAGAGCTTAAGTCAGGAAGTACAGTTAAATGTTAACTTATAAATTTTCAAAGGAAGTGATTAAGTGCAACAGCCAGTAGAAAACTTAATGAGAACTACAATGGAAAGTATCAAAAATATGATAGATGTAAATACAGTAGTAGGTGATCCTGTAGAAGCAAAAGACGGTACTATAGCAATACCTATTTCAAGAGTATGCTATGCTTTTGTAGCAGGCGGTGGTGATTTATCAAACAAATGTGAGACTGAACAAAAAAGAACAGAGACAGACAGTTGTTACCCTTTTGCTGGAGGTACTGGAGCAGGTGTTACGATACAACCTATAGCATTTTTAACTTCAGCAAATGGTCAGCTGAGAATGCTACCAGTTACTTATAATACAACAGTGGATAGAATTATCGATATGGTTCCAAACTTTATTGAAAACATGGAAAAAATGGTTAAGAATCGAAATACAGATATAACTAATAGCTAAAGTTGTTTTTTTGTAATGGCATGTAAGTTGATATTTACATGCCATATTTATATTAAATGGTCACAATTGCTAAAATATGCTATGATTATAATTACCTGGGGGTGATATTTTGGAGATTAAAAAAGCTTTAGAATTAATATGGGAAAATCGTAAGTATATTACAGATGATCCCAAAGAGGTAATAAGTCATTTAAATGAGGAAGTAGCAGAATCACTAAAAGCATTACTTAAAGGTGATTCCGACACAGCAAAACATGAATTAGAAGATGCTTTATCCTGTCTTATGATAGCCATGAAGGTACTTGATGTAGATATTGAAGAAGCTGTAAAGCGACAAATAAATCAAATGAAAAATAAAAATGGTAAAATAATGATGTTTAAAAAAGATAAAGTAGAAATTTATGTCAACGGAATATTAAAAGGTGGTTGGTCTATTTGGAGCGATGAGGACATAAAAGAGGCTCAGAAGATAGCAAAGGAATTTGGTTGTAATACAATTATTGAAAGTTAAATATTAGTAATTAAAAAAGGCATTATATTTTTTATTCTGTCAATAATAAATAAAAGACTACTTAGTATTAAAGAGGTATACAATATGCATTTATGCCTCCTATTAAAACTATTGGCGGAGTGATAAAATGAAGAAAATAGCATTGTATGTTATGTCTTGCTTATTGATTTTTAACCTATGTGCAGCTTTTGTATATGCAGATGTCAATACAAGTGCAAAAGCAGCTGTGGTAATGGATGTAAAAACAGGTAGAGTCTTATACAGCAAGAATTCAGAGCAAAAGCTTCCAATGGCAAGTACAACAAAAATAATGACTGTTTTAGTAGCAATTGAAACTGGCAAGTTAAATGAAATTGTTACTGTAAGTAAAAATGCAGCAAATGTTGAAGGCTCTTCTATCTATCTAAAAGAAGGAGAGAAAATCACTGTAGAAGAATTGCTTTTTGCGATAATGCTAAGATCTGGAAATGATGCAGCAACAGCAATAGCAGAGCATCTTGGAGGAAGTATAGAGGGCTTTGCACATATGATGAATATCAAGGCAAATGAGATAGGTGCAAAAAATACCAGCTTTACCAATCCTCATGGCTTAGATAATCCAGAGCATTATACTACAGCATATGATTTAGCACTTATTACAAGCTACGCTTTAAGAAATCCTAAGTTTGCAGAAATTGTGAGTACAAAGCGCAAAACCATAAGCGGACCGCCTAATGTTGAATGGAAAAGAAACATGATGAATAAGAACAAAATGCTTTGGCAGTTCGAGGGTGGAGATGGAGTAAAGACAGGTTTTACAAATAAAGCAGGAAGATGCCTAGTTGCCTCAGCAACTCGCAACAATTGGAAGCTTTGCAGTGTTGTACTTAACTGTAGTCCAATGTGGGAGGAGTCAAGTGCTTTACTTGATTATTGCTTTAACAATTACTCACAACAAAAAATTGTAGATAGTGACGAGCTATACCAATATCTGAAGGTTATTAAAGGAGATAAAGAAATAGTTGGATTGAAGCCTACTACTGATTTTTACTTACCAATAAAAACTGATGAGCTTGACAATATCATACTTATACAACAGTTAAAATTCAATAATACAGCACCTATTTTAAAAGGTACAAAAGCTGGTGAAATAAAGATTTATATGAAAGATGAACTTGTAGGAACAGTTGATTTGGAGTACACAGAATCAGTTAAGTCTCAAAATCCTCTGCATTATATGAAAAAAATATTTCGCAACATCCTTGACTAAATATGCTGTGAAAACGTATAGTCTAGATATAATAAATGAAAATTAAAACATTATTAATAATAAATTTACAAATTGGTGAAAGTTATTTTATATTTCATCAATTTGTTTTATAAAAGGTGATAAATATGGAGGAACGTCTACAGAAGATTATGGCAGAGCTTGGCGTAGCATCTAGAAGGAAATGTGAGGAGCTTATACTGCAAGGTAAGGTTAAAGTAAATGGTGTGGCAGTTAAAGAACTTGGAGTAAAGGCGGACAAGCAAAAGGATAAAATAGAAGTTGAGGGTAAAATTCTAAGCAATCAAACACATAATATCTATGTAATGCTAAACAAACCCACAGAATATATAACAAGCTCAAAGGATCAATTTAATAGACCTACTGTTTTAGATTTGACTTCGGAGATTAAAGAGAGGATTTTCCCTGTAGGAAGATTAGATTATGATACTGAGGGACTACTAATACTAACCAATGATGGAGACCTTACATATAAAATAACCCATCCTAGTCATAATATTGATAAAACCTATAGAGCACTAGTTGTAGGGAGAATTGAACAACGAGACATAGATACCTTTGCTGAGGGAATTGTTATTGATGAATATAAAACCTCACCAGCAAAGCTTACGGTGTTAGAAATAAAAAATAACAACAGCTTAGTTGACATAACAATACATGAAGGAAAAAATCGTCAAGTAAGAAAAATGTGTGATGCAGTGAATCATGGGGTTATAAGTCTGAAAAGAATCAGTATAGGAAAGCTTGAGCTTGGTGATTTAGTGAAAGGTCACTGGAGATATCTAAAAGAAGAAGAAATAAAATATTTATTCAGCGTAGGAGAAAAGCAATGATAGAAATAAAAAAAGTACAGCCAAAAGATTTAGAGTACTTATACAATAATGCAGAGACTTTAGGCTTTGATAAAACCTATATGATCGATAAACTGGAAAACATGATGCTGATTTCAATAGGAAATATAATATGTGGTATAGGCTGTAGCATACTTCTTGAGGATATATGCCTTATAAATTGGGTTTATATTGCAAATAATTATAGAAGAGATAGTATGGGCAGTGCTCTTGTGAAAGCAATACTAAACATTGCTGAGCTAAGTGGTGTAAAAACAGCATACTTAAGTGGGAGATGTGATCAATTTGCTGATAATTTGAAGTTCAATAAAATGAAAGAAGAGGATGAGCTCCAAGAAATAGAAAGACTTTATAGTAATTACTTTGAAGAGAGTTTTGACCATAACTTTTACAAGGTAAGCTTGGTTGATTATTTTAAACCATGCTCTTGTAAATAATATAATAGTGATTATAAAGTCAAATAGAACAAAAATTTGACGAATAATATATATTTTCCAATACAAATGTGGTATAAAATATATAGTAGCATATGCGTAAAGCTATGCAGGATAGGAGGAATACAATTACATGGCTAAAGTTAAAATAACAGAGACTGGACTCCGAGATGGACATCAATCTTTGATTGCTACAAGAATGAATACAGAAGAAATGCTACCAATATTAGAAAAATTAGATAAGGTGGGTTATCACTCTCTTGAAATGTGGGGAGGAGCAACCTTTGATTCATGTCTTAGATTTTTAAATGAAGATCCATGGGAACGCTTGAGAATAATCAGATCTAAGGTTAAAAACACAAAGCTTCAAATGCTTTTAAGAGGTCAAAATATTTTAGGCTACAAAAACTATGCAGATGATGTAGTAGATGAATTTGTAAGACTTTCTATAAAAAATGGGATAGATATAATTAGAATATTTGATGCATTAAACGATTTAAGAAACATTAAAACAGCAATCAAAGCAACTAAAAAATATGGTGGTCATGCTCAGGGTACAGTTGTTTATACTACGAGCCCTGTTCATAATACAGAGATGTACGTAAAACTTGCTTTGGAAGTACAGGAAATGGGTGCAGATTCTCTTTGTATTAAGGATATGTCAGGAATACTCACTCCATACTATGGTTATGAATTAATAAAAGAACTTAAAAAGAATATAGATATACCGATTCAGCTCCATACTCATTTTACCAGTGGTATGACTGATATGACTTATTTAAAAGCTATAGAGGCAGGAGTAGATATAATTGATACTGCTATATCACCTTTTGGTTTAGGTACTTCACAGCCTCCTACAGAGCCTATGGTTGCTACATTACAAGGTACAGAATACGATACAGGTCTTAATATAGAGCTATTAGGAGAAATTGCAGATCATTTCAAAACCATTAGAGAAAAGTACATAGCAAATGGTGTTCTTAATATGAATGTATTTAATGTTGATACAAGAGTACTTTCATATCAAGTTCCTGGAGGTATGTTATCAAACTTAATGTCACAGCTTGCAATGCAAAATGCATCAGATAAATACGAAGAAGTGCTTAAAGAGGTTCCTAGAGTAAGAGCTGATTTAGGTTTTCCACCACTGGTTACACCGTCCAGCCAATTTGTTGGTACTCAATCTGTGTTTAATGTAATCTCAGGTGAACGCTATAAGATGATACCAAATGAAATAAAGGATTATGTTAGAGGAAAATATGGCAGACCTTCCGTACCTATATCTGAAGATATAAAGAAAAAGATAATAGGGGACGAAGAGGTTATAACCTGTAGACCTGCAGATTTAATTGCTCCACAATTGGAAGCAGTTAAGGCAGAAATGAAGGAATATTATGAGCAAGAGGAAGATGTATTATCCTATGCTTTGTTTCCAGCAGTAGCTATTAAGTTTTTTAAGGACAGACAAGCAAAAAAATATGGTATAGATAGTGAGCTTGTAGATAAGGAACAAAAAACTTATCCTGTATAAAATGCAGTAGCGTATGACCTTTGTGTCATCCTTTGAAATGAAAGGCATGGTTTTCACCATGCCTTCAAATTTTATGACAATGCTTATGTAGATACACATAATTAGGTTTATTAATCATAAATTTTAATACCTTTACTGGAGAATTGTTTTCGATCCGCTCTCCACACTTTAGACAGGTATAATTACTCTTCATGACCTTATCATAATAAGTTTCAACTTTAAGAGCACTATATTTACTCCAGCTTTTCCAACCTGTTTTGCATAGAGGTACTCTGTTTTGATAATCAGCATATACCCATTTTAATATACGGTGTAAGTGAAAGGGGTATTTGGTATAGGATATAAACTCCCTAGGCAATCCAAGAGAAACAGTATATTCCTCAAATGTTTTTTCAATTTTTGTCTGAAGTGGATCGACAATTTTACCCTTAGTAAAATTATAATTGCTTTTCTTTAAATAGTTACGAGTATCCTCAAATATATAACCTTGACATATACTAATGGGTTCATCATATAAGATTCCAAGATTATGTATGCTTCTTCTCACTATATCTGTAGCATAATAAATATATGATTTGTTTTTAAAGTTTTCTTTATCAAACAAATTGATGGGTATTACTTCATAATAATATTCACCCGTCTCGACTCTTATAGCCCCGATGCAAGTTCCGCCAATTAAGCTGCCGCTTCCTGCATCATCAATTTGTATCATATTATCACCCTGTCGCATAAAAATATTAGTACAAAAGTTCCTCTATATGTTTCTAATAAAACATTTTTCCTGATTCATATATTTTAGTCTGTGCATTTATTTTAAAAAATAATCAATAATAAATATTATCAGTAAGGAGGTAAATAAAGTTGAAAATTTTAATATCTAATGATGATGGCATATATTCTAAAGGTATTCAAGCTCTGGCAAAAGCAATGACTGAATTGGGAGAGGTATATGTAGTAGCACCTGAAACTAATCAAAGTGCAATTGGTCATGCAGTTACAATGCATACTCCATTAAGAAGCAATAAAGTAGATATATTTAGCCCCGATATAAAGGCTTGGTGGGTTAATGGTACACCTGCTGATTGCATCAAGTTAGGAATAGAAAACCTAATGGAAGTAAAACCAGATTTGATAGTATCAGGTATAAATATCGGAGAGAACCTTGGTACTGACGTAATATACTCTGGAACGGTATCAGCTGCAGTTGAGGGAGCAATATTTGGAATACCTTCTATAGCATTTTCTTATGTAGATTATAAAGCTATAGATTTTAAAATTGCAGCTGAAGTTTCAAAAGACATTTGTATTGAAGTGTTAAAGCATGCTATACCCCAAAATCATATTCTTAATGTCAATATTCCTAAATGTGAGCAAATATCTGATATAAAAGGTATCAAAACAACTAAATTAGGTATAAAAATATATAAGAATAATTTTGAAGAAAGAATAGATCCAAAAGGAGATATATATTACTGGCTAGCAGGAGAGTTAATAGATATTCCCGAAGATAAAAATACTGATATCTACGCTATCGAGAACAAATATATATCAATAACTCCTATAAACATTGACCTTACAAGCCATGGTTTAATAAATGAAATAAAAGATTGGAGACTTAAATTGACTATAAAATAACAATAAAAATTAAAAGACATTATGTATTGCAATATTTCCTGCAATAATATATACTAAAAATGAAGGCAAAGTTGCAAAATACTGAGAAATTAAATTTAAAATGATTTTAAAATTGCATATGTTAAAAGGGGGAGGGCGCTAAAATGAAAAAAAAGATCATAAAGGGTGTAGATGTTGATTATGGCAAATTGTTCATTAATGCTGAATGGTGCAAGGGTTGTGGAATATGTACTTCCTTTTGTCCAACAAAAGCTATAGAAATAATAGGAGAAAAGGTAGCAATTGCGGATATCGAAAAGTGTACACAATGCGGACTTTGTGAATTAAGATGTCCTGACTATGCTATACATGTAGGGAGGAAAAAAAATGAGCAAAAAGGTTAGACTTATGCAAGGTAATGAAGCCTGTATAGAAGGTGCACTTGCAGCAGGAATGAGATTTTATGCCGGCTATCCTATTACTCCATCAACAGAACTAGCAGAATTATCTGCTGAAAAATTACCAAAAGTAGGCGGCAAGTTTATACAAATGGAAGACGAAATTGCAGGAATAGCAGCAGCTATAGGTGCATCATTGACAGGTAAGAAAAGCATGACAGCTTCAAGTGGTCCTGGCTTTTCTCTAAAACAAGAAAATATCGGATATGCTGCAATAGCAGAAATACCCGTTGTAATAGTAGATGTACAAAGAGGAGGTCCAAGTACAGGATTACCTACTTCACCAGCTCAAGGTGATATGATGCAAGCAAAATGGGGTACACACGGGGATCATCCAGTAATTGCATTGTGCCCATCATCAGTTAGAGAAACCTTTGACTTAACAGTTAGAGCTTTCAATCTTGCAGAAAAATATCGTACACCTGTTCTTCTTATGATGGACGAGGTTATTGGACATATGAGAGAAAAGGTAGAAATACCTGATGCTTCAGAAATAGAGATAATAGACAGAGTTCGTCCTACTTGCTCTCCTGAAGAATATGTGCCATTTAAACCTGAAAATAATCTAGTTCCTCCAATGGCAGATTTTGGTACAGGTTATAAATATCATGTAACAGGCTTAGTACATGATGAAACAGGTTTTCCAAGCAACAGCGGTGTGGTAGCTGATAAGCTAGTTAGAAGACTGAATGATAAGGTAGAACTTAACAAGAAGGATATCATTACTTGGGAAGAAGAAAATACTGAAGATGCAGATATTATAATATTTGCATATGGTTGTGTAGCAAGAGCTGCAAGAACAGCTATGAAAACTATGAGAGAAAAGGGAATTAAAATAGGTTTATTTAGACCTATAACAATATGGCCTTTCCCAGAAGAAAGATTAATTGAGCTTTCTAAGAAAGCCAAAGCTATAATAGCACCTGAGATGAATCTTGGACAAATGGTACTTGAAGTTGAAAGATTATGTAGTAAAAATACAAAGATTATAAGATTAAACAAAGTAAAAGGTGAAATAATTTATCCAGAAGAAATAATATCTAAGATTGAGGAGGTGCTGTAGAATGCCAAGCCAATTAGTAGAAAAATATTTTAGAACAAATGAACTACCACAGATTTGGTGTCCAGGTTGCGGTCACGGTATAATTACAAGATCAATTACAGTAGCTATAGATGAATTAGGATTAGATCCTGATAAGGTTTGTATCGTATCAGGTATAGGCTGTTCATCAAGAGCATCAGGCTATTTAGATTTTAATACATTGCATACAGCCCATGGACGTGCACTTGCTTTTGCTACAGGTATAAAGCTTGCAAATCCAGAGTTAAAGGTTATAGTAATTATGGGTGATGGTGATTCAACTGCTATCGGCGGCAATCATTTAATACACACTTGTAGAAGAAATATTGATATAACTGCAATAATATATAATAACAACATATATGGAATGACTGGTGGACAGTATTCACCTACAACACCTAGGTTTGATAAAGGAACAACTGCACCATACGGTAATATTGATAAACCTTTTGACATATGCAATCTTGTTTCAGCAGCAGGCGCAACATATGTTGGTAGAGCTACATCATATCATGCAAACATGATATCTCAATTAGTTAAGAATGGTATCAATAATGAAGGTTTTTCCTTAATTGAAGCGATTTCAGGCTGTCCAACCTATTATGGAAGAAAGAACAAAAAGGGTGGACCAGTAGAAATGATGCAATGGCAAAAGGAGCACGCAGTTAATATCACAGCTGCTGCAAGAATGACTCCTGAGCAGTTGGAAGGTAAATTCCTTATAGGAGAGTTTAAGAACAGCCCTGAACCAGAATATACAAAAGAATATCAAAAAATTATAGATAGTTTAAAGGGGAGCGATGTTTAATGAAAAAGCATGAGATAAGATTAAGCGGCTCAGGTGGACAAGGGTTAATCCTAGCAGGAATTATACTTGCAGAAGCTGCTATATTAGATGGAAAAAACGCTATACAGACTCAATCCTATGGACCTGAGGCAAGAGGCGGTGCTAGCAAATCAGAGGTATTAATATCTGATGAAGCAATAGACTTCCCTAAGGTAAGAATATGTGATGTACTTCTAGCTTTAACTCAAAAGTCTTACGAGCAATATAAAGAGGGCTTAAGAGAAGACGGACTTTTAATAATAGATAGCTCAGTAAATGTTGAAGGAAATTTAAAGAATAAAATTATCTCCATGCCAATAATTGATACAGCAACAAAAGTTCTTGGAAAACCAATGGTTACAAATATAGTTGCATTAGGTGCTATAGTTGAAGTAACAGATTTAGTAAGTCATGAGGCTTTAGAAACTGCTGTACTAAAGAGAGTACCAAAAGGAACTGAAGAGCTTAATAAAAAGGCATTAGCTCTTGGAATAGAAATTGCTTCAAAAGCAATGAACAAGTAACTAAATATCTTAAAGGATGACAAGATATGAGCGATAATATTGACTTAATCAGACTTATACAATCAAAATTTCATAATTTAAGCAAGGGTCAAAAAATAATTGCTCAGTTTATCATGAGTAATTATGATAAGGCAGCTTTTATGACTGCTGCTAGACTGGGTGAAAAAGTCGGGGTTAGCGAATCGACAGTAGTTAGATTTGCTAACGCAATTGGCTTTATAGGATATCCGCAACTGCAGAAGCAGCTACAGGAAATGGTTAAAACCAAATTAACTACAGTTCAAAGAATAGAAATGTCCAGTGACTACTCAAACGAGCAGAGTATACTTAAGAACGTACTTAAAGCAGATATGGAAAATATACGCGCTACCATGGATGAAATTGATAATGTAGCTTTTGAAATAGTAGCAAAAAATATTATTGAATCAAAAAGTGTGTATATTATTGGACTAAGAAGTTCTACTGCTTTATCTGAATTTTTAGGTTTTTACCTAAATCTTATAAGAGATAAAGTGTATGTTGTTACTTATACTATTGGAGATATTTTTGAGCAGCTGTTTAGATTAGACAAAGATGATCTGGTTATAGGCATAGGTTTTCCAAGATACTCAGATAGAACAGTTAATGCACTAGAATACAGCAAAAGCAAGGGTGCAAAGGTAGTAGCAATTACTGATAGTATGCTATCACCTTTGGCATCCAAAGCAGATTATACGCTTGTTGCAAAAAGTAACATGGAGTCCTTTGTTGATTCTATAGTTGCACCTTTAAGTGTATTGAATGCTTTAATTGTAACAGTCGGTGTAAAAGAAAAGTCAAAATTATCATCATCTTTTACAAGCCTTGAAGAAATTTGGGGGAAATATAATATTTTTGCTTCAGATGAGAAAAAATAATCAAAATTTATTAACAAATATTTCACAATCTTATTCTTAACTAAGCAGGAGTTTATAATAATATGTTGAATTTAAATATTACGTGCGCCAAATTATACACAACAGTATAATTAGTGTTCGTATTTCACAGTATATATTATATTAAATAAAAAAAATGGAGGTCTTACTGTGGCAAAGTCAAATTTATGTGCTTCTGAATATATTCAGAAGGTAATCGAATCAGTAAAGAAAAGAAATGGAAATGAACCTGAGTTTATTCAAGCAGTAGAAGAAGTTCTACTATCACTTGAACCAGTACTAAAGAAACACCCAGAGTACATCGAAGAGAACTTACTAGAAAGATTTGTTGAACCAGAAAGACAAATTATGTTCAGAGTTCCTTGGGTAGATGACAATGGTGATCTACAAGTAAACAGAGGTTTCAGAGTACAATTTAATGGAGCAATCGGACCTTTCAAGGGCGGTTTAAGATTCCATCCATCAGTTTACATAAGCATAGTTAAATTCTTAGGCTTCGAACAAATTCTTAAGAATTCATTAACTGGTCTTCCAATTGGCGGAGGCAAGGGTGGTTCAGACTTCGATACTAATGGAAAATCAGATGCTGAAATAAGAAGATTCTGCGAAAGCTTTATGACAGAGCTTTATAGACATATAGGACCAGACGTTGACGTTCCAGCTGGAGATATCGGTGTTGGTGGAAGAGAAATTGGTTACTTATATGGTCAATACAGAAGAATCAAGGGCGTATTTGAAAATGGAGTATTAACAGGCAAAAGTCTTTCATATGGTGGAAGCTTAATCAGACCTGAAGCTACAGGATATGGCGTAACTTACTTTGCACAAGAAATACTTAAGCATGATGGACTTTCCTTTGAAGGTAAGACAGTTGCAACTTCAGGTTTCGGTAATGTTGCTTGGGGTGTATGCTCAAAGGTTGCTCAATTAGGTGGTAAGGTTGTTACATTATCAAGTATGGATGGTTATATCTATGATCCAGCTGGTGTAACTGGTGAAAAGATTGACTATTTAGTTGAAATGTTAAAAACAGATAGAAATAGAGTTGAACCTTATGCTAAGAAATTCGGATGCCAATTCTTCCCAGGCGAAAAGCCATGGAATGTTAAGGTTGACGTTGTTATACCAGCAGCTACTCAAAACGATATACATATTGAACATGCAAAACAAATCGTTGCAAATGGTGTTAAGTATGTAGTAGAAGCTGCTAACATGCCTACTACTAACGAAGCTCTTAAATATTTACAAGAAAGCGGCGTAACAGTTGGACCAGCTAAAGCTGCTAATGCAGGTGGTGTTGCTACATCAGCTCTTGAAATGAGCCAAAACAGCATGAGACTATCATGGACAGCAGAAGAAGTTGACCAAAAATTACATCAAATCATGGTTAACATATACAATAACTCAAAAGAAGCTTCAGAAAATTATGGCTTCGGCTACAACCTAGTTGCTGGTGCTAATATCGCTGGATTCTTAAAGGTTGCAGATGCAATGCACGCACAAGGAATATATTAATCCTTAAAAAAAGAACTCGAAAGAGTTCTTTTTTTTATGCAAAAAAATAATTTATAAATATTAAGTCGAATTTGTGTTATAATAATATGGAAATTTAAGGAGGGGTTTTCTTGACAAGATTATACCTTATTCGACATGGAGAAACAGAGTGGAATGCAAGCAGCAAAGTACAGGGTACAACTGACGTAAAATTAAACGAAAAAGGTTTAATACAAGCAGAGTTAGTAGCAAAAAGACTTGCAAAAGAAAATATAGAAGCATTATATACCAGCAGTTTGATTCGTGCAAAGACCACAACAGAAAAGATTGCAAAAGAGCTGAAGTTGGAATCAAAAGAGC
Source organism: uncultured Clostridia bacterium (assembly GCA_942492835.1). Classification (GTDB taxonomy): domain Bacteria; phylum Bacillota; class Clostridia; order Lutisporales; family Lutisporaceae; genus GWB2-37-7. The sequence continues at coordinate 116,306 of OW818645.1, read as the reverse complement.
TCCATGAATATAGAGAAATATGTCTGGGTCCATGGCAAGGACTAACCATCAATGAGATAAATGAAAAATATGCAGAGCATTATAGAATCTATAGAGAAAAACCTTCTGAGTTTAATATGCCGGGAGCTGAAACCTTCTTACAAGTAACAGAACGGTTTTGCAAAGCTGTAAGTAATACTATAATAGAAAATAAAGATAAAAATATTGCTATTGTGTCTCATGGAACAGCGATAAAAGCTGCAATAATAAATATTTTAGGAATAGATATTGATTACTATAACAAATTCAGAATTGATAATGCTTCAATATCTATACTACAATTTAGTGAGAAATACCATGATGGCGTTGTAGTACATTGTCTTAACGATACATGCCATTTGCATTCAATTTAAGCTTCTAGTGCAAAACATATAGTATTGAGCTTTAAAGGAGGATTTATATGCATTACGATGTAATTGTTATAGGTGGAGGTCCATCAGGTATTTTGGCCGCAGGTGCAGCTGGAGCAAGAGGTAGAAAAGTATTGCTTATAGAAAAGAATGAAAAACTTGGCAAAAAGCTTTTTATAACAGGTAAAGGAAGATGCAATATAACTAATGCTGCTGATATGGATGAGTTTATGAGCAACATACCTAAAAATTCAAAATTTCTTTACAGTGCTTTTCGAGGATTAAGTAATATGGATTTAATTGACATACTTAACGAAATGGGTCTTAAGACAAAGATAGAAAGAGGAAAAAGAGTTTTTCCTGAGTCAGATAAGTCAAGTGATGTAATAAAGGCTTTACAGAAATATTTAGACAAGAATAATGTAAATGTTATGTTAAATACAGCTGTAAAAAAGATAGTTACTAAAGAAAATACTATAGAGAGTGTAGTTCTAGAAAATGGTAGTAGCTTTGAGTGTGACTCTGCGATAGTGTGTACTGGCGGGATATCATATCCTCAAACGGGTTCAACAGGCGCAGGCTATGAGTTTGCTAAAGCTACTGGACATAAAGTAACTGATTTGCTTCCATCTTTAATACCTTTATTAGTAAAAGAAGACTATATTAAAGAACTTCAGGGCTTATCCCTAAAAAATGTTTCTATTAAGGTTATTGTTGATAATAGCACTATTTATGATGATTTTGGAGAAATGCTATTTACGCATTATGGACTTTCAGGGCCCATTATTTTATCGGCTAGCTTCTATATAACTGAGCATTTGAAAAAGAAGAGGAATATAAAGCTAAGCATTGATTTAAAGCCCGCATTATCTGAGGATGAGCTAGATAAAAGAGTTTTAAAGGATTTTCAAGAAAAAATTAATAAAAACTTCAAGAATTCACTAAATGATCTATTACCACAAAAACTTATACCAGTTATAATAAAATTGTGTAAAATTGACGAGAATAAGGAAGTAAATCAAATATCTAAGGAAGAAAGAAAACAGCTGGTAAACATCCTGAAAAATTTAGAGTTCACTATTACAGGTACTAGACCTATAGCAGAGGCTATTGTAACTTCTGGTGGAATAAGTCTAAAAGAAATAAATCCAAAGACTATGGGATCAAAGCTGGTGCAAGGCTTGTATTTTGCTGGTGAAGTAATGGATTTGGATGCCTTTACGGGCGGTTTTAACCTGCAGATAGCATTTTCTACAGGCTACGCAGCAGGTAGCAACGCATAGTAGGAGGGTTAAATGAGTAGTAGAGCATTACAAAGGTATAAAAGATACAATCAATGGTGGGACAAAATTGAAAAAAAAATATTAATACTTACAGTAATACTTTTTTTGGTGCTTTACGTTTTACAGTTACTGAACTTTGTAATAACTGAAAGGGGAGGTTCTTTGCTTTCTTCAAAGGTTGAAAGCTTAGAGGGAAAATCAATATCAGATAACCAGACTAATATAAATATTGGCACCATAGAATTCACTGTGATAAGTAACTCAGAATTTTCTGATATACATATTTATTTGAATGGTGAATATTATACAAGCTTTAATAAAAAATCAGTTATTCTAAATGTTAAAAATGATGATATAATTGAAGTCAGTGGAATCAAGAGTAAATATCCAGCAAAAATAATAATATCTAGCATGTCAAATAATATTTTGGGTTTGAAGCTTAATGATATAATAAAAGTAAATAAAAACTTTGTTGTAGCAGGTAGAATAAGACTCAAATAGGAGGATAACGATGGTTAGTATAAGAGGCGCAACTACAATAAAAGAGGATTCTTATGAAGAAATTTTACTAAACACTAGAATGCTATTAGAAAGTATAATAAAAAAAAATGAACTTGATAAAAAATACATTACTGCAATTTTCTTTTCTTGCACCAAGGATATCACAGCAGCTTACCCAGCTAAAGCAGCAAGAGAACTTGGAATTACTCAGGCGTCACTAATGTGCTTTCAAGAAATGAATGTAAAAGATAGCCTAGCAAATTGTATAAGATTGTGTGTTTTTTATGATTATAAAATAGATCAAGCCTCCATAAAGCATATATATCTTAATGAAGCTATGAGCTTAAGAGTAGATTTATTGCAAAATTGACATAATTCTATAATTCTCACTCTTTTCATTTATATATTTATTTGCTACAATGTATTGTATGGCATGAAATTAAGGGGGGATAGTTTTGCTTTATAAGGTAGTAGCCATAGATGGTCCTGCTGGAGCAGGGAAAAGCACAATTGCAAAGCTACTGGCCGATAAGATTTGTTATACATATATAGATTCCGGAGCAATGTATAGAGCATTGACACTAGCAGTTTTGGACAGCAACACAAATTTAGAAGATAGAAACAGTATAATAGAAATATCTCAAAATGTTAATATAAACTTTCAAGATAATAGCATATACTTAAATAATACATTAGTCGACAAACAGATCAGAGAAGAACGTATAAATAAAACAGTATCTACTATTGCTGCAATACCTGAAGTAAGAAAGAATATTGTTAAGATACAGAGAAAAATAGCAAAGGATAAAAACGCAGTAATGGATGGAAGAGATGTTGGGACAGTTATTTTTCCCGATGCCTTTATAAAATTCTTCATAACGGCCAGCCTTGAGGAACGCGCCATAAGACGATATAGTGAGCTTATGAATACAGCACATACAGTAGATTTACTGGACATAAGATCTCAAATAGTAGAGAGAGACTATATAGATACTAATAGGAAGATATCGCCCTTAATTAAAGCTAATGATGCGATACTTATAGATACCAGTGGAAAAAGCATTGACCAGGTGCTGATAGAAGTAATAAACCATATAAACTTGCGTGGAGGAGAGTAGATGTTATATATAATCCTTAGAGGAATATTAAAACCTATTTTCTATGTACTTTATAGAATTAATATTGAGGGTAAAGAGAATCTGCCAGAGCAAGGATCAATGATAATTTGCGCAAACCATGCAAGTGCAATAGACCCAGTATTTCTAGGAATAACTATGCCATACAAGAAAATGTATAGTATGGCTAAAGCTGAGCTTTTCAATAACAAGCTATTTGGATCTTTTTTAACTAATATAGGCGTATTTCCTATTAAAAGAGGAGAGCCAGATATTAAGAGCATAAAAAAAGCTATTAATATACTTAAGAATGGTCAGATAATCGGAATTTTTCCAGAGGGCACTAGAAACAAAACCAATGAGATAAAAGCAGAGCCTGGTATTGCTATGTTAGCAGTTAAAGCACATGCGCAAATACTACCTGTTGCAATTATAAGCAATTATAAATTATTTAATAAAACTATTGTAAAAATTGGACAGCCTATGAAATTAGATCAGTATTATGATTCAAAGCTACAAAATGAAGATTATCAAAATATTAGTTTAGGTGTTATGAAGCAAATATATCAAATGCATAAAAGGTGATATTATGAAAATTGTATTGGATAAAAACGCTGGTTTTTGCTTTGGAGTTAAAAATGCTGTAGATATAGTTTTTGCTTTATCAAAAAATAATAAGGGAAAAAATATATATACATATGGCCCTTTGATACATAATAATCAAGTCATAGAAAAGCTTAGTCAAAACAAAGTACAAGCTGTTGACGAAATTGATGAAAACCTTGATAAAAACTCACTGGTTGCCATACGTTCTCATGGAATTTCAGAAGATAAATATAAGCTGCTAGAGAGTTTGGATATTGAATATATTGATTGTACTTGTCCTTATGTACTGAAAATACACAGAATTGTAAATGAACACTATAAAAATGGCTATCAAATTTTTATTGTAGGTGACAGCAACCATGCAGAGGTTCAAGGTATAAACGGCTGGTGCAGGAATAATGCAGTAATTATAGAAAGTGCCGCTAGTGTTGAAAGATTGCCTGAATATGATAAAATATGTATAGTTGCACAAACTACTATTACTCAATTACTATGGCTTACAGTGCTAAATGCAGTAAAACAAAAATACAATGAGGTTGTTGTATTTGATACCATATGCAGCGCAACTGAAAATAGACAAAAATCTGCCGCAGAGCTTGCAAAAACAGTTGAATGCATAATAATCATCGGTAGCAGAGAAAGCTCGAACACAAAGAAGCTTTATCAAATATGTAAGGAGATAAACAAAGACACAATACATATAGAAACAGCGGAAGAGCTTTTTTTGGATAATATAAAGAAATTTAAGTCAATTGGAATAACCGCAGGTGCATCAACACCTGACTGGATAATTAAGGAGGTAGTCACAAAAATGGATGAAATGAACATTGAAGATCAAGCAATGATGATGGAGGAATATGAAAAAAGCTTTAAAACTATAAATACAGGGGATACAGTTATTGGCAAAGTAATAATGGTTACTGATGACGAAGTTATGGTTGATATAGGCTACAAAGCTGATGGCATCATTAAAAAGCAGGAGTATACTTGGGAGCTTGAGGTTTCACTAAAAGATTTGGTTAAACCAGGTGATGAAATTGAGAGCAAGATAGTTACCATGAATGATGGCGAGGGAAATGTATCCTTATCAAAGAAGCTTATTGATGCAGATAAGAACTGGTATAAAATCGAATATGCATATAACGAGAAATCACCCATTGATACTGTTATCAAATCAATTGTTAAGGGTGGCGTTGTTGCAGAAGCCTTTGGTATAAGAGCCTTTATACCTGCATCATTGATTGATATCAGATATACTGAAGATTTACAGCAATTTGTAAATATGAAGGTTAAGGCTTATGTAATAGAGTATGATAAGGACAAGAGAAGAGTTGTACTTTCTAGAAAAGAATACTTAAGACAAGAAAGAGAAAAGATAGAGAAGGAAGTATTTAGCACTATTGAAGAAGGACAAAAGCTAACAGGGGAAGTAAAAAGACTTACTGATTTTGGTGCTTTTGTAGACATCGGCGGAATTGATGGCTTAGTACATATTTCTGAGCTTTCATGGAGCAGAATAAAGCATCCATCTGAGGTTGTAAAACCAGGTCAGACGGTAGAGGTAGTAGTACTTAAGGTTGATAATGACAAGAAGAAGATATCACTTGGAATGAAACAAATAACACCAGAACCATGGTCATTAGTAGCAACAAAGTATAGCATAGACGATATAATTAATGTTAAAGTTGTTAGATTTGCTGACTTTGGTGCATTTGTAGAGCTAGAGCCAGGTGTAGACGGACTTGTTCATATATCACAAATATCTGATAAGAGAATTGCAAAACCTGCTGATGCACTTAAGATAGGTGAAGTAGTTAAGGCTAAGATAATTGATATAAAACATGAAGATAAAAGAATAAGCTTAAGTATAAAAGAAGCTATTGAGCACATAGAAGAGTAATATAAATATATCGCACTAAATAATTTACATTTATAAAATAGTGCGATATTTATTTTGCTTTTTATAGAATGAACTAATTTTATAGATTTGAATAAAATACAAGAAAATAGATCGTATATTTTCTTGTATTTTAATTTTTGCATTCTATATAAGTCTAAAAAAATAAATTTATTTTAGAATGTATAAATCTTTTTATTTTGACAACAATATATAATGACCTCACAAAATACATTGAGACCCCCTTTACATTCTATTTTCGTGATATTACCCAATATCACGACTTTTTTTTATTCTTTTTATGTGTTAAAATGAGTAAAATACAAAATTATTTTTGTAAGGGGATTATATTATGTTAATAAATTATGAAGATTTTAAGCAGAAAATATTAAAGCTAACAGGCATTGATCTTTCTTGCTACAAAGAAAGACAAATGAAAAGACGAATTGACTCCTTAATAAAGCGAAATAATTATGATGACTATAATGAGTATTTCAAAGTCTTGACCCAAGATGCCAAGCTTTATAAAGAATTTATAAACTATCTAACAATAAACGTATCAGAATTTTATAGAAACCCAGCACAATGGGAAGTACTAGAACAGGATATAATACCAAATCTTCTAAAGGAAAAGAAAAATATAAAGATTTGGAGTGCTGCATGTTCAACAGGAGAAGAGCCTTATTCTTTAGTTATGGCAATGTCTAAATTTATGGAGCTTAGCAGTATAAAAATTTTAGCCACTGATATAGATGATGGAGCTGTAGCTAAAGCAAAATGTGGAATATATGTTCCTAAAAGCTTGGATAGTCTTCCAAAAGGTGCAGCAACAAAATATTTTGATAAGGAAGGGGAAAACTATAAGATAAAGGATGTGGTACAAAATTGTGTAGAATTTAGGAAGCATAATCTTTTAAAAGATAAATATATAGAAAACTGTGATTTAATAGTTTGTAGAAATGTAATGATTTATTTTACAGAGGAAGCAAAATCTGATATATACAATTGCTTTAGAGAAGCACTAAGTCCAAATGGAGTGTTATTTGTTGGTAGTACAGAGCAGATAATATCGCCTCAGAACTATAAGATGGAGTCCATTAAGACATTTTTTTATAGGCGAAGTGAAAGTTAGTATTATATAAAAACAAAGCCCTGTTTATATTAATAAACAGGGTAATTTTTTGTATAAAAAAAACACATCAATATGTGTTTAAATGGTGCCTTGGGGCGGAATCGAACCACCGACACGAGGATTTTCAGTCCTCTGCTCTACCGACTGAGCTACCAAGGCATATTCAAAATTGTAAATGGTGGGCCTTCAGGGACTCGAACCCCGGACCAACCGGTTATGAGCCGGTTGCTCTAACCAACTGAGCTAAAGGCCCATTGCAGCAACGAAATTAAGTATACAATGTTTTGTAAGATTTGTCAACATAATATTAAAATTTAATTTTTGTTAAATATATATGCGTTATCACCAATATAATATAATAGTAAATTATATGAGGTGATTAATTATGGGAGAATCTTTGCATTACACATATTCATTAGATATTAAAGAAAAAGAACAAGAATTGATAAAAAAAGTACTTGAGAATTATGAATTAGAATTTAAAACAATAGAAAAGATTAGAAGTGCATATAAAATTTCAACAGATGAAAAGACTTATTTTCTGAAAATGCTTGGACGGGGATATAAAAGAGCTCATAAAAGCTATTTTTTGTCTACAGCTTTGAGAGAGAAAGGCTTTGACAATTTAGCGCATTATGAATTTACTAATGATAATAAATATTTGATTAAGAATAAGAAGTCTAGCTTTTATATTACAGAGTGGATAGATAGTAATGAAGTAGATTTTAAAAATATTGATGATATTTTAGATTGTTCAAGACTTCTGGCTGAATTTCACAACAAAGCAAAAAATCTTGAAATACCTGAGAATATAAAGATTAGAAACAAACATAATAAATGGAGAGAGATATTTAATACACATTATGAAACTGTACAAAAATTTGCAGGAAAAATTAAAGGAAAATCAAAGTCTAAATTTACAGGTTTTGATTTATTATATAAGAATAATCTACATATATTTATGGATGAAGCAAACTTTGCTATGCGGTTATTAGACACAGAGGAATCAAAGCGTGCTTTTGAAGCAGCAGAAAGAGAAAATTTCATATGTCATGATAGCTTCTATTATCAAAATATTTTAAGAGATAAAACAGGAAAGCTTTATCTTGTTGACTTAGAATCTTCACAGCTAGATTGCCCTATGAGCGATTTAGGAAAGCTTATTAGACGTATTATATGTAAACATAAATTTAAATGGGATTTTGATATATGCAGACGTATTATAGATGCATATGATAGTGTTAGACCTATATCAGAAGACGAGCTTTACCCACTGCTAGCTATGCTGACTTTCCCTCATAAATTTTGGAAGTTTGGTAAAAAACGATATATAAATAAGAAGGATTGGACTGAGGAGGATTATCAAAATAAACTGAAAAAAATAATAGACTTGCAGAAATGCAAGGTTGAATTCGTTCAAAACTTTATGATGTTCTATAATATCAGGTTGAATTGATGGTCGGGGCAACAGGATTTGAACCTGCGGCCTCTTGGTCCCGAACCAAGCGCGCTACCAAGCTGCGCTATGCCCCGCATAATACAATAATAATATACGCGTAATACAATAAAATGTCAATAGTTATAAAAGGAAGTTTATGTTACCATGTCGAATTATATACTATTATTGAAAATATTATGGAGGTAGTATATGAGAATAAGTTTTTTAGGTGCAGCAGAAACTGTTACAGGTTCATGTTACTTGTGCGAAATTGGAGAAATTAAACTTATGATAGATTGTGGTATGTTTCAAGGCGGTAGTAAAGCTGAGGAATTAAACCACAATGATTTTACATTTAACCCAGCAGATATAGATTACTTATTGTTGACACATGCACATATAGATCATAGCGGCAGAATACCTCAGCTAGTTAAAAGAGGATTCAAGGGCAGAGTAATCACTACTAATGCTACTAAGGATTTATGTGGCATAATGCTTCCAGATAGTGCTTTTATACAAGAGACTGAGACAGAATGGCAAAACAGAAAACGTCAAAGAGCAGGCAAAGCTTTGGTAGAGCCTTTATATACTGCTAAAGATGCAGAAGAATCCTTGAAATTTTTTGAAGGCGTAGAATACAATCATATATTTGATATAAATGAAGATATAACAATCCGTTTCCAAAATGCAGGACATATTTTAGGCTCAGCTATACTTGAAATATGGGTTAGAGAGCAGGCGGGAAAGCTTAAGCTCGTTTTTTCAGGGGATTTAGGCAGTAAGAACTCACCTCTTTTGGATTTTCCCGCAATAATAGAGGATGCAGATTATGTAGTTATGGAGTCCACTTATGGCAATAGGCTTCATAAAGACACAAAAAACAAAGCCTTACATTTACTTGATATAATACTTGAAACAGCTGAAAAGGGAGGAAATATCGTTATTCCATCCTTTGCTATAGAGCGTACACAAGAAATATTATTTGAACTTAATATGCTTAAAGAAGCAAAAGCCTCTAAACTAAAAAATATTCCTGTATTTGTTGATAGTCCATTAGCAATAAATGCTACCAGGATATTTAAAAATAATTCAACTTACTTAAACCAAGCAACTAATGACATGATTAACTCAGGAGACGATCCTTTTGAGTTTCCTAATTTAATTTTTACTGAGACTGCTGATGAATCTAAGGAAATAAATTTTGAAAAGCAAAGCTGTATAATAATATCGGCTAGTGGTATGTGTGATGCTGGAAGGATAAAGCATCATCTAAAACATAATCTATGGCGCAAGGAGTGCAGTGTAGTATTTGTGGGATATCAAGCAAAAGAATCCTTGGGAAGAAAGATAATAGAAGGTGTAAAAACCTTAAAGATTCTTGGTGAGGAAATAAATATTCAAAGTAATATATATTCTATACTAGGTTTTTCTGGTCATGCTGATCAACAAGGTCTTCTAGACTGGCTTGAGAACTTTAAGAATAAACCTAAAAAAATATTCCTAACCCATGGTGAAGAGGATGCAATAGCAGAGTTTTCAAAACTAATAACAGAGAAATTCCAGATATCAAACGAAATACCTAAAATGGGTCAAACAATTGAACTTTCAGCAACTAAGGAAAGCAACATTGTTAAGGAAAGAAGCTTTGCATCAGTTAATGCATTACAAAAGAATATTGATGATTTACGATTTAGTTTTGAAGAAGTCTTAGATAAATTACAAGAGTCTTTGAAAGAAGACGAAAGCTTACAAGGTGATAAATTATATTTCTATATTGATGAACTATCAAGCGCAGTAAAAAAAATAAAAACGCAGATTAAATAAATAAGAAATTCAAAAGCCACGTATTTTTGGTAAGTTTATCATTAAATACATGGCTTTTTTGTTCTTTAGAACTGCATACAATGCCTTCTATGCGAAAAAATAACTATGAGGAGGTATTTCTATGCTAAATAATTTTAAAAATGAAGAGCTTGTGAAAGTGCAAGGAAAAATATATCCTGTTGTTGGCGGACGACTAAGATTAGCTCATGAAGAAAACAAGCTTTTGTCTATAGAGTCAAGTGTACTTTATTATAACGAGGATTCTACAGTGGTACACGCTCACGTAAAAACTGAGAAGGGTACCTTCGCAGGATTAGGAAACGCATCTACAAAGCGAGATAAAGTATTAGCCAATGCAATACTTGAGCTTGCAGAAACTAGGGCAATAGCAAGAGCTTTAAGATTTGCAGGCTATGGTGTAGAATTTACAGGCTTTGAAGAAGTTAACGAGATAAAAAATACTAAAGCTGTAAATGAAGATAAAGAGGAAATAAAGGATATAAGAGAGCTAGATAAGGGTGCAGAAGATCAAAAGGAGGATACTGACGAACAAAAGCAGATAGCCGTGAATGCAACAAAAACGCAGCTAAATGCGATTTTCTCTCTTGCTCAAAGCATAAATATGACTAATGATGAATTAAGAAAAACAATGCAAGACAGAACAGGTAAAAATTACAGCAAAGATCTTACAAAGAAAGATGCTAGTGAAATTATAAATTTACTTAAAGAAAAAGAAGTAATAAACAGTAAGGAAGCACATTAAAAAGCAGAAATATCTGCTTTTTTTATGCAATTTTGTTAGGACGCTTGGTTCGGGACCAAGAGGCCTCAAGTTATAATTATATTGCTGTAGATTAGCGTATAAGTAATAATTAAATACATATTTTAGAAAATATGATATAATACTTTGTATTATGAGCATAATTAGACATAAATGATCAATTAAAATATAAAAATAAGAAGAATTATGTATTAAAATGTAGAAAGAAGTGTTGTTGAAACTAAATTACTCTATATTAAACAAGCTTACAAGTAATATATAAATACTTTAAATAAAGACAAGGAGGAAGCAAAATGAATTGCACTAAATACACAAGTTCACATTATAATATTCTAATACCTTTGAAAAGCAACAGAATGCTTGCTTATAATTCACTTAAGGGTAATCTCGCTTTGTGGGATGAAGAGGACACATTTAAATATCAAAATATAATTAAAGAGGAAAGTATTGATGAATCAGATGAAATAGTAAAACAACTATTATTGGGCGGGTATATTGTAAAAGAAGACTATGACGAATTATTTGCGCTAGAGAAAGAATACAGAATGCACAGATATGACAGAAGCTCTATGATATTGACAATAGCTCCCACAATGGCATGTAACTTTGGCTGTGATTACTGCTTTCAGGGAAAAGATAAGCCAAACGAAGAGATGAGCCAAGAAATACAGGATGCAATCATAGCACTTATAGAGAAATCAACATCAAAAATTAAAAGACTTCATGTTGCATGGTACGGAGGAGAGCCTCTTATAAAACTTTCTATAATTGAAACGCTTTCAAAGCGAATAATAAAAATCTGTGACTCTAATAAAATAAAGTATGATGCAATGATTGTTACAAACGGTTATCTGCTAGACCTAAATGCAGCAAAACTGCTTTTGGCAGCAAAAGTTAATCTTATACAAATTACACTTGACGGAGCAAAGGATTACCATGATACCAGACGAACCCTGCTGTCAGGTGCTCCTACTTTTGATCATATAGTAAATAACATAAAAGAGTTCATAGATATTGTTCCTATTTCTGTAATTATACGAGTAAATATAGATTATCGAAATAACACAGGAATTGAGGAGTTAATAGAAAACCTTAACACAGAAGGCTTAAGTAGAAAGAATAATCTAAAAATATATTTTGCACCTATAGAAGCTGTTACATCAGGATGTCATAACATAGCAGAATCAAGTATGACAAAATCAGAATATGGACTGCTTGAAGCAGAATTGTATAACAAAGCCTTTAACTATGGATTAGTAAATTTGCCATATCCACCACGCTTTAAAGGTACATGTGCCGCAATCCGTCCTAGAGGTTTTGTTATTATTCCAAACGGCGATATACATAAATGCTGGGATACTGTCTCTATTTCTGAAAGAAGAATAGGTACTGTATATGAGACTGATTATTTGGAACAAAGCAATCTACAAAATTGGCTTAACTGGTCTCCTTTTGAGAGTGACGAATGTATGAGCTGCAAAATACTTCCTGTTTGTGCCGGTGCCTGTGCATATAAGTTTATTCATTCAAAAGATACTCTTGGTGAGGCTGCTACATCACCATGCATAAGCTGGAAATTTAATATAAATGAACAGCTTATATTGAGAGCAGTAAAACTTGGGATTATCAGTTGTGAAGATTATGACATTGCTAATATAAAAACTAATCCTTTAGAGATATCTAATTGTATGACCTGTAATATATAGCAGTATTGAAAAACAATATATGAATTTAATTCCCATAAAGGAGAATTAATGTATAGAATCAAGACCAAAATTACGAGTTGTAAATATTAGAGAAAATCAATGCTTACAACTACATTAAAAGGAGGCATATATAAATGAAATTTATTGTACAATCACAAAGTCCAGATACTATTTACAAGGTTACGGTATATGAGCATAAGGATTATGGTGGACGTTCTCAAGAACTTCCTGTAGGTCGCTATAATATGGATCAGTTATCAATTGGGAACGATATCATAAGCTCTATCAAAATTCCTACAGGTGTAATAGTTACAGTTTATGAACATGCAGATTTTGAAGGAAAAACAAAATTATTAACAGAGGATACTACATATATAGGGAAAGATTTTAATGATAAAACTTCAAGTATTGTTGTTGAACTTGCTGTAAAAATATTTAAGGATGCTAATTATGAAGGTAAATCTCAAACACTTCCATTAGGCAGCTATAACATGAAAAAATTAGATATCGGAAATGATAAATTAAGCTCTATAAAAATCCCTTTAGGACTAATGGTTACATTGTTTGAACATAAAGATTTTAATGGTCGTATGAAAACATTTATTGAAGATACAGCATATGTAGGTGATGACTTCAATGACATAACCTCAGGAATATTAGTGTCTGTGGCAGGAGTTGATATACCTGATACTGCATTAAAATTCGGTGATAAAATATCATTAAAATCATATCATGGTAAATATATGACAGCAAAATCAGGTGACGGTTTAAAAGCATATACAGATACAATTGACGATTCGGCAAAATTTGAAATAGTACGTTCAGGTAATACGAAAAATGATATTTTTGTATCCTTTGGAGATATAATATCATTAAAATCCTGTGATAATAAATATATTACTGCCGAATCGCAAGGAGCAGTATATGCAACCGTAGATAAATTAAATGATTGGGAAAAATTTACTTTGCTTCGTTCTGGAGATACACAAAGTGAAAGCTTTTTCTGTATTGGTGATACAATATCTCTATTTACTTTCCACAAAAAATATTTATCTGGCGAGCCAAATGGACGAGTATATGCAGGCGTAGATAAATTAGACGATTGGGAAAAATGGACTGTTTCGGCTTTACCAGTTGATGTCAAAACTGTTACACCAGAAGACTTATCATCAAATATTTGCGGAGCAGATGAATGTTCATCAGCAGTATGCGGAGCTGCAATTTGTGGAGCAGCAGCATGTGGAACTGCAGTCGGTGGAGATACGGTATGTGGTGTAGCTGCATATGCATTGGTTATTTGTGGCGTAGCTGCTTGCGCGGCTGATGCCTGTGTAGCTGCTGCTTGTGCTGGAGATATATGTGGAGGACAAGCTTGTGGAGGAGCGGCTTGCGGAGAGGCTGTATGCGGTGCTGATGCCTGTGGAGGTTATGCAGGAGGAATTGGTTTATGTGGTGCGGATGTTTGTGGAGCCAATGTCTGCGGTATTAATCTATGTCCTGCTGATGCTTGTGGTGTTGATGCTTGTGGCATTGACTTAATTCCTATAATTCCAGGGATCTAAGGAGGAAAAAATATGATTCATATAGTCAATATGCCCTTTGGCTCATTGACCCACCCGGCAATTGCTCCCGCTCTTATTAAAGTACAATTAGAGCGGGCAGAAATGCCGTGTAAAGTATTTAATTTTAATTTTGACTTCGCTCGAATGATAGGCATCGGGGAGTATGAGACTATAGCTTTTTTTAAGGGTATAGAGACTCAAATAGGAGAATGGCTCTTTGCAAAGGAAGCATGGAGAGAACCTTTTGGACCTTCCGAAGAAACTTTTATAGAAGCAAGCAAAACTGAATTGGCAAATATACTAAAGGTTCAAAACAAGCAGGAATGGCTGAAAAAAATTCGTAGAGAAGTGGTGCCTGCTTTCTTAGAATATTGCCTAGACTCTCTGCTTAAAGCAGGGGAATTACATGTAGTAGGATTTACATGTAGCTTTTTTCAGACAATATCCTCTCTAGCACTTGGAAGGCTAATAAAAGAAAGATACCCTCATGTAAAGGTTGTTTATGGGGGAGCTTGCTTTCATGGTGAAATGGGAGAAGAATTAATAAAAAAAATCCCTTGGATTGATGCTATTTCAACAGGTGAAGCAGATGATGTAATGGTAGACCTTTTTAAGGCACTATATCAAGGTGAGGAACCTATAGGCTTACAGGGCATACTATATAGGGATAAAGACCGGAACGTTGTAGCTTGTAAGCCTAATAAACCCATAAGTTCAGAAGTACTTGATAAGCTTCCCATACCTGACTTTAGTGATTTTTTTGAAGGTGCAAAAAGAATAGGCATATTAAATGATGAAAGCTATTTACAAAGAGTAATACTTCCCTTTGAAAGCTCTAGAGGCTGTTGGTGGGGTGAAAAAAACCATTGTAAATTTTGTGGTCTAAATGGTCTGGGACTAGAATACCGCCTAAAAACGGCAGAAAGCACATATAATACGTTGTCAGAGTATGCAAAAAAATATCCTGCGGTAAATTACCAATCTGCTGACAACAATTTATCAATGAGTTATTTTGAAACTTTACTGCCAAGGCTTAAAGAAGAACCTTTAGAAAACAATGCAAAAATATATTATAGTGTTAAACCTAATATGAGCCGTCAACAAATCAAACAGTTGGCAGATGCAGGAATTTGTTATGTTCAACCTGGAATTGAGAGTCTTTCAGCGCATCTTTTAAAGCTAATGGGAAAAGGTGTATCTGTACTTCAAAATGTATTTTATATGAAATGCTGTCGTGAATATGGAATTACTGTATATTGGAATAATCTTATACGAATACCTGGTGAAAAAGAGGAAGATTATATACAGCAATTAGAACTATTTCCAAAGCTTTTGCATCTAAGACCTCCTTATGGTGGTTCACCAAAAATTGAGTGTCATAGATTTAGTCCCTATTTTACAGAAGTAGGTAAATGGATAGAAAATCTAAGACCCCAGTTATGGTATCAGGGATTATACCCTTCAGATATAATTGATATTTCACGTGTTGCATATTATTTTGATGCAGATTGGAAGGACACACTTAACGATGAAGCGTATGAAGCTGTGATAAAAGCTGTATTAGAATGGATAAGAATATGGCGTGAAGAATCCGAACTACCGCAATTGTTTTTTCAGTGTCACAAAGACGGGAGAATCGTTATAAAAGATACGCGAAATGGCAATTTGAGTGTTTATGAACTTAATCCTGATGAAGCAAAGCTTTATATGATAATTAATGATCCTATACATATAAATTATATTAACACTTCGTTGCATGAAATTTATAATATACAATTATCATCAGAGTATATAGAAAATACGCTGAACAGATTTGTAAAAGATGGACTCGCTCTAAAAGAATGCGGTAAATATCTTGGACTGGCATTATCACAAGAAACAGAGGAACCGTCGTTGAATTTCAGAAGAGGAAATTTTAGACAGATTAAGAATCAGGGGAAAAAATCATAATATTATAAAATTTATAAAATTATTTAAGCTGACATCTTCTTTTGAATGATGTCAGCTTAGTTTTTATCTGGATATGTTCATGGTTATCCTACAAGCGGTAGCTTTATATTTTTCAATTATACTATAGAGAATGACACGACTAATAACATCTTAAGAGCTTAATTAATAAATATGTTAATGCAATTAATACTTAGGCTTGATATACATTAATAGTAATAATAAGACTGCTTTTGATGGTTAATTGTTTTGTGATTACATTTTGTTATAGTTGGATCGTCATGTCTAAACAACAAATACAAAGGAAATATTATATGTGTATCAATATATATCAAATTAGGCAAAGCAATTTTAAGTTTTTGCCTAATTATGTTATAATATTGTAGTATTATGACACATAATGAAATACTAATCGCGAGGTAAAAAATGAGTGAGAGAAAAGATGTACAAATAGATTTAAGTGAAATACAAAGACAAAAGAAAATTATGGTCCGATTAAAGGAGAATAACAGCATAGATTATCAAAAATCAGGAAAGTATAAGCATTATTTTGTTATAACCCTTGGTTGTCAACAGAATGTATCTGACTCAGAAAAGCTTATGGGTATGCTGGATGAAATGGGATATCTAAAGACTGAGAATAGAGAAGAAGCAGAGGTTATTATTTTGAATACCTGCTGTGTAAGAGAAAACGCAGAACTTAAGCTGTATGGTAATATTGGAGCCTTTAAAAAATTAAAGGAGGATAATCCAAACATTCTTCTATGTGTTTGTGGCTGTATGATGGAGCAAGAACATGCAGTAAGCACAATCAAAAAGAAATACAAGCATGTAGATTTGGTTTTTGGAACTCACAATTTATACAAGTTTCCAGAGCTTTTAGAGCGTTCTATGAATGAAAAATATACATTAATTGATATAATGAATACCGAGGGTATAATAGTTGAAGATATGCCCGTTAGAAGAGAAGACAAGTTCAAAGCTTGGGTAACTATAATGTATGGCTGTAACAACTTCTGCTCGTATTGCATTGTTCCGCATGTTAGAGGAAGAGAAAGAAGTCGTAAGCCAGAGAATATCATAAATGAGATTAAACAATTAGCTATTGATGGCTGTAAGGAGATAACGCTCCTTGGACAGAATGTAAACTCTTACGGTAAGGATTTAGAGCTTAGCTTAGACTTTGCTGACCTTATAAGAATGGTAAATGATATAGAGGGCATAGAAAGAATAAAATTTATGACTTCTCATCCAAAGGATATTTCCGATAAACTTATAGAAACCATGAGAGATTGCAAAAAGGTTTGTGAGCAATTGCATTTACCCTTCCAATCAGGAAGTAACAATATTCTAAAAGCAATGAACAGAAAGTATACAAAAGAGGGATATCTTGAAAAAATACAGAAGGTTAAAAAAGCAATTCCAGGTATAGCCTTAAGCACTGATGTAATTGTAGGCTTCCCTGGTGAAACTGATGAGGACTTTGAAGAGACTCTTGAGGTAATGCGTCAGGTTGAGTTTGATCAAGCCTTCATGTTCATTTATTCTAAACGTGTAGGTACTCCTGCTGCAAATATGGAAAATCAAGTGCCAGAAGAACACAAACATGTAAATTTTGAGAAGCTAGTAGAGGTTCAAAACAACATAAGCAAAAGCATAAATGATAAATACTTAAATAGTGTTGTAGAGGTACTGGTAGAAGGACTTAGCAAGAATGATCCTACAAAGCTCACAGGCAGAAGTCGTACAGGTAAGGTGGTCAACTTTAGCGGTGAGGGAGATATGATTGGACAGCTTGTAAATGTAAAAATAACTGAAGTGTTTTCTTGGTTTTTAAATGGAGAAATGCAATAGACTAGTAAATTGGGGTGAGTATATATGGCTGAATTGACACCAATGATGCAGCAATACATGGAGATAAAAGAGAAGCATAAGGATAAAATTATTTTCTTTAGACTTGGTGATTTCTATGAGATGTTTTTTGAAGATGCTTTGATAGCATCTAAGGTGCTGGAAATAACCTTAACAGGCAGAGACTGCGGTATGGCTGAGAGAGCTCCTATGTGCGGGATTCCTTATCATGCAGCAGAAAACTATATATCAAAGCTAATAAGTAAAAATTATAAGGTTGCTATATGTGAGCAAGTGGAGGATCCTGCTTTAGCCAAAGGCATAGTTAAAAGAGAGGTAATAAGGATTGTGACTCCAGGTACTATTATTGAGAGTACAATGCTGGATGAAAAGTCTAACAACTATCTTATGGCAGTATATACCGCTGATAAGACAACCGCTATAGCATATGTTGATCTTTCAACAGGAGAATTCTATTGTACGCAGGCAGACTCATCGGAGTTACAAAATATTCTAAGTGAGATAAATAGGTTAAATCCATCAGAAGCAATATGCAATAATGAGCAAGCTGAAGCTATGCTTCCCAAAGAAGCAGTGCAAATGTATCCTTCATATTTTGATTTATCTGATTGTGATAGAAGGATTAAGAAGCAGTTTGGAGTAACTTCTCTTGAAGGACTTGGTATAGATAATGAAGAGCTGGTGAAAAGCACAGGAGCTGTGCTTTTATACCTTGATGAGATACAGAAGGTAGCATTAAATAATATTAATAATATAAAGCATTACAGCATTAGCAGCTATATGATGCTTGATGTCAATACAAGACGTAATCTTGAGCTAGTGGAGACAATAAGAGGAAAAACACGCAAGGGAGCGCTAATATCTGTTCTTGATAAGACATCAACCTCTATGGGTGGCAGAAGACTAAAAACGTGGATAGAAAAGCCGCTTCTAAACCCAGAAGAGATAAATGGTAGACTGGATAGCGTACAAGAGCTTTATAATGAATTTCTATTAAGAGAAGAGCTTAAAGAGTATCTAAAGGGAATATATGATTTAGAAAGGCTTGGAAGCAGAATTGCTCTTGGCAGTGCAAATGCTAGAGATCTTATATCCTTCAAAAACTCTGTGATAAATTTACCTCATATAAAAAATTTGATTAATAATTGTACAAGCAAAATATTAAAGAATATGTATGAAGATATAGACCCGCTTCAAGACATATATGAGCTTATAGATAAATCGATAATTGAAGATGCTCCTATCGCACTAAAGGAAGGCAACCTCATAAAAAAGGGAGTAACCCCTGAGCTTGATAAGCTAAAAGAAGGAGCTATTAACGGAAAACAGTGGATAGCGGAGCTTGAGCAAAAGGAAAGAGAAAAGTCTGGGATAAAATCACTTAAGGTTGGTTACAACAAGGTTTTTGGTTATTTTTTAGATGTAACCAAGTCTAACATTGCTCTTGTACCAGATTATTTCATACGAAAGCAAACTCTTTCTAACTCTGAGCGATATATAACCCCTGAGCTAAAAGAGCTTGAGGATATGGTACTTGGTGCTGAGGAAAAGCTTGTAGAGCTTGAGTATCAAATTTTTATAGATATAAGGAGCCAAATAGCACAGCATATAAAAAGAATTCAGGAAACAGCTTCACAGCTGTCTATACTCGACTGTCTATGCTCACTTGCGGAAGTAGCTCAAAAAAATAGTTATAATAGACCAACAGTAAATTCAGAGGACAAATTGCTTATAAAGAATGGCAGACACCCTGTTGTAGAAATACAATCTAACTCAGTAAAATTTGTACCTAATGATACAGACTTAGATACTAAAGACAGCAGAATGCTTATTATTACAGGTCCAAATATGGCAGGTAAGTCTACATATATGAGACAGGTAGCCTTGATAACTCTTATGGCTCAGATAGGCAGCTTTGTTCCAGCTTCTGAAGCTGTTATAGGCGTTGTAGATAGAATATTTACACGTGTAGGAGCTTCTGATGATTTGGCATCTGGACAAAGTACCTTTATGGTAGAAATGAGTGAACTAGCTAATATTATAAACAATGCAACCAGTAGAAGCCTTTTAGTTTTAGATGAGATAGGTAGAGGCACTAGTACCTTTGACGGACTTAGTATTGCATGGTCAGTAGTTGAGCACATTTCAAGCAGTGAAAATATTGGTGCAAAGACTTTATTTGCAACTCATTATCATGAACTGACTGAGCTAGAAGGTAAAATTGAAGGTATAAAGAACTACTGCATATCTGTTGAGGAAAAGGGTAAGGATATAGTATTCTTACGTAAAATCATCAGGGGTGGAGCCAACGGAAGCTATGGTATACATGTTGCCCGATTGGCAGGAATTCCTGAGGTTATACTTCAAAGATCAGAAGAAATTCTTTCTGCACTAGAGAAATCAGAGCAAGATAATCACAGTAACCTCTATGTAAAGGAAAAGAAAAGGAAGCATACGCCTATTCAAAATGAGTTAAACCTATTTAATTTTGGACAATTTTCTTTAATAGATGAAATAAAGGCACTTGACATAAATAATCTAACACCAATGCAAGCATTTAATATGCTAAATGAGTTTCATAATAAGGCTAAGGATATAAAATAATTGAACGGGAGTGCATATTATGGGTAAAATAAAGCTGTTAGATGAAGCTACCATAAATAAAATAGCGGCTGGTGAGGTTATAGAAAGACCGGCTTCCATAGTTAAAGAGCTGGTGGAGAACTCCTTAGATGCCGGAGCTGAAGCAATTACAATAGAGATAAATGATGGAGGTAAAACCTCTATTAGTGTTTCTGATAATGGAAGCGGTATCATGTCAGAGGATTTAGATCATGTATTTGAAAGACATGCTACTAGCAAAATTGTAGATGCAGAGGATTTGTTCAGCATAGTTACTATGGGGTTTAGGGGAGAAGCTATGGCCAGTATTGCTGCTGTATCTGAGGTAGAGCTTCAAACTCAAACTGAGGCAGAGACGTCGGGAAGCTATATACTTATAAAGGGTGGTAATATCATCGAGAGAAAGTCTATTGGCTTTCCTATAGGCACTACTATTACAGTCAGAAATCTTTTCTATAATACTCCTGCAAGGGAGAAGTTCTTAAAGAGTAATATAAGCGAACAGGGACACGTTGTAGACGTTGTAGAGAAGCTTGCAATGGTAAACACTGCTGTATCCATCAAATTGATTGTAGACGGTAAAAACGTACTGCATACCCCAGGTAATGGAGATCTTCTTTCTGTACTTACATGCATATACGGCAAAAATACTGCAAAGTCTATGGTACGCTTGGATTATAGCAATCCACTTATAAGCATTGAAGGTTATATATGTAAACCTGAAATAGCAAGAGGAAATTCAACGTATATGATTTTCTCTGTAAACAACAGAATAATCCGTAACAAAATGATGAGTGAAGCTGTAAAGCAAGCTTACAAGGGTTTGCTTATGAATAATAAGTTTCCATTTTCGGTACTTAATTTAAAGGTACAAACAGATAAAATAGATGTAAATGTACATCCTTCAAAAGCAGAGATTAAGTTTTCTGATGACAGGTCAATATTTAATACTATATATACTGCCGTAAAGAGCTGCCTGTCAGGAGGTAATCTTGTTTATGGCTCCTTTGATGAGCCTCAGACATCGAAAGAAGTAGCGTCTTCAAGAGTATATGAAGCTCCTGCACCTGCTATAGAAATGCCTGACGCTATTGATTACAAGAGTGCTTTTACACGAACTAGCGGTGTACCTCACAATACAGAAGATACTTTTGAACAGCATAGCTTTCTCAAGGATAATGAAAGTTATAATACAACAAACAGCAATAAAAGCTTTTATACAGAGGATAAAGCTCCTACTGTACCACAATCAAGCTATAATAATACAACCAACACCAGTCAACCTGCGCAAAAAAAGAGCTTGATAAGTGGACTAAGTGTTATTGGACTGCTTTTTAATACTTATATACTTACACAGGATGCTTCTAACTTTTATTTGATAGATCAGCACGCTGCCCACGAAAGAGTAATGTATGAGTATCTAATGGACAAATATGATACTGGAGATATGGTAGTACAGCCTTTGATGCTCCCAATTGTTATAGAGCTAAGTCCAAAAGAGATAGCTCTTATAAAAGATAGCTTCGATATATTTGAAAAGCTTGGTTTTGAAATAGAATGGTTTGGAGAAAACACTATAGCTATAAGAGCAGTGCCTATAGTCATGGGTGAACCTTGTAACGGAGATTTCTTCAATGATATACTTGACTCTTTGGATGGCAGTAACAAGGTTAAATCCCCACTTGAAGGTATTGTTATTAATATGGCTTGCAAAAACTCTATAAAGGCAGGTGCTGCCATAAGCTATGAGGAAATGCAGGAGCTTATTAGAAGACTTTCTGAAACAAAATCACCATACACCTGTCCTCATGGCAGACCTACATTGATATCTATGAGTCAATATGAGCTAGAAAAGAAATTCAAACGCGTACTTTAAATATATAAATCGCACTAAATTTTTACATAAAGTAAACCTGTGTTTTATGCGATTTATTAACAGAGGAAAACGATTTCGTGCTATTTGAAGAATGAAAAATGTTTAGCACGAAACGTATAGTGAGGTGTCCCTTTTGGAACAAAAGAAATTAGAAAAACCAAAAATTTGCATTTTGGTAGGTCCTACTGGAGTAGGCAAAACTGATATTTCAATAGAGCTTGCCAAAGCCTTAAATGGAGAGATAATATCTGCAGACTCAGCTCAGGTTTATAAGTTTATGGATATAGGTACAGCAAAGGCAAACCTTGATGAAATGCAAGGTATCAAGCATTATATGATAGATGAAATCTATCCTGATCAAAGCTTTAGCGTAGCTCAGTTTAGAGATAGAGCCGCAGTTTATATACAAGAAATCACAGAAAAAGGCAAGCTTCCTATAATAGCAGGTGGAACAGGGTTATATATAAATTCACTTTTAAACAATCTAGACTTTACTGCCTCAGTAGGAGATGAAAACTTCAGACTAGAGATGCAGTGTATTGCTGATACAAAGGGTAATGATTACCTGTACAATATGCTTAAGGATATTGATACTGATTCATATAATCGATTACATATGAACGATACTCGTAGAGTTATCAGAGCCTTAGAGGTTTATAAATTTACAGGTAGAACAATTTCTTACTTTCAGGAAGAATCCAAAAAAGCACCGTCAATATATGATTATGCCTTTGTAGGACTTACAATGGATAGGCAAAAGCTCTATGACAGAATTAATAAAAGAGTGGATATAATGCTGGATAATGGTCTAATAGATGAAGTTCAAAGACTTCTTAGCATGGGTTATAGCAGAGAACTGGTCTCGATGCAGGCACTAGGATACAAGGAAATTGTACAATATCTTATGGGGGATATAACTTTAGAGGAAACAGAATTTATACTAAAAAGAGACAGCAGGCACTATGCAAAAAGACAACTGACTTGGTTTCGTAGAGATGAGAGAATTCAATGGTTTAATATAGATGAGTATACAGATAAAACACTTTTACTAAAAAATATTATAATTTACATTGCAGGAAAAATTTATTTATTATAGAATAAATATCTAAGATAAATATAATAATAGTAATATGACACAAATAAAAATCTTTATACGTATTATTTTAGAAATGTGTAAATTTAAATGACGTTTCTAAAATAAAGAACTAAAGATAAATTTATCAAAATATTTTTTTTGGAGGGGAATTTAATGAACAAGGTAAATATCAATCTTCAGGATGTATTCCTAAATCAAGTAAGAAAAGAGCATATCCCTATAACTATATTTCTAGTTAATGGATTTCAGCTCAAAGGATTAGTAAAGGGATTTGATAATTATACAATTGTATTGGATATTGATTGTAAACAACAACTCGTATATAAACATGCAGTTTCTACCATATCACCTATGAAGCCAATAAACTTTGCATTCACTGATAATACCAAGCACATAACACCAGAAATTAAATAATTTCCCTGAATGTCAGCCGTTCTATAAAAAGAACGGCTTTTTGTTTGCATGTATACAGTGAAATATGCTAAAATATATCGAAATAAGTAAATCGAGGTGCAATATGCATTATAAAACTATAGAATATTTAATAAACAAACTGAACGTAAATAAGAAGGTTATAGACCTATGTATATCAACAGAGGATGAAGTACAGCAGCAGTTTAATAAAATTGACGAAGTGAGCGAATACAATCAATACAAAGTACTTCGCAGTATGCAAAAAAACAGACTTAGTGATACTCACTTCAATTACTCAACAGGCTATGGCTATGGAGATGTTGGCAGAGATACTATTGATAAGGTTTATGCTGATGTATTTCAAGCTGAGGATGCATTAGTTAGGCCACACATTGTTTCAGGTACTCATGCTTTATCTATATGCCTATTTGGTGTTCTAAGACCCGGAGATGAGATGCTAGCGGTAACAGGAAAGCCCTATGATACACTACACAATATAATAGGTATAGAAAAGGTATTGCCTGGCAGTTTAAGTGATCTTGGAGTTAAATACAATCAGGTTGATTTGACTCCTGAAGGTAAAATAAATTATAACGAGATTACAAAAAAGTTAAATGATAAGACAAAGCTTGTGCTAATACAGCGTTCTACAGGCTATTCATGGAGACCAGCTTTAACCTTAGAGGATATAGAATATACCATTAAGTTTATAAAGATTATTAATCCTAATATAGTCTGTATGGTAGACAATTGTTATGGAGAATTCATAGACTTTAAGGAGCCTACAGAGGTTGGTGCAGATATAATTGCAGGCTCGCTTATAAAGAACCCAGGAGGTGGCATAGCTCCAACAGGAGGCTATGTTGCAGGTAAGAAGCACTTAGTAGAAATGGCTGCAGGAAGACTGATAGCACCCGGTATAGGCAAGGAATGTGGAGCTACATTAGGAGTTAACAGATTGTTCTTTCAAGGCTTATTTGTCGCACCACACGTAGTATCAGAAGCATTGAAGGGGGCTGTTTTTACATCCAGACTTTTTGAGAAGCTTGGTTTTGAAGTAAACCCCGAATATACAGCAAAACGTAGTGATATAATACAGGCTATCAAATTTGGTAACAGAGAGGCCCTAATAGCCTTCTGCCAGGGCATACAAAAGGGCTCTCCTGTTGACTCCTTCGTAAATCCCGAGCCTTGGGATATGCCAGGCTACAATGATCAAGTTATAATGGCTGCCGGTGGTTTTGTACAAGGCGCATCTATTGAGTTAAGTGCAGATGCACCACTAAGACCCCCATACATTGCCTATCTTCAAGGCGGTTTGACCTATGACCATGCAAAAATAGGAGTAATATATGCGATGCAAAACCTTATAAATGCTGGTTGTTTAAGTATATAATTTATAAATATGAAGAGCATAGAAATATGTTCTTTTTTTTTGAACTTTACTTTATTTTTATGAAATGATATAATTTGATTTAAAATTTGTTTTACATAAAGTATATATAAATAAGGAGGATTGTTTATGAATATAATTTCAGAAGCATTAAGGCAAGATTTGCTTTATATTATCAAACCTTACAAGCTTAATAGAGTAGATCTAATAAAGTTGCTTACCAATCACCCTGAGATAAAGTTTGTATCTCTTGCAGGAGTTGATTTACAAGGCAATACTACAGATGAAAGAATACCAATAGACTTATTTATTCAAGACATTGATGAGTTCTTAAATGGATCAGTTCAAACGGATGGCTCCAGTGTTGTGCTTCCAGGTATCGCATCACTTAATAATGGAAAAGTTGATTTAGTTGCAGACATAAGCAGTAATTGGTACATAGAATATAACTATGAGAATTTTGATAGTAAACTAAGCAAGCCCATAGGCACCTTAAGAATTTCAGCATTTTTGAGCCATAACAATCAATTTGTTGACTCAAGATCTGTATTAAAGCGAGCTATAGAAAACTTTAAGGATACCCTACTTAAGCTTCTAGAACAACATCCAAATTTACTTGAAGAATATGAAATCACTTTTAATGATATAGATAGTTTGGTTCTAACAGCTGCTACAGAGCTTGAATTTTGGGTGAAAACTCCAAATGATGATGCTGATATAGAGGCACTTTCTGCTTCGCAGGAGCTCCAAGAACAGTACTGGAAGAGAACAAAGGGAGCAGTACGTACGGCTTTGGAACAATGCTTACTTATGATGGAAAAGTACAACCTTCACCCAGAAATGGGGCATAAGGAAGTGGGAGGTGTAAAAGCTAAGCTAGATGAAACTGGTAACTTGACACACATAATGGAGCAGCTTGAAATAGATTGGAAGTACGATTCATCCTTACAAGCTGCTGATAATGAAAAAATAGTAAAAAGTTTAATTAGAGAGATATATAGATTAAACGGTCTTGAGGTTACCTTCCATGCAAAACCGATAGAAGGGGTTGCTGGTAGCGGTAAGCACACTCATATAGGTGTTGCTGCTAAACTCAAGAACGGTAAAATACTTAATCTCTTTGCACCTGCTGATATGAAAAAGAATTTTATGAGTGTTATAGGTTATGGTGCATTAATGGGTATATTAAAGAATTATGAAGTTATAAACCCATTCATATCTTCAACAATAGATTCACTAAACAGGCTTAGACCAGGTTATGAAGCACCTATTTGCATAGTTTCATCCTTAGGGCATGACGTGGAAACACCTTCAAGAAATAGAACAATACTGATAGGGCTAGTCCGTGATATGGAAAACTCTATGGCTACAAGATTTGAGGTAAGGTCTCCAAATCCAAACACAAATACCTTCTTAACCTTTGCTGTATTTTATCAAACCATGATAGATGGTATAAAGGCTGTTGTAGAGTCAGGTATGTCTCCTAAAGAGCTTGAAAGAGAACTTTCAAAATCACCCGAGGAAAAGGGTACTTACTTAGAGTGTGGAAGAGCATATAGAAGCGAAGAGGATGTATTTGAACATTTTACAGCAGAAGAAAGAAGCAAGCTATTTGGAGAACATCCTGCTACAGTTTATGAAAACATAATTAACTTTGACAAGTACAAAGAAAAGCTCAGCATTCTAATGGACAATGATGTAATGTCAGATAAAATAATTAATAGCTTTGCAATTTCAGTTACGAACAGATGGGTGACTGAAATAATAAACAGACTACTGCCCGAAAACATGGATTACGTTCGAAGCTGCAAGATATTGCATATTCCAGAGGATTGTGGTTCAAGTGAGGATATTGATACAGTAAACTGGAATAAAGTAGATAAGATTAGAAAATATCTAATGAGGGATACAAAAGAGCAAAAGAGTTTGTTCAATAAAATAAGAGAAGTTGCTTCAAACAAAGACTATAAATCACTATCAGAGCTTCAAATAGAGATGGGCAATGTAATTTCAGGTTTAAAAGATGCTTATAATATATATAAGATAAACATTATAGATGAGATAAAATAAAAGAACGAGGTGAAAACCTCGTTCTTCTATTTTATACTTCTGAATACGCCTATAACCTTGCCTAGTATCGATAGTTCTTTTGTTATAATGGGCTTAAGGTAGGGGTTCTCAGGCTGTAGTCTAAAATAATCTTTTTCTTTGTAATAAGTCTTAACTGTAGCTTCATCATTTATAAGAGCAACTACAATATCTCCATTCTTTGCTACTGATTGTTGTCTTACGATAACAAAGTCACCATCAAATATACCTGCATTTATCATACTATCACCCTTAACTATAAGCATAAATGCGGTATTATTACCTATATACTCAATTGGAACAGGGAAGGTATCCTCGATATTTTCTTGAGCTAGTATAGGTACACCAGCAGCAACCTTTCCTACAATAGGAAGCTCAATCATTTCTTTTCTGTAAGAAATGCCACTATTGCTATCAAGAACTTCTATAGCTCTTGGCTTAGTAGGATCACGTCTTATAAAACCCTTTTTCTCTAAGCGTTCTAAGTGACCATGAACTGTAGATGTTGACTTTAGCTCTACAGCATCACATATCTCGCGAACTGAAGGTGGATAACCCTTTTTATAAATTTCATTTTTAATATATGTTAAAATATCAAGCTGTTTTTTACTTAAATCCTCTGTATTCATATCAACACTCCATTAAAATATATATTTTTTACTATCACAATTATAGCACAAAATTTAAATAGTTCAAACATATGTTCGTAAAAATCATAATAAAATTAAATGTCATAATTTATAAAACTTATTACAAAAACTATTGACATAGAACATGCGTTCGCATTATAATAATATTAATAAGAACGTATGTTCTAGGGGGGTAAAAAATGAAAAAATATAGAATAGTTAATAAATATCGATTTTTTACATTCATTAGCTTAATGACATTTTCATTGTTTGTATCAATGTTTTTTGTAGTTGTAAATGCAAAAAGTACAAGCACTGAAGTGCTTGTACCCGTTTATGTTAGTGAAGGAGATAATCTATGGAAGCTGGCTGATGAGTATTGTGATGGAACTAAAGATATTAGAATTTATATAGATAGAGTTATTGCTATCAATAAGCTATCTAATTCAAAAATAATGCCAGGTGAGCTTTTAATGTTTCCACAAATAGCAGAACGATAAGCTTAGTCTAGCTTATTACTATACTATTAATATCCTTGTTATCTAAAATAAGCTCAATATTTTTAATAAGGCTAGGCATTTTCTCTAGTATTGTAACTATTGGTTGAAAGCTGCTACCTATAGCTACAATTCTTTCGAGCTCAATGTTTTGTACGTTTTCACCATCTTTTATGACTATATATTTTAATTCAACCTCAAATTTATTATAGGCTGTTTTCAACACGCAATAGGCAGTAGTTTTTGTATTGGTAATTTTATTATTTGATCTAAATATAAGATTATCATTCTCTAACATTTGAAATACGAGAGATGGTTCCTTTTCTTTATCTTCATCAATCATATCCTCCAAATAATCAAGCAGTTTGAAATTATCAACATACATAATTTGATTAGTATCACCATTTACAATATTTGCTGCAATTGTTAAAAATGAATCAATATTATCAAAAAACCACTTTTCTTTATTAATATTTTTTCGGCTAATTATTACTCTCGGAACAACATTATATTTATTATTATTATAAGCCATCCACACTGAGAAACCGTCATAGTTTGGGTCACGCAATATATCAATTTCAGGTTCGTTTTCAGGCATATACTCATTTTTTAACATAACATCTACATGTATACTAGAATCATAATTCGTAAAAGTCATTGTATCTTGTTTAATGTCCATGATAAAAAGCTTTCTTTTATAATCATCTTCTTTTATAAGCTCCTCATCTAATTTTTTATTCTTTTTATTTTTTCCTCGAACAGTAGAGTTAAGATCCATATTATATCTTGATTCTCTTAAATCAATAGATTCACTCATTAATATAGAGGGGTACTTGTTTACATAGGTATCTATATGAACTGTCTTAGCTTTTATAATCTTATCATATAATTGAAACTCTTTATTATCTATCAGTTTTTTAAATACCATGTCCCATTTAATAACAAGTCTTTCATTTTTATTTATTATAGGGATTCCATTTACGCTATCCATTAACTCGTATAGAAGAAACTTTACTTTTTCCTTCTCAGAATCTTCATTCATCTTTACGAGAAACTGATACAAAACAAACATAAAGTATAGCCCCATGGTAAAACCCCATAACAGTCCAGATGACATACCAATTATTCGTGATAATAAGGATTCAAAAGCTAATGATATTAAAAAAATTATAAATACATAAATATTTGTTGATGCATTATACAATATTAAAACCCCCAAAATGTACTATTTAGGTCATGTATTTTGTTGTTAATAAATTTGTGTGTTATATCTAACAAATTTTTAGTATTTACTCTACCAAAAAATAGTGTTATATTCTTATTATACAATACTTAGTATATACTTTTAAATAGGAAGGAAGTATCAGTTTTATGACGTATCAAAATGAGTGCGTCTTAGCGGACAAAGAATGTACAGAATGTGGTGAATGTGATATATGTGACTTAGATCCTACTAAAATATGTGACAACTGCTGCAAGTGTATCGAAGTCGATGCTGAATTTAAAGGAGTCTATATTGATGAAGTAATAGATACCGAAATAAAGGAAGATGAAATAGAAAACATGATGTTTGAAGAAAAAGTAATAGATGAGCTATAGAAGATTGACATAATATATATTATGTCAATCTTTCTTTGTATTAAAGTCCTCAAATTCTCCGGATAGGGGGTTAGCTTTAACTGCACTTCGTAATCTATCATCATCAACATGCGTGTAAATCTGTGTTGTAGAGATATTTTCGTGACCCAATATATGCTGCAAAGCTCTTATATCAACATTTCCATACTTATACATCAGTGTTGCAGCGGTATGTCTTAATTTGTGTGTAGAGTATTTCTCAGTATCTAAATCGGAAGCACCTATGTATTTCTTAACTAAATATTGCACAGTTCTTTTACTAATTCTTTGCTTTCTTTCACTTATGAACAGTGCATTTTTGTCCTTAACACCATCATGAGGTCTAACCTTTAAATAGGTATTAATTGCATTTAAACAGGCCTTGTTAAGATATACAGTTCGCTCTTTATCTCCTTTACCAATAACAGTAAGTATATCACCATTTATTTTATTTATATCTATACCAACCAACTCAGATAATCGAAGACCACAGTTTAAGAACAAAGTTATAATAGCATAATCTCTTTCTTTGTTTTCACCATCAATAGATGTAAGTAATCGTTTACTTTCATTTAGTGTAAGATATATAGGCTGCCTAGAATTTATCTTTGGCGTCTCCATTTCAAGAGCAGGATTTTCATCAATAATTTTTGCCTTGCTTTGAAGATATTTGAAGAAGGAGCGAAGACAAGCAACTTTTCGAGCTCTTGCTTGGTTTTTATTATCTCTTTCATTAGCGGCAAAGGATAAGAAGGAGTATAAATCGCTTAAGCTAATAGTTCGAATTGTATACTCATCAATATCACCTATATAAATCTCATCTAAATTAGTATCTGTTGGAACGATATTTCGTTTAATCTTTATGAATTTGAAGAAAAGACTTAAATCATAGCTATAAGCAATAATAGTATTTTTTGATTTTCCACGAATGGTTTCCATATAATTTAAAAAGTCAGTAACAATAACAGGCTGATTTATCATATTAACCTCCTACATTTATCATATTTTTCAGTACATTGCGCGAAATAAACATTTCGTGCAATGTATAATAGTATATATTTCGGCAAAAATCATGAAAATCCTGCTACTTAAATCCTATGTTAAAAAAATACTTTGTTTGATAAAATTTTTGATTATTTTCAAGCAAAGTATTTTATTTCTTTATTAAGTTTTCTCTTAAAAATTACTACGCGTTTAAATCGTTTTTAAGCCATTTTATTTATTAGGTTAATAACTTAACATTAAATAAAAGTTACTATTTGTTTTCGTCATTCAACCCATCAAAGAAAATCTTCAGATTATTAGGTAAAACATAATTCTCTGTTTTGTCAATGTTTACTTTATTGCCTCCATAAACTTCTTTTAGAATTGCATTAACAATCATTGCTTTAGGAGGCTCATTGTATTCAATACCTTCATATACCCAAACTCTGCAATCTACATTATCACCACATAAATCTCCACATTCCTTGCAGGCAGATTCTTTTATTTCAAGCTCAATATCATCGCCGTTAATTCTTATAGTTGGAGAACTTAAGAATTTGTATTTTATAGCAAGCTCCTTCGTGGTAATATTCACCTTATTTACTACTATTTCAAACCCAGCAGACTTTAGTACCCCTGATACTTCATTAATTGCTTCATCAAGATTGTTGTCTGTTCCTTGACATCTCTCACAGACACTTAAATCAAGATATAGAAAATCAATTAAAAGCTGCTTTTTTACGTCCTCTTTTCCACAGCAACCATTACCGCAAGAACAGCATCCTGAATTATTACTCATTTTCATTACCTCACTTTATAATAAATTATTTACTAAACGATAGACTGATCAATTATACTTTAATTCTCATATGTGCATATGGGTATATTAATATTTTAATATTTCATACATATAATGTCAATATAAATATAGAGTCCTGTATTTTGCTGATAATTATTATGTTTTTGTTGTGTCATAGTTTTTGCAATATAATTTTTTACTTTTTACTGTACAACACCAAATGATTTAGTTTAATATATAATAAGGGTGTAATATCCTGGTCTGTTGCAATTATATATATCAACTATATTATATATATCTTATAAAAATGATTAATTTACGTGGAGGTATTTTGTGAGTGAAATAATGGAAAAGAGTTTTGAAGAAGAATTCATGAATTGGTATCAAAATATATTAGTTGCTGGTGAGAGGCTTATCCGAGAATGGGAAAAGAGTTCAAGTAAAGAAAGTTGTTGTAAAATAGGATGTAATCATTGCTGTAATCATGCTGTTGAAGTATATAATTTTGAATTAATTCCCATAATTAAATACATAGAAGAAAATAATATCGATTTTGTAATTGATAAAGGAATTTCTGTTGTAAATTATTTAGAAGAAAATTTATCTATAGTAACTTCACAGTATAATTACTTAGATAATGCTACAATTGAAAAATATAAAATAGATTATAGAAATTTACAAATTCCTTGTATTTTTTTAAAAGAAAACAAATGTTCGATTTATAGTGTAAGACCAACAAGTTGTTTAAATTACCATTGCTATTCTTCTTCAGAAGAATGTGCAAAATTAGACGTAATGCCTAATAGATGTATTAGTTTAGGAGAAGTTGAAGATTGGTTAGTTAATCAGGTTGAGGCTTATTTTGTTACAAATAAAAATAAAATACCAAGATACCTTGATCCTTTTGAAATTAATATACTTCCAGTAGGTTTTATAGATAAAATTATTTATTTAGATTAGAAAGAACGCACAAATTGAAATGAAATTTGTGCGTTCTATTTTGGCAACTTGAATAAAAAACTTATATTTAGTTCAAGTTTTTTATACTTAATATCCTCGTTTTCATAATAAGCTTACGGGTGAGTTTATTATACATTAGTAATGCTTTAATATTCTTAATGAAAATATTTACTTTTAATTTTTTAATCTTTTTAATATATTCATTACCAAAATTACCGCTATATATATTAATACATTTTGCCAATATAGCACCACTTTTTAATGCATAGCTTATACCCTCTGCTGAACTAGGGCTTATAAATCCAGCTGCCTCTCCAATCAATGCAATTTTACCCTTTGCAGCATTTATTTGACCTAACTTTCTTGTTCGCATAATTAAAGTCCCTGTTCTTTTATATGCTTCACCCTCAATATAACCAGACTTCTTAAGCTTTTGGATAAGTAAGCTAAACCTTTTATTAACATTAGTTTTAATTGGTATAGCTGAGCCTATCAATAAATAATCATCTTTTTGTATAATCCATGAGTAAAAATCAGTTACATCTTTGTCAAATATTGATGTATAAAAAGGCATATCTTTATTAGTTTTATACCAATCTTGTATAGAAACATATTTTTCAGGAACAAAACTATCTTTAAATGCTTGCTTTCTAACTCTTGAAATTGCTCCGTCTGCTCCAACTAAAATTTTAGTTTTTATAACATAATCGCTATTGTTACCTCTTAGTTTTATTTCTAAATAGTCATCTACTTCTTTGTATGACTTGAATATACAATTGAAAGCTACTTCAACAGTGTTAGGAACTAATGATATCAACCATCTATCAAGTTTCTCTCTATCTATGTTAATATAGTGTCTTGGATAAAATCTTTCAATATTATTATCGTAGTCAATGGATTTTACGCTAAACATTTGTGGCCCGGTCAAAACATCTTTGGGAACGCCTAAACCTAACTGAGCTAAAATCTTTTGTGCAGCAGGAGCAAGTAGTCCTCCACAACATTTTTCCCTATTATATTCTATATTTTCGTTTAAGTTTCTTTTATCAATTAATAGAATCTTATATTTCTTATCCAATAATCTTGCTAAAGTTGATCCTGCAGGCCCCGCTCCAATAATAACTATATCGTACATTAAGCTTTACCCCTTTATCATTATAATTGTATTTAATTAAACTGGTATACTAGTTATTAGATTAATGTATCTTCTCTGTCATATTATTTGAGTCTAATATTCTAATAGCATAATATGTTCATTACCAAATACTTGACCATTAAAATTAAATCCAAAACTCTTATATAGTTTTACAGCGTATGTACTTTCTTTATGCACGCCAAGAAAAATCTTATTGTGAGTTTTATCCTGCTTTATGATTTTCAACAGTTTTTCCAAGGCTTTTTTACCATATCCCTTTGATTGATAGTTTTTATCAATCATCATACGATAAATCCAATATTCGCTATCATCCTCATCAATACAATACATTATAAATCCTATCATTATTTCATTATCATAAACTGCAAGTGGAATACATTCTGTTTGAACTTTAGATTGCGCTATTGAAATTGCATTGGATGTCACAAAATCAACTTGCTCTTGTGTTACAGAAAGTTCAATACAATCCCAGAAATTTTCTTTGTTAACTTCTTTAAATATTATCAATATTTATCACCTTTACTCCTCTTATTTTCTATATATCAGATTGTCCATTAAAATTCATATATATCTGATAATATCCCATAGACCTTCCATAATGGATTACTCCTCTACTTTCTTTTTGACTGTCATATTCAACCTTAATTGTATGCTTACCATTCCATTTAATATTCTTAGCATCAACTTGAATAATATAAGCTGGCATAGCCATTATATCAGAAATCATTTCATTATATTTATTTACTGAATAAATATTTACTCTCGCTCCATCAATTTGAACTTCTATATTTTTATCATTTAGTTCTGGACAAAGGTCTAAAACTTTAATTATCTTCCCCCCAACCTCTTTATCGTATGAGTTTCTTTTGGGATACTACATTAGGAGTAACCCTTATAGTAATCAGTTTTTTAAGATCATTAAGTACATCCTTATCCTTCACTTCTATCATTAGCCAATGTCCTCCACAAGAAAAAGGTGTTTTACTATATAATTCAGCTATATAAGGAGTAAATGATTCTGATACTAATTCAACTTCTGTTTCCTCTTTTTCACCCACTACAATTAATGCTATAAAATAATCTTCCATTGGATATAGAGTACATAAAGATTTGCTACTCTTTTTATATTTCACATTCCATCCAGGTTGTCCAGCACATTTGCTGTAACTCAATTGTGGTTTCACTTGATACGTTTCTTCAATATATGCAATTAATTCTTGCCATAACTGCACGCCTTCACCAATATATCTTTCAATATCTTCTAAAGATGGTATTTTGTCATTATAATATAATTCATTCCATTTCATACTATTCTACTTTCTTTTATATATTTCTAGTAAATAAATCTTCGTATATAACCTCTTTAGCTATATACTTCAATAAACATGACCCAATGAAATACTCCGATAGCGACTCTGTCACCATAACTACTCCACTAACGACACTAATATCGCATAAACCCATTATATAAATATCTAATATCTCACTACATAAATAAACCTTTTTCTATATATATAATACCAAAATTCCCATAATATTTAAACATAATTATACCCATACAAAAAACACCTCTCTGCTCGCAAAAAGCTAAAAAAGTGTTTAAACTCCCTCATTACATTTCTCACCCCTATTCCACAGACGAAGCTCACAAATACAAGGATGCAACAGATCCATAAGGTGAATATCTCTTCCTATACATTAATGTACCACACATGACAGATAAACAGGTATCTAATAATGTATGCAAATAAGTGTCTATCTGTCCAGCCTGGCACCACTTGTCATGTTAGAAATCTGAATTTCCATCATTTTAATTTCTTCCTAAAAACTTTGAAATACCTTCTTTAGAATTATCTATGCTACGCACACCAATACCTTCTATTTTTGTCCATAGTTCATACACTTTCTCATAGTCAGAAATTCCCAATCTTAATAATATAGCTTTTAACACCTAACACAGTTAAAATAATGACAAGATGTTACAGACATTAATATCCTAGACTATCATCAATAATAAATACCTTCATCCTGTCCTTAACATTTTGACCCTCAATTACTACAAGATTATTACATGCACGCTCTGATGAACGGCAATCAATACATTCTCCAACTGAAATACATGGGGGATTAAGACCTGCTCTCTTGGCATTAGCTGGTGCAGCTATATTTCGTGCCCTCATAATTGCATCATCTAAGGAGTCAACAATCTTGCTTGTTCCAACTACTACTATGACCTTTTCTGGTCCATATATCATTGCTGCTACTCTATTACCGCTGTGATCTATGTTTACTATATGTCCTTCAATAGAAATTGCATTTGTACCTGTTAAATAGTAATCAGCAAGCAATGATTTCTTTTTCATTGCAGTTACTTCATCTTTTCTCTTGCTATTGCCTTATCAAAAACAATGTTCCCTCTATCGAATAGTAATTTTGATATATTCATCTTTATCAATGTTTGAGAATTACCTATACCAACACTACAATGATTTGGTATAAGTTCAAGTAACTTATTGATTGATTGCTGAATATCATTAAAATAATAAGCATCAATGTTTCTTGCTTTCAAATTATTGATTAAAACTTTTATTTTATTGTTCACTTCTTTGTACCTCCAGACTGCTCCGCACCAATAATCTTTCATATGTTCACATATGATGTTATTACTCTAAATCAAACACAATACCAGCCTCATTATCCGCATCTTCTACACTATATTCTTGGATTATATACTCATAAGTTTTCCCTGTTAAGCTCTTCCATTTAACCTTTTCTGATGGTATTCCTTCAGGCATATAAGTTTTTATAACTAATGTTTGATTTGTTAACTTATCAAATCTTTTTAATATCTCTTTCTCTTTCAAATTGTTCTGATTCTCATCCCATTCTAGCTTAACATGTTCAAAATCTGTTATTTCACCTTCTATAATAATCTCGACAAATTCTCCTTCTGATACACCATTTAATATTATTGTTTGTTCATTCTTTAAGGAATTAGGTTCTTCATAATAGCCCTTTATTGTAACTTTATTTTCTAAAGTCTTATGCTCTTCTAAATTATTATTAGTAGAGCATCCAGCTAACAATAATAGCAGAATTGTCAAAAGAAGTATTCTTATTTTGATTTTCATGAATCATTCTCCTATCATTTTTTATCATAGTAATCAGTCTTTTACTCACTAATATCACTGAAACAGGCAAAAATAGCTGATTAAATAGTTATATGCTTCAATAGTCCATAGATACAAGACCTCATTTTCACTTTAAATATCCACTAAGTAGTTTGTGATTCCAAACTTGTGCTTCAATGTATGGAAAAAAATCATCTGGAAGGTTTCCCCACCAGCCTTCCGTTGGTGATCCCTTTTCTTTAATTATTGAAAGTATTTCAGATAGTGTAAACACTTTCCCGTGATATTCTGGTTGATAATACTCAGATGATTTGTCTCGACCTAATGAAAATGAAAACATACTATCTATAAAGGTAAAGCTTACATCTTCTTCCTTTAAATTTAAAATTGGTATTTGAATTTTAGCTAATTTTTCATCCGACATATTTTTTTCTATCGAGTCACATACTCCTATAATCATATAAATCGGATATTCTTCCTTAGGACAACCTCCTTTTAAAATAAATTCTTTTCGTAACCACAATTCTGTTTCTT
The DNA here is from genome assembly GCA_942492835.1 of uncultured Clostridia bacterium. GTDB lineage: Bacteria > Bacillota > Clostridia > Lutisporales > Lutisporaceae > GWB2-37-7. Next base: position 78,457 of record OW818645.1, on the reverse strand, counting down.
TTCTCTCACGTAAGTATCTAACTGGATCCTTAAAACGACCCCACATTGCATTATTAACATATAATTCTTTCATAATTTGGATTGCCTCTGTTTCCGCTAATGCTGATAAACTTCTAAAAGGAGTAGTTTCTGCATTGTAGTAATGGGTTAAATATTCCACCATGATAATGCCTCCTTAGTTGTTTTAAATTTATCATATTATCATCATCTCATTTATATAAGACATTTTATATCTATTATCAAATATTTCTATTCAATAGGTCCATAATGCCCCTTGACTTTTTCCATAAAGTTTGAAAACGTATGACTCATTATTAGTTGTCCACAAACAGCGTGAGTGCATTGTTATATGGAATAATAGGTATTTCCTTTCTTTATATACCACTTTTACTTCTTATCATATCTAGCCTTCCAAATGTAATGTTCAAAAAACAGTATAGTACAACCTAAGACCCCACCAAGTACAAAATCTGAATATGTATAAAAGTATATTATTCCAATGATAAATATATAAGGCAAAATGTTATACTGTGATGTTTTATTTGTGAGTAATTTTGAAATAGCAACTTCTCCTTCAACTTCACCTGGATTCAAAATAAGGAAGGAAAATAATAGAACATTCGACATATGTCGTCCTATTATTGTTAGGAATGGTATAGTAACCATTCCAAGTACTAGTGAGAAAATTCTATTGTACTCTTCAGGAAAAATCAACGCAATTAACAAGAAATAACCTGTTACAATTACCACAGCAACCATATGTTTTAGACTGAAAAACTTTAGTTTTTCTACATCTTTCTGCCACATAGGATTAAGTTCATATATCTTAGTTTTAAAGTGTAAGGCGTATTGCTTTCTTGACAGAACTGCGCCCCAAATGGTCAAGGCATAATCAGTAATCATCAGTATTGGTATTATAAGGATTTGAAGTAATCTCATAAATGTGCTCCTCTCATATAATTCTCCAGAGCCAAGCCCTCGCACTTACGACACTTCTGAGCCGGACCCTAGAAATCTTATCCTTGGCGGTGCTTGTCACTCGGTGAAGGGGTGTAAATTTACCAAAAGCTACTCGTTCTTATTTAGATTATTAATCCTCTATAAACTAATAGGCTATCCATGAACAATGGCGATGTGTCTTAATTTTGTTGTAGTCTATATAATTCTAATCACTCATTGTTTATTCATCATATTTTTAATTTAAATACTTCTCCTTGCATAAAAAATTTACTGGCAAATTCTCCGCTTTCAAATATCAAACTATCTCCATTAATTTTAAATTTGTATTGTTTTGGCTTCTCTTTAATTCCCGTATCATTGAGGGTAAGCATGTCATCAACAACTGAAAAGTCACCAAATCCTATGTAAGATGAAGTAACATTAAATGTTATAATAAACTTATTATTAGCTTCTAAAGTAACACATGAAAACCTATCTTCTGAACTTATATATTTCCCAAACATCACATCATTGTTCACCTCTTTGCTAGAGCAACCATTGAATATGGACATAACAGCAAATAAACAGATAGTTATGATTATTTTTGTGTTTAGTTTCATTAAATACCTCTCCCTCACATAAAATAATTATTCCATGATCATATCATTGTTCTACCTAGCACAAACCGTTCTTACATAATGTCATTATTGTATACAAATGCCTGGGCTATCGTATTATGTCTCACACTCACGATGGCTCTGAAACGGATTCCTAGACTATCTTCTTAGTGGTGTTCGCCACCCGGTGAAGGGGTGTGGCTTTAGCCCGTCAGCGTGAGTGCATTGTTAGGTGATGTAGGGCGACCCGCGGAGCCAGAGACCGACAAGGAGGTCACTCCCTTAAATATTCCTACAAAACAATATTTTAGCTTTTGATATAAGCTTATCATATATTTTTCTCATATGAGCTTCATCTGAATACTCATTTATTTGATCTATTGGAATCCATTTGACATCACTATTTTCATCTGGTTTAATAAATAATGTGTCCTCTTCATCAGCCTCTAATAAGTAAGAAACAGATAAATGTAAATGACCTGAAATATACTCACCTCTTCTTGTATGACCTATTGTAGGCAATACATCTAAAGAAAAGATATCTGAAATAATTGGTGAAATATTGGTAATTCCTGTTTCTTCCTTTGCTTCTTTTATAGCTACAGACAATAAATTCTCTTCTCCGTCAGCATGTCCACCTGTCAATGACCATGCATTATATATGTTATGATATACCATTAATACCTTATCTCTTTTTTTATTTACTACAAAAGCTGTACTTGTCATGTGCATAATTCTATTATTTCTAGTAAGAACATCATCAAATGTTTCTATTGAATATAAAATCATCTCTTTATCTTTTTTTTCTTGCTCATTGCTTGGATTATATTTTTTGATTAATTCAACCAATTCCATAGTTTCTTCCCCTCATGAATAAATATTTGTAAAATAAATATCTAATATCTCACTACATAAACAAACCTTTTTCTATATATATAATACCAAAATTCCCATAATATTTAAACATAATTATACCCATACAAAAAACACCTCTCCGCTCGCAAAAGCTAAAAAGGTGTTTAAACTCCTTCATTACATTCCTCAACGCTATTCCACGGACAAATCCCACAAATACAAAGACGCAACAGATCCATATGGTGAATATCTCTTCCTATACATTAATGTACCAGGCTTCTATCCACGTAAATGCAAGCCAGTCTGAATCATATCCGATGCATTTTATCAAAATTGGATTTCTTCTGAATTTGCTACAAAGTCTTTAAGCTTTAAGAGTTCTTTCTTGCCTCTGTTACCTTTTGTTGTTTGTATATTGCCCTTTTCATCAGCTTTCTTCGTTATATAATCACCTGTGAGTAAGTTGTAATCTTCCTCATCAGCATTTTCCTCTGTTGCATTACCTGTAAAATATGAGCCAAGTGTTGCTCCTATAAGATACCAATCATTATCTTGAAATCTAAATCTGTATGTACGATACCATCTCCAGTTACTACCCCCATAAAATGATATCAAAAGTGAGCCTCGATCTATAGATATTCCTTCTAATGGATCACCAAAAACGCCTCCCTCATCAGCCTTTAATATTGCATTTTCTGCGATTACTGATAATGTATATGTTTTATCCTTATTTCCAAACACAACCATTAGTGCTCTCTTGGGTGCTGCTTCTATGGATTTATTAGTCTCTTCTATTACAATTGCAATATCATTTATACCGTCATTGTTTAAATCACCTTCTGCTTCTTCAGGTTTCCCCTCAGCTCTTTGAAGTATATGCCAACCATCTGGAATAAGTGAAGATATATCTTCTTTACCATTTTTACTAGTCACATTATTATTACTTAAGGGCCCATTACCTTGGCTATCTTTTGTACATGATGTTAAAAGAAATATTAGTGATAAAGCTAGTATAAAAATAAATCTTTTTTTCAAGCATTTCACCCCTTTATTTTAAATACTCACATATTTCAATTATCATATACTATTTATATAATTGTACATCAGTAGCTTCATTACTAGCACTTCCGATTAATTCTAATTCCTCTAATACTTCACTAAACAATTCAAAAAGGCTTTTCAACAAAGATACCTCTTTTATTACCCCTACTACTAAGAAATATAGTTCACTTTCATTATCATTAAATTTGGGACCCCAAAAGCCTTCATCGTTCTTAATCTCTAAGCTAATCCTTGGCTGAACTGTTATAAGTTCTCTTATCTTAGGATTAGAAAAAAGCTTTACCACCAAATCCTCTTTATTACCTTGTATAATATAATCGTTGTCAAATTCTTCATAACCTACCTCAATATCTTGCATTCCAAAAACTTTGCCAATATCTGAAAATAGTCCATTCTTATATATTTTAAAGAAGAAACTATTACTATTGACAAAAGGAGCCCTCATCCGCGTATATGTTACAGAGGATTTTCCAGTAGAAACTGTATATGTATCCAAATAGAGCATCCAGTTATTATGCTTTGCTTCAACTCTATTTCCTTTCCAAAATCCACCTTCAACTAAATCTGCATTTATTTCCTCGCTCAGTTGTTTCCATACTTCATTTTTAGATGGTCCAAATAATCCCATTTTATTTCCTCCTATCAAATTGAAATCTATCTATACTTAAACCTAACATTCCTCAACCCTACTCCACAGACAAAGCCCACAAATACAAGGATGCAACTGAGCCATAAGGTGAATACCGTTTCCTATATCTCTCAAACTTATCTATTGGCAGTTCTTTCAATCCATACAGCTTCATCATACCCCTGCGTATTGCTAAATCCTTAAAACTAACAACATTAAGCCGATTCAAAGAAAAAATAAGCAACATTTCAGCGGTCCATTCTCCTACCCCATGAAGTGAAGAAAGCTTCTTAATTATTTCTTCATCTGTCATAGTATGAAGCATAACGAAATCAACTTCTCCTGATATAGCCGCTTCTGCAATTCCCTTTATGTATCCAGCCTTACGAAGTGACATACCACAAGTTTGTATTTTTGCTATATCGGTTTTCTCTAAGCTTTCCGGGCTAATGCTGCCAACTAATTCAAGCAATCTGTTCCATACAGTATCGGCAGCTTTGCTTGAGATTTGCTGTCCTACAACGCTAGAAATCAATGCAATAAATGTATCGGGTATAATTTCTCGTTCTATAATACCTATCCTGTCTATGGCAACGCATAGCTTCTTATCCTTACTTTTTAAATATTCTATTTCCTTTTGTCCGTATTCAAAAATATGCATATCATTGCAACTCCTTTTAAGAATATACTTAATTTATTATACCTTAAATAAGCAAAGAAAAAGAATAGGCTTAAACCTATTCTTGAATAAACTTCTTTATTTCCTCTACTGTAGATATCTTGCCAAATGCTTTAACCTTTTCATCAATAACTATTGCTGGTGTTCTCATTACTCCATACTTCATAATCTCCTTGAAGTCTTCCACCTTTGTTATCTTTATATCGACTCCCAGCTCTTTTACAGCTGCTTCTGTATTTGCATACAGCTTCTTGCAGTTCATACAACCGCTACCTAAAATCTTGATTTCCATAATATTCCTCCTATTTTTAAATTAATATAAATGAGAATACATTAAATAAGTAACCTATTATGATTATACCAATAGCTACTATAGTAATAAATATTCCTAAAAGCTTTGGCTTTACCACCTTGCTTAGTAAAATCATAGATGGTAGAGATAATGCTGTTACAGCCATCATAAAGGATAAAACAGTACCTACTCCAACTCCCTTTGCGAATAGTGCTTCTGCAATGGGGATTGTTCCAAATATATCAGCATACATTGGTATTCCTATAGCAGTTGCTAACAAAACTGCAAAAGGATTATTAACACCTACAACATTTTCTACCACACTTTGCGGTATCCAATTGTGTATTGCTGCTCCAATACCTACACCAATTAAAACATAAAGCCATACTTTTTTAATAATATCCTTAACCTGATCTTTAGAATATGAAATCCTATCTTCACGAGTCATATCCATAGGTTCTAAATCCACATTTTCAATTTCTTTAACATAGCCTTCAACATACTCTTCTAATTTTAACTTATCAATTATAGTTCCACCAGCTACTGCCAATATCAAGCCAACAACTACATAAGCTATTGCAATTTTTGCCCCAAAGAATGATGTAAGTATCAACATTGACGCTAGATCAACTAGTGGCGATGATATTAAGAATGAGAAAATTACTCCCAAGGGTAATCCAGCAGATGCAAAACCAATAAAAATTGGAATACTGGAACAACTGCAAAATGGTGTAATAGTTCCTAATAGCGCACCAAGAATATTTCCTTTTATACCCTTAATTCCACCAAGCAGCTTTTTAGTTCTCTCTGGAGGAAAGTAGCTTTGTATATAGGATATTAAAAATATAAGGGCTGATAAAAGTATAAAAATCTTTATTGTATCGTATATGAAAAAGTGTATACTTCCACCTAGTCTAGTTTCCATTGATAAGCCAAACACTTTTTCTACCAATAATCTCACAAGCTCTGAGAGCCAAGTCATCTTTAGCAATTGTGCATTCAGCCAACTGAATATTTGAACTATAAAATTCACAAAATCACCTTCCTACTAAGTAATATTTATTTTACCTTGCACGTTTCTATAAATCTTTCTACACCCTCTAGCTGCTTTAGGTCTTTTAACAGAGTAGGATAATTCTCAATATCAGAGACGATTCCTTGTAAAATTGAATTTAATACCTTGTTATCCTTATTCAAATAATAAAATATAAACTGCTCCTGCCTTTCATCTTTTACAAATCCCATATCTCTTAACTTTGCTAAATGCTTTGAAACCTTCGGCTGTGACTCTCCCAATACTCCATATAGCTCACATACGCATAGCTTTTTGTGATATAACATAACTAACAACCTTACACGTGTTTCATCTGATAATACTTTAAATGTATTTAAAAGCTTTTCCATCTAATCACTTCCCTCTTATAAATATATTACACAAAGCTTCTAATACCTATATGCGCATATGGGTATATTTAAATATTAATACTACTATCATCTATTGTCAACAGTATTTGCAAAAAAACATCTTTTTTTGTTGATTCTATGTAGCTCCTGCATGTGCTCCAGCTTTCTTATTTCTTCATCATGTAATATTTCAATAGTAGCAATAGCATCAACCACATATATTTAACATATATTTTACAGCTTATCTCTAAAATAATTCTAAAAAAAGACAAACTTGAATACAATTTTATAAATACAGATTTTATGAAGGAGGATTTATGTGAAACGATTTAGTGTCCGCTATGGGATTATAGTCCTCTCTGTACTATTACTTATTGCCATATTTATACCTATTAAAAATTACACAATTAAGCTTACACAAAAAATGCAGCAATATCTGCCAAATAACCTATACATTAATGAAATAGATATAGGAAACAAAACCTTATCAGAAGCGGAAGAACTTCTTACTGTCATAGAGCGTGAGCAGTTAAATAAAGAAATAGCTATTATATTTGATGATGGCAAAGGTCTATGTCAATCTCAACACCTTAGCTATAAGCAGCTAGGTTACTATGCAGATAAAGCTGCAATAATCAATAATTTAAAAGTTATTCTTAATACAAAAGATAATATGTTTATGCAAATATGGAAATATAAAAGTATAGAAAACTCAGGTAGTAAATATACACTAAAATTTATACTAGATAAAAACAAGTTTATGTCAGCATTACAGATTTTTAATGATTCCAAGCTCAATCCGCCCAAGGATGCAAAATATATATATAATAATGGAAAGATTGAGATTGTAAAAGAAGAGAATGGCTATATTTTTGACAAAGAAGCGTTATATAATGAGCTACAAGCTGACATAAGGCATACTTCAGTAAAGCTAAGAACAACATTGGCAGCACCAAAAATTACAGCTGCTAAACTGGAAAAACAAGGTGTAAGAGAAAAGATATCAAGCTATACGACTAAATTTGATGGAAATAATCTTTCAAGGTCTTCAAACATACGTCTGGCAGCTTCAATTATTAAAGGTACTGTGCTAGCACCTGGTGATACCTTTTCATTTAACGAAACCGTAGGACAAAGAACTACAGAAAGAGGGTTTAAAGAAGCCGGTGTATATATAAATGGTAAAGTAGATACAGGAATTGGTGGAGGAATATGCCAGGTATCTACCACCCTGTACAATGCAGTGTTGCTTGCTGACTTGCAGGTGTTGGAGCGAAACAATCACAGCCTAACTGTACATTATGTACCACTTAGCCGAGATGCTGCCGTAAGCTGGGGTCAACAAGATTTCAAGTTCATAAATAACACCGATTATCATATATATATACACTCTAGCACAACTAAAAATTCCATAACCTTTGCTCTCTTTAGTACCAAGTCAAACAAAAAGATTGAGTTGATTTCTTCTACAATATCGAAAACTAATGCTCCTATAATATATAGGGATAATGAAGCATTAGAGGTGGGAAAACAAATAGTTGAAGAAAGCGGACACCATGGTTTTGAGTCACAGCTTATTAAAAAGGTTTACATTGGTGATAAACTTGTAAGTACAGGAATTGTATCAAAGGATAAATATATTACAACTGCTAAAATCATAATAAGAGGTACCAAAATACCAATACTTGATAAAGAATATTACTTCCAACTAGAAGAATAAACCGAGATATAAATCTCGGTTTATTCTATAAATCTTTTACATTCATAACTCGCATTGCATTTAATACAGCTATAAAGGCTACACCTACATCGGCAAATACAGCTTCCCATATTGTTGCCAAGCCTCCTGCACCTAGTATTAATACAGCTGCTTTGATAGCAAAAGCAAATATTATATTTTGCCATACAATTCTTCTTGTTCTATGAGCTATCTTAATTGCACTTATTATCTTAGATGGCTCATCAGTCATTATAACTATATCTGCAGCTTCTATAGCCGCATCAGAACCCAAACCACCCATTGCAACTCCGACATCCGCTCTTGCCAATACCGGAGCATCATTAATACCATCACCGACAAACAACAGCTTACCCTTTGCAGATTTTTGCTGCTCTAGCTCTTCTAACTTTTGTACCTTCTGATCTGGCAGTAATTCAGCATGTACTATATCAATCCCTAATATTTCACCTACTTTATTTCCAACAGCCTTTGTATCCCCTGTCAGCATGACTATTTTTCTTATACCAATGTTTTTTAAATCTATAATTGTTTGCCTGCTATCTTCTTTTACTTCATCAGATATTACCAAATATCCTAAATATTTTTTATCAAATGCTACATGAACAACAGTACCAATTGACTCAATATTGCTAAATGCTATATCCTCAGAAGCCATTAGCTTGCTATTTCCTGCTAAAATAACATGACCATCAATTGTTACCATGGTCCCCTGACCTGAAATTTCTTTATAATCTTGTATTATTCTTTTATCAATATCTTTTCCATATGCATTAAGCATAGAAAGTCCAATAGGGTGATTTGAATAGCATTCTGCATAAGCTGCATACTCTAGCAATGCCTCTTGATTTACATCAGCAATAGTCTTAACTTCTGTGACCTTAAATACGCCCTTAGTTAGTGTTCCTGTTTTATCAAACACAATTATATCAACATTATTCAAAGCCTCAAGATAATTGCTTCCTTTTATAAGGATTCCATTTTTTGATGCACCACCAATACCGCCAAAAAATCCAAGAGGTATTGATATCACTAATGCACAAGGACAGGATACAACTAAGAATATAAGAGCTCTATAAATCCAATCAGTAAATAATGCGCCTTCCACTACAAGTGGTGGTATCACAGCTAAACCAAGTGCAGTAAATACAACAACTGGGGTATAATATCTTGCAAACTTAGTAATGAAGTTTTCTGTAGGAGCTTTCTTACTGCTTGCGTTTTCTACAAGATCCAATATTTTAGATACTGTGGATTCTCCAAAACTCTTAGTTACTTCTACCGTTAGTATTCCATTTTTATTTACAAAGCCTGAAAGGATTTCATCCCCTGCTTCTATATCTCTAGGCAATGACTCTCCTGTAAGTGCTGTAGTATCAACCATAGAGCTTCCATTTACTACTCGTCCATCTAGCGGCACCCGCTCGCCTGGTTTTACTATTATTATATCTCCTATTTCTACTTCCTCTGGTGATACCTTCTTTATATCGTCGCCATACTTTACATTTGCATAATCAGGTCTAATATCCATCAATGCCTTAATGGATTTTCTTGAACGATTGATTGCAATATCTTGGAACAGTTCTCCTAATTGGTAAAACAACATAACTGCAACCCCTTCAGGGTATTCTCCAACAGCAAAAGCTCCTATAGTTGCTATACTCATAAGAAAGTTTTCATCCAAAACCTGACCCTTTAAAATATTCTTAATAGATTTTATCAATACCTCGATACCTACAAGTATATAAGCTAATCCAAGAAGAATTAATTCCACTATAATCGGAAGTTTAAATATTGTTGCAACTCCAAAAAGCAAAGCTCCTATACTAAGCTTTATAAGCTCTGATTTATCAGCATTATCATGGTGATGTTCTTCCTCTTTAGCTTTTACTTTAGTTTCTTCTTTCAACACTACACTAGGCTCAATTTTGTTTATAATATTTGTTATCTGTTCTAATATAAATGCTTTATCATAGTTTTCATATATTTCTATTCTTAACTTCTTTGATACAAAATCAATTGAAGCTTCTTTAATCCCATCCAGAGATTTTATGCCAGATTCAATTTTACTGGCACAGTTTGCTCAACCAAGACCCTCTAGTATATAAGTAAATTTTATTGTTTTGGCTGACATATCCATGATGTACCCCCTTATATTGTATAAATTATTCTGTAATGTGCATTAAACCTAAGTCAAAGATTTGCTTTATATGTTCATCATCTAGTGCGTAGTAAACAACCTTTCCATCTTTTCTATACTTAACTAATCTTGCTTGTTTTAGTACTCTTAGCTGGTGAGAAATTGCAGATTGATTCATATTTAACAATGCTGCTATATCACACACACACATTTCTGATTCAAAAAGAGCACATATAATTTTAATTCTAGTTGTATCTCCAAAAACCTTGAAAAGCTCGGCTATATCATACAATATCTCATCTTGTGGCATCTGAACCCTAACCTTATTTAATATTTCTTCGTGTATAACAGTACAAGTACAACTATCAGCATAGTTTTTAGAATCTATCATATTACTCCCCCTCTCAATATATGAACATGTGCTCATGTATTCATTGTATTATAGAAGTACAAATTTTGCAATATGAAATCTACAGTTTTTCTATTATTTCTATATAAAATGCACAAATTTATTAGCAACAAAATACATGACCTATTTTCATGTATTTTACGCAAATCAATAAATTTGTGCATTTATGTTTAGGTGATATATATATTAATTTTCTGGAAACCAATGTTTTGTACTGATCAATAAAAAGTAATGCTACTTTTTTGATTTTAAGCTTAAGTAGTTGTAATTTCCCGCTGCCCAAGATTTTAAGTTGGACAATCGTTCACCATTATCTCCATGCTCAGGATTATCAAAGGCAGACTGTAGAGTTTCACAAGGAAGCACAGAGCAGTGCCCACAATGATTATGCCCCTTCTTTATTGAGCATTTTGCTATCTGACACTCGCCCCAAAACATTTTACCCTGTGATTTTTTACAACCTTGACAATTAGTCTGCACTCTCCACTCACACTCTTCACAGTATGTGCCGCACATGCTCATCATTTCTTTGTCCATTAGAGAACCCCTCACTATATGTATTTTTATTTACCACTGGTCATAGTGGATTTTTGTGGAATCATATCTATCTGTAGCCTCTACATCTTGTGACTTGTGACCTATTACTACCATACCTACAGGTATTACTGTTTCGGGCAATTTAATAGTATCTCGAAAAATCTGTATAAATTCTGGCATTGGATATATACCATTCCACACTGCGCCCAATCCAATACCATGAGCAGCAAGCAATATGTTTTGTATGGCAGCAGAGCAGTCCTCAATAAGAAAACCTTCCATGTTTTGTTTTTCTGTATCTCCGCATACCAAAATTGCACATCCAGCCTGTGGAAGCATCTTAGCATATGGATGAAGTCTTGCGATTTCTTCTAGTTTCTTAATGTTTTTAATAACAACAAAATGCCAGGGCTGCATATTGTGCGCAGAGGGAGCACTAAAACCTGCCTTCAGTACTGTCTCAACTTCTTCTTGATTCAAAGGTTCACCTGTGAAATTTCTTATGCTTCTTCTTGTAAAAATTGCTTGTAAAACGTCCAATTTAGTCATCCTTTCTATTACTGTTTTTATGATATTTTACCCATATAGTAAGCATTTTAGTCACTATTACAGTTCCTTTTCTTCTATTCTATCAGTACCCAAATTTCTAATACTTATAATAGCATTTACAAAGCCTTTACTACCGATGAGCAGCCACAAACCAAACACTAATTGTACCCCAGAAATAACAATCTTTGATATATAAGTATAATACTCTTTTGTATCTTTCATCACCATGCCCTTTGATATAAGCTCTCGAAACATGTAAATTGATGAACCAAAGGTTGGCAAAGACGAAATAAATAAGATTAATCCAACTACTGCAAATGCAATATATTGAAGCTTTTTATAATCAATAGTATTAGAAATAGCAACAGTATCGACTTCAACATCCTTTACAATTAGTTGGGATATTTTATCTGCAAACACCCACAGTAATACAGCAGCCAGAAGTTTGATTAACATAGATATCTCATTAAAAAAATAGATAAAATTTATATTTTCACTTAGTGAATATTGATAAATATTCACTATACTTATTGGTATGTATACCGCCGTACCTATAAAAAGGTATAGTGCCATTAGTCGGCTAGCAATCTTTGTGATAATTCTATAATTCAATAATCTCACTCCTTAGCTGTTATTCACCATTTGTGGGTTAATTATTTCATAAGCTCCATATGTAAATTTTGCATTTGAAATAAGTATTCCAAGATATTGTTTTGGTCCTGTAATTATAATCTCAAAATCAGTATATCTAATAGTCATTCTTTCATTCCAAATTCCTGTGCTAAAAGGTGCTGTAAATATAATTGAACTTTCATCTTGTTCTTTTACTTTCCATTTCATTTCTTCCATTGCATGTAATATACGAGCTTCATCTATGTTTTTTTCCTCTATCCTTATAGCCTTTGTGGTGTAAAAATAGTTTGATAATGTCATCAAAGAAATTAATAAGGATGATGGTATAATAAAGTTGAGTTTAATCTGGTTGTAATCAATTAAAAAGGTAGTTTTTAGAATCATATTGCATACTATTTGGATTGCTACTAACATGCAATTCGCAGCAAGTAAAATTATAATGTTGGATACAGATAATTTAATATAGACTGCTAATTTTTTTTTCAAAATCATACCTCCATTATATCTTTTGGATACCTAGCATATCCTCAATCTTCTCACTTATATATTTCTGAGCATCTACTACCCCTTGATTATAGAACTCAGATGCTAGTTTTTCAGCAAAGAAATCTAATATTAAAGTTGAAGCCAAGTCACCAAGATCAATATCCATTTCATTTTTAAAATAGCTTTGTATAGCAGAAACCATAAATTCTCTTTTTTCCTTGCTTAGTACAAATTTTGAAGTCTTCTTTGCCATCTTATCCTCCTGTAGCTGGTATATAATAGAATAGTTATATACATTAATTCTATTATATACCATAAAATTAAGAATTTTATTTTTATTCACTCATCTATTTATTATTCATATTAAACTCAACCCACTTATCCAGCTCTATTTTATTGAAGTACTTATTTCCTTCTATGACCATATAAGGTACAAACTTATATGTTGGATATACATTTAAATTTGTTCTTTCTTTGATGTCCTCTTTTAGAATATTATTAAAGGCATCTACTTCAATCCCTATATATTCTGAGGCTTCAGCTTCATTCATCAAGAGATTTTTACCTGTAGCTGTATCAATATTAACATTGGTTAAACTGATAGCGCTACTGATACTCAATCCAGAAAATACTAAAGCAAGCGCTATGATTACAGCTGATATAACTATGGTAACATTTGTTTTCATTTCTTTTCCCCTTTACAAAATATATTTACACTTTTTAATATATAATTCTATTATATATTACCATATTATTCTATTTATAACTATATGGATTTTATTAGTTAAAGCATAACTCTCCTCCAGTTTAGAATTAGAGATTTATTTCTCCAATTTTTATGTCAATATCCTTAACTATCTGCATCAATATTTTGATATAGCTCTCAGTAAGCTTATATACGGTTTCTTCCTTAAAACGGTTACTACGATACGACATATTGAGTATCAGTTGCTTATCTGCTTCCATAGCAGACATGGTTAGATCAAACTTTGTTGTCTGATTATTAAATATGTATGGCTTCACCTTTAAGCCAGACAACTTAATTTCTGGCAAATCCATGTTTTGCAATACAAACAAGGTACTAAAAAGAGGATTGCTTTCTATATCTCGCTGAATACCCAATTTATTTACCAATTCATCAAACTGATAATCTTGATTTTCATAGGTTTTCAAGCATTTATCCCTAACCTCTGCAAGGAATGCAGCTAGAGTTTTATCCTTATTTGGAAAACTACGCATTGCAATTGTATTTACAAACATGCCCATTATATTTTGCAAATCTGCATGAGGTCTAGCAGCAATAGGACTTCCTATAGTAATATCCTCAATTCCAGTATGTTTTTGCAGAAGTATACTGTAGGCTGCAAGTAGTACCATATAAAGTGTACTGCCTGTTTTCTTTATTACTTTTTTCAAGCTAGCTGTTAGCTCTTCATTAATATCCATGGAAACGTTGCCACCTTGGCTGTCCGGTATTTCTGATTTATAGTAATCATTAGGTATTTGAAGCACTGGTGCTGGTTCTTTGAATTCACTCATCCAATATTCTTCCTGTTTTTTGATGATGCCATTTTCTACGAGCTTATTCTGCCAAACCACATAATCCCTATATTGTATTTTTAGCTTTGGAAGCTCATAGCCCTCATATAGCTCTATAAATTCTTTAATCAATATGCCTAAAGAAGTGCCGTCTGAAACAGCATGGTGCATATCAAGCAATAGTATATGCTTTTGATGAGCTATTTTGACCAAGGCTACTCTAAATAGTGGAAGCTTGCTCAAGTCAAAGGGTCTCACAAAGCGTTGAAAGAAAGCTTCTACTTCTCTTTCATGCATTTCAATATAAGTAATTCTAAGCGCAATGTCTTTATGAACCTTTTGCAGAAGCACTTCTTCTGTAAATTTAAAGGTAGTACGCAATACTTCATGCCTTGAGGCTATTTTATTTAGTATTTCCTCCAGCTTTGTCCTGGCCAATGGGCCTTCTATCAAAATTGGCATAGGAATATTATAACTTGTACTCTTTGGGCTCATAGACTGCAATATAAACATTCTCTTTTGAGCAGAGGAAGCTGGATAGTATTCTTTCTCCTCTGTTGGCACGATTTCTGGGTATGCATTTTTAACAGCAGGCTGTAATTGCTTAGCTATTTCTTTGATGGTCGGCATCGCAAACAGCATTTTGTAAGATATAGCTGCATTTAACTCTTTTTGAATCTGCGTGAGTATATTGGCAGCATTGAGGGAATGTCCTCCCAGCTCAAAGAAATTATCGTTGATTCCAACTTTTTCTATACCCAATACTTCTTGCCATATCGCCGCAAGCTTCTCTTCTGTTTTATTAGTTGGAGCTGCATATTCTGTTCCTGTAGTTATATTTCCATCAGGCTCTGGTAATGCTTTTCTATTAATCTTTCCATTTACTGTTAATGGTAGTTCATCTAGTTGTATGAAGTAGGATGGTATCATGTAATCAGGTAAAGCTTTTGATAGATGCTCTCTTATATCTGATATTTTAATTTCTTTACTAGCTACAATATATGAGCATAAGTACTTGCTCCCAGTATTGTCATCTCTTGCTATTACCACTGCTTCTTTTACTGCTTCATGGGTTAAAAGCTTATTTTCTATCTCTCCAAGCTCTACTCTAAAACCCCTTATTTTTACTTGGTTATCTATTCTTCCTAGGTATTCCATATTTCCATCCGTCAGCAATTTTACTAAATCACCTGATCTATATAGCTTTTCTCCCCGTTCAAATGGATTATCTATGAACTTTTCTGCTGTTAATTCTGGTCTCTTTAGATATCCTCTTCCTACTCCATACCCTCCTACACATAGCTCTCCTGGTACTCCTATAGGAAGTAATTCTTTGTTTTTATCCATTATATAGGTTGTTAGGGTTGGAATTGCTTTTCCTATATTGCTAATATTCAGATTTATGTCTTCTTCTGTTATTTCTTTGTAGGTTACATGTACAGTAGTTTCGGTTATTCCATACATATTTATAAGCTTTGTAATTGGATACTTCTGATAGAAGCTCTTTAACATACCGGGCTTTAATGCTTCACCGCCAAATATTATATACCTTATACATAAATCTGCTTTGTCAGACTTTCCATCTTCTTTAATTAGCCTATAGAATGCTGATGGTGTCTGGTTCAATACTGTTACTTTTTGCTCTTGTAGTACTTTAAGATAGTCTGATGTATCAGTTGCAACAAACCTTGGTATTACAACCAGTTTACCTCCATATAATAATGCTCCATACATTTCCCATACTGAAAAATCAAAGCAGTATGAGTGGAACATTGTCCATACATCTTTTTCTGTAAAGTCAAATAACGCTCCGTCATTAAACATCAAGCTAACAACATTTCTATGTTCTATCATTGCTCCTTTTGGCTTGCCGGTTGTTCCTGATGTATATATTATGTAGGCTAGATTATTCGATTTTACTTCTATATTTAAATTAGTTTTAGCTTCATTATCAATGTCTTTTTCATCTAATGTTAATATCTCACCGTCATAGCTTATATTTTCCTTTAGTCTGCTCTCTGTCAGAAGTACTTTGGCTCCGCTATCCTCAAGTGTATATTGTATTCTGTCAATTGGGTATTCAGGATTTATTGGAAGGTATGCTCCTCCTGCTTTAAGAATACCTATTAATCCTTCTATCATCTCCAGTGAACGATCTACCATTATTGCTACTATACATTCTTCTTCTACGCCCATTGCTCTTAGTCGTCTTGCAATCTGATTTGCGCTCTCATTCAGTTCTTTATACGTAAGCTGTTTATCCTCATATACTACTGCTATATTATCAGGTGTCTTCTCTACTTGCTCTTCAAATAGCTGATGTAGGGTTTTATTCTTTGGATATTTGGCTTTTGTATTGTTATACTCTACAAGCACCTGATGCTTTTCTTCCTCTTGTGGTTGTTCATATATTTTATTAAGCAGTACAGCCAGCTTTTCTGCTCTCTCTCCCTTCATAATACTGAAGTGATCTCCATCAATTTCGCTTACTTGTAAAGGCATTTCACTTATTTGATTCCAGTATTCTACGTTAAGTTCAGTGCTTTCAGAGGCTTTAACTAGGTAAACCGAAGCCTTTATGCGTTCTTCGGAGGTATATAGTTCACTAGCAGTGAATAAGGTACGTATAATATTAAGTCTACTTATAAAGTCTTTCACATTTCTTTGTTCCTGTTCGGGTATCAGTTTGACTATAATACTTGGTAACATCAAGCTGATTCTTTCCAGTTCTATATCTGATTTTCCGACATATTCTAATATTGTTTCCCATATTTTTTCTATTGTATCAGCCTTAATAATCTCTTCTCTTACTTCTCTGCTATTTACAAGCATAGTTGTAAGTGTCTTTTCTCCTTCAAGAGTTATTTGAGCCCAACTCATTCTAACTTGCGATTCTGGAGGATATGAGTCTATAAGAGTCAAAGATACTTCTTCTTTAGCTTGTTCAAGCTGCTTTGATATTTCATATGCAATTGTGCCACCCATACTCCAGCCACCTAATAAATATGGACCTTTTGGCTGTATAGCTTTTATATTATCAATATAGTCCTTGGCAAGCATTTCAATAGTTGTATTGTATGGTGCAACACTTCCTTTAATTCCTGCCTTAACACCCCAGCAGCTTAGAGTATTATCAAGATTATTGATAAGTTCTAGATAACCAGATATATCTCCACTACCATCATGAATCAAGAAAAGATTTCTAGTGTTGTCAGTGCCTTCTCTCATTAAAAGAATGCGATTTTCATTTCCTAAAGTACTTCTAGTACTACCTTCTATGTATTTTGCTAAGCTCTTTATTGTAGGAGTTTCAAATATTTCTCTTAAAGGTACTGCTACATTTATTACTTTGTGAATTTTTGCTATCACATTTATAGCTTTAAGAGAATGTCCCCCTAGCTCAAAGAAGTTATCATTTATTCCGACTTTTTCTACGCTTAATACTTCGCTCCATATGTTTGTTAACTTTTCTTCTAATTCATTGCGTGGTGCTACATATTCTGTTCCTGTAGTTATATTTCCATCAGGACCAGGTAATGCTTTTCTGTCTATCTTTCCATTTGTTGTTAACGGCATCTTGTCAAGCTGTATAAAGTATGTTGGTATCATGTAGTCAGGTAGCTCTTTTGATATATGCTCTCTTAACTCAGATATTGATAGCTCTCTTTCTCCTACTACATATGCACATAGATACTTACTTCCGCTATTATCATCTCTCGCTAATACCATAGCTTCTTTTACTGCATCATGATTAAGCAGTTTGCTCTCTATTTCTCCAAGCTCTATTCTAAAGCCTCTTATCTTAACTTGATGGTCTATCCTTCCTAAGAATTCTATGTTTCCATCTGGCAGCCATCTTGCTAGATCTCCTGTCTTATACATTTTTGTTTCTGGATCAAATGGGTTGTCCACAAACTTTTCTGCTGTTAGTTCTGGTCTATTCAGATATCCTCTTCCTAGTGCATCTCCTGCTATGCATAGTTCTCCTGCTATTCCTATTGGTTGTAGAGTATTGTTTTTATCTATTATATATATTTTTGTATTAGATATTGGCTTTCCTATTGGAAGCATTGGTTCTATTTCCTTATTGCAGTCTATTAAGTATGTTGATACAACGTGTGTTTCTGTAGGTCCATAATGATTGTGTAGACATATCTTGTTTTCTTTCATATGTTTTCTTAATATATCTGTGATAAATAACTGCTCGCCTGCTGTTATTATTTGTTCTACAATAGCAGGAAGCATTCTTACATAAGCTTCTTCACTGGATATAAATTTAAGAAATGCTGTAGGCAAGAATATATTTTTTATTTCATTTCTTTCTATATATTTAAATAACCATTCAATATTACTTCTTTGGTCATTTCTTACTAGAAATAGGTTTCCTCCTGCCAAAAGTGTTGAAAATATCTCTTGTGCAGAAACATCAAAACAGAATGATGCAAATTGAAGTACCTTCTCATTAAAGTTTATATTTGTATTCTTATATTCGAAGTTTATTAGATTTACTAGATTTCTGTGTGTAATAACTACTCCCTTAGGTTTTCCTGTAGATCCAGATGTATAAATTACATACAGTGGTTTGTCTGATGTTGTTGTGTTCACCAGATTTTCACTTGATTCTTTTATTAATGCTTCACTTATTCTGTCTAATAATATTATTTCTCTACTTGCACTATCTAATGAAGAATTTTTATCTTCTTTAATGAAACTTATGCCAGGTATTGTATTTAAAATACCTTTCTCTGGCAGCTTATTTTCATTTTTTAATATCGCTCCAATCAGTTCTCCAAATGTAACTTCTCCTTCACCTAGAATAGCCAAGTCTATATTCCTATCTTTCAGCAAAACTTTATAATCACTGGTAGCATAAGGGCCACCAGCTATAATAGGAACTTTGATTCCCCAATTTCTAATAATTGATATAGTTTTATGGAAAAAGTCTTTATAGAATGTCATACTTCTTATACCAATAATATCTGGTCTAAAATCTTCTATTAATACCTTTAATTCATCATAACTATCAAAATCTATTCTTGGTTTCGCTATCTTACCAAAAATCTTATCTCCATATTTTTCATTAACATATGTTAGGAGATACATTTCTCCTAATGGTGCTTCAATAACGTCATATACCATTTGAGTATCACTGGAGAAATATTGCGAAAGATCAAGTAACAATATCCTTAATGACTTATCAGTATGTTTTTTTACAGGAAAATATTTTTGTATTTTTTCATTGAAATTTGGAACTACACCATAGCTTTCATCTACAAATCTTACATCACCTAATTCTTCTTGTGAAATGTCCATTTGAGTTAAAAGTTCAGAAAAGGATCGTATATCTACAGGTAAATAACTGTTATATTTCTGTATGAGTTCACTTTCTGTCAACACCTTCATTTGATGCGGCAGTACATATAGTAACCTTTCCTTATTTAAGAAGTAGTTATTTAAAAATTCAGCTTGAAATTCCATAGTAAAACTTTTTGAAAATGGCATAGTTTCTGTATATTCATGATATGCAAGGCTATCTGAGTTTTCAATAGTTTCTATAGAAATACCATTTTCTATTGCCAGTTTAGCCATATCAGTATTAGGATAAATCTTTAGTAAATGCACATATGGGAAATGCATCCATTTTAAGCTTTTAATAAATTCAAGGGTTTTTAATGCTTCTTCCTCGGTTTCAGTTGGAAAACCTAGCATTGATTCCAATTCAACTATAACATGAGGATATTTTCCTAGAATATACTCTATGTTTGCTTTAAGTTTCTCAAGATTCATATTTTTACCGACTAATTTTTGTAGTCTTGGGGATGCAGTTTCCAATGCTAAAGAGAGGTTAACCATTCCTGCCTTAACCATTAAATCAATATATTCCGTTGTAAGAATGTCTCCTCTTAAACCATTTGGAAAGTATAGTTGTATTTTATAACCTTTCTCTATAATAATTTTAAGAAATTTACTGCTGTTTTCCATATCTAAGTTAAAGATATCATCTATGAACACAAACCTTCTGATTCCAACCTTATAGTACATTTCAACCTCTTGGAATATATGCTCCGCAGGTCTCACTATATGTTTTTTAGGCCATATTTTATGACAGAATGCACAATTATATGGGCAGCCCCTGGTTGCCTGTATTGATACACTGTTCTTAGCCATTCCCAATCCAATGTATTTATGGTATTTTTCATAATTAACCAAGGTTCTATCAGGTATAGGAATACTGCAAAGATTTGTTATCTGTGCACGTTTTTCTGTTACTGCAATATTAGCATCCCTAGTGTTTTGTTTCTGTAGAACAGTGAATGAAATATCCTTTATTATTTCTTCTTTTGTTAATAGCATTAATGCATTGCTGTCATTTAGCATGGAAATAATACGATTTTTAGGATACTCTGGATCTATGGGCAGATATGCTCCTCCTGCTTTTAAGATAGCTACTATACCTACTATCATCTCTAAGGATCGATCTACCATTATACCTACTATACTGTCAGTTACTACTCCCTTGTCTCTTAGTATCCTTGCCAATTGATTTGCTCTCTCGTTTAACTCCCGATAGGTAAGCTTATTGTCTTCAAATATTACTGCTATATCATCAGGGGTTCTCTTTACTTGCTCCTCAAACAATTGGTGTATTGTCTTTTCCTTTTGATAGTCTGCTTTTGTGTTATTAAAGTCAGTTAATATTTGTTGTTTTTCTTCTTTTGTCAGTATCTCTACATCTGATAATTTTATATCTATATTTTCTGTCACTATCTGTATTATGTTATCTAAGTGTTTGTGCATTCTCTCTATCGTAGTCCTGTTAAATAGCTTCGTACAGTATTGTAAGTCTATGCTTATGCTATTTTCTAATTCTACTGCATTCATGGTTATATCAAATTTTGATATCATATTTTCTGACTTATATGGTTTTATCTTTATATCTTTTACTACTAATTCTCCCATATCCATATTTTGTAGTGCAAACATTACATCAAATAGTGGATTCCTACTAAAGTCTCTTGCTAAACTCAGCTTCTCCACCAGTTCTTCAAATTGATAATCCTGATTCTCATATGCTCCTAGTGCATTCTCCTTTACTTCTCTTAAAAACTCTATAAAGGTCTTTTCTCCACTAGGATGGTTCCTCATTGCTAAGGTATTTACAAACATTCCTATGATATTCTCTAGGTCTGCATGAGGTCTTCCTGCTATTGGAGTTCCAACTATTATATCTTCTTGTCCACTGTATTTTGACAATAGTATATTAAGCGCACTTAGTAATACCATATACATGGTACTTCCTGTAGCTTTAGCTATTTGTCTTAGCTTATTTGTAAACTCCAACCCTATCTCAAATTGTATAGAATCTCCCTCAAAGCTTTGTAATGCTGGTCTTTGATAGTCTGTCAGAAGGTTTAATACAGATATTTCTCCTTCAAACTGCTTTAACCAGTACTTTTCCTGTTTCTTTATACTGTCACTTTTAAACGATTCATTTTGCCACTCTGAAAAATCCTTATACTGTATCCTTAGTGCTGTTAGTTCTTCTCCTGCATATGCTTTTGAGAATTCCTCCACAAGTATTCCGACGGAAGTTCCATCTGATATTATATGGTGTATGTCATACATCATTATATGCTTGTTAGTATGCACCTTAACAAGCCCCACTCTTAGAAGTGGTGCTTTAGACAGATCAAAGGCTCTTATGAAGCTTTTTATTATCTCTTCTATTTCATTGTCTTCTTCTGCCTTATACTCCTCTATCTCAAATTCTACTTTCTTATGTACCTTCTGTATTAATCCTTCTTCAACTACCTCGAAGCTGGTTCTTAACGCTTCGTGTCTCTGTATTAGATTATTAAAGGCTTCTTTTAACTGCTCTACATCTAAGTTTCCCTCTAAAACCAATACTCCAGGCATGTTGTAGCTGGTACTATTTAGATCTAATTGTTGTAGTGTATATATCCTCTTTTGTGCTGATGACATCTCATAATATTCTTTTTCTACCACTGGCTCTATTGATGAGTATATGCTTTCTTTGCTACCCTTAATGTATTCTGATATTCCTTTTATTGTGGGTGCTATAAATATCTCCTTTAGCGGCACTTCTACATTCAATACCTTATGCATCTTTGCAACTAAGCTTGTTGCCTTTAGCGAATGTCCTCCCAGCTCAAAGAAGCTATCATTGATACCTATCTTTTCTACACCGAGTACCTCTTTCCAAATGGCTGCCAATTTTTCTTCTGTGTTGTTTCTTGGTGCTTTGTATTCTACTCCTGTAGATACAACACTTGCAGCAGGCTCTGGTAGTGCTTTTCTATTTACCTTTCCGTTTGATGTTAAGGGTAGCTTGTCTAGCTGTACAAAGTATGATGGTATCATGTATTCTGGCAATTCCTTTGCCAAGTGTTCTCTTAGCTCACTTACGCTGTATTCTCTTTCTCCACATATATATCCAATTAAGTAATTACTTCCCTTATTATCCTCTTTTGCCACTATAATTACTTCACTAATACCCTCATACTTTAATAGTTGATTTTCTATTTCTCCCAGCTCTATTCTAAAGCCTCTTATTTTTACTTGGTGGTCTATTCTGCCTAAGAATTCTATATTTCCATCTGGTAACCACTTTGCTAAGTCACCTGTCTTATACATTCTCTCTCCAGAGACAAATGGATTTTCTATATATTTTTCTGCTGTCAGCTCTGGTCTATTTAGGTATCCTCTTCCTAGACCAATACCTGAAAAGCATAGCTCACCTTGGATTCCTATAGGCTGTAAATTATTATTTTTATCTATTATATATGCCTTTATATTACTTGTTGGCTTTCCTATTGGTATACTTTTTATGTCCTTATCAGCATTCTTTAGTGAATATTTTGTAACGTATACTGTTGCTTCTGTTGGACCATATATATTTTCCAGACTAGCAGTTTTTATTAGCTTTTTGAATCTGTTCAATAATTCCTTTGTTATTACTTCTCCACCTGCAACTACATATTTTAAGCTGCTAGTTTTGTTCACATTTCCATCATCTAATCCTTCTAAAAACAAGTTCAACATTGATGGTACAAAATTTATATGTGTTATTTTGTATCTTTCTATTGCATTTAATATTTCGCTTATATCCTTTTCGTCCCCAGGCTTTAATATAGCTAGCTTTCCCTTTCCTATAAACCAAACAAATATCTCCATAACCGATACATCAAAGGTATAGGTTGTCTTTAGTAAATATACATCTTCCTCTGCTAATGGGAAATTTCTTTCAGTTTCAATCAATGTATTTACTGCACTTTCATGCTCTATCATTACTCCCTTTGGATTTCCTGTTGATCCAGAGGTATATAATATGTATGCTAAATCTCTTGGTGAATTTATATTACTTAGCTTAGCCCCTTCATTTGCATAGCTTTGCTTACTCTCCAAGTTTAGTACTTCACCAGCAAACTCCACCTTGTTTATATATTTTCCTTGTGTTAAAAGTATCTCCGTCTTGCTATCGTCAAGAATATATTTTATTCTATCCTCTGGATATTCTGGGTCTATTGGTAGATATGCTCCTCCAGCCTTTAGAATTCCCATTATCCCAATTATCATCTCAAAGGATCGCTCTACCATTATTCCCACAATATTATTTGGTTTTACGCCCTTTTCTCTTAGAGTTCTTGCCAATTGGTTTGAGCATATATCCAATTCTTTGTAGGTCATCGTTCGTTCTTCATATATTACAGCTATATTTTCAGGGGTTTTGGCTACTTTTTGTTCAAATAGCTGATGTATTGTTTTATCCTTTGGATAATCTGCTTTTGTATTGTTAAATTCTACAAGTACCTGCTGCTTTTCTTTCTCACTTAATATATTAATTTCATGCAAAGGAACATCAGGATCATCTGTTATTGCTGTTGCAACCATCTCAAAATGACCTATAAATCTTTCCATGGTTTCTCTCTTGTAAAGCTTATTGCAATATTCTAGGTTAAGCATTATGCTGTCTTCAGTCTCTACCGCTTCTAAAGTCATATCAAATTTAGATATTTTATAATTAAGTGGATAAAGATTTAGATTTAGATTTAGACCATTATCGGTATTTTGCATAGCATTACCACTATGAATTGATGATATATTTTGCATACTAAACACCACATCAAAAATTGGGTTTCTACTTAAATCCCTTCGTAGGCTTCCATTTGAACTGCTATTTAGCTTATCTACCAGTTCTTCAAATTGATAGTCCTGATTTTCATAAGCTTCCAAACAATTTTCCTTCACTTCCTGCAAGAATTCACTAAAGGATTTGTAGAATTCAGGATAATTTCTTATAGCCAATGTATTTACAAACATTCCAATAATATCTTCTAAGTCTGCATGAGGTCGTCCTGCAATAGGACTTCCAACTATTATATCTTCCTGCCCAGAATATTTTGCAAGCAGTACATTATATACTGATAAGAGAACCATGTTAAGTGTTGTTTCTGTTTTTTTAGCAATTTCTCTAAGCCTTGATGTCAACCCTTCATTTAGCTTATAGCTTAAAAGCTCTCCCTCAAAGCTCTGCATATATTGTCTTGGATAGTCTGTAGGCATACTAAGCACAGGTATTTCTGAATTGGTAAATTTGTTCAACCAGTATACCTCTTGTTTTTTCATAATATCAGACTCTAAAAGATTATTTTGCCATACCGCATAGTCCTTATATTGTATTTTCAGAGATGGCAACTCCATACCACTGTATATTTCAAAAAATTCTTTTGTTAAAATATCTGTAGATACAGCATCTGAAATAATATGATGCATATCACAGAATAGTATATATTTATCTTCTTTAAGCTTTATTACGCCTACTTTCAAAAGAGGTGCCTTGCTCAAATCAAAGGGCTTGATCCAGCTTTGCAAAATGTCCTCTACTTTATCCTCTGATGCTTCCATGTAATCTACATCAAAATCTACTTTTTCTTGGATACTTTGTACTGGTCCTTCATCTGTAAGCATAAAGATAGTTCTGAATGCTTCATGTCTTTCAATAAGCTTACTGAAGGTGTCTTTTATATGACTTATATCTAAACTTCCATCTATAATCATTGGTAAAGGCATATTATATGTAATACTTTCTAAATCAAATTGCTGTAGTGTAAATACACGTTTTTGTGCTGAGGACATAGGGTAATAAGCCCTCTGTTCTACTGGCTCAATTGCAGCATAGATATTTTGGGCTGAATCTCTTATATACTCTGATAATGCTTTGATTGTTGGTGTTCTGAAAATTTCTCCAAGAGGTACCTCTACATTTAATTCCTTGTGAATGTTAGTGGTAATTCCTATAACCTTCATAGAATTTCCGCCTAAATCGAAGAAATTGTCATTAATACCAATGCTCTCTATTCCTAATACCTTCTGCCATATCCATACTAGTTTTTCATCTATTTTATTTCTAGGTGCTTCATAATCGCTAGCTATAACCGCTGAGATATCAGGCTCAGGTAATGCTTTCCTGTCTACTTTGCCATTAGGTGTCAAGGGCAGCTTTTCAATCTTCACAAAACAGGTCGGAACCATATAATCAGGAAGCTCTTGCCTCAAATAATTCTTCAGCCCTTTTATATCAATATCTTTATCATGCACAATATAACCGCAAAGGAACTTGCTTCCATCTGGGAAGCTTCGATCTATTACAACTGCTTCTTTAATGAGAGTGTCTTCATTTTCTTTGTCATATTCCAATAGACGATTTTCTATTTCACCAAGCTCAATTCTAAAGCCTCTTATTTTTACTTGGTTATCAGCTCTTCCCAAAAACTCCATATTGCCATCAGCCAACCATCTACCCAAGTCGCCAGTCTTGTACATTATAGTGCCATCAAATGGATTGTCTACAAACTTTTCCAAAGTAAGCTCTGGCTTGTTTAAGTAGCCTCTTGTGATGCCGTCTCCACCTATATATAGCTCTCCGATTTTTCCTAGTGGACACAGCTTCCTGTCTTTATCTAGTATATAGAATATATTATTGTTTAAAGGTTTACCAATCGGCGTATTAACTATAGCTGGTATATTTTCAAGGCTTTCCTCATAATAACTAGAGTCGATGGTTGCCTCTGTAATTCCATAGCTATTTAAGACACGCATTTGCTTTGCATATCTTTGTGCTATCCTTTTATAGTCTTCCATAGGACAAACATCAGAACCCATAATTAATATCTGTAAATTATCAATTTCTAGATTATTTTCATATACATAATCCATAAAAGGTATAACTAATGCAGGAGTAGATTCAAATATATTGATTTTCTGCTCCCATATTAGCTTATAGAGCTCTGGAAGATCATAACGCACATTAGCAGGACATACAACCATAGTTCCGCCGTTTAGGAGCGCTCTACATAAATCCCCCACAAATACATCAAAGGAAATACTAGCCATCTGTAAAAGCCTTACTTCAAAGGTTGATAGCTTATAATGTTCTATCCAAGCAAAAGCAATATTCGTGATATTCCCATGTTCTACCATTACTCCTTTTGGCTTTCCTGTCGTACCAGAAGTATATATAATATAGGCTAAATCCCTAGGACAATTAATAAGCTCAATATTGGTACTATCTCCCACATAGGTTTCGTCTTTGTCTAAAAGTATACATGTTTGAGCTAGTGTTATATCAGCTGCTATCTTAGATTGGGTTAGAATAATACTAGCACTACTGTCCTCGAGCATATATTTTATTCTATCCTCAGGATAATTTGGGTCTATTGGTACATAAGCTCCCCCTGATTTAAGAACACCCATAACAGCAATTAGCATTTCTACAGATCTATCTACCATAATGGCTACAATGCTTTCCTGTTTAACCCCAATTTCTCTAAGCTTTCTTGCTAGTTGATTAGATTTTTGATTTAGCTCTCTATAACTAAGACTTTGACTATCAAAAACAATCGCTGTTTTATCTGGTGTTTTCTCTACCTGTTCCTCAAATAATTGTTGAATTACCTTTTCTCTAGAGTATTCCTTGCAACTATCGTTAAATGTATGTAATAGACAGTGCTTTTCTTCATCAGAAAGCATGTCCAATTCACCTATTTTATTTTGTGGATAAGCTAATATTTCTTTTGCAATATGTAAAAAATGTTTCATAAAGGCTTCAATGGATTCTCTCTTATATAGCCTTGTGCAGTATTCAACCTCAAAGCTCATACGATCATAGTCTTCATTGATATAAAGTGTCATATCATATTTGGACGTTTTCTGCTCAGTCTCATAAACATTGATATTAAAATCCTTAATTTCCTTACTCATATTTCCTTTATCAAAGTTTTGAAGAATTATCATGACATCAAATAGTATATTTCTGCTAATATCCTTGTGAATACTCAGTTTGTCTATCAGTTCCTCCATCGGATACTGTTGATTATCAAAGGCGTTTAGTACTGTCTCTTTTAGTTTATTAAGGTATTCCTTAAAGGTTAAATTCCTCTCTGGTCTGCATCGTAATACAATGTTATTTAGGAAGAGTCCTATGAGTCCTTGTGTATCCACGTTATTTCTTCCAGCAGTAACAGTACCTATCAGTATATCCTCCTGTGAAGCATATTTTGACAAAGTAATGCTGTATATACCCAAAAGCACCATAAAGAGAGTTGCATCATTATCTTTGGTTAGCGCTTGAAGCTTCAATACCAATTCTCTATCTACTTCAAGTCTATAAGCATCTCCCTCATCGGTAAATATACTTGGTCTTGTAAAATCTGTAGGCATATTTAGCACTGGTATTTCTTCATTTTGAGGAAACTGTTCTAACCAATATTTCTCATATTTTTGCATTTTTCCAGATTCATAAAGCTCATTTTGCCAACAAGCATAATCCTTGTATTGTATTCTAAGCTCAGGAAGCAGCTCATCTTCATAGAGCTTCATAAATTCATTTACAAATATAGCAAGAGAGCTTCCATCTGATATAATATGGTGCATATCCATTAGAAGCACGTATTTATAAGGACTGTGACGAATAATGCCCACACGCATAAGAGGAGCTTTGGCAAGGTCAAAAGGCTGTATGAAGTCTTTTACGATTTTTTCAACCTCTTCCTTTGGTGCATCCCAAAGGCTTACTTTAAAATCAATGCTATCATGTATCCTTTGCACAGGCTCTCCATTTATGATTTCAAAGGAGGTACGGAGAGTCTCATGTCTCTCTATAAGGGCTTTAAAAGCATCTTCTACTCTTTGAATGTGTATATTTCCACTAACCCTATATATCATTGGCGTATTATACATAGTGCTTATGCCATTTATTTGATCATGCATATATATTCTTTTTTGTACTGAGGAAAGGGGATAGTATTCCCTCTCTTCTATTGGTTTAATAGCTGAGTATATATTTTTTTCTAAGACTTGTATGTATTCATATAACCCTTTTATTGTAGGTGTATTGAATATTTCTTTTAACGGTATTTCCACATTAAACTGCTTATGAAGCTTTGCAATTAAGCTTGTTGCCTTTAAGGAGTGTCCTCCAAGCCCAAAGAAGTTGTCATTTATACCTATCTTCTCTACTCCTAGTACCTCTCTCCATATATCTACCAGCTTTTCTTCTATTACATTTCTTGGAGCTTCATAAACATGGTTATTGTTTCTATACTTCTGTCTATCCTTCGGAATTTCCAGAAGCTTTTTGCCTGTACAATATTTTAACTGCATCAGGTAGTTTTTATGTAATAATTCCTCTTCGTTATTTATGTTTACTTGCCAAGTAGACTCTACCGAACAAAACTCCTGTTCTACAGCTTGAATTTCAAATGTAGCAGCTACTTCTTTTTCAGCCTCAGCCTGCTTTCTAGGTCGCTCTTCACAGAAATGACACTCTATATATTCTATTGAATTGTCTATATCATGAGCTTGTATTTCATATCTATTACACTGCTCTGCTTCTGATACTAGCTGCCATTTATTCTGTTTTATGAATTCTTCAAATGGTTTATTCTTCTTAGTAGGATAAAAATCAGCTTTAATCCTAGAAATACCCTTTTCTTTGCAGTATTTACTTAGTTCTGCCAATACAACGGCTTCTACTTGCCTTCCTAATACTCTACAGCTTAGAAGGAATGTATCTAAAAATGCGTTGTCTTCTTCTATCTTCATTATTACAACACCAGTTAATCCATACTCTCCAAAACGATCCTCTACTTGTATTGTCAAGCATTTCATCTGAGGATTTTTCATTATACTTTCTATATCCGCTTCTGTTCTTCTTATTGTACTTAGATTAAACTGATTTGTTCGCTGTGTTAATTGAGATACTCTAGGTATTTCCTCTTCTTCTATTTCATTTATATATACTTTTAAACTTAGCTCCTTTATGAAGTCTTCCAGCGTAATGCTTTCCTTTTGTACTTCTTGTCTTTGTCTTTCTACTTGATAAAGCTTTGTTCTGTTCTTATCTTCCTCAGTAAGCTTTTCCTTATCAAATGCCCATACATGCTTTAGAAACTTTGGTATTTGCCTTGTATCCTCTGGCAGCTGCAAAGTAAGCACTTGTGGATTGTTTGCCATCATTTCATAGCATTCCTTTGCACTATCGTCAATAAAGATAAAGCTGTCTATTCCAAGGTTTAGTTCTTGTGCTAGCTCTCTTATGCCTATATATTTTGATTCCCAGTTTATTTTCCAGGCAATAACATGTTCTCTTTTCAGCAACATCTGAGGATTTTTGTCGAAAACCTCCCAGACATCCGCTTCATTATTTTTACTGCTTATAACTATAAGCATTCCTTCGTTGTACTTTTGAATAAGAAGTTTTTGCATTTCCATGTATGACTCTTCTACCGTTACCCCTAATGCACCATCTTCGCCAACTACACCCTCCCATAAAGTATTGTCACAGTCTACTGCTACTACCTTAAATGGGTTAGGTTTTGTTGCACATATCTTTCTTGCTATCCTAGTACCAACGGCTGCATAGTATTCATCACTAAAAGGAATATGACCAACTTTATCTGTTATAGGGTTAAATATTTCTCCTATATTGTATAGCTCTGCTATATCAGTAAACTCTAACAGACTTACATCATTCATATTTTTAACTGTATCTCGATATTCATTATTTAATTCTTTAATATAGTCTATTACTTCAGCACTTAGTCCTAAATGATTAGCTACTGGGAATATCCCAATTATGTATTCTGCATTTTTTTCCTTATTCTTTAGAATATATATTAGCTTTTCATAGTTACTCTTAATTAAGTCGCATTTTTCTTTGTCACTGCCTTTAATATCTCTAATCCAGTCTTCAAAGCGAACCATTATCAGGTTTATTCCTGTATTCTTAGAGGTTATGCTCTCCTTATCTATTAACTCTTGAAATACCTGATTGTATGATGCAAAGTTAACCCTTACAGCTTTACCAAACTTCTCACACCACCAGCTTAAATGCTCTTCTAATGGGTCTGTGGTAAAGGTTGAAGAGATTACTACATTAGTTGCTGTATTATCTATATTATTAGTTTCTCGTTTTAGCTCAATATTTTGTTTTTCTTCTTGACTAAATATCTCTATATCGATTATATTAGACTCTAAATTTGCAAGTGCCTTTGCTATTAATAGCTCATAATGCTTTGCTAAAGCTAACATACTTTCAGCTTTAAATAGGCTATTGTTATACTCTATGGAGCATTCAAATTCATTTTTGTTATTTAATGCTATATCAAATTTAAAATCTAAAGTAGAGCTTTTCCTGTCAAACTTATATGGTAACATATGTAAATTATCTATTCTTAAATCTTTATTTGCATCTATTTCATTATGGAATATTAGCATTGTATCAAATATCGAATTTCTACTATTTCTTATTGTACTGGTACAATTCTTAACTATTTCGTCGAAAGGATACTCTTGATTATTATAGACTTCTTGCAAAAGCGTTTTGTATGATTGTATATATTCAATTACCTTTAAATTTGGGTTTACATTACTTCTTATTGGTAAGAAATTGATAAAAATACCTACCATGTTTTCCAGGTCTGCATAATTTCTATTCGCAACAGTTGAACCAATTATTATATCCTTTTGTCCGCAGTACTTTGAAAGTAGGATACTATATAGCGATAGCAGCAAGCTATTAAGTGTAGTATTCTCATGCTTTGCTAGCTTTTGTAGCTGTTTAACAATATGACTTTCAACTTTAAAATGGACAGTATCTCCCGCAAAAGCTTGCCAGTTCTTCTTATCATAATCTAAAGGCATGTTCAAAGGCATTATTTCTTTTTTGAAGGTCTCTATCCAATATTTTTCTTGCTTCCCTATCTTTTCTGTAAAGTATGATCTTCCTTGCCACTCAGCGTAGTCTTTGTATTGAACTCGCAGCTTTGGTAATTCTATGCCCTGATACAACATGCTAAATTCTTTTGTTAATATTCCCATTGATACACCATCTGATATAATATGGTGCATATCATAAGTCAATATATACTTATTGGAATGTACTTTAATAAGCCCTACTCTTAATAGTGGTGCTTTGGATAAATCAAAGGCTCTTATGAAGCTTTTCACTTTTTCTTCAGCTTGTTCTTCGTTTTCTACCTCACTATACTCTACTGCAAAGTCTACCTTCTTATGAACTTTTTGCACCAAACTTTCTTCTATTAACTTAAAGCTGGTTCTTAGAGCTTCATGTCTGTCTATAAGACTTGTAAATGCTTCTGTTAGCTTCTGTAAATCCAATTCATCTTCTATTACTAATACATTGGTTATATTATAGCTTGTACTTTCTTTATCCATTTGATTAAGTATATACATTCTCTTTTGTGCTGAGGACATCTCGTAATATTCTTTCTCTTCTATAGGCTCTATTGATGAGTAGATACTTTCTTCACTAGCTTTAATGTATTCCGATATTCTCTTTATTGTAGGATTAGTAAATATTTCCTTTAGTGGCACTTCTACATTTAGTATTTTATGTATCTTTGCAGCTAAGCTTGTTGCCTTTAAGGAGTGTCCTCCAAGTTCAAAGAAGTTATCCTTGATACCTATCTTCTCTACTCCTAGTACCTCTCTCCATATAGCTACCAGCTTTTCTTCAGTGCTGTTTCTTGGTGCTTCATATTCTGTTCCTGTAACTATATTGCCATCAGGCTCTGGTAAAGCTTTTCTGTCTATTTTTCCATTTGCTGTTAAGGGCAGCTTGTCAAGCTGTATAAAGTATGTTGGTATCATATATTCTGGTAGCTCTTTTGACAGATACTCTCTTAGCTCTGCTACTGTTTGCTCTCGTTCTACTGCTAAATATGCACATAGATATTTATTATTATTGTTGTCAGCTTTGTCTATTACTACTGCTGCTTTTATTTCATTGTGCTTTAATAACTTGTTTTCTATTTCACCTAGCTCTATTCTATTGCCCCTTATTTTTACTTGAGCATCCATTCTTCCGAGGTATTCTATGTTTCCATCAGGCATCCATCGTGCAAGATCTCCTGATCTATACATTCTCTCTCCTGATTTATAAGGATTTTGTAAGAACTTTTCTGCTGTCAGTTCTGGTCTGTTTAGATAGCCTCTTCCTACTCCTACTCCTGATATGCATAGTTCTCCTGTCACTCCTATAGGCAATAGGTTATTATGCTTGTCCAATACTAACAGACTTATGTTGTCTATTGGCTTTCCTATTGGTATTACATCAAATTTCTCTCCAGTAGAGCAGTCAAAGTAGGATACTTCTACTGTTGTCTCTGTTGGTCCATATATGTTTATTAGTTTTGTTCCTATTTCGCTGTTTAGTATTCTGTTGAACCTTTGCACCTGTGGTACTGTTAAGGCTTCTCCAATACAAAATACTTGTCTTAGGCTAGATAATCTCTCTATGTCTTCTCTGCCCTCTATGTGTTCTAGGAATATATTCATCATTGATGGTACAAAGTTCATTGTTGTTACTTTGTACTTTTCTATTGCCTTTACTATTTCCTCTGGGTCTTTGTCTCCTCCTGGTGTTAAGAAGCATACCTTAGCTCCTGTCATTGACCACCAGAACAGCTCTCCTACTGATACATCAAAGGTATATGGTGTTCTTTGTAGTATTACATCATTTTCTCCTATTGGATATCTTTTTTGCATCCACTTTGTTCTGTTTATTACAGAGTGGTGTTCAATCATCACCCCTTTTGGCTTTCCTGTACTTCCAGAGGTGTATATTACATAGGCTAGATTATTTGACCCACTCATTGGCTGTAGGCTACTGCTATCTCCCTTATATATCTCTTTTTCATCTATTGCTATAACTTCAGTATTCTCAAACTTATACATATTCTGTAAATTAATCTTAGTCAATAATATGCTTGCATTACTGTCCTCTAGAATATATCTTATTCTATCCTCTGGATATTCTGGATCTATTGGCAGGTATGCTCCTCCTGCTTTTTGTATCGCCATTATTCCTATTGTCATTTCTAGGGAACGATACAGAGACATTGCTACTATACTATCTGCCTTTACACCCTTTTTCCTTAGTATCCTTGCAAGTTGATTTGATCTTTCGTTCAATTCCTTGTAGGTTATGGATTCTTCTTCAAATAGTGCTGCTATATTGTCTGGGGTTTTTGCTGTCTGTTCTTCAAATAGCTGATACAGAGTTTTATCCTTTGGATATTCTGCTTTTGTATTGTTAAATTCTACAAGTAATTGATTCTTTTCTTCACTGTCTACTATATTAATGTTTTTAGCATTTATTCTTGGAGTCTCTATGACCTGATTTATAACCATATTAAAATGACGAAATACTTTTTCTATTTCAATTTTACTGTAAACATTACCATTATGAGTTGCTTTTATTACAATTGTCTCACCAGGTATAATAGACAAGGTTAAGTCATAATTTGTTTGCTCAAACACTTCTACGCCTTTTATAGAAAAGCCCAATGCTTCCTCATCATTGATATTACTAACCTGCTTGTCCATAGGATAGTTCTCAAATATCATTATATGGTTAAATAAATTATTCTTTAATTCTGAATTTGCTTGTATGTCTGCTAAAGGTAAATAATCATAGCGAATTGACTCTGAAGCATTTAGTTGTACTTCCTTAGCTAGCTCAATAAAGCTAATATCATTTTTTTGAATTCTAACTGGTATAGTATTGATAAATAAACCTACCATCTTTTCTATTCCAATTACTTCTGGAGGTCTTCCCGATACTACCGCTCCAAAAACTACATCCTTTGTGTCATTGTATCTTTGAAGTAATATGCTCCATGCAGTTTGCAGCATTACATTTAAAGATATTTGATTTTCTCTTGCTATTCTTGTAAGCCTTTCAGTTACTGCTTTGTCAATTTCATATTGAGATTGTTTATGTAAATATATACCTTCCTTTGCTTTTTTGTTTAGCTTAGGTATGGATACCTGTTGCTCATAATCCTGTAAATAGTTTTTCCAATATGTCATTGCCTCTTCTTTATTTTGTACTTGAAGCCATTTTATGTAATCACTATAAGGATAATTATTTACAGCATTTATTGTTTTACCCTTTGCAAGCAGACTATATGCTTTGAAGAAATCGCCCATTATTATACCTAGACACCATCCATCCATTATTATATGGTGGAAGCTCCATATAATTTTATAATCCTCTACACCAGTTTTTATTACTGCTATTCTCATCAATAAATCTTCTGAAAGATCAAAGCCCTGCTTTTTATCTTTTTGTTTAAACTCTTCAATATATTTTTGCTTTGCATCCTCATTGAAGCTTGATATATCATTATATAATATATTGCTGCTCCTCTTCTTTAAAACAATTTGCAGAGGTTGATTTACTTTATCATAAAGGAATATTGTTCTTAGGGGATCGTACTTTTCTATAACATAGTTAAAGCTTTTTTCAAATAATTCTATGTCTATGCGCCCCTTTATTGAAAGCTCATTTTGCTCAAAATATGCATTGGAGGTACTATCCATTATAGAGTGGAACAACATTCCCTGCTGCATTGGAGATAAAATGTATATATCTTTTATATTAGTTTCATCAAACATGTGCCTCACCATCCTATTTTATTTATTTCTTAAAATATCGTAGATCTCTCCTAATTGTTCTATATTTATACCTTGTAGAGTAATATCACTTGGAGTCAATACATTTCCCTTGGCATTAGTACAATGCTCTATTATATCTGCTAGGTGCTTCTTATAATACTCTGCTAGTTTCAAAATGCTATCTCTTGTTAATTGCTTATTGCTATAACTGAAGCTTAGTATCATTTTGTTTTGTGATATCATTCCATTAATATCTATTAAATTAATTTTCTCTGATTCTAAGCTCATTGAATTTCCTGATGAAATACCTGACATGTTGAAGATACCTGTAGCTTCGTTCTCTTCAAACTGTCCTAAGTAGTTAAAGCTTATTTCTGGTTTTAAGTTGAAGCTTAGCTTTTGCTTTTTTTCTACTGGTGTAAGGTATTTCAATATTCTATAGCCTATGCCCTTATTTGGTATTTGTCTCAAAGACTCTTTGATATTCCTTATTTGATAAGATATTGAATCTGATTTTGACATATCTAATATTACTGGGTAAGTCGAGGTAAACCATCCCACCGTTCTTTTAATGTTGATATTGCCAATATTTTCTTCTCGTCCATGACCTTCTAGCTCAACTAGTATGCTAGTATTTCCTGTCCATTTCTTTAAAGCACAACCTAATGCACATAGCAATATATCATTTATTTCTGTGTTATATGTACTATTTACTTCCTTTAGCAGCTTCTCTGTTTGCTCCTCATTAAACTCTATTGACACCGATTCGATATCTTTTAATTTATATGACACTGTCAATGAGTCTTTTGTTACTAAATAATCAGATATAGAATCACTTAGGGGAACAACATTACTGTTTTCTAAAGCTGTCCAGTATTCTATTTCCTTTGATATTTCGTCACTACTGCTATAACTGTTCAGCATTTCAACCCATGCCTTATAGGAGTCAGTTTTTAGTTGAAACTCTATATTTTGATTATTTAAGCATTGATTATAACCAGCAGCAAAATCTTCCATGATTATTCTCCATGACACGCCATCAACT
This sequence comes from uncultured Clostridia bacterium, assembly GCA_942492835.1. GTDB lineage: Bacteria > Bacillota > Clostridia > Lutisporales > Lutisporaceae > GWB2-37-7. The sequence continues at coordinate 41,902 of OW818645.1, read as the reverse complement.
GCTAGGTGATGTATAGCGATTAATAGATAATCTCCTTCTATAGTTTTAAATAGTGCAAGCTTTACTAATGGACCTTCTTCTAAATTAATACTTGCTTGTACCTCGCTTGATTTTGATTTAATGCAATCTAAATAATCAGATTTATTTCTAAAGTCATATACCTCAAAATCATACATATGTTCGTTTATAGGTTTTATAATTTGCCTAGCCTCTTGTCTATTAATTTCATATGTAGCCCTTAGTACATCATGATGCTCTAATATCTTTGTAAATACTTTATTTATAATACTCTCATCAAAACCTTTTATAGCATTTAAACTTATTGCTTGATTCCAATGGTGCTTATCTGTAAAGTTGCATTCAAAGAACCATTTCTGTATCGGCGTTAGCTTAGTCTCTCCAGTAACAATTTCTTGACTAGACTTATAGCTGATATGCTCAACATATTTACTTATTTTGCTTATAGTCTGATTCTGAATTATTTGCTTAATATCCAATTTCATATTATATTGATAGAGTCTTGAGGTTACTTGTATAGCTTTGATAGAATCTCCACCTAGTGAGAAGAAATTATCGTTTAAGCCTACCTTTTCTATGCCAAGTATTTCTTGCCATATTGCTGCAAGTTTCTCTTCTACTTCACTTTCTGGTGCAATATATTCTACTCCTGAATTTATACTTCCATCAGGCTCTGGTAATGCCTTTCTATCCACCTTGCCGTTTGGTGTCAGTGGCAGTTTTTCCAGCTGTATAAAATATGATGGTATCATGTAGTCAGGTAGATCCTTAGATAGATGTTCTCTTAACTCTAATACGGTCAGTTCTTTATCTCCTACTACATATGCGCATAGATACTTGCTTCCTCTATCGTCATCTCTTGCTATTACTACTGTCTCTTTTACTGCTTCATGGCTTAGGAGTTTATTCTCTATTTCTCCTAGCTCTATTCTATAGCCTCTTATCTTTACTTGATTATCTATTCTTCCTAAGAATTCTATGTTTCCATCAGGCAGCCATCTTGCCAGGTCTCCTGTATGGTACATTTTCTCTCCTAGCTTAAATGGGTTGTCCACATACTTTTCTGTTGTTAATTCAGGTCTATTTAAGTATCCTCTAGCAAGCCCTGCTCCTGCTATACATAGCTCTCCTGCTACGCCAGTTGGCTGTAGCTTGCTATTCTTATCTAATATATATACCTTTGTATTTGCTATTGGTTTTCCTATGGTTACTTTTTTTCCAATTTTCATATCTCTTGATATGGTGGTTACTACACTGTTTTCTGTAGGCCCATATTCATTTACTATTTCCAAATCAGGCTTTATAGACTTGCTTTGTTTTATAAGGCTTTCACTTGTATTTTCCCCTGCTAGTGTTACAATCCTTAATGTTTCCAGTTCTTCTTTATCTGAACATTCCAATATAGCAGAGTATAGTGATGGTACGGTGATAAAATGAGTTATACCATATCTTTTTATATACTCTTTTATAGATACAGGATTCTTGGAGTCCTCATCCTTCATCAATATAACTCTGGAGCCTGACAGTATCGGTGTAAAAAAGCTTGTTACAAAGCCATCAAATGCAAAGGAGAACAATTGTAATACGTTATCTTTATGTCCAAGCTCATATTCCCTCATACGTGAATATATCGAATTGTATACATTTCTATGTTCAATCATTACTCCCTTAGGCTTGCCTGTAGAACCTGAAGTATATATTATATAGGCTAAATCATTTGATTTATTCACCTTATCTAGGTTTGTATTATCTCCTGTATATAGCATGTTGTCATCCAATATTAATATAAATACTTCCTGATTTAAAACGATTCTATTAGATAATGCTGATTGTGTCAGTAATATTCTAGCTCCGCTATCTTGAAGCATATACTCTATTCTGCCCTGTGGGTATTCGGGATCTATTGGAAGGTATGCACATCCTACTTTTAGAATACCAATTATACCTACTATCATCTCTAAGGATCTTTCTACCATTATTCCTACTATATTATCAGTGCTTACTCCCTTGCCTCTTAATACCCTTGCCAACTGATTTGCTTTCTCATTTAACTCCCTATATGTGAGACTTCTATCCTCATATACTACCGCTATATTGTCAGGGGTTCTCTCTACCTGTTCTTCAAACAGCTGATGTATTGTCTTGTCCTTTGGATAGTCTATTTTTGTGTTGTTAAAGTCTATTAATATTTGCTGCCTTTCTTCTTCTGTCAGTATTTCTACCTCTGATATCTTCACTTCTGCATCTTCTACAACTTTATCTGCTATACTTTTAAAATGCCCTTCTATTTTTCTTATATTTTCTTCCTCATATACACTTGTATTATAGGTTAGCTTTAATGCTATTTCCTTTCCTGGTATGACTACTACTCCAAAGTCGTAGTTTGTTTGCTCATATACTTCTACATTTTTTATTTTAAACCCAATATTTCTTTCTCTTGATTGTGCCTGCACTTCTTTTTCTACTGGATAGTTCTCAAATACCATTATATGGTCAAATAGGTTCTGTTTTAATTCACTATTGCTTTGTATTTCTGCTAATGGCATATAGTCATATTTGGATGCTTCTATTGATTTATTCTGTAGCTCTTTTATCAATTCTTTAAAGGTGCTTTGTTTATCCTGTCTTACCCTTACAGGTATTGTATTTATGAACAAACCTACTATTTCTTCTATTCCTTTTATCTCTTCTGGTCTTCCAGATACTACTGCCCCAAATACAACATCTTCTACATTGTTATATTTTTGAAGTAACATTCCCCACATTGCTTGTACTACCGTATTTAATGTTACTCCTGAATTTTGAGCTACCTTTACTAGCCCCTCTGTTAATTCTTTCTTCAGAACAAATTGTACTACTTTTGTTCTATTTAATTCTCTATCAACAGTTGTTCTTTTTAACGGTATTGCTGTCTGCTGTTCATATCCTTCTAGGTACTTTTCCCAATATCTAGCAGCATCTTTCTTTTCTTGTTCTTCCAGCCATTCTATGAAGCTTCCATAAGCTTCGGACTTGCCTATATCTACTGTATTTCCTGTTTTTATTGAAGAATAGCTTTTAAAGAAATCCTTCATTATTAATGACAAGCACCAACCATCCATTATTATGTGGTGGAAGCTCCACACTATATGATATTTTCTTTCAGCTTCCTTTATTATGGTTGCCCTTATTAGAGTATCCTTTGTTAGGTCAAAGCTGTTTTCTCTATCAGCTTCCTTTAACTGCTCTATGTATTCTGCTTTTCTTTCTTGCTCTATAGAAGTAATATCCTCATAGCTTATATTTGCTTTTCTTTTACTTAGAACTACCTGCACAGGCTTTCCTATGCCTTCGTATACAAATGCAGTTCTTAGCACCTCATGTTTTTGTATTATATTGTTTAGACTCTTCTCAAATACATCTATATCCAGTTCACCTTCTATTTCAAGTACTGTCTGTTCAAAATATGCATGAGAGTTCTTATCCAATAATGCGTGGAAAAGCATTCCTTCCTGCATAGGTGATAATGGATATATATCTTCTATAGTTTTTTTATCTATCTCTGATTTTCCTAGAGTTTCTATTAGAGAATCCAACTCTTCTAGGCTCATATTCTTTGCTCTTGTATCGCATGGCGTTATTTCTGTAGCTTCTTTTTCTATACAGTGCTCTATTATTTCTCTCAGCTCACAACTATATATTTCTGTGATTTTCTTTATAGTTTCTTCTGCATATTCATTTTTGTTATAACTAAAGCCTAGTCCAAGTCTTCCACCAGTTATTATTCCGCTTATATCTATACTATAAGTTTTTTCACTTCTCAAACTTACACTATTACCTAATGGCATATTTGATGCTTTAAACACTTCTGTATTTACATCATTGTCAAACTGTCCCAAGTAGTTAAAGCTTATTTCTGCATATCTGTTAAAGCTTATCCCTTCTCTATTTTCAGGCTTTGTCAGATATTTTAATATCCCATAGCCTATTCCTTTATTAGGTATATGTCTTAAGCTTTCTTTTGTTTTCTTTATTTGATAGCCTCTATCCCTTATTCCTGTCATATCAAGTATTACAGGATATGTTGAGGTAAACCAGCCTACTGTTCTTGATATATCAACATCTTCAAGCTTAAGCTCTCTTCCATGTCCTTCAAGGTCTATTAGTACTTTTTCATTCCCTGACCATTCCTTTATTGTTGTTCCTAATGCTGTAAGAAGTATGTCATTTATCTCTGTTCCATATGCTCTGTTTACTTGCTTTATTAGCTGTTCTGTTTCTTTCTCTGTAAAATCTATTGATATAGTTCTTTTATCATTTGATATATAGCTGTCAGAATCTAAATCCTTCGGTATTGCTGATATGTCGCTTTCTTCTATTTTTCTCCAGTATGGCAATTCTTTTAATAACTTGCTGCTGTTTGCATATTTTCGTAGCTCCTCACTCCATAGCTTAAAGGAATCAGTCTTATCTTGAAGCACTATTCTTTCACTATTTATTGCTTGCTTATATGCTATATCCAAGTCTTCAAATATTATTCTCCATGATACACCGTCTACTACAAGGTGGTGTATTACTATTAGCAAATGATCTCCATGCTTTGTCTTAAACAATCCCAGCTTTATCAATGGTCCATTGCTTAAATCAATGCTACGTTGAATATTATTTGCCTTTTCTTTTATTTTTTCTGCGATATCCTCTTTATTGTCTATATGTGTTAAATCAATTACTTCTAATGTAAAGAAGTCTCCATCCTTTTCTCTATTAATTTGTTTTATATTTCCTTGCTTTTCTTCATATACAGTTCTTAATATATCATGATGTTCCACAAGCTTATCAAAAGCTTTGGTTAGTGCTTCTTCGTAGAAGCCATCTTCCCTATACAGCATTACTGATTGATTCCAATGATGCTTGTCTGTAAAGTTTGTATCAAAGAACCATCTTTGTATTGGTGTAAGTTCTATCTCACCTGTAACTAAGTCTTGCTCTGCTTTTCTACTATTTTTGACTACATATTTTGATAGTTCTTTTATTGTTGGGTTCTGCATTATATATTTTACTTCCAGCTTAAGCTGATATTTTTGCATTCTTGCTGATATCTGTATTGACTTTATTGAGTCTCCTCCAAGTGCAAAGAAGTTGTCACTAATTCCTATACTTTCTATTCCTAATACTTCTTGCCATATGCTTACCAGCTTTTTTTCTATCTCATTTCTTGGTGCAATATATTCTACTCCTGAATTTACACTTCCATCATGCTCTGGTAATGCCTTTCTGTCCACCTTGCCATTTGATGTCAGTGGCAGTTTTTCCAGCTGTATAAAGTATGATGGTATCATGTAGTCAGGTAAATCTTTGGATAGATGTTCTCTTAACTCTAACACGGTCAATTCTTTATCTCCTACTACATATGCGCATAGATACTTGCTTCCATCATTATCATCTCTTGATATTATTACTGTTTCTTTTACTGCTTCATGACTTAGGAGTTTATTCTCTATTTCTCCTAGCTCTATTCTATAGCCTCTTATCTTTACTTGATTATCTATTCTTCCTAAGAATTCTATGTTTCCATCAGGCAGCCATCTTGCCAGGTCTCCTGTATGGTACATCCTATCTCCTAGCTTAAATGGGTTGTCCACATACTTTTCTGTTGTTAATTCAGGTCTATTTAAGTATCCTCTAGCAAGCCCTGCTCCTGCTATACATAGCTCTCCTGCTACGCCAGTTGGCTGTAACTTGCTATTCTTATCTAATATATATACCTTTGTATTTGCTATTGGTTTTCCTATGGTTACTTTTTTTCCAATTTTCATATCTCTTAATATGGTGGTTACTACACTGTTTTCTGTAGGCCCATATTCATTTACTATTTCCAAATCAGGCTTTATAGCCTTGCTTTGTTTTATAAGGCTTTCACTTGTATTTTCTCCTGCCAGTGTTATAATCCTTAATGTTTCCAGCTCTTTTTTATCTGAACATTCCAATATAGCAGAGTATAGTGATGGTACAGTAATGAAATGAGTTATACCATATCTTTTTATATGTTCTTTGATGCATATTGGATTTTTCGAGTCTTCATCCTTCATCAATATAACTCTGGAGCCTGACAGTATCGGTGTAAAAAAGCTTGTTACAAAGCCATCAAATGCAAAGGAGAACAATTGTAATACATTATCTTTCTGTCCAAGTTCATATTCCTTCATACGTGAATATATCGAATTGTATACATTTCTATGTTCAATCATTACTCCCTTAGGCTTGCCTGTAGAACCTGAAGTATATATTATATAGGCTAAATCATTTGATTTATTTACCTTATCTAAGTTTGTATTATCTCCTTTGTACAGAGTGCTGTCATCCAATATTAATACTTCCTGCTTTAAAACGATTCTATTAGATAATGCTGATTGTGTCAGTAATATTCTAGCTCCGCTATCTTGAAGCATATACTCTATTCTATCTTGCGGATATTCGGGATCTATTGGAAGGTATGCACATCCTGCTTTTAGAATACCAATTATACCTACTATCATCTCTAAGGATCTTTCTACCATTATTCCTATTATATTATCTGACTTTACTCCTATATTTCTAAGTACCCTTGCCAGCTGATTAGCTCTCTCGTTTAACTCCCTGTATGTGAGACTTCTATCCTCATACATTAATGCTATGCTGTCAGGGCTTCTCTCTACCTGCTCTTCAAACAGCTGGTATATTGCCTTGTCATTTGTATAGTCTACTGCTGTGTTGTTAAAGTCTATTAATATTTGCTGTCTTTCTTCCTCTGTCAGTATTTCTACCTCTGATATCTTTACTTCTGCATCTTCTACAACGCTTTCTGCTATTTGAGTAAAATGTCCTTCTATTTTTCTTATATTTTCTTCCTCATATACACTTGTATTATAGGTTAGCTTTAATGCTATTTCCTTTCCTGGTATGACTACTACTCCAAAGTCGTAGTTTGTTTGTTCGTAAACTTCTACATTTCTTATATTAAACCCAATATTTCTTTCTCTTGATTGTGCCTGTACTTCTTTTTCTACCGGATAGTTCTCGAATACCATTATATGGTCAAATAGGTTCTGCCTTAATTCACTATTGCTTTGTATTTCTGCTAATGGCATATAGTCATATTTTGATGCTTCTATTGATTTATTCTGTAGCTCTTTTATCAATTCTTTAAAGGTGCTTTGTTTATCCTGTTTTATCCTTACAGGTATTGTATTTATGAACAGTCCTACTATTTCTTCTATTCCTTTTATCTCTTCTGGTCTTCCAGATACTACTGCCCCAAACACAACATCTTCTACATTGTTATATTTTTGCAGTAGAATTCCCCACATTGCCTGTACTACTGTATTTAATGTTACTCCTGAATTTTGAGCGATCTTAACCAGTCCCTCTGTTAACTCTTCATTCAGAACAATTTGTACTACATCTGTTCTATTTACTTCTCTATCAACAGTTGTTATTTTTAAAGGTATTGCTGCTTGTTGTTCATATCCTTCTAAGTACTCTTCCCAATATTTTATTGCATTTTCCTTTTCTTGTTGTTCCAGCCATTCTATAAAGCTTCCATATGCCTCAGACTTACCTATATCTATTGTATTTCCTGCTTTTATTAAAGAATAGCTTTCAAAGAAGTCTTTCATTATTAATGACAAGCACCAACCATCCATTATTATGTGGTGGAAGCTCCAGACTATATGATATTTTGTTTCAGCTTCCTTTATTATAGTTGCCCTTATTAGAGTATCCTTTGTTAGGTCAAAGCTGTTTTCTCTATCAGCTTCCTTTAACTGCTCTATGTATTCTGCTTTTCTTTCTTGCTCTATAGAAGTAATATCCTCATAGCTTATATTAGCTTTTCTTTTACTTAGAACTACCTGCACAGGCTTTCCTATGCCTTCGTATACAAATGAAGTTCTTAGCACCTCATGTTTTTGGATTATATTGTTTAGACTTTTCTCAAATACATCTATATCCAGTTCACCTTCTATTTTCAGTACTGTCTGTTCAAAATATGCATGAGAGTTCTTATCCAATAATGCATGGAACAGCATTCCTTCTTGCACAGGTGATAATGGATATATATCTTCTATAGCCTTTCTCTCTATCCCTGATTTTCCTAGTGTTTCTATTAGAGAATCCAACTCTTCTAGGCTCATGTTCTTTGCTCTTGTATCGCTTGGTGTGATTTCTGTAGCTTCTTTTTCTATACAGTGCTCTATTATTTCTCTCAAATTGTTGCTATATATTTCTGTGATTTTCTTTATAGTTTCTTCTGCATATTCATTTTTGTTATAGCTAAAGCCTAGTACAAGCCTTCCACCAGTTATTATTCCGCTTATATCTATACTATAGGTTTTTTCACTTCTCAAACTTACACTATTGCCTAATGGCATATTTGATGCTTTAAACACTTCTGTATTTACATCATTGTCAAACTGTCCCAAATAGTTAAAGCTTATTTCTGCATTTCTGTTAAAGCTTACCCCTTCTCTATTTTCAGGTTTTGTCAGATATTTTAATATCCCATAGCCTATTCCTTTATTTGGTATATGTCTTAAGCTTTCTTTTGTTTTCTTTATTTGATATCCTCTATCCCTTATTCCTGTCATATCAAGTATTACAGGATATGTTGAGGTAAACCAGCCTACTGTTCTTGATATGTCAACATCTGCAAGCTTAAGCTCTCTTCCATGTCCTTCTAGGTCTATCAGTACTTTCTCATTTCCTGACCATTCCTTTATTGCTGCTCCTAATGCTGTAAGAAGTATATCATTTATCTCTGTTCCATATGCTCTGTTTACTTGCTTTATTAGCTGTTCTGTCTCTTTCTCTGTAAAATCTATTGATATAGTTCTTTTATCATTTGATATATAGCTGTCAAAATCTAAATCCTTCGGTATTGCTGATATGTCGCTTTCCTGGATTTTTCTCCAGTATGGCAATTCTTTTATTAACTTGCTGCTGTTTGCATATTTTCGTAGCTCCTCACTCCATAGCTTAAAGGAATCAGTCTTTTCTTGAAGCACTATTCTTTCACCGTTTATTGCTTGCTTATATGCTATGCTCAGGTCTTCAAATATTATTCTCCATGATACACCATCTACAACAAGGTGGTGTATTACAATCAGCAAATGATCCCCATGCTTTGTTTTGAACAAACCCAGCTTTATCAATGATCCATTGACTAAATCAATGCTTCCTTGTATGTTATTTGCCTTTTCTTTTATTTTTGCTGCTATATCCTCTTTATTGTCTATATGTGTTAAATCAAATACTTCTAGTGTGAAGAAGTCTCCATCCTTTTCTCTATTAATTTGTCTTATATTTCCTTGCTTTTCTTCGTATACAGTTCTTAATATATCATGATGTTCCACAAGCTTATCAAAAGCTTTGGTTAGAGCTTCTTCATAGAAACCCTCTTCCCTATACAGCATTACTGATTGATTCCAATGATGCTTGTCTGTAAAGTTTGTATCAAGGAACCATCTTTGTATAGGTGTCAGTTCTATCTCACCTGTAACTAAGCCTTGCTCTGCTTTTCTACTATTTTTTACAACGTATCTTGATTGTTCTTTTATCGTTGGGTTCTTAATAATATATTTTACTTCCAGCTTAAGCTGATATTTTTGCATTCTTGCCGCTACCTGGATTGCCTTTATTGAATCTCCCCCAAGTGCAAAGAAGTTATCATTTATCCCTACTCGTTCTATTCCTAATACATCTTCCCATACCTTCACAAGCTTTTCTTCTGTGCTGTTTCTTGGTGCTTCATATTCTGTTCCTGTAGATATACTCCCATCTGGCTCAGGCAGTGCTTTTTTATCAATTTTTCCATTAGATGTCAGTGGCAACTTGTTCAGCTGTATGAAATATAATGGTATCATGTAGTCAGGTAAATCTTTGGATAAATGCTCTCTTAACTCTAATACCGTCAGTTCTTTCTCTCCTACTACATATGCACATAGATACTTATTTTCACTTTTATCATCTCTTGCAATTACCACGCTCTCTTTTATTGCTTCATGGCTTAGAAGTTTATTTTCTATCTCTCCAAGCTCTACTCTAAATCCTCTTATCTTTACTTGATGGTCTATCCTTCCAAGATACTCTATATTCCCATCAGGTAACCAGGTTGCCAAATCTCCTGTATGGTACATTCTTGTTTCTAGCTCAAATGGACTATCTACAAACTTTTCTACTGTCAGCTCTAAGTTGTTGAGATATCCTCTTGCCAATCCTTCCCCTGCTATGCATAGTTCTCCTGGTACTCCTATTGGTTGAAGCTTATTATTCTTATCTACTATGTATACCTTTGTATTTGCTATTGGTTTTCCTATGGTTACTTTCTTTCCAGCTTGTATATCTCTTGATATGGTTGTTACTACACTATTTTCTGTAGGCCCATATTCATTTATTATCTCTACGTTAGGCATTATATTCTTGCTTTTCTTTATAAGGCTTTCACTTGTATTTTCTCCTGCTAGTGTTACAATCCTCAATGTTTCCAAATCTTCTTTATCTGAAGCTTCTAATAAAGCAGAATATAGTGTTGGTACACTTGTAAAACGTGTTATGCCATATCTATTTATATGTTCTTTAATGGATATTGGATTTTTTGAGTCCTCATCTTTCATAAATACCACTTTAGCACCTGAAAGTATGGGTGTAAAAAGGGTTGTTACAAAGCCATCAAATGCAAAGGAAATTACATGTAATATGCTATCATTCTGACAAAGCCTATATTCCTTCATTAGAGAACATATGGAATTATTTATATTTCTATGTTCAATCATTACTCCCTTAGGCTTGCCTGTTGAGCCTGATGTATATATTACATAAGCAAGATTATTGAGCTCAGTTATTATTTCCAGATTCTTATTATCTCCTTCATATATTGAAGCTTCATCTATACTTATTGTATCTATACTATTTGATACACAATCCTTCAAATGCTTCTGTATTAAAAGCAACTTAGCTCCGCTATCCTGTAGCATATAGTCTACTCTTTCCTTTGGATAGTATGGGTCTATAGGCAGATATGCACCGCCTGCTTTTAGAATACCTATTATACCTATTACCATTTCTAAGGATCTATTTGCCATTATACCTACTATGCTGTCTGCAACTACACCTTTATTTCTTAATACCCCTGCCAGCTGATTTGCTTTCTCGTTTAACTCTCTATAAGTAAGCTGCTTATCCTCATATAATACTGCTATGTTGTTAGGAGTTCTCTCTACCTGTTCTTCAAATAGTTGCTGTATTGTTTTATTCTTAGGATAATCTGCTTTTGTGTTATTAAAGTCTATTAGTATTTTTTGTTTTTCTTCCGCTGTCAGTATTTCTACTTCTGATAGTTTAATATCTATATTTTCTGTCACTGCTTGTATTATGTTCTCTAAATGCTTGTACATTCTCATTATTGTAGCCCTGCTAAATAGCTTTGTACAGTATTGTATGCCTATACTAATGCTATTTTCCAGTTCTACAGCAGTAAGAGTTATGTCAAATTTTGATACCATATTTTCTGACTTATATGGGCTTATCTTTAAGTCTTCTACCTTTACTTCTGCTATATCCATATTTTGGAGTACGAGCATCACATCAAAAACTGGATTTCTGCTAAAGTCTCTTGCTACAGCAAGCTTCTCAACCAGTTCTTCAAACTGATAATCTTGATTCTCATATGCTCCTAATGCATTGTTCTTTACTTCTCTTAAAAAATCTACAAAGGTCTTTTCTCCATTGGGATAGTTCCTCATTGCTAAGGTGTTTACAAACATTCCTATAATATTCTCAAGGTCTGCATGAGGTCTTCCTGCTATTGGGCTTCCTACTACTATGTCTTCTTGCCCACTGTATTTTGACAATAGTATATTAAAGGTACTAAGTAATACCATATACATAGTACTGCCTGTAGCTTTTGCCATTTGTTTTAGCTTATTTGTCAGCTCTTCTTTTATCTCAAATTGTATAGAAGCTCCCTCAAAGCTTTGTAATGCTGGTCTTTGATAATCTGTGGTCAGATTTAGTACAGGTATTTCTCCTTCAAATTGCTTTAACCAGTATTCTTCTTGTTCATTTATTTTCTCAGAAGAATACATATTATTCTGCCATTCTGAGAAATCCTTATACTGTAACCTTAGTGGTTTTATCTCTTCTCCTGCATATGCTTTTGAGAATTCCTCCACTAATATTCCCATGGATGTTCCATCTGATATTATGTGATGTATGTCATACATCAATATATGCTTATTTGACTTCACTTTCACTAGACCCACTCTTAAAAGTGGTGCTTTTGATAGGTCAAAGACTCGTATAAAATCCTTTACATTCTTTTCTATTTCTTTTTCTTCATCTGCCTCATATTCTTCTATCTCAAATTCTACTTGCTTGTGTACCTTCTGTAGTAGCCCTTCTTCTAATGCCTCAAAGCTTGTTCTTAATGACTCATGCCTCTGTATCAGCTTATTAAAAACTTCTTTTAACCTGTCTACGTCTAAATCTCCCACTAGCTCCAATACTCTTGTTATATTGTAGCTGGTACTATTAATATCTAGCTGTTGCAGTGTATATACTCTCTTTTGTGCTGATGACATCTGATAGTATTCTTTTTCTTCTATTGACTCTATTGATAAATATATGCTCTCTTTGCTGATTTTAATGTATTCTGCCATTCCTTTTATTGTAGGATTAATAAATATCTCCTTTAGAGGCACTTCTACATTTAGTGCCTTATGTATCTTTGCAACTAAGCTTGCTGCCTTTAATGAATGTCCTCCAAGCTCAAAGAAACTATCGTTGATACCTATCTGCTCTACTCCCAATACTTCTTGACATATATTCACCAGTTTTTCTTCCATAGTGTTTCTTGGTGCTTCATACTCTACACCTGAATTTATGCTTGTACCAAGCTTCGACAGCACTTCGCGGTCAAGCTTCCCATTAGGAGTAAGTGGAAGCTTTTCCAATGGTATGAAATATGATGGTATCATATAATCAGGCAGTTCTTTTCCCAAGTATTCTCTCAATTCATCAGATATTGCTTTTATATCTGTACCTGCAATATATGCACAAAGAAAGTTGTTACCATCCGAATCCATCTTTGCCATTACTGCCGCTTCTTTCACAGCATCATGATTTAACAGCTTGCTTTCTATTTCTCCCAGTTCCACCCTATAGCCTCTTATCTTGATCTGTAAATCCTTTCTCCCAGCAAACTCAATACTTCCATCTTTCAACAAGCGACCAAGGTCTCCAGTCCAATATAAGCTTCCTAAATCAGCGTCATTTCCAAATGCACTACTGGTTCTTTCTGCATCCTTCCAATAACCCAAGGAAATATAAGGGCTTACTATCAATATTTCTCCAACTCTTAGAGGTGCTACTTCTTCACCTTCTTCATCAACAACATAGATTTCTGTTCCATCAATGACCTTACCTAATGTCATACCTTTAATATTCTCAATTGGTGATATATGAAGGGATGAATTGTATGATGATTCTGATTGCCCATATAGATTTACAAATATAGTATTCTCAAAATATTTCTGGGACATTTCTATATCATGCTTTAAAACACTTTCTCCACCTAAAACAATAAACTTTAAAGCTGGATACTTGTCTTTTGACTTCAAGGTATTTATATAGTATCTATATAATGTTGGAACAGAATGCCATATAGTAATACCTTGGTCTATTAACCATTCATTGAGCTCATCAATATTGATTTGCTCCCTAATATTTAACGGGTACAGTGTTGCACCGCTTAATAATGCACTATAAATATCCATTATTGCAGCATCATGACTGAAGGATGAAAACAAAGTCATTTTATCAGCAGATGTTATTTTCATGTCTTTGATATAATTTCTTATAAAATACTCCACATTTCTATAGGACTGCATAACACCCTTTGGATTACCAGTTGACCCTGAGGTATAAAGTATATATGCTAGGTTTTTGTCATCTGAGTAATAACCAAGGTTTTCATCAGAAATGCTATCTCCACAATCATCAATATTTATAATATCTACTTCTGTAATCCCATGTTCAGATAATCGCTGTGCTAAGTTCCAGTTTTTACTATTTGTTATTAATAAACTTGCTTCACAATCCTTCAGCATATAAATGAGCCTGTTCTCTGGATATGTAGGATCAAAAGGTACATAGGTTACTCCAGCTTTTACTGCTGAAACAGTACCTGTAATCATATCCACACCATGCTCAAATAAGAGAATTGCTCTGGTCTTAGTATATATCAAATTATTACTATCATCAGCTTGCACATAACTTACCTCATATTTATCATCAATAATCTGTGACATAATATGGCATGCAATACGATTAGAATTCCTATTTAGCGTATCATATGTTATTTCCCCACTTGCAGTTTTTACTGCTATATTATTGGGATGTTTGCACACTTGCTGTTCAAAAGTCTTGACTAACATTTGTATTACCCCTTTCAGTATGATATATAACAAGCTTGAATAAGATCAATGTAGTTTTGAAGCTCTATTTCTTCTTAAATTTCTTTTTCTTTTGATTCTGTCCAAGTTCGTTTAATGGCGTATTTGGATTATCTATAACTTGTTCAATAAGTTGTAAATATCGGTCAATTATACTTTCAATTACCAATTCACTGTAAGAGTTTGAATAATAAACTGTTAACAATTCTATTCCGTTTGCATATTCTTTTACATAAAATACTATATCGAATTTAGCATCCTGAATTTTATCTATATGGTATGCTTCAAGATTGTCCAAATACACATTGTCACTTTGGCTTATATTCAGCATGTTGAAAAATACTGAAATTTTTGGATAATCAATTTTTAGTTCTTCTACTATGAGTTCAAGCGGGTAGTACTGATATTCTAGTGCATCCATAGTATTGCAACTAATAATTTTTATTAGGTCATTTAATGAATCTACTGGTTTTACTTGATTTCTTAGAATTATGGTATTTACAAAATAGCCCATAACATTCTTTAAATCTTGATGCTGTCTGCCTGAACCTGCTGTTGCAATCATTATATCTTGCTGTCCCGTTAGCTCTGATAAGTACATATTCAAAATGCCTATCATTAATGTAAATAAGCTTACATTGCTCTGTTTTGCAAAGAGTTTTAACTTATTCCTGATTTCGCTTGATATCACAGATCTATAGCCTTTACTTTCCTTACAATCCGACTTTTCAAAAGCATTACATACAGACAGGTTTAGTATTGGTATTTCCCCTATCAACTGCTTTTCCCAGTATTCTTTAGCATTTTTAGCTTGTTCCTTCTCAACTATTAACTGATTTTGCCAAGCTGCAAAATCCTTATACTGTATATTCAGAGGTTCTAAATATACATCTTCGCTGTTTTTAAAAGCGTTATAAAGATAATTAAATTCTCTCCCTAGTACATCTAATGACCATCCATCACTAATTATATGATGCATTATACATACCAATTCAAATGATGTTTCTTCATACTTTAGTAAACAAACTCTGAAAAGTGGACTCTCTTCTAAATTAAACGGTATACCCAGCTCTTCTACTATTCTTTGCTTCTCTAATCTTAATTCCTGTTCTTGTAAAGTGCTGAGGTCATACATTTTTATGTTGATATCTATATCTTTGCTTATAACTTGCACAGGAATTTCATCTATTACTTTGAAATATGTTCTCATACTCTCATGCCTCTCACTAAGCTTGTACAAGACTTTTTCTACAACAGCCAAATCAACATATTCATTTATGCATATATTCACTGGTAAGTTATATGCATTTGTATCTGGCTCTATCTGGTTTATTAGCCACAGTCTTTTCTGTGAATATGATAATTCATAGTATTCTTGATCAGCTAGTGGTTTGATTTCATTAAATTGAGATATATTGCTATTGCTCAAAAACTCACTAAACTCCATAATACTAGGAAATTTGAATAAGCTATTTAGCTTTACCTCAATATTAAATCTCTTATGAATTAGGTTCACTATCTTTACAGCATTAAGCGAATGTCCTCCCAGCTCAAAGAAGTTATCATTTATACCTATCTTTTCTACTCCAAGTACCTCTCGCCATATGTCTATCAGCTTCTCTTCTGTAATATTCCTTGGAGCTTCATATTTTGCTCCTGTAGATTTATTGTAATCAGACTTTGGCAATGCTTTTCTGTCTACCTTTCCATTTGGAGTAAGAGGAAGCTTATCTAGCTGTATAAAGTATGATGGTATCATGTAGTCAGGCAAATCATTGGATAGATGTTCTCTTAGTTCTATTGTTGTCAGCTCTTTTTCTCCTACTACATATGCACATAAATACTTATCTCCACTACTATCAGTATTTGCTGTTACTACTGTCTCTTTCACAGCTGTATAGCTTAAGAGCTTATTCTCTATCTCTCCAAGCTCTATTCTAAAGCCTCTAATTTTCACCTGATAGTCAAGTCTTCCCAAGAACTCTATGCTTCCATCTGCCAGCCATCTTGCCAAATCTCCTGTCCTATACATTCTAGTTCCCGACTCAAATGGATTATCTACAAACTTCTCTGCTGTTAACTCAGGACTATTAAGATATCCCCTTGCCAGTCCTACTCCTGCTACACACAATTCTCCTGCGACCCCTATTGTACATAGCTTGTTATTCTTGTCTACTATATATGCGGTAGAATTGTTTATTGGCTTGCCTATAGGTATATTGTCTATATAGTCTTTCTCTATTTTATGACATACTGAAAACGTAGTATTTTCTGTTGGTCCATATCCATTTACTATATTTATTCCCTTACACTCTTTCCTTACTGCATTTATATGTTTTATAGATAATACATCTCCACCAACCAGTAGATTCTTACATTCTTTAAATATACTTGCATCCTCTGATACCAATTGAGTAAACAATGATGATGTAAGCCATATAGTATCTATATGATTCCTCATAAGTTCATTCTTTAGCTTTGCAGCGTCTAATATCACCTCTTTATTAACAAGGTGCAGTGTTAGTGCATTTAGAAGTGAACCCCATATTTCAAAGGTAGATGCATCAAACACTAATGCTCCTGTCTGAAGTATCCTGTTGCATTTTCCAAAGTCTATATAATTCGTATTTTTTACCAGTCTTACTACACTTCTATGTTCTATTAGTACCCCTTTTGGCTTACCAGTAGATCCTGAAGTGTACATAATATATGCAAGGTCTTGAGATGTGTTTATATTTCCTAAATTGTTATTTTCATTATTAAATGTCTGTATATCAACCAAAGGTATTATATCTACATTCAGCTCTAGCTCTATAGTAGAATTTTTACATAATAAAATATTGCAATGACTGTCTTGCAGCATATATTTTATTCTATCAACCTTGTAGTCTGGATCTATAGGTAAGTATGCTCCACCAGCTTTTAGTATTCCTAAAACTCCTACTGCCATTTCAAGTGATCTTTCTACCATTATTGCTACTATGCTGTCTGCACCTATTCCTTTACTTCTAAGCAATCTTGCCAGTTGGTTTGCTCTTTTGTTTAATTCTCTATATGTAAGCCTCTTATCTTCATATACTACTGCTATATTATCAGGAGTCTTCTCTACTTGTTCCTCAAATAGCTGATGTATTGTCTTGTCCTTTGGATAATCCGTCTTTGTATTATTAAAATCTATTAATATTTGCTGTTTTTCTTCTTTTGTCAGTATCTCTACTTCTGATAATTTAGTATCTATATTTTCTGTCACTATCTGTATTATATTCTCTAAGTGTCTGTACATTCTCTCTATCGTAGCCTTGTTAAATAGCTTCGTACAGTATTGTATGTCTATGCTTATGCTATTTTCTAACTCTACTGCATTCATGGTCATATCAAATTTAGATACCCTATTCTCTGCCTTATATAGACTTATCTTTATTCCTTCTGCTACCGCTTCTTTAATATCCATATTCTGCAATACAAACATTGTATCAAACAATGGGTTCCTGCTAAAATCTCTTGTTAAATTCAGCTTCTCCACTAGCTCTTCAAACTGGTAATCCTGATTCTCATATGCTCCTAATGCATTTACCTTTACTTCTCTTAGGAACTCTTTAAAGGTCTTTTCTCCACTTGGATGATTCCTCATTGCTAAGGTATTTACAAACATTCCTATGATATTATCTAGATCTGCATGAGGTCTTCCTGCTATTGCACTTCCAACTATTATGTCTTCTTGTCCACTGTGTTTTGACAATAGTATATTAAAGATGCTTAATAGTACCATATACATGGTACTGCCTGTAGTTTTGGTTATTTGTCTTAGCTTATTTGTAAGTTCTATGCCTATCTCAAATTCTATAGAAGCTCCCTCAAAGCTTTGTAATGCTGGTCTTTGGTAATCTGTAGGAAAGTTTAGTACTGGTATTTCTCCTTCAAATTGCTTTAACCAATACTCTTCCTGCGTCTTTATACTGTCACCTCTAAAAAGTCCATTTTGCCATTCTGAAAAGTCCTTATACTGTATCCTTAGTGGGGTTAGTTCTTCTCCTGCATAAACCTTTGAGAATTCTTCCACTAATATTCCCATGGATACTCCATCTGATATTATGTGATGCATGTCATACATCAATATATGCTTATTAGTATGCACCTTAACAAGCCCTACTCTTAGAAGCGGTGCTTTGGACAAATCAAAAATTCTTACGAAGCTCTTTATTATCTCTTCTATTTCTTGGTTTTCTTCTGCCTCATAATCTTCTATTTGAAATTCTACTTTCTTTTGTACTTTCTGTATTAATCCTTCTTCTGCTATCTCAAAGCTAGTTCTTAACGCTTCATGCCTCTGTATCAGCTTATTAAAAGCGTCTTTTAACCTCATTGTATCTAGATTTCCCTCTAACTCCAATACTCCGTGCATGTTGTAGCTTGTACTATTTAGATCTAATTGCTGTAGAGTATATATCCTTTTTTGTGCTGATGACATCTCATAGTATTCTTTTTCTTCTACTAGCTCTATGGATGAGTAAATGCTTTCTTTACTGCCTTTAATGTATTCTGATATTCCTTTTATTGTTGGATTGGTGAATATTTCCTTTAATGGTACTTCTGCATTTAATACCTTATGTATCTTTGCAGCTAAGCCTGTTGCTTTTAGTGAATGTCCTCCTAGCTCAAAGAAGTTATCATTTATACCTATCTTCTCTACTCCTAGTACCTCTCTCCATATTTCCACAATTGTTTCTTCTGCACTATTTCTTGGTGCTTCATATTCTGTTCCTGTAAATATGCTTCCATCAAGCTCAGGCAGTGCCTTTCTGTCAATCTTGCCATTAGGGGTCAGAGGTAGTTTCTCCAACTGTATAAAGTATGATGGTATCATATAATCAGGTATTTCTTTTGACAGATGATTTCTTAGCTCTGATATTGATAACTCTCTTTCTGCTATTACATATGCGCATAGATACTTATTTTCACTGTTATCAGTTTTTGCTACTACCACTGTTTCTTTTACTGCTTCATGACTTAGAAGCTTATTCTCTATCTCCCCAAGCTCTACTCTATATCCCCTTATCTTTACTTGATTGTCTATTCGTCCTAGATACTCTATATTTCCATCAGGTAACCATCTTGCCAAGTCTCCTGTCCTATACATTCTAGTTCCCGACTTAAAGGGATTGTTTACAAACCTCTCTGCTGTTAATTCCGATCTATTAAGGTAGCCTCTTGCCAAGCCTATTCCTGCTATGCATAGCTCTCCTGTTACGCCTATCGGCATGAGGTTATTGTCTTTGTTTACTACATAAAGCTCTATATTGTCTATTGGTTTTCCTATAGGTACAACCTTAAGGCTTACACCTTTTGAGCAATCAAAGTAGGAAACGTCTACAGTTGCCTCTGTAGGACCATATAGATTAACAAGCTTTGTATCATTTGTACTCCAAAGCTTGTGGTTGAAGTCTTCCACCTGATGCAGATTGAGTGCCTCTCCGCTGGCAAATACCTGTCTTAGGCTAGCTAATCTCTTTTGCTCAATAGTTCCATCTATGTAATCAAGGAAGACACTTAACATTGATGGTACAAAATGCATTGTTGTGACTTTATTTTTCTCTATTGCATAAGTTATTGCCTCAGGATCCTTTTCTCCACCTGATATAAGGAAGCATACCCTTGCACCTGCAAAGAACCACCAGAAAAGCTCCCAAACAGATACATCAAAAGTAAAGTTAGTTTTTTGCAGTATTACATCTGTTGAATCCAAGGGATACTTTTTCTGCATCCAGTTTATTCTATTTATTACGGAGTAGTGCTCTATCATTACACCCTTTGGTTTTCCTGTTGAGCCTGAGGTATAAATCACATATGCAAGATCTCTAGGGGTGCTTACATATCCTGGATTTGTATTGATTCCTTGATATATGCTTATGTCCTCCAGATTTATCCTACATTCAAAATCTACCTTGTCCATAAATCTATTCTGTGCAAGCAACACTTTTGCTTCACTGTCCTCAAGCATATATTTTATTCTATCCTCTGGATAGTCAGGACTTATTGGAAGATATGCTCCTCCCGCTTTAAGAATTGCCAGTATACCTATTTCCATTTCCAATGAACGCTCTATCATTAAGCCAACTATACTATCACGATTTACTCCTTTTTGTCTGAGTAATTGTGCCAGCTGATTTGCACTCTGGTTCAACTCTCTATAGGTTAGACTCTTATCCTCATATACTACTGCTATGTTGTCAGGAGTCCTCACTACCTGTTCCTCAAACAGCTGATGTATTGTCTTGTCCATTGGATAATCTGCTTTTGTGTTGTTAAAGTCTAATAATATTTGCTGTCTTTCTGCTTCTGTCAGCAGCTCTACTTCTGATAGCTTTACTTTTGTATCTTCTACAACTCTTTCTGCTATCTGAGTAAAATGTCCCTCTATTTTTCTTATATGTTCTTCATCATACATACTTGTATTATAGGTTAACTTTATTACTAATTCCTTTCCAGGTGTTACTATTACTGCAAAGTGGTAATTAGTTTGTTCATAAGCTTGTACATCTCTTATACTAAATCCAATGTCATTTTCTTTTGATAGTCCCTGTACTTCCTTTTCTACTGGATAATTCTCGAATACCATTATATGGTCGATTAAATCCTGCTTTAATTCACTATTGCTTTGTATTTCTGCTAGTTCCAAATAGTCATATTGGGATGCTTCTATTGATTTATTCTGTAACTCTTTTATCAATTCATTAAATGTGCTTTCTTTATCCCGTCTTACCCTTACAGGTATTGTATTTATAAACAAGCCTACTATTTCTTCTATTCCTTTTATCTCTTCTGGTCTTCCAGATACTACTGCACCAAACACAACATCTTCTACATTGTTATATTTTTGCAGTAGAATTCCCCACATTGCTTGAACTACTGTATTTAGCGTTACTCCTGCATTTTGAGCAACCTTAACTAACCCCTCTGTTAATTTTGTATTAAGGGTAAACTGTACTTTCTCTGTTTTGTTTACTTCTCTATCAGTAGCAACTCCTTTTAAAGGTATTGTTGCTTGCTGTTCATAGCCAGCTAGGTACTTTTGCCAATATTCTATAGCATCTTTCTTTTCTTGTTGTTCCAGCCATTCTATGAAGCTTCCATATGCCTCGGACTTACCTATATCTACTGCATGTCCTGCTTTTATTGATGAATAGCTTTCAAAGAAGTCTTTCATTATTAATGACAAGCACCAACCATCCATTATTATGTGATGGAAGCTCCACACTATTTGGTATTTTCTTTCTGCTTCCTTTATTATAGCTGCTCTTATTAGAGTATCCTTTGTTAAATCAAAGCCTGTTTCTATATCAGCTTCCTTTAACTTCTCTATGTATTCTGCTTTTCTTTCTTGCTCTATAGAAGTAATATCCTCATGGCTTATATTTGCTTTTCTTTTTCTTAGAACCACTTGCACAGGCTTCTCTAAGGTTTCATATACAAATACTGTTCTTAGCACCTCATGCTTTTGTATTATGTTTTCTAAACTTTTCTCAAATATATCTATATCCAGTTCACCATCTATTTCTAATGTTGTCTGTTCAAAGTATGCATGAGAGCTCTTGTCCAGTAATGCGTGAAACAACATTCCTTCCTGCATTGGTGATAATGGATATATATCCTCTATATCCTTCTGCTGTATTCCTGACTTTTCCAGAGCTTCTATCAGAATATCAAATTCTTCAAGTCTCATTCTCTTTGCTCTTGTATCGCTTGGTGTGATTTCTGTAGCTTCTTTTTCTATACAGTGCTCTATTGTTTTCCTTAACTTGCAGCTATATATTTCTAAGATTCTTTTTATAGTTTCTTCTTTGTATTCATTTTTGTTATAGCTAAAGCTTAGTCTAAGTTTTCCACCAACTATCATTCCATTTATGTCTATACTATAAGTTTTTTTCGCTTTTCATGCTTACATTATTGCCTGATGGCATATTTGATGCTTTAAATACTTCTGTATTTATATCACTGTCAAATTGTCCAAGATAGTTAAAGCTTATTTCTGAATTTCTGTCAAAGCTTACTCCTTCTTTATTTTCAGGACTTGTAAGATATTTTAATATGCCATAGCCTACTCCCTTATCTGGTATATGCCTTAACATTTCTTTCGTTTTCTTTATTGTATGTCCTATGTTTTCCACTTCTGCCATATCTATTACTACAGGATATGATGAAGTAAACCAGCCTACAGTTCTTGATATGTCAACATTAGAAAGCTTGAGTTCTCTTCCATGTCCTTCAAGGTCTATCTTTACTTTTTCATTTCCTGACCATTCCTTTATTGTTGCGCCTAATGCTGTAAGTAGTATGTCATTTATTTCTGTTCCATATGCTCTGTTTACTTGTTTTATCAACTCGTCTGTTTCTTTCTCTGTAAAATCTATTGATAAAGCTCTTGTATCCTTTAATGTGTTGCTATTTATATTGCCATCCTTTGGTATTGCTGGTATGTCACTTTCTTCAATTTTTCTCCAGTAAGGCAGTTCTTTAATTAACTTGCTACAGTTTGCATATTTTTGTAATTCCTCACTCCATAGCATAAAGGAATCAGTCTTATCTTGAAGCACTATTCTTTCACCATTCATCACTTGTTTATATGCTATGTTTAAGTCTTCAAATATTATTCTCCAGGATACCCCGTCTACTACAAGGTGATGTATTACTATCAGCAAATGATCCCCATTATTTGTCTTAAACAAACCCAGCTTTATCAATGGCCCATTGCTTAAATCAATACTGCATTGAATGTTATCTGCCTTTTCTTTTATTTTTTCTTCTAAAGTCTCTTTGCTGTCTATATGTGTTAAATCAATTACTTCTATTGTGTAAAATTTACCATCCTTTGATCTATTAATTTGTCTTATATTTTCTTGTTTTTCTTCATATACGCTTCTTAATATATCATGATGTTCCACAAGCTTATCAAAAGTCTTTATTAGTGCTTCTTCATCGAACCCAGCTTCCCTATA
Source organism: uncultured Clostridia bacterium (assembly GCA_942492835.1). Classification (GTDB taxonomy): domain Bacteria; phylum Bacillota; class Clostridia; order Lutisporales; family Lutisporaceae; genus GWB2-37-7. The sequence continues at coordinate 18,426 of OW818645.1, read as the reverse complement.
CAACATTACTGATTGATTCCAATGTTGCTTATCTGTAAAACTTCTCTCAAAGAACCAGCTTTGTATTGGTGTCAGTTCTATCTCACCTGATACTAAGCCTTGCTCTGCTTTTCTGATATTTCTTACTACGTATCTTGATAGTTCTTTTATTGTTGGGTTTTTCATAATATGTTTTACTTCTAGCATAAGCTGGTACTTCTGCATTCTTGCTGATACTTGTATTGATTTTATGGAGTCTCCTCCAAGTTCAAAGAAATTATCATTTATACCTATCTTCTTTACTCCAAGTATCTCTCCCCATATTTCCACCAGTTTCTCTTCAATGCTGTTTCTTGGTGCTTCATATTCTGCTCCTGTATATATATTGTAATCAGGCTCTGGCAGTGCCTTTCTGTCTACCTTACCATTTGAGGTTAGAGGTAGCTTCTCTAGTTGTATGAAATATGATGGTATCATGTAGTCAGGCAAAGTTCTTAATAGATGCTCTCTTAATTCTGTTATTGTAAGTTTATAATCCATTACAATATATGCACATAAATACTTGTTTCCACTATTATCGTCTCTTGCTATTACCACTGTTTCTTTTACCGCTTCATGGCTTAAAAGCTTGTTTTCTATTTCTCCTAGCTCTATTCTATAGCCTCTTATCTTTACTTGATGGTCGATCCTATCTAAGAATTCAATATTCCCATCAGTTAACCATCTTGCTAAGTCACCTGTTCTGTACATTCTAGTTCCGTGCTCAAAGGGATTGTCTACGAACTTTTCTGCTGTTAATTCCAATCTGTTTAGATAGCCTCTTGCTAATCCTTCTCCAGATATACATAGCTCACCTGGTACTCCTATAGGACAGAGCTTAAAATGCTTGTCTACTATATATATTCTGTAATTATTTAATGGTTTTCCAATTGTCACTATATCGTTAACATTGTTTTTATTTATCGTATAGAAGGTACTATCCACACAGCATTCAGTTGGCCCATATACATTTATTATTTCAGTGTCACCATTTATTAACTTGCTTTTAAATCCATTTATTATATCATTACTAAGTGCTTCTCCACCTATTATGAATTTCTTTACTTTTATTGCATCCAGATTATTATTATCTGCTCCTGTTATTAGCCTTATATGATTGGGCGTACCATCTGATATATCAATATTATTTTTGATATAATAATCGATAAGCTTTCTACCATCATATCTTGTATCTTCTGGTACTATATACAAGCTTTGTCCCAATAGTAAAGACGGAAATATTTGTTGTACCGAGGCATCAAATACATATGGTGCAACTAGTGCAACATTTATGCTTGTGCTGTTTTGGTAAACTTTATCTTTTAATGTATATACAAGGTTTATTACACTTCTGTTTTCTATCATTACTCCCTTAGGTTTTCCTGTTGAACCTGAGGTATATATTACATATGCAAGTTCATTAGACTTATTTTCTCTATCCAGATTATCTTTTTCTCCTTGATAGGCAGCTTCATTGTCCAATTCTATTACTTCTCTATCTTTTGCCATACCCTTATATAAATAAGATTGTGTCAATAATATCCTTGTCTCACTATCCTGTAGCATATACTCTATTCTATCTTTGGGATATTTGGGGTCTATGGGCAGATATGCTCCGCCAGCCTTTAAGATACCCATTATACCTATTATCATCTCTGGTGAGCGTTCTACCATTATCCCTACTATACTATCTGAAGCTATACCCCTGCTTCTTAACTTCCTAGCCAGCTGATTTGCTCTCTCATTTAGCTCTCTATAGGTAAGTCGCTTATCCTCAAATACTACAGCAATATTATTAGGAGTTTGTTCTACCTGTTCTTCAAATATCTGATGTATTGTCTTGTCCTTTGGATAGTCTGCTTTAGTGTTGTTAAAATCTATTAGTATTTGCTGTCTTTCTTCTTCTGTCAGTATATCTACTTCCGCTATTTTAGTATCTATATTTTCTGTCACTACTTGTATTATTTTCTGTAAATGATTGAATATTTTCTCTACTGTGCCCTTTTTAAATAGCTTCGTGCAGTATTGTATTTCTAAATTTATTCCATCTTCTACTTCCATAGCTGTCAAAGTCATATCAAATTTGGATATCATATTCTCTGATTTATATGGCTTTATCTTAATACTATCTATTTCTAATTCCCCTATATCCATATTTTGTAGTACAAACATTACATCAAAAACTGGATTTCTACTGAAATCTCTTGCTACATTTAGCTTCTCTACCAGCTCTTCAAACTGATAGTCCTGATTTTCATATGCACCTAATGCATTCTCCTTTACTTCTCTGAGAAACTCTTTATAGGTCTTTTCTCCACTTGGATAATTCCTCATTGCCAAGGTACTTACAAACATTCCCATGATATTCTCTAGATCTGCATGAGGTCTTCCTGCTATAGGACTTCCAACTACTATATCTTCTTGTTTACTATATTTTGATAATAGTATATTAAAGGTACTTAGTAATACCATATACATGGTACTTCCTGTGGTTTTGACTATTTGTCTTAATCTATTTGTCAGCTCTTTATTTATCTCAAACTTTATAGTATCTCCTTCAAAGCTTTGCACTGATGGTCTTTGATAGTCTGTGGTCAAGTTTAATACAGGTATTTCTCCTTCAAATTGCTTAAGCCAATACTCTTCCTGTGCCTTTATCTTCTCTGATTTAAACAGCTTATTCTGCCATTCTGAGAAGTCCTTATATTGTATTCTTAATGGTTTTAGTTCGTCTCCTGCATATATCCTTGAAAATTCCTCTACAAGTATTCCTGTAGATACTCCGTCAGATATTATATGATGCATATCAAACATAAGTATATATTTACTAGGGTGCACCTTAACAAGCCCTACTCTCATAAGTGGTGCTTTAGACAAATCAAATGCCCTAATAAAACTCTTTACAATGTCTTTTATCTTTTCTTCCGATTCTACTTTATATTGCTCTATCTCAAATTCTACTTCGTTATCTACTTTCTGTACAAATACATCTTCTACTACCTCAAAGCTTGTTCTTAAAGTTTCATGCCTCTGTATTAATCTATCAAAAGCTCCTTTTAAGCGCTCAATATCTAAATCTCCCTCTAACTCTAATACTCTAGACATGTTATAGCTGATATTGTTATGTTCAAGCTGCTGTAGTGTATATATCCTCTTTTGTGCTGATGACATATCATAGTAATCTTTTTCCTCTACCTTCTCTATAGAAGCATATATGCTTTCTTCGCTGCCTTTAATATATTCTGATATTCCTTTTATTGTTGGATAAGTTATTATATCCCTTAGAGGCACTTCTACATTTAGTACTTTATGTATCTTTGAAGCTAAGCTTGTTGCCTTTAACGAATGTCCTCCCAACTCAAAAAAGTTATCATTTATACCTATCTTATCTACTCCAAGTATCTCTCTCCATATTTCCACCAGTTTCTCTTCAGTACTATTTCTTGGTGCTTCATATTCTACTCCTGTAGATATATTGTAATCCAGCTCAGATAGTGCCTTTCTGTCCACCTTTCCATTGGATGTTAGTGGTAGCTTCTCTAGCTGTATGAAGTATGAAGGTATCATATAGTCTGGCAAATCTCTTAATAAATGCTCTCTTAATTCTGCTATGGTAAGCTTATAATCCATTACAATATATGCACATAGATACTTGTTTCCATTATTATCATCTTTTGCTATTACCACTGTATCTTTTACTGCCTCATGGCTCAGAAGCTTATTCTCTATTTCTCCAAGCTCTATTCTATATCCCCTTATCTTTACTTGATGATCTATTCTTCCTAAGAATTCAATATTTCCATCTGGTAACCATCTTGCCAAGTCTCCTGTTTTATACATTTTTGTTCCTGGCTCAAAGGGATTGTCTGCAAATTTTTCTGCTGTTAATTCAGGTCTATTTAGATAACCTCTAGCCAAACCTGCTCCACCAAGACACAGTTCTCCAACTACAGCTATAGGCTGAAGTCTATCGTTGCTATCTACAATATAAGCTGTTGTATTTTCAATAGGTTTACCTATTGCTATTCTCATATTATCGTTCAGTTCAGATAATGAATACTTAGTCGCATATATTGTAGTCTCAGTCGGTCCATAGAGGTTTTCCAGACTTATGTTTGGTAATATATATCTAAATCTCTCTGCTAGTTCAATTGGTAAAGCTTCTCCTGCGGAAAAAACATATTTTAAAGTATCTGGCTTTTCACTGCTATCCTCAAGTATCTGTACAAATATTCTAAGCATTGAAGGAACAAAATTCAGGTGTGTAACTTGGTATTTTCTCACTGTTCTGAATATTTCCATGGGTTCTTTTTCTCCGCCATGCTTTAGTATAACAAGTCTTCCGCCACCCATAAACCATCCAAAAATCTCTGATACAGATACATCGAAGGTGTATGATGTCTTCAATAAATATGCATCATTATCCTTAATAGGATATTTATCCTTTAGTACATGTAGTGTATTCACAACTCCGAAATGTTCAAGCATAACACCCTTTGGTGTACCAGTTGATCCTGATGTATATATAATATATGCTAGATTGTTGGGTCCTGCACTTGAATTAGGATTGCTGCAATCGCCTACATAGAGGCTCTCGTCCTCTAATATCAAGGCTTGTATATTTGAAGGTACTTTCCCTATAAGCTTCTTTTGAGTAAGTAGCAAGCTGCATTTGCTATCCTCTGCTATATACTCTATCCTATCCTGTGGGTATTCTGTATCTATTGGAAGATATGCTCCCCCAGCTTTTAAGATACCTATTATACCTACTATCATCTCTATGGATCTTTCTACCATTATTCCTACTATACTATCAGGGACTACTCCCTTATCTCTTAGAACCCTTGCAAGCTGATTGGCTCTTTCATTTAACTCTCTATATGTAAGTATCTTATCCTCAAACACTATTGCTATGTTGTCAGGAGTCTTCTTTACCTGTTCTTCAAATAGCTTATGTATTGTCTTATCCTTTGGATAATCTGCTTTTGTATTGTTAAAGTCTATTAGTATTTGCTGTCTTTCTTCTTTTGTCAGCATGTCAATTTGACTAATATCACAGACTGAATTCTTAATAATATTTAATATTATATTTTCAAAGTGCCTTGCCATTCTATTTATTTCATTATCATCAAATATACTAGCATCATAGCTTAATTGAAGCTCCAAGTCTTTAAAATCAATTATCTCTAAAGTTAGCTTGTAATTTGTCATTTCTGTCATAGAATATTCTTCAATTTTTATATGATTATCACTGCTAATCAACACTTGATCTAATGGATAGTTCTCAATTACTACCAAGGTATCAAATAATTCTTCCTTACTAGCCATTTCACTATATGACTTTATATCTATCAAAGGAGTACTCTGATACTCTTCTCTCTCCTTTAAAATGTTATCAACCATTTTAAGCAAGCTCTGAATGTTATTATTTTCCGTGTTATTTACTCTTAGTGGTAAAGTGTTAATAAACAGCCCAACCATATCTTCTATGCCTACGATATCTGCATTTCTTCCAGATACTGTTGTACCAAAAACTATATCATTTGTATTATTATATTTTTGCAACAAAAGACCCCAGGCTGTATATATCAATGCAGCTACTGTGGTCTTTTGTTTTTTGCAAAACTCATATATATCCTCTGATATTTTTTCACCAAACTTATAACTCATCTTACTGCTTATTAAACAAGCCTCACTATAGGATGTCTTTGCTCCAATAGTTGACTTTATATCATAATCACTAAAATGCTCAATCCAAAAAGCCTCCTGCTTAGCTTTATCCTGCTTTTGGCAATGCTTTATGAATTCTTTAAAATTATTTTTTTTGACTATGCTTAGAGGTTTATTAGCACATAAGTTATTGCAGGATTGCATAAATTCCTTTAAAAGTATTCCATTACTCCAGCCATCATACAATATGTGGTGATATGTTATAACTAATTCAAATTTAGAGCTATCTAGTTTAACTATTGCTATTTTAAGAGAATTTTCGCTTAAATCTATTTTTTCATTTAGTTCATTATTCCTTATATCCATTATCTGCATTGCTTTATCTGTAGAACTAATATTAGATAAATCGTATTGAACATAAGGAGTATCATATTGCTTTAATATAATTTGTAATGGCTTGTCCAACTTGTCCCATTTAAAAATAGTCCTTAACATTTCATTATTTTTAGCAACATGGTTCCAAGCCTTTTTTATAATATTTTCATCAATTTCCCCACAAAGTGTTAGGCATAGTTGTTCTAAGTACTGTTTACTTTCAGAATTACTCAGATAATGAAATAGCATTCCCTCTTGCATAGGCGTTAAATCCAATATGTCTTGAATGTTTAGCTTATCCAGTTTCTGCATATTCACTGTATATTTACCCCCATTGTTTTATGATAAAACTGTATATTATGTAAATTTTGTAAGTTGAAATAATATGTACATCAAGATAATGATGAAATTTGTAGAAATTATATATGAAATATTTTGTTTAAGATATATCCTTAACTATAAATACATTGAGAAATGTTATTATTGATGCTATGAAACCTTTAAATAGCCTCATAATCTGATAACTGAATAACTATAATTTTATAATAATGTCTGGGTTAGTAAAAGTATGCAATATAATTCTCCTATTAATAAATTATACCTATAAATTTTAGTTAATTCAACATTACAAACAATAAACTTTATGTAAATATTGCTTTTAATACAAACTGTATTTGTATCAAATTCCTTTCAAATAATTAATGATTTCGAATTTTTTACCATAAAAACCTGCTAATTTCGCTATTTTTCGACTCTCCTTCATTTTCTTTTTTATTATAACCAGAAAAATAAACTCTCTAGAGAATCCCTAAGTAACGCAGAGTCAGCGCTTGAGTTATTCTAAACACTCCCTTTTACTCATATTAAATCTCCTGTATTCGACGTGATAGTCCATGCATAAACAAGCAAAAAAGGAGTAGATCCAAAATTATGTTAGATCAACTCCTTTTATAACTACTAATGAACAGTACTCCACACGCATCTAGACCGCCTCTTAAATATAGGGTGTCGTAAAATATGTAAGGTGAATACATTTCGAAATAAGTCCATACAGGCAGCTTTGATGTAACTGCCCGCCTTCCTATCATGGTTTATTAGACTCTCAAGCATAATCTCTTTCATAAATTAAATCTGTTCCGTTTTACTTAATGCCATAATTCAACTATTCCTTAGGAAACCAATGTTTTGTTTTATTTATAAATTTGACAAGCATAAGCATAACTGGAACCTCTGTAAGCACTCCAACCGTACATGCTAATACCACTGGCGAGTCCGCACCAAAAATTGAAATTGCTACCGCTACTGATAGTTCAAAAAAGTCTGAAGCACCAATGAGAGCGGCAGGCGCAGCTATATTATGAGGTTGTTTAAACAATTTGCACATATAATATCCAAAGGATGCCGTAAGAACATTCTGCAAGATAAGCGGCACTGCAATCAAAAGAACATAAAGCGGGTGATCTAAAATCATATCTCCTTGAAACGTAAAGATGATTACTAACGTCAAAAGTAAACCAACGGTTGTAACATTGTCAAACTTCGAAACAAATTTTTCATTAAAGTATTCCACGCCTCTTTTCTTTATCATCAAAACTCGTGTAAGAACACCAGCAATCAGAGGAACAACAATAAATAGTACGATAGCAGTTATAAGTGTAAACCACGGAATCTGAACATTGTTAACACCAAGCAAAAACGAAACTATTGGTACAAAAAAAATAATAATAAGTAAGTCATTTACTGATACCTGTACAAGGGTATGTGCAGGATCTCCTTTTGTCAGGGTGCTCCAAACAAATACCATTGCTGTACAAGGAGCTGCACCTAACAGCACCGCACCAGTAACAAAGTTTTGTGCTAAATCAGCAGGGATAAAAGCCTTAAAGACTACATAAAAGAAAAACGATGCAAGACCAAACATAAGAAATGGTTTGATCAGCCAACTAGTTGCACTGGATATAATTATACCCTGTGGATGTTTCCCAACATTCTTGATAGATTGGAAATCAATCTTCATCATCATTGGATAAATCATAATCCAAATAAGGACTGCAATAGGAATGCTTTCACCTGCAATCTCAAACTTTTCTAGAACTGCAGGAATTTCTGGAAAGAACTTTCCAATTAAAATTCCTGCTGCCATACAGAGAAGCACCCAAATCGTTAAATACTTCTCGAAAAAACCAATCCCCTGTAATTTTTCTTTGCTCATAACTTTTCCTCCAATTCTGTATAGTTTCAAAATCTCTAATTATTATTATCGCTGTTTTACTTGTCAGCTATTTCATATATGATATTTATACTCCTTTCTTTTAATATTATATATGACTATATTTGAATATGTGAATATATGATATAAAATTAAATTCATATATTTTTTTTAATAAACTTATTATCCTTAACTTCATTACAAATTTCATGTTGTTCTTTTAAAGAACTCAATTTATACATATCCTTCAGTAGATCCTCATCTGCGCTAAATTTATTTTTAAGATGCTCATATAAATAATTGCTATCTTCAATAAATTTATCATTAATAGCATAGTAATTCCATTGCGAATCTTTCTTGCATATAACAATTTTAGCATTTTTTAATTTATTTAAATGTCTCGATACATTTGATTGACTCATGTTCAGCACTAATTCTATTTCACAGACGCAAAGCTCTTTCTGCATTAATATGTTTAATATTCTTAACCGATTCTCATCTGATAATGCTTTATATATTTCAATATCCAATAATTTTTCGTCTCCTTATATTCATGTATTTGATTACACTCATATATTAAAATTTTTGTTCTATTTTGTCAACCCCTCCAAAAATATATACAGTTGACACTATTCCTTTGAATCATATCTATACAGTTTATATATGCTATAATACCTTTATATTGATGAAAACTATGATTTTTATAACAGAAAAGTTGTATATGATATCAATAAATAGTATATTTATAAAGGATTGATTTCTTGATTTGAAAATGGAATTAATTGCTTATAATTATATTAGTAGAGCTTATATTATTTAGGAGGAATTAAGTTGAAAAAGATAATTGACTTGCATAAAATAAGAACAACAGCTGAAGATTATTATCGTAATGGAGATTTTTATTGCTCTGAGGCAATCGTAAAGACTATTAAAGATGAATTTGAACTGCCAATATCTGATGATATTGTAGCGATGGCTTCAGGTTTCCCAGTAGGTATGGGTGGTTCTGGCTGTACTTGTGGCGCAGTATCTGGCGGCATCATGGCATTGGGTTTGTTCTTTGGTAGAACACAGGCAAAAGACTCAAAAGTTATAAACGCTATGGCTTTATCTAAAGAATTACATGATATTTTCATAGAAAGCCATAAATGCTTATGCTGTAGGGTTTTAACTAAGGGTATGACACTAGGCTCTTCAGAACACATGAAGCAATGCATTGATTTTACTGGAGAAGTCGCTGAAGAAACAGCTAAAATAGTAGTCAGAGAATTAAATATGGAAATTAAATAAATGTGATTAAAACAGAAAACTCCCGGAAGTTAACCGGGAGTTTTTTATTGGTGTTAGCAGCATGAGCTTTTTTTATCTTTCTTGATTCCTGTAAAATGTTCAAATAATATCTTTTTCTCATTTTTATTTTTCATAAATAAATTCTCCTTTTAAATTTAAGGCTATGTTTAATAGTAATATTGATATTATTGCAATTTTTTAGGAAGCAATTATATAATAATCACAGACAACACTTATACATAATATATGGAATGCATATTTCTTGTGTGTATTTGTTAATCTATTATAGATATAATGCAAAATTCTTATGTGTATTATTTAATAAGTTTTTTAGGAGGAAATATACAATGCTTACAGAAAAATTTTATGATGTATTAAAACATGACGGTGTAGTTACAGTGGTATCATGGGGAGATTCAACTGAACCACATATTGCGAACACTTGGAACTCTTATTTAGTAGTTACGGATGATGAAAGGATTTTGATTCCTGCATATGGATTTCGTAAGACAGAAAAAAATGTAAATACAAATAATAAAATTAAGATGGCTTTAGGTAGTAAAGAAGTACTAGGCTACAAAGATTATCAGGGAACAGGTTTTGTAGTTGAAGGAACTGCAAAATATCTAACATCTGGTCCCGAATTTGATATGATGAAAGAAAAATTCTCATTTACATCTAGAGTGGTAGAGGTAACAGTTACATCTGTAAAACAAGGTATTTAAATTAAAATTAAAGTCTCTATCAAGTCCAATTGCGATAGCTGTCTCTACACAATATCAAATTTTATTATAAAGCCACATAAACCACACGCTGTAATATTGTATCTAAAAAAAGTGTAATCATAAAGAAATGACTTAAAACTATTGTTTTAAGTCATTTCTTGTAGTAACTATTGCTTGTTAGCATTAGAGATTTATTTCACCAATTTTTATGTCAATATCCTTAACCATCTGCTCCAATATTTTTATATAGCTCTCAGTAAGCTTATAGGCGGTTTCTTCCTTAAAACGATTACTGCGGTACGACATATTGAGTATCAATTGCTTATCTGCCTCCATAGCAGACATGGTTAGATCGAACTTTGCAGTCTGACTATTAAATATATATGGCTTCACCTTTAAGCCAGACAACTTGATTTCTGGTATATCCATGTTCTGCAATACAAACAAGGTACTGAAAAGAGGATTGCTGGTAATATCTCTCTGAACTCCCACTTTATTTACCAAATCATCAAACTGATAATCTTGGTTTTCATAGGTTTTCAAACATTTATCCCTAACCTCTTCAAGGAATGAACCTAGAGTTTTATCCCTATTTGGAAAACTGCGCATTGCAACTGTATTAACAAACATGCCCATTATGTTTTGCAAATCAGCATGGGGTCTAGCCGCAATAGGACTTCCCACAGTTATATCTTCAATTCCCGTATGTTTTTGCAGAAGTATACTGTAGGCTGCAAGTAGTATCATATAGAGTGTACTGCCTGTTCTTTTTGCAATTTTTTTCAAACCAGTCGTAAGCTCTTCGTTAATACCCATCGAAACATTACCGCCCTGGCTGTCCGATATTTCTGGTTTATAGTAATCATTAGGTATTTGAAGTACAGGTGCTGGTTCTTTGAACTCATTCATCCAATATTCTTCCTGTTTTTTGATGATTCCGTTTTCTAAGAGCTTATTCTGCCAAGCCACATAATCCCTATATTGTATTTTTTGTTTTTGAAGCTCACAACCCTCATATAGCTCTACAAATTCTCGAATCAATATTCCTAGAGAAGTACCATCTGAAATAGCATGATGCATATCGAGTAATAGTATATGCTTTTGATGAGCTATTTTGACTAAGGCTACTCTAAATAGTGGCAGCTTGCTTAAGTCAAAGGGTCTCACAAAGCGTTGGAAGAAAGCTTCCACTTCACTTTCACGCATTTCAATATAGGTAATTCGTAATGCAATATCTTTATGAATTTTTTGCAGAAGCACTCCTTCTGTAAATTTAAAGGTAGTACGCATTGCTTCATGCCTTGTGGCAATTTTTCTAAGTATTCCTTCCAGCTTTACTCTATCCAATTTACCTTCTATCAGTATGGGCATAGAAATATTATAGCTGATGCTTTTTGGGCTCATAGATTGCATTATAAACATTCTCTTTTGAGCAGAGGAAGCTGGATAGTATTCTTTTTCCTCCGTCGGCTCTATTTCTGGGTATGTATTCTCAGCAGTTGTTTGTAATTGCTTAGCTAGTTCTTTTATTGTCGGTGTCGTAAACAGCATTTTGAAAGACATCGATGCATGGAGTTCTTTTTGAGTTTGTGAAAGTATATTGGTAGCATTGAGAGAATGTCCTCCCAACTCGAAGAAGTTATCATTTATTCCTACTTTTTCTATGCTTAATACTTCTTGCCATATATCCACAAGTTTCTCTTCTATTTCATTAGTTGGGGCAGCATATTCTACCCCTGTATTTATATTACCGTCAGGCTCTGGTAGTGCTTTTTTGTCTATCTTTCCATTTGCTGTTAATGGCAGTTTGTCTATCTGTATAAAGTACGCTGGTATCATGTAGTCTGGAAGACTCTTCGCTAGGTACTCTTTTAAATCTGATACTAGGTCTTCTCTAGCTGATACTATATATCCACACAAGTATTTGTTGTTTTGTTTATCTTCTCTTGCTATTACTATAGCTTCTTTAATATCATTATAACTTAGCAGTTGGTTTTCTATTTCTCCTAGCTCTATTCTATAGCCTCTGATCTTTACTTGATTATCTATTCTTCCCAAGAACTCTATGTTCCCATCAGGCAGCCACCTTGCCAAGTCTCCCGTTTTGTACAGTCGTTGACACTTCTCAAACGGATTTTCTATAAATTTCTCTGCTGTTAGCTTGGTGTTGTTTAGATAGCCTCTTGCTAAGCTCTCTCCTGCTATACATAGTTCTCCTTCTACTCCTATGGCTTGTAAATTATTATTTTTATCTAATATATATACCTGTGAGTTTGCGATTGGTTTTCCAATTGGTATATTGTCATATTTTTTGTCAACTATAAAGCTTGTTGTTACTACTGTGTTCTCTGTTGGTCCATAGTTGTTTACTACTTTGTAGTTTTGCTCTCCAAAGTACCTTAACTTGTCTCCTCCTGCTAATAGGTATCTTAAAGATTTGTTTTCCTGCTTCATAAATTGTTCACAGATTTGTGTCGGCAAGAAACTTATTGTTATATCGTTTTCATTGTAGTATTCATTTAGTTTTTCTATGTCCAGCTTTATTTCTTCATCTATTATGTGTATTGCTGCACCTGTTATTATGTAGGGGAATATCTCCCATACTGAGGCATCAAAGCCAAAGCCTGCATATTTTGTACTGTTGTCTTTTTCTGTTACTCCATAATAGTCAATGTGCCATTTGCAGAGATTAATCAAGGAACAATGCTCTATCATTACTCCCTTTGGTTTTCCTGTACTTCCTGAGGTGTATATGACATAGGCGATATCCTTTGGTGTATTTATTATTTCTAGATTGGTATTCTCACCTTTATATAGCTCTTCATCCTTTAGTAGTACTAGCTCTGTATTGCAGTCAAGCATATCCTCTGGCTGGAAGTCAGTTAGTAATATTCCTGTTTTGCTGTCTTTTAACATGTATTCTATTCTGTCCATAGGATATTTTGGATCTATTGGCAGGTATGCAGCTCCTGCTTTTATTATACCTAGTATTCCTACCATCATCTCGGTTGAACCTTCTATCATTATTCCTATTATTTCATTTTGTTTTATTCCCTTATTTCTTAGTACTCTTGCTATTATATTTGCTTTTTCGTTTAGTTCCTTGTAGGTTAAAATATCTTTCTTATATACTACAGCTATATTGTTTGGTGTCTTTTCTGCTTGCTCTTCAAATAGCTGTTGTATTGTTTTATCCTTTGTATATTCTACTTTTGTATTGTTAAACTCTACAAGTAGTTGATGTCTTTCTTCTTCTGATAGTCTAATGTTTGTATTGTTTGCTATGCTGCTTAGTATATTTATTAAGTGCTTGCTCGTTTTTTCTATTGTGTTTGTCGCTTCCTCAGCTACTGACTTTTCAAGAATTTTATTTAGCAGTATAGCCAGTCTTTCTGCCCTCTCACCCTTCATGATGCTAAAGTGATCTCCTTCAATTTCGCTTACTTGTACAGGTAGCTCACTCATAAAATTCCATGCTTCGCTGTAAAGTGCAGTGCTTTCTGAGGCCTTAACTAGGTAAACTGAAGCTTTTATGCGTTCTTTTGAGGCATATAGGTCATCGGCACTTAGTAAGGTACGTATAATATTAAGTCGGCTTATAAAGGCTTTGGTATCGCTTTGCTCTTGTTCAGGTATCAGATTGCCTATAGAACTTGGTAACATTAACTTGACCCTTCCCAGTTCTAAGCTTGAATCTTCGATATATTTTGCTATTGTATCCCATATTTTCTCTATCTCATCAGCTTCAACAATCGATTTTCTTACTCTACTACTATCTATAAGCATAGCTGTAAGAGTTTTTTCTCCTACAAGAGTAATTTGAGGCCAAGTCATTCTAGCTTCCGATTCTGGAGGATATGAGTCTATGAGCGTTAAGGATTTTACATTCTCTCCATCCCGTTCCAGTTGTCTTGCTATTTCATATGCAATCGTACCGCCCATACTCCAGCCACCTAATAAATATGGACCTTTTGGCTGTATAATTTTTATATTGTCAATATAGTCCTTGGCAAGCACTTCAATAGTAGTACTATATGGTGCAAGCCTTCCTTCGATTCCTGCCTTAATGCCCCAACAATTTAGAGTATTATCCAGATTATTGCATAGCTCCATATATCCTGCTATATCTCCACTACCATCATGAATGAAGAATAGATTTCTAGTGCTGTCCATACCTTCTCTCAATAGGAGAATGCGATATCCATTTGTCAAAGCACTTCTGGCTCTTCCATATATATATTCTGCCAAACTCTTTATGGTAGGTGTTTTAAACAGCTCTCTTAAAGGCAACTCTACATTTAACTCTTTATGTATTTTTGCTGTTACATTCATTGCCTTTAAGGAGTGCCCTCCTAGCTCAAAAAAGTTATCATTTATTCCTATTTTTTCTATGCCTAATACTTCACTCCATATGCTTGCTAACTTTTCTTCTATTTCATTTCTTGGTGCAACATACTCTGCTCCTGTGGTTACGCTTCCATCAGGCTCTGGTAGTGCTTTTCTGTCTACCTTTCCATTTGCTGTTAGTGGCAGCTTATCTAGCTGTATGAAGTATGATGGTATCATGTATTCTGGCAGCTCTTTTAACAAACATTCCCTTAGCTCTGCTACTGTCTGCGCTCTCTCTACTGCTATATATGCGCATAGATATTTATTTTTGTTGCTGTCTTCCTTGTCTATTACTACTGCTTCCTTTATTTCTGTATGACTTAGAAGCTTGCTCTCTATTTCTCCTAGCTCTATTCTAAAGCCTCTTATCTTTACTTGATTATCTATTCTTCCTAAGAATTCTATGTTTCCATCAGGCAGCCATCTTGCCAAGTCTCCTGTTTTATACATTTTTGTTTCTGTCTCAAATGGATTGTCCACAAACTTCTCTGCTGTTAGCTCTATTCTATATAGATAGCCTCTTGCTAATCCCTTTCCTGATACACATAGCTCTCCTGCTACTCCTGTTGGAAGTAAATTATTATGTTTGTCTAGTATGTATACCTTTGCATTTGCTATTGGCTTGCCTATAGTAACTTTGGTATTGCACTGCAAGTTTCTTGCTATTGTTGATGCTACAGTGTTTTCTGTAGGTCCATATTCATTTACTAGCTCTATTTCTTCACTTAACTCTTTACTCATTCTTACTAGATTCTCTGTTATGTTTTCGCCTGCTAACGTAACTATTCTTAAGGATGATAGTTCGTTTTTACTAGCACCTTCTATTATTGCTTGGTATAAGCTTGGTACGCTTATAAAATGGGTTATACCAACTCTACTTATATATTTCTTTATTGCTATTGGATCTTTTGCTTCATCTGAGCTTGCAATTACTACAGCAGCACCAGATACTATCGGAGTAAAGAAGCTGGTCACAAATCCATCAAATGCATATGAGAATAGTTGTAGCACTTTATCCGTTATGCCAAGTGAATATTCGTTCTTTCTCCATTGTATTGTATCGCTCATACTCATATGCTCTATCATTACACCCTTTGGTTTTCCTGTTGTTCCAGAGGTATATATCACATATGCTAAGTTGTTTGATTGTGCAATTGCTTCTAAATTGCTGTAATCCCCAGTATACAGCTTATCATCTTCCAATAAAATTATGTCTGTCTTATATGTTGTGCCTTCTTGTAGTTGCTTATCTGTTATTAATAGCTGTGCTCCACTGTCTTCCAGCATATATTCTATTCTTTCCTGTGGATATTCTGGATCTATTGGTAAATATGCTCCTCCAGCCTTTAAAATAGCCATTATGCTTACTATCATATCTAAGGATCTGTCTACCATTAACCCTACTATGCTTTCAGGCTTTACACCCTTTTCCTGCAATGCTCTTGCTAGTTGATTTGCTTTCTCATTTAACTCTCTGTATGTTAGCTGTTTGCTTTGATAAACTACTGCTATGCTGTCAGGGGTTCTAGCTGCTTGCTCTTCAAACAGCTCAGGTATCATTTTGTTGTTTGGATATTGTGTTTTTGTATCATTAAAATCTACTAATAACTGGTGTCTCTCATCTTCTGTCAGCATTTCTACGTCTGATAGTTTTATGTTAATATCCCTTGCTATTGCTTTTAATATATTATATAGATGTTTGTATAATCTCTCTATTGTCACTTTGTTAAACAGCTTTGTACAATAATTTAATGTTAACCCTAATGTTCTTTCTGTCTCTACAGCTGTAATGGTCATGTCAAATTTAGCTATTTTATTATCAATTTCATAGGGCTTGAATTTTAATCCTTCTATTTGGATTTCACCTGCATCCATGTTCTGCATAACAAACATTACATCAAATAGTGGATTCCTGCTTAAGTCTCTTGTTATGCTTAGCTTGTCTATTAGCTCTTCAAATTGGTAATCTTGATTTTCAAAGGCTTGCAGTGAGCTTGCTTTTACTTGTGCTAAGAATTCCTTGAAGGTCTTACTGCTCTCTGGATAATTTCTCATAGCTAGTGTGTTTACAAACATACCCATTATATTTTCTAAATCAGCATGAGGTCTGCCTGCTATTGGGCTTCCTATTACTATATCTTCTTGTCCGCTGTATTTTGATAGTAATATGTTGCTGGCTGATAGTAATACCATATACATGGTACTTCCTGTTTCTTTTGCTATTTGCTTTAGCTTGTTTGTTAGCTCTTCATTTAGCTCAAAGCCTATGTTATCTCCTTCAAAGCTTTGCATGCTTGGTCTTTGATAATCTGTAGGCAGGTTAAGCACTGGTATTTCTTCCTCAAATGCCTTTAGCCAATATTCTTCTTGTTTTTTGATTTCTCCTGATTTAAATAGTTCATTTTGCCATGCTGCAAAGTCTTTGTATTGTATTCTTAGTTCAGCTAATTCTTTGCCATCATATATTTCTATAAATTCCTTGGTTAATATCCCCATAGATACACCATCAGAGATTATATGGTGCATATCAATCATAAGTATATGTTCTTTGTCATTGACTTTAGTTAGTACCACTCTGATTAATGGCGCTTTGCTTAAATCAAAAGCTTTTACAAATTTAGCTGCTATCTTCTTTGCTTTTTCTTTGTCAGACTCTATGTACTCTATTTCAAAGTTTATTTCATTATGAACTACTTGTACTGGTTCTCCATCTATTACCTCAAATGAGGTTCTTAAGGCTTCGTGTCTTTGTATTAGCTTATCAAAGGTTTCTTCAAGCTTAGTCTTATCTAGCTGTCCTTCTAGTGTTATTACCATTGGCATGTTATAGCTTATGTTGTTTTCTTCAAATTGCTGTAGTGTATACATTCGCTTTTGAGCTGAGGATAATTCATAATACTCTTTTTTCTCTACTGGCTCTATTCTGCTATATACACTTTGCTTTGTACCCTTTACATAGTCAGCTAAGCCCTTTATTGTAGGTGTCTTAAACATCTCTCTTAAAGGCACTGACACATTTAGTTCCTTGTTAATCTTTGCTGCTATATTTATTGCCTTTAAGGAGTGTCCCCCTAGCTCAAAGAAGTTATCATTTATTCCTATCTTTTGTAAGTGCAATACTTCTTGCCATATGCTTACCAGTTTCTCTTCTATTTCACTTCTTGGTGCTTCATATTCTGCTCCTGTAGTTATACTGCCATCAGGCTCAGGTAATGCTTTTCTATCTACCTTTCCGTTTGCTGTTAATGGTAGATTTTCCAGTTGCATAAAATATGCTGGTATCATATAGTCTGGAAGCCCTTTAGCTAAATATTCTCTTAATTCACTAATGGAAAATTCCTTATTTACTGTAATATATGCACATAAATAACTATTTCCAGTTTCTTCTTCTTTGGCTATTACTATTGCTTCTTCTATTCCTTCATAGCTTAGAATTCTTGCTTCTATTTCTCCCAGTTCTATTCTAAAACCCCTTACCTTTACTTGACTATCTATTCTGCCTAAGAATTCTATGTTTCCATCTGGCAACCACCTTGCAAGGTCTCCAGTTTTATACATTTTAGTTCCTGCCTCAAATGGATCTTCTATAAACTTCTCTGCTGTTAATTCTTGTCTATTTAGATATCCTCTTGCTAGACAATCGCCTGCTATATAGAGTTCACCCGGTATCCCTATTGGTTGAATATTGTTATTTTTATCTAATATATATACTTTTATATTATTTAATGGCCTACCTATAGATAAACTACT